>JAXMFI010000009.1:0-102391 GCA_046347835.1 Burkholderiales bacterium | reverse complement strand
TCTTCCTGCTGTTCTTCTTCCTGCGCGACAAGTGGCGGATCCTCGCGACCGTCGAGGGGCTGATGCCGCTGGCGCCGACGGAGTCGGCCGAGGTCGTGCGCAAGCTGCGGGAGATGATCAGCGCCGTCGTCTACGGAACGCTGGTGGTCGCCCTCGTCCAGGGCGCGCTCGGCGGCCTCATGTTCTGGTGGCTCGGCCTGCCGGCGCCGCTCCTGTGGGGCGCGACGATGGCGCTGATGGCGGTCCTGCCGCTGCTCGGTGCCGCCGTCGTCTGGATCCCGGCCGCCGCGCTGCTCGCGCTGGACGGCCACTGGGAGAAGGCGCTCATCCTCACCGCGTGGGGCAGCCTCGTGATCGGCCTCATCGACAACATCCTGCTGCCGATCCTGCTGCGCAACCGGCTGCACATGCACACGGTGCCGGTCTTCATCGCCGCGGTCGGCGGGCTGTTCGCGTTCGGCGCGACCGGCATCGTGCTGGGCCCGCTGATCCTCGCGCTCGGCTTCGCGCTGCTGGAAGTGTGGAAGCGCCGCATGGCCCTGCACGAGATCGTCGACGGGGTCAACGACACGTCGCCGTGGGACCGCCCGAACTGAAACAAATGAGGGTCAGACTCGAATTTCGCAGCAGCCGGCAGGCGCTGCCTCCTGGTTCGCGGGCGAAATTCGAGTCTGACCCTCATTTTCCGCGGGGCAGCGTGAACGCGAACGTCGAGCCCTTGCCGACCTCGCTTTCGACGCGGATCGTACCGCCGTGCAGTTCGACGAACTTGCGCGAGATGGCGAGGCCCAAGCCGGTGCCCTCGACCTTCTTCGCCGCCGCGCCGACCTGCCGGAACTCCTCGAATACCTGCGCCTGATCCGCGGGCGCGATGCCCACGCCGGTGTCGGTCACGGCGATCTCGACGAAATCGCCGGCGACGCCGGCGCGCACGCGGATCGCGCCGCCTTCGGGCGTGAACTTGAGCGCGTTCGACAGCAGGTTGAGCAGCACCTGCTTCACTTTCCTTTCGTCGGCATTGATCGCGCCGACCGCGGGCTCGATCCCGGTCTCGAGCGCGATGCCGCGCCGCTGCGCGCGCTCGCGCACCAGCGAAATCGTGTTCCCGATGGCGGCCGGCAGGTCGAAGTCGGCACGGTCGAGCTCCATGCGCCCGGCCTCGATCTTCGACAGGTCGAGGATGTCGTTGATCAGCGTGAGCAGGTGCCGGCCCGACGCGATGATGTCGGAGAGGTACTCGGCCTGCTTGTCGTTGACGTCGCCGAACAGCCGCTCGGCGAGCACCTCGGAGAAGCCGATGATCGCGTTCAGCGGGGTGCGCAGCTCGTGCGACATGTTGGCGAGGAACTCGCTCTTGTGCCGGCTGGCGGTCTCGAGCTCCCGGCTCTTCTCCTCGAGCTCGCGGAACAGCCGCGCGTTCTGGATGGCCAGCGCCGACTGCGTCGCGAAGGTCTTCAGCAGGTCGATCGTCTCCCGGTCGAACGATCCGACGGACTTGCGGTTGACGGCGAGGCCGCCCAGCAGGCGATCGTCGCGCATCAGCGGCACCGCGAGGATCGCGCGGTAGCCGAGGCGCACCAGGCGGTCGCGCACGCGGCTCTGGTAGGCCCGCTCGTCCAGGATGTCCGGGATCTGCACCGGCTCGCGCGACACCGCCATCCGCCCGAGCACGCCTTCGCCCTTGCGCATCGGCGTCGCGCGCAGCGCGGCAACGAGGTCGTTCGGCAGGCGGTCCGCCGTGTGCAGGTGGAACTCCTCGTGCGCCTCGTCGTACTCGTAGATCGAGCCACCGTCCATCCCGGTGAGTTCGGTTGCGCGGGTCACGATCGTGGACAGCACCGTCTCGAGGTCGAGCGTCGACGACACCGCCTGGCCGACCTCGCCCAGCGCCCGCAGCTCGCCCACCGACCGGGAGAGGTCGGCGGTTCGCGCCTGCAGCTCCTTGAACAGGCGCACGTTCTCGATGGCGATCACCGCCTGGTCGGCGAACGTCTGCAGCAGCGCGACCTGGGCGTCGCTGAAGGATCCCGGCTCCGAGCGGCCGACGGCGATGCCACCGATCGCGCTGCCTTCGCGCAGCAGCGGCACCGCGAGCACGCTGCGGAACCCGCCTGCCACGGAGTGCGCGCCGACCTGCGGGTCGTACTCGGTGTCGTCGAGGACGTCCGGAATCGCGACCACGCCGCCGGTCGCGATCGCCCGCAGGACTGCGGTCCCGCGGCCGGGCGGCCTCGGAAAATAACTTGAAAGTCGCTCGGCGTACGCGGAATCGACGCTGACGATGGACATGAGGTGCACCAGCGTCCCGTCGTAAGTGAAGACGTTGCCCGACTTCGCGCCGCACAGCTCCAGCGCGGCCCTGGCGATCGTGTCGAACACCGGCTGCACGTCGGTCTGCGACTTGCTGATCACGCGCAGGATCTCGGAGGTGGCCGTCTGCTGCTCCAGCGCCTCGGTGAGGTCGCGGTTGCGCGCCTGCAATTCCGTGAACAGGCGGACGTTCTCGATCGCGATCACCGCCTGGTCGGCGAACGTTCGCAGCAACTCGATCTGGCCATCCGGGAACGGGCGTGCGACGTCGCGGAACACACTGATCGCGCCGATGGGCGCCCCGTCGCGCAGCATCGGCACCGACAGCACGCTCCGATAGCGGGCGGCCAGGGCGACGTCGTGGTACGTGTACTCCGGATCGTCGAGGACGTCCGGCAGATGCACGATTGCGCGCGTCAGGATTGCGCGCTGCGTCGACCCATGTCGGTTTGGCGGGCACGGATAGGCGGTCCGGAACGCGTCGGTCGCCGCCTCATCCATGCGCGCGAAGGCGCCGAGGTGGATCAGCTCGCCGTCGAACCGGCACAGCGTGCTGAAGACGCCGTCGCACAGGCGCAGGGCATTTTCGGCGATCGTGTCGAACACCGGTTGCACATCGGTCCGCGACTGGCTGATGACCCGCAGGATCTCGCTGGTCGCCGTCTGCTGCTCCAAGGCAACCGACAGCTCGCGGTTGCGCGCGCCGAGCTCGGTGAACAGCCGCACGTTCTCGATTGCGATCACCGCCTGGTCGGCGAAGGTCTTCAGCAGCGCGACCTGCGTGTCGGTGAACGCCCCCGTCCGACCGCGCCCGACGAAGATCGACCCGATGACTTGGCCCCGCCGGACGATCGGCACGCACAGGCCGCTGTTGTAGCGGGCGGTGCGCGCGAATTCCTTGAGCCCATAGGCGGGGTCCGCCAAGACGTCGGCGATGTGCACGACTTCGCCGGTGCGGATCGCGCGCGCCGTGAAGGACGGCGTGTCGATGTCCATGGGGTAGAGGCTCGGCACCATCGCCACCGCCTGCGGACTGAGTCCGCCGGTGGCCGCGAGCTCGATCCGCCCGCCCTCGAGCCGGGACACGACCGAGACGTCGGCTTCGCAGAGAATCGCCGCCCGGTGCGCGACGAGGTCGAACACCGGCTGCGTGTCCGTGGGCGAGCGCGCGATCACGCGCAGGATCTCGGCGGTGGCCGTCTGCTGCTCCAGCGCCTCGGTGAGATCGTGGTTGCGCGCCTGCAGCGCCGTGAACAGCCGCACGTTCTCGATCGCGATCACCGCCTGGTCGGCGAACGTCTTCAGCAGCGCGATCTGTCGCTCCGGGAGCGCGCCGACCTTCGTCTGGGACATCGCGATTGCGCCGAGCGGCACGCCGTCCCGCAGGATCGGCACCGCGACGACGCTGCGGAAGTTGACGATCTGTGCGAAGGCGCCGTGCCGGTAGTGGGGGTCGGCCTGCACGTCCGTGATCTCCTCGACGCGGCCGCTCTGGATGGCGCGGGCCACGGCGCTGCCGCGGCCGGGAGCCATCGGATAGGCGGCGCGGATCGCGGCGGCGCCGGCATCCGTCAGTCCGCGGGAGGACACGAAGTGCAGCAGCGTCCCGTCGAAGCGGAACACGTGGCAAAACGGGGCGTCGCACAGCCGGTGCGCGTTCTCCGCGATCGCGTCGAATACGGGCTGCACGTCGGTGGGCGACCGGCTGATCACGCGCAGGATCTCGGCGGTCGCCCGCTGCTGCTCGAGCGCTTCCTGCGTCGCCTGCGCCTGGCGGACGTTGGCGATCGCGATCGCCGCCTGCCGCGCGAACGTCTCGACCAGCGCGACCTGGTCGGGCGCGAACAGGCCCGGCGTGCGGCGCCAGAGGAAGATGCCGCCGATCCCGGCGCCGTCGCGGATCAGGGGCACGACCAGCACGGCACGAAAGCCCAGGTTGCGCTGGTTGGCGCTCGCTTCCGGGAACTCGGTGTCGAGCGCAGGCAGGACGTCGGCCAGGTGAACTGTCGCGCCGTCGAGAATCGCGCGGCCGGTGAGCGAAGCGCGGGACAACGGGACCGCGTGGGCGGGGTGCAGCCGGCCATCCGCCGCATACTCGGCCAGCGGCCGGAGCACCGCGCCGTCCGCGATGAGCACGCGTGCCGAATCCGTCCGGCACAGGCGCGCCGACAGCTCGGCGACGGCCTGCAGGACCGGCTGGACGTCGGCCGGCGAAGCCGCCATCACGCGCAGGATCTCGGCGGTGGCCGCCTGCTGCGCGAGCGCGTCGGCCAGTCGCTCTTCGGTCGTGCGGGGGTCGGCGGCGGCGGTGGGAGCGGACGTTGGCTTGCGCGAGCGGCGTGCCGGTGCCGGCGTGGCCGCAGCCTTGGTCCTCGCGGTCTTCGTCTCCCGGTCCATCCGCGCTCCCCGCGCAGGCGGACGGCGTCCCGTCCGCAGGGTGCCGACAGGCTAGGCGAATGTGGCGGCGCCGGCAAGGGCGCGGGGGCGGACCGTCCTCAGTGGAAGTCCCGCGAGCGCGTCGGCAGTTCGCCCAGCAGGGGGGAGAGGTCGACGAGCCGCCCGGCGATCAGGTGGACGACGGGGCCCTCGCGCTCGACGCGGCCATAGACGGCGAGCAGGCGCGCGCCCAGGAGTTCGCGCCGCTGGCGGTCCCCGAGGTCGCGCCAGACGATCACGTTGGTCGCGCCGGTCTCGTCCTCCAGCGTGACGAAGACGACGCCGCTCGCCGTGTCGGGCCGCTGGCGGCCGACGACGATGCCCGCCGTGCGTGCGAGGCGGCCGTGCGGCGTGCGCGCGACGTCGGCGGCGCTGACGAGCCGCTGCGCGCGCAGCCTTTCCCGCAGCAAGGCGAGGGGGTGGCGGCGCAGCGTCAGCCCCAGCGCGCGGTAGTCGGCGACGATGTCCTGGCCTTCCGTGGGCGCGGGGAGGGCGGGCGGGTCTTCCGCGAACGTCGTGCCGGCGAGGATCGGCGGCAGCCTCTCGACGCCGGCGACGTCCCAGACGGCGGCGTGCCGGTGGCCGGCCAGGCGCGCGAGCGCCCCGGCCGCGGCGAGTGCGGTCAGGTCGCGGCGGTCGAGCCGCGCACGGTGTGCCAGGTCGGCGACGTGCGCGAACGGCCGCGCGGCGCGCGCGGTGACGATGCGCCGTGCACTTTCCTCCTTCAGGCCCGCGATCAGTCGCAGGCCGAGGCGCAGCGCCGGAGAAAACGGAGCCAGGCTCGATTTTTCCGGTTGCCGAGAAATTGGGGTCAGACTCGAATTTCCCGGAACGGTCGTCCGAGGCGGCATACCAGCCTCCGCGAAATTCGAGTCTGACCCCAATTTCTCCAGCGTGCAGTCCCAGGCGCTGGCCGTCACGTCGGCAGCGTGGACCTCGACGCCGTGCCGGCGCGCATCCTGTACCAGCTGCGACGGCGCGTAGAAGCCCATCGGCTGCGAGTTGAGCAGCGCCGCGCAGAACGCGGCGGGCTCGTGGAGCTTCAGCCACGCCGACACGTAGACGAGCAGCGAGAACGACGCCGAGTGCGACTCCGGGAAGCCGTACTCGCCGAAGCCCAGGATCTGCTGGTAGATCTGGCGCGCGAAGGCCTCCGACAACCCGCGTGCGGCCATGCCGTCGACCAGCCGCTGCTCGAACTTCTCGAGGCCCCCCTTCCTGCGCCACGCGGCCATCGAGCGGCGCAGGTGGTCGGCCTCGCCGGGCGTGAAGCCGGCGGCGACGATCGCGAGCTGCATCACCTGTTCCTGGAAGATCGGCACGCCCAGCGTGCGCTCGAGCACGCTCTTCACGGCGGCGCTCGGATACGTGACGGGCTCCAGGCCCTGCCGGCGCCGCAGGTACGGGTGCACCATGCCGCCCTGGATGGGCCCCGGCCGGACGATCGCGACCTCGATCACGAGGTCGTAGAAGCACGCGGGTTTCAGGCGCGGCAGCATCGACTGCTGCGCGCGCGACTCGATCTGGAACACGCCGACCGTGTCGGCGCGCTGGCACATCGCGTAGACGGCGGGGTCCTCGGCCGGAATGTCCTGCATCCGCAGCGCCGTCCCCCGGAAGCCGTTGACGAGGTCGAGCGCGCGGCGGATCGCCGAGAGCATGCCGAGCGCCAGGCAGTCGACCTTCAGCAGGCCCATCGCGTCGAGGTCGTCCTTGTCCCACTGGATGACCGTGCGGTCGGCCATCGCGGCGTTCTCGACCGGCACCATCCGCTCGAGCAGCCCGCGGGCGATGACGAAGCCGCCGACGTGCTGCGACAGGTGGCGCGGGAAGCCCGTGAGCCCGCCGGGCCGCCCCAAGGGCGAACTCCGGAGCGCATCGCGCGAAGGATCCCCTATCAGGTCGCCGGTGAGCGCGACGAGCCGCATGACGAGCGGGTGGTCGGGATCGAACCCGGCCTCGCGGATGCGCGCGGGCTCGACGCGGCGGCCATCCCACCACGCGAACACGCCGGCGAGCCGGTCGACCTGCGCGAGGTCGAAGCCCAGCGCCTTGCCGACGTCGCGGATCGCGCTCTTCGGCCGGTAGGTGATGAGCGTGGCGGCGAGCGCCGCGCGGTCGCGCCCGTACTTGCCGTACACGTACTGCATGACCTCCTCGCGCCGCTGGTGCTCGAAGTCGACGTCGATGTCGGGCGGCTCGTTGCGCTCGCGGCTGATGAAGCGCTCGAACAGCATGCTCATCCGCGCCGGGTCGACCTCGGTGATGCCGAGCGCGTAGCAGACGGCGGAGTTGGCGGCCGAGCCGCGGCCCTGGCACAGGATGCCCTGTGCGCGCGCGAACGCGACGATGTCCTGCACGGTGAGGAAGTACGGCTCGTAGTTGAGTTCCGCGATCAGCGCGAGCTCGTGCTCGACCAGCTCGCGGACGTCGGCGGGCGTGGCGCCGGCGCCGTAGCGGCGGACGAGGCCCGCGTCGACCAGCGCGCGGAGATGCGACGTGGGCGTGGCGCCGGGTGGCACCAGCTCCTCCGGATACTCGTAGCGCAGCTCGTCGAGCGAGAATGCGCAGCGCGCGACGACGTCGAGCGTCGCGTCGGTGAGCGCGCGCGGGTAGACCGTCGCGATTCGCGCGCGCGAACGCAGGTGGCGCTCGCCGTTCGGAAACAGCGCGTGGCCGCACTCGCGCAGCGGCGTGGCGAGGCGGATCGCCGTCAGCGTGTCCTGCAGCGCGCGGCGCGCGCGCACGTGCATGTGCACGTCGCCCGCCGCGACCAGCGGCAGGCCGCTCGCGCGCGATGCCGCCTGCAGCGCGGCGAGGCGCGCGCGGTCGCCGGAGCGCGCGAAGAGCTCGGCGGCGATCCACGCGCGGCCGGGGAAGACGTCGGCGAACCAGCGGGAAATGAGGGTCAGACTCGAATTTTCGCGACCCTCGTCGGCACCGCGGGGCTCCGCCGGAAAATTCGAGTCTGGCCCCCATTTCCCGGGAAGCCACAGCGCGAGTCCGCGCGGCGCGAGCTCCGCGACGTCGTCGCGCGTGAGCGCGTAGGTGCCCTTGGCCGCCCGGCGCCGGCCGCGCGTGACGAGCTGCGCGAGGTCGCCGTACGTCGCGCGGTCGGTCGCGTACAGCACGAGCTTCAGGCCGTCGGCGAGCGTGAACTCGCTGCCGAGCACGAGCGGCAGCCCGGCGTCCTTCGCGGCCAGGTGCGCGCGCACGGCGCCGGCCAGCGAGCACTCGTCGGTGACCGCGAGCGCCGCGTAGCCGAGCGCGTGCGCCCGCTCGACCAGTTCCTCCGGGTGCGAGGCGCCGCGCAGGAACGAGAAGTTGGTCAGGCAGTGCAGCTCGGCGTAGGGCGGGAGCATGGCGGGTCCAGTATACCGTATATTCATACGGTATCGAGAACCGCGACCCCAGCCGCAACCGGGTGGCTGGCATGCGCAAGCGCGCGCACGGCCGCACCGCGGCGCCGACCCCGATTCCGAAAGCGGCTAAGATGCCGGGCTTCCCGTCCGCCGCGCTCCCCATGCCCGCCATCGCCTTCGACCGCTTCCATCGCTACGCCGAGCTGACCGACCTCCTGCACGCGTTCGCGCGCGAGTGGCCGGAACTCGTCACGGTCGAGTCGATCGGAAAGAGCCACGAAGGCCGCGACATCTGGGTCGCGACGGTCACCAACGCGAAGACGGGGCCGGCGGCCGACAAGCCGGCGTTCTGGGTCGACGGCAATATCCACGCGACCGAGGTGGCCGGGTCCGCGGCGAACCTGTACCTGCTGCACACGCTGGTCACGCAATACGGCCGCGACGCGGACATCACCCGCGCGCTCGACACGCGCGCGTTCTACGTCTGCCCGCGGATCAACCCCGATGGTGCCGAATGGGCGCTCGCCGACAAGCCGAAGTGGGTCCGTTCGAGCACGCGCCCATACCCGCACGGCGACGAGGACGTCGAGGGCCTCACCGTCGAGGACGTCGACGGCGACGGGCGCATCCTGCAGATGCGCATCCCCGATCCCAACGGCGTCTGGAAGGCGCACCCGGACGAGCCGCGTCTCATGATCCGGCGCGACCCGACCGAAACCGGCGGCACCTACTACCGGATCGTGCCCGAGGGCACCGTCGAGAACTACGACGGCTTCACGCTGCGAGTGAAGAAGCCGGTGCAGGGCCTCGACCTCAACCGCAACTTCCCCGCGTCGTGGCGGCAGGAGTTCGAGCAGGTGGGCGCCGGTCCGTACCCGACGTCCGAGCCGGAGGTGCGCGCGGTCGTCGACTTCGTCGCGCGCCACGCGAACATCGGCGGCGCGACGACGTTCCACACGTGGAGCGGCGTGCTGCTGCGTCCCTTCGAGCACCAGCCGGACGAGGAGATGCACGCGGAGGACCTGTGGGTCTACCAGGCGACCGGGAAGAAGGGCACCGAGCTCACCGGCTACCCGGCGATCTCCGTGTACGAGGAATTCCGCTACCACCCGAAGATGGTGATCGGCGGCACGTTCGACTGGGTGTACGAGCACTTGGGCATCTTCGTCTGGGTCGTCGAGATCTGGTCGCCGATGCGCGAGGCGGGCATCACCGACTACAAGTTCATCGACTGGTTCCGCGACCACCCGCCGGCCGACGACTTGAAGGTCCTGCGCTGGAGCGACGAGGCGCTTGCCGGGCTCGCCCACCAGCCGTGGCGGCCGTTCGACCACCCGCAGCTGGGACGCGTCGAGATCGGCGGCTGGAACCGCTTCCACGCGTTCTCCAATCCGCCGCCGGCGCTGCTGCCGGGCGAGCTCGCGCGCTTCCCCGGATGGATCGTCTGGCAGGCGCTGCTCTCGCCGAAGCTCGAGCTCGTGCACGCAGACGCGACCGCCCAGGGCGGCGGCAACTACGCGATCCGGCTCGTCGTGCAGAACACCGGGTGGCTGCCGTCGTACGTGTCGAAGCGCGCGCTGGAGCGCAAGGTCGTCCGCGGCGTCGTCGCCGAGATCGCGCTGCCGGCGGGCGCGACGCTGGTGCAGGGCAAGCGCAGGATGGAGATGGGCCAGCTCGAAGGCCGCGCGTACAAGCACACCGGCATCTCGTTCTGGCCCGACTACCACGTCACCGACGACCGGATGAAGATCGAGTGGGTGGTGCACGGCGAGACCGGGGCGCGCGTCGAGCTCGTCGCGCGGCACGAGCGCGCCGGCACCGTGCGCACGGCGCTGACGCTGCCCTAGCCGGCCGTCGACGAGCGCGCCGTGTCATCCCGGGGAGCGCAGCGACGCGGGACCCGCGGCGATGCAACGCCGCGATTCCCGGCAACCGCGGTTCCCACGCCCGGCCCGGGACGACACCGAATTTCACGAGTGGCCACCAATTTCAACAGCCTGTCGGGGTGCACGCGGTGAGCGGCGGCGCACGGCGCGGCGCGATTCCGCGCGGCGTGTGGGTGCTGGGCATGGTCAGCCTGTGCATGGACCTCTCGTCCGAGCTCGTCCACGCGCTGCTGCCGCTCTACATGGCGACCGTCCTCGGCGCGAGCACGCTGGTCATCGGCATCGTCGAGGGGATCGCCGAGGCGACCGCGCTCGTCGTCAAGCTCTTCTCCGGCGTGATCTCCGACGCGTTCCGCAGGCGCAAGCCGCTGGTGCTGCTGGGCTACGGGCTGGGCGCGCTGTCGAAGTTCGTGTTTCCGCTCGCGCCGACGCTCGCCTGGATCGTCGCGGCACGTTTCGCCGATCGCGTCGGCAAGGGCATCCGCGGCGCGCCGCGCGATGCGCTGATCGCCGACATCGCGCCGGCCGCCGTGCGCGGACGCAGCTTCGGCCTGCGGCAGGCGCTCGACACCGTCGGCGGCATCGGCGGCCCGGTGCTCGCGATGGCGGCCATGGCGTTCTTCGCGAGCGACTTCCAGGCGGCGTTCTGGGTCGCCGTGGTGCCGGCCGTCGTCTGCGTCGCGCTGATCGTCGTCGGCGTCGAGGAGCCCCGGCAGCACGCGGTCGACGGCACGCCGAAGCCGCGCTGGCGGCTCGCCGACACGCGGCGGCTGCCGCCCGCGTTCTGGATCGTCGTCGCGATCGCGACGGTACTCACGCTCGGCCGGTTTTCCGAGGCGTTCCTCGTGCTGCGCGCGCAGAACGTCGGGCTTGCCGTTGCGCAGGCGCCGCTGGTGATGGTCGCCATGTCGGTCGTGTACGCGCTGGCCGCCTATCCGGCCGGCGCGGCGGCCGATCGCGGCGGCGGCGCGCGGATGCTCGCGGGGGGCCTCTTCGCACTGGTCGCCGCCGACCTCGTGCTCGCGCAGGCCGGGGGCGCGGCCGCCGTGCTCGCCGGCGCAGCGCTGTGGGGGCTGCACATGGGGCTGACGCAGGGCCTGCTCGCCGCGCTCGTCGCGGGCGCGGCGCCGGCCGACCTGCGCGGCACGGCGTTCGGCGTCTTCAACCTCGCCGCGGGGATCGCGCTGCTCGTCGCGAGCGCCCTCGCGGGCTTGCTGTGGGACGCGTACGGCCCGGCGTTCACGTTCTACGCCGGTGCGGCGTTCACCGTGCTCGCCGGCCTCGGCCTGCTGCTGCGCCGGCGCGACGTCGCGGCGCTCGCGCGGCGCGTGTAGGCCGCATTCAGCGGGCGAACGCGGCGGCGAATTCGCGGATGCGCCGTGCGTTGGCACCGAGATCGCTCTTGCCGACGCGCGAGACCGAGCGCACGTCGACGCGGCTGCCGGCCGGATCGGCGGCGACGCGGATCACGACGTCGTCGGTGAATCCGAACCACGGCGTGGACGCCGTCGCTTCGATGCGGCCGGCAGGTTCGTCGGCGGCGACGATCGTCCAGCCCAGCGCGCGCGCCGCGGCAAGCGCCTGCACGAACGCGGCGGGCGGTGCCTTCGCGGTCACGATGGGCTTCAGGTCGGGATAACCGTCGCGCTGCGCGCGGGCAGTCGCCTCGCCGGGATACGCGGCCGGGACCGGGGACTGTGCGCGCAGCGGCAGGATCGCGACGAACGCCGGCGGGTTCGCGGTGTCGGTCGTGATGTCGTTGATCGGCGGCACCGAGCGCGCGACGTGCAGCCAGTAGAGGGGGAGCGCGGCGGCGGCGACGCCGATCGCGGCCGCGGCGCCCAGCCGCCACCCGTTGCCGGCGCGCGCCCGCGGCACCAGCGCCGCGATCACGGCGACGGCCGCGATCGCGAGTCCTGCATAGGCACCCCAGCGCAGCACCTGGAACGCCATCCGGTAATCCCAGAGCCCGAAGCGCGCGCCGAAGCCGGACGCCGCGACGGCGACGGCGGCGGCGAGCGCGAGCAGCGGAAGAAGGCGGAGCGCGGGCATGGCAAGGGCGGCGCGCGGCGAAGCGGCCGCGCAGCGCGACTCTACGCCGCGCCCTGCCGATCGGGCAACGCGTCGCGTGCGATCGACGCGGTCCCGACGTCCTCCACTGCCCGTTCCGGATGGAGTAACCTTGCCGCGACACGTCCGCCTTAGCGCGCGATCCCCGTCCGCGCCGGACGCCCAGGCCACTCGACCACGAACGACATGTCGGCGCACACGCATCCGCGGAGCCCGCCCGATGCACGACGCGGCCACCGCGCCGCGCCCATGCGCGACGCAACGGCGTGAACGCCGCCGCCGACACCGACCTCGGCACGTGGATCGCGCACGCGACGCTCGGCGGCGAGCCGGAGGCCGCGCTGCTGGCCGGCCTGTGCGAGCGGCTCGTGGCGACGGGCATTCCGGTGGCGCGGGCCTCGGTCGGGGTCAACCTGCTCGATCCGGTGCTGGGCGGCCGGCAGCTCATCTGGCGATGCGCCACCGGCGGCGTCGACGCGCCGTTTCTGCGCGAAGGCGACGCGGAGGCGGAGGAGGGGTGGACGCGCAGCCCGTTCTTCCACATGGTCAGCAGCGGCGCGACGACGCTGCGCCGCCGCCTCGGCGACGCGGGCGCGTCCGCCGAATTTCCGCTGCTCGCCGCACTGTGGCGCGAGGGCATGACCGACTACGTCGCGTTCGTGACGCGCGACGCCGCGTCCCGTGACGCCGACAACGTCGACGGCATGGCGTCGTCGTGGGCGACGGACGCGCCGGGCGGCTTCACCGACGCGCAGGTGGCGCGGCTCGCGGCGCTGATGCCGACCGTGGCGGTCGCGTTCCTGCTGCGCGCGTCGCGCCATACGGCGCAGGCGCTGGTCACGACGTATCTCGGCCGCGACGCCGCCGAACGGGTGCTCAAAGGCAACATCGTCCGCGGCCAGGCCGAGACGATCCGCGCCGTGGTCTGGTTCAGCGACTTGGCCGGCTACACGCGGATCTCCGAGGCGGTCGGCCCGGAAGGCACGCTCGCGCTGCTCAACGACTACGCGGAGGTGCAGGTCGAGGCGATCGAGGCGCACGGCGGCCACGTGCTCAAGTTCATCGGCGACGCGATCCTCGCGATCTTTCCCGACGACGGCGCCGGGCCCGCGGCGGCGCGCGCGCTCGCCGCGGCCGTCGACCACCGCGGGCGCATCGCGGCCGTGAATGCGCGCCGCGCCGCCGCGGGGCTGCCCGTCACCGAGACGCACGTCGCGCTGCACGTCGGCGACCTGCTGTACGGCAACGTCGGGAGCCCGCGCCGGCTCGACTTCACCGTGCTGGGCCCGGCCGTCAACGAGGCGGCGCGGATCGAGGCGCTGTGCGGGTCGCTCGAGCGCAGCGTCATCGCCTCCGCCGCGTTCGTCGCGGAGGCCGGGGACGCCGCTGCGCAGGTGGTGAGCCTCGGACGCTACGCGCTGAAGGGCGTCGCGCGGCCGCAGGAGATGTTCACGCTCGACCCGGAGTGAGGCGCGCCGCGCGCTACGCGGCCAGCGGCGGCTCGTCCATCGCGGCGATCTGCTCGCGCAACTCGAGGATGCGGTCCTGCCAGTAGCGCTGCGTGTTGAACCACGGGAACGCGGCCGGGAACGCCGGGTCGTCCCAGCGGCGGGCGATCCACGCCGCGTAGTGGACGAGGCGCAGCGTGCGCAGCGCCTCGACGACGATGAGCTCGCGGCGGTCGAAATCCATGAAATCCTCGTAGCCGGCGAGCACGTCGGACAGCTGCCGCGTCGCCGCGGCGCGGTCGCCCGAGAGCAGCATCCAGAGGTCCTGCACGGCGGGCCCGGTGCGCGCGTCGTCGAAGTCGACGAAGTGCGGGCCGTCCGCCGTCCACAGCACGTTGCTCGCGTGGCAGTCGCCGTGCAGCCGCAGCGCGCGCACGTCGCCGGCACGTTCGAAGCAGCGGCGCACGCCGGCGAGCGCCATCGCCGACACCGATCCGTAGGCGTCGACGAGATCGGGCGGCACGAACCCGCGCGCGAGCAGGTACTCGCGCGGCTCGTCGCCGAACGTCGCGAGGTCGAGCGAAGGCCGGTGCGCGAACGGCGCGAGCGCGCCGACCGCGTGGATGCGGCCGATGAAGCGGCCCAGCCACTCGAGCGTCGCCGGATCGTCGAGCTCGGGCATGCGGCCGCCCTGCCGCGGATAGACGGCGAAGCGGAAGTCGGCGAAGCGATGGAGCGTGCGGCCGCCCAGCGTCATCGGCGCGACCACCGGGATCTCGCGCGCGGCGAGCTCGGCGACGAACGCGTGCTCCTCGCCGATCTGCGCGTCGGTCCAGCGCCCCGGCCGGTAGAACTTGGCCACGACGGCGGCGGCGTCGTCGCGGTAGACGAGGTACACGCGGTTCTCGTAGCTGTTGAGGGCCAGCAACCGCCCGTCGCCGGCGATGCCCACGCTGTCGAGCGCGTCGAGGATCCGGTCCGGCGTCAGCAGGGCGTAGGGCGCGGCGGCGGGCATGCCGCGCATTGTACGGGCGCCGCCGCGCGCGCCTGCTGTAAGGGCGGGCCGCTTTCGTGCGACCATCGCGAGAGCGATGCGGAGGGCGCGTCGCCCGCAGCGAGCGCGAACATGCCCGAAACGACCCCTGCGGCCGCCGCCAGCGGCCTGTACTACCGGCACACGCTGCCGGTGCGGATCATGCACTGGATCAACGTCGTCGCGCTCACGGTGATGTTCGCGAGCGGCCTGCAGATCTTCAACGCGTACCCGGCGCTCCACCTCGGCAAGTCGTCGTACGACGGGCGGCCGCCGGTGCTGGAGATCGGCGCGCGCGAGGCGGCCGGGAGCGGCGCGCTGACCGGCGTCACGCGCGTGCTCGGCGCCGAGTTCGACACGACCGGCTGGCTCGGCGTCGTCCGCGCGGGCGACGGCGAGCTGGTGCCCGCGACGTTCCCGCCGTGGATGACGCTGCCCGGTTCGCAGTGGCTCGCGATGGCGCGCGCGTGGCACTTCTTCTTCGCGTGGGTGTTCGTGCTGAACGGGCTCGCGTATCTCGCCTACGCGTTCGCGAGCCGCCACCTCGCGCGCGACCTCGCGCCGACGCGCACCGAGCTCGCGGGCATCGGCGCGTCCGTCCGCGACCACCTGCGCTTCCGCCACCCGCACGGCGAGGCCGCGAAGGGGTACAACGTGCTGCAGAAGCTCGCGTACCTCGTCGTGATCTTCGTGCTGCTGCCGCTCGCCGTGCTGATGGGTCTCGCGATGTCGCCGTGGCTCGATTCGCTATTCGCGGGCTGGGTCGACGTCGTCGGCGGCCGGCAGGCGGCGCGCTCGATCCACTTCCTCATCGCGTGGCTGCTGGTCGCGTTCGTGCTGGTCCACGTGTTCCAGGTCGTGGTCACCGGCCTCTGGAACAACCTGCGGTCGATGATCACCGGCCGCTATCGCGTCCCCGCGGAGTCCGCCCATGACTAGTACGTTGCGCACGATGCGGCGTCCGTTGCGCCGCGCGTTTCTCCGGGCCGCCGCAGCGTCGGCGTCCGCCGCCGCGCTGGCCGGTTGCGACCGGCTGTCGCGCACCGAGTGGTTCCCGCGTGTACTCGGCGCAGCGGAGCCGGTCAACGAGGCGATCGCCAAGCTCGTGGCGCGCAACGGGCTCGCGCAGGAGTTCGCGGAGGCCGACCGTTCGCCGACGTTCCGCAGCAACGGGACCAGCGAGCCCGACAGCCCGCGGTACGCGGCGTGGGTCGCCAACGGGTTCGCCGATTACACGCTGGAGGTCGGCGGCATGGTCGCGGCGCCGCGCGCGTTCACGCTGGCCGAGCTGCGCGCGCTGCCTGCGCGCACGCAGATCACGCGCCACGACTGCGTCGAGGGCTGGAGCGCCATCGCCAAGTGGAAGGGGGCGAAGCTCTCGGCGCTGCTCGACGTCGTCCGCCCGCATCCGGGGGCGCGCTACCTGGTGTTCTACTGCGCCGACCCGATGGGGACGGACGGTACCGACCTCTACTACGAGAGCATCGACCTCGGCGACGCCCACCATCCGCAGACGATCCTCGCCTACGACATGAACGACGCAGCGCTGCCGGTCCCGAACGGCGCGCCGCTCCGGCTGCGCGTCGAGCGGCAGCTCGGCTACAAGCATGCGAAGTACGTCACCGGCATCGAGCTCGTCGCGAGCTTCGCGCACATCGCGGGCGGGAAAGGCGGCTACTGGGAGGACCGCGGCTATCAGTGGTTCGCGGGGATCTGACCGAAGCCACCGCCCACGCGCGCGGCAACCGGCGGCGACGGGCACGCGGGTGCGTGACCTGCCGAAAGACACCAGGTGCGCAGCCCGCGCCGGACGGTCACGTGCGTCCGGTGACCCGCCGCCAGCGAACGCGTCGAACCAAGCTCCGCCTGCGGCCTCCCGCTGTGCTGCGCGGCGTGCGCGAGCTAGCGGAGCACGCCGCCGATCCGGCCGTTCTTCATGTCGCACCAGTCGCGCCACCGCGAGCTCACGAGATCGCCCTCGAACTTCGCGGTGAAACCCGAGCCGGTGACCTCGATCTCGGTGATTCCGACGTAGCCTCCGTGAACCTGGTAGGCAAACTCGCCGTCGATGCGTCCGAGGTGGCCGGACTGGGTGTAGACACCGGTGATGATGTCCGGCTCGCCGGTGTCGTACCTGAGCGTCACCGTGACGCGGTTGTCGCCGATGGCCTCCACGACGATCGTCAGCCGATCCTCGAAGTGCGTCTCGTTGGCGGGTCCGCTGATGCAGTTGACCCGGTCGGCGTTCCACCCGCCGACGTAGGTTCCGGCGATGCTCTCGTACCGCCAGGTCTGCCGGACGAGGCTCTTCGACATCGGCGTCCCGTCCACCGAATAGTTCAGTGTCGCGGATTCGGGACCGTTCCCGACGAACGTCAACGTGCCCACCTTGCCGTAGGTGAGCGCCGCAGGATTCCACTGTGTCGCGTAGTACGGGCCGTTGGTCAGGTACAGGTCCCCGCTGAACGCGGCGTGCCCCCGATCCGAGCCGGGCTGCAGTACAGCGGCGGCGGTGAACCACGTCGGTTTGCCGTCGGTCCCGTAGACGAGCAGGCTCACGAACAGCACGTCGGCCTGCTGGTGGACGGACAAGGCCCACCCCGACTCGTTCAGGGCCCACCATTGATCGGAGTAGTTGGTCGTATTTGCGGCGTTCGCGCCACCGGCGGCGAGCATCACCACGGTGACGGCCGCAATCGCGACGCGCCGAAGGTTCGTCATGGCGACCTCCCCGTCACGGTCGATTGCAATGGTTCAACCTAGCGCCGGAACCCGCCCGCCGTTTTGCCTTTCGTCAATGGTCGCCCGGATGTCCGCGCCGGGGCGCCCGCGCGCCCGCGGCGCGAGGCATGGTCACCCGGCGCGCGTGGGTGGGGTTCGCGGTGCCGACCTTTGACGACGGGCAAGAAGAGTCGCGAAAGGGGGCGCGTCCGGCGGGCCCACGGCCTCCGGCGGGCGTAGATTGAAGACTGTGGAAGGCGCCGCGGGGCCGGGACGAGGGTCTCGGATCAGGCGGGAATGTGTTGTCATGTGCCGCGTTCCTGCGCCTTGCAGCGGCGTTGCGGATCGGTCGCAGCTTTTTTGCGCGCCTGCGTGGGTGGCGAGCCGGTCCTACCTTGAGGAGGACCATGCGATGAAGCAATCCGGCTCCTCGTGTCGATCGTCGCGTGCCGCGATGCCTCGACCCTGCTCCGCTGCAATCACTACCACTACCGCAACCGCTCTCGCAGCGATCGTCGTCTGTGCGCCGGCGCCCGACGTCGGCGCTGCGCAGGTGTCTGCGGTGCAGTTTCAGCAGCAGTCGTACGACCATCACTTCCTGACGACGTCGGTGACCGAGATCGCCACTCTCGACGCCGCCACCGCCGCGGGCTGGAGGCGCAGCGACCTCGAGTTCAAGGTCGACGACGCACCCGGGCCGGGGCTCGTCCCGGTGTGTCGGTTCTACAGCGCCGCATTCGCGCCGAAGAGTTCGCACTTCTTCACGGCTTTTCCCGAGGAATGCGCGGCCGTGAAGGCCAATCCGGTCTGGACCTACGAGGGCATCGCGTTCTATGCGAGCCTGCCGGATGCCGCCGGCAATTGTGAAGGCGGCAAGATGCCGGTCTACCGTTCCTACAACGGCGGCACCGGTGGCGCCCCGGCGCACCTCTACACGCCGATCATCGAGGATTCCTGCACCCGCTACGGCTTCCGGCCGACGTGCGTGAAGGAAGGCGTCGGTCCCCAGGGCGTCGCCTTCTGCGCGCCGGTGTTCCGCACGCTCGCGCAGGAGCGTACGCAGCAGATGAGCGGCGGGACCTGGGACTTCACGTTCGAGTTCGACGGCGTGGCGGGGACCGTCAGCATGGCCTTCGGGCCGGCGGTGCCGTGGTACGGGACGCCGTCGTGGCCACTGTCACCGGTCTACCTGCCCGAAGGCATCTATTCGGCGCAGAGACTCGGCGGTGTTGGCAGCGCCGCCTGGGATGCCGTCGCCGGCAAGATGGGTGTAACGTTCCTGGGCACGGCGCTCCAGTTCGACTTCGACGGCGTGGTCGCGAGCAATGGCTGCGCCTACAAGTACGACGACGATCTCGTGTTCACCGGCATGCGCGGACCGTGCCATGGCCTGACGGCCACCCGCCGCTGACGAGACGGACCGCGCACGGCGCCAAGCCCGCGTTCGCCCGGCGTCGCGGGTCGAACGCGGTCGGTTGCGTCCCGCGTGCGTCGCGGGCGGCGCGATGCACCGCGACGCGCTCGCCGTCGTCTTCGCTGCGCACGCCGATCCCACGCGGCGCGCGGCCGCGCCGTCTCGGGCCCGCCCACACCGCGGTCACCGGGCGTGTGCGGCTGTCGCGATGAGCCTGCGTGCAGTCTCCCGGCGCCTCGAGCTGCGCGCGCCGCGTGCGTGTGCGCCGCGGATCCCCGCCGGCGCGCCAGGGCTGCGCGCCTTCGGCCGCATGGCGCGACCCGTGGTCATGGACCCGCAGGCGCAGTCCGCGCATCGGCCCGCGCCGGCTTCATGAGCGGCAGCAGGAAGAGGCCGACCAGGCCCACGATGGAGTCGATCAGCAGCGTGACCGGATAGCCCCACCCGACGATCGACAGTCCCTGCCACCACGCGGTGTACGAGGTGACGAGGTTCGCCATCGCCATGTAGGCGGTGAATTGCGTCGCCGCGACCGCGGGCGTGGTGACGTCCATGAACAGCGCGGAGCGCACGCCGTAGTAGAGCCCCTGGAAGACGTTGAACGCGAGCACGGCCGCCCAGAAGGTCCAGACGAGCGCGTCCGACGGCTGCGGCCGGCCGGGGGCGGTGGGATCGATCGGCACGATCCAGCCCGCCTGCTGCATCGTCCACGCGAGCCACAGCGTCGGAATCACCGTGAGGAAGATGAACAGCGCCAGCATGCGGCGCCGGCCGTAGCGGTCGGACAGCCAGCCGCCGGCGACGCAGGCCACCGCGAAAATGAGCGTCGACCACACGTTGAGCACCGCGATCTGGTGGTCGGACAGGCCGAGTTCCACCGCGAGGTTCGACTGCAGCGCGAGCGACAGCGCGTACGCCCCCGCCGGCAGCAGCGCGACGACGACGCCCACGAGCGCGGAGCGCGACCCGGTGAACGCGCGCCACGCGTCGCGCACGAACGTCGCGAGGTCGCGCCCGACCGTCGCCAGCAGTCCTCCGGCGGACGGTGCGCGGGGAGGACCCGGTGGTTCCCGCAGCGGCAGCACGACGAAGACGGTGACGAGCAGGATCGTGCCGACGACGAACCAGTAGGTCGCCGCGAACGGCACGACCTCGGCGAGGAACAGCACGCCGGATCCACCGATCGTCTGGCCGACCGACGCACCGGCGAACATGTAGCCGTTCGCGACGCCGCGCTCGTGCTCGGGCAGGACGCCGACCGCCAGCGCGTCGATCGCGACGTCCTGCGTCGCGGCGAACGCGTTGTGCACCAGGATGACGAGCGTCAGCAGGCCGATCTCGGTGGCGAGGTTGAGCGGCAGCGCGGCCAGCAGCGTGGCCGCCATGCCGATCTGCGTGCCGAGGATCCACAGCCGCCGGCGACCGAAGCGATCCGACGCGAACGTGTCGACGAACGGGCCGGCGATCCACTTGAACGCCCACGGCAGGTACAACGAGCCGACGAACGCGCCGATGGCGACGGGCCCCAGGCCCTGCCGGCGCATTTGCGTCGCCATCGCCGTCGCCGTGAAGCCGAGCGGGATGCCTTCGGTGACGTAGAGCAGGAAGAACGTCGCGAGGCGGCCGTTCTTCGTGGCGAGCAGGTCGGGGAAGGGCAGCCGCATCCCGAAACGCTAGCACAGCCGATCGGCGGCCCCTTGGCCATGGATCGGCCCCTCAGGCGAAGAGCCCGTGCAGGAACCACTCGCCGTCGCCCTGGCCGTAGCGGTGGTCGCGGTAGATCCACGCCGTCTCGCCGGCGGGCGTGGTCGCGATGAAGTAGTCGCGGCGGATGTCGCGGCCGTCCCACCAGCCGGACTCGATGCGCTCGGGACCGTCGCGCAGCACCCACGGCTGCGTCTCGACCAGATGCGCGAGCGGCTGCGGCTCGGACAGCAGCCAGACCGGGCGCGGCGCGTCGGGCACCGGGGCCTGCGCGCCACGCGCGTCGCCGAGAGCGGCGTCGCGCATCGCGAACTCGGGCCGGTGCTCGGCGTGCGTGGCCACGCGGACCACCGCGTCGTCGCCCAGCCGCGCGCGCAGCCGGTCGAGCAGCGGGACCTCGACGGCGTCGGCATCGTCGCCGGGCAGGAGGCCGCGGCTGCGCCCGGACAGCGGCGCCGTCGCGTCGCTGGCGAGCGTGATCGCCTCCACGGGCGCGGGCAGCGCGACGCGCACCAGCCGCTCGCGCAGCACGGACAGCACGTGCGCAGGCGCGCGCGCGGGGGCGCCGAGCGCGAACGGCACGACGGTCGCCGGCGTGCCGCGCTGCCGCACGTGGCGCTCGTGCGCGAGCGTCAGCGTGAGTCGCGTCACGCCGAGCCCGCGGGCGGCCAGCCACGCGGAGAGCTCCTGCACGAGGCGCTGCACGCCGAAGCCGAGCGCCTCGGCGTCGTGCACCGGCGCGGGCAGCTCCAATCGGCTCGCGAAATGCGGCGGCGGCACGAACGGCGGGCGCGGGTCGGGGGCCGTGCCCAGCGCGTGGTCGATCGCATCGACGAGCGCGGCGCCGAAACGGCGCGCGAGCCCGTCGCGCGGCAGCGCCGCAGCCTCGCCGAACGTCGTGATGCCCGCTTCGCGCAGCGTCGCGCGCGTCGCGTCGTCCATGTCGACGCGCGCGAGCGGGACGTCGGCAAGCGCGGCCGGCAGCGCGCGCACGTCGGTCACCGGCTGCGTGCGGCCCGTGCGCGCGAGCAGCAGCGCGGCGCCGGGCGTCGGCGCGATGCCGAGCCGCACCGCGTACCCGAGCGCGCGCGCGCCGCCCGCGAGGCGCGCGGCAAGGCGCGGCAGGCCGCCGAACAGGCGCTCGCTGCCGCCGATGTCCGCGAGCACGGCGTCGGGCGGCGCGATGCACGCGGTCGGCGTGAACGTCAGCGCCCACGTCGCGAGCTGCGCGAGCGCGCGCGCCTCGGCGGCGGCGTCGCGGTCGCGCAGCACGAGCTCCGGCGCGAACGCGAGCGCGGCCGACAGCAGCTGGCCGGCGCGAATGCCCGCGGCGTGCGCGGCCGCGTCGACGGCGACGACGCGCGGGCAGCGGCCGCCGCTGCCGACGACGAACGGGCGCGCCGCGTCGGACGGCGCCTGCGCGCGCGCGAAGGTGTCGAGCGGCAGCGAGGGGAAGAGGAGGCAGGTCCAGAGCGGCATATCGCTTTCACATGCCGTCCCGAGCGCAGCGAGGGATCTCGGGGTCGGCACTGCAATACGGGTGCGCTGGAACGTGCGTCGTGGCGCAGCGATTTCCCGGTCCCGTATTACCGCTCTGCCTCCGATTTCGGCGGCAGGGCAGGCACACGGCCAGCGGAGACGCCTCGCGCATCCCGGCCCTCCCTCGGCACGATCCGGTCGACGCCATTGCCGTGGCCGGCATCGGTCGCGATGCCGGCCCGTCGCTCGAGCAGTTTCGCGAACTGCGCCGATCCCCATCGCCGGCCGAGCCACAGGCGCGCGGTGTTCATCGTCGGGTCAGCGCTGCAATACGGCCGGGCCTGGTGCCGCAGCCGGAGAGCGGGACCGCATGGCGGCGCCGACCTCGATTTCCGAGACATCGACCACCACCGGCTGCGGCAGCGCCGCGCCGCGGCGCTTGACGACGCGCACGGCGAGCCGGCCGTCGCGCGGCGCCAGGGCCAATCGCAGCGGCGCGGCACTCGCGCTGCCGTGCTGGCCCGGCCGCCGCCACAGCACGCCCCACGTGCGGCCTTCGCGCGCCGCCACCTGCAACCGGCGCAGCGCGCGCTCGTCGTGCGTGGGCAGCCACGCGAACGCCGCACCGCACTCGGGCGCGCGCAGCGCCTGCTCGAACGCCCACAGCGCGTCCTTCGGCGCGGCGCAGCGCACGACGACGAGGCGCGCGAGATCGAGGCCGCCCTGCACCAGCGCCGGCGCGTACGGCCGGTGCGGCGGCGCGATCCACACGACGTCGCGGCCCGCCGCCTGCACGCGCGCGAGCGCGGGGAGCGTCAGGCGGATCTCGCCGATGCCCTCGCGCTCGAGCACGAGCTCGGTGAGCGCGCCCTGCGGCCAGCCGCGTCCCGGCAAGGCGGCGTCGAGTGCCGCGTAGCCCGACGGCACGGCGGCCGGCTCGGGCGCGACGTCGTCGCCGCGCCAGATCGCCGGATGCGCGAGCAGCGCGGCGAGTGCGGGGGAGGTGGCGGCCATCGGAATCCGTGCTCAGGCCGGGGCCGGCCAGTGGCGCGCGAGCACCGGCGCCACGCGCGGGTCGGCCTCGATCCTCGCGAGCAGCGCCGAAAACGCGGGCCGGGACGCCGCGAGATGCGCGCGCGCGCCCGACCACTTCGACACGACGACGGCCATGAGGTCGAGCGCGCCCGGCCGCTCGCCGGTCAGGAACGGCCGCGCGGGGAACGTGTCGGCGAACACGTCCCACAGGTCGTGCAGCCGCGCCTTCGTGCCTTCCCGGATGCGCGCGCACGTCGCCTCGTCGGCGTCGCGGCACCAGCGCTCCGGATAGTCGATGACGCCGATCGCCGCGTAGCAGTTGGCCGCGATGTAGACCAGGCCGCGCAGCACCTGCGCGCGCCGCGCGGGATCGGCCGGCAGGAGATCGCTGTCCGGATGCGCGAGGCCCAGGTGAATGAGGATCGCGGCGCTCTCGGTCAGCACCGACCCGTCCGGCAGCACGAGCGTGGGAATCTGGACGAGCGGGTTCACGCGCGCGAGCTCGTCGCGGCCCGGGCCCGGCTCCCACGATGCGGCGTCGACGCCGCGGAACGGGACGCCGAGCAGCGCGAGTGCCGCCTCGACGATCGCGGCGCCGGAGCCCCGGGCGCCGTACAGCGTGTACGTCGCGGTCATGGCGGCGTCAGCCCTTCGCCGTCAGCTGCGCGAAGCGACGGTCGATCTCGTCGGGAGGCACGTCCTCCACGTGCGTCGCGATCGACCACACGTGGCCGAACGGGTCGACGAGCGTGCCCGTGCGGTCGCCGTAGAACTGGTCGGCCACCGGCCGCCGCTCCTTCGCTCCCGCCGCGAGCGCCTGCGCGAAGACCCGGTCGACGTCGGGCACGTAGATCATCAGGCTGACCGGCGGGGCGGTGCCCGGCTGCGGGCCGCGCATGTCCTCCATCTCGTCGGCGAGCATCACCGGCGAGTCGCCGATCTTCACCTCGGCGTGCGCGATCTTCCCGTCGGGGCCGGGCAGGCGGAGCAGCTCCTCCGCGTCGAAGGCCTTCCTGTAGAACGCGATCGCCTGCGCGGCGCCGGCGACGATCAGGTAGGGCGTGACGGAGTGGTAACCGGCGGGGACGGGAACGACGGCCATCGCGATCTCCTTCTTGGCATAGGGTGGAACGACGTGCTGCGCCGAGGAAAAAAATCCGGACACGCACGGCGGCAACCCGCCGCGGGTGTCCGGCAAGACTCAGGCAGAAATCGAGGCCGGCGCCGTGATGGACGGATACGGCGGCGTCTGCATGCGGTCGCGCCCGTTCATCACGGCGCGGGCCCTGGCTTGCGGCGCTTACGCTCGGCCGTGTACTTCCACCACGGTCGCGCGGGCGCGCCGTCGACGTAGCGGACGGCGGCGATGAACGTGTCGAGCACGCACGGATCGTGACGGGCGCCGGCGATGCGGTTCAACCGGTCGTAGAGCGCGAACGGATCGCGGCCGCGCAGGTCCTGCGGCGTGCGGATGCCCAGGCGGCGGAAGTCGGCGGCGATCGCGCGGCCGACGTTGGGCAGGTCCTCGAGGGCAGCGCTGTCGCGGCGAACGGTCTTGCGCATCGTGCGTCCTCCTTCACGCGCCGCGCGGCGCGAACAGCTCCACCGGATTGCCGGAAGGATCCTCGACCAGCACCTGGCGGCCGCCGGGGCCGCTCACGACGTCGCCGCGGAAAGGCACGCCGGCGGCGCGCAGCGCGGCGACGGTCGCGTCGAGATCGGCCACCTCCAGCACGAGGCGGTTCCAGCCGCCCGGGACCGGCTGCGCGCCGCCGGGCAGCGGCCGCTGCGCCGACGTGCCGGGGCCGGCGAGCCACAGCGTGAGGTCGTCGCGGCGAACCATGGCGAACGGCGGGCCACGGCGCTCGACGAGCGCGAAGCCGAGCGGCCCCGTGTAGAACGCGAGCGCGGCGTCGACGTCGTGCACCAGATAGCGGACCGTGGCCATCGCAATCGCTTCCGTGACGTGGATTACAGCGAGCGGCTGGGGCGGATGACGCCGACCGCCACCCCCTCGATCGCGAACGGCGTCCGCTTCGGGTCGACGACGATCGGCGGGAACGCCGTGTTCTCCGCCACCAGCGTGATTTCACGCCCGCGGCGTTTCAGCCGTTTGACCGTCACCTCGTCGCCCAGCCGCGCGACGACGATCTGCCCGCTGCGAGCGTCGTCGGTCTTGTGCACGACGAGGAGGTCGCCGTCGAGGATGCCGGCGTCCTGCATGCTCGCGCCCTTCACGCGCAGCAAGTAGTCGGCGTGCGGCGTGAACAGCGCGGCGTCGATCCGGTACTGCGCCTCGATGTGCTCGGCGGCGAGGATCGGGCTGCCCGCCGCGACGCGGCCGACGAGCGGCAGCGAGCCCTGGATGGGGATGCCCGGCAGGTCGCGCAGCTTGAGGCCGCGCGCGGCGCCGGGGGTCAGCTCGAGCGCGCCCTTCCTCGCGAGCGCCTGCAGGTGGTCCTCGGCCGAGCTCGCCGTGGAGAAGCCCAGCCCCGACGCGATCTCCGCGCGCGTCGGCGGCATGCCGGTCGCCTCGATGTGCCCGCGGATCCAGTCGAGGATCTGCTGCTGGCGCGCGGTGAGGCGCGGGGGCTCGGGGGCGGCGCCGGGGTTCGGATGGGCGGGACGCGGCGACATGCGTTTGACCGTATGGATGTGCGGTACCGTCATTATAATCGGTAGTGCGCCTCCGTCAAGGTGCGGCTGGCCGGTGTCAACTGGCCGAACGGCCGAGGCGCTGAACGACGCGCCGGCCGCGACCGCGGCCCGCCGCAGGAGGTACGCTCGATGCGCCGGACCCGCCGACTGGCAGCCCTCGTCCTCGTCCTCGCCGCCGCGCACGCGCCGGCCGCGCCGATCCCCAATCCCGCCATCGACGCCGCCGCCCACCTGCGCGTCGCCGCCCAGGCCGCGCAGCAGCGCGAGGCGCGCCGCCTCGACGAGGACACGTTCATCGCGCTCGCCGCGCTGCCCGGCACCGTGATCCTCGACGCCCGCAGCCGCGAGCGCTACGACCAACTGCACGTGCGCGGCGCCGTCCACCTCGACTTTGCGGACATCACGGCGGAGAGCCTCGGCCGGCTCGTGCCGGACCGGGACACGCGGATCCTCATCTACTGCAACAACAACTTCACGAACGCGCCCGGTGCGTTTCCCGCGAAGCTGCCGAGCGCGGCGCTCAACCTGTCGACGTTCGCGGCGCTCTACGACTACGGCTACCGCCACGTGTACGAGCTGGGCCCGCTGCTCGACGCGCGCACGACGCGCATCGCGTTCGCCGGCACCCTGGCGGCCGGCGTGCGCGCGCGCTGAGCGCGCGGCCCGCCTTGCCGCGGGCGGCGGCTTCGGCGACGATGGCGGCCCGATTCCGCCCGCGAGCCCCGCCATGCCCGACGCGAAGCCTCCCGTCGCCATCGTCGCCGCCGACGCGCCGCTGCGCGCGCGGCCGAGCACCTACCCCGCCGCCTTCGCGGCGCGCGTCGCCGCGCGCGAGAAGCGCCCGCTCGGCACGCTGTTCGGCCTCGCGAACTTCGGCGTGAACCTCGTGCGGCTGCCCCCCGGCGCGATCTCCGCGCTGCGCCACGCGCACGCGAAGCAGGACGAATTCGTCTACGTGCTGGCCGGGCACCCGGTGCTGCGCACCGACGCCGGCGACACGCCGCTCGCACCGGGCATGTGCGCAGGCTTTCGCGCCGGCACCGGCGACGCGCACCAGCTCGTGAACGCCACGGACGAAGACGTGGTCTACCTCGAGGTCGGCGACCGGACTGCCGGCGACGTCGTCGCTTATCCCGACGACGACCTCGTGGCCGTGTTCGGCGACGACGGCGCGTGGCGGTACCTGCACCGCGACGGCACGCCCTGGTGACCGGACGCGGATCGTGGCCGCTGCCGGCGACCTCGGCTTTTCGTTTCGCGCAATGAAGGCGGGCGACGTCGCGATCGCCCGCCAGGGCCGCGTGGTCACGGTGCTGCGCGGTGCCGCCGCGCGGCGCTTCCTCGCCGCGGTCGCGGGCGCGACCGCAGACGCGGCGCAGCGCGTGATGGCGCGGGCGACCGGCAACTACCGCCGCGGCAACGAACGCGTCGCCGCCGGTCACCTGCGCCGGCCGGCCGGGCGCTGACGCGGACGCGGCACGAAGACCCGCACCTCGGCGTGGAATGTCGGCGCCGGGATTCCATGTTAACGTTGGCGCGGGCCGGCAGGGCGGCCCTTCACGAGCGGGATGAACCCTCATGAAAAAGGTGGCGTTCTACAGCAGCTCGAACCGGTCGCGCAGGGCGCAGGCCGCGGACGCCGAGGCGCCGCCCGCCGCCGCGCCGCCGGCGCCGCCCGCAACCGGACCGCTGCGCCGCTTCTGGCACCGGCACGAGCGGGTGCTGCTCGTCGTCGCGGGCGCACTGTTCGCCGCCGGACTCGTGCTCACGTATGCGAAGACGCGCCCGGCCGCGACGGAGCTCACGCAGAAGGACATCGACGCCGCGGTCCTCCACACGCTGGAGAACAACGCGCTGCCGTCGATGGCGGCGAAGGCGTTCGCCGCGATCGAGCCGTCGGTCGTGCGCGTGGTCGGCATCGGCCCCGACAGCGACGACGATGACGACGGCGGCAAGGATGCGGACAAGGGCAAGGGCAAGGACGCCGACAAGGCGAAGGGCAGCGCGAAGGACAAGGGCAAGGACACCGCGAAGGACAAGGACAAGGGCGCGGCGAAGGACGGCGACCGGGTCGCCCGCGGCGACGCCGGCAAGGACAGGCCGGCCGACCGCAAGGGCAACGACAAGGACAATCCGTCGGAGTTCGGCAAGGACGGCAAGAAGAACCCGCACGGCACGACCGGCGTCGGCACCGGCGTGGTCATCGTCGACAAGGGCATCATCCTCACCAACCTGCACGTCGTCCTCGGCGCCGAGAAGATCAAGGTGCGCTTCTTCGACGGCATGGAGAGCGAGGCCACGGTGATCGGCGTGCGCCCCGAGCACGACCTCGCGGTGCTGCAGGCCAAGGCGGTGCCGGACGACCTCGTTGCCGCCACGCTGCGCTCGACGGCCGACCTCGCGGTCGGCGACCAGGTCGTCGCCGTCGGCTTCCCGTTCGGCATCGGTCCGTCGGCGTCGGCCGGCGTCGTGTCGGGGCTGAAGCGCGAGTACCACTCGACCGAGGGCAAGCGCATCCTCACCAACCTCATCCAGTTCGACGCGGCGGCCAACCCCGGCAACTCGGGCGGCCCGCTCGTCACCGCCGACGGCGAAGTCGTGGGCATCGTCACCGGCATCCTCAATCCCACCAGCCAGCGCGTGTTCATCGGCATCGGGTTCGCCGTGCCGATCGAGAACGCCGCGGCGGCGGTGGGGATGTCGCCGTTCTGACCCACGCAACGAGGGCACGACACGCATGGACAACAAGGACGGCAACGGCGGCGAGATCGCCACGCTGATGGAGCGCATTCTCTACGAGGTGAAGAAGGTCGTCGTCGGCCAGGACCACTTCCTCGAGCGCGTGCTGGTCGCGATCCTCGCGCAGGGCCACCTGCTGGTCGAGGGCGTGCCCGGCCTCGCGAAGACGCTGACGGTGAAGACGCTCGCGCGCACGGTGCGCGGCACGTTCAAGCGCATCCAGTTCACGCCGGACCTCGTGCCCGCCGACCTCGTCGGCACGCGCATCTACAACCAGAAGACCGGCGACTTCGCGACGTCGCTCGGGCCGGTGTTCACGCACCTGCTGCTCGCCGACGAGATCAACCGCGCGCCGGCGAAGGTGCAGAGCGCGCTGCTCGAGGTGATGCAGGAGTACCAGGTGACGATCGCCGGCGAGACGCACTTCGTGCCGCAGCCGTTCCTCGTGATGGCCACGCAGAACCCGATCGAGACCGAGGGCACGTATCCGCTGCCGGAGGCGCAGGTCGACCGCTTCATGATGAAGGTGCTGGTCGGCTACCCGAACGAGGAGGAGGAGTTCGTCATCGTCCAGCGCGTGACCGGCGAACCGATCGACGTGGTGCCGGTGGCGACCACGGCGGAGCTGGCCGGCCTGCAGCGCGAGTGCCGCAACGTGTACGTCGACCCCAATCTCATCACGTACGCGGTGAAGCTGGTCGCCGCCACGCGCGACCCGGACCGCTACGGCATCAAGGACTTCGCCCGCTACCTGACGTTCGGCGCCTCCCCGCGCGCGACGATCTGCATGATCGAGGGCGCCAAGGCCCTCGCGATGCTGCGCGGCCGCACGTACGTGCTGCCCGAGGACGTCACCGACATCGTGCCGGACGTGATGCGGCACCGGCTCGTGCTGTCGTACGAGGCGCTTGCCGACGGCCAGACGCCGGACATGCTGATCCGCAAGGTGATGCAGCACGTGCGCGCGCCGGACAAGCCGCTCGACACGCATGTCCGCGTCGCGAACGCCTGAGGGAATCCTCCGCAAGCTCGAGTGGACGGTGATCCGCCGTCTGGACGGGCTCCTGCACGGCGACTACCGGACGCTCTTCCGCGGCTACGGGCTCGACCTCGCGGACCTGCGCGAGTACCAGTACCACGACGACGTCCGCCACATCGACTGGAACGTCACGGCACGCCTGCAGACGCCGTACGTGCGCGAGTTCAACGAGGAGCGCGAGGTCGCCGCGTGGTTCCTGCTCGACATGAGCCCGTCGGTGGACTTCGGCTCCGAGAAGGTGAAGAAGCGTGCGGTGTCGACCGAATTCGTCACCGTGCTCGCGCGGTTGCTGACCCGTCACGGCAATCGCGTCGGCGCGCTGTTCTACGGCTCCGACGTCGACGCGATGGTGCCCACGCGCAGCGGCCGCCGCCACGTGCTGCACATCCTGCACCGGATGCTGACGCGACCGGAAGCCAAGGCCGCCGCGGCGACGGACCTCAACGTGCTGCTGCGTACGGCGCACGACGTCATCCGGCGGCGCTCGCTGGTGTTCGTCGTGTCCGACTTCATCAGCCGCCCGGGCTGGGCCGAGACGCTCGCCAACCTCGCGATCCGGCACGAGGTGATTGCCGTCCGCCTGTACGACCCGCTGGAGCGCGAGCTGCCGGACCTCGGCCTGCTGGTGATCCAGGACTCCGAGACGGGCGAGCAGGTGTTCGTCGACACGCACGATCGCGGCTTCCGCCGGCGCTTCGCGGAACTCGCGGCGAAGCGCGAGGAGGAGCTGCGCACGGCGTTCCGGCGCGCGAACGTGGACACGCTGGAGCTCGCCACCGACGACGACCTGGTCGACGCGATCCTGCGCTTCGCCGACCTGCGCAAACGGCGCAGCCAGCTTGCGACCGGCGGCGCGCCGCTGCCGGCGCACATCGGAGCGGCGTAGTGTCGTTGCGGGCCGCACGCTCGCTGCGCTCGCTGCCCCCGGCGGGCGCAGGTCGGCGCCCGACCCTCCGGGGCTGACATGGACAAGCTGCCCGTGACGTTCATGTGGCCGGACCTGCTGTGGCTGCTCGTCGCGGTCCCGGTGCTCGTCCTCGCGTACTGGCTGCTCCTGCGCCGGAAGAAGAAGTTGGCCGTCCGCTACGCGGCCCTCGCGATGGTTCGCGAGGCGCAGGGGCCGGCGCAGCGGATCCGCCGGCACGTGCCGCCGGCGCTGTTCCTCGTCGCGCTGACGCTGATGATCCTCGCGATCGCGCGGCCGCAGGCGCTCGTCACGCTGCCGTCGCAGCACGAGACGATCATCCTCGCGATGGACGTGTCGGGCAGCATGCGCGCCGCCGACGTCGAGCCGAACCGCCTCGTCGCCGCGCAGAACGCCGCGCGCGCGTTCGTCAACGACCAGCCGGCGCACACGCGCATCGGCATCGTGTCGTTCGCCGGCACGGCGGCCGTCGTGCAGCCGCCCACGCGGACGCGCGAGGACATCCTCGCGGCGATCGACCGCTTCCAGCTGCAGCGCGGCACCGCGGTGGGCAGCGGCATCCTCGTGTCGCTGAAGACGATCTTCCCCGACGCCGAGTTCGACCTGCGCTCGTGGAACCCGCGCGGCGAGCAGGCCAGGTCGACGCCGCTCGACAAGGCCGGCCGCAACGACAAGGCGCCGCCCAAGGCCGTGCCGCCGGGCTCGTTCAAGTCGGCCGCGATCATCCTGCTCACCGACGGCCAGACGACCACCGGCCCCGACCCGATCGAGTCGGCGCGGATGGCCGCCGAGCGCGGCATCCGCGTCTACACGGTCGGCATCGGCACCGAGAAGGGCGAGATGATCGGCGCCGAGGGCTGGTCGATGCGCGTGCGTCTCGACGAGGCGTCGCTGAAGCAGATCGCCAACGTCACGCAGGGCGAGTACTTCTACGCCGGCAACGCGACCGACTTGAGGAAGGTCTACGAGTCGCTGTCGTCGAAGCTCGTGTTCGAGCAGCGGCAGAGCGAGGTCACCGCGCTCTTCGCCGCGGCCGCCGCGCTGTTCGCGGTGCTGGCGGCCGCGCTGTCGATGCTCTGGTTCGGGCGGATCATGTAGCGCGGCGCGGCCGGCGCGGGCGCCGCTGGTCGTGCCGGAACAGCAGCAGCTGGTTGGACTGGTACGCGGTCACGAACACGTTCTCCCGGGGCTTGCCTGCGCCTCGCGTCATCGACAGCTGCTCGAAGCTCGGCGGACCCGGCCGCGCAATGCGGCGGCCCCGGATCCGGTACTCGATCCGCCGCGCGTGCAAGCGCACGTCATCGCACGGGGTCGGGGACGACGGATCGGCCGGTTCCGCGACACTGCAGGGCGTTGCCCGCGCGCCCGGTACTGCGGGCGCGGCGCGTTCCCGGCGTCGCGAGGCTTGCCTTGCCGGTCCCGCGTCAGGCGACCGTGATGTCCGCCGACAGGTAGACGTCCTGGATCGCGTTCAGCAACTCCACGCCGTCGCGCATCGGCTTCTGGAACGCCTTGCGCCCCGAGATGAGCCCCATGCCGCCGGCGCGCTTGTTGATCACGGCCGTGCGCACGGCGTCGTGCAGGTCGTTCTCGCCGGACGCGCCGCCGGAGTTGATGAGGCCGGCGCGGCCCATGTAGCAGTTCGCCACCTGGTAGCGCGCGAGGTCGATCGGGTTGTCGGTCGCGAGCTCGGTGTACATCCGCTTGTCCTGCTTGCCGTACGGATTCTCCTTCGTGCTGAGCGCGAGGAAGCCCCCGTTGTTCTCCGGCAGCTTCTGCTTGATGATGTCCGCCTCGATCGTCACGCCGAGGTGATTCGCCTGGCCGGTCAGGTCCGCGGAGACGTGGTAGTCCTTGTCCTGCTTGAACGCCGGATTGCGCAGGTAGCACCACAGCACCGTCGCCATGCCCATCGCGTGCGCCGTCTCGAAGGCGCGGCTCACCTCGACGATCTGGCGGCCGGACTCCGCCGAGCCGTAGTACACGGTCGCGCCGACCGCGACGGCGCCCAGGTCCTGCGCCTGCTTGATGCTGGCGAAGAAGATCTGGTCGTACTTGTTGGGGTAGGTCAGGAACTCGTTGTGGTTGAACTTGAGCACGAACGGGATCCGGTGCGCGTACCGGCGCGAGCAGGCGCCGAGCACGCCGAGCGTCGACGCCACCGCGTTGCAGCCGCCCTCGATCGCCAGCCTGACGATGTTCTCGGGGTCGAAGTAGAGCGGGTTCTTCGCGAACGACGCGCCGGCGCTGTGCTCGATGCCCTGGTCGACCGGCAGGATCGAGAGGTAGCCGGTACCGGCGAGACGGCCGTGGCCGAACATCTGCTGCAGGCTGCGCATCACCGCCGGCGAGCGGTCGCTCGGCGCGACGATGCGGTCGACGAAGTCGGGGCCCGGCAGGTGCAGCGATGCCCTGGGGATGCCCTTGCACACGTGCTGCAGCAGTCCGGGGGCGTCGGCGCCCAGGATGCCGAGGATGTCGGTCATGGTCGAGTCACCTCAAGTGATGGATGTTGGCCGAAGTGGCTTCATTGTGGCGCGCGCGCGCGTTCGTCCGCAACGTGTCCGTGCAGGGAACGCGGCGGCCGCCGCCTGCGAGGGTCGCCGTCGCCGGTGACGCCGATGCGGATCGGCCTCACCGCTCGCGTTCCCGCAGATACGCGACGAAGTCGGACAGCGTGACGAGCTTCGCATAGTCCGCCTCGGGCACGTCGACGCCGAGCGTCTCGTGCAGGCGGACGAGGAAATTGAGGAAATCGATCGAGTCGAGGTCGACCTGGTCGCGCAACGGCCGGTCGAGCGCGACCTCGCCCGGCATCACCTCCGGGGCGACGGTGCGCAACGCGGCAAAGACGGCGTCGCGGAGCGTGGAGTCGTCCATGGTCGGATCCCGGCACCGGAGGGCTGCGTACTAGAGCCGCTCGGGCTCCTGCAGCAGGCGCGCGATCTCGTCGAGGAAGGCTGCGCCCGCGTGACCGTCGCTGACGCGATGGTCCGCGGACAGCGACGCGGTCACGACCGGCGCGACGACGAGCGCGCCGTTCTCGACCCAAGGCCGCGCGGAAACCCGGCCGAAGCCGACCAAGGCGACCTGCGGCGGATAGATGACGCCCTGCACCAGATCCACGCCCTGTTCGCCGAGATTGGTGACGGTGATCGTCGCATCCGAAAGTTCCGAGCTCCGGAGGCTGAAGGCGCGCGCGCGGGCCACGAGGTCCGTCAGCTGCGACATCAGGTCGTCGAGGCCGATCGCGTCGACGTCGTGGAGGGCCGGCGCGACGAGCCCGCCCTGCCGGATGGAGATCGCCACGCCGACGTGAATGCCCGGCCCGGGACGATGCGCGCCATCCTCGTAGTACCCGTTGAGCTGCGGGTGCTTGCGCAGCGCGAGCGCGACCGCCTTCAGCAGCATGGCGGCGAGCAGGACGCGCCGCGTGACGGGCCGGCTCTCGTTGTGCGCGGCGAGCCACCGGCTGGCGCGCGCGAGCGGGATGTCCGTCGCGAGGTAGTAGTGCGGGATCTCGCGCTTCGAGCGCGCCATCGCCGCGCCGATCGCCTTGCGCATGGCCGTTCCGCGGTCCGCGGGCTGGGCGCGCGCGGCCGCGGCGCGCAGGACGTCGTCGAGGAGGATCGCGCCGCCCGGTCCGGTGCCGGCGACTTCCGCGATGTCGACGTGGAGGTCCCCGGCGCGGACGCGCGCCGCCGGGGAGACGCGCACTCGCGCGCCGGCGCGGACGGGTGCGGGACGCGCTGGGGCCGCCGCGGCGGTGGGCGCCGGTCCCGCCGCGGGCGGCGGCACGAGGGCGCCGGCCTTGCGCTTTTCCGCCTCCGCATGCGCCGCGGTCTCGCCAGGTTCCAGCAGCCGCGCGATGACCGTGCCGACCGGCAGCGTCTCACCCGGTTGCCACGTCAATTCGAGCACGGTGCCTTCGTCCCAGATCTCGACGTCGATCGCCGCCTTGCTCGTGTCCACGACCGCGACGACGTCGCCCTTCTTCACCCGGTCGCCGGGCTTCACCTTCCACTCGACGAGCTTGCCCTCGTCCATCTCGGCGCCGAGGGAGGGGAGCTTGAACTCGATCACGCTCGGCTCCGGACGATCGGGTGGCGTCGCCTGGCAGGGGAGGGTTTGCGCGGCATTGTCGCGGGTCGCCGGGGTCACTCGTCGGGCGCCGACGCCCCCGGCTTGCCGACGGCCTGCCGCGCCGCAGCGACGATCTTCGCCGGTTGCGGCAGCGCCGCCTCCTCCAGGTGCTTCGCGTAAGGCATCGGCACCTCCTCGCTGCACACGCGCGCGACGGGAGCGTCGAGGTCGAAGAAGGCCTGCTCCATGATGCGGGCGCTGATCTCGGCCGCCAGGCTTCCGCTGCGCCAGCCTTCGTCGACCAGCACCGCACGCCGCGTCTTCCGGACCGACGCGACGATCGTCGCGTCGTCCAGCGGGCGCAGCACGCGCAGGTCGACGACCTCCGCCTCGATCGCGTCCGCGGCGAGCTCGCCGGCCGCCTCCAGTGCCTTCCCCACGGTTCCGCCGTAGGCGCAGATCGTGACGTCGCGGCCCGGTCGCAGGATGCGTGCCGACCGGAGGTCGGCCTCGCGCCACGCATCGCCGAGTTCGCCTTCGAAGTTGTAGAGCAGCGCGTGCTCGAACATGATCACGGGGTCGGGGTGGGCAAGGGCGGCCGGCAGCATGCCGCGCGCATCGTCGATCGTGGCGGGCGCGACGACGGTGAGGCCCGGAACGCTCGCGTACCAGTTCTCGAAGCTGTGCGAGTGCTGCGCCGCCAGCTGGCGGCCGGCCCCGGTCGCCATCCGGATCACGACCGGAACGCTGAACTGACCACCGGACATGTGCCGGTACAGTGCCGCGGTGTTCACGATCTGGTCGAGGGCAAGCAGGCTGAAATTGACCGTCATCACCTCGACGATCGGGCGCATCCCGCCCAGCGCGGCGCCGATGCCTGCGCCGACGAAGGCAAGCTCGGACAGCGGCGTGTCGCGGATGCGCTCCGGCCCGAACTCCTCCAGAAAGCCCTTGGACACCGCGTAGCTGCCGCCGTACTTGCCGACGTCCTCGCCCATCAGGAAGACGCGCGGGTCGGTCGCCAGCGCGTCGTGCAGCGCCTCGCGCAGCGCGGCGCGGTAGCTCATCTTCATCGGGCGGCCTCCGTGTGCACGTCGCGCGCGAGGTCCCCGGCCGCTTCCCACGTGCCGGCCTCGGCGAACGCGACCGCCGCGTCGACCTCATCCGCGGCTTCCCGGTCGATGGCGAGAAAGGCGTCCTCGGTCAGCGCGCCCGCGGCCTTGAGCCGGTTGGTCAGATGATGGATGGGCCCGCGCTGTTTCCACGCCTCGACCTCCGCCTTGTCGCGGTAGAGGTCCGGATCGAACATCGAGTGGGCGCGATACCGGTAGGTCTGGAACTCGACGAAGAAGGGGCCCTCGCCCCGGCGCACGGCCGCGGTCGCCTGCTGCGCCGCCGCGTGAACGGCGACGACGTCCATGCCGTCGACCTTCAGCGTGGGCACCCGGAATGCGCCGGCCTTGGCGCACAGGTCGGTCTGCGACTCGGAGCGCGCCAGCGCCGTGCCCATCGCGTAGAAATTGTTCTCGCAGAAGAATGCGACCGGGAGCCGCCACAGCGCCGCGAGGTTCAGCGACTCGTGGAACGCGCCTTCGGCCACCGCGCCTTCGCCGAAGAACGCGGCCGTCACCCGGCGCCGGTCCTGCATGCGGTCCGCGAGCGCGAGCCCCACCGCCAGCGGCAACCCGCCGCCGACGATGGCATTGCCGCCATAGAAGCGCGTCGCGGCGTCGAAGATGTGCATCGAGCCGCCGCGCCCTCGCGAGCAGCCTTCGCGCTTGCCGAACATCTCGGCCATGATGGCGCGCGCGGGAATGCCGCGGACCAGCGCGTGCCCGTGCTCGCGGTAGGTGGCGACGATCGCGTCGTCCGCCTGCAGCGCGCGGATCGCACCGGCCGCGACCGCCTCCTCGCCGATGTACAGGTGCAGGAAGCCGCGGATCTTCTGCTTGCCGTAGAGGTCGGCGCACCGTTCCTCGAACCGGCGGATGCGCACCATGTCGCGCAACAGCGCGGTGGCGAGTTCCCGCGGGATCGGCGGTTCGGCCGCGCTGGCTGCGCTCAAGTCTCGGACTCCAATGTCGACGTGTCGCCCTCGGGCAACCCGAGCTCGCGGGCCTTCAGCAGGCGCCGCATGATCTTGCCGCTCCGGGTCCGGGGCAGCGCGGGCAGGAACGCGATCTCCTTCGGTGCTACCGCGGCACCGAGCCGCCTGCGCGCGTGGCCCAGGAGTTCCATGCGCAGATCCTCGCTCTCCTTGTACCCGGCCTTCAGCGAAACGAAGGCCTTCACCATCTCCCCGACCACAGGGTCAGGCTTGCCGATGACGCCCGCTTCCGCCACCGACGGGTGCTCCATCAGCGCGCTCTCGACCTCGAACGGACCGATCAGGTGACCGGCGGACTTGATCACGTCGTCGGCGCGGCCGACGAACCAGAAATAGCCGTCGGCGTCGCGCCGGACGAGATCGCCGGTCAGATAGCAGCCGTCGGCGAAGCACTTGCGGTAGCGCTCGTCCTGGTCGAGGTAGGCGCGGAACATCGACGGCCACCCGGCGCGAAGCGCGAGCTCGCCCTGCGCGTCCGCGGTGTCGATCCGGTCCACGCCGCCGTCGTCGCGCCGGCGTACGACGAACGCGTCCACGCCCGGCAGCGGCTTGCCCATCGAGCCGGGCTTGATGTCGAGCGCGGGCGTGTTGGCGATCATGATCCCGCCGGTCTCGGTCTGCCACCAGTTGTCGTGGATCGGCAGCCCGAGCACTTCCCGGCCCCACCATACCGCTTCGGCGTTGAGCGGCTCGCCGACGCTCGCGACGAAGCGCAGGTCGGGGCGCCGGTAGCGATCCGCGATCTCGGCCCCGCACTTGATCAGCATCCGGATCGCCGTGGGCGCCGTGTACCAGACCGTGACGCCGTGCTCCTGCAGCAGTCGGTACCAGCGGTCGGCGTCGAATTCGGACTCGTCGATGAGGCTGGTCACGCCGTGCAGCAACGGCGCGACGATGCCGTAGGACGTGCCCGTCACCCACCCCGGGTCGGCCGTGCACCAGAACAGGTCCTCGGCGTGCAGGTCGAGCGCGTACCTGCCGGTCGCAAAGTGCGTGATGGCCGCGCCGTGCACGTGCAGCGCGCCCTTCGGCGTTCCGGTCGTGCCGCTGGTGAAGTGCAGCAGCGCCGGGTCGTCGTCCGTCGTGGGTTCCGCGGCGAATTCGTCGCCGGCCTCGCCCATCAGTCGCCCGAAGTCACGGGTGCCGGGCACGTCGGTCACGCGGCCGTCCTCGCCGACCAGCAGCACGTGCGCGAGGTGGGGAAGCGCGTCCCGGATGCCGGCGACCTTGCGGCGGAAGAGGGTCTCGGTCGTCACCAGCACCTTGCCCCGGCCGAGGCCGAGGCGCGTCCGGATCGGCTCCGGGCCGAACGCCGAGAACAGCGGCGACACCACGGTGCCGTTCTTCAGCGCGCCCAGTGCGGCGACATAGAGCTCCGGCACGCGGCCGGCGAGCAGGAACAACCGGTCGCCCTTGCCGACGCCCAGGCGGCGCAGGACGTTGCCGAAGCGATTCGTCGCGCGCGCGAGCTCCGCGTAGGTCGTCGTGCGCTGCCGGTCGTCGCGGCCGACGAAGCGAAAGGCCACGCGCTCGCGTACCGGCGTCGCGAGATGCCGGTCGACCGCCGCGACGCCGATGTTGAGGCCTCCGCCGGGCACGGCCCCGAGCGCCGCGCGCGCCGAGGCCCAGGAAAAGCGGCGCCGCTCGTCGTCGTAGTCGCGCAGGTTCGGCTCGACGCGAAGGTCGTCGCGGGTCTTGTGAATGACGTCAGGCCGCACTCGAGATCTCCGATCCCGGCACGCTGCCGCAGCCGCGTCGCCGCGGCAGCCGACCGTCCGCAACCCACTCTAGGCTGCCGCGCCCGCGGCACCTTGACTTCCATCAATCGAGTCCGTGGAAGTCGATCACAGGCAACCGCTCGGAATCCGCGCCCAGATTCGCGGCTCCTGCGCGGCGTCGGGGCCGCTCGCGCTCGTTGCGGCGCAGCATGGCACGCCGCCGCGATCACTGGGTCGGACTTGACGCTCGTCAACGTGCCGACCGCGTCGGCGCGTAGATTGCAGATCACGACGGGAGGAAACGCGGAGGCTGCGTGCCGCGCGCGACGGTCGGCCGCGCGGGAGCGCAGGCGCGAAACTTCGGCGCCGCGTGGCCACGCCCCGGCGCGTGAGGGACGGCGATGAACACCGTTGTCGAACACGACCTGGTCGAGGCGCTCGTTCGCGGCGGTGGCGGCGCGCGGCGGACGCCAGGGCCGTTGACGAAGAGCACGCTGGCGCTCGTCCTCGCCGGCGGGCGGGGCAGCCGGCTCGCGGAGCTCACCCGCTGGCGCGCGAAGCCGTCGATCCCGTTTGGTGGCAAGTTCCGCATCGTCGACTTCACGCTGTCGAACTGCGTCAACTCGGGCATCCGGCGCATCGGCATCCTGACGCAGTACAAGGCGCAAAGCCTCATCCGCCATACGCAGCGCGGCTGGAGCTTTCTCGACGGCCGCTTCGACGAGTTCATCGAGCTGCTGCCGGCGCAGCAGCGCATCGAGGCCAACTGGTACCAGGGCACGGCCGACGCCGTCTACCAGAACCTCGACCTGCTGCGGCGGCACGATCCGCGCTACGTGCTCGTGCTCGCCGGCGACCACGTGTACAAGATGGACTACGGCCGCATGCTCGAGGACCACGTCGACAGCGGCGCGCGGATGACCGTCGCCTGCGTCGACGTTCCGCTCGCCGACGCATGCGGGCTCGGCGTGATGGCCGCGGACGGCGATCGCCGCATCGTGCGGTTCGACGAGAAGCCGGCGCAGCCGGCGCCGATGCCGGGCCGCCCGGACCGCGCGCTCGCGAGCATGGGCGTCTACGTGTTCGACGCGGGCTTCCTGTACGACGCGCTGCTGCGCGACGCCGACGACGAGCGATCGAGCCACGATTTCGGCAAGGACGTGATACCCGGCCTGCTCGCGCAGGGCGTCCACGCGCACGCCCACGACTTCGCGCGCAGCTGCGTCAACACGAGCAACGGCGTGCCGTACTGGCGCGACGTCGGCACGATCGACGCGTACTGGGCGGCGAACGTCGCGCTCACCGACGTCGTGCCCGAACTCAACCTGTACGACGAGGACTGGCCGATCTGGACGTACCAGGAGCAGCTGCCGCCGGCGAAATTCGTGTTCGACGACGACGGCCGGCGCGGGATGGCGATCGACTCCATCGTGGCCGGCGGATGTATCGTCAGCGGCTCCAGCGTGCGCCGGTCGCTGCTGTTCTCGAAAGTCCACGTGCACGACTTCGCCCGGATCGAGGACTCGGTCGTCCTGCCCAACGTCGAGGTGGGGCGCGGGGCGGTGTTGCGGCGGGCCGTCGTGGACAAGCACTGCCGGCTCCCGGACGGATTCCAGGCCGGCGTCGACCCGGCCGAGGACCGGCGGCGCTTTCGCGTCACCGCGGGCGGCATCACGCTGATCGTGCCGGAGATGCTGGGCCAGCACGTGCACTACCTGCGCTGAATCGATCGCCGGACCCGGCGCGGACGCGGGCCCGATGCAGGAGTCGCGCGCTACGGCGCGGGCGTCACGCCTTCCCCTTCCACGGCACCACGACGCGCTCGACCCAGCGCATCAGCAGGTCGAACAGGTACGCGACGATGCCGATGACGACGATGCCCATGATCACGATGTCGGTGCGCAGGAAGTTCGACGCGTTCAGCACCATCTGGCCCAGCCCTACGTTCGCGGCCACCATCTCGGCGGCGACCAGCGTCGTCCAGCCGAAGCCGATCGCGATGCGCATGCCGACGAGGATCTCGGGCAGCGCGGACGGCAGGATCACGTGCAGGATCACCTGCCAGTACGTGGCCCCCATCGAGTACGCGGCGTGGATCTGCTCCTGCGACGCGCTGCGCATGCCCGAGCGGGCGGCGAGCGCGAGCGGCGCGAAGCACGCGAGGTAGATCAGCAGCACCTTCGGCAGCTCGTCGATGCCGAACCAGATGATGATGAGCGGCAGGTACGACAGCGGCGGCAGCGGCCGGTAGAACTCGATCGGCGGGTCGAACACCCCGCGCGCGATCCGTGACATTCCCATCGCGATGCCGACCGGGATCGCCGTCAGGCAGGCGAGCACGAACGCCGAGAACACGCGGAACATGCTGGCGAGGAAGTGCTTCCACAGCGGCTGGTCGTTCACCTCGCCGATCACGTACAGCCAGAACTGCTCGAGCACGACCTGCGGCTTCGGCAGGAACAGCGGCTTGATCCAGCCCATCTGCGTGACGAGCCACCACAGGAAGAACAGCGCGACGACCGTGATCGCGCTGATCGCGACGCTGGAGCCTTCGCCGGGCGTGCGGAAGGCCGACGTCTTCGGGGCGGGTGCGTCAGGCATGGGGCGCCTCGCGGTGGTGGATGATCGACAGGACCTCCTCGCGCAGCGCGATGAACGAGGGGTCGCTCTTGATGCGCCGCGCGTCGCGCTCGGCCAGGAACCGGCGCGAGAACGGCAGGTCGTCGTACGTGTGCGCGATGCGGCCGGGCGATGGGCTCATCACGACGAGGCGGGTCGCGAGGAACAGCGCCTCCTCGACCGAGTGCGTGATGAAGAACACCATCTTGCGCGAGGCCGCCCACACGTCGATCAGGATCTCCTGCAGCTGCTCGCGGGTGAACGCGTCGAGCGCGCCCATCGGCTCGTCCATCAGCAGCACGGCGGGGTCGTTGGCGAGCGCGCGCGCGATGCCGACGCGCTGCTGCATGCCCCCCGACAGCTCGTGGATCGCACGGTCGCCGAACCTCGTCAGGCCGACCAGCGCGAGCTTCTCGTCGGCGATCCGCCGGCGCTCCGCGGCGGGCACGCCGCGCATCCGCAGGCCGAGCGCGACGTTGTCGCGCACGGACAGCCACGGCATCAGCGCGTGCTTCTGGAACACGACGCCGCGGTCGGCGCCGGGGCCGACCACCGCGCGGCCGTCGAGCGTGATCGTGCCCTCCGACGGCGCGAGGAAGCCGGCGATCACGTTGAGCAGCGTCGTCTTGCCGCAGCCGGATGCGCCGAGCGCGACCACGAAGTCGCCGTCGTGCATCGTGAGGTCGACGTGCGACAGCGCGGCCAGCGCGCCACCGCGCACTGCGTAGTTGACGGAAACGCCGTGGATCGCGAGCGTGGGCACGGGAAGGGCGGCAATGCCGGCACGAAAAAGGGGCGGCACGCCATGCGCGCCGCCCCCCGGTTGCTGCGGTGTGCTACTTGCCGAGCGCCTTCTGCACGTAGGCGGGGGTCACGAACGCGCTGTAGTCGGGCTTCAACTCGGTGATCCGGCCCTGCTCCTTGAGGAAGCCCGACGTGTCCCGCAGCGCCTTCGCGGCCGCGCTGTCCTTGCCGCCGCCCAGCCACGCCGCCGACGCCTGCTGATCGGCGGTCGGGAACACGTACAGCGCCATCGCGGCCGGCACGTCCTTCACGTCCGCCTTCGACCACTTGGCGACCGCCTTCGCCTGCGGCGAGTCGACGCTCCACTTCGCCTTGTTCGCGCGGTAGTCGGCGTCGGCCTTCGCGAGCGCCTTCACCAGCGCGACCATGAACGCCTCGTTCTCCGCGGCCCACTTCTTGTTGACGACGATGCCGTCGAACGTCGGGAAGCCCTGCTTGCCGATCGACGCCGAGCTCGCGATCGGCTTGCCGTTGCCCTTGATCTTCGACAGCACCGGGTCCCAGATGAACGCGGCGTCGATGTCGCCGCGCTCCCACGCCGCCGCGATCTCGGGCGGGCGCATGTTGAGGACGGTGACGTCCTTCGGGTCGAGGCCCGCGAGCTTCATCGCGGCGAGCAGCTGGTAGTGCGACGTCGACACGAACGGCGTCGCCACCTTCTTGCCCTTCAGGTCCTTGACCGAGTTGATGCCGCTGCCGTTGCGCGCGATCAGCGCTTCGGCGTCGGCGATGTCGTCGAGGATCCAGAAGAGCTGCACGTCCTGTCCGCCGCTCGCGGCCGCCGCGATCGGCGAGCTGCCGGCCTCGCCCAGCTGCACGTCGCCGGAGGCCATCGCCTTGATGACGTCGCCGCCGCCGCCGAACTGGCGCCAGTTGATCTTGTAGCCGGTCGCCTTCTCGAGCTCGCCGGACTCCTGCACGGTGCGCAGCGGCACCAGCATGTCCTGGTAGGCGAAGGTGACGGTCTTCTGCGCGAAGGCGGGCGCGGCCACGAGGGCCGCCGCGGCGAGCAGTGCAGCGAGTCGTTTCATCGGTACCTCCCCGGGTGGATCGTTGAACGTAACGGGCGCATCCTAGAGTGCCGCCAGCGTCCTGCGCAAGATGTCGGCGATCATATCGATATGGGACTTCTCGGCGATCAGCGGCGGCGCGACGATCGCCGCGTCGCCGGTGGTCTTGAGGTGCAGTCCGTTGTCGAAGAGCTTCTTCTGCAGAACGTGGCCGCGCCGGCCGGGCGTGCCGTCGACGGCGACGTCGATCGCCCCCAGCATGCCGAACCCGCGGATGTCGGTCACGACCGGCAGATCCTTGAGCGAGAACAGCGCGTCGAGGAAGTAGGGCGCGAGCTCGCGCGCCCGCTGGAAGAGGCCGTCGCGCCTGTAGATGTCGAGCGTGGCGAGGCCCGCCGCGCACGCGGCCGGGTGACCCGAGTACGTGTAGCCGTGGAAGAACTCGATCGCGCCCTCGGGCGCCGCCGCCATGATCGTGTCGTGGATGCGCTCGGAGATCGCGACCGCGCCCATCGGCTGCGCGCCGTTGGTGATCGCCTTCGCCATCGTGATGATGTCGGGCGTCACGCCGAACGTCTGCGCGGCGAACGCCTGGCCCGTGCGACCCCAGCCGGTGATCACCTCGTCGAACACGAGCAGGATCCCGTGCTGGTCGCAGATCGCGCGCAGCCGGTCGAGATAGCCCTTCGGCGGCACCAGGCAGCCGGTGGAGCCGGCGATCGGCTCGACGAAGCACGCGGCGATGTTCTCCGCGCCGTAGAGGTTGACGATGCGCGTCAGGTCGTCGGCGAGGTCGGCGCCGTGCTCGCCCTGGCCCGGGACGAAGAAGTTCTCCTTCACGTGCGTGTGCCGCATGTGCGCGATGCCGGGCAGCCCCGTGCCGAACTTGCGCCGGTTGTTGACGAGGCCCGCGAGCGACACGCCGCCGAAATTGACGCCGTGGTACGCGCGCTCGCGCGACACGAACATCGTGCGGCCGGCCTGGCCGCGCGCCTGGTGGTAGGCGAGGGCGACCTTCATCGCGCTCTCGACCGCCTCCGAGCCCGAGTTGCCGAAAAAGATGCGGTTCAGGTCGCCGGGCGTGTGCTCGGCCACCCGGGTCGCGAGCTCGAACTGCTTCGGGTGCCCGCGCAGGAACGGCGCCGAGAAGTCGAGTTCCGCGAGCTGCCGGCCGACCGCCTCCGCGATCTCCTTGCGGCCGTGGCCGGCGGCGCAGCAGAAGAGGCCGGACGACGCGTCGATCAGCTTCTCGCCGCGGTCGTTCCAGTAGAACACGCCCTCGGCGCGGACGATCATCCGCGGATCGGCCTTGAACTCGCGATTGGGCGTGAACGGCATCCAGTATTCGTCGAGCGAGATGCGGCGTGCGTCGACCTGGTCGCGCAGCGTGAATTCGGCATGGCCCATCGTGCGTCTCCCGTGGTGCGCCGCGCCCTTCGGCGCAGACATTCGAACTGCGGATGTTACGCTCTTCTCGCTCGCGCGGGGCGCGCCCGCCGCGGCCGGACGGCGATCCGCCGCGTACGGGGCGCCCGGAGGCCGCCCCGGATTCACTCCCCGCCCAGCGTCGCGCCGACCGCCGCCGCGGCTTCGCGCATCGCGTCGACGTGCGCGAGCGCCGCCGCGAGCGGCATGCGCGCGGCCGGCGCGTGAACGGCGATCGCGGCGGCGACGCGGCCGCGGCGGTCGCGGACCGGGACCGCGACCGCGACGAGCCCGACGATGAACTCCTCGTTGTCGATGCCGAGGTCGCGCCGCCGGAGGTCGGCGAGCGCGCGCTGCAGCGCGGTCGGGTCGGTGATCGTGGCCGGTGCGTGCCGCTCGAGCGGCAGCGCGCGCAGCAGCGCGGCCCGCCGCGCCGTCGGCAGCGTCGCGAGGAACAGCTTGCCGCTCGCCGTGCAGTGGACCGGCACCAGCGAGCCGGGTGCGAGGTGCAGCCGCAGCGGCCAGTGCGACTCCACGCGGTCGAGGTAGACGACGCGGCCGCGGTCGAGCATCGTGAGGTTGCAGGTCTCGCCGATGCGCGCGACGAGCCCGGACAGGATCGCGTGGCGCTCGGCGTGCGCCGGCGCGCCCAGCAGCACGTCGCGCGCGAACGACGCCAGGCGCGCCGACGTCCGGTAGCCGCGGGAGCCGGGCTCGCGCACGACGAGCCCGGCGTCGGCGAGCTGCGCCAGCAGGCGGTGCGCCGACGACGGCGCGAGTCCCAGGTGGGCGGCGATCGCGGTGGCCGGCGGCGGGCGCGGAGACGACGCGACGAGCGCCAGCGCGTCGAACGCGCGCGCGAGCGGACGCGGCGCCGGGGCGCCGGCGCGGGCGGCGGCCGCGACCGCCGGCGGCGCCGTCAGTCGCGCAGCACGGCGGGCAGCCACAGCGCGAGCTGCGGGAACGCGAGCACCAGCAGCAGGCCGATGACCTGCAGCACCATGAACTGCATCATGCCCTTGTAGATGTCGTCGAGGTCCCACTCTGGCACCACGCCCTTGAGGAAGTACGCCGACAGCGCGACCGGCGGCGACAGCCACGCCGTCTGCAGGCACACGGCGACCAGCGTGCAGAACCAGACGATGTCGATGCCGAGCTTCTGCACGAGTGGCAGCAGGATCGGCACGACGATCAGCACGATCGGCACCCACTCGAGCGGCCAGCCGAGCACGAAGATGATGCCGAGGATCAGCAGCAGCATGATCGTCGGCGGCAGGTCGAGGCCGAGCAGCGACTCGGCGATCAGCGACGCGCTGCCCATCCGCGAGAACACGGCGCCGAAGTAATTCGACGCCGCGACCAGCAGCAGGATCATGCAGGAGGTCAGCAGCGTCGAGTACACGGCGGCGCGGAAGCCCGCCCACGTCATCCGCCGGTACGCGAGCGTGAGCAGCAGCACGGCGAACGCGCCGACCGCGCCGGCGTCGGTCGGCGTCGCGATGCCGGCGAGGATCACGCCGAGCGTGGCGAAGATCACCACGACGACCGGCACGATGCCGACCACGAGCTCGCGCACCACTTCGCCGACCGATCCGGCGCGCTCCTCCGGCGGCAGCGCCGGCCCGAGCGCCGGGTTCAGATAGCTGCGCACGAGCGTGTACGCGATGTAGAGGAGCGACAGCAGCAGGCCGGGAATCACCGCCGCGGCGAAGAGGTCGGTCGCCGGCACCCCGACCACCGGGCCCATGACGATCAGCATCACCGACGGCGGGATGAGGATGCCGAGCGTGCCGCCGGCGGTGATCGCGCCGGCGGACATCCGGATGTCGTAGCCGCTCTTCTTCATGGCCGGCGCCGCCATCACGCCGAGCAGCGTCACCGACGAGCCGACGATGCCGGTCGCCGCCGCGAAGATCGTCGCCGTCAGCAGCACGGCGAGGTAGAGCGACCCGCGGATGGACGCGAGCGCCAGCTGCACGCCGCGGAACAGCCGCTCCATCAGGCCCGACTGCTCGAGCAGGTAGCCCATGAACAGGAAGAACGGCACCGACGCCAGCGTCGGATCGCGCATCACCGAGAACACCTGCAGCGTGAGCAGGTGCAGCGCCAGCGGCCCCAGCGTGAGCCAGCCGCCGATCGCCGCGACGGCGATCAGCGTGAACGCGATCGGGAAGCCGATGAAGATCGCCGCGAACAGGACGGCGAGCAGCACGAGGCCGAGCCACTCCGTGCTCACGCGCGGCCTCGCGTGGCCGAGCCCGGCTCGGCTCCGCCGCAATCGAGCCAGGCTCGGAATTTGCGATCTGCCGAAAGGCTCACGTAATTACGTTCCCGTCGGCGTCACCAGGCGCGGCGGGCGCGTCGGTGTCGAAATCGGCGGAGACCGCCGGGCCGGTGGCGCGGCCCCAGCAGCGGATGCACTCGGCGATGCCCTGCAGCACGAGCAGCGCCGCGGTCGCCGGAATGACGAACTTGAACGGCCACACGATCGGCAGCCACGGGCTCGTCACGATGCGCTCGTTCTGCTGGAACGACTTCCAGAAGTACTCGGCACCGAGCCAGAAGAAGACGAGCAGCGCCGGGAAGTACAGCACGACGTAGCAGGCGAGGTCGACGCGGGCCTGCGTGCGGTGCGACCACTTGCCGTAGTAGACGTCGGTGCGGATGTGGCCGCCGCGCTGCAGCGTCCACGCCGAGCCCAGCATGAAGAACGTCCCGTACAGCATGAACGTCATGTCGTACGCCCAGACGGTCGGCGCGTCGAAGAAGTAGCGCGCGACCACTTCCCACACCAGCGAGCCGACCATCGGCAGGATCAGCCACGCGATCGCCTTGCCGACGAAGCGCGTGACGGCGTCGAGCGCGTGCGCGACGCGCAGGGCGGAATGGGTCAAGGCGCGCGCCTCCGGGAATCCCGCGTCACGGGTACGCGCACGGCGCACGCCCGGGGCCGGCCACGGCCGGCCCCGGAAGCCGATGCTGCATCGGCGCGACGGAGCGAAGCCCCGCCCGTCACTTCGGCTGCGAGGCGAGCGCCGCGTTGCCGAGGTTCGCGTACAGGTCGAGAATCTTCGTCCAGTACGGCACGACGACCTTCGCGAACGCGCGCTGCGAGTCGAGCGTCTGCTTGAAGAACGCGTCCTTTGCCGCGTAGCGGTCGAGCACGACGTTGGTCGCGCGCACGAACTCGGGGAAGAAGTCCTTCGGCGTGTCGTGGATCGTGACCTTGAACTCGTTGCGCAGCTTCACGATCGCCTGCGCGTTGCGGTACACGTTGAACGTGTAGGTCTCGGTCATCGACGCCATCGCCGCCGCCCGCATGATTTCCTGCAGGTCGGGCGTGAGCTTGTTCCACGTCGTCTTGTTGATGATGAGCTCGCCGATGTCGGTCGACTGGTGCAGCCCCTGCAGGTAGTAGTGCTTCCACACGGTCTGCAGCCCCAGGTTCATGTCGTCGGCGGGCCCGATCCACTCGGCCGCGTCGATCACGCCGCGCTGCGCGGACGGCACGATCTCGCCGCCGGGCATCGCGACGGCGGCCACCCCCATCTCCTTGAAGATCTCGCCGGTGATCCCCGGCGGCGACCGGTACTTCATCTTCTTGAAGTCGGCGGTCGAGGCGATCGGCGTCTTGAACCAGCCGAGCGGGTCCGGCCCCATCGGCTGGATCATCAGCGGCTCGACGTTGACCTTGAGCACGTCGCTGTAGAGCTTGCGGTACAGGTCGTAGCCGCCGCCTTCGAACAGCCACGCGACGTGCGAGAGCTGGTCGAGGCCCACGCCGGCGCCGGCCATCGGGTTGCTGAACAGGCCCGCGGCCGGGTGCTTGCCCGACCAGTAGTGCGTCCACGCGTAGCCGCCGTCGACGATGCCCTTGTCGACCGCGTCGAGGATCTCGAACGCCCCGACCACCGCGCCGTCGGGCAGCATCTCCATCTTGATGCGCCCGCCGGACATCTTGTCGACGCGGTCGCCGAATCTCTTGAGGAGCTCGAAGTAGATCGACGCCGACGGCACCGCCGTCTGGATGCGCATCCGGACCGGCTGCTGCGCCGTTTGCGCGGTCGCCGCGGAGCAGGCGAGCGCGAGTGCACCGGCGGCGAGCGCCGCGCGGACGAACCGTGGAACGTTCATGTGCTGTCCTCCGTGTGGGCCGCCCGAGCGCGGCGTTCGCGCAACGTCGTCTTCCGCGATTTGCGCGCGCCGGCCAATGTAGACAGTCCGGTCGCGATTGGCAATACTTTCTCGCCGATTCCGGGAATTCACGTTTCAGAAATCGATACGAGCGAGCAGGGCGCGGTGGCGCCGGCGACACGCGGCATGGACGAATTCGACTACGTGATCGTCGGTGCGGGCACCGCGGGCTGCGTGCTCGCGAACCGGCTGTCGGCGGACGGCCGCGCGCGCGTGCTGCTGCTCGAGGCCGGGCCCGAGGATCGCTACCTGTGGATCCACATCCCGATCGGGTACGGCAAGACGATGTTTCACCCGGTCTACAACTGGGGCTTCCACACGGACCCCGACCCGGGCATGGACGACCGGCGCATCTACTGGCCGCGTGGCCGGGGCTTGGGCGGCAGCTCGTCGATCAACGGCCTCATCTACGTGCGCGGCCAGCCGGAGGACTACGATCGCTGGGCCGCCGCCGGCAACCGCGGCTGGGGCTGGCGCGACGTGCTGCCTTACTTCATCCGCAGCGAGGGCAACCAGCGCGGCGCGTCGGCGACGCACGGCGCCGACGGTCCGCTCAGGTGCTCGGACATCGGCGAGCGCCACGAGCTGATGGAGGCGATCATCGCCGGCGCCGCCGAATTGGGCGCGCCGCGCACCGACGACTTCAACGGCGGCGTGCAGGAAGGTGTCGGCTACTACCAGCTCTTCACGCACAAGGGCTGGCGCTGCAGCACCGCGGTCGCGTATCTGAAGCCGGCGCGGAAGCGGGCTAACCTCGCGGTCGAAACCGGCGCGCACGCGACGCGCGTGACGTTCGCGGACGGCCGCGCGAGCGGCGTCGAGTACGTGCAGGGCGGGCAGCGGCGCAACGCGCGCGCACGGTGCGAGGTGATCCTCGCCGCCGGCGCGCTGCAGAGCCCGCAGCTGCTGCTGCTCTCCGGGATCGGGCCCGGCGCGCACCTGGCCGGACACGGGATTGCGGTCGTGCGCGACCTGCCCGGCGTGGGCGAGAACCTGCAGGACCACCTGCAGCTGCGCCTCCTCTACCGCTGCTCGAAGCCGATCACGACCAACGACGACCTGGCGTCGTGGTGGCGGTCGCTGAAGATCGGATGGAAGTGGCTCGTGCAGCGGCGCGGGCCGCTCGCGATCGGCATCAACCAGGGCGGGCTCTTCACGCGCGTGATGCCCGACGCGGCGACGCCGGACATCCAGTTCCACTTCGCCACGCTGTCGGCGGACATGGCCGGGGCCAAGCCGCATCCGTTCCCGGGCTTCACGATGAGCGTGTGCCAGTTGCGGCCGTCGTCGCGCGGGCGCGTGCGGCTCGTCTCGCGCGACCCGATGGCGGCGCCGTCGCTGCAGCCTTGCTACCTGTCGACGGACGAGGATCGCGCGTGCGCGGTGGCGGCGCTGCGCTACGCGCGCAGGCTCGCCGCGACGCGCGCGTTATCGCCGTACATCGTCGAGGAACTGCGGCCGGGCGCGGCCGCGACGAGCGACGCCGACCTGCTCGCGTTCGCGCGCGCCTACGGCGCGACGATCTTCCACCCGTCCGGCACCTGCCGGATGGGCGAGGACCCGATGGCCGTCGTCGACGACCGGCTGCGCGTGCGCGGCGTCCGCGGCCTGCGCGTCGTCGACTGCTCGGTGATGCCGACGCTCGTGTCCGGCAACACGAACGCGCCCGTCGTGATGATCGCGGAGAAGGCGAGCGACCTGATCGCGGAGGACGCCCGCCGAGAGTCCGACCCCTGACAGGCGGTCGCAGTTCTCCCGAGTCTGTCCCGAGGATCGTGGCGGCGTGAGATCGGCTGGTACGCAATGCGCTGATGCGTGGCAACAGCAGATCCCTCGCTTCGCTCGGGATGACACGGAAGTGCAGACGTCGTTGCCAGATCGGGGTGACACGGAAGTGCAGACGTCGTTGCCGGATCGGGGTGACACCGAAGTGCGGCCGTCTTTGCCAGATCGGGACGACAACGAAGTGCAGACGTTGTCGTCAAACCGGGATGACGCTGACCGGGATGACGCTGTCTCTCGGACGTGGTCGCCGGATTCGACGGCCCGCCGACGCGCACCCCGCGTTGTGCAAGGGGTCGGGCGCGTCAGCGCGCGGCCCTGCGTGCCGGCTCGCGCAGGGCCGGAGCGCCGAACGTCGCGCCCAGCGCGTCCGCGGCGCGCTTCAATGCCGGTACGTGGGCGAGCGCACGGGCGAGCGTCATCCGCGCGACCGGCGCATGCACGGCGACGCACGCGACGGTTCTGCCGTCGGCCGCCGCCACGGGCACCGCGACGCACACGAGTCCGGCCAGGTATTCCTCGTTGTCGGTCGCGCGGCCTTCGCGCCGGATCGACGTGAGCTCCGCGTCGAGCTTGCGGGCGTCGGTGATCGTCTGCGGCGTGTAGCGGGTGAGCGGCAATTCCGCGACGAGGCGCCGGCGTCGCGTCGCCGGCAGCAGCGCGAGCAGCAGCTTGCCGCTCGCCGTGCAATGCAGCGGCACGTGCGAGCCCGGCTGCAGCGTCATCCGCAGCGGCCACGCCGTCTCGACGCGGTCGAGGTAGACGACCTCGCTGCCGTCGAGCATCGTCAGGTTGACCGTCTCGCCCAGCTCGTCGGCGAGGCGCTTCAGGATCGCATGGCGCGGCGCGCGCACGGCCGCCGACAGCTGCACGTCGAGCGCGAAGCGCAGCAGGCGCGGGCCCGCCGCGATGCGCCGGCCGTCGGGCTCGCGCGTCACGAGCCCGGCGGCCTCGAGAGTGGCGAGCATCCGGTACACCGTGGGCTTCGGCAGGCCCGCGTCAACCGTCAGGTCCTGCAGCGCGACGGGGCCTTCGGCAGCGGCGACGTGCTCGAGCAGCGCGAACGCGCGCAGCAGCGGCGGTATGCGGTCGCGCTTGGCAGCCATCGTCGTTCGACAATATATCGAAAAGTGGAATCCCACAAGCCATATTTCGATTATCCAGCTTGCCTGCCGGAGGCGGCTGTGGAACACTTGCGCTTCGCCGCACGCCACGCATCCCACGGAGGAGCCGTCATGAACAAGCCCGCCGAACTGCCCACGCCACTGTCCGCGCCGGTCACCGGCCGCCAGAAGATGACGCCGTCGGAGGCGTTCGTGGAGACGCTCGTCGCGCAGGGCGTCACCCACGTGTTCGGCATCGTCGGCTCCGCGTACATGGACGCGCTCGACCTCTTCCCGCTGGCCGGCATCCGTTTCATCTCCGTCGCGCACGAGCAGGGCGGCGGCCACATGGCCGACGGCTACGCGCGCGTCACCGGGCGCCACGGCGTGTGCATCGCGCAGAACGGCCCCGGCATCACCAACTTCGTCACCTCGACGGCCGCCGCGTACTGGGCGCACTCGCCGGTCGTCGTCGTCACGCCCGAGACCGGCAGCGCGACGATCGGCCTCGGCGGCTTCCAGGAAACCGAGCAGCTGCCGATCTTCTCGAAGATCACCAAGTACCAGGCGCACGTGAACAACCGCGCGCGGATGGCCGAGCTGACCGGCCGCGCGTTCGACCGCGCGCACCTGGAGCTCGGTCCCACGCAGCTCAACATCCCGCGCGACTTCTTCTACGGCGACATCGAGTGCGAGATCCCGCGGCCCATCGTCATCGAGCGCGGCGCCGGCGGGGAGAAGAGCCTCGCGGACGCGGCGGAGCTCCTGGCCGGCGCGCGGTTCCCGGTGATCCTCGCCGGCGGCGGCGTGGTCATGGCCAACGGGCAGCCCGAAGCGGTGGCGCTCGCCGAGCTGCTGCAGGCGCCGGTCGCCGTGTCCTACCTGCACAACGACGCGTTCCCGGCGAAGCACGCGCTGTGGTGCGGTCCGCTCGGCTACCAGGGCAGCAAGGCCGCGATGAAGCTCATCGGCCAGGCCGACGTCGTGCTGGCGCTCGGCACGCGCCTGGGGCCGTTCGGCACGCTGCCGCAGCACGGCCTCGACTACTGGCCGAAGAACGCGAAGATCATCCAGGTCGACGCCGACGCGAAGATGCTGGGGCTGGTGAAGCCGATCTCGGTGGGCATCTGCGGTGACGCGAAGGCCGCCGCGCGCGCGCTGGCGCAGCGGCTGGCGGGAAAGAAGCTCGCGTGCCACGCGAACCAGGCGGACCGGCTCGCGAAGGTCAAAGCGGAAAAGGCCGCGTGGGAGGCCGAGCTCGACGGCTGGACGCACGAGAAGGATCCGTGGTCGCTCGAGGTTTCGAAGGGCACGTCGCTGATGCACCCGCGCCAGATGTTGCGCGAGCTCGAGCGCGCGATGCCGGAAGGCGCGATGGTGTCGACCGACATCGGCAACATCTGCTCGGTGTCGAACAGCTACCTGCGCTTCGACCGCCCGCGGTCGATGTTCGCGGCGATGAGCTTCGGCAATTGCGGATACGCGTTCCCGACGATCGTCGGCGCCAAGGTGGGCGCGCCCGACCGGCCGGCGATCGCCTACGTCGGCGATGGCGCGTGGGGCATGAGCTTCGGCGAGCTGCAGACGTGCGTGCGCGAGAACATCCCGGTGACCGCCGTCGTGTTCAACAACGGCCAGTGGGGCGCCGAGAAGAAGAACCACGTCGACTTCTACGAGAACCGCTTCGTCGGCGTGAACCTGGACAAGCAGCCGTCGTGGGCGGCCGTCGCGAAAGCGATGGGCGCCGAAGGCGTGCGGGTCGAGAAGCTTTCCGACGTTGGCCCGGCGCTGCGCGCGGCCGCCGCCGCGCAGAAGGACGGCAAGACGACAGTGCTCGAGATGATGGTGACGCGCGAGCTGGGCGACCCATTCCGTCGCGACGCGCTCGCTCTGCCGACGCGCCACCTCGCCAAGTACAAGGCGACGGAAGCGCCGCGACGGTAGCGTTCGCCGTCGCCGGCGCGCCGCCCCGCGTGCGGTTCGCGGCGACCGAGATGGGTGCGGGCACCCGCCCGATGGTCAGCGCATCGCCTGCGCCACCATCCTGCCGATCGTCCGCAGCGCGGGCGCAGGGCTGCCGCGCGGGACCGCGCGGCCCGGCGCGTCCGCGGCGACCGGGCCCGGGAAGCGGGACGCCGACAGCACGAGCCCCGCGACGGTGCTGTCGAACTGCGCCAGCGTGAACAGCGTCAGCGTTTCTCCGCGCTCGATCACGAGGTCGAATTCGCCGTCCTGCGCGATGTAGTACCCGCCGTCCGTGTACGCGCCCGAGAGGTCCTGCGACGACGTCTCGCTGCCGGACGCGAGCGTGATCGTGCCGTCGAGCGTCCCGTCGCTCCGGTAGGTCAGGGTCCCGCCGGCGATCACGCCCGCCTTCAGCGAGCTCAGGTATTCGCCGGTCGACGTCAGCAGCCAGACGTTGCGGATCGCGTAGCTGCCGACGAGCGCGCCGCCAGTCAGCGGCTCCGTGCCCGTCACGACGAATCCCTGCCTCGGCTGCGACCAGGCGAGGCGCGTACCGATGCCGCGGACCGGGAAGTCGGTGACGCGGTGCGCCGCGGACGCACCGGTCAGGAACTCGGTGCCCAGATAACCGGCCGCAAACGTCGCCGACGCGAACAGCACGCCGTCGGCGTAGGCGTCGACCTTGTGCGTGCCGCCCTTCAGCAGCGCGTAGTTGTAGAGCAGCGAGAAGCCGGTATCGGTGCGGCCGCACACGCCGGCGGTGTCGAGCCGCGACGTGCCGGCGCCCGCGGGACCGACCGACGCGCCGTCGATACGGATCTCGATGTTCTTCGACGCGCAGTGCCACCCGGTGATCGCGGCGATCCCGCTTTCGGTCGCGCCGGGCTGCGGGTTCTCCAGGGTGCCCTGGGCGAGGGCGCCGGCCGAGACCACCAGGCAGGCCGACGCCGCGGCGAGGAGCGAACCTGCGCATGCGTTCACGGCAACCTCCCTCGTCGGGCGCCGGAAAGGGGTCGCGCTGCCGCGCGCTGTGCCACGTCCGGACGGCGCGCACCGTGCCCGACGGAAGCGATGCGGTGCCGTCGACGTTCCAGATTTCATGCTACCGCTGCGGCGATCGCGTCGACGGCCGTCCCCGCGTCGCCTTGACGATCGTCAATGCGCGGCGCACGGCCGGGGCACCGCCGACGCACGCCGGGTACATGACGTGGACGGAGGTACCCGCCGTGGGGCAGGGCGCCGCCCCGGTATGATGGCGTCCGGGACGAGCGGGATGCACGGCGCGCCGCGGCCGGCGCGCCCGGCACGCACGCGCCCCTTGCCGCGAATGGCGGCGCCTCCCAGATGCTCACGGACAACGCCGATGAGGCAGCCGCCGCCGGCCCGGCCGGCCGCGTGCCTGCCTTCCACGAATTCCTCCGCTACGTCGCCGTGAGCGCGGTCGCGCTCGCGGTCGACGTCGCCGTGCTGTGGCTGCTCGCCGTGCGCGCGGGCGTCGCGGCGCCGCTCGCCGGCGCCGTCGCGTACGCGGTCGGTCTCGCGGTCCACTATGCGCTCGCCGTGTCGCGCGTGTTCGGGTTCCGCCGCCTGGCGCACCGTCCGGCGGCCGAATTCACGCTGTATGCGGCGAGCGGCGGCGCCGGGGTCGCGATCAGTGCCGCCGTGCTGTACGCCGGCGAGCGCGCCGGCGCGTCGCTGTGGACGGCGAAGGCCGTCGCGGTCGCGATCGCGTTCGTCGCGACCTACGTCCTGCGCCGCGTGGCGCTGTTCTCGCCGCGCGGCGGCGCGCGGCGATGACGCGCACCGTCGTGATCGTCGGGGCCGGGCCGGCCGGCCTCACCGCTGCCTACGAACTGCTGCGCCAGTCGTCCGACTGGCGCGTCGTCGTCCTGGAGGCGGCCGCACAGGTCGGCGGCCTCGCGCGCACCGAGCGCCACCGCGGCAACCGCATCGACATCGGCGGCCATCGCTTCTTCTCCAAGGTCGACTGGGTGATGGACTGGTGGCGCGACATCCTGCCCGCGCCCGCGGCGATGGCGCAGTACCGCCCGGGTCCCGATCCGTCGACCAACCTCGAGGCCGCCGACGCGCTGGCGCGCGCGGCGCCCGAGCGCTCGCTGCTGATCCGGCCGCGCCTGTCGCGGATCCTGCACCTGCGCAAGTTCTTCGACTATCCGATCACGCTCAACCGGACGACGCTCGCGAACCTCGGCCCGGTGCGCATCGCGCGGGTGGGCGCGAGCTACGTGCGCGCGCGGGTCGCGCCGATCCGTCCGGAGCGCAACCTCGAGGATTTCCTCGTCAACCGCTTCGGCCGCCGGCTGTACCGGACGTTCTTCAAGGACTACACCGAGAAGGTGTGGGGCGTGGACTGCAAGGAGATCAGCCCGGAGTGGGGCGCGCAGCGCATCAAGGGGCTGTCGGTGACCCGGGCGCTGCTGCACGCGCTCCGGAAGGCGGCGGGCCGCACGGCGGGCGACATCGGGCAGAAGGGCGTGGAGACGAGCCTCATCGAGCGCTTCCTGTATCCGAAGCACGGGCCCGGGCAGATGTGGGAGACGGTCGCGGAACGGGTGACCGCGCGCGGCGGCGAGATCAGGATGGGGGCGCGGCTCGTCGCGCTGCGCATGGCCGACGGCCGTGTGCGCGACGTGACGTGCGAGGACGCGGCGACCGGCGCGCGAACGCAGATCGCGTGCGACGCCGTCATCTCGTCGATGCCGCTCAAGGACCTCGCGGGCGCGGCCGATCCGCCGCCGCCGCCGGACGTGCTCGCGGTCGCCACCGGCCTCGCGTACCGCGATTTCATCACCGTCGGCGTGCTGCTGTCGCGGATGCGGCCGTCCGCGCAGGCGCGCCGTGGCTTCGCGAACCACCTCGTCCCGGACACGTGGATCTACGTGCAGGAGCCCGACGTGCGCGTCGGCCGCGTGCAGTTCTTCAACAACTGGAGCCCGGCGATGGTCGGCGACCCGGCGCGCATCTGGCTCGGCCTCGAGTACTTCTGCAACGAGGGCGACGACCTGTGGCGGATGGACGCCGACGCGCTCGGCGCGCTCGCCCGCGCCGAGCTCGTCGAGCTCGGGCTCGCCGACGCCGACGCGATCCTCGACACGACGGTGATCAAGGTGGAGAAGGCATACCCGGCGTACTTCGGCAGCTACGGCGAGTTCGCGCGGCTGCGCGGCTGGCTCGACGGCGTGCCCAACCTGTACCCGGTCGGGCGCAACGGCATGCACCGCTACAACAACCAGGACCACTCGATGGTCAGCGCGCGGATGGCCGTCGCGTGCCTGCTCGATCCCGCGCGCGACAAGACGGCGATCTGGGACGTCAACGTCGAGCAGGAATACCACGAGGAGGCGGCGGCCGGGCGGCCGTCCGCCGCCTAGAACGGCGCGAGGCAGCCGGCGCGTGCGAAGTTCGCCTGCGCGGCCGCGCGCCAGCGCTCCGGGTCGCGCACGTATTCGCCGCCGGTGAGCGGCACGAACGCCCTGCGCTGCGGGTTCCAGCACCAGACGCCGAGGAAATCGGCCGGATCGAAGGCCGGCGACGATTTGAGGCGGGCGACGCCGCCGTTCACGACGAGGTCCGACCAGTGCGCGAAGTCGCCGGAGAGCATCACGGCGACGCGCGGCAGGAAGTCGCGCGGCTGCAGCGGCGGCGCGACGATCGCCCCTTGCGCCGTGCGCGCGTACAGCGCGGCGCCGACGTGGTCGGGCAGCAGCAGCAGCGCGTACTGCCGGTCGCCGACCGTCGGCGCGAACCGCGCGACGCCCGCCGCGACCGCGTCCATCGTCGTGCCCGCCGCGTGCCACTGCCGCAGGCTCTGCGCCTGGCCGGCGAGCAGCACCGCGACCAGCGCGATGCCGAACGGCCACGCGGCGCGGCGGCGCGCGACGAGCAGCGCCGCCAGCAGCGACGCGTAGAGCCACGCCGGATAGAAGTGGCGCGCGCCTTCGCCGCCCGCCGACGAGACGGGGAACGACAGCGCGGGCGCCGCGGCGTACAGCACGAGGCCGGCGAGCAGCGGCGGCGCCAGCGCGCGCACGCGGGCGTTGCCGCCGGGCCCGTGAACGTTGACCACGACCAGCGCGGCGACCAGAGCCACGGCGGCAACGGTCCAGGCGAGCGCATGCGCGCCGACGTTCGCCGCGACGATGTCCGCGACGCCGCTGGTGCGCGCCCACCACTCGGGCAGCGAGCGCGGCGCCGTCGACCCCTGGTACACCTTGAGAACGCTGCCGAACAGCGCGTAGCGCCAGCCGAGGTACGCGGCGAGGAGGAGCCAGCTCGGTGCCGTCTCGCGGATCGTCGTGCGCAGCGCGGCCGCGCGCCGCGCCGCGGGCTCCGCGTCGGCGAACGCGACGCAGAACGCGAGCAGCGTGGCGATCAGCGGCAGCGGCACCGCGCTCTCGCGCGACCACAGCGCGCAGGCGAGGAAGGCGAGGCGCAGAGCGTGCCGTCCTGGCGACGAGGCGCGGTCGAGCGGCAGCGCGATGAGGTAGAGGAGGCCGAACAGGCACGCCAGCAGATCGAACCGGCCGACCAGCCACCACGAGATTTCGCCGACGAACGGGTAGGCGGCGAGCATGCAGGCGCCGAGCAGCGCGGCGAAGCGCGCGCGCGGCGCGTGGCCGGCGAGCCAGCACCAAACGAGCGCGCCCGCGGCGACGGCGTTGGCGACGAAGAGCGCGACGCTGGTCGCGCGCCATCCGGCGGCGTTCTCGCGCCAGATCCACCAGTCGAGCGCATAGCTGGCGAACGCGAGGGGCCGGTAGGCGAACGTGCCGTTGCCGAGCGGCTCGACGAAGCGCGCGAGCACCCACGCCGGCAGCGCCGACCGCGCATCCTCGCCGTGGATCATCGCGACGTGGGCGAGGTCGTCGCTCAGGAAGCCGCCGCCGAGGTTCGCGACCTGCAGCGCCACGGCGGCACCGGCGAGCATCGCCAGCGCGGCGAATGCCAGGACCGTCGCGCTGCCGGCAGGGTCGCGCCCAGCCATCAGCCCGGGCGGCGCCGCGCGGCGGGACGCGCGTACTCCACGAGCTGCGCCGACCGGCGCTCGAACGGATCGCGGCGCGACAGCGCGCGCGCCTGCGCGGGCGTGACGAGCGGCGTGTGCGCGAGCGCCGCGAGCCGGTCGTGCAGCGCCCAGCAGTCACCGGCAGCCGTCACCCAGAGCGCCGGGTCCACGCGCGAGAGGTCGAACGGGCGCGAATACGAGCGCAGCGTCTTGCGGCCGTGGCGGTCGAAGCACTCGTGGAAGTACGACATCGCGAGCTCGCGCAACGTGCGGTACACGGGCTCGCGGTAGCGCAGCCACGCGCCGTTGCTCTTCGAGATCGCGCCCCAGCACCGGCCGCGGCGGAACAGCGCGACCACGTGCGGGTGGTCGGTCGGCGCGCAATCGAGGTGCATGACGAGCGGCGGCAGGCCGTGGATCCACAGCGCGCACGCGGCCACCAGCGCGGCCTCGATGCAGTGCGCGCGCCGGTGCGCGAGCACGCCGCGCACCGAGCGCACGGTCTCGCCGCCTTCCTCGTGATTGGCCGGGACGGCGTTGACGAAGGCCTGGACGCGCGCGGGCGTGGTCAGGCGCGCGAGCGTCGCGAACTCGCGTGCCGTGAGGCGAAGCCCGGCGCGGCGCGCCTTCGTGCGCACGGTCGCGCGCGTCATCGGGCGACCCGCGCCGCGTCAGCCGAGCTGCGCGCGCAGCGCGCGGATCTCGGCCTCGAGGCGCTCGATCCGCTCGCAGTACGACAGCACCACCGACACGCCGTACGGGTCGAGGTCGTACTCGCGCGAGAGGCGCGATGCGTGGCGCGCGACGACCATCCAGCGCGCCTCGAACGTCCACGTCGCCGCGGCCGGGTCGCGCGGCGTCAGCGCGCCGTAGCGGACGAGCTCGGCGAGCTCGGCCTCGGTGAGGCCGGACGCCCGCTGGAGCTCGACCCACGTCACCTCGGCGAGCGCGTCGACGGCCGGCGGGTCCTGCGTGTGGGCGATCATCGGGTGGCCTCCTCGTCGAGATGGGCGCGGGGGTTGAAGTGGGCGCCGTCGGCCAGCTGCCGCCACAGCGCGCGCTGGTGGTCGTCGACGACCGTCGGCACCTCGATGCGCACGATCGCGTACATGTGGCCGGCGGCACCGCCGCCGCGCGCCATGCCGCGTCCGGACAGTCGCATCTGCTGGCCGGCGCGCGTCCCCGGCGGGACCTTGAGCGTGACCGGGCCGGCAGGCGTGGGCAGCTGCACGCTGGTGCCGAGCACCGCTTCCCACGGCGCGAGCGGCAGGTCGACGTAGAGGTCCTGCCCCGACACGCGGTAGAGCGGATGCGCGGTCACCTCGATGTCGAGGTAGAGATCGCCGTCCGGGCCGCCGTTGGCGCCCTTGCCGCCCTTGCCGGGCACGCGCAGCTTCTCGCCGTCGGTGACACCGCGCGGGATGCGCGTCTTCACCCGGTGCGGGACGCGCCGGACGCCGCCGTCCGGGTCCCATTCGAGCGCGGCGAGCTCGAGGTCGACCTCGGCGCCGTGGAACGCCTGCTCGAACGACAGCCGCACGACCGCCTCGTAGTCGCTGCCCGGCACCGCGCGGTCCGCGCGCCGCCCGCCGCCGCCGCGGGCGTGCCGGCCCGCGAGGCCGGCGAAGAGATCGGACAGGTCGATGTCGTCGAAGCCGCCTTGCCCCTGCGCGAAGTGCGCGCCCCAGTCGGGCGGCGGCCGGAAGTCCTGCCCGGGCGCGTGGCGGCCGAGCTGGTCGTACGCGGCGCGCTTTTCCGGGTCCTTCAGTGTCTCGTAGGCCTCCGCCATCTCCTTGAACTTCTCCTCGGCGTCCTTCTCCTTCGACACGTCGGGGTGGTACTTGCGCGCGAGGCGCCGGTACGCGGTCTTGATGTCGTCGGCGGACGCGTCGCGCGCAACGCCGAGGATCGCGTAGTAGTCCTTGTACTTCATGCGGGTGGCCCTGCCCCTGGCGGAGCCGCCGTCGTGGCGGCGCCCGCATTATTGCAAACCGGCGCGCCGGCGGCGATCGTCTATCATCGCGCCTCGCGCGGCCCCGGTGCCCGGGGCCGCGGTCAACGAGCGGAGGGCAGGAGCCATGGCGGAGAAAAAGGTCATCGCGGTCGTCGGCGCGACGGGCGCGCAGGGCGGCGGGCTGGTGCGGGCGATCCTCGCGGACCCGAGCGGCGGGTTTGCCGCGCGCGCGATCACCCGCGACCCGAATTCGGACAAGGCGCGCGCGCTGGCGCGGGCGGGCGCGGAGGTGGTGGCCGCCGACGTCGACGACGAGGCGAGCCTCGTGCGGGCGCTCACCGGCGCGTACGGCGCGTACTTCGTGACGTTCTTCTGGGCGCACTTGTCGCCCGAGAAGGAGATGGCGGAGGCGCGCCACATGGCGAACGCGGCGAAGGCCGCGGGCGTCCGGCACGTCATCTGGTCGTCGCTCGAGGACACGCGCAGGTTCGTGCCGCTGTCCGACCCGCGGATGCCTACGCTGCAGGGCAAGTACAAGGTCCCGCACTTCGACGCGAAGGGGGAGGCCGACCGCTACTTCAAGGACGCGGGCGTGCCGACCTCGTTCCTCTACGCGTCGTTCTACTGGGAGAACCTCATCCACTTCGGCGCCGGGCCCAAGCCGGGACCCGACGGCGCGCTGTACTTCACGCTCTGCACCGGCGACGCGAAGATGGCGGGGGTCGCCTCCGAGGACATCGGCCGCGTCGCCTACGGCATCTTCAAGGCCGGCGACCGGTACGTCGGGAAGACGGTCGGGGTGGCGGGCGAGCACCTGACGGGCGGCGAGATGGCGGCGGCGATGACGCGGGCGCTGGGACGCGAGGTGCGGTGGAATCCGGTCACGCCGGACGCCTACCGCGCGTTCGGATTCCCGGGGGCCGACGAGCTGGGCAACATGTTCCAGTTCTACCGCGACTTCGAGCGCGAGTTGAACACGGTGCGCGACGTCGGGCGCTCGCGCGCGCTGAACCCGTCGCTGCAGTCGTTCGACGCGTGGCTCGCGCAGAACGCGAAGAAGATCCCGCTGGAGTGAAGAGGCGACCCCCACCCCGACCCTCGCCCCGCGTAGCGGGGGGTGGGTCGGCGTGAGGGGGCCGGCTACTTGAACCCGACCGCTACCATCTTGCGGCGGATGAACGCGATCTGCGTGGCGAGCGGCAGCTGCTTCGGGCACACGTCGTGGCAGCCCAGCAGCGACATGCAGCCGAACACGCCGTCGTCGTCGCCGACCAGCTCGTAGAAGTCGTCGTCGTCGCGGGTGTCGCGCGGGTCGAGCCGGAAGCGGGCGATCTTGTTGAGGCCGACCGCGCCGACGAAGGCCTCGCGCATGCGTGCGGTGCCGCAACCGGCGACGCAGCAGCCGCACTCGATGCAGCGGTCGAGCTCGTAGATCTGCTCGGCGAGCTCGGGCTCCATCCGCGCCTCGATGCGCGTGAGGTCGAGCTCGGCTTCCTTCATGTGCACCCAGGCCTCGAGGCGCTCGCTCATCGCGCGCATCCACTTGCCCGTGTTGACCGAGAGGTCGCCGATCAGCTCGAAGCCGGGCAGCGGCAGCAGCGTGATGTCCGGACCGACGGCCTTGGTCAGCGTGCGGCACGCGAGGCCGGGACGGCCGTTGATCACCATCGCGCAGCTGCCGCAGATGCCGGCCCGGCAGACGAAGTCGAACTGCAGCGACGGGTCCTGCTTCTCGCGGATCTCGGACAGCGCGATGAAGAGCGTCATGCCTTCCGCCTGCTCGAGCTCGTAGGTCTGCAGGTGCGGCGCGCTGCCCGGGTCGCGCGGGTTGTAGCGCATCGCGTGGATGCGGACCTTGCCGCCGCTGCCCGTCCCGCCGCCGTTGGCGGCGACCAGCGGGATGACCTTGTGCGCGGCGGTCGGACGAAACGCGTTCATAGGTTACCTCCGCGCTGCGCGCTCAGGAATTCGCCCTCGGGGCGGCCCTTCGTGCTCATGCCGCCCTCCCGGTGCCGGTGAACGGCTCGTCGATGCGCTCGTTGCGGCCGCGCAGCCGCGCCGGCAGCAGGTCGTCGTAAGGCAGCAGCGCGCGCTGCAGCGCGAACCGGTCGCCCGCGTACTGCTGCTTCAGCGCGTCGACCTCGGCCTGCCGGCGCGGCGTGTCCGGATGGTCGACGTAGTCCTTGGCGCCGTAGCCGCGCCAGCCGGGCGGCAGCTCCATCTTCGTCACGTCGAGCGCCTCGTAGTCGAGCGTCGGCAGCGTCTGCCCGTCCTTCCACGTCGCCAGCGTCCGCTTCAGCCACTCCGCGTCGTTGCGGCGCGGGAAGTCCTCGCGGAAGTGCGCGCCGCGGCTCTCGGTGCGCACCAGCGCGCCGTAGGCCACCGTCAGCGCGAGCTTCAGCATCCGCTGCACGCGATAGGCGGTCACGAGCTCGGGGTTGGGCCCGGGCGAGGGCGTGCGCAGCCCGATGTTCCGGCTGCGGGCCAGCAGCTGCTGCAGCTCGGCGACGGCCTCCTCGAGATCCTTGCCGGTGCGGAAGATGCCGACCTTTGCCGTCATGATCTCCTGCATCCGCGCCTTGAGTGCGGAAGCGTCCTCGTTGCCGCGGCTGCCGACCAGCGCGTCGAGCTTCGCCTGCTCGCGCTCGACGAACTCGCGCACGAGGCCGGTCGGAAGGTTGAACTCGTTGGCGGGGTCGTCGCAGAAGTCGGCGATGAACTCGCCGACGATCATGCCGGCGACCACCGTCTCCGCCACCGAGTTGCCGCCCAGCCGGTTGAAGCCATGCATGTCCCAGCACGCGGCCTCGCCGGCGGCGAACAGCCCCTTCAGCGTCGGGCTCTCGCCGGTCGGCTTCGTGCGCACGCCGCCCATCGTGTAGTGCTGCGCGGGCCGCACGGCGACCAGGTCCTTCGTCGGGTCGACGCCGAGGAAGTGATGGCAGATCTCGAAGACCTCGCGCAGGTTGGTCTTGATGTGCTTCTCGCCCAGCAGCGTGATGTCGAGCCAGATGTGGTCGCCGAACCGGCTCTTGACGCCCTTGCCCTTGCGGATGTGCTCCTCCATCCGCCGGGACACGACGTCGCGCGAGGCGAGCTCCTTCTTCTCCGGCTCGTAGTCCGGCATGAAGCGGTGGCCGTCGACGTCCTTGAGCAGCCCGCCGTCGCCGCGGCAGCCCTCGGTCACGAGGATGCCGGCCGGGAAGATGCCGGTCGGGTGGAACTGCACGGCCTCCATGTTCCCCAGCGCCGCGACGCCCGTCTCGAGCGCCAGCGCGTGGCCGATGCCCTCGCAGATCACCGCGTTGGTCGTGACGCGGTACAGCCGGCCCGCGCCGCCGGTCGCGATCGCCGTGGCCTTGGCGACGTAGGCGACGAGTTCGCCGTCGATCAGGTCACGCACGACCGCACCGTAGCAGCGGCCGCCGTCGTGGATCAGCGCCAGCGCCTCGGCGCGCTCGTGCACCGGGATGCCGCTGCCGATCGCCTGGTCGCCGACCGCCTGCAGCATCGCGTGGCCGGTGCCGTCGGACACGTAGCAGGTGCGCCACTTCTTGGTGCCGCCGAAGTCGCGCTGGGCGAGCGTGCCGTGCGCCTCGTCGCGCTCGGTGATCGTCACCTTCTGGCCGTTGATGATGACCGTGCGGTCGCCGCGGCGCACGCGGCTCCACGGCACGCCCCACGCCGCCAGCTCGCGCACGGCCTTGGGCGCCGTGTTGACGAACATGCGCACGACCGCCTGGTCGGCGCCCCAGTCGGACCCGCGCACCGTGTCCTCGAAGTGCACGTCCTCGTTGTCGCCCTGGCCCTTGATCACGTTGCCGAGCGACGCCTGCATGCCGCCCTGCGCCGCCTTCGAGTGCGAGCGCTTCGGCGGCACCAGCGACAGGATGACCGCGTCGTGGCCGCGGCGCTTGGCGGCGATCGCCATCCGCAGCCCGGCGAGCCCGCCGCCGATCACCAGCACGTCCGTGTAGACGACCTTCATTTGACGGCTCCCGGTTGCGCCGCGGGGGACTGCAGGGATGCCGGCACGTAGCGCTCGCCGACCTTGTCCGCGTGCTCGATGCCGATCTTGATGTAGGCGGCCAGCGTGGCGAAGCCGAGCGCCAGGAAGAACACCGTCAGCGCCCACTTGAGCGCCTTCAGCCGCTTGCGCGTCGCGTCGGGATTGGCGCCTGCGAACCAGCCCCACTTGACCGCGAGGCGGTACAAGCCGACGCCGCCGTGCACTTCGACGGCGAGCAGCAGCAGGATGTAGAGCGGCCACCAGCGGTAGCTCCACACGCGGTCGCCCGACTCGTAGGGGCCGATCATCCCCGGCTGCGTCAGCATCTGGAACAAGTGCGGGGCGGCGAGGAAGAAGAGCGCGAAGCCGGTGACGAACTGCCAGTACCAGAGTGTGGTGTCCTCGTGGCGCATCAGCTTCATGTGGCCGCGATACGTGCGGAACTGGCGGTAGTTGATCGGGAACTTGCGCACGGCGAGCGCCGCGTGCACGACGAGCAGCGTCACGATGACCGCGACGACGACCGACACGATGCCCGGGTGGGCGGTGCCGAAGAGGAAGTAGCCCTCGAACATCTTCGTGATCGTCCACATCGCGTCCTTGCCGAGCAGGATCGACGACACGAAGAACATGTGGCCCCACATGAACAGCGCGAGCACGAGGCCGGAGGCGCTCTGTGCGAAGTCGAGGCGCGCCGGCAGGCGGCTCTTGCGCACCGCGTCGGCGAGGCCGGCACCGGTGACGATCGACGAACTCGTGTCCATGGCTTCGCCTTCTCTCGGATGCGGTGAGCGGTGCGGTGCGCGGCGCGCGCCGGCGCCGGAGCAGGGTCGCGGCAAGGGCCGCTCTTGCACAGGGGTCAACGCTAATGCCGCGCCCCGACAATGCCATTGACCTAGGTCAACGGCGATTTCGGCGACGGGTGCACGATAGGCGCCACGTCCGGATCGCAGGGGAAAAAGAGGTCGACCGGACACGGCGCGAGCGCCGGCAACCAATCCTTCACGAGCATGTTCCAGATTCGAATTCACGGCCGGGGCGGACAGGGCGTCGTAACGGGCGCCGAGATGCTGTCCGTCGCCGCCTTCCTCGAGGGTCGCTACGCGCAGGCGTTCCCGAGCTTCGGCTCGGAGCGCATGGGCGCGCCGGTGATGGCGTTCTGCCGGATCGACGACCGCGAGATCCGGCTGCGCGAGCCGGTGCTGGCGCCCGACGCGCTGATCATCCAGGACCCGACGCTGCTGCACCAGGTCGACCTGTTCTCGGGCCTCGCACCCGGCGGCTACGTGCTGATCAACTCGACGCGCAGCTTCGGGGAGCTCGGGTTGGCCGAGATCGTGCGCGGCGGCGGCCGGCACCGGATGTGCACGGTGCCCGCGACCGAGCTCGCGCTGAAGCACGTCCGGCGGCCGCTTCCCAACGCGGCGCTGCTGGGCGGATTTGCCGCGATCAGCCGCGAGATCAAGCTCAAGTCCGTGGCGGCCGCGATCCGCGAGAAGTTCCCGCGGGCGATCGCCGAGTCCAACGTCGCCGCGGCCGAGGAGGCCTACGCGCTCGTCAGCAAGGCGAGGGAGACGTCCGATGCTTAAGCAGACGGAGGGCTCGCGGGCGGTCGCCGAGGCGATCGCGCTGTGCCGGCCCGAGGTGATCTGCGCGTATCCGATCACGCCGCAGACGCACATCGTCGAGGGCCTGGGCGAGATGGTGAAGGCCGGCGAGCTCAACGGCTGCGAGTTCATCAACGTCGAGTCGGAGTTCGCAGCGCTGTCAGTTGCGATCGGCGCGTCGGCGGCGGGTGCGCGCACGTACACGGCGACGTCGAGCCAGGGCCTGCTGTTCATGGCCGAGGCCGTCTACAACGCGGCGGGCCTCGGCCTGCCGATCGTCATGACGATCGGCAACCGCGCGATCGGCGCGCCGATCAACATCTGGAACGACCACTCGGACAGCATGTCGATGCGCGACGCCGGGTGGATCCAGCTGTTCGCCGAGACCAACCAGGAGGCGCTCGACCTGCACATCCAGGCGTTCCGGCTGGCCGAGGAGCTGTCGTGCCCGGTGATGGTGTGCATGGACGGGTTCATCCTGACCCACGCGTACGACCGCGTCGACGTGCCCACGCAGGCCGAGGTCGACGCGTTCCTGCCGGCGTTCGAGCCGCGGCAGGTGCTCGACCCGGCGGAGCCGGTCACCATCGGCGCGATGGTCGGGCCCGAGGCGTTCACCGAGGTCCGCTACCTCGCCCATCACAAGCAGCTGCGCGCGCTGGCACTGATCCCGCACCTGTCGTCGGAGTTCGCGGCGAAGTTCGGCCGCGCGTCCGGCGGCCTCATCCGCCCGTACCGGACGTCGGACGCGGAGACGATCGTCGTCGCGCTGGGATCGGTGATCGGCACGGTCAAGGAAGTCGTCGACGAGATGCGGGCCGAGGGCGTGGCGATCGGCTGCGTGTCGATCTGCTCGTTCCGGCCGTTCCCGCTGACCGCGCTGCGCGAGGCGCTCGAGCACGCGAAGCGCGTGATCGTCCTCGAGAAGTGCCTGGCGGTCGGGCTGGGTGGCATCGTGTCCGACGGCGTGCGCAAGGCGCTGTCCGGCGTGATGCTGAAGGGCTACACGGTGATCGCGGGCCTCGGCGGCCGCGCGATCACGCGCAAGTCGCTGCGCCAGCTGTTCGAGGACGCCGGCGCGGACGAGCTCGAGCAGGTGACGTTCCTCGACCTCAACGCCGACATCGTCGCCAGCGAGCTCGAGCGCGAGACGCTGTCCCGCCGGTCGGGGCCGACCGCCGAGGCGATCCTGCGGCGCCTCGGCACCGTCGCGTCGGGCATCGGCTAGCGCCCGAACCCGCGGCCCCGACCCGACGCGCACCCGAACCCACCGAAGCGAGACCGACCTGCCGTGAGCACGCACAACACCCCGACCGAGCGCCCGACGCAGCGGCAGCCGGTCAAGTTCTACCAGACGGGGACCTTCACCGTCGGCAACCGCCTGCTGCCGGAGAACGTGCGCTCGGTGCAGGCGGACATGCGCCGCACCAACTCGCTCAATTCCGGCCATCGCGCGTGCCAGGGGTGCGGCGAGGCGCTCGGCGCCCGGTACGCGATCGACGCGGCGATGCAGGCGACCGGCAACCAGCTGATCGCCGTCAACGCCACCGGCTGCCTCGAGGTGTTCTCGACGCCGTATCCGGAGACGTCGTGGCAGATCCCGTGGATCCACTCGCTGTTCGGCAACGCGGCGGCCGTCGCCTCGGGCGTCGCGGCCGCGATGCGGGTCAAGGCGCGGCGCGACGTCCGCGTCGTCGCGCAGGGCGGCGACGGCGGCACCACCGACATCGGCTTCGGCTGCCTTTCGGGCATGTTCGAGCGCAACGACGACGTCCTGTACATCTGCTACGACAACGAGGCGTACATGAACACCGGCGTGCAGCGCTCGAGCGCGACGCCGCCGGGCGCGCGCACCGCGACGACCCCCGCCGTCGGCCGGCATCCCGGCAACGAATTCGGCACCGGCAAGAACGTGCCGCTGATCGCGATGGCGCACCGGATCCCGTACGTCGCGACGGCGAGTGTGGCGAACCTGCGCGACCTCGAGCAGAAGGTCACGACGGCGATGGCGATCCACGGCGCGCGCTACATCCACATCCACGTGCCGTGCCCGCTCGGCTGGGGCTCGGCGCCCGCCGACACGATCCGCCTCGCGCGGCTCGCGGTCGAGTCCGGCCTCTTCCCGCTGTACGAGGCGCACGACGGGCAGGTGACGGCGCGCACGCCGATCCGGCGCAAGGTGCCGGTCGACGACTATCTCAAGCTGCAGAAGCGCTTCGCGCACCTGTTCGCCAACGAGGCGGGCAGGGAGCGCATCGCGCTCGTGCAGGCGGTCGCCGACCGCAACATCGCGGACTTCGGGCTGCTCGCCGAAGACGACGCGCATGGATAAGCCGTTCGCGATCACGCTCGACGTCGGGTCGAGCCTCGCCAACCGCACGGGGTCGTGGCGCACCAGCCGCCCCGTCTACGTCGACCGCCTGCCGCCGTGCAACCACGCGTGCCCGGCCGGCGAGAACATCCAGCAGTGGCTGTACCACGCCGAGTCCGGCGACTACGAGGCTGCCTGGCATTCGCTCACCGAGAACAATCCGCTGCCGGCGATCATGGGCCGCGTCTGCTACCACCCGTGCGAGGGCGCGTGCAACCGCGGCAAGCTGGACGAGGCGGTCGGCATCAACTCGGTCGAGCGCTTCCTGGGCGACGAGGCGTTGAAGCGCGGCTGGAAGTTCAGGCGGCCGGCGGCGCTGTCCGGCAAGCGCGTGCTGGTCGTCGGCGCCGGGCCGTCGGGCCTGTCGGCCGCGTACCACCTGCGCCGGCTGGGCCACGCGGTGAAGATCGTCGAGGCGGGCCCGCTCGCCGGCGGCATGATGCGCTTCGGCATCCCGAAGTACCGGCTGCCGCGCGACGTGCTCGACGGCGAGGTCGCGCGCATCCTCGACATGGGCGTCGAGCTCGAGCTCAACCGCAAGGTCACCGACATCCGGAAGACGATGCAGGACGAGGGGTTCGCCGCGGCGTTCCTCGCGGTCGGCGCGCACATCGCGAAGCGCGCGTACATCCCGGCCGGCGAGGCGGCGCGGATGCTCGACGCGGTCTCGGTGCTGCGCGACATGGAGGGCGAGGACAAGCCGATGCTCGGCCGCCGCGTCGTCGTCTACGGCGGCGGCAACACGGCGCTCGACGTCGCGCGGACGGCGAAGCGGCTGGGCGCCACCGAGGCGATCATCGTGTACCGCCGCACGCGCGAGAAGATGCCCGCGCACGACTTCGAGGTCGAGGAGGCGCTGCAGGAGGGCGTGCTGATCAAGTGGCTGTCGACGATCAAGAACATGGCCGACGAGGGCACGCTGACGGTCGAGAAGATGCAGCTCGACGACAAGGGCTTCCCGCAGCCCACCGGCGAGTTCGAGACGCTGGAGGCCGATTCGCTGGTGCTGGCGCTGGGGCAGGACGTCGACCTGTCGCTGCTCGACAACGTGCCGGGCCTCGCCATCAACGATGGCGTCGTGCAGGTGGGACCCGACATGATGACGGGCTTCCCCGGCCTCTTCGCCGGCGGCGACATGGTGCCGTCGGAGCGCACGGTCACCGTCGCGGTCGGCCACGGCAAGAAGGCCGCGCGGAACATCGACGCGTGGCTGCGGGGCGGGAAGTACGCGCCGGCCCCGAAGCACGAGGTGGCCACCTTCGAGCACCTGAACGCGTGGTACTACGCGGACGCGCCGAAGACGGTGCGGCCGGTGCTCGACCTCGTCCGCCGCCAGTCGACGTTCGACGAGGTGGTGAGCGGGCTCGACGAGACGAACGCGCTGTTCGAGGCGCGCCGCTGCCTGTCGTGCGGCAACTGCTTCGAGTGCGACAACTGCTACGGCGTGTGTCCCGACAACGCGGTGATCAAGCTGGGGCCGGGCAAGCGCTTCGAGTTCAACTACGACTACTGCAAGGGCTGCGGCATCTGCGTGTCCGAGTGCCCGTGCGGGGCGATCAGGATGGTGCCGGAGACGATCTAGGCACTGGCCGGCGCGCCGCGCCGGCGGCAAGGGGGAACGGAGATGACCAAGGACGGCCTTCAGACGGCGCCCGGCCTGCTGCCGGCGGCGTTTCCGCGCGGGATGGCGCTGCTGCAGGACCCGACGCTCAACAAGGGCACGGCGTTCACGGAGGCCGAGCGCGACGTGCTCGGGCTGCGGGGGCTGCTGCCGCCGCACGTGAACACGCAGGAGGCGCAGGTCGCGCGGGTGCTGGAGAACTTCCGGCGCAAGGCCAGCGACCTCGAGCGCTACATCAACCTGGCGGCGCTGCACGACCGCAACGAGACGCTGTTCTTCCGGCTGGTCGTCGACCATCCGGACGAGATGATGCCGATCATCTACACGCCGACGGTCGGCCTCGCGTGCCAGCAGTTCGGCCACATCTTCCAGCGCCCGCGCGGCCTCTTCATCAGCGCGAAGGACCGCGGCAACGTCGCGGGCATCCTGCGCAACTGGCCGCACAAGCACGTCGCGATCATCGTCGTCACCGACGGCGAGCGGATCCTGGGCCTGGGCGACCTCGGGGCCAACGGCATGGGCATCCCGGTCGGCAAGCTCGCGCTGTACACGGCGGGCGCGGGCGTGCACCCGACGCAGTGCCTGCCGGTGCTGCTCGACGTCGGCACCAACAACGACGCGCTGCGGCACGACCCGCTGTACCTCGGCCTCGACGAGCCGCGGGCGACCGGCCACGTCTACGACAGCCTCGTCGACGAGTTCGTCCACGCCACGCAGGAAGTGTTCCCCGGCGTGGTCGTCCAGTTCGAGGACTTCGCCAACCACAACGCGTTCCGGCTGCTCGACCGGTACCGCGACCGGATTCCCACGTTCAACGACGACATCCAGGGCACGGCCGCGGTCGCGCTGGCCGGGGTGCTGTCCGCGCTGCGCGTCACCGGCGGCACGCTGGCGCAGCAGACGCTGCTGTTCCAGGGCGCCGGCGAGGCCGCGACCGGGATCGCCGACCTCGCGGTCGCGGCGATGGTGGCGGAGGGGGTGCCGGAGGACGAGGCGCGCAAGCGGTGCTGGCTGGTCGACAGCAAGGGACTGGTCGTCGCCGAGCGGACCGACCTGGCCGAGCACAAGCGACGCTACGCGCACGCGCACGCCCCGGTGCGAGACCTGGCCGCGGCGGTCAACCTGCTGCGGCCGACGGCGATCATCGGGGTCGCGGCGGTGGGCGGCGCGTTCACGCCGGACGTCCTCCGCGCGATGGCGACGATCAACGCGCGCCCGATCGTGTTCGCGCTGTCGAACCCGACGTCCAAGTCCGAGTGCACGGCGGCCGACGCGTACGAGCACACGGGCGGGCGGGCGCTGTTCGCGTCGGGCAGCCCGTTCGCGCCGGTCGCCCGCGCCGACCGCACGCACGTGCCCCGGCAGGGCAACAATTCGTACATCTTCCCCGGCGTCGGCATGGGCGCGATCGTCAGCCGCACGCGCCGCGTCACCGACGAGATGTTCCTGGTGGCGGCCCGGACGCTGGCCGCGCAGGTGACGGAGGCCGACCTGGCGCAGGGGAGCCTGTACCCGCCGCTGCCGGCGATCCGCGACGTGTCCGCGCACATCGCGACAGCGGTCGCCACGGTCGCCTTCCGGCGCGGGCTCGCCGGGGCGCCGGAGCCCGCCGACCTGCTCGCGCACGTGAAGGCCGCGATGTACGAGCCGCGCTACGCGACGTACGTGGCGTAGCGGCAACGGCACGCACGGGCGCAACGGTGCGTTGATCTGTGTCAACCCGCGAAACGCGTGCTGCCTCTAGTCTCCATGCACGACGAGTCCCCCGCGCGGCGCCGCCGGCGCGCGAGCGGAGCCGGTTGAGCCGAAGATGAACCCCTACGCGCTGTTTCTCCTCTACGGGATCGCGATCGCGGGCTTCGTGTTCGTGACGCTCCTCATGAACAGGTACCTCGGCCCGAAGCCGACGTCGACGCCGATCAAGCTCGAGCCGTTCGAGTGCGGCGCTACGCCCGTCGACGCCCGCAACGTCAAGGCGATGCCCATCAAGTACTACGCGATCGCCATCGTGTTCATCCTGTTCGACCTCGAGACCGTGTTCCTGTTCATCTTCGCGCTCGCCGCGCAGCCGGTGACGGGCTTCATGGTCGCGACGTTCGGCATCTTCACGTTCCTGCTGGTGCTGATCCTCCTCTACGTCTACCGCGCCCGGCTGCTCGAGGCCGTGACCTCATAGCGATGCCCGGGACCACCATTCCCATCGCCCGCGCCGACGGCCCGTCGTCGGCGTTCGAGTACATCACGACCAAGAAGGACGAACTGGTCGGGTGGGCGCGCAAGTTCTCGCTGTTCCCGTACCCGTTCGTCACCGCGTGCTGCGCGATGGAGTTCATGGCGGTCAGCTCGACGCCGTACGACACCGACCGCTTCGGCGCGGCGCTGCCGCGCTTCTCGCCACGGCAGGCCGACCTGCTGATGGTCGTCGGCACCGTCACGCACAAGCAGGCACCGGTGCTGCGCAAGGTCTACGAGCAGATGTGCGAGCCCAAGTGGGTGATGGCGTTCGGCGTCTGCGCGACGTCCGGCGGCTTCTACCAGAACTACGCGGCCGTGCAGGGCATCGACAAGATCATCCCCGTCGACGTGTACATCCCGGGCTGCCCGCCGCGCCCCGAGATGGTGATCGACGGCATCATGCAGCTGCAGCAGAAGATCGCGACGTCGCGGCACCCGATCGTCACCGAGCGCTTCTGACCACGATGCCCGCCGACCTCGACGCGCTCTGCCAGTCGCTAGCCACCGACGCGACGCCGGCGACGGTGTCACACGGACTCGTCGTCGTCGAGGTCCCGGCCGCGGCCGTGCTGGACTTCGCGCGCAGGCTCAAGGACACGCAGGGCTTCGACATGCTGCTCGACGTCACCGCCGTCGACTGGCTGCCGCGCGAGCCGCGCTTCGACGTCGTCTGGCACTTCTGGTCGACGACGAAGCACGTCCGGGTCCGGCTGCGCACGCGCGTCGCCGAGAGCGACCCGACGGTCGCCTCGCTGACGTCCTGCTACGGGTCCGCCGCGTTCATGGAGCGCGAGTGCCACGAAATGTACGGGATCCGCTTCGACGGGAATGGCGACCTGCGGCCGATCCTGCTCTACGAGGGCTTCGTCGGGCACCCGCTGCGCAAGGACTACCCGAAGGACCGCGAGCAGCCGCTCGTGCCGTACCTGACGCCATGAAGCTGCCGCCGCTCGCGTCGCTGCCGAACCCCGTCAAGTCGGCCTTCGCGCCGTCGGGCGAGGGCGGGCCGGTCATCGTCAACATCGGCCCGTCGCACCCGGCGACGCACGGCACCGTGCAGATCATCGCCGAGCTCGACGGCGAGCGCGTGCTGCGCACCGACGTGCACTGCGGCTACCTGCATCGCGGCTTCGAGAAGGAGTGCGAGGCCCACACCTGGCACAACCTGATCCCGTACGTGGATCGCCTCAACTACGTGTCGGCGCTGATCAACGACTTCGCGTACTGCGACGGCGTCGAGCGGCTGATGGGAATCACGATCACGCCGCGCTGCCGGTACCTGCGCACGCTGCTGTCCGAGTACTCGCGGATCGTCGACCACCTGACGTGCATCGCCGCCGGCCTGATGGAGCTGGGCGCGATGACCGCGTTCCTGTATCTCGTCATGATCCGCGACTACATGTACGAGCACATCGCGGACCTGACCGGCGCCCGCGTCACCTACACGTACGGCCGCATCGGCGGCCTCGCGCGCGACCTGCCCGAGGGCTGGCTCGCCCGGCTGGCCGAGATCCTCGACCAGTACGAGGTGTTCGTCGGCCGCGTGCACGGGCTCGTCGACCGCAACCGGATCTTCATCGACCGGATGCGCAACGTCGGCTGCCTCTCGACCGCCGACGCGATCCACTACGGGTACACAGGCCCGCTGCTGCGCTCGACCGGCGTGCCGCGCGACCTGCGCCGCGACACGCCGTACCTCGCGTACGCCGAGCTCGACTTCGACATCCCGGTCGGGATCAAGGGCGACAACTACGACCGGTACTACGTGCGGATGCGCGAGATGGACGAGTCGGTGCACATGATCCGGCAGCTGATGGACATGCTGCCCGAGGGACCGATCAACGTCGACGACCACCGCTGCACGTTCCCGGACAAGGCGCTCGTCTACACGGAGATCGAGTCGCTGATCAACCACTTCAAGCTGGTGATGGACGGGCCCGCGGTGCCGGCCGGCGACGTCTACGCGGCGCACGAGTCGCCCAACGGCGAGCTGGGGTTCTACCTCGTCTCCGCCGGCGGCGGCGTGCCGTGGAAGGTGCACTGCCGCGCGCCGAGCTTCGTCCACATGGGCGGCGTGCACAAGATGCTCGACGGCTACCAGCTCGCCGACGTCGTGCCCACGTTCGGGTCGGTGAACATGATCGGCGGCGAGTGCGACCGATGAACACCAGATTCTCACAGAGAGACGCAGAGGCGCCGAGGAACGCACGCGAGGCTTCTCTGCGCCTCGGCGTCTCCTTGTGAAATAGATCCGCCACGATGAAGCACCTGATCCCCGAGTTCGAGAAGCTGAAGAAGCGGTTCCCCGCCGGCTTCGAGTCGTCGCTGGTGCTGCCGTGCGTGCGGCGCATCCAGGAGGACCGCGGCTTCGTGGCCGACAGCGACATCGACGGGCTGGTCGAGTACCTGGGCGTGCCGCGCATCCAGATCGAGGAGGTGCTGTCGTACTACACGCAGTTCCGGCGCAAGCCGATCGGGCGCTGGCACCTGCAGACGTGCCGCAACCTCTCCTGCTCGATGTGCGGCGCCGAGCGGCTGATGGGCCACCTGAGGGCGAAGCTCGGCATCGCGCCGGGCGAGACGACGCCGGACGGCCGCTTCACGTTCTCGACGGTCGAGTGCCTGGGCTCCTGCGGGACGGCACCGGTCGTCATGGTGAACGACACCTACCACGAGTCGATGAGCATCGAGAAGCTCGACGCGCTCATCGCCAAGCTCGAGTAGCGCGCCATGCCCGGCAAGAACCTCATCATGACCTTCCCGGTGACGGCGACGTCGCACACGCTCGCCGACTACCGTGCGCGCGGCGGCTACGCGACGCTGGAGCGCGTGCTCCAGGGCATTCCGCCGGAGAGCATCACGAAGGAAGTCACCAACGCGGGGCTGCTCGGCCACGGCGGCGCCGCGTTCTCGGCGGGGCGCAAGTGGTCGGTCGTGAACCTGCACGACGGCCAGCCGCACTACCTGTGCGCGAACGCCGACGAGGGAGAGCCGGGCACGTTCAAGGACCGCTGGATCCTCGAGCACGCGCCGCACCTGCTCGTCGAGTCGATGCTGATCACGTCCTACGCGCTCGAAGTGCGCAACGCGTTCGTCTACATCCGCGGCGAGTTCGACCTGCCGTACCGGCGGCTCGCGGCGGCGATCGAGGAGGCGTACGACGCGGGCCTCCTGGGTGAGAACATCCTCGGCCGAGGCTTCGCGTGCGACCTCGTCGCGTACCGCGGTGCCGGCTCGTACGTGTGCGGCGAGGCGTCGGGGCTGCTGTCGTCGCTGGAAGGCAAGCGCGGCTACCCGCGCAACCGCCCGCCGCGGCTCACCGTGCAGGGCCTCTACAAGCGGCCGACGGTCGTCAACAACGTCGAGACGCTGTCGAACGTGACCGGCATCGTCGCCAACGGTGCCGACTGGTACCGGTCGTTCGGGACGGCGAAGTGCCCGGGCACGCAGCTGGTGTCGATCTCGGGCCACATCGCGAAGCCGGGCGTGTACGAAGTCGAGTACGGCTATCCGCTGCGCACGTTCCTGTACGAGGACTGCGGCGGCATGGTCGGCGGCCGGAAGCTGAAGGCGCTCATTCCGGGCGGGATCTCGACCAAGATGCTGACCGGCGCGGAGGTCGAGACCGTGACCTACGACCACCAGTCGCTGACGGCGGCCGGGTCGTCGGTCGGATCGGGCGGCATGGTCGCGATCGCCGAGGGCACGTGCATGGTGCGGCTGCTGCAGGTGCTGCTGCGCTTCTACCACCACGAGTCGTGCGGCCAGTGCACGCCGTGCCGCGACGGCACCGGCTGGATGCACCGGATCATCGACCGCATCGTCGCCGGCAAGGGGCGCCTGGACGACCTCGACCGGTTGATCGAGATCTCGCGCCGCAACGACGGCACGACGATCTGCGGGATGGGCGACGCCGCCGGCTACGCGACGGTCGGCATCCTCGCCAAGTTCCGCGACGAGTTCGAATACTGGATCGAGCACGGGCGTTCGCGCTGCGACGGCGTGCTGGAGATCGCCGCCCATGCCTGAGATCTTCATCAACGGCCACCCGGTGCAGGCCGAAAAGGGCCAGACCGTGCTGCAGGCGGCGCTCGCCAACGGCTTCTACATTCCGTACTTCTGCTGGCACCCGGCGCTGTCGATCGCCGGGAACTGCCGGATCTGCGTCGTCCAGGTCGAGGGCCGCAGCTGGTGCGAGATCTCGTGCAACCTGCCGGTGCAGGATGGCCTCAAGGTCCTGACCGACTCCGAGCTCGTCCGTGCGCAGCGCAAGGACACGATGCAGTTCATCACGCTGAACCACCCGGTGGACTGCGGGATCTGCGACAAGGCCGGCGAGTGCACGCTGCAGGACTACCACTACATGTACAACGGGGCGCCGTCGATCTCGCGCGACCCGAAGGTCACCGCGACCAAGTTCCACGACCTGTCGCAGCGGATCCTGCTCGACAACGAGCGCTGCATCCTGTGCTCGCGCTGCGTGCGCTTCACGCGCGAAGTCTCGAAGTCGAACGCGCTCGGCATCACCCGCCGCGGCGACGAGTCGCTGCTGCGCGCGGCCGAGGACCGCCCGCTCGACGCCGACCCGTACTCGGACAACGTGATCGACATCTGCCCGGTCGGCGCGCTGCTGTCGAAGTCGTTCCTCTACAAGGCGCGCGTCTGGTACCTGAAGCCTACGGCATCCGTGTGTCCCGGCTGTTCGCGCGGCTGCGCCGTCGACATCTGGCACCGCAAGCCCGAGTGGAAGCTGCGCGCGCTCGACCCGAAGCAGAACGCGAGCATCGCGCGGGTCACCCCGCGCGGCGCGCAGGGGCCCGACGGACCGTGGATCTGCAACAAGGGCCGCGACCTCGCGCGCATCTTCGAGCGTCCGCGGGCGACGTCCCCGATGGTCAAGGGCAAGCCGGTCGAGCTCGCGGCGGCGCTCGCCAACGCCCGCAGCCTGATCGCCGCGGCACGCCACCCGGCGGCGCTGGTGTCGAGCTGGGCGTCGAACGAGGAGCTCGCCGCCTTCAAGGCCGCGTTCGGCGACGCGTTCCGCGTGTCCATCAAGCGCGACCACGCGCCCGAGCCGGGGGAGGTGGTCGAGGACGACTTCCTGATCCGCGCGGACAAGAACCCGAACGTCGCCGGCGCGCGCGCCGTGTTCGGCGCCGCGGCCGACGCCCCGCCGGCGTGGCACGGCGACACCGACCTCGTCCTGGTGTGGGGCGAGGGCTGCAACTTCGCCGACCTGCCCCGGGGCGCTGCGGTCGTCTTCCTCAACGCTTACCTGGCGCCGGAGAACGGCCACGCCGACGTGTTCCTGCCGATCTCGATTGCGACCGAGCGCGCCGGGCACTACACGAACTTCGCGGGGACCGTGAAGGGCTTCGAGCCGTGCTTCGCGAAGGCGCCGGGTACGGCCGACGCGGAGGCGCTGTTCGCCGCGCTCGCGACCACCGCGATGGCCACGCCATGATCCAGGACCTCGTCGTCCACCTCGTGTACATCGGCTACGCGCTGACGGTGCTGCTGCTGTTCGGCACCGTGCTGACGTGGGTCGAGCGCAAGCAGGCGGCGGTGATGTCGGACCGCATCGGCGCCAACCGCGCGTACATCCGGATCCCGTTCACGCAGTTCAAGCTCATCTGGTGGGGCCTGTTCCACGGCATGGCGGACGGCCTCAAGATGATCGTGAAGGAGGACTGGCGGCCCGCCGTCTACGACCGGTTCGCGTACGCGCTGGCGCCGTGGATCGTGTTCACGCCGATCCTGCTCGTGTTCGCCGTGATCCCGTTCGGCGGCGTGCTCGACCCGGCGCGCCTGTTCGCCGGCATCCCGGCGCTCGCGCAGTGGTTCGGCGAGCGCACGTACCAGATGCAGATCGCGCAGCTCGACGGCGGCCTGCTCATCGTGTTCGCGTTCGGCGGCATCTCGGTCATCGGCGCCATGCTCGCCGGCTGGTCGTCGTCGAACAAGTACTCGATGCTGGGCGCGCTGCGCGCCGGCGGCCAGATGATCAGCTACGAGCTCGTGATGGGCCTCACGGTGCTCGGGCTCATCCTGATCTACGGCACGTTCGACCTGACGGCGATCGTCCAGCACCAGTCCGGCATCGTGCTCGGCGTGCTGCCGGCGTGGGGCGTCGTCTACCAGCCCTTCGCGGCGACGCTGTTCATGGCGGCGGCCATCGCCGAGAACAAGCGGATCCCGTTCGACCTGCCCGAGGCCGAGTCCGAGCTGATCGCCGGCTTCTACACCGAATACAGCGCGATGAAGATGGGCCTCTTCATGTTCGCGGAGTTCATCGAGATCGCGATCATCGGCGCGCTGTTCACCACGCTCTTCCTCGGCGGCTACAACCTGCCGTACATGAGCGACGCGGGCTTCCTGCTGCCCGGCGGCCACGAGATCCCGCTGCCGCACGCTGTCGTCGTCGTCGTCCAGCTCGTCACGTTCCTCGTCAAGGTGCTGGTGATGTCGAGCTTCCAGATCCTGATCCGGTGGACGCTGCCGCGCTTCCGCTACGACCAGGTGCTGATGTTCGCGTGGAAGTTCATGCTGCCGCTCGCGCTCGCCAACCTGACCGTGACGGTCGTCGCCGTCTGGCTGCTGTCATGAGCGCCGCCGGGCAGCCCCAAGGTGCGAATCGCACCCCCTCCGGGGGCAGCGCAGCGGCGAATGCCGCAAGCGTGGGGGTCCACACCAAGTACGTCCCCCGCCCGCGCAAGCAGTACTGGAACGAGCCCGAGATGGGCTGGTGGGAGCGCGCGTACCTGTTCGAGATCCTGCGCGGCATGGCGATCACCGGCGGCGTGTTCACGCGGAACATGTGGCGGTGGATCACCGGCCGCAAGGGCGCGCTGACCACCTACTACCCCGAGGAGACGCGCGCCGACTACGCGCGCAACAACCGCGGCAAGCACATCCTCACGCAGCGGCCGGACGGGCGACCGCAGTGCGTCGCCTGCAACATGTGCGCGACCGTCTGCCCGGCGCAGGTGATCGAGATCGACGCGGCGTTCGACCCGGGCGACCCCGACCATCCCAAGTACCCGTCGCGCTTCGAGATCGACTACTCGCGCTGCATCTTCTGCGGGCTGTGCGTCGAGGCGTGCCCGGAGGACGCGATCCGGATGGTAAAGGTCGTGCCCGACCTGCCGTCCGGCGACCGCGAGCACATGTGGCTCAAGCTGCCGGAACTGCTGTCGTGGAGCCCGGCCGGCGACGTCGGCAAGCCGTACCCGCCGCGCCCCGCGGGCACCCCACCCGGAGGCCCGCACTGATGGAAGCGCTGCTGCAGGAGTTCGACACGCTGCTGCTGTACGTGTTCGCGGCGCTCTCGCTGGCGGGCGCCGTGGCCATGCTGGTGCTCCAGCACCCGATGCGCGTGGCGCTGGCGCTGGTGGCGACGATGATCTGGCTGGGCGCGATCTACGGGCTCGTCGGTGTGCACTTCATCGCCGCGTTCCAGATCCTCATCTACGTCAGCGCGGTCATGGTGTTCATCGTCTACGTGATCATGCTGCTCGACGTGCGCGACATGGCGTACACGCGCCGCTATGCCGGGCTGCTGATTCCGGGCGCCATCGCGGCGGTCGTGTTCTTCGCCGTCCTCGCGCTGGCGATATGGCGGTCGGTCGAGGCGCCGCTCGCGACGACCGCGGCGTTCGGCATCGGCCAGTTCGCCGTGGACTTCCTGCAGCAGTACTGGCTGCAGTTCGAGGTGACGTCGGTGCTGCTGGTGGCCGCCGTCGTCGCGGCAATCGCGGTGGTGAAGGCGGGCGGGAAGGACCATGGATAAGCTCCAGCTGCTGCTGCTGCTCGCGCTCGCGCTATTCGCGATCGGGCTCCTGGGCGTCGTGATCCGCCGCAACCTGCTCGTCATGCTGATGTGCATGGAGCTCATGCTGAACGCGGCCAACCTGTCGCTGGTGACGCTGGCGCGGCAGACCGACACGTCCGCCGGCGCCGTGCTGGTGTTCCTCGTGTTCGTGGTCGCGGCCGCCGAGATCGCGATCGCGATCCCGATCGTGCTGCTGCTGGTGCGGCGCCGCCACACGCTCGACGCCGACGCGTACGCGGACCTCAAGGGCTGACGCGATGGCGAACCTGCTCCCCTGGATCGTGGTGCTGCCGCTCGCCGGCTTCGTGCTGAACGGCCTCTTCGGCAACCGCCTCGGCAAGGGCTTCGTCACCGCGGTCGGCTGCGGGCTGCCGCTCGCCGCGTTCGCCGCCGCCATGGCGTGCGTGCTCGACCTCCTGGCCGGCGGCGCGCGCGAGCCGCTCGTGCACGTCGCGTACACGTGGGCGGTGGTCGGCGACCGCACGTTCGAGATCGCGTTCTGGCTCGACCGCCTGTCCGCGGTGATGGTGCTGATCGTCACCGGCGTCGGGTCGCTGATCCACATCTACTCGACCGGCTACATGCACGAGGACCGGAGCTACGCGCGCTACTTCGCGTACCTCAACCTCTTCCTGTTCTTCATGCTGCTGCTGGTGCTGGGGCGCTCGCTCCTCGTGCTGTTCGTCGGCTGGGAGGGCGTGGGCCTCGCGTCGTACCTGCTGATCGGCTTCTGGTTCGAGGACCCGGAGAAGGCCCGCGCCGGCAAGAAGGCGTTCATCACGAACCGGATCGGCGACGCCGGCTTCCTGCTCGGGATGTTCGCGGTGTTCTGGGCGCTCGGCACGCTCGACATGGACAAGGTCAACGCCGCGTACATGGCCGGGCCGCCGCCGGCCGTCTCGGCCAGCGTCGTCGGCATCCTGCTGTTCATCGGCGCCACCGGCAAATCGGCGCAGATCCCGCTGCACGTGTGGCTGCCCGACGCGATGGCCGGCCCGACGCCGGTGTCGGCTCTGATCCACGCGGCGACGATGGTGACGGCCGGCGTGTACCTGGTCGCGCGGATGTCCGGCGTCTACATGAACGCCGAGCTCGCGTCGTCGGTGGTCGCCGTCATCGGCGCCGCCACCGCGTTCTTCGCGGCGACGATCGCCATCGTGCAGACCGACATCAAGAAGGTGCTCGCGTACTCGACGGTGTCGCAGCTCGGGTTCATGTTCGTCGCCGCCGGCGTGGGCGCGTACGGCGTGGCGATCTTCCACGTCTACACGCACGCGTTCTTCAAGGCCTGCCTGTTCCTTGGCGCCGGCAGCGTCATCCACGCGCTGTCGGGCGAGCAGGACATCCGGAAGATGGGCGGCCTCGCCCGGCGGATTCCGGTGACGTTCGCAACGTTCGCCGTCGCCACCGCCGCCATCGCAGGCATCCCGCCGCTGGCCGGGTTCTTCTCGAAGGACGAGATCCTCTGGTACGCGTTCGCGAGCAGCAAGGGCGGGTCGCCGCTGCTGTGGGCGGTGATGGCCGCGACCGCGCTGATGACGGCGTTCTACATGTTCCGGCTGCTGTGGCTCACGTTCTTCGGCAAGTCCCGGATCGACCACGAGGTCGAGCACCACGTGCACGAGTCGCCGCTGTCGATGACCGGCGTGCTCATGATCCTCGCCGTGCTCTCGGCGATCGGCGGCTTCCTCGCGCTGCCGCACTGGCTCGAGCCGCAGCTGCCGCTGCCGCAGGTGCACGAGTCGCTGCACCACTTCGAGTGGCCGCTGCTGCTCGTATCGGTCGGCATCGCTGCCGCCGGCGTCCTGCTCGCCTGGTACTACTTCGGCAACGACGCGGCGCGCGCGCAGCGCGTGCACGCGAAGGGCCTGCACCGGCTGCTGTCGGCGAAGTACTACGTCGACGAGTTCTACGAGCGCTGGCTCGGGCAGCCGCTGGTCTGGCTCTCCGACCGCGTGTTCCTCAACGTGGGCGACCGCGTGCTGCTCGACGGCACGCTGAACGGCCTCGCGCGCCTCGCGCAGCGCGGCGCGGGCGTTTTGTCGCGGATCCAGACCGGCAGCCTGCACCGGTACGTGCTGTTCGTGCTCGCGGGCAGCGCCGCGTGCCTCCTGTGGAGTTTCGGCCGTGCCTGACGCCGCGTGGCTCAACGTCGTGCTGTTTCTGCCGGTGCTCGGCACCGCGCTGCTGCTGTTCGTGCCGGCGACGCGCGAGGGCGCCATCCGCGCGCTGACGCTCGTCGTGATGCTGGCGCAGCTCGTCGTCGCCGGGTTCCTGTACGCGGCGTTCGACCCGGCCACGCCCGGCCTGCAGTTCGCGACGCGCCTGCCGTGGATCCCGGCGTGGGGCGTGACCTACACGATCGGCCTCGACGGCTACAACGTGCTGCTGGTGCCGCTGACGGCGTTCCTGGGACCGCTGGTCGTCGCCGGCGCGTTCACCGCCGTGCGCAAGGACGTCAAGCTCTTCTGCTGCATGGTGCTGCTGATCCAGTTCGCGATGATGGGGGCGTTCGTCGCGCAGGACCTGTTCCTGTTCTACCTGTTCTGGGAAGCGATGATGATCCCGATGTTCCTCATCATCGGCATCTGGGGCGGCGAGCGGCGCATCTACGCGACGCTCAAGTTCGTGCTGTACACGGCCTTTGGCAGCATCCTGATGCTGGCGGCGCTCATCTGGCTCACCTGGTCGCTCGCGACCCCGGGCGGCGCGATGTCATTCGCGTTTTCCGACCTCTACCAGTCGCGGCTGCCGCTGGGAACGCAGATCCTGCTGCTGTCGGCGTTCGGGCTGTCGTTCGCGATCAAGGTGCCGGTCGTGCCCCTGCACACGTGGCTGCCCGACGCCCACGTCGAGGCGCCGACCGCCGGCTCGGTGATCCTCGCCGGCGTGCTGCTGAAGATGGGGACGTACGGCTTCATGAAGCTCGGCTTCCCGCTGTTCCCGGACGCGACGATGTACCTGACGCCGCTGCTGATCACGCTGGCGGTGGTCAGCATCGTCTACGGCGCCTGCCTCGCCCTCGTGCAGAACGACATCAAGAAGATCATCGCGTACTCGTCGATCAGCCACCTGGGCTACGTGATGCTGGGCCTCGTCTGCTTCGACCTCGTCGGCGTGCAGGGCGCGGTCGTGCAGATGGTGAGCCACGGGCTGACGGCCGCCGGCCTGTTCCTGATGGTCGGCATGATCTACGAGCGCTGCCACACGCGCGAGCTCGCCGCCTACGGCGGCCTCGCCAAGGTCCTGCCCGTGTACTCGCTGTTCTTCATGCTGCTGACGCTGGCGTCGATCGGTCTGCCGACGACGTCCGGCTTCACCGGCGAGTTCATGGTGCTGCTGGGCGCGGGCACCGCCGGCTGGCAGCAGTACGCGCAGGGCAGCGGCTTCCTGCTCGCGTCGTCCGCCGTCGCCGTGACCGGCGTCGTGCTGGGCGCGCTCTACATGCTGCGCTTCGCGCAGGGATTCCTGTTCGGCGGCGAGAAGGTTCCGCACGGGCCGGTGATCGACCTCGATCTGCGCGAGAAGGCGATCCTCGCCGCGATCGTCGCCGCCGTGTTCTGGCTCGGCCTCTTCCCCGCCGAGCCGCTGTCGAAGACCGAGCTGGCCGCGCAGGAGTACCGGCAGCTGGTGACGACGTCACGCCTTCCTGAAAGCGCGCCATGAACTGGCTCGGCCTGGCCGTCGCGCTCGCCCCCGAGAACCTGCTGCTGCTCGGGATCATCGCCATCCTGGTCGTCGACATCGTCGCGCCCCGGCCGCGCGGGGCACTCGTCGTCGCGTTCTGCGCGATCGCGCTGGCGACGCTCGCCGCGCTCGTGCTGTACGGCGGCGGATTCGTCGCCGAGCCGTTCCCGGGCGAGTTCTCGGTCGAGCCCGGGTCGTCGCTCGCCAAGGCCGTCGTGCTGGCGCTGACGCTGCCGGTGCTGCTGCTCGCCCGCGACGACTTCGCGCAGAGCGGACCGTTCCACGTCCTGATGCTGTCGTCGCTGTACGGCGTCTGCCTGCTGCTGTCCGCCGACAGCTTCCTCACGCTGTTCCTCGGGCTCGAGATGCTGTCGCTACCCGTCTACGTGATGGTGCTGATGGCCTTCCGCCGCGCCGACAGCCTCGAGGCCGCGCTCAAGTACCTGGTGCTGGGCGGCGCCGCGACCGCGACGTTTCTCCTCGGCGTGTCGCTGCTGTACGGCGGCACCGCGACGATGTCGCTGTCGGCGTTCACCGTCGCGCTGTCCGTGCAGGACCCGATGGCCACGGCCGCCGTCGTGCTGGTGCTGGTCGCGTTCTTCCTGAAGGCGGCGATCGTGCCGTTCCACGCGTGGGCGCCGGACGCCTACGAAGGCGCGACGGTGCCGGTCACCGCGTACATGGCGGTCATCGTCAAGGCGGCCGTGCTGCTCGCCGTGCTGCGGCTCTTCGGCGAGGCGCCGCTGCCGGCGGCGGTCGTCGACCTCGTCGCGATCCTGCCGCTGCTCTCGATCGTCTGGGGCAACCTCGCGGCGATGCGGCAGGGCAGCTTCCGCCGGATGATCGCGTACTCGTCGATCGCGCACGCGGGCTACCTCTTCTACGCGTTGCTGGGCGACGGCCCGGGCCGGTACGAGGCCGTCGTGTTCTACGTCGTCGCGTACGGGCTCATGAACCTGCTCGCGTTCGCGGCGCTGCCCCGCACCGGCGACGACGCCGCGCGCGACCGCCTCGAGCGCTTCCGCGGCATGTTCCACCGCAACCCGTTCGGCGCGACCATGCTGGGCGTGGCGATGCTGTCGCTGGCCGGTATTCCGCCGCTGCCGGGGTTCGTCGCCAAGTTCCTGATCTTCAAGAACGTGATGGCCGCCGGCTACACGACGTACGCGGTGCTGGGCCTGGTCGGAAGCTACCTCGGCATCTACTTCTACCTGCGCGTCATCCAGCTCATGTTCATGAGCCCCGCCGAAGGCCCGGCGGAACCGCGCACCGCGCTGCGGCGCGCGGTCGGGACCTGCATCGTCTGCCTGGTGCCGGCGCTGCTGCTGGCGCTGTTCCCGGGGGCGGTGATCGGTCGCGGCTAGCGGGCGATGGGCGTCGGGTCCCGGGACGTGGGTCGGGCCCCGGTGGCGCCGCGGCGGCCGGCGGTGCGGGCCGTGCGTGCGACGAGGGCCACGCTCGAATTGCGCGGCCCCGCGGCCGGGAGCGGAAGCGCCGGCGTGCGCGACGCGAACCCGTTCCCCGCTGCGACGATCAGTTGCCGGCCCGCTTCGCGACGGGCGAGTACATGTCCTGCAGCTGCAGGCGCGTGCCCTGCAGGCGCTCGGACACGACGCCCAGCATCCGGTACATGAGCGCGAAGCCGAACGACTTGTCCTCGCGGCACGCCTTCAGGAGCTCGGCGCCGTCGAACGCCAGCGTCTCGGTCGCCTGCAGCGCCCGCGCCTGGAAGTACTTGCCGCGCCCCATCAGGATGGCGGACCAGCCGAACTCGTCGCCGGCGGTCAGCGTCTGCACGCGCAGCGTGTGGTCCGGCGCCTCGATCTCGAGCGCGATGCGCCCCTGCACGATCAGGTAGAAGTCGTGGGACTCGTCGCCCTCGTGGAACACGACCTGGTCGCGGTCGAAGTGCACCTCGCGGGCGAGCTGCGAGAGCCGGGCGATGTGCTCGGCCGTGAACTCCTCGACGAACGGGTGTCGGCGCAGTACTTCGAGCAGCTTTTCCTGGGGCATGATCCGGGTCCTCGTGGCCGCGGGCCCGCGGCGACCGGGAAAGTGTACTGCGCGCCCGCACGCCGGATATGCGCTAGCGCAAACTTTTCGCCCGCGGCGCGGACCCCGCACCCCGGGCCGCTTCACGCAGCGCGCGGGGGGCAAGGACCCGGGTCGCCGGCGGTCGCCACGACCCACCCGCATCGGCGCGCGCCGTGCGCCCGCCCCCGCGCACGGGAGCGGGCCGGCGCGCGGGTGCGAGGCTACCGTCCGTGAGCCCGCTCGGCATCACGCTGCTGATGGCGGTCGCGCTCTCCGGCTTCGGCTGGCTCGCGTGGCGCAAGCTCGCCATCGTCGCCGCGTTGCAGCCGGAGGTCCGCTGGGACCGGGCCGGTTCGCGGCTGCTCGCCGTCGTGCGCAACGGTTTCCTGCAGCAGCGGATGATCGCGCGCGACTGGAAGCCCGGGCTCATGCACGCGGCGATCTTCGCCGGATTCCTCGGCCTGCTGGTCCGCAAGGTGCAGCTGATCGTCATCGGCTACGACGAGCCGTTCACCTATCCGGGCGCCTTCGGCGCCGGGTTCGCCGCGTTCAAGGACCTGATCGAGCTCATGGTGCTGGCGGCGCTCGCCTATGCGTTCTGGCGCCGGTACGTGCGGCCGCCGGCGCGGCTCGAGCCCAACCGGGAGGCGCTGCTGATCCTGTCGCTGATCACCGCGATCATCGTGACGGACCTCCTGTTCGACGGGTTCCGCTTCGCGCTCTTCGCGGGTTCCGATCCGGGCATCGCGCACGAGCGCTCGTACGCGTTCGCGGGGCGCGTGGTCGAGGCGGCGGTGGCGGGGATGCCACCGGCGGCGCTCCGCGCCGGCTACGTCGTGTCGTACTGGACGCAGCTCGTCGTCGTGTTCGCCTTCCTGGTGCTGCTGCCCACCGGCGAGCACTTCCACATCGTCACGGCGCTGCCGGCGCTCTTCTTCCACCGCGGCCGGCCCGCCAACACCGTGCCCGGCGTCGATCTCGAGCGCGTGTTCGCCGACGACGCCGATCCCGACACCGTGACGGTCGGCGTGCGCACGGCCGCGGACCTCACGTGGAAGGAGGGGCTCGACGCGTTCACGTGCACCGAGTGCGGCCGCTGCAAGGACGCGTGCCCGACGTTCGTCACCGGCAAGCCGCTGTCGCAGAAGTGGGTGCACGACAGCGTCAAGCACCACCTGCTCGCGCAGCGCGCGGCGCTCGTCGACCGCGCGCGCGCGCCGGACGCGCTGCCGCCGCTCGTGCCCGACGTGATCGGCGAGGACACGCTGTGGGCGTGCACGACCTGCGGGTACTGCGAGGCCGCGTGCCCGATCGAGCTCGAGCACCTGCCGCGCTTCTTCCGGATGCGGCAGCGCCGCGTGCTGATGGACGGCGAGTTCCCGCACGAGCTCAAGGCCGTGTTCGCCGCCTACGAGGTGCAGAGCAATCCGTGGGGCTTCCCGGCCGAGAAGCGCGCCGACTGGGCCGACGGGCTCGACGTGCCCGTCGCCACCACCGCGGACGAGGTCAGGGCGCTCGACTGGCTGCTCTACGTGGGCTCGGCGGCGTCGTTCGATCCGCGCGGCCAGCGGATCGCGCGCGCGCTGGTCGCGATCCTGAAGGAGGCCGGCGTGCGCTTCGCGATCCTCGGCGCCGTCGAGACGTCGACCGGCGAGTGCGTGCGCCGCGCCGGCAACGAGGTGGTGTTCCAGGCGCTGGCGCAGCAGCTCACCGACACGCTGAACGGGCTCGCCGTCACGCGCATCGTCACCTGCGACCCGCACGCGTTCAATTCGCTGAGGAACGAGTACCCGGCGTTCGGCGGCCGCTGGGAGGTCGTCCACCACACGCAGCTGATCGCGCAGCTGATCGCCGACGGGCGCGTCGCCGTCGAGCGGAAGTTCGAGCGCGTCGCCTACCACGAGCCGTGCTATCTCGCGCGGCACAACGGCGAGTACGAGGCGCCGCGCGCGATCCTGCGCGCGATCGCGAAGGACGCGCCGCTCGAGTTCCCGCTCTCCCGCGAGAAGGCGATGTGCTGCGGCGCGGGCGGCGGCCGCATGTGGATGGAGGAGAAGATCGGGCGCCGCATCAACGTCGCCCGCGTCGAGCAGGCGCTGCCGCTCGCGCCGAGGGCGATCGCCACCGCGTGCCCGTACTGTGCGGTCATGGTCGCCGACGGCATCTCGGCGCTGGACCAGGTCGACGCGATCGACGCGCGCGACATTGCCGAACTGGTCGCGGCGGCGATGGTGTGCGCAGGGCGCACCGCGCCGTCCTGAGGCGGCGGCCACGCAGGGCGCGGGTTTGCCCTCGATCAACAACCGCGGCGGGCAAGCCCTGCTAAGCTGCCGCGGTGTTGCCGGGACGCGCGGCCGCACGCCCCGTCGCCTGCCGGAGTCGCGCCGGGCGGGGTTGCGCGCGGACCAGGCAGCGCATTCGGGGGGATCGCTCGCAGTGGCCGTGCACCGGATCGCCAAGGGGCTCGACATTCCGCTGGCCGGCGCGCCGGCGGCGGACGTCGACGCGGCGCGCGCGCCGCGCAGCGTCGCCTTGGTGGCCGCGGATTTCGTCGGCATGAAGCCGTCGCTGCTCGTCCAGCCCGGCGACCGCGTCCTGCGCGGCACGCCGCTCGTCGACGACCGCGCCGCGCCCGGCGTCCGCCACACGTCGCCCGCGGCCGGCGTCGTCGCGGCCGTCCACCGCGGCGAGCGGCGCGCGCTGCAGTCGATCGTCGTCGACGTGGCCGCGGACGACGGCCCCGACGCGCAGGTCGCGTTCGCCGCGTACACCGGCGCCCCGGCGGCCTCGCTCGACGGGACCGCCGTGCGCGCGCTCCTCCTGGAATCCGGCCTGTGGACGGCGCTGCGCGCGCGGCCATTCTCGCGCGTGCCACGGCCCGACACGTCGCCGCACGCGCTGTTCGTCACGGCGATCGACACGCGGCCGCACGCGCCGGACGCGCAGCGCGTCATCGCGGCGCGGCGCGACGACTTCGCGGCGGGTGTGGCCGCACTGGCGAAGCTCACGGCGGGCACGACCTACGTCTGCACGGCGGCCGGCGCCGACGTGCCGGTGCCCGCGGGCGAGCGTATCGCCGTGGAGGAGTTCGACGGGCCTCATCCGGCCGGCATCCCGGGCGTGCACATCGAGGCGCTGGCGCCGGTCGGGCACGGGCGCACCGCGTGGCACGTCCACTACCAGGACGCGATCGCGGTCGGGCACCTCGTCACGACCGGGAAGCTCGACGTCGCGCGCACGATCACGCTGGCGGGGCCGGGGGCGCGCCGGCCCCGCCACCTCACCACGCGCATCGGCGCCGCGCTCGCTGCGCTGGTCGATGGCGAGCTCGCCGACGGCGCGCAGCGCGTGATCTCGGGTTCGGCGCTCGACGGCCGCGCCGCCGCCGGCGACGTACACGGCTACCTCGGCCGCTACCACCTGCAGGTCGCCGTCGTGCCCGAGGGCGACCGGCGCGAGATGTTCGGCTGGATCGCGCCGGGCCGCGACAAGTTCTCGCTGTTCGGCGTCGTGCTGGGCGCGTGGGGCCGGCGGCGCCCGCTGCCGCTGACGACGTCGACCAACGGCGGCGTGCGGGCGATGGTGCCGGTCGGCGCGTACGAGCGCGTGATGCCGATGGACATCCTGCCGACGTTCCTGTTGCGCGCGCTGCTCATGGGCGACGACGAGCAGGCCGAGCAGCTGGGCGCGCTGGAACTCGACGAGGAAGACCTCGCGCTGTGCACGTTCGTCTGCCCCGGCAAGGTCGAGTACGGGCCGCTGCTGCGCCGCGCGCTCGAGCGGCTGGAGAAGGAAGCCGGATGAGGAGACAGCGCTGATGCGCGCGTTCCGCGCCCTGCTCGACCGCGTCGGCCACCACTTCGAGAAGGGAGGGCGGCTCGAGCGCCTCTACCCGCTGTGGGAGGCGGCCGACACGTTCTTCTATTCGCCGGCCTCCGTGACCCGGACCGGCGCGCACGTGCGCGACGCGCTGGATCTCAAGCGGATGATGATGCTGGTCGTCATCGCCGCGCTGCCGTGCGTGTTCATGGCGATGTACAACACGGGGTTGCAGGCCAACCTCGCCCTCGACCCTGCGAAGGCGGCCGCGCTGCCCGGCTGGCGGCACGACGTGCTGCGCGCGCTCGGCGTCGGGTATTCGCCCGCGAGCATCGTCGCGTGCACGGTGCACGGCGCGCTCTACTTCCTGCCGCTGTACGTTCTGACGATGGTCGTCGGCCTGTCGTGGGAGGTGCTGTTCGCGGTCGTGCGTCGCGTCGAGGTCAACGAGGGCTTCTTCGTCACCGGCCTCCTGTTCCCGCTGATCCTGCCGCCGACGACGCCGCTGTGGCAGGCCGCGCTCGGCATCAGCTTCGGCGTCGTGCTGGCGAAGGAGGTCTACGGCGGCACCGGCATGAATTTCGTCAACCCGGCGCTGGCGGCCCGCGCGTTCCTGTTCTTCGCCTACCCGGCGGAGATCTCGGGCGACCGCGTGTGGACGGCGATGGACCGCGCGTTCGCCGTCGACGGCTTCTCCGGCGCCACGGCGCTGGCGCAGCTGCGGCAGGCGACCGGCCCGCTCGCCGACCTCCACCTGTCGTGGTGGAACGCGTTCGTCGGGCTCGAGCCCGGCTCGATGGGCGAGACCTCGGCGCTCGCGTGCCTGATCGGCGCGGCGCTGCTGATCGCGACCGGCATCGGCTCGTGGCGGACGATGGCGGCGGTGACGCTCGGCACGATCGCGATGGCGACGACGTTCAACCTGATCGGCTCCGCGACCAACCCGTACTTCGGCGTGCCGTTCTGGTGGCACATGGTGCTGGGCGGCTGGGCGTTCGGCACGGTGTTCATGGCGACCGACCCGGTGACCTCGCCGTTCACCGATCGCGGCAAGTGGATCTACGGGATCATGATCGGCGCGCTGGTCGTGCTGATCCGCACCGTCAACCCGGCCTATCCGGAAGCGATGATGCTGGTGATCCTCTTCATGAACGTGCTGGCGCCGCTCATCGACTACCCGCTCGTCCGCGCCAACGTCAAGCGCAGGGCCTCCCGTGGCTGACCGCGAGTCGACCCGGTACACGATCGGCTTCGCCGCGGCGGTGTGCGTCGTCTGCGCGCTCGTGGTCGCCGTGTCGGCGGTCGGACTGCGCTCGCAGCAGGAGGACAACGCGCTGGCGTTCCGCCAGAAGAACGTGCTGCTGGCGGCCGGGCTCGTCAAGCCGGACGAGACGCTGTCCGATCGGGAACTCGAGCGGCTCTTCGACCGCAACATCGAGGTTCGGCTGGTCGACCTGGCCACCGGGCGCTACGAGGAGGGCGGGAAGATCGACCCGCGCACCTACAGCCAGCGGCGCGCCCGCAACGACCCGGCGCTGTCGCGGGAAGCGCCGCCGAACGCCGCCAAGATCGCGCGGCTGCCGACCTACGGCGCCGTCTTCCTGGTGCGCGACGGCAAGGACGCGCCCGCCGTGCGGCAGGTGGTGCTGCCGATCGAGGGCGTCGGCATGTGGGGCACGCTGTACGGGCTGCTGGCGATCGACCGCGACGGCACGACGATCCGCGGCCTCACGTTCTACGACCAGAAGGAGACGCCGGGCCTGGGCGGCGAGATCAGCAACCCGAAGTGGCAGGCGCTGTGGATCGGGCGCCAGGCGTTCGACGCCAACTGGGCGCCGAAGCTCGCGGTGATCAAGGGCAACGCCGGCCCGCCGGAGCAGGACCCGCACCGCGTGGACGCGATCTCCGGGGCGACGATCACCAGCAACGCCGTGTCGAGGCTCGTCGGCTTCTGGCTGTCCGACGACGGCTTCGGCCGGTACCTGCGGCGGTTCCGGGAAGGGGAGAAGGGATGAGCATGATCGACACCGCGTGGACCCCGCAGGCGCGCAAGACGCTGGTCGCGCCGATCCTCGCGAACAATCCGATCGCCGTGCAGGTGCTCGGCATCTGCTCGGCGCTCGCCGTGACCACGCGGATGGACAAGGCGATCGTCATGGGCGTCGGCGTGACGCTGGTGACGGCGTTCGCCAACCTCGCGGTCAGCCTCGTGCGCAACTACACGCCGAACAGCATCCGGATCATCGTCCAGCTCGCGATCATCGCGTCGCTGGTGATCGTGGTCGACCAGATCCTCAAGGCGTACCTGTACGAGCTGTCGCTGGAGCTCTCGGTGTTCATCGGCCTCATCATCACCAACTGCATCGTCATGGGGCGGGCCGAGGGCTATGCGATGCAGAACGCGCCGTGGCCGTCGTTGCTCGACGGCATCGGCAACGGGCTCGGCTACTCGCTGGTGCTGATTCTGGTGGCGTTCGTACGCGAGCTGACCGGCGCGGGCAAGGTGCTGGGATTCACGGTGCTGCCGCTCGCGCAGGATGGCGGCTGGTACGTCGGCAACGGCCTCATGCTGCTCGCGCCGTCGGCGCTCTTCATCGTCGCGCTGCTGATCTGGGCGCTGCGCACGTGGATGCCCGAGCTGCAGGAAAAGGACTGACGGCGCCATGGAACACTTCGCCAACCTGTTCGTGCGCTCGGTGTTCCTCGAGAACATGGCGCTCGCGTTCTTCCTCGGCATGTGCTCGTTCCTCGCCTGCTCGAAGAAGGTGGAGACAGCGCTGGGGCTCGGGGTCGCCGTCGTGTTCGTGCAGGTGCTGACGGTGCCGCTCAACAACCTGATCCTGCGCTACCTGCTCGCCGAGGGCGCGCTGGCGTGGATCTCGCCGTCGCTCGCCGGGATCGACTTGACGTTTCTCGCGTTCATCCTGTTCATCAGCACGATCGCGGCCGCGACGCAGGTGGTCGAGATGGCGGTCGACCGGTTCGCGCCGGCGCTGTACACGACGCTCGGCGTGTTCCTGCCGCTGATCGCCGTCAACTGCGTGATCCTCGCCGGCTCGCTGTTCATGCAGGAGCGCGACTACACGTTCGCCGAGAGCGTCGTGTTCGGCGTCGGCTCCGGGCTCGGCTGGGCGATCGCCATCGTCGCGATGGCGGCCGTGCGCGAGAAGATGCGCTACTCGCACGTGCCCGACGGCCTGAAGGGCCTCGGCATCACGTTCGTCACGGCGGGACTCATGTCGCTCGCGTTCATGATGTTCTCGGGGATCCAGCTCTAGGGCCGCGCCGCGATGGGCGAGATCCTCCTCGGCGTGGCCATGTTCACCGGCGTGATCCTGCTGGTGGTCACGCTGCTGCTCGTCGCCCGGCGCAAGCTGGTCCCGAGCGGCGAGGTGACGGTCACGATCAACGACGACCCGGCGAAGGCGCTGCACGTGCCGGTCGGCGGGACGCTGCTGGGGACGCTCGCGGAGAACCGGATCTTCATCCCGTCCGCGTGCGGCGGCAAGGGCGCGTGCGGTGTCTGCGAGGTGATCGTCCGCGAAGGCGGCGGCGACCTGCTGCCGACGGAGACCGGGTTCATCTCGCGCGGCGAGGCGCGCCGCGGCTGCCGGCTGGCCTGCCAGGTGAAAGTGAAGCGCGACATGCGCATCGAGATCGCGCCCGAGGTGTTCTCGGTCCGCAAGTGGCGGTGCAGCGTGCTGTCGAACCGCAACGTCGCGACGTTCATCAAGGAGCTGAAGCTCGCGTTGCCCGAAGGCGAGGCGGTGCCGTTCCGCGCCGGCGGCTACGTGCAGATCGAGTGCCCGCCGCACGCGCTCGAGTTCCGCACGTTCGACATCGAACCCGAGTACCGCGACGTCTGGGACAAGTTCGACCTCTGGCGGTTCAAGTCGCGCACCGACGTGCCGATCGAGCGCGCGTACTCGATGGCGAACTACCCGGAGGAGCGCGGCATCCTGCTGTTCACGATCCGCATCGCGTTCCCGCCGGACTACCGCGAGGACATCCCGCCCGGCATCATGAGCTCGTGGGTGTTCAATCTGAAGCCGGGCGACGAGGTGACCGTGAGCGGGCCCTACGGCGAATTCTTCGCGCGCGAGACCGACCGCGAGATGTGCTTCATCGGCGGCGGCGCCGGCATGGCGCCGATGCGCTCGCACATCTTCGACCAGCTGGGGCGGCTCGCGTCGAAGCGCAAGATCACGTTCTGGTACGGCGCGCGCAGCATGCGCGAGGCGTTCTACGTCGACGAGTTCGACCGGCTCGCCCGCGAGCACCCGAACTTCGAGTGGCACCTCGCGTTGTCCGAGCCGCTGCCCGAGGACGACTGGAAGGGGCCGACCGGCTTCATCCACAACGTGCTGCGCGACCGCTACCTGGCCGCGCACCCGGCGCCGGAGGAGGTCGAGTACTACATGTGCGGCCCGGGCGTCATGAACAAGGCGGTGATCGACATGCTGCTCTCGCTGGGCGTGGAGCGCGAGAACATCATGCTCGACGACTTCGGTTGAGGAGAGGCGCATGGCGGAGCAGACCGTTGCGGACGTGGTCGCGCACCGGAAGAGCGACGAGCTCATTTCGGTGGCGGCGTCGGCGAGCGTGGCCGACGCGGTGAACGTCATGGCCGCGCGCGAGGTCGGCGCGGTGCTCGTGATGACCGAGGACCGGCTGGTTGCCGGCATCTTCTCCGAGCGCGACCTGCTGACGCGCGTCGTGCGCGCGGGGCGCGACCCCGCCGCCACGCCGCTGTCGCTCGTGATGACGCGCGACGTGCGCTTCGTGTCGCCCGGAACGACGACCGAGGCGGCGCTGTCGCTGATGCACGTGCTGGGCTTCCGGCACCTGCTGGTGATCGACGGCCCGCGCGTGTACGGCCTCGTGTCGATGCGCGACCTCGTGTACCAGATGATCACCCGCGGCGAGGGCCGGTTCGAGGCGGCCGTGCGCGACGCGGCGAAGGGGGCCCCATGAGACTCGATACAAACACGCGGGGCGGACGAGCCGATCCGGGATTGGCGGTGGATGCGCTGCTGTCGCCGCGCCGGCGCCTGCTGCTGCAGGGACTGGCGGCGGCGGCGCTCGCCGCCGGCGGCGGCGCGCGCACGGCCGCCATGCCCGCGGTCCGCTTCGGCGGGCCCGCGATGGGCTCGACGTACACGGTGAAGATCGCCGGGCCGCGGCTCGCGGCGTCGGCGGAGGTCGCCGCGCAGCGCGCGGTGGAGGCGGCGCTCGGCGACGTCGTCGCGCGGATGTCGACGTACGACGCGAACAGCGAGCTCGCGCGCTTCAACCGCCATCCGTCCGTCGCGCCGTTCGCGCTGTCCGCCGACACGCTCGCGGTGCTGGCGCTCGCGCAGGAGGTCAGCGCGGCGACCGACGGCGCGTTCGACGTCACCGTGGCGCCGGCCGTCGACGCGTGGGGCTTCGGCCCGACGAAGGTCGCGCGCGTGGTGGCCGGTGACGAGCTGGCCGCGCTCGCGCCGCGGGTCGGCTGGCGGATGCTGGCACTCGACCCGCGGTCCGGAACGGCCGCGAAGGCACGGCCCGACGTGCGCGCGGACCTCTCGGGCATCGCGAAGGGCTGGGCGGTCGATCGCGCCGCCGCCGCGCTCGATGCGCAGGGGATCGCCGACTACATGGTCGAGGCGGGCGGCGAGGTGCGCACGCGCGGCCGCAACGCGGCCGGGCAGCCGTGGCAGATCGCCATCGAGCGGCCGGACGCCGAGCCGCAGCGCGCGCACCGGATCGTGCCGCTGTCGGGCCTCGCGATGGCGACGTCCGGCGACTACCGGATCTGGTTCGAGCGCGACGGCACGCGCTACTGCCACGAGATCGATCCGGTGACCGCGCGGCCCGTCGCGCACGGGTTGGCGTCGGTCAGCGTGGTCGCGCGCGACTGCGGCTACGCGGACGCGATGGCCACGGGGTTGTTCGTGCTCGGGCCGGAGCGCGGCTTCGCCCTCGCGCAGCGGCAGGGTATCGCCGCCCACTTCATCGTCCGCGACGGGCGCGGGGGTTTCCGCGACGTGCCGACGGCGGCGTTCGCGGCGCTCGGCGCCGTCGCCGCCTGACCGGAGCGAAACATGACGCTCGTCACGGTCTTCGCGCTGGCGCTCGTCCTGATCGGCGCGGGCGTGCTCGCGATGGCGGTCGGCGTGATCTTCCGGCGGCCCTGCCTGCGCGGCTCGTGCGGCGGGCCGGCCGTGACCGCGCCGGACGGCGAGCGCCTGTCGTGCGCGACGTGCCCCAACCGGCGGCGCGGCGCCGCGGCCGGGGACGCGCACTGAGCGCGCGCGCGCGGATCGCGGGCGATCCGGCGGGACTGCCCGCGCCGTACGCCGCGCTGCACGCGGCGCTGGCGGCGTGCGTCCCGCCGTCGCGGCTGGTCACCGATCCGCTGCGGCTGCTCGCCTGGGGCACCGACGCGTCCTTCTACCGGCTGGTGCCGAAGATCGCCGTCGTCGTCGAAAGCGAGGCGGAGGTCGTGCGGGTGCTGGCCGAGTGCGCACGGGCACGGCTGCCCGTGACGTTCCGCGCCGGCGGCACCAGCCTGTCGGGGCAGGCGATCACCGACTCGGTGCTGGTGCTGCTGGGCGACGGCTGGCGCGGCTGCACGCCGAGCGCGGACGGCACCACCATCGCGCTGCAGCCGGGCGTGATCGGCGCCGCCGCCAACCGCAGGCTGGCGCCTTTCGCGCGCAAGATCGGGCCGGATCCGGCGTCGATCGACGCGGCGATGATCGGCGGCATCGCCGCGAACAACGCGAGCGGCATGTGCTGCGGCACCGCGCAGAACAGCTATCGCACGCTCGCGGGTCTGCGTGCCGTGCTCGCGGACGGGTCCGTCGTCGACACCCGCGACCCGGACAGCCGCGCCGCGTTCGCGCAGACGCGCGGCGACCTGCTGGCCGGCCTCGCCGACCTCGCGCGCGCCACGAAGGACGACGCGGCGCTCGCCGCGCGCATCCGGCACAAGTACCGGATGAAGAACACGACCGGCTACAGCCTGAACGCGCTCACCGACTTCGACGACCCGGTCGACATCCTGGCGCACCTGATGATCGGCTCGGAAGGCACGCTCGGCTTCATCAGCGAGATCACGTACCAAACGGTGCCCGAGTACGCCGATCGGGCGACCGCGCTGATCCTTTTCGACGACCTCGCGACCGCGTGCCGCGCGGTGACGCGGCTCGCCGGCGCGCCGGTGGCGGCGGCGGAGCTGGCCGACCGGGCGGCGCTGCGCTCGGTCGAAGGCCGGCCGGGGTTGCCCGCGGGCATCGGCGCCGTGGGACCCGATGGCGCGGCGCTGCTCGTCGAGACGCGCGCGGCGGATGGCACGGCGCTCACGGCACAGATCGCCGCCGTGCAGGCGGCGCTGGCCGGCATCGCGACCCGCGAGCCGGTCCGGTTCTCGCGCGACGCGCAGGAGTGCGCGCGGCTGTGGAACGTGCGCAAGGGCATGTTCCCCTCGGTCGGCGCGATGCGCCGGACCGGGACGACCGTGATCATCGAGGACGTCGCGTTCCCGGTCGAGCGGCTCGCCGACGCGACGCGCGACCTGCAGCGCCTGCTGGGCGCGCACGGCTACGCGGACGCGATCATCTTCGGCCACGCGCTCGCCGGCAACCTGCACTTCGTGTTCACGCAGGACTTCAACGCGCCGCCCGAAGTCGCGCGCTACCGGGGCTTCATGGACGCGCTGGCGCGGCTCGTCGTCGACACGTACGACGGCTCGCTCAAGGCCGAGCACGGCACCGGGCGCAACATGGCGCCGTTCGTCGAGATGGAGTGGGGGCGCGACGCCTACGCGCTGATGCGCGCGATCAAGCGGCTGTTCGACCCGGCGGGGCTGCTCAACCCCGGCGTGCTGCTCGCCGACGATCCCGACGCGCACGTCCGGAACCTGAAGCCGCTGCCGGCGTGCGACCCGATCGTCGACCAGTGCATCGAGTGCGGCTTCTGCGAGCCGAAGTGCCCGTCGCGCGGCCTCACGCTGTCGCCGCGCCAGCGGATCGTCGGCTGGCGCGAGATCGCGCGCCGCCGGCAGGCCGGCGAGGACGCGCGGGCGCTCGACCGGGCGTACGCCTACGCGGGGCTCGACACCTGCGCGGCGTGCGGGCTGTGCGCGACCGCGTGCCCGGTCGGGATCGAAACGGGGTTGCTGATCAAGGCGCTGCGGGGCCGCCGCGCCGGCGCCGTCGCGCGACGCGTGGCCGGCGTGGCCGCCGACCACTTCGCGCTGACGGCCGCGTGCGTGCGCGGCGGGCTGCGCGCCGCCGATGCCGCGCACGCGGTGCTCGGGACTCGCGTGCTGCGCGCGGCGCTCGACGGCGCGCGCCGCGCCGCGCCGGGGCTCGTGCCGAAGTGGTCGCCGGCGCTCGCGCGTCCGGCGCGCTTTCGTCCGCCCGCGCGCGGGAGCTCCGCCGCCGACGCCATCGTCTACTTCCCGAGCTGCGCGGCGCGCAACCTGGGCGCGCAGCGCGGCCACGACGGCACCGATCCGCTGCCGGTCGCGGCGGAGCGCCTGTTCGGCAAGGCCGGGTACGCGGTCGTGTATCCGGAGCGGCTGCCGGAGCTTTGCTGCGGCCAGCCGTTCGAGAGCCGCGGCCTCGCCGCCGTCGCCGACCGCAAGGCGGGGCAGCTCGAGGACGCGCTGCGCGCCGCGAGCGACGGCGGCCGGCGGCCGATCGTGTTCGACACGAGCCCGTGCGCGTACCGGATGCGGCGCTACCTCGCCGGCCGGCTGGCCGTGCACGACGCGATCGAGTTCGTCCACGACGCCGTGCTGCCGCGCGTGGCGCTGGCGCCCGTCGCCGGGCCCGTCGCGATCCATCCGGTCTGCAGCGTCCGCAAGATGGGCCTCGCCGGCACGTTGCACGCGATCGCCGCCCGGTGCAGCGAACGTGTAATCGCCGTCGACGACGTCCTGTGCTGCGGATTTGCCGGCGACCGCGGATTCGTCCGGCCGGAGCTCAACGAGCACGCTTTGCGGATGTTGCCCTGTGCGCTGCCGCCTGACTGCCGCGAGGGATACTCGTCGAGCCGAACGTGCGAGATCGGCTTGTCGGAGCAGGCGGGTTTTCCCTATCGATCAATCATTTACCTCGTCGAGGCCTGCGCGCGGCCGCGTCCCGGCGACCCCGCGGACGCGGCCACCGGGGCGTGAGGGCGCGCCCCGGGACGATTCGGGGGTGTGCGTTGCAACAACTTCCACAAACGAGTGTTACGCATCGGGTTACAGGGGGCGCGATCCGCGCGTCCGGTTTGGCCCGCGCCGGCGGCCTCCGACAGTTGGATTCGCGCAACGTTGCGGACCCCCGTCCCACAGAGGCGGCGCGCCTTGATCGAAATCAACCGGAGGCGTCTCGCGCGCGCGTAAAAACGGAGTCCAAAGGGTGGCGTTTTTGCCACACTGCGGCGAATTGCCGCACCGCCGATCGTTGACCGGCGGAGCGCGCCACCGGTAAAAAGGGACGTACCGACGAAGAATCCGCGCCACCGCGAAATCCGGCCGCCCGGTGCTTCCGGGCGAGCGGGCGCGCGGAACGGCGGACGCAGGCAGCAACGGCCACGCGCGGCGCCCCGGCGCGCCGCACGCGGGTCCGACAACGAGGCACAGGAAAGGGGCATTCCATGCGATTCAAGTCACTCATCGCGATGACGGGCGTCGTGGCGGCCATGGCGGCGCTTCTGGCATTGCCGGCGCCGGCGCAGGCGCAGACGAAGCAGCTCGCGCCCGTGTGCGCGAACTGCCACGAGGCGCAGTGGAACTCGATCGACCTCTCGCCGCACGGCGCGAAGAGCAACGCCGACGGCGGCATGTGCCAGGCGTGCCACGGCGACGCGTCGGCGCACCTCAAGGACCCGTCCAAGGCCAAGCCCGCCAATCCGTTCGGCAAGGGCGGCACGGCGGATGCGCGGACCGCGGTCTGCCTGACCTGCCACTCGGGCAATCGCAACCTCGCGTTCTGGACGTCCGGCAAGCACCAGCTGAACGAGGTGACGTGCAGCAACTGCCACAGCATCCACGGCAAGTCGCTGGCGCCGTCGATCGGCAAGTTCGTCACGACGTTCCTGCCCAACCAGGCCGACATCTGCGCGAACTGCCACCAGCCGATCCGGGCGGCGACGCTGAAGCCGTCGCACCACCCGATCCCCGAAGGCAAGGTCAAGTGCAGCGACTGCCACAACCCGCACGGCGCGATCACGCCGGCGATGCTGAAGCAGCCGACGATCAACGACCAGTGCTACTCGTGCCACGCCGACAAGCGCGGTCCGTACGTGTTCAGCCACCCGCCGGTCGAGGAGAACTGCGCGACCTGCCACAACCCGCACGGCTCCGTCCACGCGCGCCTGCTGAACGAATCGGCGCCGAACCTGTGCCAGGACTGCCACGACTGGTCGCGGCACCCGGGCACGATCTACGGCGCGGCAGGCGGATTCAACTGCGCGCCGGGCGACACGACGGTGACGAGCAACGTGGCGGTGTGCCCGCCCAGCCGGACCGGTCAGCCCAACCCGGGCGTGAACAACCGCCTCGTGACCCGCGCGTGCCTGAACTGCCACAACGCGATCCACGGCTCGAACGCGCCGGGCAACCGCGGCAAGTTCTTCACGCGATAAGGCCGGGAGATGATCATGACGAAGAAGCTGCTTTCCACCCTGATCGCCAGCCTGTTCGTGGCGGCGCCGGCCTTCGGGCAGAGCGCGGACGACCCGATGCGCGTGCAGGGCACCGCGACGCTCGGCGGGATCTACAACAATTCGAGCGTGCGTGACAACGCGCAGCTCAACCTGTACCAGGACCTCGGCAACGGCGCGCTCTCCAACGTGGGCGTGCAGGGCCGCAACAGCACGACGTGGTTCCAGGGCTACGGCGAGAATTTCGGCCGCACCGACCAGTTCATGTTCCTGCGCGGCGGTATGTACGACGTGTTCAAGGCGGGGGCGTACCTCAACGACATCCCGCACACGTTCTCGTCGAACGCCTACACGCCGTACAACGGCAGCGGCGGCAACCTGCTGACGGCGACGTTCCCGCTCGGCATCCTGCCGTCGAACCCGCCGGGCAACTGGAACAACTTCACGCTGGGCTACGACCGGCGCGACGCCGGCGGCTACGCCGAGTGGCAGAAGAACAGCCCGTGGTACTTCCGCGCCGACGGCAACCAGGTGACGTTCAGCGGGACCCGCGTCGGCTCCGCGGCGAACGGCACCAGCCCCGGCAACGGCTACGTCGACCTCGCGATCCCGCAGGAGTTCAAGACCAGCAACTTCGGCCTCGAGGGCGGCTACCAGACGAGCAAGGCGACGTTCGCCGTGCGCTGGGACTACAGCAAGTTCGACAACGCGAACGAGACGCTGCAGTGGACGAACCCGTACTTCACGCTCGCCGGCCAGACGCTGAGCGCCAACAAGCTCGACACGTCGTACCTCGCGCCCGACAACACGTTCAACAAGTTCACGCTGACCGGCAACTACCGCGACCTGCCGTGGAAGTCGGTAATCTCGGCGCGCTACACGTGGGCGAAGACGACGAGCGACGTTCCGCTCGCCACGACCGCACTCAACACGAACGCCGTCTACAACAACACGCTGCCGGACGCGGGCAGCTTCAACGGCGAGAACGTCCAGCAGTCGTTCGCGCTGGCGTGGACCGCGGTGCCCGTCGCGAATCTCGACACGCGCGTCTACTACTACTGGACCAAGCTGCAGAACAAGTCGGACCTGGTCGAGTACGGGAACGCGCCGACCACGCCGCTCATCAGCGGCCTGGGCTGCGGCAACTACACGCCGGCGTCGGGCATCCCGACGACGACGGTCGGCAACTGCGAGAACGAGCTCTACAACTACACGAAGAACAACGTCGGCTTCGACGCGTGGTGGAAGTTCGCGCGCGGCAACCGGCTGGGCTTCGGCTGGGACTATTACAACCTCGACCAGGAGCGGATCGACTACGACAAGTCGCACCAGAACAAGCTGTGGGTCGAGTACAAGAACACGATGCTCGACACGCTGACGGCGCGGCTCAAGTACCAGTACTTGAAGCGCGACTCCGACTCCAACTGGAGCAACGAGGGCATCAACGCGAACGACTCGAACTGGCTACTCCGGTACGTGTCCGCGTTCGACATGCAGAGCAGCACGACCAACGCGCTGAAGCTCAACCTCGACTGGACGCCGATGGCCAACGTCGGCGTGTCGTTCGAGGGCGTGTGGAGCAAGACCGACTACGACGAGGTCACCCTCGGCCGTACGGCGAACGACCGCCAGGGCTACTTCCTGAGCGGCAACTGGAACGTCAGCGACAAGGTCAAGCTGAACGCCTTCGGCAGCTGGGAGGAGGTCAAGTACCCGTCGAACCACCGGTACATCGGCACCGTCTCGTCCGGCAGCGGCACGGCGCCGAACGACTCGCCGCCCGGCTGGTGCACGACCACCAACCCGAACTGCTACAGCCCGTCCGCGGCGCCGAGCGCGAACAATTCGTACAACTGGAACTCGCAAACCAAGGACCAGACGTGGATGATCGGCCTCGGCGGCGACTGGCAGGCGATGGACACGCTGAAGCTGTCCGCGTCCTACCTGTACGTGAATAACGACGGCGAGGCGACGTTCGGCTACCAGGCCGGCGGCATCACGGCCCCGCCGGGTACGCTCCCGCTCAACATCGGCAACCTGGACAACAGCAAGCAGACGTTCTTCAACCTGAAGGGCAACTGGAGCTACAACAAGAACTGGTCGGTCACCGGCGGGTACTCGTACATGAAGTACAGCCACGACGACATCGCGACCAACGGCTACCAGTACGCGCTGCCGATCGTGCAGGTCGCCGGCGGCGCGGTGGTTCCGAACAACCAGGCCAGCACGAGCCTTTCCTACCTCAACGGCTACGACGCCTACACGGACGGCCACTCGAACATCTTCTACCTGTACGTGACGTACAAGTTCGACGCACCGCCGCTGTCGGTCGCGCAGATGAAGATGGACGCGCCGCCGCCGCCGGCCGCCGCGCCGGCATCGCCGCGGGCACCGGCACCCGCACCGGCGCCGAAGCCGGCGCCCGCGCCGCAAGTGCAGAAGATCACGCTGGACTCGAAGGTGCTGTTCGACTTCGACAAGGCG
>JAXMFI010000008.1:0-112722 GCA_046347835.1 Burkholderiales bacterium | reverse complement strand
TCTGCCCCTGCTTGGAGACCAGGCGTCCGCGCATGCCGGCCTTGCCGTCCTCGCCCGCCACGTAGCCCTTCACCGGCACGTCGATGGCCGTGCCGTCGCGGGTGACGCACGACAGCGACTCGGTGCGGATGTAGGCGCGCTCGGAACTCACGTCGCCATAGCCGGCGCCGACGATGAAGCACTCCTTCACGCGGGCGCGGAACTGGTTGGGCAGGATCGCGTTGTCCGCGAGGCGCAGCAGGACCGGTTGGGGATTGCGCTGGGCCTGGCCGCCGGTGGGCGCGTCCAGGCCGCCGAGGAGGACCGCCCGGGTGAAGGCGCCGCTGGGCAGGTAGCGGCGCGTGTCTCGAGGGGCTGGTGCGGCGCCTGCCGCGTCCGCAGCCGGCTTGGCACCCTTGCCCGCTGCGACGTCCCCCAGCACGATGCTGACGATCCCCGTGGGCGTTGGCGTGCTCTGGACGCCGCCGGGCGGCGGGGGAAGGCCGGCGCCCTGCACGGCACCTTGTGGCATCGGTGGCGGCGGCGGAAAGCGCTGCGGACCGGAATCCGGCAGCGCGCTCCCTGGGCGATCCGGCCCGAAACTCGGCCGGGCCGCGGGGGCGGTGACGGGCGGAGGCGGCAGCGGCGTCAGTCCGCTGCCTTCGAGCTTCTTCAGCCGCTCGAGCATTTCCTTGCCCTGGCCTTCGAGCTCGGCATTGCGCTGCGCGAGGTCGCGCGAGCGCTGCTCGATCGCCTTCAGCTGCGCATCGGCCTGGCCACGCCACGCGTCGCGGGGATCGACCTGCGCACCCGGCGCGAGGATGTTGGTGGACTGCGGCTTCGCGGGCTGCGCGTCGTTGCCTTTCGTGCCGGTCAACGACACCGACAGCAGCGTGCCGGCCACGATCGTGCCGGCGATGCCAGCGAGCAGCAGGACCTGACGGCGCTTGATGGCTGCAGCCGTCGGCTCCGCCGGGGCCGACGGGGACCCTTGCCCCGACGGGTGAGATGCGCCGGTCGGCGACATGCCGGGCGGCAGGACGGGATCAGTCATCGGCTCGGCGCTCCCGGATCACGAACAGCTGGGTGGTCTCGCCAGGGCGCAGGGCCGCCTGCTCGACGCTCACGGCCATCACGCCGCGCTTGAAGAGATCGCGCTCGGCGAGTTCGAGCGCGGACGCGCCGGTGTTGACGAGCTGGTACTTCTCGCCGACCACGCCGCTGCCCAGCCACTGGCGCTGCAACGTGAGCCTCGCGCCGGGCCACAGGGTCAGCTCGCGCCCGGGCTCGCGCACCTCCATGTCGTCGGGCAGCGCGTCCTCGGCCATCGCGAGCAGGAGGTTCTTCATCGTGCGCACGTGACGGCCGCTGCGCTCGATGCGTGCGGGTCCGGTCGCGGCGTCGCGGGCCTCGCGGATCACGATGGCGTCGCTCGGGGTGTCCACCGGCTGCAGCAGCAGCCCGATCGTCGAGCGCTCCGTGCTGACGAAGAGGTTGATGGGCTTGGTGCTGTCCGGGGAGAGCGGCCGGATGAAGACCTGGCCCTTCTCGTCGTCCTTCTCCAGCACGAACTCGCCGGCGTTGCCCGTCACCTTGCGGATGCGGCCCCGCTCGACGGAGATGCGCGTCACCTCCTTGCGCGAGACCTTGGCGAGCACGGTCTCGCCGTCGCGCGCATCGACGACCTGCAGCGCCAGCGCGGGCTGGCTAGCGGCCAGTGCCAGCAGCAGGAGCCAGGCGAAGCTGGGACTGAGCTTGGATTTCGAGCGGGTCATTGGGACTGGTCTCCCGGAACGCCTTCAGAAAGATCCGGCCGCCGGCGTACTGCAGCTCGATGGCGTAGCCCTTCGAGACCTCGGACACGCGGCGGTCGCTGATGAATGTGGTGAGCAGGCCGCGCACGCCCACACGCTGGGTGCGCTCGTCGACGGCGAGGTCCTGCGCGCTGAACACGGTGGAGGCGCCGTCGCGCTTGACGCGCTCGGCGGCGGTGGCCAGCACGCTGCGCAGCTCCCCGTAGGAGGCCGGCGCGGCGTACTGGAGCAGCACCCGGGACTGGTGGTCGATGCTCTGCGGCGTGACGTTGAGCGTGAGCTGCAGGAGGAAATAGGCCATCTGTTCGAGGTACTCGGCGCTCACGCGCTCGGACTCGACCCAGAAGGTCTTGTTGATGCTGGGCGGCACCACCACCACGCGCTCGCGGCCGGCCATGTGCATCGCGAAGGCCGCCAGCGTCACGTTGGCGAGCATCGAGCAGGCGAGCAGCAGCACGAGCAGGGCGCTCGCGCGGCGCGCGCTGGCGATGTCGGCGCGCAGCCAGTCGAGCTTCATCCGGCCAGCTCGCGCAGGTAGGAAGGCGGGGTGCGCTTCAGGCCCGTCATGAAGGCCGGCAGGTGCCAGTACAGCAGGTGCAGCGCGAAGGCGGGGTGCTTGCCCGCCTTCGCGCGACCGTAGGCCGAGGCGAGCAGCAGGCCGACGGCGCAGCCGCTCACGAAGAAGCCCGCGACCATGCCCGCCAGCGCGGCCCCCAACACCAGCAGGGCCACGTCGATGTCCCACCAGAACATGCGCGGCGGGTCATTGAGACGGCGGGGGATGTCGAGGGACGCGTCGATCACGGCACACGCCCCGTCAGATCACGGCGGTCATGATCGAGTCGATGATGGTCGGCACGTAGACCATGAAGAGCGCGAAGACGACGCCGGCGAGCGCCGGGATCGGCGAGGAGCGCGCGATGCCGATGCCCGCGCCGAGGATGAAGGCGGCGATCGCGATCGACTTACCCAGGAAGCCGGTCGCCCAGTTGAGCAGGGTCGTGTACATCGTCTGGAACTCGGTACCGGTGGTCCCGGCCAGGGCCGAGCCGGCGGCGAGCGTCAGGACGAGGGCAATCGGAATGGCGGTGCTGCTGCGGCGGATCAGAGTCATGGTGTGGTGTCTCTTGGTTGGGTGGCGGGGAAGTGCTCGGGCGAGCGGTCAGGGCAGGGTTGCGACCACCGGTGCTCGGCGGTCGCCGCGTGTGATGGCGGTACGGATGGCGCCGTGGCCGGCGCGATGCGCGCTGTCGTCGGCGCTGCGCAGGTGGCGGCGGACCTTGTCGACGTAGGCGCGGCGCAAGGCGGGATTGGCGGCGTTGTAGGCACCGACCGCATCCCACGTGTAGCCCAGCCGCTGGACGTTGCCGGCGAGGATCCAGGCGCCGACGTGGATGCTGGTGCAGGGGTCGAAGAGATCTCGCTCGCCGATGCCGTGGGCGGCCAGCGTGGGCAGCCACGCCGAGTTGATCTGCATGAGCCCGATGTCGCGCGTGCCGTTGCGGTTGCGTCCGACGGCCTGCGGGTCGAGTGCCGATTCGGTGCGCGCGATCGCGTAGAGCAACTCGCTGCTGACGCGGTAGCGCGCGGCCGCCTCGTGCCAGCAAGCGTGGGCGGGCAGGGCCGCGAGCGTGACGATCGCGGTGATGAGTCCTGCTGTCGGCGCCCAGCTCGCTGTCTTGCGCAATCGGAACCCCCTTCACGTTGGCGCGGATGTGCGGCGCATCGAGCGAGCCGCATTGCGTTGCCATCCTAGGGAGCGAGCACGTGTGAATCAGGCTCAATCGGGGCTTCGATGAAGCCTCGAATCCGGCTTGCATCGGCGCGGAATCTCTGCCGCCGATGTGCGACGAGCGGCTGATGCGAGGAGCCGACGATGCGGCGTGGCTCACGACGAAGCTCGGTCGAACTCGTCAAGACGTCATCGGGTCCTGGTCGAGGCTTCGATCGAACCTGATGGCCGTCAAGCCGCCCGGAATACTGGTCGAATGACCTTCAACGACACGCCCTCCGGGTCTGCGTGGCCGCGAGCGAACGGGTCACCATGCGTGCCCGAGCGGCCGGCGCTCTGCGCGCAGGCGATCATCGATTGCAGCGCGGCGGCGAACCTGATCGTTCTGCTCCGCGTCAGGATGGGGTTTCCGGCGCAGAGCTTCGCGCTGGCGGCGCGGCCGCTGATCGACGGCTATGCGGAGTTCGTGCAGCTGCGGCCGATACCGGGCTCCGGTCGATATGGCGGTCCCGGTGGGCAACTGCAGCGCGGGCTCGTGACTGCGCTGCGCGCGCTCGATCACCGGCGCGGCCAGATCCTGCCGCGCAATGCGCCGCCCGAGGTCCTTGGCGCGCTTGCGCATCGATGGACGTACGCGGTGTTCGCGGCAGCGCTGCTGCGCGATGTGGGCAGAGGTCAGTCGGACGCGCGGTTGCGAATGTTCGAGCGGTGGTTGCCGCCGATCGTCCAGGCATGGTTGGCCGAACATCCTCCGCTGATGGCGGAACTGCGTGCCGTGCTGACGGGCAGCGCGGATGCATCCAGCGCGATTGCCGAACTGGTGGAACGCGCAGCGACCGGTGCGCGACCGGCCGTCGGGGCGTCCGTGCCCCGTGCGCAGACGGAGTCGATTGTCAGCGCGGTGGAGTCGAGCGTCGACTCGGAGCAAGTCGCGCCCGACGCCGAAGGCCCCCAGTTCCTCGACAGTGTCGACGCGGCGGATGCCGGGCTACCACGGCGCTTCATGGAGTGGGTGAGGCAGGGGATCGCCGACGGAGCCTTGACCGTCAACGTGCGTGGCGCGCTCGTGCACGGGGTCGAGGATGGACTGCTGCTCGCATCACCGGGCATTTTCCGGGCGTTCATCCGGCGCGATGGCGCCGGACAGGCTGAGCCCGGCGACGCCGCCAAGCGGTTGCAGCGCGAGGTCCTGCGGGCCGGGTGGCACCTGCGGGCCGATGGCGGCGTGAACCTGCATGGCTATGCATGGAAGCAGGACGGACGCGCGGCTGCTCGCATCCACGGCATAGTGATCGTTGCGCCGCGGCGTTTCATTGATCCGGTGCCGGCGATCAACCCGGCGCTCGTGCGCGTGGGTAGCTCCGCGCCGGTCGCGGAGTGATGGCCTATCCGCTCGAAGCCCGGCTGCGGCCGGCGCACGAACTCGGCGCGGCCTCGGTGTCGGCACTGGGCGCGGCCCTGGTACTGAGCAGCCCGGGGCTCTTTCTGGTCTCTCCTCCCTGGCACCTGGCGCTTGCCGGCCTGCTGCTGGGTCACGCGGCGTGGCGCGGTGCGGCCGGACTGCGCACGCTGCGCTATCGCGCCAACCTGCGCCGCCGGCGGCGCTACGAGTTGCGTTCTGCCGACATTCCCTGGTCGGCGGATCGGCTCTTTCTGGGGCGCGGGTTTCGGTGGGACCAGCGTCACACCCAACGCTTGTTCGAGGCGCGGCTCCCGGTGAACCGGCCGCTGCTCCAGGGCGGACCTTTCGCAGGGGCGTTGGCGGCGTTCGTACCCGCAGCGGAAGACATCGGTGGCGTCGGCGGGGATCCCGCCATCCACGGTGTCGAGCCCGACGAGACCGAGATCTGGATGGACCTGGAGGATCGGGTCGGGCACACGCTGGTGCTCGGCACCACGCGCGTCGGCAAGACGCGCCTGGCCGAACTGCTGATCGCCCAGGACATCCGCCGCGGTGAGGTGGTGATCGTCTTCGATCCGAAGGGCGACGTCGATCTGCTGCGCCGCGTGTTTGCGGAAGCCGAGCGGGCGGGGCGGGGAGGGGAGTTCTTCATGTTCCACCTCGGACATCCGGACATCTCGGCGCGCTACAACCCGGTGGGCAGCTTCTCGCGCATCACCGAGGTCGCCACCCGCATCGCGGGCCAGTTGCCCTCGGAAGGCCAGTCCGCCGCCTTCAAGGAGTTCGTCTGGCGCTTCGTGAACGTGATGGCCCGCGCGCTCGTGGCGCTCGGTCGCAAGCCCGATTACCAGGAGATCAACCGCTACGCGTCCGATGTCGAGCCGCTGCTGATCGACTACTTCGAGTACTGGCTCGACCGGGAGCCCGCCGCCGCGGGCTGGCGTGAGGAGCTGCGATCGCTGGCCATCGACAAGAAGAATCTCGACAAGGGCCTGCAGTCGCGCGGCGCGCGTGCGGTCAGCCTCGTGGAATACGCGCGGCGCAAGAAGCTCTACGACCCGATCGCCCACGCGCTCGCATCGACGCTCAACTACGAGAAGAGCCACTTCGACAAGCTGGTGGCGTCGCTGCTGCCCCTGATGGAGAAGCTCACCACCGGGCGCACCGCCTCACTGCTGTCGCCGGAGCTCGACGATCAGACCGACTGGCGGCCAGTGTTCGACTGGACCGCGGTGATCAACCTGGGCGGCATCGTCTACGTCGGGCTCGATGCGCTTTCCGACTACGAGGTGGCCGCGGCGGTTGGCAACTCGATGTTCGCCGACCTCACCAGCGTGGCCGGCAGCCTCTACAAGTTCGGCGCCGGTCGCGGCCTGCCGGGCGAGGTGGCGCCCCGGCGGATCGCGATCCACGCCGACGAGTTCAACGAACTGATCGGCGACGAGTTCATCCCGCTGCTCAACAAGGCAGGCGGTGCGGGTTTTCAGGTGACGGCGTACACGCAGACCTGGTCGGACGTGGAAGCCCGCATCGGTTCGCCCGCCAAGGCCGGACAGATCGCGGGCAACTTCAACACGCTGATCATGCTGCGCGTGAAGGAGGTGGCCACGGCCGAACTGCTGACCAGCCAGCTGCCGGAAGTGCACGTCGTCTCGACCGTCGTGTCGTCGTCGGTCTCCGACACCAACGACCCGGTCGACTTCGCGGACTTCGCCAGCCGCAACGAGGACCGCATCGCCCCGGAAACCGTCCGGATGCTCGAGCCGACCGATCTTGTGCAACTGCCCAAGGGCGAGGCCTTCGCGCTCATTCATGGCGGCCAGCTGCACAAGATCCGCATGCCGCTGCCTTCGGCGGCGAGCGATCCGCTGATGCCGACGAGCCTCGCGGCGATCGGGGAGACGCTGCGTGCGCGCCTCGACGGGCCATGGAATCAGCCGGAGGACGCTTCTGAGGCGGAGGGTCGACGTGTCGTCTAGGAATGCGGCCTTCCACGACGGCGCGTTGGCTGGTGTGCTGCTGAGCCCGCTGAAACTGGCCTTCTCGCTGGTCTTGGGTCTGGTCGCGCTCCTGCTGTGCGCCTGGATCGTCGACTGGGTGTTCGTGTTCAAAGTCTGGTCGCAGGGGATCGAGCGACTGCGCGATCTACTGGCTCACGATCTTGCGGGCGGTATTGCGCTTGCTGCTCGGCAGGGCGCTGGGGCCGGCGTCATCACCGCGCCTGCGAATGCCCTGTATTCGATCGTGTTCGAGGCCACCGGTATCCACGACATGGGCAAGCAGTTCGCCAAAGGGTCAGCCCTGTCGATCCCGGACACGATCATGCGGCGCAGCTATGTCTCGCACCGAGAGGGCATCGAGGCGGCCATGGTCGGCACGCAGTTGCTCGGCGTGCGCGCAGCGATCCTGGCGCGCTTCGTACCGCTCGTTCTTCTTCTGTACGCGGTCGGCGCCGCCGATGGGTTCACCCAGCGTGCGATCCGCCGGGCTTGCGGGGGACGCGAGTCGGCCAGCCTGTACCACCGGGCGAAGTACCTGCAGTTGGCGGTGCTGGGGCTGGGCGGGGTTGCCCTGTTGATATGGCCGGGGCCGGTGCAGTGGGAACTGTGCGTCGTGCTGGGCGCGCTGCTGACCGGCGGCCTGGCGAGTGTGCAGTGGGCGTACTACAAGAAGCACATGTAGTGCTGCAGGGAACTCCCCTGGGCCTCCTGGAGGGTGGCTCTCAACAATCAGGGCTTCCTCAGCGATTTCACTGCTGGTAAAATTCTGAAACCTCGAAGGCGCTCTCTTGGAGCGCCGTATCTCGGGTGCGGTTCAGCGGGGAGCGGTGTGCGATGGACGTAGGAAGTGCTATTCGGTTGTGTCGCAAGCGGCGCGGTGTGTCTCAGACCGACGTCGCCACACGCGCGGAGTGCTCGGTGTCGTACCTGTCGATGCTGGAGAACAACAAGCGTGATCCGACGTTGTCGATGGTCACGAAGATTGCAGAGGCCCTTCGTGTGCCAGTTGGAGTGCTCTTCGTGATGGCATCCGAAGAGAAAGAGCTGGGGAACATCGATAGTCGGTTGGCCGGAAAGCTGCAGCGCGCGGTCATGGCTTCGCTTCCCGCGGCGAATGACGTGGAGGCGATCCATGGCTGAAAGGTGCCTCGGCTATCGATATCGCAGGAGTGGAGGCTAGACATGGCTAGCGCGGATCAACTGAAGGCATTGGTCAAGTCCCACATCAGTCGGGACGACAACCAGTTCTATTCCGTCGCCATGCAGGTCGCTGCGCATGAAGCGAAGGCCGGACACGGCAAGCTCGCCGAAGAGCTGCGCGACATGATCGATGCCGCCAAGACGCGCAGCATTTCAAGCGAGCCTGGAAAGCTCGTCCCGTTGGCACGGCCGCGTGGCGAACTGGCCAACCTGCTGGACGTCAGCTATCCCAAGAATCGCCTGGCCGACATGGTGCTCGATCCGACGGTCTTCGAGCAGTTGCAGCGAATCATGAAGGAGCAGCGCCTGCATGCGCGTATTCGCGAGCACGGACTTTCTCCGCGACGGAAGATTCTGCTCGTGGGTCCGCCGGGAACCGGCAAGACGATGACAGCCGCCGTATTGGCTGGTGAGCTCGGGGTTCCGCTATTCCTGGTGCGCTTGGACGCATTGATCACCAAGTTCATGGGCGAGACTGCAGCGAAGCTGCGACAGGTCTTCGATGCCGTCTCGGATGTGCGCGGGGTCTATTTCTTCGACGAGTTCGACGCCATCGGATCACAGCGTGGATTGGCCAACGACGTCGGCGAGATTCGACGCGTGCTCAATAGCTTCCTGCAGATGATCGAGCGCGACCAGTCGACGAGCCTGATCCTGGCGGCCACGAATCACCCGGAGATCCTGGACTACGCGTTGTTCCGTCGTTTCGACGATGTCATCGAGTACCACCTGCCGACGCAAGAGCAGGCCATGGCTCTCATCCGGTCCCGTCTCGGCACCTACGCGCCAAAGCCATTGCCGGCCAAGGCGTTGGCGGCGAAGACCGTCGGCCTGAGCTTCGCGGAGATTCGCCGCGCTGTGGACGAGTCCATCAAGGAAGTCGTCATGCATGAAGGAGGGCGAGTGGATGCGGATTCACTCGGCCGGGCGCTCCTGGAGCGTCGCAGGTTGAGTGAGAAGCTGGAAAAGAACAACAAGCCAGTGAACCATGCCGGATCCAGCAGCCGATAAGCGCGCGCACCTTCTCCTTCACGGCACGTCGCAACCGCACGCCTTCACCGCGCACAGTCCGGGCGGCGGAAAGAAGAAGCTACCTGAGCGCGATCGCCAGGCGCACGGGCAGGCCCTGCGGGTGCAGCTGCAAGAGCTGGAGACGGCAGCGGAAACCGCGGCTGCGTCTCAGCGTGAGCTTGCGCTCGAGAGCGGACTCGGCCTGCAGATTGAGTTCGTCGGTCAACCCGATGTGGAACTGGCTTTCCAAAGCCTCGCTGATGATCGGAAGAAGATCGAACTGCTGAGCGTGCGGAGAGAGGGTGATGTCACCTACGCCAATGTTTTCGTGCCGGATGGAGGGCTCGGTCATTTCGAGCGCTACGTCGCCGACTACCTGGAAGAAAAGAAGGGCAAGAATGGGCAGGCGCTGGACCACAAGGCCCTGCTGAACACGATCGCTTCGATCCGCGTCGCCGAGCTGCGTGCGCTCTGGACCGACGAACCAGGCCTACTGCCAGAAAATCCGGATGAGGCGTTCTGGTGGGAGGTCTGGTTGCCCGTACGCGCAGCCCGGCAGGCGGTGGTCTCCGATTTCAGAAAGCTCGCCCAACTGGCGGGCTGTGCCGTCAGCGAGCACCAAGCCGAGTTTCCCGAGCGGACCGTGCTGCTGATGTACGCGTCGCAGGGCCAGTTCACGCAGTCCGTGATGCTGCTGAACTGTGTTGCCGAACTGCGCCGCGCGAAGGACACCGCCGAGTTCTTCGATGCCATGGGTGTCGAGGAGCAGGGGCTGTGGATGAACGACATGCTGGCGCAAGCTCAATTTGCCCCGGCGGGAACGGACGCCCCGCACGTCTGCTTCCTCGATACGGGCGTCAATCGAGGTCATCCCTTGCTGGCGCCCTTGTTGGCCGAGCCGGACCTGCACGCGGTGAAGCCGGCCTGGGGAGTCGACGACACAGCGAACCATGGCACCGGCTTGGCGGGTTTGGCCGCCTACGGAGATCTGACGCACGTCTTGGGCAGGACCGATGTGGTCACGGTCGCGCACCGGCTCGAATCGGTCAAGTTGACGCCGGAAGAGGGGTCCAACGAAGGCGACAGCAAGCACCACGCCTACCTGTTCGCCGAGGCGGTCAGTCGACCCGAGATCACTGCTGCAGATCGGCGACGGGTGTTCGCATCCGCAGTCACCGCGTCTGACTACCGCGACCGTGGTCGACCTTCGTCGTGGTCTTCGATGGTCGATCGAATGGCAGCTGACGTCGACAACGTCGGTCAATATCCCCGGCTTTTCGTACTCGCCGCTGGCAACACGAGGGATCACGGCGCTTGGATGACGTATCCAGATAGCCTCTCGACCAATCTGGTGCACGACCCGGGGCAGGCATGGAATGCGATCACCGTGGGGGCCTGCACGAACAAGGTCGACACTGAACACCCTTCGTTAATGGCGATTGCTCCTGATGGTGGCTTGAGTCCCTACACCACCACGTCCATGACCTGGGACCCCTCGTGGCCGCTCAAGCCTGACGTCGTATTCGAAGGCGGAAACGTCGCCAAGGACCAACAAGGGGCGACGGGGATGTCGAGCCTGAACCTGCTCACGACAAACCATCGACCGAATGAGCGGCTGTTCACGACGACCAACGCCACCAGCGCCGCCTCGGCACTCTGTGCACGCACGGCTGCACAGATCATGGCGGCCTATCCGCAGCTGCGCGCGGAGACCGTCCGCGCGCTGATCGTTCACTCGGCCGAGTGGACGCCCGCCATGCGCCAGATGTACCTCCCCGCGAATGCGAGGCCAAGCAAGAAGGACTATGTCAATCTCATCCGGCATTGCGGCTGGGGCATGCCGGATCTCGATCGCGCGCTGTGGAGCGCGGGCAACTCGCTGACGTTGGTGGTCGAAGACCAGGTCCATCCCTATGGCAAAGACGAGAAGAGGGGTGTCGTCAGCCGCGACATGAATTTGCACGAACTTCCTTGGCCAAAGGATGAGCTGGAAGCGCTCGGCGATGCCGAGGTGCAGTTGCACGTCACGTTGTCCTACTTCGTGGAGCCCAACCCTTCGGCGAGAGGCGTGTCATCGAAGTTCCACTATCCGTCGCACCGCCTCAGGTTTGATGTTCAACGGCCGCTCGACGCGTCGACGGATGACTTCATCGCACGAGTGAACGCCGCCGCCCAGCGCGAAGACGAAGGCGATGCGGTGAACCCGAAGGACACGGATTGGTACCTGGGGGAGCGACAGCGTCACCGTGGGTCGCTTCATCGGGATGTCTGGCAAGGCACCGCGGCGGACTTGGCCAGCAGGGGATTCATCGCCGTCTATCCGTCGGCTGGCTGGTGGCGTTCGCGACCTGCGCTCGAGCGGTACGCCCTTCCTGCGAGATACAGCCTCGTCGTGTCGATCCACACCGAGCAGACCGAAGTGGACCTGTACGCCGTCATCGCCAACAAGGTTGCCATCGTGGCCTGAAATCGTGCAGAGCGACGCCCTGAAGAGCTTGGAACTCGACAAGATTGGTAGCTTGTTGGGCGGCAGTGTGTCCAGTGAACTCCGCAGAATGGAACTGGAGCGCGCCTCTTGGATGGCGGCAATGGCCCAGAGCCACAGCCTCGAAGAGCAGATGAAGAAGCTGGTGGGAGACACGTCTCTTGCGGCCCAGATGAGTAAGCAGGCAAAGGAGCTGCAGGCCTACTCCTTGCCAGAACAGATGAAGCTGCTCATTCCTGAAAATTCGCTGGCTGTCCAGATGGCAAAGCGATGGCAGGAAGTCCAGAGGACCGAACAAGAGAGCATCAGAAGAATGCTCGAACCCCTTCAGGACATTCGCAGTTCGCTTCTGAAGGACAGTGCGATTCAGCGGATGCTGGAGGACCTCGCAAAGCCACTTGCCGCCTCGGAGCAGTTTGCCAAGCTCATCGAACAGGCCACGGGATCCAGTGCCGTTCTGAAGGCCATGCACTCGGACATCGGGGTCTCGATAGAGAGCACCCGGAAGATCCTTGCGGATGCCTCGGTCAGTAGTGGCATCGGGCAGCTCATGAAGAGCTTCGACGAGGCCAACAAGCGCTGGAGCGTTCCTCAACCCTTGCTCGACTCGATTGGCGCGTTGCAGGCGCTGCAGGAGCAATTGGGCAGGCTTTCGTTGCCTGTCATCGATGCAGCGTCTGCTGCCACGCTTGCCAAGGTGCTGGGGCCAGAGGGCATAAAGGCGCAGCTCGCCGCGATGGGCATCAACGCCGATGGCTCAGTCAACGTCCAGTTCGTTCAGCAAGAAGACGGGCTCGGTCTCGGCCGCAAGACCTTGGAGTTGATGGCACTGTTGGGTTTCATCCTGGCAGTACTGATCCCGCTCTACCAAGAACTCAGCTCTTCACGCTGGCAGGCAGCGACCGATAGAACACTCGCAGGGCAAACCGAGAGGATCGAGGCGCTTGGCACCAATCTGGAGGCGCAGCGAAAGACGATCGATGCCCTCACGAAGTTGGTGGAGAGGGCCTTGGTGCAAGAAGCCAAACGGCAGGAGGAGCGATTCGTCGTTCTGGATCGCGTGGCCGTAGTTCGGTCCAAGCCGGAGCACGGGTCGGCCGTTCAGGGCAAGTTGCTGCCGCGAGAGGTGGTCCGGCCGATCTCGGAACGCGGCAAGTGGATCGAGTTCGAGTACTACCACTGGCTCTACCAGGAGCATCGCACGGGCTGGGCGCTGAAGAAGTACTTCCAGCGCGTGCCAGCCAACTTCGAGATGCGCGGCAAAGAAGAGGCGACGATCCCGTGATCGTCTCTCACTCAATTGCCGAGGCTGGTGATCCGCTCATAGTTCAGCGAGCGACGAACTACTACGACGACCTGTTCATTCGCTTGATCGGCGACGGTGTTTCGCAGGGGAGCGCCATCGAGCGAGTCGCGACTGCCTACCTCGACGGAAAGCCGCTGCCCGTCGGCAAGAAGAAGCTCACGAAGAAGGAGCGCGACAGCCTGTTCTGGTCCAGCAATGTGGTGAGGGAATGCCCGCCAGAGTCGTGGAACGTCGAGGCCATGTCGTTCGCCCTCGCGCGATACCTTGGCCAGGAGCCGGTCGCTGCTGATGGTTTGGTGGCCCGGGTGGCGCGCGACGCACCCGATGCGTTGATCCGCGCCGTCAGGTATTCCGGGCTTGTTCTGAACCCGCACTCTCCGCGACGAGTTGAGCTGGAGCAGGCCGCGGCCGAAGGCGAAGCAGTGGCCGAGTTGTGCCGCGTGCTCGAGCTGTTTGCGCTGGCGCATCGCGATCGGATCGCGGCCGTGGAGGCGCAGAAGGCGCGGCTGGCGGAGCTGTCGGTCTTCGACCTCTTGATCTACGCGAGCCTTTACGCCTTCGAGGTTCTGGTTCCAAGGGACTTCAAGGAAAAGGCGCTTGCACTGCCTTCGAGGGTTGATCTCGAGCTCGCCTGGGATGCACTCAGCGATCTGCTCGCGTGGAAGCTCGCGGGCGCCAGCATCTCGTCTCTGAAGCTGACTGACGACATCATTGGGAGGTCGGTCGCACGCCATCTTCGCCCGATCCTGTTCGAATCCGGTACGGCGAACTCCAGCGAGGCCGTTAGGAATCTTCGTGCTCTTCACGCGCTGATGGACGCACAGATCGAGTTGAACGAGTTCACCGCCAGGTCGGCGGATGCGTTCTGCTACGACGACGGCATTCGATTCGAGCGGCGGGGCGATCGGCTTGAGATCGTCGAGGTGGATCCGGCCGCACGGGCTGCGTGGCAGAACGACGGGCGGAAGCTTGAGCGCCTCCATGGCTACTGGTTCCACCGCGCGATGGACACATACGTCGAGCAGGTCGCCTCCGATCCGGCCAAGTGGGCAATCGGTCGACCGGAGAATTCCGAGGGCAACCGGTTGGCCTGGATACGGGCTCTGCAAGCGCAGCTTCGCTTGCGTGAGGCGTACGGTGTCGCCGACGAAGTGACTTCCGCGTCCGGGGATACCGTCGATCTCTTCCGAGGGCTGCTATCGCTCAACTTGATGTCGGTATTCTTCCAGCGGGACTTCCTGGCAGCCTTTGCAGATCGCCTTGATGCGTCGGGGAACTGGATCGTCGCTTTGCGGCGTCTGACCATGGACGGCCTGCGCGAAGGGTTTCAGAACCGGCTGCCGCTCACCTGGTCGGATCGGGACTCGAAGGTGACCAACATTACTGGGTGGACCGTCACGGCATCCGAGCCCAAAGGCAATCCGAGAATGGCATCCGCGATCCTGGACTTCTGGACCTACGACATGGTCGCGATGGCAGAACGCCTCCAGCGCAATGAGCCCGGTCTTCAGCCCCACCTGTTCGAGCGACCGGTTCTCAAGTTCGGAGCGACGCTGATTCAGTTGCCATGGATCGTCGGCCTGCAGAACAACAGCTCGGCGGCGATCAACAACCTGAGACGACTCGGCGCTCGTCGTGGGCAGGCTCGGGACGAGGCGCAACGGATTGAGGCAGGCCTGGCACGGCTATTCGAGACGCGTGGATTCAAGACGCTGCTGAATTGGAAGCCCTTGCGCGACGTGGACGATCCTGGCGAGGTGGACCTGATCGCCACCCTCGATGGGCATCTGTTCGTCATCGAGGTGAAGTCGACGTTCATGCGCCGATCTCAGCGGGACGCGTGGCTGCACGCCACCACCACGCTTCGCAAGGCAGGCGATCAGCTTCGCCGCAAGGTCGAAGCGGTGTCGCTGGCAATCGCCTCGAATCCCGAGCTGCGCGCGTTGCTCGACTTGACCGAGGATCGGGTCCCAACTCGCCAACATGGTTGGATCGCCGACACATCCATCGAGTACGACCACCAGCGCTTCGCCGGCTTTCTGAAGGTCTCAGTTGAAGAGCTGTTGATCGCGCTTCGCGATGATCGTCATCTCTTGAACGACCCCAATGGCTTGCTCGCCGGGGACTATGTGGCAGACCAGTCGCGTGAAGCCGATGCGAGCAGATCTGCCTGGACTCTGTATCCGGACGGGTTCGGTGCAGAGCGCTTCATTGAGGTGATCGAGACGGGGGCTGTTTGGGGTCTGCGCGATCGAACGCAACATCGGCCAAGTACGCAGTGAGCGGGTCGACACTGTGCGCTGGTGAAGCGCTCTGCCAGAATGCTTGGGGTCGATCTGGCTTCGCCAGATCGTTCTCTGAGAGGTGCGAGTCGATCGATCTTGATGGTGACTTTCAGCTACACCGCCCGTGCGGCATCGTGACGGTAAAAAAATGTGCGAAAAATCGAGTTGGGACAATAGCTTAAGGCGTTCGATGCCAGCCCTTCCTGGTCGTTGCCCTGACCGACGCCGAGGCTCGCCGATGGTGTCCGCGATGGTCGCGGGAGTCGATAGATGTCGATAGATCTCGAAAGGTCACTTCAGACCGAATCGCCTGCAAACCCGCGCCAATGCTGGTGCTCCGCACTTTGACGGTAAAAATGACGGTAAATTTCTGCCGAGCAGCTTCAGGTGCATTACAAATCAACCGCTTAGAAGGCTCGTTGATGATTGAGTGGGAATAGGGGGACGACGCAGCCCGCCGGGGCTGTGTCCAGCCTCGTCACGCCAAGCAGCAATCAAGCCGCGAGATGGGTAAGGGGCGCCGCGCGGGCGAAGCGCCTCACGAAGCCTTCAGTAACATCTCAATCGTGTCCTCCGGACTGGTTGGCGAGGGGCAAAGGGACGTGCGTAAGGTCCTTGGCTATAGATACGAATTTCCTCGGAAAAGTGTCGGACTACTGCGCGGCCGGCAGGTTCAAGGCGGCGCCTGGTTGGACCTCGGCAAACGTCAGGCCAAGGGTGAGCCGATCGACACCAAGAACATCCGCAAGCACGCGAACGACGTACTCCGCCTGTCACAGCTGCTCGCCCCGGACACTCGAATACCCGTCGCTGAGCGAATCGCGCAGGACGTGAACCGATTCCTCGACGCGATCGAGACAGATCGATCGATCGATCTGAAGTCGCTCAAGATCAACAGCAGCGTGGGCGAGATTGCCGAACGGATCGCGCGGGCCTACACTTGAGTCGACCCCGCGAGGCGTGATCGTCAACCGGCGTCGCTGGAGCGGCCTTCGCTCTTTCCAGCGATGTTCTGCTTCGGTGCGCCTCTAGGCACGATCTTGACCGTCGCCGCACGCGCGCCGGCGCCGATCATCGGACGAAGGTACGGGCTGGATCCGTACTTCGCGCGGTAGGCCTGATCGATCCGCTCGTTGATCGGTCCGTCCACCGCCTCGAACGTCACATCCTTCGTCATGCCGGCCGCGATGATTCGGCCGGCACCCTGCTGCACCGCGGCTCGATACCAACGTGATTTCGGCCCGTTGTAGGCACGCACGTAGAGCTCGCCGTCCACGGCCGCGCACCAGATCCAGGTCGGGGTGCCATAGGTCACCCCGTCGCCTCGGAAAGGAGCAATCTTCAGGTCGTCGGCCTCGACGATCCGGCGGAGCTCTTCGGCGGACCAGTTCACTGCGTGTCCCTCACTTCTCGATCGACTCGATCGTGACCTTGAGCGCGCCGCGCGCGGCAAGCGCCTCGATGCCGCTGTCGAGGCGGCCCAGTTTCACGAGCCCGGTGGAGTAGCCGAAGTCGCGATGGAAGATCGCCAGGTTGCCCCAAGGCGCGTAGTAGGTGATGTCGCCCACGTCGGGATCGACGCCTGCGGGCGCGCCGGCGGTCGAGAGGTTTTTCGGCAGGTACGCGATCTTCTCGGTGGACGCGTAGTCCTCCAGCGTCAGCGTCAGCGGCAGCAGCGAGACGAAGTCGCGTGCAGTTGCGGTGTCGAGCAAGGTCGCCGTCATGACCTTGCCTTCGATCCTCAGGCGGATCTTCATGGTGCTTGCCTCGTTGCGTGAAATAGCGGACGAACCTGCCACTGCTTTCTCTCCTTGGCCTCGATCTTCAGCAGCCTGCGCGAACAACGGCAGAGCGAACGCAAGCGAAACGGCGACGAGTACAGCGGACGTGCGCATGCGGGGTCTCCTACTGCGTTCCGTTCGATCGGGTAGAAGCGATCGGAACGTCGTCTCGCCACCAGTGGGCGAAGCGCTGCTGCGTGTCCGCGAGGTGAATAGGCTCGCCGATCATCGGGGTCAGCAGCCGGAAGCCCTTGCCGTCGCTCGCCGCCGCGATGCGCTCGAACGGCTCGTCCCACGCGTGCCGGGCGATGCTGAACCTGCCGACATGCGTGGGAAGCAGAGCCCTGGCGCCCAGGTCCTCCGCAGCTTTCGCGGCCTCTTCCGGAGTCATATGGATGTACGGCCAGCGCGCGTCGTATTGGCCCATGTCCAGCGCGACGAGGTCGAATCCGGAGAACCGTCGGGCGATGGTGGCGAAGTGCGGCCCATAGCCGGTATCGCCACTGAACAGGATTCGCCGGCCGCCGTGCTCCAACACGAAGCCGATCCACAGGGTCCGGTTCCGGGTCAGCAGGCGTCCCGAGTAATGACGGGCCGGCAGCACATGAATGGCAAGGCCGTCGTCCACCTCCAGACTGGCGAACCAGTCGGCCTCGTCGATCTTCGCTCTCGTGTAGCCCCAGTGTTCGAAGTAGGCGCCGACGCCAAGCCCGGTGACGACCTTTCTCACCTTGGGTTCCAGGGCAGTCACTGTCGCATGATCCAGGTGGTCCCAGTGATCGTGGGTGATGAGCAGGTAGTCGATCTCCGGCATGTCGTTGGCCGTGTAAAGCGAGGTCCCGTCGAAGGCTTGCGTCGAGAACGAGACCGGTGCAGCCGAGCGACTGAAGACCGGATCGATCAGGATCTTCTTGCCGCCGATTTGCACGAAGTAGGTCGAGTGGCCAAGCCAGATCACCGTGTCGCTGCCGCCATCCAGGGCCATGAGGTCCGTCTTCACCGACGGCAGGGGCGCGTCTGGCTGCAGGCGCTCCGCTCGGCTCAGCAGGTTGCTGACGAGGACCGAAGCAAAGCCGCGGTCGTCCGCGAACATGGGCGTGGCGACCAGGTTGCGGAACTCGCCATTCTCGAAGTTCGGCGACTGCTCGATCCTCGCCTGGCGCTCACCTTCAGGAAGCTTCCCGAACTTCGGGTGCTGCAGGTAGGCGCACGAACCCAGGGCCATGGCCGCGACGAGCATCGACGGACCGAGCGCCATCCTCCACCGCCATCTGCGCATCGCTTTCAAAGGTGCCTTCGAATGAAGTCATCGACCAGGTTCAGCATGTCCCTGCTCCAGAACGGTGTTCCACCATGGTCTGCGCCTTTCAGCTGAACCATCACGGCTTCCTTGTCGAGCTTCTTCAGAGCGTCGTACATCATGACGCTCTGACCGAAGGGGACGAGACGGTCCTTGCTGCCGTGAACGATGAGAATTGGCGGAAGACGGCGGTCCCTGGCGAGATATCCCATGGGTATCGTAGGTTTGACCTTTTCAGGGTTGTCCAGCACGTCGACACCGCCGATGAAGAGACCCTCCGGGCTCTTGGCCGACATGTGGTCCCAGGTCGAAGGCTCCTTGTTCATCTTGCTGATGTCGGTGGGCCCGTAGTAATCAACCACCGCCTTCAGCGCGATCGGGTCCTTGTCCTGTCCCTCGTCGTCGTACTGGTTCGCGTCGAGAGTCACCGCGGTCATCAGCGCGGTATGGCCGCCCGATGAATCACCCCATAGGACGATCTTCGAGGCGTCGATGTTGTACTTGTCCGCATTCTTCTTCAGGAAGCGAATCGCCGATTTGGTATCTGTGATCTGCGCCGGAAAGGCGGCGACGGCAGACGGCCGGTACTCGACGATCGCGACGATGTATCCCCGCTTAACCATTTGCGCCAACTGAGGCAGGTTGTACATCTCCTGCTTCAACCAGGCCGAGCCCTGAACGAACACGATCAAGGGCAACCTCCTGTCCGCCGCTCCGTCGTCGAACGGCCACGGCGTCAGGATGTGGACATGCAACGGCATGCCTGACTTCTTCGCGTATTCGACATTGAGAATCGACGCAACCGCCGGGTCGGAGAAATCCGCCTGGACGACTTTGATGCCGCTCGTGAACGACCGGCTTTCCGGAAACTCGGCAAATGTCGCTTGTTGCGGCCGGATGACCCTGGAGTGATCCAGCGTCGTTGCGGCGTTTGCGATCGAAGCGACCCCGATCACAGCGAGTGCCAAGAGCATCAGCGTCTTCATGTCGGTCACCTTCTCAACAGCTTGAACGCCTGATTCCAATGACCGCCCGTGAAGGCAGTGATGATCCAGACCATGGCAGTCGCTTCGACGTAGTGCGCGAAGCCGATGCCGCCGATGTCGATGGGATTCCAGCCGAAGTCCCTGCAGGTGCGCGAGACCTGCTCCTTCGCTTCTTCATCGTCACCGCAAATGAACATGTCCGGCGGGCCGCCGGCAAACTGCGGCTTGTAGAAGTGCGCGTTCCCCACGGTATTGAAGCCCTTGACGACAAACGCCCCGGGCAAAGCCTCTTGGATGAGCTCGCCGCCGGAAGTGCCAAGTCCGCCAACGAGCCTGGGCGGTGCTCCCGCGGTCATCTCCAGGGGGTTCGTGGCGTCGATGACGACCTTGCCCTTGAAACTGTCCACTCCCGCCGTCTTGATCGCCTCCACGGACTTGGTGCCATGGACCGCGAGCACGACGAGTTCGCCGAATTGGGCCGTGTCGGCAAGCGTTCCGCTGGATGCGCCTTGGCCTGTTTTGCGCACCCAGGCCGCCAGCTTTCCCGGCTCCCGCGAACCCAGCATGACCTCATGACCTTCCTTCAGGAAGCCACGAGCGAGCGACTTGGCGACATCGCTTGATCCGAGAATTCCCACTTTCATTTCATCTCCTTCATCGCGACCTGCGCTGTCGTGGGTACGACGTCCTACCAGGCGTATGCCTGTGGCGCTTCCCCGCCGGGTCCAGGCCAGATTTCGTCAAGCCGCTGGAGCGTCTCGTCCGCGAGAGAGACCTCCAATGCATGCAGACTGCGGGTGAGCTGCTCCGCCGTGCGCGGCCCGACGATCGGGGCCGTGACAGCAGGGTTGTGCAGCAGCCAAGCCAGCGCGACGTCGGCAGGTTCCTCACCCAGCTGCAGGCAGAGCGCCTCGTACTTCTCGAGTTGTGCGCGATGCTGCTCGATCCGCGTCTGCAGCAATGGCGTGGCCTTGCGCCCTTCGCTTGCCTTGCGAAGCACGCCGCTCAGGAGCCCCATGCCGATCGGGCTCCAGGGCAGGAGGCCGATGCCGTAATACCGCAGCGCCGGGATGACCTCGAGCTCGATGGTGCGAGCGCTGAGGTTGTAGAGGCTCTGCTCCGACGCCAGGCCAAGGAAGTTGCGCGACCTGGCCACGCTCTGCGCAGTGGCGATGTCCCAACCGGCGAAGTTGCTGCTTCCGACATACGTCACCTTGCCCTCGCGAACCAGCTGCTCCATCGCCTGCCAGATCTCTTCCCACGGGGTTCGTCGATCGACGTGGTGCATCTGGTAGAGATCGATGTGGTCGGTCTGCAGCCGCCGCAGGCTGGCCTCGCAAGCCCTTCGGATGTGATAGGCGGACAGGCGGCGATCGTTCGGACCGGTGCCCATCGGCTGGTACAGCTTGGTTGCCAGGACGATTCGGTCGCGACGGCCACCCTGGGCGAGCCACCGACCGATGATCTCCTCGGAGGTCCCGAAGCCTTTCTCCATGTCTGGAGACTGCGGCCCGCCATAGACATCCGCGGTATCGAAGAGGTTGATGCCGGCCTCGAGGGCCGTGTCCATGATCTCGTAGCTGGCGGCTTCCCCCGTCAGTTCCCCGAAATTCATGGTGCCGAGCGCCACACGACTGACTTGAAGTCCGGTGCGGCCGAGATGTGTGTACTTCATCGATCGACCTTTGGTTCAGAACTCGATCATCACCTTGATGGCACGGCGCTCGTCCATCAGGCGGTAGCCCTCGGGCACCTCGTCGATGCCGATCACGCGGTCGAACACGCGGCCGGGCTCGATACGGCCTTCGAGCACGTCGGGCAGCAGCTCGTCGATGTAGGCGCGGACGGGCGCCGGCCCGCCGCCGACGATGACGTTCTTGAAGAACGCCGAGCTCGATGCCGGAATCGCCGCGTAGTGGGGGACGCCCACCCGGCCCACGGCGCCTCCGGGCCGGGCCACCTCGATGCTGGTGAGCATCGCCTCGTCGGTGCCGACGCATTCGAGCACCGAGTGCACGCCAGTGCCGCCGGTCAGCGCCAGCACGCGCTCGATGGCTTCCTTGCCGCGATCGGTGACCACGTCAGTGGCGCCGAATTCGCGTGCCAACGCGATTCGCTCCGGATGACGATCGAGCAGGATGATCTGCGCTGCACCGAGCCGCTTGGCCGCCAGGACGCCGCACAGGCCGACCGCGCCACCGCCGATGACGGCGACACGCTTGCCGGGGCCGACGCGCGCCACGCGGGCGGCATGGTGTCCGGTGCCCATGACGTCGGATAGGGTCAGCAGCGAGGCGAGCAGGGTTCTATCCGCGCCGCCCGGCAGCGGGTAGAGCGTGCCGTCCGCCAGCGGAACGCGTACGGCCTCCCCCTGGGCGCCGGCGACCTCACCCACGCCGAAGAAGCCGCCGTGCCGGCAGGCCGTATGCAGCCCCTCGCCGCAGAACTCGCAGGTACCGTCGGAGTAGGCAAAGGGCATGATCACCAGGTCGCCCACCTTCACCTTGTGCACGTCGCGGCCGACGGCCTCGACGACACCGATCGCTTCGTGGCCGATGCGCTGCCCCGCCTCGTTTCGCTCGGGCTCGCGATAGGGCCACAAGTCGCTGCCGCAGATACAGGAACGGGTGACGCGCACCAGGGCATCGGTCGGTTGAACGAGCGTGGCGTCGGGAACGTTCTGAACCCGAACCTCCTTGGCGCCGTACATGATCGTTGCTTTCATTGCATCAATCTCCGTGTGATGACGGCATTCTGGGCAACGTGATTCGCAACGAGAAGTGGGTCAGTGGTTGATTGTTCTTGAACGTTGGGTTGAAAATCGAGGTGATTCCAACTGTCGAGGCCCCGCCACGATGGATTCTTCACAGCGCGTTCGCGGCATCCTGTCGTTCGTTCAGGCGGCCGACGCGGGCAGCTTCTCAGCAGCCGCGCGCGCCCTCGGCATTTCGGCGGCCGCCGTCAGCAAGAACGTCGCGGGGCTCGAGAAGTCTCTGGGAGTGCGCCTGATGAATCGCACCACGCGGACGTTGAACCTGACGGAAGAGGGCGCGGCCTTTCTGCGTCAGGCTCGTATCGCGCTGGAGGCGCTGGACCAAGCCGCCGATACCGTGACGGCCCATCGGGCCGCTCCGGCCGGACGCGTGCGCATCTCGACGAGCGTGGGCTTCGGTCGCGAGCAGCTGACCCCCGCGCTGCCCGGGCTGCTGGCACGCTATCCCGGCTTGGTGGTCGAGGTGGACTTCGACGATCGCATGGTCGACCTCGTGCACGATCGGTACGATCTGGCGCTGCGCGGTGGGCGCATCATCGACTCATCCCTCGTATCGCGGCCGATCTGCCAGTTCCGTCTGGTGCTGGTCGCTTCGCCTGCTTATCTTGCCGACGCAGGCGTGCCACGCACTTCAGGGGACCTGGCCCGGCATCGGCTGCTCACACGGCGCTTCCTGGGTGGCCGTGTCTCACCTTGGAACTTTCGGGCTCAGGACGGCAGCATTTCCACGATGGACACGGAGGGTGCGGTGCTGACCCTGTCGTCCCCGGAAGCGCTCACGCAGGCAGCCGTGGAGGGTGCGGGCATCGCAGAGGTGGGCCTACACCACGCCTGGAAGCATCTGCGCACCGGTGGGCTGAAGGTATTGCTGCTGGACGCGCACCATCCAGGCAGCTACGAGATGACCCTGCAGTATCCGCATCGAGCGCTGGTCGCGCCGAGAGTGCGCGTAACCGTCGAGTATCTGCTCGACACATTCTCGAAGTGTGCGGAGCTGCATGTACCGTTGAAGGCGCTTCGGGGCTACGCCGCATGAGGTTGCCGATCAGCTGACCTTCTGGATCTCGGCCGCATCTTCCCAAACTCGCCGCACGGCGGGCTGCGAGCGCCAGCCGAAGGCATGTCGGCGAAAGCGCGGCGCGAACGTGCAGTTGTGTGCGACGGGTGCGGTCATCGATAATCACGCTTGACGTTAATCACGCGATGCAATACTATTTCCCCAGTGGCGATCAGGACGTTCAAGTGTGCCGACACCGAAGCGCTCTTTCAGTTGCGCCGGGTGGCGCGCTTCGCCAACATCGAGCGCCCGGCGCTGCGCAAGTTGAAGCAGCTTGACCTGGCGCGACGCATCGATGACTTGCGCGCGCCGCCGGCGAACCGGCTCGAGCAGTTGAAGGGCGATCGTGCGGGCCAGTGGAGCCTGCGGGTGAACGATCAGTTCCGCATCTGCTTTCGCTGGACGGGCAGCGATGCCGAAGACGTCGAGATCGTGGACTATCACTGAGGCAAGACGAGATGACCAGGAAACTCAAGCCGGTGTCGCCCGGCGAGATGCTCGCCGAGGAGTTTCTCAAGCCCTTGGGCATGAGCAACTACCGTCTGGCAAAGGAGATCGGCGTGCCCGCGCAACGTATCGGCGAGATCGTCGGAGGCAAGCGCGCCATCACGGCCGACACCGATCTGCGGCTGTGCCGCTTCTTCGGCCTCTCCGATGGCTGGTGGCTGCGCCTGCAGGCCGACTACGATACCGAGGTCGCGAAGGCGAGCCTCGCGAAGACGCTCGCGAAGATCAGACCATGGAAGGAAGCCGCGGAGCAGACGGCGGATGCGCACTGACCTTCCGCTTTCGAGCAGGAGCGTCGTGACGGTAAAACAAATGTCCCAAAGACTCGATGCGACAACAACTTAAGGCCTTTGATGCCGGCATCCCCTCGATCACTTCGCGCCAAGCGAGGAGTCGCCTCACGCTAGAGGAATCGCGTGCGAAGACGCGATAGATCGCGATAGACCTCGACAGCTGAGTATCGTGGAAGCGCCGACTGTTCTCGATAGATGTCGATCGATGGTGGAAGCTGCGCTCGGGGATGCCATTCAAAATGACGGTAGTTCTGACGGTAAGCGTGAAGGCGTTGCGGCTCCTGCAGCAAGCCGATCAACGACTTAGCGAAGCCGTTGATGATTGAGTGGGAGTGAGGCGGGGGCCGGTCGGCTCCGCGCGCCGGGGTCTGCCTCCCAAGTCCCGGCACCAAAGGTTCTCGGTATGCATCTTGCTTTTCCGACGCAGGCTGCTGCCAGCCGATGCGTCGGACCGGGGTCGGGCGGGATTCGTCCCCTCGGGCGCGGACCGGTCACGGACGGCCCTCCCCCCAACGTCACCCGCCAGGACCTCGCCGATGATCTTCGCCCACCGACTGCCCGCCGGCGCTGCCGCGGCGCACCTGCTCCGCCGCGCGGCACACCGGCTGCTCGCCATCGCGGCCCTGGCCGCGCTGCCCGCGTTGGCGCAGGCCCAGACCTACGCGCTGACCGTCGTCTCGCAGGGGGGTAGCGGCACCGGCACCGTCACGGACGGCACCGGCGCCATCGACTGCGCGACGTCGACGTGCACGGCGTCGTACGGCGCCGGCACGCAGGTCGTGCTGACGGCGGCCGCGACGGGGACGAGCACGTTCGCCGGCTGGCTCTCCGCGCCGTGCGCCGGATCGACGGCGCCGACGTGCACGGTGACGATGAGCCAGGCGCAAACCGTCACCGCGGCCTTCGTGCCGCCGCCCGCCGTGTTCTCGCTGCAGGACCAGACCGGCCTCACGCCCGGAACGTACCAGATCTACGTCACCGGCTTCTCGACCGCGGGGCCGTACGTGCTGCAGCCGGACGGCTCGTGGGCGCCGCCGCCGGCGCTCGCGAGCGGCACGGCCACGCTGCCGTGCTACCGCTTCCCGCAGGACATCACGCAGGTGCAGATCAGCGGCATGCAGTACACGATCAGCGCACGCGTCTACTACTTCATCGTCACCGACACCAGCCGCTTCCACCACTGCAATCCGCAGGGGAGCACGACCGGCCTGTTCAATCGCGACGGCCAGGGCCTCACCACCGCGTTCACGTACACGAATGCGAGCACGCTCAACCTGACGACGCCGACGGTCAACTCGGTGACGACGACCGATTTCCCGGCGTGGATGTACTCGGAGATCGGCGCGTCCACGTTCACGGGCACGATCGACCTGTCGCAGGTCGACTTCGTCGCCTTCCCGATGAACACGGTCGCCACGGTCTCCGCGGCGGCGGCCGGGGCCCCGGCCAGCCCGGCCACCATCGGCAATCCGCTGGGCGCGACCGCCAACCCCGGCGACGTCGTCAACCACCTGTCGATCCGCGACAGCTACGCGAAGTTCGTCAACGGCCTCGCCGATGCGGCGGCGGGCCCCGGCGCGTGCACAAGCGACCTGCAGCCGCCGATCTGCGCGTACCTCGAGCTGATGCAGGACCTCACGACCGACGGCGGCCAGGTGCCGCAGTACGTCGTCCAGAATCCGGGCGGCTACCTTGGCCAGAACACGTCGGCGACGCAGGCGAGCATGCTCAACACGTGGTTCGACGCCGCGATCGGGAAGCTGTGGACGACGACGAACGCACCGACGCTGACGCTCGACACCGGCGGCATCATCAAAGGCGTGCCGCAGGACACGTTCACGAGCTCGATCGCGACGCTGAACTTCCCGGGCTCGACGTACCCGGTGACGGCGATGAAGTTCACGGGCAACACGAGCGGCTACGTCCTGTACGTGTTCAGCCCCGCCGGCTACCAGGCCGGCTGCAACGGCGGACAGATTCCTTCCAAGTACTGCTCGACGCCCGCGTCGACGGGCTACCAGGTGTTCGCCGGCGCCGGCACGCTCAACACGCCGCTCAAGCACGCGGACCAGTACGCGGCGCTGGTGGCGGCGAACCAGCTGCCGGCCGCGACGACGCAGTACGGCGCCGACGCCTACGGCGCCGTCGTCGCGCGCTTCGGCCTGCTGCTCTCCGGGGCGCTGAACCGAGGCGTCGCGCTGGTCAACTGCCCGCAGGCGCACGTGTGGAAATGCTGGCAGGACGAGACGTACTGGTACCCGACGTCGTACTCGACCACGTATCCCGACGTCACGCAGAACCTGTTCAGCCAGTGGATGCACATGGCGACGATCGGCGGCACGCCGATGTTCGTGCAGCCGCCGTCGGCCGTGCGCTCGGCGACGGGCACGCCCGGCGCCGGCCGGACGATGGGCATGGCCTACGGGTTCGCCGACGACGAGAACCCGACCCCTTCCGTGCCGAGCCCGCCGGCCGCGTCGTCGCCGCAGCCGGAGGTGCCGTCGAAGATGGACTCGACGGTCGTCTACGGCGGCGCCGGCCCGTACACGATCACGTTCGGACCGTGGGTGGCGTCCGCGGCCAACCCGACGCTGGTCGTCGACATCCTGGGCGGCAAGGGCGGCACGGTGACGAGCTCGCCGGCGGGCATCGCGTGCGAGCCGACGTGCAGCCAGTCCTACGCGCCCGGCACGCAGGTGATCCTGACGGCGAAGCCCGCGAAGGGCGCGGTCTTCTTCCGGTGGTCGGGCGCATGCACGGGCACGAGCACGACCTGCACGGTGACCATGGACGCGACGAAGACCGCCAAGGCCGAATTCGCGCAGATCCTCGCCGGACTGCCGCCGTCGTACGGACTGCACGTCGTCGTCGGCGGCGCCGGGATAGTCACCAGCCAGCCGGCCGGCATCAACTGCGGTGCGATGTGCAGCCGGGCGTTCGCCGCGGGCACGCAGGTCGTGCTGACGGCGACCGCGGCGCCGGGCGCAACGTTTGCCGGCTGGTCCGGCGCGTGCTCCGGAGCCGGCATTGCCTGCACGGTCGCGATGACCGAGGCCCGCTCGGTCGGCGCGGCGTTCGTCGCCGGCGGACAGTACACGCTGACCGTGACGGGCGGCCCCGGCGGGACCGTGACGACGGCGCCCGGCAGCATCGATTGCGGCACGCGCTGCGCCGCGGGGTTCGCGCCGGGAACGCCCGTCAGCGTCATCGCGCGGCCGCAGGCGGGCTACGCGTTCGGCGGCTGGAGCGGCGCCTGCGCGGGGACCGCCACGTGCGACCTCGTGCTGAACGCGGACCAGTCGGTCGCGGCGACGTTCGTGGTCGTGCCGGCCGGGCAGGTCGCGCTGACCGTACACGACTTCGGCGACGGGTCGATCGTGAGCTTCCCCGCCGGCATCAACTGCGGCACCACGTGCAGCGCGGCGTTCGCGCGCGGCACCGAAGTCTCGCTGACGCCGATTCCGAAACCCGGCCAACGGTTCGTCGGCTGGTCCGGCGCGTGCAGCGGCACCGGCGCGTGCGTGATCTGGATGGGCGATCGCGAGACCGTCACCGCGACGTTCGCGCCCGACACCCACGTCGTCGCGGACCCGATCCCGACGCTGTCGGAGTGGGCGCTCGTCCTGATGAGCCTGTTGGTCGCGCTCGCCGCGTACCGTCCGCTCAGAACGGCGAGCCGGCGCGCCGACCGCAGCCGGTAGCGGCTTCCGGCACGGCGGCGCCCCTCGCGGGCGCCCGCCGTGTGCGCGCCGCGCACCGCCAGCCGCCGCGGCCGATCATCTCCTTGACTTTCCGCAAGGCGCGCCGGCGCACGCTGCCGGCAAGCTGCAATGCCCGCCGCGCCGGGATCGCGGCTGCGCGGTCGCGTGTCCACGCGGCCGCGACGCGGACAGGAGGATGCGCATCGTGGACGCTTCGTCGTCATCGCAGGAACGCAGTCGCCTTAGCCCCCGCGCGGCGGCAGCGCTCGTCACCGCCGCCGCCGCGGAAGGCCGCGACACGCACGCGTACCCGGACGTCGCGCCGCTGATCGCGGCGCTCGGCCTTCGCTTCGCGCCCGGCACGCCGGCAGCGGCTCGCGAGCCCGCGGTTTCCGTGAGCCTCGTCCACACGCGCGAGTTCGGGCTCGTGCTGTCGGCGGGCGCGGGCGGGATCGACGCGACGCTCGACGCGGCGAGCTTCCGGCCGGGCCGCGGTCGCGTGTGCGCGGCGGTCGAGCTTACGGACGCGGCGGACTTCCTCGAGGCATTTCGGCACACCGTCGCTTGGCAGAAGCTTGCGGCCGTCGCGCGGCGCGACGGAGAGCCGGGTCCGGACGCGCCGCTGGCGGCGTGGTTCGACGCCCTGCTCGACCTCGCGGGAAGCTTCGCGCCCGAGGCCACCGGCACGCTGCGCGAACTGACGCTCGAAGGCGTGCGTGCCGGCGCCGAGCTGGTCGTGACGTCGGCACGGTGTGCGGTCGGCCCGGCCGTCGCGCGACCGCTGCCGCGTCCGCTACACAAGATCGACAAGCTGCTGCACCCGCGCACGCTCGGCCTCGTCGGCGTCTCCGCCACCGGCATGAACTTCGGCCGCATCATCCTGCGCAACCTCGTGGGCAGCGGCTACCCGAAGGAGCGGATCACGATCGTCAAGCCCGGCGAGGCCGAGATCGACGGCGTGCGCTGCGTCGAAGGCCTCGCGGCGCTCGACGGCCGGCTCGACCTGCTGATCGTCGCGGTGAGCGCGGACGCCGTGTACGCGCTGGTCGACGAGATCATCGCGACCGACAGCGTCGACGCGGTGATGCTGATTCCCGGCGGCCTCGGCGAGACTGCGAAGAGCCGGGCGCCCGCCGCGGCGATGGCCGCGCGGATCAACGCCGCGCACGGCGCGCCGGGTGGCGGACCCATCTTCCTCGGCGCGAACTGCCTCGGCGTGGTGTCGCATCCGGGCGGCTACGACTCGTGGTTCATTCCGCTCGAGCGTTTGCCGAAGCCGCAGAAGAAGGCGGAGCGCGACGCCGCGATGATCTCGCAGAGCGGCGCGTTCATGATCACGCGGCTGTCGCAGAACCCGTGGCTCGACCCGCGCTACATGCTGGCGATCGGCAACCAGACCGACCTCACGCACGGCGACCTGCTCGCGTGGTTCGGGCAGCGGCCGGAGATCGCGACCGTCGGCGTGTACGTCGAGGGCTTCCGCGACCTCGACGGCCTCGCATTCGCGCGCGCCGCGCGTGCGGCCGTGCTCGGGGGCAAGGACGTCGTCGTGTACAAGGCCGGGCGCACGCCGCCGGGCGTCGCCGGCGCGTTCGGCCACACGGCGTCCGTCGCCGGCGACTACGACATGTTCGCGTCGATCCTGCGCCAGGCCGGCGCGATCGTCGCCGAGGACGTCAGCGCGTTCGACGACCTCTTCTACATCGCGGGCGCGTTGCACGCGAAGCGGATCGGCGGCCGGCGGCTGGGCGCGATCAGCGGCGCCGGGTTCGAGGCCGTGAGCATGGCCGACGCGATCGACGCCGACGCCTTCGCGATGGAGATGGGGACGCTCGCCCCCGCCACGGTCGAGCGGGTGAATGCGATCCTCGCCGCCAGGAAGCTCGACGCGCTGGTCGAGGTCAACAATCCGATCGACATCAACCCGGGCGCGGACGACGAGGCACACCTCGCGATCACCGAGGCGTTCCTGGAGGATCCGGCCATCGACGCCGTCGTGGTCGCGCTCGACCCGACGGCACCGGCCGTGCGCGCACTGGAGTCGAGCAGGCTGCGCCCGGGCTACGACCTCGACGACCCGAAGAGCACCGTGCACCTGATGCCGCCGCTCGTCGCACGCCACGACAAGCCGGTGATCGGCGTGGCCGACGCCGGCCGGCTGTACGACGCGATGAGCGCGCGCCTGATGGACCACGGCGTGTGCGTGTTCCGCAATTGCGCGCGGGCCACCCGGGCGCTGGTCCGCTACGTCGACGCGCGCCTGCATGCGGACGCGCTGCGCCGGCGCGCCTGACTTCCGACGCACGCCAAGAGGAGCTTTCCGATGAGCGAACCCCTGCACCCCGGTCTCACCGCCACCGTGCGGCATGAGATCGACCGCGACCGCACGATCAGCTTCATGGGCGACGACTGCCGTGTCTACGCGACCCCCAAGCTGCTCTACGACGTCGAGATGGCGTGCCGCGACCTGCTGCTCGCGCACGTCGAACCCGGCAAGGACTCGGTGGGCACGCGCGTGGAGCTCGACCACCTGGGCGCCACGCTGCTCGGGATGTGGGTCGAGATCACGGTCACGCTGGCGGCGGTGAACGGCAACGCCGTCGCGTTCGACTTCACCGCGCGCGACGCCGTCGAGGAAGTCGCGCGCGGCAAGCACAACCGGTTCATCGTCGGCATCGAGAAGACGGCGCAGCGCCTGCAGGCGAAGCGCGCGAAGGCCGGCGGCTGACGCGGCCTCCGGCGCAGGCAGCGTGCGGGAGGGCGGACGCGCCTGCGGGTCTGCTATCTTCGCGGCGATGGATGCCCGTGCCGCCGCCACCCGGTTCTCCGCGCTCGCCGTGCGCCGGCGCCTGTCACTCGGCGTCATGCACTCGGCGAACCCGGCCGACTTCGCGCTGGTGCTGGCGGCCGCGGCACGCGCGTTCGCGCCCGCGCGCGAGTACCGCGAGCGCGACGTGAACGACGTGCTGCGCGCGTGGCTCGCGGGAACGGGGGCGATGCTCGACGTCGACCACGTCGAGCTGCGGCGCTGGCTCGTCGACACCGGCGTGCTCGCGCGCGACGGGTTCGGGCACGCGTATGCGCGCGCAACGCCGCGTGCCGACATCGCCGCCGCGATCGCGGCGCTGGCGCCGCACGATCCCGTGGCGCTCGCGCGGACCGCCTGCGACGCGGAAGCGGCCCGCCGCGCCGCGCGCAAGGCGCAGTGGGCGGCCGGCACGCCTGGTGCGTCGAGCGTCGCCACGACCGTGCCGGCGGACCCGAAGTAGCGGCGCCCGCCGATCCGTGCGCACGCCGCCGTCCCTTGCGCCCACGCCGTGGACGAGGCGGACGTCGTCGCCCGGCGCGACCATCTGCCACCACCGGGCCGGCGGCGAGCCAGGCGCCCGGCAGGTCCATCGCCGCGATCCGCATCGTGCCCCGGACGTTTGCTATCGTGCCGGATGCGTGAGGTGCGCAGGCGGATTCGCGGTGCCGCCCCGCCGGTCGGTCGGGCGCGGCAGCAGCGACGGGAGGGGGGCGTGAGCAAGCGACGGAATTTTGCCACCGGCACCGCGTGGGAGCCCGTCGTCGGGTATTCGCGGGCCGTGCGCGTCGGCGACCACGTGTACGTGTCCGGTACCACGGCGACCGACGCGGCGGGCGGGATCGTCGGCGTCGGCGACCCGGCTGCGCAGACGCGCCAGGTCGTCGCCAACCTGCGGTCGGCGCTCGAGCGGGCCGGGGCGCGGCTCGAGGACGTCGTGCGCACGCGGATCTTCGTCACCGACATCGCGCAGTGGGAGGCGGTCGGCCGCGCGCACGGCGAGGCGTTCGGGGCCATCCGGCCCGCGTGCACGATGGTCGAGGTCGCCCGGTTGATCGCGCCGGAAATCCTGGTCGAGATCGAGGCGGACGCCGTGATCGGCGCCGGCAGCCCGTGACCGCGGACCATCCGCTCGTCCCGCGCGGCGAGCTCGCGCCGCGGCACCTCTTCCTGTCGCGGGTCGGGCGCTCGGCGTTCTACGCGTTCGCACTGATCGCGGCCACGCTCGCGGTCGGTGCCGTGGGCTACCACGCGATCGACGGCTTCGCGTGGCTCGACGCGTTCCACCAGGCGGCGATGCTGCTGGCGGGGATGGGCCCGATCAAGGAGATCAACACGACGGCGGGCAAGGTGTTCGACAGCTTCTACGCGCTTTTCTGCGCGCTGGTCATGCTGGGCGCCGCCGGCATCCTGTTCACGCCGGTGATCCACCGGATCCTCCACCGCTTCCATCTCGAAGATGCCGGATCCCGGAAGTGACGCGGCGTGGATGGGCGAGGCGCTCGCGCTCGCGCGCGCGGCCGGCGCGCGCGGCGAGGTGCCGGTCGGCGCGGTCGTCGTGCGCGACGGCGTCGTGATCGGCCGCGGCGGCAACGCGCCGATCGCCGGCGACGACCCGACCGCGCACGCCGAGATCGCCGCGCTGCGCGACGCGGCGCGCGGGCTGCGCAATTACCGACTGCCCGGATGCGACCTGTACGTGACGCTGGAGCCTTGTGCGATGTGCGCCGGCGCGATCTTCCACGCGCGCATCGCGCGCGTCGTGTTCGGCGCGCGCGACCCCAAGACCGGCGCGTGTGGCTCGGTGATCGACCTGTTCGCGGAACCGCGGCTCAACCACCACGCGACCGCGACGGGCGGCGTGCGCGCGGACGAGTGCGGCGCGCTGCTGTCGGACTTCTTCGCGGCGCGCCGCGGTGCCGGGGCCGCGCCGTGATCACGTCGCTCGGCGTCGGGCTGTACGCGCCGTCCGGCTTCGCGGTCGAGCCGGCGGCGCTCGACCGCGCGGTGGCGCGGCTCGAGACGCTGTGCGCGCGCGTCGTCGTCGACCCGACGTGCCGCACGCGCTGGCAGCGCTTCGCGGCCACCGACGACGAGCGGCTCGCCGCGGTGCTGCGGATGGCGCGCGATCCGCGCGTCGACATCGCGATCACGCTGCGCGGCGGCTACGGCTGGACGCGCCTGCTGCCGCGCCTCGACTTCCGCGCGCTCGCTGCTGCGGGCAAGATGTGGATGGGCTACAGCGACTTCACGGCGTTCCAGCTGGCGGCGCTGGCCGCGACCGGCATGGTCACGTTCGCCGGCCCGGTGGCGACCGGGGACTTCGGCGCTCCGGTGCCGTCGGAATTCACGCTCGAGCACTGGCTGCGCGTGATGGATGCGCCGCGGCACGAGGTCGCGTGCGCGCTCGACGGGCCCGACGGCGACTTCGCGGGCACGCTGTGGGGCGGCAACCTCGCGCTGGTCGCGCACCTCGTCGGCACGCCGTACTTCCCGCGGGTCGACGGCGGCATCCTCTTCGTCGAGGACGTCGGCGAGACGCCGTACCGGATCGAGCGGATGCTCTACCAGCTGCACCACGCGGGCGTGCTCGCACGGCAGCGCGCGATCCTGCTCGGGCAGTTCACCGAGTACGCGCTGTCGGACAACGACGGCGGCTACGACGTCGCCTCCGCCGTGAGTGCCCTGCGCGCGGTGTGCGCCACGCCGATCTACACGGGCCTGCCGTTCGGCCACGTGCCGGACAAGCTGACGCTGCCGGTCGGCGGCCGCTGCGAACTGACGGTGCGCGACGGTGCGGCCGGGCTCGTGCTCTCCGCCTATGGCCGCTGACCGTGGCGCGGCGTATGCGGTGCGCCTCGTCGACTGGGCGAGCGCGTCGGCGCCGCTTGCCGCCGTGCGGCGCGCGGTCTTCGTCGTCGAGCAGCGGATTCCCGAGGCGCAGGAGTTCGATGCGCTGGACGCACCGTCCATCCACGCGCTGGCGGAGGATGCGCACGGTGCGCCGATCGGCTGCGGACGGCTGCTGCCCGACGGCCACATCGGGCGCATGGCGGTGCTCCGCCAATGGCGCGGGCGCGGCGTGGGCGCCGCGCTGCTCGTGCGCCTGATCGAGACGGCACGCGCGCGCGGCGACGCGCGCGTCGTGCTCAATGCGCAGACGCAGGCGATGCCGTTCTACGCGCGGTTCGGCTTCGCGCCGATCGGCGCGCCGTTCGTCGAGGCGGACATTCCGCACCACGCGATGGCGCGGATGCTCGCCTGATCAGCGCACGCGAAACGTCTCGACGGTCTCGCCTGCCGGCGTGCCGGCAATGTCGAACGTGCGCTCGCGGAACACCGCGCCGCCGGCACGATCGACGGTCAGCACCGTCGAGCAGCGCGTCCCGTACCGGGGGCTGACGATGAACGGCGGCGACAGCAGCCGCTCCCAGTCGCGCGTGACGCCGGTATCCGGCAGCTCGTCGTCGGCGGCACCCACGCGGTCGGCGAGCGCGGCGAACAGCGGGGCGGTGTCGGCCTCGCCGCGCGCCGACCACGCGCGCACGGCGCGCAGCGTGCGCACGAGCTTGGGCCACGGCGTGTCCAGCAGCGCGTTCGAGAGCCCGTGCACGCCGGCGGCGAGGCGGCGGGTGCCGCCGCCGCGGTTGGACGTCCAGTGCGCGCCCGCGGCGTCGCCGGCCAGCAGATTGAAGCCGTTGTAGCGGTCCGGTGCGCGGGCGATGGCCGCGACCGCTTCGGCCGGCGGGTCGCCCGCGTTGAGGACCCGCGGAACGAGGTCGCCGCGCGAGCGCGCGGACGGAACGTTGCGGCCGCCTTCGCGGACGTTGGTGACGAGCGCCCAGCGGCCGTCGCGCCGCACGCCGAGCCACGTGCCGCCGGCCTTGAGGTCGCGCCCGGCGAGAATGTCCGCGAACGGCGGCGCGTCGCCCCACGCGGCGGGCGCCGCCGGCCGGTCGTGGTACTCGTCGCGGTTGGCGGCGATCACCAGCGCGAACGCCGGATGCGTGTCGAGCGCGACGACGGCGAGGCACATGGCGTCAGTCGGGCAGGGCCGCCCCGAGCGACTGACCTGCCCCGACGGGCGGAAACGAGCGCAGCGAGCGCGGGGGCCGTTTCATCTCATACGGGCGCGACGAACGGCTCGACGTGCCGCGCGCCGGCCTCCGCGTACCGTGCGAGCCCGTGCCGCGCGACCGCGCCGGCGAGCTCGCGCTCGAAGAGCGCACCGTCGGCGACGTGCTCGTAGATCTCCATCCACGTGCGCGGGTCGTCGCGGCGGACCAGCACCTTGCCGGTCACGCCGGCGTGGAGGAAGACGTCGTGCAGCGCCGCGTCGACGGCCGCGCGCGCGGCGGCCGGATCGCCGGCGACCCGATACCAGATGTAGTAGTGCGTTGCGGTGCCCATCCGCTAGAGCTTCGGCCGCTCGGCGGCCACGGGTGCCGGGACCGCGTATGGCAGCGCGCCGACGCTCAGCGCGGGGCCGTCGGGCGCGCCGACGCGCAACGGCCCGCCTTCGACGGCCGCCCACTGCGCGACGGCGAGGAGGTCGCTGCCCCCCGCCGGTGCGGGCGCCGAATTGACGACGGCGCCGCACGCCTGGTCGCCGAACACATCGCCGTAGAGCGGCGTGGCCGGCGCGGGCGGCGGCGCGTCGACGTGGAACGCGAACAGCCGCTCCTTCAGCCGGCCGAGGTACTGCATGCGCGCGACGATCTCCTGCCCCGGATAGCAGCCTTTGCGGAAATTGACGCCGCCGATCAGGTCCCAGTTGGCCGACTGCGGCACGAAGAGGTCCTGCGTGGCCTGTGCGATCGCCGGGACGCCGGCACGGATGGCGAGCAGCGCCCACTCGTCCGCCGGCACGTGGTGCGCGTGCCGGGCGAGGCGCTCGCCGGCGGCGTCGGCGTCCGCGGCGGGAACGTGCAGCAGCCAGCGCCCGTCGGGCGTGGCGACGACGAGCGCGCCGCCGGCCGTGCTCCCGTGTCCGGGCAGTGGCGCCGCGCCGACGACCGCGCGCACCGCATCGGCGGCGCCCGGCCCGGCCACGCCGAAGCGCCGGCCGGCCGCCGACAGGTCGGCGACGGTCACCTTGGCCCGCAGCACGAACATCGACAGCCGCTTGCGCAGCGGCTCGGCCAGGTCGGCGGTGACGAAGGCCCGGAACGCGTCGGGCGCCGCGCGGCAGAGCAGCAGCGTGCCGAGCATGCGCCCTTTCGGCGAGTTGTAGCTCGACCATGCGGCCTCGCCGTTGGCCATCGCGGCGACGTCGGTGGACAGCTGGCCGTGGAGGAACGCCGCGGCATCGGCGCCGTCGAATGCGAGCAGGCCCTGCCCGGGCGCGTCGGTGAAGACGGTTGCGGCGGGGGTCGCGGCGGCAGCGGCTGGAGAGGGGGTGGCGGCGGTCATGGCGGGCGGGTGACGATGTTGGATCCGCGGCGGGCCGGGCGCTGGCGGGAAGGGACGAAAACGTGCTAGAATAACAAGTTATCTCGACCGCGTCGGGCCTTTCCGGAAACGTCCGGGCCCATGGCGGCAAACGCCGGCGCCGCGCCCCTCGGGGCCTGCCCGGCTGGTCGGGAAATCCGCACATCCGCGGTCTTTGGGGTGTCCCGCGCGAATCCGGCGAGGGATCACATCCGCGGGTGGAGGCCAGAACCCTGAAGGGAGTCCTTGCATGTCGGTCACGATGCGTCAAATGCTAGAAGCCGGTGTCCACTTCGGCCACCAGACCCGTTACTGGAATCCGAAGATGGCCGATTACATCTTCGGCCAGCGCAACAAGATCCACATCGTCAACCTCGAGAAGACGATGCAGATGTACCAGGATGCCATGAAGTACGTGCGGCAACTGGCGAGCAACCGCGGCACCATCCTCTTCGTCGGCACCAAGCGCCAGGCGCGCGAGATCGTCGCCGAGGAGGCGCAGCGCGCGGGCATGCCGTTCGTCGACCACCGGTGGCTCGGCGGGATGCTGACCAACTTCAAGACGGTCAAGGCGTCGATCAAGCGGCTGAAGGACCTCGAGCAGATGGCCACCGACGGCACGTTCGACCGGATGAGCAAGCGCGAGGCGCTGTCGCACCAGCGTGAGCTCGACAAGCTGGTGAAGAGCCTGGGCGGCATCAAGGACATGAACGCGCTGCCGGACGCGATGTTCGTCGTGGACGTCGGCTACCACAAGATCGCCGTCACCGAGGCGAAGAAGCTCGGCATCCCGATCATCGGCGTCGTGGACACCAACCACTCGCCGGACGGCATCGCCTACGTGATCCCGGGCAACGACGACTCGAGCCGCGCGATCCGGCTGTACGCGCGCGGCGTCGCCGACTCGGTGCTCGAAGGCCGGAGCACGGTGATCCAGGAGATCGTGCAGTCGGGCGACGAGTTCGTCGAGGTGAAGGAAGAGGCGTCGGCCTGACGGCGCGAGACCGGCGTCGCGGCGACCCTGCGGGGGCGCGCGGAGCCGGGACGGGCGCAGCCGTCGGGGACTGCGGCGCGCGAACGGACAACGGACACGGAGCGGCACGATGGCGGAAATCTCCGCAAGCATGGTGATGGACCTGCGCCAGCGCACGGGGCTGGGCATGATGGAGTGCAAGAAGGCGCTGGCCGAGGCCGGCGGCGACATGGCGAAGGCCGAGGACCTGCTGCGCATCAAGTCGGGCGCGAAGGCGTCGAAGGCGGCCGGGCGCGTCGCGGCGGAAGGCGTGATCGGACTCTGGGTCGCGCCGGACGCCAGGTCGGGCGCGATGGTGGAGGTCAACTGCGAGACGGACTTCGTCGCGCGCAACGACGACTTCAAGGCGTTTGCAGCCGAGGTCGCGCAGGTGGTCGCGCGCGACAACCCGGCGGACGTCGCGGCGCTGGGCGAGCGCAAGCTCGCCTCGGGCGAGACGGTCGAGGCGCGGCGGGTCGCGCTCGTGCAGAAGATCGGCGAGAACATGTCGATCCGGCGCTTCGTGCGCCGCGATGCCGCGGGCACCCTCGCGTCGTACGTGCACGGCGTGAAGATCGGCGTGCTGGTCGACGTCGCGGGCGGGCCGCCGCAGCTCGGCCGCGATCTCGCGATGCACATCGCCGCGTCGAAGCCGATGGCCGTCGACAAGTCGGGCGTGGCCGCCGACGTCGTCGCGCACGAGCGGACGATCGCCGCGGCGCGCGCGGCCGAGTCGGGCAAGCCGGCGAATATCGTCGAGAAGATGGTCGACGGTGCGGTCGCGAAGTTCCTGGCGGAGGTGACGCTGCTCGCGCAGCCGTTCGTCAAGGGCGACGGCAAGCAGACGGTCGAGCAGCTGGTGAAGGCGGCCGGCGCGACCGTGCACGGCTTCACGCTGTTCGTCGTCGGCGAGGGCATCGAGAAGAGGAAGGACGATTTCGCCGCCGAGGTCGCGGCGATGGCGAAGGCCTGACGCCGCGCGGCAGGACCCGCGCGGGGCGGTGCAACCGATCCCGCGCGGCGCAGTCGAAGCTGGAACGAGAGCCCGTAACGCCGGCGGCGCATGGCCGGGTTGCCGGCCATGCCAACTTGCAGGGAGCCCGCATGAATCCGCCCACCGCCGCCGCCACGCCGCTCGCCTCCGTCGCGCCGGCGACCGGACCGGCGTACCGGCGGATCCTGCTCAAGCTCTCCGGCGAGGCGCTGATGGGCGACGATGCCTACGGCATCGAGCGCGAGACCATCGACCGGATCGTCGCGGAGATCGCCGACGTCCTGCGCGCCGGCGTGCAGATCGCGATCGTCATCGGCGGCGGCAACATCTTCCGCGGCGTCGCGCCCGGCGCGGCCGGCATGGACCGCGCGACCGCCGACTACATGGGCATGCTGGCCACGCTGATGAACGCGCTGGCGCTGCAGGACGCGCTGCGGCGCGCCGGCGTCGAGTCGCGCGTGCAGTCGGCGCTGCGGATCGACCAGGTCGCCGAGCCGTACATCCGCGGCCGCGCGCTGCGCCACCTCGAGGAGGGCAAGGTCGTGATCTTCGCGGCCGGCACGGGCAACCCGTTCTTCACGACCGACACGGCCGCTGCGCTGCGCGGGCGCGAGATGGGCGTGGACATCGTGCTCAAGGCCACCAAGGTCGACGGCGTGTACACGGCCGACCCGCTGAAGGACGCCGCGGCGCGGCGCTACCTGTCGCTGACGTTCGACGAGGCGATCGTCAAGAACCTGAAGGTGATGGACGCCACGGCGCTCGCGCTGTGCCGCGACCAGAACATGCTGCTCAAGGTGTTCTCGATCTTCGTGCCGGGCGCGCTGATGCGCGTCGTCATGGGCGGCGAAGAGGGCACCCTGGTCCATTGCTGATGCTGCCGGAGGACGCATGATCAACGACGTCAAGAAGACCGCCGAACAGAAGATGGCGAAATCCGTGGAGGCGCTGCGCCACGACCTCCAGAAGATCCGCACGGGCCGCGCCCACACCGGGCTGCTTGACCACATCCACGTCGACTACTACGGGTCGCAGATGCCGCTGTCCCAGGTCGCCGGCGTGACGCTCGCCGACGCGCGGACGATCGCCGTGCAGCCGTGGGAGAAGAAGATGATCCAGGTCGTCGAGAAGGCGATTCGCGACTCCGACCTGGGCGTGAACCCCGCCACCAGCGGCGACGTCATCCGCATCCCGATGCCGGCGATGACCGAGGAGCGCCGGCGCGAGCTCACCAAGGTCGTGCACAAGGAGGCCGAGGCCGCGCGCATCGCCGTGCGCAATATCCGGCGCGACGCCAACGAGCACCTGAAGAAGCTCCTCAAGGACAAGCTGTGCTCGGAGGACGACGAGCGGCACGCGCTCGTCGACCTGCAGAAGCTCACCGACCGCTTCATTGCCGACATCGACCAGGTCATGCAGGCGAAGGAAGCGGACCTGATGGCGATCTAGCGCATCCGCCCGCGCGCATCGCATCCGCAGTGTTCACGAGCTCGACCGCCGCCGTTCCCGCCGCACGCGACGTGCCGCGGCACGTGGCGATCATCATGGACGGCAACGGCCGCTGGGCCAAGCAGCGGCTGCTGCCGCGCGTGGCCGGCCACCGCAAGGGCGTCGAGGCCGTGCGCGCGACCGTGCGCGCGGCGATGGCGCGCGGCGTCGAGTACCTGACGCTGTTCGCGTTCTCGAGCGAGAACTGGCGGCGGCCGCCCGACGAGGTCTCGATCCTGATGGACCTGTTCCTGCGCGCCCTCGAGCAGGAGGTCGCGAAGCTCCACGACAACGGCATCCGGTTCAAGGTCGTCGGCGACACCGCGCGCTTTCCGGCGTCCATCCGCGATCTGATCGCGGCCGGCGAGGCGATGACCGCGAACAATCCGGGGCTCACGCTCACGGTGGCCGCCAACTACGGCGGCCGGCGCGACATCGCGCAGGCCGCACAGCGCTACTTTGCCGCGCATCCGGAGGCCGCGCACGGGCCGCCGCTCGCGCCGGAGGCGCTCGAACCGTATTTCGCGATGAGCTACGCGCCCGAGCCCGACCTCTTCATCCGCACCGGCGGCGAGCAGCGGATCTCCAACTTCCTGCTGTGGCAGCTCGCCTACACGGAGCTCCACTTCACCGACCTCCTGTGGCCCGACTTCGACGCAGCGGCGCTCGACGCCGCGATCGCGTCGTACCGCAGCCGCGAGCGGCGGTTCGGTCGCACCAGCGAGCAAGTGCAGGCGGCGCAGGGCGCGTGATGCGCCGCGCGGGCCCATGCTCAGGACGCGCATCCTCACGGCGCTGGTGCTCGTCCCGCTGGTGCTCGCGGCGCTGTTCCTGCTGCCGCCGCGGGCGTGGGGCGTCGTGACGCTCGCAGTGATCGGCGTCGCCGCCTACGAATGGGCGCGACTCACCGGGTTCGCGCCTCCGCAATGGGCGGCCGTCGTCGGCGGTGCGCTCGTGATAGGCGCCGCGCTGCTGTTCTCGCCGGTCGCCGGCTTCGCGCGCGGATGGCCGGGCGCCTGGGTCGGCGCTGTCTGCGGCGCGGCGGCGCTCTTCTGGCTGCTGCTCGCGCCCGCGTGGGTGCTTCGCCACTGGCCCACGCAGCGGCGGCTGCCGATGCTCGCGACGGGCTGGATCGTGCTCGTCGGCGCATGGATGGCCCTGGTCGAACTGCAGGCGCGCGCGCCGTGGCTCGTGCTGGCCGCGATGGCGATCGTCTGGATCGCCGACACCGCCGCGTACTTCGCCGGCCGCGCGTTCGGGCGCCGCAAGCTCGCGCCGCAGGTGAGCCCCGGCAAGACGTGGGAGGGCGTGTACGGCGCGTGGGTCGCCGTCGCCGTGTACGCGCTGGCGCTGGTGCCGTGGGCCGGCGTCGCCGGGTTCCGGCTGCCGGTCACCGCCGTGACGATCGTCGCGTGGGTCGCGTTCGTGCTCGTCGTCGCGTCCGTGTCGGTGGTCGGCGACCTCTTCGAGTCGCTGCTCAAGCGCCACGCCGGCGTGAAGGACAGCGGGGCACTCCTGCCGGGCCACGGCGGCGTGCTCGACCGCACCGACGCGCTGCTGGCGGCGATGCCGCTCGTCGCGCTCGCGGCGCAGGCGTTCCTCGCGCACACGCCATGAGCCCGATGGGCCGCCCCGAGGGCGAATACCGGAGCGCGCAGCGCGAAGGAATTCCATTGAGCCCGATGGGCCGCCCCGAGGGCGAATACCGGAGCGCGCAGCGCGAAGGAATTCCATTGAGCCCGATGGGCCGCCCCGAGGGCGAATACCGGAGCGCGCAGCGCGAAGGAATTCCATTGAATCCGGCGGGCCGTCCCGAGGGCCGGGGTGTCCGATGCGCCGGAGCGCGCGGCGCAAAGGTCGCCCGGTGAGGAAGATCACGCTGCTCGGCGCGACCGGGTCGATCGGCGACTCGACGCTCGATGTCGTCGCGCGCCACCCGCAGCGGTTCGCCGTCGAGGCGCTCGCCGCCCACTCGAACGCGGCCAAGCTGGCCGACCTCTGCCGCCGGTTCCGGCCGCCGTACGCGGCGCTGTGGGACGGCGACGCCGCGCACGCGCTGCAGCGGCAGCTCGCGCGCGACGGGCTCGCCACCCGCGTGCTCGCCGGGCCCGAAGGCTTAGCCGAGGTCGCGACGCTTCCTGCGGCGGACACGGTGCTCGCCGCCATCGTCGGCGCCGCGGGACTGCCGCCGACGCTCGCGGCCGCGCGCGCCGGCAAGCGCATCCTGCTCGCGAACAAGGAGGCGCTGGTGTTGGGCGGCGCGCTGTTCATGGCCGCGGCCGATTCGGGCGGGGCCACGCTGCTGCCGATCGACAGCGAGCACAATGCGATCTTCCAGTGCCTGCCCGCGCACTACGCGCGCGATCCGCGCGCGGCCGGCGTGCGCCGTATCCTGCTCACCGCGTCCGGCGGCCCGTTCCGGACGCGCGACGTCGCCGAACTCGCGCACGTCACGCCGGACGAGGCGTGCGCGCATCCGAACTGGTCGATGGGCCGCAAGATCTCCGTCGATTCGGCGACGATGATGAACAAGGGCCTCGAGGTGATCGAGGCGCACTGGCTGTTCGGCGCCAAGCGCGAGGCGATCGACGTCGTCATCCATCCGCAGAGCGTCGTCCACTCGCTGGTCGAGTACGCGGACGGCTCGGTGCTGGCCCAGCTCGGGCACCCGGACATGCGCACGCCGATCGCGCAGGCGCTCGCGTTCCCGGACCGCATCGACGCGGGCGTGGCGCCGCTCGACCTCGCGGGGCTCGCGGCGCTCAAGTTCGAGGCACCGGACACCGCGCGGTTTCCGTGCCTCGCCCTCGCGTATGGGGCGCTCGCCGCCGGCGGCACCGCGCCGGCGGCGCTCAACGCCGCCAACGAGGTCGCCGTCGCCGCGTTCCTCGCGGGCCGGATCCGCTTCACCGACATCGCGGCCGCCTGCGCGGCCACGCTCTCGCGCGCCGCCGTGCACCCGGTCGCGACGATCGACGACGCGCTCGCGGCCGACGTGGAGGCGCGACGCCTGACGCACGACTGGCTCGACGGCCGGGCGATTGCAGGTAGAGTAACGGCATGATCGAGCTGGCGTACAAGGTACTGGGCTTTCTCGTCACGCTCGGCGTGCTCGTCGTGTTCCACGAGCTCGGGCACTACGTCGTCGCCCGCTGGTGCGGCGTGAAGGTGCTGCGCTTCTCGGTCGGGTTCGGGCGCGTCGTCGCCGCCCGCCGGTTCGGCCGCGACGGCACCGAGTGGGCGCTGTCGGCGATTCCGCTGGGCGGGTACGTCAAGATGGCCGACGAGCGCGAAAGCGACGTGCCTGCGGCGGATCTCCCGCGTGCGTTCAATCGGCAGAGCGTGTGGAAGCGCATCGCGATCGTCGCCGCGGGACCCGCGGCCAACCTGCTGCTGGCCGTGGTGCTCTTCGCGGGCACGTACATGGCCGGCATTCCGGGCCAACGCGCGGTGCTCGCCGAGCCCCCGCCGGGAACGGCCGCGGCCGCGGCGGGCCTGCGCGCGGGCGATCTCGTCGTCGCGCTCGACGGCGAGGCGGTCAGGAGCTGGCAGGACCTGCGCTGGCGGCTGACCAAGGCGCAGGGACGCGAGTCGGTCGCGGTGGCCGTCGAGCCTGCCGGTCCGCATGCCGGGGACCCGCCGGTGACGCGCGTGCTCGGGATCGGGCAGCTGCAGCCGTCCGACTGGGAGGGCAACGCGCTGGGCACGCTCGGCCTCCGCGCGGATCTCGGCATGCCGCAGATCGCCGAGCTGGTACCGGGCAAGCCCGGGGAGCGCGCCGGGCTCAGGGCGGGCGACCGCGTCGTCGCCGTCGACGGCAGGCCGGTGCGCTCGCCGGCGGACGTGGCGACGATCACCAACGCGAAGCCGGGCGTGCCGATCGTGTTCGCCGTAGAGCGCGACGGCGCCGCGGCCGACATAACGGTGACGCCCGAGGCGTCCGAGCAGGGCGGCCGCGTCGTCGGCCTCGCGGGCCTGAAGCTCAGGGTCGATCCCGACGCCGCGGCGCGGCTCGCGGTGACCGTGCGCTACGGTCCGCTCGACGCGCTGGGACAGGGCGCGCGCAAGACGTGGGAGCTGTCGGCGTTCACGCTGAAAATGCTCGGCCGCATCTTCGTCGGCGAGGCGTCGCTCAAGAACATCAGCGGCCCGCTCACGATGGCCGACTTCGCGGGCCAGTCGGCACAGGCGGGAGCGCTCGTCTTCGTCGGCTATCTCGCGCTCATCAGCATCAGCCTGGGTGTGCTCAACCTGCTGCCCGTTCCGCTACTGGACGGGGGGCATTTGCTGTATTATTTCGCGGAAATCTTCAAGGGCAGCCCCGTATCCGACCGCGCGTTCGAGGTCGGCCAGCGCATCGGCATGGCGATGCTCGCCGTGTTGATGGCACTTGCACTCTTCAATGACGTTTCCCGCCTGTTCTGATCGCCGCGCGCAGCCTGCCTCGACGCGGCCCCGCGCCGCTCGCGCGACCGCGCGCGCCGGCTGGCGCCGCCGCGCGCTGCCGGCGCTGATCGCCGCGCTGTGCGCGTCGGCGCAGGCGACGGCCGCGTGGGCATTCGATCCGTTCACCGTCAAGGACATCCGCGTCGAAGGTGTGCAGCGGACCGAGGCCGGCACGATCTTCTCGTACCTTCCGATCAAGGTCGGCGAGCGCGTCGACGACGAGAAGGTCGCGCAGGCGGTCAAGGCGCTGTACGCCACCGGGTTCTTCCGCGACGTGCGCATCGAGGCGCAGGGCGACGTCCTCGTGGTCTCGGTGCAGGAGCGGCCGACGATCTCGTCGCTGACGTTCGTCGGCAACAAGGAATTCGACACGGACACGGTCAAGAAGGCGCTGAAGGAGGTCGGGATCGCCGAGGCGCGCATCTTCGACCGCTCGGCGCTGGAACGCGCCGAGCAGGAGCTGAAGCGCCAGTACATCACGCGCGGCAAGTACGCGGCGACCGTGCAGACGACGGTGACGCCGCAGGAGCGCAACCGCGTTGCCATCAACTTCACGATCGTCGAGGGCGAGACCGCGAACATCGCGCGGATCAACCTCGTCGGCAACAACTCGTTCACCGAGCGCCAGCTGCGTTCGGAAATGCAGCTGTCCACGCCCAACTGGCTCTCCTGGTACACGAAGGACGACCAGTACTCGAAGCAGAAGCTGTCGGCCGACCTGGAGGCGCTGCGCAGCTTCTACCAGAATCGCGGGTACCTCGAGTTCCAGATCGAGTCGACGCAGGTGTCGATCTCGCCGGACAAGGAGGACGTGTTCGTCACGATCAACATCAGCGAGGGGCCGCGCTACACGGTGTCGGGCGTCGGCATCGCCGGCGACCTCGTGGTGGCGGAGCCGGAGCTGCGGCGGCTGATCGTGGTGAAGCCGGGGGACACGTTCTCGCGGGCGCAGATGCAGGCATCGGTGAAGGCGCTGTCCGAGCGGCTCGGCGTCGACGGCTACGCGTTCGCGAACATCAACGCGGTGCCCGAGCTCGACAAGGCGAAAAACACGGTGGCGTTCACGTTCTACGTCGACGCGGGCCGGCGCGCCTACGTGCGCAAGATCAACATCAGCGGCAACCCGAAGACGCGCGACGAGGTGATCCGGCGCGAGATGCGGCAGCTCGAGGGCGCGTGGTACGACGGCACGCGGATCGAGCGCTCGAAGGTCCGCGTGCGGCGGCTGGGGTACTTCGAGGAGGGCAGCGTCAACGTCGAGACGCCGCCGGTCCCCGGCACCACCGACCAGGTCGACCTCGAGGTCACCGTCGGCGAGAAGAACACCGGCAACCTGCTCGCGGGCGTCGGCTACTCGAGCTCGGAAGGGCTCGTGTTCAGCGCGTCGGTGTCGCAGCAGAACATCTTCGGCTCCGGCAACGCGCTGGCGCTGTCGCTCAACACGAGCTCGGTCAACCGCACGATCTCGCTCGTGTACACGGAGCCGTACTGGACGGTGGACGGCGTGTCGCGGACGCTCGAGGTCTACAACAAGAACATCGACCCGACCGGGCTGTCGGTGTCACAGTACGCATCGTCGACGCTGGGGGTGGCCCTGGGCTTCGGGGTGCCGGTGTCCGAAATCGACACGATCAACTTCGGCATCCGCGCCGAGCACACGAGCCTGTCGCTGTTCGACAACAGCCCGCCTGTCTACTACCAGTTCGTCCAGGACTTCGGCTACTCGACGAACAGCTACATCCTGTCGGCCGGGTGGTCGCGTGACACCCGCAACGACATCCTCTATCCTTCGTTCGGCCGCCTGCAGTCGGCGCTGATCGAGTACGGGATGCCGTTCGGCGATCTTTCCTACTACAAGCTGCAATACATCAACCAATCGTTCTGGCCCGTCTACGGGGACTTCGTGCTCATGTTGCGCGCGGATCTGGGCTACGGGGACGGCACCAGCGGCAAGCCGCTGCCGTTCTACAAGGCGTTCTACGCCGGCGGCGTGGGCTCGGTGCGTGGCTACCAGAACGGATCGCTCGGCCCGCGCGACATCTACGGCAATTCGCTGGGCGGCAAGCGCAAGATCGTCGGCAATGCCGAGCTGTTCTACCCGATCCTGAAGGGCGAGCGCTCGGTGCGCATCTCGGGCTTCTTCGACGCCGGCCAGATCTACGTCAACGGCTTCCAGCCGGAATTCGAGAACTTCCGTTTTTCGAGCGGCCTCGGCCTCGCGTGGAATTCGCCGATCGGGCCGCTCAAGTTCAGCTACGCGATCCCGCTCAACGACATTTCGGCCGACAAGATCCAGAAATTCCAGTTCCAGGTCGGGACCGTCTTCTGACGGAACACGTGTCCCGGGGAACGGGCAGGAGACCGCCTTGAAACGCATATCGAGCATCCTCGCCGCGGCCGCGCTGCTCGCCGCCGCCGGCGTCGCGTACGGCGCCGACTACAAGATCGGCTTCGTCAACACCGAGCGGCTCTTCCGCGAGGCAGCGCCCGCCAAGCGCGCGCAGCAGAAGCTCGAGCGCGAGTTCGCATCGCGGGACGCCGACATCCAGCGGCTGTCGAAGCAGGTGCGCGACCTGCAGGCGCAGCTCGACCGCGACGGCGCCACGATGCCGGAGGCCGACCGGCGCAACAAGGAGCGCGACCTCGCCAACCAGTCGCGCGACCTGCAGCGAATGCAGCGGGAGGCCCGCGAGGACCTCAACCTGCGGCGCAACGAGGAGCTCGCGAGCCTGCAGGAGCGGGCGAACAAGGTGATCCAGCAGATCGCCAACGACGAGAAGTTCGACCTGATCCTGCAGGATCCGGTGGTGTTCGCGAGCCAGCGAATCGACATCACCGAAAAGGTCATCAAGGCGCTCGCCGACAAGTAACGGCGCCCGCGCAGGGGCCGGCGGCCGCGGCGCCGGCACGCTGGCGCGCCACGACTCGCCCATGGCAGCCCCCGGAATTCCCCTCGCCGAGCTCGCGGCCCGCGTCGGCGCGGCCGTCGACGGCGACGGCGCCGTCCTCGTCGCGCGCGTGGGCACGATCGAGCACGCGGGCCCCGATGCAATCACGTTCGTCGTCGGCGCGCGCAACGCCGCGCTGCTCGCCGGCACCCGGGCGGGCGCCGTCATCGTCGCGCCGGCGCATGCGGCGGCGACCGCGCGGCCGAAGCTCGTGCACGCCAATCCGTACGCGACCTACGCGAGGGTGGCGACGATCCTGCACCCGCCACCTCCGGCGGTGCCCGGCATCCACGCCGCCGCGTGCGTCGATGCGCGCGCCACCGTCGACCCGTCCGCGGAGGTCGGGCCGTTCGCCGTCGTCGAGGCGGGCGCCCGCATCGGCGCGCGCGCGATCGTGGGGGCGGGCGCGTTCGTCGGCGCCGGCGCGACGGTCGGCGACGACGTCCGCATGCACGCGCGGGTGACCGTCTACGCGGGCTGCGTCGTCGGCGCGCGCACGGTGATCCTCGCCGGCGCGGTCATCGGCGGCGACGGCTTCGGCATCGCCGAGGAGGGCGGGCGGTGGATCAAGATCCCGCAGGTCGGCCGCGTCGTGATCGGCGCGGACTGCGAGATCGGCGCCAACACGACGATCGACCGCGGCGCGATCGAGGACACGGTGATCGGGGACGACGTCCGGCTCGACAACCAGATCCAGATCGGGCACAACTGCCGGATCGGCGCCCATACCGCGATCGCCGGCTGCGTCGGGATCGCCGGCAGCACGCGCATCGGCCGCAACGTCAAGATCGGCGGCGCGGCGATGATCGCCGGCCACCTGTCGATCGCGGACGACGTCCTGATCTCGGGAGCGACGCAGGTCTTCTCGACGATCGACGCGCCGGGCGCGTACACGGGCACGTTCCCCGCGCTGCCGCACCGCGAGTGGCAGCACGTGGCCGCGAACATGCGCCGTCTGCGCGCGATCGCCGCGCGCGTGGCGGCCCTCGAGCGGGCGCTGCGCGCGCAGGGCAGTTCGGACGGAGATGCGCCGTGACGCTGGCGGAGCTGGACGACCTCCTGCGCACGTTGCCGCGCCGGTACCCCGCGCTGCTGGTCGACCGGCTGCTCGAATGCGACGCGGGGCGGTCCGCGCGCGGCCTCAAGTGCGTCACGGTCGGCGAGGCCCACTTCCAGGGACACTTCCCCGGCTATCCGGTGATGCCGGGCGTGCTGGTGCTGGAAGCGCTGATCCAGCTGTCGACGCTGCTGTCCTGCGTGTCGGGGCAGGGGGTGCCGGGCACCGTGCGTGCGCTCGACCGCGTCCGCTTCAAGCGGCAGGTGATCCCGGGCGACCAGCTCGTGCTGGAGACGCGGATGGAAGGCGGCGGCCGGTTTGCGCTGACGGCGAGCGTGGGCGGCGAGACCGCGACCGAGGCCGAGGTCGTGCTGGTGTCCGACGCGGAGCCCGCGACATGACGCGCGCGGGCACGATCCACGCGACCGCGATCGTCGATCCCTCGGCGCGGCTCGCGCCCGACGTGGCCGTCGGCGCGTACACGATCGTCGGTCCCGACGTCGTCGTCGGCGAGGGATCGGTGCTCGGCCCGCACGTCGTGATCGGGGCCCGGACGACGCTCGGGCGGCGCAATCGCGTCTTCCAGTTCGCGTCGATCGGCGAGATCGCGCAGGACCGCAAGTACGGCGGCGAGCCGACGACGACGACGATCGGCGACGACAACACGTTCCGCGAGTACGCGACCGTGCACGCCGGCACCGTGCAGGACCGCGGCGACACGCGGATCGGCGACGGCAACCTGTTCCTCGCGTACACGCACGTCGCGCACGACTGCGTCGTCGGCAACCGGACGACGTTTTCCAACAACGCGCAGATCGCCGGGCACGTGCACATCGGCGACTGGGCCGTGCTGGGCGCCTTCGCCGGCGTGCACCAGTTCTGCCGTGTCGGCGAGCACACGATGCTGGCGGCGTTCGCCGTCGTGCTGCAGGACGTGCCGCCGTATGTGACGGTGCAGGGCTACCCGGCGAAGCCGCACGGGACCAACAGCGAGGGCCTGCGCCGCCGGGGCTTCGCCGCCGAAGACATCCTGCAGATCCGGCGCGCGTACAAGACGCTGTACCGCGAGAACCTCGCGCTCGACGACGCGCGGGCGAAGATCGCCGCCGACGCCGAGGCCGTGCCCGCGCTGGCGCCGCTCGCCCGCTTTCTCGCGGCGTCGTCCCGCGGCATCGTGCGCTAGGACGGCTCGGCGCGATGGGCGACGCCGCGGCGGAAGCGACCCCGGTCACCGTCGGCATCGTCGCCGGCGAGGCGTCCGGCGACGCGCTGGCCGCCGCGCTGATCGGCGCTGCCCGCGCGCGCTACCCGAACGTCCGCTTCGCCGGCATCGCCGGTCCGCGGATGGAAGCCGCCGGTTGTGACGCCTGGTTCCCACTCGAGAAGCTCGCCGTCCGCGGCTTCGTCGAGGTCCTCGCACATCTGCCGGAACTCTTGCGCATCCGGGGCGAACTGCGCCGGCGGCTCATCGCCGAGCGCGTGCCGGTGTTCGTCGGCGTCGACGCGCCCGACTTCAACCTCGGGCTGGAGCGGAAGCTCAAGCATGCCGGCGTGCGCACGATCCATTTCGTGAGCCCGTCGGTGTGGGCGTGGCGCCGCGAGCGGCTGCAGACGATCGGCAGCAGCGTCGATCGGATGCTCGCGCTGTTTCCGTTCGAGCCTGCGCTGTACGAGGAGGCCGGCATCCCGGTCACGTACGTCGGCCACCCGCTGGCGCAGGAGGCGGCGGCGCACGCGACGCGGCGCGAGACGCGCGACCTCCTGAAGCTCGGCGCCGCGACGCCGGTGTTCGCGCTGCTGCCCGGCAGCCGGATCTCCGAGATCGAGATGCACGCGGAGCTGGTGCTGGAGACGGCGGCGCGCCTGCACGACGCGCGCAACGACGCGCGTTTCCTCGTGCCGTTCGTCACGCGCGCGACGCGCGACGCGTTCGAGGCCGCCATGCACCGCACCGGCCACGACCGCCTGCCGATCACGCTGCTGTACGGGCACGCCGAGGACGCGCTGCGCGCGGCCGACGTCGGCATCGTCGCGTCGGGGACCGCGACGCTCGAGGCGGCGCTCGCCCGCTGCCCGCACGTGATCTTCTACCGCGTGTCGAAGCTCACCGAGTATCTGGTGCGCCGCAAGTACCTGCTGCCCTACGTCGGGCTGCCCAACGTCCTCGCCGGCAGGTTCGTCGTGCCGGAGTTCCTGCAGGAGGCCGCCACGCCGCGCAACCTCGCGCAGGCGGCACTCAACCTGTTCGACGACACCGTCACGCGGCGGCGGCTCGAGGCGCTGTTCGCGGGCTTCGCGAGCGACCTCGCGGCCGACACCGGCGCGCTCGCGGCCGCCGCGGTCGGCGACGAGCTCGCGCGCGCGGGCGCGGCGTGCTGATCGCCGGCATCGACGAGGCTGGTCGCGGGCCCCTGGCCGGGCCTGTCTTCGCGGCCGCGGTGATCCTCGACCCGGCGCGACCGGTGCCCGGCCTGCGCGACTCGAAGGCGCTGACCGCGGAGCGGCGCGAGGCGCTGGCCGGCGAGGTCCGCGCGCACGCGCTGGCGTGGGCGATCGCGTCGGCCGACGTCGCCGAGATCGACGCGCTCAACATCCTGCAGGCGACGCTGCTCGCGATGCGCCGCGCGGTCGAGGCATTGCCGGTCGCGCCCGCCGAGGCGCTCGTCGACGGCAATCACTGTCCGCGGCTCGCGTGCCCGGTACACGCGATCGTCAAGGGCGATCGCGACGTCGTGGCGATCTCGGCCGCGTCCATCCTCGCGAAGACCGCCCGCGACGCGCTGCTGGTCGAGCTCGACGCGCGGTATCCGCACTACGGGTTCGCGCAGAACAAGGGCTACGGCACGCCCGGGCATCTGGCCGCGCTCGCGCGCCACGGGCCGTGCCCGATCCACCGGCGCACGTTCGCGCCAGTCGCGCAAATCGTCCTTCCGTTCTAGTCCGAACGTCACGGCCGCATCGGCCAAAACCTGTCAGTTCTGACAGGTGAAGTTTGCATCGCCCCGCGTATCGTGGCCGGCAGGAACGGCAGGGGGCGGCGATGCGGCGACGATCATCGCGGGGATGGGCGCAGGCGTGGCGGGCCCTCGGGGCCGCGGCCGCATGCGCGTGCGCGGTGGCGTCGGCGGCGGGCGACGGCCTCTTCCTGCTGACGCGGACCGTCGCGCTCGGCGGCCCCCACGCGGTGCTCCGCAGCGACCGCGCCACGAACATCGTCGTCGACGGCGACGGCAACGTCCGCGTGGCCGGCATCGTCGGCTCGTACGACTTCGCCGGCATCGATTCCGCCCGCGTCACGAACGCAGGCATCGACCAGCGGTTCGTCGCGCGCGTCGACGCGCGCAGCGGCGAAGTCGCGTTCGTCGCGGTCGTGGGCGCGGCAAACGCCGATCCCGCCGACACCCGCCTCGACACGCTGGCACGCGACGGGGCGACGGGGCTCGCGATCGACGGCGCCGGCAACACCTATCTGGTCGCCTACGACGCGTCCGTCGCGTACCCGGTCACCGGCGGCGCGTACCAGCCGTCGACGGGGCGGAAGCACGTGTACCGCGTCGACGGCGCGGGCGCTGTGACGCGACTGCCGGCCGAGCTGGACCCGGCAATCCGCCGCGTGGCGGCGATCGCGCTCGACCGCGACGGCGCCATCCTCGTCACCGGGAGCGCGATCGCGGGACTCGTCACCAGCGCGGAGGCGCCGTTTCCCACCGCGAGCGTGGCCGAAGGCTGCATGGCGCCGTTCGTGCTCAAGCTCGATCCTGCGGGCGCCGCCGTTCGCTACGCGACCTACCTCGGCGTCGCCGGAATCTCGGGACAGCGCTGCGGCGGCGAAGGCGAAGACGGCATCCACGATCCGACCGGCTTCGCGCTGCACGTCGACGCCGCGGGCAACGCCTACGTGGCCGGGCAGGCCGAGCCGGGCCTCGCGGCCACGCCCGGCGCCGTCGACGTCGCGCCGACGCAGCCGGTCGTGCACATCAGTCCTGCGTTCCAGTCCGCGTCGCATGCGTTCGTCGCGAAGCTCGACGCGGCAGGCGCGCTGCTGTGGGCGGCCCGGCTGGGGGGCAGCGATCACGACCGCGGCACCAGCGTCGCCGTCGACCCGGCGGGCTTCGTCTACGTGGGCGGCACGACCGCGTCCTCCGCCTTGACGACAGTCGGCGGCTTCGGCGCCGGCTATCCGTGGGTGTCCCGCCCGTGTCTCAACGCGACGCCCGAGGTCGGGTTCGTCGCCAAGCTGTCGCCCGACGGGCGCGCGATCGTGCTGTCCGGATACGTGCCGTCGCACGGAAGCCAGCTCGACCGCTGCGTGAACGGGGGCGCGTTCGCGCCGCTCCACGTGATGCCGGACGTGCTTGGCGACATCGTCGTCGCCGGCGTCACCAGCATCGTCGACCGCTACGTTGCCGCGAGCCCCGCGGCGATCGAGCCGGTACCCGACGGCCGGGGACTGCTGCTCGTGATCGCCGCCGACGGGAGCGGCGTGCGCTACGCGACCACGTTCGCGGGCAGCGGCGCGTACGGCGCGGCGCGCGACCGCTGGGGCAACATCGCGACGGTCGACCGCACGGGCATCGTGCGGATCGTCGGGCCGCACGCGGCGCCGGTGGCGCTCGAGATCGCGCCGACGCCGGCGTGCGCGGGACGTGCGATCGAGCTCGCCGCGCGCGTGGCCGCGAGCTACGACGACGGTGCGGTCACGTTCGCGATCGACGGCGCTCCGGTCGCGACGGTCCGGATTCTCGACGGCGTCGCGCGTACGTCGATCGCGGCGGCGACGGGCGTGCGCCGCGTGACGGCAACCTACGCCGGCGGCGGCATTTTCGACGGCTACGCGTCCGCGACTGGGTACCTGGCGGTCAACCAGGCGGGTTCGTGTCCGTGATGCGCTCCGCGACGATCGCATTCGCGGCCGCCGTCGCGGTCTCGGGCGCGACGGCCGGCCCCGTGTGGTTCACCGACGGCGCCACCGTCGTCCGCTGGCAGTCCGAGACCGGCGCCTTCGCGACGACCGGCGGCGCGCGACCGGTGGCCGCAATCGCGCCGACCGCCGACGGCGGCGCGTGGGTGCTGCACGGCGCCACGCTCGCGCGCGTCGACGCGCAGATGACGCGCACGATTGCCCTCGAACTCGACGGGCCCGCGCGCGACGGGGCTGCCGCGCTGGCGGTCGACGGCGCGGACGGCGCCTGGCTCGCGACCGGCGACGTCGTGCGTCGTGTTGCGGCGGACGGGGTGGTCGTCGGGCAGTGGCGGCACGACGCGGCAATCGACGACATCGCGGTCGGCGGGCCGGCGGCAGTATTCGTCGCGGCTGAAGGCGGCGTCACGCAATACGACGCGGGCGGCCGCTTCGTGCGCCGGACGCGCGTCGCGACGGCCGACGAGGCGCCCGGGCCGGGACGGCTGCTGCTCGATCGCGCGGGCGGTTACCTGTGGGTCGTCGCTGGTCGCGAGGCGATCCAGCTCGACGTGCTGGCGGGGCTCGTCGAACGTGCGCGCGTCGTGGCGCCCGAGCCGCACGCGGCCGCAGGCCTCGACGGCGCGTCCGGCACGCTGTGGCTCGCGGCCGGCGGCGCGGTGCGCACGTACGACCGCGACGGCCGCGCCGGCGCCGCGGTCGCGCTCGCGACCGCAGGCGACCGTCCACAGGCGCTCGCGGCCGACGCGAAGCTGCCGATGGCGTGGGTCGGTACCCTTGCCGGCCTCGCCGCGCTCAACGCGCGCACGGCGCAGTGGTTCGCGATCACGGCAGGTGCACCGGCCATGCGCGTGGCCGTGCCGTCGCTCGCGCTGCGGCCAACGCTGACCCCGGTCGTCGAGGGTGCGCCGCCGGTGCTGCGGCTGCTCCTCGGCGCCGACTGCGGCGACGTGCGCTGCGATCCGGAATCGCGCTATTTCCGCTCGCTCGTGCTGCGTGCGGCGGTGGGGGATCGCGACGTGTCCGACCATTTCGCGCTGGCGGCGGACGCGGGCGCGGCCGTCATGGTCGGGCCGGAACCCGGGCCGGCCGGCGCGCCGGTCCTCGTGGCAACGGTCACCGACGCGTGGGGCGTCGAGTCCGCGGTTGCCGCCGTCGAACTCCCGCTCGGCGGTCTCGCGATGCAGCCGAAGGCCAACGCGCTGCCGACGGTCGCGCTGACGGCGCCGGCCAACAACACGGCCTACGTCGCCCCGGCCGCGATCGCGATCGCCGCCACCGCGTCCGACGGCGACGGGACGATCACGAAGGTCGAATTCTTCCGCAATGGCACGCTGCTCGCGACCGACACGACGGCGCCGTACGCGTTCGCGTGGTCGAGCGTACCGGCCGGCACGTACACGCTGACGGCGAAGGCGTACGACAATGCGGGCGGCACGGTCACGTCCGCACCGGTGACCGTGGTGGTCCGCGCGAACGTCGTGCCCGCGGTCCGGATCACCGCACCTGCGAACGGCGCCGCGTACACGGCGCCGGCGACCGTCGACATCGCGGTCTCCGCGACCGATTCCGACGGCACGGTCGCCAAGGTCGAGATCTTCCAGGGCACGACGCGCATCGCGTCCCTCGCGACGGCGCCGTGGACGTACCGCTGGACCGGAGTCGCCGGCGGGACCTACAGCCTGACGGCCAAGGCGACCGACGACAAGGGCGCCGTCGCGACGTCGGCCGCGATCACGGTCAGGGTGAACAGGCCGCCCACGGCGAGCCTCACGGCGCCCGCCAACGGGGCGACGTTCGTGGCGCCGGTCAACGTCACGCTGCAGGCGGCCGCCGCCGACGCCGACGGCAGCGTGGCGAGGGTGGAGTTCATCGCCGACGGCGCCATCCGTGCGACCGACACCGCGGCGCCCTACAGCTACGTCTGGAGCGGCGTCCCGGTCGGGACGCACACGCTCGCCGCGCGCGTCACCGACAACATGGGCGCCGCGACGACATCGGCGCCGGTGACGATCACGGTCGCCGCGAACGTGCCGCCGACGGTGGCGATCACGGCGCCGGTCACCGGAACCCGGGTCGTCGCGGGCGTGCCGGTCGCCTTCGCCGCGACGGCCGCCGACACCGACGGCGCCGTCGCCAGGGTCGAGTTCTTCGTGAACGACGGAATCGGCAACTACCGCTTCGCGACCGACACGACCGCGCCGTACGGGGCGAGCTACGCGTTCGCGGAGAAGACCTACGCGATCACGGCGGTCGCCACCGACAACAAGGGAGCACCGACCGTGTCGGCCCCGGTTGCGATCACCGCGATCGCGAACCAGCGGCCGGCGGTCGTGCTGACGGCACCTGCCGGAAACGCCACGTACGTGTCGGTGGCGCCGCCGGACATCACGCTCGCGGCGACCGCATCCGATCCGGACGGCAACGTGGTCGCCGTCCGCTTCTACGCGCAGCAGCAGCCGTGGCAGGAAGGGGACGCGCCGTTGCTGTTGGCGACGCTCGCCGCGCCGCCATACCAGGCGACGTGGCCGGCGGTGCCGCACACGGGGAACTGGGTCGACGGCCGCTATGTCGAGGCGTGGGACGTGTGGGCGGAGGCGACCGACGACGCCGGCGCGACGGCGTCGTCGGACGTCGCGTCGATTGCCGTGCTGGCGAGTGCGCCCCGGACCGTGGCGATCACCGCGCCGCACGAGACGGCGTACGGCGGCCCGATCGCGTTCGCCGCCCCCGCGACCATCGTGCTGGCCGCGCGCGCGAGCACGTACGCCGGGGCACCTGCAGCGGCAAAGATGGAGTTCCTCGCCGACGGCGCGCCGATCGGCACGGTGCCCGCCGCGAATGCGGCGAGCGGCGAATACGTGATGGTCTGGCGCGACGTTGCCGCCGGTGTTCGTCACGTCGTGGCGCGGGTCACCGACACGGGCGGCGCCAGCACGGACTCGTCTGCCGTCGCGATCCGCATCGCGCCGCCCAACCGCCCGCCGGCGGTTGCGCTGACCGCGCCGGCCACCGGCCAGGTCTTCGGTGCGCTCGTGGGCGCCCCGACCGTCGACCTCGCAGCGACGGCGTCGGACGCGGACGGCACGATCACGTCGGTGCGTTTCCTCGACAATGGCCGCCTCGTGGCGACCGCCAACGCCTCGCCGTATGCGGGCTCGTTCACGCCCTCGTCCGGACCGCACGTGATCCAGGCGGTCGCCGTCGACGATCGCGGCGCGGAAACGGCGTCGCGGCCGGCGTTCACGTACGTGCCCATCGGCCGCCGCGCGCCGTTCGCCGTGGTGACGAATCCGGTCGCGAACAGCACGGTGAGTGCCGGCACGTCGATCACGATGGCCGCCGAGGTCGTCGCGCCGGACGGCACGCTCGAGATGGTCGAGTTCCACGACGGACCCTTCGTCATGGCCCGGAAGACCGCGCCGCCGTGGACGCACACGTTCACGATCGCCGAGGGCGTCCACGCGTTGCGCGTGTACGCGCTGCAGGCGTTCGCGCCGGACACGATGTCGCTGCCGGTGATCGTCAACGCGGTAGGCAGCGCCGGGACCGTCGTCCCTGCGGTGGAACTCGCGACACCCGCCGACGGACAGGCGTACGTCGCGCCTGCCGCGGTGGCGTTGTCGGTGAGGGTCGACGATCCGCAGGCACGGCTGACGCGCGTCGACTACATGGCGGGCACGCAGACCGTGGCGAGCGCAACGCTGCCGCCGTTCACGGCGAGCTGGAGCGACGTGGCACCGGGGAGCTACGAGCTGGTCGCCGTCGGCAGGTTCGACGGCGGGACCAAGGTGACGGTGTCGCCCGCGCGCACGATCACGGTGCGGCAGAACGCGTTCGTCGAGCTGACATCGCCCAATGCCGGACGATCGTATGCGCCGGGCGATCCGGTCGACCTCGACGCGCGGGCAGGCACGCGCGCGGGCGTGGCGCGCATCGAGTTTCGCGCCGACGGCAAGGTCCTCGGCAGCGTCGCCGTCGCCGGCGCACCCATCGTTGCGACCGCGAAGTACACGTGGGCCGGCGCAACCGTCGGCGCGCACACGGTGGAGGCGCGGGCGTACGCGGCAGACGGGACGGCCACCACGATGCTGCCGGTGACGATTGCCGTGGCGAGCCTCGCGGTCGCCGTGGTCGAGCCGTACGCGGGCCAGACCTACTACGCGCCCGCGGACGTCCGGATCATCGCGGATGCCGTCACCGGCACGGGGGCGTCCGGCCAGGTCGACTTCTACGGCGACGGGATCCTCCTCGGCAGTCGCGCCACGGCGCCGTACGTGTTTCTCTGGACCGGCGTACCCGCGGGGACGCACACGGTGAGCGCCCGCGTGCGCGATGCGTCGGGGGCCGTGGCCTCGTCGCTGCCGGTCACGGCGAACGTCGTCGGCGGCGCGTCGCTGCAGGTGGACGCCGGCGTGGACGGCAGCAGCGTCGCCGACGACACGATCTCCTTCGGGGGAACCGTGGTCGCGCACGCCAACGCCGCCGTGATCGTCGACGGCCGGCGGGTGGCGCACGACCGCGCCGGACGCTTCTTCGCCAATCAGGTGGCGCTGAAGCCGGGGACCAACGTGGTGACGCTGGTGCTCAACTCGCAGGATGCCGCGCCGGTCGCGCGGACGATCACCGTGACCAGCACGGGCACGCGTCCGTTCCGCGTCTGGCTGAGCGACGCCGAGGGACTGGCGCCGTTCACGCCCGGCCTCACGATCTCCAACCGCGGCAACGCGCCGTTTCAGCGTGTCGAGATCGACATGCAGGACGACGGGATCGTCGATGCGACGCTGACGAGCCTGCCGGAGGGCGTCGCGACCGTCGCGCTCGACTATCCGACCCCCGGCACCTACACGGTCCGTGTGCGCGTGATTGCGCCCGGTGGTTCGATCGCGTACGAGACGGCGCTCGTGGTGAGGGCGCTGGCGCCCGGCGAGCTGGCCGCGAAGGTCGCCGGCGTCTACCGGACCTTGACCGAGCGCATGATCGCGAACGACGTCCCGGCGGCACTCCGCCTGTTCGTCGGCGCAGCCCGCCCGCGGTATGCCGACATCTTCGCGGTCCTCGGCGCGTCGCTGCCGGCCGCGGCGGCGCAGCTCGGCACGCCGATCGACGGCGTGATCACCGAAGACTGGGCCGAAGTGACGATCGTCCGGCCGACCGCCGACGGCGATCGCGCGTTCATGCTCTACCTGATCCGGGGCGCGGACGGCCTGTGGCGGGTGGAGAGCATGTGACGCGCACGCGCAGCGCCGAAGGCGACGCGCCGCCTACCCGGGACGGCCGATCTCGGCCCAGTACTCGTGATGCGCGGTGTCGACGTGCGACACGCGGTACTCGACGGGCACGTCGTTGTACGTCTGCGCGACGCGCCGGATCTGCAGGAGCGGCGCGCCGCGCGCAACGTCGAGCAGCGTCGCGAGCTCGGCGTCGGCCAGCGTGGCCCGCAGCCGTTCGCTGGTGCGCACCACCGAGATGCCGAACGCTTCCTGGTAGAGGTTGTAGACGGTCGACGCGCGGTCGCGGAACTGCGCTTCGGTCAGGCCGGTGAACAGGGCGGCGGGCACCGTGATGTCGTCGACGATGATCGGCGCGCCGCCGAGCCGCAGCCGGTTGCGCATCCGGAAGACGGGATCGCCGGCGGCAAGGGAAAGTTTTTCAGCCGCGGTCCGGTCGGCCTTGCCGCGCGCGAACGACAGGAACTGCACTTCCGGATAGGCTTTGGCCCCCGACTCGGGGACGACGTGGAAGAAGTAGAAGAGCAGGCGATCCCGCGTGTGCGTCGCGACGAAGGTGCCGCGGCCCTGCTGGCGGATGAGGATGTTCTCGGCGACCAGTTCGTCGATCGCCTTGCGCACGGTACCGATGCTGATGCCGAAGCGCTCGGACAGCCGCCGCTCGGCGGGGATCGCCTCGCCCGGCTTCCACTCGCCGCCGGTCAGCGCGTCCATCAGCTGCCGCTTGATCTCCTTGTACAGCGGCGCCGCGAGCGGCACGCCGGGCGTGACGGCGTCGGTCATCGCGACAAGTGGCGGCGGGGCGCGCCGGGGCCGGTCCGGACAGGGTCCACGGTCGTCAGTGTAGCCGGCCAGGGTTAAGTGATGCAAATGATATAGATCATCTAGTTGACTTCGGCTGCCCTGCGGCGCTACGATGGGCGAGTTGCGTCGGCGGCCACGACTCCCGGGCGGCCGGCGACACCAGCACGCGCGCGCCGCAGGCGCGCGCCCCTCGCCGGAGCTTCCCCATGATTCATTGCGTATTGCACGACCCGGCCGACTCGGTCGCGGTGGTCGTCGTCGAGGGCGTCAAGGCCGGAATGACGCTCACCGGACTGATCCTCGACGAGGACCGGACCATCACGCTGCCCTGCGCGCAGGACATCCCGCTCGGCCACAAGGTGGCGCTGAAGGACATGGCCGTCGGCGACACCGTGATCAAGTACGGCATCGACATCGGTCGCGTCGTGCAGCCGATCGCCAAAGGGCAGCATGCGCACGTCCACAACATCAAGACGAAGCGCTGGTGACCTGGGGTGTCGGCTGCGGCCGCCATACGGTATCTGCGGTGGCGCGGGCACGCGAGGGCGTTCTCCCTTCGCGTCGCTCGCGCGGCGGCCGGCGCTCCCGGCGCCGCGGCCCGACCCTCGTGGCATCGACGGCTCCGGTGTACTCACCTGACTGACTGCAGGATATCGAGATGAACAAGACCTTCTGGGGTTACCGCCGCGAGAACGGGCGCGTCGGCGTACGCAACCACGTGATCATCCTGCCCGTCGACGACCTGTCGAACGCGGCGTGCGAGGCGGTCGCGCACAACATCAAGGGCACGCTGGCGATCCCGCACCCGTACGGCCGGCTGCAGTTCGGCGCCGACCTCGATCTGCACTTCCGCACGCTGATCGGCACCGGCGCGAATCCGAACGTCGCGGCGGTCGTCGTCATCGGCATCGAGGAGCAGTGGACGAAACGCGTGGTCGATGGCATCGCCGCCACCGGCAAGCCCGTCGCCGGCTTCGGCATCGAGCTGCACGGCGACCACGACACGATCATGCGCGCGTCCAAGGCGGCGAAGGCGTTCCTGCAGGAGGCGAGCGAGCGGCACCGCGTCGAGTGCGCCCTCCAGGACCTGTGGGTGTCGACCAAGTGCGGCGAGTCCGACACGACGTCCGGATGCGGCGCCAACCCCACGGTCGGCGACGCGTTCGACAAGCTCTACGCGGCCGGGTGCACGCTGGTGTTCGGCGAGACGACCGAGCTCACCGGCGGCGAGCAGATCGTCGCGGCGCGCTGCCGCAACGACCAGGTACGCGCGGACTTCATGCGGATGTTCGACCGTTACCAGGCCGTGGTCGAGCGCCACAAGACGAGCGACCTCTCCGACTCGCAGCCGACGAAGGGCAACATCGCCGGCGGCCTCACCACGATCGAGGAGAAGGCGCTCGGCAACATCCAGAAGATCGGCAGGCAGTGCGTCGTCGACGGCGTGCTCGACAAGGCCGAGGTGCCGGGCGGCCCCGGGCTCTGGTTCATGGACTCGTCGTCGGCGGCGGCCGAGATGGTGACGCTGTGCGCGGCGTCCGGCTTCGTCGTCCACTTCTTCCCCACCGGGCAGGGCAACGTCATCGGCAACCCGATCCTGCCGGTGATCAAGATCTGCGCGAACCCGAGGACGGTGCGGACGATGAGCGAGCACGTCGACGTCGACACCTCCGGCCTCCTGCAGCGCGAGATCACGATGGGCCAGGCCGGCGACAGGCTCATCGACATGATGTTCCGCACGGCCAACGGCCGCCTGACGTCAGCGGAGGCGCTCGGCCACCGCGAGTTCGTGTTGACGCGGCTGTACGAGAGCGCCTGACCGGAGCGTACGGATGTCCAGGCGACTCGCGCGCGTTGCGCGCAGCTGGGGGAAATGATGGGCGAGCCGGCCGCGGACCCCGCGCTCGCGCTCCCCGGACTCGCGGCGATCCGCGCCGCGCACGCGCGAATCGCGCCGTACGTGCACCGAACGCCTGTGCTGACCTGCCGCTCGCTCGATGCCATGGCGGGCGCGCGGCTGTACTTCAAGTGCGAGAACCTGCAGAAGGTCGGCGCGTTCAAGGCGCGCGGCGCATGCAACGCCGTGTTCGCGCTGCCGGCGGACGTCGCGGCGCGCGGCGTGGTCACGCATTCGTCGGGCAACCATGGCGCGGCGCTCGCGTACGCGGCGCAGAAGCGCGGCATCCCCGCGCACGTCGTGATGCCGGAGGGCGCTCCCAAGATCAAGGTCGCCAACGTGGAGGGCTTCGGCGCCCACGTCCACTTCTGCGCGCCGACGCTCGTCGCCCGGGTCGAGACCTGCGCGGCGGTCGCGCGAACGACCGGCGCGACGCTCGTGCACCCGTACGACAACGCCGACGTCATCGCCGGTCAGGGCACGGCGGCGCTCGAACTGCTCGAAGCGGTGCCTGACCTCGACGTCGTCGTCGCGCCCGTGGGCGGCGGCGGATTGCTGGCGGGCACCGCGATCGCGGCGAAGGGCGTCCGGCCGGACATCGAGGTGCTGGGCGCGGAGCCGGCCGGTGCCGACGACGCGGCGCGCAGCCTCGCCGCCGGGACCGTGCAGCCGATGCCGCATCCGCACACGATCGCCGACGGCCTGCGGGCGACGCTGTCGGAGCGTACGCTGCGCGCGCTGCGCGCGCACGTCGCCGCCATCGGCACCTGCAGCGAGGAGGCCATCGTCGCCGCGATGCGCGCAACGTGGGAGCGGATGAAGATCGTGATCGAACCCTCGTCCGCGGTGCCGCTCGCCGCGATCCTCGAAGGCACGCTTGCCGTCCGGGGCAAGTCCGTCGGCGTCGTCGTGACCGGCGGCAACGTCGACCTCGACCGGCTGCCGTGGCAGCGGTAAGCGGCGCCCGACCGTCGCCCTAGGGCAATCCGTTTGGTGAGATCGATGAACTCCGTGCGCATCATCATCAGCGAATTCATGGACGACGCGGCGGTGGCGACCCTGGCCGCCCGCTTCGCCGTGAACTACGACCCCGGTCTCGTCGACCGGCGGCACGACCTCCTGGCCGCGCTCGCCGACGCACGGGGGCTCATCGTGCGCAACCGCACGCAGGTCGACGCCGAACTGCTCGCGGCCGCGGCCGCGCTCCGGGTCGTCGGGCGGCTCGGGGTCGGCCTCGACAACATCGACACGACGGCGTGCGCCGCGCGCGGCGTCGAGGTCATTCCGGCGACCGGCGCCAACGCGCTTGCCGTCGCCGAGTACGTCGTCGGCACCGCGATGCTGCTGCTGCGCGGCGCATACCAGTCGACGACGGCCGTCGCCGAAGGCGCGTGGCCGCGCGGACCGCTGTCCGGCGGACGCGAGATCGGCGGCAAGACGCTCGGCCTCATCGGCTTCGGCGGCATCGGGCGCCTGACCGGCAAGCTCGCCCAAGGACTGGGCATGCGTGTCCTCGGCTACGATCCGGAAGTGCCGGCGTCCTCGCCGGTCTGGACGGCGCACGGTACGCATGCACGGGAGCTGCCCGCGCTTCTGGCCGAGGCCGACGTCGTATCGCTGCACGCGCCGCTGACGCCTTCGACGCGCGGGCTGATCGACGCGACGCGGCTCGCGCGGATGAAGCCCGACGCGATCCTCGTGAACACGGCGCGCGGCGGCGTCGTGGACGAGGCCGCGGTCGCCGCCGCGCTGCGCGCCGGCCGGCTGGGCGGCGCGGCGCTCGACGTGTTCGAGCGCGAGCCGCTCGCGGCGGGTTCGCCGCTGGCGGGCTGCCCGAACCTCGTCCTCACGCCGCACATCGCGGGCGTGACCCGCGAATCCAACGCGCGGGTGTCCACGCTGATCGCCGAAAAGGTCGCGGCGGCGCTCGCCGGGGCCTGAAGGAGCGCCGCATGCCGAGGTTCACGCTCACGGAGCTGCGCGCACTGGCCGCCGGTGCACTGCGCAATGCCGGCGCCAACGCCGCGATGGCCGACTCGACCGCGCAGGCGCTGGTCGATGCGGAAGCGCAAGGGCTGGCGTCGCACGGCCTTGCGCGCATTGCGCAGTACGCGACGCACCTCGCCAACGGTCGCGCCAGCGGCGATGCGGTGCCCACCGTGCGCGCGGGCCGCGGCGGCGCCGTGCTGATCGACGCGCACGAGGGCCTCGCGTTTCCCGCCTGCGCGCTCGCGGTCGCCGAGGCGATCCGCCGGGCGCGCGAGTTCGGCGTCGCCTTCGCGGGCGTGACCAACAGCCATCACTTCGGCGTCGCCGCGTATCACCTCGGGCCGGTCGCGGAAGCGCAGCTCGTGGGGCTCGCGTTCGGCAACTCGCCGGCGGCGATGCCGGCGGCCGGCGGCACGCGCGCGCTGTTCGGCACGAATCCGATCGCCGCGATCTTTCCGCGCCGCGGCGACCTGCCGCTGACGATCGACCTGTCGCTGTCCGAGGTCGCGCGCGGCAAGCTGATGGTCGCGGCGAAGGAGGGCCGGCCGATTCCGCTGGGCTGGGCGGTCGACAGGGACGGCAAGCCGACGACCGACCCGAACGCCGGCCTCGCCGGCTCGATGCTGCCGATGGGCGGCACGAAGGGCGCGATGCTCGCGCTGATGGTCGAGCTCATCGCGTGCGCGCTCACCGGCGCGGCGATGGGATTCGAGGCGGACTCGTTCTTCGTCGACGAAGGCCGGCCGCCGCGCATCGGGCAGGCATTTCTCGTGATCGACCCCGATGCGCTCGCCGGCCGTGGCGTCTACTTCGATCGGGTCGAGGCGCTGGTCGCCGCGATGACCGCCGAGGCAGGCGTGCGGTTGCCGGGGGCGCGGCGCGCGGTGCTGGCGGCGCGCGCCGCGAACGAGGGCGTCGAGATTGCGCAAGCGCTCGCGGACCAGCTCGCGGCGCGGGCGGCCGCACGTCCCGCCGGCGCGCGAGGTCCGGGCTGAAGAAACGCCCGGCCGGGTAGCGTTTCCGACCCGGCAGGCCGCGACTCGCGTGCCGGTGCCTACCGGGCCGCCGCGACCGCTTCCCGCAGCGGATTGAACAGTCCGGGGGCGGCAACGACGACGTCGCTCGCGCGCAGAAACTGCGTCCCGCCCGCGAAGTCGCCGACGCGCCCGCCGGCCTCCTTGACGAGCAGCGCGCCCGCGGCGAGATCCCCCGGTCTTACGCCCGTCATCCAGAAGCCGTCGAGCCGGCCCGCCGCGAGGTGCGCGAGGTCGAGCGACGCGGATCCGGCGCGCCGCAGGCCCGCGCACCGGCCGGCGAGGGCGTTCAGCGCCGGCAGGTACGCCGCGAGCTGCGGGCTGTCGCGCGGCGGGATCACCGTGCCCACGAGGGCATCCGCGAGCTGCAGGCACGCGGAGACGCGCACCTGCGCACCGTTGCAGTACGCGCCCTTGCCGCTGACCGCGGTGAACAATTCGTCGTGCACGGGATCGAGGACGACGGCGTGCGTGATCTCGGTGCCGTGGGCGAGCGCCACGGTGACCGCGTAGTACGGAAAACCGTGCAGGAAATTCTCGGCGCCGTCGATCGCGTCGACGATCCACTTGTACCCGCCGCCGTCGCGCGCGCCCGCGAAGTGCCCGGATTCCTCGCCCAGGATCGCGTGCTCCGGGAATGCCGCGCGGATCGACGCGACGATCGCGTCCTCCGCCTCGAAGTCGGCGCCGGACGCGAGCTCGCCGCGCTCCTTCGCGATCGTCGGCAGGCGCTTCAGGTCGCGCGCCGCGTCCACGACGATGCTCGCGGCGGTGCGCGCCGCGCGCACCGCGACGGCGAGCACCGGGTCGTTGACGGGGGTCATGGCTTCGGTCCTTCGCGGGCAACGGCCGCCTGCGCGGCGGGCGGCACGTACTTTGCCATGAAACGCCGGTCGATCCGGTCCTTCCAGCGCCAGACCCACGCACCTTCCGCGACGAACGGCCCGCGCGAGGCGATCGCGTGGCGGCCGCCGGTCGTGATGAGCGCAAGCGTCCTGCGCTGCGGCACGAACGCCGTCGTCGGCGCACCGTGCGCCGCGCTGCGCAGGTTGGCGGCGAGCGGCGGACCCTGGCGCACGGCGAAGACGCCGGACTTGGGGCGCGGATGCCCGATCTGCGCCGCGCAGTCCCCGGCGGCGAACACGAACGCGTGCGACGGCGAGCGCAGGGCGTCGTCGACCCGCACGAACCCGCGGTCGTCGCACGCGAGGCCCGATGCCGCGAGCCACGGATGCGCGGATGCGGCGACGGCCCAGACGATGCGATCCGCGGCGATCCGCCGGCCGTGCGCGTCGACGACCGCCCCGGGCTCCACGGCCGCGGCGGCACTGTCGAAATGCAGCGCGACGCCTCGCTCGACGAGAATGCGGCCGACGCGGGTCCGGACCGCGCGCGGATGCTCGGGCAGAAGGTGCGGCCGGTCGGTGATGAGCGCGAACCGGGGCGCGCCCGCACCGAGCACGGCACCGAGGCGGCCGTGCATCGCGAGCAGGACCTCGATGCCCGCGGCGCCGCCGCCGACGACGGCGATCGTGCGCACGGCGCCGGCCGCGGCGTCCGCCTCGATGCGCTCCCACGCCGCGAGGAACGCGGGTACCGGCTTGACGCCGATCGCGTGCGCGCGGGCGCCGCGCACGCGGTCGTCGGGGACGGAGCCGACGTCGAGCGACACGAAGTCGAAGGGCTCGCGCACGCCGTCGGCCATCGCCGCGGTCTTCGTGTACAGGTCGAGCGACTCCACCCGGTCCGTCAGGAAGCGCGCGCCGGCCCAGCGTGCGAGCGGCGCGAGTGCGATGTGCGCCTCGGCCCGCGTGTACAGCCCGGCGACGAGCCCCGGCAGCATGCCCGAGTAGGCGGTGTCCGGCTCGGGGGACACGAGCGTCAGCGCGACCTGCGGGTCCGGGCGCAGCGCGAAGCGCCGCAGCACCTCGACGTGGCTGTGGCCGCCGCCGACGAGCAGGATGCGCTGCGCGCGCGCCATCAGCCCGTGGTGCCCCGCACGACGAGCGGCCGCGAGGACGCGCCTGCCACCGCGAATCCGGCGGAACGCGACACCGTTTCCGCGCGCGGGGCGGGCCACGCGGCCGGAACGCGCTCGGCGGCGGTTCCGGCCGCGGCGCAACGAATCCAGCTCCTGCGCGAGGGGTCGTGCCGTCGATGGCTCATGGACATGCGCGCCCGCGGCGGGCGCGTCCGGCAACCATCTTAGCGGCTGCCGGAACCACGGTCGAGCGAATGGCGAGCGCCGATGCACGCGCCGAAGGGTACGCCGGGAAAGCGCAACGACTCGGGACCGGCGCGTGCGCGCGAAGTCCTGCAGCCGCACGACGAGGCAAGCGCTGCGCGGTCCCGGCGGTACATGGAGAACCGCGCGCCGTACTTCGCGACGCTTCACTGGGCAACCATGCTTGTTGCGGTGCGGCAACCGGGCCGCGCGACGCACGTCGCATTGCTGTCGTGGAGGCCGCGCAGTATCCTAGGCGTCCTCGTTTTCGCCGTACCCGCCACCCATCCGCCTGATCGCGGCCCCTTCGGAGGAGATGCTCGTGTCCGTCCAGCTTTCCATGACCGTCAACGGCAAGCCGGTGAGCGCCACCGTCGATGCGCGCACGCTGCTCGTCGACTTCCTGCGCAACGAGCTCGCCCTCACCGGCACGCACGTCGGCTGCGACACCGGCCAGTGCGGCGCGTGCACCGTCCATCTCGACGGTCGCGCCGTCAAGGCGTGCAACCTGCTGGCCGCGCAGGCGAATGGCGCCAGGGTCGTCACGATCGAGGGGCTCGCGGCCGCCGACGGCACGCTGCACCCGATGCAGGCGGCGTTCAAGGAGTGCCACGGGCTGCAGTGCGGCTTCTGCACGCCGGGCATGGTGCTGAGCGCGATCGACCTCGTCGCGCGCCACCCGAAGCCCGACGAGAAGACGATCCGCGAGGAGCTCGAGGGCAACCTGTGCCGGTGCACCGGCTACCACAACATCGTCCGTGCGGTGGCGCAGGGCGCCGCTGCGATGGCGAAGTAAGGAGAACGGCGATGGGTGCCAACGATTCCGGCCTGATCGGCCAGGCGGTCCGCCGCAGGGAGGACCTGCGCTTCCTGACCGGCACGGGGCAGTACACCGACGACGTCAACCCGCCGCACCACACGCACGCGTATTTCCTGCGCTCGCCGCACGCGCACGCGAAGATCCGCAAGGTCGACACGACGAAGGCGAAGGCCGCACCGGGCGTGATCGCCGTGTTCACCGGCGCCGATCTCGAGGGCGTCAACGGCCTGCCGTGCGGCTGGCTCATCACCGGCACCGACGGCAAGCCGATGAACGAGCCGCCGCATCCGGTGCTGGCGCAGGGCAAGGTACGCCACGTCGGCGATCCGGTCGCACTGGTCGTCGCCGAGTCTCCGCACGAGGCGAAGGACGCGGCGGAGCTGATCGACGTCGACTACGAGGTGCTGCCGGCGGTGGTCAATTGCGTCGACGCGCTGAAGCCCGGCGCGCCGCAGATCCACGTTGAGGCGCCGGGCAACAAGTGCTACACGTGGGCGCTGGGCGACAAGGCGGCGGTCGACGCCGCGTTCGCGAAGGCCGCACACGTCGCCAAGGTCGACATCGTCAACAACCGGCTCGTGCCGAACGCGATCGAGCCGCGCGCGGCCGTGGCTTCGTACAGCCGCGCCGACGATTCGTACACGCTGTACGTCGCCAACCAGAATCCCCACGTCGAGCGGCTGCTGATGACGGCCTTCGTGCTGGGCCTGCCCGAGACGAAGGTGCGCGTGATCGCCCCCGACGTCGGCGGCGGCTTCGGCTCGAAGATCTACCTGTACGCCGAGGAAACGGCGATGGTGTGGGCGTCGAAGCGCGTGAACCGGCCGATCAAGTGGGCGGCGGAGCGTGGCGAGGCGTTCGTCTCCGACGCGCACGGCCGCGACCACGTGACGCACGCGGAGCTCGCGTGCGACCGCGACGGGAAGTTCCTCGCGATGCGCGTGATCACCACGGCGAACATGGGCGCGTACCTGTCGACATTCGCGTCGTGCATCCCGACGATCCTCTACGCGACGCTGCTCGCCGGCCAGTACACGACGCCCGCGATCTACGCCGAGGTGACGGCGTCGTTCACCAACACGGTGCCGGTCGACGCCTATCGCGGCGCGGGCCGGCCGGAGGCGACGTTCGTCGTCGAGCGGCTGGTGCACCAGGCGGGCGTGGACCTTGGGCTAGCGCAGGACGAGATCCGCCGCCGCAACTTCATCCGCACGTTCCCGTACGCGACGCCGGTGGCGCTGACGTACGACACCGGCAACTACGACGCGACGCTCGACGGCGCGATGGCCGCGGCCGACGTCGCCGGCTACGCCGCGCGCAAGGCGGAATCGGCCAAGCGCGGCAAGCTCCGCGGCATCGGCTACTCGTCGTACATCGAGGCGTGCGGACTCGCGCCGTCGAATGTGGCCGGCGCGCTGGGCGCGCGGGCGGGGCTCTTCGAGGCGGGCGAGGTGCGCGTCAACCCGACCGGCGGCGTGACGGTGTTCACCGGCTCGCACAGCCACGGACAGGGCCACGAGACGACGTTCGCGCAGGTGGTCGCCGCCAGGCTCGGCATCGACATCAACACGGTCGAGGTCGTGCACGGCGACACGGGGCGCGTGCCGTTCGGCATGGGCACGTACGGCTCGCGGTCGCTCGCGGTAGGCGGCACCGCGATCGTCAAGGCCGTCGACAAGGTGATCGCCAAGGGGAAGAAGATCGCCGCGCACCTGCTGGAGGCGGCCGAGGCCGACATCGAATTCAAGGACGGCAAGTTCACCGTGGCCGGCACCGACCGCAGCAAGGCGTTCGCGGAGGTGGCGCTCGCCGCCTACGTGCCGCACAACTATCCGCTCGACAAGCTGGAGCCGGGCCTCGACGAGACCGCCTTCTACGATCCCACCAACTTCACCTACCCGGCCGGCACGCACATCTGCGAGGTCGAGATCGACCCCGACACGGGCGTGGTCGAGGTGGCGCGGTTCACCGCGTGCGACGACTTCGGCAACATCATCAACCCGATGATCGTCGAGGGGCAGGTGCACGGCGGGCTCGCGCAGGGCATCGGGCAGGCGCTGCTCGAGAACTGCGTGTACGACGCCGAGAGCGGCCAGCTGCTGTCGGGCAGCTACATGGACTACGCGCTGCCGCGCGCCGACGACGTGCCGTCGTTCAAGGTCGACACGCGCGTGACGCCGTGCACGCACAATCCGCTGGGGGCGAAGGGCTGCGGCGAGGCGGGCGCGATCGGCGCGCCGGCGGCGATGATGAACGCCGTGCACGACGCGCTGCTGGGGGTCGGCGTCAAGCACCTCGACATGCCGGCGTCACCGCATCGCGTCTGGCAGGCCATCCGCGCCGCGCGCGGCTGAACGGAGAACGCACCATGTACAGCTTCGAACTGAAGAAGGCCGATTCCGTCGCCAGCGCGGCCGCGCTGCTCGGGCAGACCGGCGGCAAGCCGCTGGCCGGCGGGCAGAGCCTCGTCGCCGCGATGAAGCTGCGGCTGTCGCAGCCGGGCACGCTGGTCGACCTCTCCGGCATCGCGGAACTGAAGGGCATCCGCAAGGACGGCGATCACCTCGTGATCGGCGCGATGACGCGCCACGCCGAAGTCGCCGCGTCGAAGGACGTGAAGGCGGCGATCCCGGCGCTCGCGGCGCTCGCCGAGGGCATCGGCGACCGGCAGATCCGCAACATGGGCACGCTGGGTGGCGCGCTCGCCAACAACGATCCGGCCGCCGATTACCCGGCCGCGGTGCTGGGACTCGGCGCGACCGTCCACACCAATCGGCGCAAGATCGCCGCCGACGAGTTCTTCAAGGGCATGTACGAGACGGCGCTCGCCGACGGCGAGATCATCACCTCGGTGAGCTTCCCGGTTCCGAAGAAGGCCGCCTACGCGAAGTTCGCGCAGCCCGCGTCGCGCTTTGCGCTGGTCGGCGTCTTCGTCGCACAGACGGCCGGCGGCGTGCGCGTCGCGGTGACCGGTGCCGCGTCGGGCGTGTTCCGGTGCAAGCCGCTCGAGGACGCTCTGGCGAAGAGCTTCACTGCGGATGCCGCGAAGGCCGTCAAGGTGAGCGCGGACGGACTGAACCGCGACCTGCACGGCTCGCCCGAGTACCGGGCGCACCTCGTCTCCGTCATGGCGTCGCGGGCGGTCGCGGCCGCAGGCTGATCCCCCCGGACCGCGCGCACCCGCACGGGGTCGCGCGCGGTCGACCCGCCGTCGACAGCGGTCAGCCCATCGCCGCGCGCACGCGCTCGCGCGTGAGCGGCGCGGTCGTCACCCGCGCGCCGACGGCGTCGTACACGGCGTTGGCGAGCGCCGCAGGCACCGGCGTCGCGGACGCCTCGCCCGCACCCAGCGGCGGCTCCTGCGGACGGTCGACGACGTCGATCAGTATTTCCGGCGCGTCGGCGAACGTCAGGATTGGGTAGCTCGCCCAGTCGACGCTCGTCACGCGTGCGCGGTCGAACGCGACCTCCTCGAAGAGCGCGCGCGACAGCGTCTGCAGGATGTTGCCCTCGACCTGCAGCTTCAGCGCATCCGGGTTGATGACGAGGCCGCAGTCGTGCGCGCAGGCGACGCGCCGCACGCGGATGGCGCCCGACGCCTTGTCGACGTCGGCCTCGATCGCCATCGCGACGTACGTCTCGTTGTGCTTGTAGTGGATGTAGGCGAAGCCGCGCCCGCGGCCCGTCCCGCCCGGCGACGGCCGCGGCTGCCAGCCGATCAGCGCGGCGGTGCGCCGGATCACCTCGACGCCGCGCGGGTCGGACAGCGCCTGGAGCCGGAACTCCACGGGGTCGCGCCGCGCCGCGGCGGCGAGCATGTCGGTGAAGCTCTCGACGGCGAAGCAGTTGGCGACCTTGCCCGGTGCGCGGAAGTTCGACGGCCGCAGCGGCGACGTCGGCAGCCAGTGGACGACGACCTCCTGGTGCGGCACGGCGTACGGCGGGTCGCCGTTCTGGCTGATGAGGCCGGTCGTGATCCCCGGGGTCTGCGCGATGCCGGCGGCGTCGAGCGCGAGCAGCGGCATGTTGGGCAGGCTCGCGGTGGCCTTCGGGATCCACATCTCGGTGCGCCACGCGTCGATGCGCCCGTCGGCGGCGAGCGCGCCCTCGAGCGCGAGCAGCTGCGGCGGTCCCTTGGGGTCCCAGCCGTGCTCGTCCTCGCGCGACCACTGGACGCGCACCGGTCGCCCGACGGCCCGCGACACCAGCGCCGCGTCGGTGGCCGCGTCGTCGTGGCCGTTCATCCCAAAGCAGCCGGACCCGTCGAGGTAGACGACGCGCACGGCGTCCTTCGGCAGTGCGAGCGCGCGCGCGATGGTCTCGCGGAAGCGATGCGTGGCCTGCGACGCCGACCAGATGGTGGCCTTGCCGTCGCGGACGTCGGCGACCGCGCACGACGGGCCCATCGCGGCGTGCGACTGCAGCGGCCAGTAGAACTCGGCGGCGACCTTTTTCGCACCGGCGAGCGCCGCCCTCGCGTCGCCCTTCTTCACCAGCGTCTCGTCGCCGGCGAAGGGACCCGCGCGCAGCGCCGCGCGCACGGCGCCGGCACCGATCAGCGTCGTCGCGTCGGACCACTGCACCTTCAGCATCCGCGCGGCGGAGACCGCGTCCCACTCGGTGCCGGCCACGACCGCGAGGAAGTCGCGGATGCGCACGACACGCGCGCCGGGAATGGCCTTGATCGACGCGTCGTCGACGGCGAGCAGCGTGGCGCCGACGGCCGGCGGCCGGACGATGCGCGCGTGCAGCATGCCGTCGACCCGGAAGTCGTGGACGAACACGTGCCGGCCGGCGACCTTGCCCGGCACGTCGGGCCGCGCGAGCGGCTTGCCGACGACCTTGTAGGTCGACGGCTCGCGCAGTTTCGCCTTCGCGTCGACCTTGAGCTCGAGCCGCTTGCCTGCGACCAGATCGGCGAAGCGCATGCCGGCGCCGCCGGCTTTCGGGCGCACCTCGCCGTCCACGACGTCGAATTCGGCAGGCGCCTTGCCGGTGCGCGCCGCCGCGAGGCCGACCAGCGCTTCGCGCGCCGTCGCCGCGGCCTGCCGGATCTGCACGCCGCCGCGCATGATGCCGGAGCTGCCGGCAGTCGCGCCCTGGTCGGGCGTCAGCGCCGTGTCGCCTTCGACCAGCACGATGCGCTCGACGCCGAGACCCAGTTCCTCGGCGGCCATCTGCGGGATCGCGATGCGCAACCCCTGGCCCAGGTCGACCTTGCCCGAGAAGACCGTGACCGTGCCGTCGCCGTTGACGGCGAGGAAGCCGTCGACGACGTCCGTGCCGAGCGGCTTGCCGAGCGCGGCGTCGATGCCGGCCGGACGCTGCGCGAATGCCGGAGCCGGCAGCGTGAAGCCGACGACGAGCGCGCCGCCGGCCTGAAGGAATTGCCGTCGCGTGCGGGAGCGGGGGGCGTTCATGCCTTGGCTCCCTGCGCGGCGCGCATCACGGCGCGCAGGATGCGCTGGTGCGTGCCGCAGCGGCACAGGTTGCCGGAGAGCGCCGCCCGCGCCTCGGCCTCCGTGGCCACCGGCTTGCGCGCGAGCAGCGCCGCGCCGGTCATCACCATCCCCGTGACGCAGTAGCCGCACTGCGCCGCCTGCTCGGCGACGAACGCCGCCTGCAGCGGGTGAGGCTTCTCCGCCGTGCCGAGGCCCTCGATCGTCGTGATCTTCGTGCCCGCCGCCTTCGCGACCGGCACGAGGCACGACCGGACGGCCTCGCCGTCGACGATCACCGTGCACGCGCCGCACTGCCCGAGGCCGCAGCCGAACTTGGCGCCGGTCAGCGACAGCGCGTTGCGCAGCACGTACAGCAGCGGCTCATCGGTGTCGCGGACGTCGACCGTCCGTGGGGCGCCGTTGACGTGCAGCGTGACGTTCGGCATTTCGTCTCCCCGTCCGGATCGCGAAGCGCCGAAAATCTTCGCACCGGCCCCGGACCTTGTCCAGTGCGCTCGCCGCGCCGCTCGCTCGTACCGCCAACGGCGATTCGGACCGCGTTTCGGTCGTCGTCGCGGGCCCGGTGGAGGGCGCCCGGCGGCGCGAGGTGCCGCGGGCGGCGTGGGCGTTTCAACGGGGATCGGCGAAACGTAGACTGAACGGCGGCGGGAGCGCCCCCGCGCGGCTCGCCGGGCCCAGCGTGCCGGCCCTCCGCGGCGCGTGCCGTCCGAGAGGAAACGCCATGTCCCGAAACCTGCCTGGCACGACGGCGGGCCGCATCGCGGCCGCGCTGATGTGCGTCGCCTGGAGCACCTGCGGCCAAGCGGAAATCGCGATCCACGCGGGACCGCTGTCGACCGTCGCGGGAACGGGCGACCGTGTCGAGTGCGCGGTCGTCAACGTCGACACCAAGCCGGTCTACGACGTTCGCCTGACCCTTCGTAGCACCAACTTCGGCACGGTTCTGGCGCAGGCGTCGTGCCCGCAGCTGCTCCCGGGGGCCGACTGCCCGGTGAGCTTCAACGTCGCCGGGCCGGCGCTCGTCGTGCGCATCGCGTGCAGCGCCGAGGCCGGGGGAAAGAAGGACGCATTGCGCGGGACGTTCCTGCGCACGTCCACCATCGACAACACGGGCGACGTGGCCGTCGAATTGCGCTGACGCCGCGGGTGGCGGGGCGTGCCCGCCGCTCTGGGGGTCACCCGCGACCGCGCATTCGTCGCGGGCGACCGGTACGCCCGGCTACTTCGCGGCGGCGACGGTGTCCGTCACGCACTTCTTGACGAAGCTCGTCTTGGCCGCGCCCGCGAGCTTCTTGTCGGCGGCCTGCGTCTCGCAGGTCTTGGTGGCGGCCGCGGCCGCGTCCTTCTCGCACTTCTTGACGAAGCTGGTCTTGGCCGCGCCGGCCAGCTTCTTTTCGGTGGCCTGCGCCTCGCACGCCGGGGAAGTGGCGAATGCGGAGGTGCTGGCGATGAGGGTGATGGCGGCTGCGACGATGAAACCCTTCATGGCGATCCTCTCTGTCGTGGGTCGAATGGCGGACCGTGTCTCGCCGGCCCGTCGAGTCTCCTTTGCTGCCGGCCGCCGTCCATGACCGTGGTTCCGGGACATGGGGCAGTAACCTGCGGCGCCGAACGTTAGCACGGACCGGTCCGGCGCAGCATGACCAAACGCAATCAGCGGTGACTTAAGGGCGTTCGCCGTCGTCGGGCGCGCCCGCGCGTCAATGGCTGGTGCCCGCCGAGTGGTTGACCTTGTTCCAGACGTTGTACTTGCCCACGGGCCGGGCCGCGGGAATGCGCTTGACCTCGGCGAACGTCGCGGCGTCGTAGACGACGATCGCACCATCGAACTCCCAGACGCTGGCGAGCGCGTACTTGCCATGGCGGTCGAACTCGACGTGGGCGACGGTCTTGCCCGGCGCCGGCGTGACGGCGGCCACGACGGCGAACGTGCGCTTGTCGATCACCTGCAGCGTATCCTTCGCCGCGCTGTTCATCGCGTCGACCCACGCGTAAGGCGTGGCCTCGTGGCTGCGCAGGAAGAACCCGGGTCCGTTGACCGGGACGGCGGCGATCGTCTTCCACGCCTTCATGTCGATCACGCTGACCACGGCATCGCGCAGGTTCGTCGTCGCGACCACGGGCGTCCCGTTCCAGTCCCACGCGATGCCGGAGCCGAGGTGCGGCAGGCCGGGCAGGTCGACCGTCGCGATCCTGCGGCGGACGTTGAGGTTGACCACCTGGCCGCGGCCCCCTTCCCGCGACGCGCCGATCAGGTGATCGTAGCTGCCGTCGAAGAAGAAGTCGTCGAGGATGTCGTCGAGGACGATGCGGCGCACCGGAAAGGTTCCGCCTTCGGCCACGCCTTCGCCCGACCGGTAGTCGTGGACGTAGCCCTCGTAGAGCGGCGGGGCTTTCGGGTCGTACGGCAGCTCCCACACCTCGGCAATGTCCTTCAGCGCAACGATGAAGCTCTTGCGCGGCGCGGCGTCGTACACGGCGGACACGCGCGACGGCTTGCCCGACTTGTCGGCGACGGCGATTACCTTGACGGGTGCAAGGTCGCGCGCGTCGAGCACGACCAGCGTGTGCGGAAGGTAGTTGCCGGCGACGACCCACCGGCCGTCGCCGGATACCGCGATGTTGCGCGTGTTGATGCCGGCGCGGACTTCCGCGACCATCTGCAGCGACCACAGGTCGTACTTGCTGACCCAGCCGTCCCGCGATGCGAAGAACACGAAGCGGCCGTCCGGCGTGAACTTGGGGCCGCCGTGCAGCGCGTAGCGCGTCGGAAACCGCGCGATGCGCTCGAGCCGGTCGCCGTCGAGGATCGACGCGTGGTGGTCGCCCGACTCGACGACGACGAAGAGGTTGAGCGGGTCGGCCCCGTGCTGCGGGCGGTCGGGAAGCGCGCTCCCGCCCTGCAGAACCACGCGCGACGCCTCGATCTCCGGCCGGCCCCAGGCGGGCCGAATCGCGGGGGGCGCGTACACGTAGGCGACGAGCGCATCGATTTCATCCGGGCGCAGGCGGTCGGCGAACGCCGGCATCTGCGTCGCATGGCGGCCCTTCGCGATCGTGTCGGCCGCGGCGGGCTTGCGCAGGCGCTCCAGGTTCTCGGGCAGCAGGGCGGGCCCGGTACCTCCCAGCCGGTCGTTGCCGTGGCACACCGCGCAATGCGTCGCGTAGTCGCGGGCGGCGCCGGACTCGCCGTCGGCCGCACTCGCGCCGAGGAACGCCAGCGCCGCGGCGATCACGCCGATGCCGCGCCGTCCGCTCATGCCGCGACACTCCGGCGCACGCGGACGTAGGGCGACCGCGCGACGCGCGCGCCGCCGCCCGGGATGCCGAGCTCCTCGTCGTCGAGATAACAGCCCGGGTCCTCGGCCCACGGGTCACCGGTGAGCTGGAAGGCGCGAACCCGCGTGTTGCCGCCGCATACGTCGAGGTAGCCGCACGCGCCGCACCGGCCCTTGATCGCGCGCGGCGCACGTTTCATGCCCGCCAGCAGCGGATCCGACGTGTCCTGCCAGATGGCGGAGAACGGTCGCTCGCGAACGTTGCCGAGCCGGTGGTTCCACCAGAACGTGTCGGGGTGCACGTCGCCCACGTTGTCGATGTTGGCGACGTTCACACCTGACGCGTTGCCGCCCCATTGCGCGAGCTTCGCGCGCAGGTGCGCCTCGCGCTCCGGGAACCGTGTCCGGACCCAGTGCAGCAGGTACACCGCGTCCGCGTCGTTGTTGCCGGTGACGAACTCGCGCGGCCGGCCGGCCTCGACGTGCGCCCACGCCGTGTCGAACAGCAGGTCCATCGCGGCGCGCGTCGTGCGGAAGTGCGCGTCGGACTTGCGGTTCACGTTGCCGCGGCCGCCGTAGTTGAGGTGCGACAGGTAGAACTTGTCGACGCGCTCCCACTCCATGAGCTCGAGCAAGCCGGGCAGGTCGTGCGCGTTGTCCTGCGTCAGCGTGTAGCGCAACCCGACCTTGATGCCCGCATCGCGGCATCGCCGTGCGCCGGCCAGCGAGGCGGCAAACGCGCCGGCCTTGCGCCGGAAGCGGTCGTGCGTCGCCTCGATGCCGTCGAGGCTGATGCCGACGTAGTCGAAGCCGACGGCGGCGATCGCGCCGATGCTGGCGGCGTCGATCAGCGTGCCGTTGGTCGACAGGCCGACGTAGAAGTCGAGCGCCTTCGCCCGTCGCGCGATCGCGAGGAGGTCCGGCCGCAGCAGCGGCTCCCCGCCCGACAGAATCAGCACCGGAACGCCGAACGCCTTGAGGTCGTCCATCGTGCGGAACACTTCGGCGGTGGTGAGCTCGCCGGGAAAGTCGATGTCGGCGGAGATCGAGTAGCAGTGGCGGCAGGCGAGGTTGCAGCGACGGACGAGGTTCCAGATCACCACGGGCCCGGGCTGCGCGCGCTTCGGGCCGACCGGAGTCGGGACCTTCAATTCCTGCAGGTAACGGGAGACGCGGAACATGGCGGCGTCGGGTTCAGGCGGCCGGGCCGAAGCGCAGCCCGGTCTTCTTGAGGATGTGGGTGCTGTAGAGGACCTCGTGCGCACGCGCGGCCGATCCGAGCAACGCGGAGATCTCCGCGACCTTTGCCTCGACCTCGGTGCGGGCGCGGCCGTGCACCATCGCGAACAGGTTGTAGCGCCACGCCGGCAGCCGGCGCGGCCGCCGGTAACAGTGCGAGACGAAGTCGAGCGCGCCGACGCGCGGGCCGAGCGCGTCCACGGCGGCGTCGTCGACGTCCCACACGCTCATCCCGTTGGCCGTCCAGCCGAGCCGGTAGTGGTTGGGAACCGCGCCGATCCGCCTGATCGCGCCGGCGGCGAGCAACGCGGCGAAGCGCGCCATCACGACCTCCGGCGCGACGCCGATCGCCGCCGCGATCGCGTGGTACGGACGCCGGACGCGCGGCAAACCACCCTGCGTGGCGCGGACCAGCGCGCGGTCGAGTTCGGTGATGGGCAGCAGTGCGTTCATCCGGCGGTCACGCAGGCAGGCGCAACTCGACGAAGTATTCGCGTTCCTTCGGAAACGCGCTGACGGGCAGCCCCGTCTCGCGCTCGATGCGCGCGACGGCTGCCGCGATGCCCTCGGGCGTCTCGGTGGCGAGGACGAACCACAGGTTGAACGCGTGCTCGCGTGCGTAGTTGTGCGCGACCTCGGGCCGCGCGTTGACGACTGCCACGACGCGATCCCAGTCGGCAGCGGGCACCTGCATGGCAGCCAGCGTGAGCGCGCCGCCCAGCGCCTGCGCGTCGAACAGCGGACCGAAGCGCGTCAGCGTCCCGTCGGCCAGCAACCGGTCGAGCCGCGCGATCAGCTCGTCCTCCGTCAGGTCCAGCACGGCCGCGGCGGCGAGGTACGGCCGCTCGCACAACGGGAATCCGCCGTGCAGCGAATCGACGATGCGGCGATCGGTGGCGTCCATCGTGCGGCCGTTCACGCCGGCGACGTCGCGTCGGCAGGCGCAACGTCGCGCCGTGCATAGCGTGCGCCGCACTGCTTGAAGGCACGCTGCGAGTAGAGCACCGCGGACGGAAAGCGGTCGAGTCCGTGCGCGGCGACCAGCTGGGCGCGGCGCCCGTCGACCGTCGCCCGGTCGCGGCCGTGCAGCATGCAGAACAGGTTGTACGGCCACGCGGGGGCGGCGCGCACGCGCCGGTAGCACAGCGTCACGCCGGGCTCGCGCGCGAGTGCGACGCCCAGCGCGTCCGCGGCGCCGTCGGGTACGTCCCACACGCACATCGCATTCGCCGTGTAGCCCAGTGCCCGGTGGCGCACGACGACGCCGAACCGTCTGAGCACGCCCTCCGCCAGCCAGTCGGCGAGCAGGGTCAGCACGTCGGCTTCGCCGACGCCGGCCTGCGCGGCGACCGTGGCGAACGGCGCGGGGACCAGCGGCAGGCCCGGCTCCAGCGCGGCGACGATGCGGCGCTGTGCGGCATCGAGCTCGACGGGACCGCGGCGCGACGCCGGTAGATCGCCCGCGCGCTTTGCGGACGGCGCGCACAGGTCGAAGCCGAGGTCGATCCAGTAGTCGGCTACCATCGGCAGCACCAGGGGCTGCAGGCGCGTCGCGCGCGCGATGGCCGCGAGCGTGCGGGCAAGCGCCTCCCGATCCGGCGCGGCCGCGACGAACCAGAGGTTGTACCGATGCTCGCGCTCGTAGTTGTGATTGACCTCGGGGCGCGCCGAAACCAACGCCGCGACGCGCTCGAGCTCGCGCGCCGGCACCGCCAGCGCCGCCAGCGTGGAGGCGCCGATCGCGCCGGGGCGGAAGACCGCGCCGACGCGGCTGACGCGACCGTCCCCCTGACCACGCGCGAGCGTCGCGCGCACCCAGCGCTCGTCGGCGCGAAGCGTCGCGGCAATGGCGGCGAAGGGCTCGTGCACCAGCGGGAAGCGATGCTGGAACTCGTTCAGCAGCCGCGCTTCGAGGACGTCGGCGAACGCGGCCATCGGGTCAGAAGCCGATCCGCGCCGCGCGCGCGGTGAAGAAGATGCCGGACGGATGGTCGGCGGCGAGGGTCGCGACCGGGCTGATCGTCGCGGTGTCGTAGACGACGACCTTGCCGTCGTCGCGCGCCGAGATCCACACGGCTTCGCCGCGCGGCGTGAACTCGAGATGCAGCACCGCGCGGCCCGGTTCGAGGGTGCGCACGACGCTGTTCGTCTCGGTGTCGATCACCTGCACCTTGCCGCTGTCGGGAAACGCGAAGTTGACCCACACCTGCCGCGCGTCGGGGCGTGCGATCGCGAACACCGGCTGCCCGGCAACGGGCACGCGCGTCACTTCGCGCCAGTCGCGCGTGTCGACGACGAGGACCTCGTGGCGGCCGACCGCAGGCAGGTACGCATGACCGGCGGCGAGCGCCCAGCCGCGCAGGTGCGGCATCTTGTAGACGGGCAGCGGCTCCTCGCCGCGGCCGTAGCGGTCGAGGACGCGCCGCACGCGGCGTTCCGGATGCCAGAGGTCGAGGAGCGCGACGCCGTCCTCGCCGAAGAGTCCGGCGACGTACCAGCGCCCATCCGGCGTGACCAGTCCGTCGTACGGCTGGCGGCCGACGTTCGCGAACGTCTCGACGCGGGGCGTGCGCGGCGCCGTCGCGTCGATCAGCCAGATCGCGTCGGCGTCGAACAGCGCGGCGACGAACCGGCCGCCCGGCGCGTCGGCGAGCCCGACCACCTTCGACGGCGTGCCGTCGGGGCCAGGCGGCGCGCGCAGGTCCGCCAGCGGCTCGAGCGTGCCGGCGTCGAACAGGCGGACTCCGCCCGGCGTGTAGTTCTGCGCGGCGACCACGCGGCCGTCCTGGCTGATCGCACCGCCGATCGAGTTGCCGGCCTGCACGACGCGGCGCTCGATCCGTTGCGCGAGCAGGTCGACCTTGGTGAGGCCTCCGTCGCGGCCGAACACGTACGCATAGCGGCCGTCGCGCGAGAACACGACCGACGCGTGCGACAGGTCGCCCATGCCCGCGATCGTCGCCAGCGAAGTACGCGCCGTGGTGTCGACGATCTGCACGCGGCCGTTCGCCCGCTCGATCACGACGCCGAGATCGCCGGTGCCGCGCAGCGGCTGCGCGCCCGCGCCGGCCGCGAGGCCGATGGCGGCGGCCGCCACCGCGAGGGTACGCCGGTCAGCGCGCCGCATCGAGATCTCCGGCGAGCAATTGCACGACGAGCCACCTCGCTTCCGCCTCGGTCAGGAACGGTCGCCACGGCGGCATCGCCGTGCCGACGCGTCCGGACAGGATCGTGGCGACGAGCGCCGACTGCGGCTTCGTTCGCAGCGCCTCGGGCGTCAGTGCGGGGCCGAGTCCACCGGTGAGGCGCATGCCGTGGCACGCGCCGCAGTCCTGCCTCAGCAGGGCCAGCAGCGCACGGCTGCGGGCGGGTTCGGGCGCCGTTGCCGCCGCGGCGCCGGCGGTCGTGCCCGCGTCCGGCGGGCCGGCTGCCGCACCGGGGCACGTGACGGCGAGCACCACGAGCGCGGGCAGCAGGGCACGCCGCACGGGGCGATTCGCGCCGCTACAGCGCGAGGATGTAGGCGACCAGCTTCTTCGCCTCGTCGTCGCTCACCTTGTTGGGCGGCATCGGAATCGGGCCCCACACGCCCTGGCCGCCCTTGACGACCTTTTCGGCCAGCTTGCCCGGCGCGGCGGCGTCGCCCTTGTACTTCTTCGCGACGTCCTTGTACGCGGGGCCGATCACCTTCTTGTCGTTGGCGTGGCAGGCGGTGCAGCCCTTGTCCTTCAGCAGCTTCTCGCTGTCCTGCGCGAGTGCCGGCAGCGCGAGTGCCGCCGCGAGTGCGGCGCCGGTCGCCACGGCCATCCATCGTCGCGTCATGATCTCCCCCTAGTAGATGTCGTGCTGCGTGTTGTAGACGTTGAACTTGCCAGTCGGCGTGATGAGCTTCGCGTCGCGGATCACCGTCTTGAGCTTCAGCGTCTTGTCGTCGACGATGACGAGCGCCGATTCCTGGTTCTTGGCGCTCCACACGGAAAACCACACCTCGTCGCCCGCCTTGTTGTACTCGGGCTGGACGACGCGCCGCGCGCCTTCGCCCACGCCGGACCATTCCGCGATGGGCAGCACCTTGTAGCCTGCCTTCAGGTTCTTCGTGTCGTAGACGGCGACCGAGCCGGCGATCTTCGGGTCCGGGTGCAGCGGCGTGTCGATGTACAGGTTCTTCGACCGGGGATGCGTCTTGATGAACAGGTTGCCGCCGCCTTGCCCGTCGATCGTCTCGCACACCTTCCACGCGTACTTCGCATGGCCCTTGGGGTCGGTGCCGATCAGCGAGATCTTCTCGCTCCCGAGATGCCCGGTCGCCCACACCGGCCCGCACGTCGGATGCACGAAGTTGGCGCCGCGCCCCGGATGCGGAATCTTGTCCACGTCGACGAGCGCGACCTTCTTGCCTTCCTTGGCGTCGACGACCGCGATCTTGTTCGACTGGTTCGCGGCCATCAGCACGTACCGGTGCGACGCGTCCCAGCCGCCGTCGTGCAGGAACCGCGCCGCCGGGATTTCCGTCACCTTGAGGTTCTCGAGGTCGCTGTAATCGACCATCAGCACCTTGCCGGTCTCTTTGACGTTGACGACGAATTCGGGCTTGTAATGCGACGCGACGATCGCGGCGACCCGCGGTTCCGGGTGGTACTCCTGCGTGTCGACGGTCATGCCGCGCGTGCCGACGATCTTGAGCGGCTCGAGCGTGTCGCCCTTCATGATCACGAGCTGCGGCGGCCAGTAGCTGCCGGCGATCGCGTACTTGTCCTCGTAGCCCTTGTGCTTCGACGTGTCGACCGAGCGCGCTTCCAGCCCGATGCGGATCTCGGCCACGTTGTCGGGCTTCGCCATCCACAGGTCGATCATGTTGATTTTGCCGTCGCGCCCGATCACGTACAGGTAGCGCCCGGAGGCCGACGTGCGCGAGATGTGCACGGCGTAACCGGTCTTGACGATGTTGATGATCTTCTTGGTGTCGCCGTCGATCAGCGCGACTTCGCCGGTGTCGCGCAGCGTGGTCGAGAACAGGTTGTCGAGGTTGTAGTCGTTCATCTTCTTCATCGGGCGCTGGCCCGGCGGGACGATGACCTTCCACGTCGCCTTCATCTCCTTCATCCCGAACTCTGGCGGCTGCGGCGGCGTCTGCTGCACGTAGCGCGCCATCAGGTCGACGTCGGCGTCGGTGAGCTCGCCCGACGTGCCCCAGTTGGGCATGCCGGCGGGCGAGCCGTACTTGATGAATACCTTCAGGTAGTCGGAGCCCTTTTCGATCGTGAGGTCGGGGGTGAGCGGCTTGCCCGTCGCACCCTTGCGCAGCACGCCGTGGCAGCCCGCGCAGCGCTCGAAGTAGATCTGGCGCGCGCGGTCGAACTCGGCCTTCGTCATCGCCGGCGCCTTCGGGTTGATGTCCTGGTACATGTCGACGCTCGCGAGGGGCGAACTGCCCGCCTGGTAGGCCGTCTCCGGCTGCGTGATTTCCTTTCGCTGCGCAGGCGCCTGCTGTGCGAGTGCGCCGCTCGCTGCCCAGGGCAGTACCGCCAGCGCAAGCACTCCTGCCGCAAATCGACGATTCACGTTCTTTTCCTCCCGATGGACCTGCCCGCCGCGAGCGCCGTCGTGCTCCCCTTCCGGCCCGCTCTGGGCGGCAAGAATGCGCCGCGACATGCGGCGGATTCCTTGATTGATCTTAAGGATTCCCGGTACGGCGCTGCCGACAATCCGCGGCAGTCCACGGTGGGGAAGGCGGACGCGATGCGTGCGGGCGCGACGTTTGGCGAGTCGGGAGCGGTACTGCTGCGGCGTCCGCTTTATGCCGTCCCGCGCGCGCAGCCGGCGGCGGTGCGGCCGCGCGTCGGGACGGTTCGCCTGGTCGGTGCCGGCCCCGGCAGCGTGGACCTGCTCACCGTGCGCGCGGCGAGGCTGATCGCGCAGGCCGCCGTGCTGGTCCACGACCGCCTGGTCGGCGCTGGCATCCTCGAACTCGCGCCCGGCGCAGCGCAGCGCATCTATGTCGGCAAGTCGCGCGGCTGCCACGCGCTGCCGCAGGCTGAGATCAACGCGCTGCTCGTCCGGCTGGCGCTCGAAGGCCGCGACGTCGTCCGTCTGAAGGGCGGCGACCCGTTCGTGTTCGGACGCGGCGGCGAGGAGATCGACGCGCTGCGCGCGCACGGGATTCCGTTCGAAGTGGTTCCCGGCGTGACCGCGGCCACCGGCATGGCGGCGTACGCGGGCATCCCGCTCACCCATCGCGACCACGCGCAGGCGGTGACCTTCGTGACCGGGCACCTGAAGGACGGATCGATGAACCTCGACTGGCGGGCGCTCGCCCGCCCGCGCCACACGCTCGTCGTGTATATGGGGCTCATGGGGCTGCCGATCCTCGCGCGCGAGCTGATCGCGCACGGCCTGGCGCCGGGAACGCCTGCGGCCGTCGTCCAGCATGCGACGACGCCGAGCCAGCGCGTCGTCGCCGGCACGTTGGCCGAGCTGCCGGCGCTGGCCACCGCCGCGCGGCTCGAGCCGCCGACGCTGATCGTCGTCGGCGACGTCGTCGCGCTGCAGCCGGCCTTCGCGTGGTTCGACCCGGCCACGCTCGCCGCCGCCGCGGCTGTCGGCGCGGACTGAGCGCGGCCGCTTCGGACCTCGCGTCGACGACCGAGGCGGCGCGATTCGGCCTGCCGCGGAAGACGGGGCGGACAATTGCTATGCTAGCGACTCCACCCGCCCATCCCGCCTGCACATGTCCGCGCCGTCGCACGCCGTCTCGCTTCCCGCCACCGTCGACGCCACGCTGGATCTGCTGACCGCGCAGGACTACGTCGCCGACCGCCGCCTCGCTACCGCGGTCTTCCTCGCCCTGAAGCTCGGCCGCCCGCTGTTCCTCGAGGGCGAGGCCGGCGTGGGCAAGACCGAGATCGCCAAGGTGCTGGCCGCGGGGCTGGGCCGGACGCTCGTCCGCCTGCAGTGCTACGAGGGCCTCGACACGGCGGCGGCCGTGTACGAGTGGAACTACCCGCGGCAGATGATCGAGATCCGGCTGGCCGAAGCGGCCGGTGGCGTCGCGCGCGAGGCGCTCGCGCACGACATCTTCACGCGGGCCTTCCTGCTGAAGCGCCCGCTGCTGCAGGCGATCGACCCCGACGACGGCGTGCCGCCAGTGCTGCTGATCGACGAGCTCGACCGCACCGACGAGCCGTTCGAGGCCTACCTGCTCGAGGTGCTGTCCGACTTCCAGGTGTCGATCCCGGAGCTCGGCGTGGTCCGCGCGAAGTCGCCGCCGGTCGTCGTCGTCACGTCGAACCGCACGCGCGAGATCCACGACGCGATCAAGCGCCGCTGCCTGTACCACTGGGTCGACTACCCCGACGCGCTGCGCGAGCTGGCGATCGTCCGCCGCAAGTGCCCGCGCGCGCCCGAGCGGCTCGCGCGCGAGGTCGTCGCGTTCACGCAGCGCCTGCGGTCGCTGGACCTGTTCAAGGCGCCGGGCGTGGCCGAGACGCTCGACTGGGCCGAGGCGCTGATCGCGCTCGACCGCGTCGCGCTCGACCCGCAGACGGTCGCCGACACGATCGGCGTGCTGCTCAAGTACCAGGACGACGTCGGGGCGCTCACGCCCGACGTCGCGGCGAAGATCGTCGCCGACGTGCACGCCGAGGGCATTCGCCTGTGATCGGGCCCGGCCCCCGCCACGGGCCGATGCTGCCGCCGCGCGGGCGCCTTCCCGAGAACGTCCTCTACTTCGTCCGCGTGCTGCGTGCTGCGGGGCTGCCGGTCGGCCCCGCCAAGGTCATCGACGCGATCGCCGCCGTCGACGCGGTCGGGGTCGCCAACCGCACCGACTTCCGCGAGGCGCTCGCCGCCGTGCTGGTGTCGCGGCACGAGCACCTCGTGCTGTTCGAGCAGGCGTTCGACCTCTTCTGGCGCAACCCGAAGCACCTGGAGAAGCTCGTCGCCGCGCAGCTGCCGCGCGTGCTCGGCCGCACCGGCGAGGAGCCGCCGCCGCTCGACCTGCCGGCGCGGCTCGCGCAGGCGATGCTGCCGCCCAAGCCGCCGGAGGCGCGCCCCGACGACGAAGACGAAGTGGACCTCGACGCGGCGTTCACGTTCTCGCCGCGCGAGGTGCTGCAGCGCAAGGACTTCGCGACGATGACGGCCGAGGAACTGGCGCAGGTGAAGGCGATGCTCGCGCGGCTCAAGCTACCGCTGCCGGAGCGGCCGCAGCGACGCACGCGCGCCTCGCGTCGCGGCGCGCGCGTGGACCTGCGTGCGACGATGCGCGCGGCGACCGGGCCTGCGGGCGCCGTCGCGCCGCTCGCGTTCCGCGCGCGCACGCGGCGGCCGCCCCCGCTCGTCGTGCTGTGCGACATCTCGGGGTCGATGGACCGCTATGCGCGGATGCTGCTGCACTTCCTGCACGCGATCACCAACGACCGGCACCGCGTGCACACGCTGGTGTTCGGCACGCGGCTCACCAACATCACCCGGTACCTGAAGCACCGCGACGTCGACGTCGCGCTGGAACGGGTCGCATCGGCGGTCGACGACTGGGCGGGCGGCACGCGCATCGGCGCCTGCCTCGCCGAATTCAATCGGCGCTGGTCGCGGCGCCTGCTCGGCCAGAACGCGGCCGTGCTGCTGATCAGCGACGGCCTCGACGCCGACGCCGGCACGGGCCTCGACTTCGAGGCCGAGCGGCTGGCGAAGTCGTGCGCGCGCCTCATCTGGCTCAACCCGCTGCTCCGCTACGAGGGCTTCGAGGCGCGGCCGGCGGGAATCCGCGCGATCCTGCCGTACGTCGACGAGTTTCTTCCGGTGCACAATCTGGCTTCGCTGACCGGTCTTGCCGCCGCGCTGGACGAGCGGCGGGCACGCGCGGGCCTGCGTGGCACGACGCACACCCGGGTTGCCGCGGGTTGAGTCGCCGATCTCGGCGAGCGACGATCACTTGCCTGCGTCGGGTGCGTCGCGCGGCGGCGCGATCGGCGCTACGGACGGCGACGCAATCCGGATCGTGCCGCCCCACGCCTTGTCCTCCCGGGCGATCGACGGCACCGTGGCGACGCTCCCCAGAACGAGGTCGAGCGCGGGCAACAGGCTGTACTGGGGCTGACTCGAGGCGTCCATCGGAAACAGTGCGTCGCCGTCGAGTTGGCCGAACATCGGCGTTATCGGGAAGATCCTCGCGTCGCAGCCGGGCCCCGACACCGCGTATTGCAGCTTCGTGAAGAGGAGGCTCCCGAGGTTGAGGTGGAGGTTGGCGCGATGGCCCTCGGCGTCGAGCTTCAGCATTCCGACCAGCATGGGGCCGAGCTCGGCACCCGGCTTGGCCGGTGAATTGAAGACTTCCGAGCCCGACGCCGCATTGGTACAGCCCTGCTCGGCGAAGCTGCCGGACGCGGTGAGGCTGAGCTTGCCGTCCCGGTGGAGGGCCGCGTACCGGACGTCGTAGCGCGGCTTCGCCGCTGGCTCCGTCCGGTAGCCGCCAACGTCCGCACGGAAGCGAAGCTGCCCCGTGCCCGCAACCCTGAGGCCCGGGCTGTCGAAGTAATTCGTCCAGTCGTAGGCAAGCGGAATCACCCAGTCCGACAGCTGGCGCGCGTTGCTTTTCACGCCGTTCACCTCGACGATCACGTCGCCATTGGAGCCGGGCCCCGAGAAGGGCAGTCCCTGCGCCGTGATCTTCGTTGGCGTCCAATCCGCGCCCGCCACGGCGAGCTCGACGCCGCCGACGGTGACCTTCCCGAGCCTGGTGCCGAAGTCTCCGACTAGCGTCAGCAGGCCTTCCCTTTCGTCGACGGTCACGTACAGGATCGATGGCGCGAAGATCGGCGGGCGGGTGAGGCCGGGGTTCGGCTTGGCGACGAGGTGCGCGCCGGTCACCGAGTCCCGCTCGACGCCCTTGGCCAGCATGTCCTTCAGCACGAGGTCGTAGGGAAACGGACGCTGCGGCGGCGACTCCTTCACCTTGTGCAGGTTGGCACCGACCATGCGGTCGACGAAGTAGGGTGCCGCCGTGTACGCGGCGCCCTGCGCGTTGACGTACCCGTCCCAGCCGAGGACGAGCGCCGCGCCCTTCTTGTGAAAGGCGTTGACGAACGGGTCGTTGCGGGCGCTGAAACAGGCATTGATCAGCACGACCGACCCGGGCGCGAACGTCATGTACTCGTCGACGAAGCGGTACGTGATGCCGTAGTAGCTGGCGGTCACCGCAACGGTGCGCACGCCCGTCCAGTCGTAGACGTCGACGGTGCGGTCGCGGACGCGCGCGGTCAGGTGTGCCAGCCGTCGCGCGTCGAGGTCGCCCTTGAACACGCGCTGGTAGTCGTCGTCGACGACCGTCGAGGACGTGATGACGTACATCTTGCCTTCGGGTTCCTTCGGGTCGTCCACCTCGACGCGACCGCCGTGCGTGTTGATGTAGAAGAAGCCGTCGCCGCTGACGCCGCGAAGCGTGCCCACGTGCGCGTCGCCCTCGGCGCCTGCGCGCACGTTCCAGCCGCGGCTTTGCAGCATCGCGCGCATCTCGTCGACCGGGGCTTGCGTTTCGAAGTCCGGACCGAACGAGTGCAGCAGGCGTGCCTTCGCGGTGTCGGGGAGCGCCGGTTCGGCGCGTGGCGCGGGACCGGACCGCACGGCGACCGTGAGCGCCGGGTCCGGCGCGCGATTCTCCGCAAGGATGTGCAGGTGCCCGTCCCGGAACCGTCCCCAGGCATTGCCGGTCTCGGCGTCCACGCCGGTCGCTGCGTATTCGGGCTGCGCGGCCATGTAGGCGGCGATGGCCTGCAGGTAGCTCGCCACCGGCAGGTTCTGCGCGAGCAGCTCCCGGGCGCGCTGCTCGACGGAGGCGAGCGTGCGCATCCGGGTGGCGACGGCATCGCCCGCGGGGGCGACGCCGACGGCCAGCGTCGTTGATGCGGCGGTGCTCCCGCCCTGCGCACGGATCGTGATGACTGCCTTGGCCGCGGTCGGAGCCGCAGTCTCCGACGCCTCCAGACGCAGCACGGTGCCGACGGCCCGACCCTTCACTTCGAGCGTCGCGACCGCCAGGCCCGTCGTCACGCCGGCCGCCGCGCCGTCGATGGCGAGCGCGACCTGGCCCGCGAAGCCGTTGCGCGGCGTGACGACCACGTAGACGTCGCGCGTGTCGCCGGGCATCAGCAGCAGCGATCCCGAGGTGAACGTGAGATCGAAGGAGGCTCCGGCCGTCGGCGCGCACATCGACACGCCCTCGGGCCCGTAGCCTTCGGCCACGTAGCCGCGCGCGATCATGTCCGCGCGCACGCCTTGGTCGGTCGTGTAGCGGTGGTTGGAGTCCGCGCGGTTGTTCCACAGCCGGTACACCGGCGTCCAGCCGCCGCTGCAGGCGCCGGTCGCGGCGTCGGGCAGGCCGACGTGCATCACGCTCGGCGACTCGTACGAGAACGCGGGGAACTTCGCGGCGACCTCGGCACACTCCGCCGGGGAGGCGGAGTAGAAGTGCGAGTCACCCTGCGCGGGCGGAATGTAGAAGCGGCAGACGGGGCTGGTGCCGGAGGCGGGTGCGTCGTAGGCCTTGAACGTGCGGCCGGTGCGGGCCCAGCCCTTCAGCGTGCCGCTGTCGAGCGCCGCGATGTCGGCCGGCAGCGCGCTGACGAAGTAGTGGTCGAGGCCTGCGTGGTAGTACTCGACCACGTCGACGAGCGCGCCCTGCGCCCATGCTCCGGTCGTGCAGGCGGCGGCGAAGAGGATGGCGGCGATCCGCGATCGCGTTGGCATGATCAGCTCCTGGCAGCAGCGCGAATGGCGCGCTCATTTCGCACTCGACGGAATCGATCGTGCCGGACGCGGCGTCACACGGGCGTCACGCGGCGCCGGCGACCGGCCTCGGCCGCCGCGCCGAGGCCGCCTCTGCGCAAGAAAAGGGCGCCGCGAGGCGCCCCGAGGGAAAGCACGGGAGAAACGACATCAGTGCTACGGACACGCCATCCACGTGGACGGGCCGGTGGTCGTGCAGACCGTCCCGCCCGTCACCGTGTTCGAGTACGCGTTCTTCACGAACGCGGTCGTCGCCGCGAACGCGAACGCGTTCGGGGCGACCTGCCGGATCTGGTAGACGGCCGGGTCGCCGGTCACCGGCCTTGAGCTGAAGTTCGCCCACGCGGTGCCGCTGACCGCGAGGTAGCCGCCGAGCGCGGTGTAGGGCGCCTCGAAGAACAGGCCCCCGAACGGCGGCGACGCGGTCGACCAGGCGTTGTAGACGGGCGCGAACGTCTGCAGCGTGGTGCCGGCCCGGAATACGGCGCCGCCCGGCCACTGGAAGGCGAGCGGCGGGCCGAACAGCGTCAAGGTCGGCGTGCCCCACACCTGCATATAGCCGTCGGCCTGCAGAATCAGCTGGCTGCCGAGGTTGCCCTGGATGCCGCCGGCCGGCAGGCCGCCGGTGGTCAGCGGCACGCCGACGAACGGGGTGCGGGTGGCGCCGGAGTCGACGATGGCGTCGCCGTGCACGTGCAGGTTGACCGCCTGGAAGCCGCTGCCGCCGGCGGTGACGCTGACGAACACCGGCGCGAGCGTGGCGAGCGGGGCCACGTCCATCGAATTGAGCAGCCAGTTGGTGTTGCTGGCGACGGGGCCGTTGATCGAGCCGGTCAGCGTCACCTCGAGGTCGTTGGTGACGATCTGCGCGGCGGGCTTCTGGCCGAGGTTGGCGTAGGGGGCGCCCCCGAGGTTGACGCCGGTGAACGACAGGCCCTCCAGCGTCGCCGACGGGGCGGTGAGCACGGCGGCGGGGGTGAGCCTCGCCAGCGCCAGCGGCGAAAAGAGGTCGATCGCGTTCCCCGCCGTCCACGGCCCGTCGAGTGTCAGCCCCGTGCCCAGCACCGTCGCCAGGACATCGCGTCCGGCGGCCAGCGATCCGATCCACGCGTGTCCGTCGCTGAAGACACTGACGTCGTACATTGCCGACAGCGAACCCGTCACCGTCAGGCTGCCGGACGGCAATCCGTAGTGGGCGACGACGACGTTGCCGCCGACCGACGTCACGTTCCCGCTGATCGTCGTCGTGTTGCCGGCCGACGCGCCGTAGTTGTAGATGAGGACATTGTCGGTGGCCACGACGCTGCCGGAGATGGTCAGCGGCACGTTGGTCGGCGACGTGCCGTTGAGGATCGTCACGACGTGGCCCGCAGCGATGTTCCCGCTGATCGTCGTGCGGTTACCCGGCTTCAGCCCGTAGTTGCCGACGAACACGTTGCCGGGGCCGGCGAGATTGCCCGAGATGGTGGTCGGGCCGCGGGTGAAGACTTCCACGTCGTCGGTCTGCGGCCCCAGGACCGTCATGTTGCCGGAGATCGTCGTCGGTGCGCCGGCGCCGGCGTTCTCGACGAGGATGCCGCCGCCGAACATGCCGTCCGTGTTCGCGAGCACGTTGCCGGCAATCGTCAGCGGGCCGCCGGACTCGATCTCGACGTTGCCGACCCCGCCGACGGCCGCGCCGATCGTCACGGAATTGCTCGCCGTGATGTAGAGGCCTTCGTCGGACTGGATGCCGCCGTCGGCCTTGCTGCGGTGGTTGATCGTCGACCGGATGTCGACGTTGCCGCCGAAGATGACGATGCCGTTGACGGAGGCGACGCTCGACGCCTGCGATCCCGGCGTCAGCGCGTCGATCACGACGTCGGGCGCGAAGCCGGAGTTCACCGCGTTGCGGTTCACCACCATGCCGTTGAGCGACTTGTTCGACGTGTAGCCCGACACCGCGTTGTACAGCGCGACGCGGCCGGTGTTCGAGTAGAGGTCGATCTCGATGCCGCGGTCGGAGAACAGCCCGACCAGCGGGTTGCTGTCGCCCTGGATGCCGCTGCGGACGCTGCCCTTCGCCTGGATCGAGATCCACTCCCGATCGACCACGCCGTTGACCGCGGCGATCGAGCCCTCGTTGACCACGTTGCCGGTCGCGCCCGCGGCGAGCGACAGGTTGCCGGGCAGCGGCCCGACCGCGCAGCAGGCCTGCTCGACGCCCGCGTCGACGTTCCACAGGCGGTTGACGGTCTGGCCCGACGCGCCGCCGACGCTGGCCGCCGTCGGCGTCGCGACGAGTCCCGCACTGAGCAGCACCGTGCGCCCGAACAGGCTGCCGGTGTTCAGCACGTCGACGATGTTGCCGGCGACGATGATGTAGAGCGCCTCCTTGTTGAGCGCGAGGTCGCCGTTGATCTTTCCGGCGATCGTGACGTTGCCGGTGGTCGGCACGGTCCCGAACCCGACGAACGAGGTGCCGTACGATGGCGCAGCCGGGGCGACCCACCCGTTGTTGCCGACGAAGTCGTTGATCGAGGTCGGGTTGTTCAGGTTGGCGCCGATCAGCCCCACGCCGGCCGACGCGACGATGCGTCCGCTGGTGCCGACGATGATCCCGTTCGCGTTGGCGAGGAACACGGCGGGCGTATTGCCTCCGCCCATGGAATTGGGCCAGAGCGTGCCGTAGATCTGCGACGGATTGCCGCTGGCGTCGATGTTGAGCACCGCACACTGGGCGGTCACGCACGTGTATCCCAGGATGGCGTTGGCGCCGAGATTGAATCCGTGCGGATTGGTGACCTCGCTCGCCGGGGCCCCGGGGCCACCCCACTGGACGACGATCTTGCCGTCGATGTCGATGTTGGTGCCGCTGGGAAGGTTGACGAGCGGCGTGCCGACGGGCATTAGCGAGCCCAGACTCACGGCCCTGATGACCCCGGCTCCCGGCATCTGGTTCGGCGTGGGCGCCGCGAGTGCCGACCCTGTGGCAATCGCGAGGGCGAGTGCCACCGGCTTGATTCCGAATCGCGTCCGTGCAGCGGGCTTCGTGTTCATGCGAATGACGTTCCTTCGATGGTTGGGTGTGCGTGCCGGGCCTGCGAACGTGCTCGATTCTTCCTGGCCCGCAGGACGGAGCTTGTCGCAGCCGCCGTCACACGGCCGTCACGTCGGAACGGGCGGCCCGCGCCGCGTGCAGGTTCGGGTCGTGCCGACGTAGCTCACTGCGGCCCGCACATCACGACGAGGTCCGGGCGGTCGCCGTCCGCGGGCCGGCCACTTCGCCGAACGGTAATTGAGCGTCGATCGCCGTGCGCATCAGGTCGATGGCCGGTGCGGCCCGCGCCGCGGTCACCCGGAACGCCGCGGCGACGCACGCCGCAAAGCGGGCGGCGACTCCGATGCGTGCGTCCGGGCGGTCGTCACGCGCCGAGTCCGAACGCGGCGAGCACGTCGCGGGCCATCGCGCGTGCCTGCGCCTGCAGCCCGGCGTCGCCGGCGTCCACCGCCGCCTGCGCGATCCCGGCGATGAGCGCGCCCGTAATCACGAACGTGTCGTACAGCCGCGTGCGCTCCGCCGGCGTGAGCTCGCCAAACGCCGGCAGGGCGGCCAGAGCGTCGTTCACGCCCCGCAGCACTTCGTCCGACTGCCGGTCCGTGAGGTCGACGCCGTAGCCGACCTTGACGCCGACGACGATCACCAGCGCCATCGCGCTCGCGACGTTGTTGGGCCGGAACCCCGGCTCCGCTTCGATCGCGCGCTGGAGGTCGCGGCAGGCCTTCAGGATCTGCGCCCGGTCCTCGGGCGAGCCGCCGAGGGCGGCGAACTGCTCGGGCACGTTGCGCGGCCCCGCCGGCCGGAAGTCGGAGGCCGACAGCGGCGCGGCGGCGGCCGCGCGCGGCGGGGCGGCGGCGGGCGCCCGCGTGGAGCCACCGGTCGAGCGCTGTATCGATGCCCGCATCGCCTGCCAGCCGGCGTTACGGATCATCTGCGACATGATGAAGTCGGCGTTGGCGCCGTAGACGGTCCCGAACTGGCGACCGGTGAGCGAGTTCGTGAACTGGGCGTGGGCCGGCGCCGCGGCGAGTAGCGCCGCCCCGATGGTCGCGGCGAACACGGCCCGCATTGGCGAGATGCGGCTCATGGAAAGGCTCCCTTCGACAGGTGGAGAAGCGGCATTGCCGTGGGCGGTTCCCGCCATGTTCGCGATGCCCACGCCGGGAATCCTGCCAGCGCCGGCGTTACACGCACGTCACGCGGCTCGCGGCCGGTCGCAAGCGGCGGGCTGCGGACCGCGCTGGGGCACTACAATGCGGGGCGCAGCGTCGCCGTAACGCGCGTGTGACGCGCCGTCCCCTAATGTTGCCGCGATCGGAGCCCGAGCCAACCGCCTCGGGGCAGGGGACGCGCGCGACGATGCAGACGGTCATGACCCACGCGAAACGAACACGATCGACGACGAAGACGTCGCCGCAGCGCGGCCGGCTGTCGTTGCGCCTGTTCGGCCGCTTCGAGCCGGCGGGCGGCGCCGCGCACGACCTCGAACCCAAGGACGCGCTGCTGCTGGCGCATCTGGCCATCGAGGGGCCGACGCCGCGCGCGCGCCTCGCGTCGCTGCTGTGGCCGGACGTCGACGACGAGCGCGCGCGCGGCAACCTGCGGCAGCGGCTGCTCCGGCTGAAGCGCACGACCGGCGTGGAGATCGTAACGGGCGGCGCGCAGGCGCAGCTGGCGGCGGGGATCGGACACGACCTCGCCGGCACGCACGAATTGCTGGAGGCGCTGGAACCCGAGCTTGCAGGCGGAATTGCCGAGTGGCTCGAGGGGCAGCGCGAGCGGCGCCGGCGGGGGCGTGCCGACGCGCTGGCGGCGGCGGCGGACAAGGCCGAGGCGGACGGCGACCTGCCGGCGGCGCTCACGCACGCGGCGGCGCTGGTCGACCTCGACACGCTTTCCGAGGACGCGCACCGGCGGCTGATGCGGCTTCACTACCTGCGCGGGGACGCCGCCGCGGCGCTGGCGGCCTACCAGCGCTGCGCACGGATCCTCCGGGCGGAGCTCAACACCGAGCCGAGCCGGGCGACGCGCGACCTCATGCGGCAGGTCGAGCAGGCGGTGTCGCCGCTGCCGGTCGCGAAGGCGGCGTCCGCGCTGCCGGTGACGATCCTGCGGCCACCACGGCTCGTCGGCCGCAAGGTCGAGCTCGCGGCGATGGCGCAGGCGTGGGACGCGGCGACGGCCTTCCTGCTGCTGGGCGAGGCCGGGATGGGCAAGTCGCGCGCGCTCGCCGAGTTCGCGCACGCGCACCCGCGCGCGGTCCTCGTGCAGGCCCGGCCGGGCGACGCGGGCGTGCCGTACGCGACGCTGGCGCGGCTGCTGCGAGCGGCGATGGCCGGCAGGCAGCCCGAGCTGGCCGACGGACCGCGCACGCAGCTCGCGCGCGTGCTGCCGGAGCTGCAGGCCGCATCCCCGCGCGGAGGCGACGGACAGCGGCCGCAGCTGCAGCAGGCGATCGCAGCGGTGCTGCGCGACGCGCAGCGGGAAGGCGTGCGGGGCATCCTGCTCGACGACCTGCACTTCGCCGACGATGCGAGTGTCGAGATGCTGCGGGCGATCCTGGGCGGCGAGTCTGCGGTCGACCTGCGGTGGGGCTTCGCGCAGCGGACGGCCGAGGCGACGGCGGCGGCGCAGGCGCTGCGCGAGACGCTGGAGGAAGCGTTCGGGCTGACCGCCATCGCGCTCGCGCCGCTCGACGCCGCGCAGATGGCCGCGCTGGTCGACTCGCTGGGCGTGCCCGACCTCGACGGCGCCGCGATTGCCGTGCGGCTGGTGCGGCACACGGGCGGCAATCCGATGTTCGCGCTGGAGACGCTGAAGCACGTGCTGGTGGCGGGCGGTCCGGAGGGCCAGCTGCCGCGGCCGACCAGCGTGGGCGCGCTGATCGAGCGGCGGCTGCGGCAGCTCACGCCGCCGGCGATCGCGCTGGCGCGAGTCGCCGCGGTCGCCGGTGTCGACTTCTCGATCGAGATGGCCGAGCACGTGCTGAAGACGCCGGCGGTGGCGCTCGCCGACGCGTGGAACGAGCTCGAGTCCGCGCAGGTGCTCCGCGGCGCCGTGTTCGCGCACGACCTCGTGTTCGAGGCGGCGCTGCGCTCGCTGCCGGCGGCGATCGCGACGCACACGCACGCATCGATCGCGGAGTGGCTGGAGCGTGCCGACGGCGAGCCGGCGCGCATCGCCGCGCACTGGGAGGCGACGGCGACGCCGCAGCGCGCGCTGCCATCGCTGCGCAGGGCGGCCGAGCGCGCCTTCGCGGCGATGCGGCCGCGGGAGGCGATCGACTTTCTCGGGCGCGCGGCGGACCTCGAGGCGGACACCGCGTCGCCGGAACAGGCGTTCGGCACGCTGGCGGAAATCGTGGACCGGCGGCACTATGCCGATCGCGGCGGCGAGATCCTGCCGTTGCTCGATCGGCTCGACGGGCTCGCCGCGAATCCCGAACAGCGCATCGTCGCGCTGCTGCTGCGGTCCGATCACAGCATGCACCGCAAGGTACGGCTCGACGACGGCATTGCCGCGGCGGAACGCGCGGTCGCGCTTGCCGCGGAGGCGGGCTTCGACTGGCTCAGGCTCGCCGGGTCCCTCAGTGTCGCGGTGCTGCGCGCCATGCGCGGCGAACACGAGCGCGGTGCACGGCTGGCCGAGGACCTCCTGCCGGAGGCACGACGCTGGCCGGAGCCGCGCCAGCGTTGCAACCTTCTTGCCAAGATCGGATTCGTGCTCAACCGGGCGGGCATGACCGCCCGCGCGCTGGAACTGTTCGACGAATCAGCCGCCGAGGCGGCGGCCTGCGGGTACTGGACGACGCAGATCACCGCGCTGGCCAGTGCGGGGCAGGCGCAGCTGCGCCTCGGCCGGCCGGCCGAGGCGCTGGACCGGCTCGCGCGCGCGGACGCCTTGCGCGTGGCGCACGACAGGCTCGAGGGGGCCGGCGACACCAACGACTGGATGGCGGCGCTCGCGTTACGCCAGCTCGGGCGCCACGGCGAAGCCCTCGCCCGAGTGCAGGCGGTGATCGGGGCCTCGCGCCTTCGCTCGCCCGGTGACGTCACCGGCGTGATCATCTGCCGGGCCGACGCGTGGCTCGACCTCGGCCAGACGGCGCGTGCGATGCAGGACCGGGAACTGGCGCAGCGCGCGGCGACCGAACCAGGCGATCGACAACAGGTGACGTTGTTCGACCTCCGGCTTGCCGCAGAAGCGAACGTCCGGACGGACGACGCCCCGGCACGCGGACGCGCGCTACTCGCCGAGGCTCCGCAGGTCTTCATGCAGCTGGCCGCGAAGCTGCTGCTGGCCGCGCTCGCGGCGCCGGCCGAGGCGCTCGCGATCGCGCGCGACGTCGCCGCCGCGGCGAGACAGGCCGGCTTCCGGGGACTGGAAGCCTCCGCGCTGTCGCGCGCGGCGATCGCCGAGATGAACACGGGCGACCTCGACGGCGCGGTGACGCACGCGCGGCTGTCGGTCGAGCTGGCAGCCGGGCACGGCACCGAAGACCTGTCGTGGCCGGCGCTCGTGGGTAACGCCGCGCGCGTGCTGCAGCGGGCCGGGCTCGCCGACGAGGCGAGGCAACTGGCCGCACGCGGCGTCGCCTGGCTGCGCGACACCGCCGAGCGGCACGTTCCGCCCGAGTTCCGCGACAGCTTCCTCAACCGCAACGCGGTCAACCTCGAGCTGCAGCGGCTCGCGATCCGGCTGGGTTAGCGCGTTGGGTCCGGGCCGGCACCGCGGCCCTCTCGTCGCGCGCGAGGTTCGCGATGATCGCGAGCAGCACGCGGCGCGCGGTGCGCTGGTCGGCGGCCGGCACGCCGCGCACGCCGATCCGGTTGACCTCGACGGCGAGCGGTACCAGCCGGCGCTCGAGCGCACGTCCGGCACGCGTCAGGTGGATGTAGACGTTCTTGCGGTTGCCGGCGCGGTGCCTGCGGCTGACGTAGCCGCGCTTCTCCATCGCGGTGACCGCCGCGAAGGTCGTGGGCTCCATCACGCCGGCGCGCTGCGACAGCGCCCTCTGCGTGATGCCGTCCCGCTCCCACAGCACGCGCAGGAACGTCCAGTGCCCGAACGACACGTCGTGCGCGGCGAGGCGCGCGGTCAGCGCGCGCTGGAACGCGCGGGTGCAATCGCGGACGAGATGCGCGAGCCGGTCCTCGGGCACGCCCTCGCGCCAGTGGCGCAGGATCTCGTCGCGGTCGTCCGGCGTGGCGGGACCTCCTGCGGTGCGCAGCCGCGACGGTCCGCCAGCGCTCACGGCGACAGCGGCGCCTGCAGCGCGAGCGCGACGTCGCGCCCCGAGCGCGCCGATTCGAGGATGCCGAGGCACACTTCGAGCGTGGCGCGCGCCCAGACGCCATCGTGGACGGGCGGCACACCCTCGACGACGGCGCGCCAGAGCTCGTCGACGACCTCGGCGCGCGGTACGACGGGCGGCGGCAGCGGCTCGAAGCGCCGCGCGTCGTCGCCGTAGACGTGGACGCCGGTGGCGGTCGGCCGCACGTCGCCGCGCTCGCAGCAAACCAGCACGTGGCCGAAGTGCTGGTGCGCCGGCGGAGCGGACAGGTCGGGCGGCACGTACGCAGGGCCGCCGTAGTTGCCAGCCGCGCGCAACGCGGCCTCCGCCGCCGGATCGGCGACCTCGCGCAACCGGCGCCGGGCGGCGCCGTAGTCGTCGCGCGGCCGCGGCCGGCCCATCTCGCCGATGCCGCCCATCAGCTCGTCGCCGTCGTAGTGCGCGTAGCCCGAGTACGTTGCGGACGCAAAGGTGCCGTCGGCGAACGCGACGAGCGCACTGTACGCGCCCTCGGTGGGTCGTTCCGGATCCCAGCGGCCGACCTGCGCGCGCACGCTGCGCGCGTCGCCGCCGGCCAGCAGGCGCACGATGTCGATCTGGTGCGCCGCCTGGTTGTAGACGGCGCCGCCGCCGGCGGCCGTCGACAGCTCCTCGGGGCGCCGCGCGCGGTACAGGTACTCGGTCGCGTAGAACGCGTGGATCATCCGCGGCGCGCCCAACTCGCCGCCGGCGACGATGGCGCGCGCGCGGGCGATCGGCGCGTCGAACGAGTGGCTGTGGCCGACGATCAGGACGCGCCGGGCGGCCCGCGCCGCGTCGATCATCACCGTGCAGTCGGCGAGGGTCAGCGCCATCGGCTTCTCGACCACCACGTGCTTGCCGTGCGCCAGCGCCGCGCAGGCGTGCACCGCGTGGTCGCCGTGCGGGGTGGCGACGTACACGACGTCGACGCCGGGGTCGGCGCACAGCGCGTCCGCCGTCTCGTAGGCGGTGCCTCCGAAGTCGGCGACGAAGCGCGCGCGCGGCTCCGGCAGCGGGTGCGCGGCCGCGACGAGCCGGACGCGCGAATCGCGGACGAACGTCGGTAGCATGAACATGAACGCGCGGCCGAGGCCGACGACGCCGATGCGCAGCGGTGCGCGGGTCATGCCGGCCTCACAGGTCGAGGACCAGCGCGTCGCCGCGCGCGCGCGACACGCAGACCATGATCTGCGTCGCGCGCTCGGCTTCGGACAGCACGAAGTCGCGGTGCTCGGCTTCGCCGGCGACGAGCCCCGTGCGGCAGGTGCCGCAGCTGCCGGCCTCGCACGAGCTGCGCACGTCGTGCCCCGCCGCGCGCAGCGCCTCGAGGATCGACCGGTCGGCCGGCACCTCGACCGTCGCGTTCGCGCGGGCGAGGCGGACGGTGAACGGCCGGTCCGCGCGGCGCGTCGCCGCGTCGACGCCGAAGCTCTCGAAGTGCACGCTGCCGCCCGGCCAGTGGCCGCTCATGTCGCGCACGGCGTCCATAAGCGCGCGCGGGCCGCAGCAGTAGACGTGCGTGCCCGGCACCGGCTTCTCGAGGAGCGGCCAGAGGTCGAACGCGCGCGCGGGGTCGCCGCCGTCGAAGTGCAGCCGCACGCGACCGTTGGCGAAGGGCGCGGAGAGCTCGTCGGCGAACGCGGCGTGCTCGCGGTCGCGCGCGCAGTACACGAGGTCGAAACGGGCCGCTTCGTCGTGGCGCAGGTGGCGGATCATCGCCACGATCGGCGTGATGCCGATGCCGCCGGCGACGAACAGGAACCGGCGCGCGCGCGGATGCAGCGCGAACTCGTTGCGCGGTGCCGCCACCGGCAGCCGGTCGCCCGCGCGGAGCCGGTCAGTCATGCTGACGGAGCCACCGCGCCCCGCGCCGTCGCGCTTGACCGCGATCTCGTAGCGGCCGCGCTCGGCCGGGTCGTTGGTGAGCGAGTAGCGGCGCACGACGCCTGCGGGCGTGCGCACCGGGACGTGCGCGCCGGCCGCGAACGCCGGCAACGGGGCGCCGGCCGGGTCGCGCAGCTCGAAGCCGACGACGTCGGCCGCGAGGGGGGGCGCGGCGGCCACCGCGAGCTCGGCGAACGCGAGGTCGTCGGGGCCTTCGTTCATGGCGGCGGGCAGGGGCGGCGCATTCTTTACAGCGCGGGCGAAACCCGCTAACGTCATCTTAGAGAGCTAAGAATAATCCCGCAATCGGCCGGCGCGACGCCGGCCGCCGCGCAACGGAGCTCGGCATGCTCACCAGCGAAGAGAACGACCTCGTCTGCCGGGTCGAAGGCGACGCGCCGATGGGGCAGCTGATGCGCCGGCACTGGCTGCCGGCGTGCCTGATCGAGGAAGTCGTCGTGCCCGACGGCGATCCGGTGCCGCTGCGCCTGCTCGGCGAGGACCTGGTCGCGTTCCGCGACACCGACGGCCGCGTCGCGGTCATGGACCGCTACTGCCCGCACCGGCGCGCGTCGCTGGTCTTCGGCCGCAACGAGGACTGTGGCCTGCGCTGCCTGTACCACGGCTGGAAGGTCGACGTCGACGGCAATGTCGTGGACATGCCGTCGGAGCCCGCTGGCAGCGCGCTCGCGCAGAAGGTGAAGCACCGGACGTACCCGGTGCACGAGCACGGCGGATTCGTCTGGGTGTACATGGGCCCGCCGGAGACGAAGCCGGCGTTCGTGCCGCCGCCGTTCGCGCCCACGGCCGAGGCGAAGCTCTCGATCGTCAAGATGGTCGTCGAGTGCAACTGGGCGCAGGTGCTGGAAGGCGCGATCGATTCCGCGCACAGTTCGTCGCTGCACTCGACCGACATGACGCCCGCCCGCGTCGACGGCGCCAAGGCGACCGGCTCGGCGTGGCTGCGGCCGTCGACCGACAAGGCGCCGCGGCTCGTCACGCAGCCGGCCGACTACGGGTTCAAGTACGCGGCGATCCGCCGCCCGATCGTCGACGCCGCGAACAGCGACTACGTGCGTGTCACGGTGTTCGTCGCGCCCATCTCGGTGCTCATCCCGCCCAACGACCTGTACAACGTCGCCAACGTCAACGTGCCGATCGACGACACGCACACGATGTTTCACTTCATCGCCTGGAACGAGACGGGGCCGGCCGGCGTCGACCAGGAGGCGTGGCGACGGTTCTGCGCGGCGCAGCCGGGCATCGACGTCGACCGCGAGTGGCGCCGCACGCGCGGTCCCGCGAACCGCTACGGGCAGGACCGGCAGGCGATGAAGCTCGGGAGCTTCACGGGGATCGAGGGCATTCCCAACCAGGACATCGCGATGTGGGAGACGATGGGGCCGATCGCCGACCGTTCGCGAGACCGGCTGGGCGCCACCGACGTGGCGATCGTCGAGTTCCGGCGGCAGATGCTCGACGCCGTGCGGCGCTTCCGTGCCGGCGGGCCGGCGCTCGGCGCCGGCGTCGCGTGCACGCACCTGCGCGCGTTCGAAGGCATCGTGCGCAAGGGCGCCGACTGGCGGTCGCTGGGCGAGCCCGCACCGGTCCCCGCGCAGGCATGAACGCCCGCCCGAGGCGCCGAGGTGCCGACCAAGTGCCGTGGCCGGCGGCGCTGCGTCTCTTCGTGAAAATGTCGTTCGCCAACCGCGCATGTCCCGCCTGCCGCTGACCTTCGGCTGCTGGAACTACGACCGCACGCGCGCGCTCGCCGACGGCAGCGTCGTGCCCGACGGCATCGACCTCAACTGCCTCGACATGCCGGTCGAGGAGACGTTCTTCCGGATGCTGCGGCACCGCGAGTTCGACGTGGCCGAGATGTCGCTGTCGTCGTACACGCTCTCGCTCAACCGCGACCCGGCGCCCTTCGTCGCGATCCCGGTGTTTCCGTCGCGCTACTTCCGCCACTCGTGCATCTTCGTCAACGCCGCCGCCGGGATCCGCGCGCCGCGGGACCTCGTCGGCCGCCGCGTCGGCTGCCCGGAGTACCAGATGACCGCGCCCGTGTGGATCCGCGGGATCCTGGCCGAACACTATGGCGTGCCGGTCGACGGCGTCACGTACGTGACCGGCGGCGAGGAGCAGCCGGGCCGCTCCGAGAAGATCAGGCTCGACCTGCCGCCGTCGATCCGCGTCGAGCGCATCGGTCCGACGCAGACACTGTCGCAGATGCTGTACGACGGCGAGATCGACGCGCTGTACACGGCGCGGGCGCCGTCGTCGTTCCGGGCGGGCGGCGGGCGCGTCGTGCGCCTGTTCCCCGACTACGTCGACGTCGAGCGCGCGTACTTCGCGCAGACCGGCATCTTCCCGATCATGCACGTCGTCGCGATCCGGCGCGACGTCTACGATGCCCACCGCTGGATCGCGCAGGCGCTGGTCAAGGCGTTCACGCAGGCGCAGCGCCGCACGTACGACGACCTGCGGGAGACGGCCGCGAGCAAGGCGATGCTGCCGTGGCTGTCCGCGCACGTCGAGGAGGCGACGGCGCTGATGGGCGAGGACTGGTGGCCGTACGGGCTCGCGCGCAACCGTGCGACGCTCGCGACGTTCCTGCGCTACTCGCACGAGCAGGGGCTCGCGCGCCGCCGGCTGGAGCCGGAGGAGCTGTTCGCGCCGGAGACGCTCGAGTCGTTCGTCATCTGATCGATGCGCCGGCCTTTGCTACGATGCGGTGGGTGGCGCCGCATTCGGCGCCGCGCCGCGAGGAGCCGTTGCCGATGGAGATGACGAACAGCCGGGTGATCCCGGCGCCGCTCGAAGCCGTGTGGACGGCGCTCACCGATCCCGAGTTCCTGAAGGCCTGCCTGCCGGGATGCGAGACGCTGGAGCGCGTCGGCGACGACGCGTTCCGCGCCGTCATGGCGGCGAAGGTCGGCCCGGTGTCGGCGCGGTTCGCCGGCACGATGACGATGACGGACGTCGTGCCGCCGACCGGCTACACGCTGAAGTTCGAAGGGCAGGGCGGCGCGGCGGGCTTCGCGAACGGCGAGGCGCGGGTGACGCTCGCGCCTGCCGACGGCGCCGGGACGCGCCTCGCCTACGCCGTGAAGGCGCAGGTCGGCGGCAAGCTCGCGCAGATCGGCTCGCGGCTGATCGACGGGGCTGCCGCGAAGATCGCCGACGACTTCTTCGCACGCTTCTCCGAGCGGCTCGCGCCGACCGCGGCTGCCGCCGCCGAAGCGCCGATGGTGCCGGTCGCGGCCGGGCAGGCGCCGGAAGGCCGCCGCTGGGTCCGCTGGATCTCGCTCGCGATCATCGCGGGCATCCTCGCCTACCTCGCCGCGCGCGGCGTGCGGTAGACGCTTCCGCGCACCCCGGATCGTCCCGACCCTCGCGCCCGCGCCAGGGGAGAGGGTCGAGGCGAGGGGCGCCGGCGTCAGCCCGGCGGCTTCGCACTGGTGCCGCAGTTGCGGTAGTCGGCGACGACGATCGTGTACAGCGCCTTCCCGGCCGAGTTGACGAACGTCTGCTCGGACTGGTCGCACGGGCGGTCGCGCGCGAGCAGCGCGTCGAGGCGTGTCCGCGCGCCGGTGAACGTCTCGAACCGCGGCGCGTGCAGCACGAACGCGACGCGCCTGCCGTGCAGCTGCTCCGCGACCGCCTGGCGCAGCTCGTCGCGCTCGAGGTCGGGCGCGTCGAGCAACCGCCACGTCCACTCGCGGTAATTCGCGGCCCGCCTGCGGTCGGAAAACGTCACCAGCTGCTGGTGCAGCCCCCAGTCGACGGAGATCACGCGGTCGACGCCGAGCGCGTCCAGGCGGGGGCCGAGCTTCGCGATCGCCGCGTCGAACTGCGGCCGGTAGTCGCGGTCGTTCTGCCACGTGTCGACGTTGCGGACCGCCCACGCGATGTTCCATGCGAGCAGCGCCCCGCAGACGGCCACGCCGGTCGTCGCCATGAACACGCGCGCGCCGCGCAGCATGCCGGGAGCCGCGTCCGCGATGTGCTGCGACGCGATCGCCACCAGCGTGACGAGGTGCAGGATCGGCAGCGGCCACAGCATCACGAGGTGGTGGGTGCCGCCGACCTGCCGCGTGGCGGTGATCGCGACGAACAGCAGCACCATGACGGCGGTCAGGAACGCGAGCAGGTGGCGCGCCGGCGTCCACGGCCGCCAGACGGCCAGCAGGACGATCGCGGTCGCGATTTGCGCCAGGGCGACGATGTTGAACGCCGACGTCTGGACGGCCTCGGTGCCGAACACCCAGTTGATCACCGAGGTTCCGGAGAACGTCGCCGCGTAGAGGTTCCACACCTTGACGAACTGCGCGACGGCGTCGAACGTCCCGGCGTCGCCCAGCACGTCGAGCGACGCGGCGCGGCGGACGAGCGTCACCGTGCCCCACAGCAGCACTACGCCGGTCACGCCGGCGAGCGCCGGCTGCCACGGCGCGCCGGTGCGCAGGCGGTCGAGCGCGAGGCGCGGGGCGGTGAGCAGCGTCGCGCCGGCGAGCGCGGCGATCACCCAGACGAAGTTGAGCTTGTCGAAGAACCCGACCAGCAGCGCGGCGCACAGGGTGACGAGCCAGTGCATGCGGCCCGTCTGCAGCCAGCGCCAGAGCGCGGCGATGCTCGCCACGCGCATCAGCGTCGCGATCATCTGCGGGCCCCAGTCGAGGCGCGCGTGGTTGACGAGCACGGGGTCGGTCGCGAGCAGCGCGAGCAGCAGCAGCGCCCACGCGAGGCCCAGCTCGCGCTTCGCGAAGCGCCAGACCACGAAGAGCGCGGCCGCGCCGACGAGGATCGACGGCAGCCGCACGGTCCAGACGTTGATGCCGAACAGCGCGAACACCGGCGCGTGCAGCCATGCCTTGATCGCGCCGACGTAGCCCAGCGTCTGCATCAGCGGCAGGCAGCCCACCTGCATCGTCACCGCCGCGTCGACGTCGCACTGGCCGAGCACGCGCAGCGCGACCGGAACGAAGATCACCTCGTCGTAGTAGTACCCGGGCCGGTCGAGCGCGTACGCGGCGAGCGCCACGAAGACGGCGATGAACGCGGCGGGGAGGATGACGCGGACGAAGGACGGCACGCGGAGTCTGCGGAAGGCGGAACGGGCCGAGTAGACGCCAAGCGCGCGGCCCGGTCAAGCGCTCGCGCAGCGCCGCCCGACGGGCGTAGAATGGTCGGCCACCGCATGCCGCATCGGGAGCGAACATGGACAGCGTGGACCTCGAGGTTCTGAAGCGCAGCGCCGAATGGCTGGACGCCGGCCGCCGCGCGCTGCTCGTCACCGTCGTCAAGACGTGGGGCAGCTCGCCGCGCCCGCCCGGCGCAATGCTCGCCGTGCGCGACGACGGGCTCGTCGTCGGCTCGGTCTCCGGCGGCTGCATCGAGGACGACCTGATCGACCGGACGCACCGCCTCGGGATGACGCAGACGCAGGTGGAGGTGGTGACCTATGGCGTGTCGGCGGACGAGGCGCGGCGCTTCGGGCTGCCGTGCGGCGGCACGCTGCAGCTCGTCGTCGAGCCGCTGAGCCGCGAGTCCGGCATGCGCGCGCTGCTGCGCGAGATCGAGGCCGGGCACCTGACGGCACGCCGGCTCGACGTGCTGACCGGCGAGGCCACGCTGCACCCGGCGAGTGCCGGGGACGGGCTCGCGTTCGACGGCAAGACGCTGACCACGATCCACGGGCCACGCTACCGGATGCTCGTCATCGGCGCATCGCAGCTGTCGAAGTACCTGGCGCAGATCGCGGTCGGACTCGACTACCAGGTGACGGTCTGCGACCCGCGCGACGAATACACGGAGACGTGGGACATCCCCGGCGTCACCGTCGTGCGCACGATGCCCGACGACACGGTCAAGGCGATGCGGCTGGACGAGCGGTGCGCCGTCGTCGCGCTGACGCACGATCCCAAGCTCGACGACATGGCGCTGATGGAGGCGCTCAAGTCACCCGCGTTCTACGTCGGCGCGCTCGGGTCGCGCGCGAACAACGCGAAGCGGCGCGTCCGGCTGCTGGAGGTCGACGTGACCGAGGCGGAGCTCGCGCGTCTGCACGGGCCGATCGGCCTCTACATCGGCAGCCGCACGCCGCCCGAGATCGCGATCTCGATCCTGGCCGAAATCACGGCCGTGAAGAACGGCGTTGCGTTGCCGGATGCGGCGAAGATCGGCGTGGCGAAGGAGCGGCTGGCGCCGTCGGCGGCCTGCTCGACCTGACCGGCGGGGTCGCGGCCGTGCGCCGCGCCGCAACCGTCGCGCACCTGGGGGTGAACGGCGCGTCCGTGATCCCGCGCGGCCGGACGTCGTCGCATCGGGGTCAGTCCCCGTGGGTGCCGGCCGGCGGCGCCCGAGGGTCCGGCCCTTGCGCGATGTCCTCGTGGATGCAGAGGATGTTGCCGTCCGGATCCGAGAACCACGCCGCCTTCTCGGAGCCCTGCACGCCGACGTGATCGACGGTGCGGAAGCCCGGCAGATCGTAGTCGTGGAACACGACGCCGCGCGCGGACAGGGCGCGGATCGCCGCCGCGATGTCGGCAACCTCGAAGCTCACGGCCGTGTGCTCGGCCTTGATGCCCTCGGGCTTCGGGAACAGCGCGAGCAACGCGCCGTTGCCGCACCGGAAGACGAACTTTCCGTCGGGCCGCAGGCCTTCCGGCGCCAGCCCGAGGACGCCCTCGTACCATGCGCGCGCCCGGCTGGGGTCGCGCACCGGCAGCATCGTGGTGAGCGGGGAGCGCGCCAGCGGCGACGGCGCGGTCCTGACGGATGCGATCGTGGCATTCATGGCGGGGCCTCCCGGCGTACCCGGGCGTATACTTCCGCCCGATCCGCCAGCTGCAAATGCGTAATCCTGCGTACGCTTTCCCAGCGGAAGAGGGGACGCCATGGGCCGGTCATCCGAACGCCGAGCACGCGCGGTGCCGTCGACCGTGGGGCTGGGCGGCGCGCGCACGACCGGCGCCGAGTCCTCCGTGCGTGCGGGCACCCGCCACGTCACTTTGGCGCTGCCCGAGCGCGCAGTCCGGAAGACGGCGGCCCGCGCCGGGCGCGACCGCAGCGTCGACGCCGAGTACGCCGTCGCAGTGCCGCCGTTCGTCGACCGCGACTCGCTGGTGCGCTTCCCGCACGAGCGCGCCGGCCGCGGCCTCGACGCGCGCGAGCGCGGCCTGCCGGAGGCCGTGCGCGGACCGCTCCCGCTCCTCGACCGGCAGGCGCGCGCGCTCGATCACGCGCACGCGATGGTCGCGCGCTACCGGTCGTGGTTCGAGGCGGAAGGCTGGCGCGAGGTCGAGGTCGATGCGCAGTGCCGGATCCGCCGCGCGGGGCGGCAGGCGCTCGCGCTGCTGGGCATCGCGGTGCCTGACGCCGGGCTGCGGCCCGGCGCAACGCTGCCGCCCGCGCTGGTCGCGTGGCTCACCCGCTCGCCGGGTCATGGGCCGGCCGGCGCGGCGCTCACGCTGGCCGCGGGTACCCGCGTGTTCGCGCTGCGCGCAATGCCCGTGCTCGACGGCGGCGGCTGGCTGCTGCACGTCGGCGAAAAGGCCGGGACGCCCCCCGCCGGAGCGGGAGGCGGGGGACTCTCGGCCCGCGAGCGCGAGGTGCTCGACTGGGTCGCCGCCGGCAAGACCGACGCGCAGGCGGCCGCGATCCTCGGCATCAGCGTGCGCACCGTGCAGAAGCACCTCGAGCACGTCTACGTGAAGCTCGGCGTCGAGGGGCGGACGGCGGCGGTGATGCGCGCACGCGGCGGCCGGTAGCGCCTCGCACCGGGAGGGCGACCCGCGGGACAAACCGCGGGACGCCGTGGTAACGTATGCGTCCCATTGCCGCTGCGGGGTGCCATGCCCGACTGTCCGTGCCGCGCCTCGCGGCCCCTGTTGTCCGCTGCCGCCGTTTCGCTTCCCGCCCGCTCCGCATCGTCGCCGCTCGTCCTCCGGGCGCGGCGCGCATGCGCGCTGACGGCGCTCGTGCTGGCGCTGCTGCCGGCGGTCGACGCGCAGGCGCAGGGCACGGATTTCGAGTTGCGCGGAATGCCGCTCATCGCGCCGAAGGAAGCGTGGGATGCCCCGGAGCCGTGGCGGACCGACCGGTTCTACTTCCAGTTCGCGTACTACACGTGGCACTTCCACTACGACCCGGACCACCAGCAGTCGTACCTGTTCGACATGGAGTACCGCTTCGACAAGTACTGGCTCGAGGGACAGTGGATCGCCGGGCTGTCGCTGTTCCAGAACTCGTTCGGACAGTTCTCGCAGTACGCGTACGGCGCGCTGCAGTGGCGGCCGTGGCAGGAATACCCGAAGGCCTACGTGAAGGTCTCCGCCGGGTTGCTGCACGGCTACTCCGGTGAATACCGCGACAAGATTCCGTTCAACCACTACGAGGTCGCGCCGGCGATCATCCCGTCGGTCGGGTATTGCTGGTCGCGTTATTGCGGCGAGTTCGTCCTGCTCGGCGCCAACGCCGCGCTCTTCACGATCGGCATGACGGTCCCCTAGCGGGCGGCCGGAAACTCCTCGGCGTTTTCGCGGGACGCATAGCGACGAGGGATCCTCGGATTCGCGACGCCTCGCCGCATGGCCGTGGCAGATCCCCCGTCTTGCCCGGGGTGAAATCGACTCTCGGATGTCGCCGCGGTTGTCGTCAGCGCGTCACGCGGCGCTAAGCGTCGGCGTGCTGCGCGTCGAGGCCGTGCCGGCGCGTCCACCGCGCCCCGGCTGACCGTGGGCCGGCCGGCGATCGTCGTCCGCCTCACCGCGCGGCAGGTTCGTGCGGTATTGCGTGCGCGCGCCAGCGCGCGAGGTCGGCGGGCTCGTCGACGTCCCACAGCGCGGGCGCCGTGCGCCAGCGCACGCCTGCGCGGGCGAACGCCGCCTCGGTGTCGGCGAGCGCGTGCGGCGAGCTCCAGCGCACGCCGGCGAACGGCAGCGGCCGCGTCGCCCCGACGAGCACGTAGCCGCCGTCTTCCGCCGGTCCGAGCACGGCGTCGCAATCGCGGAGCAGCCCGGCCGCGTGCGCGAGGTAGCGGGCGTCGAGCAGCGGGCAGTCGGTGCCGATCAGCAGCACGGAACGGTGACGCGCCAGCGCGTCGGCAATCGCGTGCGCCATGCGCGCGCCGAGGTCGCCGTCGGACTGCCGATGGCGCGTGGCGTGCGCCGCCGCGGCCAGCCGCGCGAATTCGCCGCTGGCCGGATCCGGCGCGCACCACAGCTCGACGGCGGCGACGACGCCGGCACGCAGCGCGGCCCCGGCGTGCGCGAGCGCCACATCCGTGAGCTCGCGGTAGACCGCGGCGGCAGGCGCATCGCCGATCGCCGCCGCGAGCCGCGTCTTGACCCGCCCGGGCACGGCCGCCTTCGCGAAGACGAGCAGTGCCGGCGCCGCGTTCATCGATACTCGCGCGCGAGCCGCGCCGGATCGGCGCCCAGCGCGTAGGCGAGGCGCAGCCGCCACATCGTGACGATCGTCCGCCACGGCCCGCGCGCCTCCCAGCGGCGGCCCGACGTGGTGATGCGGTCGCGCAGGCACGCTGGTCGGCCGCCGAGGCGCTTCAGCGACTTCGACAGCGCGATGTCCTCCATCAGCGGAATCTCCGCGAACCCGCCCGCCGCGTCGAACAGGGCGCGCTCGACGAAGATGCCCTGGTCGCCGGTGGCGATCCCGGTCGCGCGCGAGCGCACGTTCATCGTCGCCGCGACGACGCGCAGGATGCGCGGCCGGCCCGCGATGGTCACGTCGAAGCGGCCCCACCGGGCGCCGCCCGCGAGCGCACGGCCGATCGCGGACGCCGCGTTCGCCGGCGGGAGCGAGTCGGCGTGCAGGAAGAGCAGGGCATCACCCGACGCCGCGCGCGCGCCCGCGTTCATCTGCACCGCGCGACCGGCAGGGGCGACCAGCGTGCGGTCCGCGAGCGGGCGGGCCAACGCGAGCGTCGCGTCGCGGCTGCCGCCGTCGACCACGACGACCTCGTGGCCCTCGGCGCGCAACGGCTGCAGCGCCGCCAGCGTGGTGGCGATTCCCGCGGCCTCCTCGAGGGTCGGCACGACGACGGACAGGCGCATCACGATGGGCCTCCGCCGGGCGCGCGCGCCGCCGCGCGCTTCCGCAGCAACACGGGGACCAGCGCGAACGCGCCCAGCAGCGCGAACGCACCCAGCGTCTCCCACGAGACCAGTCCCTGCAGCGAGTCGATGCGGCCGAGGGTTTCGCCGAGGTTCACGAACACGAACGTGCCCGGAACGATGCCGACGAGCGTCGCCAGCACGAACGTCCGCAGCGGAATCGACGTGAAGGCGGGCGCGAGGTTCACGAGGAAGAACGGGAACGCGGGCACCAGCCGCAGGAACAGCAGGTAGTTGAAGGCGTTCTCGGTGAACCCGGCGTTGATCCGCTCGCCCAGCGCGCCGAGCCGCCGGCGCGCAGCCTCGGCGAAGATGTAGCGGGCGGCGAGGAAGAGGATCGTCGCGCCGGTCGTGGCAGCGGCGACGACGAGCACCGTGCCCACCCAGCGGCCGAACACGAAGCCGGTCGCGAGCGACAGCACCAGGGCGCCCGGCAGGCTGAACGCCACGGCGCCTGCGTAGACGACGAAGCCGATCGCGAGCGCGGCCGCGAAGTGCGCCTCCGTGAAGCGCAGCATCGCGTCGCGGTGGGCCTTGATCGAATCGAGCGTCAGGTAGTGCTGCCCGCCCAGCGCGAAGAAGGCGACGACCACGCCCGCGAACAGCGCCAGCAGTGCGATCTTCAGCCACGCCGTCCCGGCGGCGCGCGAAGGCGGCGCCTTCGGCACGTCAGGTCCCCTGCAGCCGGAAGATGCGCCGGAGCCACGTCCTGGCGAACGGCGTCAGGCCTTCCTTCATCCGCTGGTCCGCGGCACGGCGATTCACGGACGCCAGCGTCGGGTACGTGTGGATGACGCCCGAGATGTCCTGCGCCGACATTCGCCGCGCGAGCGCGAGCCCGTACTCGGCGATCAGCTCGCCCGCGTGAGCGCCGACGATCGCGGCGCCGAGCAGCCTGCCCTTCGGATCGGTGACGATCTTGGCGAAGCCGGCCGTCTCGCCTTCGGCGCGCGCGCGGTCGACGTCCGCGAACGGGAACCGGTAGACGCGGTGCGCGATGCCCTTGCGGACGGCGTCGCTCTCCGAGATCCCGACGCGCGCGAGCTCCGGGTCGGTGAACGTGCACCACGGCACCACCGTCGACGGCTTCGCCCACCACAGCCGGAAGACGGCCTGCCGCAGCACGATGCCGGCGTGGTGCTCGGCGACGTGCGTGAACTGGTGGCCGCCGGCGACGTCGCCCGCAACGTACACGCGCGGATTGGTGGTGCGCAGGTGTTCGTCGGCCGTGATGCGGCCGCCGTCGGTCGCGACCCCTGCCGCGTCGAGGCCCAAGCCCTCCGTGTTGAGCGTGCGCCCGGCGGCGACGAGCAGGTGCGATCCGGCCACGACGCCGTCGCGACCGTCGCTTCCGCGCAGCGTCAACGCGATGGCGCCGGCCCGGCCGGCGACGCCGGCGACCGTCGTCCCGAGCCGGAACGCAACGCCTTCGGCGGCCAGCGCGTCGCGCACGACGGCGGCGACGTCCGCGTCCTCGCGGGGCAGGATGGACGGCGCGACGTCGACGACGGTGACTTCGCTCCCGAGGCGGCGAAAGGCCTGCGCCAGTTCGCAGCCGATCGGCCCGGCACCGACGACGACGAGCGCCGGCACCGGCTCGCGGAGGTCGAACACCGACTCGCTGGTGAGGTACGGCACGCCGGCGATGCCCGGGATCGGCGGCACCGCGGCCCGCGAGCCCGTCGCGACGACGAACGACTTCGCGGTCAGCCGCCGGCCGCCGACCTCGAACGCGTCGCGCGCGACGAACCGGCCCTCGCCGAAGATCACGTCGACGCCGAGGCCGCGGAAGCGCTCGGGACTGTCGTGCGGCTCGATCTCGCCGATGACCGCGCGCACGCGCTCCATCACGCGGGCAATGTCGGGCCGCGGATCGGCGGGAGCGAGCGCCCAGCGGTCGGCGTGTCGGATCTCGTGCGCGATGCGCGCCGACTTGAGCAATGCCTTGGACGGCACGCAGCCGGTCCACAGGCAATCGCCGCCCAGCCTGTTCCGCTCGACCAGCGCGACGCGGGCGCCGAGCGTGGCGCCGCCGGCGGCGACGACCAGCCCGGCGGAGCCGCCGCCGATCACCACGATGTCGAATTCCGGTCGAGCCAACGCGGGAGCTCCGGTGCGGACGGGACGTGCGCGGGTTGGTCGGGCCCGCCGACCGCCATCTTACAGAGAGGGGCGCTGCTGCGCCGCCTGCGCGCGGGCGAGCGCGGGCGCCGGCAGGTCGTATTCGAGGCCGTCGACCAGCTCGGCGATCGAGTAGGCGCGCGTGAGGTCGCCCAGCAGCGTGCCGAGCTTCTCGCGCGCGAGCACCGCGCGCACGCGATGGTGTGCGTCGGCGAGCAGCACCGCCACGCCCGACGCCTGCGCGCGGCGCGCGACGTCGGCCAGCATCCGGATGGTCGACAGGTCGAGGTCGGTCGTGAACGAAAGGTCGACGATGATCCGCCGGATCGGCGTCTCGCGCCGCTCGAGCAGCGCCAGCATCTGGTCGCGCACCGTGTCCGCGTTGAAGTACAGCAGCGCGGCGTTCGGGCGGAACACGACCACGCCGGGCACGGTCTGCGCGCCGGGGTGCCGCACGAGCGACGCGAAGTGGTCGGTGCCGGGGATGCGCCCGAGCAGCACGCACTCCGGCAGCGCGAGTCGGCGGATCAGCATCGCCAGCGAGAACGCGCACGCGACCAGCACGCCCCTGAGAATGCCCGCGCCGAGGACGGCGGCGATCGTCACCAGCGCGATCACGAACTCGGCGACCCCGACGCGCCGGAGGTGGCGCAGCTCGTCGATCCTGAACATGCCCTGCACCGACGCCAGCACCAGCGCCGCCAGCAGCGGCTGCGGCAGGCGCGCGAAGAGTCCGGTGAGGAACAGCAGGACGATCGCCATCCACGCCGAGCAGACGACGATCGCGATCGGCGTGCGCGCGCGCGCCTCGTCGTTGACGAGCGACTGCGACAGCCCGCCGCCCGACGGAAACCCGTGGCCGGCGGCGATCGCCAGATTGGCGCCCGCGAGGCCGAGCAGCTCGCGATTGGGGTCGATCGCGTAGTCGTGGCGCGCCGCGAGCACCCGGGCCGCGGCGATGGCTTCGTTGTACGCGATGAGGAAGCAGGCGAGCGACAGCGGCAGCAGCGTCTCGAGCTCGTGCCACCGGATCTCCGGCATCGTCGGCAGCGGGATGCCGCCGGGAATGTCGCCGACCTCCGCGATGTTCAGCGCGGAGGCGCCCGGCAGCTCCATCAGGGCGAGGCAGAGCGCGACGACGAGCAGCGGGACCGGCCAGCGCGGACGCAGCGCGTGGCCGGCGAGCAGCGCGGCGAGCGCGGCTACGCCGAGCAGCAGCGACGGCAGGTGCGCGCTGCCCGCGTGGCGGGCGATGTGGGCGAGCGTGTGCTGGAAGTCCGCGTGCTGCGTCGCGAGGCCGAGCAGCAACGGCAGCTGGCTTACCGCGATCACGATCCCGGCGCCGATCTTGAAGCCGGTCAGCACGGTCTCGGAAATGAAATGGACGATGCCGCCCCAGCGCATCGCCCACGCGAAGACGGCGGTCATGCCGACGAAGAACGCGGTCGCCGCGGCCATCGTCGCGTAGCGCCCGGGGTCCGCGGCCGCCAGCGTCGACAGCGCGGCGGCGACCGTCAGCGCGACCGACGACGTGGGGCCGACGGCGAGCTGGCGCGAAGTCCCGAGGAGCGCATAGGCGATGCCGCCGAACAGGTAGCAGTAGAGGCCCGTCTGCACCGGCATGCCGGCGAGCTGCGCGTAGGCGATGGAGCTCGGCACGGCGTACGCGGCCAGCGTGCTGCCGGCCAGCGCGTCGTCGCGGGCGTCGCGACGGCCGTACCCGGAGAGCCACGGCAGGAACCGGGCGAGCGACG
>JAXMFI010000007.1:0-139596 GCA_046347835.1 Burkholderiales bacterium | reverse complement strand
TGCTGCCGAACGCCGGGTGCGGCGTGAACCGGATGCCCGGCCGGATGCGGATCGTGTACGTGCGGAAATCGGCAGAGACGTCCGGCATCGCTGCTGCGGCAAGCGGCACGAGCGCGGGCGGGTGTGCCAAGGGGTCGTGCGCGTACAGCGAATCGTAGATGCCCGCCATGGCCATCAATTCCTGCGCGTTCGTGGCGCGGGCGGGATCCAGCGTTTCCGGCATCACCGGAATGCCGACGCGCAACACGCGCTCCGCGCAGACCGGAGGCGCCGACGCGGCGATCAGCCCGGCGGCGACGAACGGTGCGATTCGGAGCAACTGTCGGAGTCCGGACATTCCATGCTCCCATGTCCCGCTGCGTCGGCTCGGCGCGGTACCTGGCACTTGGGCACGCGCGTGCCGCACGGTCCTACTTCCAGCAGTATTTCCGGTCCGCCTCGTTGTCCTTGCGCTGCTGCTTCAGCTGCGCGACATTTTCGGGCTTCGCGAGGTAGTCGCGTTCCTTTGCGACGTTTGCCCGCATGCTCGCGATGGCGCGGTCGAGGTTCTGCGCGCGATCGCCCGGCCGCGCCGGCACCTGCGGCAGGAACAGCGCCTTGTAGGGATTGTCGATCGTCCACTGCAGCGCCCGCGCGGCGATCTTCTGCTGGTTGGCCACGTCGCAGAACGCGTAGCCGTTGATGACCGGACCCGCGAGTGTGGCGAAGCTGCGCACGGCGTCCTCGACCTGCGCGAGCTGCGGCGTGCGCACGTCGGCCACACCGTCCAGCGTGAAGTAGCGGTTCTTCGCCGCGTAGAACCAGAACACGGCATCGTCGCGCAGTCCGACGTCGTAAAGGCGGATCGCGAGGACCATCAGCGTCATCGGCGTCAGCAGCGCGCTGTTCTTCGCGATGTCGTCGCGCACGCGGGCGATGTCGTCGGCGCGCGTCGAGGCGAGCAGCGCATCGTATGCTTTCGCGACGGCGACCTTCGGCGTGCCGCCGGCGTCCCGCGCGGCCTCGTAGTACGGCGTCACGTAGATGCCGATGTGCGTGACCGCCTCGGCCGCGTGCGCGGCCGGAGCGACCAGCTGGCCGGCCGCGAGCATGCACAGGAGGAGGCGGCCAAGCCGTGGAAGGGGCATGGTCGTCACTCCGCGGCGAATGTCCAGACGGCCGCGATCCGGTCGCCCGCGAGCTCGTAGACGACGGCGATGTCGAACGGCTGGTCGCGCACGCCGCTGATGCGCTCGTGGTCGATGACACGGCGGCCGAGCGCCATTCGGTTGACGACCTCCGCGTGAAGCGCCGGCAGGTTGAAGCGCTGCGTCCGGTAGAACTCGGCGAACGCGGCCTTGCCCGCGAGCGCGGGCTCCGGCGCCGGCGGCCGGAACACGCGGATGTCGTCGTGGTAGCAGGCGACGAACGCGGCGAGATCGCGCGCGTTGTAGGCCTCGAGCTGGCGCTGCACGACCTCGACGGCGCTCATCGATACCGCCTCCTGCCAGAGCGTGAATTCGGCATTGCGCAGTGGGCCTTGGCACGGGACGGGGCAGCGGCGGGCGACCCGCTGCCGGCGCAGCCGCGTCAGCCGCCGGGCACCCGGACGCGTGCGAGCGCCTTCTTCTGGTCGATCTCCGCCAGCTTCGCCTTCGTCCCGGCATCGGCGGCCTCGAGCTCCGACGCGCACTGCGTGTCGCGGCACTGCTTGCCGATGCGCTCCTTCACTTCCTTCGCCTCCTGCATCAGGGAGGCCTTCATCCGGTCGAAGAAGGCATCGCGGTCCGCGATGGTGGCGAACTCCTCGGGAATCATCGTGATGGTGACCATCGCCGGATACTCGTGCATGGCGCCGCTGGCCGCGTCCACGGCGACGCCGATGAGGCCGCCGAACAGGATGTTGCCGAACGTCATCGCCTGGAACTCGCTCGTCATCGTGCCGGCCGAGTCCTGGTAGCCCTGCCGTTTGCAGATGATCGCGATCGCGCCCATGCCCTTCTCGATGGGCATCGAGCCCGGCGTGGGGTTGATGATCGCCAGCGGCTTGCTGTCGCGGGTCAGCGTGCAGACCGCGCCGGTCGGATCGGTGCTGACGGTCACCGTCTGCGTCGTGCCTTTCGTGATCGTCGCGCAGCCGGAGCCAAGCGCGACGATCGCCGCCAGCGCGGCGAGTGCAATTCCCCTGCACATGACGCTCTCCCCGAGTGTTGTTGTCGTGTGCTCGGGCCACTATATACGCGCGACGCGGTTCGCGGAAGCGTCGAATCTTCCGGCCCGCGCAGCGGTCGTGGTGACGCCACGGTCACTGCGGCGGGCGCACCCCGTTCTTGCTGACCTGGATGCGCGGGGCGGTCAACGTGCCGTCCGCCCCCTGCTGCGCGACCGCGAACACGTACTCGCCGGCCGCGAGGTCGCCGCGTACGCCGGGAACCGCGCGCACGATCGGAATCCCCTCCGGCACGACGACTTTCTGCGTGCCGCCCGGGAACCGGAGCGTCAGCTCGCGGTCGCCGGTGCCCGCGACCTTGCCGGCAACGTTCGCGTTGGTCATCTTCGAGTTCGGCTGCCCGTCCCACGCGCTCTGGCCGGGTGCGGACGTCGGCGCGAGGTAGTGGACCTCGGTCGCGACCTCGGTGCCCCCGGGTCCGGGCCTGGTGGTGGTGCCGACGAAGTCGCCCTCCTTGATGTCGTCGAAGCGGACGGCGGTGGCGACCGCCACCGCGACGTTGTCGGGCAGCACGAGCTTGACGTCGCGGCCGTCGCGGGTCGCGACGGCGAGCACGTTGCCGTTGACGGCGGTGATCGTGCCGCGAATGCGCACGTTCGTCTGCGCGTGCGCGATCGACGCGATCAGGAGTCCGGCGAGCAGCCATGCGGCAATGCGCGGGGATTGCATTTTATCGGGCTCCTCGTCAGCGGCCGACGCACGAAGCGGCCGTAACGGCGGGGGCGTTTGCCGTCGGGCGTGCGGACGTTATCTTGCCACGGTGCGTTCCGCGTCGTAATGGGGCGCCGAGGCCGGATTCCGAACGACCGCATCTTGCCTTTAAACAATGCGGAGTGCCACGCACGGCGTTAACGTACATTCGGGCGCGGGAGCGGCCGACGCCGAGGGCGGCCGCGCTCCGATGCCCGCCGGGAAGACCGCGATGTCCTTTGCCACACCCCACGCACGCCCGGCTTTGGTACTAGCGGTGCTTGCGGCATTGCTCGCTTCGCCGCACGCATCGATCGGCGGCGACGTCGGAGGTGACGACGAGGCATCGGCGGCGGCTGGCCAGCCGGAGCACCGGAGCGCGGCGCTGCGCGCATCGGCAGCGCACATGACGGCCACCGACCTGGCGAAGCAGTACAACCGGTTGAGCGGCGTGCTCGCGCAATTGGCGTTCGCCGATGCAGGCGCCAACCTGATGCTTCCGGAGGGACGGATCACGCGCGAGAACGTCGCGGCGGCTCGGGCCGACTACCGCACCCGACTCTGGGTGTACGGCGAGGTGATCCGCGAGCGGGGCTTCCGCGATGTCCACGGCGGGTACCGCGCATCGGTGGGCCCGGCCTGCGCGCGCGCGCAGTCGGCATGGATCTTCGCATCGACGCACTCCGACGTGCGCGAGGTCGAACTGCGGCAGGATGGTTTCGTCGTGCGGATCGAGCTGCACGACCAGGCCGGCGCGGTCGTTGGGTTCGGTACAACCGCCGTGATCGTGGAGTCGTCGCTCGCGTTCACCGACCCCGTGAACACCGCCTATCCGCTGGTCGGCGTCGTCGACGGCGACACGATCACCGTGCGTCCCGATGCCGACGCCGTACTGCGAGGATGGCCGGCGTGGGCGGATCCGCCGTCGCGGGAAGCACTGGCCGCCTGCGTGGTGACGCTGGCCAAGGGTGACGGCGAGCCTGGCGGCGCGGAACCGACGAGGCCCGCGGAAGCCGCGACGGCGCCGACTGCACGTTTGCCCTCCACTCCGGCCGTCGCCGCGGGGCCGAGCGCGTCCGAGCTCGCAAAGGAATATGCCGACGTGGCTGCACGAAGGAAGACGGCGGCGTCGCTGCTCTCCGGCGAGATCGTCCGGCTGCCCGAGAAGCCCGATGCGAAGCAGGAGTACGAGCGCGAGAAGCAGACGCTCGACGCGCGCGAAGGGGAGCTTGGCGCGGCGATCCGCGTGCGCGGGTTCGCAAACCTCGTGGGACGTTATCGGGCGACCGCGCCGGCTGCCTGCAAGGAGGTTTCGTCGCCGTGGGCGGCCGCCGTGAGCGACGGGACCATCCGCGAGGTCGAAGTGAGCCAGGAAGGCTTCGTCGTCACGGTCGCGGGTCGCCGGCCGCACGGATCGGCGGTGGGGGCGATCGTCGTGGAGTCGACGCTCGTCGTGGCGAACCCGATGGGCACCGGCTATCCGTTCAGCGGCGAGGTCGGCGGCGACGCCATCCGGCTTCGGCCGGATCTCGACCCCATGGCGAGGCGCTCCTCCGCGCGGGTGGCAAGGATGCCGACGGCGCAGGCACTCGCGGATTGCGTCGTGACGCTGACGCGTACGCCGTAAGCCGGGCGCGCGGTACGCGGGGGCTGCACGCGCATCGCGGGACGGAGCTGTCGCCTACGGCGTTGGCGTAAGATGGCGCGCTCCGAACGCGTGTTGCCGCACGCGGTCGAACCCACGATGGCCGACTCCACGAACTGGGCATTCCCGACGGCGCTGCAACCGGACGCGGCGGCCGTCGACTTCGACCTGCCGCGCGTGCTGAACGGGGTCGTCCGGCTGTCGTCGCGCATTCCGGACGACGCGTTCACCGCGCCGCTGCTCGGCACCGAGCGCGAGGGCAACGGTGTCGTGATCCGCGACAACGGGTTGATCGTGACGATCGGCTACCTGATCACCGAGGCGGAAGCTGTCTGGATCACGACCAACGACGGGCGCGTGGTGCCCGGGCATCCGCTCGCGTTCGACTTCGCCACCGGCATGGGCCTCGTGCTGCCGCTCGCGCCGCTCGGCCTCCCGCCGGTCGCGTTGGGCACGGTCGCGGGCATCGACGTCGACGACGACGTGTACGTGATCGGGCACGGCGGACGGCACCACGCGCTCAAGGCGTCGGTGTTCGCGCGACGGGAGTTTGCCGGCTACTGGGAGTACCTGCTCGACGTCGCGCTGTTCACGACGCCGCCACACCCGGAGTGGAGCGGCGCGGCGCTCGTCGACGAGCGCGGGCGGCTCATCGGCATCGGATCGCTGTTCGTGCAGGAAGCGCAAGGCGAGGACGTGCAGAAGGGCAACATGTTCGTGCCGATCGACGTGCTGCTGCCGATCCTCGACGACCTCGTCACGCGGGGCCGCGCCGCCAGGCCGTCGCGGCCGTGGCTCGGCATGTACGCCGGTGACGACAACAACCGGCTCGTCGTCGGCGGCATCGCCCCCGGCGGACCCGCGGATCGCGCCGGCGTCCGGCAGGGCGACGTGGTCGTCGCGGTGGCCGATCAGCGCGTCGCGACGCTGGCCGAGATGCTCCGCAGCGTCTGGAAGCTGGGGCCGTCCGGCACCGAGATTCCGCTGACGCTCGCCCGCAACGGCGCAATGGTTTCCGTCAAGGTGCGCTCGGCGGACCGCAGCGACTTCATGAAGAAGCCGTCGCTGCAGTAATCGGGGTCCGCGCCGCAACGCTCGGGCGGCCCGGATGCGGCGTCCGACTCCTGCGGGCCTGGCCCGGGTGTTACGGCTTCGACGCCAATGACCTCGGTCGACGCAGGTGCCAGTCCGTCTCGTCCTGGAACGCGCGGCCGATGCGCACGAGCATCGGCTCGTTGAACGGCGCGCCGACGAGTTGCACGCCGATCGGCAGTCCGGCCGGCGAGAAGCCGGCCGGCAACGACAGGCCACAGCCGCCGAGGTAGTTGACCGCGCGCGTGAACGCGGCGAGCGGCGCGGTCGCCTCGTCGACCTCGGCGACCGGCAGCGCGGCCATCGGCAGCGTCGGCGTCAGCAGCGCGTCGTAACCGCGCATCCACGCGGCGAACGCGGCCTGCGCGCGGCGCATCGCGGCCAGCTCGCCGATGAAGTCGGCGGCCGCCACAGACTTGCCGCCGAGCGTGCGCCTGCGCACCCACGGGTCGATCGGCAGCGTCATGTCCTCGATGTATGTGCGGTGGTACGCGTACGCTTCGGCGGCGAGCAACCTGCCGACGCGCGCGGCAATGTCGTCGAAGTCGATCGGTGCGCGCACGTCGGCGACCTGCGCGCCCAGCGCGCGCAGCACGTCGATCGCCTCGTGGCGCACGCGCACGACGTCGTCGGCGATGTACGAAGGAAACTGCTCGGGGGCAAGGCACGCGATCGACAGCCCGCGTACGTCCGGGGCGCGCGCGAGCGCATCGCGAAAATCCACGCGCGGCGCCGCGAGCGTTGCCGGGTCGGCGGGGTCGGGACCCGCCATCGCGGCGGTCAGCAGCGCGACGTCCTCGGCCGTGTGTGCGAGCGGGCCGATCGTGTCGAGGTGCGTCGACAGCGGGATCGCCCCGTGCAGGCTCACGAGGCCGTACGTGGTCTTGAGGCCGGTCAGCCCGCACAGCGACGACGGGATGCGCACCGAGCCGCCGGTGTCGGACCCGATGGCCGCGGGCACCATGCCCGCGGCGACCGCGACCGCCGAGCCGCTCGACGAGCCGCCGGCCACGCGGTGGGTCGCCAGGTCCCACGGGTTCCACGGCGCGCCCATCGGCTCGTTGCGTCCCCAGCCGCCGAACGCGAACTCCACCATGTGCGTCTTGCCGAGCGGGATCATGCCCGCGGCCGCGAGGCGGTCGACCACCGTCGCCGTGTACTCGGACGTGCGCCCGAGCCAGCTCTTCGATCCGGCGGTGGTCTGCCGCCCCTCGATCTCGAACAGGTCCTTCAGCGCGACCGGCAGCCCGTGCAGCGGCCCCCGTGCCGCGCGCGCACGGCGCTTGAGGTCGGCGGCGTCGGCGAGCCTCAGCGCGTCGTCGCGATACACGTCGATGAACGCGTGCAGCTTGTCGTCGTAGGCGTCGATGCGCGCGAGGCACGCTTCGACGAGCGCGCGCGACGTCGTCTCGCCGCGCGCAAGGCGGCCGGCGAGGTCGGACAGCGAATGGAACGGCAGGTCGGTGGACATGGGCGCTCGCGGCAACGGCGGATCGCGCTACTTTACAATGAAGGCCATGTCCGCCTATCCGCACCTGCTCGCCCCGCTCGACCTCGGCTACACGCAACTCCGGAACCGCGTGCTGATGGGCTCGATGCACACCGGCCTCGAGGAGGCGTCCGACGGCTTCGCGCGGCTGGCGGCGTTCTACGCGGCGCGCGCGCGCGGCGGTGCCGGCCTCATCGTCACCGGCGGCATCGCGCCCAATCTCTCGGGGCGCCTCGAGCCGAAGGCGTCGCAGCTGTCGTTCCCGTGGCAGGTCGCACGCCACCGGCTCATCACCGACGCCGTGCACGCCGAGGGCGGGAAGATCGCGATGCAGATCCTGCACGCGGGCCGCTACGCGTATCACCCGCTGGCGGTCGCGCCGTCGCCGTCGCGCTCGCCGATCAGCCCCTTTCGCGCACGCGGCCTCACGGCGTGGGGCGTGCGCAAGACGATCGCCGACTACGCGCGCTGCGCGCGGCTCGCGCAGCGCGCCGGCTACGACGGCGTCGAGATCATGGGATCCGAGGGTTACCTCATCAACCAGTTCGTCGCGCCGCAGACCAATCACCGCGACGACGAGTGGGGCGGCGCGTTCGAGAACCGGATCCGCTTTCCAATCGAGGTGGTCCGGCAGACGCGGGCGGCCGTCGGACCCCGATTCATCATCGTCTATCGGCTGTCGATGCTCGACCTGGTCGAGGGCGGCAGCACGTGGGACGAGGTGGTGGCGCTCGCGCAGGCGGTCGAGTCGGCCGGCGCCACGATCATCAACACCGGCATCGGCTGGCACGAGGCGCGCATCCCGACGATCGCGACGATGGTCCCGCGCGCCGCGTTCGCGTGGGTGACGCGGCGGATGAAGGGGGCCGTGCGGATTCCGCTCGTCACGACCAACCGGATCAACGACCCGGCGACGGCCGAGGCGGTGCTCGCACGCGGCGATGCCGACATGGTGTCGATGGCGCGGCCGTTCCTCGCCGACGCGGAGTTCGTCAACAAGGCGGCGGCGGGTCGCGCCGACGAGATCAACACGTGCATCGGCTGCAATCAGGCGTGCCTCGACGAGATCTTCTCGCGGCGGATTGCGTCGTGTTTGGTGAATCCCTACGCGTGCCACGAGACGGTGCTGACGCCGCCGCCGCTGCTCGCGAAGAAGGCGGTCGCCGTCGTCGGCGCCGGTCCGGCCGGGCTGGCGGCGGCGACCACGGCAGCGGAGCGTGGGCACCTCGTCACGCTCTTCGACGCCGCCGCCGACATCGGCGGCCAGTTCAACCTTGCACGGCGCATCCCCGGCAAGGAAGAGTTCGCCGAGACGCTGCGCTATTTCCGCACGCGGATGGCGCGGCTCGGCGTCGAGCTGAAGCTCGGCCGCGCGGTCGCGGCGCAGGACCTCGGGGGCTACGACGACGTGCTCGTCGCGACCGGCATCGTGCCGCGCGCGCCGCAGATTCCCGGCATCGATCATTCGAAGGTGGTGAGTTACGTCGACGTCGTGGAGGGCCGCGCGCGCGCGGGCGGGGCGGTCGCGATCGTCGGTGCGGGCGGCATCGGCTTCGACGTGGCGGAGCTGCTGACGGCCGGCGATGCGCCGGACGGCCACGCGAGCGACGGCGCGCTCGACGACCCGGCGATCGCCGCCTTCCGCGACGAGTGGGGCATCGACACCGGCTACGCGCAGCGCGGGGGCCTCAAGACGCCGCACGAGTGCCCGCCGCCGCGCAAGGTCTGGCTGCTACAGCGCAAGGAGTCGAAGGTCGGCGCCGGACTCGCCAAGACGACGGGCTGGATTCGCCGCACGCTGCTGAAGCGCCGCGGTGTCGTCATGCTCTCCGGCGTCGAGTACGAGCGGATCGACGACGCCGGCCTGCACATCCGCGTCGACGGCGCGGCGCAGGTGCTCGCGGTCGACACGATCGTCATCTGCGCAGGACAGGAACCGCGCCGCGACATCGTGGCCGGGCTCGCGGCCGCGGGCATTCGCCATCAGCTCATCGGCGGGGCCGACGTCGCGCTGGAACTCGACGCGAAGCGCGCGATCGAGCAGGGCACGCGCGTGGCCTTGGCGTTGTGAGCCGGCACGCCTGTTGCTTAAGGAAGGTCTTTCGTCCCGCGAGGAGGTGTCCAGATGTGCACGATCTGTGGCGATGTGCAGCATGAGCCTGCGGTTTCCCGACGAGCGTTCCTGGCCGCGGGCGCCGCGACGGCACTGGCGACGTGGGGCGTCGGGGCGGCGCTGGCCGCCGATGCGCCGGCACCGGGTGCGCCCCCGCCGCCCAATGCCATTGCGCCGGCCGAAGCCCTGAAGCGCCTGATGGACGGAAATGCCCGCTATGCGGCCAACACGCCGAATCAGCGCGATTTCTCGTCCGGACGCGCCGCGCGAGCGCAGGGGCAGTACCCGATCGCCGCCATCCTGAGCTGCGCCGACTCCCGTGTCGTGCCGGACCTCGTGTTCGACCAGAACCCGGGCGACCTCTTCGTCGTCCGCGTGGCCGGCAACATCGTGTCGCCGGACCTGCTGGCGTCGCTGGAATACGGCGTCCGGTTCCTCGGGGCGCCGCTCATCATGGTCGTCGGGCATTCCGGCTGCGGCGCCGTCGACGCGGCGATCAAGGTGCTGAAGACCAAGGCGGTGCTGCCGGGGCACCTGCCGGAGCTCATCACCGCGATCAAGCCGGCCGTAGTCGTCGCCGAGAAGACCGCGTCGGGCAACCTGCTCGACAACGCCATCGCGGAGAACGTGCGGCGGCAGGTCGCGCGGCTCAAGACGTCGCCGCCCGTGGTGCAGGGCGCCTACGCGAGCAAGAAGATCGACATCGTCGGCGGCGTCTACGATATCGCGACCGGCAAGGTCACGCCGGTCTGACCGAGGTACGCGCCGGCAGCCCGCCGCAGGGCACGCCGGCGGGCGCCGATCATTCCGCGCGCGTGCGCCCGGGCAGGATGCCGTCGGGCAGCCGCTGCGCGAGGACGCGGCGCGCATTGGCGTCCGCGCGCTCGGACGTGGCGGCCGTCGCGCCTGAGGTGGCGCCGGCCGCCCTGACCGGCGACACATTGCGCGCGGCCGGCACCGCGCCCGCGCGCACCAGCCCTGCCGAAATGTCGGAGCGATTGGCGGAATCCCCGGTCGTCACTCCGAACAGCGCCACGAACGACGTGCCGGTCGGCACAAGTGCGGCGTAGTCGCCGAGGAACAGCCGGCCTCCCGCCAGCGGCGCGGTTGCGTAGTCGAGCGGCCCCGCGAGCGTGCGCTCGGCCCACGTCGTGCCGTCGCCCGACGTCGCGAGCCAGTACAGCGTGGGCAACGTGCCGGGGTCGGGGGTGTTCGCGCGAAAATCGTAGTACGTAACGCCGGTCGTGCCGTCGTCGCGGATCGCCACCGTCGGCAGGAACGCAGGCACCGACGCGTCGCCGTTCACGCGCACCGGATCCGTCCACGTGAGCCCGCCGTCGGTCGAGCGCGCGAACGCGATGCCGTCGTGGCCGCCGCCGTAGCGCGCGTCCTGCCACGCAACCGCCAGCACGCCGTTGCGGCCGGCGGCGATCGAGCCCAGGATCGAGCCGTCGCGAACCCCGATCCCGCTGTCGGGGTCGACGGTCCCGACCGTCTGGAACGCCGCGATCGTGATCGGCGCCGACCACGTGGCGCCCCGGTCCGTCGAGCGCATGATCCGCAACGCGGGGTTGGGGCTGCCGGTGGTCGCGAGTTCCGTGAAGTGAAGCACCAGCGTGCCGTCGGGCAGCACGACGATCTGGTTGTTGATCGTCTGGCGGTTGGCCCCCGGGACGTAGATTTCGCGCGCGGGCTCCCAGGCGAGGCCGCCGTCGGCGGTGCGCGCGAACCACGTCGGCGCGTCGTTGCCGGTCAGGCGGTCCCATACCGCGTAGACGTAGCGTGCGTCGGTCGGGTCTGCGGTGATCGAGTTCTTGTCGTTGAAGCTTGCAGCACCGTCGCGGCGCAGCGTGGCAGGTGCACCCCACGTTCGCCCGCCGTCGGCCGAGCGCGCCGAGAGCATCGCGTTGTCACCGTTGCGCACGTTGTTGAACGCGAGCGCCATCCAGTGCGCGGTGCCGTCCGGAGCGAACGTCACCCACGGATCGGTCGCGCGCTCCCAGTCGCCGCCGTTGCCCGCGTTGCCGCCGGAGCAGCGCGAGAACGGCACCGCGATGCGCGTCCACGTGCCGCCGCCGTCCAGCGAATAGGCGCCCGCAACTCCGCGCGCGCCGCCGTTCGACCAGCGGTCTTGCTGCCAGACGGCGATCACGTTGTTCGGGTCCGCCGGATTGACCGCGACGTACGGCTCGACTTCCGAACTCACATAGGCGACGCCGGCGGAGACTACTCCGTCGCAGCCGGGGGCGAAAGGCGACGTGCCGGACGCGCGCGTGAGCGCGTCGACCGGCACCGCCGCCGTCGAGCAGAGACTCGCCGCGTTCGGGCCGAAACCTTCGGCGAGATAGCCCTTCGCCTGCATCGCGGCCTTGATGCCGGGGTCGGCCGTGTAGCGGTGATTGGAGTCCGCACGCCGGTTCCAGAGGCGGAACACCGGCACGAAGCCGGCGGGACACGCGCCGCTCGCGGTGTCGGGCAGTGCGGCGTAGAACGCACTGGGCGACTCGTAGACGTAGCCGCTGTAGTCGGGCTCGACGCCGATCTTGCCGAGGACACTCGCGCATTCGGCGAGCGACGCCGAGAAGAAGTGCGAGTCGCCGTGCTCGGGCGGGATGTAGAAGCGGCACACCGGATTCGCCGCCGGATTTCCGGGCGCCACCGGGAACACCTTGAAGCCGCGCCCCGTACGCGTCCAGCCGACCGTGCGCCCCGAGTCGAGCGCGTCGATTTCCGAGGGATCGCGCGTGACGAAGTAGTGGTCGAAGCCCCGGTGGTAGAACTCGACCGCGGTGTCCGGCGCGACGGGCGGGAATTGGGCGACGGCCGGAATGCCGGCGGTCGCGAGGGTCGCGGCGAGCAGCGCGCGAAGGCGGAGTGCGGTCACGGCGACGTGCGTTGGCGGGACGTGGGCGGCCAGTGTAGCAGCGCGGATGCGCCGCAGCGTGCTGCGCGCCAGCGTGGCGTCAGCCCTGCTGGCGCATCACGTCGACGGTGAGCCTGATGAGCTTCGCGAGCGATTCGGTGTCGGGCAGCGTGTCCTCGGTGACCCCGATCGCGCGCAGGTACGTGGCGCCCGCGCGCAGCGCCCGCGCGCGCGTCTCCAGCGGCACGCTCGCGTACCGCGCGCCGTACGCCACGCGCAGCGCGTCGGCGAGCGCAAGCGACAGCTTCTCGGCGAGCAGCGAGCCGTCCGGATCCTCGAGGCGCATCGCGCCGCGGCCGGTCAGCAGCCAGTGCAGGTTGATGCAGCGCACGTCGGCGATGCGCAGCAGGTATTCCTGCGTCGCCGAACTGCGCCGCTCGGCGTTCGAAACGGTGTTCTCGTGGACGCCGAGCGCGGCCGCGAACGCCTTCTGGCTCTCGGCGCCGCGGACGAGGCGCAGGCGCTCGCCGAGGGTCATCGGTGTCGCGGCTGCGGGCGGCGGCCGGTCGGTCGGATGTCAGAACTTGTGTGTTGCATTTTCGTCACGGCCCCGCGGCGCGGCGGCAATTTCCGCTTGCGCGCGGGCGCGCGTCAACCGTATTATCGCGTCATTCGTTCTCACGTGGACTGACAACGTCTCACCGCACCCCATGAAGACCCTCGAGCGAAAATTCATCGGCATGGCCCAGGCGCCTCGCGCGCACGGCAATGCCATGGAATTCGCCATTGCGGGCCTGCAGTGGTGCGTCGATTCGCCGGTCAACGCCGGCGTCGAAACGACGCGTTAGCCCTACCCGACCGGAAGACATTCCGCCGGGGGTAAAGGCGGAACAGTCGGAAGGTCGCAAGTCCCCCTCCTGATCGTTCCGCCAGCCGTAGAGGACTGGCTATTCGCGCTGGCGCGCGCCCATCCGAGCGCCGCACGCGGAGGAAAGGAGAGCGGGAACCATGGCAATGCAATTCGGCACGACCTGTCACGCGAGCCTGCTGCGGCTCGCTCTGCGCACGCCCCGGGAAACCGGGACGGTGCGGGGCGGCGGCATCGGCGGTCACGTCTTCGCCCTGGGCGGGATCGTGCCGTCGGGCGGCATCGCCGGCATGGGCGAACACCTCGAAGGCGGCCGGGTTCCCGCCGCGGGAGGCGCGATGTAGCGACAGCGCGTCCCGTGCGGGAGCAAGCCCGGAGGCCAATCGGCGCCGGGCTTGCTTGTAGCCTGGTGCCACAACAAATGACGACAAAGAGGCACACAAAATGGCCAGGCTCCTCGAAGAGCTCGAGCGGCCGTACGGGCGGGATCACTTCGATCTCATTCGCGCGGGCCGCGAGGGGATTTACCGGCGGGCGGCGGACGGCTTGATCATCCGCATCGCGGCCGCCGAGGCGGCGCACGAAGCCGAGAGCATCGCGCGCCATCTGTTCGAACTCGCCTGCCGCTATGCGGCGGGGCAGTGAACCCGGTGGCGACACCGGGCGGCAGCACCGGCGCGCCATGTGGACGCCGGAACGCAAACGTGAAACGGAACGCGGGCGCGGTTCGATCGCGCCTTCGCATCCGCCGCCGGTCGAGGCGGGGAGGTGACGCTCATGTTCACAGGAAACGTCCGGGGATGACCCGGGGCGCAGTACCGGCGATTTCGAAGGCTGTGCGCGGCCTTCCCAACCGACGATCGGGATCGCCGCCGGGCCGGTTCAGTCAGGCCGGTTCGGTCAGGAGTCGCGGCAACCCGGCGGGGCGACCCGCCGGGGCCCGACGAAATTGGCAGCACGGCGGTCATGCCGGGACCGCGCCATTGCCGCGCGCCACCTGAACGTCGCCTGGCCCCAGCGTTGCGGCGTTGCCCGCAATTTCCCGAGGCAGACAAGCCGGGCCGCCTTGATGCATACTTTGTGCCACGCAGGCGGGCGGACGTCGCGTTCGCCGGCGCGAACCGCACGAACGCATCATGGAACCGCTCGTACTGACCGTCGACATGGCCGGGCTCCCGCAGGCGTGGGTGGAACTCGAGGAAGCCATCACCTATCACGCCAAGCAGATGGTCGCCTGGTCGCTCGGCCGCGAGGTCCGCGAGTTCCGCGGCGGCTGGCAGAGGAACGGTGAGCGGTCGCGGATCGCGACCAAGTCGATCCTCGCGATCAAGGGCACCGGCGCCGGCTCGCACCTGCACGCGCCCGGCCTCACCAACCCGATGCTGTTCGCGCGCGACCGCCAGCTCTGCGCGTACTGCGGGAAGCGCTTCCTCGTCCGCGAGCTCTCGCGCGACCACGTCGTGCCGGTCTCGCGCGGCGGCCGCGATTCGTGGACCAACACGGTGACCGCCTGCCGCAGCTGCAACACGCGCAAGGGCGGCCGCTCGCCGGAGCAGGCGGGAATGCCGCTGCTGTACGTGCCGTACGTGCCCAACCGGCACGAGCACTTCATCCTGCGCAACCGCCGCATCCTGGCCGACCAGATGGAGTACCTGCTTGCCGGCGTCCCGCGCACGAGTCGCCTGCACGCGCTGAAGGAAGCGCCGGCGCGCGACGCGCAGCGCCTGCTGTTCAGCTGACCGTGTCGCGGCCGCCCGCGCACGGCTGCGCCGGCGTCCGACCGGCGCGGGTCCACATCCCCGCTCGCTGATGTAGCATTGCAGTTTGCTGCAATGCGGCGATCCCGCATGCGCGGCAACGTCCGGCGCACCACGAAAGTGCGCCGGGGCTCCGACGAAGTCTCACTCCAGGGGATGAACGAATGCTGACTCGACGCGGGTGGATGAAGGTGGGCGCCGCGGTGATGGCGCTCGCGCTCGGTGCGGGCGCGCAAGTGGCGCTGGCGCAGAACAAGATCAAGGTGGCGGCGATCTACACGGTGCCGGTCGAGCAGCAGTGGGTCAGCCGCATCCACAAGGCGCTGAACGCCGCCAAGGACCGCGGCGAGATCGAGTACGTGTTCTCGGAGAAGGTCGCCAACGCCGACTACGAGCGCGTGATGCGCGAGTTCGCCGAGAAGGGCAACACGCTCATCGTCGGCGAGTCGTTCGCGGTCGAGGCGGCGGCGCGCAAGGTCGCGAAGGACTATCCGAAGGTCTCGTTCCTGATGGGCAGCTCCGGCAAGCCGCAGGAGCCGAACTTCGCGGTGTTCGACAACTACATCCAGGAGCCCGCGTACCTGACGGGCATGGTTGCCGGCGGCATGACCAAGACCAACAAGATCGGCATGGTCGGCGGCTACCCGATTCCCGAGGTGAACCGGCTGATGCACGCGTTCATGGCCGGCGCGAAGGAAACGAACCCGAAGGTCGAGTTCTACGTGACGTTCATCGGCTCGTGGTTCGACCCGCCGAAGGCCAAGGAAGCGGCGTTCGCGATGATCGAGAAGGGCGCCGACGTCATGTACGCCGAGCGCTTCGGCGTGTCCGACGCGGCGAAGGAGCGCGGCAAGCTCGCGATCGGCAACGTCATCGACACGCAGGCGCAGTATCCGGACACGGTCGTCGTGTCGGCGCTGTGGAACATGGAGCCGACGATCAACACGGCGCTCAACAACGTCAAGCAGGGCAAGTTCAAGGCCGAGGACTACGGCCAGTACTCGACGATGAAGTACAAGGGCTCCGAGCTGTCGAAGTACGGCACGTTCGACGCCAAGGTGGGCAAGGACCTGCAGGCGAAGGTCGCCGCGAAGCAGCAGGCCATCCTCGACGGCAAGTTCAAGGTGCAGGTGGTCGAGACCGAGCCGAAATCGACGGCGAAGTAGCGTCACGAAATTTCGCGGAACTGCACCGCGATATTTCGTGCCGAAGAGGCCAGCGGGGAAAGCTTCGGGCGGCCGGGCGCTTTCCCCGCGGAAGAGGCCACGAAGCGCGCCGTTCGCAGGTCGCTTCGCTCCCCGCTCGGCAGCGCGCGCATGCCCACTGAATGCCCTGTCCGCGCGATTGCGCGGATCGCGGCCCCTCGATGACACCCGTCCTGCGCCTGACCGGCATCACCAAGCGCTTCGGGCCGCTCACCGCGAACGACGCGATCTCGCTCGAGCTCGCGCACGGCGAGGTGCTCGCGCTGCTGGGCGAGAACGGCGCCGGCAAGTCCACGCTCGTGTCGATCCTGTTCGGCCACTACGTGCCGGACGCGGGCTCGATCGAGGCCTTCGGGCGGCCGCTGCCGCAAGGGGACCCGGCCGCGGCGCTCGCCGCGGGCATCGGCATGGTCCACCAGCACTTCGCGCTCGCGGACAACCTGTCGGTGCTCGACAACGTGATGCTCGGCACCGAACGGCTGTGGCGGCTGTCGTCGCGGCGCGCGGACGCCCGCGCGCGACTCGAGGCGACCGCGCGGCGCTTCGGCCTTGCCGTCGACCCGGACGCGCGCGTTGCCGCGCTGTCGGTGGGCGAGCGCCAGCGCGTCGAGATCCTGAAGGCGCTGACGCGCGACGCGCGCGTGCTGATCCTCGACGAGCCCACGGCGGTGCTGACGCCGCAGGAGTCCGAGTCGCTGTTCGCCACGCTAGAGCGGCTGGTCGCCGAAGGCCTGTCGCTGATCTTCATCAGCCACAAGCTGCCGGAAGTGCTGCGCGTGTCCGACCGGATCGCCGTCCTGCGCGGCGGCAAGCTGGTGGCCACGCTCGCCACGGAGGGCGCCGACCGCGCGACGCTCGCGCACCTGATGGTGGGCCGCGAGGTGCCGGCGCCCGTCGCGAAGCCGCACGCCGCGGGCGCCGTCGTCTGCGCGATCGACGGGGTCACCGTCGAGGGCGCGCTCGACTCCGTGTCCCTCGCGCTGCGCGCCGGCGAGATCACGGCGATCGCCGGCGTGTCCGGCAACGGCCAGCAGGCGCTCGCCGAGGTGCTGTGCGGCCTGCGCGCCCCCGACGCGGGTCGGGTCGCGGTGGCGGGACGCGCGCTGCCGCCCGACGCCCGCGCGTGGATCGACGCCGGCATCGCGCGCGTGCCGGACGACCGGCACGCGGTGGGGCTGATCGGCGACCTGCCGCTGTGGGAAAACGCGATCGCCGAGCACTACCGGACGCGCTTCGCGCGCCGGGGCGTCGTGCGCCGGCGCGCCGCGCGCCGGTTCGCACGGCAGATCGTCGAGGGATTCGACGTGCGCGCGGGCGGCGGCATCGACACGCCCGCCCGCGCACTGTCCGGCGGCAACATGCAGAAGCTGATCCTCGGCCGCGCGCTCGCGGGCGAGGCCGCGGACGAGGCCGTGCCGCCGCTGATCGTCGCCAACCAGCCGACGTGGGGCCTCGACATCGGCGCCGTCGCGTTCGTGCACCAGCAGCTGCTCGACGCCTGCGCGCGCGGCGCCGCCGTGTTGCTGATCTCGGACGATCTCGACGAGATCTTCGAGCTGGCCGACCGCATCGCCGTCATCCACGCGGGTCGCGTCACGCCGGCGCGCCCGCGCGCCGACTGGGACCTGCCGGCCATCGGCCTCGCGATGGCGGGCGCCGGCCACCGGGACGCCGATGCGGCTTGAGGCGCGCGGCGCGGTCTCGCGGGTTGCGCTGGTCGTGGCGCCGTTCGCGGCCGTCGCGTTCACGCTCGTCGTGTCGGGGCTCTTCGTCGCGTGGGCGGACGCGCCGCTCGGCCGCACGTACGCGCTGATCTTCGAGGGCGGCTTCGGGTCGCGCTTCGCGTGGAGCGAAACGCTCACGCGCGCGACGCCGCTGATCCTCACGGGACTCGCCGCCGCCGTCGCGTTCCGCGCGCACTTCTACAACATCGGCGCCGAAGGGCAGCTCTACGCGGGCGCGCTCGCCGCCGTCGCCGTGGGCGGTCTCGCCGACGGCAGCGGGTGGGCGTCGTCGCCGGCGGTGCTGTTCCCCGCGATGATCGCCGCCGCGATGGCGGCCGGTGCGCTGCTGCTGCTGGCGCCCGCGCTGCTGCGCACGCGGCTCTCCGTCGACGAGGTTGTCACGACGCTGCTGCTCAACTTCGTCGTGCTGCTGTTCGTGTCGATGATGCTGGAGGGCCCGATGAAGGACCCGGCGGCGATGGGCTGGCCGCAAAGCATCGCGTTGGTCGACGACATGCAGCTCGGCAAGCTGATCCCGCGGACGCGGCTGCACACGGGGCTCCTGGGGGCCGTGCTGCTCGCGGGCGCGCTGTGGGCACTGCTGCGCTATACGACGTTCGGCTTCGCCGTGCGCGCGGTCGGCGCCAACGCACGCGGCGCGGCCTTCGTCGGCGTTCCGGTCACGCGGACGACGGTCCTCGTCGCGCTGCTGTCCGGCGCGCTCGCCGGTCTCGCGGGCGCGATCGAGGTCGCCGGCCGCACCGCCTACGTGACGCTCGACATGTCGCCGGGCTACGGCTACAGCGGCATCGTGATCGCGATGCTGGCGGGGCTCAATCCGCTCGGGGTCGTCGCGGCGGCGATCTTTGTCGCAGGCGTGCTGGTCGGCGCCGACAGCATGAGCCGCGGCGTGGCCGTGCCCACGTACATCGCCGAGGTCATCGTCGCGATCTCGCTGCTGTCGATGCTGGTGGCGACGGCGTTCGCCCGCTACCGGATCAGGTGGGGTCGGTGACAGCCGACGTCCTCGCCATGCTGGCCAACGCGGACTTCTGGGTCGCGGTGCTGCGCATCGCGACGCCGCTCATCCTCGGCACGCTCGGCGTGCTGCTGTGCGAGCGCGCCGGCGTGCTGAACCTCGGCATCGAGGGCATCATGGTCGCGGGTGCGCTCACCGGATGGCTGGCGGTCTACCTCGGGGCGGGGCTCTGGATCGGCGTGCTCGCGGCGGCGGCGACCGGCGCCGCATTCGGGCTGCTGCACGCGCTGCTGACGGTGCCGCTCGCGCTGTCGCAGCACGTGTCGGGGCTCGCCATCACGCTGTTCGCGACGTCGGTGTCGTACTACGCGTACCGCGTGAGCTTTCCGACCGTCAGCACGCCGCCGACGGTCGAGCCGTTCGCGGAGATGGCGTGGCTCGGCATTCCGGTGCTCGCCAGGCAGACGCCGATGACGCTGCTCGCGCTGGTCGCCGTGCCGGCCATCGCGTGGGTGCTGTACCGGACGCCGGTCGGGCTCGCCGTCCGCGCGGTCGGCGAGAACCCGGCGGCGGCGGAAGGCCAGGGCCTCGACGTGATCGCGATCCGCACCGGCGCCATCGCGGCCGGGTCGGCGCTGATGGGCGTGGCCGGCGCGTTCCTCACGCTGTCGGCGTTCAACGCGTTCTTCTTCAACATGGTCAACGGCCGTGGCTGGATCTGCGTCGCGCTGGTCGTCTTCGCGAGCTGGCGCCCCGGCAAGGCGCTCGCGGGCGCGTTGCTGTTCGCGTTCTTCGACGCGATGCAGCTGCGGCTGCAGCAGGGCGGCGGCGAGGGCGTGCCGTACCAGGTCTACCTGATGCTGCCGTACGTGCTGTCGATCCTCGCGCTCGTGCTGGTCGCGCGGCGGGCGACGTATCCGCAGGCGCTGATGAAGCGGTACGTCCGGGGCGAGCGTTAGCACGCCGCCGAAGTCGATGGCCACACCTGCAATTCGGCGTCGTCCCGTGCGCAGCGAGAAACCTGCCGTTGTCGCGAATCGAGGCGTCGCGTACCCTCGGATCCCTCGTCGCTACGTTGGTCACGATGACACCGGGGATTGCGAAAGCCTGACAGTCTGCGAGTAGCGGTGATTTCCATGAAGACTCTCGAGCGCATTCGCCCATGGCTGCTTGCGGGCGCGGTCCTGCTCTCGTTGCCATTGGCGATGCCGGAAGCGCGCGCCGACTCGCCGATCGCTCGCTTCGAGCTCGTCGCCGGCGACCGCCAGATCGCGATTGCCACGCAGGACCCGCCCCAACCGTACGCGGTCCGGGCGCTCGACGCCGACGGCCGTCCGGTGGCCCACGCGGTCCTGCGCGTCGGCCCGGTGGCGTATGGCGGTCCGTTCCTGATCGACGAGTTCCGATTTGCCGGCTTCAACGCCGCGATTCTCTGCCACACGTGCATCGGGGTTCCGCTCCCGGGGTTCGATGCCGTCACCGACGCCAACGGGGTGGCGCGATTCAGCGCGAAGTACCTGCAGCATCCATCGTCCGCGTTTCCCTACGGGGCGCGGCCCGCCGATACGTCGAACGTCCAGGCGTTCTTCTCGGTCGTGCTGCTCGGCGCGACGCCCGCGGGCAACCCTTCGGTGGCGGTCGAATACTTCAACACCGACGTCGGCCACTACTTCAACACGAACCTCGAGGCCGAGATCGACGCGCTCGAGCGCGGCGTGTTCAAGGGCTGGACGCGATCCACCGGGGCCCTCCCCGTGTGGCCGACGAAGGCGGAGGCGCCGGCGGGCGCGGTGCCGGTCTGCCGCTTCTTCAGCGCCCGCTACACGTCGCACTTCTACACGGCCGACCCGGGCGAATGCGACGCCGTGATCGCAAACTGGCCGGACGTCTGGACGCTCGAGACGCGCGAGGCGTTCTACGTCTTCACGCCGGACCCACTCGACGGCGCCTGCGCGGCCGGGTTGCAGCCGGTGTACCGGATGTACAACAACCGCCCCGGCCCGAATCATCGCTACATCACCGACAGGTCGCTGCGCGACCGGATGACGGGCGCGGGCTGGCGGGCGGAGGGGTACGGGCCGGAGGCCGTGATGTTCTGCGTGCCGGCGTAGCGCGCGGATCCGGCAGCGCGACGATCGCTGCGAAGGTGCGTCGCCGCGCGCGGCGCATTGGCGCTATAGTCCGCCTTTCGAGAGCCGCCGATGGGCACCGACGCGCAACCCGCCAAGCACATCCGCCTGACCTCGCACCCGCACGAGGGCGCGTACGGCGCGCTGCCCATCCGCTGGGGCGCGCCCGATCCGCACGAGCGCGGGCCGATCGTCGGCAGCACGGCGAACCGCAGCCAGCGCAACGTGATCGGCACGCACAGCGGGTCGTACGGCATCTATCGCGCGCTCGCCGTCGCGGCCGGCGCGCTGACGCGCGGCCACAGGCCGGACCTCACCAACACGATGCCGACGGATCCGATCGGCCCCTACCCCGCGTGGGGCGACGCGGACAAGATCGTGTCGATGGATCCGTTCGGCGCGATCGTCGCCGACGTGTTCCGCGACGAGATCGCCGAAGGCTACGACATCCGGCCGACGATCGCCGTGACCAAGGCGCACATCGACATGCCGGAGGTGCACCGCGCGGTGGCTGCCGGACGCCTGGTGGCGGACGGGCACGTGCTCCTCGCGAACGGCTCGGCCGTCGTCACCAAGGCGGCGATCGAGCCCGTGTGGTGGCTGCCGGGCGTGGCGAAGCGCTTCGGCGTGTCCGAGTCCGACCTGCGGCGCGCGCTGTTCGAGGAAACGGGCGGCATGTACCCGGAGCTCGTGACGCGCGGCGACCTCGACGTGTTCCTGCCGCCGATCGGCGGGCAGACCGCCTACGTGTTCGGCAATCCGCGCGACCTCGCCGACCCGGCGGTCACGCTGACTGCGCGCGTCCACGACGAGTGCAACGGCTCCGACGTCTTCGGTTCCGACATCTGCACGTGCCGGCCGTACCTGACCCACGCGATCGAGGAGTGCATCCGCGGCGCGCAGCACGGCGGCGTGGGCCTCGTCGTCTACTGCCGGAAGGAGGGGCGCGCGCTCGGCGAGGTGACCAAGTTCCTCGTCTACAACGCGCGCAAGCGGCAGGAGGGCGGCGATTCCGCATCCAACTATTTCCTGCGGACCGAGTGCGTGGCGGGCGTGCAGGACATGCGCTTCCAGGAGCTGATGCCCGACGTGCTGCACTGGTTCGGCATCCGCCGCATCCACCGGCTGGTGTCGATGAGCAATCTCAAGTTCGACGCGATCGTCGGCGCGGGCATCGCGGTCGACGAACGCGTCAAGATCCCGGACGAGCTCGTGCCTGCCGACGCGCGCGTGGAGATGGACGCGAAGAAGGCCGCCGGCTACTTCGCCGACGGCGACGTGCCCGACGCCGGCCGGCTCGCGCAGACGAAGGGCCGCACGCTGTGACGGCGGCGGTCGCGGAGTCCCCGGCCGCCGCGCTCCTGTCCGCCGCGGCCGTGCGCGAGCGCTGCGGCAACGTGGCGGCCGCGGTCGCCAGCGGCCGCTCCCGGCACTTCCGGATCGACCGAGCGCGGCTGCCCGATGCGGCGCAACGCGTGGCCGCCGTCACCCGGCGCCGCTATCCGGACCTCGCGATTCCTTATCACAGTCGCTGGCGGCACTTCGAGGCCGGCGGCGTCGACCGCCGCGCCGAGCTCGAGCGCGCGCTCGCAGGCCGCACGCCCGCCGAACGCGCGCGGGCGCAGATCGACCTCGCGGTCGTCAGCGTGCTGCTCGACGCGGGCGCCGGTCCGGCGTGGCGCTTCGACGAGGCGCAAACCGGCGGGCGCTTCACGCGGTCCGAGGGTCTCGGTGTCGCGACCTTCCGCGCGTTCCTGCAGGGCGCGTTCTCGGCCGCGGCGGGCGATCCGCTGCGGGTCGACGCTCGCGCGCTCGCGGCTATGGATGCCGGGCGGGTCGCCGGATTGTTTCAGGCGGGCCCCGGCAATCCGCTGGTGGGCCTCGAAGGCCGTGCCGCGCTGCTGCGCCGGCTCGCCGAGGCGCTGACGCGCGCGACCGCGGTGTTCGGCGGGCAGGCGCGGCCCGGCGCGCTCTTCGACCTGCTCGCCGCGGGCGGGGCGCGCGCGGCAATCGCGGCGTCGGCGCTGCTGCGGGCGCTGCTCGACGGGCTGGGGACGATCTGGCCGCACGGCGGCACGCTGGGTGGCGTACCACTCGGCGACACGTGGCGGCACGCGTACGCAGGCGGCGCCGGCCCGACGGCCGGCTGGGTGCCGTTCCACAAGCTGTCGCAGTGGCTCGCGTATTCGCTGCTCGAGCCGTTCGAGTGGGCCGGTGTCGCGGTCACGGGGCGCGACGAGCTGACCGCGCTGCCCGAGTACCGCAACGGCGGGCTGCTCGTCGACACCGGCGTGCTCGCGGTGCGCGACGTCGCGGCGACGCACGTCGCGCACCCGGTGGGCAGCGAGCTCGTCGTCGAATGGCGGGCGGCGACCGTCGTGCTGATCGACGAGCTCGCGCCGCTCGTGCGCGCCGCGCTCGGCCGGCCCGACCTGCCGCTCGCGTGCATCCTCGAAGGGGGCACGTGGGCCGCCGGGCGCGAGCTCGCCGCCGAGCTGCGCGGCGGCGACCCGCCGCTCGCGATCGCGAGCGACGGAACGGTGTTCTGAAGGTGCGCCGGCAACCGTGACGTCGATCCCGACGCGGTGTCGTCCCACGCGTCGCCCGGGATGACACAATGACGGTCCCGGCCGCCGGCCGGCCCACGACCCGTCCCCGAGCCCGAAATCCGAGAACGCGAGAATCGCATGCCGACGAACGTCCACGTATTCGATCATCCGCTCGTCCAGCACAAGCTCACGCTGCTGCGCAAGAAGGAAACCAGCACGACGAGCTTTCGCCGGCTGCTGAACGAGATCGGCGCGCTGATGGCCTACGAGGTCACGCGCGAGATGCCGATGCACGACGTGATGATCCAGACGCCGCTCGAGACGATGAACTCGAAGCTCATCGACGGCAAGAAGCTCGTGTTCGTGCCGATCCTGCGCGCCGGCATGGGCCTGCTCGACGGCTTCCTGCAGGTCGTGCCCGGCGCGCGCGTCGGCCACATCGGGCTCTACCGCGATCCGAAGACGCTGGTCGCCGTCGAGTACTACTTCAAGATGCCCGGCGGGATGTCGGAGCGCGACGCGATCGTGCTCGACCCGATGCTCGCCACCGGCAACTCGGCGGTCGCCGCCGTCGAGCGGCTGAAGGAGGCGAAGCCGCGCTCGATCCGCTTCGTCTGCCTCGTCTCGTGCCCGGAGGGCATCCGCAACTTCCAGGCCGCGCATCCGGACGTGCCGGTCTACACGGCGGCGGTCGACCGCGAGTTGAACGACCACGGCTACATCCTGCCGGGGCTGGGCGACGCCGGCGACCGCATCTTCGGGACCAAGTGACGCGCGCACCGCGTCATCGCGAGCGCAGCGAGCGATCTGCTTCTCGGGGCACGTCGACATGTCCGACCTCCTGATCACGAACGCGACGCTGCCCGACGGGCGGACGGGCGTCGACGTGCTCGTCGCCGGCGGCCGCATCGTCAACATCTCGCAGCGGATCAACGCCGCCGCCGCGCAGACGGTCGACGCGCAGGGGCAGCTGCTGGCGCCGCCGTTCGTCGACGCGCACTTCCACATGGACGCGACGCTGTCGTACGGTCTGCCGCGCGTCAACGCGAGCGGCACGCTGCTCGAAGGCATCGCGCTGTGGGGCGAGTTGAAGCCGCTGCTCACGCAGGAGGCGATCGTCGAGCGGGCGCTCGCCTACTGCGACTGGGCAGTCGCGAAGGGGCTGCTCGCGATCCGCTCGCACGTCGACGTCTGCGACCCGCGGCTCCTCGCCGTCGAGGCGCTGCTGCACGTGCGCGAGAAGGTGAAGCCGTACCTCGACCTGCAGCTCGTCGCGTTCCCGCAGGACGGCGTGCTGAGGAGCCCCGGCGCGCTCGACCTACTCAAGCGCGCGCTGACGATGGGCGTGGACGTCGTCGGCGGCATCCCGCACTTCGAGCGCACGATGGCCGACGGCGCCGAGAGCGTCCGGCTGCTGTGCGAGATCGCCGCGGAGGAGGGGCGGCTCGTCGACATGCACTGCGACGAGACCGACGACCCGCAGTCGCGGCACATCGAGACGCTGGCGATGCACGCGCTGCGGCTCGGCCTGCAGGGGCGCGTGACGGGCTCGCACCTGACGTCGATGCACTCGATGGACAATTACTACGTGTCGAAGCTGATCCCGCTGATGCGCGAGGCGGGTGTGGCGGCCGTCGCCAACCCGCTGATCAACATCACGATCCAGGGCCGGCACGACACGTACCCGAAGCGCCGCGGCATGACGCGCGTGCCCGAACTGATGGCGGCCGGCGTCGACGTCGCGTTCGGCCACGACTGCGTGATGGACCCGTGGTACTCGCTCGGCAGCGGCGACATGCTCGAGGTGGCGGCGATGGGATTGCACGTCGCGCAGATGACCGGCGAGGACGCGATGCGCGCGTGCTTCGACGCGGTCACGGTCAACGCCGCGCGGATCCTCCACCTCGACGGCTACGGCATCGCGCCGGGGAACCGCGCCGACTTCGTGCTGCTGCAGGCGCGCGACCCGGTGGAGGCGATCCGGCTGCGCGCGACGCGGCTCATGGTGTTCCGCGCGGGACGCGTCGTCGCGCAAACGCCCGCGGCCGTCGCGAAGCTCGACCTGCCGGGGCGCCCCCCGGCCGTCGACTGGACGCTGCGGCGCTGACGAGGCGCGGCGCGATGAACATCCGCGCGGGGTTCGCCGGCCTGGCCCTCGCGCTCGCGCCGCTGGCGGCGTGGGCGACGGGCGCGGTCCTCCCCGCGATGCCCGACGCGCTGGCAGCGGCGATGCACGGCCGTGCGATCGTCCTGCTGGGCGAAGTGCACGACAACGCCGCCCAGCACGCGCTGCGGCTCGCCGCGCTGGAGAAGTTGGTCGCCGGCGGCGCGCGGCCGGCGCTCGCCTTCGAGCAGTTCGACCGCGAGCACCAGCCGGCGATCGACGCCGCGCGGCGCGAGCGCCCGCGCGACGCCGGCCACGTGATCGCGCAGGGCAAGGGCGCGCCGAGCTGGCGCTGGGAGCTGTACCGGCCGTTCGTGCAGCTGGCGCTCGACCACGACCTGCCGATCGTCGCCGCCAACCTGTCGCGCGCGGAGGCGATGAAGCTCGCGCTCGCCGGCTCGCCATCCGGCCTGCCGGAGCTTCCGGCCGCGTTCGTGCGCGCCCACGAGCAGGCGATCGCGAAGGGCCACTGCGACCTGCTGCCGGCCGACGCGCTGCCCGGCATGGCGGCCGCGCAGATCGCGCGCGACCGCACGCTCGCGGCATCGATCCGGCCGCACGCCGCGCGTGGCGTGGTCCTGCTGACCGGCAACGGCCACGCGCGGGCCGACGTCGGCGTGCCGTTCTGGCTCACCGCGGACGAGCGCGCACGCGCGGTGAGCATCGGCGTGCTCGAACGCGACGGCGTCGGCTGGGGCGGCGATGTCGCGACGTACTTCGACGCGATCGTGATCACCGACCGCGCGGAGCGGCCGGATCCGTGCGAGGAACTGCGGCAGCGATACCGGAAGTGAGGGGCGGCCGCTCGTGGCAACGGTGCAAGAAATCCGCGCCGTCGCGCAACGAGGGCCGGATGAGCCGCCGGAAGCCGCTGCGGCATAATCTCCTGATCCTTCGCCCGCCCCCGCTCCGCATGGAATCGATCTACTACGTCATGGCGTGGGCCTGCCACCGCAAGTGCAGGCACTGCTACGAGGACCGCTTCCGCCCGTACGTCCGCGGCGAGCTCGAGGCGGTCGTGCAGGAGGCCGAGCGCAATTTCCCGCGGATCGTCGCGAACCTTCCCGAGCGCCTGACCTACCGCGACCTCGACGATCCGCAGGGCGACGGGACGTTTCCGGAGAAGACCGGCCGCGTGATCCTGTCGGGCGGCGAGTCGCTGCTCGACGCGGTGCGCGAGCGCGTCACGTACAAGGTGATCGATGCGCTGCGCGAAAAGTATGCGGCGCAGGGCGGCGTCAAGGTCGTCGTGCAGACGACCGGCGATGTCCTGACCGACGCGATCGTCGCCGACCTGCTGCGGCGCGGCGTCTGGATGATCTCGGTGGCGAGCGTGGACGACTTCCACGTCGGCCTCGAGGGCCCGGCGAAGCAGCAGGCGTTCGTGGACAGGCTCTCCACGATGTTCGAGCGGCACGGGATGCGCAGGTCGGGACTGTCCGCGACGACGCGCAACTGGCACGAGGAGGAAGGCCCCCTCTACAGTTTCTTCGGCGCCACGCCGGACTCGTGGATCGGCAAGCTGTGGCCGCGCGGCCGCGCGTGGCAGAACAGCCTGTCGCACGCGACGCTCGCCGACAATTTCTGCAACCGGTGGTCGGGGGGCTTGAACTTCCTGCGCCACGAGTTCAACGGGTCCGAGGTCTCGATCGAGCCCGACGGCGCCGTCTACCCGTGCTGCATCAAGACGAAGCTGCCCCTGGGCAGCCTGCTCGAGGACAGCCTGCTCGCGATCCTCGAATCGCTGGCCGGCGTGCCCGCCTACGAGGCGATCACGATGGGGCACCCGGAGCGCATGGGCGTCGCGTACGGCTGGAGCGAGCAGGACTTCGTCGCGCAGTCGCGCACGCGGCGGCCGGACGGCGCCGATTACCGCAACCTCTGCATCGGATGCGACCGCTTCCACGAGAAGGTGCTGGGACCGGTGCTGGAGGAGGCACGGCAGCGGCGGCGTGCGGCCAGGGGCCTGGCCGGCGGCGCCGCGTCGCCCCGCCGGGTCGTGGCCATCGTGCCGCAGGAGCGCTGAGGCGATGCCCCGCCCGCTGTTCGCCGTCGCGCTGGCGGTCGCGCTGCTGGCGTCGCCGGTCGCGGCGCAGGACCTCCGGTGGCCCGATGTCGTCGCGAAGGCGCGCGGGCAGACCGTCAACTTCAGCGCGTGGGCCGGCGACGAGAAGACCAACGCGTTCATCGCGTGGGTCGGCGACGAGGTGGCGCGTCGCTACGGCGTCAGGGTCAACCACGTGAAGCTGAAGGACACGGCGGAGGCGGTCACGCGCGTGGTCGCGGAGAAGGCGGCCGGCCGCGACGCGGGCGGCACCGTCGACCTCGTCTGGATCAACGGCCCCAACTTCCTCGCGCTGAAGGAGCAGCGGCTGCTGTTCGGCCCCTTCACGCAGGCGCTGCCCAACTACGCGCGGGTCGACACGGTGAACATCCGCTCGAACGTCGTCGACTTCACGATTCCCGTGGACGGCATGGAGTCGCCGTGGCGGCGCGCGCAGATCGTGTTCATCCACGACGGCAAGCGCGTGCGCGACCCGCCGCGCTCGGTGCCCGAGCTTCTGCAGTGGGCGAAGGCGAATCCCGGCCGGCTCACGCATCCGTCCGTGCGCAATTTCCTGGGCTCGACGTTCCTCAAGCAGGCGCTCTACGAGCTCGCGCCCGATCCGGCCGTGCTGCAGAAGCCGGCCGCCGACGACAGCTTCGCGGCGGCCACCGCGCCGCTCTGGGCGTGGTACGACGCGCTGCGGCCGCACCTGTGGCGGGGCGGCCGGCAGTTTCCCGAGAACGGCCCGGCGCAGCGGCAGCTCATGAACGACGGCGAGATCGACATGATGATCTCGTTCAATCCGGCGGAGGCGGCCGTCGCGATCCATGCGGGCCTGCTGCCCGACAGCGTGCGCACGTCCGTGTTCGCCAGGGGCACGATCGGCAACACGAGCTTCGTCGCCATTCCGTACAACGCGGCGAGCAAGGAAGGCGCGATGGTCGTCGCCGACTTCCTGCTCGAGCCGGCCACGCAGGCGCACGCGCAGGACTTCCGGCAGATGGGCAACTTCAGCGTGCTCGACTTCGCGAAGCTGGCGCCGGCCGAGCGCGCGCGCTTCGACGCGCTGCCGAAGTCGCCGGCGCTGCCCACCAACGCGGAGCTCGGCACCACGCTGCTCGAGCCGCATCCGTCGTGGATGACGCGGATCGCGAGCGAATGGGAGAAGCGGTACACGAAGTGACGGTGCGCGACTCCGGCGGCCTGCTGCGTGCGGTCCCCGCGCTGACCGTCGGCGTGTTCCTGCTGCCGATCGCCGCCGGACTCGCCGGCACGGTGCTGCCGGCGTTCGGCTACCTGCCCGCGATCGGCGGCGACGCGCTCGGCCTCGAGGGTTTCCGGCGCCTCGTGGCCTATCCCGGCTTCGCGACGAGCATCGCCGTCACCGTCGGAACCGGCGTGGCCGCCTCGCTGCTCGCGGTGGCGATCGCGCTCGCGCTCGCCGCGTACGCGCACGGCCGCCCGTGGCAGCGGCGGCTGTCGGCGTGGCTCGCGCCGGTGCTGGCGACACCGCACTCGGCGCTTGCCATCGGGCTTGCGTTCCTGCTCGCGCCGTCCGGCTGGATCGCGCGACTCGTTTCGCCCTGGCTGACCGGCTGGACGCGGCCCCCGGACGTCGCGACGGTCGGCGACCCGGCCGGCGTCGCGCTGGTGCTCGGGCTGCTGGTCAAGGAGGTCCCGTACCTCGTGCTGATGATCGCCGGCGCGCTCAACCAGGTGCCCGCGCGCGAGCATGTCGTGGTCGCCCGCTCGCTCGGGTATTCGCGCGTGGAGGCGTGGGTCAAGGTCGTGCTGCCGCAGGTCTACCCGCAGATCCGCCTGCCGGTCTACGCGGTGATCGCGTTCTCGCTGTCGGTCGTCGACGTCGCGCTGATCCTGGGGCCCACCAATCCGCCGACGCTCGCCGTGCTGGCGGTGCGCTGGTTCACCGACGCGGACATCGGCTTCTACTTCCAGGCGGCGGCCGCGGCGACGCTGCTGCTCGCGCTCGTCGTCGCCGCGATCGCCGGGGCGTACGGCCTCGAGCGCATTGCCGGTCGCGCCGGCCGGCGGTGGATCGCGCGGGGCGCGCGCGACGGTGCGCTCGCGGCGGGTGCCGGCGTTGCGGCTGCGGTGTTCTTCGCGCTGTTCGCCGCGGCGGTGGCGGCGCTCGTCGGCATGCTGCTGTGGTCGTTCGCCGGGCAGTGGCGGTTTCCGGACGCGCTGCCGCAGGCGTGGTCGCTCGCGAACTGGATGCGGCGGCTCGACGGGCTGGCCGGGCCGACGCTCACGACGCTCGCCGTCGGCCTGCTCGCGACGGCGATCGCGCTCGTCCTCGTGATCGGCTGCCTCGAGAACGAGCGCCGGAGCCGGCACCGCGCGGGGCCGGGCGCCCTCTGGCTGCTCTACCTGCCGTTGCTCGTGCCGCAGGTCGCGTTCCTCTTCGGCGCCCAGGTGCTGTTGGTGCGCGCCGGGTTCGACGGCGCGCTCGCGGCCGTCGTCTGGGCGCACCTCGTGTTCGTGCTGCCGTACCTGTTCCTGTCGCTCGCCGACCCGTGGCGCGCGTTCGACTCCCGCTACACGCGCTCGGCCGCGAGCCTCGGCGCGTCGCCGGCGCGCGTGCTGCTCGCCGTCAAGCTGCCGATCCTGCTGAAGCCCGTGCTGATCGCGTGCGCCGTCGCGTTCGCGGTCAGCGTCGGCCAGTACCTCGCCACGCTCTTCGCCGGCAATGGCCGCATCGCCACGCTGACGACCGAGGCGGTGACGCTGGCCGCCGGCGCCGACCGTCGCGTGATCGGCGCGTACGCCGTCGCGCAGGCGGCGTTTCCGCTGCTCGCCTATGTCGCGGCGGTGGCGATCCCCGCGCTGCTGTACGCGCATCGGCGCGGGCTCGGAGAGCGTGGATGAATGCGGGATCGCTGCGCCTTTCCGCCGTGCGCATCGAGCTCGCCGGGCGGGAGCTCGTGCCGCCGCTGACATTCGACGTCGCCCCCGGCGCGTGCGTGACCGTCATGGGGCCCTCCGGCTGCGGCAAGTCGACGCTTCTCGCATTCGTCGCCGGCACGATCGATCCCGTGTTCGGCGCGAGCGGTCGCGTCGCGATCGGCGCGCGCGACGTCACCGGCCTTCCGCCGGAGGCGCGTCGCATCGGAATCCTGTTCCAGGACGACCTGCTCTTCCCGCACCTGTCGGTCGGCGAGAACCTCGCGTTCGCACTGGCGCCGCGCGTGCGCGACCGCGGCGAGCGCCGCGCGCAGGTCGAGCGCGCGCTTGGCGAGGCGGACCTCGCGGGCTTCGCCGACCGCGATCCGGCCACGCTGTCGGGCGGCCAGCGCGCGCGCGTCGCGCTGATGCGCACGCTGCTGTCGGAACCGGAGGCGCTGCTGCTGGACGAGCCGTTCAACAAGCTCGACGCGCAGCTGCGCCAGGAGTTCCGGCGCTTCGTGCTCGACCACGCTGCCGCGCGCGGCCTGCCGACATTGCTGGTCACGCACGACGCGGCCGACGCGCAGGCGGCCGGCGGGCGGGTCGTCGGACTGGCGCGGCCGTAGCGGCGCCGCCATCGTCGCCGCGCCCGACCGGGTGCGCCGCGTCGCCACGCCCGCACCGGCGGGCAGCCGGAGCGCCGGCACGCCTCTTTACACCGGCTTTACGTGGACGCGCGCGGACTCTATGCAGCCTTGCGACGCCGTGCGCGATGCTTGGTCTCGTCAAGGAACGGCCATCGACCGGAGCGCAACGCCATGATGGACATCGTCTTCGTCGCCGTGATCGTCGGCTTCTTCGCCGCGAGCGTCGGGCTGGCGCGCTTCTGCGACCGGTTGCTGCACAAGGGGAACAAGCGATGAACTGGGTCTATGTGCTCGCCGGGCTCGCGACGCTCGGCATCCTCGTCTACCTGCTCGTCGCGCTGTTCCATCCGGAGTACTTCGAATGAACACGACGGGCTGGCTGCAACTCGCGCTGTACGTCGGCGTCCTGCTGGCGCTGGCGAAGCCGCTCGGCGCCTACATGGCGGCCGTCTACGAGGGGCGTGCGACGTTCGCGCAGCGCCTCGGCGGACCGCTCGAGCGCCTCGTCTATCGCGCGGCGGGTGTCGACCCGGCCCGCGAGATGGGGTGGTTCGACTACGCGCTGGCGATGCTGTGGTTCAACCTCGCGGGCGCGCTCGCCGTGTATACGCTGCAGCGCCTCCAGATCGCGCTTCCGCTCAACCCGCAGGCGTTCGCCCAGGTCTCGGCGGACTCGTCGTTCAACACGGCCGTCAGCTTCGCCACCAACACGAACTGGCAGGGCTACGGCGGCGAGAGCACGATGAGCTACCTGACGCAGATGCTGGGCCTCGCGGTCCAGAACTTCGTGTCGGCGGCGACCGGGATGGCGGTGCTGGTCGCGCTGATCCGCGGCTTCACGCGCCGGCAGACGAAGGCCATCGGCAACTTCTGGTTCGACCTCGTTCGCTCGACCGTCTACATCCTGCTCCCGCTGTCGCTCGTGCTCGCACTCGCGCTCGCGAGCCAGGGCGTCGTGCAGTCGTTCGCACCGTACGGGACGGTGACGCTGGTCCAGCCGGTGACGTACGAAGCGCCGGTGACCGGCGCCGACGGACAGCCGGCGAAGGACGCCAGCGGTAAGCCAGTGACCGAGAGGAAGACGCTGACCGAGCAGGCGGTGCCGCTCGGTCCGGCGGCGTCGCAGATCGCGATCAAGCAGCTCGGCACCAACGGTGGCGGCTTCTTCAACGTCAACTCCGCGCACCCGTTCGAGAATCCGAACCCGTTGACGAACTTCCTCGAGGCGCTGGCGATCCTGCTGATCCCCGCGGCGCTCTGCCACGCGTTCGGAAAGATGATCGGCGACACGCGGCAGGGGTGGGCGCTGCTTTCCGCCATGACGGCGGTGTTCGTGGTGCTGCTCGCCAGTACGTACCTGCTGGAGTCCCAGGGCAACCCCGTGCTCGCCGGACTGGGCGTCGACCAGACGGCGACCGCCACCAACCCGGGCGGGAACATGGAGGGCAAGGAGGTCCGCTTCGGCGTGGCCAACTCCGCGCTGTGGGCGGTCGCGACGACGTCGGCGTCGAACGGCTCGGTCAACAGCATGCACGACTCCTTCCTGCCGCTCGCCGGCCTGATCCCGATGTGGCTGATGCAGCTGGGTGAAGTGATCTTCGGCGGCGTCGGCTCGGGCCTGTATGGGATGATCGTGTTCGCGATCGTCGCCGTATTCATCGCCGGGCTGATGGTCGGCCGTACGCCCGAGTACCTCGGCAAGAAGATCGGCGCGTTCGAGATCAAGATGGCGTCGATCGCCATCCTGGTCCCACCGTTCGTCGTGCTCGGCGGCACCGCGCTCGCCGTACTGGTCGACGCCGGCAAGGCAGGGGTCGCCAACCCCGCCGGCCACGGGTTCTCGGAGATCCTGTACGCGTTCGCGTCGGCCGGCAACAACAACGGCAGCGCGTTCGCCGGGCTGTCGGCCAACACGCCGTTCTACAACACGACGCTGGGGCTCTCGATGCTCTTCGCGCGCTACTGGCTCGCGGTTCCCGTGCTGGCGCTCGCCGGCGCGCTGGCCGCCGCCAAGCACGTGCCGCCGTCGGCGGGCACGCTACCGACGCACACGCCGCTGTTCGTCGTCGTGCTGATCGGCACCGTGGTCACCGTCGGCGCGCTGACGTTCGTGCCGGCGCTGGCACTCGGCCCGGTCGTCGAGCACCTGCAGCTCTTCGGCGCCCGCTGACGCGCGCCATCGCCGACAAGGTCCGACCATGACATCGATCGTCGCCCGGCAATCCACGCTCTCGTGGTTCCTCGACCGCGAGCTCCTGCGCCACGCGCTCGTCGACAGCGTGCGCCGGCTCACGCCGCGCTACCAGTGGCGCAACCCGGTGCTGTTCGTCGTCTACGTCGGCAGCCTGCTGACCACTCTCCTGTGGCTGCAGGCGCTCCTCGGCACCGGCGAGGCGCCGGCCGGCTTCATCCTCGCCATCTCGCTGTGGCTGTGGGCGACGCTGCTGTTCGCGAACTTCTCGGAGGCGATCGCCGAGGGACGCAGCAAGGCGCAGGCCGCGACGCTCAAGAGCGCGCGGCGCGACACGGTGGCGAAGAAGCTCGCGCGCGCCGAGCTCGATGCACCGGTGACGTCGACGCCGTCGTCGTCGCTGCGCCGCGGCGACGTCGTCCTGGTCGAGCAGGGCGACCTCGTCCCGGGCGACGGCGAGGTGATCGTCGGCGCGGCCTCGATCAACGAGAGCGCGGTCACCGGCGAAAGCGCGCCGGTGATCCGCGCCGCCGGCAGCGACTTCTGCTCGGTGACCGGCGGCACGGTCGTGCTGTCCGACCGGATCGTCGTGCGCATCACGGTGAACCCCGGCGAGGCGTTCCTCGACCGGATGATCGGCATGGTCGAGGGCGCCAGGCGCCAGCGCACGCCGAACGAGATCGCGCTGACCATCCTGCTGGTCGCGATGACGCTGGTGTTCCTGCTCGCGACGGTGACGCTGCTGCCGTACTCGCTGTACAGCGTCGAGGTCGCGAAGGCGGGCACGCCGGTCTCGATCACCGTGCTGGTCGCGCTTCTCGTCTGCCTGATCCCGACCACGATCGGCGGCCTGCTGTCGGCGATCGGCGTCGCCGGCATGGGGCGGATGCTGCGGGCGAACGTGATCGCGAAGTCCGGCCGCAGCGTCGAGGCCGCCGGCGACTGCGACGTGCTGCTGCTCGACAAGACCGGGACGATCACGTTCGGCAATCGGCAGGCGTCGGCGCTGCACGCGGCCGCCGGCGTGACGCCGCACCAGCTGGCCGAGGCGACGCTGCTCGCCTCGCTCGGCGACGAGACGCCCGAAGGCAAGAGCATCGTGACGCTGGTCAAGCGCGCCTTCGGCCTCGCGCCGCCGCCGCTCGAGCCGGGGCAGTTCACGATCGTCCCCTTCTCCGCGCAGACGCGGATGAGCGGGGTCACGTTTCGCGGCCGCGAGCTGCGCAAGGGTGCGCTCGACGCCGTGCGCGGCTGGGTCGAGCCGCAGGGCGGCCACGTCGACCACGAGATCGTCGCGCGCGTCGAGGATGTCGCGCGCCGCGGCGCGACGCCGCTGGTGGTCGCCGAGGGCCGGCGCGTGCTCGGCGTCGTCGAGCTGAAGGACATCGTCAAGGGCGGCATCAAGGAGCGCTTCGCCGAGCTGCGCCGGATGGGCATCCGCACCGTGATGATCACCGGCGACAACCGGCTGACGGCGGCGTCGATCGCGGCCGAGGCGGGCGTGGACGACTTCCTGGCGGAGGTCACGCCGGAGGCGAAGTTGAAGCTGATCCGCGACGTGCAGGCCGAGGGCAAGCTGGTCGCGATGACCGGCGACGGCACCAACGACGCGCCCGCGCTGGCGCAGGCCGACGTCGCCGTCGTGATGAACAGCGGTACGCAGGCGGCCAAGGAAGCCGGCAACATGGTCGACCTCGACTCGAATCCCACCAAGCTGATCGAGATCGTCGAGATCGGCAAGCAGCTCCTGATGACGCGCGGCGCGCTGACGACGTTCTCGATCGCCAACGACGTCGCCAAGTACTTCGCGATCATCCCGGCGGCATTCGCGAGCACGTACCCCGTGCTCGGCGCGCTCAACGTGATGGGGCTGGCCACGCCGGCGAGTGCCATCCTGTCGGCAGTGATCTTCAACGCGCTGATCATCCCGGCGCTGATTCCGCTGGCGCTCGCCGGCGTCCGCTACCGGCCGGTCGGCGCCGCGCAGGCGCTGCGCACGAACATGCTGGTCTACGGCGTCGGCGGCGTCCTGCTGCCGTTCGTCGGCATCAAGGCCATCGACCTCACGCTGGTCGCGCTGCACGTGGCCTGACCCACGAGGAGACCCACGATGTTCCAAGCCTTCCTTCCGTCGGTGCGCATGCTGGTCGCGCTGACCGTGCTGACCGGCGTCGCCTACCCGCTGCTGACCTGGGGCATCGCGCAGCTCGCGTTCCCCGGCGCGGCCAACGGCAGCCTCGTCGTCGTCGACGGCATGCCGCGCGCGTCCGCGCTGCTCGGCCAGCCGTTCGACGACTCGAAGTACTTCTGGAGCCGGCCGTCCGCGACGTCGCCCCATCCGTACAACGCGGCGGCGTCGGGCGGCTCCAACCAGGGCCCGCGCAATCCCGCGCTGGCCGACGCCGTCCGCGACCGCGTGAAGGCGCTGCGCGACGCCGACCCCGGCAACAGCGCGCCGGTGCCGGCGGACCTCGTCACCGCATCGGGCAGCGGCCTCGACCCGCACATCAGCGTCGCCGCCGCCGACTACCAGGTCGCGCGCGTCGCGCGGGCGCGCAACGTGGCGCCCGAGGCCGTGCGCGCACAGGTCGTCCGGCACACCGAGGGCCGCACGCTCGGGCTGCTCGGCGAGCCGCGCGTCAACGTCGTCGCGTTGAATCTCGCACTCGACGGCGCAGGACGCTGACGGCGCGTCGGTGGCGGCCGCCGACGGCAACGGGTAGGCTCGCTGCAATGAGCGCGACCTCGCCCGCCCGCCGCCCTGCTGCGGCGAACCGCCGATGACCGACGGTCGTCCCGACCCGGACGCGCTGCTCGCCGAGGTCAAGGCAGAGGAGGCGGCCGCCGCGCGCGGCCGCCTGCGCATCTACTTCGGCGCCTCGGCGGGTGTGGGCAAGACCTACGCGATGCTGAGCGCCGCGCGGCAACTCCGGCAGGAGGGCCGGGACGTCGTCGTCGGGCTGGTCGAGACGCACGGCCGAAAGGAGACCGAGGCGCTGGCGGCCGACCTGCCGCTGCTGCCGCGCCGGCAGCTCGCGCACCAGGGCCGCACGCTGACCGAGTTCGACCTCGACGCGGCGCTCGCGCGGCACCCGGCGCTGATCCTGGTCGACGAGCTCGCGCACACGAACGCGCCGGGCTCGCGGCACCCGAAGCGCTGGCAGGACGTCGACGAGCTGCTGGCTGCCGGCATCGACGTGTTCACGTCGCTCAACGTCCAGCACATCGAGAGCCTGAACGACGTCGTCGGCGGCATCACCGGCATCACCGTGCGGGAGACGGTGCCCGACTTCTTCTTTGACCGGGCCGACGAGGTCGTGCTGGTCGACCTGTCGGCCGACGACCTGCTCGCGCGGCTGGCCGCCGGCAAGGTCTACGTGCCCGAGCACATCGAGCGCGCGAAGGCCAATTTCTTCCGCAAAGGCAACCTGATGGCGTTGCGCGAGCTCGCGCTGCGCCGCACCGCCGACCGCGTCGAGGACGACGTGCAGGCGTACCGGTCCGACCAGGCGATCGAGCGCGTCTGGAAGACCGAGGAGTCGCTGCTGTGCTGCATCGGCCCGCGCGTGGGCGGCGAGGACGTCGTCCGCAACGCCGCGCGGCTGGCCGCGCAGCTCGGCGTCGAGTGGACGGCGGCGTACGTCGAGACACCGGCGCTGCAGCGGCTGCCGGCGCGGGAGCGCGAACGCATCCTGCGCACGGTGAAGCTCGCGCAGGAGCTGGGTGCCAGGACCGCGATCCTGGCGGGCAGCGACGCCGCTGCAGCGATCGTCGACTACGCGCGCACGCGCAACTGCTCGAAGGTGGTCGTCGGACGGGTCCGCAGGCAGTCGCCGTGGCCGTGGGCGCACGGGACCGCCCACCGGATCGGGTCGCTCGCGCCCGATGTCGACCTGATCGAGGTCGGGCACGCTGTCGCGCCTGCGCCGCCGCGGATCGCGGCGGACGCCGGCAGCGAGGACGATCCGCAGCGCAGCGCCAAGCGGCTGCGCTACCTTTGGGCGGTCCTGGTCTGCGCGACGGCGACACTGGTCGCGGCCCCCCTGTCCGGCATCTTCGAGCTCGCGAACATCGTGATGCTGTTCCTGCTCGCGGTCGTGCTGGTCGCGATGTGGTGGGGCCGCGGCCCCGCAGTGCTCGCCGCCTTCATCTGCGTCGCGTCGTTCGACTTCTTCTTCGTCGCGCCGCAGTTCAGCTTCGCCGTCAGCGACTTCCAGTACCTGCTGACGTTCGCGATCATGCTGACCGTCGCACTGATCATCGGCCAGATGACGGCCGGGCTGCGTTACCAGGCGCGCGTCTCGGCGTACCGCGAAGAGCGGGCGCGCATGCTCTACGAGTTCGCGCGGGACGTGTCGAGCCTGCTGCTGACCGAGGACGTCGTCGCCGCCGCGGCGCGGACGATCGCGGGCACCTTCCGCGCAAGGGTTGCCGTGCTGGTGCCCGACGCGCAGGACCGCATCCGGGAGCCGCCGGCAGGTGGGGGAGGCCCGGTCGTCGACATCGGCGCCGCGCAGTGGGCATACGACAAGTCGCTGCCGGCGGGCGCCGGCACCGACACGCTCGCGGGCAACGAGAGCCTGTACCTGCCGCTGCGCGCGCCGATGCGCACGCGCGGCGTGCTCGTGATCCGGCCGGCGAGTCCGCGCCAGCTGCTGGTGCCCGAGCAGCGCCGCCACCTCGACACGTTCGCGGCGCTGACCGCGATCGCGCTGGAGCGCGTCCACTACGTCGAGATCGCCCAGCAGGCGCTGCTGCACATGGAGTCCGAGCGGCTGCGCAACTCGCTGCTGTCGGCGCTCTCGCACGACCTGCGCACGCCGCTGGCGGCGCTGGTCGGGCTGGCCGAGTCGCTGGCGCTGACCCGGCCCGGCCTTTCGGCAGATCAGCTCGAGACCGCGCAGGCGATCGCCGACGAGGCGCGCCGGATGAGCGCCCTGGTCGGCAACCTGCTCGAGATGGCGCGCATCGAGAGCGGCGAGGTCAAGCTGCGCCGCCGGTGGCAGCCGTTCCAGGAAGTCGTCGGCAGCGCGCTCAAGGCGGCGCGGCCCGCGCTCGGCGGCCGCCGCATCGACGTGCGGGTGCCGGGGGACCTGCCGCTGGTCGAGTTCGACGCGACGCTGGTCGAGCGGGTGCTCTACAACCTTCTCGAGAACGCCGGCAAGTACACGCCGCCGGACACGCCGGTCACGGTTGCCGCGGAGGTTGCCGCCGGCGACCTCGTGGTCAGCGTCCGCGACCAGGGGCCCGGGATCCCCAAGGGGCAGGAGGAGGCGATCTTCGAGAAGTTCACCCGTGGCGCGCGCGAGTCGCCGACGCCCGGGGTGGGCCTCGGCCTCGCGATCAGCCGCGCGATCGTGCAGGCGCACGGTGGAACGATCCGCGCGCGCAACGAGCCCGCCGGCGGTGCCTGCTTCGAGTTCACGCTGCCGCTGGGCACGCCGCCCGACACGCCGGAGGAACTCGCGGACGCGCGCTGACGCGCGATATCATCGCAGGCGACCGCTTCTCCAACGGCGTCGCGCAACGTTCGTGAGCAATCCCAGCGAATCCCTGCCGGCTTCCGGCGCTGCGCGCGAGCGCCGGCCGGGCGATCCGGCGCCGGTCGCGCTCCTCGTCGAGGACGAACGGCAGATCCGGCGCTTCGTGCGCACGGCGCTCGAGGCCGAAGGCTGGCAGGTGTTCGAGGCGGAGACGCTGAAGCAGGGGCTGATCGAAGCCGGAACGCGCAAGCCCGACGTCGTGATTCTCGACCTTGGGCTGCCCGACGGCGACGGACTCGACTTCATCCGCGACTTCCGCGCCTGGTCGCCGGTGCCGGTGATCGTGCTGTCGGCGCGCGTCGAGGAGACCGACAAGATCGAGGCGCTCGACGCCGGCGCCGACGACTACCTGACGAAGCCTTTCGGCGTCGGCGAGCTGCTGGCGCGGCTGCGCGCGACCCGCCGGCGCATCGGCGGCGCGGCGAGCGCGGACGCCGCCCCGTTCCGGTTCGGCGACGTGGAGGTCGACGTCACGCTGCGGACCGTGCGCAAGGGCGGCGCGCCGCTGCACCTGACGCCGATCGAGTTCCGCCTGCTGGCGCTCCTCGTCCGCAACGTCGGCCGCGTGCTCACGCACCGGCAGATCCTGCGCGAGGTGTGGGGGCCGGCGTACGTCGAGCACGACCACTACGTCCGCGTGCACATGGGGCACCTGCGGCAGAAGCTCGAGGACGACCCCGCGCAGCCGCGGCACCTCGTCACCGAGACGGCGGTGGGCTACCAGCTCGTGCCCTAGGCCGCGGGGCGCCGAACACGTTGCGCTGCGCCGCCTCGAACACGGCGACGGTGGCCGGATCGCGCATCCTGCGCTCCGTCGTGATCGCGTAGAGCTGCTCGACGACGGCGGCGATGCGGCCGACCGTGCTCACCCCGTATTGCCGCTCGACGTCGGCGGCGGCGGCGGTCGGCGCGACGAAGAGCCCGGCGCCGCCCTGTCCGAACGCCTTCATCAGCGCGCCGTCGTCGAACTCGCCGACGATGCGCGGACGCAGGCGCTCGGCGTCGAGCCACGCCATGAGGCGCGGGCGAATTGCCGAGCCTTCGCCGGGCAGCAGCAGCGGCGCGCCGTCGAGCAGCGCGGGAAAGGCGCCGCGCAACGTGCCTGCGAGCGCCGGCGCCGCGAACACCGACAGGTCGCTGGCGCCGATCAGGTGGTTGTAGCCGCGCACGTTGACGTCCGCCGGCATCGGCCGGTCGGCGATCACGAGGTCGAGCCGGTGGATCGCGAGGTCGGCCAGCAGCGCAGCCAGCGGGCCCTCGCGGCACACGAGCCGCACCGGATCGGGCAGCCGCAGCGCCGGCTCGACCACCCGATAGGTGACCGCCTTCGGCACCGAATCGGCCACGCCGATGCGCAACGCCACCGCCTTCTGCGCCGCCTGGTCGCGCGCGGCGGCGAGGAGCTCATCGCCCAGCGCGAAGATGTCGTCGGCGTACCTGGCGATGCGGCGGCCGACGTCGGTCAACTCGACGCCGCGTCCGGCGCGGCGCAGGAGCTCGACGCCGAGCGAGGACTCGAGCTCCGCGAGCTGGCCGCTGATCGACTGCGGCGTCACGTGCAGCTCGGCCGCCGCGCGCGCGACGCTGCCCGTGCGGGCGACCGCCCAGAAGTACCGCAGGTGCTTGTAGTTCAGTGCCACGAGGTCAGGAGATACATCGATAATTTCGATGTTTCATTCATTATATTCGATTTGTACGAATTGTGTGCGCGGCTTAGGATGCGTGCCGTTGCCGCCCCCGCGCGGCGAAACGGCAGCGAAGGCGCATGGAAACGATCGGTGTCTGGTGGATGTGGGCGGGCTTCTTCGTGCTGGTGCTGGCCATGCTGGCGGTCGACTTGTTCGCCGTCGGCGGCGGCCGCCGGCACCGCGTGTCGCTTCGCGAGGCGGCCACGTGGTCGGCGATCTGGGTCGGCGTCGCGCTCGCCTTCGCCGGCGCGCTGTGGTGGTACCTCGCCGGTACCGCCGGTCGCGCGGTCGCCGACGAGACGACGCTCGAGTTCGTGACCGGCTACCTGATCGAGAAGTCGCTGGCCGTCGACAACGTGTTCGTCTGGCTGATGATCTTCGCGTTCTTTGCGGTGCCGCCGGAGCTGCAGAAGCGCGTGCTGATCTACGGCGTGATCGGGGCGATCGTCATGCGTACCGTCATGATCTTCGCCGGGAGCTGGCTCATCACCCAGTTCCACTGGCTGCTGTACCTGTTCGGCGCGTTCCTGCTCGTCACCGGCGTCAAGATGTGGTGGGCGGCCAACGAGACGCCCGACCTCGGGAACAATCGCGTCGTCCGCTGGCTGCGCGCGCACGTGCCGATCACGGAGGGTTTCCACGGCGAGCGCTTCTTCGTGAAGGCGGACGAAGGCGGGCGGATCGTCCGGTACGCGACGCCGCTGTTCATCGTGCTGGCGCTGGTCGAGGTGTCGGACCTGATCTTCGCCGTCGACTCGATCCCGGCCATCTTCGCGATCACGACCGACCCGTTCATCGTGCTGACCTCGAACGTGTTCGCGATCCTCGGCCTGCGCGCGATGTACTTCCTGCTGGCCGACTTCGCCGGCCGGTTCGCGCTGCTCAAGTACGGGCTCGCCGTCGTGCTGGTATTCATCGGCGCCAAGATGATGGCAATCGACCTCGTCAAGGTCCCGGTCGGGCTGTCGCTCGCGGTCGTCGCGGCGGTAATCGGCGCGTCGATCGTGCTGTCGCTGCGGCTCGACGCGCGGCGCCGCGCCGCGGCGGCGCGCGCGCCGGCGAAGGCGTGAATGCGCAACAAGTTCCTCGGGACCGGCACGCCCGGCTGGCACCCGGTGCGCAAGGTGCGCACCGTGCTGTCGGGCCTGCGCTACGCGGTCGTGTACGACGGCGCAGTCACGTACAAGCTCGTGCTGTCGGCGGGCGTGCTGGCCGCGGCCTTCCTGCTGCGCGCGTGGGTCGACTTCCTGCTGATCCTGCTGGTCACGGTGCTGGTGCTGGTCGCCGAGCTCGTCAACACGGCGATCGAGGCGCTGTGCGACTTCGTCGAGGTGCGCCACAACGAGAAGATCAAGGTCGTCAAGGACATCGCGGCCGCCGCCGCCGGGCTCGCGATCTTCGTGTGGGTCGTCGTGCTGGCGGTCGAGACGAGCCGGTTCTGGCCGGCGCTCGCCGGCGGCGGCCTGTAGGGCGCGCGCCACGCATGCCGCCCGCGCGTGTAGGATGGGGTCGCGAAAACGCCGCGACCCGCCGTGATCCGCATCCTCATCGCCGACGACCACGCCATCGTGCGCGCGGGCTTGCGCCAGTTCATCGCCGACCAGCCCGACATGCAGGTCGCCGGGGAGGCGGCGACCGGCAGCGAGGCGATCGCGCTCGTTCGCGCCGGCGCGTACGACGTCGTGCTGCTCGACATCTCGATGCCCGACCGGAACGGCGTCGATACGCTGAAGACGCTCCGGCAGATCGCGCCGGCCATGCCCGTCCTGATGCTGTCCGGGTACGCGGAGGACCAGTACGCGGTGAACCTGCTGCGCGCCGGCGCCGCGGGCTACCTCAACAAGGAGGCCGCGGCCCGGGACCTCGTCGGCGCCATCCGCACGGTGGTCAACGGCCGCAAGTTCGTGAGCCCCGCCCTGGCGCAGATCCTCGCCGACGGCGTGGCCGGCGACGCGGACCGGCCGCTGCACGCGGACCTCTCGCAGCGCGAGTTCCAGATCCTGTGCAAGCTCGCCGGCGGGGCGGCCGTCTCGCAGATCGCGGGCGAGCTCAATCTGTCGGTCAAGACCGTCAGCACCTACCGGTCCCGCCTGCTGGAGAAGATGGGGATGAAGACCAACGCGGACCTCACGTACTACGCGATCAAGAACGGGCTCATCGACTGATGCCCCGGGGTGCCGGCCGCGGTCCCCCCGACGCGGCTGTCGGACAAACGCCGACAGCGCTGCCGGGGACGGGCTGCTAGCCTGTATGTCCGCGACAGACCCGGACCCGCGGCCGCGGCGTCGACGGCGAAGACCGTCGCACGCGCCGGGCCGGGCGCTCGCCCAAGCACGCTGCCGGCGGAGGCCCGTGGATGCCGTGAAACTGCGCGTCGTCATCGTCGAGGATTCGGCGATCATCTGCGCCCGCCTGTCGGAGACGCTGGCCGAGATCCCGAACGTCGAGATCGTCGGGCACGCGACCACCGAGGACGACGCGCTCGCGCTGTTGCGCGGCGGTGCGTGGGACGCGGCGGTGCTCGACCTGCAGTTGAAGAAGGGCACCGGCCTCGGCGTGCTGAAGACGCTCGGACAGCATGTGCGCCCCGCACGCGCGAAGATCATCGTGTTCACGAACTACGCGTTTCCGCAGTACCGCGACCGGAGCATGCTGCTCGGCGCCGATTACTTCTTCGACAAGGTGCGCGAGTTCCACCGCGTGCGCGAGGTGGTCGCCGACCTCGCGACCGTCGCGCACTAGTGACTTCCCCCCGAGGTCGCTGCGCGCCCTTCCCCCCAACGGAGGGCACGCGCCTTGGGACGGCCCGGCGGCGCTAGTCGCGCACGCCCTCGTCGTTGAGCCGCGCGATCAGCTTCGCGATGCGCAGGAACTCGCGGTCGACGAACGCGGTCGTGCCCCGGCCGGACAGGCCGATGTACGTCGCGCCCGCCGCGCGCATCGCCGCCGCGTGGCGCGGCTCGGACAGCAGCACGCCGACCGCCGCCGCGAGCCGCAGGTAGGCCGCGGCGTCGAGGCGCTTCGGCGCGACGAGGCCCAGCCAGACGACGAAGGACTCGCGCCAGAGCTCGCCGAAGGAAGGCGCGTCGGGCAGCGCGTCGACGCGGCCCTCCGACGTGACGGCGACGATCGGGTGACCCGACGCGCGTGCCTCGACGAGTGCGTTCGGCACGCCGTCGAACAGCACGTCGAGCGTGCCGTCGGACAGTTGCGCGTAGCCTTCGTCCAGTGCGTCGAGCGTCCGGTGCACGAGGTGCGCGCCCTTCTCCTGGCGCAGGTACGCGCCGGCGAGGTGTCCCGCCGACCCCGGCCCGAACGACGCGTAGGTGAGCGGCGGCGCGGCGAGCCGCGCCGCGGCGAGCCAGCCCCCGAGCGTGCGCTGTCCCGACCGCGCGGAAACGACCATCGCGTTCGGATAGCTGCCGAGGATCGCCAGCCACTCGAAGTCCTCGCCCGGATTGAACCGCGCACTGCGCGACAGCAGGCGGCCGCCGACGATCGCCGAATTCGCGACGATCCCGAGCACCGAGCCATCGGCCGGGCCGCTCGCGATCGCGTTGGTGCCGGTGACGCCGCCGTTGCCCGGGACGTTCTCGACGTCGACCGGCACTTCGAGGATTCCCGCGAGCGCCTCGGCGACGATGCGCGCCAGGCGGTCGCCGGAGCCGCCGGCCGGCGCCGGCACGATGAGCCGGATGGGCGAGGCGGCGGCGGGCGCCTGCGCACCGGCCGCCCGCGCCAGTGCGAGCGCGCCCAGCGCGCCGAGCAGGCGCCGGCGGGGCGGGATGGCGGCGGCGCCATCGGGTGGCGACGCGCGTGCCGGGAGGCGGATGGCCAAGCGCGTCAGGCGTCGAGCGGCGCGGTCGCGGAGGCCGGCGCCGCAGCGCCCTCGAGCGGGAGGTTGATCTCGACGGTCGTGCCGCCCTCGCGGCGGCGCGAGATCGCGAATTCGCCGTGCAGCGCACGCACGCGCTGGCGCATGCCCGCGATGCCGTGCGACAGGCGGTTGTGCTGCGCCTGCTCCGGGATGCCGACGCCGTCGTCCTCGATCAGCAGCGTCAGCGTATCCGCGGTGAGGCCGAGGAAGACGGTCACGCGCCGCGCGTGCGCATACTTGACGATGTTGGTGAGCGCCTCCTGGACGATCCGGTACAGCGCGATCGCCATCGCCGGCGGGATCGCGCTGTCGTCGCCGGGCGTGGCGAGCTCGCAATCGAGCCCCGCGCGGTCGCAGATCTCGTGCACCTGCCACTCGATCGCCGCGGCGAGGCCGAGGTTGTCGAGCAGCGTCGGGCGCAGATCCTCGATGATGCGCCGCTTGATCTCCACGCCGTCGTCGAGCGCCTGCAGCGCGCGCTCGAGCTTCGTGGCCGCCTCCGCGTCCTTGCCGTGGACGCGCCTCGCGACCCATGCCACGTCCATCTTGGCGCTGACGAGCAGCCCGCCCAGCTCGTCGTGGATGTCGCGCGCGAGCTTCGCCTTCTCCTCCTCGCGCACGAGCTGCAGGTGGTTGGAGAGCTCGGACAGGTCGGCGGTCCGCTGCTCGACGACCGCTTCCAGCCGGCGCTTCTCTTCCTGCATGCTGCGCCGGCGCGCGTCGCGCTGCTGTGCGTCGCGCCGCGCCAGCAGCCACACGACGAGCAGCAGCACGACGGTGAACCCCGTCATGATCTGCATGCCGGCGCGCGCGAAGTCGATGTCGTTGGCCCAGCGCGTGGTCGCCTCGGCAAGCTGCGCGCGGTGCGTGCCGCCCATGCCGTCGACCTCGGAGCGGATCTCGTCCATCGTCCGGCGGCCGATCCCCGTGGCCAGCAGCGCCTGCGCAGCCTCCGCGCCGTTCGTGCGGTAGAGGGCGATCGCCGCCTCCAGCTCGGCGAGCTTCTTGCCGACGAGGTTGTTGATGCGGCCCGCCGTCGCGCGCTGCGCCGCGGTGCCGTTGGCGACGAGCAGCTCGCGCAGCCGCGAGAACGCGCCTTCGATCTTCGGCACCGCGGCCTCGTATGGTGCGAGGTACTCGTTGCGCCCGGTGAGCAGGTAGCCGCGCTGGCCCGTCTCGGCGTCGACGATCAGCGCCAGCGTCTCGTTCAGCGTCGCCTGCATTTCCAGCGCGACCGCCATCTCGCGGTTCGCGGACTCGAGCCGGCGATACCCGAGCTCCGCGTACACGGCGATGGCGAGCGAGACCGCGATGCCCAGGACCAGCGGCACCACGATTCTGAGGGGGAGGACGGATTTCACGAAACGCATCGTGCGTTCACCTTCCCGGGAACCGCCGACTATACGCACCCCGGCCGCCCCGCTCAACGTGTAGGGCTGCGTCCTACACGCGCATCGGGGTCTCGCCTACAGAGGCGTCGCGGGCACCGCGCGATACTTTGCAGGTCGGGCGTGGTTGCATGCCCGCTCTCTCCCCTCCGCTCCGGCAGATCATGGAGCGGGCTTGGACGCCGCGGAAACGCGGCGTCTTTTTTCGCGGACCGCTGCGATCTGCCGCGCCGCGACCGTGCGCGGCGCAGCGCTAGAATGCGGGCATTGCATTCGACGATTGTGGGCATGGTCGGCGTCCTCGTTCACGTGGCTTCGCGTTTCGCCTTCGGCCGTCGGCGCGCCGCGGCCTTTCCCTGCACGGGATCCTGACGCCGGCCATGCGGGCGCTGCGTCTTGCGCGTTTCGGGCCGGCGGACGTCCTGCAGCCGGCCGATGTCGACGAGCCGGTTCCGGGCGTCGGCGAGGTCAAGATCCGGGTCCATGCGGCGGGCCTCAACCCGCTCGACTGGAAGACACGCGCCGGGCACCTGCGGTTCCTGCCGATCGGCCGGCCGCCGCGCGGGCTGGGCTGCGACTTCGCCGGCACGATCGTCGGCACCGGCGGCGGCGCCCACGCGCGGCACGTCGGCGAACGGGTGTTCGGCATGGTGTCGCCGTTCGCGCGTGACGGCGCGTTTGCCGAGTATGTGGTCGCGCCGCACGATGCGGTGGCGCCCATGCCGGGCGCGCTCGACTTCGTGGCCGCGGCCGCGCTGCCGATAGCCGGCGGTACCGCCCTGCAGGCGCTCGCCGACGTCGCCAAGGTCACTGCCGGCCAGCGCGTACTCGTCACCGGAGCGGCGGGCGGCGTCGGCCACTTCGCGGTGCAGGTCGGCAAGCACCTGGACGCGCACGTCGTCGGCGTGTGCGGGCCGGCCAACGTCGACTTCGTGCGCGAACAGGGCGCCGACGAGGTCGTCGACTACACGCGCGACGACTTCACGCGCCGTTCCGACCGCTTCGACGTGGTGCTCGACGCCGCATCGTCGTCGTCGTTTCACGCGGCGCGCGCGGTGCTCGAGCCCGAAGGCGTCTACATCAGCACCGCGGGCAGCGCGGCGGCCGTCGCCTCGACCGTGCTCGGCGGCATCCTCGGCGGGCTGTCGTCGCGGCAGCGCGCAGTCGCGTTCCGCCTGAAGCCCGGCGCCGCGCAGTGGCAGCGCCTGGCCGCGCTCGCGGCCACCGGCACGCTGCGCCCGCACGTGGCGCGGACGATCGCGCTCGACGACGTGGCGGTGGCGCTGGGCGCGATGGAAGCCGGGCACGGGCGCGGCAAGACGGTCGTGCGTCTGATATGACGCGCGGCGCCGGAGGGATGTCATGAGGCGATGGGTGGCGGGCATGGTGGCGGTCGTCGTGCTGGGCGCGTGCGCGTCGTCGGCGACGCAGCCGGCGAGCGGCGTGAAGGAAGGCGATCCGGCGACGGTGAACCGCGACTGCAAGCTGCTCGGCACGGTGGCCGGCCGCAGCGTGTTCGGCGGCAGCGAGGAAAGCCGCCGCGACAGCGCGATGAACGACGCGCGCGCCAAGGCCGCGGCGCTAGGCGCGACGCACGTCGTGTTCGTCAACGTCGACAACTCGGGGATGCTCAACACCGGGCACGCGACGGCGCGGGCATATCGCTGCCCGGCGGGGCCGTGACCGGCGGCGCGTACGGCGAACGCGCAGGTCCGAAACGAAGAACCCGCCGTGTCGGCGGGTTCGCGGGAATCGTGGTGGAGACGAGGAGGATCGAACTCCCGACCTTCGCATTGCGAACGCGACGCTCTCCCAGCTGAGCTACGTCCCCACGTAGGGGCGTAATTATACCCGGAAACGGGGCGGCCGGTAAATCGCGCCCCGGAACGATGCAGAATCGCGCATGCACCCGCTGCGCGCGCTCACCGACACCGGCGCCGGGCACGTCCGCTACGTCGTGCGGGCGTGGCTCGTCGCGCTCGTGCCGTCGCTTGCGCTCTACGCGGGGCGGCTCGCGCTCGGCAGCGCGCACGTCGTGGACGTGACCGTCCCGGACGTCGCCGGCTTCGCCGCGTACAGCATCGTCGTTGCGCCACTGATCGAGACGGCGGTGCTGCTCCCGCTCGCGCTCGCGCTGCTGCGGCTGCCGGGCGCGAGCGACTGGCCGCGCGCCGTCGCGCTGGCCGCGCTGGCGGCGCTCGCGCACGGCTTCGGCGGCTCGGCGTGGCAGGTCGCGGCCGCGTTCTGGCCGTTCGTCGTCTACGGGATGGCGCTGTATGCGTGGCGCGCTCGCTCGCTCGGGGACGCCTACCTGGTCGCGGCGGCCGTGCACATGCTCTACAACGGGGCGATCTTCGCCGCCGGCATGCTGGCCCATGCGCTCGCGACCGCCTGAGACGGGCGGCGTGCCACGCGGATCGCCGCAGGACGTAAACTTCCGGGCCCTTCCCGCGACCCACGTGGGGTTGGATTCGCGGCGCACCGCACCCATATCGACTTCCCGGATTTCCGAGATCGCGCGTCATGGAACAACTGCTCCAGCTGATACAGCACTACGGCCTCGCGTTCGTGTTCGTCAACGTGCTGATGCTGCAGGCGGGACTGCCCGTGCCGGCCTATCCGACGCTGATCGTCACCGGTGCGCTGGCGGCGCGCGGCGGCGCCCCGCTCTGGGAACTCGCGGCGGTGGCCGTCGCGGCCGCGCTGATCGCCGACTTCGGCTGGTACTCGGCGGGACGCCGGTTCGGCGGCGGCGTGCTGAAGACGATCTGCCGCGTCTCGCTGTCGCCCGACTCCTGCGTCCGGCAAACCGAGTCGATCTTCTCGCGCTGGGGCGCGCGCTCGCTCGCGGTCGCGAAGTTCATTCCGGGATTCGCGTCGGTGGCGACGTCGATGGCCGGCGTGGTCCGCCTGCCGGTGTGGAAGTTCGCGCTGTTCGACACGATCGGCGCTGCGCTGTGGTCGGGCGTGGCCATCGGGCTGGGCTATGCGTTCAGCGACGCGATCAACCAGGTGCTCGCCGTGTTCGAGACGCTGGGCAAGGTCGGGCTGTGGCTGATCGGCGGCGGCTTCCTCGCCTACATCGCGATCAAGTGGTGGCAGCGCGAGCTCTTCATCTGGCAGCTGCGGATGGACCGCGTCACCGTCGACGAATTGCACGCGCTGATGCGCGCCGAGCGCGTCGGCAAGGTCATCGACGTGCGCACGCCGATGTCGCAGGCGCTCACCGGGCGCATCCCCGGCGCCATCACCGTCGACCCCAACAACATGCGCGTCGACCTGCTCGCGATCGAGCCGGAAAGCGAAGTGGTCGTCTACTGCGCGTGCCCGAACGAGTACACGGCCGCGAAGATCGCCAAGGTGCTCGTCCAGCGCGGTTTCAAGCGCGTGCGGCCGCTGCTCGGCGGCATCGACGCGTGGATCGCGGCCGGCCACCCGGTGGAGGAGGCCGCGACGGGCGGTGCTAAAGTAGTGCCGTTGCACGTCCGGAAGAGTTCGCCATGAGCAAAGACGTGATCCAGACGCCCGACGCGCCCGCCGCGATCGGTCCGTACTCGCAGGCGATCCGCGCCGGCAATACGGTCTACCTGTCGGGACAGATCGGACTCGACCCCGCGACCGGCCAGATGGTCGAGGGCCTCGAGGCGCAGGCGCATCGCGTGTTCGCCAACCTGCGTGCGGTCGCGGCCGCCGCGGGCGGCGGGCTCGACGACTTCGTCAAGGTGTCGATCCTGATGGCCGACCTCGCGGGCTTCGCGAAGGTCAACGAGATCATGGCCGGCTACTTCCGGCAGCCGTATCCGGCGCGTGCGACGTATCAGGTCGCGGCGCTGCCGCGCGGCGGACTGATCGAGGTCGAGGCGATCATGGTGGTGCCGGACCGGCGGTAGCCGCCCGGTGGCAACGGCCGGTGCGATGGCGCGAACCGCGCGGGCCGCGAAGAAGCCGGCGGCCGACAAGCCGTCGGGCCGCGGCCTCGCCGACCAGCTCGCGCGCCTGTCCGTCACGCGCGACGCCGACCTCGTCCTCCACCTGCCGCTGCGCTACGAAGACCACACGCGGCTGGTCCCGCTCGCTTCGCTCGCGCCCGGCCTCGCCGCGCAGACCGAGGGCGTGATCGTCAACACGGAGATCCAGTACCGACCGCGGCGGCAGCTCGTCTGCCTCGTCGCCGACCCGGACCGGCGCGACGCGCAGCTCGTGCTGCGCTTCTTCACCTTCTATCCAAGCCAGCAGAAGGTGCTGCAGCCCGGAACGCGGCTGCGCGTGTTCGGCGACGTCCGGCCCGGCTACTTCGGCCTCGAGATCGTGCATCCGCAGTTCAAGGTCGTCGCCGAAGGCGCACCGCTGCCGGACCGGCTGACGCCGGTGTATCCGACGACGGCGGGCCTCGCGCAGGAGACGTTGCGCCGCCTCGTCGCGCGCGCGCTCGCCGCGGACCCGGCGCTGACCGCCGACACGCTGCCCGAGGACTGGGTGTCCCGGCGCAAGCTCTGGAAGTTCGGCGACGCGATCCGCTTCCTGCACACGCCGCCGCCGCGGATCACCGAGATGACGCAGCGCGCCCTCGACGCGCGCACGCACCCGGCGTGGACGCGGCTCAAGTTCGACGAGCTGCTCGCGCAGCAGCTGTCGATGAAGGCGCACCGCGACGCGCGCGCGCAGCGCCGGGCGCCGGTGCTCACCGGCACCGGCGCGCTGACGAAGCAGCTGCTCGCGCGCGTGCCCTTCACGCTGACGCGCGCACAGCAGCGCGTCGGGCGCGAGATCGTGCACGACCTCAAGCGCGCGACACCCATGCAGCGGCTGCTGCAGGGAGACGTCGGCTCGGGCAAGACGATCGTTGCGGCGCTGGCCGCGCTGCAGGCGATCGAGAGCGGCAGGCAGGTCGCGTTCATGGCCCCCACCGAGATCCTCGCCGAGCAGCACTACCGCAAGCTCGCCGCCTGGCTCGAGGGGCTGCCGGTGCGCCTCGCGTGGCTGTCGGGTTCGGTGCCGGCGAAGGAGCGGAAGAAGGCGCTCGCGGATCTCGCGAGCGGGGCGATCCCGTTCGCGATCGGCACCCATGCGCTGTTTCAGGAAGGGGTCGAGCTGCCGAACCTCGGGCTCGCGATCGTCGACGAGCAGCACCGCTTCGGCGTCGCGCAGCGGCTGGCGCTGCGCGGCAAGGGGCTCGCCGAGGCGCACCAGCTGATGATGAGCGCGACGCCCATCCCGCGCACGCTCGCGATGACGTTCTACGCGGACCTCGACGTGTCGGTGCTGGACGAGTTGCCGCCGGGGCGCACGCCGGTCGCCACCAGGCTCGTCAACCAGAAGCGGCGCGCCGAGATCGTCGCGTGGGTCGGCAAGCTCGCCGCAGAGGGCCGGCAGGCGTACTGGGTGTGTCCGCTGATCGAGGAGTCGGAGAAGCTCGAGCTGCAGACGGCGGTCGCGCTGCACGCGGAGCTGACGACCGCGCTTCCGGCACTCTCCGTCGGCCTGTTGCACGGGCGGATGAAGCCGGACGAGAAGGCGGCGACGATGGCGGCGTTCGTCGCGGGCGACGTCGACGTGCTGGTCGCGACGACGGTCATCGAGGTCGGCGTCGACGTTCCCAATGCGTCGATCATGGTGATCGAGCATGCCGAGCGGTTCGGGCTCGCGCAGCTGCACCAGCTGCGCGGACGCGTCGGTCGCGGTGCCGCCGAGTCGACGTGCGTGCTGCTGTTCGAGGAGCCGGTCGGCGAGGTGGCGAAGCTGCGGCTCAAGGTGATCTACGAGAACACCGACGGCTTCGAGATCGCGCGGCAGGACCTCCTGATTCGCGGGCCCGGCGAGTTCCTGGGCGCGCGGCAGTCCGGCCTGCCGCTGCTGCGCTTCGCCGACCCCGAGCGCGACGCCGCGCTGATCGAGCAGGCGCGCGACGCGGCGGTCGAGCTGCTCGCGAAGGAGCCGGTGGCCGCGCAGGCCCATCTCGAACGTTGGCTGGGCGGGCGGGCCGAGTTCATCAAGGCCTGAGCCGGCGGCCGCCCGGCGGTTTTTCCCTGCGCAGACAAGCAGATACGGCCGGACGCCGGGACGCGCGGGCCGTGCCGAGGTCCGAGCCGATTTTCTGATTTGAATCAACTTGTTGCGTGGGCCTGGCCGCGCCGGTTCGGTAGAATCCGGACCTACGGCTAGAATTGCGCTTCCATGTCGCTCTATACGCTCGGCTTGAATCACATGACCGCGCCCCTCGAGGTGAGGGAGAAGGTCGTGTTCGGGCCGGACGCGCTGGCGGATGCGCTGCGCGACCTGACGGGCGCGCGGCGGGTCAAGGAAGCGGCGATCCTGTCGACGTGCAACCGCACGGAGGTCTATTTCCAGGGCGGCGATCCGGAGCCGGTGACGAAGTGGCTCGCCGGGTTCCACAACCTGCCGGAGCAGACGCTCTCGCCGTACGTCTACACGCTGCCCAAGGACAAGGCGGTCGCGCACGCGTTCCGTGTCGCGAGCGGGCTCGATTCGATGGTGCTGGGCGAGCCGCAGATCCTGGGCCAGATGAAGCAGGCGGTGCGCACGGCGGAAGCGGCCGGGTCGCTCGGCCTCGTGCTGAACCGGCTGTTCCAGCGGACGTTCGCCGTCGCGAAGGACGTGCGCACGCAGACCGACATCGGCAGCGCGTCCATTTCGATGGCCGCGGCGTCGGTCAAGCTGGCCGAGCGCATCTTCCCGTCGATCCGCGACCAGCGGCTGCTGCTGATCGGCGCCGGCGAGATGATCGAGCTCGCCGCCACGCACTTCTGCGCGAAGGCGCCGAAGTCGGTCACCGTCGCCAACCGGACGCTCGAGCGCGGCAGCAAGCTCGCCGACCGCTTCGGCGCCGACGCGATCACGCTGAACGAGCTGCCCGAGCGCCTGCGCGACTACGACATCGTCGTCACCTGCACGGCGAGCACGCTGCCGATCCTCGGCAAGGGCATGCTGGAGCGCGTGATCAAGCAGCGCCGGCACGCGCCCGTCTTCATCGTCGACCTCGCGGTGCCGCGGGACGTCGAGCCGGAAGCCGCGGACCTCGACGACGTCTTCCTGTACACGGTCGACGACCTGTCGATGATCGTGAAGGACAACCTGCAGGTCCGGCGCGAGGCCGTCGTGCAGGCCGAGCAGATGATCGCGGACCAGACGACGCACTTCCTGCGCTGGCTCGAGGGCCGCAACGTGGTGCCGACGATCGCCGCGCTGCAGGGGCACCACGACGGACTGCGCGTGACGGAGCTCGATCGCGCACGCAAGATGCTCGCGGGCGGCGCCGCGCCGGACAAGGTGCTCGAGGCGCTCGCCCGCGCGCTCACCAACAAGCTCCTGCACGCGCCGTTGTCGGCGCTGAACGCGGCCGGGGAGGCCGAGCGCGCGGAGCTGATCGCCGTGCTCCAGCGCGTGTACCACCTCGATTCGGCCGCAGGCGACGAGCCCGCCGACGGGCATTAGCTGCGCTTCCGGAAAGCGGGGTCGGAGCCGTGTCGCGGCCCCGTCGCCCCACCCGCCGCTCCCGCGAAATCCGAGCCTGGCCCGGTTTTCCCGGTCTTCCCTGTCGTCGTAGGAATCGAGCCTGGCTCGGTCTTGTCTCCCGCCATCGCATGAAGCCCTCGCTGCGCACCAAGCTCGACCAGCTCTCCGCGCGCCTCGCCGAGCTCGACGGGCTGCTGGGGTCGCCCGACATCACCGACGACCTCGACCGGTATCGGGCGCTGACGAAGGAGCACGCGGACATCGCACCGGTCGTCGCGCGCTTCCACGACTTCGGCCGCGCAGAGGCCGACCTCGCGACCGCCGCCGAAATGGCCGACGACCCGGCGATGCGCGCGTTCGCCGACGAGGAGCGCGCATCCGCGCAGGCGCGCATCGCCGCGCTGGAGGGTGAGTTGCAGGCGGCGCTGCTGCCGAAGGACCCCGACGACGACCGCAACGTGTTCGTCGAGATCCGCGCCGGCACCGGCGGCGACGAGTCGGCGCTCTTCGCCGGCGACCTGCTGCGCATGTACGCGCGCTACGCGGAGCGGCACCGCTGGCAGACCGAGACGGTGTCCGCGTCGCCGTCGGAGCTGGGCGGCTACCGCGAGGTGATCGTGCGCATCATGGGACACGGCGCGTTCTCGAAGCTCAAGTTCGAGTCCGGCGGGCACCGCGTGCAGCGCGTGCCGGAGACCGAGGCGCAGGGCCGCATCCACACGTCGGCGTGCACGGTCGCCGTCATCGCGGAGGCGGACCCGATCGCCGACATCACGATCAACCCGGCCGACCTCAAGGTCGACACCTTCCGCGCGTCGGGCGCGGGCGGCCAGCACGTGAACAAGACGGACTCGGCCGTGCGGATCACGCACCTGCCGACCGGGCTCGTCGTCGAGTGCCAGGACGACCGCTCGCAGCACCGCAACCGCGCGCAGGCGATGGCGGTGCTGGCGTCGCGGCTGCGCGACCGGCAGCGGCAGGAGCGGCAGAGCAAGGAGGCCGCGCACCGGAAGTCGCTGATCGGCTCCGGCGACCGCAGCGAGCGCATCCGCACCTACAACTTCCCGCAGGGCCGTGTCACCGACCACCGGATCAACCTGACGCTCTACAAGATCGACGCGATCATGGACGGCGAGCTCGACGAGATCGTCACGGCGCTCGCGCAGGAATTCCAGGCCGAGCAGCTCGCGGCGATCGCGGGGGAGGCGTGAGCGCCGGTCACCCCGCGGTGCCGTACCCGTGGCTCGAGACGCTGCGCCTCGCGCTGCGGGAGTTCACGCCGGCGGACTTCGCCGACCTTCACCGGCTCGACGCCGACCCGCGCGTGATGAAGTACATCAACGGCGGCCGGCCGGCGACGCGCGAGGAGACGGCGGCGACGATCCGGCGCATCGTCCGGTATCCGCGGCTCTATCCGGACTTCGGCATCTGGTACGCGACGAGGCGCGACACCGGCGCCTTCATCGGCTGGTTCTCGCTCAAGTACGCGGGCAAGAGCCCCGACTTCGAGATCGGCTACCGGCTGCGCCACGACGCGTGGGGTCGCGGCTTCGCGACCGAGGGCGCGACCGCGCTGCTGCGGTTCGGTTTCGACGAGCTCGGGCTGCACCGGATCATCGGCGTGACGGATCCGGGCAACAGGGCGTCGCAGCACGTGCTGCGGAAGATCGGCATGACCGACCGCGGGTGGGGGCGCTACTATGACAAGCGCCTGCGGCTCTTCGCCGCCGACAATTCCGCGCTCGCGCGCTGATCGCGATGCCCATACTGACGACGGCACGCCTCGTGCTGCGACCGTTCGCCCCCGGCGACGTCGACGACCTGCACACGATGGACGGCGACGACCGCGTGATGCGCACGATCGGCAGCGGGCTCGCCGGGCGCACGCGCGACGCGTGCGCGCAGGCGCTCGAGAGAATCATCGCGTTCGCCGCCGCAAACCCCGGCCACGGCCTGCTGCACGCGAGCCGTCGCGACGACGGAACGTTCGTCGGCGGCTGCGGACTCTATCCGCTGCCCGGGACGACGGACACCGAGGTGGCGTACCGGTTGCCGTTCGCCTGCTGGGGACAAGGCTACGCGACCGAGATGGCGGCGGCCGCGCTCGCGCACGGATTCGGCGCGATGGGCCTCGCGCGCGTCGTCGGCGTCACGCACCTCGAGAACGTGGCGTCGCAGCGGGTGCTCACGAAGATCGGCATGCGCGCCGAGGGCATCGCCGTGCACTACGAGCGCGAGATGCGCGTGTTCGCCGCGTACCGCGAGTCGCGCCGATGACCACGACGGTGCGGCAGGCGCTCGCGCGGTCCGGCCTCGTTCCCGTCGACGCGCACGCACTGCTCGCGCACGCGGTCGAGCGCGACCGCGCGTGGCTCGCCGCGCATCGCGACGACGTGCTGACGCCCGCGCAGGCCGACGCGTTCTTCGCGCTGGCGCAGCGCCGGCACGCCGGCGAGCCGGTCGCATACCTCACCGGCGCGCGCGAGTTCTGGGGCCTGCCACTGCGCGTGACGCCCGCCGTGCTGATCCCGCGGCCGGAGACCGAGACGCTCGTCGAGCTGGCGCTCGAGTGGCTGCCGCGCGACGGTGCGCCGCGCGTGCTCGACCTCGGGACGGGTTCCGGCGCCATCGCGCTGGCGATCGCAAGGGAGCGGCCGCGGGCGCGGGTAATCGCCACGGATGCGTCGGCGGAGGCGCTCGCGGTCGCCCGCGGCAATGCGGGACGCCTCGACATCGCGAACGTGGCGTTCGCAGAGTCCGACTGGTACGCCGGCGTCGGCGACGGGCCGTGGGACCTGATCGCGAGCAACCCGCCGTACGTCGCCGCGCGCGATCCCCACCTTGCCGAAGGCGACCTGCGCTTCGAGCCACCGGCCGCGCTCGTCGCCGGCATCGACGGCCTCGATGCCTTGCGCACGATCGTCGCCGGTGCGCCGGCGCGGCTCGCGCCGGGCGGCGCGCTCGTCGTCGAACACGGCTACGACCAGTCGGAGGCCGTGCAACGATTGCTGCAGGCGGCCGGATTCGCGCGCATCGTCGTCCGGCGCGATCTCGCCGGCATCCCGCGCGTGGCAGCGGGACGGATCGGCTAGCTAGACGGCCACCGCAACCGGCGGTTCCACGCCGAGCTTCCCGGCCCACGGCGCGAGCGCCGGCATGATCCCTTCGAACAGCGCCACGCCGTGCGCCTGCTGCTCGCGGTAGCGCTTCATTCCGTTCTCGCCCGGCACGCGCACCGGCGGACCGCCGGGACGCGGCCTTGCGGCGTGGCAGGCGCCGACCAGCCAATCCGTCTGGCGCGCGTACGCGTCGCTGCCGCCGAACGCCGCGGGGTCGAGCGCCTGCACGAACACGGTCGCGCCCCAGCCTTCTGGCGGGTCCGCGCGCCCGAAGCCCGCGAGCGCCGCCGTCAGCGACTCGATCAGCAGCGCGAGTGCGTAACCCTTGTGGCCGGCGTCGAGCCCACCGAGCGGCAACAGCGTGCCTTTCGGCTCGTTGAACAGCACGGCGGGATCGTCGGTCGCGTTGCCCGCGGCATCCTGCACCCACGCGTGCGGCAGCCTGGCGCCGGCCTTGAACAGGCGCGCCGTCAATCCGTTGGTCGTGAGGCTCGCCGAGATGTCGAGCAGGATCGGATCGCCGGACGTCGGGATGCCCGCCGCCATCGGATTGGGCGTGAACACCGGCGACACCGCGCCGAACGGCGCGACGCTGCACGCGGACGGGTCCGAGCAGACGAGGAGCGCCATCAGCCCGCGGTCGGTCACACGCTTGAGGTACGCGGCGAGGCACGCGATGTGGTGCGCGCGGCGGATGACGACGGTGCCGGTGCCGTACGTCGCGGCCATCGTCGCCGCGGCGTCGAACGCGCGCAGCGTGAGCCACGGGCCGGGCAGGCGGCGGCCGTCCCACGCCTGCACGGCCGGGCGCGAATTCACGACGGTCGGCGCGCCGTCCTTCGCCATCGTCCCCTTCTCGATTTCCGCGAGGTACGGCGCGAGCAGCGCGAGCCCGTGCGTCGTATGGCCGAGCAGGTCGCCGTCGACGAGCACGGCGGCGACGTCGCGCGCGATGTCGTCGCGCACGCCGGCGCGCGCGAGCAGCGCGTGCGCGAAGGCAACGAGCGCGTCGGCGCGATAGCGGGGCGTGGCGGACATGAGAGGCGGCGCGGCGATCGCGCGAGTTGACTGTTATCGGCGATTCCCACAGCATTCTAGCCGAGCGCGCCCGCCCGCGGCACCGCGAGCGCGAGACACCGCCCCTGCCGCCCGCGCCCCGCCCACCGTGCTTCCCTCCTCGCTGCAGATCAGCGTCGTCACGTATCGCCCGGACCTGAAGCTGCTCGAGCGCTGCCTGCGCAAGCTGGCGCTCGCGATCGCGGCCGGACGCGAGGCGGGCGTCACGAAGACGGTCCACCTGGCGCTGATCGACAACAGCGAGGACCCGGTGGTCGCCGAGCGCGTGATCGAGCTCGGCAAGACGCGCTTCCAGGACACCGGCGTGCACGTGACCTACCTGCACGGGCACGCCAACATCGGATACGGCGCCGCGCACAACCTGGTGCTGCACGGGACGGGCTCCGACTACCACCTCGTGCTCAACCCGGACGTCGAGCTCGCGCCCGACGCGCTCGCCAACGCGATCCGCTGGCTCGACACGCGCGGCGACGTCGGCGCGCTGGCGCCGCTCGCGCGGCGCGCCGACGGCGAGCGCGAGTACCTGTGCAAGCGCTATCCGGCGATCTTCGACCTGTTCCTGCGCGGGTTCGCGCCGGCGTTCATGCGCCGGCTGTTCCGCCGCCGTCTCGACCGATACGAGATGCGCGACCTGATGGACGTGGACCCGCCGCGCGAGGTCGTCGGCATCCCGGCGCTGTCCGGCGCCTTCATGCTGGTCAAGCGCTTCGCGATCGACCGCACCGGCGGCTTCGATCCGCGGTTCTTCCTCTACTTCGAGGACTACGACTGGAGCGTGCGGCTCAACCGGATAACGAAGACCGCCTACGTGCCGTCGGTCGAGATCGGTCACCACGGCGGCCACGCGTCGCGCAAGGGGCTGCGCCACGTCGCGTGGTTCGTGAAGAGCGGGGTCCGGTTCTACCGGCTCCACGGCTGGAAGTGGTTCTGATGGAAGTGCGCGGGACCGTCGTCGTCACCGGCGCCGACGGGTTCGTCGGGCGGGCGCTCGTCCCGTTCCTCGCGGCGCGCGGCGCCGAAGTGCGCGGCCTCGTCCGCGCGCTCGACGGCGCGACGGCGGCGCGTGCCGACTTCCTGTCCATCGGCGACCTCGCGGAGATCGACGAGCGCACCAGCACACTCGTGCTCGGCGGTGCGTGCGCCGTCGTGCACCTCGCGGCGCGGGTGCACCGGCCGCGTACGCACGGCGACGACGAGGCCGCGGCGATGCGGCGGACCAACGTGGCCGCCACGCAGCGGCTCGCGCGCGCCGCGGCCGCGGCCGGCGTGGCGCACTTCGTGTTCGCGAGCACGGTGAAGGTGAACGGGGAGGTCACGCTGCCCGGCCGTCCATTCCGCGAGAGCGATCCGCCGGACCCGCACGACGCCTACGCCGCGAGCAAGTGGGAGGCGGAGCAGGCGCTCGCCGCCATCGCGGCCGAGACCCGCATGCGCGTGACCTCGCTGCGTCTCCCGCTGACCTACGGACCCGGGGCGAAGGGCAATTTCGCGGCGCTGGCGCGAGCCGTTCGCGCCGGCGTGCCGCTACCGTTCGCGCGCATCGCCAACCGGCGTAGCGTGCTCGGGGTCGGCAACCTGTGCGACGCGCTCGCCGCCGTGCTCGCGAGCGAGGCGCGCGAGGACCGCGGGCGAGCGGTGCCGTACTTCGTCGCGGATGCGCAACCCGTGGCCACGCCGGAACTCGTGCGCGCGCTGGCGCAGGCGATGGGCGTCCCGCCGCGCCTGTTCGCGGTGCCGCCGGGCTGGCTGCAGTTTCTCGGCGCGTGCGCCGGCCGTGCCGAGGCCGTCGAGCGGCTGGTCGGCTCGCTCGAAGTCGACACGAACCTCTTCCGCGCGCACTTTGCGTGGTCGCCGCCGCAGTCGCTGGCCGCGGGGCTCGCGGCGGCGGTCGGAACGGCCGCGCCGCTATAATCGGCGATCCGACCGAGGCGAAATCCGCGATGCCACTCCGTACCGACGGCCGCCGGGCCGACCAGTTGCGCGCCGTGCAGATCACGCGTGGCTACACGAAGCACGCGGAGGGCTCGGTGCTGGTGGCGATGGGCGACACGCGCGTGCTGTGCACGGTCAGCGTCGAGGAGGGCGTGCCGTCGTTCCTGAAGGGCAAGGGGCAGGGCTGGCTCACCGCCGAGTACGGGATGCTGCCACGCGCGACCAACACGCGGATGAGGCGCGAGGCGGCCGACGGCAGGCAGTCGGGGCGCACCCAGGAAATCCAGCGGCTGATCGGGCGCAGCCTGCGCGCGGTCACGGACCTCGCGGCGCTCGGCGAGCGCACGCTCAAGATCGACTGCGACGTGCTGCAGGCCGACGGCGGCACGCGGTGCGCGTCCATCACCGGCGCGTGCGTGGCCGTCGCGGACGCCGTCGCGTGGTGCCGCGGGCGCGGCCTCGTCGACGGCGAGCCGCTGCGCGAGTTCGTCGCCGCCGTGTCGGTCGGTGTCGTCGACGGCACGCCGGTGCTCGACCTCGACTACGCCGAGGATTCCCGCTGCGACACGGACATGAACGTGGTGATGACCGCGTCCGGCGGCTTCGTCGAGCTGCAGGGCACGGCCGAAGGCGCGCCGTTCACGCGCGCGGAGATGGACGCGCTGGTCGGATTGGCCGCAGACGGCATCCGCGAGCTCGTCGCCGCGCAACGCGCGGCGCTGGCAGGGCGCTGAATGATCGACCGCCTCGTGCTCGCGTCGAACAACGAGGGCAAGCTGCGCGAGTTCCGCCGGTTGCTGGCGCCGCTCGGCATCGCCGTCGTGCCGCAGGCGGAGCTCCGCATTGCCGAAGCCGACGAGCCCCACCTCACGTTCGTCGAGAACGCGCTCGCGAAGGCGCGGCACGCGAGCGCCCACGCGAAGCTGCCCGCACTCGCCGACGATTCCGGCGTGTGCGTCGCCGCGCTGGACGGAGCGCCCGGCGTGCAGTCCGCGCGCTACGCCGGCGATCCGCGCTCGGACGCGCGCAACAACGCGAAGCTGGTCGCCGCGCTCGCCGGCGTGGCGGACCGCCGCGCGCACTACTACTGCGTGCTGGTGCTCGTCCGCCGCGCGGACGACCCGGAGCCGATCATCGCCGATGGCGTGTGGCACGGCACGATCGTCGACGCACCGCGCGGCGACGGCGGCTTCGGCTACGACCCGCACTTCGTGGACGCGGGGTCCGGGCTCACGGGCGCCCAGCTGCCTCTCGCGCGGAAGAACGAGGTCTCGCATCGCGGCAAGGCGATGCGGGCGCTGCTGGCGAAAATCGCGGAGACCGGGGAAGCAAGCGGCGGGATTCCCGGCGCAGGCGATCCGCTGCGATCGAAGGCCTGACCGGTTGCCGGCAGGCCTTTGCCGTTCATGCACACGCCCAACCTTCCGAGCCAACCCGGGCGCAGCGGGGGATCCGCCGTTGCGACGGACCGGCGGGTTGCGGCGCGCCGGAGTCCTCGCTGCGCGCGCAACGACAGCGAGCGTCCGGTCGCCGGCGAGGATGCGAACGATGGCTGAGCGGGCGGCCGCCATCCCCGCCGACAGCCTCGCCGGGCCGCGCTTCGCCGCGCTGCCGCCGCTCGCGCTGTACGTCCACATCCCGTGGTGCGTGCGCAAGTGCCCCTACTGCGACTTCAATTCGCACGAAGCGCGCGGCGACGTGCCCGAGGACGCGTACGTCGACGCGCTGTTCGCCGACCTCGAGTCCGCGCTGCCGTCGGTGTGGGGCCGGCGCGTCGGGAACGTGTTCATCGGCGGCGGCACGCCGAGCCTGTTCTCGGCGGCCGCGATCGACCGGTTGCTGGCCGGCATCCGCGCGCGCCTGCTGCTCGCGGCCGATGCGGAAATCACGCTGGAGGCGAACCCCGGGACATTCGAGCGGCAGAAGTTCGCCGGGTTCTTCGCCGCCGGCGTCAACCGGCTGTCGCTCGGCGTGCAGAGCTTCGACGCCGGCGCGCTGCGTGCGCTCGGCCGCATCCACGACGCGGACGAGGCGCGCCGCGCGGCGGAGTCGGCGCTGATGATCTTCGGCAACGTGAACCTCGACCTCATGTACGCGCTGCCGGGCCAGACGGTCGCCGGTGCGCGCGCGGACGTCGCTGCCGCGCTCGCGTTCGCGCCGCCGCACCTGTCGTTCTATCACCTCACGCTCGAGCCGAACACGCTGTTCCACCGGCATCCGCCGGCGCTGCCCGACGAGGATGCCGCCGCCGACATCGAGGACGCGGTGCAGGAGGCGCTCGCGGGCGCCGGATACCTGCACTACGAGACGTCGGCGCACGCGAAGCCCGGTCGCGTGTGCGCGCACAACCTCAACTACTGGCGCTTCGGCGACTACCTCGGCATCGGCGCCGGCGCGCACAGCAAGCTGTCGTTCGCCGATCGCATCGTCCGGCAGGTGCGCTGGAAGCGGCCGCAGCAATACCTCGAGCAGGTGCAGGCGGGCCGCCCCTTGATGGAGGAGGCCACGGTCGCGCGCGACGACGTCGGCTTCGAGTTCATGCTGAACGCGCTGCGCCTCACCGACGGCGTGCCCGCCGCGCTGTTCGCCGAGCGCACCGGGCACCCGCTGTCGCTGGTCGCGCGGCCGCTTTACGACGCGGCGCGCAAGGGCCTGCTGGAGCCGGATCCGGCTCTGATCAGGCCGACGCCGCTCGGCCGCCGCTTCCTCAACGACCTCATGGAAATGTTCCTCGCCGCGCCGCGGCGCGAGCGACGCGCGTTGGCGCCGCTCGTGCGCGTCGAGGCCACGGGAGTCGAACGATGATGACCACCGCTTCGCCCAGCGCACTGACGATGACGGAAGCCCTGGCCGCGATGGCCGCGGGTCGGCTGACCGCACGCGGCCTCGCGGAGGCGCAACTCGCGCGTGTGGCCGCCACCGACGCCGCGATCGAGGCGTGGGAAACGCTCGACCCGGCGCACGTGCGCGCGGAGGCCGCGCGCTGCGACGAGAGGCCGCCGGGAGGCCTGCTGCGCGGCATCGGCGTCGGGGTCAAGGACATCATCGCGACGCGCGACCTGCCGACGACGATGGGCTCGCCGGTCTACGCCGGCCACCGGCCCGCCGCGGACGCCGCGTGCATCGCGCGCCTGCGTGCCGCGGGTGGCTACGTGTTCGGCAAGACCGTGAGTACGCCATTCGCGTTCATGGACCCGGGCAAGACGCACAATCCGTGGGATCCCGCGCACTCGCCCGGCGGGTCGTCGTCGGGCTCGGCCGCCGCCGTCGCCGCGGGCCACGTCTGCGCGGCGGTCGGCACGCAGACCAACGGATCGGTCGTGCGTCCCGCCGCCTACTGCGGCGTCGTCGGCTTCAAGCCGACGGTCGGCGCGATCCCGATGGCCGGTGTGCACCCGTTCTCGGCGCGCTTCGACACCGTCGGCACCTTCGGGCGCAAGGTCGCCGACGCGGCGCGGCTCGCGAGCGTGCTGGCCGACCCCGGATGCATCGCGCCCGACGTCGCGCCGCTCGCGCGGCCGCCGCGTCTCGCGTATCTCGCGCAGTTTCCGTGGACGCAGCACGACCGCGCCGCGAGCGCCGTGGTCGATGCCGCGGTGGAACGGCTGGCCGCGCACGCCGAAGTGGTCGCCGTGGCGATCGACGCGCCGTGGCGCGACGCCCATCGCGTCCTGCGCACGATCATGCTGTATGAAGGGGCGCGGGCGCTCGCCGACCTGCAGGCGCGCGAGCGCGGACGGCTCACGCCCGCGCTCAACGCCGCGCTGGACGAGGGCCGCACGATCGGCGCGGCCGACTACGACGCCGCGATGGCGGCGCGCGAGCGTGCGAGCGGCTTCTTCACGCGGTGGGCGGACGGATTCGACGCGGTGCTCGCGCCGTCCGCGCCGGCCGCCGCGCCGCACGGCCTCGCGACCACCGGCGACCCGTCGTGCTGCACGCTCTGGTCGCTGGTCGGCTTCCCCGCGCTCAGCCTGCCGGCGGGAATGCTGGGCGCGCTGCCGGTGGGCCTGCAGATCGCGGCGCCGCAGGGACGCGACGATCGCCTGCTTTCGGTGGCCGCGTGGTGCGAGACCGGGCTGCCGTTCGCGGGGCTTGCCTGACGCTTGCGGCGACTGGCGTCGATCGCCCGTGACCCGCACGCCGAAGAGCGACCGCAGCACGCTCTGCCGCGACGACCTCGAGGCCGGGCGCATGCGCGCGCTCTACGTCGAGGCGTTCGGCGGCAAGGGCCACGCGCTCGACGATCTGGAGCTCTCGGAGTCGCTGACCACGACGCTCGCCGCGAAGCCGAAGGGCGCCGGCTGGTGGGTGTTCGCGTACGGCTCGCTGCTGTGGAATCCGCTGTTCCCGTTCGTCGAGGCGCGCCCGGCGCTGCTGCGCGGCCTGCATCGCCGGTTCTGCCTGTACTCGATGGCGTCGCGCGGCACGCCCGATGCGCCGGGTCTCGTGCTCGGGCTCGAGCCCGGCGGCGCGTGCACGGGCGTCGTCTACCGGCTGCCGGCACCCGTCGCGATCGACGAGCTGCACCTGCTCTGGCGGCGCGAGATGGTCGTGGGCTCGTATCGGCCGAAGTGGGTCGGCGTCCAGGCGGGCGACCGCCGGCTCGTTGCGCTCGCGTTCACCGTGCGCCACGACCACCCGCAGTACACGGGCCGGCTCTCGCGCGACGACGAGGCGCGCATCATCGCGAACGCGGCCGGGGCGTTCGGCTCGTCGCTCGACTATCTCGAGCGCACGCGCGTCGCGCTCGTCACGCACGGCATCGTCGATCCGTACCTCGAGGCGATCGCGCAGCGCGTCGGAAGGCTGCGCGAATCTTCGACGGGGCCCTGACCGACCGTCGACCATCTTCCGGGGTCATTCCGGGGCGCGCACGGACGAGCGAACTGAAACACGTGCGGGCGCACGACGTCGGGGCACCTCCGGCGCCGCCGCTCCTCCGGCGTGCCGATCGTCCGGGGCCGGTCGTTCGAGTTGCAGCGCGGGGACGCCGAACGCAGAATGAGCCTGCGCACGGGGTCGTGCCCGGCAACCACGAGAGGAGACCCGATGAAGATCGTTCGCCACGGATCGGCTGCCTGGCAAGGCGGCATCAAGGACGGCAAGGGCGCCGTCTCCACGGAGAGCGGCGCGCTCGCGTCCTACCCCTACGGTTTCGCCAGCCGCTTCGAGGGGCTGCCCGGCACCAATCCCGAGGAGCTGCTGGGTGCCGCCCACGCCGGCTGCTTCACGATGGCGCTGTCGCTGATCCTCGGGCAGTCGAAGCTCGTCGCCGTGCACATGGAGACCGATGCCAAAGTCGATCTCGAGCAGGTCGAGGGCGGCTACGCGATCACCGCGGTCCACCTCACGCTGCGCGCGAAGATTCCCGGCGCCGACGACGCGACGTTCCAGGCGCTCGCGGGCAAGGCGAAGGCCGGGTGCCCGGTGTCGAAGCTCTTCAACACGAAGATCACGCTCGACGCGACGCTGATCGGCTGACCCGCGGCGCGGAATCACCGCGTGCTGCCGCTGCGGGAGAAGTCGGGGTCGGACGCGCGCTACGGCCGCTGCGCGAAGTACGGCCGCAGTGCTGCGCGACCCCGGTTTTCAGATGGCGATGTTCCGCCCGCCGTCGACGTTGATCGTCTCGCCGGTCACGTAGCGCGCGTCCTCGAGGAGGAACGCGACGGCGGTCGCGATGTCCTCCGGCGTGCCTTCGCGCTTCAGCGGCGTCTGCGAGATGATCCGCTGCCGCGACAGCTCGTCGAACGAGTCGTCCTCGGGCCAGAGCACCGGCCCCGGCGCCACCGCGTTGACGCGTACCTCGGGCGCCAGCTCGCGCGCGAGCGAGCGCGTGAGCCCGACCAGCGCCGCCTTGGCCACCGAGTACACGACGTAGTTCTTGAGCGGCCGCTCGGCGTGGATGTCGGCGATGTTGACGATCGCGCCGCCCGCGCGCCGTAGCGCGGGCGCGGCCGCCTGCGCGAGGAAAAGCGGCGCCCTCAGGTTCGTTCCGACGAGGTCGTCGAACTGCGCGATCGTGATGTCGGGCAGCGGCGTGGCGAAGAACGACGACGCGTTGTTGACGAGGCCGTCGAGCCGCCCGAACGTGTGCAGCGTCTGCTCGACCAGCGACGGCAGCTTGGGCAGGTCGAGGAGGTCCGCCTGGATCAATGCGACCGAGTTCCCGCGCACGTGGTTCAACTCGGCGGAGAGCAGCCGTGCCTCGCCCGCGGACGACCGGTAGTGCAGCATGAGATTCGCGCCCGCCGCGTGCAGGCGCCGGCAGATCGCCGCGCCGACCCGCTTGGCGCCGCCGGTGATCAACACGGTTTTTCCCTGCACCGCCCGCTCCGGCGTTAGACTGCGGACGAATCTAGCATAACGTCCCGCCGCGTGCGACCGAGCCTGTCCGCGACGCTCCCCGAGCCCGAACCCGCCGCGCGCGACCACAGCGCGCGGGTGGTCGCGGCCGTGCGCGACGACATCGCGGCGGCCGGCGGCTGGGTGGCCTTCGACCGCTACATGCAGTGCGTGCTCTACGCGCCCGGGCTCGGCTATTACGTGGCCGGCACGCGCAAGTTCGGCGCGGCCGGCGACTTCGTCACCGCGCCGGAAATGACGCCGCTCTTCGCGCGCGCGCTCGCGGTGCCCGTCGCGTCCGTCCTCGCCGCGGCGGGCGGGCGCGAGATCGTCGAGTTCGGCGCCGGCAGCGGCGCGCTCGCGGCCGACCTCATCGAGGCGCTCGCCGCCGCCGACGCGCTGCCGACGCGCTACCGGATCCTCGACGTCAGCCCCGACCTCGTGGCCCGCCAGCGCGAGACGCTGGCGCGGCGCGTTCCCGCGCACCTGTCGCGCGTCGAGTGGATCGGCGTGCTGCCGCCGGCGATCGAGGGCGTCGTGCTGATGAACGAGGTGCTCGACGCCGTGCCGCCGCGGCTGGTCGTGCGCCGCGACGGCGCGTGGTACGAGCGCGGCGTCGCGTGGGACGGCGCGCTGCGCTTCGCCGACCGGCCGCTCAAGGACGCGCGCGTGCGTGCCGCGGCGGCGGAGCGATTCCCGCCGGACGGCGACTACGTCAGCGAGATCAACCTCGCGGCCGAGGCGCTGGTCGAGACGGTCGCGCGGCGCGTGCGGCGCGGCGCGCTCGTCGTCGTCGACTACGGCTTCCCGCGTCGCGAGTACTACCATCCGGACCGTAGCGAGGGCACGCTGATCGCCCATTACCGGCACCGGGCCGTCGCCGATCCGTTCCTGTGGCCCGGCCTCGCGGACCTGACGGCGCACGTCGACTTCACCGCCGTTGCGCTCGCCGGCGAGCGCGGCGGCCTCGCCGTCGCCGGCTACGGTCCGCTGGCCGCGTTCCTGCTGGGTGCCGGCATCCTCGACCGGCTGGCCGAGTGCGGCGACCCGGCGGCCGCGGCGTACGTGCGCGAGGCGGCCGCCGTGCAGAGGCTCCTGTCGCCGGCCGAGATGGGGGAGCTCTTCAAGGTGCTGGCAATGACTGCCGGCGATGGTATCGTGTGGCCGTATTGCGGGGCCGCGGACCGCACGCACCGGCTGTGACGTTGCCGCCGGCGCGGCCCGGCGCCCGCCAGCACAAGAAACCGCGCCGACGCGACACGCGTCCGGCGGCGAGGCAGGAGGAAGCGAAATGGGGATCATGCACGATCACGACCCGGTCGAGACGCGGGAATGGCTCGATGCGCTCAACGCCGTCGTCCAGCATCAGGGCGCCGACCGCGCGCGCTACCTGCTGACGCTGCTGCGCGAGGAGGCGGCGCGCATCGGCGCGAGCCCCGCGTTCGCGCTGACGACGCCGTACCGCAACACGATACCGCCGGAGCAGGAGGCGAAGTCGCCGGGCAACCGCGACCTCGAGCACAAGATCCGCTCGGCGATCCGCTGGAACGCCGTCGCGATCATCCTGCGCGCGAACAAGGAGTCGTCGGAGCTGGGCGGCCACATCGCGAGCTTCCAGTCGTCCGCGCTGCTGTACGACATCGGCTTCGGCCACTTCTGGCACGCGCCGACCGAGCAGCACGGCGGCGACCTCATCTACGTGCAGGGCCACGTGGCGCCCGGCATCTACGCGCGCGCGTTCGTCGAGGGCCGCCTGACCGAGCAGCAGCTGCTCAATTTCCGGCAGGAGAGCGACGGCAAGGGCATTCCCTCGTACCCGCATCCGTGGCTGATGCCCGACTTCTGGCAGTTCCCGACGGTGTCGATGGGACTGGGGCCGCTGATGGCGATCTACCAGGCGCGGTTTCTCAAGTACCTCGGCGGGCGCGGCCTCGCGAAGACCGAGGACCGCAAGGTGTGGGCGTTCCTTGGCGACGGCGAGATGGACGAGCCCGAGTCGCTCGGCGCGATCTCGCTGGCCGGACGCGAGCGCCTCGACAACCTGATCTTCGTCATCAACTGCAACCTGCAGCGGCTCGACGGGCCGGTGCGCGGCAACGGCAAGATCATCCAGGAGCTCGAGGGTGTGTTCCGCGGCGCCGGGTGGAATGTGATCAAGGTCGTCTGGGGCTCGACGTGGGACAAGCTGTTCGCGAAGGACCGCGACGGCATCCTGTTGAAGCGGATGGAGGAGTGCGTCGACGGCCAGTACCAGGACTTCAAGAGCAAGGACGGCGCCTACGTCCGCGAGCACTTCTTCAACACGCCCGAGTTGAAGGCCCTCGTCGCGGACCTGTCCGACGACGAGGTGTGGAAGCTGTCGCGCGGCGGCCACGACCCGTTCAAGGTGTACGCGGCGTACGCGGCGGCGGTCGCGCACCGCGACCAGCCGACGCTGATCCTGGCCAAGACGGTCAAGGGCTACGGCATGGGCGAGTCGGGCGAAGGCCAGATGATCGCGCACCAGGCGAAGAAGATGACGGTCGACGCGTTGCGCCAGTTCCGCGACCGCTTCGACATCCCGATGCCCGACGACCGGCTCGCCGAGATGCCGTTCATCTCGCTGCCGCAGGACAGCCCCGAGTTCCAGTATCTGCAGGCGCGGCGCGCGGCGCTCGGCGGGTACCTGCCGCAGCGCCGGCGCAAGTCGTCGCCGCTGCCGGCGCCGCCGCTCGCGAACTTCGAGCGGCTGCTCGCGAGCTCCGGCGAGCGCGAGATCTCGACGACGATGGCGTTCGTGCAGATGCTGGGCACGCTGGTGCGCGACAAGGCGATCGGCAAGCACGTGGTCCCGATCGTCCCCGACGAGTCGCGCACATTCGGCATGGAAGGCATGTTCCGGCAGCTCGGCATCTACTCGGCGGTCGGGCAGCTGTACAAGCCGCAGGACGCCGACCAGCTCATGTACTACCGCGAGGACAAGTCGGGGCAGGTGCTGCAGGAGGGCATCAACGAGGCCGGCGCGATGAGCTCGTGGATCGCGGCGGCGACCTCCTACAGCACGAACAACCTGCCGATGATCCCGTTCTACATCTACTACTCGATGTTCGGGCTGCAGCGCGTCGGCGACCTCGCGTGGCTCGCCGGCGACATGCGCGCGCGCGGGTTCCTGATGGGCGGCACCGCCGGCCGCACGACGCTGAACGGCGAGGGACTGCAGCACGAGGACGGCCACAGCCACGTGCTGGCGTCGGCGATCCCCAATTGCGTGTCGTACGACCCGACGTTCGCGTACGAGGTGGTCGTGATCGTCCGCGAGGGCATCCGGCGCATGTACGAGGCGCAGGAGGACGTCTACTTCTACGTCACGCTGATGAACGAGAACTACGCGCACCCGGCGATGCCCGAGGGCGCTGCGGCGGGGATCGTCAAGGGACTGTACCTGCTGCAGCAGGGGCCGAAGGCGGACCGGAAGAACGCGGGCCCGCGCGTGCAGCTGATGGGCAGCGGCACGATCCTGCGCGAGGTGATCGCCGCGGCCGACCTGCTGCGCGACGACTGGAAGGTCGACGCCGACGTCTGGAGCGCGACGAGCTTCAACGAGCTGCGGCGCGACGGCATGAGCGCGGAGCGCCACAACCTGCTCCACCCGGGCAGGCCGCCGCGGAAGAGCCACGTCGAGACGATGCTCGAAGGCCATCCGGGCCCCGTGATCGCGGCGACCGACTACATGCGCAACTACGCCGACCAGATCAGGAGCCACGTCCCGCGCCGCTACGTGACGCTCGGCACCGACGGATTCGGCCGCAGCGACTACCGCGCGAAGCTGCGCCGGTTCTTCGAGGTCAACCGCTACTACGTCGCGCTCGCCGCGCTCAAGGCGCTGGCCGACGACGGCGAGCTGAAGCCGGCGGTGGTCGCGCAGGCGATCGCGAAGTACGGCCTCGACGCTGACCGCCCGGATCCGTGGACGGTGTAGGGTTTATTTCACAAAGAGACACAGAGGCGCGGAGAAGGCCGATGCTGACCGTCCCGGCGTCTCGGCGTCTTCTGTAGGGTGGGATTTGCGATGTGTTGCTTCACGAAGGGACGCAGAGAAGGCGGATCGTGAAATTCTCTGCGACTCTGCGTCTCCTGTGAAAAAGGCATTCCGATGAGCACAATCGAAATCAAGGTCCCGGACATCGGCGACTTCAAGGACGTGCCGGTGATCGAGGTGCTGGTGAAGCCCGGCGACACCGTCAAGCCCGAGGACGCGCTCGTCACGCTCGAGTCCGACAAGGCGACGATGGACGTCCCGGCGCCGACCGCCGGCACCGTGGCCGAGGTCAAGGTGAAGGTCGGCGACAAGGTCAGCGAAGGCAGCCTCATCGTGCTGCTCAAGTCCTCGGCCGCCGCCGAGCCCGCGGCGGCGCCCAAGACGTCGATCGCGGCGCCGCCTGCGCCGACGAGCGCCCCGGGCGGCGTTGCCGAAGTGCGCGTGCCGGACATCGGCGACTTCAAGGACGTGCCGGTGATCGAGGTCATGGTGAGGCCGGGCGACACCGTGAAGGCGGAGGATCCGCTCGTCACGCTCGAATCCGACAAGGCGACGATGGACGTGCCCGCGCCGCTGTCCGGCGTCGTGACCAGCGTCGCCGTCAAGGTAGGCGACCGGCTCTCGGAGGGCTCGCTGGTGCTGACGCTGGCGACGGATGGCGGTTCCGCCGCTGCGGCGCGCGTGTCGCCGTCGGCTCCCGCTTCCGCGAGCGCGCCCTCGCCCCGGCCTGCGCCCGCAAGCGGGAGCGGCGATTCCGCGGCCGCCGCGCCGGTGGACGAGGCCGCATTCGTGCTCGCATACGCAGGCCCCGGCGTGCGCAAGCTCGCGCGCGAGCTCGGGGTCGACGTGTCGAAGGTCAAGGGCAGCGGCGACAAGGGAAGGATCCTGCGCGAGGACGTCGAGGCCGCTGCGAAAGGCGGCGGGACGGCGCCCGCGGCCGCCGCGTCCGCGGGCACGGGCGTCGGCGTCGAGCTGCTGCCGTGGCCGAAGGTCGACTTCGCGAAGTTCGGGCCGGTCGAGGCGAAGCCGCTGTCGCGCATCAAGAAGATCTCGGGCGCCAACCTGCACCGCAACTGGGTGATGATTCCGCACGTCACCAACCACGACGACGCCGACATCACCGAGCTCGAGGCGTTCCGCGTGCAGCTCAACAAGGAGAACGAGAAGAGCGGCGTGCGCGTGTCGATGCTCGCGTTCATGATCAAGGCCGCCGTCGCGACGCTGCAGAAGTTCCCCGAGTTCAATGCCTCGCTCGACGGCGACAGCCTCGTCCTGAAGAAGTACTGGCACATCGGCTTTGCTGCGGACACGCCGCAGGGACTCGTAGTGCCGGTGATCCGCGATGCCGACCGGAAGGGTGTGGTCGCGATCGCGAAGGAGATGGGCGAGCTCGCCGCGCTGGCGCGCGAGGGCAAGCTCAAGCCCGACCAGATGCAGGGCGGCACGTTCACGATCTCGAGCCTCGGCGGCATCGGCGGCACGTACTTCACGCCGATCATCAACGCGCCGGAGGTGGCGATCATGGGCGTGTGCCGGTCGTTCTGGCGCCAGGTCTCGACCGACGGCAAGACGTCGGCGTGGCGGTTCATGCTGCCGCTGTCGCTGTCGTGGGACCATCGCGTCATCGACGGCGCGTCGGCGGCGCGCTTCAACAGCCACTTCGCCGGCCTGCTCGCGGACATGCGGCGGGTGGTGCTGTAAAAGATACGTCTCACAAAGAGGCGCGGAGACGCCGAGCAAACCGTCGTTGCCTTCCTCGGCGTCTCTGCGCCTCATTGTGAAAAAGGGGAACTCGCACATGAGCACGATCGACATCAAGGTTCCGGACATCGGCGACTTCAAGGACGTGCCGGTGATCGAGGTGCACGTCAAGCCGGGCGACGTCGTCAAGGTCGAGGACCCGCTGGTGACGCTCGAGTCCGACAAGGCGACGATGGACGTCCCCTCGCCTGCGGCGGGCACGATCGCCGCGGTCAAGGTGAAGGTCGGCGACAAGGTCAGCGAAGGCACGCTGGTCGTGACCCTCGCGGCCGCGGTCGCCGCGACCGTGTCTTCTCCCCCGCCCGCTCCCGCGAGCGCGCCCTCGCCGCCGCCCGCGCCTGCAGCCGCGAAGGGGGCCGGCACGCCCGCGGCACCGGCGGCCGCGACCTATTCGGGCAAGGCCGACGTCGAGTGCGAGATGCTCGTCCTCGGTGCAGGTCCCGGCGGCTACTCGGCGGCATTCCGCTCGGCGGACCTCGGGATGGACACGGTCCTGATCGAGCGCTACCACACGCTGGGCGGCGTGTGCCTCAACGTCGGCTGCATCCCGTCGAAGGCGCTGCTGCACACGGTCGGCGTGATGGACGAGGTGAAGGGGATGGGCGCGCACGGCATCACGTACGGTGCGCCACAGATCGACCTGCCCAGGCTGCGCGCGTTCAAGGATGGTGTCGTCAAGAAACTGACGGCCGGGCTCGGCGCAATGGCACGGCTGCGCAAGGTCACGGTGGTCCACGGCGTCGGCCGTTTCCTCGACGCCCATCACGTCGAGGTCGCGCTGACGAGCGGGCACGGGCGCGCGACCACCGGCGAGAAGAAGGTCGTGCGCTTCCGGAAGGCGATCATCGCGGCGGGCAGCCAGTCGGTCGCGCTGCCGTTCATGCCGGACGACCCGCGCGTCGTCGACTCGACCGGCGCGCTCGAATTGGCGGCGGTGCCCAAGCGCATGCTCGTGGTCGGGGCCGGCATCATCGGCCTCGAGATGGCCACCGTGTACTCGACGCTCGGCGCGCGCATCGACGTCGTCGAGATGCTGGACACGATGATGACCGGCGCGGACCGCGATCTCGTGAAGGTCTGGGAGAAGCGGAACCTGCCGCGCTTCGACAACGTGATGCTCGGCACGAAGACCGTCGCCGCCATCGCGAAGCCGGACGGCATCGAGGTCCGCTTCGAGGGCGCCAAGGCGCCGGCGGGGCCGCAGACGTACGACCTCGTGCTGGTCGCCGTCGGCCGCAGCCCGAACGGCAGGGCGATCGAAGTCGCGAACGCAGGCGTCGCCGTGACCGACCGCGGCTTCGTCCCCGTCGACCGCCAGATGCGCACGAACGTCGCGCACATCTTCGCGATCGGCGACATCGTCGGCCAGCCGATGCTCGCGCACAAGGCCGTGCACGAAGGGCACGTCGCCGCGGAAGCGGCGGCCGGGCACAAGTCATTCTTCGACGCGCGGCAGATCCCGTCGGTGGCCTACACCGATCCCGAGGTCGCGTGGGCGGGCCTTACCGAAGACCAGTGCAGGGCGCAGGGCATCAAGTACGGCAAGGCCGTGTTTCCGTGGACGGCGTCGGGGCGAGCGATCGCCAACGGCCGCGACGAGGGGTTCACCAAGCTGCTGTTCGACGAGGCGACGCACCGCTGCATCGGCGGCGGCATCGTCGGCACGCACGCGGGCGACCTGATCGGCGAGGTGTGCCTCGCCGTCGAGATGGGCTGCGACCCGGTCGACATCGGCAAGACGATCCATCCGCATCCGACGCTGTCCGAGTCGATCGGCATGGCGGCGGAAGTGTTCGAGGGCGTGTGCACGGACCTGCCGTCCGCGAAGAAGAAATAGGAGGAAGCAGTCATGGGTGAAGAGCAGCTGCGCATCGACGCGCTCGAGTACCACGAATTCCCGACGCCGGGCAAGATCTCGATCGCGCCGACGAAGACACTCGCCAACCAGCGCGACCTGTCGCTCGCGTACTCGCCGGGCGTCGCCTACGCGTGCCTCGCGATCGAGAAGGACCCGTCGCTCGCCGCGCGCTACACGGCCCGCGGCAACCTGGTCGCCGTGATCACCAACGGCTCGGCGGTGCTCGGGCTCGGCAACATCGGCGCGCTGGCAGGCAAGCCTGTGATGGAAGGCAAGGGGTGCATCTTCAAGAAGTTCGCGGGCATCGATGTCTTCGACATCGAGATCGGCGAGTCGGATCCCGACAAGATCGTCGAGGTCGTCGCGGCGCTGGAGCCGACGTTCGGCGGCATCAATCTCGAGGACATCAAGGCGCCCGAGTGCTTCTACATCGAGAAGAAGCTGCGCGAGCGGATGAAGATCCCGGTGTTCCACGACGACCAGCACGGCACCGCGATCGTCGCGGCCGCCGCCGTGCTGAACGGCCTCCGCGTCGTCGGCAAGGACATCGGGAAGGTGAAGCTCGTGTGCTCGGGGGCGGGCGCCGCGGCGATCGCCTGCCTCGACCTGCAGGTGAGTCTCGGCCTCGACCGCAAGAACATCACGATCCTCGACAGCAAGGGCGTCGTCAGTACGCGCCGCCCCGGGAAGCTCGATCCCGACAAGGCGCGCTACGCGCAGGACACCGGCGCGAAGTCGCTGGACGACGTGATCGGCGGCTGCGACGTGTTTCTCGGCCTGTCGACCGGCGGCATCCTCACGCCGGACATGGTGAAGAAGATGGCGGACCGGCCGATCATCCTGGCGATGGCGAATCCGGAGCCGGAGATCCGGCCGGAACTCGCGAAGGAGGTGCGGCCCGACTGCCTGGTGGGCACCGGCCGCTCCGACTACCCGAACCAGGTCAACAACTCGCTGTGCTTCCCGTTCATGTTCCGGGGCGCGCTCGACTGCGGCGCGACCAAGATCAACGAGGAGATGAAACTCGCCGCGACGCGCGCCCTCGCGGAGCTCGCGCGGGCCGAGCCCTCCGACATCGTCGCGCAGGCGTACGGCGAGGCGACGCCTCCGTTCGGGCCCGACTACCTGATCCCCCGCGCGTTCGACCCGCGGCTCATCACGAGCATGGCGCCGGCGGTCGCGAAGGCGGCGATGGACAGCGGCGTGGCCACCCGGCCGATCGCCGACTTCGACAAGTACCGCGAGCAGCTGTCGCGCTTCGTCTACGAGTCGGGCGCGACGATGGCGCCGGTGTTCACCGCCGCCAAGCACGCGCCCAAGCGGGTCGTGTACGCCGAAGGCGAGGACGAGCGCGTGCTGCGCGCGGCGCAGGCGGCGGTCGACGAGGGGCTCGCGCGGCCGGTGCTCGTGGGCCGCACCGACGTCATCGCGAGCCGCATCCAGAAGCTCGGACTGCGCCTCACGCTCGGCGGTGACTGCGACGGCGTCAACATCCTCGACGACCCCCGCTACCGCGACTGCTGGACCGAGTACTACGCGCTGACGCGCCGCAAGGGCGTGACGCGGCAGCAGGCGCAGGAGCACGTGCGCACGCGGCCGACGCTGGTCGCGGCGCTGCTGATGCGGCGCGGCGAGGCGGACGCAATGCTGTGCGGCACCGTCAGCAACTCACCCGACCACGTGCGCTTCATCCGCAACGTGATCGGGCTGCGCGAGGGTGTGCGGACGCTGGCCGTCATGCAGCTCCTCATCCTGCCGGGGCGCCAGCTCTTCGTCTGCGACACGCACATCAATCTCGATCCTTCTGCCGAGGAGGTCGCCGAGATGACGCTGCTCGCGGCGGAGGAGGTGCAGCGCTTCGGCATCAAGCCGAGCGTCGCGCTGGTCTCGCACTCGAACTTCGGCAGCTCGGAGTCGCCCTCCGCGCGGAAGATGCGCGACGCGCTCGAGATGATCTTCGAGCGCGCGCCCAGCCTCGCGGTCGACGGCGAGATGCGCGCCGACTCGGCGCTGTCGCGCGGCATCCGCAACCAGGAGTTCGCCGACTCGCGGCTCACCGCGGATGCCAACCTGCTGATCATGCCCAACATCGACGCGGCGAACATCACCTACAACGCGCTGCGCGTCACCGCCGGCGGCGGCATCACCGTGGGCGGCATCCTGCTCGGCGCGGCGAAGGCGGTGCACCTGATGACGCCGTCGTCGACGGTGCGGCGCATCGTCAACATGACGGCGGTCGCGGTCGCGGACGCGGGCGCGCAGCGCGGCAGGAGCTGACGGGCGTTCGATTCCGCGCACGCGCCGCAGCCGGGCCCGACTCCGGATCCGGCGGTTCCGCGCGCTCCCTCTTCCCGCCTGCGGGAAGAGGGTTGGGGTCAGTGGAAGTGCCGGTGCGTGTGCTCGCGCCCGTCGTGCGCGTGCGGGTGCGCGTGCGCGTGCGGCGTGCCGTAGCGCTCGTCGAGGCGCGCTACCTTCCAGAGCACGACCGAGAGCATCCAGCCGCCGAGGAACATGCCGACGATGACGTAGCCCAGCAGGTCGAACTCGAGGCCGGCGATGAAGTCGAAGAACGGTCCGGTGAGGTGCCCGACGTCGATCGCCACCTGCAGCAGCTGGACGACGCCGATCACGAGCGCGACGCCGACCGACAGACTGGTGATCGTGACGTTGTAGTAGATCTTGCGCAGCGGGTTCACGAACGCCCAGTCGTACGCCTTCACCATCAGCACGCCGTCCGTCGTGTCCATCGCCGTCATGCCGGCCGCGAACAGGATCGGCAGGCACAGGATGGCGGCGATCGGCAGGTCGCCGGCCGACGCGCCCACCGTCAGCGCGAGCAGCCCGATCTCCGACGCGGTGTCGAAGCCGAGCCCGAACAGGAGGCCCAGCGGGTACATCTGCCAGCTGTGGTTCATCACGCGCGACAGGCGGCCGCCGAACAGGCGGTTCATGAACCCGCGCCGCGCGAGCAGGTCTTCCAGGTGATCGTGGCTGTGCGTGCCGGTGCGCGCCATGCCCCACACCTTGAGGATCTCGAGCAGCACGAGGATGTTCAGCACGGCGATGACGAGCAGGAACGTACCCGAGACGCTGGCGCCGATCAGGCTGCCGGCGTCCTTCATCATCGGCAGCCCGCGCGTGACCCAGTCCGCCGCGAAGACTACGGCGACCGCGAGGCCCAGCACGATCGTCGAGTGGCCCAGCGAGAAGAAGAAGCCGATGCCGAGCGGCTTCTTCCCCTTCTGCAGCATGTAGCGGACGGTGTCGTCGACCGCCGCGATGTGGTCGGCGTCGAAGGCGTGGCGCAGGCCGAACATGTAGGCGACGAAGCCCAGCCCCACGAGCGCCGGATAGCCGGCGGCGTAATAGAGGTAGAGCCCCCAGCCGGCGACGTGCAGCGCGACGATGAACCCGTAGAACCCGGCGAGGCGCCACCACTCGTCTCCGGTGAACGAGAGGCGCTTCGCGCGCGTCGCCACCGGCGCGAACCGGTCGACGGATGCCGATGTGGTCTTGTAGGTCACGGCGAGGGGCCGACGAGGAGGGTCACCACGCGGGCGACCCGGCATTGCCGACGTCGGCCGATCCTAGCACGCGCCTGCACGGCGCCGGACTGACGCAGGTCAACCCGGCCGCGCGCCGCGCCGGCCCTCCGCCGCCTTCCCGGGGCGGCGCCGCGGCCCCGGCGCCGCCGGCGCGCCTACATCTGCCGGAACAAGTGATTGAAGGTGCGGCTCACCTCGAGCTTCTCGCCGCTGCCCTTCAGGTGCACGACCTGGTTGCCGCGGAGGTTGCGGCTGACCTCGACGATCGCGTCGACGCGCACGACGGTGGCGCGATGGATCTGCCAGAACTCCTTCGGGTCAAGCTCGTCGATCAGCTCCTTGATCGGCTTGCGGATCAGCGCCTCGAAGGTCGCCGTCTGCACGCGTGTGTACTTGTCCTCGGCGCGGAAGAACAGGATGTCGCCGGTCGGGATCATCCGGAGGGTGGCGCCCACGCTCGCCTGCACCCAGCGCATGTACTCGCGCGGCGCGGCGCCGCCGCCGCCGAGCCGCTGCGACAGCTGCGCGAGGAGGTCGGTCATCGGATCGGGCGCGTGCTCGAGTCGCGCACGCAGGCGCGCGCAGGTCACGGCGAGCCGCTCCGGCTCCGCCGGCTTGAGTACGTAATCGACTGCGCCGTGCTCGAACGCGCGGATCGCGTACTCGTCGTGCGCGGTGATGAACACGACGTGGGCGCGCCCCGCCAGCGCACGCGCCGCCTCGAGGCCGTCCACGCCGGGCATCCGGATGTCGAGGAACACGATGTCGGGCTCGAGGCTCTGCGCGAGGGCGATGGCTTCGCTTCCGTTGGCGGCCTCGCCGACGATCACGAGCTCGGGCCACGCCTCCTTCAGCCGGCCGACGATCTGCTCGCGCATCAGGCGCTCGTCGTCGGCGACGACGGCGGTGGGGGAGGGCGACGGACGCATGCGGCTTGCAGTCGAATCAGGCGGCGGGTGCGGCAAGCTCGTAGGGCACCTTGATCGTCGCGCAGGTCCCGCCTGCCGCCGGCACGCTGATGATGAGCTCGGCCCGGTTGCCGTACAGGGCCTGCAGTCGCTCGCGGACGTTGGCGAGCCCCACGCCGACTTCGGCCTTCGGCGTGAATCCCATGCCGGTGTCGAGCACGTGCACGGCCAGCCGGCCGTCGACGACCTCGGCTCCGATCTCGAGGCGGCCGCCTTCGGGCTTCGGCTCCAGTCCGTGCTTGATCGCGTTCTCCACGAGCGTCTGCAGCATCATCGACGGGAAGGCCGCCGATTTCAAGCCTTCCGGCACGTTCACCGCCGACTGCAGGCGCCCTTCCATCCGCATGCTCATGATTTCCAGGAACGCAGTGGACAGGGCGACCTGCTGGCCCAGCGAGGGCCGGCTGCCGTCGCGCATCTGCGGCATCGCGGAGCGCAGGTAACGGATCAGGCTCTGCTGCATCCGGGACGCGCGCGGCGGGTCGGACAGGATCAGCTGGTCGATGCTGGCCAGCGTGTTGAACAGGAAGTGCGGCTCGATCTGGGCCTGCAGCGCCTCCATGCGCGCTTCCAGCAGCGCGCGCTCGAGCTGCTCGGACTCGGCGCGCTTCGTGGCCTCGCTCGCCGTCAGCTCCGCCCGGCGCTTGCCGCGCGCCACGATCTTGATGATGAACGACGCGACGATGAGGAAGAACACCGGCAGCGGGTGCTGGAGCATTCCCGCCAGCACCAGCCCCAGGAACGAGACGAGCAGCAGCGCCTTCCACGAGATCACCGCCAGCCAGTCGAAGAACGACCACCACATCACGACGATGCCCTTGCGGATCTCGCGCAGCGCCTGCCTGAAGCCCATGGGCTGCGGCGCGGCGCCGGCTTCGGCGGGATGGCCGGTGCCTGGAGTGCCTTGGTCGGGGGTCATCGCGTCGTCCTCGGTGTGCCTGCCTGGTTCAGGGCGAGATTACGGCAGGGGATCGCGGCACTCCAGCGCGGGACGACACAATGCGGGCCCGAAGGGGTGAAATGCGGAAAACCGGAATGCGCGGCGCGACAATAGGGCCTCGGGCGGATGTCGTCCCGGCCCGGTGGCCGCGGACCCGGACTGCGGCGGCCCCGGGGCACTTGCCGTCGCCGGAACCTCGCACCGTTGACCTTCGTCAATGGACAGCGCGGCGCGAGGCGCGGATCCTCGTCGAATGTGCCGTCATCGACGATTCCTCGCGGCCGTCGCACTGGCTGCCATGGGCGCTGCCGCGGCGCTCGCCCCCACGCCCGCTTCGTGCGAGCGCATCCGGTTCGTGTTCACCGGCGACAGCCGATCGGAAACGCCGACGGTCAAGCCGGTCAAGCCCATCGACCTCATCAACACGCCGGTCCTGGGGGCGATCCGGGACCAGATCCTGGCCCTTTCGCCGCGGCCGCAGTTCGTCGTCTTCGGCGGCGACATGGCCTACCGCGGCAGCTACGACGGCCAGTTCACGTTTGCCACGTTCAAGGACTTCTTCGCCAAGCCGCTGGCCGACGGCGGCATCAGGACCTACACGACGGTCGGCAACCACGAGCTCTATCAGCACCCCGGTACGGGATTCTTTGTCGCCAATCAGGTGGAGTTCCAGAAGACCTTCACCGACAACCCGGCCAACGGCCTTCCCGGGCACGAGCGGCTGGACTATTCGTTCCAATCGCCGGGGGGCGACGCCTTCTTCGCGGTGCTGGATGCGTACTACCTCAGCGGCGACACGCCCAGCGCCGAGGATCCCGAGAACGACAACGGCACGATCACCGACCCGCAGCTCGCGTGGCTCAAGACCCAGATCGCGGCGTCCGGCGCAACGCACAAGTTCCTGTTCGTCCACGCGCCGTACTACACGGTCTGGCATCCGCCGCCGGCGCACTACCAGGACGCGACCTACACGAAGCTCTGGAAGGTCGTCGACGACAGCCGCTTCGACATGTACTTCGCGGGACACGTCCACCTGTACTCGCGCAAGACCGTCGACGCGAGCGTGCCGGCCACGCCGCAGCTCGATCCGCCGGTCGTGTGGAAGAACGCGGTCGTCCAGGCGATCACCGGGACCGCCGGCGCCGGTGCCGACGGCGGGACGCCGCCGGCCGACGCGTCCTGGCACGTCTCCACCGGGACCGACAGCTATTACTTCACCGTCGTCGACATCGATGGCCCCGTCGTGACGGTCACGAGCTACATCGGCAACACCGGGGCCTACCAGGCCTTCGACTACTACGTGCTGGGCGGGAACGGCCCGGGCGCCAGCGGCATTCCGGCGTTGTCGAATCCGCTGCTTATCGCGTGCGGCGCGCTCGTGCTGCTGTCCGCGTGGGTCGCCCTGCGCAGGCGGGCGATCCGTCCACGGCAACGAATGCAGGCGCACGACGAGTAGAATCTCGCGCGGGAGCATGCGCGCGGTGCGTACCGCCGCGTCTGCCCTGTGGCTGCCGCAGCGGTTGCGTGGCGCGGTCGGGCAAGCCGCAATGGTCGCGTACCTGTCTTCCTGAACGATCGCGGCCAGGACTTGTGATGCGAGCCGATTCCGGTCACCCCGGACCGGCAGGACCATCTCGACGCTGCGCAACTGCGCAATCGATGCCGTCGTGCCGGATTGCAGATCGGCACGATTGACGCTGCGATCGTCCCGCTTTGCATTCGTCGCCAGCTTGCGCTGCTGAGCACGAACAACAACATGGTACCTGCCTCGCGGCAATGCCCGCTTCGCGCGTGGAGCGCATCGCGTTCCGAACGATAGGCGGCTTCCAGAGCCACGTGCAGTCATCCCGACCATCGCCTCGCGGTGGAATGCACGCTCCTGCGACCGCGGCCGCAGCCACGAGCGGCCACTTGCCGGCGGCGCCCAAGTCCGGCGACGGGCGTACGATGGCCGGATTTCCACTCGTCGACGGGGTGATCCGGTGATTTGCCGGCGTACGTACATTGGCGCGCTCGCGGGTGGCCTTCTCGCCGCACCCGTCATCACGTTCGCGCAGCAATCCGCAAGATTCGCGCGGATCGGCTTCCTCGGCTCGAGTACGCCACCGCCCGAGTTGCTGGTGGCCATCCGCATCGGCCTTCGCGAGCGCGGCTACGTCGAAGGGACCAACCTCGCATTCGAGGTGCACTGGGCTGACGCCAGCTTCGATGCGTTGCCGGCCTTGGCGAACGAATTGGCCCGGAGCCGGGTCGACCTGATCCTCGCCTGGGCGACGCCGGCCACACTTGCGGCAATGCGCGCCACGACGTCCATTCCGATCGTGTTCTTCGGCGTGTCGGATCCGATTGGATCGGGGATGATCGCGAGCCTGGCCCGGCCGGGTGGCAACGTCACGGGTGTGACGAACATCGCGAAGGATCTCACCGCGAGGCAGGTGCAGATGCTGGCGCAGATTGTGCCGGGCCGCCGACGCGTTGCGATCCTGGGCAACCCGACGAACGCCTCCTCCCATGCCCAGCAGGCCGAAGCGCAAGCGGCGGCGCGCGCGCTGAACATGGAGGCCCTGATCGTTTCGGTTCGTGAGCCCGATCGCATCGCGTCGGCGCTGGCCGATGCGGCAGGCCAAGGCGCAGATGGACTGGTGGTACTGCCGGACCCCACGTTCCTGTCGCGACGCAGGGAGATCGCCGACATGGCGCTCGAGCGAAGGTTGCCGAGTATTTACGCGCGCCGCGAAGCCGTGCAGGCGGGCGGGCTCGTGGCGTACGGCGCGAGCCTTTCCGACCAGATCGGGCGTGCGACTGCCTACGCGGACCGGATCCTGAAAGGCGCGCAACCAGCTGAATTGCCGGTCGAGCAGCCGACCAAGCTCGAACTGGTCATCAACATGAAGACCGCCAAGGTACTCGGCCTGACCATCCCGCAATCGCTGCTCGTGCAGGCGGATGAGGTGATTCAATAGCGTTGCAGTTCAGTCGCGGACATGGCGGAACGCAGCGTAGTTGCTGGATAACCTGATGCTCTTGGCGTCCGGCCTGGTGAAGATCCAACGGCTGTTCAGGATCGAGACCGGTCCCGGAGGCTCGGTCGCATGTTCGCGCGACAGAACTTGCGCGTGCGCTGCGGCAGTATGCAACGTGCCGGCCCGCGTGGGGCACCGGATACAATCGTCTGCGATGCCGGTCGCTGTGGACGACTGGGCGAACGACCTGCCAACCGCATGGATCTCCCGTCACACCGCTTCTGCACGGCGCCGATGATGGACTGGACGGACCGGCACTGCCGGTTCTTCCTGCGCCGGATCTCGCGCCACGTCCGTCTGTACACCGAGATGGTCGCGGCGCCGGCGCTGGTGCACGGCGACGTGCCGCGCCACCTCGACTTCGACCCGTCCGAGCATCCTGTCGCACTGCAGCTGGGCGGCAGCGATCCGGCGGCGCTCGCGCATGCGGCGAAACTGGGCGAGCGCTGGGGCTACGACGAGATCAACCTCAACTGCGGCTGCCCGTCGGAGCGCGTGCAGACCGGCAGCTTCGGCGCGTGCCTGATGGCCGAGCCCGCGCTGGTGGCCGATTGCGTGCGCGCGATGCGCGACGCCGTCGCGGTGCCGGTCACCGTCAAGCACCGGATCGGCCTCGACGCGAACGAGGACTACGGGTTCGTCCGCGACTTCGTCGGCGCGGTCGCGGACGCGGGTTGTGCCGTGTTCGTCGTGCACGCGCGCAACGCGGTGCTGAAGGGCCTGTCGCCGAAGGAGAATCGCGAGGTGCCGCGGCTGCGCTACGAAGTCGTCCACCGGCTGAAGCGCGACTTTCCGGCGCTGACGTTCGTGCTCAACGGCGGGCTCGCGACGTGGCCAGCGATCGAGCGCGAGCTCGAGCGCCTCGACGGCGTCATGCTGGGGCGCGCCGCCTACCACGACCCGATGATCCTCGCGCCGGCCGACGCGCGCATCTTCGGCGGCACGGCGAACGTGCCGACGCGCGCCGACGTGCTGCGCGCGATGATGCCATACGCGGCCGCGCAGCGTGCGCGCGGCGTGCCGCTGCGGTCGATCGCGCGGCACATGCTGGGTCTCTATCACGGGAGGCCCGGTGGGCGGCGCTTCCGGCAGATCCTGTCGGACGCAGCGCGATTGAAGGACGCCGGCCCGGAGTTGCTGGCCGAGGCGCTCGCCGAGGTCGAGCCGGGCATCGTGGAAGAGGCGGAAGGCTGACGGCGGCCGACGGAGCCAGGCCCTCGATCCCTCGGCGCCCGCTAACGCTTGTGCCTGCGGCGCCAGCGCTCGGCGCGCGACAGGGACTGTGCCGGTGGCAGCGGCGGCTTCGGGGGCCGCGACGGCGCCGACGGCAACGGCCGCGCATGTGGCGTCGTCGCCGCGCCCGGCAGCGGATCGACGAGCTCGCGGTCGGCGGTGAACGCCCGCAGGAAGCGATCCGGCGCGATCTCGACCACGATCGTCGCCGCCGCATAGACGGCGACGAAGAAGATCGGCGCGAAGCGGTCCGGCAGCAGCCCGAGCCCGAAGTAGGTCGCCATGATCACGACGACCCAGCGCAGCAGCGCCAGTGCGAACCGGCGCTTGAGGCGCAGCTCCTCGGGTGTATGCACCTTCAGCGCGCGGTACAGGTCGCGGCCGGACCACAGCGCCGCGATCGCCTGCAGCACGAGACCCCCGCGGAACATCTCGTCGGCGAAGAGCGTGCGCACGGTCGCGTCGGTGCCCGCGAGCATGAAGATCAGCGGGACGCCGAGCGGCACCGCCATGAACGCGACGATGAACAGGGACGCGCCGATGCAGCCCGCCTCCGCGTTCGCGCGCGCGGCCCAGCCGTCGTCCTTCGGCGGCGGCATGAAGTGGCGCATGAGCCCGGCGAACATCACGGCCATCGCGAGCAGCGTGTCGGCGAAATACAGCACCAGCACCGCCGGTGCCGACCAGCCGAGGAACAGGATGCCGCCGAGCGGTACGATGTTGCGGAAGACCGTGTTGCCGATCTCGAGCGGGGTGGGCGGCTGCGCCATGGCTCGGATGCTACGCGCGTGCGTTCCCGCCGTGGGCGATGCCGTCGACGAATCCGAGCACCGCGGCGCGCATCGCCGGCGACTCGACGTGGCCGACCGGAAACACGCGCTGCCGCCACGCGTCGGGCGCGCCGGCCTCGGCGTACGCGGCGCGCAGCGCGCGGTCGATCGCGGCGACGCCCGCCGGCGGCGTCAGCGGATCGTCGGCGCCGACGCACGACAGGTGCGGCCGCGGCGCGATCAGCGCGTTGATCGCCGCCGCCGTGAAGTGCCTGCGCAGGCCCGGGACGAAGAAGTACTCGGCGTGCAGGTCGTCGGCGCCGGACGCTTCGAGCGCGTCGTACTCGGCGAGTCCGCACAGGTCCGCGCACGCGGTAATCCGCGGCTCCAGCGCCGCGGTCCAGCACGCCATCGCGCTGCCCATCGACAGGCCGAGCGCGACGACGGGCAGCGCCGCGAGGCGCGGCTCGCGCGCGAGCCAGTCGAACGCGGCGAGCGAATCGGCAACGCGCCTGCCCCACAGCGTGACGCCGTGCCACAGCAGGCGCTTGTTCAGGACGCGCTCCGGCGTCGCCGCGCGCTCGCCGAAGCCCAGGTGGTCGATCGCGAGCGCCGCGACGCCGATCGCCGCCAGCGCGTCACCGTACGGCGGTGACGCCAGCGCGGGACGGCCGACGACGAGCTCGTCCTTGCCGACGTCGAAGCGCTGGCCGTGCGCGTGGCAATACAGCACGACCGCACGCGGCGACGGCGGCGCGACCAGCAGCGCGGGCACCGGCGTCCCGGCGAGATCGAGCGTCCAGCGCTCGACGACGGCGTCGCCGCGCGGCGTGACGTCGACACACTGCCCCGGCGTTGCCGGCGCGCGGGGCGGCAGTTCGCCCAGCAGCGAGAGGAGTCGCCGACGACCCGCGTCAGCGGACAACCGGCACTCCGAGCGCGCCGGCGTCGACGACGAGCTCGCGCGTCTCGCTGGCCGGCAACACGACGCGCACGTGCTCGCACGGCAACGGATACGTGCCGTCGCGGACCAGCGCAAGCCGCAGGCGAGCGGCATCGCCGGCCAGCGTCGCGCGCACACGCGCGATCTCGCCGGCCCGCCAGCGGCCGGTGACGCCGTCGTCGTCGATCCACGTGCTCGTGTGCGCAGCCGGCGCGTCGCCAGGCGGCGCGGGGAACAGACGCAGCGCGCGCGAGGGCTCGTCGGTGCGCCTGCGGCCGTCCGCGGCATCCGTCGTCGGGATCGCGGCGCCGGCGCGCACGAACAGCGGCAGCCGGTCGAGCGGCGCGGCGACCGTCACCGTCGCTCCGCCTGCGTACCACGCGCCGGTGTGGAAGCAGCGCCAGCCGGGGGTCGCGTCGTCGCGCGGCAGGTACAGCGTGCGCGTCGTGGCGCCGGGTGCGAATACGGGCGCGACCAGGAGGTCCGGCCCGACCAGCATCTCGTCGTTGTCGTCCCAGCAGCGGGGGTCGCCGGGAAACGCCCAGAACGTCGGCCGCAGCACCGGCCGCGCCTCGGCCACGGCATCGTGCAGGCACGTGTACAGGTACGGCACGAGCGAGAGCCGCAGCTCGATCGCCGCGCGAACGAGCGCGGTCGACTCCGGGTGCAGCCACGGCGTGTTGACGCTGCCGTCGGCCTTCCACGAGTTCATGATGCAGCGTGGATTGAGCGCGCACGCCTGCATCCAGCGCACCAGCAGCTCGGCGTCCGGTGCCGGACCGGCGAAGCCGCCGATGTCGTGGCCGACGTTGAACATGCCGGACAGGCCCATCGTCAGCGCCATCCGCTGGTTCCAGCGCAGCGTGTGCCAGCTCGTCGTGTTGTCGCCGCTCCACGTCTGCGCGTAGCGCGCGATGCCCGGCGGGCCGGCGCGCGTCACCGTGTAGACGCGCTCGCCGGGACTGCGGGCCGCCTGCGCCTCGTAGCTCGCGCGCGTCATCAGCAGCGCGTGCAGCGGCCGCGAGCGCGCGATCGGGATCGACGTGCCGAAGCCGTGCGAGCGGCCATCCTCGTCCCAGATCTCGTACTCGTTGTTGTCGTTCCACGCGGCGTCGATCCCGTAGTCGAGCACCTGAGTGGCAAGGCCGCGCTGCCACCAGCCGATGCCCGCCGGATGCGTGAAGTCGACGTGCGCCCCCCAGCCGTCCCAGAACTGGTCGAGGCACGGCGCATCCGCGCTATCGGCGACGAACCCGCCCTGCGCACGCACGTCGGCGAACGCCGGGTGGTCGTCGAGCAGGCACGGCTTCAGGTTGGCGACCAGCCGCACGCCTTCCGCGCGGAACGCCGCCGTCGCCGCCTTGGGATCGGGAAACTTGTCGCGGTTCCACGTGAACACGTAACGGCGCTTGCCGCGGCTCGTGTAGCCGGAACCGAAGTGGAACGACGACAGCGGAATGCGCTCGTCGCGCGCGCGGTCGAGGAAGCGCGCGAGCTGCGCCTGCGCGTCCGGCGCGTCGACGAGGCCCATCGCCGTGTTGGCGAAGCCGAGCGTCCACCGCGGCGGCAGCGCGGTTCCGCCGACCAGCCGCACGAAGCGCGACAGCGCGGCCGGAAGGTCGGGGCCGGCGAACACATACAGGTCGAGATCACCGTCGGCGATCTCGGTCGCGCGGTAGAAGCCGTGGTAGTTGTCGAACTCCTGGCCGAAGTCGAACGTGGCCTCTGACAGCGTGTCGTAGTAGACGCCGTAGGCGAGCCCGGTGTCGCGCCGCCGTCCGAGGAAGAACGGCCAGTGCTTGTACAGCGGGTCGCTGGTCTCGCCGTTGTAGCCGAGCGCGTCGAGCTGCAGCGTGCGCAGGCGCCGACCGTGCTTGTCGAGCGGGCCGGTCTTGTCGCCGAGCCCGAAGTACTGGTCGTGCGCGTCGCGCGCCATCGCGTGGACGATGCGCGCGCTGCGCACGGCGGCCGCGTATGCGTAGGTCGGCCGGTCGGCGCAGCACGTCGTCCAGCCGCCGGCCGCGGGTTGCTGCCACTCGACGCCGAACGGCGCGAGGCGCACGCGCGCGCGCAGCGCGGGCGTGGTCAGCGTAACGGCGCCGTCGACGACCTCGGTCGCGGCGACGCTGCCGGCGAACAGCGCCGTGCGCGCGCGGCCCTCCCACGGCGCGTCGGCGTCCGGGCGCGGCGTGATCGCCCACGTGCGCGGCTCGCGCAGGCCGTCCGGAGGCAGCCACAGCAGGCGGCCCAGGCCGCGCGCCGGCATCGAGAGCTCGCAGCGCCAGCCGCCGTCGAGCGCGAACGTCGCGCGGCCATCGGCGACGGCGGCCAGGCGCGCGGTGCGCAGCGGACGCATGCGGCTACAGCGCGAGGCCGTCGTCGCCGGCGGCGAACAGGCACGCGCGATCGGGCGCGATCGTCACCCACACCGTCGCACCGGTCCGCACGCCGGTCTGGCCGGGGACGTGCACGGTCAGGCGCGCCTGCCCGTCCGCGACGGTTCCGTGCAGCAGGCTGTGCGCGCCGAGCTGCTCCAGCTGCTGCACGGCGAGCGCGAGGTGGCCGTCGCCGTCGTCCGCGACCGCGAGGTGCTCCGGGCGCACGCCGAGCGTGACCGCCGTGCCGGGCGCCGGTGCCGTCGCGGTCGGGACCGCCGCCACCACCCGTCCGCCGGGCAGCGCCACCGTCGCCCCGCTCGCAGCGTGGCCGGCGACGGTGGCCGGCAGGAAGTTCATCTGCGGCGAGCCGATGAAGCCGGCGACGAACCGGTTGGCCGGCCGGTTGTACAGGTCGAGCGGCGCGCCGACCTGCTCGATGCGGCCGGCGCGCAGCACGACGATCTTGTCGGCCATCGTCATCGCCTCGACCTGGTCGTGCGTCACGTAGATCATCGTCGCGGAGAGCCGCTCGTGCAGCGACGTGATCTCGGTGCGCATCGACACGCGCAGCTCGGCGTCGAGGTTCGACAGCGGCTCGTCGAACAGGAAGATGCGCGGCTCGCGGACGATCGCGCGGCCGATCGCCACGCGCTGGCGCTGGCCGCCGGACAGCTGCGTCGGCCGCCGCTCGAGCAGTGCGTCGAGCCGCAGGAGCTTCGCGGCCTCGCGCACCTTCGCCTCGATCGCGGCGCGCGGCGTGCCGACGTTCTCGAGGCCGAACGCCATGTTCTGGTACACGGTCATGTGCGGGTACAGCGCGTACGACTGGAACACCATCGCGAGGCCGCGGTCCGCGGCCGGCACGTCGTTGACGCGCCGCCCGTCGATCTCGATGTCGCCGGAGGTCGCGCTCTCGAGCCCGCAGATCAGCCGCAGCAGCGTGGACTTGCCGCAGCCGGACGGGCCGACGAACACGACGAACTCGCCGTCGGCGACCGCGAGGTCGACGCCGTGGATCACGCGCGTCGCGTCGAACGCCTTCACCAGCTGGTTCAAACGAAGCGTGGCCACGTCACTTGACTCCCGCGGACGCAATGCCCTGCGTGACGAACTTCTGCAGGAACGCGAACACCAGCGTAACCGGCAGCAGCGTGATGACGGTCATCGCGAGCAGGTAGTTCCACTGCGTGACGAGGTCGCCCTGGAACGCGTTGAGCGCCAGCTGCAGCGTGAACTTCTCGGACTTCGACAGCACGACCAGCGGCCACAGGAAGTCGTTCCACCGCCACATGACCGAGAAGATCGCGAGCACGGCGAGCGCGGGGGCGGTCAGCGGCAGCACGATCCGCCAGTAGATCCGCCACTCGCTCGCGTGGTCGAGGCGCGCGGCCTCGAGCAGCTCGTCGGGCAGCGTCAGCATGTACTGGCGCAGCAGGAACACGCCGGTGGGCGTGGCCACCGCCGGCCAGATCACGCCCCACAGGCTGTTGAGCAGCCCGAGCTCGGACACGACGAGGAAGTTCGGCACCAGCACGATCGTCGGCGGCACCATCAGCGTCGACAGGATCAGCAGGAACACCGCCTTGCGGCCCGAGAAGCGGTACTTCGCCAGCGCGAACGCGGCCATCGAGTTGAACAGCAGCGTGACGATCGTCGCGACGATCGTGATGAACACGCTGTTCCACAGGTAGCGCGCGAAGTCGAACTTGCCGGCGAGCTCCGTGTAGTTGCCGGTGGCGAGCGCGAACTCGCGCACCGGCGTGCGGCGGTCGATCGGCACGCGGACGAGCTCGTCCGGCCGCGCCGGGTCGACCAGCGTCGACGTGAGGCCGATCCGGCGCAGCTCGGCCAGCGCGCGGGTCGTGCCGTCGTCGAGCGTGACGCGGTACACAGGCTTTGGTTTGTCTTCGCCCTTCACCATCACCTGCTTCTGGCCCATCGGCAGCAGGCTCGGCGGGAACTCGGCGATCGCGCTCTCGGTCTTGAACGACGAAAGGACCAGCCACGCGACCGGCCCGAACATCAGGAACAGGCCGACGGCGAGGTAGCCGTAGGTGAACCAGTCGGTCCAGTCGAGCCGGCCGCGACCGCGCGTGCGCGTGAGGAACGCGATCATCGCCGCGTCCCGTCGCGCTCGCGGCCCGCCAGTTTGAGCTGGACGAGCGTCAGCACGATCAGCGCCGCCGCGAGCACCAGCGAGCCCGCCGCGGCGAGGCCGTACAGGCGGATCTGTTCCATGAAGCCGGTCTGGTAGATGAACTGCACGACGAACGTGGTCGCCGACCCCGGGCCGCCGCCGGTCAGCACGAATACCTCGTCGAACGTCTGCACGGCACGGATCGCTGCCAGCACGCAGACGACGAGCAGGTTCGGCATCAGCAGCGGCAGCGTCACGCGCCAGAACGTGCGCCACGGCGTGGCGTGGTCCATCTGCGCCGCCTCGTACAGTTCCTTCGGGATCGCCTGCAGGCCGGCGAGCAGGATCAGCGTGTAGAAGCCCATGTGGGCCCAGATCGACACGAAGATGACCCAGAAGAACGCCCAGCTGCCGCTCGACAGCCACTCGCCCGGCGTGTCGCCGGCGGCGACGACGATGGCATTCAGCACGCCCTCGCGCTGCAGGATCCACTTCCAGATCAGCGCGACGACGACCGGCGACAGCAGCACCGGGTAGAAGTAGACGCCGCGCCAGAACCCGCGGCCGATCACCTTGCGGTTGAGCACCAGCGCGGTGACGACGCTGAACAGCACCATCAGCGTCACCTGCAGCACCGAGAACTTCGCGGTGTTCCAGATCGCGCGCCAGAACAGGTCCTTCCGGCACGTCGACGGGTCGAAGTGGTTGCCGCACTCGAACAGCGTGGCGAGGTTCGCCATGCCCGTGAACGGACGCTCGGACGGATAGAGCTCCACGCCGCCGGTGAACGCGTAGTAGAAGTTGATGACGAGCGGCAGGAACGTGAAGACGCCGAAGATGAAGAGGTTCGGCGCGAGGAACAGCCACGGCATCGGCGCGACGCCGAACGCGCGCTGCACGGCGCGGAACGGCCCCTCGACGACACGGAACGCCGCCGCGACGGGAGCGGCAGCGAGATCCTTCCAGTCCGGCACGCGGTTGCCCTCCGGCAAGCGTCCGCCGCGGACGGCGGACCGGCGGCGGCTACTTCGACGCCGCCTTCACCTGCTCGTCCATGTCCTGCGCGAGGCGCTTCAGCGCGTCCTCGGTGCTCATCTCGCCGGCGACCGCCTGGCCGAGGCGCTGCGCCGTCGGCAGGAACACCGCGCGGTTCAACCGGTAGCCCTGCAGCTCGTAATTCGCCGGCGCGATCTTCGGGACGTCGCCGACGAACGTCGCCAGCGCCGCCTTCGCGCCCGGCGACACGTCGTACGCGACCCCGGCCTTGGCCACCGCGGCGTGCGCCGGTATGTTCTCGGTGCGCGCCATGTACTCGCGATACACGTCCTCGCTCGCGAGGAAGTCGAGGAACTTCGCGACGTCGGCCGGCGCCTTCGTGCGCTTCAGCGCGACGAACGCCGCGCCGCCCGGCATCGCCGTGCAGCCGCCGGGACCGCACGGCGCCGGAACGACGATCCAGTCGAACGACTTCGTCACCTGCGTGTCCATCCGCTTGATCTGCCAGCTGCCCGAGTAGTACGCGACGACGCGGCCGTTCGCGAACTCCTCGAACGCGTCGCGGTACTGCGAGCCGCCGACGCCGCCCCAGACCTCCTTCGGCATCAGGCCGCTCTTGTTCCAGTTGACGAACTTGGTCGCCGCCGCCTTGTAGCCGTCGTCGACGACCGGGTTGCCCGACGCGTCGAAGATCTTCGCGCCCGACGCGACCGCGAGCGGCGCGAACCGGTGGCCGCTGCGGTCCATCGCCATCGCATACGGCGTCTTGGTCGCCTGCGCGACCTTGCGCGTCGCCTCGATCCAGTCGTCCCACGTCGCCGTCGGCCCGGGCAGCGGCACCTTCGCCTGCTCGAACAGCGTCTTGTTGACGAACATCCCGGTGACGGTCAGCTGCGTCATCATCCCGTAGATGCCCTTGTCGGCCGGTCCGCCGCGCAGCCACTTGAGCGTCGGGCCGAAGTTGTCCTCCCAGTACTTCGCGCGGGCACCGAGCAGCGGCGTCAGGTCGAGGTAGAACTTGTTGAGCCCGCCGAGGTCGGTGACGCGCGCGATGTCGGGCCCCTCGCCGGCGGCCAGCTGCACGGGCAGCGTTTCGACGACGGCCTTGTACGGGACCTTGTCGATGATCACCTTGGTGCCGGGATTGCGCGCCTCGAAACGCTTGGCGAGGTCGGCGGTGACCTCGCACTCGTTGCCGTCGGAATAGCACTGGACGCGGATGTCCGCGGCGAGCACGGTGGCCGACGCGGCGGCCGCGACGAGCGCGGCCAGGACTTGCGAGCGCAACATGGGAAAGCCTCCTCCTCCGTGAACGTAGCGGGTGCTGCGGCGATCGCCGCCGACCTTGTTCTTCTCCACCGCAAGCCGCCGATTATAGGCCGGCGGCCGACGCCCGCAACCGTGCACGCGGCGCGGCACGCGGCGCGCCGGATCGCCCCGTCCGGTGCCGGAACGCCGCTACGCGGCGCGCGGCATGTCGTCGGCCATGTACGCGCGCACGATGCCCGCGAAATCGATGTCCGCGCGCATGCCGAGCCTCGGCCCCAGCACCGGCGCGAAGTTGGCCGGCCACGTCGACACGATCCGGTCGATCGCAGGGTCGAACGCCCACTTGACGCGGGCGGCCACGGCGTCGCCGGCGATCTCCCGCAGCGCCGCGACCATGTCGCCGACGGCCACGCAGAGGCCGGGCACGTTGACCGAGCGCGTGTGCGCGAACGCCGACGCGGGCGCCTCGTGGCCCGCGACGATGTTGTCGATCACCGTGCGCGGGGAGGTCACCCACATCCGCGTCGTCGGCGCGACCGGGCACGGCGCGTCGACGCCGGCCAGCGGCTCGCGGACGATGCCGCTCGCGAACGACGACGCGGCCTTGTTCGGCTTGCCGGGGCGGACCGTGACCGTAGGCAACCGCAGCGAGCGGCCGTCGACGAAGCCCTTGCGCGTCATGTCGTAGACGAGGAGCTCCCCGATGGCCTTCTGCGTGCCGTACGACGCCTGCGGCGTCAGCGGCGCGTCGTCGGGCACCGGGTCGGGGAGCGGCCCGCCGAACACGGCGAGCGAGCTCGCGAACACGAACTTCGGCGGCGCGGCGAGGGTTCGGCAGCGCTCGAGCAGCGCGCGCGTCGCGTCGAGGTTGACGCGCATCCCGATGTCGAAGTCTGCCTCGGCCTGCCCGCTGACGACGGCCGCGAGGTGGAAGACCGTGTCGGTGTCCGGCGTGACCGCGTTCGCGACGACCGCAGGGTCGGCGAGATCGCCGGCGACGACGGTCACACGGGGATCGGCCGGGACGTTGGCCGGCACGACGTCGAGCAGCACGATCGACGCGATCGTGCGCGTCCGGCCGCGCGCGTCGGTGAGCGTGCCGCGCTCGAGGAACTTGCGGGCGAGGCGGCTGCCGAGGAAGCCGGCGCCGCCGGTGATCACGATGCGCATGGGGGACCCCGGGTCGTGGTTGCCGGCGCTATGATAGCCGCCCTTCCCCGCATCGGAGGCCTGCCATGCCGCGCCCGATCCATTTCGAAATCCACGCCGGCGACCCGCAGCGGGCGATCGACTTCTACTCGAAGCTCTTCGGCTGGACGTTCACGCAGTGGGGGAACGAGCAATACTGGCTGGTGGGCACCGGCGAGAAGAGCGAGCCGGGCATCGACGGCGGCCTCCTGCCGCGGCGCGGCGATGCACCGGCGGACATGGCGGCCGTGAACGCGTTCGTATGCACGGTCGGCGTCGGCGACCTCGACGCGATGGTCCGGAAGCTCACGGATCTCGGCGGCAAGGTGGCGCTGCCGAAGATGCCGATTCCGACGGTCGGCTGGCTCGCATACGGCAAGGACACCGAGGGCAACCTGTTCGGAATGATGCAGGCGGATCCGGCGGCGAAGTGATTGCCGCTGCGTGCGCGTGCGGACGGACGCCGTGAGCGCGATCGCGGATCCGGACGTCGCGGTCGTGCCCGACTCGATTCCGCCGATCGTCGCCGGCATCGCGGAGCGCGGCTACGCCGTGGCCGCCGGCGCGCTGCCGGATGCGACGGTCGCCGCGCTGCGCACGCGTGCGCGCGCGCTCGACGCGGCCGGGGCGCTCGCCCCGGCGCACGTCGGACGCGGCGCGAGCCGCGATCTGCGCGCCGACGTGCGCGGCGACCGCATCCGCTGGCTCGACCCCGGCGCCGCCGATCCCGCCGAGGCGGAACCGCTGGCATTCCTGGACGCGCTGCGGGTCGCATGCAACCGCGCGCTGATGGCGGGTCTCGCGGAATTCGAGGGCCACTACGCGCTGTACCCGCCCGGCGCGCGCTACGCGCGGCACCGCGACCGCTTCCGCGACGACGACGCGCGCGTGCTGTCGTGCGTGCTGTACCTGAACGAGCGCTGGCAGCCCGCCGACGGTGGCGCGTTGCGCGTGTACGTCGATCGCGCGACGACGATCGACGTGACGCCGACGGGCGGGACGCTCGTCGCCTTCCTGTCCGACGCGTTCGAGCACGAGGTCCTGCCGGCGACGCGGCCGCGGATCGCGCTGACCGGATGGTTTAGGCGCCGGCCGCTCGCACGGGGGACGCGCGGCGGCGCGTGCTAGAATTTTTCGCAATGCGGCGCACGGTGCCGCCCTGCTCCGATCGCGGCCCGACCGTGTCGACTGCCTCGACCACCCGATGCCCCCTCCGCACGCGCCACGGCGCCTGACCATCGCGACGCGCGAATCCGCGCTCGCGCTCTGGCAGGCCGAGCACATCCGTGCGCGGCTCGCGGCGCTGTATCCGGCCACCGCGATCACGCTGCTCGGCCTGACCACGCAGGGCGACCGCATCCTCGACCAGCCGCTGACGGCGATCGGCGGCAAGGGCCTGTTCATCAAGGAGCTCGAGGTGGCGATGGCCGAAGGCCGGGCCGACCTCGCCGTCCACTCGCTGAAGGACGTGCCGATGGAGATGCCGCCGGGCTTCGCACTGGCGGCGATCGCCGCGCGCGAGGATCCGCGTGACGCGTTCGTCTCCAACCGGTACGCGCGGCTTTCCGAACTGCCGGCCGGTGCCGTGGTCGGCACGTCGAGCCTGCGCCGCGAGGCGCAGCTGCGCGAGCGGTATCCGGCGCTCGTCATCGAGCCGCTGCGCGGCAACGTCAACACGCGGCTGCGCAAGCTCGACGAGGGTCGCTACGATGCAATCATCCTCGCGGCGTCGGGCCTGAAGCGCCTCGGCTTCGGCTCGCGCATCGCGTCGCTGCTCGAAGCCGACGAGAGCCTGCCGGCGCCGGGGCAGGGCGCCCTCGCGATCGAGTGCCGCAGCGACAGGCCCGAGCTCGTCGCGGCGCTCGCCGTGCTCGGCGATCGTGCGACAACGCTGGCGACGACGGCGGAGCGCGCGTTCTCGCGCGCGCTTGGCGGGAGCTGCCACACGCCGCTCGCCGGCTACGCGGAGTGGGAGGAGGGCGCGCTGTGGCTGCGCGGCCTGCTCGCCGCGCGCGACGGCGGCGACGTGCTGCGCGGCGAGATCGACGCGGAGGTCGCCGACGCCGACGGCGCCGACGCGCTCGGGATCGCGCTGGCCGATGACTTCCTCGCCCGCGGTGCCGCGCGCTTTCTCACCGACCAATGAACGACCCCCACGCTCGCTTCGCTCGCTATCCCTGGAGCCGTCCTCGCGCGCGGGGCGAAGCCAAGGCTCGCAGAGCGCGTCCGCGCGCGAGGGCTGCGACCGACACGCTGATGTTCGCATCGTATGCCCGTCCAAGGAGGCCGCAGCGCGTCAGCGCCTTCGGGCGGCCGGGCGGCGCTGAAATGACACGACCCCCACGCTCGCGATGCTCGCTGCCCCCTGAGGGGGCGCGTCAGCGCCTTCGGGCGGCCGGGCGGCGCTGACGCAGCGCGGTGAGCGTCCATCCGCTCGCGCCCGACGTCCCGCCGCGCGGGCCGCTCGCGGGGGTGGGCGTGCTGGTGACGCGTCCGGCGCGGCAGGCGGCCGGGCTCGTCGCGCAGCTCGCCGCGCTCGGCGCGCGCCCGCTCGTGTTTCCCGCGATCGTCATCCTGCCCCCGGCCGACGCGGCGGCGCTCGAGCGCGCGCACGCGGCGCTCGACCGCTACGACATCGCGGTCTTCGTGTCGGCCAACGCGGCCGAGTACGGCGTGCCCGCGGCGGGCCGCTGGCCGCCGACGCTGCGCGCGTTCGCGCCGGGGCCGGGCACCGCCGCCGCGCTCGCGGCCGCCGGCGTGCCCGGCGCGACGATCCCCGCGACGACGTTCGACAGCGAAGGGCTGCTCGCACTGCCCGAGCTCGCCGATCCCGCCGGCCAGCGCGTCGTGATCTTCCGCGGCGACGGCGGGCGCGAGCACCTCGGCGACACGCTGAGGGCGCGCGGCGCCACCGTCGACTACGTCGGCTGCTACCGGAGGGCGGCGCCGCAGTCGGGCGGAGGCGGCCTCGCCGAGGCGCTGCGCGAAGGCCGGTTGCACGCGTCGACGTTCACGTCGAGCGAGGGACTCGACAACCTCGTCGCGCTGCTCGACGCCGACGCGCTGCAGCTGTTCCGGCACGTCCCTGCGTTCGTGCCGCACCCGCGCATCGCCGAGCGTGCACGGACGCTCGGATTCCACGCGATCGTCACCGGCGGTGCCGACGCGGGGCTCGTCGCCGGGTTGCTAGAATGGTTCGCTTCGCATCCCGTGACCGGACCCTGACGCCATGGCCCAGCCCGACATCATCGTCACCGCGCCGCTGCCGCCGTTCCTGTACGACCCGCTGCGCGGCGACTACCGGTGCCACGATTACCACGCCGCGAGCCACAAGCCGGGCCTGCTGGCCGCCGAAGGCGTGCGCATCCGCGGTCTCGTGCAGGGCGGCGGCACGGTCACGCCGACGAACCTGCTCGACGCGCTGCCGAAGCTCGAGATCATCTCGGTGTTCGGCGTCGGCTACGACGGCGTGCCGGTCGACTACTGCCGGAGCCGCGGCATCAAGGTGACCAACACGCCGGACGTGCTGACCGACGACGTCGCGGACGTCGCCGTGGCGCTCGTCATGATGACCGGGCGCGGCTTCGTGCGCCTCAACCGCTTCGTCCACGCCGGCGAGTGGGAGAAGCGCGGGCCGGAGCTCACGACGAAGCTCGCCGGCCGCCGCGTGGGCATCCTCGGCCTCGGGCGCATCGGCAAGGCGATCGCGCAGCGCGTGCGCGCGATGGGCATGGAGGTGTCCTACACCGGGCGCAAGCCGCAGGACGTTCCGTACCGCTTCGTGCCGGACCTCGACGGCCTCGCCGCCGAGTCGGACTTCCTCGTCGTCGCGTGCCCCGGCGGCGCGGCGACGAAGAACATCGTGAATGCCGAAGTCCTGGCCGCGCTCGGGAAGAAGGGCACGCTCGTCAACATCGCGCGCGGCTCGATCGTCGACGAGCCGGCGCTGGTCGCAGCGCTGCAGGCCGGCACGATCAAGGGCGCCGGCCTCGACGTCTTTGCCGACGAGCCGCACATCCCGGCGCCGCTGTTCGCGATGGACAACGTCGTGCTGCTGCCGCACGTCGGCAGCGCGACGAACGAGACGCGCAAGGCGATGGGCGACCTGTGCAAGGCGAATCTCGACGCGTGGTTCGGCACCGGCAAGGTGCTCACGCTGATTCCCGAGCTGGCGTGACGAGTGGTTGGAGCCGGGCTCGGTTTTCGGCGGAGGCCGCTGGAATCCGAGCCTGGCCCCAGAAACCGGAAACCGAGCCAGGCTCGGTTTCTCGGTGCCCGCGACGCCCGGACGTTGGCTAGGGTTCGGGATCCGTCGACGCCGCCGGCACGTCCTTCTTCCTCTCCGCCGGCTGCCACAGCACGGCGAACAGCGACGCGAGCACGAGCGCGAGGGCGATGAACTCCGCGGGCCCGGGGCGCTCGCCCAGGATCAGCATGCCGGCGAACACGCCGACGACCGGCACCGGCAGCGACGACAGCGACGACACGGCGACCGGCAGCGTGCGCGCGAGCGTGAACCACGCCCAGTGCGCGAGCGTGCCGGCGAGGAAGACGTTGTAGAGGATCGCGAACCACGCGCCCGCCGACAGGTGCATGAGGTACGACGGCGGGTGCGTCTCGAAGAAGGGCGCCATCACGACGAGCGGCAGCCAGCCTAACAGCATCATCCAGCCCGACAGCGTGTTCTGCGCGATCGGCGGCTTCCACTTGCGCAGCAGCACGGTGCCGCACGCCCAGAGGATCGCGGCGGCGAGGATCATCAGCGCGCCGGTCGGCGTCGAGCGGATGTGGCGGATGTCGTCGCCCAGCAGTACGACCATGCCGAGCATGCCGAGCGCCAGGCCGACGGCCTTGCGCCGGTTGAGCGGTTCGTGCAGGACGACCATCGCGATCAGCGTCGCCCAGATCGGCATCGTGTACGCGATGATCGCGCTGCGGCCGGCCGGCAGCTGCTGCACGCCGAACAGCACGAAGCCGTTCCAGCCGGCGATGTTGAAGAAAGCGAGCGCCACGACCCGGCCCCACCACGCGCGCGGCACGCGGATCGCGTCGCCGCTCCACTTCGCGACCAGCAGCATGCCGAGCGCGGCGAACGGCAGCGTCAGCGAGCGGAACGTGAGCGGGGCGATCTCCGCCACGCCCATCTTCAGCACGGGCCAGTTGCAGCCCCAGACGAGCGTCAGGATCGCGATCGGCACGAACGCGTGCGCGAGCGGGTGACGGCCGGCCGCGGGTGCGGTCATCCGCGCTCGCGCGGCGGCAGCGTCTCGCCGAACTTGGACTGGTGCAGCGCCCGCGCCTGCGTGACCCAGCCGTCGCGCCGGATGCGTCCAGGAAACTCCGGCAGCTTCGCGTCGAACTCGTCGATGTCGCGCTCGGACCAGCGCGCGATCTGGCGGTACGTGGTGACGCCCAGCTGGTGCAGCATCCGCTCGAGTACCGGCCCGACACCGACGATGAGCTTCAGGTCGTCCGGCGCGTTGGGGCCGTCGAGCAGCGGCGGCAGCGCGTTGTCCTCGAGCGCGACGACCAGGTCGCGGTAGCGCGCGGTCTCGGCGCGCGCCTGCGCGCACTCGGCGATGAGGCGGCGGCGGTCCTCGGCGAGCGACGCGAGCTGCGTGCGCTCGGCCGTGCCGGTCGCCGCTGCGCGGCGCAGCGCTTCGTTCTCGGCGGCGAGGCTGCGAAGCAGCCGCGCGCGCTCGGCGTCCACGCCGGCAGGCTCGGCGGCGGGCGGTGGCGGTGCGGTCGCGGGTGCCGTCGCCGCGACGGGTGCGGCGTCGGCAGCCGGCGGCTCGGCGCGCGCGGGCTCGAACGCGGGCATCGTGACGGGGCGCAACGGCGTGCGCGCGGAGTTCTCGGCCTCGCGCCGACCGCGCACGACGCCTGCGCGCCACAGGACATACGCGCCCACGGCCAGCGCAAGCACGACGAGCAGGGTCAGGCCGTTCACGGAGGCGTGGCGATGGCGCGGAAGGCGGGCGAAGCGCGACAGCCTCGATTGTAAGCGACGGGGCGTCCCGCGGCCAGCGCGCGCGCGGAGTGCGCGGGAGGGGACTGCTAGAATGCACGGGCAATTTGCCGATCCGGATCGATCGATGGACGAACCCGCGCCCGCCAGCGACCGTGCCGCACCCGAGAACGTCGCCGGCGCGCCGGCGCGCCGCGGTCCGCTTTCCGCGCCGGCGTCGCGCGGGCTCGTGCTCGCGCTCGCGGGCGTGCTCGCGGTCGCGGTGGCGGCGGCCTGGCTCGACGCGCGCGACGGGCAGCGCACGCTGCGCACGGACGTCGCCAAGCGGCTCGGAGACGCCGATGCCGCGCTCGCACAGGCGAAGTCGCGCGAGTCCGACCTCGCGAACGACCTGCGTGACGCGCAGGCGAAGCTCGCGCTGCTGGAGACGCGATTGTCGGAGTCGCAGGCGCAACAGGCCTCCCTCGAGGCGCTCTACCGCGAGCTCGCGCCGTCGCGCGACGAGCTCGCGCTGAACGAGATCGAGCAGGTGCTGATGCTGGCGGGCCAGCAGCTCGCGATCGCGGGCAACGTGCAATCGGCGCTCGCGGCGCTGCAGCTCGCGGAGGCCAAGCTCGCGCGTTTCGATCGCCCGCAGCTCGTCGCGCTGCGGCGCGCGCTCGCGCGCGACATCGACCGGCTGAAGTCCGTGCCGTACGTCGACATCGCCGGGATGGCCGTCAAGCTCGACCAGGTGCTTGCGTCGATCGACGCGCTGCCGCTCGCGAAGGACGAGCGCCTGCCGAAGCCCGCGGCGCCGGTGTCCGCCGAGGACGAGGCGGCCTGGGTGCGCGCGCTGCGCGACGCGTGGACCGAGATCAAGGCGCTCGTGCGCGTCGAGGTCGCCGACCGGCCGGCGGCGCCGCTGGTGCCGCCGCCGCAGCAGTATTTCCTCCGCGAGAACCTGCGCCTGCGTCTGCTGACGGCGCGCATGTCGCTGCTCTCGCACGACGACGATGGCTTCAAGTCCGACGTCACCGCCGCCAACGCGTGGGTCAAGCAGTACTTCGATATGCGCGCGAAGCCCGTGCAGGCCACTTCCGCGACGCTGACGCAGCTCGCCGCGACGCCGATGCCGGCCGACTTGCCCGACATCGCGGCGAGCCTCACCGCCATCCGCACGGTGCGGGCGGCGCGCGATCGGGCCGCGGGCGCGCCTGCCGGCCGCTAGCAAGCCGTCGACACGCGTGGCGACCTCCACCCCGATGAGTCATCCCGAGCGCGGCGCGGGGTCTGCCGGTGCGACACGGCGGAGGGCTGCACGCAGGCAGCGCCCTCGGCGCGTCGCGCCGCGGGACGCCGCCGCCGGAATGTCACCTGCCCGGTAGCGGACGCAATGCGACTGCTCTTCGCGTTCCTGCTGCTCGCCGCGCTCGCGGTGCTGGCGGCGCTGCTGTTCAGGCTCAACGCCGGCTACGCGCTGTTCGTCGCGCCGCCGTATCGCATCGAGCTCTCGCTGAACGCGTTCGTGCTGATCGTCGTCGCCGGCTTCGTCGCGCTGCACCTGCTGTTGCGGCTGGCGTCGCGGATCGCGCGGATGCCGCGCGAGGTGCGCGAGGGTCGTCGCCGCCGCAACAGCGAGCGGGCGCGCGCCAAGCAGGACGCCGCCGTGGTTGCGCTGCTGGAGGGTCGCTACGGGAAGGTGCGGCAGTTCGCGGACGAGGCGCTCGCCATTCCCCAGTCGAGCGGCCTGCCGGCGCTGATCGCCGCCCGCGCGGCGATCGACATGCACGAGTTCGCCGCCGCGGAGGCGCTGCTCGCGCGCCCGGATGCGAGCACGCCGAGCCTTGCGGTGCCGCGCCTGATGCTCGAGGCCGACATGGCGCTGGCGCAGGGCCACCCGGCGGAGGCGCTGGCGAAGCTCGCGGAGCTCCGGCGCGAGGCGGGGCTGCACACGGCGGCGCTGCGCCTCGAGGTGCGCGCGCTCACGGCCGCCGGGCGCAGCGCGGAGATCCCGCCGCTCGTCGACCAGCTCGTCAAGCGCAAGGTCTACGATCCGGCACAGGGCGACCTGCTGCGCGCCACCGCGCACGCGGACGCGCTGGCGGGGCTGCGGCACGACGCTGCGGGCCTGCGCGCGTACTGGAACCGCCTTGCGGACGCCGATCGCGCCAATGCGAAAGTCGCGCGCGCGGGGGCGGCGAGCTTCCTCGCGCTCGGGGGCGACCGCGAGGCGGCCGAGATCATCGCCCGCAGCCTCGAGCGCACGTGGGACCCGGACCTCGTGGCGCTCTACGCCGAGTGCCGCACGTCGGACTCGACGCGGCAGCTCGAGACGGCCGAGCGCTGGCTCGGCGCGCACAGCCAGGACCCGGCACTTCTGCTCGCGCTCGGGCGTCTGTGCGAGCGCGAATCGCTGTGGGGAAAGGCGCAATCGTATTTCGAGGCGAGCCTGGCGCTCGAGGACCACTGGCGCACGCACGTTGCGCTGGGGGAATTGCACGCCCGCCTCGGCCGGTCCGAGCTCGCGAGCACGCACCTCGCCGCAGCACTGTCGCGCACGCTGCGCGAGCTCGGCGGGCCCGGCCGCTGACGGTCACTTCGCGCGCGCCGGCCCCGGCCCGGCGCGGCCGGGAAGCGCGAACACGACGATCCGCTCGTCGCGGTAGAACGGCGGGCCGAGCGCGGCCTCGATCGCGGGCAGGCAGCGCGCGACGTCCGGCCACGGCACGGAGGCCTCGGGTGGCGTCGACCACGGCTTCGCGTGCATGACCAGGAAGTCGGCGCCGTACGTCTGCCCGCGCAGGACGGCCGTGACGTGCGCGAAGTTGGCGAGGCGCATCCCCGGCTGCGCCTCCGGGTACTCGCCGAAGTTGCGCACGCCGCACAGCGGCGTGACGAGGCCGATCATCACGCGTTGCCGATGGACCTGCTGGTACCAGACGTGCGGATTGTGGTGCGACTCGAGGCGCCACGGCGCCTCGATCAGCGTGAGCGACTCCGGCCGCGACCTCGCGAGCTCGTGGTAGAACGCCGGCACCGGATCGGCGGGGGCCTTCTGCACGTACGGGTTGTGCGCGTCGTCGTAGTCGAACTGGTACCGCAGGTGGCCCGTGAACTGGTTGGGCTCGGCCCCTTGCGCCGGCAGCGGGCCCCAGTACCAGAGCGCGATGCCCGCGGCGGCAAAGGCGGTCGCGCCCAGCACCGGCACGCGCGCCGCCGCCGCGACCAGCGCGACCGCGCCCTCGGCGGCGAGCAGCAGCACGACGGGCAGCACCGGCACGAGATAGCGCGCGAAGACCAGCGGGTGCTGGACCCAGTTCGGCCGCGCCGCGACGATCGCGAGCGTTCCGCCGGCCACGACCGCGAGCAGGTAGCCGGCCAGCACGCGGTCGCGGCGCCAGAAGCGCAGGAAGCCTGCGCCGGCCGCGAGACCGAGCGCGCCGGCGACGGGCGCGTGCGCAGTGCCCGCGAGCATCAGCGCGGTCCGCCCCGCGCTGGCGAGCGTCACCGAATCGACGCCGGCCTTCGCGGTGAACATGAACCAGTCGTTGGCGACCGGCGGTGCCAGCACCAGCGCCAGCGGCAGCGCGGTCGCCGCGCCCATCCGCACGAGCCGCCGCAGCGGCTCGCCGCCGCCGCCGCGCCACGCGCGCACGCCGAAGTACGCGAACGGCAACAGCAGGAACGCGAGCGACGTCATGTGCAGCCAGCCTGCGACGAACGTGGCGCCGACGTAGAGCGCGCCCCACGCGTCGCGCCTGCGCCCGTCGCGGTACCAGCGTTCGAACGCGACCAGCGCGAGCGTCGCCAGCAGCGCCGTCAGCGCGTAGGGGCGCGCCGTGCGGCTGAAGTACACGAGCAGCGGCGACACCGCGAGCAGCACGGCCCACGCCGCGCGTACCGGCAGCGTCGCCCACGACGCCGCGAGCGCCGGCGCCACGGCCACCAGCGCGATCCCGGCGGCGAGCATCGGCGCGTGCATGCCCCACTCCGACACGCCGGTAGTGTCTTGGAGCCAGCGCAGGTAGACGGCGAGCGGAATGCTGTAGTCGGCGTAGTCGAGGTGCGTGACGATGTCGAGCATGTCGGCGCGCATCAGCTTGTGCAGCGCGTGCCACTCGTCGTCGATCACGATCTGCCCGCCCAGGCCGCGCGCGCGCAGCCAGGCGCCGGCGCCGAGCGCGGCGGCGGCCAGCACGAGCCACGGGAACGCGTTGCCCCGCACGTGGGCGCGGATGCTCATGGGGCGACGCGTTCGGTGCCGACGATCGCGGGGTGCGTGAGCTTCAACTCGGGCCGCGCGGAGAAGATGCGGGGCGACGCCAGGTGCCAGCGCCACAGCCGGTACTCGACGCTCGTGCGCAGGACGCCGAGGCCGTAGACGACCGAGCGCCGGAAGCTGATCTGGCTCGCGTTCTCGAAGTAGCGCGTCGGGCACGACACTTCGCCGATGCGCATGCCGAATGCGAGCGCCTGCAGCAGCATCTGGTTGTCGAACAGGAAGTCCGACGAGTTGGCGCCGAGCGGCAGCGTCTCGAGCACGCGGCGCGAGAACGCGCGGAAGCCGGTGTGGTACTCGGACAGGCGGGCGCCGCACAGGACGTTCTGCACGCCGGTGAGCAGGCGGTTCGCGACGTACTTGTAGCGGGGCATGCCCCCGGCGAGCGCCGTCTTGCCGAGCATCCGGGAGCCGATCGCGATGTCGTAGACTCCCGACGCCACCATCGACGAGAGCGCCGTGATGAGCCGCGGCTCGTATTGGTAGTCCGGGTGGACCATCACGACGATGTCGGCGCCGGCCTTCAGCGCCTCCATGTAGCAGGTCTTCTGGTTGGCGCCGTACCCGGCGTTGGTCGCGTGCCGGATCGTCGGGATGCCGAGCCGCGTCGCCACCGCGAGCGTCGCGTCGTCGCTCGCGTCGTCGACGAGCAGCACGAGGTCGACGACGTCGTGCGGAATGGCGCGATAGCAGGCGTCGAGCGTCTTCTCCGCCCGATACGCCGGCATCACGACGACCACGCGTTGGCCGTGCAGCATGTTCTCGTCCGCGGTCGCCGCCGCGGCTCCCTCCCCCGAGGACTGTCGATGATAGCGGGAAATCGGGGTCGGGGCGGGAATTCGGGCGCGTCAGCCTTCCGTCACCGCGGCGTACGTGAAGCTGTCGGCGTAGAACTGGTCGGCGGGCAGGCGGCAGCGCGCCTCGAAGTCGCGCCGCGCGGCGTCGATCATCGCCGGCGCGCCGCACGCGTAGACGACGTACCCGGACAGGTCGGGGAAATCGGCGATCACCGCCTCGTGGACGAGCCCGGTGCGACCGCGCCACGCGTCCTCGGGCCGCGACTCCGACAGCACCGGGATGAACGTGAAGTTGCGGTGCGCGGACTGCCACGAGCCCGGGAGGTCGGGCAGGTAGAGGTCGGAGAGCGCGCGCACGCCCCAGTACAGCACCATTTCACGCGGAAGCGCGTGGTGGAGCGCGTGCTCGATCATCGCCTTGATCGGCGCGAACCCGGTGCCGCCGGCGACGAAGACGATCGGCTTGTCGGAGTCCTCGCGCAGGTAGAACGAGCCGAGCGGCCCCTCGAGGCGCAGGATCTCGCGGCCCTTGTACTGCGTGAACAGCGCGTCGGTGAAGAGGCCGCCGGGAACGTGCCGGATGTGCAGCTCGAGCAGCTTGTCGTCGTGCGGCGGCGTGGCCAGCGAGAAGCTGCGCCGCTTGCCGTCCTTCAGCAGGAAGTCGACGTACTGGCCCGGCAGGTACTGCAGCCGCTCGTTGGCGGGCAGCTTGAACCGGACGATCGCGACGTCGGGCGCCGCCTTCTCGATCGACTCGATCCGGCACGGCAGCCGCTTGATCTGGAGGTCGCCGGCCCGGCGCACCTCGCGCACCTCGACGACGAGGTCGGTGCGCGGCTTGGCGCAGCAGAAGAGGGCGAAGCCGGCGCGCTTCTCGTCGTCGGTCAGCGTGGTCGCCTGGTGCGGGCCGAAGTCGACGTCGCCTGCCAGCACCTTGCCCTTGCACGTGCCGCACGCGCCGTTGCGGCAGCCGTACGGCAGCATCAGGTCCGCGCGCATCGCGGCCGCCAGCACCGTCTCGTCGGCGTCGCACGCGAACGAGTGATCGCTGCCCTTTATGGTAATCTGGAATGTCATTGCACCGGTTCCGTGCCGCGCGTCGCCACGACGCGTCGAAGAGTTCGAGGCGTGATCAGGGTTCTCTTGATTGGTTGCGGTGATATCGCGCTGCGCGCCGCGTCGCTGCTGCGCGGACGGGCGCGCGTGTACGGCGTCACCCGCCGCGCCGACGACGTGCCGAAGCTGCGCGCGCAGGGCGTCGTTCCGATCGTGGCCGATCTCGACGACTTCGGCGCCCTGCGCCGGCTCGGGACGGCGCCGTTCGCGGTGCTCCACTGCGCGCCGCCGCCCTCCGACGGCCGCGACGACCCGCGTACCCGCAGGCTGCTGGCGGCCCTCGCGAGGACGCAGATTATACCGCAGCGACTCGTGTACATCTCGACGTCGGGCGTCTACGGAGACTGCGCGGGCGCACGCGTGCCCGAGACGCGCGCGCGCCGCGCGCAGACGCCGCGCGCGAAGCGCCGCGTCGCGGCGGAGGACCGCCTGCGCGAGTGGGCGGCGCGCCGCGGCGTGCGCGCGACGATCCTGCGCGCGCCGGGCATCTACGCCGAGACGCGGCTGCCGCTCGACCGGATCCGCCAGGGAACGCCGGTGCTGGCGCCCGAGGACGACGTGTTCACGAACCACATCCACGCCGACGACCTCGCGCGTGCCGCGGTGGCGGCGATCTTCCACGGCCTGCCGAACCGCGCGTACAACGTCGTCGACGACGCCGAGATGAAGATGGGCGGCTGGTTCGACGCCGTCGCCGATGCGTTCCGCCTGCCGCGACCGCCGCGCGTGACGTGGGACGAGGCGGAACAGCGGATCGCCCCGATGCTGCTGTCGTTCATGAGCGAGTCGCGCCGGCTCGTCAACGCGCGCATGAAGCGCGAGCTGCGCGTTCGCCTTGCGTATCCGACGCCGCATGCGCTGCTCGCCGCCGTCGCGCCGCGGGAACTCAAGAAGCAGCTCCCGCTCGCACTGTGACGGAGCCCGCGCAATTCCCGCCGGCGGCGGGCATCGCCGCGCCCTCGGACGGGCCGACACCGGAGCCCACGCGCCTGTCGCTGCGCCAGCGCCTCGACGCGTACGAGCGCCTGGTGCGGCTCGACAAGCCGATCGGCATCCTGCTGCTGCTGTGGCCGACGCTGTCCGCGCTGTGGATCGCCGCGCACGGCCGCCCGACGTGGCAGCTGGTGCTCGTGTTCACGCTGGGAACGGTCGTGATGCGCAGCGCCGGCTGCGCGTTCAACGACTGGGCGGACCGCAAGTTCGACGCGTTCGTCAAGCGCACCGCCAACCGGCCGCTCGCGCGCGGCGACATCGCGCCGTGGGAGGCGCTGCTCGTGGCGAGCGGCTTCGCGCTCGCGGGCTTCGCGCTGACGCTGCTCGCGACCAACGTCACGACGGTGCTGCTGTCGGTCGTGGCGCTCGCGATCGCGATCGCGTACCCGTTCTTCAAGCGCTTCTTCGCGCTGCCGCAGGCCTTCCTCGGCGTCGCGTTCTCGTTCGGCATTCCCATGGCGTTCACGGCGGTGCAGGAAACGGTGCCGGCGCTCGGCTGGCAGCTGTTCGCGGCGAACCTGCTCTGGGTGATCGCGTACGACACCGAGTACGCGATGGTCGACCGCGACGACGACATCAGGCTCGGCATCCGGACGTCGGCGCTGACGTTCGGCCGCTTCGACATTGCCGCCGTCGGGGCGTGCTACGCCGCCTATCTCGCCGGCATGGCGTGGATCGGCGCGGGCCTCGGGTTCGGCGCGAACTACGTCGCGGGCCTCGCCATCGCGGTGGTGCTGGCCGGCTGGCACCTGTGGCTGATCCGCGCCCGCGCCCGCGACGCCTGCTTCCGCGCGTTCCTCGGCAACCACTGGCTCGGCTTCGCCGTCTTCGCGGGCGTCGTGGCCGACTACGCGGTCCGCGCGCAGGCGTGGCCGCGCGCGTGGTGACGGACGCGAAGGCGCGCGCGGCAGCGCCGCGCGCGCGCCGCCGCCGCGGTCTGCCGCCCGTGCTGGCCGCGGACACCCGCGTGCTGATCCTCGGCAGCTTTCCGGGCGAGGCATCGCTCGCGGCCCGGCAGTACTACGCGCACCCGCGCAACCACTTCTGGCCGCTGCTCGCCGCCGTCGTCGGCGAGCCGCTGCCCGCGATGCCGTACGAGCGGCGCCTCGCCTGCCTCCGTGCGCACGGGATCGGCGTCTGGGACGCCATCGTCGCCTGCGAGCGGGCGGGCAGCCTCGACGCTGCAATCCGCGCCGCGACGCGCGCGGAGACGGCACGCGTGCACCGCGCCGCGCCGGCCGTGGAGCTCGTCTGCTTCAACGGCCGGACCGCCGCGCGCGCGGCCCCCGCGTGGCGCGAGGCCGGCTACGCGACGCTCGAGCTGCCGTCGACCAGCCCGGCGTACACGCGGCCGTTCGCGGAGAAGCTTGCCGCGTGGCGCGTCATCGCCGACCACCTCCCCGTGCGCCACCGCGATCGCCACGCGGCATGAACGGGCATCCGCGCGTGTCGTCACGCATCGCGCCGGCGCTCGCCTGCCTCGCACTTGCCGCTTCGGCCGCCGTGCAGGGCGCACTGCCGGCGCCGGCGCGCGTTACCTTTCCTTCGCTCGATCGCGACGCGTCGGGCGATCCGGTCACGATTTCCGCGCTGTACTTCCGGCCGCCGCAGGCGGCGCCCGGTGCCGCGGTGCCGCTGATCGTTGCCGCGCACGGCTGCGGCGGCATGTTCAGTGCCAACCGCGAGCGCCGCGACCAGCTGTCGGAGCGCTTCGCCGCGTGGACCGAGCAGTTCCTCGCCGACGGCTATGCGGTGCTGTGGCCGGACAGCTTCAACCCGCGCGGTCGCCGCTCGGTGTGCCTCGCCCGGCGCGGCGAGCCGACGGTCGCACCGGCGACGCGCCGCCTCGACATCATGGGCGCGCTCGCGTACGCAGCGGCGGAGCCCGGCGTGGACCACGCGCGCGTCGCGCTCGTCGGCTGGTCGCACGGCGGCAGCACGGCCCTCGCGGCCAGCAACGGCCGCGATGCACAGGTGGCCGCGTTGCTGGCGGCGCCGGGGGCGTCGCCGGCGCTGCGCGCGGCAGTGGCGCTCTACCCGGGCTGCGTCGTGTCGCTGCGGCAGGGGGCGAACTGGGTGCCGGCGGTTCCGCTGGCGCTGCATGTCGGCGAGCTCGACGACTGGACGCCGCCGGGCGCGTGCGTGCGGCTCGGCGATTCCGCCCGCGCGCGCGGCGCGTCGATGACGGTCACCGTCTACCCCGGCGCCTACCACGGCTTCGACGCGCCGAGCGGGAAGGTCACGCTGTGGAAGGACGTGACCACGGGCGCCAATCCGGACCGTGGCGTGCACCTGGGTCCCGATCCGGCGGCACGCGCGGCGACGATCGAGGCCGTGCGCGCGTTCTTGCGCGAGCGGCTCGCGGCCGCGGCGCCGCGCTGACGGGCACGCATTCCGGCAACCCAGGGAGGCTCGCATGAGCGGGACATTCAGCGACAAGGTCGTCGTCGTCACCGGCGCGTCGAAGGGCATCGGCTTCGCCTGCGCGGACGCGTTCGCGCGCGCGGGCGCGCGCGTCGCGCTGGTGTCGCGCAGCCGCGCGAACCTCGACGCCGCGCGCGCGAAGATCGAAGGCGTGCGGCACGTCCCGCTGCCCATCGTCGCCGACCTGCGCGACGCCGCCGAAGCCGCGCGCGCGATTGCCGAGGCCGAGGCGAAGCTCGGCCCGATCGACGTCCTCGTCAATTCCGCCGGCGCCGCGAAGCGTTACGCGCCCGACGACCTGTCGGCGCAGGCGTGGCGCGACGCGATGGACGCGAAATTCTTCAGCTACATCCAGCCGCTCGACGTCGTCGTGAAAGCGATGGCCGCGCGCGGCCGCGGCGCGATCGTCAACGTCATCGGGATGGGCGGCAAGGTCGCCAATCCGATCCACCTGCCGGGCGGCGCCGCGAACGCGGCGCTGATGCTCGCGACGGCCGGCCTCGCCGCCGCGTATGGGCCGAAGGGCGTGCGCATCAACGCGGTGAGCCCGGGCGGCACGCTGACGGGCCGCGTGCAGGAAGGCCTCGCGGTCGAGGCCAGGATGACGGGCACGACGGAGGCCACGCTCCTCGCGCAGCAGCAGGCGAAGATCCCGCTGCGCCGGCTGGGCACGCCGGAGGAGGTCGCGCAGGTCGTGCTGTTCCTGGCCTCCGACGCCGCGAGCTACGTCACCGGCGCGATCGTGCCGATGGACGGCGGCAGCGCCGCCGTCATCTGACGGCGCGCTCCCGCACGGCCCACGTCGCGAGCGCGCCGAAGGCGGCGCTGCAGGCGAGCAGCAGCATCGCGTCGTGCCACGGGTCGGCGGCGCCGGCCGCGCGGCCGCGGTCGACGAGCCAGCCGACCAGCGGCTGCAGGACGCCGGCGCCGAGGAAGATGCCGAGGTTGACGACGGAGGTCGCCATCCCCGAGTGCTCGGGACGGTTCACCTCCTTCGCAACGGCCCACGACAGCGTGAATCCGGGAATCAGCAGTCCCATCAGGAACGCCCACGCGAGCGTGGCCGCGAGCGGCCAGGCCGCCTGCGCGACCCATGGCAGCCACGACAGCGCGTACGCGAGCGTGCACGCGCGCATCACGCCACGCCGGCTGCCCAGCCGATCGGACAGCATGCCGATCGCGACCGACCCGATGGCGACGCCGAGCAGCAGCAGGCTCGCGTGCTGCGCGGCGGTGACGCGCGGCATCGCGTAGACGTCGGCGAGGAACGGCACCGCCCACAGTCCGGCGAACGCGAGGTAGCTGCCCCCGATGCCCATGTTGACGAAGAAGCCGGGCCACGTCGCCGGGTTCGCGAGCACCGTGGCGAGCGCGCGTGCCCAGTGCGCGCCGGCGACGCTCGCCGGCGCGGCCGGATTGACCGGCGGGAAGCGCAGCGCCTCGGGCCGGTCGCGCACGTACCGCCACGTCGCGATGCCCAGCGCCGCCGACAGCACGGCAAGGCCGACGAACACGGCACGCCACGGCGCGACGGTGACGAGCCACGCGAGCGGCGCGCCCGCGACGACCGCGCCGAGGTTGCCGGCGAACATCGTGACGCCGTTCAGCGTCGCGAACCGGTTGGCGGGAAACCAGACGGCGCTGACCTTGAGGATCGCGATGAACGCGACCGCGACGCCGATCCCGACCAGCGTGCGTCCGGCGGCGGCGATCTCCCACGACGGCGCCAGTGCGAACGCGAGCGACCCGGCGCTGGCGACCAGCGACCCGACCGTGAGGATTCGGCGCGGGCCGAGCGTGTCGGCGAGCACGCCGACGGGAATCTGCAGCAGCGTGTAGACGTAGAAGTAGGTCGCCGCCAGCGTGCCGAGCGTCGCCGCGTTGATCGCGAACGTCGTCGTCAGCTCGGCCGCGATCGCCGCCGGCGCTGTCCGGTGGAAGAACGACAGCACGAAGCTCGCGAGCACGATGCCGAAGACCACGCGCCGCGTGCGCAGGAATCGTGCGCGCTCCGCTTCCCCTCCCATCGCCATCCCGGCATTCTAGCCTTCGCTACAATAGACCATGAGCTACCGCGACCTCCGCGATTTCCTGGCGCAGCTCGAGGCGCGCGGCGAGCTGAAGCGCGTGGCGGTGCCGGTCGACCCGAAGCTCGAGATGACCGAGCTCTGCGATCGCGTGCTCAAGGCCGGCGGCCCGGCGCTGCTGTTCGAGCATCCGGTCGGCGACCGGCGCGGGCCGTCGGGCGTTCCGATCCCGGTGCTCGGCAACCTGTTCGGCACGCCGCAGCGCATCGCGCGCGCGATGGGCGTCGTCGACGACGACTGGCGCAGCGCGCTGCGCGAGATCGGGCGGCTGCTCGCGTACCTCAAGGAGCCCGAGCCGCCGAAGAGCCTGAAGGACGCGTGGCAGAACACGCGGCCCGTGTTCATGAAGGTGCTCGACATGGCGCCGAAGGAGCGCGCCAGCGGCCCGTGCCAGGACGTCGTGTGGGAGGGCGCCGACGTCGACCTCGCGCGGCTGCCGGTGCAGACGTGCTGGCCGGGCGACGCGGGGCCGCTGATCACGTGGGGGCTGACGGTCACGCGCGGCCCGCACAAGAAGCGGCAGAACCTCGGCATCTACCGGCAGCAGGTGATCGGCCGAAACAGGGTGATCATGCGCTGGCTCGCGCACCGCGGCGGCGCGCTCGACTTCCGCGACCACGCGGAGGCGCACCCGGGTACGCCGTTTCCGGTCGCCGTCGCGCTCGGTGCCGACCCGGCGACGATCCTGGGCGCCGTGACGCCGGTGCCGGACTCGCTGTCCGAATACCAGTTCGCGGGGCTGCTGCGCGGCGCGCGCACCGAGATCGTCCGTTGCCGGTCGCACGACCTGTCGGTCCCGGCGACCGCCGAGATCGTGCTCGAGGGCTTCCTGCGGCCGGACCCGGCCGACCCGACCGGCTACGAGACGGCCGCCGAAGGGCCGTTCGGCGACCACACCGGCTACTACAACGAGGTCGAGCGCTTCCCCGTGCTATCGATCGAGCGCATCACGCTGCGCCGCGACCCCATCTACCACTCCACGTACACAGGCAAGCCGCCCGACGAGCCGGCGATGCTCGGCGTCGCATTGAACGAGGTGTTCGTGCCGCTGCTGACGCGGCAGTTCCCCGAGATCGAGGACTTCTACCTGCCGCCCGAGGGCTGCTCGTACCGGCTCGCCGTCGTGTCGATGAGGAAGCAGTACGCCGGCCACGCGAAGCGCGTGATGTTCGGCATCTGGAGCTTCCTGCGCCAGTTCATGTACACGAAGTTCATCGTCGTCACCGACGCCGACGTCGACATCCGCGACTGGAAGGAGGTCGTGTGGGCGCTGACGACGCGCGTCGATCCGGCGCGCGACACGCTGATCGTGCCGTCGACGCCGATCGACTACCTCGACTTCGCGTCGCCGGTCGCGGGGCTCGGCAGCAAGATGGGCATCGACGCGACGAACAAGTGGCCGGGCGAGACGACGCGCGAATGGGGCCGGCCGATCGCGATGGACGCCGCGGTCAAGGCGCGCGTCGACGCGCTGTACCGGGAGCTCGGCCTGTGACCGAGGCTATCGGGGCCGGAGCGGCAGCGCGGTCCGGATCAGCGCGCCCGCCACGCGCGCCACAGGCGCAGGACGGTGGCGACGATCGACAGCGTGCGCAGCACGCCGCGCAGGCGGCCGGCACCGGCGAGCGGGAGCGCGACGCCGATCAGCGTCGACGCGATCGAGCGCGACGCCGCGCTGCGCTCGCTCGGCCCCGGCGGCGCGACGATCCGGCGCGCCGTGTGCCACGCGAGCAGTGCCTGCATCCGCTGCAGGTCCGACTGCGCGATGAGGCGCGCCTTGCGTTCGGCGAGGTCGTCCTTGCGCATGGTCACGACGGCGGCGGCGTCTGGAGCGTGCGCGCCAGCGCGGTGCGGTCCTTCTCGAGCTCGGCCACCGTGGCGCCGAACGGCGTGGGCGCCGTTTGCGCGATCTCGGCACGGCGCCACAGCAGCACGGCGCCCGCGACCGCGAAGAAGACGACGACGCCGACGACGGCGGGGATCCGGTAGCTGTCCCAGAACACGACGACCACGGCGGCTGCCGCGAACAGCAGCGCGAAGAGCACGCAGCCCACGCCGGCCAACAGCAGCGCGAGCTGCGTCGTGACGCGCCGTCGCTCCTCGGTGTACTCGACCGTCGCGAGCTCGAGCCGCGTACGCGCGAGGCCGAGCAGCGCGTCGGCGAGGCGCGCTACCGCGCCGCGCAGCGTGCTGCCGCCGGCGTCGGGCTCCGAGGCGTCGCTCATCGCGCGGGCCGTCGAGGACGGCTAGGGCTCAACGGCGGTTCATCAGCAGCCCGAGCGCGAAGCCCAGGCCGGCCGCGAGGCCGATCGCCTGCCACGGATGGTCGTGCACGTAGTCGTCGGTGGCGCGGGCCGCCGCCTTCGCGCGGTCGACCGCCTCGCCTTCCAGCTCCTGCAGCTTGAGCTTCGCGGACAGCAGCCGGGCCTCGACCTGCGAGCGCAGATCCTTGGCCTTGTCGCCGGTCTCCTTGGCAGCCTTGTCGAGCAGCGTCTCGGCCTCGGACAGTACGGAAGAGAATTCGTCGACGAGCTTGTCGCGTGCGCTATCGGTACTCATGGCAGTCGGTCCCTGGTGGATGATCGGGAGGATGCGTTGCGGACAACGCGCGAGCCCATTATAGCGAGGCCGGCGCTCCCGCGCCGTCCGGCCGGGCGCCGCGGGTTCGCCCCGGCGCCGCGATGGTTAGTATCCGCTAACATCATGTCCGCCGTTGTGCCTACAGGCCGTGGAGCGGGCGTCCGACCCGTCGGTGCCGCCAAACGCCGGCGTTCGTCCCGCGCCGGCGCCGTTCGTCGCGACCGGCTATTGACGGCCGTGCGGACGGGCCTCATCTTTTCGCTCACGGGCGCCGACGCGCGGCGCAGCGTTCCCGAGGACATGGCCGTGGCCGAATTTCCCGCTCCGCAATCCGCTTCCGGCGGCAGCAGCGTACCCGTGACCGCCGGCGTGCTCGCCTACGCGCTGTTCGCGATCGCGGCGGTCGTCGCGATCGCGTCGCACGGGGTTCCGCTGATGGGGCCGCTGGTGGGCGTGCTGGGCATCGTCGGGATCATCGTCTGCTACGTGAAGCGCGACGACGCGCGCGGGACGTGGGTCGCGTCGCACCTGACGTGGCTGATCCGCACGTTCTGGTGGTCGCTGCTGTGGGCGGTGGTCGGCATCGTCCTGTTCGTCACGCTGATCGGCATCCCGTTCGCGCTCGCGCTGTGGCTCGCCACCGACATCTGGGTGATCTACCGCCTCGTCCGCGGCTACCTGCTGTACAAGGACAGCAAGGCGATTCCCGGCGTCTGAGCTACCCCGCGCGGTCGAAGCGCGCCAGCAGCTTCGCGCGGTAGCCCGGCGCGGGCGGGCCCGCGGCCCCGCGCGCGTCGAGCCGCGCCTCCAGCAGCGCGAGCTTCGCGAGCGCACGCCGCTTCTCCGGCTCGGCGGTCGTCGCGGCGAGGAGCTGGCGCAGGTCCGCCGCTTCCTTGCGCGCCTCGACCTCGGGCGGCACGAAACCCGCGTTGCGCAGGATCCGGTAGGCCATCCGCACGTCCTCCGGCACCAGCCGGTCATCGTCGAGGGCGAGCGGGCGGCCTGCCCCGGGCAGGTCGTCGAACGCGCCGTCCCGCTGCGCCTGCGCGATCCTCGCCTCGACGATCGCGTCCCACCCGGTCATAGTTCCCCCCCGAGCGGCGCTACGCGCCGCTTCCCCCCATGGGGGCGAGCGCCTTGGGGCGGCCCTGCGGCGCTCAGCGGGGCACCGGCGCGTCCCAGTGCGCCGCTTCCTGGTAGACCCACTGGACGAGGTAGTCGAGCGCCGGGGTCGTGCGTGCGGCGTTCGGATGATTGACGATCGCGACGACGATGAAGCGCCGCCCGCCCGCGTCGATCACGTAGCCGGCCAGCGCACGCACGCCTTCGAGCGATCCGGTCTTGAGCAGGGCCTGACCGGCGACCGTGCCGTCGCGGAAGCGCTTCTGCACGGTGCCGTCCAGCGCGGCGACCGCGAGCGAGCTCGCGAACTCCTCGCGCACCGGGCTCGCGTCGGCGGCGGCGAGCAGGCGCGCGAGGCCGCCCGCGGTCGCGCGCTCGCGCCGCGACAGGCCCGAGCCGTTCTCGAGCACGAGGCCGGGCATCGGCAGCTTGCGCTCCTTCAGCCACTGCGTGACGACGCCGGTCGCGAGCGCCGGGGTCGCGGGGGGCCGATTGCGGGTGGTGGCGAGCGTCAGGAAGATCTGCCGCGCCATCACGTTGTTGGAGAGCTTGTTGACGTCGCGCACGATGTCGTAGAGCGGCGCCGACTCCATGACGGCGAACGGCGCGTCGTTGCGCGGTGCCCGCCCCTCCTGGACGCCGCCGTCGAACTGCCCGCCGGCGGCGCGGAAGTACGTCGCGAACATGCCGTGCACGTAGTGCGGATGGTCGAGGAGCGCCACGTACCAGTCGCGCTCGCCGCACGACTGCGGATAGCGGCCGGCGAACGCCGCCGACGCCGACGCGTCGTGGCTGATCCACGTGGCGCCGATCGTCGCGCGCCAGTCGCCGCAGTCGCCGTTGGAAAGCTGCGGCAGCGCATCGAGGGTGACGTCCGGCAGCGGTGGGTCCGCGCGCACGGCAACCGCGCTGCGGGCGGCGTCGGGCGCGAAGGCGAAGCGGACGGCCTTGAAGTTGACGAGCAGGGCGTCGGGCCCGACGTTGTAGGGCTTGAGCGGCTCCTGGTCGAACGCGGCCGGGTCGTGCTCGGGCAGCTTGAAGTGCGACCGGTCGAGGACGAGGTCGCCGGTCACGCGCTTCAGGCCGCGCGTGCGCAGGTCGGCCATGAACGCCTGCCACTGCTCGATCGTGACCTTGGGATCGCCGTAGCCCTTGAGGATCAGGTTGCCCGCGAGCGTGCCGTTGCCGTTGAGGCGGCCACCCAGGTACGCCTCCGTCTTCCACCGGTAGTCGGGGCCCAGCAGCTCGAGCGCCGCGAACGTGGTGACGAGCTTCATCACCGACGCGGGGTTCATCGGCCGGTCGGGATCATGCGCGAAGATCGCTTGCGGCTGCCCCGCCTCGCGGACGACGACCGCGACGCTCGCGAGCGGCACGCCGGCGTCGATGAACGCGCGCGCGAGGCCCCGCGGCAACGCGGCCTGCACCGCAGGCGCGGCGAGGAACGCGACGGCGGCGGCCGTGCCGAGCGCGCGTCGCACCGGGCGCCTACGCGCCGCGCGCGCCGGCACTTCGCCCCCGGGGCGGCCCGGCGGGATCATGCGCGGTCGACGATCGCCTGCGTGCGGTTCGCGAGCAGCGTCATTTCGTCGTCGGTGAGGATGTAGGGCGGCATCAGGTAGACCGTACGGCCGATCGGGCGCAGCAGCAATCCGGCCGCCAGCGCCTCGGCGAAGCACCAGCGGGCGAAGTCCGGCCGCGGCGTGGCGACCTCCCAAGCGAAGATCATGCCGCACTGCCGGAAATCGCGCACGTTCGGCCGCGCGGCGAGCGGCGCCAGGATGTCCGCCCAACGCCGCGCGCGCGCGCGGTTGGTGGCGACCACGTCGTCGTCGCGGAAGATGTCGAGCACGGCCAGCGCGGCGCGGCACGCGAGCGGGTTGCCCGTATACGAGTGCGAGTGGAGGAAGCCGCGCGCGACGTCGTCGGCGTAGAACGTGCCGTACACGTCGTCGGTCGTCAGCACGCACGACAGCGGCAGGGTGCCGCCGGTGATCCCCTTCGACAGGCACAGGAAGTCGGGCGCCGGCGCCCGCGCCTGCTCCCACGCGAACATCGTGCCGGTGCGCCCGAAGCCGGTCATGATCTCGTCGGCGATGACGTGGACACCGTGCCGGGTGGCGATCGCGCGCGCCCGCGCGAGGTATCCGGCGTCGTACATCGCCATGCCGGAGGCGCCCTGCACCAGCGGCTCGACGATCAGCGCCGCGGTCGTCGCGTGGTGGCGCGCGAGATGGGCGTCCAGCGCGGCCACGGCCGCGTCGACCGTGACGCCGGCGCGCGGGTCCGGGCACGGCACGACCGCGTTGCGGTTGAGCAGCGGCGCGTACGTGTCGCGGAACAGCGCGACGTCGGTCACCGCGAGTGCGCCCAGCGTCTCGCCGTGGTAGCTGCCGGCGAGGCTCACGTAGCCGCGCTTGTCCGGGTAGCCGCGATTGCGCCAGCAGTGGTAGCTCATCTTGAGCGCGATCTCGGTCGCCGACGCGCCGTCCGACCCGTAGAACGCGTGGCCGAGGCCCGGCGGCGCCAGCGCCGCGAGGCGCTCCGAGAGCTCGACGACCGGCGCGTGCGTGAAGCCTGCGAGCATCACGTGGTCGAGCGTGTCGAGCTGCGCGCGCAGCGCCGCGTTGATGCGCGGATTGGCGTGCCCGAACAGGTTGACCCACCAGGACCCGACGGCGTCGAGGTACCGGTTGCCGTCGAAGTCGGTGAGCCACGCGCCCTCGCCGCGCGCGATCGGCACGAGCGGCAGCGACTCGTGCTGCTTCATCTGCGTGCACGGGTGCCACACCGCGGCCAGGCTGCGCGCCAGCCAGTCGGCGTTGCGGCCGTGCGCGGGGTCAGAGGCGGCCAAGGTAGATGTAGAAGCTGGTCGCGCCGCCGCTCGCGCGGCCCCACGCGAAGTAGAAGGGTCCGATCCACGTGTCCGCCGCCACGAACACGCTGCCCGCCGTGTAGACGCCGCGCGCCGTGATGTCGCTGCGATCGAGCCACGTGTCGCCCGCCTCGAACGAGCCGCCGACGTAGACGCCGCGGCCGAGCAGCGGCAGGTTGCCGATCTGGTGGTAGTAGACGGCGCGCGCGAATCCCAGGTAGTCGCCGGACAGCTGCCCGGTGCGCAGGCCCGACAGCTGCAGGAAGCCGCCGAGATTGAAGTCGGAGAACGGGTCGTATTCGCGCGACCGGGTGATCGCGCCCAACTGCGTCGCGACGTTGACGAAGTCGCGCTGGCCCAAGGGAAACGCGGCGTTCGCATAGACGCCGGCGCGCGACGACGGCTCGCTGGGGAAGCCGCAGACACCGAGCGGGCAGGTCGGCAGCGTCACCGAGCGGTTGCCGAAGAAGCCCTCGGCGTTGACGCGGACGCCGTTGCGCGGAAAGTACGGATTGTCGAGCGTGTCCCACCGGAACAGCACGCGCGCGCCGGTCTCGTTCGACTTGATCGTGAAATTCGGCACCGGCGCGGCAGGGTCGAAGACCGCGGGCGCGACGACCGGGTCCTCGCGCCGGTGCTCCCACTTGAACCCGACGCGCAGCTCGCCGGTCGTCCCGAAGGGGATGCCGAGGTCGAGGCCGGCGGTCTCGGTCAGCACGTCGTACTCGGCCTCGCGCGTCACGCCGTCGAAGAAGTACTCGGGTGCGCGCTGCACGAGTCCGTAGGCGGAGGCGAACACGCGGTTGGCGAGCGTCAGCGGCTGGTAGAACTCGGTCGCGTAGCGGCGCGTCGACCCGAGGATCACCTCGTTGGTCCACTCGGCGCCGAGGCTGTTCACCCAGACGCGCTTGTGGCCGGCCATCAGGTTGAAGTAGGTCTCGCCCTGCAGGTCCGTCGACAGCGAGAGCCCGAAGCGCAGGAAGTTCGGGCCCCACGACTTCTCGGCGACGCGCACGACCAGGCCCTGCTGCCTGCCGATCGTGACGAGCTGGTAGTCGATCTCCTCGAAGTCCCCGCGCCCGTACAGCCGGGCGAGGTCGCCCTCGAGCACGTTCATGTCGAGCGGGCCGCCTTCCCGCGTGCGCATCTGCTCCTCCAGCACGTCCGGATTCGCGTGCTTCGTGCCTTCGACCGTCACGAAGTCGAGCCGCTCCGGCAGCGCTTGCGGCGGCACGACGAGGCGCCGCTCGCGCGCCGCGTACGCCGCCGGAGTGTCGGCCAGCGCGGCGAGCTGCGGCCGCATGGCCTCGGCGGCGGCCTCTCCGAGCTCGACGAAGCGCGGCGCCGCGGCGAAGTCGATGAACGTCAGGTTGCCGAGGTCCGGCGAGATCAGGATGTCGCCGGGCTTGAGCTGCGCCAGCTGCGCGCGCACGTTCTGCTCGGTCAGGATGTTGATCATCTGCGTCGCGTAGCCGACGACCGACTGCAGCTGGTCGCGCGACATGAGCGGCGTGCCGATGTTGACGGCGATGACGATGTCCGCGCCCATGGCCCGCACGACGTCCACCGGCAGGTTGTTGACGAGGCCGCCGTCGCCGTAGATCTTTCCTTCGAGCTCCAGCGGCGCGAACATTCCCGGCACCGACATGCTGGCGCGCATCGCGTGGTAGAGGAGGCCGCGGTCGAACACGACCTCCTTGCCGTTGACCATGTTCGTGGCGATCGCGCGGAACGGGATCGGCAGCTTGTCGAAGTCGGTGATCGTGTCGACGTGGCGCGTGAGCTCGTGCAGGTAGAGCTCGAGGTTGCTGCCGGAAATCGCGCCCTTGAACCACAGGAGCTCGCCGTCGCTGTAGCCGAGCTCGAAGCCCAGCGGGAACGCGGACACTTCCTCCTTGCGCCGGAATCCGACGTCCGCGCGCGGCGGGCTGTCCGACAGCAGCGTCGGCCAGCTGACGGCGGCGAGGCGTCGCTGCATCGCGTCCGGCGTCATTCCGCTCGCGTACAGGCCGCCGACGATCGCGCCCATCGACGTCGCCGCGATGTAGTCGATCGGGACGCGCAGCTCGTGCAGGACCTTCAGCACGCCGATGTGCGTGATGCCGCGGGCGCCGCCGCCGGATAGGACGAGGCCGACCTTCGGCCGGGGCTTGGCCGGCTCCGCGGGCCCCGTCGCGGCGACCGGGGCCGATTGCGCCGAGGCCGGCACCGCGCATGCGGAGGCGACGGCGACGACCGCGGCGATCGCCACCGGAACAATGCGCCGCGCCGCCCTGTTGACCCACCCATGGACGGTCGCCGGCGACGGATCGCGCAGCGCGTGCGGCGGGCGGGGCGGGAGTTCGCGCAAGGGCGCTCGGTCGTGGGGCCTCGAAGGTGCCGCGATTATAGCGGCGCACCGGGAGCGCGCCGCCGGCGCGGGTTTGCCTCGCGCTCGCGCCGACACGACAATGGCGGACGATGACGGATGGGGCGGCCCGCTACGGAGGCGTCGCGATCGCGCTGCATTGGACCGGCGCGGCGCTGGTCGTCGGCGGGTTCGCGCTCGGGCTCTTCATGACCGGGCTCGAGTTCTCGCCGGCGAAACTCCGGTACTACGCGTGGCACAAGTGGATCGGCATCACCGCGTTCATCGTCGCCGCCGCCCGGCTCGCCTGGCGGGCGGCGGTGCCGCCGCCGCCGCTGCCGGACACCGTGCCCACGTGGCAGCGCACCACCGCGGCGAACGTCCACCGGCTGCTGTACGCGCTGCTGCTGGTCGTGCCGGTTTCCGGATGGCTGTACAGCTCGGCCACCGGCGTGTCGGTCGTCTACCTCGGCCTGGTGCCGCTGCCGAACCTGGTCGCGAAGGACCGCGACGTCGCGCGGGGACTGCTCCTGCTGCACCAGTCGCTGAACTTCACGCTCGCCCTCGCGGTCACAGTCCACGTCGCGGCGGCGCTCTGGCACCGGTTCGTCGTGCGCGACGCCGTGCTCGCGCGGATGCTGCCCGGTCGCCGCCGATGAAATCCCGGCCGGAGCGGCAAGACGGGCGCCGATGCAACGAATGCGCGACACGCGAGGCGCCCGCGGCACCCGTGTTGCCGCGCTGACCCCGGGGTCCCCCATGCGCATCCTTCGCCCCTTCGTCCCCTCGCTCGCGATGCTCCTGCTCGCGGCGTCCGGCGCGGGCGCGCAGGGCGTGCTGATCGACCGCAGCGAGATCCGGTTCGTGTCGAAGCAGATGGGCGTCGCGGTCGAGGGCCGCTTCCGCAGGTGGAAGGCGAGCGTCGACTTCCGCCCGCAGGACCTCGCGCACTCGCGCGCCGACTTCGAGATCGACCTCGCCAGCATCGACCTCGCGAGCGAGGAGTCGGAAGCCGAGGTGCGGCGGCCGGTCTGGTTCGACACCGCCCGCTTTCCGCAGGCGACGTTCCGCTCGTCGGCGCTGAAGGACCTGGGCGGCGACCGCTACGAGATCGCCGGGCGGCTGACGTTGAAGGGCGAGGCCCGCGACGTCGTGATCCCGGTGCAGGTGCGCAGGGACGCGGCGGGCCTCTCGGTGGCGGAGGGGCAGTTCACGCTCCGGCGCCTCGACTTCGGCGTGGGCAGCGGCCCGTGGTCGGATCCTTCGGTCGTCGCCGACGATGTCCTCGTGCGCGTGCGGATGGTCCTGCCGCGCGCCGGCTGACGCACCGCGGGCGACGCCGATGCCACCGATGCCACCGATGCCACCGATGCCGCCGATTCGCCGCCTCGCCGCGTACGTACTCGCGCTGTCGCTGGCGCTGCCCGCCGCCGCGCAGGACGTCTACGTCATCGACGGCGCGCACACGACGCCGATGTTCGAGATCGCCCACAACGGCGGCATGTCCCGCCAGCGGGGCTTCTTCACGAACACGGCCGGCCGCATCACGCTGGACCGCGCGGCGAAGACGGGCTCGATCGACGTGGTGATCGGCACGGGCTCGATCGTGACCGGTTCGCGCGTGCTCACGGACGTCCTCAAGCGCGACGACTTCTTCGCCAGCGACCGCTATCCGACGATGCGCTTCACGTCGCGCGACGTCACGTTCGACGGCGACGTGCCGGTCGCCTCCCGCGGCGAGCTGACGCTGCTCGACGTCACGCGGCCGGTGACGCTGGCGATCGCCGACTTCCGGTGCGGAGCGCAGCTGTTCACGCGGCGGCCGATGTGCGGCGCCGAGGCCACGGCGACGATTCGCCGGTCCGACTTCGGCATGACGTACGGCGTACCGAACGTGGCCGGCGACGACGTGCGCATCGTCATCCCGGTCGAAGCGGTGAGGGAGTAGCGCGGTGCGGCTGGCCGGCGCGCTGCTGGGCGTGGCGCTCGCCGCCGCGCCGGCCCGCGCCGAAGTCGCCGTCTACCGCGTCGAGCCGGCGCTCACCACGGCGCAGTTCTCGGTCGTCCACCTGGGATTCATCCGCGCCCACGGCACGTTCGCGCAGGTGACGGGGCGGATCGCCCTCGACGCGGCTGCGGGCAGCGGCCAGGTGGACCTCGACATCGGCACCGGGTCGGTCGCCACCGGCTGGAGCCTGCGCGACGCGTTCCTGCGCGGCGAGCACATGTTCGACTCGGCGCAGCATCCGTTCGTGCGCTTCCGCTCGACGCGCCTCGTCTTCGCCGACGGCCGGCTGGCCCGCGTCGACGGCGAGCTCTCGCTGCGCGGCGTGACGCGGCCCGTGTCGTTCGAGGTCGTCGCGCTCGCGTGCGGCGCCGCGCGACACGCCGGCCGCGATGGGTGCGACGCGGAGGCGGCGGGCACGATCCGCCGCCGCGACTTCGACATGGGCTTCGCGTGGCCGGTGATCGACGACGAGGTCGCGCTGCGCTTCGTGATCGGCGCGACCCGCGAGTGACCGGCGCGGCTCACCGGCGCGGCGGCGCCGGCGTCGTCCCCACGTCGATCTCCCACGTCTCGCCGGTGAGCGGCACGCCGAACAGCGCGTGCTCCTCGCGGCCGACCAGTGCGAAGCCGGCGGCCTGGTAGATCGCGCGGGCCGGAGCAGGTTCTGCTGCGTCCACAGCGTGACCGTGCGGTAGCCCGCCTCGCGCGCGAAGCGCAGGCATTCGTCGACGAGCCGCCGGCCGAGACCCTGCCCGCGCGCGGCCGGATCGACGATCAGCAGCCGCAGCTTCGCCACGGTTGCGGACTTGCGCACGAGGAACACCGAGCCGACGCGCACGCCGTCGCGCTCGGCGATCCAGCAGCGCTCGCTCCGCGGGTCGAGGTTCTCGACGAACTCCGCGGCGATCTTCGCGACCAGGGCCTCGAAGCGCTCGTCCCAGCCGTACTCGCGCCAGTACAGCTCGCCGTGCGCCTGCACGACCCACCCGATGTCGCCGGGCCGGTGCGCGCGCAGCACGACCGCCGTCGCCGCGGAGGCCGGCGTCACACGGCGGTCCACCGGATCTGCCGGCACGAGACCATCTCGCGCAATTCTCCGGTCGCGCTCGTCGCGCGCGGCAGCCGGACCATGAATTCCATCCGGAGCGGAAAGTTGAAGCCGGGCACCACCCACGCGCGCGAAGAGAGCGTGCGGCCGTCGTCGCCGAAGCCCGTGGCCTCGATCGCGAACGCGTCGAACTCCCCGGCGGGCACGCGGACCATGCCGCGCGCCACGATTTTGTGGTCGTAGCTTCCGCCGATGCTGAAGCCGCCGCGCGTCAGCCGATACCGGCTCGACCACGTCTTGCCAATGGCGAGTTCGGCCGGCTCCATCTGGAACCGCGGGTCGTAGAGGCGGTCCTCCCACTTGTAGAGGCCGCCCATCGTGTCCAGCACGAACGCGCCGTCGTTGATCTCGACGATGTCGGCGGCCTCGTCGACGCGCGTGACGCGCCAGTGGAGCGGCGGGAGCCTGTCGCCGCCCACCAGCGGACTGATCGCGTACACGACTTCGTCCCCGACGGTGAAGCGATGGCCGAGCGGATAGGTTCCGGCGGAGTTGGGGTTCTGCGAGGGCCGCATCAGGACGGGCGCGGGCCCGCCCGGCCGGATCTCGAGCTGCGCGCGCACCGCACCGCCGGTGCCGGACGGTGCGGCCGGACGCGCGGTGGCGGCCTGCGTGGATTCGGTGGGCGGCGGCGGCGGCGGCGCGGCGGCGGGCGCAGGCACGGGCGTGGGCACGGGCGTGGGCACCGGTGCCGAGGCGACGATCACGGGTTTCGCCTGCGCCACGCGCTCCTCTTCCGCACGCAGGAAGAAGTTGAGCCGGTTCTGCGCGATCTCGCTGAACTTGCCGCTGGGAAATTCGCGCAGATAGGCGATCCAGTCCTCGGGCCGCGCCGAGCCCTTGACCCGGTTCCACGTCGCGAGCTCGCGGACGAACTCCTCCTCCAGCGCCTTTTCCGACAGCTTCGCGGCCGCGGCGGGAAACAGGAACACGTCCGTCTCGAGCGACGTCGACTCCCACGGAACCTGCGCGCCGCGCGACGCGATCCGCACCGCCAGCCGGACGCGCTTCAGCGCGTCCTCGATCCGCGTGCCCTTGACGGCGAGCTCGCGCACCAGGTTCTCCGTGTAGAGGCTGGCCTGGCCGGTGCCGTCGGCGGCGACACTCCCGGGCGCGGTCGAGAACGCGAGCAGGCTTCCGGGCGGCGCGTCGAACTGCGACAGGCCCTTCTGCTGCGGCTGCCAGCCGCCGCCGAACGGATTGTCGCGGCACGCGTCGAGGACGAGGACGAACGTCCTGCCCTTCGCCTTCGCGAGCTCGCGCACGAGCGGCCCGAACTCGAGGCACTGCGCCGGCAGGTCCGCCGCCGTATTGACGCGGGCGTCCACCGGCAGCAGGAAGTTGCGCCAATCGAGCTGCGTGCCGTGCCCGGCGTAATAGAAGAAGACGAAACGGACGTCGCTGCGCGCCGCGGCGGCCGCGAACGCGCGCGCGCCATCCGCCATGCCCGCCCGGTCGACGTTCGTACGCAGGTCGACGCCGAAGCCCGCGTCGGCGAGCAGCGCGGCCATCGCGCGCGCGTCGTTGACCGCGTTGTTGAGCGGCGCGGCGCCGTAGGCGTCGTTGCCGATCACGAGCGCGACCCGCGACGGATCGGCGGCCGACCACGCGCGCCCCGGCGCGGCCGTCAGCAGGGCGGCCGCGGCGCACGTCTGCAGGAACGCCCGGCGCGCTTCCCTCCGCGCCGTCATCGCACCCCCGCGCGCCCGCGCAGCGCGCCCTGCTCGGGCCGCGCCCGCGCGAGGTCCACCCACCACCGCTGCGCCTCGTCGAGCAGCGCGTTCTGGTCGAGCCACAGCGCGTACGCGACGCGATCGGCGACGTCCGCGTCGGCCGCCGGCGCAAGCGCACGGGCCTGCGCGCGCAAGTCGTCGGGGGCGACGACGAACTCGGCGCGCGCGACCTGCACGACGGCGCCGCCGACGCGCGCCTTCACTTCCAGCGCGTACGACGCGCCCGGCTTGAGCGCCAGCGCATCCGGCAGCACCGCGCGTCGCTCCGGCGTCGTGGCCTCGAACAGCCGCGTGCCCGCCGCGTCGATCAGCGCGACGTCGTACGTGGCGTCGGCGCGCGAATCGGTCCACGCGAGCGGCGGCCGCAGCGACAGGACCTGCGACTCCGGCGTGGCGATGCGCAGCCCGAGGCTGCGCATCACGAGCGCGCCCTGCACCAGGCCGCCGGGCGCCAGCCGTGGCGCGGGCGCGGGGCCGGCGGTGCGCGGCGCGACGGCCGCGCCCTGTTCCGGCCGCGGGCGTGCCGCATCGATCACGATCGCGCCGGGCCCCCTGGCGTCGAACTGCGCGCCGGACGTGTAGTAGAGCAGGGACACGCGCGCGCCGTCGGGGAGGCCGATCCGGTCGCCGGCGCTCACCTGGCCGAGGATCGCCGCCGGCGCGCCGGCCGCGCCCAGCGTCGCGCCTCCGCGCACGTCGGTGACGACGGCGACGGGCTGCGCGTGCGCGGCCGCGCCCGCCGCGGCGACGAGCACGGCCATCGCGCGTGCGGCAATGGCGACGACGCTGCGCGTCACGACGGCCGCCAGCCGTGCACGTCGAGCGGCGAGTGGCCGCGGATCGCGTGGACGCCGAGCGGGACGATCCCGCTGCGTCCGGCGAGCCGCGCTGCAACGGTCCCTGTCATCACGATCGGATAGCCGACGTCCTTGGTAAGCGTCTCGAGCCGCACCGCCACGTTCACGCAATCGCCGAGCGCCGTGTACGCGCGCCGCGTCGCGGTGCCGACGTGCCCGACGATCGCCTCGCCGCACGCGATGCCGGCGCCCGCGACGACCGGCGCCTCGCCGGCCGCGACGGCAGTCTCGCTCATTGTCCGCACGCGTTCAAGGATGTCCACCGCCGCGTCGAAGGCCGGGCCGCAGGGCTCGTCCATCGCCGCCGGCGCCCCGAAGAACGCGAGGATGCCGTCGCCCATGAACTTGTCGATGGTGCCGTCGCGGGCGTGGATCGCCGCCGCCGCGTCGTCGTACAGCCGGTTCAGCATCGCGAGGATGCGTTCGGGTGGATCCCGCTCCGAGCGGGACGTGAATCCGCGCAGGTCCATCGTCAGCACGGCGATGAACCGGCGCTCGCTGGTCGCCGCGCGCAGGCGGCCGGCCTCGAGGTCGGCCATGACGTGCGGGCTCACGTAGCCGGCGAACGCCTCGCGCAGCCACGCGCGCTCGCGCCATGCGCAGCCTGCTTCGAGCGCGAGCCGCGCGCCGGCGGCGAGTGCCGCCGACGTCGCGACCGCGGCGACCGGAAGCGCGAGATCGTGGCCGAGCGCGAACAGCCCGCCGGCCACGGCCGCCGCGATCGCCGCCATGGCCGCGACGAGGGCGCGCGCCGGCTGCGCCGCCGCGAGCCACGTGAGCGCACCGAGCGCCGCGAGCACGGCGGCGAGCCAGCGCGGAGCCGGTCGCACGACGCGGTCGGCAAGCAGCGTGCGCAGCGTCTGCGCCTGCACCAGCACGCCCGGCTCGTCGTCGCGGTCGCCGCCGTCGCGGCGCGACGACACCGGCACCCGCACCCGGTCGGCGTGCGGCAGCACCGATCCCACCAGCACGACCTTGCCGCGAAGCGCGGTCGCCGCGGCGTCGCGGTCGGCGCCGCGCGCCCAATCGAGGACCGTCGCGAGCGGCAGCACGTCGAAGCCCGGGCCGAGGCGGAAGTTGATGCCGCCGGATCGCGGCTGCCCGCCGAGCGCGCGCGCGAGCTGGCCGGCGAAGGTCGGCACCGTCTCGCCATCCGCGCCGAGCCGCTCGTCGAACCGGCGCACGACGCGGTCCGGGTCGGGCCGCCAGAGCGCGTACCCGGCGCCGTCCGGCCCCGCAGCGGCCAGGAACGGCGCATGGATCGGCCGCGGGCGTCCGTCCTCGTCGCTGGAGATCGCGAGGACGACGGCGCCCGCCTGCCGCATCCGCAGGATGCCGCCGACCAGCGCGGGATCGAGGTCCGCCGCGATGCCGGAATAGCTGCGGTCGGGGAGCACGAGGTCGACGCCGACGGCGCGCGCGCCGGCCCCCGCGGCCACCTGCAGCGCGGCGCCGAGGTGGCGATGCCAGAGCGTCAGCGGCTCGGGCAGCGCGGCCGCGGTCGGCTCGTCGACGCCGACGACGACGATGTCGGGAACGGCGTCCGCCACCGGCGTGCGGCCGAGCGTGGCAAAGCCGAAGTCGACGAACCTGCGCTCGAGCGGCGCGGCGAGGTCGAGTCCGCCGATTAGCGCGCCCGCGGCGATCGCCGCGACGAGGCCTACCCGGACGGCGCGGCGAGGCGTGCGCGTCGCCGGCGGCGCCATGCGGCTACGTGGCGACGCGCGCCTGCATCCGGCGCACCGCGCCGATCAGCTCGCGCGTGATGCCGGGCTCGCGGACCGAGTGCCCGGCGTCGGGCACGACGACGTACTCCGCCTCCGGCCACGCGCGCGCGAGCGCGTCGGCCGTGACCGGCGGGCACACGATGTCGTAGCGGCCCTGCACGATCGTGCAGGGTACGTGCCGGATCGTCGGCACGCCGTGCAGCAGCTGGTCGGGCGCGAAGAATCCGCGGTGGACGAAGTAGTGGGCCTCGATCCGCGCGATCGCGAGCGCCGCGGCGTCGCCGTCGAACTTGGTGGCGGCGTCGGCCTGCGGCAGCAGCGTCGAGCACGCGCTCTCGTAGCGGTCCCACGCGTGCGCGGCCGGCAGGTGGACGGACGGGTCCGGATCGGTGAGCCTCCGGTAGTAGTTGCCGAGCAGGTCCCCCCGCTCGCCGGGCGGAAGAAAGCCGGCGAAGGCCCGCCACGCCTCCGGAAAGACCGTCCGCATGCCGTGCATGAACCAGTCGATCTCCGGTTGCGTCGCGAGGAACACGCCGCGCAGCACGAGGCCCAGCACCCGCTGCGGGTGCGCCTGCGCGTACGCGAGCGCGAGCGTGGCGCCCCACGATCCGCCGAACACCAGCCAGCGGTCGATGCGCAGCGCCTCGCGCAGCCGCTCGAGGTCCGCGACCAGGTGCGGCGTCGTGTTGTCGGCGAGCGCGGCGCCGGGCGTCGAGCGCCCGGCGCCGCGCTGGTCGTAGAGGACGATGTTCCAGAACGCGGGATCGTAGTAGCGGCGGTGGTGCGGCAGGCAACCGCCGCCCGGGCCCCCGTGCAGGAACACGAGCGGCACGCCGGCCGGATTGCCGCACGCCTCCCAGTGCATCGCGTGCACGGCGTCGAGCGCCAGGCGGCCGCTGGCGTACGGCGTGATTTCGGGAAAGAGCGCGGCGTCGGGTGCGCCGCGCCGCGCGGCATCGGTCGGCGGCGCCATCGTCAGGGTGGCAGCGGATCGCGGAACCGCGGGTCCACGTCGACGCGGTAGCCGTTGGCAAGCCGGTTGGTCGCGTTGGCCAGCGCGACCACCGCCATCAGCTCGTGGAACATCGCCGGCGTCATGCCCTTCGCGCGCGCGGCGGCCGTGTGCGACATGATGCAGTATTCGCAGTTGTTGGTGACCGACACCGCGACGTAGACGAGCTCCTTCGTCAGCGGGTCGAGCGCGCCGGGCGCCATGACCGCCTTCACGCTCTCCCAGACGCGCCTCAAGTTCGCGGGATCGTGGGCGAGCACCTTCCAGAAGTTGTTGACCGAGTCGACCCGGCGCGTGGCCATGATGTCGTCGTAGACCGCGCGCACGTCGGGCCCGGCGTCGGCGTATTCGATCGGCGGGACGATGGACATCGGAGGCTCCTGCAGCGGCGTCAGCCCGCGGCCCACGGGGTCTTGAGGCGCGTGTTCTCCAGCCGGTAGATCGCGCGGTCGACGCCCGCGGCGCCGTGCGCGCCGAGCGCCGGCGCGAGGTCGTCCGCCGCGGCGTCGACGTCGGGCACGCCGATGCCCTCGATCAGCACGACCCACGCCGGGACGTCGGTCGCGTTGGCGCGCACGCGCTTCTCGGCGGTCTCGACGCGGCTCGCCGCGTCGTCGGCGAGCAGCAGGTGCACGCCGGTCACGCCCTTCCGGTACAGCAGCGGCGGCAGCAGCCGGCGGCGCAGCGCGTCGATCGTGCCGTCGCGCTGCGCGTCGCCGATCGCGAAGCGCAGCGTCAGCACGATGCCGCCGCTGCCCACGCCGTTGGTGAACATGACACGGCAGATCGACCGCGCCACGTTGCGGAACGCTGGGATCACGCGCTGCGTCCACGCGGTCGGCGCGTTGAGCCGGTTGAGGTAGTCCTGCCCGGCGAGTATCTCCGGGCTGTCCGCCTCGTACAGGTTGAAGTACTCGGGCGCGCCGCGGATGGCGACGTAGCGGCGGCCGCGCCGGAACCCGGGAATGCCGACGCGCTCCGGCATGTGCTCGCGGTTGTGCCACTCGTGGAAGTCGTCGCGGGCCGCCGGCTCGATGTCGTGCCAGATCGCCACGCAGCCCATGCCCGCGAGGCTCATCGTCCGGCCGCTCCCGGGGTGCGCGGCGCGCGCGTCATGAGGCGCGGGTGAGCGTGACCGCGAGCGCGCCGAGGTCGCCGAACGCGAAGACGAGCGGCTCGCCCACCGGGACCTCGACCACGCCGCAATAGGACCCGGTCGTGACGATCTGCCCGGCGCGCAGGTGGTCGCCGCGTGCGGCGAGATAGTTGGCGAGCCAGTACAGCGGCCGCAGCGGGTGGGCGTCCGGGTGCCTGCCGTCGCGGGCGGCGAAGGCGGCGCCGCTGCACGTCACGGCGATCGGGAACGCCTCGAGCGCACGCGACCATGGATCGGCCAGCACGGGTCCGACGTAGAGGCCGAGGTTCGCGATGCCGTCGGCGAGCAGCTCGGGAAAGCTGACCGCGGCCGGGTCGACGTAGCGCGCGCCGATCAGCTCCAGCACGAGTCGCGCCTCGCGCACGGCGCCGCGGATCTCCTCCTCGCCGTACGGCGCCGCGCGTGCCGGCAGGTCGCGCGCGAGCACGAACGCGATCTCCGGCTCGACCTTCGCGACCGGCCCGCTGCCTGCGACCGGGCACGGCGACGCGGTGCGGATCGCGGGCGCGAAGATCGGTGCGGCGGCGACCGGCCGCGGCGCGGTCGGCACCGAGCACTTCCAGCCGCCGACCGGCTGCGCGACGAGTTCGCCGACGCGGCGCTGGATCGCGAGCGCGTCGTCGACGCTCGCGGGTCGGCACGCCGCCGGCAATCCCGCGAGGAGCCGGCCCGTCCTGCGTGCGTCGAAGAGGGCCCGGGCGGCCGCCTCGTGCGTGGAAGTGTCGGCGGTCATGGGCAGTGGCGCTGGTGCGTTTGGGCGGACGGCTCGCCATTCTGGCATAGCTTCGCGGCGGCCGCGTCGGTTATCCTGTCGCAGCGGCGCGCGCCGTTGCGCGCCCGCGCCGTCCCGATGCAAGCCCGCCTGACCGTCGCCTCCACCCTTCCCGCCGATCGCGCCCACGCGACGCTGGTCGGGCGCGCGTGGGTCCCCGCCGTCGCCGGCGCGGTCCTGGTCGGCGTGCGCGGCGACGACCTCGTCGACCTGACCGCGATCGCGCCGACGTCGAGCGCGCTCACCAATCTCGCCGATCCGGCGGCCGCGATCCGCGGCGCCGGCGCGCTGCCGGTGATCGCGCCGCTGGCGCCCGTGCTCGCGAACTCGGCCGAGGACGCGCGCGATCCCGCGCTCCCGTGGTTGCTCGCGCCGTGCGACCTGCAGGCGATCAAGGCGGCGGGCGTCACGTTCGTCGCCAGCATGCTCGAGCGCGTGATCGAGGAGCAGGCGCGCGGCGACCCGGCGAAGGCGGAGAGCGTGCGGCGCGCGATCGTCGCGATCATCGGCGACGACCTCGCCAGCGTGCGCCCGGGGTCGCCGGAAGCGGCGCGGCTCAAGGACGCGCTGATCGCGCAGCACGCGTGGTCGCAGTACCTCGAGGTCGGCATCGGGCCCGACGCCGAGATCTTCACGAAGTCGCAGCCGATGTCCGCCGTCGGCACGGGGGCGCAGATCGGCATCCACCCGAAGTCCGAGTGGAACAACCCCGAGCCCGAGATCGTGCTCGCCGTCGGCAGCCACGGCCGCACGGTCGGCGCCACGCTCGGCAACGACGTCAACCTGCGCGACTTCGAGGGCCGCAGCGCGCTGCTGCTCGGCAAGGCGAAGGACAACAACGCGTCGTGCGCGATCGGACCGTTCTTCCGCCTGTTCGACGACCGCTTCGGCATCGACGACGTGCGCCGCTGCGAGCTCGCGATGCGCGTCGAAGGGCCGGACGGCTTCGTGCTCGACGGCACGAGCTCGCTCGCGATGATCAGCCGCGATCCGCTCGACCTCGCCGCGCAGGCGATCGGGCCCAATCACCAGTACCCGGACGGGTTCGTGCTGTTCCTCGGCACGATGTTCGCGCCGACGCAGGACCGCCACGGCCCGGGCCTGGGCTTCACGCACGTCGTCGGCGACGTCGTGACCGTGGCCACGCCGAAGCTGGGCGCGCTGGTCAACCGCGTGAACACCTCCGACCGGATCGCGCCATGGACGTACGGCGCGGGCGCGCTGATGGCGAGCCTCGCCCGCCGCGGCGTGCTGCCGGCGGCTTCCTAGCACCAGGGCGCCGCGCCGGCATCGTGCCGGCGGGCGGCCCGCATCTCCGGAACGACGCCATGGCCGAACTCTTCAGGAACTACATCGCAGGCGAGTGGGTGACGGGCGCGACGGCGTCGGTCAACCGCAATCCGTCCGACACCGGCGACGTCGTCGGCGAGTACGCGCAGGCCGACGCGGCGCAGGCGAAGGCCGCCATTGCCGCGGCGAAGCGCGCGTTTCCCGCCTGGTCGACCGGACCGATCCAGGAGCGCGCGAACGTGCTCGACAAGGTCGGCGCCGAGATCCTCGCGCGCCGCGACGAGCTCGGCACGCTGCTGTCGCGCGAGGAAGGCAAGACGCTGCCGGAGGGCATCGGCGAGGCCGCGCGCGCCGGGCAGATCTTCCGGTTCTTCGCCGGCGAGGTCGTGCGGATGGCCGGCGAGAAATTCGCGTCGGTGCGGCCGGGCGTGGACGTCGAGGTCACGCGCGAGCCGCTCGGCGTCATCGGACTCATCACGCCGTGGAATTTCCCCATCGCGATTCCGGCGTGGAAGATCGCGCCGGCGCTCGCCTACGGCAACACGGTCGTGTGCAAGCCGGCGGACCTGGCCCCCGGCTGTGCGTGGGCGATCGCCGAGATCCTTTCGCGTGCCGGGCTGCCGCCGGGCGTGTTCAACCTCGCGATGGGCCGCGGTTCGGTGGTCGGCGAGGCGCTCGTCAACGATCCGGACGTCACCGCGATCAGCTTCACCGGCAGCGTGAGCACCGGCCGCGGCATCGCCGCGAAGGCGATCGCGCGGATGGCCAAGGTGCAGCTCGAGATGGGCGGCAAGAACCCGCTGGTCGTGCTCGACGACGCCGACCTGCCGACGGCGGTGAACGTCGCCGTGCAGGGTTCGTACTACTCGACCGGGCAGCGGTGCACGGCCTCCTCGCGGCTCATCGTGACCGCCGGCATCCACGACCGGTTCGTGGCCGCCGTCGCGGACAAGCTCTCGACGCTGCGCGTCGACAACGCGCTGCTGACCGGCACGGACATCGGGCCGGTCGTCGACGCGAGCCAGCTCGACATCGACTTGAAGTACCTCGAGATCGGCAAGGGCGAGGGCGCGCGGCTCGCGACCGGCGGCGAGCGGCTGCAGCGGGCGACCGACGGCTACTACCTCTCGCCGGCGCTGTTCACCGACGCGACCAACGCGATGCGCATCGCGCGCGAGGAGATCTTCGGTCCCGTCGCGTGCGTGATCCGCGCGAAGGACTACGAGGAGGCGCTGGCGCTCGCCAACGACACCGAGTTCGGCCTCTCGGCAGGCATCGTGACGACGTCGCTCAGGTACGCGACGCACTTCAAGCGCCATGCGCAGGCCGGCATGGTGATGGTCAACGTGCCGACGGCGGGCGTGGACTATCACGTGCCGTTCGGCGGCCGCAAGGGCTCGAGCTACGGCCCGCGCGAGCAGGGGCGCTACGCCGCCGAGTTCTTCACGACGGTCAAGACGGCGTACACCGCCGCGTAGGGTGGTCTCACAGGAGACGCAGAGACGCCGAGAACCTTGCGGTTCTCTGCGCCTCGGCGACTCTTCGTGAAAGGCCCATCGTGACGCCAGCCCCGTTGTTCTCCCGCGACGAGAAGCTCGTGATCGCCGCGTGCGCGATCGCGATGCTGATCGTGCAGATGGACTGGTTCGCGCTCAACCTCGCGCTGCCGGCCATCGCGCGGCACTTCGCCGTGCCCGCGACGGACCTGCAGTGGGTGGTCAGCGGCTACATGCTGTCGATCGGCGCGCTGATGGTGACGGCCGGGCGGCTCGCCGACATCTTCGGCCGCCGGCGGATCATCGTGATCGGGCTCGCCGTGTTCGGCACCGTTTCGGCGATCTGCGGCGTGGCGCCGAACGAGATATGGTTGATCGTGGCGCGCGTCGTGCACGGCGTCGGGGCGGCGCTCATCTTCCCGGTGTCGATCGCGATCGTGTCGAGCACGTTCTCCGGCGCCAGGCAGGCGCGCGCGATCGGCGTGGTGCTCGGCTTCTCGGCGATCGGCCAGGCGCTCGGGCCGTTCGTCGGCGGCACGTTCGCCGAGTACCTCAACTGGCGCGGCGTGTTCTTCGTCAACATCCCCTTCTGTGCGGCCGCGACGTGGCTGATGCTGCGGTACGTGCAGGAGACGCGCGACGAGTCCGCCGACCGCCGCATCGACGTGCCCGGCATGCTCGCCGTGACCGGCGGCCTCGTCTGCATCAGCCTCGCGTTCGACCGCGGCGAGGCGTGGGGATGGACGTCGGTGCACACGATCGGCGTGCTGGTGGCCGGCGTCGCGCTGCTGGCGCTGTTCGTGCTGATCGAGGCGCGGACGCGCTCGCCGCTCGTCGACCTCGCGCTCTTCCGCAACCGCGCCTTCGACGCGGTGGTGCTCGCCGGCTCGCTGTCGAACGTCGTGTTCTGCTTCGTCGCCGTGTTCTCGGCGCTCTATCTGCAGCAGGCGCGCGGCATGTCGCCGTTCGCGGCGGGCCTCGTGTTCCTCGCGCTGTCCGCCGGCGCCGGCACCGCCAGCTACTACTCGGGGCGCCTCGCCGAGCGCGTCCCCGCCGATCGCGCGATGGCCGTCGGCATGCTGATCAGCGCCGCCGGCATCGTCGGCCTCACCAGCGTCGATTCGCTGTGGCTGTACACGCCGCTCTTCCTCGTCACCGGCGTCGGGCTCGGGCTCGGCTGGGCGCTCGCGAGCGTGGCCACGCAGGCGGTCGTGCCGCCGGCGTACGTCGGCGCCGCGTCGGGGATCACGCTGACGTCGCTGGTGATGCTCGGGGCCGTCGGGGTCGCGATCGGCGCCGCGGTGCTCGAGCTGCTGGCGGGGTCGCCGGAGCGCGCGGGCTACGACGTCGCGGCGATCAACGTGGTGCTGCGCGCCGGTGCCGCCCTTGCCACGGTCGGCGCGCTGGGGCTGCTCGCGTTCGGGCGGCGCGCGGCGCCCGGAGACGCGGTCGCGGCGCCGCCCGCCTGACCCGCGGATTGCGCCGACCGCCCGCGAGGCCGCGCTGCCGGCCGGCACCGCCCGGCACGATCGCATCGCCGCGGCGCCGCGCCGGAGACGATCACGGCGATCTTCCGATCGCCGTGTCGGTGCATGGCAGTGGCCGGCCGCGCCCCGAACGGGGAGTCGTCCGGGATGCGCGCGATCGGAAGGCTACTTGCGCCCCTTGAACGGCACGACCTTCTGCCGCTGCTCGCCCAGCCCCGAGATGCCGAGCGTGATGACGTCGCCGGCCTTCAGCCACACCTGCGGCTTCATGCCCATGCCCACGCCCGGCGGCGTGCCGGTCGTGATCACGTCGCCCGGCAGCAGCGTCATGTACTGCGAGACGTCCGCGACGAGCTCGGCCACGCCGAAGATCATCGTCTTGGTGTTGCCGCGCTGCCGGCGCTCGCCGTTGACGTCGAGCCACATGTCGAGGTTCTGCACGTCCTTGATCTCGTCCTTCGTGACGAGCCAGGGGCCGGTCGGGCCGAACGTGTCGCAGCCCTTGCCCTTGCTCCACTGCGACGCGCCCTTCTTCAGCTGGAAGTCCCGCTCGGACACGTCGTTGATCAGGCAGTAGCCGGCGACGTGCTTCATCGCGTCCTTCCGGTCGACGTAGCTCGCCTTGCGGCCGATCACGACGCCGAGTTCGACCTCCCAGTCGAGCTGCGTCGAGTTCCTGGGCACCATCACGTTGTCGTTCGGCCCGACCATGCATCCCGGCGACTTGAAGAACACGACCGGGTGCTCGGGGATCGGCGAGCCGGTCTCCTTCGCGTGGTCGATGTAGTTGAGGCCGATGGCGACGAACTGCGACGGCTTGGCCACGCAGGATCCGAGGCGAGGCTTGCCCTTGACCAGCGGGAGCTTGTTCGGGTCGAGCTTCGCGAGCCTGGCGAGCTCGCCCGGCGCGAGCGTCGCGCCGTCGATGTCCTTCACCTTCTTCGACAGGTCGCGGAGCTTGCCGTCGGCGTCGATGAGGCCGGGCTTCTCCTTGCCTGCGGGTCCGTAACGAACGAGTTTCATGCCACCTCCAGTTCAGGAATTGCAAAGACGGGGCGGCCGCGCCGCCCCGTTTCCATCAGAAGTCTTCCCTAAATCGTCATGCCGCCGTCGACGGAGAACACCTGCCCCGTCGCGAACGCGGACTCGTCGGAGGCCAGGAAGATCACGACCGGCGCGATCTCCTCGGCCTTGGCGAGGCGTCCCATCGGCTGCCGGGCGATGAACATCTTGCGCGCCTCCACCGGGTCCGCGAACGCGTTGATGCGGTCGGACAGCGACGGCGTGTCGACGGTGCCCGGCGCGATCGCATTGCAGCGGATGCCCTTCTGCACGAAATCGGCAGCGACGGACTTGGTGAGCCCGATGACCGCGGCCTTGCTGGTCCCGTAGGCGAAGCGGTTCGGCAGGCCCTTGATCGAGCCCGCGACGGACGCCATGTTGATGATCGACGCCCACTTCCCGGTCTTCTGGTGCATGTCGAGCATCTTCGGCACCGCCGCCCGGATCGCGACGTACATCGCGCGGACGTTGAGGTTCATGCTGAAGTCCCAGTCCTTCGGCGCGCACTCGAGGATCGAGCCGTGGTGCACGTAGCCGGCGCAGTTGAACAACACGTCGAGCGGCGGCAGCTCTTCGATCGTACGGCCCACCGCGTCGTCGTCCAGCACGTCGAGCGGGCGCGTCACCACGTTGGCGACGCCCTTGAAGACCTCGAGCAGCTTCGGGTTGACGTCGGTCGCGTGCACGGTCGCCCCTTCCGCGGCCATCTGCAGCACGCACGCGTGCCCCATGCCCTGGCCGGCGGCCGTCACCAGCGCCGTCTTGCCGGCGAGTCGTCCTGGCATTTCGTTTCCTCGTTCCGGTGATTTCTCAAAGGGGCGCAGAGACGCGGAGGACCCCGCTTGCGAGCCCCGGCGGTCGTTTCGCTCGTCCGTGCGGGATTGTAGCGCTTCCGGCCGCACGATTGCCCGGATGTCTCCGCGCGGGGCTCGCCCGAAGTTGCCGTGCCCGGCGCCTCTGCGTCTGTTTGTGAAAGTGGTTAGCGCAACGCAGGCCGCAGCGAAACGCCAGGATCGGCCCAATCGTGGTTGGGCACGTGGGCGAACCAGCCGGGCCGGCCCGGATCGCGGTCGTACGGATAGCCGCCGAGCTCGCGGAAGAGCTCGTGGTAGCGGGCGAGCCGATCGCGGTCGAGCGTGACGCCGAGGCCCGGCGCGTCCGGCACGCGGATCGCGCCGTTCTCGTAGCGCATGAGCCCGCCGGCGATCACGTCGTCCGTCAGGTGGTGGTAGTGCGCGTCGGCCGCGTAACCCAGGTTCGGCACGACGGCCCCCATGTGCAGCATCGTCGCGAGCTGCACGCCGAGCTCGCCCGAGCTGTGCACGGCCACGCCGAGCCCCATCGTCTCGCAGACGCCGGCCGCCTTGAGGCACGGCCGGATGCCGCCCCAGAACGTCGTGTCGAGGAGGATCACGTCGACGGCGCCGGTCTGCACGTTCTGCGCGAGCTGCTCGAAATTGACGACGACGCTGTTGGTCGCCGTCGGCAGCGGCACGAACTCCTTCAGCCGCTTCATCTGCGGCATGCCCCAGACCGGGTCCTCGAAATAGTCGTTGCGGAGGTCGAGGATGCTGCGCCCGAACTCGATCGCGTCGGCCAGCGACAGCGCGGAATTGGGGTCGTAGCGGAAGCGCTCGCCCGGGAGCGACGCGGCCAGGGCCCGGTAGCAGGCGAGCTCGTGCGCGGGCGGGTAGACGCCGCCCTTCAGCTTGTGCGACGTGAAGCCGTGCGCCGCCTTGAGCGCGGCCGCGTGCGCGACCAGCTGTTCCGCCGTGCGCACCTCGCCCCGGCCGGTCGCGGGGTCCGCGTAGCGGAAGAAGAGGTAGCTCGCGAACGCCACGGCGTCGCGCAGCTTGCCGCCGAGCAGCGCGTGCACGGGAACGCCGAGCTTCTGGCCCATGACGTCGAGGCAGGCGAACTCGATCGCCGCGTGCAGCTGCGTGCGGTTGTTGTAGAGGCTCGCCGTCGGGTTGCAGATCTTGAGCTTCAGCGCCTCCAGCGCGAACACGTCGTGGCCGGCGAGGTAGGGCACGAGGCCGGCGAACGCGCGCGTCGCGTCTCCGCCGCCGCCGCCCATTTCGCCCAGCCCGAGGTAGCCGTCCGCCGTCTCCACCTCGACGATCGTGCGCACGAAGCGCCCCCAGTGCGCGCCGTTGCTGTGCAGGATCGGCGCCTCCAGCGGAACGGTGACCGGGGTGGCGCGGATGGCGGAAATCGTGGTGGAAGACATACGGGCCTACGGCATCAGCAGATTGGGCAGGAACATCACGATCCCCGGGAAGAACGCCATCGCGAAGATCAGCGCGATCACCGCGAAGATCAGCGGGATCGCCTCGCGCGTGTACTCGTCGAGCGGCGTCTTCAGGAGCCCGCAGACGGTGAACATCGCGACGCCCACCGGGGGCGTCATGCTGCCGAGCGTCGTGGACGTCATCATCACGAGCCCGAAGTGGACCGGGTCGATGCCCGCCTTGACCACGATCGGCACGAGAATCGGCGTCAGCAGCAGCGTGATGACGGTGCTCTCGAGGAACATGCCGAGGATCAGGATGAACACGATCAGCATCGACATCAGCACCTGCTTGTTCTGCGTGACGCCGACGATCCACTCGGCGGCGTGCGCCGGCACCTGCTCGAGCGAGATCACGTACCCGATCATCGCGGACAGCATGATGATCAGCATGATCATGCCGATGTCGTGCACGCTGTGGCGCAGCGCCTCGTTGAATTTCTTCCAGTCGAGCTGGCGGTAGGCGAGCACGCCGACCGCGATCGCGTACGCGACCGCGAACGCGCCGACCTCCGAGGGCGTGAAGATGCCGAAGCGGATGCCGATCACCAGGAACACCGGGAACAGCAGCGCCCACTTGCTGTAGTTGAGCTCGCGCAGCAGCTCGCGCATCCCCGGGAACCTGCCGTCCGGCTTGTAGCCGCGCCGGGAGGCGATGCCCCAGGTCATTCCCATCAGCAGCACGGTCATCAGCAGGCCGGGCACCACGCCGCCGATGAAGAGCTTGCCGATCGAGACGTTGCCGAGGAATCCGTACAGGATGAGGCCGATCGAGGGCGGGATCGTCGCCGTGATCAGCGAGCCGACGGCGATGACCGCGCACGTGAAGCCGCGCGAGAACTTCTGCTGGAGCATCGCGGGCCCCAGGATGCGCGCCTCCATCGCGGCGTCGGCGACCGCCGAGCCCGACACGCCGCCCATCAGCGCCGACACCACGATCGCGACCTGCGCGAGCCCGCCGGTGATCCAGCCGGTCATCACCTTGGCGAGCGAGATGATGCGGTCGGTGATGCCCGAGACGTTCATCAGGTTCCCGGCCAGCACGAACAGCGGCACCGCGAGCAGCGGGAACGATTGCGTCGCCGACGCGATCCGCTGCACGCCGATCTGCGCGGGAATGGTATCGGAGGTGAGGAAGAAGACGAGGCTCGCCACGCCGACCGCGAACGCGACCGGCATGCCGAGGAACATCAGCGCGAGGAACAGCCCGGTCAGCGCGACGGTCACAGCGGGCTCTCCCCGCCGCCGAACCTGAGCCCGTGGTTCCGGAAGTAGCCGACGAGCTGCCGCAGCGCGGTGATCATCAGGAGCAGCGAGCCCACCGGGACCGCGGCGGTGACGAACGCGTACGAGATCTCGGTATCGCCCATGGGCCGCTGCCAGTTGAGGAGCGTGAGCTCGGTGCCGAGCACGACGAGCGTCCCCAGGAACGCGATCATGATGATCCAGTGCACGATCAACAGCACGCGCTGCACGGGCTGCGGCAGCAGCCGCACGACGATGTCGATGATGATGTGCTGGTGCGCGCGCAGCGCCGCGTCGGCACCGAGGAACGCGCACCAGATGAACAGCAGCATCGCGACGTCGATCGCCCACAGCACCGGGCTGCCGAACGCGCGGGTGACGGCGGCGACAAATACCAATGCCGAGCAGCCGGCGAGGCACGCGCGCGCGGCGATCTCCTCGCCGCGCGCGAGGCGGTGGAACACGCTAGTCGGCATGGCGGACCTCCTGCCGCTGCGCTCGTCGGGACGGCGCGGCGGCGGTGGTGCACGAGATCCCTCCTCGCTGCGCTCGTCGGGACGGCGCGGCGGCGGTGCCGCACGAGATCCCTCCTCGCTGCGCTCGTCGGGATGACGCAGCGGCGGTGGTGCACGAGATCCCTCCTCGCTGCGCTCGTCGGGACGGCGCGGCGGCGGTGCCGCACGAGATCCCTCCTCGCTGCGCTCGTCGGGACGGCGCGGCGGCGGTGGTGCACGAGATCCCTCCTCGCTGCGCTCGTCGGGATGACACGGAAATGCTATGTGTCACTTCCCGAGGGCCTTGTTCACTTCGGCGCGCAGGTCCGTGTAGCCCAGCGTCGCGTACACGCCGGCCGTCGCGTTCTTGAACGGCGTCTTGTCGATCTCGACCACCGACACGCCCTTCTCGCGCAGCTTCTTCTCGTAGTCGGCCAGCGACTCGATCGTCTTCTCGGACGCCCACTTGCCGGCGGCCTCGGTCTCCTCGAGCAGCACCTTCTGCTGGTCGGCGGGCAGCTTGTCGAACCACGTGCGCGACGTGACGATGCC
>JAXMFI010000006.1:0-158278 GCA_046347835.1 Burkholderiales bacterium | reverse complement strand
AAGTTGCTCAACATCGATGTAGGCGATGTCTGCGCCAGGGAAGTAGAACGCTTGTTGAAGTGGCCAGTTCCAGCCACGTCCGACGAAGCCGTCGTTTAGCGTGTCATGGAAGAGGTTGAGCTGAATCATCCGCGGGACGTCGCGTCCAATTGCATCTTGCCATTGCGCGACGGCGATCAGCCGAAAGAAGGTGGCGCCGGCACCCCATACTGGATCCGGAGTAGGGGTCATGTGGTCCCAGAGCTTGGCCGTAAAGCTGACCTTCGACGGCACACCTGAAGTCGGGTTCAGGGCGCCCACAAGTCCCCCGTTACCGCGCGTATCCTGTGCTCCGATGGCCATGAACGAGACAGCGTTGCCGCACGGGTTGCTGTACACGAGGTTATGGACCAAGTGGGCGCGGAAGAAACTCTCTCCGGCCCCATAGTCCTTGATGACAGAGAATCCGGTGAGACCGCTGCCGGGCGGGCTAACCCAAGTCGAGTAATCCGGAGGTCCCTGATTGCATGAGACGAAAGAGCCTGCGGGAGCTGCCGAGTCGTTGTTCAGGTCGAGCACCCAGTAGCTGGATGCACCAAACGCCCCGTTCTGGTTCCAGCCAGTATTCGATGGGCTCCAAGTGGTAGGGCTGCTCAGCGAACACACCGGCATGTTGATTACGTAGTGATTGGGCAGCGGACTCGGCGGTGGCACCGGGGTGTAGGGATCCGGCGACGGAAATAGACAGTAGCTATAGGTGATCGGGTGCCCCGCGCTTCCCATCAGCGCATCGGTGAACGCCGTGTTTACGGTGCCCGCAACTAACCCTTGGTCCCAGAAGTTGTAGCCGCTCGCCGGTGGGATCACGGCAAGAGGCAGTACAGCAGCGAAGGTCGTAAGCACTGATTTGAACTTCATTTCGAATCGTCCCAATGTTGTCTCGAAGCGCCACGCGGGAACGTTGCTCAATCTCGCAATTGCCGCTGGAACGGCAACTGGGAGGAGTCAGGGCACGCGTTCGCACCTGCTTCGCCCTCCAATGGAGGGGATGCTGAAGTGGTTGGCAACACCGCAATCGCTCGTGTGGCGGCGAAAACGAAGGAGGGCACGTACCGGCCCGATGAATGCACTCGCTACGATGTAAGCGATAGAGATTACAAAGCGGTTGACGCCGTATCTCTGCTTGCCCGCCTGCGCGCCTCCGTGTAGTACAACACAGGCGCGTCCCGACGACATTGAGCCTAGTCAAGCGACGCTTCTGATGCGCAGGCTGGAGGGGAATGTTCTGTTGGATTTCGTTCTCGGCATCTGAGTCATGGGGCCTAGAACAGCTCGCCCTGCCCCGCGTTCGCGCGCGGCGGCCGGAACCGCGACGTGTCGAGCGCGACCGTGCGGTCGCGCGCGAGCCCGAGGCGCCTGCACGCGAGCGCGAAGCGCTTTTCGATGAGGTCCGCGTAGACGCCGGACCCGCGCATGCGCGCGCCGAAGCGCGGGTCGTTGTCGCGGCCGCCACGCAACTGGTGAATGAGGCTCATCACGTGCGCGGCGCGCAGCGGCACGTGCGCGTCGAGCCACGCGCGGAACAGCGGTGCGATTTCGTGCGGCAGCCGCAGCAGGATCCAGCCGGCCGTCGTCGCGCCGTGCGCGGCGGCGGCTTCGAGAATCGCCTCCGGGTCGCGGTCGTTGAGCGCCGGGATCACGGGTGCGGTCAGCACGCCGACCGGAATGCCGGCGTCGGTGAGCGTGCGGATCGCCTGCAGCCGGCGTGGCGGCGCGGAGGCGCGCGGCTCCAGCGTGCGCGCGAGATCGCGGTCGAGGGTCGTGATCGACACGTAGACGCGCGCCATGTTCTTCGCGGCCATCGGCGCGATCAAGTCGACGTCGCGCTCGACCAGTGCCGACTTGGTGACGATCGTGAACGGGTGCTCGTGCTCGACCAAGACGTCGAGGATCTGCCGCGTCACCTGCCACTCGCGCTCGATCGGCTGGTAGGGATCGGTGTTGCTGCCGAGCGCGATCGGGTCGCAGACGTAGCCGGGCTTGCCGAGCTCCGCGCGCAGCAGCGCGGCGGCGTCGGGCTTCGCGAACAGTCGGCTCTCGAAGTCGAGCCCCGGCGACAGGTCGAGGTACGCGTGCGACGGCCGCGCGTAGCAGTAGACGCAGCCGTGCTCGCAGCCCTGGTACGGGTTGATCGACTGCGTGAAGGGGATGTCGGGCGAGTCGTTGCGCGCAATGATCGTCCGCGCGCGCTGGATCGTCACGACCGTCCTGAGCTTCGGCGGTGTACCGTCGTCCTCGACAGTCCGCGCCCAGCCGTCGTCGTACGCCTCGCGCTGCTCGCGGCGGAAGCGGTTGCCGGGATTGAACGTCGCGCCGCGGCCGCGCTCGGCCGCACCCGGCGCGCGGCGCAGCGGGTCGGGTATTGGCGGATTCTCGCCCTCATTCGAGGGCGGGCGGGTCTTCATCGCGGCGATTTTACGCTCGCGCGCGAATCCGCCTAGAATGGTGCCCGCCCGCGCCGATCCCCCGATGACCAAGCCGAAGACGCACCGCTTCGACACGCTGTCGCTGCACGCGGGCGCCGTGCCCGACCCGGCGACGGGAGCGCGTGCGACGCCGATCTACCAGACGGCGTCGTTCGTGTTTCCGGACAGCGACCACGCGGCCGCGCTCTTCAACATGGAGCGCGCCGGCCACGTCTACTCGCGGATCTCGAACCCGACGGTGGCGGTGCTGGAGGAGCGCATCGCGGCGCTGGAAGGTGGCGTCGGCGCGATCGCCACCGCGAGCGGGCAGGCGGCGCTGCACCTGGCCATTGTCACGCTGCTGGGCGCGGGGCAGCACGTCGTCGCGTCGCGGTCGCTGTACGGCGGCTCGCACAACCTGCTCGACTACACGCTGCCGCGGTTCGGTGTCACCACGACGTTCGTCGACGCGCGTGACCTCGTCGCGTGGCGTGCGGCGATCCGGCCCGAGACGCGGCTGCTGTTCGGCGAAACGCTCGGCAACCCCGGGCTCGAAGTGCTCGACATCCCGCGCGTGTCCGCGCTCGCGCACGAGCACGGGCTGCCGCTGCTTGTCGACTCGACGTTCACCACACCGTACCTGTCGCGGCCGTTCGACCAGGGCGCCGACCTCGTGTTCCACTCGGCGACCAAGTTCCTGTCCGGCCACGGCGTCGTCATCGGCGGACTGCTGGTCGACTCGGGGAAGTTCGACTGGGACGTGGGCGCGGCACGCGGGAAATTCCCGACGCTGACCGAGCCCTACCACGGCTTCCACGACATGGTGTTCGCCGAGGAGTCGACGACGGCCGCGTTCCTGCTGCGCGCGCGGCGCGAGGGCATCCGCGACTTCGGCGCGTGCATGGCGCCGTTCACGGCGTTCCAGATCCTGCAGGGGATCGAGACGCTGCCGCTGCGGATGGACAGGCACGTCGCCAACGCGCGGAAAGTCGTCGCGTTCCTGGCGGAGCACCCGTTCGTCGAGTCCGTCGGGTACCCCGAGCTGCCGCAGCACCCGGACTGCGCGCTGGCGAAGCAGCTGCTGCCGCGCGGCTGCGGCGCCGTGTTCAGCTTCGCGATTCGCGGCACGCGCGCGCAGGGGCGCAGGCTCATCGAGTCGCTCAACCTCTTCTCGCACCTCGCCAACGTCGGCGACGCGAAGTCGCTCGTCATCCACCCGGCGTCGACGACGCACTTCCGGATGTCGGCGGAGGACCTCGCCAGGGCGGGCATCGGCGAGGGCACGATCCGCCTGTCGATCGGCCTCGAGGACCCGGACGACCTGATCGAGGACCTGTCGCGCGCGCTGTACGCGGCGGGAAAGGCATGAGCCCGAAGGGCCGCCCCGAGGGCGAATACCGGAGCGCGGAGCGCGAAGGTCATCCCGTCCACCCGAAGGGCCGCCCCGAGGGCCGAGGTGTCCAATGAGCCGGAGCGCGCAGCGCGAAGCTCGTCCTATCCACCCGAAGGGGCTCCCGTGAGCGTGGCCGACGCGCGCACGACCGTGCTGCTCGCCACGCCGATGCTGGCCGGGATGCGCGACGTGCTCGCGCCGCGCTTCGATGTGCTGGGACCGCTGCCGACGCCGTTTCGCGAAGCGATCGCCGCGCTGTCCGCCGCGGACGCCGCCCGCGTGCGCGTGCTGGTGAGCCTCGGCACCATCCACGTCGGCGCCGGGCAACTCGACCGGCTGCCGGCGCTCGGGCTCGTCTGCTGCCTCGGCAGCGGCTACGAAGGCGTGGACGTCGCCGCGGCCCGCGAGCGCGGGATCGTCGTCACGCACAGCCCGGGCGCCAACGCGGCGACGGTCGCCGATCTGGCGATGGGCCTGATGATCGCGAGCGTCCGGCAGATGTACGCCGCGACCGACTACCTGCGCCGCGGCGACTGGGCGGTCCGGCCGCCGGTGTACGTGCCGCGGGTGCGCGGGCTCACCGGCCGGCGCGTCGGCATCTACGGATTGGGTGCCATCGGCGAGAAGATCGCCCTGCGCGCCGCGGCATTCGAGACGGAGATCGGCTATCACAACCGTCGGCCGCGCAGCGACGTTTCGTGGCGGTATTTCCCGACGTTGCAAATGCTCGCGGAGTGGGCGGACGTGCTGGTGGTCGCCGTGCGCGCGGACGCGGGCAATCGCCACACGGTCGACGCGTCGGTGCTGGCCGCCCTCGGGCGCGACGGCCACGTCGTGAACATCGCGCGGGGCTCGGTGATCGACGAGGCGGCGCTGATCGCGGCGCTCCGAGAGGGCGTCATCGCCGGTGCCGGCCTCGACGTGTTCGAGCGCGAACCGGCGGTGCCGCCGGAATTGCTGGCGTTGCCGAACGTCGCGCTGACGCCGCACGTCGCCGGCGGGACGCTGGAGGCGCAGGCGGCGATGGAACGCATGGTGTGCGCGAACATCGATGCGTTCGTCGCCGGCCGCCCGGTGCCGACCCCGGTGCCGGGCTCGGCCGCGTCGCACGCGCCGGCCGCCGCCGCATGAGCCCGAAGGGCCGCCCCGAGGGCCGAGGTGGCCAATGAGCCGGAGGGCGCAGCGCGTTGGTTATCCTGTCGACCCGAAGGGCCGCCCCGACGGCCGAGGTGGCCAATGAGCCGGAGCGCGCAGCGCGAAGGTACACGAGTGAGCCGCCGATGCGCCTGACCGTCGACGGCCACGACGTCTACGCGTACGCCGGCACGCGCGCGCATGTCGCTTCGCAGCCCACGGTCGTGTTCGTCCACGGTGCCGCGAACGACCACAGCGTGTGGGCGCTGCAGTCGCGCTACTTCGCCCACCACGGTGCGAACGTCCTCGCCGTCGACCTGCCGGGCCACGGGCGGTCGGGCGGCGCCGCGCTCGACTCGGTCGAAGCGATCGCCGACTGGCTGCCGCGCGTGCTCGACGCCGCGGGTACTGCCGCCGCGGCACTGGTCGGCCACTCGCTGGGCTCGCTCGCCGCGCTCGCGTGCGCGGCACGCCATCCGCAGCGCGCGACGAAGATTGCGCTCCTCGGCCCTGCGGTGCCCATGCCGGTCAGCGACGTGCTGCTCGCCGCCGCGAAGGCGGACGACCACCTGGCGTTCGATCTCATCAACGGCTGGTCGCACAGCGCGGGCAAGCAGTTGGGCGGCAACCAGGTGCCCGGCATGTGGATGACCGGCGCGGCCATGCGACTGATGGAGCGCACGCGGCCCGGCGTGCTGCACGCGGACCTGATGGCGTGCCACGCGTGGGATGGCGGGCTCGCGGCCGCGGCCGCCGTGCGCTGCCCGGCGCTGGTCGTCATGGGTGCGCGCGACCTCATGGCGCCGCCGAAGGGCGCGCAGGCGCTGATCGGCGCGCTCGCGGATGCGCGCGCCGTCACGCTGCCGGGGACCGGGCACGCGCTGATGGCCGAGCAGCCCGACGCGGTGCTCGACGCGCTGCGCGCGTTCCTGTAATTTCGCGCGCCGGGGACAGGCGCACGCGGGGTTGCGCCGAAGCAGGCGGGGTGGGGAAACGCCATGACCGACGTCGACGAATCACGCTCAGCGCTGCCGGCCGTACGCACGGTCGGCGCCGGCGCGCCGTTCGCGTGGCTTGCCGCGGGCTGGCGCGACTTCCGCGCGCACCCGCTGCCGAGCGCGTTCTACGGCGCCTGCTTCGCGCTGATGGGCTTCCTGATCGTGATCGTGTTCCGCCACGCCTACCAGTACGTGTCGGCGCTCGTCACCGGGTTCTTCCTCGTCGGGCCGTTCTTCGCGATCGGCCTGTACGCGCTGTCGCAGCGGCGCGAGCGGGGCGAGCCGCCGTGGCTCGCGCCGACGCTCGATGCATGGGCGCCGAACAAGAGCGCGATCGGCCTGTTCGCGCTCGTGCTCGCCGTCGTCCTGCTCGTCTGGGCGCGCGCGTCGCTCGTCGTGTTCGCGCTCTTCTTCACGCAGGACATCCCGACGGTCGAGGACTTCGCCGCGCGCATCTTCGCGCTCGACAACCTCGAGTTCCTGCTGGCCTACCTGTGCGTCGGCGGGTTCTTCGCCGGCCTCGTGTTCGCGATCTCGGTCGTCTCGGTGCCGATGATGCTCGACCGCAACACCGACGGCATCGTCGCCGTGCTGACGAGCCTCAAGGCGTTCACGGCCAACGTGCCCGCAATGGTCGTCTGGGGCTTCGCGATCGTCGTGCTCGTGGGACTGGGGTTCGCGACGTGGTTTGTCGGGCTCGTCGTCGCGGTGCCGGTCATCGGGCACGCGACGTGGCATGCGTACCGGGCGCTGGTCGAATGAGCGCCGGTCCGGCGGAACTCCTGCCAAGGACGCGAGCCGCGCTCCTATGCGCGCTGGCCGCACTCGCGCTGTGCGCGAACGCGGGCGCCGCCGGGTTCGGCAGCCCGGGCGGGCCGATGCCCGCCAATGTCGACGCCGCCGCCGACGTCCTGGGCAGGGATCCCTGGGACCTCGAGCTGCTGATCAGTTTCGGCACGTCCAAGGGCGGGTCGGCCGGCCACCTGGCGTTGGCCATCCGCGGCGACGCTCCCGGCGAAGACTACGTTTACTCGGCCAACTTTTACGCCGACCGCGCTCGCAAGCACGCGGCCGACTTCTACACCGACGACCTGATGGTGCGGATACCGAAGATGGAGTATCTGTACGGAACCGCGTCGACGCTGAGCCCGAAGGCATCGTTCGGCCTCGACTTCGGCGAGGTCTACAAACGCTCGGTCGTCGGTGTGCGCGTCTACGGCGTGCCGGCCGCGGAGAAGGCCGCGCTGGCGGCGTTCTTCGCGCGCATCAACGACGACTACCGCCGCCGCGCGCGGAACACCGAGTATCACGACCGCGAAGTCAAGTACGATTACCTGCGCCTCAATTGCGCCAAGACGATCGGCGCGGCGTTCAGGTTCGGCGCCGGCTACGAGAACCTCGACGTGAGGCGCCCGCGGATGCTGCCTGGGCGCCCGCTGGCGGCGGCGGCCAACGCCAACGTGCCGACCGAGATGGCGATGAAGCTCGTCGCGGAGTGGCACGCACGCAGCTACGGCATGGACGTCGTGCTGTACCGGAAGTACGACGGCTCGACGTTTGTCGACCCGCACGACGACGAGAAGGTGGCGTTCCGCGACCTGCCCAACCGGTTCCCGTCGGTGCTGTCGCGCGACTTCCGCAAGGAGCAGGGACAGTACGAGGACTTCGACAACCTCTACGCCGCGTACCTGCTCTACAACATGGGACGGTACAGCGTGCGCGTCGACGGCACGACGCAGCGGCTCGCCATCGAGAAGGCAAAGCGGCCACTGGCGTACGCGGAGGCCGCGGCGCTCGCCGCCCGGAGCGCCGCGGCGGACAGCGACGGCTTCCGCCGGCACCAGCCTTTCCAGCCGGAGGGGACCGTCGTCGGCGAACTGGCCGGAGAGGACTGAGCCCCGCCCTGTATCGTGCTCGCGCAGGCACGGACTCCGGGGTAGCGGCAGGCGTGCGTTGCGCCCGCCAACGGCAGGCGCGCGACCGTGCGGCACGTCCGCGCCGCCGCCCGACCGCCTGCCGGAATTCGCGCTGAACGCGACCCATCCGTGCCCTCCGGAGCGCAGCGAGCAGTCCGATGTTTCGCCGATGCCGCGAGTTGCGTGAGAGCGGGTCCCTCGTCGCTGCGGTCGTCGGGATGACGCAGCGGGGACTCCACCGCGCCGCTAATCGGCGAGCCCGATCTTCGCGAGGTAGGCCGGCCAGCGCGGATCGTCGTGCAGGGCGCGAAACGTCGCGAGGCTCCGCAGCAGGCTGACGCCGTGGTCGTGCTGGACGTAGGCGCGCTCGAGCCAGGCAAACGCGGCGTCCTTGTCGCCACGGTACGCGTAGACCTCGGCGATCTGGATCGCCGCGACCTCCGCGTCGTGCGTGATGATGTCCTGCAACGCGGCCTCCGCCGCGGCCGGCGGTCCCAGGCGGGCGCGCGCGAGCGCGATGCCGGACTTGCGCTCCCACTCCACCGGCACCAGCTCGAACGCCGCGAGCGCCTCGCCGTAGCGTTGCTGATAGAGGCGGATCCGCCCAAGCGTCGCGTGGTGGCGAGGCGCGGCCGGCTTGAGCTGGCGGGCCGTCGCGAGCGCGGCTTCTGCCTCGTCGTATGCGCCCGCGTCCGCGAGCAGGCGCGCCAGCCGCATGTGACCGCCGACGGCCAGCGGGTCCAGCACGACGATGCGGCGGGCGAGCGCGAGCGCCTCGTCGATCCGCCCGTAGCACGTAGCGAGCCAGCTCGCGGAGTGCAGCCCCGCCGAGTTGCCGGGTGCCACGTCGATGGCCTTCCGGAACGTCGCATCGGCCGCCTTCCAGTCGAGGTCATCGGACGCCTGGACGTGCCCCAGCGCGACGAGCCCTTCGACGAGGTCCGGCGCCAGGGCCAGCGCGCGATGGGCAGCCGCGCGCGCCTGCCGGTATCCGTCGGCCGGCAGCGCGAAGCCGGCCGCCACGGACTGATTGTGTGCCGAGGATAGGCATGCCCAGGCCAGCGCGAAGTCCGGCTGCAGCGCAACGGCCTGCCCGAAGAGTTCGATCGCGCGCGCGTTGTCGTCTTTCGTGACGAAGTTCGCGCGGGAGCGCCCTTCGAGGTAGAGCTGGTAGGCGATGGCGTCGTCGCCACGGCCCTGTGCGGCGCGAGCGACTTCGCTTGCCGCCTCCTCCGCGCCCGCACCCGCCGTCTTCGTGCCGAACAGCGTGCGGCGCAGCTCGACGACGACGGACTGTGCGATGTCGTCCTGCACGGCAAAGATGTCCGTCAGCTCGCGGTCGTAGGTCTCGGACCACAGATGCGAGTCCGTCGCCACTTCGATCAGCTGCGCCGTGATCCGGACGCGATTGCCGGCCTTGCGGACGCTGCCCTCGAGAAGATGCGCGACGCCGAGCTTCTGCGCGATCGTCGGGATGTCGGTGCGGGTGCCCTTGAAGCTCCACGCCGAAGTGCGCGACGCCACGCGCATGTCCTTGATCTTCGCCAGCACGTTGAGGAGCTCTTCGGAGAGGCCGTCGGCGAAGTGCTCGTTGTCCTCGTCGCGGCTCATGTTGACGAACGGCAGCACCGCGATCGACGGCACGCCCGCATCGAGCGGCGCCAGCAGCGTCCGCAGTGGCGGAAACGCCTGCGGCAGCGAAGGGTGCGAGAGCTGGTAGATCGTCTGCCTGCGTGCGAGATCCTTGAGGCTGTGCTCGCCGAGCGACTTCATCGCCGCGCCGGCGGGCAGCCGGTCGTGGCACAGCTCGCACGTGCTGGAGGAAATGAGCGTCTGCCCGCCATGGCCCGCGGACAGGAGGCGCGCGACATGGTTGAGCGGCGGACCGAAGTAGTCGCCGTCGCGCAGTTCCGCGGCCCCCGTGTGCAGCGCGATCCGGACGCGGATCGGCGCCTGTACCGGCCACGGCTCCGTCCGCAGCGCCTGCTGGGCGGCAAGTGCGGCCTCCAGCGCGTGCCTCGGAGTGGCGAACGCCGCGCAGAACGCGTCTCCGGCGGTCTTGAACACGTGGCCGCCGCGCGCCTCGATGTCGCGGCGCAGGATCGCGTCGTGCCGCGCCAGCGCGGCCTGCATCGCATCGGGCGCCGCCTCCCACATGCGCGTGCTGCCCTCGATGTCCGTGAACAGGAACGTCAGCGTGCCGGTGGGCGGCGGAACAGTAGGGGCGATGGGCATCGGGAGCGCGGGACCGTTCGCGATCCTCGGCGCCTATTCTGGACAGATCGCGCGGATCGGGCAACCGGGGAAGGGCGGTCCGCTCTGTCGAACTCGGAAATCCGATTGACCGGCACGACCGTTCCCCCAATACTCGCGCTCACGATCGTGAACGCGCCGGAGCGCACGCAATGAGGATCACGACGAGAACCCTGCTGGTCGGCGCGATCGCCTTGCTCGATGCCGCATCCGCGTGGGCCGCGAACGGCGACATTCTCGAACGGACGGCAATCGCCACGGGCGCGGATGCGACCTTCGTGGCCGAACGCGTCGTCTACGAGTCGGACGGCCTGCGCATCGTCGGCTTCCTTGCCTATCCGGCCGGAGCGCCCGCCGGCGCCGCCCGCCTGCCGTGCGTCCTCTTCAACCGGGGCGGCAACCGGGACTTCGGCGCGACCACGCCCGAAAGCTTCCTCAACCGGGCGCGGCGCGTCACCGGCTGGGGCTATGTGCTCTTCGCGTCGAACTACCGCGGGTCGCCGGGATCGGAGGGCAAGGACGAGTTCGGCGGCGACGACGTGAACGACGTGCACAACGCATTGCACGTGTTCGACCGGCTCCCGTTCGCCGACCGCGATCGCATCGGCATGTGGGGACACTCACGCGGCGGCATGATGACGTACATTGCCCTGACGACGACCGACCGCGTCAAGGCCGCGGTCATCGGTGCGGGCAGCGCCGACCTGGAGCGCTGGATGTCGCTGCGCCCCGAGATGGAGACGGAGGTCGCGGCGCAGATGGTCCCCGACTGGGCGACCGACCGCGCGAAGGCGATCGCAGCCCGCTCCGCCGTACGGTTCGTCGATCGTCTTCCCGCCAACGTGCCGATCCTGCTCGTCCACGGGACGGCCGACTGGCGCGTCGACCCGCGCGACTCGATGGACATGGCCAAGGCGCTCTACGCGACCAGGCGGCCATTCAGCCTGCTGCTGTTCGAAGGCGCCGACCACGCGATCACCGAGCGCCGCGACGAGTACTACCAGGCGGCGCGGGCCTGGATGGACCGGTACGTTCGCGATCGCGGCAGGCTGCCCGACCTGGCGCCGCACGGTACGTGACGGCAGCGCCCACGGCGAAGGGCGTCCATGGGTCGCGATGTTCGATCGCCACGCCGGCATCGGGTCGGGACTCGACGAGCAGCCGGTGGTGAAGAGGCCGCTGCGAAGGGCGAGCTTCACGACACGGAGGAAGCCTGCGAACCCCGGTGTGCGCGCGGCACCGCGGTGTTTCGCCGTTGCCTGCGGCTCACCGAGCGTATGGGGAATCCGACGCCGTGCCGCGTCGCCGCCGAGCCGGGCTCGCAATGATTCGGCGTCGGACCGCGAGGGCTTTCGCGGGCGACAGCCGTTCCCATCCGAGGGGACAGTGGTCGGGAGACCCGCGGGGCAGGACTGAACCCGGCTTTGCGTCGTGACGGCTCCGGCGTAGATTCGGGCGCTTTCGCCTCCACGCCGTGTGATCGAGCGCGGCGCAGGAAGAGGTCAGGAGGGCTCATGGCGACGCCCATCGACGTGCCGGGCCGCGCGGAAGCCGAACGCCGCTTCTTCACGTGGATGGCGCTGGCGCTCTTCGCGGCCGTCTTCGTCGGCTTCGCGCGCAGCTTCTACCTGCGCCCGTTGTTCCCGGAACACGTCGTGCCGCCCGAGCGGATCTTCCTCGTGCACGGCTTCGCGTTCAGCGCGTGGATGGCGCTGCTGGTCGCGCAGGCGGCGCTCGTCGCGCGGGGGCGCACGGATCTGCATCGCCGCGTCGGCATCCTCGGCGCGCTGCTGGCGGTCGCGATGGTCGTGCTGGGCACGCTCGGCGCGCTCGTCGGCGCGCGACGCCCGACGGGCTTCGTCGACGTTCCGGTGCCGCCGCTGCAATTCCTCGCCATTCCGCTGTTCGCCATGGGGCTGTTCGCGCTCTTCGTCGGCCTCGCGATCGCGCGCCGACGGGATCCGCAGAGCCACAAGCGGCTGATGCTGCTGGCGACGATCCAGGTCGTCACCGCGGCGGTCGCGCGCTGGCCCGTCGTGATGAACTACGGGCCGCCGGCGTTCTTCCGGGTCACCGACCTGTTCATCGTCGCGCTGGCGCTCTGGGACCTCCGCACGCGCGGCAGGCTGCATCCGGTGACGCTCTGGGGCGGATTGCTGGCGATCGCCGCGCAACCGGCGCAGCTCGTGATATCCGGGACCGACGGCTGGATTGCGTTCGCCACGTGGGCGACCGGACTGCTCGGGTGAGACCGGAACGACGCGGATCGGTCGGCGCCGCAGCGAACGTCAGAGCGCGTGCGTCACCAGCATGAAGTCCGGATCCTCGGCGAACGGCTTGACCGCGAAGCCCAGGTTCTTCATGAGATTGAGCATCCCCGGGTTCTTCGCGAGGACCAGCCCCTCGATCTCGGCGAGGCCCTTCTCCCGGGCGACGTCCATGATGCTCTCCATCAGCCGCGAGCCCAGGCCCTTGCCGCTCATGTCGTCGGCGACCACCAGCGAGAACTCGCAGCTCGTCTGGTCGACGTTGGTGACGTACTGCGACATGCCGACGATGCGCTCGGTCTCCGCGATCTCGCCGGCGGCGTTCGCGCTGCGCTCCTTGACCACGGCGACGAGCGCCATCTCGCGGTCGTAGTCGATCAGCGTGAAGCGCGCGAGCATCGACGGCGGGAGCTCGCGCAGCGACGACACGAACCGGGAATAGCGGCTCTCCGGGGACAGGTGCTGCACCAGCCCCTGCAGCATCTGCGCGTCGTTCGGATGGATCGGCCGCACCGTGTACTGGCCGCCGCCGCGCAGCGGCCACACCTGCTCGTGGCGCGCCGGGTAGGGCAGGATCGCCAGGTGCTGGTAGGCGTGCGCGCGCCCGGCCGCCGCCTGCGGCGCGCTGTCGATCACGATCCGCGCGTCGACTGCGACGGCGCCGCGCTCGTCGACGATGATCGGGTTGATGTCCATCTCCCGCAGCTGCGGCAGCTCGCACACCATCTCCGACACCCGCAGCAGCACCTGCTCGAGCGCGTCCATGTCGACGGCCGGGGCGCCGCGCCACTCGCCGAGCGTCTCGGCGACGCGCGAGCGCTCGATCAGCCGCCGCGCGAGGAACTGGTTGAGGGGGGGAAGCTCCATCGCGCGGTCGTCGAGGAGCTCGATCATCGTGCCGCCTGCCCCGAACACGATCACCGGGCCGAACGGGTCGTCGGTCACGAGCCCGATGCAGATCTCGCGCCCGCGCCGCGCGGCCGCCATCTTCTGCACGGTCACGCCGTTGATGCGGGCCTCCGGGTGCAGGCGGCGCACGCGCTCCACCATGTCGCTGTAGGTGTCGCGCGCGCCGGTGCCGTTGATGATGTTGAGCGCGACACCCTGCGCGTCCGATTTGTGCGTGATGTCGGGGGAGTCGATCTTGAGCGCGACCGGGAAGCCCAGCTGCGTGGCGATCATCATCGCCTCGTTGGCGCTGCGCGCGAGGATCGTGTTGGTCACCGGGACGTTGAACGCCGACAGCAGCGCCTTCGATTCCATCTCGGTGAGCACGTGGCGCCGCTCGGCCAGCACGCTCTCGATGACGAGGCGCGCCGCCTCGATGTCGGGCTTGGCGAGCGTGGACAGAGGCGGCGGCGTCTGCTGCAGCAGCTGCTGGTTCCGGTAATACGACGCGATGTTGCCGAAAGCGCCGACGGCGGCTTCCGGCGTGCGGAACGTGGGAATCGCGGCGTCGCTGAGGATGCCGCGGGACGCGCCGACCGACGCGTCGCCCATCAGGCACGTCAGCAGCGGCTTGCCCATCGGGCGCCGGCTCTCGGCCAGCGTGCGGGCCACGGCCTCGGCGCCGTCGGTCGCCTTCGGCGAGTAGATGGCCAGCACGCCGTCGACGCTGGCATCCTTGTCCGCGGCCGCGACGGCGGCCCGGAAGTGTTCCGGTCCCGCGTGCTCGGACAGGTCCACGAGATCGGACAGCGACGCGGACGCCGGCAGCAGCGGCCGCAGCGCGGCGGCGGATTCCGGCGACAGCTTGCCGAGGTCGAGGCCGATCTCGTTCACCCAGTCGGCGGCCAGGACACCGGGTCCGCCGCCGTTGGTGACGATCGCCAGCCGCCGCCCGACCGGGCGGTAGCGGGACGCGAGGCACTTCGCCGCCGAGAACAGCTCGACGAACGACCGCACGCGCACCGCGCCGGCGCGGCGCAACGCCGCGTCGAACACGTCGTCGCTGCCGACGATGGCTCCGCTGTGCGTCTGCGCGGCCTCGTTGCCCGCCGGCCTGCGCCCCGACTTGAGGATCACCACCGGCTTGGCGATGGCGGCCGAGCGCAGCGCGCTCATGAACGGGCGCGCGCCGGCGATGCCCTCGAGGTAGACGACGATGCTCTGCGTCTGTCCGTCGTGCGCGAGGAAATCGAGCACCTGCGCGATGTCCACGGCCGTGCCGCGCCCGAGCGACGCGACGAGGGAGAACCCGACGCCGTTGGCGGCCGCCCAGTCCAGCATCGACGACGTCAGCGCGCCCGACTGCGACACCAGCGCGAGCGGGCCTGCGCCGGCGAGCGGCCCGAGCACGCTCGCGTTGAGCTTGAGTTGCGGCCGCTGGAAGCCGAGGCTGTTCGGACCCAGCAGGTGGATGCCCTCGCGCCGTGCGATGCGCTTCAGCTCGGCCGCCGGCTCGGGACCGATCCCGCTGCCGACGACGAGCGCCGAGCGGCACGCCACGCGCCCCGCGAGCTCGAGCGCCGCCACCGCGTCCGCGGGAGGCAGCGCGATGATGGCGAGGTCCGCGCGCGACTGCGCGAGGTCGCCCAACGTACCGCTGGTGTGGATGTCGAGGAACCAGAGCTTGCCCGCGTACCGCTGCGCGCGCAGCGCCGCGTGCAGCGCGCGGGCGTCCGCCGTCTGGCCGGCCGGGTCGTCCGCGCGGCCGGCGAAGACCGCGATCGACTCGGGGGCCAGCAGCGATGTCAGGTAATGCTTGTCCATGGTCTGTCGAGCGCGCGGTGGCACGCAGTCCCGTCAGCGTAGTCCCGTCGCGGCGCATACGTCATGACGCACGACAAATGCCGCGCATTGCCGCCGCACCGTCGCGGTGCGAAAGTCGCAACGCGCACCGCTTCGTGGCGCGCGGCAGATCCCTCGCGTGGCCCGGGATGGCTTCACGACGTCCCGTCGTGAAGCCACTTGATCGAGCAGCCGATCGATGGATGCTGCATGACGGGCGCGGCCTCCCCGCGCGCCACGGCCGCCATCGCGTCGTAGAGCTCGCGCGGCGCGGCGGGATTCGGCGAGCGGCCCGACGCGTCGAGGCGGCCGCGGTAGACGAGCTTCAGTTCGCGGTCGAAGCCGAAGAAATCGGGCGTGCAGACGGCGCCGTACGCCTTCGCGACGCCCTGCGTCGCGTCGAGGACATACGGGAAGCCGAAGCGGTGGCGCGCCGCGACCTCCTTCATGTGGTCGAACGAGTCCTCCTCGTAGGCGGCCGGGTCGTTGCTCATGATCGCGACGCTGCCCACGCCCGCGGCCTTCAGGTCCGCCATGTCGCGGACGATCTTGTCGATCACCGCCTTGACGTACGGACAGTGGTTGCAGATGAACATCACGACCAGGCCGTGCGGGCCGCGCACGGATTCGAGCGTGTGCCGCCGGCCGTCCGTGCCCGGCAGTTCGAAGGGCGCCGCCGACCAACCGGCAGCGCCGGGCGGAGTCGTCGTGCTGACCATCGGGGTCTCCTCGCGCTATGGCTGTGGCAGAATCGTAGCATCGCGCCGCACCACCTTCCGATGTTCCGCGCTTCCCGTCCAATCGTCGCCGCCCGCCTTCGTCGATGGGCACGCCGCGCTTTTTCGTGACGGCGCCGCTCGGCGCCGCCGACGTCGGCACCGAGTTTGCGCTGCCCGACGCCGACGCGCACCACGTGCTGCGCGTGCTGCGCCTCGCGGTCGGGCAGCCGGTGACGCTTTTCACCGGCGCCGGCGGCGAGTTCGCGGCGACGCTCGCGCGCGCCGGCAGGCACGGCGCATCCGTGCGGCTCGACGCGTTCGCGCCGGTCGAACGGGAGTCGTCGATCGCCGTCACGCTCGTGCAGGCGATCACCGCGACCGATACGTTCGACGGCATCGTCCGGCACGCGACCGAGCTGGGGGTCAGGGCGATCCAGCCGGTCGTCTCGCATCACGGGTTCCGGTTCCCGTCCGCGGAACGCGGCGCGCGCCGCCTCGAGCACTGGCGGCAGATCGCGATCGCCGCCTGCGAGCAGTGCGGGCGCAACCGCGTGCCCGTCGTGCGCGACGTCGAGGCACTGAACGACTGGCTGCACGCGCGGCCGCCGGCGCGCATGGGGATCGTGCCCGACCCGGCGGCGTCCGCGGGCATGGCGGCGCTGGCGGCGCCCGCGAGCGAGCTGGACGTGCTGGTCGGGCCCGAGGGCGGCCTGTCCTCCGACGAGGTCGCGCGCGCCGCGCGCGCGGGCATGACGCCGGTGCGGATGGGCCCGCGCATCCTGCGCGCGGAGACCGCGGCGCTCGCGGCGCTCGCCGCCATCGGTGGCCTGTGGGGCGACTTCCGATGAGAGCGATCCTGATTGCCGTTGTCGCGCTCCTCGCCGGGTGCGTGTCGTCGCCGACGCAGACGCCGTCGGCATCCGAGTACCGCTTCGTCGTGCTGGGCCCGGAAGGCGTCGCGATCGCGCGCGTGATCACCACTGCCGCCGAATGCCCGCGCATCGACTTCGACGGGCAGGCGCGGCCCATGTCGGTCCGCATGCCGCCGGCGACCGTTCCCGGACGTCCGTCGCGCTCGGATCCCCCGGCGCAGCCGACGGCGTTCCCGGTGCTGACGTGCGAGGCGGTCATTCCGCCCGACACCCGCAACGCGGCGATCGACGGCCACCCGCTGCCGCTGCCCGTCGCCGATCCGCAGCGCATCGTGCTGCTGGGGGACACCGGCTGCCGGATCGTCGGCAGCTTCAACCTCTTCCAGGCGTGCAACGACCCGTCGCAGTGGCCGTTCCGGCAGGTGTCGGACGCCGCGGCCGCGACCCGGCCCGACCTCGTGATCCACGTCGGCGACTTCCACTACCGCGAGAGCGCCTGCGCCCCCGGCAACGCGGGGTGCGCAGGCAGCCCATGGGGCTACGGCTGGGACGCGTGGCAGGCGGACCTCTTCGACCCGGCACGCAACCTCTTCGCCGCGGCGCCGTGGATCGTGCTGCGCGGGAATCACGAGTCGTGCAACCGCGCGGGGCAGGGATGGTTCCGCTTCCTCGACCCGCGCCCCGTCGCGCCGCGGCAGGACTGCAACGCCGCGGCCGACGACGACATCGGCAACTACAGCGAGCCGTACGAGGTGCCGCTCGGCCGCAACGCCGACGCCCAGGTCCTGGTGTTCGACTCGTCGTGGGTCGGCCTGACGCCGATCCCGCCGACCGACCTCATGTACCGGAACTACCGGGCGCAGCTCGAGCAGCTGTTCGCGCTCGCCGCGCGCACGCCGCGCGCATTCTTCGTGAGCCACCACCCGGTGCTGGGCTTCGCGGCGAACCCCGGCAATCCGCAGCAGCCGTTCCCCGGCAACGCGGGCCTGCAGTCGGTGCTGGATCCGATGTACCCGTCCGTGCTGTTCCCGCCGACGATCGAGGCGCTGCTCTCCGGGCACTCGCACACGCTCGAGGTCATCTCGTTCGCGTCGCCGCACCCGCCGCAGCTCCTCGCGGGCAACGGCGGCACCGATCTCGACCAGCCCTTCCCGGTGCCGTTTCCGCCGGACCGGCAGCCGGCGCCCGGCGCCGTCGTCGCCGAGCTCGTCACGACGACGCAGTTCGGCTTCATGACGATGGAGCGAAGCGGTGCCGGCTGGCGGATGCAGGCGTGGGACGTGCGCGGCGCGCCGCTGACCGCGTGCACGCTCGGCGAACGCCGCGCGCAGTGCACGCCGGTCGCGGATCCGCGCGCGAAGCCTTGACGGATCGCCGTCGGCACGCCCACCATCGCAGCCTTGCCCGCCACCATGCCCCCCAGCGATTTGCCTGCCGCCGCGCCGGCCGCCGCGCCCCGCGCGTGGATGTCGGGGCTCGTCCGCTCGCTGATTCGGCCGTACCGGGTGTGGGTGATGGTCGTGTTCGCCGCGATGATGGTCGAGACGCTGGCGAGCCTCGCGGCGCCGTGGCCGCTCAAGGTGGTGCTCGACAACGCGCTCGGGCACGACAAGCTGCCGGAGTGGCTGGCGTGGATCCACGACCTCGGCATCGACCGCAACACGATGGGCCTCGCGCTGTTCGCGGCGCTCGCGACGATCGTGATCGCGATCATGGACTCGGTCGCCGACTACGTCGACAACTACTACACGGAGAGCGTCGGCCAGTGGGTCGCGAACGACCTGCGCATCCGCATCTACGACCACCTGCACCGGCTGTCGCTTCGCTACTACGCGACGCACCAGACGGGCACGATGCTGTCGACGCTCACGTCGGACGTGTCGACCGTGCAGGACTTCGCGTCGTCGGCGACGCTGTCGATCGTCGTCGACCTGATGACGATCGTCGGCATGCTCGGCATCATGTTCTGGCTCAACTGGGACTTCGCGCTGATCGCCGTCGGCGTGACGCCGTTCCTGCTGCTGTTCGTCATGCGCTTCAAGAAGGCGGTGAAGGAAGCCACGCGCGACGTGCGCCGCCGGCAGAGCGAGGTCGTCGCGGTGGCCGAGCAGGGGCTGGGCTCGGTGCGGTCGGTCAAGGCGTTCGACCGGCAGGACCTCGAGGCGCAGCGGATGGCCGAGGCGAGCCGCGCCACCGTGCAGGCGGCGCTCAACGCGCGCCGGATCAAGTCGCTGCTGGGCCCGGTGGTGTCGGTCGTCGTCGCGCTGTGCACGGCGTTCGTGCTCTGGCGCGGCACGGCGCTGATCCTCGCCGACGCGATGACGGTCGGCGCGCTGACGGTGTTCCTCGCCTACCTCGCGAAGTTCTTCAAGCCGGTGCAGGACCTCGCGAAGATGACCAACACGATCGCGCAGACGGCGGTCGGGCTCGAGCGCATTCAGACGATCCTGGCGGCCGACGACGAGATCCACGAGAAGCCGGACGCGGTCGCGCCGCCCTCGCTCAAGGGCGAGGTCGCGTTCGAGCACGTCGCCTTCGCGTACGACCGGGACACGCCGGTGCTGAAGGACGTGAGCTTCACCGTGAAGCCCGGACAGGTCGTGGGCGTGGTCGGCGGCACCGGCAGCGGCAAGTCGACGATCGTCAGCCTGATTCCGCGCTTCTACGACGTGGCCGCCGGCGCCGTGCGCATCGACGGCACCGACGTCCGCGACTACGCGTTGCACCCGCTGCGGCGGCAGATCGGGTTCGTTCTGCAGGAGACGGTGCTGTTCCACGGCACGATCCGCGACAACATCGCGTACGGCCGGCCGGGCGGCGCGACCGAGGAGGAGATCGTCGCGGCGGCGAAGCTCGCCAACGCCGACGAGTTCATCGTGAAGATGGCGAAGGGCTACGACACGGTCGTCGGCGAGCGCGGCGACACGCTGTCGGGCGGCCAGCGGCAGCGCATCGGGATCGCGCGGGCGGTCATTCGCAACAACCCGATCCTGATCCTCGACGAGCCGACCGCCGCGCTCGACACCGAGTCGGAGCGGCTGGTGATGGAAGGGCTCGAGCGCCTGATGAAGGGCCGCACGGTGATCACGATCGCGCACCGCCTGTCGACGATCCGCGACGCCGACAACATCGTCGTGCTGGCCAACGGCGTCGTGGCCGAGCAGGGTACCCACGACCAACTGCTCGCGAAGAACGGCATCTACGCCGACCTGTACCATGTGCAGTTCGGCGACGCCGCTCCGCCTGCGCCGCCCGCCCAACCCGCGCCATGATCGAGCCGCCATGTCCCGCTCGCTGATCGTCCTTCCCGAGGCCACGGCGAAGCCGCTGCTCGACGCCATCGCGTCGGCGCGGGCCACGCTGCGGATCAAGATGTTCGTGTTCTCCGACCCGGGCCTGCTCGACGCCGTGGTCGCCGCGAAGAAGCGCGGCGTCGACGTGCGCGTGATGCTCAACCCGGCGCGCCGCAGCGGCGAATCGGAGAACGAGGAGTCGCGGCGCAGGCTGGTCGAGGCCGGCGTGGCCGTGCTCGACAGCAACCCGGCGTTCGACCTGACGCACGAGAAGTCGATGGTCGTCGACGACGCGGAGGCGTGGGTGATGTCCCTCAACTGGGAGACGCGCAACGTCACGGAGACGCGCGACTACGCGGTCGTCACCCGGCACGCGAAGGAGGCCGGCGAGGTGGTCGAGTGCTTCGATGCCGACTGGCATCGCAAGGACTTCAAGCCGCGCGACGGGTCGGCGCTGATCTGGTGCAACGCCAACGGCCGCGAGCGATTCGCGCACTTCATCGACCGTGCGCGGCACACGCTGTGGCTGCAGAACGAGCGCTACCAGGACGCCGTGATCATCGAGCGCGTCGTGCGCGCCGCCGAGCGTGGCGTGAAGGTGCACATCGTGGCGCGGCCGCCGCACACGCTCAAGAAGGAGAAGCTGATCGAAGGCGTCGGCGGACTGCGGATCATGAGCGACGTGGGCTGCAGGGTGCACAAGCTGAAGCACATCCGGCTGCACGGCAAGATGATGCTGGCCGACGGCGCGAGTGCGATCGTCGGGTCGGTCAACCTCGCGCCGGGGAGCTTCGACGCACGGCGCGAGCTCGCGATCGAGGTCGACGACGCGCACATCGTCGGCCCGCTCGAGAAGGTGGCGAAGCACGACTGGGAGCACTCGGAGGCGCTCGACCTCACCGACGAGGGCCTGCTCGCCGACCTCGAGAAGCGGCACAAGGAAGCCGGCGCCGCCGACCTCGTGCTCGACGTCGACGACGACCACGCGCACGGCGGCAACGACCACAAGGCGAAGTGACGCATCTGGAAATGAGGGTCAGACTCGAATTTCCGGCCGGCAGGCGCGTGGACAAGGCGAATCGCGACGGGTCGGAAATTCGAGTCTGACCCTCATTTCCGCGATTCGGACCGTCGCCTGCACGGGAGCCCGAGGGAAACCCGCGCCGGATCCGAGCGCGGACCGTCGACGTGCCGCGGTCGCGCGGCCGCAAGCCGCGCGGCCTCGTCGCTTCCGGTGTCATCCCGAGCGCAGCGAGGGACCTGCTGTTGCGGCGAATCGGCGGGTCGCGGCGGAAATGGCGGCCGGAGCCGCACGGTGTGCCGAAGCCGCTCGCGCGAAGGCGCGAGCTCGGCCGGCAACCTTTACGGCCCTGACCCCAACGGCAGCGCCGGCTTGCCGGCCAGCGCCAGCGCGGCGTTCTCGAGCTCGTCCCACGCGTTGCCGCGCCCGATGCCCTTGGCGAGCGCGTCGAGCGACGCGGTGGCGACCAGCAGCGGCGCAATGAGCGCGGGCGATACGCGGTGCGCCGCCCGCTCGAGCGCCGGCTGCCGCTTGCCCCAGACGCGGGCGCTGCGGACCGCGGCCGACGCGGGTGTGCCGCCGCGCATCATCGTGGTGACCGCGGCGAGCGCGTGCACGTCCTCGGACAGCTGCCAGACGGCGAGCGTGGGCGCCTCGCCTTCCGCCTCGAGCGCGCGCAGGATGCGCACGGCGCGCGCGGCGTCGCCGCCGAGCCACGCCTCGGAGAGCTCGAAGACATCGTAGCGCGCGACGTCGGCGACCGCGTCCTCCACCGCCGCGTGCGCGAGCTCGCCCTCCGGCAGCAGCAGCGCGAGCTTCTCGATCTCCTGTCGCGCCGCCAGCAGGTTGCCCTCGCAGTTGTCGGCGAGGAACGCGAGCGTTTCCCGCGACGCGCGCTGGCGCTGGCCGGCGAGCCGCCCGGCGATCCACCCCGGCAGCGCGTCGCGCTCGACCGGGTACACGGCGACCGTCACGCCCGCGCCCGCCAGCGCCGAGAACCACGCCGACGCCTGCGTCGCGCGGTCGAGGCGCGGCAGCGTGACCAGCGTCACGTTGTCCGGGTTCGGCGACGCGGCGTACGCTTCCAGCGCCTTGCCGCCTTCCACGCCGGGCTTGCCCGACGGGATTCGCAGGTCGACGAGCTTGCGGTCGCCGAAGAGGCTCGCGTTGGCGTTGGCCGCGAGGAACGCGTCCCACTTGAAGCCGGGCTCGACGACGAGGACGTCACGCTCGGCGGCGCCCGCCGTCCGCGCCGCCGCGCGGATCGCGTCGCCGGCCTCCAGCGCGAGCAGCGGCTCGTCGCCGTGGACGACGTACAGCGGCGCCACGCCGCGCGCGAGGTGGTTCGCGAGGTCGTCGAGCTTGAGCTGCAAGGTCGGTTCTGCGCCGGGACGGACGGATCGCCAGCATAGCGCACTCGGGCCCTTCAGCCATGCACGCATCGGCGAAGCGCTGGCCTGAGGCAGTCAGCTCGCATGCGCGCGCTACCGAACGGGGAGCGCAGCGACCTGTGAACGGCGCGCTTCGTGGCCCTTGCTACGCGGAAACCGCCCGGCCGCCCGAAGGTTTCCGCGCCAACATCTTCCAACGCAAATCGCGCCGCCCGCGCGTAGCGCGGCGCCAGCGATTTGCGTTGGCATGAGTTACGTCGGCTTGCGTGCCGCCTGGAGCCTGCGAACGATCTGCTGCACGGCGTCGGTCTGCATCTCGCGCAGCAGCCGCTGCTCCTGCAGGTCGCGCGCGAGCACCTGCGTCTCGTTGAACGTGTACGAGCGCCGGACGACGATCTGGCCGGCCGGCATCCAGTCGTTGCCGTTCTTGTCGTGCAGCCGGAACTGCACGCGCTTCGCGAGCGCGTATTCGCGCACGGAGCCGCCCGACGACAGCGACAGCACGTCCTTGTCGTCGATCACCGAGGGAATGGCCAGCACGACCTCGGCCGTGCCGGCCTCGTCGACGACCTTCGCCCCGCTGCCGGCGCCGATCGCGCGGCCCATCTCCTGCGCGAAGGGCTTGGCCGACGGCGCGTCGATGTACACGGACGAAAACGGGAAGCTCGCGTCGCCGCGCAGGTGGAAGCCGCACGCCGACAGCACGGCAGCGGCGGCGACCGCGACGAGCGCCCTAGACCACGACATTGACGAGGCGCCCCGGCACGACGACGACCTTCTTCACCGCGGCGCCGGCGGCGTGCTTCGCGACCTCGGGGCTCGCGCGCGCCGCCTTCTCGATCGCCTCGCGGTCGGCCTGCGCCGGCACGACGATCTTTCCGCGCAGCTTGCCGTTCACCTGCAGCACGAGCTCGATCTCGTCCTGGACGAGCGCGGCGGCGTCGACCTCCGGCCACGGCGCGTCGAGCAGGTCGCCGGATTGCGCGGCGAAGCGGAGGTCGTTCCACAGCGCCCACGTGGTGTGCGGCACCACGGGGTAGAGCACGCGCAGCAGGATCGACAGGCCCTCGCGCGCCGCCGCGGCCCCGCCGGCGGCCTGCACGGGCAGCGCCTCGAGCGCGTTCAGCATCTTCATCCCGGCCGAGACGACGGTGTTGTACTGGATGCGCTCGTAGTCGTAGGTCGCCTGCCGGAGGTTCAGGTGCACCTCGCGGCGCGCGGCCTTCGCCTCGGCGGAGGCGCCGGCGGAATCGAACGCGCCCGCGGCGGCGACGGCCTCCGCGTGCGTTTGCGCGAAGGTCCACAGCCGGCGCAGGAACCGGTGCGCGCCCTCGACGCCTGCGTCCGACCACAGTGCGCTGTCGTCTGGCGGCCCGGCGAACATCACGAACAGCCGGGCGGTATCGGCGCCGTAGCGCTCGATGAGTTCCTGCGGATCGACGCCGTTCTGCTTGCTCTTCGACATCGTGCCGATGCCGCCGTACTCGACGGGCCGTCCGTCCGCCTTCGACTTCGCGCCGACGATGCGCCCGTCGGCGTCGGCGACGACCTCGACGCCGGCGGGCGGGTGATAGTCGATGCCACCCTTCTCGTTGCGGCGGAAGAAGATGTGGTTGAGCAGCATTCCCTGCGTCATCAGCCGGGTGAATGGCTCGTCGAAGGCGACCAGGCCGAGGTCGCGCATCACCTTGGTCCAGAAGCGCGCATAGAGCAGGTGCAGGATCGCGTGCTCGATGCCGCCGATGTACTGGTCCATGGGGTTCCAGTACGCGTTGCGCGCGTCGACCATCGTCGGCGCGTCGGGGCACGCGTAGCGCATGTAGTACCACGACGAGTCGACGAACGTGTCCATCGTGTCGGTCTCGCGCTTCGCCGCCGCGCCGCACTTCGGGCAGCGCGTATTCACGAAGTCCGCGCGCTTCGCGAGCGGGTTGCCGCTGCCGTCGGGCACGCAGTCTTCCGGCAGCACGACCGGCAGCTGGTCGTCGGGGACCGGCACGTCGCCGCACGCCGGGCAGTGGACGATCGGGATCGGCGTCCCCCAATAGCGCTGCCGCGAGATGCCCCAGTCGCGCAGCCGGTACGTGACCTTCTTCTCGCCCAGGCCCTTCGCCGCCAGGTCCCCGGCGATCGCGTCGACGGCCTTCCCGTACGGCAGCTCGTCGTACTTGCCGGAGAACACGCAGTGGCCGCGCTCCTTGTCCGCGTACCAGGGCTGCCACGCGTCGGTCGAGAAGGTTTCGTCGGGGACGGCGATGACCTGCTTGATCGGCAGCCCGTACTTCTTCGCGAACTCGAAATCGCGCTCGTCGTGCGCGGGCACGCCCATCACGGCGCCGTCGCCATAGGCCATCAGCACGTAGTTGCCGACCCAGACCGGGACCGGCGCGCCGGTGAGCGGGTGGACGACCGTGAGCCCGGTCGGCATGCCCTTCTTCTCCATCGTCGCGAGGTCGGCCTCCATCACGCTGCCGCGCCGGCACTCGTCGACGAACGCGGCGAGCGCCGGGTTCGACTGCGCGGCGTGCAGCGCGATCGGGTGCTCGGCGGCGACGGCGCAGAACGTGACGCCCATGATCGTGTCCGCGCGCGTCGTGAACACGTACATGCGCCCGTCCTGCAGCGGCTTCCCGTCCGTGCCCCGGATGTCGTGCGGGAAGGCGAAGCGCACGCCCTCGCTGCGGCCGATCCAGTTCGCCTGCATCGCGCGTACGCGCTCGGGCCAGCCGGTCATCTTCGGCAGGTTGTCGAGGAGCTCGTCGGCGTAGTCGGTGATCCGCAGGTAGTACATCGGGATCTCGCGCTTCTCGACCGGCGCGCCGGAGCGCCAGCCGCGGCCGTCGATCACCTGCTCGTTGGCGAGCACCGTCTGGTCGACCGGGTCCCAGTTGACGGTGCCGGTCTTCTTGTAGGCGATGCCCTTCTCGAGCATGCGCAGGAACAGCCACTGGTTCCAGCGGTAGTAGGCGGGGTCGCAGGTGGCGAGCTCGCGCGACCAGTCGATCGCGAGGCCGACGGCCTGCATCTGCCGCTTCATCGTCGCGATGTTGTCGTAGGTCCACCGTGCCGGCGGCACGCCGCTCCTGATCGCGGCGTTCTCGGCCGGCAGGCCGAACGCGTCCCAGCCCATCGGCACCAGCACGTTGTACCCGCGCATCCGCAGGTGCCGGTACATCATGTCGCTGATCATGTAGTTGCGCACGTGCCCCATGTGCAGGATGCCGGACGGGTACGGCAGCATCGACACGCAGTAGAATTTTTTCGCGCCAGGGCGCTCGACGGCGCGATAGGCGTCCGCGGCGCGCCACGCGGATTGCGCGGCGCCCTCGATGGCGCGGGGATCGAACGGTTTCATGGCGTCACTTTCGCTAAGCCCTTGATTATACCGGCGGGTACGGGCGTCACCGGCCGAGGTACGGGGACAGCAGCACCCACGCGCCGAGGCCCGCGAACAGCGCGGCGGCAACGATGCGCACCGCGCGGAACGGAATGCGCTCGGCGGCGGCCCGGCCGATGAACGCGGTGGGCACGTTGACGAGCAGCATGCCGAGCGTGGTGCCCGCGACCACCGCCACCAGCGACGGGTACTGCGCGGCGAGCATCACGGTGGCGATCTGCGTCTTGTCGCCGATCTCGACGACGAAGAACGTCATCGTCGTGACGAGGAAGACGCTCGTGCGCGACGCCGGCGGCGCGGCGTCGTCGTCGAGCTTGTCGGGCTTCAGCGCCCACGCCGCGACCGCGAAGAACGACAGCGCCAGCAGCCAGCGGAGCACGTCCTCGGGCACCACCGCGCGGGCCCAGTTGCCGACCCAGCCGGCGATCGCGTGGTTGGCGAGCGTGGCGACCGCGATCCCGGCGACGATCGGCCACGGCTTGCCGTAGCGCGCCGCCAGCACCAGCGTCAGCAGCTGCGTCTTGTCGCCGAGCTCCCCGACGGCGACGACGGCGGTGGACACCAGCAGGGCTTCGAGCATCGAGCGGGGGATGGAACGCCCACGCCGGCCGGAATTATGCTATCGTCATAATCCCTGGCCGCGCGAAAGCCGTTCGCGGGGAAAAGGGGATAATTCTAGCCTTCGCAGGGAACCGAACCGGAAGCGTGGCGAACCAATCACTGTTCGCCGATCGGCCGAAGCCGGAGCAACGCATGCTGCGCCACGTCGTCCTCGCCGCCGTCCTCACCGCCTCCGCCCTGGCCGGCGCGGTCGCGGCTGCGCCGGTGACGACGCAGCACGTCGAGGCCGAGCTCGTGTCCGAGCGCACGGCGCTCGTGCCCGGCAAGACGTCCACCGTGGCGCTGCGCCTCAAGATGGCCGACGGCTGGCACACGTACTGGCGCAATCCGGGCGACTCGGGATTGCCCACGACGCTCGCCTGGACGCTGCCCGCCGGAGTGACGGCCGGCGCGATCCAGTGGCCGGCGCCGGAGGCGCTTCCCGCCGGGCCGCTCGTGAACTTCGGCTACGAAGGCGAGGTGCTGCTGCTCACCGACGTCAAGGTCCCGGCCGACGCGCGCCCCGGCGACACGCTGACGCTCGCCGCGAAGGCCGAGTGGCTCGTCTGCCGCGAGACCTGCATCCCCGAGGAAGCGCAGCTCGAGCTGGCGCTCCCGGTGTCCGAGCGCTCCGATCCGTATCCGCAATGGGGCAAGGCGATCGCGGCCACGCGCGACGCGCTGCCGGCGCCCGCGCCCGGATGGCTGGCCGCCGCGCGCGGCGACGGGCAGAAGGTGGTCGTCACGCTGACGGCGCCGGCCGGGGCCGCGGCGCCGGCCGACGTCCGCTTCTTCCCGTTCGACGAGGGCCGCATCGAGCCGTCGGGCACGCAGGCGTTCGCGCGCGACGCCAACGGCACGTTCACGCTGACGCTGCCGGTGGCCAACCAGCTGGCACCGGGCTTCACGCGCGTGGCCGGCGTCCTGACGGCGACCGGCGGCTTCGCCGGCGGTCCCACGCAGGCGAAGGCGATCGTGATCGACGTGCCGCTGACCGGCGCCGTGGTCGCCGGGCCCAAGCCGGTGGCGGCGCCGGCGCCCGCGCTCAACGTCGCGGCCCCGCCCGGGGAAGGGCTGTCGCTGCTCGCGGCGATCCTGTTCGCGTTCGTGGGCGGCATCGTGCTGAACCTGATGCCGTGCGTGTTCCCGGTGCTGTCGCTCAAGGCGCTGGCGCTGGCCGCGCCCGGCCACGGCAACAGGAAGAAGCTGCGCATCGAAGGCCTCGCGTTCTCCGCCGGCGTGATCGCGACGTTCGTCGCGCTGGCGGGGCTGCTGCTCGCGTTCCGGGCGGCGGGCGAGCAGTTCGGCTGGGGCTTCCAGCTGCAGTCGCCGGCGGTCGTGACCGGGCTCGCGCTGCTGTTCTTCGTGCTCGCGCTCAACATGTCCGGCGCGTTCGAGTTCACGTCGCTCGTGCCGTCCGATGCGGCCGGCTGGAGCGCCCGCAACAAGTACGCGGACGCCGCGCTGTCCGGCGTGGTCGCCGTCGTCATCGCGTCGCCGTGCACGGCGCCGTTCATGGGGGCGGCGCTCGGCTTCGCGCTCGCGCAGCCGGCCGCGCTGACGCTCGTCGTGTTCGTCGCCCTCGGCGCAGGCATGGCGCTGCCGTTCCTGCTGCTGTCGTGGTTCCCCGGCTGGCGCCGGATGCTGCCCAAGCCGGGCAAGTGGATGGTGCACCTGAAGCAGGGGCTCGCGTTCCCGCTCTATGCCACCGTCGCGTGGCTTGCCTGGGTGCTGGGCGCGCAGGTCGACAACGATGCTGTCGTGCGGCTGCTGGTGACGCTCGTGGTCGTCGCGTTCGCGCTGTGGTCGTGGCGCACGTTCCGGATGGGCGCCGCGCGCGCGTACTCGGTGATCGCCGTCGCGGGCTTCGTCGCGGCCGCGGTCGTCGCCTGGCCGCTCTTCGCCGGCGCACCGGACCGCGACGCGGCCGCGGCCGCGCCCGCGGGCGGCAAGGCGGCCGCCGGCGACGCGTGGCAGCCGTATTCGCCGGCGCTGCTGGGCGAGCTGACGGCGGGCGCGAAGCCGGTGTTCGTCGACTTCACCGCCGCGTGGTGCGTCACGTGCCAGGTCAACAAGCGCGTCGTGCTCAACGACGCGACGGTCAGGGAGGCGTTCGCGCAGCGCGGCGTCGAACTCGTGCGCGCCGACTGGACCCGCCGCGACCCGGTGATCTCGCAGGCGCTCGCGGCGCTCGGCCGGCAGGGCGTTCCCGTCTACGTGCTGTACCGTCCCGGCAAGGCGCCGATGCTGCTGCCGGAGGTGCTGCAGAAGCAGACGGTGCTGGACGCGCTCGCCACGATCGACGGCGGCGCGGCAAAATCCGCCTCCCTCGACAACGGAACGAGGTTGCCATGACGACGAGATCGCTTCGAATGATCACGCTCGCCCTCGCGCTGGCCGCCGGCACCGCGGCCGCGGCCACGCCGGGGTCCGCCGCCCCGGACTTCACGCTGACCGACTCGACCGGCAAGACCGTCAGGCTGTCCGACTACCGCGGCCGGTTCGTCGTGCTCGAGTGGACGAACCCGGACTGCCCGTTCGTGCAGGCGCAGTACAACGGCAACGGCATGCAGCCGCTGCAGAAGGAGTGGGGCGCAAAGGACGTCGTGTGGCTGTCGATCAACTCGACCAACCGCAACCACGGCGAGTACAAGACGCCCGCGCAGATGAACGCGTGGATGGCCGAGAAGGGCGCGGCGCCCAAGGCCGTGCTCCTCGACGACACCAGCGCGACGGGCCGCGCCTACGCGGCCAAGACGACGCCGCACATGTTCGTGATCGACCCGGCGGGGAAGGTCGTCTACGCCGGCGCCATCGACGACAAGCGCAGCGCGCGCGAAGCCGACCGCAGGACCGCGAACAACTACGTGCGGGCGGCGCTCGCCGAGGCGACGGCGGGCAGGCCCGTCACCGTCGCCAGCACGACGCCGTACGGCTGCTCCGTGAAGTACTGAGCGAAGGGATTCCCATGGCCAAGGCCTATTGGATCAGCGCGTATCGCGCGGTGAAGGACCCGGAAAAGCTCGCCGCGTACGCGAAGCTCGCCGGGCCCGCGCTCACGGCCGCCGGCGGGCGCTTTCTCGCGCGGGGCGAGCCGGCGCACGTCTACGAGCTCGGCATGAAGCAGCGCACGGTGCTGCTCGAGTTCGACAGCGTCGCGCAGGCGGTCGCCGCGCACGATTCGCCGGCCTACCAGGCGGCGCTGGCGGCGCTGGGCGACGGCGCCGACCGCGAGATCCGCATCATCGAAGGGATCTGACGCACGCGTGCGCCGCGGCGGTCAGCGCATTCGCCGCGCGTGAAGCAGCGTGAATTCCGCCCGGCGCACGAAGCCCAGCGCCTGGTGCGCCTGTCGCGCCGTCAGCGCCGACCAGATCGGATTGTCGAGCGGGTGCGCTGCAACGTCGGTCGTCATCGGTGGAGCGGGCGGTGGCGCGACGGACACGCGCCCCCCACCTCGCACCGTTCCACGCACGCGGGCAACGGGTGAGGCGCGATGCGACGTCGGCGAGGCACGGAGTGCGAACGCCGGCGCTTCCTCGCCGCACGCAGCGGGGCGAGCGCCGGCGCGAGGGGACTCACGGGCGCGGTGCCGCCACGTCGCCGAATGCGTGCTCCATCTCCCGTCGGAACCTGACGGCCTCGCCCGCCGCGTCGTATTCGACGTCCTCCCAGCGCACCGGGGCGTTCGCGGCGATCGCACGCCGGAGCTTCACACCGTGCGCGAGCCCCAGCGGCAGCCCGCCCAGCGCGCGCGACGCCGCGGCCGGCAGCAGCTTGCCGTACACGGTGTAGCCGCCTTCGCCGTCGAGCGTCTCGCCGGCCGCGAGGTCGCGCTTCGCCGTCGCGACGACGTCGCCGTGCCACGCAACGGCCTGCCCGGTGGGCTCGCGGCGCAGTCCGGCCGATGCGACGCTGATGCCGAGCTCGAGCCCGATCGCGTGGTACGGCTTGTACATCGCGCTGTAGCGTCCGGACGGGTCGGTGGAGAAACCGTACTCCTTGAAGCAGCGGCGCACGTAGGCCTCGCCGGCGGCGTCGCCCGCGCGGAACGTCACGTACACGCCCCAGCGCAGGTCGCGGAACACCGGCCGGCCGTCGCGCTCGAGGCTCGAGATCACCTCGACCTGCCCGGCGTGATCCAGGTGGCCACCCTCGTCGCGCGGGCGCAGCACGCGCGGCAGGTCGTCGACGCCGCACGGCGGGAACGCGAGCCCCCCCGGCGCCGGCGCGAGGCCGGTCGCGTTCGCGACGGCCGCCATCTCGATCGCGCTCTTCGTGCCGTCGAGGAACGAGTTGAACATCTGCGCATTGAAGTCGCCGGCCGCGACCATCTCCGGCGTGAATCCGTAGTGCGGCCACACGGTCGCGGGCGTGGACGCGTGATACTCCGGCAGGTATTTCGTCCCCTTGCCCGCCGCGACGACCTCGAAGCCCGCCGTGCGGCACCAGTCGACCATCTCGCAGATCAGCGCCGGCTGGTCGCCGTAGGCGAGCGAGTACACGACGCCCGCCGCGCGCGCGCGCCGCGCGAGCAGCGGCCCGGCCAGCGCGTCGGCCTCGACGTTGACCATCACGACGTGCTTGCCGTGGTCGCAGCACGCGAGAGCGTGGCGGATGCCCGCGGCGGGACTGCCCGTGGCGTCGACGACGACGTCGACCTCCGGCGCGGCGATCGCCGCGAGCGCGTCGTCGCCGACGAACGTGCCGCCGCCCTTCGCCGCGTCCGCGCACGAGCGCGCGGCCAGCCGCTCCGCCGGCCATCCCGCGCGCTCCAGCGACGCCCGGGCGCGCGCGGGGGCCAGGTCCGCGATGGCGATCACGTGGATGCCGGGCGTGTGCTTCGCCTGCGCCAAGTACATCGTGCCGAACTTGCCGGCGCCGATCAGCGCCACCCGCAGCGGCCGCCCTTCGGCGGCGCGCTGCAACAGCATGCGATGGAGGTTCATCGGCGCATGATGCCGCGCGACGCGACGGCGTTCAATGGCACGCCCGCGCCGTCCGCGGGATGCCCTGTCCGGAAATGCACAGTGGCGAAGCGGGGCCTGCCGTATCTTGAGAGCCGCGTCCCTTGCGCATGCGCCGGCGCCCGTCGTATCGAGGCACGCAATATCCATCCATTCGCCCGAAGGAGTCGTCATGAGCAAGCGCTTCGTTCTCGCCTTCGCCGCGGCGTCGGCCGCCGCGACCCTCGCATACGCGCAGTTCCCGATCATGGACATGGTGGCGCAGAAGGTCGTCCAGAAGTACCAGTCGTCCACGTGCGAACAGCTGTGGGCGAGCAAGGGCCAGCACGGGCCGGAGGAACAGCGCCTGGTCTCGCTGCTGAAGAACGACCCGCAGATGCGGCAGTCGTTCTTCAACCAGATCGCCGGCCCGGTGATGAACAAGATGTTCGAATGCGGGATGATTCCCTGACCTTGCCGGCCGGCGTGCCGGCCAAGGGGAGCAATGCGATGAGACCGTTCGATCACGGCGCGCGTTCGTCGCTGCCGGTCGTGCTCGCGGCCGCGGCGTGGCTCGCGCTGGCCACGGCCGTCGGCGCGCAGACGCCGGCGCCGGCCGCCCCGGCGCCGAAAGCCGCGCCCGCCAAGGCCGCCCGGCCCGCCACGAAGCCGGCCGTCCCGGCGTTCAAGCTGATCCTCGAGCCGCGCGCGATGGAGCTGCTCAAGGCGGCCAGCGACAGGCTCGCCGCCGCGAAGACGATGTCGTTCACGGCGGTGGCGAGTTACGAGTACCCGAGCAAGCTCGGCCCGCCGATCGTCTACACGACGCGCTACGACGTCGCGATGCAGCGGCCGGACAGGCTGCGCGTCCTCATGCCCGGCGACGGTCCGGCGTCGGAGTTCTACTTCGACGGCAGGACGATGACGGCGTTCGCGCCGGCCGAGAACCTCGCGGCCATCGCCCCGGCGCCACCGACGATCGATGCGATGCTGCTCGCCGCGTTCAGGCAGGCGTCGATGTACTTTCCGTTCACCGACCTCGTCGCCGCGGATCCGTACGCGGCGTTGACGAGGGACGGCATCCTCGCCTTCTACGTCGGACCCTCGGCGAACGTCGGCGGCGTGAAGACGGACATGGTGGTGTGGGCGAGCGACGACGTCTTCGTGCAGATGTGGATCGGCGCCGACGACAAGCTGCCGCGCCGGATGCGCGCGGTCTTCCGCGCGGATCCCCTCGCGCTGCGGCACGACCTGGAGCTGTCGAACTGGCAGCTCGACCCGGCGTTGCCTCCCGACACGTTCGCGTCGGCGAAGGCGCAGGCTGCGGGACGCATGGAGTTCGCGGCGCCCGCGCCGCCGCCGCGTGGAGCTCGACCCGTCACCGCAGGCAAGCCGGCGCCGGCCAAGGCGCCCGCGAAGTCGAACTGATGGAGGCCTCGGCATGAAGATCCTCGGAAGCGTCGCGGCGCTGTGCGTGATGGCGGCCTGGACGGGCTGCGCCTACGGCTGGGCGAGCGCCAACCGCTTCGGCGGCAGCACCAGCCACAGCTATGGCTCGACCAGCCACGAGAACCGCTGGGGCGGCAGCTCGACGCACACGGCGGGCGAGGGCACCGAGCACTCGAACGTCTACGGCGGCAGCACCGCGCACGCATACGGCGGCGGCACCGAGCACACGAACATGTACGGCGGCAGCACGTACGGCCGTTACGGCGACGGCGCGTACCACACGTACCCCTCCGGCGCGACCGCCTACCATCCGCCAGGCTACCCGGCGTACCCGACGTACCCGGCCTACCATCCGCCGGTCGCGGTGCCGTACTACTCCGCTGGCTGCTACGGTTGTGCCGCCGCCGCGGGTGCGGTCGTCGGGGTGGCCGCAGGCGCCGCCGCGGCCACGGCCAGTACGGCGGCCGCAACGTCGAGCGCGTATAGCGCCGGGGTCGCCGCCGGCAGCGCGAACGCCGCCGCCGCGACCGGCGCCGCCTACAACGCGGGCGTCGCGGCCGGTGCCGCGGCTGCCCCGCCTCCGGCCTCCGGCACGTGGGTCACGGGCATGAGCTACGCGAGCCTGCCGCCGGGGTCCATACAGATCAACAAGAATGGCTCTGCGTACTACCTCAACGGCAACACGTTCTTCAAGCCGTCCTTCGGCGCGAACGGCGTGTTCTACACGGTGGTGCCGGCGCCCTGAGCTTGGCGGCGGCGCTAGAATAGCCGCCGGCGAGGAAAGGGACGACATGAAGAACATGCACGGTTCGGCACCCGGGGCTGCGCGCGCGCTGCGCGCTGCGGTCGTCGCAGCGCTCGGCGTTGCCTGTGCGCCGGCGCTCGCCGGCGGGATCATCCTCTACGAGGTGGGCACGGCGGACGTCGGGCTTGCCGCGGCCGGGTATGGCGCCCGCGCGCAGGACGCGTCGACGGTGCTGACCAACCCGGCCGGCATGACCCGCCTCGACGGCACCCAGGTGCTCGCGGCCGGCCAGTTGCTGTGGGGCGACGTCAAGTTCTCGATCGGCGGCGGCACGTCGCCGGCGCTGGGCGGCAACAACGGCGGATACGTGGTCGGGCAGGACGGCTGGTTCCTGGGCGGCGGCGCGTTCACGAGCTACAGCGTGTCGCCCGACCTGAAGCTCGGGTTCGCCGCCACCGGCAATTTCGGCATGCCGCTCAGCTACAACGACGACTGGGTCGGCCGCTACTACGTGCAGAAGGCCACGCTGCTCGGCCTCTCGTTCCTGCCGTCGGTCGCGTACAAGGTGAATGACAAGGTGTCCGTCGGCGTGTCGCTGAACGCGATGTACGGCATTTTCAGGAACCAGGTCGCCATCAACAACGTCCTGCCGAGCTATGGCGACGGCCAGTTGAAGCTGGACGACGAGGTGTGGGGCTTCGGCGCCAACGTCGGCGTCCTGTACCAGCCCGACGCGCGCACGCGCTGGGGCTTCGTCTGGAACTCGCAGGTCAACCTCGACTTCAACGCACCGCTGGAATGGTCGAACCTCGCTCCCGGCCTGCGGACGGTCCTCGGTCAGCGCGGGCTGCTTTCCGCGTCGGTGGGCGTCGGCATCAAGGTTCCGCAGGGCGTGATGCTCAGCGTGTATTCGGAGACGAGCGACCGCTGGGCGCTGCTGGGCAGCGCGGGCTGGCAGCAGTGGTCGAAGTTCGGCCAGGTTCAGTTCGGCCTCGACGACGTGAACAATCCGACCAGCGTCACGAGGAACCTCGAGTTCAAGGACACGTGGCACGTCTCGGCCGGCGCGCAATACCGGTACTCGGAGCCCTGGCTCGTCAACTTCGGCATCGCATACGACTCGGCGTTCCAGAGCGGCAACATCTCCCCGATGCTGCCCGCGAACTCGGCCTGGCGCTTTGGCGCGGGAGCGCAGCAGCAGCTCGACAAGGGCGCGTTCTGGGGGGTCGCCGGCGAGTACGCGTACGGCGGCGGGCTCAACGTCGATACGCACGGCGCCCTGCCGGTCGCGCTCGGCGGGCGCGGCGACGTGGTCGGCGCGTACAACCAGGCCGGCTCGTTCTTCCTCGCCGCGTACTACAACTGGAAGTTCTAGCCGCGCGGGCGCGCGAGCGTCGCGCGGATGAAGTCGGCGCACTCGCGTGCGTGAGTCGACGCAATCAGGTGCCCGCCGTCGAGCGCAAGGTCGGCGTGCGCCGGGAAGCGGACCTTGGTGTCGTGCCGGCCGTGGATGCGCACCAACCGCGCACCGGTGTCGGCGCATCCCCGCCACGTGGCGAGCGCGTCGAGCATCTGCCGATAGAACGTGATCGGGCACACGCTGAACTGCTCGACGGCGTCGAGCAGCGCCAGCATGAACGGCGACGGCGTGCGGCCGTAGCGCGCGCGACGGATGCCTTCGCGCCGCCGCAGGAAGCGCTGGACCCGCGCCAGCGGGACGAACCGTGCGATGGCGCGCATCGTGCGTGCGCCCTCGTAGTCGGCAGGAAGCGGACTGCCGCCGATCAGCACGACGGCGCGCAGCGCGCGCAGGCCCGCGATCTCGCATGCGACGGCGCCGCCGAACGAAGCGGCGACGAGGACTGCGCCGTCGGGAATCCGCCACGCGTCCGCGACGAAGCGCGCTACCGCCGGAATCGAGGGCTCGCCGTCGTAGTCGGGCCACTCGACGAACCTGACGCCGGGAATCTCTTCCCACGGCCCGCGGTAGGTGCGGCTGTCGGCGCCGAGACCCGGAATCAGGTAGACCGGCGGCGCGTCGCTGCCGGACGCGGGCACCGCGGTGCGCCGGCTCGGCATCTGCCGGGACTCCACCCAACGGACGAGCGCATCGGCGTCGGGCCGCTCGCGCAACCGCTGCGAGCACGCCGCGGCCGCCCGGCGGATCGCCTCGTCGTGCAGGCATCGCTGCAGCAGCGGCAGCGCGCTTGCGGCGGTGAACCGATCCGCCGTCGTCGCGACGCCCGCGCCGAGCCGCTCGACGCGCTCGGCGTTGTCGGGCTGGTCGAGCGCCATCGCGACGACGAGCTGCGGCACGCCGGCGGCCAGCGACTGCGAGACGGTGCCGATGCCGCCGTGGTGGACGAACGCGCGCGCGTGCGGCAGCAGCGTGGAGAACGGTGCGTAGGCGGAGGCGAAGATCGCATCGGGCAGCGATCTCGGCAGCTGCTCGAGCTTGCGCGTCAGGAAGACCGCGCGGCAGCCGCTCTGCCGTGCGAGTTCCGCGGCCTCGGCGAAGAACGACTCGGCGTGCAGCTGGCCGGTGCCGGCGGTGAACACCACCGGCTTCTCACCGGCCGCGAGGAAATTCCGCAAGGCGGGCTCGAGCGGCTGCTCGGCCGCCATGTCCTCGAGCGGAAAGTCCCACTGCAGCAGGTTGTGCGGCCAGTCCGGCTGCGGCGGCGCGTACCAATCCGGGAAGAGCGCCAGCACGCCGTCCGGCGAGTGCCACCATTGCTTCCACAGGCTGTAGGGGGGATCGACGCCGTGGGCCTCGCAACAGGCCCGCACCGCCGGCAGCGCGGCCCGGTCGAGCGGATTCGGCAGCATGAGGAGCGCGCGGCGCAGCCAGAGCGGCAGCCGGCGCAGCCGGCGCGCCACCGGCGCGAACAGCGGCATGTCGTGCGCGCTCACGAACATCATCGGGTACAGGTGGACGCTGACGAGCGGGATGCCCCGCTTCTCGCGCAGCAGGCGCGCGCCGAAGTTGATCATCGGCGCGAGCATGAGGTCGGGCAGGCCGTCGCGCGCGACGATGGCCTCGACCGCATCGACGAAGCCGCGGGTCGACCGCGCCGCGTGCTCGTAGGACACGCGGGCGCCGTCGGCCTGCGTCCAGAGTTGCGGATCGGCGAGCAGCGCCGCGAGCTCGTCGTTGCCCACGCCGGCGAAGCCGAGCCCCGCGCTGGCGGCGACCTCGCGATACGCATCGGCCGTGACCAGCGTCGCCCGGTGGCCGTGCCGTTGCAGCTGGCGGCCGAGCCAGACGAAGGGGTAGATGCTTCCGGATGTGCCGTGCGGGAGCAGCAGGAAATGACCCATGGCGCGCCGGTTACCCGAGGTGGTCGAGCAAACCGATCTCGCGCAACGCCTGCCGAGCGCCCTCCACGCCGACGACCCGGCGCGCGTGGAGGCCGAGGCGCGCCGCGGCGTCGACGTTGATCGCGTTGTCGTCGACGAACAGCACGCGGTGCGCCGGTGCGCCGATCGCTTCCACGACGTGCGCGAAATAGTCGGCGTCGGGCTTCAGCTTGCCGACGAGGTGCGACGGGAAGTTGTGGTCGAACGCGGCGTCCAGCGACCACGTCTGCGAGAACCGCTGCCAGTGGATCTCGTTGGTGTTGGACACGCTCGCGAGGCGGTAGCGGCCGCGCAGCGCGGACAGGAGCTCGAACGCTCCGGGAAGCACCGATCGCGGCCACCACGTGAACGCGGCGAGGAACTCGTCGGGCGGAACGGGGACGCCGAACTCGGCGATCACCTCGCGGGCGAACGCATCGCGGCCGATCGCGCCCGTCTCGAAGCGCCGCACGGCGTCGGAGTGCAGCCAGCGGCGCCACAGCTCGTCGGTCGTGTCGACGCCCTCCGACCACTCCAGCATCTTCTCGACGCCGGCGAGCTCGATCACCACCCCGCCCAGGTCGAACAGGATCGCGTCGATCTGCAAGCCCATCGCGATGCTCAGTGCAGCGCCAGGACGAGGCCGAGCGGCACGAACACGATCGACAGCACGTTGCCGATCAGCACGATCGACGCGACCTTCGCGGGCTCCTGCCGGAACTGCTCGGCGACCATGAAGTTGAGCACCGCGGGCGGCAGGCTCCCGAAGATCAGCAGCAGGCCCTGCTGGTCGCGGTCGAGGCCGAGCAGCGGCGAGAGCAGCGCGGCCATCGCGATGCCGGTCAGCGGGCACACGAGCCCGCCGATCACGCCGAGGTGCCAGTCGTCCCAGCGCACCTCGTACAGCCGCACGCCCAGCGACAGCAGCATCATCGGGACCAGCGCGTCGCCGACCATGCGGATGGCGACCGACGCCCACTCGGGCATCGGCGGATGCGTGAGCGCGAACAGGAACCCGAGGAACGTCGACCACACCATCGGGTTGCGCAGCAGGCTGCCGAAGCGCGCGTGGTGGTCGACGATCCACTGGCCGAGCGTGAAGTGCAGCAGGTTGGAGATCGTGAACAGCGCGACCATCGCCGAGAACCCCGACGCGCCGTACGCGAGCACGGCGAGCGGCAGGCCCATGTTGCCGCAGTTGTTGAACATCATCGGCGGCACGAACGTGCGCACGTCCGCGTGCAGCAGGCGCGCGAACGGCCACGCGAGGAGGCCGGAACCCAGCACGACGCCGACGCTGCCGAGCATCAGCAGCCCGTAGGCCCCGACGTCGAAGTCCTTGCTGGCGAGTGCCGAGAAGATGAGCGCCGGCGCGAGGATGGTCATCGAGATCCGGTTGACCATCGCCATGTCGGGCTTCACGCGGCGCGCGAAGAGGTACCCGACCGTCACCACCAGCAGCACGGGCAGGAAGATTCCGAGGACGCGCTCGATCACGGCGGAGCCGCGCGGCGAGGTCCGGGCCGCGGCGGCGTCGCGGCGCGCGGCGAAGCCGTCACAGGATGTACCGGGCGAGGTTGTCGTCGCCGGCGATGCCGGCGAGCGTGGCGTCGACGAACTCCGCGTCGACCGCGATGTGCTCGCCGGTGCGCCGCGCGGCGTGGAACGACACGTCGTCGAGCAGGCGCTCCATCACCGTGTACAGCCGCCGCGCGCCGATGTTCTCCTGCTTCTCGTTGACGGCGTACGCGATCTCGGCCAGGCGCCGGATGCCGTCCTCGCGGAAGTCGAGGTGCACCTGCTCCGTGGCGAGCAGCGCCGCGTACTGGCGGGTCAGGCACGCGTCGGTCGCGGTGAGGATCTTCTCGAAATCGGACACCGAAAGCGACGAGAGCTCGACGCGGATCGGGAAGCGGCCCTGCAGCTCGGGGATGAGGTCGGACGGCTTCGACAGGTGGAAGGCGCCGGACGCGATGAACAGCACGTGGTCCGTCTTGACCATGCCGTACTTCGTCGACACGGTCGTGCCCTCGACGATCGGCAGCAGGTCGCGCTGCACGCCCTGCCGCGAGACGTCCGCGCCGTGCAGGTCCGAGCGCGAGGCGATCTTGTCCATCTCGTCCAGGAACACGATCCCGTTCTGCTCGGCCGCCGCCAGCGCCTTCGCGCGGATCTCGTCGTCGTTGACGAGGCGCGCGGCCTCCTCGTCGGTCAGCACCTTCATCGCCTCGGCGACCGTCATCTTCTTGACCTTGCGCCGTCCCGCGCCCATCTCGCGGAACATCCCCTGGATCTGGCTGGTGAGCTCCTCCATGCCGGGCGGGGCCATGATCTCCATCTGCGCGGGCATCGCGGAGACCTCGATCTCGACCTCGCGCTCGTCGAGCGAGCCCTCGCGCAGCATCTTGCGGAATTTCTGCCGCGTCGCCGAGTCCGTCGGCTTCAGGTCCGCGAAGTTCACCTCGCGTGCCGGCGGCAGCAGCACGTCGAGCAGCCGCTCCTCCGCGTTGTCGGCGGCGCGGTCGCGCACCTTCCGCGCCTCCGCCTCGCGCGTGTCCTTGATCGCCACTTCGACCAGGTCGCGGATGATCGTGTCGACGTCGCGGCCGACGTAGCCGACCTCGGTGAACTTGGTCGCCTCCACCTTGACGAACGGCGCGTCGGCCAGGCGCGCGAGGCGGCGCGCGATCTCGGTCTTGCCGACGCCGGTCGGGCCGATCATCAGGATGTTCTTCGGCGTGATCTCGTGCCGCAGCGGCTCGGGCACCTGCTGGCGCCGCCAGCGGTTGCGCAGCGCGATCGCGACCGCCCGCTTCGCCGCCTCCTGTCCGACGATGTGCTTGTCGAGCTCGGAGACGATCTCCTCGGGGGTCATGCGGAACGACATGGCGACGCTCTCGGGCGGGGCAAAACAGGACGGCCGCCCCGAGCGGGGCGGCCGTTGCATTGTACCGGATGGCGCGGTGGCCGCGCCGCGCGAAGACCGTCGGCGCGGCGCGCGACAGCAGATCCCTCGGCGCTGCGCACGAAAGCAGATCCCTCGGCGCTGCGCACGAAAGCAGATCCCTCGGCGCTGCGCGCCTCGGGATGATCCCGCGGCTTTGCCGCGGGATCAGTCCGGAATCGTCAGCGTGTTGCCGGCGAACGTGATCTGGTTCGCCGCGGGCGGCGCCGCCAGGATCGGCGGCACGTTCGCGGTCGTGATCGGCGGCGCCGAGCCGGCCGTGCCGCCGCGTGGAACCGCCCGCACGAGCTGCGCGGGCGGCAGCGGCACGTTGATCGTCAGGTGCGCCCACATCGCGTCCATCGCCTTGACGAAGTAGTAGTGCAGCGGCACGAACAGCGTGTCATACCCGGCCACCGTCGAATTGAGGGCGTCGAGATGCTGCGCGTTGGTCACCTCGATGTACGTGAGCTTCGACGCCGAGCCCTCGACGATCCTGTTCATCCCGTAGTAGGGGCGCGACGAGAACGCGACGGGCACGACGGCGTCGGCGCGACCGTGCACGATGATCGCGGGGCGGCCGCGCAGGTTGGCGGTCCGGTACGTCTCCTTGACGCCGTTCTGCACGCGGGTCGCGAGCGCGCCGCTGCCGGTCCACAGGTCGCGCTGGCACGTCGCGGCGTCGATGTTGTAGTCGGCGAGGCCCGTGGACGCCGAGACCGACGCCGGGCTGTTGACCGGACCGCCCGGCGCGTCGTTGTTCACGATGTTGATGCTGGCGGTCGGCGGCACGCCGCTGCTGTTGGAGAAGCTCTGCGCGAGCGTGTTGGCGGCGAGCGCGATCGGCTTGCCTGCCGCGTCGGTCGCGGCGAACGACAGCCCGCACAGGTTGTCCCTGACGCTGAACCGGCCGTAGCTGTTCGAGTACGTCGTCGCGATCGACGGCGTGACGTTGAGCGCGTAGTGCGTGGCATGCAGCAGGTTCGCCTCCGGCTGCCAGCCGAACGCGATGAGCTGGTTCATCGCATCGGCCGCGAACTCGGCCGTCGAGCTGCCGGCGACGAGGCCCTTGGCCTTCAGCGACGCGCAGCGGTTGGTGGCGATCGCCGTGTTGAGGAACGCCGCTCCCGGCGAGCCCTGCGCGGCGGCCGACAGCGCCGCGCACGGCTGCAGCAGGTTCGTGAACGTGTAGTAGTCGTACAGCGGCCTTCCCGAGCCCTCGGTCGTGACGCTGCCGCGCCGGACGACGAGGTTGCCGCCCGGGGTGGGCGCGACGTTGGGCTCGGAGACCGCGAGGCCGTCGATCAGGCCTTCCGTGTCCTGCTCCAGCGCCGCGATCGCCGCGCCCGCGCCGTTGGACACCGACGATGCGATCACGATCGTGTTGTCCGGCCGGAACGTGTTCTTCGCGGTCCCGTCGGTGTTCCGGTCGCCGCGTTCCTCGTTCAGCACGTAGAACGCGAAGCGGATCGCGTTCAGCGTGTCGCGGCCCCAGTCCTTCTCCGGGTTCTGCTGCGAGTGCGCGTGCTTGACCGCGAAGCGGTTCGGCGTCGCGGCGTTGAACGACGCGAGCTCCGCGGCCGACAGGTCGGCCGTGAAGTTGGAATTCCTCCCCGCCGCGGCGGCGCCGGCGCGCACGCCGTTCTGCTGCGTCACCGTGTTCGCCGACAGGTCGTGGAAGCCGGTGCCCGTGCCCTTGTCGGTGTAGGCGACCGCGCAGCCGCGCTTCAGCCCCCACTCGCCGGCGCTGCCGATCGCGCCGTACACGCCGCGCGAGCCGGACGACGTCGCCGTGACGATGCACGCCGACGCCTTGCTGAACGACGCCGGCACCTGCACCATCATCGTGACGTTCTGCCTCCCGCTGCCGTCGTCGGCATACGCGAGGTACTCGGTGCCGGCGACCTTGCCTTCGCCGAGCACCGGGTTGCCGTTGACGTCGAGGTTCGGCCCGTACAGCGTGCCGTAGCCGCCGCTGGCGGCGGTGTCGACGATCGCGCGATAGTTGACGTAGATCACCAGCCGCCGCAGCTCGGCCGCCGTGGGGTTGAGCGGGTCGGCAAACGTCGGCGCGGCGCCGGCGAGTCCGGACTTGCCCAGGCCCGCCGTCAGCAGGTCGTCGAGGTTGCCGTCGTAGCTCGACTTCGTGATCGTGCCGACGAAGCCCGGCTTCGTGTTGACGTCGGGTGGCGAGACGCTGTCGCCGGAGCACGCGCAGAGCACTGCGGAAGCGGCGGCCGCGAGCACGACGCCCGCGCGACGATGGAAAGCCATGAGGAATTCTCCCGGGGTGGATCGCAACACGGACTTCACTGAGGGCGGAATTCTACCGCGATGGCGGCAGGAGTCCGGCCGGAAATTCGCATCGTTTTGGCAACGCCGCGCCGATGCTCTATCATGGTGCGCTCGATCGGCGCGCCGCGCGCCGTGCCGGACCATCCACACGCTCCCCGGAGGAACCGATGAAGTACGCGATCGCATGCATCGCCGCTGCCGCGCTCGCGGTCGGCTGCGCCTCGATGTCGCCGCCGGGCCCGAAGGCAACGGCAAAGCTCGAGCCCACGAAGGGCAACTCGGCCAACGGCACGGTCACGTTCGCGCAAAGGGGCGACAAGGTCGTCGTCGAGGCGCGCGTGGCCGGACTCCCGCCCGGCACCCACGGCTTCCACATCCACGAGAAGGGCGACTGCAGCTCCGGCGACGGCATGAGCGCCGGCGGGCACTTCAATCCGCGCGGCAAGCCGCACGCGGCGCCGACGACGCCCGACCGCCACGCCGGCGACCTGCCGATGCTGGTGGCGGACGCCGCGGGCAACGCGACGCTCGTCGTCGAGATCGACGTCATCACCATCGGCGGCGGCGACACCGACATCGTCGGCCGCGGCCTCATCGTGCACAAGGACCCGGACGATTTCTCGACCCAGCCCACCGGCAACTCGGGTGCGCGCCTCGCATGCGGCGTGATCGCCCGGTCGTAGGCGGCCGGGCGTCGTTCGCGGCCTTCGCCGCGGCGGCGGTGCTGTGCGCCGGGTGCACCGGGGCGAAGGACGGGGAGGCCCCGCCGCGTCCGGGGGGGCTCGTGGCGCAGCTGCGCAGCTCGACGTCCGCGGGCGTCGGTACGGCGCGCGTGTTCGATGCCCGCAACGGCGTCACGATCCAGGTGTTCGTGAGCAACATGATCCCGGGGACGTACCGCGTGGCGCTGCACGAGCGCGGCAATTGCTCTTCGGCGAACATGTACTCGGCCGGTCCGGCGTGGGCGCCGCCCGGCTGGACCAAGGCGCCCGGCGAGCTGCTGCCGCCGTTCAGCGCCAACATGGAAGGTTCCGAGGCCGGCTACGTCGCGCGCATCGACGGCGTCAGCACCGACGGCCCGACGTCGATTCGCGGACGCTCGGTCGTGATTCACTGGGGCAACATCGTCGGCGAGGCGTTCCCCGGGCAACCGAACAATCGCGTGCTGTGCGGCGTCCTCGAGCCGGCCACGGCGCTGCGCTTCTGACGCGCCGCGGCGCGGCCGCCACTTCCCGATCCCTTCCGACCGGAACGCACGCATGGGCTTTCTCGCCGACCGCAAGATCCTGATCACCGGTGTCCTGTCCAACCGCTCCATCGCCTACGGCGTCGCCCACGCGTGCCGGCGCGAAGGCGCGACGCTCGCGTTCACCTACGTCAACGACGAGCTGAAGGACCGCGTCGTCAAGCTGGCGGCGGAATTCGGGACGGTGCCCGTCCTGCCCTGCGACGTCACGCGCGACGAGGAGGTCGACGCGCTGTTCGCGGCGCTCGGCCGCGAGTGGGGCGGGCTCGACGGCATGCTGCACTCGATCGCGTTCGCGCCGCGCGAAGCGCTGTCCGGAGACTTTCTCGAGAGCATTTCGCGCGCCGCGTTCGCCACCGCGCACGACATCTCGAGCTACAGCCTCGCTGCGCTCGCGAAGGGTGCGCGGCCGCTGATGCGGGGACGCGGTGGCGCGCTGGTCACGCTGTCGTACCTGGGCGCCGTGCGCGCGCTCGCCAACTACAACGTGATGGGGCTCGCGAAGGCGAGCCTCGAGGCCAACGTCCGCTACCTCGCGGCGTGCCTGGGCCCCGAGCAGATCCGGGTGAACGGAATCTCGGCCGGACCGATCAAGACGCTCGCGGCCGCCGGCATCGGCGGCTTCACGCGAATCCTGCGCTTCGTCGAGGCGAACGCGCCGCTGCGCCGCAACGTCACGATCGAGGAGGTCGGCAACGTCGCGGCGTTCCTGCTGTCGCCGCTCGCCTCGGCCGTCACCGGGGAGATCACCTACGTCGATTGCGGCTTCTCGAACGTCGCGGCCGGGCTTGTCGAAGAGTAGCGCGGCCCGCTTCGATGCCGTCATCGTCGGCGGCGGCCACAACGGCCTCGTCTGCGCCGCGTATCTCGCCGGCGCCGGGCTCTCCGTGTGCGTCGTCGAGCGCCGCGCCGTGCCGGGCGGCGCCGCGGTCACCGAGGAGTTCCACCCGGGCTTCCGCAACTCGACGGCCAGCTACACGGTCAGCCTGCTCGACCCGCAGGTGATCCGCGACTTGCGGCTCGCCGAGCACGGGCTCGTCGTGCGCGAGCGTCCGTTCTCGAACTTCCTGCCGCTGCCGGACGGCGGGTACCTCAAGGTCGGCGGCGGACTCGCCGCCACGCAGGCGGAGGTCGCGAAGTTCTCGCGCCGCGACGCCGATGCGCTGCCCGGCTACTACGCGATGCTCGACCGCGTCGCGGCGGTGCTGCGGGGAATGCTCGGCGTCACGCCGCCCAACGTCCGGTCCGGCGCCGTGCGCGACGCGGCGGCGCTCCTCGACCTCGCGCGGACCGGGCGGCGCTTGCGCGCGCTGACGCTGCCCGAGCGGCGCGATCTCCTCGACCTGTTCACGAAGAGCGCCGGCGACGTGCTCGACCGCTGGTTCGAGAGCGCGCCGATCAAGGCGGCGTTCGGCTTCGACGCGGTCGTCGGCAATTTCGCGAGCCCGTACACGCCGGGCTCGGCCTACGTGCTGCTGCACCACGTGTTCGGCGAGGTCAACGGCAAGCCCGGCCAGTGGGGCCACGCGGTGGGCGGCATGGGCGCGATCACGCAGGCGATGGCGGCCGAGTGCGCGGCGCGCGGCGTCGTGCTGCGCCTGCAGGCGCCGGTCGCGCGCGTGCTGGTGGCTGCGGGTCGCGCGGCCGGCGTCGAGCTCGAGTCCGGCGAAGTCGTCGCGGGCCGGCGCGTCGTCGCCAACGTCAATCCGAAGCTGCTGTGCGAGCGCCTGGTCGCGCCCGAGCACCTGCCCGAGGACTTCCGCGCGCGCATCGCCGCGTACCGGTGCGGTTCCGGCACGTTTCGCATGAACGTGGCGCTGTCGGGGCTTCCCGACTTCGCGTGCCTGCCGGGCCGGGCGCCGATGCCCCACCACGGCAGCGGCATCGTCATGGCGCCGTCGCTCGCCTACATGGAACAGGCGTTCTTCGACGCGCGTACGCACGGCTGGTCGCGCGCGCCGATCGTCGAGATGCTGATCCCGTCGACCGTCGACCCGACGCTGGCGCCGCCGGGCGCGCACGTCGCGAGCCTGTTCTGCCAGCACGCGCACCCGGACCTGCCGGCGGTGCTGCCGGGGCGCACGTGGGACGACGCGCGCGACGAGGTGGCCGACCTGATGATCGCGACGGTGGACCGCTTCGCGCCGAACTTCGCCGCGAGCGTCGTGGGCCGCCGCGTGCTGTCGCCGCTCGATCTCGAGCGCGAATTCGGGCTCGTCGGCGGCGACATCTTCCACGGCGCGCTGTCGCTCGATCAGCTCTTCAGCGCGCGACCCGTGCTCGGCCACGCCGACTACCGGATGCCGGTGCCCGGCCTCTACCTGTGCGGCTCGGGCGCGCATCCGGGCGGCGGCGTGACCGGGATTCCCGGCCGCAACGCGGCGCGCGAGATCGTCAGGGACGCGCGCCGGCGCCGTCATTGACGTCGTGGAAGGCGCCAGCAACCTCGCGTCGCAATTGATGCGCACGGCGCGCTGCTGGCCGCGACGGCCGGCGGTCGCGCTCGGCGACGCGGTGCTCCACGACTACGCGGCGCTCGCGCGTCGCGCGGCGGGGCTCGCCGCCGGGCTGTGCGCGGCGGGATTGCAGCCGGGCGACCGCGTGGCGCTCGCGTCGCGCAACGTGCCCGAGTACGTCGAGGCGCTGTACGGGTGCTGGTGGGCGGGCCTTGTCGCCGTGCCGGTCAACGCGAAGCTGCACGCCAGGGAGATGGCGTTCGTGCTCGCCGACAGCGGCGCACGCTGGGTGCTTGCCGACGACGCGTGGCGGACGGCGCTCGCCGGCGTCGCGGCGGACGCGCCTTTGCTCGAACGCGTCGTCGCGTGGAACGACGGCGAATACCGGTCGCTCGTCGCCCGGGCGCCCGCCGGCGCGCCGGCGGCCGTCGCACCCGACGCGCCGGCGTGGCTGTTCTACACGAGCGGCACCACCGGCCGCCCGAAGGGCGTCGAGATCACGCACGCGAACCTGGCCGCGATGGGCCAGTGCTTCCTGGCGGACGTCGAAGGCATCGAGCCCGGCGACGCGCTGCTGCACCCGGCGCCGCTGTCGCACGGCTCCGGGCTCTACGTGGTCCCGCACGTCGCGCGCGGCGCCGTCAGCGTGGTGCCTTCGTCCGGCGGCTTCGACGCGGCGGAGATCGCGGCGCTCGTGGGCCGCTGGAACCGCAGCCTCTTCTTCGCCGCGCCGACGATGGTGAAGCGCCTGGTCGACGCCCCGTCGTTCCGCGCCGCGAAGCTCGACCGGCTCAAGTCCATCGTCTACGGCGGCGGCCCGATGTACGTCGAGGACTGCAAGGCGGCGTTCGCCGCGATCGGCCCGCGGCTCGCGCAGATCTACGGACAGGGCGAGTCGCCGATGACGATCACGGCGATGGAGCGCGCGCTGCTGGCCGACGCGGTCGCGCGCGGCGACGACGCCAGGATCGCCTCGGTGGGTGTCGCGCAGACCGGCATCGAGGTCCGGATCGGCACCGCGGACACCGCGCTCGCCGCAGGCGAAGTCGGCGAAGTGCTGGTACGCGGGCCGACCGTGATGCGCGGCTACTGGCGCAATCCCGGCGCGACCGCCGCGACGCTCGCCGGCGGCTGGCTGCACACCGGGGACCTGGGTGCGCTCGACGCCGACGGCTTCCTCACGCTGAAGGACCGCTCGAAGGACCTCATCATCAGCGGCGGCTCGAACATCTATCCGCGCGAGGTCGAGGAGGCGCTGCTCGCGCACCCGGGCGTCGCCGAGGTCGCCGTGATCGGCCGCCGCCACGCCGAGTGGGGCGAGGAGGTCGTCGCGTGCGTCGTTCCCCGCGCGCCTCTGCCCGACGCGGCGGCGGTGCGCGCGCTCGAAGAGGCCCTCGACGCCATGTGCCTCGGGCGCATCGCGCGCTTCAAGCGGCCGAAGGCATACGTGTTCCTTGCCGAGCTGCCCAAGAACAACACGGGCAAGGTGCTGAAGACGCAGCTGCGCGACGTCGTCGGCTGACGCCCCTCGCCCCGGCCAGTTCCCCGGTCCGGGGAGATGGAGGGCGCTGGGGCGACGTCGGGCACGTTCGCGAGCCTGCCTGCATCGACCGCGCGCAAAGCGAAATCGCTCGCCGTGGCATTCAGCACGCAGGCGCGCGCTGCTGAGTCGGGAGCGAAGCGACCTGCGAACTGCGCGCTTCCTGCAGTTTCCGCGCGCCCGGCGCCGGGCCTCGGCTCTGTTTACGCTCGGAGGATGCGCGACACCGGAGTGTCGCCTCGCGGCGCCGACTCGCACTTGCCGTCGATCCCCGCTTCGCGGGGCCCCTCGCCGGCTGCTCGCGTCGCCGCCCCAAGCCGAACGTGCTGGCATCACCGCAACGAAAGCAGGCAGCGCGCAGCGCTGCCTGCTTTCGTTGCGTCGAACTGGCGAAGTCAGCCGGTAAGCCGGGTTCTGTTACGGCGCACCCGAGAGTGCGCTATGGCCGTCATTCCTCTAGGCGCGGCGTTTCCGCCGCGCTCAAGCCACCTACCCGCGGACTCGGCGAGCAGCGTCGTCGTCCGCTTACTTGGTGTTGCTCCGGATGGAGGTTGCCGCGTTTCACCCGCTCCCGTGCGACCGGGGGCGACTCGTCTCTGTGGCCCTGTTCCTCGCCTTCGTCGGCCGCGCTAGCGGCGACTTATAGCGGCCGGGCGTTACCCGGCATCCTGCTCTGCGGAGCCCGGACTTTCCTCTCCCCGCCCGCGGCTTGCGCCGCGGACCGGCAGCGACGGTCTGGCTGGCTTCGAACCTCCGATTCTACGCCGTCACCGGGCGAGCTGCCAGCGCACGGACTCGCCGGCGCGCAGCGGCACGATCCGTTCGGCGCCGAACGCGCAGTCGGCCGGCACGTCCCACGCCGTGCGCACGAGCGTCACCGTATCGCCGTTGCGCGGCAGTCCGTAGAAGTCGGCGCCGAAGCGGCTCGCGAAGCCTTCGAGCCGCTCGAGCGCACCGGCGTCCTCGAAGGCCTCGGCGTACAGCTCGAGCGCCACCGGCGCGGAATAGCACCCGGCGCAGCCGCACGCGTTCTCCTTCGCGCCTTTCGCGTGCGGTGCCGAGTCGGTGCCCAGGAAGAAACGGGGATTGCCGGACGTCGCGGCCGCGACGAGCGCCTGCCGGTGTGTCTCGCGCTTGAGGATCGGCAGGCAATAGTAGTGCGGGCGGATGCCGCCCGCGAAGAGCGCGTTGCGCGACCACGTGAGGTGCTGCGGCGTGATCGTCGCGGCGATGTGCGCCTCCGACTCGCGCACGAACGCGGCCGCCTCGCGCGTCGTGATGTGCTCGAGCACGATGGGCAGCCCCGGGAAGTCGCGGACGATCGCCGTCAGCAGCGTGTCGACGAACACGCGCTCGCGGTCGAACACGTCGACGGCGGGATCGGTGACTTCGCCGTGCAGCGACAGCACGACGCCGTGGCGCTCCATCGCGGCGAGCACCGGGTACACGCGCGCGAGGTCGGTGACGCCGGAGTCGGAGTTCGTGGTGGCGCCGGCGGGGTAGTACTTCACCGCGTGCACGAAGCCGGACGCCTTCGCGCGGGCGATCTCGGCGGGCGCCGTGCGGTCGGTCAGGTACAGCGTCATCAGCGGCGTGAACGACGCGCCCGCGGGGAGCGCGGCGAGGATCCGGTCGCGGTACTGCGCGGCCGCCGCGACCGTAGTCACCGGCGGCCTGAGGTTTGGCATGACGATTGCACGCCCGAACACGCGGGCGGTGGCGGCGACCACGGCCGCGAGCGCCGGGCCGTCGCGCAGGTGCAGGTGCCAGTCGTCGGGGCGTGCGAGGGTCAGGGAGGAGCGCGCGGAGGGCATCGGAAGGCCTTGTTTTTCCGCGATTATACGGGGCGGCATCCCGTGCCCCCGCCGGCCCGCCCGGCGCCGGTGGCGGAGGTGGCGGCGCGCGGGAATGCCGGGCTATAATGGCAAATTTAGTGGCCGGGATGGCACTCGCAAGGTGGAACTTACGCATGGCAGCCAAGACCGCAACCGCCGTCAAGAAAGTCCGCGAGCTCACCGAGGAGGAGATCCTCAAGGCGCCCGAGAAGGACTACATGAACGAGGCGCAACTCGCGTTCTTCAAGAAGAAGCTGATCGAGCTGCGCGACCAGCTTCTGCAGAACGCCGACGACACCGGCGAGCACCTGCGCGAGAACGAGATCACCACCGACCCGTCGGATCGCGCGACGCTCGAGGAGGAGTACACGCTCGAGCTGCGCACGCGCGACCGCGAGCGCAAGCTCCTCAAGAAGGTCGAGAAGTCGCTGCGCATGATCGACGACGGCTCCTATGGCTGGTGCGAGGAGACCGGCGAGCCGATCGGCGTTCCGCGCCTGATCGCGCGCCCCACCGCCACGCTCTCTCTCGAGGCGCAGGAACGCCGGGAGCGCGTCCAGAAACTTTACGGCGACTGAACGGCGGAGCCGTCCAGTCGCCGTAAAGTTTCTGGACGGGATGTAGACAAGTCAGATGGGGTCGCAAGGCTACCGCCGCGACCCCATGGAAAAATCGTGTACGCGGTGGTGGCGTTCGAACAGCTGACCAGGGGCGAATCGCCGGCGGAGCCGGACGATTCGCTTGAATTGGATAACCCCGAGCGCTTTGCGGGCAACGTGCCTGCACGAGCGTCGCGCTCGGCCACCGGCCCCATCCGCCTTTGCTTCGGAAATCGTCGGGCTCCGCCCGCGATTTCCGCCTGACCCGCTTGTCGAACGCCACCGGTGCGTTCATGATTTTTCCATGGGGTCGCGGCGGTAGCCTTGCGACCCCTTCTGACTTATTTACAATGAGCAATTCGACGCAAGGAGAATCTCTCATGTTCCAGCTACCGCCCCTGCCCTATGCCGACAACGCCCTCGAGCCCGTGATCTCGGCGAACACGATCTCGTTCCACTACGGCAAGCACCACAAGACGTACGTCGACAACCTCAACAACCTCGTCAAGGGCACCGAGTTCGAGGGCGCGGCGCTTGAGAAGATCATCGGCGACACGGCGGGCAAGGCCGATCGCGCGGCGATCTTCAACAACGCGGCGCAGATCTGGAACCACACGTTCTACTGGCACAGCATGCGGCCCGGCGGGGGCGGCAAGCCCGCCGGCAAGATCGCGCAGATGATCGAGGCGTCGTTCGGCGGCTACGACAACTTCCGGAAGGAGATGTCCGCGACGACCGTCTCGCAGTTCGGCTCCGGCTGGGGCTGGCTCGTCGTCGACGGCGGCACGCTCAAGGTCGTCAAGACCGGCAACGCGGAGGTCCCGTTCACCAAGGGGCAGAAGCCGCTGCTGACGATCGACGTCTGGGAGCACGCGTACTACCTCGACCACCAGAACAAGCGCGCCGCCTACGTCGACGCTGTAATCGACAGGCTGCTCAACTGGGAATTCGCGAACCAGAACCTGCCCTGATCGGTACGCCGTGCGCCGGCACGGGCGCGCGTACGGTGACTCGCAACGGCCGGCGCCCCCGGCCGTTGCCGCATGGGGCCGCCGGCGCGCCCATCGTGCGCGCCCGCCGTGCGCGCCCGCGCCTTGTCGGTCCGGACGCTTGGGCACATAATCCGACGGATTCATTCCAACGGCATATCCTGCCGATTTGATGGCCCTTTTTCACAAGCCGCCCGCGAAGAAGCCCGAAGCTCCGAAGCCGAACGTCAAGGCGCCGGCGCAGGGGAGCGGCGCGCGCGCGCCGGTCTCCGCGCGCGACGTGGCGGCGCAGGCCCAGGGCCGGCGCGGCGCCGCCGAACGCCCCCGCGCGGAGCCGATCGCCGACATCTCGGTGACCGGGTCGAGCCTCATCGAGTGGTCGCCGATGCGCACGTCGATCGAGGTGGCGCAGGCGAACCCCGGCCTCTGCGCGGTCCTCGAGAACGCGGCGCTGCTGTTCGCGAGCGGACAGGCGCAGCCCGCGCGCGAGCTGCTCGAGCAGGGCGTGGTGCAGGACCCGGACGCGAAGGCCTCGCCGCTCGCGTGGCTCGCGCTGTTCGACCTGCAGCAGAGGACCAACGACCGCGCGGCGTTCGACCAGCTCGCGCTGCAGTACGTGATGCAGTTCGAGCGTTCGCCGCCCGCGTGGGACGAGGACGCGAAGGCGCCGGCGACGGGCACGAAGCCGCCGACGGCCGCGCCGAAGCAGGTCGGCGGCTACGTCGTGCTGACCGGCAAGCTGTCCACGGCGGCGGCGCCGCAGATCGAGGCGTTTCGCCGCGGACTTGCCAAGGCGCCGCCCGGCGCCCGACTCGACCTCGCGTCGGTGGCCGGCTTCGACGATGCGGGCGCGCGGCTGCTCGCCGACGCCCTGGCCGACGCACGCCGCCAGCGCGTGGCACTGACGCTCACCAAGCCCGACAAGGTCCGCGCGGCACTCGACATCCTGCTGCGGCGCGGGCGCGACGCGGGCGAGGGCGCGTGGCTGCTCTCGCTCGAGCTGCTGCAATTCGAACGCAAGCAGGAGGCCTTCGACGATCGCGCGATCGAATACGCGATCGCGTTCGAGCAATCGCCGCCGTCGTGGGAGCCGCCGCCGGCGCCGCCGTCGGAGGCGCCCGCGGCCGAGGCGCCGCGGCCCGAGGACGACGGCAGCGAGCCGCGCGTCGCCCGCGCCGGCGTCGAGTCGATCCGGTTCGAAGGCGTGCTCACGGGCTCGGCCACGCAGCAGATGGCGGAGGTGGCCGAGTACGCGCACCACCACCCGGTCGTGCCGATCGACATGTCCGGCGTCGAGCGCATCGATTTCGTCTGCGCGGGCGCGCTGCTCAACGCGATCGGCCGCATCGAAGGGCAGCGCAAGGCCGTGCAGATCGTCGGTGCGTCGCCGATCATCCGCGCGCTGCTGCTGCTGATCGGCATCTCGCCGCGGCATTTCCTGAAGAAGCCGCAATAGGCGGCGCCACCCCGGGCGGCGTCCGTGTCGGCGCGGCGCCCGCACGACCCCAAACGCCCCTCCATGGAACCCTTTCACGGCACGACGATCCTCTGCGTCAGGCGCGACGGCACCGTCGCGCTCGGCGGCGACGGACAGGTCACGCTCGGCAACGTCGTCGTCAAGGCCACCGCGCGCAAGGTGCGGCGCCTCTACCACGACCGCGTGCTGGCGGGATTCGCCGGCGCGACGGCCGACGCGTTCACGCTGTTCGAGCGCTTCGAGGCGAAGCTCGAGAAACACCAGGGACACCTGACGCGCTCCGCGGTGGAGCTCGCGAAGGATTGGCGCTCCGACCGCGTGCTGCGCCGTTTGGAGGCGATGCTCGCCGTGGCGGACCACACGGCGTCGCTGGTGCTGACGGGCAACGGCGACGTATTGGAGCCCGAGCTCGGGATCGTGGCGATCGGCTCCGGCGGCGCATTCGCGCAGGCCGCGGCGCGTGCGCTGCTCGAGCACTCCGCGCTGTCCGCGCCCGACATCGTCAAGCAGGCGCTGACGATCGCCGGCGACCTCTGCATCTATACGAACCAGCACCACGTCATCGAGGTGCTGGGGCCGTCGGCGTAGACCACGGTGGATGCGGAACGCTTCGACGTCGTGATCGCGGGCGCCGGGCTCGTAGGCCTGGCGCTGGCGCCGGCGCTCGCGCGCACCGGGCTGTCGGTGGCGCTCGTCGACCGCGCGCCGATCGCCGCCCCCGAGCCGGACCCGGCGACGTGGGACGCGCGCGTGTACGCGATCAGCCCCGGGAGCGCCACGTTCCTGCGGGCGCTCGGCGCGTGGCAGCGGCTGCCCGGGGACCGGGTGGCGCCGATCGAGGCGATGCGCGTCGCGGGCGACGCCGGCGCGACGCTGTCGTTCTCGGCGTTCGACCTGGGCGAGCGCGCGCTCGCGTGGATCGTCGAGGAGCGGGCGCTGCGCGCCGCGCTCCTGCCGGGCGTGTTCGAGGCCGGGGTCACGGTCCTCGGCGGGGCGCCGTTCGTCGGATCGGTGTGGCTCCCCGACGAAGCGCGGCTGACGCTGGCGCCGGAGGGGGAGGGTGAGCGCCAACTGACCGCCCGCCTGCTGGTCGGCGCGGACGGCCTGCGCTCCTGGGTGCGTGCGGCGGCCGGCATCATGGCGGAGCCGCGCCCGTACGGGCAGACGGCGGTCGTCGCGAACTTCGCGTGCCGGCTCGCCCATCACGGCATCGCCCGCCAGTGGTTCCGGGCGGACGGGAGCGTGCTCGCCTGGCTGCCGCTGCCCGGTCGCCGGATCTCGATCGTGTGGTCGGCGCCCGACGTGCTGGCGACGGAGCTTCTCGCGCTGCCGCCCGAGGCGCTGGCGGAGCGCGTCGCCGCCGCCGGAGGGCGCGCGCTTGGGGAATTGACGCCGGTGACGGCGCCGGCTGCGTTTCCGCTGGCCTTGCTGCGGCTGCCCGCGACCGTGGCGCACCGGCTGGCGCTGGTCGGCGACGCGGCCCACGGCGTGCACCCGCTCGCCGGCCAGGGCGTCAACCTGGGGTTCGGGGACGCGCTGGCGCTGGCCCAGGTGCTGGCGGGGCGCGGCCCGGTGGCCGACCCCGGCGCGCCGATGCTGCTGGACCGCTACGCGCGGCGTCGGGTCGAACCGGTGCTTGCGATGCAGGCCGTGACCGACGGCCTGGCGCGCCTCTTCGGCCCGCCCGCGCCCTGGCTCGCTGCGCTCCGCAACGCCGGCATGGCCGCCGTCGATCGGCTCCCACTGCTCAAGCGCGCACTGGCGCAACCTGCGCTGCGCTAGACTGTCCAACCGCGACTGCAACCCGCCGATTTCCTGGAGACCACGATGCACCGTTCATTGACCCGGCTCCGCGTCCGCGCGGCCGGGATGGCCACGCTGTCCGCGCTGGCGCTCGCCGTGGCGCTGCCCGCGCCCGGGCTCGCCGCCGACAAGGCCGCGCCGCTCACCGGCGAGGCCGCCGGCGTCAAGAAGGCCCTCGAGCAGAAGTTCCCCGGCGCCGAGGTCCGCGGCGTCGTGAAGACGCCGTATTTCGGGCTGTACGAGGTCCAGTTCGACGACCGGATCGTCTACACGGACGCCAAGGCGAAGTACATCGTCGTCGGCGCCGTCTACGACACCGAGTCGAAGACCAACCTGACCGAGGAGCGGCAGCGCAAGCTGAACCGCGTGGACATCGCCGGGCTGCCGTACGACCTCGCGATCAAGAAGGTCAAGGGAACCGGCGAGCGCACGCTGGTCGTGTTCTCCGACGCCGACTGCCCCTTCTGCCACAAGCTGGAGGAGGAGCTCAAGACCGTCGACAACGTGACGATCTACACGTTCCTCTACCCGATCGACAGCCTGCACCCGGACGCCGCGCGCAAGTCGCGGATGATCTGGTGCGCGCCCGACCGCGCAAAGGCGTGGGACGCATTCTTCGCGACCGGCGCGCTGCCCGAGAACCAGGGCGACTGCGACAACCCCGTCGCGAAGACGGCCGAACTGGGCGCGCGGTTCAAGGTCAACGCGACCCCGACGCTGGTCTTCGCCGACGGCTCGATCGTGCCGGGCGCGCTGCCCGCGCAGCGCCTCGAGGCCGAGCTCAAGACCGCCGAGACCGAGGCGAAGAGGCTCGCCGCCGCAAAGAAGTCGTAACCCGCGCACCGCGCCCGCGCCGCGCATCCGGCCGCCTCTCGGGGCGGCCGGTTTCATTCCGCTGGAGGCCCCGATGGCGATCCTCGATTTCATCAAGAAGCAGTTCATCGACATCATCGAGTGGACGGACGACTCGCGCGACACGCTGTCGTACCGGTTCCCCGACGAGGACAAGGAGATCAAGAACGGCGCGCAGCTGATCGTGCGCGAGTCGCAGGTCGCGCAGTTCGTCTACCTGGGCGAGTTCGGCGACAGCTTCGGTCCGGGCAAGCACACGCTGACCACCGACAACATCCCGATCCTCACCAACCTCAAGAGCTGGAAGTATGCGCTGGAGAGCCCGTTCAAGGCGGACGTCTATTACGTCGTCACGCGGCTCTTCACCGGCAACAAGTGGGGAACGGCCAATCCGGTGATGATGCGCGACAACGACTTCGGCGTCGTGCGGCTGCGCGCGTACGGCACGTACGACTTCCGCATCGTCGACGTGAAGAAGTTCCTGAAGGAGGTCGCCGGCACCGACAACCACTTCCGGCTCGACGAGTTCAACGACACGATGCGCTCGCGGATCGTCAGCGTGTTCACCGACGCGCTCGCGAGCTCGCGGATCCCCGCGCTCGACGTCGCGTCGCGCTACGGCGAGCTGGGCGAGGCACTGCTGCCGCTCATCAACCCGGCGATCGGCGCCAAGTACGGCCTCGAGATGACGACGTTCATCGTCGAGAACGTGTCGGTGCCGCCCGAGGTCGAGCAGGCGATCGACAAGCGCTCCAGCATGGCGGCCGTCGGCAACCTCAACGACTACGTCAAGTACCAGATGGCGCAGGGGCTCGCGAGCGGCGGCGGCGGACCCGGCGGAATGGCGGCGGAGATGGCCGTCGGCATGGCGATGGCGCAGCAGATGATGAACCAGAGCGGCGGCCTCATGGGCCAGGCGACGCCGGGCATCCAGGCGCCGGCCGCGCCGGCCCCGGCGGCGGCGGCAGCGGCGATGCCGGACCTGATGACGCCCGCGCAGGTCGCGCAGATGCTCGGCGTGGCCGAGTCGGACGTCGTGGCGAGCCTCGACGCCGGCGACCTCAAGGGCCGGCGGATCGGCACGCAGTGGCGCGTGACCCGCGCCGCCGTCGACAGCTTCCTGAAGGGTTGACCATGTTCGGACGCAGGACGGGCAGGCGCGTGGCGCTGGCCGCACTGTGCGCGCCGCTGCTCGCGTGGGTGCTGCCGGCGGCCGCGCAGGATCCGCGCGCGAGCGAGGCGCAGGCGGCCGCGCTCGCGTGGCTTGCGCTCGCCGACGCCGACGACGCCGCCGCGACGTGGCAACAGTCGGCGGGGCGGTTTCGCGGCGCGATCACGCAGGACGCGTGGGCCGCATCGCTGAAGGCGGCGCGCGCGCGCTTCGGCGCGACGGTCCAGCGCGCGAAGGTCAGCGTGCAGCCGACGGCGCCGGGACCCGGCACGCCGCCGGGCGAGTTCCTCGTCGTGGTCTTTCGCACCGAGTTCGCGCTGAGACCGCAGGGGATCGAGACGCTGACGATGGAGCGCGAGCCCGACGGCAAGTGGCGCGTCGTCGGGTACATGATCCGCTAGCGCCGCATGGCCGAGACGGCGGCACTCGCCAAGTTCGCCTGCCCGGCGTGCGGCGGCGAGGCGAACTGGAACGCGGCCAAGCAGAAGCTCGTCTGCCCGTTCTGCGGGACCGAGTCGCCGATGCGGATCGACGCGGCGACCGGCGCGGTCGTCGAGCACGACCTCGTCGCCGCGCTGCGCGGCATCACCGACGACGCCCGCGGCTGGAAGGCCGACCGGCGGCAGGTGAAGTGCCGCAGCTGCAACGCGATCTCCGTGTTCGATCCGACGCGGCAGGCGCAGAACTGCGAGTTCTGCGGCTCCGCGCAGCTCGTCCCCTACGAGGAGGCGAAGCCCGCGTTCCGGCCGGAGAGCGTGCTGCCGTTCGTCGTCGACGAGCCCGGGGCACGCGACCGCATCCGGCAGTGGTACGGCAAGCTGTGGTTCGCGCCGAACGCGCTCAAGCGGCGCGCGCTGACCGACACGGTCAAGGGCGTGTACCTGCCGTACTGGACGTTCGACGCGCAGGCCGACGCGCAGTGGACGGCCGAGGCCGGCCACTACTACTACACGACCGAGACCTATTCGGAGGGCGGGCAGACGCGCACGCGGCAGGTGCAGCACGTCCGCTGGGAGCCCGCGGCGGGGCGGCTGTCGCACTTCTTCGACGACGACCTCGTCTGCGCGTCGGTCGGCGTGCACCCGGGACTGCTGCGCGGCATCGAGCCGTTCCCGACCGCTTCGCTCAAGCCCTACGACACCGCCTACGTCGCCGGCTGGGTGGTCGAGCGCTACCAGATCGACCTCATCGCCGCCGCCCAGGCGGCGCGCACCGCCATGGACGCCAAGGTCGCCGCGATGTGCGCGCAGCAGGTTCCGGGCGACACCTACCGCAACCTCGAGGTGCACACCGCGTACACGCGGCAGACGTTCAAGCACATCCTCGCGCCGGTGTGGCTCATGACCTACACGTACGGCGCGCGCGCGTTCCAGGTCGTGCAGAACGGCGTGACCGGCGCGATCCAGGGCGAGTATCCGAAGAGCCCGTGGAAGATCGCGCTCGTCGTGCTCGTGCTGTTCGTCGTCGTCGTCGCGGTGCTGTCGGTCACCGGCGGGCGGTAGGTAGAAATGAGGGTCAGACTCGAATTTCCCGCGGCGGCGTCGCGATTCGCGGAGGCCGCGTCTAGGTAGAAATGAGGGTCAGACTCGAATTTCCCGCGGCGGGGTCGCGATTCGCGGAGGCCGCGTCTGGAAATTCGAGTCTGACCCTCATTTCTCCGGCGCGCCCCTCAACCCGACGAACCTGACGGCCGGGAGCCGGTGACTCGCGCGATCGCCGTCGGCAGCGCGGCCGGCGTCTCGGCGATCGCATCCGCTCCGGCAAGTTCCTCGCGCGACCCGAACCCCCACAGCACGCCGACGCAGCGCGCGCCGTTCATCCGTGCCGCGCGCAGGTCGTGCGCGCGGTCGCCGATCATGACCGCGTCCTCCGGATCGAAGCCCTCCGTCGCGGCGATGTGCGCAAGGAGCTTCACCTTGTCGTCGAGGCGCCCCGCGAGGTCGGCGCCGTAGATCCCGGAAAGGTGCAGCGACAGGCCGAACAGCTGCACGATGCGGCGCGCGTAGGTCTCGGGCTTCGACGTGCACAGGTAGAGGCGCGCGTGCGTGGTCGCGAGCGCGGCCAGCGCGTCGTCGACGCCGTCGTAGACCGCGTTCTCGCGCCAGCCGACGTCGGCGTAGCGCTCGCGATAGTGCGCGAGCGCCTGCTCGATCAGCGCCGCGTCCGTCGTGTCGAGCAGCCACGCGAACGACTCGCGCAGCGGCGGGCCCATGCAGCGGCGCAGGGCCGCCTCCCCGGGCACCTCCGCGCCCAGGCGCTCGAGCGCGTGGGCGATCGAGCGCGCGATCCCGGTGTAGTTGTCGGTGAGCGTGCCGTCGAGGTCGAACAGCAGCACGGGGGCGGCCTGCGTCACGGCGGGCTGCCCTCGCGCAGCAGCCGCAGCCGGTAGTCGAGCAGCGCGCCGCGCTGCCCGGCCTCCCACTGCAGGCAGTAGCGGCGGCCGGCCTTCGCCTGGAACACGCCGGCGAATTCCTGCACGTCGTCGCGCGACACCGGCGACACGAACGCGAGGCCCTCGCGGTAGTAGATGTGGAAGGTCACCGGCGCCTGCGCCTCGAACCGGTAGTCGAGCCGGTCGCCGGCCGCCATGTCCGCGCACGCCTCGTGGATCTCGTACGGCGCGATCGCGAGTTCCGTGGCCACTTTCGGCGCGTCGGGCACGATGGTTTCGGCGGCGCAGCCCGCCGCGAGCAGCGCGGCCGCGGCCGCGTTCCGCCGCGCGCTCACGTGGCGCGCGAACGCTTGCCGAGGTGCGCCCGCCGCAGCGTCCGCCAGTCCTCGGCCAGCATCGCGAAGCGGACGTGATCGCGCCAGCGCCCGGCGATCTTCACGTAGCGGCGCGAGTAGCCCTCGCGCGTGAAGCCGACGCGCTGCGCGAGCCCGAGCGAGCGCGCGTTGGACGGCTGGATGTTCACCTCGACCCGGTGCAGCGCGAGCTTGCGGAACGCCACGTCGAGGGCGAGCGCCATGCCTTCCGTCATGTAGCCGTTGCCGGCGTGCGGCGCGAATCCGAAGTAGCCGAGGTACGTGCTGCAGAAGGCGCCCCTGACGATTTCCGAGAAGTTGAACACGCCGACGAGCGCGTCGTCGCTCGTGCGGAACACGAGGAAGCCGGCGTGCGTGCCGGCGCCGGCGCGCGGCGCGAATCGCTCCACGTACGCCATGTAGCGGGCCGCGGTCTCCGGCGCCCGCGTCCAGCGGCCGTGCAGCGCACGGCTCGCCTTCGCGGCCGCGAGGAACGCCGGCGCGTCGGCCCGCCGCGGCGGCCGCAGGTAGACCCGCGGCCCCGCGATCGTCGCGGCAGGAGAACGCATAGGCATAATGTCGATTTTACTTGACGCGCGGGGACGGCCGGCTATGGCGGCGTGGGTGGAGGGGAAGGTCGCCGGCAAACGGCACTGGACGCAGGCGCTGTTCTCGCTGCAGGTCGCGGCCCCGGAGGTGACGTTCACGGCCGGGCAGTTCGGCCGGCTCGCGCTTCCCGCACCGCCGGAGCACAACGAGCCGATGATCGGCCGCCCGTATTCGTTCGTGAATCCGCCCGACGTGCAGCCGCACGAGTTCTACTTCATCGTGGTGCCGGGCGGACCGCTCACGCCGCGCCTTGCCGCGCTCGAAGTCGGCGATCCCGTGTGGCTCGCGCCGCGCGCGAACGGCTTCTTCTGCGTGAGCGAGGTCCCGCCGGCGGACGCACTGTGGTGCCTGTCGACGGGCACGGGCCTCGGGCCCTTCCTGTCGATGCTGCGCACGGCCGACCCGTGGTCGCGCTTCCAGCGCGTCGTGCTCGTGCACGCGGTGCGGCGCGCGGAGGAGCTCACGTATCGCGACGAGATCGCGGCCATCGGCCGCGCGCACGCCGGCGCCTTCGCATACGTGCCGATGGTGAGCCGCGAGGCGCATCCGGGCGCGCTGGCGGGCCGGATCCCGGGCGCCATCGCCGACGGCCGCCTCGAGGCCGCCGTCGGCATCGCGCTGTCCGCCGAGAACTCGCACGCGATGCTGTGCGGCAATCCGGCGATGGTCGACGACACGCAGCAGGTGCTGGCCGCGCGCGGGATGCGCCGGCACCGGCGCAAGGAACCGGGGCACGTGACGGTGGAGACCTATTGGTGAAATTCCGGCATCGTGGCGGGCGACCGTGGCCCGACGGAGGTCGCGGCGCGATGACGGCGTATCCGTCCGCGTTGAACCGGCTCCGCGCGCCGTTCGACGCGGACGCCGCGCGACGCATGCCGGGCGCGGACTCCGCGTTGCGTGGTTGTCCGACCGCGTGGGCGGGCCGCCGATGAGCGCGCGCGGCGGTCCTTCGTCCGCGTCCGACGCGGGCCCGCGGCGAGCCCGGCGCGCCCACGGCGTCGTCGACTCGCCGTACGCGTGGTTCCGCCTCGTCGTCGCGCTCACGCTGTCGACGATCGGTGGTGTGGGCATGTGGTCGGTCGTCGTCGCGCTGCCGGCCGCGCAGGCGGCATTCGGCGTCGCGCGCGGCGACGCGTCGCTGCCCTATACGCTGACGATGCTGGGCTTCGGCGCCGGCAGCATCCTCATGGGGCGCATGTCCGACCGCTTCGGCATCATGGCCCCGGTCGTCGTCGGCACGCTGGCGCTCGGCGCCGGCTACGCGGCCGCCGCGTCGGCGACGAGCCTCTGGCCGTACGCGCTCGCGCACGGCCTGCTCATCGGCTTCGGCAGCGCGGCGACGTTCGCGCCGCTGCTCGCGCACATGTCGCTGTGGTTCGCGCGGCGCCGCGGCATCGCCGTCGGGATCTTCGCCAGCGGCAACTACCTGGCGGGCGCCGTGTGGCCGCCCGTCGTCCAGCACTTCATCGAGACCGCCGGCTTGCAACGGACGTTCTTCGGCATCGGCGCGTTCTGCGTGGCGACGATGCTGCCGCTCGCGCTCCTGCTGCTGCGGCCGCCGCCGCACCACGACGCGGGCGCCGGCGGCGTCGCGGCGGGACCCGGCCACGCGGACGCGCTCGGCCTCTCGCCGCGCGCGCTGCAGGCGCTGCTCGCCGCCGCCGGCGTGGCGTGCTGCGTGGCGATGTCGATGCCGCAGGTGCACCTCGTCGCGTACTGCGGCGACCTGGGCTACGGCGCGGCGCGCGGCGCGCAGATGCTGTCGCTGATGCTGGCGTGCGGCATCGTGAGCCGCCTGACGTTCGGCGTGATCTGCGACCGCATCGGCGGCCTGCGCACGCTGCTGCTCGGGTCCGCGCTGCAGGGGCTGGCGCTCGTGCTGTTCCTGCCGTTCGACGGCCTCGTCTCGCTTTATGTCGTCTCGGCGCTGTTCGGCCTGTTCCAGGGCGGCATCGTGCCGTCGTACGCGATCATCGTCCGCGAGTACTTCCCCGGGCGCGAGGCCGGGTCGCGCGTCGGCGTGGTCATCACGGCCACGCTGCTCGGGATGGCGCTCGGCGGCTGGATGTCCGGCGCGATCTTCGACCTGACCGGCTCCTACAAGGCCGCGTTCGTCAACGGAATCCTGTGGAACCTCGCGAACCTGACGATCGCGACGTGGCTGCTGCGCCGCGCGACGCCGCGCCTCGCGCCGGCGTGACGCGCGGCCGCGGCGCTCGCCACCGGAGCGTCCGGTCGTTATGCTAGTGCCATCGTGCGAACCGGGGAGGCTGCGATGACGACGCCACGCAAGCGGGCAACGACACGGACGGGCAAGCCGGCGCACCGCGCCGTCGCGGAACCGGCGGCCGCGCCGGCGGAAGGCGAATCGCCGCTGGTCGGGGTCGCGCGGCAGGTGCGCTCGTGGTCCGACTCGGTGCTCGGCATCGCCGGCGCCGCGGCCGACGTGTCGATCGGCGCCGCCAGGGCCATCCTGGTCCGGCCCGACCAGCGCGCAGCGCTGGAGAAGGCCGGCTCGGTGTTGCGCGGCATGCGCGAGGCCGCCGGCATGAGCGTCAAGGAAGTGGGCGAGGCGATCAACCTCAAGGATCCGACGCTGCTCGAGCTGGTCGAGAACGGCAAGGTGGCGCTGCCCTTCGAGATCATCCTGCGCCTCGCCTCGGTGCTGGGCCGCAACGACCCGATCTCGTTCGTCATGCGCTTCACGCGCTCGTACAACCCGGACGTGTGGCGCACGCTGGAGAACCTCGGCATCGGGCGCTTCGCCGTGCAGGCGGGCCGCGAGCGCGAGTTCGCCAACATCTACCGCGGCAGCGACGCCGCGCGGCGGCTCGCCGACGACGACTTCAATGCCGTGCTGGGGTTCACGAAGGCGGCATTCGAGATGGCCCTCGCGTTCCGCGGGGCGAAGCCCGCCCCGCGCAAGCCGCAGGGCAAGGCGAAGTGACCGCGCGGTCGCGCGACGGCGTCAGTCGGCCAGCGCGCGCGTCACGAGCTCGGTAACGTCGGGCGACAGCCCGGGCGCGGCGGCGATCCGCTGCAGCGCCGCCTGCATCCGGCCCCGCCGCGGCTCGAGGAAGCGCTTCCACGGCGAGAACGCGCCGGCGACGGTCGCGGCGAGCTGCGGATTGGTCGCGTCGAGCGCCAGCACCTGGTCCGCCGCGAACGCATAACCTTCCCCGTCGGCCGCGTGGAAGCGCGCGAAGTTGCGCAGCGCGAACGCGCCGACCAGCGAGCGGACGCGGTTCGGGTTGCGCGTGTTGAAGCGCGGATGGGCGAGCAGCCGCCGCACGCGGGACAGCGTGTCCTCGCGCGCCGACGTGGCCTCCAGCCCGAACCACTTGTCGAGCACCAGCGGCTCGTCGCGCCACCTGGCCTCGAACCGCGCGAACAGGTCGTCCCGCTCGGCCGACACGCCGTCCTTCAGCGCCGAGAGCGCGGCCATCGTGTCCGTCATGTTGTCGGCGGCGTCGAAGTGCGCGACCGCGAGCGCGCGCGCCGCGTCGTCGCCGGCGCAACCCAGGTAGCGCAGGCACGTGTTGGCGAGGTGGCGCGGGCCGGTCTGCGCAGGGGTGGGCGCGTACGATGCGCGCACGCGCCGCTCGTCGTAGGCCTGCTCGAACGGCCCGCGCAGCGCCAGCGCGAGCGCGCGCATCACGAACTCGCGCGCCCGCACGATGCCGTCGGCATCGATCGTGTCCCCCAGCGAGGCGAGGTAGCCGGGGTCGGGCGGCATCAGCGCCAGCGCGAGCAGCGCCGGGTCGCCGACGCGGTCCGCGAGCAGCGTGCGCGCGATGCCGGCGAGCGACGCGGGCAGCACGAGCGGCCGGCCCTCGGCGTGGTCGCGCGCGAGCGCGAGGATCGCGGCGGTGAAGCTGCGCTGCGCCGCCTCCCAGCGGCAGAACGGGTCGCTGTCGTGCGCGACGAGGAACGCGAGCTCGTCCGCCGTGTAGTCGAACTCGACCTTGACCGGCGCGGAGAATCCGCGCAGCAGCGACGGCACCGGACGGGCCGCGATGCCGCCGAACCGGAACGACTGGCGCGCCTCGCGCACGTCGAGCACGCGGGTGGTGCCGACCGGCGCGGCTTCGCCGTCGAGCCGCAGCGGAATGTCCCGGCCGTCGGCGTCGACCAGGCCGACGGCGAACGGGACGTGGAGCGGCAGCTTGACCGGCTGCCCGGGCGTGGGCGGCGTGTGCTGCGCGACGTCCAGCGTGTACGTGCGCCCGGCGGGGTCGAACGCGCCGCGCACGGAGACGACCGGCGTGCCGGCCTGGCCGTACCAGCGCCGGAACTGGCCCAGGTCGACGCCGGAGGCGTCCTGCATCGCCTGCACGAAGTCGTCGCAGGTGACCGCCATGCCGTCGTGGCGCTCGAAGTAGAGGTCCATGCCGCGACGGAAGCGGTCCGGTCCGAGCAGCGTGTGCTGCATCCGGATCAGCTCGGCGCCCTTCTCGTAGACGGTCGCCGTGTAGAAGTTGTTGATCTCGAGGTACTCGTCCGGACGCACGTTGTGCGCCATCGGGCCCGCGTCCTCCGGGAACTGCTCGCGGCGCAGGTACTCGACGGCTCCGACGCGCACGACGGCGCGCGAGTGGAGGTCGCTCGAGAATTCCTGGTCGCGGAAAACGGTCAGCCCCTCCTTCAGCGACAGCTGGAACCAGTCGCGGCACGTCACGCGGTTGCCGGTCCAGTTGTGGAAGTACTCGTGCCCGACCACGCCCTCGATCGCCGCGTAGTCGTCGTCGGTCGCGCTGGCGGGGTCGGCCAGCACGAGCCGGCTGTTGAAGATGTTGAGGCCCTTGTTCTCCATCGCGCCCATGTTGAAGTCGTCGGCGCAGAAGATCATGAACGCGTCGAGGTCGTACTCGCGCCCGAAGCGCTCCTCGTCCCAGCGGAACGCCCGCCGGATCGACGCCATCGCGTGGGCGCAGCGCGGCAGGTTCGCGGGCGTCGAGTAGATCTTCAGCGCGACCTCGCGGCCCGACATCGTCGTGTACGTGTCCTCGAGCGCGGCCAGGTCGCCCGCCACCAGCGCGAACAGGTACGACGGCTTCGGGAACGGGTCGTGCCACGTCGCGAAGTGGCGGCCGTCGGCGAGCGCGCCGTGGGCGACGAGATTGCCGTTGGACAGCAGCACCGGGTACTTCGCGCGGTCGGCGCGCAGCGTGACCGTGTAGCGGGCCAGCACGTCCGGCCGGTCGGGGAAGTGCGTGATGCGGCGGAAGCCCTCCGACTCGCACTGCGTGCAGAACACGCCCGACGACACGTACAGGCCCTCGAGCGATGCGTTGCGCGCAGGCGAGATGCGCGAGCGCACCGTCAGCGTCCCTGCCCCCGGCGGGTCGAGCACGGCGATCCCGCCCGGGGTGATGCGCAGCCGCTCCGGCGGCAGCGCGGCGCCGTCGAGCTCGACGCGCACGTCGGCCTGTTCCTCGCCGTCGAGCGCGAGCGGCGCGGCGCGGTCGGATTCCGCCGCGTGCGGATTGCGGCGGAACGCGATCCGTGCGGTCACGTCGGTGACGTCCGGCGCGAGATCGAACTCGAGGTCGAGCGCGTCGACGACGAACGCCGGCGGGCGGTAGTCGGCGCGGCGCTTGACGGGGACGCCGATGTCGCGCGGGAGCATGGTGGGGCGGGGGTGCGCCGAACGGCCTATTTCACCTCGATCAGCTCGACGTCGAAAATGAGCGTCGAGTTGGCCGGGATGACGCCGCCCACCGCACGATCGCCGTAGGCGAGCCCGGGCGGGATGATCAGCGTGCGCTGGCCGCCGACCTTCATGCCGACCACGCCCTCGTCCCAGCCCCGGATGACCTTGCCGGCGCCGAGAAAGAATCCGAACGGCACCTGCCGGTCGCGCGAGCTGTCGAACTTGTTGCCCTTGAGGTCGGGCTTCGATGCGTCGTAGAGCCAGCCGGTGTAGTGGACGACGACCGGCTTCCCGCTGATGGCTTCGGCCCCAGTGCCTTGTTTCGTATCGATTTTTTGAAGTTGATTCGGCATGGCATCCAACTTGCTTGATCCTTGTGTGGAAGGGGTGGACGGCGGAGTCTGCGCGAGTGCCCCGCCCCATGTGGTCGACAACCAGCAAAAGACAACAAATGCCGGCAACACGACCCGGCGGCGTGATTCGGAGGCGCTTGGACGAGTCAAGCGAGCGTCAAGTGGCTGAGGCATCGACGGTTCTTTCGAGAAAGCGGCGCAGTGGCCGGCAGCGCGAAGCGCGGAATCCGCACGCGGCGGCGCCCGCGTCGGAGAAACGAATTGTAGCGGACCGCACCGGCGCTTTGCGCGGCCGCGTGATTTCGACTATAAATGAAAGTTCCGCTGCCGACGGGCGCGCGCGCCTGCGTGTCCGTTCTCCCGAGATTCGGAGCGTGTGGCCACGAGCCGCGCGCTTCGGCCTTTGACTGGGCCCCATGTTCGGTTTCCTGACGACCGGTACCAAGGAAATCGCGGACCCGCTGGCGTCCGCGAAATCCGTCGCGGCCTGGCTGCGCCAGCTGCCCGCGCTGGACGTCATCGGCCGCCAGCAGCACGTGATGCAGGCGTTCGACGCGATGCGCCAGTCGCGCAAGCCGATCGACCTCGCCCGCGTCCAGGGCATCGAGCTCCTCGACGCCGCGCTGGGTGCGGACCGCCGCCAGCTCATCAAGCAATACGTCGAGAACTACGACAGCTCGGCGAAGCTCGCGGAGCGCATCTGGCAGGCGATCTACGACATGTCGCAAGGCTTCATCTACGCGTACCAGACCGCGCTGGAAGAGGCATTGCGGCAGGGCGCCAACGCGCGCTGGAAGCCCATGGTGCCGTTGCTGTTCGCGCGGCTCGTCCACTACTACGGAACCGACGCCAAGCTGCGGGTGTTCCGCTTCGAGCGCTGGATTCCCGCCAAGTGGATGGACCTGCACCGCACGTACCTGCGCGCGTCCGAGCTCTCGGTGGACCGGGTGCCGACCGTGCTGCCGAGCGCCGGGCCGAACGCGACGCAGTGGACCGTCGAGCAGGAGTACGTCTACGCGCTGCTGATCCACCAGCTCAACACCGGCAACATGTCGCCGCCGCAGCTCGACTGGGCGATGTCGCAGCTGCGCGCCTGGAGCCGCCGCCTGCAGCTCGACGCCGTGCCGCGATCGCCGGAGGGCTTCTTCGTCGACGTCGCCGGCAAGAACGGCCTCGGCCGCCGCACCGGCAACGATTCGGGCTCGATGCTGCGCTACCTCGACACGACGCCGCTCGCCGAGTCGCTGGAGCGCGCGATCGCCGCGCTGCGCCAGGCCGAGTCGACCGACCAGGGACCCGCCGGCCCGATCAACCAGCTGCGCATCGCGATCCTCGAGAAGGTGAGCCCGTCGGTCTCGCCGAACCTCAACGCCGAGCTGCGCCGCGACCCGCGCATCGCGTGCGCGGTCGCCGCGCGCGTGCGCATCGGGCTGTCGCGCGTCTGCCACGAGCTGATGCAGAAGATGCCGGTCGACGCCGCCGACGCGGCCACCGGCACCGAGCAGATCGAGGTCTTCGCCGTCGCCGACGGCGCGCGCGCGAAGCGACGGGTGCCCGACGAGCACGACTCCCTGGCGGCGTCGCTGTCGTCGTTCTCCGATCCGATGTGGCAGGTCAAGGACCGCAGCATCGCGGGCCTGCGCATCGCGGCGTCCGGCGGCATCGGCCAGTCGCTGGCGCTGGGCGCGCTCGTCGCCGTCCGGCAGTCCGACCTCAGCGACTGGGTTCTGGGCGTCGTGCGCCGGCTGAACAAGGTGTCGAGCGAGGAGGTCGAGGCCGGCATGTCGATCATCGCCGATCGCGTCGTGCCGGTCACGCTGCACGCGGTCCGCCAGGCGAAGGACGACATGGGCTTCGTCGTCGACGGCATCGACGTGTCGACGATGGGCGCGCGCTTCCACGGCCTGTACCTGCCGCCGCCGTCACGCCCCGACAAGCCGCTCGCGGTCAAGACGCTGATCGTCCCCACGCAGGAGTACTCGGAGGGCCGCAGCGTCATCCTGACGACCGGGCGCTCCGTCTACACGGTCGCGTTGCGGCACCTGGTCGAACAGCGCGCCGACTGGAGCTGGTGCGCGATCCAGATCGTCGAGAAGAAGAGCCGGGTTTGACGGAAACAATTCGGGGGCCGAGCTTTGCTCGGCCCCCGAATTGTTTCCGGACAAGTCAGCACGGAAAGCTTGGGGCGGCCCGGCGCTTTCCGTGCGGAAAAGGCACGAAGCGCGCCGATCACAGGTCGCTTCGCTCCCCATTCGGTAGCGCGCGCATGCGCGCTGAAAGCCCCGGTCGCTGACCTGCGCCTGGCGCAACGGACATCGCAGGCAGTCAGTGTGCAAGCGCGCGCTACTGAACGGGCGCGAAGCGCCTGTGATCGGCGCGCTTCCAGTCTCTTCTACACGGAAAGCGCCCGGCCGCCCGAAGCTTTCCGTGCTGACCGTCTTCGAAGTAAGGACGCGAAGCGTCCTGATTTCGCCTAGTCGCTCGGCCGGAACTTGAGGGTGAGGGTGCGCTGGAAGAGGTCGGCGCGGTCGGGCCGCGGCAGCGGGGACGACTTGAGGATCGCGCGCTGCACGGCGTCGTCGTAGGCGCGGTTGCCGCTCGACTTCACGACCTTCGTGTCGATGATCTCGCCGGTCGGCAGCTGCACGACTTCGAATATCGCCTCGGGATTGCCCGGCAGGTCGGCCGGGACGATCACGTTGCCCTTCACCTTGGCCTGGATGCGCCGGATCCAGTCGGCCTCGGCCTTCGAACGCGCGGAGGCGTCGGCCGCCTGGCGCTGCGCGTCGCGCTCGGCCTGCGCGCGCAGCTCGCGCGTCTCGCGCTCGGCCTGCGCGCGCAGCGCCGCGGTCTCGCGCTGCTGGCGCTCCTTGGCCTCGGCCGCGCGCTTCTCGTCGAGCCGGCGCTTCTCCTCGGCCTCCTTCGCTTCGCGCGCCTTCTTCTCCGCCTCGGCCTTCCGCTCCGCCTCGACCTTCCTGCGGCGCTCCTCCTCCTGCTTGGCCTTGAGCGCGATCTCCGCCGCGCGCGGGTCGGGCTTCTCGACGACCGGCGCGGGCTTCGGCGGCGGCGCCGGTTTCGGCTCGGGCTCCGGCTCGGGCGGCGGCGGTGGTGGCGGCACGGGCGCCGGCTCCACGACGGGCGCCTTGACCGGCGGCGCATAGAGCTCGGCCGTGACCGGCTCGGGCTTCCGGCTCTGCCACTGCACGGAGAACACGAGCACGGCGAGAAAGCCGAGCTGCACGATCACCGCGAGCAGCAGCGCCCACCACTTGCCGGTCGTCCGCCGCGGCTGCCGCGGCCGTTCGGGCTTCGCCATCGCCACGCGGGACGCCGCGCCCTACGTCGCCGGCGGGCGCGCGAGCAGACCCACCTTCTTCACGCCGTTGCGCTGCAGGAGGTCGAGCACCGCGAGCACGTCCTCGTAGCGCGCGCTCTTGTCGGCCGCGATGACGACCGGCTGCTCCTGCTTCGCCTGGCGCGCGAGCACGCGCGCGACGAGCTCGTCGCGCGTGACGCGCGCGGCGGGCGTGTTCGCCGCCTGGTCGCGCAGCCACAGCGAGTTGTCGGTGCGCAGCGTGACCTCGAGCGGCTGCACGGGCGTGGTGAGCTTGCTGCCGACGGACGGCAGCTCGATCTCACCCGGGCTCACCAGAGGCGCCGTGACCATGAAGATCACGAGCAGCACCAGCATCACGTCGATGTACGGGACGACGTTGATCTGGTTGATCGTCTTGCGTGGGCGGCGCATTTCGTTTCACAAAGAGACGCCGAGACGCAGAGAGAACCGAGTTTCTGCGGGTCGGTCGGGATTTCCTCGGCGCCTCTGCGTCTCCTGTGCAAATGGACAGTCAACCCTGCCGCTGCAGGATGTTCGAGAATTCCTCGATGAACGTCTCGTAGCGCGTCGCGAGCCGGTCGACGTCGTGCGTGTAGCGGTTGTAGCCGATCACGGCCGGGATCGCCGCGAAGAGGCCGATCGCCGTCGCGATCAGCGCCTCGGCGATGCCGGGGGCGACGCTCACGAGCGTGGCCTGCGCGACGTTGGCGAGGCCGCGGAACGCGTTCATGATGCCCCACACGGTGCCGAAGAGGCCGATGTAGGGCGAAACGGAGCCGACGGTGGCGAGGCCGGCGAGGTTCGCCTCGAGCGCGTCGATCTCCCGCTGGTACGCCGCGCGCATCGCCCGCCGCGCCGAATCGAGCGTCGCCGCCGACGAGCTGCCCTGCTTGCGGTGCTTCGCGTACTCGCGGAAGCCCGCGGTGAAGATGTGCTCCATGCCGCCGCCCGTGCGCGCCTGCGCGGTCCGCTGGTAGAGGTCGGCGAGGTCCCCGCCCTTCCAGAAGTCGTCCTCGAACCGGTTGGTGTCCCGGACGGCGCGCCGCAGCTGGAACATCTTGAGGAAGATCTGCCACCACGACCACAGCGACAGCAGCACGAGCAGCGCCACGACGGCCTGCACGACCACGGACGCCTGCGCGATCAGCGCGATGAAGGAAAGGTCGGCGTGCACGTTCAAGCGGGGTTCTCCATCCTCGTGGCCAGCGGGGCCGGGATGCGCGCGGGGCGCCAGCGCGCGCTGTCGACGCAGGCGAGCGTCACGCGCGCCGACGTCAGCACGTCGGCGCCGCGCCGGACCTCCTGCCGCGCGACGAGCCGGGCAGGGCCGCGGTCGACCGGTTCGACCGTCACGTCCAGCCAATCGTTCAGTCGCGCCGGCTGCCGGAAGTCGATCTCGCAGCGGTGGACGACGAAGACGACGCCGTGCTCGCGCTCGAACCGCGCGAGCGGGAAGCCGATCGCCTCGAGCCACTCGGTGCGCGCACGCTCCATGAACCTGAGGTAGTTGGCGTAGTAGACGACGCCGGCCGCGTCCGTGTCCTCGTAGTAAACGCGGATCGCGAAGCGGAAGGGTTGCGACGGCTCCCGTCCGAGCGGCGCCGCACGCCGCCCCTCCCGAGGGGGACGCGCGCCTTGGGGCGGCCCGGCGACGCTCATGGGGCCGTCATCCGGGGCGGTTCATTCCTGCGGGAAGAGATCCGCACCGTCCGGCCCGGGCGGGGTCAGCCCGAAGTGCCGGTACGACAGGGCGGTGGCCACGCGTCCGCGCGACGTGCGCTGCAGGAAGCCCTGCTGGATCAGGAACGGCTCCAGCACGTCTTCGATGGTGTCGCGCTCCTCGCCGATCGCCGCGGCGAGGTTGTCGACGCCGACGGGGCCGCCGGCGAACTTCGACAGCACCGCGTGCAGGAGCTTGCGGTCCATCACGTCGAGGCCGAAGCCGTCGACGTCGAGCATCGACAGCGCGGCGTCCGCCACCGCGCGCGTGACCTCGCCGGTCCCCTTGACCTCGGCGAAGTCGCGCACGCGGCGCAGCAGCCGGTTGGCGATGCGCGGCGTGCCGCGCGCGCGGCGCGCGATCTCGCGCGCGCCCTCCGGCTCGACCGCGATGCCGAGCAGCGCGGCCGAGCGCACGACGATGCGCGTCAGCTCGTCCGCGTTGTAGAACTCGAGCCGCGCGACGATGCCGAAGCGGTCGCGCAGCGGGTTGGTCAGCATGCCGGCGCGGGTCGTCGCGCCGACCAGCGTGAACGGCGGCAGGTCGAGCTTGACGCTGCGCGCGGCCGGGCCCTCGCCGATCATGATGTCGATCTGGAAGTCCTCGAGCGCCGGGTACAGGATCTCCTCGACGACCGGCGACAGCCGGTGGATCTCGTCGATGAACAGCACGTCGCGCGGCTCGAGGTTCGTGAGGAGCGCGGCCAGGTCGCCCGGGCGCTCCAGCACCGGCCCCGACGTCTGCCGCAGGTTGACGCCCAACTCGTGCGCGACGATGTGCGAGAGCGTCGTCTTGCCGAGGCCGGGCGGGCCGAACAGCAGCACGTGGTCGAGCGCCTCGCCGCGCTTGCGCGCCGCCTCGATGAAGATCCCGAGCTGCTCGCGGATCTTCTCCTGCCCGACGTACTCGGCGAGGCCGCGCGGCCGCAGCGCCCGCTCGATCACTTCCTCCTGCGCGCTGGCGGGGCGCGCGGTGACCACGCGGTTCAGGGCGTCGGACTCGATGGCCATGGCGGGATTCTAGCGCCGCCGGGCCGTCCCAAGGCGCGTGCCCCCATTGGGAGGAAGGGCGCGCAGCGACCTCGGGGGGATGTCGCCCTCGCCCGCGCGCCGCGGGCGGCCCGCGCTCCGTCGCGCCGGCCGCGCGGCCGCGGCCACCGGGGCGCGCTGCCGGATGTACAGCGTCTTCGCGACTTCGGCGACCGTCTCGCCGTCCGCGTCGACGATCCGCACGTGGAACGTCGGCTCGTGCCGGCCGCCGCCGGCGGTCGCGCGGCGCGCGCGTGCGATCGCGGCGGCGGGCAGCCGGAACCGTGCGAACACGGTGCCGCGGCCCGGCCGCACGTACCGGATCGCGCCGGCCTTGTCCCACACGACGTACGCCGGCCCGAGGTTGCGCAGCATCATCAGCGCGAAGAAGGGGTCGGCCATCGCGAACATCGAGCCGCCGAACTGCGTGCCGAAGTAGTTGCGGTTGAGCACGCCGAGCTTCAGCGCGACGTCGACCTCGCGGAAGTCGGCGGACACGCGCGTGACGCGGATGCCGGCGCCGGCGAACGGCGGCCACAGGTTGATGCCGCGCCGGAACACGCCCGCCGGGATCGCGATCTTCGGCAGGAGGCCCTGGCGCGCGGACGACATGCGCGGCCCTAGGCCTTCGCCAGCAGCTTCAGCGCGTGGCGGATGCCGTCGCCCACGGGCAGCCCCTCGGGGACCTGCTTGACCGCCGCCACCGCCTCCTTGTCGCTGTAGCCCAGCGCGAGCAGCGCGTGCAGCACGTCGCTCGACACCGGCGGCGCGCGGTGGACGCCGACGGTGGTCGCGAGGTCCGCGCCCAGCTTGTCCTTCAACTCGAGCAGCAGGCGCTCGGCGGTCTTCTTGCCGATGCCCGGAATCTTCGTCAGGCGTCCCGTCTCCTGCAGCGTCACGGCCTGCGCGAGCTCGGCGACCGAGAGGCCCGAGAGCACCGACAACGCGGTGCGCGCGCCGATGCCGCTGATCTTGAGCAGCTGCCGGAACGCGCGGCGCTCGTTCTCGGTGCCGAAGCCGTACAGAAGGTGCGCGTCCTCGCGCACGACGAGGTGCGTGAACAGCGTCACGCGTTCGCCGGTGGCGGGCAGGTTGTAGAACGTGCTCATCGGCACGTCGACCTCGTACGCGACGCCGTTGACGTCGAGCAGCAGCTGCGGAGGGTTCTTCTCGGCGAGGATCCCGGTGAGGCGACCGATCATGGCTGCGGATTATGGCACGCGCGGCAGTGGCGCCAGGTGCGCCGCGACCTCCGCGAGCGAGTCGAGCACGAGCGGCGCGAGCGCGGCGAGTTCCTCCGACGGCGCGTGCAGGTCCGGGACCATGATCGGCGTCATGCCGGCGGCGAGGGCGGCGCGGACGCCGGGCTCGGAATCCTCGAGCACGAGGCAGTGCCGCGCTTGCTCGCGCAGGCGGGCGGCCGCGGCGAGAAAGATGTCGGGTGCCGGCTTGCCGCGCGCCACCTCGTCGCCGCCGACCAGCGCGACGAAGCGCGGCGCAAGCGACGTCTGCGCGAGCTTCGCCAGCGCGCGGTCGCGGCGCGTCGACGTCGCGACGGCCTTCGGGATGCCTTCCGCCTCCAGCCACTCGAGCAGTTCGAGCAGGCCGGGCTTCAGCGCGATGCCCTCGCGCTCGACGATCGCGTCGTACGCGACGTGCCACGCGCGCATGAGCTCGGCGGTCGGGAACGCCTCGCCGTAGCGGTCGGCGATGATCGCCTGGCAGTCGCGGAAGTTGCGCCCGACCATCGGCTGCGTCAGCGCGAGGTCGAACTCGACGCCGAGCGCGGCGGCCGCGTCGACCCACGCGCGCGGCGCCAGCCGCTCGGTGTCGAGCATCAGGCCGTCCATGTCGAAGATGACGGCGGCGGGCCGGCGCTCCGGCCGGGGCGCGCGCGTCATCGCACGTAGCGGCCGGCGCGGCGCCGGAAGCCGGCCGCGCGCAGCTCGCCCACGCCGGTGCTGCCGTGCGCGTGGCAGATGGCGCACGCGAGCGCATCCGCCGCGTCGGGCGACGGCGCGCCCGGCAGCTGCAGCAGCCGGCGCACCATCTCCTGGACCTGCGGCTTCAGCGCGCGGCCCTGACCCACCACCGCCTGCTTCACCTGGCCGGCCGTGTATTCGTGCACGGGCAGCCCCGCCAGCACCGCGGCCGCGATCGCGGCGCCGCGCGCCTGGCCCAGCAGCAGCGTCGAGTTCGGGTTGACGTTGACGAACACCTTCTCGACGGCCACCTCGGTCGGCTGTTCCTCGGCGATCACGTGCGCGAGGTCGCGCGCGATGACGCCGAGCCGCACCGGCAGGCTGTCGCCGCTCGCGCGGATGCAGCCGCTCGTGACGTAGGTCAGCTTGCTGCCCTGCTGCACGAGGATGCCGAAGCCGGTCACCCGGAGCCCCGGGTCGATGCCGAGGATGCGGCGTGCGTGCGCCGGTGCGGGCAAGGCCGGGGCCGCTACGCCTCGCCGAGCACCGCCGACGTGTAGACCTCCTGCACGTCGTCGAGCCCCTCGAGCGCGTCGATGAGCTTCTGCATCCTGGCGGCGTCGTCGCCCGTCATCTCGATCTCGGTCGACGGCTTCATCGTTACTTCGGCGAACTCCGGCGCGAAGCCCGCCTTCTGGAGCGCGTCCTTCACCGTGACGAAATCGTACGGGCCGGTGATCACCTCGAGACTGCCGTCCTCGTTGGTGACGATGTCCTCGGCGCCCGCGTCGAGCGCCGCCTCCATGAGCTTGTTCTCGTTGGTGCCCGGCGCGAAGACGAGCTGCCCGCAGTGCTTGAACAGGAACGCGACCGAGCCGTCGGTGCCGAGGTTGCCGCCGTACTTCGAGAACGCGTGGCGGACGTCGGCCACCGTGCGCGTCCGGTTGTCGGTCATGCAGTCGACGATGACCGCGGCGCCGTTGATGCCGTAGCCCTCGTACCGGATTTCCTCGTAGTTGACGCCTTCGAGGTCACCGGCGCCGCGCTTGACCGCCCGCTCGATCGTGTCCTTCGGCATGTTCTGGCCGGTGGCCTTGTCGACGGCCAGCCGCAGGCGGGGATTCATCGACGGGTCGGCACCGCCCAGGCGCGCGGCGACGGTGATCTCCTTGATGAGGCGCGTGAAGATCTTGCCCCGCTTCGCGTCCGTCGCGGCCTTCTTGTGCTTGATGTTCGCCCACTTGCTGTGCCCCGCCATGGCGTTCCCGTCCCGCTCTCTCGCTCTTGCGCAAACGCAAAATTATACCGCTGCAGCTGGCGATTCGTCGGCCGCACGGCACAGACGTTCGAGATCGGCAGTCAGTACGCGCGCGCTACCGAACGGGGAGCGAAGCGACCTGTGAACGGCGCGCTTCATGCCCTTTCTACGGGGAAAGCGCCGGGCCGCCCCAAGCTTTCCCCGCTGACTCTTCTCGGCCGCGAGACGCGTCGTCGGCAGTTTCATCGCCGATGACGCGTCTCGCGGCCGTCATATGAGTCCCTGCTGCGCCAGGAATTTCTGCAGCACCTGCAGCCTGACTTCCGCGTCGTTGATCTCGAGCATGCTCTGCTTGATCGACAGCGGCAGCGGCAGCAGCTCGGCCAGACGGTAGCCGACCCACGATGCGTCGGCGTACTCGCGCTCGGCGGGAAAATTCTGCGGCCCGACGCGCGCGGCGATGAGCTCGAGCAGGCTCGCGAGCGGCTGGTAGGACTCGGCCAGCTTCACCGCCGGCTCGGCGGCGATCGGCGACACCTCGGCCGTGACGAGCCCCGACGGCGCGAGCGACCGGCTGCGGATCTGGAAGCGCGATTCCCCGTGCGTCGCGACGTGCAGGATTCCGAGCTGCGGCACGTCCCAGTCGACGATGCGCGCGAGCGTGCCGACGTTCGCGACCTCGGGCGCCGAGGCCCCCTCGGCCGCGACCTCCTCGCCGTGCGTGATCAGGCACACGCCGAACGGGCGGCTGTCCTTGAGGCACGCCTTCGCGAGGTCGATGTAGCGCTGCTCGAACACCTTGATCGGCAGCAGGCCGCCGGGGAACAGCACGGTCTTCAGCGGAAACAGCGCGAGCTCGTAGGATCCGCGCCGCTCGTCGCTCGTGCGGAACGGCCACATCAGGCGGTGTCCGTCCCGGCGCGCGGCGCGGTGGGCTCGCCCCAGCGCGGCACGAGGTCGTGGGCAACGTGCAGCTGGTCGAGCACCCGCGCGACGACGAAGTCCACGAGGTCGGCGACGGTCTGCGGGTGCGTGTAGAAGCCGGGCGCGGGCGGCAGGATCACGGCGCCCGCGCGCGCGAGCGTCAGCATGTTGTCGAGGTGGATCGTCGACAGCGGCGTCTCGCGCGGCACCAGCACCAGCGGCCGGCGTTCCTTCAGCATCACGTCGGCGGCGCGCTCGATCAGGTTGTCGGCGAGGCCGCAGGCGATTGCGCCAAGCGTGCCCATGCTGCACGGGCACACCGCCATCGCGTCCGCGGGATTCGAGCCGGACGCGATCGGCGCGAGCCAGTCCTCGCGCGCGTGCACGGTGATCCGGCCGTCCGCTACGCCGTAGCGTTCGGCGAACATGCGCGCCGCCTCGCGCGGCTGCGCGGGCAGCGTCAGCCCGCACTCCTGCTTCGCGACGACCTGCGCGGCCGGCGAGTACAGCAGCGTGACGCGGCAGCCGGCCGCGGCCAGGCACTCGAGCAGCCGCAGGCCGTACGGCATCCCGGAGGCGCCGGTGAAGGCGAGCGCGACGGTGCGGGGGGCGTTCATCTCCGGATGGTAGCGCGCGCCGGCGCGCTCACCCCATCTCGCGGTGGCGGACCAGCACCTGGTAGCGCCCGCGAAACGCGGTCGCGAGGCGCTCGGCGAAGTAGACCGAGCGATGGCGGCCGCCGGTGCAGCCGATTGCGACGGTCAGGTAGTTGCGGTTGTCGCGCGCGTAGTCGGGCAGCCAGCTCGCGACGAAGCGGTGGATGTCGCCGTACATGCGCTCGACTTCGGGGAACCCCGCGAGGAACGCGACGACCGGCGCATCGCGTCCGGTCAGCGGCGCGAGCTCGATCTCGTAGTGCGGGTTCGGCAGGCAGCGCACGTCGAACACGAGATCGGCGTCGAGCGGCACGCCGTGCTTGAAGCCGAACGACTCGAACAGCAGCGTCAGCTGGGTCGGGTCGACGGCGATGGAGTCCTTGATCCACCGGCGCAGCGCCGCGGCCGAGAGGTCGCTCGTGTCGAACGCGAAGCCCTGCTCGCGCGCTTCCGCGAGCAGCGCGCGTTCGTGCTCGATCGCCTCCGTCAGCGTGCGCGCGTCGCTGGAGAACGGATGGCGGCGGCGCGTCTCGGAGAAGCGCTTGACCAGCGTGTCGGTCTTGGCGTCGAGGTACAGAAAGCGAACGGTCCAGCCGGCGCCCTTCAGCGCGGCAATCGCGGCGCCGAGCCCGGGCAGTCCGGGACCGGTCTTCACGTCCAGCGCGACGGCGACACGCTGCTGTCCGCTGCGCGCGAGGTCGGCGGCCGTAGCGACGAGCATCGACGGCGGCAAATTGTTGATGGCGTGATAGCCGGAGTCCTCGAGCGCCGCGAGCGCGACGCTCTTGCCCGAGCCCGACACCCCGCCGATCAGCAGCAGGTCCATCCGCGGCGTCAGCCGCCGTCCTCCATGAGCTTCTGCTGCCGTTCGATGAATTCCTTCGTGCTGTCGATGCCGCGCTGGTTCAGCACGAAGTTCCGGACGGCGGCCTCGACCAGCACGGCGAGGTTCCGGCCCGCAGCGACCGGGATCGTGACCTTGCGGATCGGCACCGACAGCACGTCCTGGTACGTCGCGTTGACCTGCAGGCGGTCGAGGTCGGTGAACGCCTCGTGGCCGTGGTCCTCGAGGTGCACGATGAGCTTCAGCAGCTTGCGCGGCCGCACGGCGGTCTCGCCGAAGATCGTGCGGATGTTGAGGACGCCGATGCCGCGGACCTCGAGGAAGTCGCGCAGCACCGCCGGGCAGCGGCCCTCGATCGTGTCGGGCGAGATCCGGTAGAGCTCGACGATGTCGTCGGCGACGAGCCCGTTGCCGCGCGAGATGAGCTCCAGCGCCAGCTCGCTCTTGCCGATCGCCGACGCGCCGGTGATGAGCACGCCCATCTCCAGCACGTCGAGGAACACGCCGTGCAGCGTCGTCGACTCGGCGAGCACCCGCGCGAGGTAGAGCCGGATGACGTCGACCAGGTGCGGCGACGGCTGCGGCGACGTGAACAGCGCGACGTGGTGCCCGTTGCACTGATCGAGCACGTAGTCGGGCACCTCCTCGCCGTTGGCCACCACGATGGCGATGAGCTCGGGCGTGAACAGCCGCCCGATCGAGCGCTCGGCCTCCTCGCGGGACAGCGCGCGCAGGTACGTGCACTCGGCCGCGCCCAGGATCTGCAGCCGGAACGGGTGAATCAGGTTCATGTGGCCGACCTGGCCCACGGTCGGCTTCAGTTCCGCGTCGGACGTCAGCACGCGGTTGCCGCCCTGGCGGCCGCCCTTCCAGTGCAGCCCCAGCCGTTCGTAGTTGTCGTCGAACAGCCGCTGGACGCTGACCTGGCGCAGCGCGGCTTCGGCGCTCACGTGACGGCCTCCTGCGGTCGCGGGGCGGGCGCGCTCATCGGGGAGGCGGCTAGCCGGCCGGATGCCACGCGCGGAAGAGCGCGACGAGGTCGCCGGCGTCGCGGGCACCCCCGAGCTTGTCGCGAAAGTCGCGCTCCGAGAACATCTGCGCGAGCTCGGAGAGCAGCTGCAGGTGTAGGTCCGTCGCCTGCTCCGGCACGAGCAGCACGAACACCTGCGACACCGGCTTGCCGTCCGGCGCGTCGAACGGCACCGGCTGCTTCAGCCGCAGGAACGCGCCACGGGCGACCTTCAACCCCTTGATCCGGCCGTGCGGGATCGCGACCCCCTGGCCCAAGCCGGTCGAGCCCAGCTTCTCGCGCGCCGTCAGGCTCGCGGCCACCATCGGGCCGTCCAGGGACGCGCTGGCGGCGAACAGCGCGCCGGCCGCCTCGAACAGGCGCGCCTTGGTCGGGACCTCGACGTCGAGCGCGATGTTGGAGGCGGAAAGCAGGTCGGCGATCTGGTTCATCGGGGGCGGGGAGGCAAGGGCGGTCGGGGATCCCCGGGGAAACGAAACGGCGGGTGGGGAGGCTCCCTGACCCCGCCGGCACCGGCGAACCGGAAGATGATACGCGGATGGCTACTTGGCGGGCTGGCCCGGCGGGACGCCCGTCGCCAGCGTGTGGTCGATGACCTCGCGGTCCGCGCGGTGGGCCGACACCTTCTCCTTGTGCTTCAGCACCTGCCGGTCGAGCTTGTCGGACAGCGCGTCGATCGACGCGTACATGTCGGGCTCGATGGCCTCGGCGTGGATCTGGTGCCCGCGCAGGTGGACGTTGGCCTCGGCGCGGTGTCGCAGCTTGTCCACGGTCAGAACCACATTGACGTCGATCACATGGTCGAAATGCCGCGTCACGCGGTCGAGCTTGGACACGACGTAGGCGCGAATGGCGGGGGTGACATCCAGGTGAACGCCAGTGAGGTTCAGATTCATCAAGCTCTCCTCTTTGGGGCGACTATCGTACTGCATCCGCGCAAGTTTCGCGCCAGCCCCCGTGGCGACTAGATCGCCCTGCGCAGGTTGACGGGAGGGATCGACAGCGCCTCCCGGTACTTGGCGATGGTCCGGCGGGCGACGATGATCCCCTGGTCGCCCAGCAGCTCCGCGATCCGGCTGTCGGTCAGCGGCGTCTTCGGGCTCTCCGCGGCGATCAGCTGCTTGATCAGCGCGCGGATGGCGGTGGCCGAGGCGGCGCCGCCGGTGTCGGTCGCGACGTGGCTGCCGAAGAAGTACTTGAGTTCGAACGTGCCGCGGGGCGTCAGCATGTACTTCTGCGTCGTCACCCGCGAGATCGTCGATTCGTGGAGGTCGAGCATGTCGGCGATCTCGCGCAGCACCATCGGCCGCATCGCGACCTCGCCATGCTCGAAGAACCGCCGCTGGCGCTCGACGATCGCCTGCGCCACGCGCAGGATCGTCTCGAAGCGCTGCTGGACGTTGCGGATCATCCACTTCGCTTCCTGCAGCTGTGCGGCGAGCTGCTGGTTCGACGCCTCGCGGTTGCGCGTCAGGATGTCCGCGTAGATGCGATTCAGGCGCAGCTTGGGCATCGCCGCCTCGTTGAGCGACGCGACCCACTGGTTGCGGACCTTGCGCACGACGACGTCCGGGATCACGTAGTTCGCCTCTTCTCTGGCGAACGACGCGCCCGGCCGCGGGTTCAGGCTGCGGATCAGCTCGCGCACGGCCTTCACGCACGCGTCGTCGCAGTGGAGCACGCGGCGCAGCTTCGTGAAGTCGCGCGCGGCCAGCAGCGGCAGGTGACCCTCGACGATCTTCAGCGCCTCGGAGCGGTGCGGCGTGTCCGCGGGCAGCGCCTTCAGCTGCAGCGCGAGGCATTCGGCCGGGCTGCGCGCGCCCACGCCGGGAGGCTCGAAGCTCTGCAGGTACTTGAGCGCGATCGTGAGTTCCTCGGGCTCGATCGCGTCGTTCTCCGAGAACATGTCGGCGAGCTCGTCGAGCGAAGACGTGAGGTAGCCGTCGTCGTCGAGCGCGTCGATCAGCGCCTCGACGATCTGCCGGTCGCGCAGCGGGAGGTTGAGCAGCGCGAGCTGGCCCACAAGGTGGTCGCGCAGCGTGCTCGTCGCGACCTGCTGCGGCGCGAAATCGTCGTCGTCGCCGGTGCCACCGCTGCCCCAGTCGCTGTCGCCGCCGCCCCCGTAGTCGGCGAAGTCGGTGACGTCGGGCAGGTCGTCGCGGGTCGGCGCCGAGTCCACGCCGGCGATGCCTTCCGATTCGCCCTCCGATTCCTCGTCGCGTGTCGGTCGCTCGGGCGGCGCCGGCGCTGGCGCGGATCCGGCGACCTGGTATTCCTGCGGCGGCGCCTCGTCCTCGCCTTCCTCGCGCTCGAGCAGCGGATTCTCCTGCAGCATCCGGTCCACCTCGGCGTTGAGCTCGAGCGTGGACAGCTGCAGCAGCCGGATCGACTGCTGCAGCTGCGGCGTGAGCGTGAGGTGCTGGGTAAGCTTGAGCTGGAGCGTCTGTTTCATCGCGCGGACGATTCAGTCAGAGCCGGAAGTGCTCGCCCAGATAGACTTTGCGGACATCCTCATTATAGACAATCTCGCCGGGCACGCCCGAGGCCAGCACCCGCCCCTCGTTGATGATGTACGCGCGGTCGCAGATGCCGAGCGTCTCGCGCACGTTGTGATCGGTGATCAGCACGCCGATCCCGCGCTCCTTCAGGAAGCCGATGATCTTCTGGATGTCGAGCACGGCGATCGGGTCGACGCCGGCGAACGGCTCGTCGAGCAGGATGAAGCGCGGCCGCGTCGCGAGCGCGCGCGCGATCTCGCAGCGGCGCCGCTCGCCTCCCGACAGTGACACGGCGGGCGCGTCGGCGAGATGCGAGATCGACAGGTCCTCCAGCAGCGCGTCGAGGCGGTTCGCCAGCGTGTCCGGGTCGAGATCCTGCAGCTCGAGGATCGCCCGCACGTTCTCGGAGACCGTGAGCTTGCGGAAGATCGACGCCTCCTGCGGCAGGTACGACAGGCCGCGCCGCGCGCGCTGGTGGATCGGCAGCCGCGAGAGGTTTTCGCCGTCGAGCTCGATGCGCCCGCCGTCGGCCGCGACGAGGCCGACGATCATGTAGAAGCACGTGGTCTTGCCGGCGCCGTTCGGCCCGAGCAGGCCGATGACCTCGCCGCTCGCGACGTCGAGCGACACGTCGTGCACGACCGTGCGCGCCTTGTAGCGCTTCTGCAGCTTCGTCGCGCGCAGTTCGCTCATCGCGGGTTCGGCTGCACGCTGCGCGCCGCTTCCCCCAAGGGGCGAGCACCTTGGGGCGGCCCTGCGGTGCGGATGGGTCCCCCCCGAGCGTCGCTGCGCGCCGCTTCCCCCAAGGGGCGAGCACCTTGGGGCGGCCCTGCGGTGCGGATGGGTCCCCCCCGAGCGTCGCTGCGCGCCGCTTCCCCCAAGGGGCGAGCACCTTGGGGCGGCCCTGCGGTGCTCATTTCGCGGGGGCGATTGCCGGCGACGGCGCGAGCGTCAGCGGAGCGGCCTTGGCGTCGGGCGCCTTGGCCGGCGGCTTGCCGGGAAGCACGTCGCCCTTCGGCTGGAAGATCCCGCGCACGCGGTCGCTGCGGCCGGGCTCGGCGGGCGCCGGCGTCCCGGGCGCCCGGCCCTCCGCCTTGAACAGCTCGGTCGCCGAGTTGTACGAGATGTAGTTGCTGCGGATCTCGTCGGTGCCGCGCTTCAGGATGGCGTTGTCGAAGAGCTCGAGCTGCTCCTTCTGCCCGTCGTACTCGGCCCGCTGCGCCCACCCTTCGTAGTAGCCGTCCGCGTCGTCCCGCTTCTGGCGGAACGCGAGCGGCTTGCCGAACGCCGTCGCCGACAGCGAATTGTCCGGGTTCTGCTTGAAGTCGATGCGGTCGGCCTTGATCGTCAGCGTGCCCTGCGTGATCACGACGTTGCCGCGCAGGACGCCGGTGCGCTTTTCGTAGTTGACCTCGCCATCGTCGGACGTGAACGTGATCGGCTTCTCGCGGTCGGCCTTCTCGGCGTGGGCGGCGAGTGCGCAGACCGCGATGGCGAGCGCCATCGACGTGCGGGCGAGGAGGGGGCTTCGGGTCACTTCGGCAGGGCCTGCGGTTGCATCGTGCCGCGAACGCCCGACTTGAGCTTGAGCGTCCTGGCCTTGTGGTCGAGCTCCAGCCCGACCGCATGGATTATTCCACGCGGCTCCTCGATCGTCACCGCCTTGTCCGTGCGCGCGACCTCGTCGTCCGGGATCACGTGCAGGTACTCCGTGGTCACGACGACGGGCCCCGCCGGCGCCTCGCCCGGGCTCGTCGGCCCCGCTTCGCGGACGGCGCGCACGCCGCCCGTGAACGTGACCGACTTGCGGTCGCCGGTCAGCGTGCCGAGCCGCGCCGTCACGCGCAACGCCGGCTTGTCCGCATCGGTCTGCGCGAGCATGGGCTCGGTGATCTCGGTGGTCAGGTCGTCGCCGAAGTGCAGCGCGCGCTTGCCGGCGATCGACTGCTTCGGCCGGCCCTGCGCGTCGAGCGAGACGGCGCGGAAGCCCTCGACGAAGATGTCCGGGTCGTGCCGCTCGGAGCCGTCGCGCCTCGGCGCGGGCGGCTGCACCTGCGAGTCGAGCCAGTAGGTGAGCGCGGCGAGGCTGCCGAGCAGCAGCACCGGCGTCCAGGCGGTGAGCCGGTCGACCAGCGTGCGGGGACGGACGTCGCGGGTCATGGGAGTGCCGCTAGGCCGCGCGCGGCGGGACGCCGGCGATGTCGAGGCCCTGGGCCGCGAGGATGAGCTCGGCCAGCTCCCGGACGGCGCCGCTGCCGCCGTCGCGCGCGGTGACGTGGTGCGCGTGCTCGCGCACGGTTGCCGGCGCGTGAGGCACCGTCACCGCGAAGCCGCACGCATCGAACACCGGCACGTCGGGCAGGTCGTCGCCCATGTGCGCGCAGTCGTCCGGCGCGAAGCCGAGCTTCTGCCGGAGGCCGTTCCACACGGTCAGCTTGTCGGCCGCGTCGACGATCACGTGCGCGACGCCGAGGCGGCGCGCGCGATGCATGACGGCGGGCGCGGCGCTGCCGGTGATCCACGCGACGGCGATCCCCGCGCGCGCGAGCAGGTGCAGGCCGACGCCGTCGAGCGCGGAGAACGCCTTCATCTCGTGCCCGTGGTCGTCGATGTAGATGCGGCCGTCGGTGAGCACGCCGTCGACGTCGCAGGTGAGGAGGCGCACGCGCCGCGCGCGCGCCAGCGCATCGGTGGGCATCTACACGATCCTCGCGCGGAAGAGGTCGTGCAGGTGCAGCGCGCCGACCAGCCGGCGCTGTCCGTCGACGACGAGCAGCTGCGACACCTTGGGTGTCGCCTCCATCGTGTCCACGCAGTCGACGGCGAGCCGGTCGGGCGCGACCATGCGCGGGGTGCGCGTCATCAGCTCCGAGATCCGCACGGCGCCGACGTCCCGCACGTGGTCGAGGCAGCGGCGCAGGTCGCCGTCGGTGAAGATGCCCTCGACACGCCCGTCGCCGTCGACGATCACCGTCATGCCCATTCCCTTGCGGCTCATCTCGACGATCGCGTCGGCCAGCGTGGCCGTCGTGGGCGACACGGGCAGCGCGTCGCCGGTGCGCATGATGTCGGACACGCGCGTGAAGAGCCGCCGCCCGAGCGTGCCGCCCGGATGCGAGCGCGCGAAGTCCTCCGCCGAGAAGCCGCGCGCCTCGAGCAGCGCGAGCGCCAGCGCATCGCCGAGCGCGAGCGCGGCGGTGGTGCTCGCAGTCGGCGCGAGACCCAGCGGGCAGGCCTCGGCGTCGACGGCGGCATCGAGGTGGACGTCCGCGGCCTGCGCGAGCGAGCTCTGCTCGTTGCCGGTCAGCGCGACGATCCGCGCGCCTTCGCGCTTCAGGTGCGGCAGCAGCGACACGAGCTCGTCGGTCTCCCCGGAGTTCGACAGCACGACGACGACGTCGTCGGGCGTGATCATGCCGAGGTCGCCGTGCGCGGCCTCGCTCGCGTGCACGAAGAACGCCGGCGTTCCCGTCGACGCGAGCGTCGCGGCGAGCTTGCGCGCGACGTGGCCGGATTTGCCGATGCCCGACACGACCACGCGGCCGCGGCAGTTGAGGATGAGCGACAGCGCGGCGACGAACGGCGCGCCGAGCCGCGCGGCGATCGCGGTGATGGCGGCGGCCTCGGTAGCCAGCACCTGCCGCGCCAGCGCGAGCGCGCGCGCCGGGTCCACGGCCGTCGCGGCCGCACCCGCCATGGCGTCGGGCAACCGGCTGTTCATCGGGGAAGTATAGCGCCGCCCCTCAAGGCGGACGCCCGGACGTGCGCGCGCGGCGCCGTGCGGTCGCGCCGGATCGGCCGTGACTTATGATGTGGGACCGAAGCGACCGCCGGTCCGCCACCCCGGCGCCGGTCCGCGCCGCCACCATGCCGCACGCCATCGTCCTGATCCTCACGCTGCTCGCGGCGGCGGTCTTCGTAGTGGTCGTGTGCCGGCTGCTGCGGCTGCCACCGATCCTGGGCTACCTGCTGGTCGGCATCGCCGTCGGACCGCACGCGCTCGCATGGGTGCCCTACGACGACTCGACGCGGTTCGTCGCGGAGTTCGGTGTGGTCTTCCTGATGTTCTCGATCGGGCTGGAGTTCAGCCTGCCGCAGTTGCGCGCGATGCGGCGCGCGGTGTTCGGGCTGGGGTTGGCGCAGGTCGCGATCACGACGATCGCGGCGATGGTCGCGCTGCACTTCGTGGGCTTCGGGTGGCAGGCGGGCCTCGTGCTCGGCGGCGCGCTCGCGATGAGCTCGACGGCGATCGTGTCGAAGATGCTGGCCGAGCGGATGGAGCTCGCCACGCCGCACGGCCGCGACATCATGGGCATCCTGCTGTTCCAGGACCTCGCGGTCGTCGCGTTCCTGATCGTGATCCCGTCGCTCGGCAAGCCGGGTCCCGAACTCGCCGCGGCGATGGGCATCGCCGCGGCGAAGGCGGCGCTGGCGCTGACGATCATCCTCTTTCTCGGGCAGGCGCCGATGCGCCTGTGGTTCCACCTGGTCGCCCGCCAGCGCTCGTCGGAGCTCTTCGTGCTCAACGTGCTGCTGGTGACGCTGGGGCTGGGGGCGCTGACCGAGTCGCTCGGGCTCTCGCTCGCGCTCGGCGCGTTCCTCGCCGGGATGCTGATCGCGGAGACCGAGTACCGCTACCAGGTCGAGGAGGACATCAAGCCGTTCCGCGACGTCCTGCTGGGCCTCTTCTTCATCACGGTCGGCATGGCCCTCGACCTCGGCGTCGTGCTGGCGAATTTGCGCTGGGTGCTGCTGCTGCTGCTCGTGCCGGTCCTGGCCAAGCTCGTGCTGATCGCCGCGCTCGCCCGGGCGTTTCGCGCGACGCTCGCCTCCGCGCTGCGCATCGGGTTCTACCTGGCGCAGGCCGGGGAGCTCGCGATCGTGATGCTGGCGCTCGCGTTCCGCAACGACATCATCCAGGGGGACCTCACGCAGGCGGTGCTGGCCGCGATGGTGATCTCGATGTGCGTGGCGCCGCTGCTCATCCACTTCGCCGAGCCGCTGGTGCGCCGGCTCACCGCCAACGACTGGCTCGCGCGGGCCGCGCAGGTCACGCAGATCGCCGCGCGGACGATGTCGCGGCAGGACCACGTGATCGTGTGCGGGTACGGCCGCAGCGGGCAGAATCTCGCGCGGCTGCTCGAGGCCGAGGAAATTCCGTACATCGCGCTGGACGATGACGCCGAGCGCGTCCGCGAGGCTGCGGCCGACGGCACCAGCGTCGTGTACGGCGACGCGAGCCGGCGCGAGGCGCTGATCAGTGCGGGCCTCGCAAAGGCGCGCGCCGTCGCGATCACGTTCGCCGACACGCCGGTCGCGCTCAAGATCCTGCACTTGATCCACCAGCAGCGGCCCGAGCTGCCGGTTATCGTACGCACGGTCGACGACAGCGAGATGGACCGGCTGCGCGACGCCGGCGCGACCGAGGTGGTGCCGGAGGTGCTGGAGGGCAGCCTGATGCTCGCGTCGCACGCGCTGCTGGTGCTGGGCGTCCCGCTCAACCGTATCCTGAAACGCATCCGCACGATCCGGGAGGAGCGCTACGGGCTCTTCCGCGGCTTCTTCCACGGCGCGACCGACACGGCGGATGCCGCGGACAACCTGCAGGTGCGCCTGCACACGGTGGTGCTGCCCGACCGGGCCTCCGCCGTGGGGCGCACGCTCGCCGACCTCGACTTGCGCGGGATGGTCGAGGTCGCGAACGTCCGCCGGCGCGGCGCGCGTGCGCAGCGCCCGGGGCCCGACTGGCGGTTCGAAGGCGGGGACGCCGTCGTGCTGCTCGGGCGCCCGGCGCAACTCGCGGTGGCAGAGCAGCTGCTCCTGAAGTCCCGCCAGGGCTGACCCCGCCCCGGCGGCCAAGGGCCTGACCGGTAACACGAACCGGCGTGTGTCCAAGGGTCGGGCCCATGTAACTGACCGCGGGTCATTGCGAGCCCGCGACCGCAGCCGTTACAATCGCGATCCCGCCCCACGCCCGCCGCCTCCCCCCTTGTCTTCCACGTTGCCGCAGACGGCTGCCGCATTGCCCGCCGACGCCTTGAATGCGGTCGAATTGACCGACGTCACGTTCGGCTACGACCGCCGGCGCCCCGTGCTCACCGGCATCAGCATGCAGATCCCGCGGGGGCGCGTCGTCGCCATCATGGGCGGGTCGGGCTGCGGCAAGACGACGATCCTGCGCCTGATCGGCGGCCAGCTTCGCCAGCAGGCGGGCGCCGTGCGCGTCGGCGGCCGCGAAGTGTCCGACATGACCCGCGACGAGCTCTTCGACCTGCGGCGCCGCGTCGGGATGCTGTTCCAGTTCGGCGCGCTGTTCACCGACATGTCGGTGTTCGAGAACGTCGCGTTCCCGATCCGCGAGCACACGGACCTCCCCGAGCCGCTGGTCCGCGACCTCGTGCTGATGAAGCTGCACGCGGTCGGCCTGCGCGGTGCCGCGCAGCTCATGCCGTCCGAGTTGTCCGGCGGTATGGCGCGTCGCGTCGCGCTCGCGCGCGCCGTGGCGCTCGATCCGATGCTCGTCATGTACGACGAGCCGTTCGCCGGCCTCGACCCGATCTCGCTCGGCGTCGTCGGCCAGCTGATCCGCAAGCTCAACGACGCGCTCGGCATCACGTCGGTCGTCGTCACCCACGACGTGTACGAGTCGCTCAAGATCGTCGACTACCTGTACTTCGTGTCCGAGGGCCGGATCATCGCGCAGGGGACGCCCGACGAGGTCCGACGGTCGGCCGACCCGTTCGTCCGCCAGTTCGTCGACGGCGAGCCGGACGGTCCGGTGCCGTTCCACTACCCGGCGTCGCCGTACGCCGAGGAGCTGGCCGCCGGTGCCGCTTAGCGCGCTCGCCGACGGGGTGCGCCGCATCGGCGCCGGCACGGTCCACGCGATCGCGCGGGCCGGCTTCGCCACGCGGTTCTTCGTCGCGGTGGTCATGCACTCGCCGGCCGCGTTCCGCCGGCTGCAGCTCACGGCCCGCGAGATCTACTTCTCGGGCGTGCTGTCGCTGGTCGTCATCATGGTGTCGGGACTGTTCGTCGGCATGGTGCTCGGGCTGCAGGGCTACGACGTGCTGAACAAGTACGGTTCCGGCGACTCGCTCGGCATCTTCGTCGGCCTGTCGTTGGTGCGGGAACTCGGGCCGGTCGTCGCGGGTCTGTTGTTCGCGAGCCGCGCGGGCAGCGCGGTGACGGCGGAGATCGGCCTCATGAAGACGACCGAGCAGCTGTCGGCGATGGAAATGATGGCGGTCGACCCGCTCGCCCGCATCGTCGCGCCGCGGTTCTGGGGCGGCGTCATCTCGATGCCGCTGCTCGCCGCGCTGTTCTCGGTGATGGGCGTGTTCGGCGCCTATATCGTCGGCGTGCGGCTGATCGGCGTCGACGACGGCACGTTCTGGGGCAACATGGAAGCCGGCATCGATTTCTGGCCCGACATCACCAACGGCATCGTCAAGAGCGTCGTGTTCGGCATCGCGGTCAGCCTCATCGCCGTGTTCGAGGGCTACGACGCGCAGCCGACCGCGGAAGGCGTTTCCGCGGCCACGACGCGCACGGTGGTGGGCGGCTCGCTCGCCATCCTGGCGCTCGACTTCATCCTCACCGTCTTCATGTTCAGGGGGCTCGGCAATGGCTAGCCCCGCAGGGAAAGTTCGCGCATGAACCGTTCGGCCATCGACCTCTGGGTCGGCATCTTCGTCACGATCGGCCTGGGCGCGATCGTGTTCCTCGCGCTCAAGGTCGGCAACCTCACGACGCTCGACACGAAGCCGGCCTACCGGCTGAACGCGCACTTCGACAACATCGGCGGGCTGAAGCTGCGCGCCCCTGTCAAGGCCGCCGGCGTCATCGTCGGCCGCGTGGAGTCCGTGCGGCTCGACCCGAAGACCTACGAGGCCGTCGTGACGCTCAAGATCGACAACGGCTACCAGTTCTCGAAGGACACGATCGCGTCGATCCTCACCTCCGGCCTCCTGGGCGAGGTCTACATCGGCCTCGAGGCGGGCGGCGACCCGCAGCTGCTCGCCGACGGCGGGCGGATCGGCAAGACGCAGTCGGCGATCGTGGTCGAGAAGCTGATCAGCCAGTTCCTGTTCGACAAGGCGGCGGGCGGAGGCGCGAAATGAGCACGGCGCGCCGGACCGCAACGGGCGGCCGCCTCGCGGCGGCGCTGGCGGCGGCGCTGCTGCTCGCCGGATGCGCCAGCACGCCGGGCCGGCCCTACGACCCGTTCGAGGCGTCGAACCGGCTGATGTACGACATCAACGAGCCGCTAGACAAGTACATCGCGAGGCCGATCGCGCAGGCCTGGGTCGACTACGTGCCGAAGGTCGTGCAGACCGCGGCGTCCAACTACTACAACAACATCGACGACCTGTTTTCCGGCATCAACGGCCTGCTGCAGGGGAAGCTCGACAAGGCCGGCAACGACTTCGGGCGCGTGCTCATCAACACCGGCTTCGGCCTCGCGGGCCTCATCGACATCGCGTCGGACATGAACATCCCGCGCGGCAACGAGGACTTCGGCCAGACGTTCGGCTACTGGGGCATCCCGCAGGGGCCGTTCCTGTTCATCCCGCTGTGGGGGCCGACGACGGTGCGCGACGGCACCGGCTCGATCCTGCGTTTCGTCTGGTCGCCGACGAACGAGATTCCGCTGGTGCCGCTGCGCAACGTCATCTACGGCGTCGGCGCGGTCGACCTGCGCGCGCAGGGGCTGGGCGCCACGTCGCTGCTCGAGCAGGCGTCGCTCGATCCCTACACGTTCGTTCGCCGCGCGTACCTGCAGCGGCGCGAGTACCTGGTGCACGACGGCAACCCGCCGCGAGAGAAGGACGAAGACGAATGAGGTTCACGGACTGGTGGGCGCGCGCCGCCGCGGCGCTCGCGTTCGCGGCGGCCGCTGCCGGCGCGCTGGCGCAGGAGGCTCCGGACGCGATGGTGAAGCGCGTGGCCGAGGACGTGCTGCAGATCACGCGCACCGACCCCAAGGTGCAGGCGGGCGACAAGCAGCGGATCAAGGAGGTCGTCGAGACGAAGCTCCTGCCCAACTTCGACTTCGAGCGGATCACGGCGCTCGCGATGGGCCGCAACTGGCGGCAGGCGACGCCGGACCAGCAGAAGGAACTCGTCGAGCAGTTCCGGCAGCTGCTCGTGCGCACGTATTCGGGCGCGCTGACGCAATACCGCGACCAGACGATGGACTACAAGCCGCTGCGCGCCGAGGCGAACGCGACCGAGGTCACCGTCAGGACGGAAGTCATCCGCAAGGGCCAGGCGCCGGTGCAGATCGACTACAGCATGGCGAAGACGCCGGGCGGCTGGAAGGTGTACGACGTCATCGTCGCCGGCGTCTCGCTGGTGACCAACTATCGCGACGAGTTCAACGAGCAGGTCAAGGGCGGCGGGATCGACGGCCTCATCAAGACGCTCGTCGCCAAGAACCAGGGAGCGCCGGCCAAGTGAGCGGCCGGCGAGACGGCGCAGCCGCGGCCGGGGCGTTCGCCGCGGCTGGTGACCGCTGGACGTTCTCGGGCGTGCTGACGTTCGACGACGCAACGGCCGCGCTCGCCGGCAGCGATGCGCTGCCGCTGCCCGCATCGGGCGCCATCGACCTGTCGGGGCTCGCCCACGCCGACTCCGCCGCGCTCGCGGTGCTGCTGGCGCTCAAGCGCCGTGCGGCCGCCGAGCGCCGCGCCATCGCGTTCACCGGCATCCCGCCGCTGCTGGAATCGCTGGCCCGCGTGTACGGCCTCGAGGACCAGATCGCGCGCTAGGGCGGCCGCGCTCGCGCGCGGCCGCACCCGCGTGGATCCGAACGCGTCGACGGCGCACCCCGCACCTACCGCATGCCATCCGCCGTCGAAGTCGTCGATGTCGCGCGCCGGTTCGGCACCGTGCAGGCGCTGGACGGCGTCGACCTCGCGGTCGCGGAGGGCGAGTTCTTCGGCCTGCTGGGCCCGAACGGCGCCGGCAAGACCACGCTGATCTCGATCCTCGCCGGACTCACGCGCGCCGACCGCGGCGCCGCGCGCATCCTCGGCCACGACGTCGTCACCGACTTCCGCGCCGCGCGCCGCAGCCTGGGCGTGGTGCCGCAGGAACTCGTCTTCGACCCGTTCTTCTCGGTGCGCGAGACGCTCGAGTTCCAGGCCGGCTACTTCGGGCTCCGCCGCCAGCACGCGTGGATCGACGAGATCCTGCACCACCTGGACCTCACGGCCAAGGCGAACGCGAACATGCGCTCGCTGTCGGGCGGGATGAAGCGGCGCGTGCTGGTCGGGCAGGCGCTCGTGCACAAGCCGCCGGTGATCGTGCTCGACGAGCCGACCGCGGGCGTGGACGTCGAGCTGCGGCAGAGCCTGTGGCGGTTCATCCGCAAGCTGAATCGCGACGGGCACACGATCATCCTGACCACGCACTACCTCGAGGAGGCCGAGGCGCTGTGCGGGCGCATCGCGATGCTGAAGGCGGGGCGCGTCGTCGCGCTGGACTCGACGCACAACCTGCTGTCGCGCTTTGCCGGGCTCACGTGCCGGGTCGCCGCGGCGCGGATGCCGTCGGCGTGGGAGGCGCGCGTGGTCCGGCGCGAAGGCGGCAACCACTACGTCGGCCTCGCGAGCTACGCCGAGCTCGAGACGCTGCTCGCGGCGCTGCGCGCGGACGGGATCGCGATCGACGAGCTCGCCCTCGAGGAGACCGACCTCGAGCAGGTGTTCCTGCGCATCATGAAGGGCGCGGAGGCGGCGCAGTGAGTCCCGTACGCCACGACGGGCCGGTCAACGGCGAAATCGCGGGCCGCGGCTGGGTGACGCTCCTCTACAAGGAGCTGCTGCGCTTCTGGAAGGTGAGCTTCCAGACGATCGCGGCGCCGATCCTCACGGCGCTCCTGTACCTGCTCATCTTCTCGCACGTGCTCGAGGGCCGCGTGTCCGTCTACGACGGCCGTGTGACGTACACGGCCTTCCTCGTGCCGGGCCTCGTCATGATGTCGGTGCTGCAGAACGCGTTCGCGAACTCGTCGTCGTCGCTGATCCAGTCGAAGATCACCGGCAACCTGATATTCGTGCTGCTGCCGCCGCTGTCGGCGGGCGACCTGTTCGCCGCCTACGTGCTGGGGGCGATGGTGCGCGGGATCGTCGTCGGCACCGGCGTGTTCGCGGTGACGCTGCTGTTCGCGCCGTCGCTGCTCGCGCTGCCGCATCCGGTCTGGGCGCTCGCGTTCGTGCTCGCGGGCAGCGCGATCCTCGCCATGCTGGGGCTGCTGGCCGGCATGTGGGCGGAGAAGTTCGACCAGCTCGCCGCGTTCCAGAACTTCATCATCGTGCCGCTGACGTTCCTGTCCGGCGTGTTCTACTCGATCCACTCGCTGCCGCCGTTCTGGCAGGCCATGTCGCACTTCAACCCGTTCTTTTATATGATCGACGGCTTCCGCTACGGCTTCTTCGGCGTCTCGGACATCGCGCCCGCGGCGAGCTTCGGCATCGTCGCCGCGGCGGCCGCCGCGCTCGCAGCGCTGACGCTCGCCCTGCTGGCGCGCGGCTGGAAGCTGCGCGCCTGACCGGAAACCGCCCACGCCATGGTCACACCCGACTCCATCCGCCACTCCATCGAGAGCGGCCTCGCCTGCGATCACGTCGAGGTGCGCGGCGACGGCCACCACTTCGAGGCGATCGTCGTCTCCTCCGCGTTCGCCGGCCTGTCGAAGGTCAGGCAGCACCAGCTGGTCTACGCGGCGCTCGGCGACCGCATGCGCGAGGAGGTGCACGCGCTGTCGATGCAGACGCTCACTCCCGCGCAGTGGGCGGAGCGCCGGCGTGGATAAGCTGTCGATCGAGGGCGGGCACCGCCTCGAGGGCGAGGTCCGCGCGTCCGGCGCGAAGAACGCGGCGCTGCCGATCCTGTGCGCGGCGCTCCTGACGCCCGAGCCGCTCACGCTGACCAACGTGCCGCGGCTGAACGACGTGCGCACGATGCAGACGCTGCTCGCCCAGATGGGCGTGTCGCTCGACATGGGAACGCCGGGGTCCGTTCGCCTCGAGGCTGCGCACATCGGCTGGCCGCTCGCGCCGTACGAGCTCGTCAAGACGATGCGCGCGTCGATCCTGGCGCTCGGGCCGCTGCTCGCGCGCTGCGGCGAGGCGCGCGTGTCGCTGCCCGGCGGCTGCGCGATCGGCCTGCGGCCGGTCGACCAGCACGTCAAGGGCCTGCAGGCGATGGGCGCCGCGATCGACCTCGAGCACGGCTACATCAACGCGACCGGACGGCTGCGCGGCACGAAGTTCGTGTTCGACATCGCCACGGTGACCGGCACCGAGAACCTGCTGATGGCGGCCACGCTCGCCGAGGGGACGACCGTGCTGGAGAACGCCGCGCACGAGCCCGAGGTCGTCGACCTCGCGCGCTGCCTGAACGCGATGGGCGCGCGGATCGCGGGCGCGGGCACCGACCGCATCACGGTCGAAGGCGTGAGCAGGCTCTCCGGCGCGACGCACGCCGTCATGCCCGATCGCATCGAGACCGGCACGTTCCTCGCCGCCGTCGCGGCGACCGGGGGCCGCGTGGTCGTGACCGGCACGCGGCCGGATGCGCTGGACGCCGTGCTGACCAAGTTGCGCGAGGCCGGCGCGACGATCGCGGTCGACGGCGACACGATTCGCCTCGAGCGCGACGGGCCGCTCGTCGCGGTCAACGTGCGCACGGCGCCGCACCCCGGCTTCCCGACCGACATGCAGGCGCAGTTCATGGCGCTCGCCGCGCGCGCCGAAGGCACGGCGGTGATCACCGAGACGATCTTCGAGAACCGGATGATGCACGTGCAGGAGCTGCTCCGCTTGGGCGCCGACATCGAAGTCGAGGGCAACACCGCCGTGGTCAAGGGCGTGCCTAAGCTGACCGGCGCCAACGTGATGGCGACCGACCTGCGGGCCTCCGCGTGCCTCGTCATCGCGGGCCTCGTCGCCGAAGGGCGCACGACGATCGACCGCATCTACCACCTCGACCGCGGCTACGAGCGCATCGAGGAGAAGCTGTCCGCCCTGGGCGCGCGCATCGAGCGCGTGCGGTGAGCGCGCGATGACGCTCAAGGAGGAGCTCGCCGCGGCGCCGCTCGGGCACGCGACCGATTACCCGGACACCTACGACGCGGCGCTGCTGTTCGCCGTGCCGCGCGCGCCGCAGCGCGCGGAGATAGGCATCGGCGCCGACCTGCCGTTCGCCGGCGCCGACGTGTGGAACGCGTACGAGCTCACGTGGCTCGACCCGCGCGGCAAGCCGGCCGTTGCCATCGCGTCGTTCACGGTGCCCGCGACGTCGCCGGCGATCGTCGAGTCGAAGTCAGTGAAGCTCTACCTGGGCTCCTTTGCGCAGTCGCGCTTCGCCGCCTCCGACGCGGTCGCGGCGGCGGTCGCGCGCGACATCGGCGCGGCCGTCGGTACGCCGGTTGCCGTGAACCTGGTTTCGCCGGCGGAGTTCGCTCGTCAGTCGATGGCGCAACTCAACGGAACCTCGATCGACGACGCCGGCACCGGCTGCGAGGCGTGGGAGGTCGATGCGGGCCTGCTCGCGGCCGGCGGGCCGCCGGTCGCCGAGACACTGACGAGCGACCTCTTCCGCTCCGTGTGCCCGGTGACCGGGCAGCCGGACTACGCGTCGATCGCCGTCGCCTACTGCGGCCCGCGAATCTACCGCGCGGCGCTGCTGCGCTACCTCGTGTCGTACCGGCAGCACGCCGGCTTCCACGAGCACTGCGTCGAGCGGATCTTCGTCGACGTCAAGGCGGTGTGCCGGTGCGATGCGCTGACCGTGCACGCGCGCTTCACCCGGCGCGGCGGCGTGGACATCAATCCGTTCCGCAGCGACGCCGGTGACGCGGTCCCGGCCAACGTGCGCACGCCGCGGCAGTAGCCGGACGGTGCCGCGCGGGAGTGTTTCGCTGCGCTCAGCCCGCGCCGGCCACGTCGAGGGGACTCGTCACGCCGCGGCCACCGCGGTTCAGAACGTGCGTGTAGATCATCGTCGTGCGAGTGAGCGAGGCGGGCGAGCGAATGCGAGCCCAGGCCCGAAGGGCGCGTCGCCGAGCGACCGAGCGGCGACCGACAACTCACCGCTCCGCATCGCGCCAAGCGACCATGGAAGGTCGCCACGTCGCGGTGGCCTAGTAGTTCCTGGATCGTCCGGATGTCGTAGCCGGACTCCAGAAGGTGCGTTGCGAACGCGTGCCGCAGCGTGTGCGTGGTGGCGGGCTTGGCGATGCCGGCGGCGCGGACCGCGCGCTTGACCGCCCGCTGGATCGATTCCTCGTGGACGTGGTGCCGCCGCCAGATGTCCGAGCGCGGGTCGCGCGACACGCGCGCTGCGGGAAACACCCAGAACCAGCCCCAAGCCTCGCCGGCCTTGGGATACTTGACCGCGAGCGCGCCCGGGAGCTCGACGCCAGGCGCCCGGCGCGCGCGATCGTCCTGCCACGCCACGCGAGCTTGCGCGAGTTGCCGGCGCAACGGATCGGCAAGCGCTCGCGGCACCATCGTGACGCGATCCTTGCCGCCTTTGCCATGCCGCACAATGATCTCGCCACGCGCGAGATCCACGTCCTTGACCCGCAGCCGTACGCACTCCATCAAGCGCATGCCGGTCCCGTATAGAAGTTTCGCCATCAGGCCGGCGCATCGGTCCATGCGGGCAAGCACGTCGCTCACCTCCTGCCGGGTGAGCACGACCGGCAGCCGGCGCGGACGCTTCGGTCGGTCGATGTCGCCCAGCCAGGGCAGCTCGACGCCGAGCACTTCGCCGTACAGGAACAACAGCGCGGACAGTGCCTGGTTGTGCGTCGACGCGGCGGCATCGCGGTCGTTGGCGAGGTGGTTGAGAAACGCCTCGATCTCGGCGGCGCCCATCTCGCGCGGATGGGGCGCCGCCCGTGGAACGCGACGAAGCGGCGGACCCAGCCGACATACGCCTCCTCGGTGCGGTAGCTGTAGTGGCGATAGCGGATTCGCTCGCGCACGGCGTCGAGGAGGGTGCGCGGTGCGCGTGCGGACTCAGTTCCGGTTGCTGCAGGTGCCGCGCCGCCACACTGCGGTTTGGGCGGCCAATGGTCCGTGCCGTGCATACCGGCGCCTCCGTGTTACATCGCAGCCACTTTCCCTGCGCCATCAGACACTTGCCGTTGACGCCCTCCGATTATGCGGCGTAGCCTATCCGCTTATCCCTCATCCAAACGACCTACATTTCGTTAGGCCGCAATCGTCATGAGCATCGTGCCGCCAACAATCTTCGAATGAAGGGGGCAAATTGCCCAAAGGCACTCCCCTGCTGATCGCGCTCTGTCTCGTGCTCGCCAACCCGACGCGAGCGCAGGACTGGTCGGCGTGGCAGCGTGCCTACGATCCTGTGACGCACACGCGCTTCATTCCCGTCGAGCTCTGGACTGGCGCGTCTTGGGACGGCACACAGGAAATCCGTATGGCGCCGGCGGCGTTCGAGTTCGGCCAGCGGGGTGACAAGAACATCAAGGGCCCAACGATTTGGAACGGTATGCAGGTCTACGAGCGTCGGAACCACGACAAGTTACAGCTTTTCGCCATCCGCGACGACCGGACGGGCCTTGGCCGCGTGTTCGACTCCCGCTATCCGCAGCTGGGCTGCCGCGGCGAAGTGAAATTTCCGCTGGGCCGCTGGAAGCAAGGGGAGGTACGCGAATACCAGATCGACTGCGTGCGTGGCACTCGGTCGCTCAAAGTAACGATTGAGGAGATCGACTTCGTCTACGACGGCGTGCCGCACTCGCTGCGCTTCCACTGGCTGTTCATGGAAGGGCGCGGTCGAGGCACTGATATGCGTTATGTGTACAGCCCCCTGCGCGGGCTAGTCAACGTGCAGGGGAACGAATAGCTATGCCGCAGCTGTTGCCCAATGCGGCTTAGATTCAACGAGCAAGTGCAACACGGTTAGTTTCGAAGATATAGCGCTGCTGGTGTGTCGAAGTCGAGTCGCTTGCGCGGTCGGTGATTGAGATCGTCGGCGATCTGATCGCACTGCGCCTGTGTGACGTGGCGCATGCAGGTTCCCTTGGGCAGGTATTGTCGCAGCAGGCCGTTGAAGTTCTCGTTGCTGCCGCGCTGCCACGAGTGATAGGGCGCGGCGAAGTACACGGTGACCGGAAAGCGTCGTTCCAGTACGGCGTAGTCGTGGAACTCCGTGCCGTTGTCGAGCGTGAGCGTCTTGAAGTTGCGGCAATGGCGACGGATCGCGCGGGTGGCCGCGGCGGTGACGGCGTCCTTGTTGCGCGCCGACAGCTTCTTGATGATGGCGTAGCCGGTCTTGCGCTCGACCAAAGTGAGGACGCAATGGCGCATATCGCTGCCCATGACGGTATCACCTTCCCAGTGGCCCAGCTGCTGGCGAAGCTCGACCTCGACTGGGCGCTGGTCGATGCCACGTTTACCCGGCAGCACGCCGCGCGAGTCGACGCTGCGGTATCGCTTGCGTCCGAACTTGCTCATGATGCGCGTGTGCCGCCACAGGTCGCCCCCGGCGCGCTTATCCCAGCGGATGCGGCGGTAGATGGTCTCGTGACTGATGTGCAGTCGGGCCTCGCGCCGGAGCGCGCCGGCGACCTGCACTGCGCTCCACTTGCGCCGCAGCAGCTTGGCGACCAGCGCCAGGTCGGCGCAACTGAAGTGCGGCTTGCGGCGACACCGTCGCCGTCGTGCCACCGCGTAGCTGTGCGCCTTCGCCGCCCTGTAATCGCCGTCGTGTCGGGTCGCGTTGCGGCGCAGTTCCCGCGTGATCGTGCTGCGATGGCGACCCAGCGTATGCGCAATCTGTGCCGCCGGGTAGCCGCAGCAGCGCTGGGCCGCAATCAGGTATCGTTCTTCCTGGGTGAGCTGGTGATACGTCATGGCTGCAACCCCTTCCCTGGCCGGATGAGGAAGCGGCTAGTGTCACCGCTCCCCACCTCATTTCAAAGGGTGTTGCACTTACCTTGTGAATCCGCGCGGCCTAACCGTGCGTTCAACCGGACGCGCCGGTTTGTGGGTTCTACTTGCCTGCGCCGGTGGCGGCGCGCCCGGTTAACTTGATCGTTAGGCGGCACCGCGCATCGAGTTGAGCAACCGCACTCCGCCGGGAAGTCTCCGCCACGAGGGTGCACGCGATCCTGATCGGGTCGGCACCGGACGCGCAAGTCACCCTGAAGCGCGCTTGATCGTCGGGCCGAGCCAATGGGTATATGCTGAGCTGCATCGGCGAGCAAGATAATCAGGGGGCAACATGCGATCGCTACTGCCGCTCCCAGTTGGTATCGAGCAGGTTCCTCGTTACTCCGCAATTGGGCTGATGATCGCATGGTTCGCGCTCGCGACACCGGCCGCAGGCTCCTACCACATAGAAAGCCTCTACTCCGACATGAGCGGCTTTGCCCAGAACATCGAACTTCGCGAGGATTCGGTCGACGGCAACATCGCGCCGCTCGCCGGCTCGATCATAAGTGTACGGCACGGCGACATCGTCAAGCGTTTCGTCATACCGACCGACCCGCCAGCGGGCTTTCCTGCGGGAGGAACGCTGCTAGTGTCCACGATCGACGACCTGCCCCCCGACTACGTCATGCCGGAGCTATTTCTGCCCACAGATGGCGGGACGATCGATCTCGATGGACAGGATCCATGGACATTCGGGCCCCTGCCGACGGACGGGACGACCAAGTTGCTGCGCTCCGGGGCCACCGCGCCAGCGACGGTTCATTCGTTCGCGTCGGGAGGCTGGTTGATGTTCTGGGAATTCACAGATGTGATCGAGTACTACGCGCCTGCGCTGGATCATTACTTTATGAGCGGCTCGCAGCCTGACATCGACGCGCTCGAATCAGGGCGCATTCCCGGATGGGTCGAAACCGGCTATGAGTTAGGCGCGCTTGCAGTGCCGATACCACAGTATTGTTGCTCCACGTACGGTCAAGTCGCGGTTCCCGTCTGCCGGTTCTACATCCCGCCACCGGCCAATTCGCACTTCTTCTCTGCCTTCGCCGAGGAATGCGATGCGATCAGCTCGAAATTCCCATCGCTGGTGCTGGAAACCGCGACCGCGTTCTACGTCTACCTTCCGAATCCCGAAACGGGTGAGTGTCCGTATCCGTTCCGCCCCGTCTATCGCGTGTGGAATCAACGTGTGGACACCAATCATCGCTTCATCTCCGACGACCCAGATCGAAGGCAGCAGATGCTAGCCAAAGGATGGGTGCCGGAAGGGCGCGGACCATTGGGCGTTGCCTGGTGCAGCTAGAGCCGTCCAGCCATATCATGGCTCGATGTTGGTGACGAAGCTTCGCATGCCGCCTAACCCATCGCTCAACCGGACCGCTCGCCGGCGGCGCTTGCGCGCCGTCCGCTCGCGGCCGGTTAGCTTGGTTCGTTAGAGTCCATGTCGAGCATCTGCAGGAGTAGCCATTGAACACGCGGCGCCGGGTGCTTTTTTTTGGTTTATGCGCAGCGCTACCGCCGCTGCAAGCACTCGCGCAGAAAGCGAGGGTTTGGCGAGTCGGTATTCTCGAAACAACCTCTCTTTCGCTTAATGCGGCTAATTTCGATGCTTTAAGGAAGGGGCTTCGCGCCCTCGGCTACGCCGAGGGTCAGAACCTCGTTTTCGACTACCGATCTGCTGAGGGCCGAGGTGAACGCTTTGCGGAACTCGCGACCGAGCTAGTAAACACAAGAGTGGACTTGATTGTTACGCGAGGAACGCCAGCGCTTCTCGCTGCAAGCAAAGCCACTACTACTATTCCAATCGTAATGGCCGCAATCGGCGAGCCTCCTGGTCAGGGCATTGTGGCAACGCTTGCCCGGCCGGGTGGGAACGTGACCGGCTTTAGCGCATTCGTAACGGAACTCACCGGCAAGCGTATTGAAGTGCTGAGGGAGTTGGTGCCGCAACTGTCTCGCATTGCGACTCTGCTATACATGAGTAACCCCATATCCGCAGCACAGTGGAAGGAAACGCAGATCGCCGCTCGCTCGATGCGTATACAGTCTGACCTGTTAGATGTGCGAAAAGCCGAAGAATTGGAGTCCGCTTTCTCACAAGCAGTAAGACAACGCGCCAACGGACTTCTCGTAGGCATCGACGTTTTCACTCAGGCAAATCGTCGACTCATCGCCGAGCTTTGCGTCAAACATCGCTTACCAGCCATCTACGCGTCAAAGGAATTTGTGGAGGCAGGCGGCCTGATTTCTTACGGCGTGAGCTATCCAGACCTCTATTACCGCGCGGCAAACATCATCCACAAGATCTTTATGGGCGCTAATCCAGGCAACTTACCGGTTGAACAGCCGACCAAATATGAATTGGTGATCAATCGAAGAGCGGCGGCTGGTCTTGGTCTCACACTACCCGCTCCACTTGTATTTCGGGCTGACGAGGTAATCGACTAGCGCAAGTAGATGTATGGACCTTAGATTCAACGAGCAAGTGCAACACGGTTAGTTTCGAAGATATAGCGCTGCTGGTGTGTCGAAGTCGAGTCGCTTGCGCGGTCGGTGATTGAGATCGTCGGCGATCTGATCGCACTGCGCCTGTGTGACGTGGCGCATGCAGGTTCCCTTGGGCAGGTATTGTCGCAGCAGGCCGTTGAAGTTCTCGTTGCTGCCGCGCTGCCACGAGTGATAGGGCGCGGCGAAGTACACGGTGACCGGAAAGCGTCGTTCCAGTACGGCGTAGTCGTGGAACTCCGTGCCGTTGTCGAGCGTGAGCGTCTTGAAGTTGCGGCAATGGCGACGGATCGCGCGGGTGGCCGCGGCGGTGACGGCGTCCTTGTTGCGCGCCGACAGCTTCTTGATGATGGCGTAGCCGGTCTTGCGCTCGACCAAAGTGAGGACGCAATGGCGCATATCGCTGCCCATGACGGTATCACCTTCCCAGTGGCCCAGCTGCTGGCGAAGCTCGACCTCGACTGGGCGCTGGTCGATGCCACGTTTACCCGGCAGCACGCCGCGCGAGTCGACGCTGCGGTATCGCTTGCGTCCGAACTTGCTCATGATGCGCGTGTGCCGCCACAGGTCGCCCCCGGCGCGCTTATCCCAGCGGATGCGGCGGTAGATGGTCTCGTGACTGATGTGCAGTCGGGCCTCGCGCCGGAGCGCGCCGGCGACCTGCACTGCGCTCCACTTGCGCCGCAGCAGCTTGGCGACCAGCGCCAGGTCGGCGCAACTGAAGTGCGGCTTGCGGCGACACCGTCGCCGTCGTGCCACCGCGTAGCTGTGCGCCTTCGCCGCCCTGTAATCGCCGTCGTGTCGGGTCGCGTTGCGGCGCAGTTCCCGCGTGATCGTGCTGCGATGGCGACCCAGCGTATGCGCAATCTGTGCCGCCGGGTAGCCGCAGCAGCGCTGGGCCGCAATCAGGTATCGTTCTTCCTGGGTGAGCTGGTGATACGTCATGGCTGCAACCCCTTCCCTGGCCGGATGAGGAAGCGGCTAGTGTCACCGCTCCCCACCTCATTTCAAAGGGTGTTGCACTTACCTTGTGAATCCGCGGACTCTAACAACACAATCGAGTCGGACGCGCGCGAAAACGACGCGCGCGCCACTCATTGTGATTGTTAGGCATCATCGCCCTCGCATATGGACGACCTGAGCAATCGAGTCCTTCAGCAACTGGCGTTGCGGCGCAAGCTCAAGCTCGAATTTGATGAGCTGACGAAGATCACGGATAAGTGGGGCTTTATTCGGCAAGCGTACATGGAGCAAATGCCCCACGTAATGGCGATGGCCGCGCGTGATGCACGCCAGTTCGTTGACCCTTATTTGCTCGATTGGCTCGCATATCTTTCGCCAATCGAGCAAAGTGCCTGGCTATCGATTCGGCGGCGTGGTGTCCCGTTGTACCCCCAATTTCCGCTCTTCAATTACTTCATCGACTTCGCAAATCCATATTTCAGAGTTGGACTTGAGTTAGATGGGCGAGACTGGCACGACCCGACGAAGGATGAGGAGCGCGACCAATTGCTCGCCCAATATGGCTGGCGAATATTTCGAGTTTCCGGCGCAGAAGCAGTGAATGAATATGAGCATCCGATTGAGTTAGAGGGGCGCGATGCTGATCACACAACCACACAGCAAGAGATATCTGCCTGGTTGATGAGCACCTGTGATGGTGTCGTAGAGTCCATCGATCAGGTGTACTTTCGCCATTCACCAGATGCCTATAGCGGCCAATGCTTAAGGAGCCTCGATAGGCATCGTCTAGCGAAGTTCAGCTTGCTAGATGACGATGCCTAACATTGCGTTCAACATGGACGCGCCGGTATGTGATTTCTTCTTGGCGAGCGTCGGTGGCGGCGCGCCAGTTAACTTGCTTCGTTGGGCGTCAAATCCACCATCGTGCGCATCGAATGCATCAAAGGGAATCAGGATGGTCGAGGATGACCAAACCGCGCGCCGTTCACTGCATGGCTCTGGAGAACGTCGCCATCGATCTGACCTGCGTACCGAATTTGTAGCCAATCAAACTGCTGTCGTGACCCCCATTTCGTGATTCTCCCGCAACTGGGCCGGAGGTCGGTACCCAAGAGCGGAATGCGGTCGCAGGTGGTTGTAGAACTGCCGCCAGCTCTCGATGACGGCCCTGGCGTCCCGCAGATCCCGGAACCACTCGCGGTTCAGGCATTCGTCGCGCAGCTTGCCGTTGAAGCTCTCCACAAAGCCGTTGTGCCAAGGCTTGCCCGGCGGGATGAAGCTCGGCCCGACGCTCATGTCCCGCAACCACTTCATCACGCGCGTCGCCGTGAATTCGGCGCCCTGATCCGAGCGGATGAACGCCGGCTTGCCGTAGAGCCGCATCAGTCGCGTGAGCGTGAGCACCACGTCTCTCGAAGTGATCGACGTGGCGACCTCGATCGCCAGACACTCCCGCGTGTGCTCGTCCAGCACGCACAGCAGCCGAATGGTTCGCTTGCCCGCCAAGCGGTCGTGCACAAAGTCGTAGGTCCAGACATGGTTCGGCCGGACGGCGCCCAGCATCCGCATGTCGGTTCCGCAGCGGCGGCGTCGAGGGCGGCGGCGCGGCAGATTGAGCCCCATCCGCGCCCACATCCTCTTGACTCGATGCTCGCCTTCGCCGAGCCAGGCCGCGCTACGCCGGTAACCGAACCGCGGAAACTGCTGCGAGGTCGCCATGAGTCGATCTCCGAGCTCGCGATCCTTGGCCGGCTGCTTCGGCCGGTAGCACGCCACCCGGCGACTGAACCCCAGGTAGCGGCACGCCTTGCGCTGCGAAATCCCCCGGCTCGTCAGGCATCCCATCGCCTCGCGCCGACCAACCGGGGAACTCATTTTTTTCCGGCGAACTCCTTCAGCCCTTCGATCACCAAGAGCTGCTCGGCCAGCAACCGCTTCAACCGGCTGTTCTCGCTCTCCAGATCCTTGAGCTTGCGGGCATCCGAGACCTCCATGCCCCCAAACTTGCTACGCCAGCGCGAGAACGTGTGCGGTGAGATGTTGTGCTTGCGGCAGACCGCGGCCACCTGGGTCCCCGGAACTTCCGCCTCGCGCAGGATCGCGATGATCTGCTCTTCCGTGTGTCGCTTCTTCATCTGTCTGTCCCCCACAAAAAACTACCATAGGAACAGCAGATCGAATGGCTACACGTTTCGTACGCAGGTCAAGGCGACCGCGCGACGGATTCCGGTAGCCCACTTCTGGCCGGGTACCGCCGAGCGAGGTGCGTTGTTTTCACTCGAGGCTGACGTGCAAGACAATTTTCGGCGCGCTGCCGGCTGCGTCGACCGGGCCCTCAATGGCGCCAAGCCTGCGAATCTGGCCATCTATCAACCGACCCGGTATGAATTCGTCGTTAAAGCAAAGACCGCGCAATCGCTCGGAATCGCGTTGCCGCAGGCGCTACTGCTTCGCGCTGACCGCGTGATCGAGTGATGGGCCGAGTTGACGGTGCTCCTTATCAAGCCGCGGCCCGGGCGGCCGAGAGTGACGCCCGACCCGGCGCGCAAGGGACGGGCCGGCACTTGCCTTCAACTTGGCAGGCAGCGGCGCGGCCCGCCGGTTAGCTTGAACGATCGGCGTCATTCCTTCCGCCTTCTCCACAAGCTACCCACGGCGGTCGATCGCGCCTAGACTCTATCGGAATTCTCACGCCGGCAAGGACAAGACATGCTTGACCTGCAGCGAAGAAGATGGACGATCGCGGCCGGAGTGTGGGTCGCCGCGCCGATTGCCGCGCTCGGCCAACCCGCAAGGCGCTTCCGCGTGGGATTTCTGTTTGGATCGAGCCGCGAGGGCGTTGCATCCGAAATGGCGACCACCCTCGCGCGGTTGAGGGAATTAGGGTACGAGGAAGGCAGGAACCTCGACGTCGTGGCACGTTTCGCCGATGGCCAGCCTGCTCGCTTTCCGCAGCTTGCGCGAGAGTTGCTCGAGCAAGGCGTCGAAGTGGTCCACGTGCCCAACACTCAAGGGGCGGTCGAGCTGCAAAAACTGTCGGACCGCGTGGCGATCATTTTTGTCGTCCCTGATCCCGTGGGCGCCGGCCTGGTGGCAAGTCTGGCTCACCCCGGGCGCAATGCGACGGGCTTCACGTCGGGCGCCCCCACCATCGCCACGAAACGCGTCGAGCTCCTCAAGGATGCATTTCCGTCGATCAGGACACTCGGTGTCCTGATCGATCGCAATTTTCCGGTGACTCGGGAACTTGCTTTGGTAAACGAAGCTGCGCAGAGACTCGGTATTGCAGTTGCGGTAGCCGATGCGAGCAGCCGCGAGGAATATCGAGCGGCGGTCAACCGCCTCCTTGCGGCGGGCACCGACGCGTACTATGTCGTTTACACCGGCTCGGCTTTCGCGATGCGGAAGGAGCTCGCTGCTGCGATTCGAGATACGCGTCTTCCGGCAGTCTACGGCCAGAGCCGCTTTGCAGACGACGGGGGCCTGATCGCATATTCCTGGCAAACACTCAAGGTGTCGGTACTGGCGGCAGAGTATGTGGATCGAATCTTGCGCGGCACCCGCCCTGGGGACCTTCCAGTGCAGGAGCCGACCGTCATCGAACTCGTGGTCAATCTGGCGACCGCGCGCGCCCAGGGCCTCAAGATTCGCGAATCGGTCCTTCTTCGCGCCGACCGCATCGTCGAATGACTGCCGTTGGTGATTCCCAACCCTGGATACGCCAGAGAGCCTGACGCCCGATAAGGCGCTCGAGCGGACCCGCCGGCAAGTAGCGCCGCGATTGCAGGCGCCAGCGGCGGCCGGCCGCTCAGCTTGGACGTTAGGCCGCACAGTTCGAGGACTGCCCGACTCCATCGCTCCGGAAGGCCACAATAATCAATCATGGCCGCACTCAAGCAGCAGCTCCTCGCGTTGCTGGCGTCCGTCGAGGGCGTCACTGCGGAGCCTTCGCCGGTCGCTGGCGGCACCGCACTGTTCTTCCGAGGCAAGGAGTTCGCACACTTCCACAGCGACAACGAGCTTGATCTACGGCTCACTCGCAAGGTGATCGCATCACTGGGCCTGTCGCATCCGCCGGGCTCCGTCCACCACCCTGGGCGCTCGGCCACGTCGCCCTGGATCGAGGTGCGATTCGCGTCGCCGAGTGAGGTGCGCCGCGCGGCCGACCTGGTCAAGCTGGCTGTTGCGCAGCTGTAGCTCTGCTCGGGGCGCCTCAAGTGCGGCCAAACCCCTCGCGCGAGCCGACCCGCTGCGGCAGGCGGCTCAGCTGGAACGTCAGGTGCCAGGTTAGCGTGGAGCGCCTTCGCAATCGATCCGCAGCATTCATCTGGTGCTTTGCGGTCGTCTGGGTCGGAATGCTCGGGATCATGACCTACGTCCTGTTTCGAGATGGAGTGCCAACTCTCCGTTCGCCGCTGTTCGTCGCGGCAATCTTCCCTTTTCCTTTGATCTGCGGCCTTGCCTGCTCGCCCTCGCGGCGTTGCACCTTGCATCTTCGTGGTCGTGGACGGTCAGTTCGTCTCGGCCACTTGGCGATTTCCCCTTCGCACCGAGCGGCAAACCTACCCGGCAGCCCATGCGTCTCGTGCACAGGTAGCGCATGGAAACGATAGTGAAGGCGACCCATACCATTTCGCACGCGTCGCTCTGCCAGGGGGCCGGCTTCTTGACCTCAGCGAAAGTCATGGCCGGGAAGTCTGCGAGCGAGTCTGCGCCAGGTTCAACGTGGCACGGTCTGGAGAGCGCATTGACGCCTGACCACGCGGTCAGCCGGACGCTGGCCGGCTGCGCAGGTTTCGGGAAGCGTTTCGCCGGCGCCGGCTATCTCACTTGTTAGGCGTCAATGGACGAGCACCGGCGGTCAATCCAGAGTGCTTGCGCGGACCGGATGCCGCCCTTTCGCGTCGCTCGATGCGGACCTACAATCCTCAACGGGCGCTTAGAAGCTCAACGAGGTGATCGCAATTAGCGAATTCCCAGCTGATGTCGAGTATGACGAGCGAGGCGAAGGGCCGGCGCTTCTGCTTCTGCCGGGAAGTTTCGGGACGGGCTCGGGATGGAGGGCCGTCACCGATCGGCTGGCACGCAGGTACCGCATCGTGACAACCAGCCTGCTCGGCTATGGCGCAACTGCAGAACGCCGTCCTCTCGGCAATGCGACCATGCGCCAGCAGACGGAAGTCATCGATTGCATCCTCGGGCGGATTGGCGAGCCGGCACACGTGGTCGGCCATTCGTTCGGCGGCCTTGTGGCGCTTGCGCACGCAATCGAAGGCGCAATCAAGCCGGCAAGCCTTTTGCTGGTAGAAGCCAATCCGCTGGGCCTGTTGAAGACGTCGGGAGAAGCGGAGCTCTATGCGGCGTTCGGTGCGATGACGCGTGACTACTTCGCCGAGTTCGAATCCGGCCGGCCCGACGCCGCGCGCCACGTGATCGACTTCTACGGTGGCGAGGGAACCTTTGCAGCGTTTCCCGCCAAAGTCCGTGACTACGTCATCAAGACGACGCCCGCCAACGTTCGCGACTGGTCATCGGGAACTCCCTTCGAGCCGCCGCTTTCTGCCTACCACCAGATCGCCGCAACCACGCTCATTGTCCGCGGCGGCAATGGCCACCCGGCGATGATGCGCATTGCTGAGATCCTGGCCGAGGCCATTCCGCACAGCCGCCTCGAGACGGTTGCTGGAGGCAGCCACTTCCTGCCGGCGACGAATCCGGCGGAGCTCGCACGCCTGCTCGACGCGCATGTTGATGCCGGCATCACCTGACGCGCGGCGTTTCGTGTGCGGCGCCGGCGCAAACGAGGAAGCGACGACCAAGCATCTCGAGCCGCCCGGCAATGGAGTACCGCGATGACGCCTAACCCATCGCTCAAGCTGACCCGCTACGGGAGGCCTTGCAAGCCCGCTCCGCGCCGGTCGTACAATCGTCGCGTACCGGGCTTGCAAGTCCTGCCTCCGAGGGGAGCTTAGCTCGGACGTTAGGCCTCACGCAGGCCGCGCACTTCGGGAGGCCTTGTGTTCGATCACGTCGTCTTCGGAGTGAGCGACTATGCGGCGAGCAAAGCCTTCTTCGTCAAGGCACTCCAGTCGCTCGGTGTCACCGTTGTTTCGGAAGGTCCGCTCGGCATCGAGCTTGGCCGCCCAGACAGCAAGGCTTCGCTGTGCATCCGCCTGAAACCCGAGGCCAGGCCAGCGCAACTCCACTTGGCATTCAGCGCTGCGAGTCGCCAGCAAGTCGAGGACTTCTATCGCGCAGCCTTGAGTGCGGGCGCCAAAGACAACGGTGCCCCTGGTTTGCGGCCGCAGTACCATGCAAACTACTATGCGGCCTTTGTCATTGGTCCCGACGGGCACAACATTGAAGCAGTCTGCCATGAGCCCGAGGCCTAACCGTTCGTCACACCTGAAGTACTTTGGCGGGCGATCGCCCGCTGAAGCCCGCAGGTGAACTCAATCGTTAGGCCGCACAAGGCAGGACCGTGGCAACGCGAACCTTCATGCGCGCTGATCTGCCTGCCGTCTTCGGCGAGCAAGACAGCCGCGTACGGTCGGTCACGGCAAGCGACACGGAGGCGCTGAGTCACTTGCTGTTCGACGCATATCTGGGAACCATCGACCAAGAGGAAGACACTCTCGACCAGGCGAGGCTTGAAGTCGGCAGGACGTTCTCAGGGGACTACGGTGTCTTCAATCCGACGGCATCCAAGGTGCTGTGCGCTGGAGGGCGCCTCCTCTCGGCGGTGCTCGTCACCCACTTCCAGAACACGCCGTTCGTTGCTTTCACCATCACCTCGCCAGCCCACAAGGGTCAAGGCCTGGCAAAGGTCTGCATGCTTGCTGCGATGGCAGACCTGGCAGGGCATGGCGAAAGCGAGCTCCGCTTGGTCGTCACGCTCGCCAACGAACCCGCAATGCGGCTATATCGGAGCGTTGGCTTCAAGGCCGAAAACGCCGCCTGACCCTTCGCTCAGCCCGAACGTTGGACGCCAAGGAGACCTCGTGGCAGTCATGCGTATGGACAACATCGGCATCGTGGTGGAAGACATCAATGCCGCCATTGCGTTCTTTACCGAACTCGGCCTTACCCTCGAAGGCCGCATGCCCATCGAAGGCGAATGGGCCGGTCGCGTCACCGGCGTGCGCGGCCAGCGCGTCGAGATCGCCATGATGCGCACCCCCGACGGCCACAGCCGCCTCGAGCTTTCGCGCTTCCACGCCCCGGCCATCGCTTCCGATCACCGCACAGCCCCGGTAAACTCGTTGGGATACCTGCGCGTCATGTTCACCGTCGAGGACATCGACGACACCCTCGCCCGGCTCGGCAAGCTCGGTGCGACGGTGGTCGATGAAGTCGTCGATTACGAAGACATCTACCGGCTCTGCTACATCCGGGGTCCGGAAGGAATTCTCATCGGGCTCGCCCAACAGCTCGGGCAGCAGACCTCCCGCGAGAATCCCATGGAACGTAAGCGTTGAGCATTCAGGTCTTGGCGTCTAACAACCGGTTGCGGCGGACGGTCCGCTGTGCGGCACGCCGCTGAAACGGAGCGTTGGGCGTCAGACAAACTGGGCGGTCCGCTGATGGAGAGTTCGGGGGAAGGGCTGTGACAGTGACGATGACTGACCTCCGCTTGCTGGTGGCCATAGTCGGCTTCGCGGCTTCGTTGGCTGTCGACGCGCAGCCGACGGACAAGGTTTACCGCATCGGCTATCTCTCGACCGGTTCCGCCTCGACGACCTACACCCGTCCTATCGAGGTGTTCCGGCAACGCCTGCGCGAACTCGGCTGGGACGAGGGCCGAAACCTGCGTATCGAGTATCGGTACGCGGAGGGACGGGCCGATCGCCTGCGGGCTCTCGCGGACGAGCTCGTCCGGCTCAAGGTCGACCTCATCGTGGCTGCGCCCACCCCGTCGGCGCAAGCCGCCAAGGATGCCACGCGAACGATCCCGATCGTCGGGTTGAGCCTCACGGAGCCCGTCGCGGTCGGACTCGTGCCGAGTCTCTCACGCCCCGGTGGCAACGTCACCGGGCTGACCTACGGCGTCGACATGGACATCTTCGGCAAGCAACTGCAGCTGCTGAAGGAGGCGGTTCCCAGCGCCCGCCGCGTGGCCGTCCTCGCGAATCCCGCCAGCGGCGGTCCGACTTATGGGCTCAGGATGGAGAGCGTCAAGAGTGCGGCGCGGTCGCTCGGCCTGCAGCTTCAGGTTCTGGAGGTGCGCGAGCCGGGCGATTTCGATGGCGCGTTCGCGGCGATGGTCCGGGAGCGCGCAGATGCACTGTTTGTGTCGGGAGATGCGCTGTTCTTCGTCCACCGGGTGCGGCTCGCCGATCTCGCGACGAAGCACCGGCTGCCGTCGATGTCGACGCAGTGGCAGTGGGTGGATGCGGGCGGATTGCTGTCGTACGCGCCGAGTTTCCCCGAGCAGTACTGGCGCGCCGCCACCTACGTCGACAAGATATTCAGAGGCGCCAAGGCCGCGGATCTCCCCATTGAGCAGCCGACGAAGTTTGAGTTGGCCATCAATCTAAGGACTGCAAGGGAGCTCGGCATCAGCCTTCCGCAGGCACTGCTCCAGCGCGCGGACGAAGTAATTCAGTGAACCATTGCCCGCCTGCGCATCCTGGTCCGTGTTTGAAGGTGGACATGACGCGGGGACTGACGCCCGATCACGCGTTCAACCGGACCCGCCGGCACGGGCCTTGTTTCTCGCGAGCAACCGTGGCGGCGGCCCCGTTAACCTGGTCTCGTTAGGCGTCACAGGAAGCAGCTCGTGCAAATCCTGCGCTTCGATCACATCGTTCTCACGGTTGCGGACATCGAGGCCTCGTGTCGTTTCTACGAGCGGGTGCTGGGCATGCAGGTCGTCACGTTCGCGGGTGGGCGCAAGGCGCTCGCGTTTGGCCAGCAGAAGATCAATCTCCACCAGCGGGGCAAGGAGTTCGAACCCAAGGCGCATGCGCCTACGCCAGGCTCGGCCGACCTGTGCTTCGTCGCCGCTGCACCCATCACAGCGGTACTCGCACACTTGAGGGAGTGCGGCGTCGCCGTGCTCGAGGGTCCGGTAGCGCGCACGGGGGCTGTCGGCCCCATTACCTCGGTCTATTTCCGCGACCCCGACAACAACCTCATCGAGGTCGCCAACTACGGTGCGGCCTCGTTCCGCCGCTAGTTGACGTTCGAGGTCTTCGCCTATGGTTTCTCCGTTCGCCGCCCAACAACGGCTTCGGGCGGACCGGCTGGAGCCGACTTCTCATGCACGACGTTAGCCGTAACCAACAGCCCCTCTCACGCAGCCGACGATGAGATCCGGTGCCACTCTCCATCTTCTGTGCGGAAAGGCCGGCGCAGGTAAGAGCACTCTCGCAACTGCACTTGCCGTAGAGCACGAGGCAATCCTCATTGCCGAAGACATCTGGCTCATCCGCCTCTACGGCCCGATGAAGTCGTTCGACGACTACAAGATCTACTCACAACGCGCCAGGACTGTCGTCGGTCCCCTCGTAACAGACCTGCTGATTTTGGGCCAGAGCGTTGTGCTGGACTACCCCGCGAACACGAAGAGTTCGCGGTCGTGGCTCCTGTCGCTCTCCGAATCAGCTGGAGCGCCTCATCTGCTGCACTATCTGGCCACGCCGGATGAGGTCTGCTTGAAGCGCATCGAACAGCGCAACGTCGAACGGCCTGAAGGTTCGTACCATCTCACGCGGGACGACTTCGACTACGTCTCATCGTTCTTCGAGGCGCCCGAAGACGACGAGGGCCTCGAGGTCGAATTACATGCGGAAGCTTGAGCATCGGTGAAATCAATCGCCAGCAGATGCGAGTCACGCGCATGAGCGCCGAAGGTGACGCCTACCTCTCGGTCGAGGCGAGGTCCAACGGCGCTGCGCCAGGCCCGCGAGGCGTCTTGGTTCACGATGCGCCGCGCGGGCCAGGCGCACCACCGTGGTCCCCGCGTCGCCTCGATCGTCAGGGCGCAATTCGGCGAGCGGGCAGGCAATTGCAGACGACCCCTCACCGGTGAAATACATGGAAATCTTGGCAATGGAGACCGCGCATGGACTGGCCCAGCGTTGACAGGATTGCGGCGATGATTCAGTTGCCTGAAGGCTATCGCCTTGAGAGACTGACGCGTTCCGAAATTCCCGCACTCGTTGCAGCCATTGGAGTGTGGCATCCAGACATTGCCGTCGGCGCCGCCAGTTGTTACCTGCGGGAAGATTTCTACACCGACAAGGCGCTGCTCGACGACGAAGGAGGGAAGGACCTGCTTGTGGTCCTGATCAAGCGCGGCGACGAACTGGCGGGCGTTGGCTCATGGGAGCGAGAGCAGGACGCACTGGCAATTTATGCCCGGTTCGGCGCCATTGCCCCGGAGCATCGGGGCGCGAAATTGGCGGTGCGCGCGATGGAGTTTGGCGAACACCTGGCGCGCGCGATGGGCGCAGGCTTCATTTACAGCTTGGCCACTTTGAAGATACCCAACATGCAACTCGCGCTGGAGCGCGCCGGGTATCAGCTACTTGGCTTTGCTCCCGGGTACGACCGGGAGTTGGTGGCGCCAGGCGTCGTGAAACGCGTGTACGAGGCGTTCTACGCCAAGGTATTGGTGCCCGACGAGGATCTGCTTCGGCCGGACCCCAAGAACCTGTCGCCGAAGGCCAAGGCGCTCTTCGAGCTCCTGTTTCCCAACTGAGCCCACTGCATCGAGTCGAGTTGGAAGAAGCGTTGCGGCCCGCCCCGGCACGCAACCGGACGGGCCGGCACGCGCGCGTTACCTTGATCGTTGGCGTGACGTGGACGCAATGTCCTGACGGTCGCCGTGCCTCGACCCTTTGGCGGAGACGGTAGTAGCATTCACGGCAGAACCCCCGCCGCGGCTCGCCGAAGGCGGTCGCGGACCGGACGCGCACGACCGGTTTTCGCAGGCTGCATTTCCCGATGCCGTGCGTGAGGAGTCCCTCGAATGATCGTCGCTCGCTTGCTGGGGGCCGTGCTGCTGGCTGCGGCGGCGGCCTGCTTCGCGCAGCCTCGGCCGGCGCCCTGCGCGACCGCGGAACACCGGCAGTTCGACTTCTGGCTCGGCGAGTGGGAGGTGCGCGGCCCGGCCGGGCGGCTGGCGGGCATCAACCGGATCGCCAGCGAGTACGACGGCTGCGTCGTCCACGAACGCTACGAGACCGAGCGCGGTTACCGGGGCGAGAGTCTCAACGTCTACGACGCGGGCCGCCGGGTCTGGCATCAGACGTGGGTCGACAACGGAGGCCTGCTGCTCGTGCTCGAAGGCACGTTCCGCGAGAACCGGATGCTGCTGGAGGGCGAGGTCCGGGGCGCCGACGGAAGCCGCACGCGCCACCGCATCACGTGGACTCCCGATGCGGACGGCACGGTGCGGCAGCTGTGGGAGAGCACCAACGACAAGGGCGAGTGGACCGTTGCGTTCGACGGCAGGTACACCCGCCGCAAGGCCCCGCAATGACGCCCGGCCGTCGCGCCCGCGGCGCGCCGGGCGGCCGCCGTTCGATCCGGTTGCGTTGCGCCACCCTCGGCGCTCCCGCCAGTCCGACGATCCCCCACGAGCGAGGATGACCCGATGCCAGAACGAACCGGCGGATGCCTCTGCGGACACGTACGCTACCGGCTGACCGCAGATCCCGTGAACGTGCGGATCTGCTGGTGCCGCGACTGCCAGCACATCGCGGGCAACGGGTTGGTCAATGCGCTCTTTCCCGCGCCGGCGGTCGAAATCACCGGATCGACCCACGAGTACGTCCGCACTGCGGAGAGCGGCAACCGCGTCCGTCGCCGCTTCTGCCCGGAGTGCGGATGCCACCTGTTCGCCGAGTCGTCCGGCTACCCGGGCGTCACGGTCGTTCGAGTCGGCACGCTCGACGACCCCTCTTCGGTCAAACCGGTCGCGAACATCTGGAGTTCGATGGCGCCCGGCTGGGCCTGCCTCGACCCGGCGCTCGCGCGCAGCGACAAGCAGCCGGTGCCTGCGCAGGCGCGGCCGGGCGCCGCCTAGCGCGTCGCCGGCCCGCGGGCGCCTGGCTCTGGGCGATGCCGGTGCATCCCGGGTAGCATTGCGCCGGTGCCCACCGCCGATGCGTCGACGCAACTTCACCCGCCTGCGCGTTTCGTGCGCGGCCTTCGGGTTCGGTGCGCGAGCGATCGCTGCGAAGGCCGGCGGTCTGCCCAAGGCCGACGCGGCCGCCGTCGCCCGCCGCTTCGTCGCCACCGACATCCGGATGGAGGCCGCGGTCGCCGATCCGACGCTGCGGGGCGACGACTGGGCGTTCCTGCTCAAGGTCGGCTACGCCGGCCCCGTGGCGAAGGATCCCGTGCTCGTTCATCGGTTCACGGGCAAGGCATCGTGGGCGGGCCTGGCGGCGGCCGATGCACCGGGCGGCAGCGGCAGGCCCCGGGTCCGATGAGCGCCGGCGCCGCGTTCGCGACGTGGGGCATCCTCGACCCCGGCCACTTCCGGCCGTCGGCCCGATGACCGCGTTCGCGCTGCGCGGCGCGCTCGTCACGTTCACCGGCGACCCGGTCGTCGACGGGGCCGCCTCACGCCGCTACGAGCGGGACGCCATTGTCGTGATCGACGGCGGTCGCGTGCGCGACTGCGGCGCCGCAGCGGACGTGGCGCCGCGGCTCGGGGCGGACGTGCCGGTCATCGCCTACGCGAATGCCCTGCTCACGGCCGGCTTCGTGGACACGCACGTTCACTACCCGCAGCTGCCGATCATCGGCGCCGGCGGCAAGCCGCTGCTCGACTGGCTCGCGACGTACACGTTTCCGGCGGAGGCGCGGTTCGCCGATGCCCATCACGCGCGCACGGTCGCGCGCCAATACCTGCGGGAGAATCTGCGCAACGGCATCACGACCGCGGCGGTGTTCGGGACCGTGCACGCGGCATCCGTCGACGTGCTGTTCGAGGAAGCGCACGCACTCGGCCTGCGCCTCGTCGCGGGCAAGGCGCTGATGGACCGCAAGGCGCCGCCCGCGCTGCTCGACACGGCGCAGCGCGGCTACGACGAGTCGAAGGGACTGATCGAGCGCTGGCACGGCCGCGGGCGGCTCGCCTACGCGATCACGCCGCGCTTCGCGGTCACGTCGACCCCGGCGCAGCTCGAAGCCGCGGGGACACTGAAGCGCGAGCACTCCGACGTTTACGTGCAGTCGCACCTGTCGGAGAACACGGCCGAGATCGCGCGCGTCGCGGAACTCTTCCCCGACGCGGCGTCGTACCTCGACGTCTACGCGAGGTTCGGCCTGACCGGCCCGCGCACGATCTACGGCCACGGCGTCCACCTCGCCGAGCCCGATTTCCGCGCGCTCCACGAGACGGGAACGGCGCTCGCCCATTGCCCGACGTCGAACAATTTCCTGGGCAGCGGCCTGTTCCGGCTGGCAGTGGCCACCGATCAGCGGCGGCCCGTGCGCGTGGGGCTTGCGACCGACGTCGGCGGCGGGACGAGCCTGTCGATGCTGCGAACGATGCAGGCGGCGTGCGAGGTGGCGCAGATGACCGGCGCGCCGCTGTCGCCGTCGGGCGCGCTCTACCTCGCCACGCGCGGCGCCGCGCGCGCGCTCGACCTCGACGATCGCATCGGCAGCGTCGCGCCCGGCATGGACGCGGACCTCGCTGTACTCGACCTCCACTCGACGCCGCTGATCGACTTCCGCATGCGCGACGTCGACGACATCGACGAGGCGCTGGCCGTGCAGATGGCGCTCGCCGACGACCGCGCGGTGCGCGCGACGTATGTCGGCGGGAGGCTGGCGTGGGACCGGGATGCCCCTCGCCGGGACTGAACACGCGAGCGGCGAGTCCGCGCAACACGAAGCGATGATCCTCCCGCAAGGGAAGGCAGCGTCCCCGCGACCGTGCACGATTGACCCGCGCGCCGCACCGGCGTAGCTTGGCCCGGTCGGTACCGGACATCTGCTGGGGAGGCAAGATGCCCTACTTGAGGCCCTGCACCGCCGGTTCGTCGGTGTCGGACCCGTCGCGGTGGGCGGTGGGCGAGGCGGCCCGGTGATGGACCGCAGGCGATTCGTCGCGGCCGTGGTGTGCGGCCTCGGCGCGCGGGTACCGGCCGCCCGTGCGCAGCCGAGCGCAAAGTTGCGCCGGATCGGGCTTCTGAGCAGTGCGGCAATGCGGACGGACGCCGAGTTCCGCCAGTCGAACTGGGTGCTCGCGCTGCGCGACCTGGGCTGGGTCGACGGGCAGAACGTCGTCTTCGAGCGGCGCGCGGCGGACGGCAAGGCCGAACTCCTGCCCGGATTGGCGCGGGAACTCGTGCGCGCCAACGTCGAAGTCGTCGCGACGTTCGGCAGCTCCGACGCCGCTGCGGCGAAGCAGGCGACGTCGGTCATTCCGATCGTCATGGTGTTCAGCGGCGTCGACCCGGTGGAGGAAGGCTTCGTCGCGAGCTTCGCCAAGCCGGGCGGCAGCGTCACCGGCGTGTCGCGAATGCTGGGCGAGACGGACGCGAAGCGCCTGGCGTACATCAGGGAGGTCGTGCCGGCGGCAACGCGGATCGGCGTGCTCGCCAACGCGCGCGCGGATCCGGGTCAGCGGGCGAAGCTCGAGACCCGCCTTCGTGGCGCCGCGCACGACGTCCACGTCGTGCTCGAGTTCTTCTACTACACGAGCCAGGACGATGTGGACGCGGCCTTTCCGGCGATGGCCGGCGCGCGCGTGCAGGCGTTCATGCTCGAGCCGCACTTTCTGACCTTTCGCAACCGGACCCGGATCGCCGAACTGGCGTTGAAGCACCGCCTGCCGGGCGCGTTCACGTTGCGCGAGTACGCCGAGGCGGGAGGCCTGCTGTCCTACGGCCCCGACTGGCCAGAGCTGGAGCGGCAGCACGCGCGCTACGTCGACCGCATCCTCCGGGGCGCGCGTCCGGGCGACCTCCCGGTCGAGCAGCCGACGAAGTTCGACCTGGTCGTCAACCTCGGGACGGCGAAGGCGCTCGGCGTGACCTTTCCGCAATCCTTGCTGCTGCGCGCCGACAAAGTGATTGAATAGCGCGGCCGGGTCCCGACCGCCCGGGCGATGCCTCGTCACGACGACGACCCATTCGACCTCGACCGCTTCGTGCGGGCGCAGGAGGTCAACTACGCCGACGCGCTCGCCGAGATGCGCGCCGGGCGGAAGGTCACGCACTGGAGCTGGTACGTCCTGCCGCAGGTCCGGGGGCTGGGCTCCAGCGGCATGTCGGTCCGCTACGCGATCTCCGGGCTTCCGGAGGCGAAGGCGTACCTCGACCACCCGGTGCTGGGTACACGGTTGCGCGAGTGCGTGGCCGCGATGAACGGCCACGCGGGGCGGAGCGCGGCGTCGATTCTCGGTGGCATCGACGCCAGGAAGTTCCACTCGTGCCTGACGCTCTTCGCGCAGGCCGCGGGCACGGGCTCCATCTTCCACGAGGCGCTGGCCACGTTCTTCTCCGGCATGCCGGATTCCGCCACCGTCGCCATTCTGGAGCGCATGGCCGCCGGCGGCTGACGACTGACGACACGCGTTCGCTCCGCCGGGTGGCCTGGCACGCTGGGTTAGAATGCACGTTTCGCCCGCACACTACCCGCCGTGTCGTCGCTGACGATCGCCCTCGCCAAGGGCCGCATCCTCGAAGAAGCGCTGCCGCTGTTCGCGGCGGCAGGCATCGTGCCGGCCGAGGACCCGGAAACTTCGCGCAAGCTGATCCTGCCGACCAGTCGGCCGGGTGTCTCGTTCGTCGTCGTGCGCCCGACCGATGTCCCGACGTACGTGCAGTACGGCGCCGCCGACGCGGGCGTGGCGGGCAAGGACGTGCTGCTCGAGCACGGCGGCGAGGGGCTCTACCAGCCGCTCGACCTCGGCATCGGCCGCTGCCGCCTCGTCGTGGCGACGATGCGCTCGTACGACTGGGCGGGCACCGTCCAGCGCGGTGCGCGCATCCGCGTGGCGACCAAGTACGTCCGTACGGCGCGCGAGCACTTCGCGGCCAAGGGCATGCACGTCGACCTCATCAAGCTGTACGGCTCGATGGAACTCGCGCCGCTCGCGGGCCTCGCCGACGTGATCGTCGACCTCGTCTCGACCGGCAACACGCTGAAGGCGAACGACCTGGTGGCCGTCGAGGACATCATGCCGATCACGTCGCGCCTCGTCGTCAATCCCGGCGCGCTCAAGCTGAAGCGCGCGGCGATGCAGCCGCTGATCGACGCGCTGGCGGGTGCCGTGCGCGGCGCCCAGGCGGCGTAGGGCGCAACGGCCCGCACGCTCGATGACGTCGCTCGCGCTGCGCCGCCTCGACACGGCGGCTCCGGGATTCGCCGGCGCGCTCGACGCGCTGATCGCGTTCGAGTCGGCGCAGGACGCCACGATCGACGCCGCGGTGGCCGCGATCGTCGCCGACGTGCGCGCGCGCGGCGACGCGGCCGTGCTCGAGTACACGCTGCGCTTCGACCGGCTCGCCGTGCCCGACGCCGCGGCGCTCGAAATCCCCGCGTCCGCAATGCGCGACGCGTTCGCGGCGCTGCCGGCCGACCAGCGGGACGCGCTCACGCGCGCGGCGGAACGCGTGCGCGTCTTCCACGAGCGCCAGAAGGGCCAGGGCTTCCGCGTCGCCGAGGCCGACGGCAGCGAGCTCGGGCAGCGCGTGACGCCGCTCGACCGCGTCGGCATCTACGTGCCCGGCGGCAAGGCCGCGTATCCGTCCTCGGTGCTGATGAACGCGATTCCCGCGCACGTCGCCGGCGTCGCGGAGATCGTCATGGTCGTGCCCACGCCCGACGGCGTGCGCAATCCGCTGGTGCTCGCGGCGGCGCACCTCGCCGGCGTCACGCGTGCGTTCACGGTGGGCGGCGCGCAGGCGATCGCGGCACTCGCATATGGCACCGGCACGATCCCGGCGGTCGACAAGATCTGCGGACCCGGCAACGCGTACGTCGCGGCCGCCAAGCGCCGGGTGTTCGGCGTCGTGGGCATCGACATGGTCGCTGGCGTCTCGGAAATCGTCGTCGTTGCCGACGCGACGGCGAACCCCGATTGGGTCGCGCTCGACCTCTTTTCGCAGGCCGAGCACGACGAGATGGCGCAGGCGGTCCTGCTCACGCCGGACGCCACGTTCGCCGATCGTGTCGAAGCGAGCGCGCGCAGGCTCATCGGCGAGATGCCGCGCGCCGCCATCATCGCGGCGTCGCTCGGCCGCCGCGGCGCGCTGGTGAAGACGCGCGACCTGGCCGACGCGTGCGCGATCGTGAACCGGATCGCGCCCGAGCACCTGGAGCTCGCGGTCGCCGACCCCGATGCGCTGCTGCCGCTGATCCGCCACGCCGGCGCGATCTTCATGGGCCACTACGCGTCGGAGTCGCTCGGCGACTACTGCGCCGGGCCGAACCACGTGCTGCCCACCGGGCGCACCGCGCGCTTCTCCTCGCCGCTCGGCGTCTACGACTTCGAGAAGCGGTCGAGCGTGCTGAAGCTGTCGCGCGCGGCGGCGCAGACGCTGGGCCCGGTCGCCGCGACGCTCGCGCACGGCGAGGGCCTGACGGCGCACGCGCGGTCCGCGGAAGCGCGGGTCGACCGCTAAGCGATGGACGACCGGCGCGCAGCACCCGCGCACGCGGATCCCGGCGAGGTCGCCGCCCGCGTCAAGGCCACGATCCGCCCGAAGATCCGGGCGATGGCCGCTTACCCGGTCGCCAAGGCGGTCGGGATGATCAAGCTCGACGCGATGGAGAATCCGTACGGGCTCACCGGCGAGGCGCGCGCCGCCATTGCCGCGGCGGTCGCCAACGTGCGCATCAACCGCTATCCGGACGGCGCAGGCGACGAGGTGAAGGCCGCGCTGCGCCGCTCGCTCGCGCTACCCGACGCCGCCGCGCTGGTCCTCGGCAACGGGTCGGACGAGCTGCTGACGATGCTGACGGCCGTCGTCGCCAAGCCGGGGGCGGTCGTACTGGCGCCCGACCCCTCGTTCGTGCTCTACCGGACCAACGCGGAGCTTGCCAACCTGCGCTTCGTCGGCGTGCCGCTGCGTGCCGATCTCACGCTCGACATCGACGCCATGCTCGCGGCGATCGCGCGCGCGCGCCCGGCGCTCGTGTGGCTCGCGTACCCGAACAACCCGACGGGCACGCTGTTCGCGGCGGACGACGTCGAGCGGATCATCCGCGCCGCGCCGGGCATCGTCGCCGTCGACGAGGCGTACTACGCGTTTGCCGACGCGACCTTCCTGTCCCGCGTGCTCGAGTTCCCCAACCTGATCGTCGTGCGCACGGTGTCGAAGATCGGCATGGCCGGCGTCCGGCTGGGCTACGCGGTGTCGCATCCGGCGTGGATCGCCGAGCTCGACAAGGTGCGCCCGCCGTACAACGTGAACGCGCTCACGCAGGCGGTGGTGCCGGTGCTGCTTGCGCACGCCGACCTGCTGGCCGAGCAGGCGGCGGCGATCCGGCGCGAGCGCACGCGCGTCGCGGCGGCGCTCGCCGGGCTGCCCGGCGTCACCGTGTTCCCGTCGCACGCGAACTTCGTCCTCGCGCGCGTGCCGGACGCCGACGCCTGGTTCGCGACGCTGAAGGACGCCGGCATCCTGGTCAAGAACGTGGGCCGCTGGCACCCGCTGCTCGCGAACTGCCTGCGCGTGACGATCGGAACGCCCGCCGAGAACAACGCGCTGCTGGAAGCGCTCGCCCGCTACGCCTAGCCCGGCACGCCCTGGAGTAGCATAGCTGCGCATGAGCGCCCCCGCCGACTTCCCCGCCCGCACCGCGCGGGTCGAGCGCAACACGGCCGAGACGAAGATCGCCGTCGAGCTCGACCTCGACGGCACCGGCCGCGCCGAGCTCGCGACCGGCGTGCCGTTCCTCGACCACATGCTCGACCAGCTCGCGCGGCACGGCATGGTCGACCTGGCCGTGCGCGCGACCGGCGACCTGCACATCGACGCCCACCACACAGTCGAGGACATCGGCATCACGCTCGGGCAGGCGTTCCGCGCGGCGGTCGGCGACAAGCAGGGCATCGCGCGCTACGGCCACGCCTACGTGCCGCTCGACGAGGCGCTGTCGCGCGTCGTGATCGACCTGTCGGGGCGCCCCGGCCTCGAGTTCCACGTGCCGTTCACGCGCGCGATGATCGGGACCTTCGACGTCGACCTCGCGCACGAGTTCTTCCAGGGCTTCGTCAACCACGCGCAGGTGACCTTGCACGTCGACAACCTGCGCGGCGACAACGCGCATCACCAGGCCGAGACGGTGTTCAAGGCATTCGCGCGGGCGCTGCGGATGGCGGTAGCGCGCGACCCGCGGGCCGGGTCGGCGATCCCGTCGACCAAGGGTACGCTGTAGGTCGTCCGGCCCGCGGATCGCGCTCCAGGGATCCGCGGTCCGGGATCAGCAACCCCATTGAGCCCCGATCGGAAGCCGGTTTGCCGTTTCTGATCCCCGATTCCTGACCTCTGATCCCTGATGAACAGCATCGTCGTCGTCGACTACGGCATGGGCAACCTGCGCTCGGTCGCCAAGGCGCTCGCGCACGTCGCGCCCGAGCGGGACGTCGTCGTGTCCGCGGACGCGGCGGTGATTCGCGGCGCCGACCGCGTCGTCCTGCCCGGCCAGAGTGCCATGCCCGATTGCATGGCCGGGCTGCTGGGCAGCGGCCTCGCCGACACCGTGCGCGAGGTGATGGCCGAGCGCCCGTTCCTCGGGATCTGCCTCGGGCTGCAGATGCTCTTCGACCGCAGCGAGGAGGGCCCGACGGCGTGCCTGGGCGTGATCCCCGGCCGCGTCGTGCGCTTCCGGGACGAGGCGATGACGACGCCTTCGGGCGAGCGGCTGAAGGTGCCGCACATGGGATGGAGTCCGGTGCGGCAGGTGCGCCCGCACCCGCTCTGGCGCGGGATCGAGAACGGCGCGCGGTTCTACTTCGCCCACAGCTACCACCCGGTGCCCGACGACCCCGCGGTCACGGCGGGCACCGCCGACTACCCGGCGCCGTTTACTTGCGCGATTGCGCGGGATAATATCTTTGCCACCCAATTCCACCCGGAAAAAAGTCAGCGCGCGGGACTGGCACTCCTCGCCAATTTCGTCAGCTGGGACGGCCGTCCCGACTAGTCCTCGCCCACGCGACCATCCCGTCGCCCCGCCCACGCAGCCCCTCACTGCGGCCTCGCCATGCAGATCATTCCCGCGATCGACATCAAGGACGGGCACTGCGTCCGCCTGAAGCAGGGAGACATGCAGCTGGTCACCGTGTTCTCCGAGGACCCCGCCGCGATGGCGCAGCACTGGCTCGAGCAGGGCGCGCAGCGCCTGCACCTCGTCGACCTGAACGGCGCCGTCGCCGGCAAGCCGCGCAACGAGCTCGCGATCCGCGAGGTGGTCAGCGTGATCGGCGAGGAGATCCCGGTCCAGCTGGGTGGCGGCATCCGCGACCTCGACACGATCGAACGCTACCTCGACGACGGCATCAGCTACGTCGTGATCGGGACCGCGGCCGTCAAGAATCCCGGATTCCTGCACGATGCCTGCTCGGCGTTCCCCGGCCACATCCTCGTCGGCCTCGACGCGCGCGACGGCAAGGTCGCCACCGACGGCTGGTCGAAGATGACCGGGCACGACGTCGTCGACCTGGCGCGCAAGTTCGAGGACTACGGCGTCGAAGGCATCATCTATACGGACATCGGGCGGGACGGGATGCTGAGCGGCATCAATATCGAGGCGACCGTCCGGCTGGCCCGCGAGATCAAGGTGCCGGTGATCGCGTCGGGCGGCCTCTCGTCGATCGCGGACATCAAGCAGCTGGCGCAGCACGAGGCCGACGGCATCATCGGCGCGATCGCCGGCCGTGCGATCTACGAAGGCACGCTCAACTTCAAGGACGCGCTGAAGGCCGCCGCCGGCGGCTGACGCGCCGTGCGGGGAAACCTCTTCGCAAATAGGCGCAGAGACGCCGAGGAAGGCCGGATTTCCGTGTGCCTGCGGCGCGATACGGTCGTGCCGCCTTGCGAGCGGGGAATGCCTCTGCGCCTCGGCGTCTCTTGGTGAAAGCATTGATTCGATGGGCCTCGCGAAACGCATCATCCCCTGCCTCGACGTCGCCGACGGCCGCGTGGTCAAGGGCGTCAACTTCGTCAACCTGCGCGACGCCGGCGATCCGGTCGAGGTCGCGCGCCGGTACGACGAGCAGGGGGCGGACGAGCTCGCGTTCCTCGACATCCGCGCGAGTGTCGAGAAGCGCGGGCTGCTCTACGGGATGATCGAGGCCGTGGCGTCGCAGGTGTTCATACCGCTCACGGTCGGCGGCGGCGTGAACAGCGTCGACGACATCCGCGCGCTGCTCAACGCGGGCGCCGACAAGGTCAGCATCAACACGGCCGGCGTCAACCGGCCGGAGCTGTTCGCCGAGGCGTCGGCGCGCTACGGCGCGCAGTGCATCGTCGCCGCGATCGACGCCAAGAAGTACGCGGTCGACGCGTGGCAGGTCTACATCCACGGCGGCCGCACGCCGACCGGCATCGACGCCGTGGCCTGGGCGGAAGACGTGGTGGCGCAGGGTGCCGGCGAAATCCTGCTCACCAGCATGGACCGCGACGGCGCGCGCACGGGATTCGACCTCCGGCTGACGCGGGCGGTGGTCGACGCCGTCGACGTGCCGGTGATCGCGTCCGGCGGCGTGGGAGGCCTCTCCGACCTCGTCGACGGCATCAAGGTGGGCGGCGCGGACGCGGTGCTCGCCGCGTCGATCTTCCACTACGGCGAGTTCACGATCGGGCAGGCGAAGGCCGCGATGGCCGCGGCGGGCATCGAGGTGCGGGCATGACGCGCAAACCCGATTCCACCAAGAGACGCCGAGACGCCGAGAACCTCGGGTGTCCCGTCTCCTCTGCGTCTCTGCATCTCCTGTGAAAACGACGTCCGACTGGCTCGACGAAGTCCGCTGGAACGCGGACGGCCTCGCCCCCGCGATCGCACAGGACGCCGCGTCGCGCGCCGTGCTGACGCTCGCCTGGATGAATCGCGACGCGCTGAAGGCGACTGCCGAGACCGGCGAGGCGCACTACTGGTCCCGCTCGCGCGGCAGGCTGTGGCGCAAGGGCGAGTCGTCGGGCCACGTGCAGCGGGTGCGCGAGGTCCGCCTCGACTGCGACCACGATGCGATCCTGCTGGTGGTCGAGCAGGTCGGAGGCATCGCCTGCCACACGGGCCGCGAGCGCTGCTTCTTCCGGAAGCTCGACGCGGGCGCGTGGCGCGACGTCGAGCCGGTGATCAAGGACCCCAAGGCGATCTACGGCGATGGCTGATCGGGACGACGAGGTGCTTGCGCGGGTGGCGGCGACGATCGCGGCGCGGGCCGGCGCGGACCCCGCGGGCTCCTACGTCGCTTCGCTGTTCGCGAAGGGCGACGACGCCATCCTGAAGAAGATCGGCGAGGAGGCGACCGAGACGGTGATGGCCGCCAAGGACGGCGACCCGCGACGGATCACGGCCGAGGTGGCCGACCTGTGGTTCCACTGCCTCGTGCTGCTCGCGCGGCACGGGCTCGGGCCGGCGGACGTGCTGGCCGAGCTCGCGCGGCGCGAAGGCACGTCCGGGCACGCCGAGAAGGCGGCCCGCACCCGCTGACGCACCGCCCGGGACCGGCCGGCGGCGGGCCCCGGCCCGCGGGGCGGGAAATCCCGGGGACGCTACAATGGAGGGGTTGCGCCGGCGGCGGCATCGTCGCCGGCACGGCGCGTGACCTGCACGGAGACGAACGGCACATGACGGCAACGGACCCGAACTGCATCTTCTGCAAGATCGTGCGCGGCGAGATTCCGGGCAAGAAGGTCTACGAGGACGCGGACGTGCTCGCGTTCCACGACATCCAGCCGGTCGCGCCCGTCCACTTCATGCTGATCCCGAAGAAGCACGTCGCGAGCATGTACGACCTGACCGCCGCCGACGTGCCGGCGATGGGCAAGATCATGACGCTCGCCGGCCGCCTGGCGCGCGAGCTGGGTGCGGGCGACGGCTTCCGCACGATCATCAACACCGGGCGTGTCGGTCGGCAGGAAGTCCAGCACGTCCACGTGCACGTGATCGGCGGTCCCGAGCCGTTGGGGCCGATGATCGTGCGCAGCAAGCACTGAAGGAGCACACCATGGGTGGCTTGAGCATCTGGCACTGGCTGATCGTTCTTCTGGTCGTCGTCCTGATCTTCGGGACCAAGAAGCTGCGCAACATCGGCCAGGACCTGGGCGGTGCGGTCAAGGGCTTCAAGGAAGGGATGAAGAGCTCGGAGGACGCCGCCGCGGGCGACGCCCAGCCGCCGGCGCAGCAGATTCCCGGCAAGACGATCGACGCGGAAGTGAAGAAGGAAACGACCAAGTCGTAACCGGCCCCGCGCGCTGCCGGGCGCGCCGCGCCGCCGCGCCCGTCGTCTCCCCATGTTCGACATCGGCTTCTCCGAGCTTGTCGTCATCGCCGTCGTCGCGCTGATCGTCATCGGCCCCGAGCGGCTGCCGAAGGCGGCGCGCACGCTGGGCCACCTGTTCGGCCGGCTGCAGCGGTACGTCAACGACGTCAAGGCGGACATCAGCCGCGAGATGGAGCTCGACGAGCTGCGGAAGCTTCAGCGCGACGTGCAGACGGCCGCGCAGGACCTCAGGTCTTCCGTCGAGACCGCCGCGCGCGACGTCGAGACCGGCGTGCGCGGCGTCGAGGAGCAGCTCAACGCCGGCGCCGCGGACGCGGTGCAGGCCCCGGACGCCGGGGCGGCGCGCATGCTGGAGCCCTCTGCGTTGCCCAACGAGCCGGGCGGCGAGCTCGCGGACGCCGCGCCCGCCGAGCCCCCGCGGCAGCCGTCGCTGCCCGGCTTCGACCGCATCTGACGCCCTGCGATGACGGACCCCACGCCCGAGACCTCTGCGCAGGAGACGTTCCTCTCGCATCTCGTCGAGCTGCGAACGCGGCTGCTGCATTCGATCATCGCGGTCGTCGTCGTGCTCGTCGTGCTGTTTCCGTTCGCGAAGGACATCTACGCGCTGCTGGCGCAGCCGCTGCTGAAGACGCTGCCGCAGGGCGCGACGATGATCGCCACCGACGTCACCGGCACGTTCCTGGTCCCGCTCAAGGTCACGCTGATGGCGGCGTTCCTGATCGCGCTTCCGTACGTGCTGTGGCAGGCGTGGGCGTTCGTGGCCCCCGGCCTCTACCACCACGAGAAGCGGCTGGCGCTCCCGGTGCTCGTGTCGAGCGTCGTGTTCTTCTTCATCGGGATGGCCTTCGCGTACTTCTTCGTGTTCCCGGTGATGTTCAGCTTCTTCGCCGGCTACACGCCGGCCGGCGTGCAGATGATGACGGACATCGACAAGTACCTGTCGTTCGTGCTCGCGATGTTCCTCGCGTTCGGCCTGACGTTCGAGGTGCCCGTCATCGTCATCGTGCTCGTGCGCATGCGCGTCGTCAGCCTCGACAAGCTGAAGGCGATCCGCTCGTACGTCATCGTCGGTGCGTTCGTCGTCGGCGCGGTGTTCACGCCGCCCGACGTGCTGTCGCAGCTGATGCTCGCGGTGCCGCTCTGGCTCCTCTACGAGCTCGGCCTCTTCCTCGCGCGGTTCGTCAGCGTGCCGGCGAAGGACGCGGAAGCCGAGGAAGCGGCGGCAAAGTAGGGATCCGCTGCAGCGCCCGCCCGCGAGGCGCGCGGAGATTGCGCCGCGCTACTGCTTCTCCGGCGGCGGCCGCTTGCCAACCGTCACGTCGACGTCGGCGTCCTTGCCGCTGCGCACGATGTGCACCTTCGCGGTCGAGCCCGGCGGCAGCTCGGCGATGCGCGCGAGCAGCTGCGGCACGTTGCGCGTCGGCTTGCCCGCGATCTCCACGACGACGTCGAACACCTGCATGCCGGCGCGGGCCGCGGGGCCTCCGGGTTCCACCTCGCGGATGACCACGCCCTCCGGGCGCACGAGCGAGAGCGCCTTGGCGGCCTCCGCGGTCACCGGAGCGGGCACGATGCCGAGCCAGCCGCGCGTGACCTCGCCGTCCCGGACGATCTGCTCGAACACGTTGCGCGCGAGCGAGACCGGGATGGAGAACGCGATGCCGAGCGAGCCGCCCGACTGCGAGTAGATCGTGCTGTTGATGCCGACGAGGTTGCCGGCCGTGTCGACCAGCGCGCCGCCCGAATTGCCGGGATTGATGGCGGCGTCGGTCTGGATGAAGTCCTCGAAGCGGTTGACGCCGAGGTAGTTGCGGCCGAGCGCGCTGACGATCCCGAGCGTGACCGTATTGCCGAGCCCGAACGGATTGCCGATCGCCAGCACCACGTCGCCGACCTGCAGGTTGTCGGAGTTGGCGAACGTCATCGCCGGCAGGCCCTCCGCGTCGGCCTTGAGGACCGCGAGGTCGGACTCCGGGTCCGTGCCGCGGATGCGGGCCGAGATCCGGCGGCCGTCGGTCAGCACGAGCTGGATGTCGTCGGCGCCTTCGACCACGTGATGGTTCGTGAGCACGTAGCCTTCGCTCGACACGATGACGCCCGAGCCGAGGCTCGTCTGGCGGCGGCCGGCCCCGCGGTCGAGCTCGGGGAAGTAGCGGCGAAAGAGCGGATCCTCGGCGAGCGGGCTGCGCGCGCGCACTTCCTTGCTCGTGTAGAGGTTCACGACGGCCGGCATCGCCTTCTTCGCGGCGTCGGAATAGCTCGCGACCCGCGCGCCGGTCACGGGCGTGGCGGTCTCCTGGGTGACCACGACCGTGCCTCCGTGCCCGCTGCCGCGAGGCAGGAGATCCGGGCGCAGCGTGGCGACGACGAACAGCGCCGCGAGGCACAACGTGCACGCCTGCGCGAACAGCAGCCAGAATCGGCGGACCATGCCCCGAAGTATAGAGGCAGACGGGCGGCCGGCGGGCCGGCGGCCGGCGGCCGCGGGGCGGCGCGATCGTTCGCAACCGGCTGATTTGCATCCTGTTTCGCGGGAATTTCCGCGGGCGGGGTTTCGGCGGGACGGGCAAATCCCGTATAATCGGACGGTTTTGCGAACCTGCCGCGAAGACGGCGGGCAGCCGCCATCCGGGCGGCCTGTCCACTTTCGGTTTTCGCGCTTCTCGGGATACGGGGATGGCTGACGCTGCTCTCAATCAAACGGTCGACACCAACAAGCGCCGGTTCCTGATCACGGCCAGCAGTGCGGTAGGGGGGATCGGCGTCGTCGCCGCCGCCACGCCGTTCGTGATGTCGTTCTGGCCGTCCGCGCGCGCGCGCGCCGCCGGCGCGCCCGTGGAGGTGGACATCGGCAAGGTCGAGCCGGGCCAGCTCATCACCGTCGAGTGGCGCGGCAAGGTCTGCTGGGTGCTGAACCGCACGAAGCCGATGCTGGAGTCGCTGCCGAAGCTCGACAGCCGGCTCGCGGACCCGAACTCGAACGTGCCGCAGCAGCCGGCGTACTGCAAGAACGAGCACCGGTCGATCAAGGAGTCGATGTGGATCGCCATCGGCATCTGCACGCACCTCGGGTGCTCGCCGACGTTCCGGCCGGAAGTCGCGCCGGGCGACCTCGGGCCCGACTGGCTCGGCGGCTTCTTCTGCCCGTGTCACCAGTCGAAGTTCGACCTTGCGGGTCGCGTGTTCCGCGGCGTCCCCGCGCCGACCAACCTCGTGATTCCCCCGCACAAGTACCTGACGGACACGAAGATCGTCATCGGCGTGGGGCAGGACGGCAAGGATAGCTGAGATGGAGAAGATTCTCGACTGGATCGACGCGCGCTTCCCGCTGACCGCGCTGTGGGAGTCGCAGTGGGGCAAGTACGTCGCGCCGAAGAACTTCAACTTCTGGTACTACTTCGGCTCGCTGGCCACGCTGGTGCTCGTGATGCAGATCCTGACCGGGATCTTCCTCACGATGAACTACAAGCCCGACGCGACCAAGGCGTTCGAGTCGGTCGAGTACATCATGCGCGACGTCGAGTGGGGATGGCTCATCCGCTACATGCACTCGACCGGCGCGTCGATGTTCTTCATCGTCGTCTACCTGCACATGTTCCGCGGCCTCATGTACGGCAGCTACCGGAAGCCGCGCGAGCTCCTGTGGATCCTCGGCTGCCTCATCTACCTGACGCTGATGGGCGAGGCGTTCTTCGGCTACCTGCTCCCGTGGGGCCAGATGTCGTACTGGGGCGCGCAGGTGATCGTGAACCTGTTTTCGACGGTCCCCTTCATCGGCGAGGGCCTCGGCGTGTGGATCCGCGGCGACTACACGATCTCGGACATCACGCTGAACCGCTTCTTCGCGTTCCACGTGATCGCGTTCCCGCTGGTGCTGCTGGGCCTCGTCGCCGCCCACCTGATGGCGCTGCACGAGGTCGGCTCGAACAACCCGGACGGCATCGAGATCAAGAAGCAGCCGAAGGACCCGAAGACCGGGCTGTACCTCGACGGCATCTACAGCCACCCGTACTACACGATCAAGGACATCGTCGGCGTCGTGTTCTTCCTCGCGGTGTTCTCGGCGATCATGTTCTTCGTGCCGGAGATGGGCGGCTACTTCCTCGAGGCCAACAACTTCATCCCGGCCGATCCGCTCAAGACGCCCGAGCACATCGCGCCGGTGTGGTACTTCACGCCGTACTACGCGATCCTGCGCGCCGTGCCGTCGGAGCTCGTGTCGTTCCTGCCGGCGACGCAGTTCTACGGGGTCGTCGCGATGGGCGCCGCCGTGCTGATCTTCTTCTTCCTGCCGTGGCTCGACCGCGGCGCCGTGAAGTCGATCCGCTACCGCGGCACGCTGTACAAGTCGTGGCTCGCCGCCTTCGTGATCGCGTTCCTGATCCTCGGGTATCTGGGGGTCGTGCCGGTCACCGTCTGGGGCCAGTTCGGGGAGGGCCTGCCGCTGATCGGCGGCGCCGACAAGGCGACGGTGGTCGCGCGGCTGCTGACGGTCGTGTACTTCCTGTTCTTCCTGCTGATGCCCTGGTACACCGTGCGCGACAAGACCAAGCCCGTTCCGGATAGGACGACCTGAAGAATGAAGAAAATCGCCTCGCTCTCCGCGGCGTTGCTGTTCGCGCTCGCCGGCGCGGCCATGGCGGCGGGCGGCGCCGGCCTGCGTCTCGAACCCGCACCGGTGCACCGGCTCGACGTCGAGTCGCTGCAGCGCGGCGCGCGCAACTTCGTCAATTACTGCCTCAGCTGCCACAGCGCGAAGTTCATGCGCTACGAGCGCCTTACCGACATCGGGCTGACGCAGCAGCAGATCCGGGACAACCTGATGTTCGGTACCGACAAGATCGGCTCGACGATGACGGTGGCGATGCCCGCCGGGCTTGCGAAGAGCGCGTTCGGCGTGGCGCCGCCGGACCTGTCGGTGCAGGCGCGCGTGCGGGGCAGCGACTGGCTGTACAACTACTTCCTCTCGTTCTACCGCGACGACCAGTCGGCGACGGGCTGGAACAACCTCGTGTTCCCGAACGTCGGCATGCCGCACGCGCTGTGGGAGCTGTCCGGGGGGTACCGGCTCGTCACGACCGAATTCGACGACCACGAGAAGGCGCTTGCCGCCGCCATCGGGATCAAGGGCCTCGCGCGCGTCGAGCCGGGGCCGGGCGGCAAGTGGATCGTGCGGACCGTCGCGCCGGACCCCGCCGCGCCGGGCACGCTGACGCAGGTCCAGTACGAGGCGTTCGTGGCCGACCTCGTCAACTTCCTCGACTACGTGTCCGAGCCCGTCCGCAACAAGCGGATCAGCCTGGGCATCGTCGTCCTGCTCTACCTCGGCGTGCTGTTCGCGTTCGTCTACGCGCTCAAGCGCTCGTACTGGAAGGACGTCCACTAGGCCGCACGCACGCATCGAGCGCGGGGGCACGGGCGACGCCCGTGCCCCATTGCATTCCGGGCCCACCGCCCCATATCAAGAGATTGCCCGCCTCGGCGAGGAGAATCCGATCATGATGACGCTCTACTCCGGGACCACCGACCCGTTTTCCCAGCGCTGCCGCATCGTGCTGCACGAGAAGGGCATGGACTTCCAGATCATCGACGTGGACCTCGACCACAAGCCCGAGGACCTCGCGGTGATGAACCCGTACAACCAGGTGCCGGTGCTGGTCGAGCGCGACCTCGTCCTGCACGAGTCGAACATCATCAACGAGTACATCGACGAGCGCTTCCCGCACCCGCAGCTGATGCCCGCCGATCCGGTCATGCGCGCGCGCGCGCGCCTGTTCCTGCACCGGTTCGAGAAGGAGCTCTTCTGCCACATCGACGCGCTGGAAGGGAACAACCAGAAGAGCGCCGAGAAGGCCCGCGGCCTCGTCCGGGACGCGCTGCTGCAGATCACGCCGGTGTTCGCCAAGCACAAGCACATGCTGGGCGAGGACTACTCGATGCTCGACGTCGCGATCACCCCGCTGCTGTGGCGGCTCGACTACTACGGGATCCAGATGCCCAAGCAGGCGGCGCCGCTCATGAAGTACGCGGAGCGCCTGTTCGCACGCCCGGCGTTCTCCGAGGCGCTGACCTCCGCCGAGCGCGGCATGCGGAAGTGACGCGCTCCGCGCGGAGCGCGGAACGCGTCATCCCGAGGCGCGCAGCGCCGAGGGATCTGCATTTCGGGTGGCGGAGCCTCCACGGCAGGTCCCTCGGCGCTGCGCGCCTCGGGACGCCCGCGGTCCGGGCGAAGGCCCGGACCGCGGGCGCTTGACGTCGCGGCAGGCCTGCGTAGTATGTCTGCCCCATGTCCGAGCAATCCGCCAAGCCGTACCTGATCCGCGCCATCTGCGAGTGGTGCGCGGACAACGCGCTGACGCCTTACCTCGCGGTAAAGGTCAACGCGGAGACGCGCGTGCCGGCGGCGTTCGTCAAGAACGGCGAGATCGTGCTGAACGTGAGCGGGACCGCCACGCGCAAGCTGACGATCGACAACGAGTGGATCCAGTTCACGGCGCGGTTCAACGGCGCGTCGCAGGAAGTCGCGGTGCCGATGAGCGCGGTGTCCGGCATCTTCGCGAAGGAGACCGGCTACGGCTTTGCGTTCGCGTCGCCGCAGGATCCGGTGGCCTCCCTGGCCGCCGCCACCGTGCCGCGCGAGCCCGAGAAGCCCGCCGCCGAGCCCAAGGACAAGGACGCCGGCGACAACGGCAAGCGCAAGCCGCGTCCGTCGCACCTCCAGATCATCAAGTGACCCGGCCCGCGCCCAGCGCGGGCCGGTTCAACCCGACGAGCGAAGCGAGGAGGGATCCGCTTTTCGCACTTACGAAGCGCCGCGATCCGCTTTTCGTATCCGCGAAGCGCCGCGATTCGCGCTTCGCGTTCGGGCAAGCGTGGATCGCGTGAGGGGCTGATCGCGCGTCGCGCCGGCCCCTTGACGAACGGGAGAATCGCCATGTCCCCACGGTTGGTTCGGATCGCGAGTCTCGCGGTGCTCGCGCTGACTGCCCACGGGGCGGCCGCGCAGAACAAGTGCACGGCCAAGGGCCGGATGGGCGGCGAGCCGTTCGATCTCGCGCACTGCGAGGTCGCGTACTACGCGGGCGACCAGAGCGTGACGATCTGGTTCAGCAGCACCCCGATCGCCGCGGAGGAGCGCGAGTTCTTCCAGATGTCGAGCAGCGCCGACCGCTTCCGCAAGGGGCGCACGATGGTGCAGGTCGCGTTCTGCCCAGGGGGCGGCCAGGCCGCCGCGTCCGCCGCCGCCGTCAAGTCCGTGGAGATCGCGTTCGCGCACGCGACGGTCGCGTCCCTGGGCCCGCAGGACCAGTGGGTGCTGAAACCGGCGGCGACGAAGGACATCCGGATCGACAGGCTCGCGGGCAACCTGGGCAAAGGCGGCACGCTCAATGGGCGCATCACCGGCGCGATTGCCGGCCGCAATCCGCCGTTCTCGTGGGACCTCGCGTTCGACCTCGCGTTGCCGCAGCGAGCCGCCGGCGGCGGGCCCGGCTGCTCGTGACGCGCGCGCCGCGCTAGAATCCGTCCCTCCCGCCGGCATAGCTCAGGGGTAGAGCAGCGGTTTTGTAAACCGTTGGTCGTGGGTTCGATTCCTACTGCCGGCACCACGCCCCGCCGCGCCGCGCGCACGCGCGCGGCGCGGACGCCGCTCCGGCCTAGAGCGGCACGCACCCCATCATGCCGTAGTCCCCCTCCCGTATCCAGCCGATCGAGATCATGTAGTTCAGCTCGGCCAGTTCCGTCAGGAAGCGGTGGTTGGGAACGCCATCGATGCTGTTGTTGTACGCACGGTAGAGCGGCGTCAGCCCGGTCGGGCACAGCGGCACCGGCGGCATGATGCCGAACACGGTGTCCTCGAACACCCATTTCGGATTCACCTTGAGGGCCGCGGCCTCGGGGCCGTTCGCCGTATAGAAGTGGGTGCTGATGACGACGCTGACGAGCGGGCTGCTGAAGAAGCGCGATACGCCGACGGTCCCGGCCGTTCCCAGCACGAACACGTTGAACGCCTTGCCCGTGCGAATCCAGCCCGCGAACTTGCCATCGTCGAGCAGCTTGATCTCGGCGGGGATGGCCGTGACGAAGTAGTGCTTGAAGCCGGCGTGGTAGTACTCGATGGCCTTGATCACGTTGCTGTTCGTAACCGGGCCGCCGCCGGGGGAGCGGACGCCTCCGGTCGCGAGGAACACCGCGGAGTCGTAGATCTCGTCCGCGGTGTCGGCGATCGCGATCTTCACGTGGTTGGGCACACCGGGCGTGACGGACGCCACGCAGTCGAGCGGGACGGTCAGCCCGTCCAGTTCGGTGTTGCGCGCGCCGCCTTCGTTGTTGATGAACAGCGCCGCGTTGACGTCGGCATTGATCGAATTCACGCTGACGGGCCGGCCGTTGTAGTTCGCGCAGTTGACGCCGTTGACGTAGATGGCGATCACGTCGTTGTAGGGCGACCCGACGAACTCCTGGTATTCCTCGGACCCGAACACGAAGCGGATCGCGATCGTGTTGGCCACCGGCGTCACGTCGAATTCGAGGATCGCCGCATCGAACGTCACCTCCGGGGCGACCAGCGCATCGAGCTGGGTATCGCCCGGCGTGCCCATGTTCTCGCTCCACGAGCTGCTCTCGTTCGGGCCGCGCACGTCCACCGCATAGCCGGTCGACAGGACGACGCCCGTGTCGACGCCGACGCTTGCCGATCCGCCGACGAACGTGCCGGCGGAATTGGGGTTGCCGACGAACTTGGCGTTGCTGATCGTGACGCCGGCGCCAACCAGCTGTGCCGCCAGCGCGGCGGCGTTGGCGTTCTGCGTGACGGCGCTGACCTTGGGCGTGAGCTTCGGCGGATTGACCGGCGCCGGCCGGCCTTGCGCGTGGGCGGCAACGGCAAACGCCAGCGTGACGAGGACGACGGCGACGGCGCGATCGATACGAGACATGGCGGCTCCCAGGCGAGGGTGGGTCACGGATCGGGCCATTGTCGCCCCGGACGCGCGCGATGACAACGGCATCGCGCGGCTGCCAGGCGCGAATCCTCGCTTGCGCGGGCGACCCGCCCTGTGCCCGCGTGCTCCAGACCCGTCGCCGCGGACCCGCCGCAGCCGCCGGTCTTCCCGCACCAACGCAGGGCGGCGAATGACTTAGAATCCGCCCGGTGCGGACGGCGGACGGGTTGTACGCTGCAGGTTCCGCGCGACCGCAACCACCACGGAACCGCGCAATGCCGCTGCTGGGTTTCCGGCCGACCAAGGCCCGGCTGGTCATCGAGGACGACAAGGACAGTGTCCTCGTGATGAAGGTGGTGCTCGACGGCGACGATGCCGTCGAGCTCGCGACCGGCGGCACGCTGCAGGAACTGGCCGGCGTGCTGCGGATCCGCGAGCGGCGCAACCACACCGGCAACGGCAACGGTGCGATCGGTTCGCTCGTGTACGTCGCGGAAGCGGGCGCGGGTTCCGGCGACGCTTCCGGCAAGTTCCAGGTCAACGTCGCGATGGCGGCGGACAAGTTCGCCACGCTGCTCCGCGTCGCGAACGCCGGCCGGCTGCCGACGCGATTCTTCGTCGACACCGGCGACCGGAAGGCCGGGGCCGACGCGGCGGCGCTCGGCTACCGGGTGCGGTCGGGCACGCGGGTGAAGGTGTGGGACAACCACGCGCACCGCGCGCTGCCGGTGACGAGCTTCGTGATGATCCTGCCGATCGACGTGCCGACTGCGCCCGCCGTCGTCGCGGCCCCGGCCGCCGGCACCGATCCGCCGCTGCCGGCGCCGGCGACCAACGCGCAGGTCGCCGAGCTGATGGACGACATGCTCGTGTTCCAGAGCGACACGCGGCACACGATGTTCGGCCTGTTGCTGGTCCTCGGCATCGTCGCGGTCGCGGCGCTGGTCATCGGGATCGGCGTCTTCTTCCGCTGACGCGCGCCGGTTGCTATCCTCCGCCTCGTGCGTGAACGCGGAGAACGACGATGAACCAGCTCGACTTCAAGGGCCGCACGGCGGCCGTCACCGGTGGCGCGATGGGCATCGGGCTCGCGGTCGCGCAACGGCTCGCGGCGAGCGGCGCGCGGGTCGCGCTGTGGGACCGCGACGAGAAGGCGCTGGCGCAGGCGCAAGCCGCGCTCGGCGGCGACACCCGCACGTTCGCCCTCGACGTCACCGACGCGGCGGCGGTCGAGCGCGTCGCGCAGGCGACGGCCGCCGCGTTCGGCGGCGTGGTCGACGTGCTCGTCTGCTCGGCCGGAATCACGGGCCCCAACGTCCCGCTCGCCGACTACCCGGTCGACGACTGGAAACGGGTGTTCGACGTCAACGTGCACGGCGTGTTCCTCTGCAATCGCGCGATCGTGCCGCCGATGCGGGCGAAAGGCTACGGCCGCATCGTCAACATCGCGTCGGTGGCCGGCAAGGAGGGCAACCCCAACGCGTCGGCGTACAGCGCGTCGAAGGCGGCGGTGATCGGGCTAACCAAGTCGCTCGGCAAGGAGCTCGCGCGCACCGGCATATGCGTCAACTGCGTGACGCCCGCGGCCGTCCGGACGGCGATCTTCGACCAGATGACGCAGCAGCACATCGACTTCATGCTGTCGAAGATCCCGATGGGGCGGTTCGGGACGGTCGACGAGATCGCCGCGCTCGTGTGCTGGCTCGCGAGCGAGGACTGCTCGTTCTCGACGGGCGCGGTGTTCGACCTTTCCGGCGGTCGTGCGACGTACTGATCAGGAAATTGAGGACAGGAACGAGGCCGGCAGGCCACGCGTTGTGGCGGCGGAGGTCCGCGCGCCCGGCACCATCGTGTCCGGACGACGCGGCCGGGACTCGCGCACGAGATGCCCGGCGCTCAATGCGCCGCCACCGGAGACGCCTGCGCGGCTGACCTCTGTCATCTGTCTCCTGATACCTGCAATGCGATCTTGCCGATCAGCGCGCCGGATTCCATCAGCGAATGCGCGGCCGCCGCCTGCGCGAGCGGGAACGTCCGCTGGAGCACGACCTTGAGCCCGCCCTGCGCGAACAGCGGCCAGACGCGCTCGCGCAGTGCCTGCGCGAGCGCGACCTTGCGCGCCTGCGGGCTCGCCCGCAGTGTCGAGCCGGTCACGGTCAGGCGCTTCATCATGACGTGCCGCATCTCCAGCTCGACGCGGCTGCCTTCGAGGAACGCGATCTGCACGAGCCGGCCCTCGGGCGCGAGGCAGCGCAGGTTGCGCTCGACGTAGCTGCCGCCGACCATGTCGAGCACGACGTCCACGCCGCGCTTGCCGGTGATCCGCCACACCTCGGCCGACCAGTCCTGCGCCTTGTAGTCGATCGCGTGATCGGCGCCCATCGCGCGGCAGAAGGCAACCTTCTCGGGCGATCCCGCCGTCGCGAACACGACGGCGCCGAACGCCTTGCACAGCTGGATCGCCGTGAGGCCGATGCCGCTGGTGCCGCCGTGGATCAGCACCGACTCGCCCGCGGCGAAGCGGATGCGATCGAACAGGTTGTACCAGACGGTGAAGTAGTTCTCAGGCACGCAGGCGGCCTCGGCCAGCGACAGTCCCGGCGGCGGCGGCAGGCAGAAGCCGGCGGGCGACGTGCAGTACTCGGCGTACCCGCCGCCCGGCGTCAGCGCGCACACCGGGTCGCCGACCTTCCATTCCGTCACGCCGTCGCCGAGCGCGGCGACGCGTCCGGCGACTTCGAGGCCCACGATCGGCGACGCGTCCGCGGGCGGCGGATACGCGCCCGAACGCTGCAGGCAATCGGGGCGGTTGACGCCGGCAAATGCGACCTCGATCAGGACTTCGCCCGGCTTCGGCGCCGGCACCGGGCCTTCGGCCGGCACCAGCACGTCGGGTGGCCCCGGTTCGCGGATGGCGACGTAACGCATCGTGCTCGGAAACGGCATGGCAGGGTCCTCCCGCTGGATCGAAACGGATCGGCCGCGTCCGGCAGGACGCGACGGCAGGTCAGTACACGACGCGGACGTTCTCCGGCGCGAGCCACTCGCGCAGCCGGTTGATCAGCGCGTCGTCGAGGTTGACCCTCCAGTCGGGGGAGAGCTCGACCTCGCCCGCCACGCGGTCGTTCGTGTACGCGACGGTGACCGGCTTGTCGCCGGGACGGAACGGCTGGAGGATCTCGGCGAGCGCCGCCGCCGACGCGTTGCCGTTGCACGCGATCTTCAGCCCCTTTGCGTGCCGGCGGCGGATCGTCGCGAGGTCGTGGATGCTCTCGGCGACGATGCGCAGGCCCTGCGCCTCGCCGTCCTCGGTCATCCGCTGGGTGACCTTGACCTCGGCGATCACGAGCTGGTCCTCGCGCAGCAGGTGGCGCACGGCGTCGAACGTCTCGTTGTAGACCATGATCTCCGCCGAGCCGTGGCCGTCGTCGAGCGTGACGAAGGCCATCTTGCCGCGTCGGCTCGCCTGCACGCGCAGCTGCGTGACGATGCCGGCGACCAGCACGCGCTCCGGCCGCGGCGCGAGGTTCGCGATCGTGGTGCGCACGATCGGCGTGAGCTCCGCCGCGTAGCCGGCGAAGGGATGTCCGGACAGGTAGTACCCGATGGCCGCCTTCTCGTGCTGCAGGCGCTCGGCGTCGGTCCAGTCGCGCGTCGCCACGAGGCCGACGGAAGGCTCGGCCGACTCCTCGCCGAACAGCGACACCTGCGCCACGTTGGCCGCCGCGCGATCGGCCGCCTCGAGCGCGATGCCGACGGACGCGAGCAGCGCCGCCCGCCGCGGCTCGATCGCGTCGAATGCGCCGGCGCGGATCAGCGCCTCGATCGCGCGCCGGTTGACGACGCGGCGGTCGATGCGCCGGCAGAAGTCGAAGAGGTCGCGGAACGGCCCGCCGGCGCCGCGCGCCGCGACGACCGCCTCGATCGCCGCCTCGCCGGTACCCTTGACGCCGCCCAGGCCGTAGCGGATCCGCTTCGCGTCGACCGGCTCGAAGCGGTAGTTCGACGCGTTGACGTCGGGCGGCAGCACCGCGAGTCCCTGCGCGATCGCGTCGTCACGGAAGCTCCTCACCTTGTCGGTGTCGTCCATCACCAGCGAGAGGTTCGCCGCCATGAACGCCGCCGGATGGTGCGCCTTGAACCACGCGGTCTGGTAGGCAACCAGCGCATAGGCGGCGGCGTGCGACTTGTTGAAGCCGTAGCCCGCAAACTTCTCCATCAGGTCGAAGAGCTGCGTCGCCCGGGCCTCCGGCACGGCGTTCCCCGTGGCGCCTTCGACGAAGATCGTGCGGTGCTTGGCCATCTCCTCGGGCTTCTTCTTGCCCATCGCCCGCCGCAGCAGGTCGGCGCCGCCCAGCGTGTAGCCGCCGATCTCCTGGGCGATCTGCATCACCTGCTCCTGGTACACCATGACGCCGTAGGTGGGCCCCAGGATCGGCTCGAGGCGCGGGTCGACGTAGGCGACGCGCTCGCGCCCCGACTTGCGTGCCGTGTAGTCGGGGATGAGCTCCATCGGGCCGGGCCGGTACAGCGCGACCAGCGCGATGATGTCCTCGAACGAGTTGACCGGAGCCTGCTTCAGCAGGTCGCGCATGCCGCGCGATTCGAACTGGAACACCGCGGTCGTGTTGCCGGTGCGGAAGACCGCGAATGCGGCCTGGTCGTCGAGCGGAAGCGCGTCCAGGTCGACCTGCGCGGCCGGATCGAGCATGCGCACGTAGCGGACCGTCCAGTCGAGGATGGTCAGCGTCGTGAGGCCCAGGAAGTCGAACTTGACGAGGCCGACCGCCTCGACGTCGTCCTTGTCGAATTGCGAGATGATCGCGTCGCCGTTCGGCTGCACGTACAGCGGGCAGAAGTCGGTGAGCTTGCCCGGCGCGATCAGCACGCCGCCCGCGTGCATGCCGACGTTGCGCGGCAGGCCCTCCAGCTGCTCGGCCAGCTCGAGCAGCTGCCGCACTTCCTCCTCGGCCGCCTCGCGCTCGCCCAGCAGCGGCTCGACGTCGCGCGCGTAGATGACGTTGGCCTCGGGTTCGCCGGCGCGGCGCTTCAGCGTCACCACCTTGCCCGGCTGGAACGGGATCAGCTTGGCGATGCCGTCGACGAACGGGTAGGGGAGGTCGAGCACGCGGCCGACGTCGCGCACGGCGGCCTTCGCGGCGAGCGTGCCGAACGTCGCGATCTGCGACACCGAGTCGGCGCCGTACTTCTGTTTGACGTAGTCGATGACGCGGTCGCGGCCGTCCTGGCAGAAGTCGATGTCGAAGTCCGGCATCGACACGCGCTCGGGGTTGAGAAAGCGCTCGAACAGCAGCGCGTACCGCAGCGGGTCGAGGTCGGTGATGCCGAGCGCGTAAGCGACGAGCGAGCCCGCGCCCGAGCCGCGGCCCGGCCCGACGGGGACGCGATTCCGCCGCGCCCAGCCGATGAAGTCGGCGACGATCAGGAAGTAGCCGGCGAAGCCCATCTGGACGATGGTCTTCGTCTCGAACTCGAGCCGCGCGACGTACTCGGGCCGCTTCGCGTCACGCGCCGCCGGATCCGGATACAGGCGCGCGAGCCGCCGCTCGAGACCGGCGGCCGCCTCGTTGCGCAGGTGCTCGTCGATCGTCACGCCCGGCGGCGTCGGAAACTCCGGCAGGTGATTCGTCCCGAGCGGGATCGTCAGGTTGCAGCGCTGGGCGATCGCCACGGAGTTCGCAAGCGCCTCCGGCATGTCGGCGAACCGCTCGCGCATGTCGGCCTGCGTCGTGAAGTACTGGTCGGCGGTGAAGCGGCGCGGGCGCCGCGTGTCCGCGAGAACGTGTCCTTCCGCGATGCACACGCGCGCCTCGTGCGCGCGGAAGTCCTCGCGGGTGGCGAATTGCACCGGATGCGTGGCGACCACCGGCAGCGCGAGCTCGCCGGCGAGCGCGACGGTCGCCGCGACCAGCGACTCGTCGTCCGCGTGGCCGGCACGCTGCACCTCGAGGTAGTAGCGATGCGGGAACCACGCGGCCCAATCGCGCGCGGCACGCGCGGCGCCGGCGGCATTGCCCTGCGCGAGCGCGCTGCCGACGTCGCCCGCGCGGCCGCCCGACAGCGCGATCAGGCCGTCGGTGCCTTCGGCGAACCACTCGCGTCTGAGTTCCGCGCGGCCGCGGTGCTGGTTGTGGCGATAGGCGCGCGACAGCCACTCGGTGAGCCTCAGATAGCCGGAGCGGTCGGCGGCGAGCAGGATCGCGCGGAACGGCGCGTCCCTCTCGGCATCGTGCGTCAGCCACACGTCGCAGCCGGCGATCGGCTTCACGCCGGCGGCGCGCGCCGCCTTGTAGAACTTGACGAGCCCGAACGCGTTGGCGAGGTCGGTGATGGCCAGCGCCGGCATCGCGTCGGCCGCGGCGGCGGCGACCGCGGCGTCGATCCGCACCGTCCCGTCGACGACCGAGTATTCGCTGTGAAGGCGAAGATGGACGAAGGACGGAGCGGTCATGTCGGGCGTGCGCGGGGTGCTAGAATTCTACTCCGTTCGCATCGGCCGCCGCGGCGTACGCCGCCGCCGCGTCCTCACCGCCATGCGCCTTCCGCCGCCCGTTGCGCGCGCTTGCGTGCTGCTCCCGATCGCAGCCTTCGCGGGCTGCGCAAGCGTGCCGCCGCCGTCGGCCCCGCCGACGCCCGCGGGACCCGGGAAGCCCGCGCCGTACGTCGAGCCGCCGCCACCGCCGGTGAACCTGCAGGGCTTTCCGCCGACCTACCGGCTGGGGTTCGGCGACGGCTGCGTGACGGGCCGCGGCACCGAGAAGAAGGACCCGGTGCGCTTCGCGAACGACGGCAACTATCGCGTTGGCTGGCAGGACGGGCTCGCGCAATGCGGCAAGCGATGACGGCCGCGCACGCGCACCCGTATGCGCCGGTCAAGCCGTCCGCGTCGCGTTTCGTCGACGTGCGCGGACTGCGCTACCACGTGCGCACGTGGGGCGATCCTTCCGCGCGCAGGCTCGTCCTGCTTCACGGCTGGATGGACGTTTCCGCCTCGTTCCAGTTCCTCGTCGACGCGCTCGCGAACGATTGGCGCGTGCTGGCGCCGGACTGGCGCGGATTCGGCCTGTCGGCAACGCCGCAGGACGGTTACTGGTTCCTCGACTACGTCGCGGACCTCGACGCGCTGCTGCGTGCGTTGGTGCCCGGGGAGAAGGTCGAGCTGGCGGGGCACAGCCTCGGCGCGAACGTCGCGCTGCTGTACGCGGGCGCCCGCCCCGGAAACGTCGCGCACGTCGTCGCGCTCGACGGCTTCGGCGTGCCGGACCAGCCGGCGGACCAGGCTCCGCAGAAGCTCACCCACTGGCTCGACGCGCTGGCAGCGCCCGACGGCTTCGCGCCGTATCGCGACATGGCCGCGGTTGCCGACCGGCTGCAGAAGAACAACCGCCGCCTGTCGCGGGAACGGGCCGAGTTCATCGCCGGGCACTGGGCGGAGCGCATGGACGACGGCAGCGCGCGCCTGCGCGCCGACCCGAAACACAAGCTGCCGTTCCCGACGACGTACCGGATGGCGGACATGTACGCGGTCTGGCGCGCGATCGCCGCGCCGGTGCTGTGGGTCGCCGGCGAGGAATCGCACATCCCGAAGTGGCTCGCCGCCGGCGGCGACGCGGCGACGGAGGTGGCGCGCCGGTTCGCGCACGTGCCGGGCGCGCAGCTGGTGACCGTGCGGGACGCCGGCCACATGCTCCATCACGACCAGCCGGAGGCGGTTGCGCAGGTGCTTGAAACGTTCCTCATGGCACGCGTCGACTGATGCGCGGCCGGCCCGGCGTGCAGTCGCGGCGCGGTGCGTACGTGGCGCTGGCGGTGCTGACGCTGATCTGGGGCAGCAACTGGATCGTGATGAAGTTCGCGCTGGAGCACGCCGATCCGGTCGTGCTCAACGTGCAGCGGACGTGGCTCGCGGCGATCGTGCTCTTCGCCGTGCTGATCGCACAGGGCAGGCCGCTCGCGCCCGCGTCGTGGCTCGCCATCGTCGTCACCGGCTTCTTCCAGACGACGATCAACTTCGGCTCGACGACGATGGCGCTCGCCGGCGGCGGCGCGGGGCGCACGTCGGTGCTCGTGTTCACGATGCCGTTCTGGACGCTGCTGCTCGCGTGGCCGGTGCTGCGCGAGCACGTGCGCGGCAGCCAGTGGCTGGCCGTCGCGCTCGCCTTCGCGGGGCTCACGCTGGTCGTCGCGCCGTGGGACTGGTCCGGCGATCTGACGCCCAAGCTGTGGGCGGTGCTGTCGGGCTTCGGCTGGGCGGCGGGAACCGTCGCGACCAAGTACTTCCAGCGCGGGACGAGCTTCGATCCGCTGAACTTCATGGCGTGGCAGATGGCGGTCGGCGTGCTGCCGCTGACGCTGCTGCCGGCGTTCGTCGACTTTCCGGCGACACGATGGAGCGCGATGTACGCGCTGCTGCTGGTCCTGGTCGGCGTCGTGTCGACCGGCGTCGGCTTCATGCTGTGGATCGCGATCCTGCGCTTCCTGCCGGCGGGCACCGCGTCGCTCAACATGTTCGCGATCCCCGTGATCGCGCTGGTGTTGTCGATGCTCGTGTTCGGAGAGCGGCTGACCGCCAACGAGTGGACCGGCATCGCGCTGATCGGCGCCGGCCTCGCGATCGTGTCGATCGACGCCTGGCGCGCGAGCCGGCGCGGCGGCCCGGCGCCGCCGGTGCCCACGCCGCTCGACGGCGGATAGTGGAAGCGCGGCCGCGCTACGCCGCGCCGCCGTCGCCCATCTGCGACTGCAGGTAGTTCTCGCGCCCGGCCCTTTCGATCAGGGCGAGCTGCGTCTCGAGGAAGTCGATGTGCTCTTCCTCCGACTCCAGGATGTCCGCGAAGCGCGCGCGGCTCACGTAGTCGCCGACCTTCTCGCAGTGGGCGATCGCGTCCTTGAGCATCGGGTGCCCGGCGTGCTCGAGCTCGAGGTCGCACGCCAGCGCCTTCTGGACGGACTCGCCGATCAGCAGCTTGTGCAGGTCTTGCCGGTTGGGCAACCCCTCGAGGATCAGGATGCGCTCGATCAGCGCGTCGGCGTGCTTCATCTCGTCGATCGAGGCCGTGCGCTCGATTTCCGCGAGCCGATGGCCCCCCCGGTTGCCGAACATCCGTGCGTGCAGGAAGTACTGATGGATTGCCGTCAGCTCGTTGGCGAGCACCGCGTTCAGATGGCGAATCGCTTCGGGATCGCTGCGCATGGAATCGGTCCTTGGCCGGTGGGCACCGGCGCCGAGTACAGATCGTCGCGGACCGACCGGCACCGGCCAGATGCGTGGTCAGCCGATGCCCATGCCTGCGTGCGCCACCGGATCATCGGCTGCGTCGGAACTGGGTATTGAATAAGAATTATTCGCGTTATGGCATCGCGTTGCCCGAATGGCAAGCGGAAACCGCGGCCATGGCGCGGGCCGAACTCCAGGGGGCGATCGGGCCACGGGCACGGCGCGGACCGGCCGGCTCGCGGCCCCCCCGGTAGAATAGGCGGCTTGCCGCGGTCGCCGCCGATCGAGCGCGTCCCGAAACCATCGACAGCACCGCCAACCCCATGCCACAAGAGACCGCTCCCGACCTCAACAAGCTCCGGATCGACCGCCAGCTGGCGCCGGTCCGCTCGCGCCGCCGCCGGCGCTGGATCTGGTTCGGTGCGCTCGTCGTCGCGCTCGTGGCGGGTGGCGGCTGGTTCGCGCTGCAGCCGCGCGCGGTCGACGTGCAGGCGACGCCGATCGTCGTCGCGTACCCTTCCCAGCAGTTCGTCGTCCTCAACGCGACCGGCTACGTCGTCGCGCAGCGCAAGGCGTCGATTTCGTCGAAGGCGACCGGGCGCCTCGAGTGGCTGGGCGTCGCCGAGGGCTCCCGCGTGAAGGAAGGCGACGTCATCGCTCGCATCGACGCCCGCGACGTGGTCGCGCAGGCCGATGCCGCGCAGGCCAACGTCCGCGCGGCGCAGGCCGCGCTCCTGCAGGCCCAGGCGGAGGAGACCGACGCGCTGGCCCAGCTGAAGCGCAGCAACGACCTGCTCGCCAAGGGCTTCGTGTCCGCGGCATCCGTGGACACGGCCAAGGCGCGCGCGGATCGCGCCGTGGCCGCCGTCGCGAACGCGAAGGCGAACATCGGTGCCGCCGAGTCGACCGCGCGCAATGCGAGCGTCGCCGTCGACTACACGATCATCCGCGCGCCGTTCGACGGCGTGATCCTTTCGAAGAGTGCCAACGTCGGCGACCTCGTGACGCCGTTCTCCAACGCGACGGACTCGAAGGGTGCCGTGGTGTCGATGGCGGACATGAGCACGCTGGAGGTCGAGGCGGACGTGTCGGAGTCGAGCCTCGCCAAGATCAAGGTGGGGCAGCCGGCCGAGATCGTGCTCGACGCGCTGCCGGGCGCGCGCTTCCGCGGGCGCATCAGCCGGATGGTGCCGACGATCGACCGCGCGAAGGCGACCGTGATGACCAAGGTCAAGTTCGACCAGATCGATCCGCGCGTGCTGCCGGAGATGAGCGCGAAGGTGAGCTTCCTGTCGCAGGAGGTGACGCCGGAGCAGCAGAAGCCGCTGGTGGCGGTCAACCCGGCCGCGCTCGTGCAGCGCGACGGCCGCACCGTCGTCTTCGTCGTGCGCGACGACAGGGCCGCCGCGGTGCCGGTGACGCCGGGCGCGAAATTCGCCGAACTGGTGGCGATCTCCGGCGACGTGAAGGCGGGCGACCGGGCCGTGCTGCGGCCGCCGGACACGATGCAGACCGGCGCGCTCGTCAAGGTCGTCGCGGCGAAGTAGCGCACCGGCGCCTGCCACGATGAACGCGTCCGCCAGCGAGCCGGTCGCCGCGCAGACCGCTCACCACGGTTCGCTGGTCGCGATCCGCGGCCTGACCAAGCACTACGTGCGCGGCGACCAGGTGATTCCCGTGCTCGTCGACATCAATCTCGACATCGATATCGGCGAATTCGTCGCGCTGATGGGGCCGTCCGGCTCCGGCAAGTCCACGCTGCTCAACCTGATCGCCGGCATCGACAAGCCCTCGTCGGGCGAGATCCGTGTCGCCGGCGTCGACATCGCGCAGCTGTCCGAAGGCGACCTCGCGGCGTGGCGCGCGACGCACGTCGGCTTCATCTTCCAGTTCTACAACCTGATGCCGGTGCTGACCGCGTTCCAGAACGTCGAGCTGCCGCTGCAGCTGACGGCGCTGTCGCGGCGCGAGCGGCGCGAGCGCGTCGAGCACACGATGGCGCTGGTCGGCCTGTCCGACCGGATGGAGCACTATCCGAACGAGCTCTCGGGCGGGCAGCAGCAGCGCGTCGCGATCGCGCGCGCGCTGATCGCCGACCCGACCGTGATCGTCGCCGACGAACCGACCGGCGACCTCGACCGGGTCACCGCCGAGGAGATCCTGTCGCTGCTCGACGCGCTGAACCGCGAGCTCGGCAAGAGCATCATCATGGTGACGCACGACCCGAAGGCGGCCGGCAAGGCGCGGCGGCTCATCCACCTCGAGAAGGGCGTGCTCGTCGACTAGAGCCGCCCGCGCGCGTCTTCGTGTTCGTCCCCTTCCTCGTCCTGCGCAACGCGCTCCGCCACAAGCTGCGGACGACGCTGACGATGGTCGGCATCGTCGTCGCCATCGTCGCGTTCGGCCTGCTGCGGACGATCGTCGACGCGTGGTACGCGGGCTCCGAGGCGTCGTCGTCGGCGCGGCTCATCACCCGCAGCTCGGTCTCGCTGGTGTTCTTCCTGCCGCTCAACTACGCGCAGAAGATCCGGCAGGTGGAGGGCGTCAAGTCGGTGTCGTGGATGAACTGGTTCGGCGGCGTCTACATCACCGAGGCCAACTTTTTCCCGCAGTTCGCCGTCGACGCGCCGACCTTCCTCGCCATGTACCCGGAGTACCGTCTGGACGACGCCGAGCGCAAGGCGTTCCTGATCGACCGCACGGGCGCGGTCGTCGGACGCAAGCTCGCCGACAAGTACGGCTGGAAGGTCGGCGACCAGATCCCGCTGCGCGGCACGATCTTCCCGGGCACGTGGACATTCGCGCTCCGCGGGATCTACGACGGCGCGGACAACAAGGTGGACGAGACGCAGTTCTTCTTCCACTGGGAGTACCTGAACGAGACGGTGAAGGCGCGGTTTCCGCGCCGGGCGGACCTCGTCGGACTCTACGTCGTCGAGATCCGCGACCCGACGCAGGCGGCCGAGGTCTCGCAGCGGATCGACGACACGTTCCGCAACTCGCTGGCGGAGACCCTCACCGAGACGGAGAAGGCGTTCCAGCTGGGGTTCGTCGCGATGACCGAGGCGATCCTCGTCGCGATCCAGACGGTGTCGTTCGTCATCATCCTCATCATCATGGCGGTGATGGCGAACACGATGGCGATGACGGCGCGCGAGCGCTATTCCGAGTACGCGACGCTGAAGGCGATCGGCTTCGGCAACGGCTTCGTCGCGCTGCTCATCTTCGCGGAGTCGCTCGGCATCGCGCTCGCCGGCGGCGCCGTCGGCATCGCGCTCACGTACCCGATCGCCGACTGGTTCGCCGGGCAGATGGGCACGCTGTTCCCGGTGTTCCTGATCTCGCCCGAGACGGTATCGATGCAGGTCGTCGCCGCCGTCGTCGTCGGCGTGGTCGCGGCGCTGATCCCGGCGTGGCGCGCGGCGCGGGTGCGCATCGTCGACGGCCTGCGGGCGGTGGCCTGACCGGCGATGGCCGCGATCCCCGTCTCCTACATCGCGCGCAACCTGTGGGCGCGCAAGCTGACGACGGCACTCACCGCCGGCGGCATGGCGCTCGTCGTCTACGTGTTCGCGACGGTGCTGATGCTGTCCGCGGGCCTGCGGGAGACGCTGGTGGCAACCGGCCAGCCCGACAACGTGCTGGTCATCCGCAAGGGGTCGCAGACCGAGGTGCAGAGCGGAATCGAGCGACGGCAGGCCGCCATCGTCGAGACGCTGCCGGACATCGCGGACGGCGAGGACGGCAGCAAGCTCCTGTCGAAGGAGCCGGTCGTGCTGATCTCGCTGCCCAAGCGAACGACCGGCACCGCCTCCAACGTCGTCATACGCGGCGTCACCGGGCAAGGGCTCACGCTGCGCCCGCAGGTGAAGATCGTCGAGGGCCGGATGTTCCACCCCGGGACGTCGGAGATCATCGTCGGCCGCGCGATCACCGAAGGGTTTCGCGGCACGTCGCTCGGCGAGACGCTGCGCTTCGCGCAGCGCGACTGGACGATCGTCGGCGTGTTCGACGCCGGACGCACCGGATTCAACTCCGAGATCTGGGGTGACGCCGAGCAGATGCTGCAATCGTTCCGGCGCCTGGGGTTCTCGGCGCTCGTGTTCCGGCTGGCCGATCCCTCCCGCTTCGACGCGGTCAAGCGGGAGATCGAGGGCGACCAGCGCCTCACGCTCGAGGCCAAGCGCGAGACCCAGTTCTACGCCGACCAGTCCGAGGTGATGGCGAAGTTCATCAACTACCTCGGCACGACGATCTCGGTGATCTTCTCCATCGGCGCGATCATCGGCGCGATGATCACGATGTATGCGAGCGTCGCCTCGCGTACCGCCGAGATCGGCACGCTGCGCGCGCTCGGGTTCTCGCGTGCCGCGATCCTCGTCGCCTTCCTCGGCGAGGCGCTGCTGCTCGGCTTCGTCGGCGGCGTGGCGGGTCTCTTCGCCGCGTCTTTCATGCAAATGGTGCCGATCTCGACCTCCAACTTCCAGACGTTCGCCGAGATCGCGTTCTCGTTCACCCTGACGCCCGCGATCGTCGCCGCGTCGCTCGGCTTCGCGCTGCTCATGGGCTTCGTCGGCGGATTCCTGCCCGCGGCCCGCGCGGCGCGGCTCAAGATCGTCGACGCGCTGCGCGCGGCGTAGCTTGACGAAGGTGAGCAACCCCGCGCTGTTCCTCGTCGCCACGCTGATCTGGGGCTCGACGTGGCTCGGCATCACATACCAGCTCGGCGTCGTGCCGCCGGAGGTCTCCGTCGCGTACCGGTTCGCGCTGGCGGCGGCGCTCCTTGCCGCATGGTGCGCGTGGCGCGGCGTGCCGCTGCGGTTCGGCCGCCGCGACCATGCGTTCATGGCCGGGACCGGCGCGACGCTGTTCGGCTTCAACTACGTCACCGTCTACTGGGCGGAGCGCTACGTGCCGTCCGGCCTGGTGGCGGTCGTGTTCTCGACGATCGTCTTCATGAGCCCGGTCGGCATGCGGCTCGCGTTCGGGGCGCCCCTGTCGCCGCGCACGCTGGTCGCGGCCACGCTGGGCGTCGCCGGCGTGGCGCTGCTGTTCCTGCCGGAGCTCGACGCCGCGCGCCACGGGGGCGCGGCTGCGCTCGGCATCGCGTTCGCGCTGGTGGCGACCGCCATCGCGACCGCCGGGAACCTGTTCGCCGTGCGCAATCACCGGGCAGGACTGCCGACGTTTCCGGCGACGGCGTGGGGGATGGCGTACGGCGCGCTCGCGGCCGCGCTCTGCGCCGTTGCGGCCGGTGCGGCGTGGACGTTCGACCCGCGCCCCGCCTACGTGCTGTCGCTGCTCTATCTCGCGGTCTTCGGCAGCATCGCCGCGTTCGGCGCGTACCTGACGCTGCTGAAGCGCGTCGGCGCGGGTCCTTCGTCGTTCGTGGGGGTGGCGACGCCGGTCGTCGCGATGCTGCTGTCCACGTTCGTCGAGGGCTATCGCTGGACCTGGGTGGCGGTGCTGGGCGTCGCACTGGCCGTGGCGGGCAACGTGCTGGCGCTGCGGCAGGGACGGTGAGCGCGGCCGCCGTCGACCCGGGCGCTACTCGAAGCTGAGCTTCGCCTCGACGATCAGCTTCCTCCAGCCGGCAAGGTCGCCCTCGATCAGCGAACCCAGCCGCTCGGGCGGTCCGGGAATGAGCTCGGCGCCCTCCCTCTCCAGCCGCTCGCGCACGTCCGGCTGCGCGAGCACCTTCTGTGCGTCGGCGTTCAGCCGCGCGACGATGGCCGGCGGCGTGCTGACCGGCGCGACGATGCCCCAGTAGTTGATCACGCTGGCATTGGGCACGCCTTCCTCCTGCCAGCTCGGCACGCCCGGCAGCTGCGGGATGCGCTTCGCGCCCGTCACCGCGAGCACCTTCACGCGCTTCTCGGCCGCCAGCGGCAGCGTGGCCGGGATCGACGCCGTCATCGACTGGATCGCGCCGCCCAGCAGGTCCTTGGTCGCGTCGGCGATGCCGCGGTAGGGGACGTGCACGACGACGATGTCGGCGCGCGCGTTCATGAGCTCGAGCGCCAGGTGATTGACGCTGCCGGCGCCCGCCGATCCGTAGTTGAGCTTGCCCGGCTCCTTTCTCGCGAGCGCGATGAACTCGCGCATCGAGTTGACCGGCACGTCCTTGTTCACGATGAACGCGAGCGGCCCGGCCGCGATCGGTGCGACCGGCACGAACTGGCGCACCGGGTCGTAGGTCGGCGCTTTCGACGCCGCCGCGACCGTCGTGAACGGCGATGCGACGAAGAGCAGCGTGTAGCCGTCCGGCGGGGCCCCGGCGACCTCGGCGGCGCCGATCGCGCCGCCGGCGCCGGTCTTGTTCTCGACCACGATCGTCGCCTTCATCGTCTCGGCGAGCTTCTGCGCGACGAACCGCGCGACCGTGTCGGTGCCCGCCCCCGGCGGGAACGGCACGACGAGCCGGATCGGCTTCGCCGGCCACGGCTCCTGCGCGAGGGCGCAGAACGAAACGAGGCCGGCGACGAGGCCGGCGACGACGACTCGGAAGGGGGTCATGGGCGCGTCTCCGGGGAGTGCGAAGTATGCGGGATCGCGTGCGGCGCCCGCGTGACGGTCAGTCCTTGCCTTCCTGCCACACGACGTCGACGTTGTCGATGAGCCGCGTGTTGCCGAGCTTGGCGGCCGCCAGCACGATCAGCAGGTTCGGGTGGTCGAAGCCCTCGGGGTGCGGAATGCGCAGCGCGAGGCCGTGCCGCACGGCGATGTAGTCGACCTTCCAGCCGCGCGAGTGCAGCTCCGCGCGCCCGGCCGCCTCGAGGTTCGCGTAGTCGGTGCGGCCGCCGACGATCGCGTCGGCGATGCCGCGCAGCACGCGATAGAGGTTGGGCGCCTCGTGCCGCTCCTCCGGCGTCAGGTAGCCGTTGCGCGACGACAGCGCGAGCCCGTCGGGCGCGCGTACGGTCTCCGCCGGCACGATCTCGATCGGCAGGTTGAACTGCTGCACCATGCCGCGGACGATCTTGAGCTGCTGCCGGTCCTTCTTGCCGAACACGGCGGCGTCAGGGCGCACCATGTTGAAGAGCTTGAGCACGACCGTGCACACGCCGCCGAAGAACCCCGGCCGGAACGCGCCCTCGAGCTCGTCGGCGAGCGGCGGCGGCTGCACGCGGTACACCTGCGGCGTCGGGTACATCTCCTGCTCGAGCGGCGCGAACAGCACGTCCACGCCCTTGCGCTCGAGCGCGGAGGTGTCGGCCTCGAACGTCCGCGGATAGCGGTCGAAGTCCTCGTTCGGCCCGAACTGGAGCCGGTTGACGAAGATGCTCGTCACGACGACGTCGCCGTGCTCGCGCGCGATCTCGCACAGGCGCAGGTGGCCGTCGTGCAGGTTGCCCATCGTCGGCACGAACGCGACGCGGCCCCGGCCGGCGAGGCACTGCGCGAGTTCGGCGGCGCTGCGGACCATGTCCATCGCCATCACCCCTGTCCCAGGTTGAAGAACTCCCGCCGCGCGCGCATGCCGGCCACGCGGGCCAGCAGCATCTTCATGTGCGCCGGGTTGTCGACGAAGTTGAGCCGCTCGCTGTTGATGATCAGCAGCGGCGCCTCGTCGTACTGGTAGAAGAACCGCGCGTACGCGTCGGCGAGCCGCGCGAGGTAGTCGTCGTGGATCGCCTGCTCGAACGGGATGCCGCGCATCCGCACGCGCGCGACGAGCGTGTCGACGGGCGCCTGCAGGTAGATCACGAGGTCGGGCACCGCCGTCTGGGGCTTGAGGTGCTGGTAGACCTTCTCGTAGAGCGTGTACTCGTCGTCGGTCAGGTTGATCCGCGCGAACAGCGGATCCTTGTCGAGCAGGAAGTCCGAGACCGTCGGCTGCCGGAACATGTCGATCTGCGCCAGCTCGCGCAGCTGGTCCGCGCGCTGGAACAGGAACGTGAGCTGCGTGGGCAGCGCGAAGCGCGCCATGTCGTCGTAGAAGCGCGGCAGGAACGGATTGTCCTCCGGCTGCTCCAGCAGCATCTCGGCGTCGAGGTGCTCGGCGATCTGCCGCGCGAGGCTCGTCTTGCCCGCCCCGATCGGGCCCTCGACGACGATGTAGCGGCAGCGCTCGAGGTCCACGTCAGTCGCGAAGGGCCGTCCCGAGCGACTGACCTGCCCCCGCGGGGGGCAGCGAGCGCAGCGAGCGTGGGGGCTGTTCCATCCAGTCGCGAAGGGCCGTCCCGAGCGACTGACCTGCCCCCGCGGGGGGCAGCGAGCGCAGCGAGCGTGATGGCCGTTTCATCTAGTGCAGATGGTGCGTCCGCGTGCGGGCGATGCGCTGCCCGAAGACCGCGTGCCGGAAACGGCGGGCGAGCCCGCGGCCCGGTATCCGCGCCGACGGTGCGATCGCGCGCAGCGGTAGCAGCACGAACGCGCGCTCGTGCATGCGCGGATGCGGAACCTCGAGCCCGGGCAGCGCGATCCTGCGGGAGCCGAATAGTAGCAAATCGAGGTCGAGCGTCCGCGGCGCGTTGCGCGGCCCGCTGGCCTCGCGGCGCCTGCGCTGCCGCCGCTCGATCGCGTGCAGCTCCCGAAGCAGCGCGCGCGGGGCGAGCGCGGTGCGCACCGCCGCCACCGCGTTCACGTAATCGGGTTGCGCCTCGCGCGCACCGATCGGCGCGCTGACGAAGTTCGGTGACACGCGGATCACCCGCGTGCACGGCAGCCGGCGCAACGCCGCGAGCGCGCGTGCGAGCTGCCGGCGCGGATGCGCGAGGTTGCTGCCCATGCCGATGAACGCGACCGCCGCCTTCAACGTGTGCACGCTAGCCGGCGTCGCGCGTGTCCGCGGCCGGCGGCGCGCCGTCGGGATCGCCCGCCTCGGCGCGCCGCTTGCGGCCGCGCCCGCGCGAGCGCCGCCCCTTCTTCGGAGCCTCGTCGGGCCGGAGCATGGCCGCGCGCTCCGCTTCGCCGGCGTCCTGGAAGCGCGTCCACCAGTCGACGAGGTCGGCCGGGACCTCGCCCGACTCGGCGCGCAGCGCGAGGAAGTCGTACGCGGCGCGGAAGCGCTCGTGCTCGAGCAGGCGGAACGGCCGCGCGCCGGCGCGCTGCTCGAAGCGCGGCTGCAGCGCCCAGATCTCCTTGATCGTCGCCTCGAACCGCCGCGGGATCGAGATGCGCTCCGCCTGCGCCTCGAGCACGCGGTCCATCGCGTCGAACAGCGCCGGGATCGGCTTGTCGCCGCGCGCCTTCGCGGTGTTCCACTGCTGCAGCACCTCGTGCCACAGCAGCGTCGCGAACAGGAACGCCGGCGACACCGGCTTGCCCTCGCGGACGCGCGCGTCGGTGCCGGCCAGCGCGACCTCGATGAACTTCGTCCCGAGCGGCTGCTCGAGAATCACGTCGAGCAGCGGCAGCAGGCCGTGCGAGAGCCCGTGCGCGCGCAGGCTCGACAGCGTCTCGGTGGCGTGGCCGGACAGCAGCAGCTTCTGCATCTCGTCGAACAGCCGGGCCGGCGGCACGTTCTGGATCAGGCCCGCGAGCCTGGGGATCGGCGCCGCGGTCTTGGGGTCGATCGCGAGGCCGGCCTTGGCCGCCAGCCGGACCGCGCGCAGCATCCGCACCGGATCCTCGCGGAAGCGCGTGACCGGCGCGCCGATGAGCTTCAGCCGCCGCGCGCGAATGTCGGTGACGCCGCCGACGTAGTCCCAGATCTCCTCGGACGCCGGATCGAAGTACAGGGCATTGATCGTGAAGTCGCGGCGCGCGGCGTCGCCGTCCTGCGTGCCGTACACGTTGTCGGACAGGAGCCGGCCGTGCTCGTCGGTCGCGTCGTCGCCCTGTTGCGCAGCGCGAAACGTCGAGACCTCCAGGACCTCGGCGCCGACGTGGACGTGCACGAGGCGGAACCGGCGGCCGATCACGTACGCGCGCCGGAACAGCGGCTTCACCTGCTCCGGCGTCGCGTCGGTCGCGATGTCGAAGTCCTTCGGCGTGAGGCCGAGCAGCAGGTCACGCACGGCGCCGCCGACGACGAACCCCTTGAACCCGGCCTCGTGCAGCTTCTCGGTGACCGTGCGCGCCCCGCGCGACACCTGCTCGCGGCGGACCGGGTGATCGCCCGGGCCGTAGATGCGGGGGGTATGCGCCGGCCGGCCGGGAATCAGGCGGGCGAGCAGGCGGCGGATCATTGCGCGGGGAGGGGAAGCGGGGGCCGGCGCGGCACCCGCGAAAAGCGCGCGATCATAGCACGGCGGCCTCCCGCCACCGGCCGGGGGCGAGTCCCGCGACCGACCACGGGCCGACCGCCCAGCGGATGAGGCGCAGCGTGGGCAGGCCGACGGCGGCGGTCATTCGGCGCACCTGCCGGTTGCGGCCTTCGCGCAACGTCAGCTCGAGCCACGCGGTCGGGATCGCGCGGCGGACGCGAATGGGCGGGTCCCGCGGCCAGACGGCGGGTTCCGGCATCACGCGGACGCGTGCCGGCCGGGTCGGCCCGTCGGCGAGGGCGACCCCGCGGGCGAGCGCCCGCAGCGCGGCCGCGTCGGGCGCGCCTTCGACCTGGACCCAGTAGGTCTTGGGGAGCTTGTGGTGCGGGTCGGCGATTCGCGCCTGCAGCCGGCCGTCGGCGGTCAGGACGACGAGGCCCTCGCTGTCCGCGTCGAGCCTTCCCGCCGGGTAGACACTGGGGACGGCGACGTGGTCGCGCAGCGTCGGTCGGCCGTCCGAGGCCGAGAACTGGCACAGCACGCCGTAGGGCTTGTTGAGCAGGATGACGGTCGGGGGCGCGCCGGCGGGCCTGCGCGCGTCCCGCCGCGTGGCGGGAATGGTCAAGATCGAGGATAATCAAGAGTTTTCCGAATTCCATCCCCTATCGACCGCGCGGGCAATGCCGCGCCATCAGGCCGATCCCCCGACGCACGCCCCCCCAAGAGGAGCATCCATGCCCGCCTACCAACACGTCAAGGTGCCCGCGAGCGGCGCCAAGATTACGGTCAATCCCGACTTCAGCATCAACGTCCCGGACAACCCGATCATTCCGTACATCGAGGGCGACGGCACGGGCTTCGACATCACGCCGGTGATGATCAAGGTCGTCGACGCCGCGGTCGCGAAGGCCTACGGCGGCAAGCGCAAGATCCACTGGATGGAGATCTACGCCGGCGAGAAGTCGACCAAGATCTACGGGCCGGACGTGTGGCTGCCGGAAGAGACGCTGGCGATCCTCAAGGAATACGTGGTCTCCATCAAGGGCCCGCTGACCACGCCGGTCGGCGGCGGCATCCGCTCCCTGAACGTCGCGCTGCGGCAGGAACTCGACCTCTACGTGTGCCTGCGGCCGGTGCGCTGGTTCACCGGCGTGCCGTCGCCGGTGAAGGCGCCGGAGAAGGTCGACATGGTGATCTTCCGCGAGAACTCCGAGGACATCTACGCCGGCATCGAGTGGGCGGCCGATTCCCCGCAGGCGAAGAAGCTCATCGAGTTCCTCACCAAGGAAATGGGCGTCAAGAAGATCCGCTTCCCGGCCACCTCGGGCATCGGCATCAAGCCGGTCTCCTCCGAGGGCACCGAGCGGCTCGTGCGCAAGGCGATCCAGTACGCGATCGACAACGACAAGTCGTCGGTCACGCTCGTGCACAAGGGCAACATCATGAAGTACACCGAGGGCGCGTTCCGCGACTGGGGCTACGCGCTCGCCGAGCGCGAGTTCGGCGCGAAGCCGCTGGACGGCGGCCCGTGGATGTCGTTCAGGAACCCCAAGTCCGGCAAGGACATCGTCGTCAAGGACGTCATCGCCGACGCGTTCCTGCAACAGATCCTGCTGCGGCCGGCCGAGTACAGCGTGATCGCGACGCTCAATCTGAACGGCGACTACATCAGCGACGCGCTCGCGGCGGAAGTGGGCGGCATCGGCATCGCGCCGGGCGCGAACCTGTCCGACTCGGTCGCGATGTTCGAGGCCACGCACGGTACCGCGCCGAAGTACGCCGGCAAGGACTACGTCAACCCGGGGTCCGAGATCCTGTCGGCCGAGATGATGCTGATCCACATGGGCTGGAAGGAAGCGGCGGCGCTGATCGTGTCGAGCCTCGAGAAGGCGATCGCCGACAAGGTCGTCACGTACGACTTCGCGCGGCTGATGGCGGGCGCGAGGCAGGTGTCGTGCTCGGGTTTCGGGCAGGCGATGGTCGAGCGGATGTAGGGCGCGGCCGCGCCCGCCGACCGTTCGTCGGCTCCATGTGCAGAAGGCCCGCCTGTTGGTGGGCCTTTTGCTTTTTCTGGTTCCTGAAAAACAAGAAGGCCCGCTCGCGAGCGGGCCTTTGAGGGCGGCGGCGAGGGCATCCCTCGGGATGCCGTCGGCTGCGGGGTGTGATCAGGCGGCCTGGATGTTGGACGCCTGCTTGCCCTTGGGGCCCTGCGTGACGTCGAACGAGACCTTCTGGCCTTCCTTGAGCGTCTTGAACCCCTGCATGTTGATCGCCGAGAAATGCGCGAACAGGTCTTCGCCACCGCCATCCGGGGTGATGAAGCCAAAGCCCTTTGCATCGTTGAACCACTTGACGGTACCAGTTGCCATACTGCGTGTTCCTTTAGGTTTTGAACGGGCGTCTGGCGGGCGCTGCCGAACGATACGCCGGCCGGCCACCGCCTGTCGGGGGTGGATGCCGGCCGCGTACCGGGGACCACCGGCCGCGGGTGCGCCAAACATGGGCTTTCTACGCGCCTCACCCCGGAGCGTCAAGCGGGGGGCCGGCCGCGGGCCGCGCCCTTGAAAAAACTGTTGCAATCATCAAACATTGACCCCACATTGATCCGGAGTATCGTGGCGGGACATGAGCAACCGGGAGCAGCAGGGCACCGTTCTCGAGGCCGAGAAGGCCAAGGTCAAGCCTCCGCCGCTGTACAAGGTGATGTTGCTGAACGACGACTACACACCGATGGACTTCGTCGTCGTCGTCCTGCAAACTGTATTTGCCATGAGCCGCGAACGGGCCACGCAGGTGATGTTGCAGGTCCATCGCGAGGGCATGGGTGTCTGCGGCACCTACACGCGCGAGGTGGCTTCGGCGAAGGTCGAACAGGTGATCAACATTGCGCGCAAGCACCAGCACCCGCTGCAGTGCACGATGGAGGAGACGTAGGCAGCAAAGCCGCGAGGCCGGGCCGTCGCCCGGTGGCGCGCCCCGGATGAAGGAAGGTCGATGATTGCGCAGGAACTGGAAGTCTCCCTCCACATGGCCTTTGTCGAGGCCAGGCAGAAGCAGCACGAGTTCATCACGGTCGAGCACCTGCTGCTCGCGATGCTCGACAACCCGTCGGCCGCCGAGGTCCTGAAGGCCTGCGGTGTCGACCTGGACGAGCTGCGCGGTGTCCTGTCCGACTTCATCCAGGAGCACACGCCGCGCCTCGCGCCGCACTCGGACGCCGACACGCAGCCGACGCAGGGCTTCCAGCGCGTGATCCAGCGCGCGATCCTGCACGTGCAGTCGTCGGGCAAGAAGGAGGTCACCGGCGCCAACGTGCTGGTGGCGATCTTCGGCGAGAAGGAGTCGCACGCCGTCTATTTCCTGAACCAGCGCGGCGTGACGCGGCTCGACGTCGTCAACTACATCGCGCACGGCATCACCAAGTCGCCGCAGCAGAAGCAGGAGAAGCAGGAAGCGAAGGGCGAGGACGAGGGCGGCAACGAGTCGCAGGGCGCGCTCGACGCCTACACGCTCAACCTCAACGCGCTCGCGCGCACGGGCAAGATCGACCCGCTGATCGGCCGCGAGCACGAGCTCGAGCGCGTGATCCAGGTGCTGTGCCGGCGGCGCAAGAACAACCCGCTGCTGGTCGGCGAGGCGGGCGTGGGCAAGACGGCCATCGCCGAGGGGCTCGCGCGCCGCATCAACGAGGGCGACGTGCCCGAGCTGCTGCGCGAGTACCAGGTGTACTCGCTCGACATGGGCGCGCTGCTCGCCGGCACCAAGTACCGCGGCGACTTCGAGCAGCGGCTGAAGGCCGTGCTGAAGCAGCTGGCGGACAGCCCGAAGTCGATCCTGTTCATCGACGAGATCCACACGATCATCGGCGCGGGCGCCGCGTCGGGCGGCACGCTTGACGCGTCGAACCTGCTCAAGCCGGCGCTGTCGACGGGCGCGCTGAAGTGCATCGGCGCGACGACCTACAACGAGTTCCGCCAGATCTTCGAGAAGGACCACGCGCTGTCGCGGCGCTTCCAGAAGGTCGACGTGCCCGAGCCTTCGGTCGCCGAGACGATCGAGATCCTGAAGGGCCTGAAGTCGCGGTTCGAGCAGCACCACGGCGTCAAGTACGCGCCGGCGGCGCTGACGAGCGCCGCGGAGCTCGCGGCGCGCTTCATCAACGACCGGCACCTTCCGGACAAGGCGATCGACGTGATCGACGAGGCCGGCGCCGCGCAGAAGATCCTGCCGAAGTCCCGCCAGAAGAAGGTGATCGGCAAGACCGAGGTCGAGGAGATCGTCGCCAAGATCGCGCGCATTCCCGCGAAGAACGTGTCGTCGGACGACCGCAACGCGCTGAAGACGCTCGACCGCGACCTCAAGAATGTCGTGTTCGGGCAGAACAGGGCGATCGACGCGCTCGTATCGGCGATCCGCATGGCCCGCTCGGGCCTCGGCAACCCGCGCAAGCCGATCGGCAACTTCCTGTTCAGCGGCCCGACGGGCGTGGGCAAGACCGAGGTCGCGCGCCAGCTGGCGTACTGCCTGGGCGTCGAGCTCATCCGCTTCGACATGTCGGAGTACATGGAGCGCCACGCGGTGTCCCGGCTGATCGGCGCGCCGCCGGGCTATGTCGGCTTCGACCAGGGCGGCCAGCTCACCGAGGCGGTGACGAAGCACCCGTACAGCGTCGTGCTGATGGACGAGATCGAGAAGGCGCACCCCGACATCTTCAACATCCTGCTGCAGGTGATGGACCACGGGACGCTCACCGACAACAACGGCCGCAAGGCCGACTTCCGCAACGTCATCATCATCATGACGACGAACGCGGGCGCCGGCGAGCTCGCGAAGGCGTCGATGGGCTTCACGCAGACCAAGGCCGCCGGCGACGAGATGGCCGAGATCAAGCGGCTGTTCACGCCGGAGTTCCGCAACCGGCTGGACGCGACGATCTCGTTCGCGGCGCTCGACCACGACGTAATCCTGCGCGTCGTCGACAAGTTCCTGCTCGAGCTCGAGAACCAGCTGCACGAGAAGAAAGTCGAGGCGTCGTTCACGCCGGCGCTGCGCGAGTTCCTGGCGAAGAAGGGTTTCGATCCGCAGATGGGCGCGCGCCCGATGGCCCGGCTCATCCAGGACACGATCCGCAAGGCGCTGGCCGACGAGCTGCTGTTCGGCCACCTGACGGCCGGCGGGAAGGTGACGATCGACCTCGACGCCGACGAGAAGGTCCGGCTCCTGTTCGAGGAGGCGCCGAAGGAGGCGGAACCCGTCGCATAGTCGCGCAGAAACGCCCGGCCGCGGCCCTCCGCTCGCGACGAAGAGAAACGGCGCCGTTGGCGCCGTTTCTCTTCGGGGGCAGCGGCAGCGCGCGGCCGGTCGTTTCTGCGCGAAGA
>JAXMFI010000005.1:0-227575 GCA_046347835.1 Burkholderiales bacterium | reverse complement strand
TCGCAACGGCGAGGAAGTGCTGCGGCAGGTCTACGAGGCGATCCGCACCAGCGGCACGACGGGGCCGCACGACTACACGAAGGACACGCTGCTGCTGATCGTGTTCGACGAGCACGGTGGCTGCTACGACCACGTCGCGCCGCCCGCCAAGGATGTGCCGGCGCCCACGACCCCGCCGGTCCCGGGTGAATGGGGCTACGACTTCACGTCGCTCGGACTGCGGGTACCCGCGATCGCGATCTCCGCGTACACGCCGGCCGGCACCGTCATCAACCGGCCGATGCACCACGCCGCGGTCATCCGCACGCTGTGCCGGAAATACGGCCTGCCTCCGCTGACGGACCGCGACCGCGACCCGAACGGCGGCGACCTCTCGGTGGCGCTCGGCCTCGCGGCGCCGCGGGCGTCGTCGACGTGGCCCGCGTTCACGGCGAAGGTGAGCCCGACGCCGGGCTGATGCGCACATGCCGCCGCCCCTCGTGTTGACCCCCGGCCGGCTCGCGCTGCCCTCGCTGCGCACGATCTGGGCGGAGGGCCCGCCCCTCGGCGTCGACCCGTCGGCGAAACCCGGCGTCGACGCTGCGGCGGCGACCATCGCCCGCGTGATCGCGCACGGCGCGACCGTCTACGGCGTGAACACGGGCTTCGGCCTCCTCGCGCGCACGCGCATCGACGATGCGCGGCTGGCCGAGCTGCAGCGGGCGCTGGTCCGCTCGCACAGTGCCGGCACCGGCCCGCTGCTGGACGATGCGACCGTGCGGCTCGTCCTCGCGCTGAAGGCGGCGTCGCTCGCGCGCGGGTACTCCGGCGTACGGTGGGAGGTGATCGAGCTCGTCGTGCGCATCGCCAACGCCGGCATCGTGCCGTGCATCCCCGGGCAGGGATCGGTCGGCGCGTCGGGCGATCTTGCGCCGCTCGCCCATCTCGCGTCGGTGCTGATCGGCGAGGGTGAGGCGCGTGTGAATGGGCGCATGATGCCGGGCGGGGATGCGCTCGCCGCGGCCGGCCTGCGGCCGCTCGAACTCCTGCCGAAGGAAGGGCTGGCGCTGCTCAACGGCACGCAGGTGTCGACGGCGCTGGCGCTCGCCGGGCTCTTCGCGGCGGAGCGCGCGCTGGCGGCGGCGTTCGTCGCGGGGGCGCTGACCGTCGACGCGTGCCTCGGCAGCGACACGCCGTTCGATCCGCGCATCCAGGCCGTGCGCGGACACGCGGGCCAGCGCGACGCCGCGCGCATCTACCGCGACCTGCTCGCCGGCAGCGCGATTCGCGCGTCGCACGTGCACTGCCACCGCGTGCAGGATCCGTACAGCCTGCGCTGCCAGCCGCAGGTGATGGGCGCGTGCGTCGACCAGATGCGACACGCGGCGGCGGTGCTGCTCACCGAGGCGAACGCCGTGTCCGACAATCCGCTGGTGTTCGCCGACACCGGCGACGTGCTCTCCGGCGGCAATTTCCACGCGGAGCCCGTCGCGTTCGCCGCCGACAACCTGGCGCTGGCGATCGCCGAGATCGGCGCGCTGTCCGAGCGGCGGGTCGCGCTGCTGATGGACACGAACATGTCGGGGCTGCCGCCGTTCCTCGTCGAGGACGGCGGCGTCAACTCGGGCTTCATGATCGCGCAGGTCACCGCGGCGGCGCTCGCGTCGGAGAGCAAGGCGCTCGCGCATCCGCACTCCGTGGACTCGCTGCCGACGTCGGCCAACCAGGAGGATCACGTCAGCATGGCCACCAACGCGGCACGCCGGCTCTCGCCGCTGGCCGGGAACACGGCGGCCATCGTCGCGATCGAGCTGCTCGCCGCCGCGCAGGGCGTCGACCTGCGCCGGCCGCTCGCGACGTCGACGGGTCTCGCCGACGCGCACGCGATCGTCCGCGCGTGCGCGCCGTTCTGGGCGGTCGACCGCGCGTTCGCGCCCGATCTCGCCGCGGTGCGGTCGCGCGTCGAGGCGGGCGACTTTCTGCGGTTCGCCCCCGGCCTGCTGGAGCAGGGCTAGACTACGGGCAGGAGGACGCCATGCACCGAGACGATCCGGAATCCCTCGCGAGCCCGCAGCCCGGCACGCGCTTCGCCGACCGCACGATCCGCGCGCCGCGCGGCACCGCGCGCACGGCGAAGAGCTGGCTGACCGAGGCGCCGCTGCGGATGTTGATGAACAACCTCGACCCCGAGGTCGCCGAGAACCCGAAGGAGCTCGTCGTCTACGGCGGCATCGGTCGCGCGGCGCGCAACTGGGAGTGCTTCGACGCGATCGTCGCCACGCTGCGCGAATTGGGCGACGACGAGTCGCTGCTGATCCAGTCGGGCAAGCCGGTCGGCGTGTTCAGGACCCATCCGGACGCGCCGCGCGTGCTGATCGCGAACTCGAACCTGGTGCCGAAGTGGGCAACGTGGGACCACTTCAACGAGCTCGACCGCAAGGGCCTCATGATGTTCGGCCAGATGACGGCCGGTTCGTGGATCTACATCGGCAGCCAGGGCATCGTGCAGGGGACCTACGAGACGTTCGCCGAGGCCGGACGCCAGCACTACGGCGGCGCGCTCGCCGACAAGTGGATCCTGACCGCGGGCCTGGGCGGCATGGGCGGCGCGCAGCCGCTGGCGGCGACGATGGCCGGCGCGTCGATGCTCGCGATCGAGTGCCAGCCATCGCGCATCGAGATGCGGCTCGCCACCCGCTACCTCGACACGCAGGCGCGCGACCTCGACCACGCGCTGGTGCTGATCGCCGATGCCTGCAAAGCGGGCAAGCCGGTCAGCGTGGGGCTCGTCGGCAACGCGGCGGAGATCCTGCCCGAGCTCGTGCGGCGCAACGTGCGGCCGCACATGGTCACCGACCAGACGTCGGCGCACGACCTCGTTCACGGCTATCTTCCGGCGGGCTGGAGCGTCGAACGCTGGCGCGCCGCGCAGGCCGATCCGGCGCAGCACGCGGCGCTCGTCGCGGCGGCCAGGGCGTCGTGCCGCGTGCACGTCGAGGCGATGCTCGCGTTCCACGCGCAAGGGATCCCGACGTTCGACTACGGCAACAACATCCGGCAGGTCGCGCAGGACGAGGGTGTGGCCGACGCGTTCGCGTTCCCCGGCTTCGTGCCCGCGTACATCCGGCCGCTGTTCTGCGAGGGCAAGGGCCCGTTCCGCTGGGCGGCGTTGTCCGGCGATCCGGAGGACATCTACGCGACCGACCGCAAGGTGAAGGCCCTGTTCCACGGCAATGCGCACCTCAATCGCTGGCTCGACATGGCCGGCGAGCGCATCGCGTTCCAGGGCCTGCCCGCCCGCATTTGCTGGCTGGGGCTGGGCGAGCGGCACCTGGCCGGACTCGCATTCAACGAGATGGTGAAGACCGGCGAGTTGAAGGCGCCGATCGTCATCGGCCGCGACCACCTGGACACGGGGAGCGTGGCCTCGCCCAACCGCGAGACCGAGGCGATGCGCGACGGGTCGGACGCCGTGTCCGACTGGCCGCTGCTCAACGCGCTGCTCAATACGGCCGGCGGCGCGACGTGGGTGTCGCTGCACCACGGCGGCGGCGTGGGCATGGGCTACTCGCAGCACGCGGGTGTCGTCATCGTCTGCGACGGCACTGACGCCGCCGCGAGGCGCATCGAGCGCGTGCTGTGGAACGACCCCGCGACCGGCGTGATGCGCCACGCCGACGCTGGCTACGCGAAGGCGATCGACGTGGCGAAGGCCAGGGGGCTGCGGATGCCGATGCTGCCGCGCTGACGCCGGCGTCTCCGCTTACGTCTTCGTGACGGCCACGGCGACGATGATCGCGAAAAACAGCGAGGGCAGCGCCGCGAGCAGCTTCAACAGCCGGGTCTGCGGCGATCCGCGCCGGGCCGCGCGGCTTGCGGCGGCTGCCAGCGCCGCCGTCGTGCCTCCCCACACCAGCAGGTCGATTCCGGCAAACAGCACGAACAGCTTCCCCAGACCCATGCTGTCGGACGGGAAGAAGAAGCGCGACAACGCGGGGCTCGACGTGTGCAGGAGGGGGAGGGCGGCAAGCACCGCGCCGACGAGCGTCAGCGCCAGCGCGATCCCGATCACCGGTCGGAACGCCGATCGCCAGAGCAGGAACGGCATCGCCAGCGCAGTGGCGCCGATGGTCAGGCCGCCGGCGACGACGAGCGGAGGGCCGCCGAACCGCGCCAGCAGGTCGCCGGCGCCGACGACGCCCAGCAGGACCACCGGCAGCACCCATCCGAACGGGTCGGGCGTCATGGCTTCGGCGGACGGATGCGCTTCATTCGAACGGCGCGCGCGGTACCGGGCTCGCCGCGTCGCCGGGTTCGGCCGCGTGCCAAGGTCGCGCGCCGGGCGCTCGTCGTGACTGCGCGCGAACCCGATTGTGCGGGGGCGAGACGCGTCCGGCAACCGGGCGCCCGGCGTCCCCGCGCATCGCATTCGACGGGCCCCGGCACGTGACGGACGTGGTCGTCTTCGACGGCGTGTGCAACCTGTGCACGCGGTCCGTGCGCTTCATCCTCGCGCACGAAGCGCAGCCGGTGCTCATGTTCGCGTCGCTGCAGTCGCCGGCGGGAGCGCGTCTGCTGCGCGAGTCCGGCTTCGATCCCGGCACCGTCGGCACGTTCGTGCTCGTCAGCGACGGCAGTTGCCACGTGAAGTCGGACGCGGCGCTGCGGGTCGCGCGCTTCCTGCGCATGCCGTGGCGCGCCCTCGCCGCGCTGCGCATCGTTCCGCGCCCGCTGCGCGACGGCGTGTACGACGCGGTGGCGCGCAACCGGTACCGCTGGTTCGGGCGCACGGACGCCTGCATGGTCCCATCGGCATCCGTTTCGGGCCGGTTCCTGCACGAGTAGCCGCGCGCGGAACGGCACGTGCACCGGCGCCGCGCCGCGCTACTTCGCCGGTGCCGGCGCGGCCGCGCGCGGGGCGACGAGGCCTTCCTCGATCCGCCCGATCATGTACGGGTAGAAGGGGTTCGACGACATCCGGATCAGCGAGTCGAGCGTCACCGTCAGCGTGCCGCGCTCGCCGCGCAGCGCCATCGCACCCAGGTTCACGCCGTAGTTGTCGGAGAGGTCCGGCCGCATCCCGTACAGCGAGTCCTCGACCGGGAACGGGATCGCGACGTGCGACAGCGAGTAGACCTCGACCGGGTACACGAGCCCCAGCGGCCGCACGGTCTCCTCCGTGGCGCCCGCCTCGGTCACGCGCTCGACGACCTCGTAGCTGCGGTCGTCCGCGTTGGTGATCACGACCGTGCGGAAGTTGCGCGGCGGGTCCGGCAGCAGCCGCGCGAGCATCGTCTCGGTCGTCGGCCGCAGCAGCGTGCCGAACTTGGCGCTGCGGTTGATATCGAACAGGACGAGCTCGCTGCCATTCTTCGGCAGCTGCTGGTAGAACGCGGTGACGATCGCCCGCGTGCTCACCGTGAAGTCGACGACCGACTGGAACGTGAGCGCCGGCGGCAGGTCCCCGAGCCGGTTCGCGCGCGCAAGCCGCGTGATCTGCTCCTGCAGCGCGCGCGTGAGCAGCGACGACTGCCGCCCGCCGTTGATCGGGAACGAGTTGTACTTGAAGGGATTGAATTCCGGCACGATGCCGAGCCACGACGCCTTGGCGAACGCCGGGAACACGGCGGGCCAACCGAGGAAGCCGGCGAAGCGCGCCATCTCGGTGACGCCGATCATCGGCGAGATCAGCACCAGGCGGTCCGGCCGCGACAGCGACTTGTCCTCGATCGCGTCGAGCGCGTACTTCAACGCGAGCGCGCCGCCGTTGGAGAAGCCGACCAGGTGCAGCGGCCTGTCGGGGCCGACGCGCCGCCGCGCCTCGCGCACCGCGAGCCGCGTGGCCTCGGACCAGTCTTCCCACTCGACGTCGGTGAGGCCGGCCGGGACCGTGCCGTGTCCCGTCAGCCGGGGGGCGACCGCCACGAAGCCGTCCTCGCGGTAGCGGCGCGCGATGTGGCGCAGGCTGTACGGCGAATCCGTGAGGCCGTGCAGCAGGATGACGGCGCCCTTGGGCGGGCCGGCCGGCTCCAGAATGTACGAGTGGTTCCAGTCGTTCGAGAGCTTCGGCGGGTAGACGGGGCTGCCCTCGAAGTACCGGTTGGCGGGCACGCGGTCGCCCTCGGGCAGGCGCTGCGTCACGTTGTCGCGCACTTCGGCGAACGCCTTCTCCTCGGCGGCCAGGTACTTCGCCCAGTCCGCCTGCGCGAGCTCCGCCGCCCGCAGCTCGTGGGGCACGAACGTGTGCCACGGCTCGAGGGGGTCGCTGCGCCACGCGTCCCACGCGCGGACGCCCAGCACGGTGACCGCGACGACGCCGACCATCACGGCACTCCACTTGAGGAAACGCAGGGCTTTGCGGGTCATGGGGCGGGCGTCGGGTGCGTCGCTGGAACGGCCGTCATCGAATCGCGAGCGGCGGCGGGACGCTGGGAAATGGTCGGGGTGAGAGGATTTGAACCTCCGGCCTCTACGTCCCGAACGTAGCGCTCTACCAGGCTAAGCTACACCCCGAGGTGTGTGCGGCGATGCCAAGGCCGCGGACGGGATTCGGCGTACGGCTTTCCGCGACTGTCGCTGCGCTCTTGACCGGACTGTCAATACTTCCGGTGCGCCGCGAAGGACGTCAATTCTAGCAGACTTTTCCGGTGCGGCGTATCGGGGAGCCCGGCCAGACAGTCGGCCGCGTGGCGCACTTCCGCGTCGGCGCGCGCCTGCGCGTAGGCCAGCGCGCCCGTGCGGTCGAGCGCCGCCAGCACCGGGGCGAAATCCGTGAGGCCGCCGCCGCTCACCGCGTGGCGGATGACCGCGGCGTCCTCGGGCGTGCCGACGGCGAGCGCGCGGATCAGCGGCAGCGTCATCTTGCCCTCGGCCAGGTCGTCGCCCAGGTTCTTGCCGATGGCGTCGGCGCTGCCGGAGTAGTCGAGGACGTCGTCGATCAGCTGGAACGCGGTGCCGACGTGCATTCCGTAGCGCGCGAGTGCGTCCTCCGTGGCCGCGTCCGCGCCGGAGAGGACGGCGCCCAGCCGCGCGGCGGCCTCGAACAGGCGCGCCGTCTTGCGCTGGATCACGTTCAGGTACGCGTCCTCGCCCAAGTCGGCATCGCCGGCGTTCATGAGCTGCAGCACTTCGCCTTCGGCGATCGCGTTCGTGGTGTCGGCGAGGATCTCCAGCACGCGCATCCGCTTGAGGCCCACCATCAGCTGGAACGATCGCGAGTAGAGGAAGTCGCCGACCAGCACCGACGCGGCGTTGCCGAACTGCGCGTTCGCGGTCGCGTGGCCGCGCCGCAGGTCGGACTCGTCGACGACGTCGTCGTGCAGCAGCGTGGCGGTGTGGATCATCTCGATCACCGCGGCCAGCGTGTGGTGCTCGGTGCCGCGGTAGCCGGTGGCGCCGGCCGCGAGCAGCAGCACGGCCGGCCGCAGCCGCTTGCCGCCGCCGGCGATGATGTATTCGGCGACCTGCCGGATGAGGACGACGTCCGAGTGCAGCGAGCCGCGGAGGACGCGGTCGACGCTGTCCATGTCGGCGCCGATGACGGGCGTGAGGAAAGGGACGGTCACGGGAAGGGGGCGAAACGCGCGATTCCTGACGGTTGCGGGGCGGCGGAGTCTCGGGGGAGCCCGGGGAAACGTCGCCTTTCGGGGTGCGGCGTTCCAAGGGCCGCGCCCCGGGAACGTGCCTGCGGGGCGCCCGCACGGGTCGCGGCCTGGAATCGGGCGCCATTCTACCCGATCGCCGGGGTCGTCCCGGGGCGGCGCCGTGGTACTGGCTGCACTTTGACAATGGGGGGCGATCAGCCTTATAATTCAAGGCTTTTCCGCACTCCCGGCGGGAAACGCGCGCCCCGCGGCGTGCGCAGCAGCGGCGGGAAACCAACAGAATCGGAGCCTCTCATGTACGCGGTCATAAAAACCGGCGGCAAGCAGTACAAGGTTGCCCCCGGCGAAAAACTCAAGGTAGAACAGATACCGGCGGACGTGGGCGCAGAAGTGATCCTCGACCAGGTGCTCATGGTCGGTGAGGGCGAAAGCGTCCGTCTGGGTCAGCCTACCGTCGCGGGTGCGACGGTCAAGGCCACGGTCGTCGCGCACGGGCGCGGCGAGAAGGTGAAGATCTTCAAGATGCGCCGGCGCAAGCACTACCAGAAGCACCAGGGCCATCGGCAGAACTACACCGAGCTCAAGATCGAAGCGATCGTCGGTTAAGGAATCCCACCATGGCACACAAAAAGGCAGGCGGCAGCTCGCGCAACGGGCGCGACTCGCACGCCAAGCGGCTCGGCACCAAGGTGTACGGCGGCGAGGCGATCCGCGCGGGCGGCATCATCGTCCGGCAGCGCGGCACGAAGATCCATCCCGGCGTCAACGTCGGCATGGGCAAGGACTTCACGCTGTTCGCGCTGGTCGACGGCAACGTCGAGTACCGCACGAAGGGCGCGAAGCAGGACAAGTTCGCCAACGTCGTCGCGGGCAAGCCCGAAAGCGTCTGACGCGCAATCGCGCGAACCCGAAAAGCCCGGCCGCGTGCCGGGCTTTTTGTCGTTCGCGCGCCCGCCACCCCGACTTTCGGCCCGCCGCGCGGGTGCGGGCCGGGTGACCGGCCGTTGACGCAGTGCAATTCCGGCCCCGCCACGCTGCGGTACGCTTGCCGCGATCGCTCGATCCCCGCCACGTCCCGACGCCCGGAGGAACCCGCATGGTCCTGCTCGAATTCTCGATGACGCCGCTCGCCAAGGGCGAGAGCGTCAGCGCCTACGTCGCGCGCTCGCTCGACATCGTCGACCGCAGCGGATTGCCGTATCAGCTGACGCCGATGGGCACGATCATCGAAGGCGACTGGGCCGCCGTGATGGCGGTGGTCACGCAGTGCTTCGAGGCGATGCGCGCCGACTGCGACCGCGTCAGCACGCAGATCCGCATCGACTATCGCGCCGGGCCCGCCGGCCGGCTCAAGTCGAAGGTCGAAGCCGTCGAACGGAAGCTGGGCCGCAAGCTCGCAACGTAGGATCGGGTGGCGGCGGCATCCACGCCCGCGATCGACGCTCAGCGCGCGTGGCAGGGAAGCTCGACGGTCCTGCGCGGGGCGGCGTCCGGTTCGACGCCGACTTCTTCGCACAGCGCCCGCGCGAGCTCCTCGTACGACGCCTTCGAGCCCCGGTCCTCCTGTGCCTGCTCGATGCGCCGGAAGTCTTCCAGCAGCGTGTCCTGCGCCTCCGGCAGGATCACCTGTGCAGCCATCGGGAAGAGGATGTTGTCTTCCTTGTAGATGTGCTGCGTCAGCAGCTCGGAGTACCCGCGCGCATAGTCGACGACGGTGTCCGCCATGCCGGCGTCGCCGGCGGCCCAGCGCTCCGTTGCCTTGCGCAGCCCGGCCGTGAGCTCGCGCGCGCGATCGTGCTCGAACATCATCATCCCGACCGGCCCGTCGTCCATCTGCATCCCGTTGCGGGCCATCGCCTCGAACAGCGCACCTTCCTCCTTGCCGTGGTGCCATCCGTCGGCGAAATTCGTGATGAAGCGCGCGGCATCGAGGAAGAATCCGGGCCGCACGGGCGTGCCCGCCTCGAGGCGATTCGCCGCGGCGTCGAGCGCGGCGATCGCGCGCTCGATCACGCGGTGTTCCGAGGACAGGATGTCGGTCGCTTGCATGGGGTGGCTCCTCGCACGGTCGCCGGCACGGGTCGCCCGGCCAGCGCAGTCTGCGCGCGGCGGCGGTACGCCGACACGATGAAGATCAAGAATTTCGCACCTGGTCCACCCCGGCGCGGGCGCGGGCGCGCGCCGGTCGATGCTCTCGCCGCATCCGGCCCGCGTCGCTAGAATGCCGCGGATGCCGGACGTGCTGCCCACGACGATCGAGGTCTACGACGCGCGCCTGCGCAAGGTGGTCGCGCACGCGCCGGCGCTCGAGCGGCTGTGCACGGGCGCCCGCTGGAGCGAAGGGCCGGTGTGGCTGGCCGAGGACGACAGCGTGCTCTGGAGCGACATCCCCAACGACCGGATGCTGCGCTGGTCGGCGCGCGACGGCATGACGGTCTGGCGCGAGCGCGTCGAGTTCACCAACGGGCACACGCGCGACCGCGACGGCTCGCTGCTCCACTGCTCGCACGGACTGCGCGCCGTGTACCGCACGGCCCCCGACGGCGCCGGCCGGCGGATCGTCGTCGACCGCTGGCAGGGCAAGCGCTTCAACGCGCCCAACGACATCGTCGTGAAGTCCGACGGCACGATCTGGTTCACCGACCCGCCGTATGGGCTCATCATTCCCGAGGAAGGGCACGGCGGCGAGTCGGAGATCGGCGACTGCTACGTGTTCCGCTTCGACCCGGCGAGCGGCGCGCTCGACCCGGTCACCGACCTGCCGATCGAGCCCAACGGTCTCGCGTTCTCGCCGGACGAATCGATCCTCTATGTGTCCGACACCTCGGCGGCGCTCGGCCGCGAGGCGACCGGGAACCACTGCATCTTCGCGTTCGACGTGCGCGACGGCCGTGCGCTGGCGAACGGGCGCGTCTTCGCGCATGTCGCACCCGGCGTTCCCGACGGCTTCCGCGTCGACATGGAGGGTTTCGTCTACACGAGCTCGGAGGACAGCGTGCAGGTCTTTCACCCGGACGGCACGCAGCTCGGCAAGATCCACGTGCCCGAGAAGGTCGGCAACGTCACGTTCGGCGGCGCCGCGCGCGACGTGCTGTACATCGCGGCGTCGACGTCGCTGTACCGGATCCGGCTCGCGACGCGGGGCGTGCAGCGGCCGTAGGCTCGCGCGGGCAAGACCGAAGAAACCGAGCCAGGCTCGGTTGTCCTGAGGGTCCGCAGTTGGCGCGGGCGTTCCGTCCCGCGTGCGCCGCGGGAGCTCAGTCCACCTTGATGGCCTGCTCCCGGACGACCTTGGACCAGCGGTCGATTTCGTCGCGGATCAGCTTCGCGTAGGCGTCCGGCGGGCTGCCTATCACGTCGAAGCCCAGCTCCTGCAGCTTGTCGCGGACCGCGGGCGTGGCGAGCGCCTTGACCAGCGTCGCGTTCAGCTTCTGCACGACCGCGGGCTCCATGCCCGCCGGCCCCAACACGCCGTAGAACGGCGCGGCGTCGAACCCGCCGAAGCCCTGCTCGGACAGCGTCGGGAGATTCGGCAGCGACTTCGCGCGCTGCGCAGCGACGATCGCGATGCCGCGGACGGTGCCGGCCTGCACCTGCGCGCCCGACGGCACGATGGCGTCGATCAGCAGCGGGACCTGTCCGCCCATCACGTCCTTCAGCGCCGGCGCGATGCCGTTGTACGCAATGTGCTCGCCGGCAATGCCCTGCCGCGACCGGAACATCTCCCACCACAGGTGGCCGTAGCTGCCGATGCCGCCGGTCGTGTACTGCAGTGGTCTGGCCTGCGACTTCGCGTACGCGACGAGCTCCGCCATCGATTTGACAGGCACCGCCGGGTTCACGACGACGAGCAGCGGCTGGCTGACGACGAGCGACAGCGGCGTGAAGTCGCGCACGGCGTCGTAGGGGAGCTTGCGCCCGAGCGCCGTGTTGAACGCGATCGGCACGCCGGCGGCGAGCAGCGTGTAGCCGTCGGGCTTCGCCTTCGCGACGAGGTCGCTGCCCAGCACCTGGCCGCCGCCCGGCTTGTTTTCCACGACGACCTGCTGCCCCAGCTGCTCCGACCACGCGGGGGCGATCGCGCGGAACGCCGTGTCGATCCCGCCGCCCGCCGCGACGGGGACGACGAGGCGCACCGGGCGCGACGGGAACGGTTCCTGCGCCCACGTTCCGGTCGGCGTGCACGCGAGCGCGGCGAGCGCCAGCGTGGCGATGGAGAGGAGGGGCGTGGTGTGACGGGCGGCGCGCATGCGGGAATCCTTGTCGGCGAAACGGGGCAACTAATATACTAGTCGACAAATGATGGACGGACAATCGACGGCGGCCGCACCCGCGCTGGGCGTCACCGTGATGCCCGAGTGGTTCCAGTGCGAGGGCATCGGCCCGGTGCTCGACCGCGTGCGGGCGCTGGGCGCCACCGCGATCGCCACCAGTCCGTACGTGCTGGAGGTCGCACCCGACGGCGAAGGCGGCCGCGAGCCGCCGGCCGACGGCGACGCCGGGCGCGTGCGCCCCCTCGACCGGCCGCTCTTCGGCCGCACCGAACTGTGGGTGCGGACGGCGCCGTCGTTCGTCCACGACCGCGAACGCTACGCCGGATTGCGCTACCAGCCATCGCCGCCGTCCGCGCTGACGACGCGGCACGCCGGCCTCCTCGACAACGTGCTGGCCGCCGCGGCTTCGCGGGGCATCGCCGTTTACCTGCAGGTGATGGCGGCGAGCCCGCCCGGTTACCGCGTGCAGTTCTCGTCGGCGACGGCCGCCGACCAGTGCCTCGGACCCGACGGCGACGCGCACACGGCGCGCGTCGACCGCAACGCGTCGCTGGCGAGCCGCGAGGTCGTCGCGTACACCGCCACGCTCGTCGCGGAACTCGCGGAGCGCTATCCGGCGGTCGCCGGTTTCCGGCTCGACTGGCCCGAGTATCCGCCGTACGACTTCGCGAGCGCGCTGTTCGACTTCAATCCGGCGGCCGCGGCGCTGATGGCCGCGGACGGACACGACCCGGCGCACGTCGCGCGGCGGGTCCGCGAGTGGCGCGACGGGCTGCGCGGCGCCGCGCGTACCGCCGCGTCGCGCGGACCCGCCACGGTCGCCGCGGCGCTCGACGCCGCCGGGTGGGACGCGCTGTTCACGGACGACGGCGCGCTGGCGCCACTGTTTGCGGCGAAGCGGCGCGCCGCGCGCGCGCTGCTCGCCGCCGTGCGCGCGGCGCTCGACGCCGTGCCGGGACCGCGGCGCCTGCTCGAGCCGCAGGCGTTTCCGCCGCCCTTCCACTTCGTCTCGGGATTCCCGCTCGCCGAGCTTGCCGGCGTCGCGGACGGCGTCGGGATCAAGCTGTACACGATGCACTGGCCGATGATCGCGCGCAATTGGGCGCGCGATCTCGTCGGCGCCGCATCCGGCGGGGAGGTCGACGCCGTCACCGCCGCCGTCGCGCGCCGGCTGCGCCTCGTCGACGGCGACGTCGACGGCGCGACGCTGCGGTATCCGGAACCCCACGTCGCGCATCCGGCGGGCGCGGTGGCGCAGCGCGAGAAGCTCGACGTCGCCGCCGGCGCCGCAGGCCGCGTGCCGGTGACCGCGTTCGTCCACAGCTACGGGCCGCTGGCGGACGTCGTCGCGCGGTACCGGATCGCCGCGCGTGCCGGCGTGCCCGTGTGGATCAACCGCTACGGCTACCTGGCGGACGCCAAGGTCGCCGCGCTCGCGGCGGCGCGCGGCCTTCCGGCACCGCGTGCGGGTGCCGGCGCGCGGTCGGTGTCGCCGTGAGCGCGCGCGCCGCGGCGCCGCGCGCGGCGCCCGATCCGGAGGACGCCGCGGCGGGACGCCCGTTCGGGAGCGCGCGCGTCTACGCGTGGCTGCGGCGCGCGATCCTCGACGTGTCGCTGAAGCCGGGCCGCGCGCTCGCGGAAGCCGAGATCGCCGCGCGCTTCGGCCTTTCGCGCACGCCGGTGCGCGAGGCGCTGCTGCGCCTGGCCGGCGAAGGTCTGGTGGAGATCCGACCGCAGCGGGGCACCTACGTCGCGCGCATCGCGCTGCCGCGGATCGAGGAGGCGCTGTTCGTGCGCGAGGCCGTCGAATGCGCGGTGCTCGCGCGGGTGGCCCAACGAACCGACCGCGCGCTCGTCGCGCGCGCGCTCGCCGTCATCGTCGACGAGCAGGAGGCCGCGGCCGCGGCCGGCGATGTCGCGGCGGCGCTCGTCGCCGACAGCCGCTTCCATCGCGCGCTGGTCGACGCGTGCCTGCTGCCGGGCGTCTGGCATGTCGTCGCGCAGGCGCGCGACCTGCACCACCGGATCCGGGCGATCGCCGTGCCCGAGCTCGGCAGCGCGCGGCAGGCGATCGCCGACCATCGTGCGCTCGTGCGCGCCGTGCGCGCCGGCGACGTCGCGCTCGCGCAGGCACGGATGGCGGCACACCTCGCGCGCAATCTCTCGCTTGCGCGGACCATCGCGACGAGGCACCCTGACTACTTCGCCGGATCGGACCCGGCCGGGCCCTGATCCTGCGCGCTCCCGACCACCGAAGAGCCGTGCCGCCGATAGCCCGCTTCGCCGTCAGGTTCGCGCTCGGCGCGGGCCTGTTCGTCGCCTTCGTGCAGGCGGGCACGGTCGCGCTCGCGTGGTGGCGCGGCGAGCTCACGCAGCCCACGCTCGGCGACTGGCTCTGGGTGCTGTCGCTGCCGCTGCTGATCGGTGCCTACCTGCGCTGGTTCTCGGTGTTCCGCCCCGGGTGCGACGCGTGCGCGGCCGATCCGGCGGAGCGGCCGCCGGGCCCGCGCGGGCCGTAGAGGTCCGCGGTCGTCGCACCTTGCGCGCGTCGCGAAACCGCGCGAACGCACCGGGCGGCGAGGGCAGGGTCCCGGGTACGCTCGGCACGCGGCCGGCGAGCGCCGATCGAAGTGCGACGACGACCGGCGGCCGCGGCCGGTCGGGCTTTGACGAACCGGTTCGCGGGAGACCACAATGCGCGCTCGTACCACGGGTTGGGAGCGCGGTGGCCAGCCTCAACCGCCTCGGCAAGTACGAGATCCGACGCCCGCTCGGACAGGGTGCGATGGGAACGGTTTACCTGGGCTTCGACCCGGACATCGAGCGCTTGGTGGCGCTCAAGACCATCCGCGTCGACACCCGGTCATCCGCCGCCGCCGCCGGGTACGCGGCCCGGTTCCGCAACGAGGCGCGCGCCGCGGGCCGCCTGCAGCACGCGAACATCGTCGGCGTCTACGAATACGGCGTCGACGATGCGCTGGCGTTCATCGTGATGGAATATGTCGAAGGCCGTGACCTCGCCAGTTACGCGCGTGGTCGGATCGGCTTCGATTTCGGCCAGGTCGTCGACTTCATGTCCCAGCTGCTCGACGCGCTCGAGTGCGCGCATCGCCACGGGGTCGTCCACCGCGACGTCAAGCCGTCGAATCTGCTGGTGAGGCGCGACGGCACGCTCAAGGTCACGGACTTCGGCGTGGCGCGCGTCGACACGGCGCAACTGACCGCGACGGGCATGGTCATCGGCACGCCGTCCTACATGTCGCCGGAGCAATGCGTTGGCAAGACCGCCGACGCGCGATCGGACCTCTTCAGCGCGGGTGTCGTCCTGTACGAGCTCCTCACCGGCGAGAAGCCGTTCGCGGGTCCCGCGGAGGCCGTCGCCTACCGGATCTGCCACGACGATCCCGTCGCGCCGTCGCGGCGCGCGACGTTGCACGTGCCCGCAGGCATCGACGCTGTGGTGGCCGCAGCGTTGGCGAAGGATCCGGCCCGGCGTTTCCCGACCGCGCGCGCCTTCCGCGAAGCCCTGTTGCGGGTCGCCGGGACCGCGCCGGCGTCCGGTGACGTCGACGCCACGCGATCGCCGGATCCACTGCCCCCGGTGGCCGCGGACACGCCGCCGTGCCATCTCCCGCATCCAGTGACGTCGTTCGTCGGACGCGAGCGGGAGCTCGAGGAAGTTGCGCACCTCATGCGCTCCACGCGCATGCTGACGCTGACCGGCACGGGCGGCCTCGGCAAGACGCGGCTCGCCCTGGAGGCGGCGCGGATGCGCGTGCGCGAGCATCCGGACGGCGTGTTCCTGGTGGAACTGGCGGCCGTCACCGATCCGAGCCTCGTCGCCGATGCCGCCGCGACCGCGCTCGGCGTCCGGCCCGAGCCTGGCCAGCCTGTCTACGATGCGCTTGCCCGTCACGTCGCGAACCGTGCGCTGCTGGTGGTCATCGACAACTGCGAGCACCTGCTGCGCGCGTGCGCGGAGGTCGCGAAGCGCCTGCTCGAAAGCGGTCGCGACGTCAGGATCGTCGCGACGAGCCGCGAGCCGCTGCACGTCGGCGGCGAGACCGTTTATCCGGTGGCGCCTCTCGCGGCGCCGGGCGCCGGTCCCCCTCTCGCGGCGAGCGAGCTGCGGCGCATTCCCGCCGTCGCGCTGTTCTGCGACCGGGCGCGCGCGATGGACCCGCAATTCGACCTCTCCGCGGAGAATGCGGCCGCGGTCGAAGACATCTGTCGTCGCCTCGAAGGCATCCCGCTCGCGCTCGAGCTGGCCGCCGCCCGCGTGCGCGCCCTGCCCATCGAGACCATCGCGGCGCGGCTCGGCGACCGCTTCCGCCTGCTCAAGGGCGGGGATCGCACGGCGCTGCCCCGCCAGCAGACATTGCGCGCGACGATCGACTGGAGCCACGACCTGCTGAGCCCGCCGCACCAGGCCCTGCTGCGCCGGCTTGCCGCATTCAGCGGCGGATTCCTGCTCGACGCCGCCGAGGCCGTCTGCGCCGGCGGCGACGTCGACGCCGACGACGTGATCGATCTGCTGGGCGACCTGGTCGACAAGTCGCTGGTCGTCCGCGACCCGGAACGCAGCCGGCACGCGCTGCTCGAGACCGTGCGTCAGTACGCGCAGGAGAAGCTCGATGCGACGGGCGAGAATGCGTCGGTGCGCGCGCTTCACCTGCGCTGCTTCGTCGCGCTGGCGGAGGCCGGCGACCCGGAGAAGGTCGACGTGGACCCCCGCGACTGGAACGTAGTGTTCGACCGCGAGCGGGACAACCTGCTCGCCGCGCACGCATACTGCGACGAGGCGCCCGACGGCGGCGCGCTCGGCCTGCGGCTCGTGCATGCGCTGCGCAACTGGCTGCGTCGCGGATCGATCGACCTCGCGTACCGCGTGGCCGTCGAAGCTCTCGCGCGCGCGGGCACGGAGGCACGCGATCTCCTGCGCAGTCGTGCGTTGTTCACCGCCGGCTCGATCTGCTACTTCGCGGGCAGGTACGCCGAAGCACTGCGGTTCGCCGACGACAGCATGGCCATCGCGGAGGAACTGCACGATCGATCGCGGATCGCCGACGCATTGGCTCTGTCCGGCCTGTGCGCGTTCGGGGCGGGCGACGCGACCCGGGCTTCGCGGGATCTGTTGGCCGCGGTCGCGCTTGGCCGCGAGCTCGACGATGTGCTGCGCCTGCACCAGGCGCTCAATTGCCTGGCGGAAGTGCAGTCGTCGACCGGGCAGCTGGACGCCGCGCTGGTGAACTACGAGGAAGCGCTGGCGCTCGCCCGACGGATCGGCACGCGCGACGCGATCGCCACGACGCAGTTCAACCTGGTGCGGATCGAGATGGCTCGCGGCTCCGCGGGGCGGGCCGCGGACCTGATGCTGGCCGCGCTGCCCTACGTCGACACCACCGGCGCGGGTGCCGACGTCCAGCAGTTCCTCACGGTCGCCGCCGGGCTCGCCGCGCACTTCGGCGAGTGGGACCGCGCCGCGCGCCTCTTCGGTGCCGCCGAGGCGTGGCTCGAGCGGGGAGGCGCCAGCCGGGAGCCGGCCGACGAGTCGTTCATCGCGCCGCTGATCGCGCGCGTGCGTTCGGCGGCGGGCGATGCATCGTTCGCGCAGGCCGTGGCGGACGGGCGGCGGCTGCCGTTCGCGGACGTGCTGGAGGAGGCGCGGGGATGGCTGGGGCCGGCAGGCGCGGCGTCTACCGCCGCTCGATCCAGTACTGGATCCCGACCGCCAGCAACGTGAACGCGACCAGCGGGAACGCGGCCGCGAACAGCGGCGGCCAGTCGTTGAGCACGCCGAGATACGAGAACAGCTGCTCGATCAGCCAGAACGCGAGGCCCAGCATCGTTCCGGCGAAGAGGCGGAAGCCCACGCCGCCCTGCCGGCGCTGGAACTGGGCGAACGGTAGCGCGAGCAGCATCATCACCAGCACCGCGACCGGGTAGAGCATCTTCGACCACAGCGCGATCTCGAAGCGCGACGTCCGCTGGGCGCTGTTGCCGAGCACGCGGATGTTGTCGTACAGCGTCGTCAATGCGAGCTTCTCCGGCGCCACCTGGTAGACGGTCAGGATCGACGGCTGCAGCACGGACGGCCACAGCCAGGTCGGCAGCGACGACACCTTCGCGGAGTCGCGCCCGAGCTCGGTGACGCTCACCTTCTCGAGTCGCCAGTGGCCGTCGCCGGCGAAGCGCCCCGACTCGGCGCTGCGCACGGCGGTGAGCCGCAGGTCGCGGTCGAACTCGTAGATGCGCACGCCGACCAGCGTCATGTCGGCGAGCACGGTGCGGATGTTGACGAACGTGTAGTCCTGCTTGAACCAGAAGCCGGACTCGAACTGCTGGGCGACGACGCCGGTGGCGCCGCCCATCGCCGCCGCGCGCACGTTCTGCGCGAGCCGCTCCGACGGCGGCGCCACGTACTCGCCGGCCAGGAACGTCACGATCGCCAGCGGGAAGCCGACGCGCAGCACGGCCCAGACCACCTGCAGGATCGACGCGCCGGACGCGCGCATCACCGTGAACTCGGAGTTCGCCACCAGCTGCGAGATCGCGAACAGCGTGCCGATCAGCGCGGCGACCGGGAAGAGCTCGTAGAGCCGCGACGGAATGTGCAGCGCGACGAACAGCAGCGCGCTCGTCAGCGTGTAGCTGCCGCGGCCGACGTCGCGCATCTCGTTGATGAGGTCGAAGAACGTGAACAGGCCGATCAGCGCGACGAAGATCAGCAGCGTCGCGAACAGGACGTCCCGGCCGATGTAGCGGGTGAGCGTGCGCATCGCGGATCAGCCGGCGCGGCGGCGCAGGCCGCCCAGCAGACCCGAGATGGACAACTGGTGCCGGAACAGCAGGAACACGACGACGAGCGCGGCGAGGTGCGGCAGGGCGAGGCCGGCCGCGAGGCCGATCGTCCCCTGCGCGATCATGCTCTGCACGATGTTGATGCAGTTCGTGTACACCATGTACAGGAACGCGGCCGCGATCAGGTTGAACGAGCGGCCCATCCGCGGGTTCACGTAGGCGAGCGGAATCGCGAGGAGCGTCAGCACCAGCGCGAGAATCGGCACCGACAGCCGCCAGAACAGTTCCGCGCGCTCGCTGCGGCCGTCGGCGACGAGCAGCGCCGCGGTCGGGATCGCCTTGTTCGACGTCGGCAGCGCGCGCGCCTCGGCGGGCTCGATCCGGCGTCCCAGCTTGTCGAACTCGATCAGCCGGAACTCGGCGGAGCCGGGCTTGCCCTCGTACCGGCGGCCGTCCTCCAGCACGACGAAGCGGTCGCCGTTCGGTTCCTCGACGAGGTGGCCGAGCCGGGCGACGGTCGTCGCGTCGCGGCCTTCCTCGACCGAGTGCAGGAACACGTTGCGGATGCGGCCGTCGACCGGGTTGATGCTCTCGATGTAGACGACGATGCCCGCCCGCCTGAACTCGCGAAACAGCCCGGGGGACAGGAACGTGAGCTCGTCGCGCGACTCGAGCTGGCGCTCGAACTCCAGCTTGCGCTGCTCCGCCCACGGCGACAGGAACAGCGACAGCAGCACGATCGCGACGAGGAACGGCGCGGCGAACAGCAGGATCGGCTTGAGGCATGCGGTCAGCGACTGCCCCGACGTGAACCACACGACCATCTCGCTGTCCCGGTACCAGCGGGACAGCGTCAGCAGCACGGTCAGGAACAGCGCGACCGCCAGCAGCAGGTTGAGGTAGAAGACGGCGTTGAAGCCGATCAGCGCGAGCACGCCGTCGGCGGCGATGGCGCCCCCGGCGGCGCGCGCCAGGATCCGGATCACCGACTGCGTGAACAGGATCGCGAGCAGCACCACGAACAGCCCGACGACCGTCGTGGTCAGCTCCCGCGTCAGGCTGCGGCGGAAAATCATGACGCCGGGAAAAGTTTTGACTTTTTGGCGGCGATTTGCCGATAATGCTCGCCACGCCTTGTAACCGTAACAAAACGCGGAAGCCGGAGACGAGGGATCGTGATGGAATTTACCATAAAAAGCGGAAGTCCCGAGAAGCAGCGGAGCGCCTGCGTCGTGGTCGGGGTGTTCGACAACCGCAAGCTGTCGCTGTCGGCGGAGCTCATCGACCGCGCCAGCAACGGCTACATCGGCGAGATCATCCGCCGCGGCGACATGGAGGGCAAGCTCGGCTCGACGCTGCTGCTGCACAACGTGCGCGGCACGCTCGCCGACCGCGTGCTGCTGGTCGGGCTCGGCAAGGAGCGCGACTTCCGCGACCGCGAGTTCCGCGCCGCGATCCGCGCCGCGGTGAAGCTGCTGAACGAGACGGGCTCGTACGAGGCGGTGCTCTACCTGACCGAGGAGAAGGTCAAGCGCCGCGAGGTCGTCTGGCGCGTCGAGCACGCGGTCGTCGTCGCGATGGAGGCCGTCTACCGGTTCGAGCAGATGAAGAGCCAGCCCACCGAGGTGCGGCGCCCGCTGCGCAAGCTCACGCTGTCGGTGCCGCAGCGCTCCGACCTCGCCGCCGGCGAGAAAGCCGCCGCGCAGGGCCTCGCAATCGCGCACGGCATGGACCTCGCGCGCGACCTCGGCAACCTGCCGGGCAACGTGTGCACGCCCGCCTACCTCGGCGAGCGCGCGACGCAGCTCGCCGCGGAATTCCCGGACATCGCCGTCAAGGTGCTCGAGCGCAAGGACTGCGAGGAGCTCGGCATGGGCTCGTTCCTGTCGGTGACCCGCGGCAGCGACGAGCCGCCCAGGTTCATCGTGCTCGAATACATGCACGCGCAGCGCAAGCAGGCGAGGCCCTGCGTGCTGGTCGGGAAGGGCATCACGTTCGACACCGGCGGCGTGTCGCTGAAGCCCGGCCTCGACATGGACCAGATGAAGTTCGACATGTGCGGCGCCGCAGCGGTGCTGGGCACGCTGCGCGCGATCGCCGAGATGAAAGCGCAGGTCAACGTCGTCGGCCTCATCCCCGCGTGCGAGAACATGCCGTCGGGCCGCGCGACCAAGCCGGGCGACATCGTCACCAGCATGTCGGGCCAGACGATCGAGATCCTCAATACCGATGCCGAGGGGCGCCTGATCCTCGCCGACGCGCTGACGTATGCGGAGCGCTACGAGCCGGAGGCGGTCGTCGATATCGCGACGCTCACGGGCGCGATGGTCATCGCCCTCGGCCACGTCGCGAGCGGCCTCTTCTCCAACAACGAGACGCTCGCACGCGCGCTGGTGACCGCGGGCGACGACGCGTTCGACCGCGCGTGGCAGCTGCCGCTGTGGGAAGACTACCAGGAGGCGCTCGCGTCCAATTTCGCCGACTTCGCGAACATCGGCGGCCGGCCCGGCGGCAGCATCACCGCCGCCTGCTTCCTGTCGCGGTTCGCGAAGAAGTACGACTGGGCCCACCTCGACATCGCCGGCACGGCGTGGAAGGATGGCAAGGAGAAGGGCGCGACCGGGAGGCCGGTGCCGCTGCTCGCGACCTGGCTGCTCGCGCAGGAGAATCCGGCGGCGTGACCCGCGCCGCGCCGGGACGGAAATGACGACGATCGACTTCTACACGAACGTCGCCGATCGGCTGGCGGTGGCCGCGCGCCTCGTCGCGAAGGCCGTGGCCGCGCACGGCAGCGTGCGGGTGCTGACGCCCGACATCGCCACGACGGAGGCGCTCGACCGCCTGCTGTGGGTGGCCCCGGCGACGGGCTTCCTGCCCCACTGCCGGATGGACAGCCCGCTGGCCGGCGACACGCCGGTGTGGATCGACCATCGGCTCGAGCACGCGGGACCCGCCGCGGTGCTCGTCAATCTGAACGCGGAGCCGCCGCCCTTCTTCTCCCGCTTCGAGCGGCTGGCCGAGATCGTCGGCGTCGACGACGTGCCGGCCGGTCGCGAGCGGTTTCGGTTCTATCGCGAGCGCGGCTACGAGATGCGCACGCACGACCTGCGCGAGCGAGGGTAGGCCCGTGCCCACGGCGCGCGAGCTGCTCGAGCAGGCCGACGCGCTGATGCGCCGCAATCGCGCGGCCGCGATCGACGACATCCCGGTGCTGACCGATTCGGTGCCGATGCAGGGCGAGCGCGCGCCGTCGGAGCGTGTCCCGGCGATGCCGAAGCCGGTCGCGCCGGTGCCTCCCGCCGCCGTGCCGGCTCCGGCTGCCGCCTCCGCCGCCGGCATCCCCACGCTGACCGAGCGCGCGGCCCCGGGCGGGCCGCACGAGCCTCCCGATTCGATGCTGCAGGAAGGCGGCGAGCCGTCGGACTGGCTCGAGTTCGAGGGCGCCGAGCCGTCCGTCATCGGCGAGGCGCCCGACTCCGTCGCGATCGTGCCGCCGGTCGACCGCGTGCGCGTCGACAACGAGGCGCTGCTCATGGCGGCCGAGCACGAGGAGATCGAGCTCACCACACCGGCCGAGGAGGCGTTCGACGACGAGTTCGAGCCGCGCGAATCGCCGCGCGAGGTCGCGCCGGAACCTGCGCATGAACTCCGCGATGTTGAGGCGCCTGTGTTTGTGCCGGCAGAGGCACCCGAGCCCGTCCCGGACGCGACGCCCGCGCCTGCGGCCCCGCCGGAACACGTGCCGGAGCAGATCGTGGTGACGTCGGAGTCGACTGTCGCGACGCCGGCGCCGATCGTCGCACCGCCGGGTCCTGCATGGTGGCCTGTGGAAGCGTCGACGCCGATGCCGGCGGACGCCGGTGCGATCGCAACGCCCGCGACGCCGGCGGACGCCGCCTTCGCACCCCTGCCGGTCGCGCCGGCTGTCGAGCCCGTGGCCTTCGCCGGCGCTGCCGCCGCCGAAGTGCGGGCGCCCGCGCATCCGGTCATCGCGGAACCGGAGCCCGGGCTGGCCGCGTCCGCGGCGAGCGCCGCCGACGAGCAGGCGAAGTGGGATGCCATCGCCGAGGAGGTGCGCGTGCAGGTCCTGCAGCGCATCGATCTTTTCACCGACGCCGGACTGCGCGACCAGCTCGGCGTGCGCCTGAAGCCGATCGTCGATCGTGCGAGCGCGGACCTCGTCGCGACGATCAACCTGAGCGTGGGCGAGCTGCTGCGCGCCTACGTGGCCGAGGCGATCGAGCGCGAGATCGAGAGCTGGCGCCGCAACCACTGAAGGCGCGGCGCGCGCGAAGCGCCGGCCGGCCGCCACGCGCGCCTTCCGCCTGTTGGCAGCCGTGACATGCCGTGGTGTAAGATCCGCGCCATGAAGTCGAGGTCCGCCGTTCCCGCCGCCGCGCGCTCGTACGCGTTTGCGTTCTATTTCTGGTCGAACGAACCAGAGGGGCAGGCGCGACCGTAGGCTTCCGGCAACAGCGAAATTCGAGGATTCCACGATTCGGGCGGCCCCAGAGGCCGCCCGAATTTTTTTCGCCATCGCAACCGTGCTCGAGGAGTCGTGCCATGAACAGCGCAATGCAGGCCTGCACCCCGGCGGCCCGTCCGTCCCCCGCCGACAAGGCGTACCCGCTGGTCGCGCGCGATGCGCGCGCCGGCGACGGCGCGGTGTACGTCCGCGACGTCGCTGTCGGCGGGGACGCCGTGCAGGTCATCGCCGGGCCGTGCTCGGTGGAAACGGACTCGCAGATGCGCGCCGCGGCCGCGGCGGTCGCGGCAGGCGGCGCCGCGATGATGCGCGGCGGTGCGTTCAAGCCGCGCACGAGCCCGTACGCGTTCCAGGGCGCCGGTCCGGACGGGCTCGCGCTGCTCACGAGTGCCGCCGCGCGGCACGGGCTGCCTGTGGTCACCGAATTGACCGACGTGCGGATGCTCGACACGTTCCTGCGCGCCGGCGTGGACGCGATCCAGGTCGGAACGCGCAACATGCAGAACTACGACCTGCTGAAGGAACTCGGTCGCGTCGACGTCCCCGTCGTGCTGAAGCGCGGGATGAGCGCGACCATCGCCGAGTGGCTGCTGGCGGCCGAGTACGTCGCCGCGGGCGGCAATCGCCGGATCGTGCTGTGCGAGCGCGGCATCCGGACGTTCGAGTCCGCGTACCGCAACGTGCTCGACGTGACGGCCATCCCGGTCGCCAAGCGCGAGACGCATCTGCCGGTGATCGTCGACCCGTCGCACGCGGGCGGCAAGGCGTGGCTCGTCCCCGCGCTCGCGGCCGCCGCGGTGGCCGCAGGCGCCGACGGCTTGCTGATCGAAGTGCACCCCGACCCGACGCAGGCGTGGTGCGACGCCGACCAGGCGCTGACGCCGGCCGCGTTTGCGGCACTGATGGGAACGTTGCGCGCGGTGGCCGCGGCGACCGGGCGATCGCTCGGCGGTGCCCGCGTTCCCGAGCCGGTCCAGCGCGAAGGGATTCCGTGCGCGCACGTGCAGCCGGCGTCGGATGCGACGAAGGCGCCGCGCAAGCCGAACACGGCGTCTGACATTCGCGCCGCAGTGCGCTAGATTGGAGGGGTGTTCGAGCTGACCGACGTCACCCACCGCTATGGCGCGACGCACGCGGTGTCCGTGCCGTCGTGGCGCGCCGGCGCCGGCGACGCGTGGCTGCTCGCGGGGCCATCGGGCTGCGGCAAGTCGACGGTGCTGCACATCCTCGCCGGGCTCATCGTTCCCGAGCAGGGCACGGTCGTGGTCGCCGGGACCGACCTGCGCGCGCTGTCCGAGGGCGCGCGCGATCGCTGGCGCGGGCGCACGGTCGGCCTCGTGCCGCAGCGGCTGCACCTGGTCGGCGCGCTCGACGTTCGCGACAACCTGCGGCTCGCGCAGACGCTGCCGGGCTTGCCGCAGGACGACGCGCGGATCACGGCGCTGCTCGAGGCCGTCGGCGTCGCCGACCTCGCGCACCGGTATCCGCGGCAGCTCTCGCAGGGACAGGCGCAGCGCGTCGCCGTCGCGCGTGCCGTCGTCAACCGTCCGCGGCTGCTGCTCGCCGACGAGCCGACGGCCAATCTCGACGACGCGCACGCGGCGCAGGCGCTGGAGCTGTTGCGTGCGCAGGCGATCGAGGCCGGCGCGACGCTCGTCGTCGCGTCGCACGACCACCGCGTGCGGCCGTTGCTGCCACGCGCGTTCGCGCTGCCTGCCGATGTGCGGACGGCGGCCTGAACAACGTGGCGCAGAGGGGCCGAGTGACGGCCGCAGGGACTCTCTCTGCGCCTCGGCGTCTCCCGTGAAGGGGCCCGACGGATGACCTTGCTTCGCCTCGCGCTGGCGTACGCGCGGCGGCGGCCGCTGTCGACGCTGCTGGTCGTGATCCTACTCGCTGTCGGCGTGGCCACGGTCACGCTGACGCTGCTGCTTTCGCGCGAGCTCGCGGACCGGCTCACGCGCGACGCGGCCGGTATCGACCTCGTCGTCGGCGCCAAGGGCAGCCCGCTGCAACTCGTGCTCGCCGGCGTCTATCACGTCGACGTACCGCCCGGGAACATCCCGCTCGCGGCCGTCGCGCAGCTGCGCGCCAACCCGCTGGTGGCCGAGGTGATTCCGCTTGCGCTGGGCGACAGCTTCCGCGGCTTCCGCATCGTCGGCACCGAGCCTGCATTCCCCGCCCATTACGGCGCGACGCTGCGTGATGGGCGTCTTTGGCAGGCGCCGCTCGAGGCCGTCGTGGGCAGTGCCGTCGCGGCCGCGACCGGCGTCGCGGTCGGCGACGCGTTTGCGGGCTCGCACGGACTCGCGGAAGGCGGCGGCGAGCACGCGAACGCGCGCTATCGCGTCACCGGTGTCCTCGCGCCGACGGGCACGGTGCTCGACCGGCTGGTGCTCACGGCCGTCGACAGCGTGTGGGCCGTGCACGAGCACCACGCGGAGGAGGCGCACGTCGGCAAGGACCTTGAGCCGGAGCGCGAGGTGACGCTGGTGCTCGTCCGGTATGCGAGCCCGCTGGCGGCGGCAACGCTGCCACGCGCGATCGACCGCAACACCGAAATGGTCGCGGCGTCGCCGGCCTGGGAGACCGCGCGGCTGATGACGGTGTTCGGCGCCGGGTTCGACCTCATCCGCGCCTTTGCGCTGCTGCTGGTCGCGGCGTCGGGCTTCATGTTGTTCGTCGCGCTGGCGCAGGCGCTCGAGGACCGCCGCTACGATCTCGCGATCCTGCGCGCGCTCGGCGCCTCGCGGCGCAAGGTCGCGTCGGTGCTGCTGATCGAGAGCATTGTGCTGACGCTCGCGGGCACCGTCGCCGGCATTGCCGTCGCGCACGCGGTGGCGCTCGCGATCGGCATGGTCGTGCCCGACGCCGCCCCGTTGTCCGCGGCCGCCCTCCGGTGGCTGCCCGAGGAATGGGCGGTCGTCGCGCTGGCGCTCGGCGCGGGTATACTGGCTGCACTGTGGCCGGCGTGGCGCGCGATGCGCGTCGACGTGGCCGCCACCCTTGCGGACAACTGAGCCATGAACGCGAACCGCATCCTCACGCTGGCCGTCGCCGCGCTGTGCGCGGCTCCGGCGGCGGCGCTCAACACCGGCGTTCCCGGGGCCGGCTTGCCGACCGCGTCCGATTACTCGAGCGCGATCCTTCCGGAGCGGCCCGGGGTGGTGTCGTGGAAGACGCTGGCCCAGGTAGAGCCGGTCAAGCAGGGCGGCAAGATGGTCGCCGAATTCGGCAAGGACGTCATGGCGCTCGACCGCAAGGACGTGAAGGTGCAGGGCTTCATGATCCCGCTCGACATCGGCGAGAAGCAGAAGCGCTTCCTCATTTCCGCCGTGCCGCCGCACTGCCAGTTCTGCCTGCCTGCCGGCCCCGACGAGATCGTCGAGGTCGTGGCGAAGACGCCGGTCGCCTATACGTTCGACCCGATCGTCCTGTCGGGCCGCTTCGCCGTGGTCAAGGACGACCCCACGGGCGTCCTGTACCGGCTGAGCGACGCCAGCCGCGTCGACGCGGCAGCGCTCGCCGGCAAGTAAGCGCCTGCGGGCCGGCGCCCGCGTACGGCATCGCGCGGTCGTGGCGGCGCCGCCAAGCGGCGCTATGATGGCGGCCCGCCCCGGCGCGCCGCGACGACGATCCCGATGAACGCACTCGAGCGTCCCGACGCGGCGGCCGAGGCGCTGGCCGCCGTGCCGTTCCTCGCTCCGCTCGCGCCGGTCGACCTGGCCAAGCTCGCCGGCGTCCTCGAGGACGTGTGGTTCGACGCGGGCACCGTCGTGTTCGAGGCGGGCGGTGCCGGCGACGCGCTGTACATCCTGCGTGAGGGCGTGGCCGAGCGCCGCGTCGCGGGCTCGCGCATCGGCCTGATCGAGCCGCCCGAGGTGTTCGGCGATCTCGCGCTGCTCACCGGTGCGCCGCGCTCGTCGAGCGTGGTCGCCGTGACGCCGATCCGCGCGTGGGTGCTGCCGAAGAACCGCGTGCAGATGCTGTTGCGCGCGGAGCCCGAGCTCCTGTTCGACGTGAGCCGCGCAATCGGCATCGAACTCGCGCGGGCGCGCCGGGCACTGGGAGAACTGCAGCGCGAGCTCGAGCAGTGGGTCGCCGAGCGCATGGCGGCGCTCGCGCCGGCGCAGCGCGCCGTGGTCGAGGCCGCGGCGCTGTTCGACATGCCGCCGCCGGCGCTGCTCGCGCGCATGGCCGGCGACGCGACTGCGCTGGCTGCGCTCGCGCCGCTGGTGCAGGAGCGCGCCGGCCGCTGGTCGGTGCCGGCGGCGATCCGGGCCGCGCTGCGGCGACGGCTCGATGCGGAGGCACGCACGCAGGCGGTGGCGTCACGCGTGCGCGACGTGGGCCGCGAGCTCGAACGCGACGGCCACGATGCCGACGCGCTCGCCGCGTATCGCGCGACGGGCGCCGCCGCCGACGCGGCGCGCCTCGCGGCGCGGGCCCCGGCGCTCGCGGCCGCGACGACGGCCGGTGCCGGCGACGCCGACGGCGACCGCGACGCGGCGGATGGGCGAAGCGCGGCGGCGACGGCGCGCCCGCGGCGCCGCATGTCCGCGCTCAAGCTCGCGGGACTCGCGGCGGCGCTGGTGCCGCTGCTGTTCTGGAACGCGGCGGCGCCGGCGGGGCTGACTGCCGACGGATGGCGCGCGCTGCTCACGCTGGTCGCGGCCGCGATCCTGTTCGCGACCGACGCGCTGCCCGAAGCGGTCGTGGCGCTCGGACTCCTTGCCGTGTGGGTCGTCGGCGGCGTCGTGCCGGCGCGTACTGCGCTCGACGGCTTCGCCACGCAGGCATGGGTGCTGGTGCTGACGGTGCTCGCCGTCGGCGTCGCCGTAGGCAATTCCGGACTCCTGTACCGGATCGCGCTCGCCGCGCTCGGCCGCCGGCCCGCGCCGTTCGCGCGCCGGTGCGCAACGCTGGCCCTGGTCGGCGCGGCGGTGACGCCGACGTTGCCGAACGCGACGAGCCGCGCCGCGCTGGCCGCGCCGATGGTGCGCGAGGTCGCCGACGCGCTCGGGTACGCGCCCGGCGGCCGGCCGGCGACCGGGCTCGCGCTGGCGTCGTTCGTCGGCTTCGGGCAGATGGCGGCGCTGTTCCTCACCGGCTCGTCGGTCGGGCTCCTCGTGCACGGGCTGCTGCCGGCCGCGACGCGCGCGGAGTTCGGGTTCGCCGGTTGGCTCGTCGCCGCGCTGCCGCTGCACGTGCCGCTCTTCGCCGGCGCACTCGTCGCGGTGCTCGCGCTGTACCGGCCCGACGGCGCGGCGGACACGACCGGCGATCGGCTCGCGCTGCAGCGCGCGGTGCTGGGCCCGATGCGACGCGACGAGAAGCTGTGCCTCGCCGTCATGATCGCGCTGATCGCGCTGTTCATGACCGAGCCGTGGCACGGCGTTCACGCCGCCTGGGTCGGCGTGGCGGCGCTCGCGGTGCTCGCGGCCGGCGGCGCGCTCGACACGACGATGCTGCGCACGGGTGTCAACTGGCCGTTCCTCGTGTTCTTCGGTGTGATCACCAGCCTCGCCACCGTGTTCCAGTCGCTCGGCGTCGACGCGTGGCTCGCGCGGTCGCTCGCCGCGCCCATCGGCGCGCTCGCGGGCCACGGCCTTCTCTTCTGCCTCGCGCTCGCGCTCATCGGCTTCGCGCTGTCGTTCGTCGTTCGCTGGCAGGCCGCTGCACCGTTGCTCGCGCTCGTCGCGTTGCCGGTGGCCGAAGCGGCGCACGTTCACCCGTTTCTCGCCGCGCTGATCGCGCTGGTCGCGACGCAGGTGTGGTTCCTGCCGTACCAGAGCACCGTGTACCTCGCCTTTCATCAGGGCGCAGGCGAGCTCTTCGCGCATCGCGCAGCGCGGCCGCTCGCGTGGCTGTGGGGACCGCTGGTGCTGCTCGCGATCGCCGTCGCCTATCCGGCGTGGCGCGCGATGGGGCTCGCGCACTGACGCGCGGGCGAGCGCCGGCCGGACGGCGCGGCGCCCGCGGCGCGTCCGCGGCGGCTGCCGTGCCGAATCCGCTATAATTTCAAGCTTTTACCGCACGACGATCGCACGTGAGCGCGGCGTCGCCGACCATGGAACTCGCCAAGAGCTTCGAACCGCTGGCCATCGAGGCCAAGTGGTATCCGATCTGGGAAGCGAGCGGCTGCTTCGCGCCGTCGCTCGCGGCGGACGCCCCGCCGTTCTGCATCCAGCTGCCGCCGCCGAACGTCACCGGCACGCTGCACATGGGCCACGCGTTCCAGCAGACGCTGATGGACCTCATGATCCGCTACCACCGGATGCGCGGCGACGACGCGCTGTGGCAGGTCGGCACCGACCACGCGGGGATCGCGACGCAGATCGTCGTCGAGCAGCAGCTGAAGGCGCAAGGCCGCACACGGCACGATCTCGGGCGCGCCGGTTTCGTCGAGCGCGTCTGGGCGTGGAAGGAGGAGTCGGGTTCCGCGATCACCGAGCAGATGCGGCGGCTGGGCACGTCGGCCGACTGGTCGCGCGAGCGTTTCACGATGGACGAAGGGCTCTCCGCCGCCGTTCTGGAGACCTTCGTGCGCCTGTACGAGGACGGCCTCGTCTATCGCGGAAAGCGCCTCGTCAACTGGGACCCGAAGCTCGGCACCGCGGTGTCGGACCTCGAGGTCGATAGCGAGGAGGAGCAGGGCAAGCTCTGGCAGATCCGCTATCCGTTCGCCGACGGCGGCGGTTCCCTGGTCGTCGCGACCACGCGTCCCGAGACGATGTTGGGCGACGTCGCCGTCGCCGTGAATCCCGCCGACGACCGGTACCGCGCGCTCGTCGGCAAGCAGGTGACGCTGCCGCTGACCGGGCGCACGATCCCCGTGATCGCCGACGACTACGTCGACCGCGAGTTCGGCACCGGCTGCGTGAAGATCACGCCCGCGCACGACTTCAACGACTGGCAGATCGGGCAGCGGCACGGCCTCGCGCCGATCCCGATACTGAACCTCGACGCGACGATCAACGACAACGCGCCGGCGAAGTACCGCGGGCTCGACCGCTACGCCGCGCGCCGCGCCGTGCTCGCCGACCTGACGGCCGGCGGACTGCTCGTGTCGGAAAAGGCGCACACGATGGTGGTGCCGCGCTGCGGGCGCACCGGCGAGGTCGTCGAGCCGATGCTGACGGACCAGTGGTTCGTCGACATGCGCAAGCCGGCGCCGGCGACGCACCCGCATTTTCCGGGCCGCTCGATCCAGGACCTGTGCCTCGCCGCCGTGAGCGAGGCGGGCCTGCCGGCCGGCGCGCCGGGCAGCGGCGAGCGCGTGCGCTTCGTGCCGGCAGAGTGGCTGTCGACGTACCTGCACTGGATCAACAACATCCAGGACTGGTGCATCTCGCGCCAGCTGTGGTGGGGCCACCAGATCCCGGCGTGGTACGACGAGGCCGGCAATGTGTACGTCGCGCGCGACGAGGCCGCGGCGCGCGCCCAGGCGCGCGCGAAGCTCGGCCGCGAGCCCGGCGGGCTGCGACGCGACGAAGACGTGCTCGACACGTGGTTCTCCTCGGCGCTCTGGTGCCACTCGACGCTGGGCTGGCCGGAGGCGACGCCGGAGCTCGCGAAGTTCCTGCCGTCGTCGGTGCTGGTCACCGGCTTCGACATCATCTTCTTCTGGGTCGCGCGCATGATCATGACGACGACCTACTTCACCGGCCACGTGCCGTTCCGCGACGTCTACATCAACGCGATCGTCCGCGACGAGGAAGGGCAGAAGATGTCGAAGTCGAAGGGGAACGTGCTCGACCCCCTCGACCTGATCGACGGCGTCGACCTCGAGACGCTGGTCGCCAAGGCGACGTCGAACATGATGGACCCGCGGCAGGCCGAGCGGGTCGAGAAGCGCACGCGCAAGCAGTACCCCAACGGCATCCCGTCGTTCGGCGCCGACGCGGTCCGCTTCACGTTCGCCTCGCTCGCGACGTTCAACCGCACGCTGAACTTCGACCTCAACCGGTGCGAGGGCTACCGCAACTTCTGCAACAAGCTGTGGAACGCGACGCGCTTCGTGCTGATGAACGTGGAGGGCAAGGACTGCGGGCTCGACGAGGCGCTGCCGAAGTCGCTGACGTTCGTCGACCGCTGGCTGCTCGGCCGTCTGCAGCGGGCGAAGCACGACATCGCGACCGCCATCGACCAGTTCCGGTTCGACCTCGCGGCGAAGGCGCTCTACGAATTCGTCTGGGACGAGTACTGCGACTGGTACGTCGAGCTCGCCAAGGTCCAGCTCGCGGACGCCGACGCGGCCGGCGACCACGCGGCCGCGCGCGGGACGCGGTCGATGCTCGTGCGCGAGCTCGAGGCGACGCTGCGGCTCGCGCACCCGTTCGTGCCGTTCATCACCGAGGAGCTGTGGCAGTCGGTGGCGCCGCTCGCGGGCAAGTCCGGCGCGACGATCTCGACGCAGCCGTTTCCGCGCGCGAGCCTCGACCGCGTCGACGCCGCCGCGGACGCGCGCATGGACACGCTGAAGGCGCTGGTGGACGCGTGCCGCGCGCTGCGCGGCGAGATGAAGGTCTCGCCCGCCGCGCGCCCGCCGCTCTACGTGACCGGCGACGGCGCCGCGCTCGCGGAGTTCACGCGCTACCTGAAGCCGCTCGCCAAGGTGTCCGACGTGCACGTGGTCCCCGAACTCCCTGCCTCCGACGCGCCGGTCGAGATCGTCGGCGCGTACCGGCTGATGCTGCACATCGAGGTGGATCCTGCAGCGGAGCGCGAGCGCATCGGCAAGGACATCGCGCGCCACGAGGCCGAGATCGCCAAGGCGAAGGCGAAGCTCGCCAACGACGCGTTCGTCGCCCGCGCGCCGGCCGCCGTGGTGGAGCAGGAGCGCGCGCGGCTGGCCGCGTTCGAGGCGACGCTCACGAAGCTCAAGCAGCAGTCGCAGCGGCTGGGCGGCTGACCGCGATGGCCGGCAGCGGGAGCGGCCGCGCGCCTTCCACGTTACCCGGCGACCGGCCCGAGGCGCGCACACCGAGGCGGTGGGCGCCGCCGGCGTTCGCGGCCTTGGTGCTGGCGCTCTGGTTCGGCTTCCTCGGCGTGCGCGGCCTCTACTATCCCGACGAGGGCCGGTATGCGGAGATCCCGCGCGAGATGCTCGCCACCGGCGACTGGGTGACGCCGCGGATCAACGGCTACGCGTACTTCGAGAAGCCGCCGCTCCAGTACTGGCTGACGGCCGCGACGTTCGCGGTGGCCGGGCAGAACGCGTGGACCGCGCGCTTCGTGCCGGCGCTCGCGGGGCTGGCCGGGGTGCTCGCCGTGCTGCTGACCGCGCGCCGGCTCCTGTCGCGCCGCGCCGGCTGGATGGCGGCGGCGGTGATGGCCGGCAGCTGCGGGTACTTCCTGTCCGCGCAGTTCGTGACGCTCGACATGCTGCTGACGGCGCTGCTCGCGTGCGCGCTCTGCGCATTCCTGCTGGCGCAGGACGCGCGCGCGACCGCGGCGGATTGCCGCCGCTGGATGCTCGTCGCGTGGGCGCTGTGCGGGCTCGCGGTGCTGACCAAAGGCGTCGTCGGCATCGTGCTGCCGGCGCTCGCCATCGGCACCTACGTCGCGCTGCGCCGGGACTGGGCGCTGCTGCGCCGGCTGCACATCGCGACCGGGCTGCTCGTGGCGCTCGCGATCACGCTGCCGTGGTTCGTCGTCGTCGAGGCGCGCAATCCCGGCTTTTCCGAATTCTTCTTCGTACGCGAGCACTGGCAGCGCTTCACGCAGCCGCTGCACCAGCGCACCGGCCCGCTGTGGTACTTCGTGCCGATCGCGGTCGTGTTCCTCCTGCCGTGGCTACCGGCGATGACGGCGGCGCTCGCGCGGTCCCGCCGCGGCAAAGCGGCCGCGGCGCCACAGGCGTTCGACCCGGGCTGGTTCGGCTGGTGCTGGGCGGGCGCGATCTTCGTGTTCTTCAGCGTGTCGTCGTCGAAGCTGCCGGCGTACGTGATGCCCGCGCTGGCCGGCGTGGCGTTCGGTGCCGCCGCGCCCCTCGCGCGGAACTGGGCGGCGACGGTGCGCATCACCGCGTGGACGCTCGTCGCGGGCGGCGTGCTCGGGATCGCGGCGGCCGTGCCCGCCGCGCAGTTCATCAAGGTGCCGCTGGTCCAGCAGAGCTACGCGGCGAACGCCGGATGGCTCGTCGCGGGCTCGGCGATCCTCGTCGCGACCGGCGTGGTCGTGCTGGCGCTCGTGCGGTCGCGCCGGCGCGTGCCGGCGCTGGCCGTGCTCGTGGCGGGGGGCATGCTGGGCTGCCAAGTCGGTGCCGTCGCCGCGCAACGGATCGACGGGTACTTTTCCGCGCGGCGCGTGCTCGACGCGGTCACGCAGGGCCAGCGGCCCTTCCGTCCCGAAGTGCCGTTCTACAGCGTCGACATGTTCGACCACACGGTGCCGTTCTACCTCGGGCGGACCGTCGTGCTCGTGAAGGAGCGGGGCGAGCTCGACTACGGCATCGGCGTGTCGCCGCGCGACTTCCTCGCGGACATTCCGGCATTCACCGCGCGCTGGGTGGCGGAGCGCGACGCGTTCGCCGTGATGGAGACCGACACGCACGCGGCGCTCGCGCAGGCGGGGCTCCCGATGCGCATCGTCGCGAGCGACGGGCGTCGGATCGTCGTAGCGCGCCGGTAGGCTGTCCGGTCGGCGCATCCGGTGCCGGCCCGGTTTCAGTCGAGCCGCGCCAGGTACGCCGTGACTTCCTCGCGGTCGTGGTAGAGGTGCCGCACGGACAGCGCATGCCGCAGGCCCGCGCCCGCGAGCACCGCGCCGATCCGCTGCTCGCACCGGCGCACCTCGTCGTAGCGCCTCTTCATCGGCAGCTTGAGATTGAAGATCGCGCGGCGCGCGGCGCCGTCGGCGATCCAGCCGGCGACGAGTTCGGCGATGCGCAGCGGCTGCTCGACGATGTCGCAGACGAGCCAGTCGACTGGCCGCCGCGGGCGCCACTTGAGCCCGTCCTCGCGCACGTGCGTGACCAGCGGGTCGCCGGCGATTTCGCCGCGCAGGCGTCCGTTGTCCACGGCGGTGACCCGCAGGCCGCGCTGCACGAGTTGCCACGTCCAGCCACCCGGCGCCGCACCCAGGTCGACGGCACGCTGGCCCGGCCGCAGCAGGCGTGCCTCGTCGTCGCCCAGGAACACGGCGAACGCCTCGGCGAGCTTCAGCGTCGAGCGCGAGGGTGCCGCGCCGGGCATCCGCAGCCTCGGAATGCCGAGCGGCCAGTCGCCGCGTCCGGCGAGCGAGGTTCCGACGTACGCGCGACGCCCGTCCGGCAGGAACACGCGCAGCCTGCGCGCGGCGCCCTCGGCGAGCGCACCGCGTGAGCGCAGCGCACCCTCGATGCGCGATCCGAGCGCGCGCGCGAGCGGCGACAGCGCCTTGCCCTCGTTCGTGTCCGGGTACTCGAGCCACACGCTGCGCCACGGCGGCGCGTGGGCGCGCTGCTCGGCGAGGGCGTCGATCGCCGCGACCAGCGGCGACACGCGGTCGACGCGCGCACCCGTCGCTGGCGCATCCGTCAGCGCGACGGGTCCGCCGCCGATCACGATGGAACGGGTGAAGATCGGCGCCGCGGCCGCGCCGGCGCGGTCCCACGCCGGCACGTCGCCGTGCTGCCGCGCGTGGGCGGCGACGTATGCGGCCCCGGGCACGGCGTCGACGGTCAGCGGCCATTCGGCGCGCGCGGCGATCCGCGCGAGGTCGAGCGCCGCCTCGGCTTCGAACCCCGCACGGCAGTAGGCTACGACCGCGGCCGGAAGCGACATCGGCCGGCCGCCCGGCGAGCGGCTAGGCGCTCTGCGGCTCCGGCGTCTTGCGCTTCATCAGGAGCGCGGGGATCGGCCTCGCCTTGCCGGCGTGATGACCGTGTCCGCGATGCCCGTGCACGAGCGCCGACTTCGCGTCGCCCTCCGCGCCCGCCGGCCGCGCGGGCAGCGGCTGGTCGGGATTGCGGGCGTACGCGTCCTCGCGTTCCTGCTCGCGGGCGCTGCGCGCGGGCGCCGCCGCGGTCCGCGTGGCGGCCGGGCGTTCCCGGCGCGGTGCTTCGCGCTCCGCGGCGCGCGGCGCTTCGCGGTCGGCGGCGCGCGGCGCCCGTGCGGCACGCGCGCGCGTGAGCGGCGCGCGCGCGGCCGCCGCGGCCGCATCGAAGCCATCGAGGCGCTCGACGTCGATCTTCTTCTTGAGCATCCGCTCGATGTCGGCCAGGTACTTCTCCTCCTCGGGCGCGACGAACGAGATCGCCTCGCCGGAGGCGCCCGCGCGGCCGGTGCGGCCGATGCGGTGGATGTAGTCCTCGGGCACGTGCGGCAGCTCGTAGTTGACGACGAGCGGCAGGTCGTCGATGTCGAGGCCGCGCGCGGCGACGTCGGTCGCCACCAGCACCTGCAGCTTGCCTTCCTTGAACGCCGTCAGCGCGTCGAGGCGGGCCAGCTGCGTCTTGTCGCCGTGGATCGCCGACGTCGCGAGTCCGTCCTTTTCGAGCTGGCGCGCAAGCCGCGACGCGCCGTGCTTGGTGCGCACGAAGCAGAGAACCTGCCACAGGTTGCGCGACGTCACGAGCTGCGCGAGCAGCGCGCGCTTGGCTTCCTGCGGGCACCGGTAGACGGCCTGCGTCACCGTCTCCGCCGCTGTGTTGCGGCGCGCGACCTCGATCAGCTGCGGCTGGTTCAGCAGCTGGTCGGCGAGCTTCTTGATCTCGCCGGAGAACGTGGCGGAGAACAGGAGGTTCTGCCGCTTCGCCGTCGCCGGCAGCAGCGCCATGATCCGCTTGATGTCGGGGATGAAGCCCATGTCGAGCATGCGGTCCGCCTCGTCGAGCACGAAGATCTCGACCTGCGACAGGTTGACGCTCTTCTGCTCGACGTGGTCGAGCAGGCGGCCGGGCGTGGCGACAAGGATCTCGACGCCGGCGCGGACGATCGGCAGCTGCTGCTTGATGTCGACGCCGCCGAACACGCACGTCGACCGCAGGCCCGTGTACTTGCCGTATTCCTTGATCGCTTCCTCGACCTGGATCGCGAGCTCGCGCGTCGGCGCGAGGATCAGCGCGCGCACCGGGTGGCGGGCGGGCGACGGGCTCGTGTTGGCCGACGGCTGCAGCCGATGCAGGATGGGCAGCCCGAAGCCGGCGGTCTTGCCGGTGCCGGTCTGGGCGCCGCCCATGACGTCGAGGCCGGCGAGGACGACAGGGATCGCCTGCGCCTGGATGGGCGTGGGCGTCGTGTAACCGCTCTCGGCGACCGCCCGCAGAATTTCCGGGCTCAAGCCGAGCTCGTCAAAGCTCGTGATGCTCATGAAGGCTCCTGGCGCGGCCTACCGCTTGGTGCGCGGCTTCCGGTCCAGGCAGCGTGTCGATGACGTTGCATGGGGTGCGACGCAGGTCGGGCAGGGCAGGGTGCCCCGACTAGACCCGGCTGCGCGCGGGGTGGGCGGTGACCGGAACGGCCGCCCGAAAGGGCATTGTAGCCTAAGTTGCGGATTTTTCAAAATTTTTGTAGCGTGGCCCGGGACTTGCGTCGTATAATCAAAGGCTTTTGTTGCGGCGCACCCTGGATGGGACGCCGCGCCGCCCTCGCTCCCGGACTGCCCATGACCTCCTCGCGCCGCCCCGTTCGCGAACACGTGCGCAACATCGCGATCATCGCCCACGTCGACCACGGCAAGACCACGCTCGTCGACAAGCTGCTCGTGCAGGCGGGCACGTTCGCCAAGCACCAGCAGGTCGCCGAGCGCGTGATGGACAGCAACGACATCGAGCGCGAGCGCGGCATCACGATCCTCGCCAAGAACTGCTCGATCGACTACGCGGGCCACCACATCAATATCGTCGATACGCCGGGGCACGCGGACTTCGGAGGCGAGGTCGAGCGCGTGCTCGGCATGGTCGACGGCGTGCTGTTGCTGGTCGACGCCGTCGAGGGTCCGATGCCGCAGACGCGCTTCGTCACGATGAAGGCGCTGCAGCAGGGCTTGAAGCCCATCGTCGTCGTCAACAAGGTCGACCGGCCCGGCGCCCGCGCCGAGTGGGTGGTGAACCGGACGTTCGACCTCTTCGACAAGCTCGGCGCCAACGACGACCAGCTCGACTTTCCCGTCGTCTACGCGTCGGCGCTGAACGGCTGGGCGACGCTCGACGTCGAGGTCGCGAAGAGCGGGCAGCCCGCGGGCGACGCGTCGATGAAGCCGCTGTTCGACACGATCCTCGCGGCCGTGCCCGCGCCCGAAGGCGACGTCGACGGCCCGCTGCAGTTCCAGGTGAGCGCGCTCGACTACTCGAGCTACCTCGGCCGGCTCGGCATCGGCCGGATCCGCCGCGGCAAGCTCGCGCCCGGCCAGGAAGTCGCGGTGCTGAACGGCCCGCTGGCCGAGGGTGCCGTGCCGAAGAAGGCGAAGGTCGGGCAGGTGCTGGGCTTCTCCGGATTGAACCGTGCGCCGGTGGCCGAAGCGACGGCCGGCGACATCGTGCTCGTGACGGGCATCGACGACCTTTCGATCGGCACCACGCTGGCGGCCGCCGACGTGCCGGAGGCGCTGCCGCCGATCAGCGTCGACGAACCCACGCTGTCGATGTACTTCCAGGTCAACACGTCGCCGCTCGCCGGCCGCGAAGGCAAGTACGTGACGTCGCGCAACATCCGCGAGCGCCTGCAGAAGGAACTGCTGACCAACATGGCGCTGCGCGTCGAGGAAACCGGCGACACCGACGCGTTCCTCGTGTCCGGCCGCGGCGAGCTGCACCTGACGATCCTCATCGAGAACATGCGCCGCGAGGGCTACGAGCTCGCGGTGTCGCGGCCGCGCGTCGTGCTGCGCGAGGTCGGCGGCGAGGTCTGCGAGCCGTACGAGGCGCTCTCCGTCGACGTCGAGGAGGGCCACCAGGGCGCGGTGATGGAAGCGCTCGGCGCGCGGCGCGCGGATCTCCTCGACATGGCCTCCGACGGGCAGGGCCGCACGCGGCTCGACTACCGCGTCCCGGCGCGCGGCCTCATCGGCTTCCAGGGCGAGTTCATGAACCTGACGCGCGGCACCGGCCTCATGAGCCACGTGTTCGACGACTACGCGCCGGTCAAGGGCGACATTCCCGACCGCCGCAACGGCGTGCTGATCTCCGCGGAGGACGGTCCGGCCGTCGCCTACGCGCTGTGGAAGCTGCAGGAGCGCGGCCGCATGTTCGTCTCGCCGGGCGAGATGCTGTACGAAGGCATGGTGATCGGCATCCACAGCCGCGACAACGACCTCGTCGTCAACCCGATCAAGGGCAAGCAGCTCACCAACGTTCGCGCGTCGGGCAAGGACGAGGCGATCGCGCTGACGCCGCCGATCGAACTCACGCTCGAGTATGCGGTCGAGTTCATCGCCGACGACGAGCTCGTCGAGATCACGCCGAAGTCCATCCGCATCCGCAAGCGCTTCCTCAAGGAGCACGAGCGGAAGAAGGCGGCGCGGGAGGCGGCATGACACTTTCGAAGCGAAACCCGGAGCGGTGAGGCTGCTCCGGGTTTCGCTTCGATGGAAATCAGTGGAAAAGTCTTCGGGCGGCCGGGCGACTTTCCCGTAGCAAAGGCAACGAGGCGCGCCGATCACGAGCCGGCTTCGCCGGCCGTTCGGTAGCGCGCACATGCATGCTGAAAGCCCCCGCGCAGCGGCTGCCATGCGGGCACTCGAGACGATCCTTCCTCTGCCGATGATCCGCGCCGTCCTGTTCGACCTCGACGACACGCTCGTCGACCATCGCGACGCGACCCGCGCGGCGCTGGCGAAGGTGCGCGCGACGTTCCCGGCGCTCGCGGCGATGCCGGTCGAAGACCTTGCCGCCGCGAACCAGCGCATCCTCGAGGCGCTGCACGGCGACGTCGCGCTCGGGCGCATTACGGCCGCCGCCGCGCGCATCGAGCGCTACCGGCGCCTGTTCGCGCTCGCAGGCGGGCCGGACGATCGCGCCAGCGCGGCGGCGGAGCTGCATCGGCGCACGTATGTGGCGGCGCGCCGGCGCGTCGACGGCGCGCTGGAGCTCGTCGCGGCGCTGCGCACGCGCGTGCGCGTGGCGGTGGTCACCAACAACACGGTCGCCGAGCAGCGGGAGAAGCTTGCCGCGTTCGGATTCGCGCCGGAGATCGACGCGCTCGTCACGTCGGAGGAGGTCGGCGCCGCCAAGCCGGACGCGCGGATCTTCCTCGCCGCGCTCGCGCGGCTCGAGTGCGCGCCCGCCGACGCGATCATGGTGGGCGACTCGTGGCACCACGACGTGCTCGGCGCGGTCGCGGCCGGCCTGCGCGCCGTCTGGTTCAACCGCCACGGCGGCGCGCACCCGGATCCGTTCATCGCGCCGCAGATCCGCTCGTTCACGCCGACAGACGCCGCCGCCGCGACGCTGCTCGCCGCCGGCCGCGGGCGCCCCGCCGCCCTATAATCCGGCGGCAATGGCCGCCCCCGCAGGATCCGCCGACCTGGCGCCCGCACGCGTGTCGGCGTTCGCGCGGCTGGCGCTCGCCAACGTCGAGCGCGAGTACCCCGCGAAGCTCGACCACGTGCTGGGCGGCGCGCACGACGTGCGGCCGCCGCACGCGCTGCATCCTTCGTTCCATGGAAGCTTCGACTGGCACTCGTGCGTGCACGCGCACTGGCTGCTGGCGCGCCTTCGCCGCCTCGTGCCGGCGCTGCCCGAGCGCGCGGCGATCGACGCGCTGTTCGATCGCCGGCTCGCGCCGGACGCGATCGCGGGCGAGTGCGCATATCTGGCGCGGCCCGAGGCGCGGACGTTCGAGCGAACCTACGGCTGGGCCTGGCTACTGGCGCTCGCGCGCGAGCTCGCGCGGGCGACGGACGCGACGCGCTGGTCCGCGGCGCTCGCGCCCCTCGCGCAAGCGTTCGCCCGCCGCTACGAGGATTACCTGCCGGCGCAGCGCCAGCCGATCCGCAACGGTCTTCATGCGAACAGCGCTTTCGGACTCGCCTTCGCGCTCGACTACGCACGGGTGGCCGGCGCACAGGCGCTCGCGGCGGCCTGTGCGGCCGCGGCCAACCGGTGGTTCGCCGCGGATCGCGACGCGCCCGCCGGCTGGGAGCCGTCCGGGACGGACTTCCTGTCGCCGGCACTGATGGAGGCGAACCTGATGTGGCGCGTGCTGGCGCCTGCGGACTTCGCGCGCTGGCTCGGCGACTTCCTGCCGGGGCTCGCCGCCGGCGTGCCGCCGGCGCTCTTCGCGCCCGCCCCCGTCGGCGACCGGTCGGACCCGTACCTCGTGCACCTGGACGGCCTCAACCTGTCGCGCGCGTGGTGCATGCGCGAGATCGCCGACGCGCTGCCGGACGACGATCCGCGGGTGGACGTGCTGCGCACGGCCGCGGCTGCGCACGTCGGCGCGGGGCTCGCCGGACTCGACCGCGGCGGGTACGCCGGCACGCACTGGCTCGCAACGTTCGCGCTGCTCGCGCTGACGGCCGGGCGCGATGCCGGCGCCGCGCGTGCCTGCTAGACTTCCCGCACGATGACCGAGCCTGCTCTCTACGCGCTGTTCGCGCTTCTCGCGGTACTCGTCCTGCTGGCCGTCGCGGTCCTGTGGCGGACCGCGGGCGCAGCGCGCGACCGCGACGACGCGATGCGCGAGGCCGTGCGCGCGGCCGCCGACCTGCGCGCGAAGATCGAGGCGGTGGTCACGCAGGTCGCGCACGTCGAGCGCGACATCCGGCAGGACCTCGCCAACACGCGTGCCGAGCAGGGACACGCGGCCAGCGGGCTGCGCACCGAGGTGGGCGGCGCCATCGGCAAGTTCCGCGAGAACACGCAGCAGCTGCTGACCGACATGGCCGGGCTGCAGCAGCGGCAGCTCATGGGCTTCGGCGAGCAGCTCGCGAAGCTCACCGCGTCCAACGACCAGCGGCTCGAGGCCGTGCGCGTGACGGTCGAGCAGCGGCTCGACGCGCTGCGCACCGACAATGCGGCCAAGCTCGAGCAGATGCGGGCGACCGTCGACGAGAAGCTGCAGACGACGCTGGAGCAGCGCCTCGGCGACTCGTTCAAGATCGTGTCGGATCGGCTGGAGCAGGTACACAAGGGGCTGGGCGAAATGCAGTCGCTCGCCACCGGCGTCGGCGATCTGAAACGCGTGCTGACCAACGTGAAGAGCCGCGGCGGCTGGGGCGAGGTGCAGCTCGCGACGCTCCTCGCCGAGATGCTGAGTCCCGGGCAGTACGCGCAGAACGTCGCCACCCGCCCGGGACGGGCCGAGCGCGTCGAGTTCGCGATCCGCTTCCCCGGGCGCAACGACGACGGCGCGCCGTGCTGGTTGCCGATCGACGCCAAGTTTCCGCTGGAGGACTACCAGCGGCTGCAGGATGCGATCGAGCGCGCCGACGCGGCCGCGGTCGAGGCGAGCCGCAAGGCGCTCGACGTGTTCTTCCGCGACGAGGCCAGGAAGATCCGCGACAAGTACGTCGAGCCGCCGCACACGACGGACTTCGCGATCCTGTTCGTGCCCACCGAGGGCCTGTACGCCGAGGCGGTGTCGCGCCCGGGGCTCGCCGACGCGCTGCAGCGCGACTGCCGCGTGATGCTGGCCGGCCCGATGAACCTCGCTGCGATGCTGAACAGCCTGCAGCTCGGCTTCCGCACGCTGGCGATCGAGCAGCGGTCGACCGAGGTCTGGCGCGTGCTCGGCGCGGTCAAGACGGAGTTCGGCAAGTTCGGCGACATCCTCGCGAAGACCAAGGAAAAGCTCGACCAGGTCGGCAGGACGCTGGACGACGCGGGGCGCAAGAGCACGACGATCGCGCGCAAGCTGCGCGACGTCGAGGCGCTGCCCGAGGTCGAGGCGGACCGGCTGCTGACCGGCGACACCGGCCTCGTCCTCGACGCGGAGCCGCTCCCGCCTGCGGAATCGAAATAGCGCGGGCGACGGCGATGATCACGGCACTGCGCCGCTGGCGCCAGCGGCGGATCCTGAAGACACAGGCGATCCCGGAGGGTCTCTGGCGCGACGCGCTGGAGTCGCTGCCGTTCCTCGCGATCTACCGCGACTCGGAGATCGCACGGCTGCGCGAGAAGTGCGTGCTGTTCCTCGCCGAGAAGAGCATCGTCGGCGCGCGCGGCCACCGGGTGACGGCGCGGCAGCGCGTCGTCATTGCGCTGCAGGCCTGCGTGCTGGTGCTGAACCTCGACCTCGGGTACTACGATGGCTGGGAGAACGTCGTCGTCTACCCGGACGAGTTCGTGCCGGGCTGGGAGTGGGAGGACGAGGCGGGCGTCGTGCACACCAACGACGAGCCGATGGCGGGCGAGGCGATGGAGGGCGGCCCGGTGATCCTTTCGTGGGCGGACGTCGAGGCGAGCCAGGATTGGGACGCCGCCGGCATGAATCTCGCGATCCACGAATTCGCGCACAAGATCGACATGCGCAACGGCGCGGCCAACGGCTGCCCGCCGCTGCCGCCTGAAATGCCGCCGCACGTGTGGAAGAAGACGATGCTCGCCGCCTACGAGCACTTCCAAGCGCGCGTCGAGCGCGGCGAGCGGACCACGATCGATCCCTACGCGGCCGAGAGCCCGGCCGAATTCTTCGCCGTGCTCTCGGAGGTGTTCTTCGTCGAGCCGCGGCTGCTGCGCTACGAGTACCTCGCCGTGTACCAGCAGTTCGCGCGGTTCTACCGGCAGGAGCCTGCCGCGCGTGCCGAGCTGCTGATGGATGCGTGACCAAATCGCTCGAGCCGGCTTCGCACGGCCCGCGATTCGGTCCCGGTAAAGTCGGCACGATCGGCTTCGGGCGGCCGGACGCCGATCGTGTAGCAAGCGCTGGAAGCGCGCCATTCGCAGGTCGCTCCGCTCCCCGCCTGGCAGCGCGCGCGTGCATGCTGAATGCCCCTGCGTACGTCGACGCCGTGCTCGCGCCCCTCACCCCGACCCGCTCCCGATTACGTGGGGCGAGGGAGCGGTGCCGGCGATGCGTCGCGCCTGAACACGCCCTCTCCCCGGAACGGCGAGAGGGCCGGGGGAGGGGCCGCGCTACGCGCCGGCCGGCCGCACTGCAGACTTCGGCCGGAACGCCTTGCACACGTCGTCGTTCGTCACGACGTACGGCCCGCCGATGAGGTCGATGCAGTAGGGCACCGCGGGGAAAATGCCGTCGAGCGTCTCCTTGATCGCCTTCGGCTGGCCGGGCAGATTGAGGATCAGCGCGCGGCCGCGGATCACGCCGACCTGGCGCGACAGGATCGCGGTGGGAACGTACTTGAGGCTCACCTGCCGCATCTGCTCGCCGAATCCCGGCAGGACCTTGTGCGCGACGGCGAGCGTTGCTTCCGGTGTCACGTCGCGGGGTGCCGGGCCGGTGCCCCCGGTCGTCAGCACGAGGTGGCATCCGGCGACGTCGACGAGGTCGATCAGCGTGCGCTCGATCACCGCCTGCTCGTCCGGGATGAGCCGCTGTGCCATCTTCCACGGCGACTTCAGCGCGGCCGTGAACCATTCGGTGAGGCCGGGCAGCCCCTTGTCCACGTAGACGCCGGCGGAGGCACGGTCGGAGATCGAAACGAGGCCGACGAGCAGGGGCGGTTCGGTGTTCATCGTGCGGATGCCTCGTCGTGGTCGGGCGCGCCGGGGGAAGCGCCGGCGACGGCCTCCCGCAGCGCGCGGAACAGTGCGCGGAAGCGATGCGGCGGGCCGCCGCGCGCGCGCTCGGCCCGCGCGTCGCGCACGAGCGCCGCCAGCGCCGCGTGGTCGGCGCCCGGATGGGCGGAGGCGAAGCGGGCGAGCGCGCCGTCGTCGGCGAGGAGGTCGTCGCGCCAGCGCTCGACCGCGGCAAAGACGGCGTGATCGTCCGGGACGCCGGTGGCCCAGCGCTCGAGTGCGGCCCTGATCGGCGCCGGATCGACGTCGCGCATCAGCTTGCCGACGTACTGCAGCTGGCGCCGGCGTCCCTCGTGCGCGCGGATTCCGCGCGCCTCGGTGACGGCGTCGACGAGCCGCTCCGGCAGGTCGAGCTCGGCAAGGCGCTTGGCGTCGAGGGCCACCAGCGCCTCGCCCAGGTCCTGCAGCGCGTGCATCGCCTGCTTGCGGCGGGTCTTGGACGGGGCCTCCGCCTCGGGTGCAGTCGGCGGCGGCGCGCGGTCGGGGCGGTGCATCGGCCGGGCGAAAATGAGGGTGGCGGGCGCCGGTTTCGGGAAGGAGCGTTTGCTATGATAGCCGACCGGGTTTGCGCCGCTTTGGCGGAAGCGCCGTAAGCGTCCGACAGACGGCGCGCCCACCAGCAACGGCAACTTTCGATGACGACGAGCCTCGACACCGGCAAGCCCGCAACGGCGCCGCACGGCGCCACCGGCGGCAGCGCGCATGCACGTCATTTCCCCGTCGCGACGGCCGAGCTCGAGCGGATCGCGGCGGCCGTGCTGGCGGCGGCAAGGAGCGGTGGCGCAACCGCCGTGGAGACCGAGGTCTCGCAGGGGATCGGCCAGAGCGTGACCGTGCGCCAGTCCGAGGTCGAGACGATCGCGTACAACCGCGACAAGGGCATCAGCGTCACCGTCTACGCCGGGCAGCGCCGCGGCCACGCGAGCACGGCCGACTTCGGCGACGACGCCATCGTCGCGACGGTCGCGAAGGCGCTCGCGATCGCCCGCTACACGGCCGAGGACCCGGCGGCGGGTCTCGCCGACCCCGCGCGCCTCGCGCGCACGTGGCCCGACCTCGACCTCTATCATCCGTGGGACCTGCCGGTCGAGGCGGCGATCGAGATCGGCCGCGAGGCGGAGGCCGCGGCGCTCGCCGTCGACGCGCGCATCACGAACAGCGAGGGCGCGACGGTGTCGCGCAGCGAATCGGAGTTCGTCTACGCCAACAGCAACGGCTTCGCCGGCGGCTACCGCAGCTCGTGGCACCACATCGACTGCGCGGTGGTCGGCGACGACGCCGGCGCGATGCAGCGCGACTACTGGTACACGGCGGCGCGCGCGGCGGCGGACCTGCAGGACGCGGCGGCCGTGGGGCGCGCGGCGGGCGAGCGCACCGTGCGCCGGCTCGGCGCGCGGCAGCTGCCGACGATGGAGTGCCCGGTCCTCTTCGAGGCGCCGGAGGCCGTCGACCTCGTTTCGTTCTTCGTGCAGGCGGTGTCTGGCGGCAGCCTGTACCGCAAGTCGTCGTTCCTGCTCGACTCGCTGGGCACGCAGGTTTTCGCGCCGCACATCCGGCTGCGCGAGGAGCCGCACCTGCCGCGCGTGCGCGGCAGTTGCCCGTTCGACAGCGAGGGCGTGGCGACCGCACCGCGCGACGTCGTGCGCGACGGCGTCGTGCAGGGCTACTTCCTGGGGTCGTATTCGGCGCGCAAGCTCGGCATGCAGACGACCGGCAACGGCGGCGGCGCGCACACGCTGGTGCTCGACCATGGCAGCGACGACCTCCCGGCGCTGCTCGCCCGCATGGGCCGCGGCCTCCTCGTCACCGAGCAGCTGGGGCAGGGCGTCAACCCGGTGACCGGCGACTTCTCGCGCGGCGTGGCCGGCTTCTGGGTCGAGGACGGCGCCATCGCGTATCCGGTCGAGGAGATCACGATCGCGGGAAACCTGCGCGACATGTTCCGCGACATCGTCGCGGTCGGCAGCGACGTCGACCGACGCGGCTCCCGGCACACGGGATCCATCCTCGTCGGCCGCATGACGGTCGCCGGCCGCTGATGCGCCGCGCGCCGCGCGGGTACGGGAGATCGCCGCGATGAGGCCGACCGCCGGACTCGTCAGCTGGTTCCGGTCGTTCTCGGACCCTTTGGGGAGCGCGAGTAACGCCGCGCGCTGGATCGGGCAGCTCCCGACGGTCGACGCCGCCAACGTGCAGAAGGAGACGCTGGAGCTCGTCTCGTCGTTTCCCGGCGTGCGCAAGGAGGCCGGGCCGGGGCAGGTGGAGGCGCTGCTGCGCATCGACGCGCGCGTCGAGCCGATCATCGCGCAGCTCACGCAGCAGTACACGCAGAACTACCAGAAGAGCACGAGCGTCGAGTCGCGGCTCTGGCACGCGGTGTTCGACCTCGTCAAGGCGTTCACGGCCGCGTACCAGATCGCGCTGAAGGCCGGGTACCCGCGCGCCGACAACAAGCGGTGGCGCGCGATCCTGCCCTGGGTCATCGTGCGGCTCGCGCACTATCGGGGACTCGACGGCAAGTACCGGCTCTTCCGCTACAGCCACTGGATCCCGGCCCAGTGGCGCGAATTCCACGAGCTCTACGAGTTCGCGCGAATGCGCGGCTGGCAGCGCGAGCAGCTCGTGTTCGGCGTCGGCGCGTTCTCCAAGCCCGGCGTGTCGTTCGAGCAGGAGTACCTCAAGACGCTGCTGCTGATGCGCCTCGATTCGGGCAATTTCACGCCGGACCAGGTCGAGTGGGTCGCCCGCCAGCTCGAGGACTGGACCCCGACGCTGGCGCTGACGCCGCCGCCGTCCGAAGGCGCGCCGTTCGTCGTCGACCTGACCGGCACGTCGGGCCTGCGCCGGCGCGACCGCGCGCACACCGGCGGGCGCGTGATGTTCCTCGACGCGGCGCCGGTGTACGCGCGCATCGTCGAGCGCCTGCGCTGGCTGCCGGAGCAGGACACCGAGCCCGTGAAGCCCGGCGAGCTGCCGGTGCGCGAGCAGCGGCTGCTGCTGATGCGGCTGGCCTCGCTGTACGGCCCGGACGCGATCGCCCAGGCGCCGCGCGCGCCGCGCCAGACGGCCGCGGCCGAGGTCCGCGTCGTGATCGGCCTGCAGGCGCTCACGCGCGCGATCGCCGAGATCGACCGGCTGCCCGACCAGGTGCGCACGCCGGGCGTGGCGGCGAGCTACGACGAGGTCACGCAGATCGTGAACCCGAATGCCAATCCGGAGTCCGTGGCGCGCCGCATCCGCGGCTCGACGTGGCGGCTGACCGACCGCAGCGAGACGGGGTGCCGCCTCGCCGCGCCCGCGAAGGACGCGCCTGCCCGGCTGGGCGAGCTGCTGGCGATCAAGGAAGGGGAGACCTGGATGCTCGCGGTCGTCCGGCGCATGCAGCGGCTGCAGGTCGACGAGGTCACGGTCGGCGCCGAGATCATCGCGCGGCGGCTCGTTCGCGTCCTCATGCGCAACTGGACGACCCCGTCGGATGCCGGACGCACCAATGCGGAGCGCCCGTTCTTCGGCGTCTACCTGCCGGCGCACCCCGATAACCGGCAGTCGTCGCAGCGCAGCCTGATCGGGCCGGAAGACAAGTTCGCGACCGGCGGCATGGTCGAGCTCGACACCGGCAACGCGCGGTACCTGATCCGCTTCACGCAGACGCTCGAGCAGCAGGCGGGCTGGTCGTGGGCGATGTTCAATGCCGTCCGCAAGCTGTCGCCCTGAAGCGCCCCCGTGGCGTCGTTGACGGCGGCTAAGGCGGCCTTAAGCCGTCCGTGCGAGATTGTGCGTTGCAGTGGGTGGCCCGTCCCCGGCCCGCCGTTTTCGGCTACACTCGCGCGCTAACCAGCTCCGGTCGGGACGGGCGGTTCCCGGGGGTTACGAACCCGGCAGCGGGGAACCCCGCGCGACGCCCGCGCGGCATGGGAATGGCGAATCACCACGCCGGTCTCTCGACCCGGCACCTACGGAGGAGTCATCGATGGAACGTCGTTCGTTTCTGAAGCATTCCGGCATGGCGGGGATTCTCGCCGCCGGCACCGCGCCTGCCTTCGCGCAGACGCCGACCGTCAAGTGGCGCTGTGCTTCGAGCTTCCCCAAGTCGCTCGACACGATTTACGGCGCGGCCGAAACCGCCGCCAAGGTGGTCAGCGACATCACGGGCGGCAAGTTCCAGATCCAGGTCTTCGCGGCCGGTGAAATCGTGCCCGGCCTGCAGGTCGCCGACGCCGTGCAGAACGGTACCGTCGAATGCGGCCACACGGCGCCGTACTACTACGTCGGCAAGGATCCGACGTTCGCGTTCGGCACTGCCATCCCGTTCGGCCTCAACCAGCGCCAGTTCGACGCGTGGTGGTTCTTCGGCGGCGGCGAGCAGCTCTTCAACGAGTTCCTCAAGAGCTACAACATCACGAGCATCCTGTGCGGCAATACCGGCGCACAGATGGGCGGCTGGTTCCGCAAGGAGATCAAGACGGTCGCCGACCTCAAGGGCCTCAAGTTCCGCATCGGCGGCTTCGCGGGCCAGGTGCTCGCCAAGCTCGGCGTGGTGGCGCAGCAGATCGCCGGCGGCGACATCTATCCGGCGCTGGAGAAGGGCACGATCGACGCGGCCGAGTGGGTCGGTCCCTACGACGACGAGAAGCTCGGCTTCAACAAGGTCGCCAAGTACTACTACTATCCCGGCTGGTGGGAAGGCGGCCCGGCGCTGCACTACTTCGTCAACACGCCGAAGTTCAACGAGCTGCCGGCGGAATTCAAGGCCGCGCTGCGCGCCGGCTGCGCCGAAGGCAACACGTGGATGTGCGCGAAGTACGACGCGCAGAACCCGCCGGCGCTGCGCCGGCTGGTGGCCGGCGGCACGCAGCTCCGCCCGTTCTCGAAGGCGATCATGGACGCGAGCTACGCGGCGGCGATGGAGCTGTACGCCGAGACGTCCGCCAAGAACGCCAACTTCAAGAAGCTGTGGGACAACATGTCGGCGTTCCAGAAGGAGGAGATCCTCTGGTTCCGCGTCGCCGAGAACACGTTCGACAACTTCATGGCGCAGGTCGGCCAGTCGGCGGCCCCCGCGAAGAAGTAGGCTGCGGTTCGCACAGGAAAAAGCCCCGCGTCGCGGGGCTTTTTCTTTGGTGCAGGCCGCGCGCGGCGCCCGGGCTGCGGCCGCCTATTTCTTGAACGCGTCCTGCAGGGCCGCTCCGGCCTTGTCGGCCTCCTGCTGCTCCTTGAGCGCGTTCTCCAGCGGGTCGCTGCTCTTCGGCGTGCTCTCCTTCGGCGCACCGGGGATGTCGACGTCGGGCGGCGCGCCCGTGTCCTCGGTCGGGATGTTGATCTCGATCTTGCTCGGGTCGACGGTCGGCGCGTCGCTCTTGTAGACCATCACCATCTGCGGCAGCAGGATGACGAGCGCCACCATGATGACCTGGATGATCACGTAGGGCACCGCGCCCCAGTAGATCTGTCCGGTCGTGATCGGCGCCATCTTCCGCCCGGTGACCTTGTCGAGGTACTCCTTCGCCGGCGCGACGCTGCGCAGGTAGAAGAGCGCGAACCCGAACGGCGGGTGCATGAACGACGTCTGCATGTTGACGCCGAGCAGCACGCCGAACCAGATGAGGTCGATGCCGAGCTTGTCCGCCACCGGCCCGAGCAGCGGGATCACGATGAACGACAACTCGAAGAAATCGAGGAAGAACGCGAGCAGGAAGACCAGGATGTTGACGACGATGAGGAAGCCCAGCTGGCCGCCGGGCAGGCTCGTCAGCAGGTGCTCGACCCACTTGTGGCCGTCGACGCCGTAGAACGACAGGCTGAAGATGCGCGCGCCGATCAGGATGAACACGACGAATGCCGTCAGCTTGGCGGTCGTGTCCATCGCCTGCCGCATCAGCTTCAGCGACAGCCGCCGGCGCCCGACCGCCATGGCCAGCGCGCCGGTCGCGCCCATCGCACCGCCCTCGGTCGGCGTGGCGACGCCGAGGAAGATCGTGCCCAGCACGAGGAAGATCAGCGCGAGCGGCGGGATCAGCACGAAGACGACGCGCTCGGCCAGCCGCGACAGCAGGCCGAGCTTCAGCACCTTGTTGACGAGCGCCGCGAAGAACGCGACCGCCGTGCCGACCGACACGCAGATCACGAGCCGGATGTCGATCGCGACGTCCGGATTCATCCGGTTGTAGTAGATCTGCCAGAACGCGACCGCGGCGGCCGCCGAGACCAGTGCCAGCACGCCGAGCGACCGGTTGCCGGGCGAGCCGTCGGGCTCGCGCAGCGTGCGTGCCTCGAGCGGCAGCGCCGGCACCCACGCCGGCTTCACGATCGACACCAGCAGCGTGTAGCTGGCGTACAGCGCGGCCAGCACCATGCCCGGGATGAACGCGCCGGCGTACATGTCGCCGACCGAGCGGCCGAGCTGGTCGGCCATGATGATCAGCACCAGCGACGGCGGGATGATCTGCGCGAGCGTGCCCGACGCCGCGATCGTGCCCGACGCGAAGCGCCGGTCGTAGCCGTAGCGGAGCATGATCGGCAGCGAAATGAGGCCCATCGCGATCACCGACGCCGCGACCACGCCGGTAGTCGCCGCCAGCAGCGCGCCGACGAAGATCACCGCGTAGGCGAGGCCGCCGCGGATCGGGCCGAACAGCTGGCCGATCGTGTCGAGCAGGTCCTCGGCCATGCCGGAGCGCTCGAGGATCAGCCCCATGAACGTGAAGAACGGAATCGCGAGCAGCGTGTCGTTCGACATCACGCCCCAGATCCGCTCCGGCAGGGCGCCGAACAGCGACGGCGAGAGCAGGCCCAACTCGATGCCGATCAGGCCGAACATGATGCCGTTGGCGGCAAGCGCGAATGCGACCGGATAGCCGAGCAGCAGGAATACGACCAGCGCCGCGAACATCAGCGGCGCCATGTTGGCGGCGATGAAGGCGGTCATGGCTTCGGCTCCTTCGCGACGCCGATCTGCTCGATCTCCTCGGCAATATCGCGCTCGCCGCGCGCGCGGAGGATCTCCTCGGCAAGTTCCTCTTCGGCCGTCTTCTTCACGATCTTCTCGGTCGGGTCGGGCCCGGCGCCCGCGAGGAACGCGATCCGCTTGAAGAGCTCGGACACGGCCTGCAGCCCGAGCAGCACGAAGCCGGCCGGAACCAGGATCTTCGCTGGCCACAGGATGAGGCCGCCGGCGGACGGCGACACCTCGCCGCTCTGCCACGCGCGGACGAACCACGGCCACGACTCGAACAGGATCAGCGCGACCATCGGGAAGAGGAAGAAGACGGTGCCGAAGACGTCGATCCACGTCTGCGTCCGCCTGGTGAACCGGCCGGCGACGACGTCGATGCGGATGTGCTCGTTCTTCAGCAGCGTGTAGCCGGAGCACAGCAGGAAGACCGCCGAGAACAGGTACCACTGCACCTCGAGGAAGGCGTTGCTGCTCATGTCGAACGCCTTGCGCACGATCGCGTTGGCGGCGCTGATCAGGACCGCGACGAGGACCAGCCAGTACACGGCGCGGCCGACGCGATCGTTGATCGCGTCGACGACACGGGAGAAGGCGAGCAGAGCGTTCACGCGAACCTCCGGCGGGTGGCGACTTCGCGGGCACGGAACGGCGGTTCCGTGCACTTGTCGCGGGCCTGCCAGCGTCCGCGCGACGGTTCGCGGATTATAAGGGCCTTTGCGTCCGCCGCACGCCATCGTGCCGGCGCGGGGCGGGCCGGCGGCAGGGTGCTAGAATCGTCGCTCTCCGCCTCGTCCGGATTCCCGCCCCCATGTACCGCCGCTCGACCACGCTCGAAACCGCCGATCCGGAGGTCTGGAAGGCGGTCGCCGGAGAGACCCGCCGGCAGGAGGACCATATCGAGCTGATCGCGTCGGAGAACTACGCGAGCGTCGCGGTGATGGCGGCGCAGGGCTCCCAGCTCACCAACAAGTACGCCGAAGGCTACCCCGGCAAGCGCTACTACGGCGGCTGCGAGTTCGTCGACGTCGCCGAGCAGCTCGCGCTCGACCGGGTGAAGCGGCTGTTCGGGGCCGACGCCGCCAACGTCCAGCCGCACTCGGGCGCGCAGGCCAACCAGGCCGTGTTCTTCGCCACGCTGAAGCCCGGCGACACGGTGCTCGGCATGAGCCTGCCGCACGGCGGCCACCTGACCCACGGCTCGCCGGTGAACATGTCGGGCAAGTGGTTCAACGTCGTGCCCTACGGGCTGCACCCGGAGACCGAACTCATCGACTACGACGAGGCCGAGCGGCTCGCGCACGAGCACAAGCCGAAGCTGGTGCTGGCCGGTGCGTCCGCGTATTCGCGCGTGATCGACTGGAAGCGATTCCGCGCCATCGCCGACGCCGTCGGCGCGCAGTTCATGGTCGACATGGCGCACTATGCCGGGCTGGTCGCCGCGGGCGTCTACCCGTCGCCGGTCGGTATTGCCGACTGGGTGACCAGCACGACCCACAAGACGTTGCGCGGACCGCGCGGCGGCTTCATCCTCACGCGCGCCGAGCACGAGAAGGCGATGAACTCCGCCGTGTTCCCGGGCCTGCAGGGCGGCCCGCTGATGCACGTGATCGCCGCCAAGGCGGTCGCGTTCGGCGAGGCGCTCCACCGCGACTTCCGCGTCTACCAGGAGCGGGTGCTCGAGAACGCGCGGGTGCTCGCGAGGGTGCTGCAGGACCGCGGCCTGCGCATCGTGTCCGGCGGCACCGACAGCCACCTGTTCCTCGTGGACCTGCGCCCGAAGCGGATCACCGGCAAGGACGCCGAGGCCGCGCTGTCGCGCGCCGGCATTACCGTGAACAAGAACGCGATCCCGAACGATCCCGAGAAGCCGTTCGTGACCTCGGGCATCCGCATCGGCAGCCCCGCGATCACCACGCGCGGGTTCACGGAGATCGAGGCGGAGGAGCTGGGGCACCTCATCGCCGACGTCCTCGACGCGCCGGGCGACGAAACGGCGCTCGCGAAGGTGCGGGCGAGCGTGGCGGCGCTCACGCGCATGTTTCCCGTCTACCACGCCTGACGACGCGGCCGCGCCGCCGTTCCGGAGCCGAGGGCTGCGATGAAATGCCCGTTCTGCGGCAGCGCCGACACGCAGGTGATCGACTCCCGCGTCTCGGAGCCGGGCGACTCCATTCGCCGCCGCCGCCGCTGCCAGCAGTGCCAGAAGCGCTTCACGACCTACGAGACGGTCGAGCTGCGGCTGCCGCAGGTGGTCAAGACCAACGGCAGCCGCTCGGACTTCGACGCCGACCGGATCCGCGTCGGCTTCGCGCGCGCGCTGCACAAGCGCCCGGTGCCCACCGAGTACGTCGACGCCGCGATCAACCGAATCGTGCAGCAGGTGCTGTCGCTGGGCGAGCGCGAGATCCCGTCGCGGCAGATCGGCGAGATGGTGATGGACGAGCTCTACAAGCTCGACAAGGTCGGCTACATCCGGTTCGCGTCCGTGTACCGGTCGTTCCAGGACGTGTCCGACTTCCGCGATGCGCTGCGCGAGGTCGAGGCGCCGCCGCCGGCGGCCAAGCGGCCGCGCCGGTAGCGCCGCGCCGGAGGGCCCGCGCGGCCATGTTCACCGACGCCGACCGCGCCCACATGGCGCGCGCGCTGGAGCTCGCGGCGCGCGGCCTCTATACGACGACGCCGAACCCGCGTGTCGGCTGCGTGATCGTCCGCGACGGCGCCGTGATCGGCGAGGGATTCCACGCGCGCGCCGGCGCGCCGCACGCCGAGATCGAGGCGCTGGCCGACGCCGCGCGGCGCGGCGCCGGCACCGGCGGCGCGACGATGTACGTGACGCTCGAGCCCTGCAATCACCACGGCCGCACGCCGCCGTGCGTCGACGCGGTTCTCGCGGCGCGGATCGCCCGCGTCGTCGTGGCGCTGTCGGAGCCGTGGCGCGAGGCCGGCGGCGGCGCGGAGCGCCTGCGCGCGGCGGGCGTCGTCGTCGACGCGGGGCTCGGCGAAGACGAGGCGCGCGAGCAGAACATCGGCTTTCTTTCGCGCGTCGTGCGCGGGCGGCCGTGGGTGCGCACCAAGATCGCGGCGAGCCTCGACGGGCGCACGGCACTCGCCGGCGGCGACAGCCAATGGATCACCGGCGAGGCCGCCCGCGCCGACGGCCACGCGTGGCGCGCGCGCGCGTGCGCGATCCTCACCGGCATCGGCACGGTGCTGCAGGACGACCCGCAGCTGTCGGTGCGGTCCGTGGCCACGCCGCGCCAGCCGCGCCGGGTGATCGTCGACCGGCACGGACAGACACCCGCCACGGCGCGCGTCTTGGCGGGCGCCGCCGCGCTGATTGTCACAGCGGGCGAGCGCAATCCGGCGTGGCCGGCCGGCGTCGAGACGCTGCTGCTGCCGGACGCGCACGGCCGCGTCGACCTCGCCGCGATGATGGCGGCACTGGCCGCGCGCGGCGTCAACGAACTGCACGTCGAGGCCGGTGCCAAGCTGAACGGCGCGCTGCTCGACGCGGCGCTCATCGACGAGGTCCTGCTGTACGTGGCGCCCGCGGTGCTCGGCGACCCGGCGCGCGGGATGTTCGAGCGCGCGGAGCCGCTTGCTTCGCTGGCGCAGCGCGCGGCGTTCGCGTGGCACGACGTGCAGCGGATCGGCGACGACCTGCGGCTGGTCGCCCGACGGGTCGATACGGGAGGGGCCTGATGTTCACGGGAATCGTGCAGGCGGTCGGCAGGATCACCGACGCCGCGCCGCGCGGCGACGGGCTGCGGCTGACGATCGACGCCGGCGCACTGCCGGTCGCCGACGTCGCCGTCGGCGACAGCGTCGCCGTCAGCGGCTGCTGCCTGACCGTGGTCGCGATCGCCGGCAACGCGCTCGCGTTCGACGCTTCGGCGGAGACGCTGCGCTGCACGGCGGGGCTCGATCGCGCGGGCGCCGTGAACCTGGAGCTCGCGCTGCGCCTGTCCGACCGGCTCGGCGGCCACCTGATGACCGGGCACGTCGACGGGGTGGGGGTGGTGCGGTCGATCGCGCCGGTGAAGGACGACCCGTGGGGCAGCGTCCGGCTGGCCGTCGAGGTGCCGCCGGAACTCGCGCGCTTCGTCGCGGCCAAGGGCTCGATCGCCGTGCAGGGCGTGAGCCTGACGGTGAACGAGGTCGACGGCGCGCGCTTTGCCGTCAACCTGATCCCGCATACACTCGCAGTGACGACGCTCTCGGCGCTCGCGCCCGGCGCGCGCGTCAACGTCGAGATCGATCTCGTCGCGCGCTACGTCGCGCGGCTCTCCGAGTTCGGCGCCGCGGGCGCCGTTCCGGCCACGGAGGAACGACGATGGACCTGACCACGCTCGAACGGCTGCCGCTGTGGATCGGCGGTAAAGCGGTCGCCGCGCAGACGAAGCGCTACGGGGACGTGACCAATCCCGCGACGGGCGAGGTGATCCGCCACGTCCCGCTCGGCAGCGCCGCCGACGTCGACGCCGCGGTCGCCGCCGCGGCCGCCGCGTTGCCGTCGTGGCGCGCCTATCCGCCGCTGCGCCGCGCGCGCGTCATGATGCAGTTTCGCGAGCTCATGCAGGCGCACCGGAAGGACCTCGCGCGGATCGTCACGCAGGAGCACGGCAAGACGCTCGCCGATGCCGAGGGCGAGGTGATACGCGGCATCGAGGTCGTCGAGTTCGTCACCGCGATCCCGCACCTGCTGAAGGGCGAGTTCAGCGAGAACGTCGGCACCGACGTCGACAGCTACTCGCTGCGCCAGCCGGTCGGCGTCTGCGCGGGCATCACGCCGTTCAACTTCCCGTGCATGGTGCCGATGTGGATGTACCCGGTGGCGATCGCGTGCGGCAACACGTTCGTGCTGAAGCCCTCCGAGCGCGACCCGACGCTCGCGATCCGCATGGCCGAGCTGCTCGCCGAGGCGGGGCTGCCCGCCGGCGTGTTCAACGTCGTGCACGGCGACAAGGAGGCCGTCGACGCGCTGCTCACGCATCCTCTGGTCAAGGCGATCTCGTTCGTCGGCTCGACGCCGATCGCGAAGTACATCTACGAGACGGGCACGGCGCACGGCAAGCGCGTGCAGGCGCTGGGCGGCGCGAAGAACCACGCGGTCGTCCTGCCGGACGCGGACCTCGACTTCACGACGGAGGCGATCGTCGGCGCCGGCTACGGCTCGGCCGGCGAGCGCTGCATGGCAATCTCGGCGGTCGTCGCGGTCGGCGATGTCGGCGACGCCCTGGTCGAGCGGCTCGCCGCGCGCGCGCGCAAGGTATCGGTCGGGCCCGGCGACACGCCGAACGTCGAGATGGGCCCGGTGATCACGCGCGCGGCGCGCGAGCGCATCGTCGGCTACGTCGACGGCGGCGTGGCGGAAGGCGCGCGGCTCGTCGTCGACGGCCGCAAGCCGGGCGTGCCCGGAGACGGCTTCTTCGTCGGCCCGACGCTGTTCGACCACGTTACGCCGCAGATGGCGATCTACCGCGACGAGATCTTCGGTCCGGTGCTGTCGGTCGTGCGCAGCGAGTCGCTGGCGGACGCGATCGCGCTGATCAACGCAAACCCGTACGCGAACGGCACCGCGATCTTCACGCGCTCGGGCCACGCGGCGCGCCGGTTCCAGCAGGACGTCGAGGTCGGCATGGTCGGCGTCAACGTGCCGATCCCGGTGCCGATGGCGTTCTATTCGTTCGGCGGCTGGCGCGCGTCGCTGTTCGGCGACCTCAACGTGCACGGCGCGGACGGCGTGCGGTTCTACACGCGCGGCAAGACGCTGACGACGCGCTGGCCCGACGACGGCAGCGCCGCGCCGGGCTTCCACATGCCGATGCTGGGGTAGCGGAACCGGGGTCCGGGCGGCGATCCGGCCCGGCGGCGCGCGACTGTCGGCCGGCCCGATCGCGCTACAGCTTCGGCAAACGATCTCCGTCGTCGCGACCGCGACGTTTCCGACCGCCGGGGAGAGCGTTCGTCAGTTCGCAGGCGAGGCGGCGGTCGGCGTTGCCGTCGACGCATCGGCCGCCGCGCCGTTCGCGCCGCCGGCCGTCCTGAAGTCGAACTGCAGCACGATGTAGAACGGGATGATCTCCCCGCGCTCCTCGGCGGGGAGGAACTTGGCCTTCGGCAGCGCCGCCAGCACCGCCTGCGCGAACTCCGGCTCGCCGGAGTCGATGACCACGTCCTCGATCGCGCCCTCGCGGTCGATCGCGATCCACGCGACGACCGTGTCCTGCCGGCCCGCGCGCAGCGCCTCGGGCGGATAGGGAACCTCGGGCACGCTCAGCACGCGCACGGGCTTCTCGACCTCGATCAGGTAGCTGCTCTGCGCGCGCGTCACGAGGTCGGCGGACATGCCGCCCATCGCCCCGTAGTTCTCGCGGACCGCGACCGTTCCGCGCGAGGGCGCCGTCGCGTTGGCGGACGGCCGCGGCTGCACCGCGACCCGCACGTCGTCGGCGACCCGCGCCGGGCGCGGCTCGGCGCTCGACGCGTCCGACGGTGCCGGCAACGCCACGGCCGACGCATCGGTGGTCACCACGACCTCGGGGGCCGCCGGCACCGGCGGCGCCTCCGCGGGCGACGGCGGCCCGACCAGGCGCACGGCCAGCGGCGCGAACGGGTCGCCTTGCCCCTGGCGACCGGTCGAGACGACGCCGAACAGCGCGACGCCCACCGCGATGTGGATGACGAGGGAGGCCGCGAATGCCGGCGCGATGGCGGGTGGGCGACGGGAGGCGGTCGTCATGGCCGGAAGCGACGAGGGGTGGCGCCACGGGCGCCCCCCCTCGTCCGGATCGTCGTCGTGCGCGGGTCAGCCGATGCGCACGCCCGCGGTCAGTCGGCCAGCAGGCGCCACGACAGCCGGTGCCCGCCGCCGAATGCCTTCGGCCGGATGGTCACCGGGTCGATCGACGCGTTGGTTTCCTTCGTGTAGACGATGGCGATGGTCGGGAACGACTTGGTCGGGTCTTCCAGCGCGACCAGCTCGAGGCCGACGGCGCCCTCGTTCGAGAAGAAGCTCGCCTGCTGCGTGCCGCTCGTCCACACCAGCGACTCGCCCGACACGTAGTCGCGGGCGTAGATGTACGCCGGCAGCGACGTCAGGCACGGGTCGGGCTGCAGCACGGTGCCCGTGAACGAGAACACGTTGTACTCCGCGACGACGTCGACCACCACCCGCTGGCCGGCCGGCAGGTCGGCGTACCAGCCGTTGGGCGCGGCCGTCGTGGCCCCGCCGACCGTGGTCAGGTCGACCGACGCCATGCTCGTCCGTGGCACGATCGGCAGGTCGGCGGCTGGCTTCGGCGTCTCGAGCTCGCCGTCGCGGATCGCGTACGCGGTCTGGATCTGCTCGGGGCTCGGCGTCGTGAGGTCGGTCGGGTCCAGCAGCCGCCCGGTGCCGACGAACACGAACCGGTCGATGCCGTTGTTGACGTCGATCTCGATCTCGGGCGCCGTCGTGATCGGCTGCGCGGCGTTCGCCGAGTCCTTCAGCTGGGCGATCAGCACGGTCTTGCCCTGCCACGTCGTCGGATCGGCGCTCGAGACGTCCCAGCGCCACAGGCGGCCGTTGAGGTCGCCGCCGTAGATCTGCTCCAGCACCTGGTTGGCGTCGTCCTTCACGTAGCCGCTGATCTGCGCGAGGCCGCTCGGATCGGTCGTCGTGCCGGTGTCGGCGGCGGTCGTGTGGAGCGTGCGCAGCAGCGCGCCGTCGGAGGCCCGCAGCACGTACAGGTGACCCTTGCCGTCGCCACCGGGCTTGATGTTGTTGTAGCCGGACGCGACGATGACGACCCAGCCGTCGGCACGGGTCTTCGCGATGATCGGCTTGCCGAACGAGAATTCGCTGTACGGCAGCGCGAACTCCCACAGCACCTTCGCGGCCGCCTGCGCTTCGTCGGCCACGGCCGGGTTGGTCGCGTCGATCGCGAAGTACGTGTTGCCGCCCTTGCCGAGGCTCGCGACCACGAGCGAGCGCCAGTCCGGCGTGCACGCGGAGTTGCTGCCGCAGTTGGCGAAGTCGACGTCCTGCGTCTTGGGCGGCGCGTTCACGTAGAAGTGGTGCTTGAAGATCGGCGCGCCGCCGTCCTGGAACGACAGCGCCTGGATGCCCTTGCGCGCCTTGCCGCCCTCGTCGAAGGCGCTGGTGAACACGCCGCTCGGCACGTAGGCCCAGACCTCGGAACCGCCGGTGTTCGGGCCCGAGTCGTCCTCGCCGTTGAACACGTGGAACAGGCCGTCGTTGGCGCCCACGTAGACGCGCAGGCTGCGCGCGGCGTTCGTCGCCTTGTAGCCCAAGGGTCCGTCGTACCCGTAGTCGTTCGCATCGGTGAACGGCTTGTTGGGCGGGCCGATCACGACCGGCTTGCTGTCGCTGATGTTGCCGAGCTTGGCCGTCGTGCCCTTGCGCTCGCGGAACTGCCCGATACCGGTGCCCTCGATCAGCGCGGGATTCGGCCCCGCGCCGAACGTCGAGCCGCCGCGCAGGTAGGCGACGAGCATCTGCTGGCGCGTCACGTTGGGCGACAACGTGTTGAGCTGCGTGTTGGTGCCGTTGTTGAGGTTCGTCCAGCGGAACGGCACGACCGTGAACGTGCCCGCGTCGATGTCGCGCGTGACGATGTTGCGGTTCAGGAACCACGTGTTGTCGAAGTCGTTCACCGGCGACGCGCCCGGCGCCGGCGTGGCGAGCAGGTTGGTCAGCTTGGTGCCGGCGGACCAGCGCACGGCGCCCTCGGCGCCGGTAGTCGTGTTGATCGTCACCTTCTTGAGGTCGCCGGTCCAGCCCGGCTCGATCGTCGCCTCGTAGATGAAGTTGTTCGTCGCGGAGAGGTTGCGGCTCGCGAACGTCGCGCCGACACGTGCCTTGCGGCCGTTGAGGATGCCCGAGATGATGCTGCCGAGGCCGTAGGCGATCTCGATCGGCGTCTCCGCGAACACGAACTTGCCGCGGCCGTTGACCGTGGCGTGCCACAGGTCGTCGACGGCCACCGCCCGCGGGTTGCCGGCCGGGAACAGCGCGTTGTTCGGCGGCGCCGGGTAGTTGGGCGCCGTGAACCACTCCTGGGTCCCCGCGGCAATGCTCGTGGTGACCGGCACGTAGCGGGATCCGTCGAGCATGCCGTCCGCGCCGTACGACAGCGCGGAGAAGTTCACGTGCTGCCAGAACGCCGGGTCGCTCTTCCAGTCGAGGTCGCCGCCGGCGCGGCCGTCGACCGCGGGCACGTCGTTCTCGTAGCCGGCGCCGGTGCGCAGGTCGCGCATCCAGAAATAGAGCGAGATGTCGGCCAGCGTGTTGGCGGTGGCGGTGGGCGCGTCGCGGTACGGCCGCGGCCACGGGCTGCCGGCCAGCGCCTGCAGCGAGGCGACCGAGCGTTCCGGGTTGCTCGCCGGGCCGTTGGGCAGCACGGTCGCCGACGGCGCGGGCACCGTGGTGCCGTCGACCTCGCCGACCAGCGTGGGCAGCGTGATCTGGTCGGTCGTGCCGTCGGTGAACAGGATGTGGTAGTTCGCCGTGCACGACACCGGATTGCCGGCGATGGTCGGGATCGGGTCCGAGTGCGCGGGCAGGCCGCCCACGGCGCCGGCGCCGTTCTCGACCAGCTGGCCGATGCGGATCAGCGCGTCGAGCGTCGGCGTCTTGGCCACGCCGATTGACACGCCGAACAGCTTGGCGTACCACGCGGCGCGCTGCGCCGCGATGAAGTCGTTCGAGTCGAGCCAGTTCGTCGTCGCCGTGTTCATCGTGTGGAAGCCGGCGCGGAACGTGTTGTCGACGATGTTGAACGCGATCGCCGTGGTCGTCTTCGCCGCGAGCACGCGCGAGCGGTAGTACGTCCACCAGTTGGCGAAGTTGGTCATCTCCGCGTCCCACGTGCGCGTGCCCGAGATGCCCGAGAACGGGTCCGTGTACGCGAACATGCGGCCGTCGTTGACGATCCCGACGCGCTGGATCGGCCCGTACAGCGGGTACTTGTAGGTCGTCAGGTCGTTCTTGGTCTTGCAGACGCCTGCGCGCCCGAAGCCGCGCCACGGGTCGTCGTTGTAGGAGGCGCCCGTGCGCTGCAGGTTGCAGTACTGGACCGACGACACGACGTTGTAGTACTGCGGGATCTGGACGGTCCGCGGAATGACGCCGCAGGTCGAGTCGGTGAGCCGCTTGTCGAACAAGGTAGTCGTGGCCGAGCCGTTCGGCCACGTCTCGGGGTAGGTGAAGCGGTTCGACGTGTACGCGCCGGCGTTGTTGTTGTGCCGGCACGTGTCGCCGGCGCCGTTGGCGTCGCTCAGCAGCGTCGTGCCGCCGGTCGCACCCGGCGCGCCGCCGTAGGTCTGGTTGCAGGTGGGAGTCCCCGTGTACGGCGTGCAGATCTGGTTCCACGAACCGCTGCACGTGTCGGGCGGATCGTAGTCGCCGCACGCCGGCAGCGTGCAGGTGGCGGCGCCGGTGTGGGCCGTTTCCGAACAGTTGCACGTTGTGTTGCTGCCGCCGGATCCCGGGGCCGACGAGCTCGCGAGACGGCAGCGACCGTTCTTGCCGGTCGTGAGCGTCGTGCCGGTCCGGCTGCAGCCCTGGCACTCGATGCCGATCGTGCCGACGCAGCCGCTGCCGTCCCACGTCATCTGGTAGATGAGCGGCTGGGTGCTGCACCCCACGGGCGAGTACGTGTACGGGGCGCCGGTCGTCGTCGCATCGCTCTGCCAGAAGCACGTCTGCGGGACCGACGGCGTGACCGTGATGGTGCCGGTGCACGTGGTTCCGTTCACGCAGGTCTGCGGCCAGCCGGGGCCGCTGGTCTTGCACCAGATCGTCCGGTTGGTGTAGTTGCCGCTGATCCGCGAGTTGCGGTAGAAGAACTTGGCGTCCTTCGTCGGCGTCGCGAAGCTGCTCGCGTACGGGTAGTTGTAGTCGTTGCCGACGCCGGGCGCGCTGTCGAGCGGGTCGTAGACGGTGCCGTCGATCCGGCAGTCGCGGCCGGCCGTGTTCGTGTACTCGCCGTTGACGTCGCCGACCTCCGCCCACGTTGCTGGGTCCTGGCTGCCGGGCAGCGCGGTGCGCGGCCAGTCGGTGTTGCACCACACCAGCATGCGCACCTTCGCGGAGAGGTCGGTGGTGTTGGTCGTCGTCGGCGGCGGCAGGCTCGCCGGCGGCGTCAGGTACATGTCGTTCGGGACGCGCGCCCAGTTGAGCGTGTTCGCGGCGTTCATCATCTTGTAGACGGTCGCGGCCGGGGCACCGCCGGGCGCGGCGGCGGAGGCCTGGTTGCCGGCGCCGTCCACCGGCGGGTCGTACGAGATGTTCGGGTTGTAGGCGAGCTTGTTGAATTCCGCCGCGTGCATCGGCTCGTCCAGGCCGCGGCGCGTGCTGCCGCCGTTCGTGAAGTTGTCGAACCAGCCCGTGTTGCACGCCGCGATCGTGTTGCCGGCCGAGCTGCGGCAGTAGGAGTTCGTCACCACGAAGTCCGGGCTGTAGCGCAGCGTCATGCTGCCCGAGTCGTCGAACGTGTAGAGCAGGTTGGGCTTGGCCGCGACCTTGGCCGCGATCGGCTGGTCCGCCAGCACCGTCGCGGCGCCGTAGGCCGCCTGGGACATCGGCATCGCCGCCAGCGTGAAGGCGGTGATCGCCGCGATCCACCTGCGCGCCACGGGGGAGTTGTTCGTCGTCATGGGGGCCGTCCTGGAATGCATGCGTCAGCGCAGCATTGCCTGCGCAAAGGTCACCGTGTTCGTTCCGACCGGGCCGTCGATCCTGATGGACACCCGGTACAGCGGCGTCGGCGGCACCGACGTCCGCTCCTCGCCGTGCGTGCCGGCCGACGAGACCTTCGGCGGCAGCATGTCGCAGGCCTGCAGTCCCGTCGGCGTCAGCGGATCGCCGAAGAACGGCCCCGGCGCCGGCAGCGAGCCCTGGCACATGCGCTCGATCACCCACCGCACCGTGTACATCGACGGTGTCGAGGGGTCGTCGTATTGCTGGAAGGTCACCGGGTAGGCGGAAGGCGTGGTGCCCTGCAGCGCCGCCGGCACGCCGTTCGCGGTCTCGCCGGGCTGGATGTTCGCGTAGTAGTTCTTGCCGAGGTCGTGGTTGTACAGGTCGGCGATGGCGCCCGGGCCCTCGAACAGCGCGGCGACCGCCTGCTCGACCGCGTAGTTGACCGGCCCCAGCGTCGCCTGCTTCGACGCGAGATTGCCCGAGATCGACGTGCCGGAGTCGGTCGCGCGCAGCAGCGCGACGGCCGCGAGGCTCAGGACCACCATCGCGATCAGCGCGATGAACAGCACGACGCCGCGCTCGCGCGACGGGCGGCGCCGGCGGTCGGGGGCGCGGGAGGCGATGGAGGTCACAATTGGTTCCAGATCGCGTTGCGCAGCGGGATCGTCGCCTCGTAGATGCGATAGCGCCCGTAGTCCTGCAGGATCGTGTTGTCGAGCTGGATGCGGCCCTGGCACGTGGCGTCGTTGGCCGCGCAGTTGAAGATCCAGGCGCTCTGGTTCACCAGCGTCGCGTTCATCGCGTCCGCCTTGGCGACGTCCTCGCTGCGGACGACGATGGCGACGCGCACGGCCTTGATCGCGCGGATGCGCGCGGCGAGGTTGGGCGGGGCGCCTCCGGTGAAGAACGCCTTCGAGAAGTCGAGGCCGACGCCGCAGGTGTCGGCGGCGTCGGCGGGCGTCCAGCAGTCCGGGACCTGGTCGTTGTTCGTGTCCACGCCGTACTGGGCCTTCAGCAGCACGACGTTCTGGGCGAGCGGCACGGCCGTCGCGGCGGCCGCGAGCCCCGGGTTCTCGTCGGTCGAGTTGAGCTGCCACTTCGTCGGGTCGATCGAGTACGTGGTGCGCGTCACGCTGCGGCCGAGGTTGACGACGCGCGCGGACAGCGTCGGGTAGATGTGGTTGGTGCCGGCCTTCTTCGTGAACGCGAGCTTCACCAGCCCGCCCGCGGCCGCCGGCGGCCACGCGGTGACGCCGTCGGGCTGCGTGATGGCGGTGACCTGCCCCATCGTGCAGTCGGTCGACGCGCTGTCGACGGCGATGAACCAGTCGTTGACGGCAAAGCCGTTCGGGCTCACGACGACGATCGGATCGTTGTTCGCGGGCTGCACCGGCGAGTCGACGCGGACCGGATGCACGATGCGCGGCGAGTTGCTGTAGAACAGCGTGATGCGGTCGTTCGCGACGGACGCGCCGGCGGGCGTGTCCGCGGCCACGCTGTCCTCGATCAGCACCGGCATCGGCCGCAGCGTCGCCAGGCTGCAGGCGGACAGCACGTCCACGCCATCGCCCGACATGACGCCGTTGCCCGCGTTGGCGAGCTCGCGGCCGATGACGAACTGCGACAGCTGGCCGGTGACCTGCGCGTCGGCCACGCCGAGCGTGGCCCGGCGGAAGCCCTCGGCGACGACGAGCGTGTTGTAGATGACGGCGACGACGATGAGGCCGATCAGGATGCCGACCAGCACTTCGACCATCGAGGCGCCGCGTTGCCGCGCCGCGTGCCGGATTGTCGCGAAACGGGCCATCAGTTGTTGAGCCTCACGGTGGCCGTCGCGTCGTAGCGGTGGCGCCACGCCGCCGACGGCGGCTGCCAGTAGATCGTCACGAGGACGTCGTAGCCGAAGGACGCGGTGGCGCCGCGGGCGGTGACCGTGATCTCCGGGTCCTGCAGGTCGGCGCCCGGCAGCCGGCGCTGGACGATCGTCTTGAAATTGTCGTATGGGGAGCCGGCCGTGGCGTTCGTCGCGAAGTTCGTGGCCAGCGTGGCCTGGTCGGACGTCCACATCTGGCTGATCACGTCATTGGCAAGGAACGCCGCCTCGCCGCGGTACTGGGAATCGTCGGTGTCCTGCATCGCCCGCGCCTGCAGGCCGACCAGGCCCAGGATGCCGAGCGCCACGATCAGCACGGCCACCAGCGCCTCCAGCAGGAAGCTGCCGCGCTGGCGTTGCGGGAAGGCGACGGCGTTCATGGCGCGGGTCAGGTCGTGCAGAAGCGCGGGTCGGAGGTGTTGGTCACGGCCGGGTCGCACAGCTTGATGCCGGTGCGGCCGCCGCCGACGAGCACCGTGAGCGGGCGCGAGTTGACCGTGGCGCCGCTGAACGTGACGGCGACCTCGGTGAGCGTGGGGCTCGCGTCGTTGTTCGCGATGATCTGGCCCAGCGGATTGAACGTGACGGTGGTGGCGCTGCCCGGGGCCGCCGTGTACGCCGCCAGCTTCGCGCCCTCGCCGAAGTGCTCGGTCCGGATGCCGGTGGCGTCCGGCAGCTGGACCGTCCAGCCCCCGGTGCCGGTCGTCGGGTCGAGGATGAACTCGACCGGCTGGTTGCGCTTGATCGCTTCCGCATAGGCGATGCGCATGCCGCCGACGATCGACTCCGCCCCGGCGCGGATCTGCCCGTCGGCCACCCACGCCGCGTAGTTGGGCGCCGCGAGGACGAGCAGCATCGCCAGGATGGCGAGCGCCATCATGAGCTCGATCAGCGAGAAGCCGCGCTGCGCGGGATCCGTCACGAGCAGTCCCCGTTGTTGCGGACGACCCAGCAGTTGCCCGACGTCGTCCAGCCGCTCGGCACGGCCGTGGTGGCCCGGGCGTTGGCCTGGTCGACCGTGAACGTGAAGCCGCTCATGCCGCGCGCGGCCCGGCCGGTGGCCGTGAGCGTGTAGGTCGTCGGCGTGGGCGCCGCGCAGGCGATGTCGAAGCTGCGGCCGCCGTCGGCGTTGTAGGTGGCCGTCATGTTGATCGCGGCGTCGTCGATGCCACACAGCGCTCCGCTCGTGTCCTGGTACGTCCGGTTGTCGAGGAAGTAGCGCTCCATCTGCCCGCGCAGGTCGCCCAGCTTGGCATGGGCGTCCATCAGGCGGCCGCGCATCACGAAGTTGCTGTAGCTGGGGATGGCGATCGCCGCCAGGATCGCGAGGATCACCAGCACGATCATCATCTCGATCAGCGTGAAGCCGCCGTCACGGGCGGGCGTCGGGCGATTGGTGCGAACCATGGCAACTCCCAGTGGACAAGCCCATCGTAAGGGCAGGGTGGGGGCGCCGCAACGAAGCCCCGACTAGTGGTGCATCGCCGGGTACGGACGGTCGGCCGGACGACCGGTTTTCCCTCTGGCCGGGGCCGGTCCGGCCGCCCGTCGCGCGACCGCCGGGCCGGCGTCCCCGGGCTGGGGAAATCATGGACAAATCGCGCGGATCCGGTCAATCCGGACCCGACCGGAGGCCACCAGAACGACTTCGACGGCACGGCGGCCCGGCTTGCACAGCGTAAACGTGCCCATTTGCAGTGCGCCCGACAGCAGGCGCGCGTGGCCGAAGGCCGTGTAGGAAACGTAGTCGCGCAGCGGCCGGTTGGCGGAAACCCGGATGTCCTTGGGCGGCGGCTCGTAGCGGAGCACGGTGTCCGGCCCGTCGACGTCGCCGGTGCGGCCGTAGTCGCCGTGCATCAGGTACCCCTGCTCCCAGCCGCCGGTGTCGGCGCACTGCCGGCCGTTCGCCGACTTGCACAGGTTGACGCGGTGGCCGCGCTTGATCGCCTCCGACCGCGCGGTCCGCATGCTGCCGGCCAGCAGGCGCGCGTGGTTCATGAGCTGCTCGTCGGCGATCACGCCGCGCCAGGTCGGGACCGCCATGGCCAGCAGCGCCGCGGCAATGGCCATGCCGACCAGCAACTCGACCAGCGAGTGCCCGCGCCATCGGCGCTGGTCGGCCCGCGGGCGGCCCCTCGCCGGGCGGCGCCTTCCCGGATTGCGCGTGCGGATCATCGGGGCCTCCCCGCCGGGCGCAGGTTGCCGGCGACCCGGCCACGCTAGCGCCCCGGGGCGACGCGGGGCCATCGGCCGAATGGTCGAGCTTGACAGGAGATATTTTATAAATAAAATGTTGACACCGACCTATAATCCCGCCGGCGCGACGGGAGGGCGGCCGAGGAGACTTCGCAATGCGCGTGCTGTGCATCGGGGGCGGACCCGCCGGCCTCTACCTGGCATTGCTGCTGAAGAAGGCCGACCCGGCGCACGCCGTCCGCGTGGTCGAGCGCAACCGGCCGTACGACACGTTCGGCTGGGGCGTCGTGTTCTCGGACCAGACGCTCGACAACCTCGCCGCGGCGGACCCCGAGACGGCGGCGGAGATCGCCGGCGCGTTCAACCACTGGGACGACATCGACGTCCACTTCCGGGGCCAGACGATCACGTCGGGCGGCCACGGCTTCTGCGGCATCGGCCGCAAGCGGCTCCTCAACATCCTGCAGGCGCGCTGCGAGGCGTTGGGCGTGGAGCTCGTGTTCGAGACCGACGTCGCCGACGACGTGGCCGCCGCGCGCGAGTTCGGCGCGGACGTGGTCATCGCCTCCGACGGGCTCAACAGCCGCATTCGCACGCGCTACGCGGGGAGCTACCGGCCCGACGTCGACGTGCGCCGCTGCCGGTTCGTCTGGCTGGGCACGAAGAAGCTCTTCCCCGCGTTCACGTTCGCGTTCGTCGAGACGCCGCACGGCTGGTTCCAGGCGCACGCGTACCAGTACGACGGCGACACGTCGACGTTCATCGTCGAGACGCCCGAGGAGACGTGGCGCGCGGCGGGCCTCGAGGCGATGTCGCAGGAGGACGCCATCGCGTACTGCGAGCGGCTGTTCGCGCCGTGGCTCGACGGGCAGCGGCTCATGTCGAACGCCGCGCACCTGCGTGGGTCCGCGATCTGGATCCGCTTTCCGCGCGTGGTCTGCCGCACGTGGGTGCACTGGGCCGCCGTCGACGGCCGCGACGTGCCCGTCATCCTGATGGGCGACGCCGCGCACACCGCCCACTTCTCGGTTGGGTCCGGCACCAAGCTCGCGCTGGAGGATGCCATCGCCCTCGCGGACGCGCTTCGCGAGGGCGGTGATCTCCACGCCTCGCTCGCGCGCTACGAGGCGCAGCGCTCGGTCGAGGTGCTGAAGATCCAGAACGCCGCGCGCAATTCGACCGAGTGGTTCGAGCACGTCGCGCGCTACACGGCGCTCGAGGCGGAGCAGTTCGCCTACAGCCTGCTCACGCGCAGCCAGCGGATCTCGCACGAGAACCTGCGGCTGCGCGACCGCGCCTTCGTCGAGCGGATGGAGCGCTGGTTCGCGACCCGCACGGCCGGCGGCGAACGCGCGGTGCCCCCGATGTTCACGCCGTTCCGGCTGCGCGGGCTCACGGTCCCGAACCGGGTGGTCGTGTCGCCGATGGCGCAGTACTCGTGCCGCGACGGCACGCCCGACGACTACTACCTCGTCCACCTCGGCAGCCGCGCACACGGCGGGGCCGGACTCGTGTTCACCGAGATGGTGTGCGTCGCGCCGGACGCGCGCATCTCGCCCGGGTGCGCCGGCATGTACGCGCCGGAACACGTCGCCGCCTGGCGGCGCATCGTCGACTACGTGCACGCGCGCACGCCGGCGAAGGTCGCGATCCAGCTCGGCCACGCCGGGACGAAGGGCAGCACGCAGTTGGGCTGGCAGGACGCCGACATGCCGCTTCCGGACGGCAATTGGCCGCTGGTCGCGCCGTCGGCGATTGCCTATGGGCCGGACAACCAGGTGCCGCGCGCGATGACGCGCGCGGACATGGAGCGCGTCCGCGACGAGTTCGTCCGCGCGGCGCGCGGCGCCGTGGAGGCCGGGTTCGACTGGCTGGAACTGCACTGCGCGCACGGCTACCTGCTCTCGGCGTTCATCTGCCCGCTGACCAACCGGCGCGACGACGACTACGGCGGAACGCTCGCGAATCGCTGCCGGTACCCGCTCGAGGTGTTTCGCGCGCTGCGCGACGTCTGGCCCGCCGACCGCCCGATGTCGGTGCGGATCTCCGCGCACGACTGGGCCGACGGCGGCAACACGCCGGACGACGCGGTCGAGATCGCGAAGCTCTTCCGGGCCGCCGGCGCCGACCTCATCGACGTGTCGTCGGGGCAGACGACGCGCCTCGCGCAGCCCGTGTACGGCCGCATGTACCAGACGCCGTTCGCCGACCGCGTGCGCAACGAGGCCGGGATCGCGACGATGGCGGTCGGCGCGATCTTCGAGCCCGACCACGTCAACAGCATCCTGATGGCGGGCCGCGCCGACCTGTGCGCGCTCGCGCGACCGCACCTGGCCGACCCGTACTGGACGCTGCACGCGGCGGCGCAGCTCGGCGTAGCGGACGTCGAGTGGCCGGTGCAGTACCGGTCCGGCAAGGCACAGCTCGAGCGCAACCTCGCGCGTGCTGCGCAGATGGCCGCCGAGCGGCCCGAGGCGAACGGATGAACGGAATGGACGCAATGGACGAGACCGGCGAGGCGGCGCCGCGCACGGCGGCCGGCGCGGCGGCGGCGATCGAGGCGGCGCCCGACCTCGAGTCGCGGGCGTCCGACACGCACCACGACTCGCTGCGGCTGTGGCTGCGGCTCCTGACGTGCGCGACGCTGATCGAGCGGCGCGTGCGCGCGAACCTGCGCGAGCGCTTCGCGATCACGCTGCCGCGCTTCGACCTGATGGCGCAGCTCGAGCGCCATCCCGAGGGCCTGCGCATGGGCGAGCTCACGCGCCGCCTGATGGTGACCGGCGGCAACGTGACCGGGCTCACCGACCAGCTCGTCGACGAGGGGCTGGTGGAGCGGCGGCCGGATCCCGGCGACCGCCGCGCGTACGCCGTCCGGCTGACGGACAAGGGCAAGCGCGCGTTCGACGCGATGGCGCGCGAGCACGAGCGCTGGGTGATCGGGATGCTCGCGGCGCTGCCGCCGGCCGACCGCGCCCGGCTGCACGCGCTGCTCGGCACCCTCAAGTCGGGCCTGCACGCATCCGAGCCGTCGGGTCGCTAGCGTGGAACGGCCCCCGCATTCGCTGCCGTCCGCGCCGCCCCGCGCGCACCTCGACTGGCCGTTCTTCGCCGACGCCCACCGCGACCTCGCGCGCGGTCTCGCCGCATGGTGCGACGGACTGCCGGCGCTCGCGGGCCCCGATGCGGACGCCGACGCCGGCGCCGCGTGCCGGCGCCTCGTGCGGGCGCTGGGCGCGGCCGGCTGGCTGCGCTACTGCGTGCCGGCCGCGCACGGCGGCGCGCTGCCGGCGCTCGACTCGCGCGCGCTGTGCGTCGCGCGCGAGACGCTCGCGTACCACGACGGCCTCGCCGACTTCGCGTTCGCGATGCAGGGGCTCGGCAGCGGCGCGATCACGCTGGCCGGCACCGACGCGCAACGCGCGCGCTGGCTGCCGGCCGTGGGTCGCGGCGACGCGATCGCCGCGTTCGCGCTGTCGGAGCCGGATGCGGGCTCCGACGTCGCGGCGATGACGACGCGCGCGGTGCGCGACGGCGGGCACTGGGTGCTCGACGGCGGCAAGACGTGGATCTCCAACGGCGGCATCGCCGACTTCTACTGCGTGTTCGCGCGCACGGGGACGGGCGCCGGGACGAAGGGCATCTCGGCGTTCGTCGTGCCGGCCTCCGCGCCCGGCCTCGAAGTGTCGGAGCCGATCGCCGTGATGGCGCCGCACCCGCTCGCGACGCTCGCGTTCACCGGCTGCCGCGTCGGCGCGGACGCGCTGCTGGGCGCCGAGGGCGAGGGCTTCAAGCTCGCGATGCGCACGCTCGACATCTTCCGCGCGTCGGTGGGCGCGGCGGCGGTCGGGTTCGCGCGGCGCGCGCTCGCCGAGGCCGCCGGCCGCGCGCGCCGGCGGCCGATGTTCGGCGGCGTGCTCGCCGACCGCGAGATCGCGCAGGCGACGGTCGGCGACATGGCCACGGCCGTCGACGCCGCGGCGCTGCTCGTTTATCGTGCCGCGTGGCTGCGCGACGCGCGCGGCGCCCGGACCACGCGCGAGGCGGCGATGGCGAAGCTCGCGGCGACCGAGTCCGCGCAGCGGGTGATCGACGCGGCGGTGCAGATGCACGGCGCGCTCGGCGTCACGCACGGGCAGGCGGTCGAGCGGCTCTACCGCGAGATCCGCGCGCTGCGCATCTACGAGGGCGCGACCGACGTGCAGCGGCTGATCGTCGGCCGGTCCGTGCTCAACGATCCGGCAGGAGGTACCCCATGAGCGCAACGGCGCACGTCGACACCTTCGCCCGCGACCACCTGCCGCCGCGCGACCAGTGGCCGGAGTTCCTGTACACGCTGCCGGAGCTGCAGTACCCGGACGCGCTCAACTGCGGCACCGAGCTCCTCGACGGCGCGGTCGCGCGCGGCTGGGGTCCCCGCACGGCGATCGTCGCGCCGGACGGCACGCGCTGGACGTACGGGGAGCTCACGGCACGCGCGAACCGCATCGCGCACGTGCTGGTCGAGGACCTGGGGCTCGTGCCCGGGAACCGCGTGCTGCTGCGCGGGCCGAACACGCCGATGATGGCCGCGTGCTGGTTCGCCGTGATGAAGGCGGGCGGCGTCGCGGTGGCGACGATGCCGCTGCTGCGCGCGAAGGAGCTGACCGACGTCGTGACCAAGGCGGAAGTGAGCCACGCGCTGTGCGACGCGCGGCTCGCCGACGAGCTCGTTGCGGCGCGGCCGGCCTGCCCGACGCTGACGGCGGTCGCGTACTTCGAGTCCAACCGGCCCGACGGCGTCGAGGCGCGGGCTGCCGCGAAGCCGGCGGCGTTCGCCGACGTGCGGACCGCGGCCGACGACACGGCGCTGATCGCGTTCACGTCGGGCACCACCGGCAAGCCCAAGGGCACGATGCACTTCCACCGCGACGTGCTGGCCGCGTGCGACTGCTGGCCGCGCTCGACGCTCCGGGCCACCGCGGACGACGTGTTCACCGGCAGCCCGCCGCTTGCGTTCACGTTCGGGCTGGGCGGCCTGCTCCTGTTCCCGCTGCGCGTCGGCGCCGCGACGCTGCTGGTCGAGCGGCCGTCGCCGGACGTCCTGCTGCCGGCGATCGCCGCGCACCGCGCGACCGTGCTGTTCACGGCGCCGACGTCGTACCGCGCGATGGCCGCGCAGGCCGGCGCCCACGACCTCTCGTCGCTGCGCAAGTGCGTGGCCGCCGGCGAGGCGCTGCCGGCCGCGACGCGCAAGCTGTGGAAGGACGCGACGGGCATCGAGATCATCGACGGCATCGGCGCGACCGAAATGCTGCACATCTTCATCTCGCACGACGAGGCGCACGCGCGGCCGGGCGCGACCGGCACGCCGGTGCCCGGGTACGTCGCGTGCGTGCTCGACGACGACGGCCGGCCGCTGCCGCCGGGCAAGGTCGGCAAGCTCGCCGTGAAAGGGCCCACCGGGTGCCGCTACCTCGCGGACGACCGGCAGCGGCAGTACGTGAAGGACGGCTGGAACTACACGGGCGACGCGTACCTCGTCGACGCCGACGGGTACTTCGTCTACCAGGCGCGCACCGACGACATGATCGTCAGCGCCGGCTACAACATCGCGGGGCCGGAGGTCGAGGGCGCGCTGCTCGCGCACCCGGCGGTCGCCGAGTGCGGCGTCGTCGGCGCGCCCGACGACGAGCGCGGCGAGATCGTCAAGGCGTACGTCGTGCTGAAGCCCGGCCACGCCCGGGACGCCGCGACGGTCGAGGCGCTGCAGACGTTCGTCAAGCAGTCGATCGCGCCGTACAAGTATCCGCGGTCGGTCGAGTTCCTCGACGCGCTGCCGCGCACGGAAACCGGCAAGCTGCAGCGGTTCCGGCTGCGGCAGATGGCGCGGGCGCAGCCGTGAGGACGGGGGGGTGCCATGACGGCCGCGATGCGCATGCTGCAGCCGGCAGGCTGGGCGTCGCCGAAGGGGTACGCCAACGGGGTGGCCGCGCGCGGCACGACGATCTTCGTCGGCGGCCAGATCGGCTGGAACGCGCGGCAGGAATTCGAGACCGACGACTTCGTCGCGCAGGCGAAGGTCGCGCTCGCCAACGCGGTGGCCGTGCTGCGGGAGGCGGGCGCGGGGCCGGAGCACGTGACGCGGATGACGTGGTACGTCGTCGACAAGCGCGAGTACGTCGCTTCCGCCCGCGCGCTCGGCGCCGCGTACCGGGAGGTGATGGGCCGCCACTTCCCGGCGATGACCGCGGTCGCGGTCGCCGCGCTGATGGAGGACCGCGCGAAGGTGGAGATCGAGGTGACGGCGGTGCTGCCGGACTGAGCGGGCGCCCCGCGCGCCGACCCTCTCCCCGCTGCGCGGGGCGAGGGTGTGCGTTTCGCGCGGCCGGTGGGATCGGCGCCTCCCTCTCCCGGCGTGCGGGGAGAGGGCCGGGGGTGAGGCGCCGGGCGCCCACCCCGACGCAGATCAAGGATCGCTCGCGCCGCCGGCGCATAATCGCCGCTTGCCCGCCGCCACTTTCCGGAGCCCCCGCATGAACGCCCCCGAACGCGCCCACCCGTCGACCAAGCCGGTGTTCAAGTGGGACGACCCGCTGCTGCTCGACGCGCAGCTGTCCGAAGAGGAGCGCATGGTCCGCGACACCGCGCACGCCTACGCGCAGGAGAAGCTGATGCCGCGCATCCGCGAGGCGTTCCGGCACGAGAAGACCGACCCGTCGATCTTTCCCGAGATGGGCGCGCTCGGCCTGCTCGGCGCGACGCTGCCGCCCGAGTACGGCGGCGCCGGCCTCAACTACGTCTGCTACGGGCTCATCGCGCGCGAGGTCGAGCGCGTCGACTCCGGCTACCGCTCGATGATGAGCGTGCAGAGCTCGCTCGTGATCTTCCCGATCTACACGTACGGCAGCGAGGCGCAGCGGAAGAAGTACCTGCCGAAGCTCGCCACCGGCGAGTGGATCGGCTGCTTCGGCCTGACCGAGCCCAACCACGGGTCCGACCCGGGCTCGATGGTCACGCGCGCGCGCAGCGTCAAGGGCGGGTACAGCCTGTCGGGCGCGAAGATGTGGATCTCCAACTCGCCGATCGCCGACGTGTTCGTCGTGTGGGCGAAGGACGACGGCGGCATCATCCGCGGCTTCATCCTCGAGAAGGGCATGAAGGGGCTGTCCGCGCCCAAGATCGAGGGCAAGTTCTCGCTGCGCGCGTCCGTCACCGGCGAGATCGTCATGGACGAGGTGTTCGTGCCGGAGGAGAACCTGCTGCCGAACGTGCAGGGACTGAAGGGGCCGTTCGGGTGCCTCAACAGTGCGCGCTACGGCATCGCGTGGGGCGCGCTCGGCGCGGCCGAGTTCTGCTGGCACGCGGCGCGCCAGTACACGCTCGACCGCCAGCAGTTCGGCCGTCCGCTCGCGGCGAACCAGCTCGTGCAGAGGAAGCTCGCCGACATGATGACCGAGATCGCGCTCGGCCTGCAGGGCTGCCTGCGCCTCGGCCGCATGAAGGACGCGGGGGAGGCGGCGCCCGAGATCACGTCGATCATGAAGCGCAACTCGTGCGGCAAGGCGCTCGACATCGCGCGCGCGTCGCGCGACATGCACGGTGGCAACGGCATCGTCGACGAGTTCCACGTGATCCGGCACGTGCTCAACCTCGAGACCGTCAACACGTACGAGGGCACGCACGACATCCACGCGCTGATCCTCGGGCGGGCGCAGACGGGCATTTCCGCGTTCTGAGTCCCGCCTGCTCGAGCCTGGCGCGGTTTTCGCGGGTTTCGCGGTAGCATTGCCGCAAGCCGGGATGCTCACTCGCGACCTCGAATCCGACCCTCATTTCGTGAAGCTCTACGACTACTTCCGCTCGTCCGCCGCGTATCGCGTCCGCATCGCGCTCAACCTGAAGGGGCTCGCGCCCGAGCGCGCGTTCGTGCACCTGCGGCGCAACGCGCAGCGCGACGACGACTACCTCGCGCTAAACCCGCAGGGCCTCGTGCCGGCGCTGGTGGCCGACGACGGCGCGGTGCTCACGCAGTCGCTCGCGATCGTCGAGTATCTGGAGGAGACGCACCCGGCGCCGCCGGTCCTGCCCGCCGGCGCTTCGGCGCGCGCGCGCGTGCGTGCGCTGGCAATGGCGATCGCCTGCGACATCCACCCGCTCGACAACCTGCGCGTGCTGCGCTACCTGACGCAGACCGTCGGCGTGACCGAGGAGCAGAAGGACGCGTGGTACAGCTACTGGATCGACGTCGGGCTCGAGGCGCTGGAGCGGCAGCTCGCGCGCGACCCGGCGACCGGCCGCTTCTGCCACGGCGACACGCCGACGCTCGCCGACATCTGCCTCGTGCCGCAGCTCGCGAACGCGCGCCGCGTCGGCATGGACCTCTCGCCGTACCCGACGCTCACGCGCATCGAGGCGGCGTGCCTCGCGCTGCCGCCGTTCGCCGCCGCGGCGCCCGCGCGGCAGCCGGACGCGGAGTGAGCGCGATGGGCGCCACGGCACCGCCGCCCGCGTACACGCCGGAATTCGTCGAGCGCGGCTACAACAACCGCGCCGCGGTGCCGGACCATCCGCGGTGGTTCGCGCAGTACGCGCAGTGGTCGGCGGCGGCGGTCGAGCGCTTCCGCCCCGCGCGCAACGTGCGCTACGGGCCGGGCCCGAAGGAGGTGCTCGACCTGTTCGTGCCCGGGTCCGCCGCGCGCGGGACGCTCGTGTTCCTGCACGGCGGCTACTGGCGCGCGCTCGACAAGGACGACTACGGGTTCGTCGCGGCACCGTTCGTCGAGCGCGGCATCGCGGTGGCCAACGTCAACTACGACCTGTGCCCGGCGGTGTCGATCGCGGCGATCGTCGACGAGTGCCGGCGCGCCGTCGCGTGGGTCGCGCGCGAGGGCGCGGCGCACGGCGCCGCGTCGCAAAGCGTCGTGGTGGCCGGGCACTCGGCCGGCGGCCACCTCGCGGCGATGATGCTCGCCACCGACTGGTCCGCGCGCGGCTTCGGGGCGCCGCCGCTCGCCGGCGGCGTCACGCTGTCCGGGGTCCACGACCTCACGCCGCTCGTGCTGTTCTCGTACAACGTCGATCTCCGGCTCGACGACGCCGAGGCCGCGCGGATGTCGCCCGCCCTGCGCTCGGTGACGAGCCCGGTCCCGCTGCTGATCGCCTGCGGCGCGAACGAGACGTCCGAATTCCTCCGCCAGTCGCAACTCCTCTGGGACGCGTGGCCGGAGGTCCGGCGGCCGGAGGCCGGCCCGATGTTCGTGCCCGACGCCGACCACTTCAGCGTCGTCGCCGAGTATGCGAACCCCGCGAGCGCGCTGACCCGGGCGACGCTCGACCTCTTCTGACGCGGGCGGTGTTGACAACTGACCGATGGTCATTTAGTCTGCCGCCCAAGTGACCCGGAGTCAGTTAGCCGGGTCCGGTCGTTGAACGCAGCGCACGGCGGCGGACGAATCCGGGGCGAGCCCCCGATCGTGCCGGACCGGCGCTCCCGAGGGTCAGGCCCCCAGACATGGCGATCCGGCAGCGCGCGATCCAGGCGGAGGACAAGCAGGAGCGGCACCACGCGATTCTCGACGCGGCGGAGCGGCTGCTCGGCCGCTCGCCCGAGCGCATCGCCAACGTGGCCGAGGTCGCCGACGAGGCGGGTCTCGCCAAGGGCACGGTCTACCTGTACTTCCCCAGCAAGGAAGAGCTGCTGCTCGCCGTGCACGAGCGCAACATCGACGGGTTCTTCCGCGCGCTGATCGAGCGCCTCGCCGAAGACCGGCCGGTGCGCGTCGAGGACGTGCTGGCGCTCACGCACGAGCACATGGTCGACAACCCGCTGTTCCTGCCGCTCGCGGCGCGCTGCTTCGGCACGATGGGGCAGAGCGTGCCGCCGGAGGCCGGCCTCGCGTTCAAGCAGCGGATGGGCGAGCGCCTGTCGAACGCGGGCGCCGGCCTCGAGCGGCACTTCCCGGACCTCGGGGCCGGCGACGGCGTCGCGCTGCTCCGGCACAGCTACGCGCTCATCATCGGCCTCTGGCAGATGTCGACGCAGTCGGCCGCCACGGACCCCGGCTGCCCGGCTGCGCGTGGAGGCGACTCGTCGCCGGTCTTCAGTTTCGCCTATCCGGCCGAGCTCGACCGCGCGCTGCGCGCGCTGTGGTCGGGCACCGTCGGGCGGCCGCTGCCGCCGGCGGTGCGCGCCGCCGGGAGCGCGCGGTGACGGCGCGCCTTGCCGCGCGGACGGCGGCGACCGTCGTCGTGGCGAGCGTGCTCGCCGCGTGCGGCGCGAAGGAGGCGCCGCCCCCGATCGTGCGCCCGGTGCTGCTGACGCAGGTCCGGATGGGCGCCGCCGCCGACACGGCGGTGTTCGCCGGCGAGGTGAAGCCGCGGTACGAGGCGGACCTGGGCTTCCGCATCGGCGGCAAGGTCGTCGCACGCTACGTCGACGTCGGCGCGCACGTGCGGAAAGGGCAGCCGCTCGCGCGGCTCGATCCCGCCGACGTCGGGCTGCAGGCCGAAGCGGCGAAGGCACAGGTCGCCGCCACCGAGACCGAGTACCGGTTCGCCGAAGGCGAATACGAGCGCTACCAGAACCTGTTCCGCGAGAAGTTCATCAGCGCGTCCGCGCTCGACGCCAAGCGCAACGCGCGCGACAGCGCGCGTGCGAAGCACGAGCAGGCGAAGGCGAACCTCGCGGTGTCGCAGAACCAGGCGAGCTACGCGACGCTCGTCGCGAACGACGACGGCGTGGTCACCGCGGTCAGCGCCGAGCCGGGCCAGGTCGTCGCGGCCGGGCAGGGCGTCGTGCGCGTCGCCCGCGAGGACGAGCGCGAGGTGGCGATCAGCGTCCCGGAGAACCGCATCGGCGAGCTGCGCGCGGCGCGCCAGCTGGTCGCGGTGCTGTGGGCGAACCCCGGGAAGGCCTACGCGGCGCGCGTGCGCGAGATCGCGCCGGCCGTCGACCCCGTCACGCGGACGTTCGCCGTGCGCGTCGCGATCGTCGACGCCGACCCGTCGTTGCAGTGGGGCATGACCGCCAACGTCGGCCTCCTGGCGCCGGGAAGCGCCGCGGCCGCGCTGCTGCCGCTGACCGCGATCTATCACAAGGACGGGAAGCCGGCCGTCTGGCGCTTCGACGCGGCCTCGGGTCAGGTGTCGCTGGTGCCGGTCGCGATCGGCCAGTACCGCGAGGATGGCGTGGTCGTCACCTCCGGCGTGGCCAACGGCGACTGGGTCGTCGCGGCGGGGGCCAACAAGCTCGTGCCGGGCCAGGTCGTGCGGCCGTACGACGCCGGCCCCGCGACGCCGGCCGCCGCCGGCGGGGACGCGGCGCCGGGCAAGGGCCTCGCGCAGAACCGCTGACGCGCACCGCGCCGCCGCGATGACGTCGCCGCTCCCGCCCGGGCACGCGCCCGGCTCGCGCTTCAACCTGTCCGAGTGGGCGCTGACCCACCGCGGGCTCGTCTTCTACCTGATCGTCGTCCTCGCCCTCGCCGGCGCGCTCGCGTACCAGCGGCTCGGCCAGTCCGAGGACCCGCCGTTCACGTTCCGCGTCATGGTCGTGAAGACCAACTGGCCCGGCGCCACCGCGTACGAGGTCGAGCAGCAGGTCACCGACCGCGTCGAGCGCAAGCTGCAGGACGTGCCCAACATCGACTGGGTGCGCAGCTACTCGAAGCCCGGCGAGTCGCTCGTCTTCTTCGCGCTGAAGGACTCCGCGCCGCCGGGCAGCGCCACCGACGCGTTCTACCAGGTGCGCAAGAAGATCGGCGACATCCGCGACCAGCTGCCGCAGGGCATCCGCGGCCCGTACTTCAACGACGAGTTCGGCGACACGTACACGAACATCTACGCGCTCGTGTCCGACAGCTTCGGCTACCGCGACCTCAAGGAGTTCGGCAACCGGGTGCGCGCGGAGCTGCTGCGCGTACCGAACGTCGGCAAGGTCGAGTTCATCGGCGAGCAGGAGGAGAAGGTCTTCATCGAGCTCGCCAACAGCAAGCTCGCCACGCTGGGCATCGACCCCTCCGAGATCATCGCCACGCTGGCGAAGCAGAACGCGGTCGCGGCCGCCGGCGTGTTCGACACGGCGACCGACCGCATCTACGTGCGGCCGACCGGCGCGTTCGACAGCGTCGAGGCGATCCGCGACATCTCGCTTCGCGCGAACAACCGCGTGCTCCGGCTGGGTGACATCGCGACGGTGACCCGCGGCTACGTCGACCCGCCGCAGCAGAAGATGCGCGTGCAGGGGCGCGAGGCGCTCGGGCTCGGCGTGACGATGATCAAGGGCGGCGACGTGATCGAGCTGGGCCGCGACCTCGAGCGCGAGGTCGCGCGCGTCGCGCAGCACCTGCCGGTCGGCGTCGAGCTGGTCGAGGTCTCCAGCATGCCGCGCGCCGTCCAGCAGTCGATCAACCAGTTCCTGCGCTCGCTGGCCGAGGCTGTGGCCATCGTGCTCGCGGTGTCGCTGGTGAGCCTCGGCCTGCGCACCGGGCTCGTCGTCGCCGTCTCGATTCCGCTGGTGCTGGCGATCACGTTCCTGTGCATGTGGCTCTTCGACATCGGCCTGCACAAGATCTCGCTGGGCGCGCTCATCCTGTCGCTGGGCCTCCTCGTCGACGACGCGATCATCGCGGTCGAGATGATGGCGATCAAGCTGGAGCAGGGGTACGACCGGTTCCGCGCGGCGAGCTTCGCCTACACGAGCACCGCGTTTCCCATGCTCACCGGCACGCTCGTCACCGTGGCCGGCTTCCTGCCGATCGCCACCGCCAAGTCGGGCACCGGCGAGTACACGCGGTCGATCTTCGAGGTGTCGGCGATCGCGCTGATCGCGTCGTGGGTGGTCGCGGTCGTCGTGATCCCCTACCTCGGCTACCGGATGCTGCCGGACCGCGCGCACGCGCACGCGCCGCCGCTGTGGCGGCGGCTGTGGGCGCGCGTCACGGGGCGGACGCCGCCGGCGCCGGCGCCGCTGCCGCCGCCGACCGACGATCCCGAGGCCGTGTACCGGACGCCGTTCTACAACGGCCTGCGGCGCGCGGTCGCCTGGTGCGTGTCCCATCGCGCGACGATCCTCGTCGGCACGCTGGCGGCGTTCGTCGGCGCGCTCGCGCTGTTCCGGTTCGTGCCGCAGCAGTTCTTCCCGGCGTCGTCGCGCCTCGAGCTGCTGGTCGACCTGCGGCTGCCGGAAGGCAGCTCGTTCGCGGCGTCGCTCGCCGCGGCGAAGAAGCTCGAGGGCGTGCTCGACCGCGATCCCGGGGTCGAGAGCTACGTCGCGTACGTGGGCAGCGGGTCGCCGCGCTTCTACCTGCCGCTCGACCAGCAGCTGACGCAGTCGAACTTCGCGCAGTTCGTGCTGATCGCGAGGAGCTTTCCCGAGCGCGAGGCGGTGCGGACGCGGCTCATCGATCTCTTCGACCGCGACTTCCCGGAGCTGCGGGGGCGCATCTCGCGGCTCGAGAACGGGCCGCCGGTCGGATTCCCGGTGCAGTTCCGCGTGTCGGGCGACAACGTCGCCGACGTGCGCCGGATCGCGCAGCAGGTGGCCGACGTCATGCGGCGCGACCCGGAGACCGCGAGCGTCCAGTTCGACTGGGACGAGCCGTCCAAGGTGATCCGCGTGGCCATCGACCAGAACAAGGCGCGCGTGCTCGGGCTGTCGTCGCAGGAACTCGCCGCGTTCCTCAACAACTCGCTGTCCGGCTTCACGGTGACGTACTACCGCGAGCGCGACAAGCAGATCGAGGTGCTGCTGCGCGGCGCCGCCGACGAGCGCGCGAAGATGAGCTTCCTCAAGGACCTCGCGATTCCCGCGCGCAACGGGCGCGCCGTGCCGATCACGCAGGTCGCCGACATCCGCTACGAGCTCGAGGACGGCGTCGTGTGGCGGCGCAACCGGCTGCCGACGATCACCGTGCGCTCGGACGTGCGCGGCGACGCGCAGGGGCCGGACGTCGCGAAGCGCGTCGAGCGCGAGCTCGCCGCGCTGCGCGCGGACCTGCCGCTCGGCTACCGGATCGAGCTGGGCGGCGCGATCGAGGACTCGACCCGCGGCCAGCGGTCGATCGTCGCCGGCATTCCGCTGCTCGTCATCACCGTCCTCACGCTGCTGATGATCCAGCTCAAGAGCTTCTCGCGCACGCTGATGGTCGTGCTGACCGCGCCGCTGGGCCTCATCGGCGTGGTGCTCGCGCTGCTCGCGTTCGGCAAGCCGTTCGGGTTCGTCGCGATGCTGGGCACGATCGCGCTCGTGGGCATCATCATGCGCAACTCCGTGATCCTCGTCGACCAGATCGAAAAGGACATTGCCGCAGGCGCGTCGGCGTGGGATGCGGTCGTCGGCGCGACGGTGCGGCGCTTCCGGCCGATCGTTCTCACCGCTTCCGCCGCCGTGCTCGCGCTGGTGCCGCTCGCGCGCAGCGATTTCTTCGGGCCGATGGCGGTCGCGATGATGGGCGGCATCGTCGTCGCCACCGTGCTGACGCTGGTGTTCCTCCCGGCGCTCTACGCGGCGTGGTTCCGCGTGCGCCCCGGCTCGATGCCGGCGCCGGCCCCCGCGGCATGAGTGCCCGGCCGCCCCGAGGCACGCGCCCCCTGGGGGAGCGGGACGGCACGCCGCGCGGGATCACCCATGAACGTGCTCGTGATGGGCGGGACGCGCGGGCTGGGCCGCGCGGTGGTCGTCGCCGCGCACGGCGCCGGCCACGTGCTGACGGCGATGGCCCGCAACGCCGGCGGCTTCGCCTCGCCCGTGACGGGCGTGCGGATGGTCGTCGGGGACGCCGGCGACGCCGCCGACGTCGAGCGCGCGATGGCCGGGCAGCACGCGGTCGTGTGGGCGGTGGCGGCGCCGCCGGGTCGCCGCGACGCGCACGTGCTGTCGCGCGGCACGGCGCTCGTGCTGGCCGCAATGGCGCGCCATGGCGTGCGCAGGCTGGTGTGCGTGACGTGCGCCGGCGAAGGCGCGGCCGCGCGGCGGGGCCTGGTGGCGCCGCTCTTCTCGCGTGCGCTCGCCGAGGACACGCGGCGGCAGGAGGCCGCGGTGCGCGCGAGCGCCGCCGAGTGGATCGTCGTGCGGCCGGCCGCGCTGAAGCGCGGCGCCGCGACGGGACTCTACCGGGTGCTGACGGAACCGACGCCGGGGCCGCACAAGCGCATCGCCCGCGCCGACGTCGCGGAGTTCATCGTCGCCAACCTCGACGCCCCCGATTTCGTGCGCGCGACCGTCCTGCTGGCGGGCTGACCGGGCCGCCCGCCGCCCGTGGGGTAAAATCCCGGCTCGCGGCGGTGCACGCGCCGCGCCGCGCTGCGACCGGGAGCCCCACGCATGCCGCTTGCCACCGTTCCGGAGATCGTCGCCGAGCTGAAGGCCGGGCGGATGGTCGTCCTCGTCGACGAGGAGGACCGCGAGAACGAGGGCGATCTCGTGCTCGCGGCGGACTTCGTCACGCCGGACGCCATCAACTTCATGGCCAAGCATGCGCGCGGGCTCGTGTGCCTGACGCTGACGGAGGAGCGCTGTCGCCAGCTCGGCCTGCCGCTGATGGTGTCCGCGAACCGCTCGGGCACCGGCACCAACTTCACGGTGTCGATCGAGGCGGCCGAAGGCGTGACCACCGGCATCTCGGCGGCGGACCGCGCCCGGACCGTGCGGGCGGCGGTCGCCGCCGACGCCAAGCCGGCGGATCTCGTGCAGCCGGGCCACATCTTCCCGGTGATGGCGCAGCCGGGCGGCGTGCTCGTGCGCGCCGGGCACACCGAGGCCGGCTGCGACCTCGCGCGCCTCGCCGGCCTGACGCCCGCGGCCGTCATCTGCGAGATCATGCGCGACGACGGCACGATGGCGCGGATGCCGGACCTCGAAGCCTTCGCGCACGCGCACGGCCTGAAGATCGGGACGATCACCGACCTCATCCATTACCGCAGCCGGACCGAGCGGATCGTCGAGCGGATCGCCGAGCGGCCGCTCAACACCGCGCACGGCGCGTTCCGGCTCGTCGTCTACCGCGACAAGATCTCCGACGCGACGCACCTCGCGCTCGTGCGCGGGCCGATCGCGCCCGACGCCGAGACGCTGGTGCGCGTGCACGAGCCGCTCTCGGTGATGGACCTGCTCGACGCCGACAGCGTCGCGCACTCGTGGTCGATCGGCGGCGCGCTTGCCGCGATCGCGCGCGCGGGCCGGGGGGTCGTCGTGCTGCTGCACCGGCCGGAGAGCGCCGAGGAGCTGCGCCACCGCGCGATCGCGCCGTCCCCGCCGCCGGCGGCGGCCAAGATGGACCTGCGCAACTACGGCATCGGCGCACAGATCCTGCGCGACCTCAACGTCGGCCGGATGCGGCTGCTCGCGAAGCCGCGCAAGATGCCGAGCATGGCCGGCTTCGACCTCGAGGTCACCGGCTACGAGGACGAGCCGGCGGCGCGCGGCCACGCGTGACCCCAGGATCGAACGCATGCCCGTGAAACGGATCACCGCCGCGCCACGGCGTGCGCACGCCCGCGTGGGCATCGTGCTGTCGCGCTTCAATCCGGCCGTCGGGGAAGGCCTGCTCGAAGGCGCGCTGGCGGCGCTGAAGGACGCCGGGGTCGCCGACGAGCGCGTCACGCTGGTCACGGTGCCGGGCGCGCTGGAGACGCCGCTTGCGCTGCAGCGGCTCGCGCAGTCGGGCGACTACGACGCGCTGGTCGCGCTGGGCGCGGTGATCCGCGGCGACACCTACCACTTCGAGATCGTCTGCAACGAATCCGCCGCCGGCGTGTCGAGCGTCGCGCTCGAGTTCGGCGTCCCGATCGGCAACGGCATCCTCACCTGCGACACCGACGAGCAGGCGCAGGCGCGCATGGACCGGAAGGGACGCGAGGCCGTGCAGGCCGCGCTCGAGCTCGCCAACCTGTTCGACGCGATCGATGACCAGGACTAGCCCGCGGCGCCGCTCGCGCGAACTCGTGCTGCAGGGCCTGTACCAGCGGCAGCTGTCGGGCAACGCGGCGGGCACCGTGCGCGACGATCTCGCCGGCAGTCCCGGCTTCGCCCGCGCCGACCAGCCGTACTTCGACGAGCTCTGGCAAGGCGTCGCCGCCGAGTACGACGCGCTGCTCGCGTCGCTCGCGCCGCACCTCGACCGCAAGCCGTCCGAACTGTCGCCGGTCGAGCGCGCGATCCTCGTCATCGGCGCATGGGAGCTCGCGCGCCGCGCCGACATCCCGTACCGCGTCGTCATCAACGAGGCCGTCGAGCTCGCGAAGCTGTTCGGCGGCACCGACGGCTACCGGTACGTCAACGGCGTGCTCGACCGCTTCGCCGCCGACGCCCGCGCGGCGGAGATCGCCGCGCTCCCGCGCTGAGCGAGCGGCCCGTGCGCCGGCTCGTCGCCTGCGTCGCCGCGGCGGCCGCACTCGCGGGCCCGGCCGCGGCCGCGCCGCGCACGCTCGTCCTCTACTGCAGCCACGATGCCGACGCGTGCGAGCTCGCGGCGAAGACCTTCGAGCAGGAGACCGGCATCGCGACCGCGATCACGCGCAAGCCGACCGGCGAGAACTTCGCGCAGCTGCGCGCCGAGCGCGACAATCCGAAGGCCGACGTCTGGTACGGCGGCACGATCGAGCCGTTCCTGCAGGGCGCGTCCGAGGGGCTGTTCGCCGAATACCGGTCGCCGCGGCTGCCCGAGCTCGCGCCGTGGGCGCGGACGGCGACGCAGCGCAGCGGGTACCGCGTCGCGGCGATCTACCGGATCGTCATCGGCTTCGGCAGCAACCCCGCGCTGCTCGCCAGGCGCGGCGTGCCCGCGCCGCGCTGCTGGTCCGACCTGCCGCTGTCCGCGTACGTGCGCGACGTCGAGATGTCGAACCCGGTGACGAGCGGCACCGGCTACACGATCCTCGCGACGCTGGTCACGCTGTACGGCGAGGACGGCGCATTCGCGTATCTCGCGCGCCTCGCGCCGAACGTCGTCCGCTACACGCAGTCGGGCACCGCGCAGGGGCCGTCCGTCGCTCGCGGCGAGGTCGCGGTCGGGGTGTCGTTCGTCCACGAGTTCGTCACGCAGCAGCTGGCGGGCTTCGCCGTGGACATCGCGATCCCGTGCGAGGGCACCGGCGCCGCGCTGGGCGGCATGGCGATCGTCGCCGGCGCGCCGCATCCGGACGAGGCGCGGGCGTTCTACGACTGGGCGCTGACGAAGTCCGCGCAGGAGCTCGCGAACCGGACGAAGAACCTCATCATCCCCGCGAACGCATCGGCGGCGATCCGGCCCGAGGCCGCGCGCTTCGCGCAGGCCGCGACCCTCGACGTCGACCCCGCGAAATTCGGGCAGCCGGACGAGCGGCGGCGCCTGCTCGCGCGCTGGCAGCGCGAGATCGGCGACGTGGCGCGATGAACGAGTTCGAGCTGATCGACCGTTATTTCCGCCGCGCGGTCCGCGATCCGGCCGTGCGCGTCGGCATCGGCGACGACGCGGCGATCGTGGCGCCCACGCCGGGCCGCGAGCTGGCGCTCGCCGTCGACATGCTGGTGGAGGGACGCCACTTCCTGCCGGACGTCGATCCGGCCACGCTCGGCCACAAGACGCTCGCCGTCAACCTGTCCGACATGGCGGCGATGGGCGCCACCCCGCGCTGGGCGCTGCTGGGCGGTGCGCTGCCCGACGACGACGCCGACTGGCTCGCCGCGTTCGCCGGCGGCCTGTTCGCGCTCGCCGCGCGCCATGCGGTCACGCTGGTCGGCGGCGACACGACGCGCGGCCCGCGCAACCTGTGCCTGACGATCGTCGGCGAGGTGCCCGCCGGGGCTGCGCTCACGCGCGCCGGTGCGCGCGCGGGCGACGACATCCACGTGTCGGGCCGGCTGGGCGACGCCGCGCTGGCGCTCGCCGCGCTGCAGCGGCGCACGCGGCTCGATGCCGCCTCGCTCGCCGCGCTGCAGCGCCGCCTCGACGAACCGGAGCCGCGGGTCGCGCTGGGCGAGCGGCTGCGCGGCGTCGCGTCCGCGGCGATCGACGTGTCGGACGGGCTCGTCGGCGACCTTGCGCACATCCTCGAGATGTCGCGGGTCGGTGCCGAGGTGGACCTGCCGCTCGTGCCGCGCGCACCCGCGCTCGACGAGAAGCTGCGCGACGGCGAGCGCGAACTGGCGCTCGCGTGCCTGCTGGGCGGCGGCGACGACTACGAGCTCCTCTTCACGGCACCCCCGGCCGCGCGCGCGCGGCTCGCGGCGATCGCGGTCGAGCTCGCGCTGCCGGTCACGCGGATCGGGCGGGTCGTTGCCGGCGCGGGGCTCGTCGTCCGCGACGAAGCCGGCGCGCCGATGGCAACGCTCCCGCAGGCGTTCGACCACTTCCGATGAACGCGCGGCCGAACTTCGCGTTCCTGTTCCACCATCCGGCGCACTTCGTCGCGCTGGGGTTCGGCGCGGGGCTCTCGCCGGTCGCGCCCGGCACGTTCGGCACGCTGGTCGCGATCCCGATCGCGCTCGCGCTGCGCGCGCACGCCGGCGACGGGGCGTACGTCGCCGCGATCGTGCTGCTGCTCGTCGTCGGCGCCTGGGCGTCGCAGGTCACCGGCCGCGCGCTCGGCGTGCCCGACCACGGAAGCATCGTGATCGACGAAGTGGCGGCGTTTCTGCTCGTGCTGTTCTTCACGGGGACGACGCCGCTCGCGCTCGCGCTCGCGTTCGGGCTGTTCCGCTTCTTCGACATCGTCAAGCCGCCGCCGATCCGGCAGCTCGACGCCGCGCTGAAGAACGGGATCGGCGTGATGGCCGACGACGTGGTCGCTGCGCTGTACGCGGTGTTCGTCTACGCGGTCGGCTACCGGATGCTGGGCGCGTGACGCACGCCGCGAAGCACGGCGACCCCGACCTCGTGCGCGTGGAGGAGGCCGGGCTCAACGCGCTGCAGACGCAGCGCCAGCTCTTCTACGACGGCTGGCTGCTGCGCCTCGCGCCGAGCAAGGCGCGGCGCGCACGCAGCGTCAACGCGCATTTCGGCTCGACGCTGCCGCTGGCGCAGAAGATCCGCTACTGCGAGCGCGCCTACGCCGAGCGGCACCTGCCGGTGCTGTTCCGCATCACGCCGTTCGTGCAGCCGGCGGACTTGGGCGCGGCACTGGTCGCCCACGGTTACGAGGCGTTCGACCCGACGCTCGTGCAGGTGGCGCGGCTCGCGAAGCCGCCCGAGCCCGTGGATCCCGCGGGCTGCGAGATCGCCGCGCCGTCCGTTGCGGAGTTCGCGGACGCTCTGGCGCAATTGCAGGGTCTCTCGCGCGACGGGCGCGATGCGGTGTTCGAGCGGTCGGTCGCGAGCCCGCTGCGGACGCGCGCGCTCGTCGCCTACGCGGACGGCGCGCCGGTCGCGGCGGGGACCGTCGTGCTGGAGGACGGGCTCGCCGGCGTGTTCTCGATGGCCACGGCGCCGGCGATGCGCCGGCGCGGCGTCGCCACGGCGCTGCTCGCGCGGCTGCTCGTCTGGGCGTGGGAGCGCAGCGCCACCCACGCCTACCTGCAGGTCGACGCGGAGAACGCGCCCGCGCTTGCCGTGTACCGGAAGTTCGGCTTCGCCACCGCGTACACGTATCACTACTGCGGGCAACCCGGGGCGAGCGAGTGAGCGCGCCGGGCGAGGCGAAGCCGAGCCGAGGCCCGCAGGGCGCGGCGGCGGGCGAGGCAGCGGCGACCGACGACGCCGGCGTGCGCACGCCGCCGCCGGGACGAGGAGGGAGCGAGTGAGCGCGCCGGGCGAGGCGAAGCCGAGCCGAGGCCCGCAGGGCGCGGCGGCGCGTCGCGCGGTCATCGCGCGAGGAGACTGCACATGACCGACGTCGCGATCGCGGCACTGGCCGCCGAGTTGGGCGCGCGGCTCGCCGCGCACCGCGCGGCATGCGTGACCGCCGAGTCGTGCACGGGCGGGCTCGTGGCGGGCGCCATCACCGACGTCGCCGGCAGCTCGGGCTGGTTCGAGCGCGGATTCGTCACGTACTCGAACGAGGCGAAGGTCGAGCTGCTCGGCGTGCCAGCCGCGACGATCGCGGCGCACGGCGCCGTTTCGGAGGCGGTCGCGGCCGCGATGGCCGAGGGCGCGCTCGCACGCACGCCGGCCGCGTTCGCCGTCGCGATCACCGGCATCGCCGGACCCGGCGGCGGCTCTCCGGAGAAACCGGTCGGCACCGTGTGCTTCGCGTGGGCGGCGCGCGGCGCTCCTGCGCAGGCCGTGACCCGGCACTTCGACGGTGATCGCGCGCACGTCCGGCGGGCGGCGGTCGTCGCGGCGCTCGAAGGCCTGCTGGCGCGGATCGGGCCCTAGCGGCGCCCGACGGTTGCGCGGTTCGGGCGCCGACACCGCGGCGCGCCCGGTTCGGTAGACTGGCGGCGATGGCCGCAACCGACGCACGGACCCGCGTGCTCTTCGTCTGCATGGGCAACATCTGCCGTTCGCCGACGGCGGAAGCGGTGTTCCGCGCAGCCGCCGCGCGGGCCGGCCTGGGCCGGCGCGTCGAGATCGACTCGGCGGGCACGATCGAGTGGCACGCCGGCAATCCACCCGACTATCGGGCGATCGCGCACGCCGCCAGGCGCGGCTACGACCTCACGCCGCTGCGTGCGCGCCAGGTGACGGCAGCCGACTTCGGCCGGTTCCACTGGATCCTCGCCATGGACCGCGCGAACCTCACGCACCTGGAAGCGCTGCGCCCCGCGGGGTTCGGCGGCCACCTCGGGCTCTTCCTCGACCTTGCCCCGCAGCTCGGCGTGCGCGAGGTCCCCGATCCCTACGACGAGGGTCCCGAGGCGTTCGAGCACATGCTCGACCTGATCGAGCGCGCGAGCGAAGCGTTCACCGCGCGGCTGGCCGGCGAGCTCGGGGCCCCGCGGTAGCGGCTACCCGCCGGCCGCCATGCGCTGCGGCGGGCGCGCGGCGCCGCGCGCCAGCGACTCGGCCTGTCGCAGCGGCGCGCGGAACTGGTCGGACAGCTCGCGGTGCGCGGCAAGCGCGGTGCGCGCCGCCGCGAGCGGCGCGCGCGCCTCGGCCCCGCGTCCGATCCGCAGCAGCGCGATCGCGCGCGTGGCCTCCGCCTCGGCGCGCCACGGGCTGTCGGTGACGTGGACCCGGCCGTAGAGCGCGACGCTGCGCTCCGCGTGCGGCAGCGCCGCCGCCGGATCGCCGGCAGCGAGCAGCGCCTGCGCGTGCACGAGTGCGAGCTCGGCGTCGGTCGCCAGCGAAAACGGGCGCACCGGCGCGCGCGCGAACTCCGCCTCGGCCGTGCGCGCCAGCGCCACCGCCTCGGTCGTGCGCCCGTCGGCGAGCAGCGCCCGGACCTCGATCGCGTGCACCTCGGCGCGCAGCGACGCCGTGCCGATGTCGTGCTCGCGCCAGAGTTCCTCCTGCTCGGCCATCAGCGCCAGCGCCGTGGCCGCGTCGCCGGCGGCGAGGCGGATGCGGGCGTCCGCGACCGTCACGTTGCCGTAGACGAGCGAGCCGCGCGCGATCGCCATCTGCGCGAGGATGCCGCGCGCCTGCGCGACGTCGTCGTCCGCCGCCCGCATGCGCCCGGCCGCGAGCCGCGCGGAAGCGCGCAGCGCGAGGATCGCGGTGGCGCGGAAGCGCGACGGCACCGTCACGTACGTCGCGCCGCCCTCCGCGTCGCCATCGGCGAGCATCGCGCGCAGGTCGCCGCGGTTGAAGTGCAGCTCCGACATCATCCGCTGCGTCTCCGCCGCGGTGCCGCTGTCGCGGCCGCCGTCCGCCCGGTCCGCCTCCAGCACGACGGCCGCGAGCGCCTCGGCTTCGTCGAGCCGCGACGTCCACAGCAGGTGCCGCAGCAGCGCGCGCTGCACGCCGACGGTCGTCGGGTGCTGCGGCCCGTTGACGCGCGCGGAGACCGCGACCGCCTCGCGCAGCAGCGCGTCCGCCTCCGCGACGTCGTCGACGAACGCGTGGATCTCGCCGGCGCGACGGAGCAGCAGCACGAGCCGGAACTCGGAGATGCGCAGCGTGCGTGCCGCCGCGAGCCCTTGGCGGATCGTCGCCTGTGCCGCCGTCCACTCGCCCTGGCGCAGCTCGATGCTCGCGAGCACCGCGAGGGCTGCCGGAAGGCCCGGGTCCCCCGGGTGATGCGCGCGATAGACGGCGACGGCGCGCTCCGCGTGCGCGCGCGCGGTCGGCAGCGCGCCCGTCGAGAAGTGCTCGGCCGCGACCGCGTGCAGCCGCGCGCGCAGCAGGCTGCGGTCGTCGCCCGCCGCGTCGAGGATCGCCTCCGCCTGGGCGAGCGGCGGCCGGATCGCGTCGGGCGCGGGCGCCTCGCGCCGGTCGAGCGCCTCCGCGAGGTCGACGAGCGCGGCCGCGAGGCGCGGGTCCCGGTCGCCGTGCGTCTGCCGCAGCAGCGCGACCCATTGCGCGGCGAGCTCGCCCGCTTCCGTCCACAGGCCGAGCTCGAAGTACAGGCGCCCCAGCGTGTCGAGCACGCCGATCCGCACGTCGGGCTGGCCTTCGAAGGCCTCGCGGATGCGGGCGGCGCCGATGTCGAGCAGCTCGCGTGCCGTCGTCCGCCGCGCGCGCTGCGGGTCCGTCTGGTCGCCCGAGTTCGCGCGGAAGAGCTCGAGCATGAACTGCTGCACGGCGTTCGCGCGCTCGGCCTCCGCGCGCGCGGCCTGCGCCTGCCACAGCGCGACCGACATCCCGGCGACGAGCGAGACGGCGACGAGCGCGGCGGCGCCGACGGCGACGCGATTGCGCGCGACGAACTTGCGCGCGCGATACCACGCGCTGTCGGCGCGCGCCTCGATCGGCTCGCCGGCCAGGTGCCGCTCGAGGTCCGCGGCGAGCGCGGCCACGGTCGGGTATCGCTCGTCCGGGCGCTTCTTCAGCGCCTTCAGCGCGATCGTGTCGAGGTCGCCGGCGAGCGCGGCCGCGAGCCGGCGCGCCGTGCCGGCGCCGCGCGTCGCCGCGGCCTCGTCGCCGGCCGCGGCGCTCGGCGCGGACGGCTCCTGGTGGAGGATCGCGTCCTCCAGCGCGCTCTGGCTCGCGTTCGCGGGCCGGTAAGGGCGGGCGCCGCACAGCAGCTCGTAGAGGATGACGCCGAGCGAATAGACGTCGGTCGCCGTGCTGACCGGCGCGCTCGCGACCTGCTCGGGGGACGCGTAGGCCGGCGTGTGCGCGCTGCCGGCGATGCGGGTCAGCTCCGTCGCCGCGCCGCCGCCGTCGGTCACGAGCTTGGCGATGCCGAAGTCGAGGAGCTTCACGTCGCCGTCCGCGGTGACGAGGATGTTCGACGGCTTGAGGTCGCGGTGGACGACGAGGTTCGCGTGCGCGTAGGCGACGGCGCGCAGCACGTCGCGGAACAGCGCGAGGCGCTCGCGCAGCGGCAGGCGGCGCGCGTCGCACCACGCGGGCAGCGGCTCGCCTTCGACGTACTCGAGCGCGAGGTAGGGCTGGCCGTCGCCGGTGACGCCGGCGTCGTAGAGCCGCGCGATGTTCGGGTGCGCGAGGCTCGCGAGGATGTCGCGTTCGCGCGCGAAGCGCCCGCCCTGCGCGCGATTGCGCACGACGGCCAGCGGAAGCTTGAGCGCGACCGCACGTTTGAGGTGCCCGTCCGTGCCCTCGGCCAGCCAGACGACGCCCATGCCCCCCGCGCCCAGCTCGCGCAGCAGCCGGTAGCGCCCGACGACGGCACCCGCCGCGAACGCCGCCGGCCCGCGCACCGCGCCGTCCTGCTCGGCCAGCCGTTCGGCCAGCGCGGGCTTCAGCCGTACGTGCTCGGCCGGAAGCGTCTCGAGCCATCGGGCGCGCGCGTCGTCGGCGAGGTCGAGGACTTCGCCCAGCAACCGGTCGAGCGCACGCAGGTCGTCCTGTGTTAGTCCCATCGGTCGCGGCCGCGTGCGCGGCCCGCTGGCGGGAAAGGTCCGGATGGTACGGGTTCGCGGCGGGGCCGGGGAGCCCGCGGGGTCCGGTCGCCGGCGCCCGGCACCCCGGCCGTCCGGCCTAGGCCGGACGGGGGGCTTGCGTCGAACGATCGTTCTATGCGAGCATTTCGCGTCGTAAAGCCCGCCTTCCCGGCCTTCCGGCCGCCGGGCGATACTCCGGAGACCACTGTCATGCCCCTCGACGCCCCCATGGAAGACCAGAAGAGCAAGGCGCTGTCCGCCGCGTTGGCCCAGATCGAAAAGCAGTTCGGCAAGGGCTCGATCATGAAGATGGGCGAGGCGCAGATCGCGAGCGACCTGTCGGTCGTGTCCACCGGCTCGCTCGGCCTCGACATCGCGCTCGGCGTCGGCGGCCTCCCGCGCGGCCGCGTCGTCGAGATCTACGGTCCGGAGTCCTCCGGCAAGACCACGCTGTGCCTGCAGGTCGTGGCGCAGGTGCAGAAGGGCGGCGGGGTGGCCGCCTACATCGATGCCGAGAACGCGCTCGACCCCGTGTACGCCGGCAAGCTCGGCGTCGACGTCGGCGACCTCCTCATTTCGCAGCCGGACACCGGCGAGCAGGCGCTCGAGATCGCCGACATGCTCGTGCGCTCGGGCGGCGTGGACGTCATCGTGATCGACTCGGTCGCGGCGCTCGTGCCCAAGGCGGAGATCGAGGGCGAGATGGGCGACCAGCTCCCCGGCCTGCAGGCACGCCTGATGAGCCAGGCGCTGCGCAAGCTCGCCGGCAACATCAAGCGCGCCGGCACGCTCGTCATCTTCATCAACCAGATCCGGATGAAGATCGGCGTGATGTTCGGCAATCCGGAGACCACGACCGGCGGCAACGCGCTCAAGTTCTATGCGTCGGTGCGCCTCGACATCCGCCGCATCGGCGCGATCAAGAAGGGCGAGGAGGTCATCGGCAACGAGACCCGCGTCAAGGTCGTGAAGAACAAGGTGGCGCCGCCGTTCCGCGAGGCGCTGTTCGACATCCTGTACGGCGAGGGCATCTCGCGCGAGGGCGAGATCATCGAGCTGGGCGTGACCCACAGGATCGTCGAGAAGTCCGGCGCGTGGTACGCGTACAAGGGCGAGAAGATCGGCCAGGGCAAGGACAACGCGCGCGAGTTCCTGCGCGAGCATCCCGACGTCGCGCAGGAGATCGAGGGCCGCATCCGCGAGGCGGTCGGCGTGCCCACGCCGGGTCGCATCGCGCCGCTGCCGCCGGCGGACGAGTAGCCTGCGCGGGCGGCCCGTGCGCCAGCGTCGGGCGCCGCGCGGCGAGGACGCCGGCATCGCGGATCCGGCGAAGCCCGCGGTCTCCCCCAAGGTGCTCGCCGTGCGCTGGCTCGCACGGCGCGAGTACAGCCGCGCCGAACTCGGCGAGCGGCTGCGCCTGCGCGGCGTGGTCGCGGACGACGTCGAGCGCGTGCTCGACGAGCTCGCGGCAGCGGGCTACCTGTCCGACGCGCGCTGCGCGCAGGCGGTCGTCGCCCAGCGCGCGGGCCGGTACGGCAGGCGCGCGATCGTCCATGCGCTGAAGGAACGCGGCATCGGAGCCGCGGATGCCGACGCCGCGCTCGCGCCGCTCGCCGGAGCCGACGAGCTCGCCGAGGCGCGCGCACTCTGGCAGCGGCGTTTCGGCGAGCGGCCGCGCGACGAGCGCGAGCGAGCCCGCCACGTGCGCTTCCTGCAGGCGCGAGGCTACAGCCTGTCGGTCGCGCTGCGCGTCGTGCGCGGGGCGTCCGGCGCCGGCGCCGACGACACCGACGCCGACGCCGACGCCGACGCCAGCGACGGCGCGGCGTAGAATTGCGCGCACGCGGATTCCGCGGTCCCGAGAGCCCCGTATGCTACGCATCGCCCTGCGCGTCCTCGCCTCGGTGCTGCTGGCGCTGCCCGCCACCGATGTATCGGCGCAGAGCTGGCCGGCGAAGCCGCTGAAGCTGCTGGTACCGTTCACGCCGGGCGGCTCGCAGGATGTCATCGGCCGGCTGTTCGCGCAGAAGGTCGGTGACGCGCTTGGCCAGCCGATCGTCGTCGAGAACAAGCCCGGCGCGGGCGGCGTCATCGCGACGCAGGAGGCGGCGCGTGCCGCCCCGGACGGCTACACGCTGCTGCTGTCGACGGGCGCGCAGATGGCGATCGAGCCTGCGCTCAACCCGAAGGCCGGCATCGATCCGCAGCGCGACTTCGTGCACGTCGCCCACCTCGCCGATGCGCCGCTCGTGCTGCTGGCCGTGCCGTCGCTGCCGGCGGCGAACGTCCGGGAACTGGTCGCGCTGTCGCAGGCGAAGAAAGGCAGCGTCAACACGGCGTCGACGGGCAACGGCACGTACACGCACCTGACGCTGGAGCTGTTCAAGGCCGCGTCGGGCGCCGACCTCACTCACGTGCCGTACAAGGGCGCGGCACCGGCGTTCAACGACATGCTGGGCGGGCAGGTGCAGACCATGTTCACGACGACGGCCTCGGCGCAGCCGTACACGTCGACGCAGCGGCTGAAGGCGCTCGCGGTGACGTCGCCGAAGCGCTCGCCGATGATGCCCGACGTGCCGACGTTCGCCGAGGCGGGCGTCCCGCTGGACGTCGCCGTGTGGATCGGCGTCGCCGTCCCCGCCGGCACGCCGGCGGCGGTGGTCGACCGGCTGAATGCGGAGTTCAACAAGGCCCTCGCGGCCCCCGACGTGCGCACGAAGTTGGCGTCGCTCGGCGTCGATCCGGTCGGCGGCAGCAGCGCCTCGTTCGCGCAGTTCGTCAGGGGCGACGCGGAGCGCTGGGCGAAGACGATCAAGTCCGCGGGCGTGAAGCTCGACTAGGACCCGCACGTCGATGGCCACGGTAGCGATCGCCGGGGCGGGCGCGATCGCGCGCGCGTACGCGGCGCTGCTCGCGCGCGAAGGGCACGCCGCCGCGCTGTGGTCGCCTTCGGGTGCCGGCGTCGCGGACCTGCCGCCGGCCGACGCGCCGGCTGCCGAGTGGCCGGGCGCGCGCGCGGCCGTGCTGGCATACGCCGGGGCGGCCGAGGGCCGCGCCACCGTGGCCGTGCTGCACGATCCCGCCGCCATCGGGCGCGCCGACGTCGTGATCGTCGCCGTGCCGGCGCCTGCGTACGCCGTCGTGCTGCCGCAGGTCGCCGCGCACGTCACGAGCCGCCAGTGCGTCTTCGTGAGCGCCGCGCTGTCGCTTGCGCCGCTGTGGCTCGCGGAGCTGGCCGCCTCGCGGGGCGCGCAGCCGCTGATCGCGGCGGCAGGCACGACCGTGGCCACCGCGCGCGGCACCGGGGGCGGCGTCGCGATCATGACGATCCGCGGCCGGCTCTCGGTCGCGCCGCTGCCTGCGGCGGAAGGGCCCCGTGCGCGCGCCGCGCTCGCCGCGTTGTTCGGCGACCGGTTCGACGGTGCCGCGAACGTGCTCGCCGCGACGTTGACCAACATCAGCCCGGTCGCGCACGCGGCCATGGCGCTCGCCAACGTCACGCGGATCGAGCGCGGCGAGGCGTGGCCGCAGTATCACTACCTGACCCCCGCCGTTGCCCGCCTCGCCGGCGCGATGGACCGCGAGCGGCGCGCGATCGCCGCCGCCTTCGGCCTCGACGTGACGACGATCGAGCAGCACTTCCAGCGCTCGTTCGGCGTCGCGGCGACCGGACTCGCCGACATCGCGGCCGAGCTGCATGCGAAGCGGGGTGGGCCGCCGGGACCCACGACGCTCGACACCCGCTTCGTGCTGGAGGACGTCCCCTACGGCCTCGTGTGCAACGCCGCGCTCGCGCGCGTCGTCAACGTGGCAGTGCCGGTCACCGATGCGACCATCACGCTGGTGTCGACGCTGTACGGCATGGACTTCGCCCAGGCCAATCCGCTCCTCGATGCGCTCGGGCTTGCCGTCACGAGCCGCGATGCGCTGCTCGCGCGCTGCGCGGGGGCTGCACGGTGAATACCGAAAGTGCGACCCGCCATGCGCCGGCACGCCGATTGCGTTGCCGGGGCGCCGCGCGGCCCGGTGCCGCGCGAACCACGCCAGGTCGCGGCTGCCGATGACATCCCGCAAACTCGCGATTCTCTCGTGGCCCCTCGCCGCCGGCGCGCTCGGCGCGAGCCTGCTCGCCGGCTGCTTCGGCTCCGACGACGGGGCCGTCTCGTCGCCGGCCGAGGTCCGCTACGCGTACGTGCTGCTGGGTCCGGAAGGGCAGGCAGTCGCGCGCGCGATCACGACGGCGGCGACGTGCCCGCCGATCGCGATCGACGGCGGTCGACCGGCGCCGATGGCATTGCGCGCGGCGGCCGCGACGCTGCCGCCGCGGCCGACGGCGTACGACCGGTACAACACGGTGCCGGCCGAGTTTCCGGTGACCGTGTGCGACACGCCGCTGCCGGCCCGTGCCGCGCGCGCCGCCATCGGCACGCGCGAGCTGCCGCTGCCGAAGGGCCAGCCGCGCACGATCCTGCTGATCGGCGACACCGGCTGCCGGATGAAGGCCGACGGCGACAGGAGCCAGTACCAGGCGTGCAACGATCCGCAGCAGTGGCCGTTCGCGGCGATCGCGCAGGCGGCTGCGGCGCAGGCGCCCGACCTCGTCGTCCACGTCGGCGACTACCACTACCGCGAGACGGCGTGCCCGCCGGGCAACGAGGGGTGCGCGGGGAGCCCGTACGGCTTCTCGTGGTCGAGCTGGGAGCCCGACTTCTTCGCCCCCGGGCAGCCGCTGCTCGCGGCCGCGCCGTGGGTTGTCCTGCGCGGCGACCACGAGACGTGCGACCGCGCCGGGCAGGGCTGGTGGCGAATGCTCGACCCGCGACCGATGCTGCCGCAGCAGGACTGCAACGCCCCGGGTGACGACGCCATCGGCGACTACAGCGAGCCCTACGCGGTGCCGGTCGACGACGACATGATGTTCGTCGTGTTCGATTCGGCGGTCGTCGGCAACGACAGGCTCAAGCACTCGGACCCGCAGTTCCAGCGCTACCGCGCGCAGGCCGAGCGCGCATTCGCGCTCGGCGCCGCGCGCCCGCACGCGTTCTTCCTGAACCACCAGCCGATCCTGGGCTACAACTCGGACGGCAAGCCGAAGGCGCAGCCGGGCAACGCGGCGCTGCAATCGGTACTCGACGCGATCGTGCCCACCGTGCTGTTCCCGCCCAACGTGCAGGCGGTGCTGTCGGGCCACGTGCACATGATGCAGATCGTGAGCTTCGCGACCCCGCAGCCGCCGACCTTCATTCCCGGCAACGGCGGCACCGAGCTCGTTGCCGACTTCACCGAGTTTCCGCAGGACAACACGCCGGTACCGGATGCCGTGGTCGCGAGCCTGCTGCACACGGCGTCGTTCGGCTTCATGGTCATGGAGCGCGCGGCGTCCGGATGGACGATCACCGCGTTCGACCCCGCCGGCCGGCCGCATACGTCCTGCACGTTGTTCGCGCGCAAGGCCTCGTGCACGCCGCTTGCGGTGTCGTGAGCTTCGGCAGCGCGCCAGTCCGCCCGCCGGCACGCTCGCTTCCGCGAGCGTCGCGCCTGGCCCGCAGTCCGCTCACTGAGCCCCGAGCGCCTTCCTTCTCGCCGGATCGACGTCCAGGTACTGGTAGTAAAAGGTCACGTAAGGCGACCCGCGAAAGCCCAGAACCCACGGCTGGATGTACGCCGTCTCCAGTTCGACCACCAGGGGAATGACGGGCGCGTAGCTGTCGACGATCTCGTTCATGACGCGGGCCTCCGCGAGCCGCTGCGGCTCGGTGCGCGCGTACATGAAGCGCTCGAGCGCCCGGTCGAACGGCTCGTGGCGAAAACGCGCCGCGTTCGAGCTCCCCGGCTCCTTGCTGTGGAGGCTGAGGAGGTCCAATCCCATCGGTGACGATGTGTTGCCGATGAGGACGAGCTGGAAATTTCCCTGGGACGCCTCTTTGAACACGTCCGTGGCCGGCATTGCACGAAACTCCATGCGCACGCCGATCGCGTCCATGTCCTGCCTCCAGAGCGTCTGCATTTCGCGCCACTGCGCGCCCGTGAACGTCGTGAGCGTCAGGGCAAGGGGCTTGCCGTCGGGCATGACGCGGAAGCCCTGGCCGTCGCGCCTGCCGTACCCGACACGATCCAGCAGCGCATTGGCGAGAGCCCGATCCATGGTCCTCTTCGCGGGGCGCGCGGTGTCGTAGCCCGCGGCGCCGCGTGCCAGCAACTGGTTGGCGGGGGCGGCCTCGCCCCCGTAGACCACGCTCACCATCTTGTCGATGTCGAGCGACAGCGCAATGGCGCGGCGAAGCGCCACGTGCTGCTGCGAGAAGCCGCCCACGACGGGATCCTCCATGTTGAAGAGGGCCATCCGCGTCGTGTAGTGATAGGTGTCACGGCGCACGCCGCGCGCCGCGAGCGCCGGATCGAGCGCGCCGTTACGCGTCAGGGCGAGCGCGCCGCTGCCGCGGAGCATCGCGATGTCGAGCTCCCCGCGCTGGAAGGCCAGGACCCGGGGCTGCATCTCCTCGATGATGGAGAGCTCGACCAGCCCGACCTGCGGCAGCGGCCTGCCCTGCATCTCGCGCACGAGTCCGGCCACGGCCGGATCGGAGCCTTGCGGAAACGCGAGCGTGCGGTAGGCGGGATTCGCCTCCAGCACGACCCGCGATCCGTGCCGCCACTCCTTCAGCCGATAGGGGCCGGTGCCCACGGGCTGCGCCTGCACGTCCCCGTGCAGCGCGTCGACCACCTCGCGCGCGACCGCCGCCGCGCTCTGGAGGAGGCTGCGCATCGCCGCATGGTTGGGCGCGTTCAGACGCAGCTGCAGCGTGTACCGGTCGAGCGCGCGCAGTCCCTCCACCGGTGCATCGTAGTCGAATTTGGCGCCGGGCTTGCGCGCCGCGTCGACGACCGCACGCATGCCGACGATGAGATCGGAGTAGATCGGCGAGCCCCCGCGCCGCAAGTTCGGATCGAGCGTCCGCTTGATCGAATAGACGTAGTCCTGCGCCACGAGCTCGCGGGGCTTCCCCCCGAAGGCGGGGTGGTCCGTGAAGAGGATCTGCGGCTGGATGCGGATCGTCCAGACCTTCCCGTCCGGGGAGATTTCGGGCAGCGAGGCCGCGGTCCTCGGTGCGAGGTCGGGGATGCTCGCCAGGTAGTTCCAGTCGTACAGGGCCTCGAAGATCGCGTAGCCCACGTCGTTCGCCGACGCGGACTGCCACTGCTGCGGGTCGAGGGAGTCGATGTCGCTGATCGCCAGTCGCAGGCGCTTTGCGGGATCGGCCGCGAAGGCGCCCCCGCACGCGAGGACCAGCGCGGCGGCGAGAGCGAGACGCGCGGTTGCGCAACGACCTCCGGCCATCGACCACCCCCATGACAGGCACGTCGACGATCGCGCCCGCGCGCAGTTTACCAACGAACGATCGGTCGAGCCGGAGAGCGCCGCGCGCCGCAGCGGCGCGGTCGTCGCGCGCGCTCCGGATCGGGCCACCGGAGGCGGTGCCGCCTGCGGTGGCCGGCCGCGCCGGCGCCGGCAGCCCGCGCTACAATACAAGCTTTTGATTTCGCGCCACGTTTCGCGCCGCCCGACCCGGGCGGCGCGGCACTTGCGCCCACGCCCATGGACGTCGCCCGGATCCGCCGCCAGTTCATCGACTACTTCGTCGGCAAGGGCCACACGCACGTGCCGTCGAGTTCGCTCGTGCCCGCCAACGACCCGACGCTGCTGTTCGTCAACTCGGGCATGGTGCAGTTCAAGGACGTGTTCCTGGGTGTCGACCAGCGGCCGTACAAGCGCGCGGTCACCGCGCAGCGCAGCGTGCGCGCCGGGGGCAAGCACAACGACCTCGAGAACGTCGGCTACACGGCCCGGCACCACACGTTCTTCGAGATGCTCGGCAACTTCAGCTTCGGCGACTACTTCAAGCGCGACGCGATCCGCTACGCGTGGGAGCTCCTGACGAAGGTGTACGGACTGCCTCCGGACAAGCTGTGGACGACCGTCTACATCGAGGACGACGAGGCGTACGACCTGTGGACGAAGGACATCGGCGTGCCGGCCGAGCGCGTCGTGCGCATCGGTGACAACAAGGGCGCGCGGTACGCGAGCGACAACTTCTGGCAGATGGCCGACACCGGACCCTGCGGACCGTGCTCGGAGGTCTTCTACGACCACGGCCCCGACGTGTGGGGCGGCCCGCCCGGGTCGCCGGACGCCGACGGCGACCGCTACATCGAGATCTGGAACCTCGTCTTCATGCAGTACAACCGGGACGAGAGCGGGAAGATGACGCCCCTGCCCAAGCCGTGCGTCGACACCGGCATGGGCCTCGAGCGACTGGCGGCCGTGCTGCAGCACGTGCACTCGAACTACGAGATCGACCTCTTCGCGGCGCTCGTCAAGGCGGCGGCGCGCGAGACGCACGCGACCGACCTCGACAACCCGTCGCTCAAGGTGATCGCCGACCACATCCGCGCGTGCGCGTTCCTGATCGTCGACGGCGTGATTCCGTCGTCGGACGGACGCGGCTACGTGCTGCGCCGGATCGTCCGCCGCGCGATCCGCCACGGCTACCAGCTCGGGCAGAAGCAGCCGTTCTTCCACCGGCTGGTGGACGACCTCGACGCGCAGATGGGCGACGCGTATCCCGAGCTGCGGCGCGAGAAGGCGCGCGTCGCGCAGGTGCTGCAGGCGGAGGAGGAGCGCTTCGGCGAGACGATCGAGCACGGGATGAAGATCCTGTCGGCGGCGCTCGACGCGCTGGCGAAGGACGGCGGCAAGGTGCTCGACGGCGAGACGGCGTTCACGCTGTACGACACGTTCGGCTTCCCGTTCGACCTCACGGCCGACGTCGCGCGCGGGCGCGGCGTGGGCGTGGACGAGGCGGCGTTCGACGCGGCGATGGACGCGCAGCGCGAGCGCGCGCGCGCGGCGTCGACGTTCCGGATGGGCGCGCAGCTCGACTACGCCGGGCCGAAGACCGCGTTTCGTGGCTACGAGTCGCTGTCGGAGGAGGGCCGCGTCGTCGCGCTGTACCGGGACGGCGCCTCCGTCGGATCGCTGGCCGCCGGCGAGAGCGGCATCGTCGTGCTCGACCGGACGCCGTTCTACGCCGAGTCCGGCGGCCAGGTCGGCGACCGCGGCGAGCTCACGAAGGGCGGCACCTGCCTGACCCTGTTCGCCGTGACGGACACGCAGAAGGTGCAGCCGGACGTGTTCGGCCACATCGGCGAGGTGAAGACCGGCGAGCTCAAGGTCGGCGACACGGTCGCGGCGCAGGTCGACCACGACGCGCGCGGCCGCACGATGCGCAATCACTCGGCCACGCACCTGATGCACAAGGCGCTGCGCCAGGTGCTCGGTGCGCACGTCCAGCAGAAGGGCTCGCTGGTCGACCCGGACAAGACGCGCTTCGACTTCGCGCACAACGCGCCGATGACCGACGACGAGATCCGGCGCGTCGAGGAGATCGTCAACGCCGAGATCCTCGAGAACGCGGCCACGCAGGCGCGCGTGATGCCGATCGACGAGGCGCAGAAGACCGGCGCGATGATGCTGTTCGGCGAGAAGTACGGCGACGTCGTCCGCGTGCTCGACATCGGCACGTCGCGCGAGCTGTGCGGCGGCACGCACGTCGCGCGCACCGGCGACATCGGCTTCTTCAAGGTCGTCGGCGAGGGCGGCGTGGCCGCCGGCATCCGCCGGATCGAAGCGACGACGGGGCGCGGCGCGCTCGCGTTCGTGCAGGCGCAGGAGGCGAAGCTCGTGGCGGCCGCGGCGGCGCTGAAGGCGCCGGTCGGCGAGCTCGAAGCCAGGATCGCCCAGCTGATGGACGCCGCGCGCGCGGCGGAGAAGGAGCTCGCGAAGTTGAAGGCGAAGGCCGCGGCATCGGCCGGCGACGACCTCGCGGGCACCGCGGTCGACGTGAAGGGCGCGAAGGTGCTGGCGGCGTCGGTCGACGGCGCCGACGTGAAGGCGCTGCGCGAGACGATGGACAAGCTGAAGGACAAGCTGAAGAGCGCGGCGATCGTGCTCGGCAGCGTGGCCGACGGCAAGGTCACGCTGATCGCCGGCGTCACCAGCGATCTCGTCTCGAAAGTGAAGGCCGGCGAGCTCGTCAACCACGTCGCGCAGCAGGTCGGCGGCAAGGGCGGCGGTCGGGCCGACATGGCGCAGGCCGGCGGCACCGATCCGGCCGCGCTGCCGGCGGCGCTGAAGTCCGTGCACGCGTTCGTCGAACAGCGGCTGTGAGCGGCGCGCCTTCGACCCAGTTCGCGAGCGACAACAACGCGGGTGTCTGCCCGGAGGCGTGGGCGGCGCTCGCCGCGGCCAACCATGGGCACGCGGGCGCCTACGGCGCCGACGACTGGACGGCGGCGGGGGTCGCCGCGCTGCAGCGTGCGTTCGAAACCGACTGCGCCGTGTACTTCGTGTTCACCGGCACGGCGGCCAACGCGCTCGCGCTCTCCGCGATCTGCCGCAGCAGCGACGCGATCGTCTGCCACGCGATGGCGCACGTGAACGTCGACGAGTGCGGTGCGCCGGGCTTCTTCTCCGGCGGCGCCGTGCTGCGCACCGCCGACACGCCGCTCGCCAAGCTGACGCCGGAGGCCGTCACGCAGCTCGCGGTGACCCCGCACGACGAGCACTCGTCGCGGCCGCGCGCGCTGGCGCTGACGCAGGCGACCGAGCTCGGCACCGTCTACACGCCGCTCGAGCTGTGGCAGCTCGCCGAATGCGCACACGGGCTCGGCCTGAAGGTGCAGCTCGACGGTGCGCGCTTCGCGAACGCGCTCGCCACGCTCGACTGCTCGCCGGCCGACCTGTCGTGGCGCGCCGGCGTCGACGTGCTGTGCCTGGGCGGCACCAAGAACGGCCTGCCGTTCGGCGAGGCGATCCTGTTCTTCGATCCGGCGCTCGCCGACGAGTTCGCGCGCCGGCGCAAGCAGGGCGGGCAGCTCGCGTCGAAGATGCGCTTCCTCGCCGCGCCGTGGCTGGGCGTGCTGGAAGGCGACGCGTGGCTCGCGCACGCGCGGCACGCGAACGCGATGGCGACGCGCCTGGCCGGTGCGCTGACCGGTGTCCACGGCGCGCGGCTGCTCGCGCCGGTCGAGGCGAACGGCGTGTTCGTCGACCTGCCCGCGCCCGTGATCGCCGCGCTGCACGCGAAGGGCTGGCACTTCTACCCGTTCGTCGGCGCCACCGGCGTGCGGCTGATGTGCGCGTGGGACACCGCGCCCGCGACCGTCGACGCCTTCGCCGCGGACGTGCGCGAGCTGGCGCTCCGGCACGCCGCGGCGGCCTGACCCCTGCCACCCACGATCGAGGAAACGCGATGAACGTCCGCCACCTGCTGCTCGCCGTCGCCGTCGCGGTACCCGCCGCGGCGCTCGCCCACCACGGCTGGAGCGAGTACGACTCGACGCAGACGCTGAAGCTGACCGGCACGATCGAAGCCGCCGGCTACGAGCACCCGCACGGCCACATCAAGCTGAAGACGCCGGCCAAGACTTGGGACGCGGTGCTGGCGCCGCCGTCGCGGATGGAAGCGCGCGGCCTTTCGCGGGACATGCTCAAGGTCGGCGTCGAGGCGACGGTCGAGGGCTATCCGAACAAGGGCAAGCCCGACGAGATGCGCGCCGAGCGCATCACCGTCGGCGGCAGGACGGTCGAGCTGCGGTGACCACGGCCGTCCACGCGATCGAAGGCTCCGGCATCGGCCGGCTGCTGCGCGAGTCGCTGTGGGCGTACCCGATCGTCGAGACGATCCATATCGTCGGCCTCGCGACGATCTTCGGCTCGGTCCTGATCGTCGACCTGCGTCTGCTGGGACTCTCGCGCGGCGTGTCGGCGGCGCGGCTTGCGCGGCACGCGCTGCCGTGGACCGCCGGTGCGTTCGCCGTCGTGATGCTGACCGGCCTGCTGATGTTCACCGCGCACGCGACGGACTTCCTCGGCAACCGCGTGTTCGTGCTGAAGATGGGGCTGATCCTCGCCGCCGGCGTCAACGCAGCCGTGCTGCACACCGGCGCGTTCCGCACGGTCGCCGCGTGGGACACCGGCGCGCTGCCGCCGGCGCCGGTACGCGCCGCGGCGGCGGTGTCGATCGTCCTCTGGATTGCCGTCATCGCGTGCGGGCGCCTGCTCGCGTACACGTAGGGGAACGGAAATGTCACTGCGCCCGGAAGTCACGCTCGACGTCCTCAACCGCCGGGGCGTCGGACGCCTGCCCGGGCTCGTCGGGTTCCGCGTCGTGGAGATCGTCGAAGGGCGGCTGACCGCCGAGATCGACATCCGGCCCGAGCTCCTCGCGCCCAACGGCTTCCTGCACGCGGCGACCGTCGTCGCGCTGGCCGACACCGGGTGCGGCTTCGGCTGCATCGCGCACCTGCCGCAGGGCGCCGAGAACTTCACGACGGTCGAGCTCAAGGCCAACTTCTTTGCCACGGCCCGCGAAGGCACGGTCGTCGCCGTCGCGCGGCCCGTCCACCTCGGCTATACGACGCAGGTCTGGGACGCCGAGGTCACGCGCAAGGCGGACGGCCGGCAGCTCGCGCTCTTCCGCTGCACGCAACTCATCCTCTGGCCGAAGAAGTAGCCTGACCGGCGGCTCATCCGAACGGCGCATCGCGCGCGCCTGCGCGCCGCGCTAATGTCGGCGGCTTCTCGCGCGCCTGCGCGCGGCACGCCGCCATGGGCCCGGTCACCGCCATCGTCCTCCTCGCGTTCGCCGGCGGCGCCTGCGCGCTGCAGGCCAGCGCTGCGCTGCCCGCACATCCGGCCGCGATCGCGATCGCGGGGCTCACGCTTCTGGGCGCAAGCGCATGGTGCCCGCGGCGGGCGTCGCGGCCCGCCTGCATACCCGGGTGGGTCGTCGCGTGCTCGGCCGGACTCGCGGCGTGCGTGCTCGGCTTCGGTTACGCGGCGTGGCGCGCCGAGGCGCGCGTCGCCGAAGAGCTTCCGCCGGAGTGGGAAGGCGAGGACGTCGCGCTCGTCGGGATCGTCGACGACCTGCCGGCCGTCTCGGTGCGCGGTACGCGCTTCGCGTTCACCGTCGAGCGCGTCGTCGCGCCGCGCGCCGTCGTGCCGCAGCGCCTGTCGCTCGCGTGGATGGCGCCGTGGCCCGATGGCGACGCGGCGCCCGTGCCGGCGCTACGCGCCGGCGAGCGCTGGCAGCTCACGGTCCGCCTGAAGCGCCCGCACGGCAACGTCAATCCCGGCGGCTTCGACCTCGAGGCGTGGCTGCTGCAGCACGCTCTGCGCGCGACCGGCACCGTGGCGGCGTCCGGCCAGCATCGGCGCGTCGACGCCTTCGCGGGACGGCCGCGCGACGTCGTGCAGCGCGCGCGCGAGCGGATCCGCGATCGCATCCTGCGCGCGCTCCAGGACGCGCGCTACGCGGGCGTGGTCGTCGCGCTCGCGATCGGCGACCAGCGTGCGATCCCCGAAGCCCAGTGGACGGTGTTCAACCGGACCGGCGTCACGCATCTCGTCAGCATCTCGGGGCTGCACGTGACCGTGTTCGCGGCGCTGGCCGGCGCGCTCGCGCACGCGCTGGCACGGCGCAGCGTGCGGCTGACGTCGCGCGTTCCGGCGCGCAAGGTCGCGGTGGCGGTCGGCGTGCTGGCCGCCGGGGGCTACGTGCTGCTGGCGGGCGCCGAGATCCCGGCGGTGCGCACGTTCGCGATGCTTGCGGTCGCCGCGACCGGCCTCTGGCTGGGGCGGCCCGGCACTGCGGCGATCGTATGGCTCTGGGCGCTCGCCGCGGTGCTCGTGTGGGACCCGTGGGCGCCGCTCACGCCGGGATTCTGGCTGTCGTACGGCGCGGTCGCGCTGCTGCTCTATGCCGGGGCGGGGCGCCTGCGCGAAGCCCGTGCGGCCGGCGTGCGCGCGCGCGCGTGGGCCCACCTGCGCGCGGGTGCGCACGCGCAGTGGGTCGTGACGGTCGGGCTGGCGCCGCTGACGCTCGCGCTGTTCCAGCAGGCGTCGCTGATCGCCCCCGTCGCCAACGCGGTCGCGATCCCGGTCGTGACGCTCGGGGTGGTGCCGGCCGCGCTCGCCGGAATCCTGCTGCCTTTCGACGGGCTCTTCGTCGCCGCGCACGCGGTGCTCGCACCGCTGATGCGCGCGCTCGAGCTGCTCGCGGCGCTCCCGGACGCCACGTGGCAGCAGCACGCGCCGCCCGCGTGGACCGTGGCGGTCGCCTTCGCGGGCATCGCGTGGCTGCTCGCGCCGCGCGCGGTCCCGGGCCGCGCGTGGGGCGCGCTTTGGCTCGTGCCGCTGTTCGTCGTGGCGCCGCCGACGGTGCCGGCCGGCGCGTTCCGGCTAACCGTGCTCGACGTCGGGCAGGGGCTCGCCGTCGTCGTCGCGACGCGGCGGCACACGCTCGTCTACGACGCCGGGCCGCGCTATACCGACACCACGGACGCCGGCGGACGGATCGTCGCGCCCTACCTCCGCGCGACCGGCGCCCGCCGCGCGGACGGCTTCGTCGTCAGCCACCAGGACCTCGACCACGCGGGCGGCGCGCTGTCGCTGCTGCAGGCCGTGCCGGTCGGCTGGTTCGCGTCGTCGCTCGATCGCGACCACCCGGTCGTGGCGGCGGCGCAGGAGCGCTCGCCGGTGCTGCCGTGCGTCGCGGGCCAGCAGTGGACGTGGGACGACGTGCGTTTCACGGTTCTGCATCCGACCGGAATCGAGTACGACGACGCGCTCGCGAAGTCCAACGACCGCTCGTGCGTCGTGCGCATCGACTCGGCACACGGCAGCGCGCTCGTCGCCGGAGACATCGAGGCGCGCAGCGAGCGGGCGCTGCTGGAGCGGCGCGCCGGCGCGCTGCGCGCCGACGTGCTGGTGGTGCCGCACCACGGCTCGCGCACGTCGTCGACGCACGCGTTCATCCGTGCCGTCGCGCCCGCGATCGCCGTCGTCGGCTGCGGCTACCGCAACCGCTTCGGCCACCCGCGGCCCGACATCGTCGCCCGCTATGCATCGGCCGGCGCGCTCGTCGTGCGGACCGACCTCGCCGGCGCGCTGACGTTCACGTTCGCGCCGGGGCGCGCGCTCGCGCCCGAATCGGCGCGCGCGCAGCGTGCGCGGTACTGGCTCGACGTGCCGCGCGCTGCGGCGGCGCCGCTCGAATGAGCTGCTAGACTGCGCCGATGGATTTCCGTCGCTTGCGGGCGGCCGCGCGCACCTCGCTCGGCGCCGCCTTGATCGTCGCGGCCGCCGGGGTCTTCGCGCAGGACCGCGACGCGACGCCACCCGAAGTCCGGCTCTCGACTGCGCAGGGCCCCGCGTTTCCGCTCGGGCGAGCCGGTGAGCGCTGGGCGCAGATCGTCAACGAGAAGACCGCGCGCGCGTTCGAAGTGAGGACCTACCCGGGCGCCGTGCTCGCCGGGCGCGACGCGGGCCGCGAGTTCGGCGCGCTGCGCGACGGCATGGCCGAGATGGCGGTGGGCAGCGCGCTCGCGTGGTCCGCGCAGTTCCCCGCATTTGGCGCGTACGTGCTGCCGTGGCTCGCGCCCGAGACCCGCGAGCAGGAGGCGCTTGCCGCGGACGCGGCGTTGCTCGCGATCGTCGCCGCGCAGGCCGCACGCGCCGGTGTCGTCGTGCTGGCGGTCGCGCCACTCGGCGAACGCGTGCTCGCGACCGTCAGGGACGCCGTGCGGGTCCCGGCCGACGTCGCCGGCCTCGCCGTGCGCGTGATCCCGAACCCGCTCGTCATCGAAACGTTCGCCGCGCTCGGCGCGCGCCCCGAATCGCTGGACTTCGCGCAGGCGCAGGCGGCTTTCGCCGCGGGCAGGCTGGGCGGGCAGGAGGCGCCGCCGACGACGCTTGCGGCGACGCGCGTCGCCGCGAGCGGGCAGAAGTACGTCTCGCGCTGGGGCGCGTTCGCCGACCAGATGGTCTTCGCGGTCCGGCGCGTGACGTGGGATTCGTGGACCGAGACGCAGCGCGAGGTCGTGCGCGCCGCCGCCGGCGATGCCGCGCGCGAGGCCGCCGCGCTGGCGCGCGAAGACGCGGCACTGGCCGACCTCACGCGGCAGGGCGTCACGCTCGTCAGGCTCACGCCGGCGCAGCGCGCCGCATTCCGCGCGGCCGTGCAGGCCGTCTGGACGAAGTGGACGGCGGTCGTCGGCGCCGACGCACTCCGCGCGGCGGAGTCCGCCGTCGCGCCGGCGCCGGCGAAGTAGCGTGATCGCCGGCGTCCTGCCCGCGGACACGGTCACGCAGCTTTCCGAGCGGCACGCGGGACAGGTCGTCGTCGCGGGCTCGCACGGCGGGCTCATCGCCGCCGCGTATGCGGCGCAGGCGCGCGTGCGCGCGATCGTGCTCAACGACGCGGGCCGCGGCCGCGACGGCGCCGGCGTCGCCGGCCTCGCCGCGCTCGACCACCTCGGCATCGCCGCGTGCGCGGTCGCGCACACGAGCGCGCGCATCGGCGACGCGGCGGATGCGATCGCCCACGGCGTCGTCAGCGTCTGCAACGGCGCGGCCGTCGCAGCCGGCGTGCGCGCAGGCATGCGCTGCGTCGACGCCGCTGCGCGCCTGCGCATGGCCCCGTGGCGTGAAGGGGCACTGCCGTTTCCGGCGGAGGCGCGCGTACTGCTGTTGCCGGCGAACGGCGGCCTTCCCGCGGTCTGGGGCCTCGACTCGATCGGACTCGTCGCCGCGACGGACGCGGACGCGATCCTCGTCATCGGTTCGCACGGCGCGCTGCACGGCGGCGACCCGGCGAGCGCGCTGCCGGTGGCCGCGCACGGGTCGTTCTTCCACGACGCCGGACGCGGCAAGGACGACGCCGGCGCGTCGCGATTGCCGGCGCTGGCCGCGCGCGGCATCGCGGCCGCTGTCGTCGACTTCCGGTCGGCGCGCATCGGCGACGCGCGGTCGCTGTGGGAGACGGGCATCGTATCCGCGGTCAACGCGCCGGGATTGCGGTGCGGATTGCGGGCGGGCGACGCGGTGCGCGCGGCCGCGACGTCGTTGCGGCAGCGTCGGCCCGCCTGACGACAGCGGGCCCGCGCGTGCGTATGATGCGCCATCCTGCCGAGACGCGAGGCTCGACATGCGGGAGTTCGTGGCAAGGCGATGGGCGACGGTGTCCGCGCTCGCGTGCGCGGTCGCGGCGTTCACCGGTTGCGGTTCCGACGCGGTGACGGGCTCGCCGGACCTGCCGGCGGCGTTCGGCGCGTTGAAGGATGGCCATGGCTGTCCCGACCTCGCCGGGCTCTACGCGTGGCCGCCGAGCGAGGGCAAGGCGTTCGGCTATCGCGCCGACGGGCAGCCGGAGCCGGGCTATCGCGGCGGCTTCCTCGGGCTGCCCGTGCGCGACGACGCGGAAGTCTGGATCGCCGAGATGCCCGAAGGCGCCGGTCGACTGTCGCTGCACTCGCGGCTCGCGCGTGCGTCGCCGGCGGGGGGCTCGGCGTCCGAATGGACGACGAAGGAGCCGGCGATCAGCTGCGGGCGCGGCTGGGCACGCCTGCACCGCGATGTCGTGGCATCGGCCAACCCGAACGGCGACATTCGCACGGAGGCGAAGATCACCGTGCTTGCCGATGGCGCGCTCGCGGTCGGGCAGATGTCCACGGTGCCGCAGGCGCCGTACGCCCTTGCCATCGGCGGGTTCGAGTTCTTCGGCGTCGCCCGACCGGACCGCACGTTCTGGTCGTGGGCGAAACTCGCGCGCATTGGCGACACCGGTGAGGAGACGATGCCCGTCGCGGTGCGGCCGGCGGAGCCGGCACCCCGCTGATCCGGTCGCCGACGATGCCCGCGCCCGAACACGCGTGTCCCGTCTGCGGCGGTCCCAACGACTGCGCGCCTGCGCGCACCGGCGACTTCGCCACGCGTTGCTGGTGCAGCGACGTCACCGCGGATCCGGACGTCCTCGCGGCGCTGCCTGCCGCAGTCCGCCATCGCGCGTGCCTCTGCCGGCGCTGCCTGACGGGGCAGCCCGCGCCGGCGGCGCCCGGCGAAGCGCCGGCCTGAATCCGCGAGCCTACGCGACGAACCGCCCGATGCGCACGGCGGTCTCGCCCTTGCGCGGCCTGCGGGTCGGCATGATCAGCACGGCGTCGTCGTAGGGCGTGCGCACATCGACATCGCCGTCGCGCGCGAGCAGCGACCCGGCCTTGGCGATGACGTCGAGGCCCGTGACGGCATGGGCGAACGCGAAGTCATCGGTGCGGATCGTCACGACGTCGGTGACCTCGATCGCCCGCTGTTGCGGCAGCGGCGCCGGGTCGAGGTGCGCGTCGAGAAAGTCGGGGTCGAGCATCCCGAAGTGGCGCAGGAAGCGCAACGCCGACTGCTTTGCGATCCCCGGCGCCGCGCGCTCCCAGTGCTGGCCGCACTCGACCAGCAGCGCGTTGCGCGGGTCGACCGGATCGTCGAACGCGCCATAGTCGCGAAGGCGCTTGCCGGCGGCGTGGCCGGCGTCGATGACGATGTGCTCGGGCAGGCCCAGGGCCTGGGCGAGCTCGAGCCCCTTCTGCTGGCGGCCGGCGAGCGCGAGCGGCGGGCACGGATCGGTCATCGAGTGCAGGTCGAGCAGGTAGTCGGTCTCGTCGTACACCGGCCGCAGCGCGCGCGCGCGCGCGAGATCGCGCGTCTGGCGCTCCCCGTCGAGGACCTCGGCCGTCCACAGCCGGTTGAAGTCCTCGTCGACGCACCGCGAGGCGAACGGGTCGCTGGCATCGAATCGCCGGTACGCCTCGACGTTGGCGAACGTCAGCGTCAGCGTCCCGCGCACCGGTCGCACGCCTTCGCGCAGCAGCCAGTCGATGGCGATCGCGCCGCACACCTCGTTGCCGTGCGTCAGCGCCTGGATCGTGACGCGCGGGCCGGGACGCCCGGCGGCGAATTGCCAGACATAGGGCAGGCCCGCGTTGCCGGCCTCCCACGGCGCGAGGTCGGGAAACTCGACCTCGATGGCCGGGAACGCGCCCGCGCCGCCGTTCACGCCGCGACGTGATCGACGAGGCGGCGCATGAACGCCTCGCACTGCGCGACCTGCGCCACCGTCACCCATTCGTTGGGCTGGTGCGCCTGCGCGATGTGGCCCGGGCCGCAGATGACGGTCGGGATGTCGGCGCCGTGGAACAGCGACGCCTCGGTGCCGAACGAGACCTTGCCGGCGTCGCCGCCGCCGTTGCACGCGTGTGCGAGCGCCGTGATCGCGCTGCCGTCGTGCGTGTCGAAGCCGGGCAGCGTCGACAGGTGGTCGAACTCGATGTGGGTATCCGGAGCGACGGCGCGCATCGCCGGCAAAAACGTGTCGGCATGGGCGCGCACGTCCGCGAAGAACGCGTCCGGATCGTCGAACGGAAGATGGCGGATCTCGAAGTCGAACGTGCAGTCGCGCGGCACGATGTTGACGGCGGTGCCGCCGCGGATCACGCCAACGTGGACCGTCGTGTATGGCACGTCGTAGGCGTCGTCCCGGCCGCCGGCGTCGCGGAATTCGCGCGCGCGCCGCGCGATGTACGCGACGATCTCGCACGCGATCTGCACGGCGTTGACGCCGTACGGCGTCAGCGACGAGTGCGCCTCGTGCCCGCGCACGCGGCAGCGCCATGCCTTCTTGCCCTTGTGCGCGACGACGATGCGCATGCCCGTTGGCTCGCCGACGATGCACCCGGCGGGCGCGACGCCGCGCGCCGTGATGTCCGCGAGCAGCCGCCGCACGCCGATGCAGCCGACCTCCTCGTCGTACGACAGCGCGAAGTGGACGGGCCTCTCGAGGCCGCGCCGCAGGAACTCGGGCACGAACGCGAGGCCGACCGCCGAGAAGCTCTTCATGTCGGTGACGCCGCGCCCGAACAGGCGATCGCCCTTCACCGCCACCGCGAACGGGTCGGTGTCCCACGGCTGGCCGTCCACCGGCACGACGTCGGTGTGTCCCGACAGCACGATGCCGCCGTGCGTCGCATTGCCGTCGCGCGCGGTCAGCGTGGCGAAGAGGTTGGCCTTGCGCCGGTCGTCGTCGAACGTGAGCGTCGACGCGACCCCGTGGCCTTCCAGATAGTGCCGAACCCACTCGATGAGCGCGAGGTTCGAGTCGCGGCTCGTCGTGTCGAACGCGACGAGCGTGCGGATGAGGTCGAGCGAGACCAAGTCCTCGGCGCGGACCGCGCCGTCGGGCTGCAGCTGCGCGGGCGTGGCGGGAGCGTTCATGGCCGGCACTCCGTCGTGCAAACGGCGAGAATAGCACCGAGTCCCGTCCGCGCCAAAGCGCGGACGGCACCCGCCGGCGTCGCGCGGCCCGCGCGAAGGCCGTCGTGTCGCGCGCAAAAAAACTGCTGCGGTGGCACAATCACCGCCATGGCCACGTGGCCGGTGTACCGGGAGAGTGACGCAATGCAGTTCTCGCAGCCAGCCTCGCGCCGTGCCTTGACTTCCGTCGCAAACGCGGCGCGCACGATCGCCGCCGGCATCGCGACCACGGCGCTGCTGCTCGCCGCATCAGCGGCGGCGGCCGGAACGGTCAAGGACCAGCTGCGCGAGGACCCCGCGGGCTTCCTGGCGTCGCGGTCGTTCGCGGTCGCGCCGCAGGCGACGGAGACCGTCGTGACCGTCGTCGAGTATTACAACGCCGCGCTGCGGCACTTCTTCATCACGGCCAATCCCGCCGAGATCGCGAACCTCGACGGCGGCGCGTTCGGCGGCGTGTGGAAGCGCACCGGGCAGACGTTCGGCGCGTGGGCGATGGCGGGCCGCCCGGCGGACAGCGTGCCGGTATGCCGCTTCTTCGGCACCGACCGGTATCGCGCCGACGGCACGCGCATCGGGCCCAACAGCCACTTCTACACGGGCAATCCCGACGAATGCGCGTTCGTGAAGACCGCGTGGCCGTCGGTGGCGGTCGACGGCAAGAGCTACCCGGCGTGGACGTACGAGGAGGACGCGTTCGCGCTGAAGCTGCCGGGCCCGGGCGGGACGTGCCCGGCCGGCACCGAAGGCGTCTACCGCGCGTACAACGACGGCGCGGGCGGCGATCCCAATCACCGGTACGTCGTCGACACGCGGCTGCTGCAGGGGATGCCCGGCTGGACCGTCGAGGGTCTCGCCATGTGCCGTCCGGTCGCGAAGACGACGCTCCCGTTCGCGGTGATCGGCGAGATCCGCGGCTGCGACCGGCCCGAGTGCCGCGTGCCCGACGCGCAGGGGTCGGGGCTCGGCCTCGTCGACGTCGTCATGGAAATCAGCGTCCTCGCGCTGCCGCCGGCCGCCACCGGGAAGCCCGAGCCGAAGGCGTGGGAGTCGTACACGATCGAGCTGCCGGCCGGAACGCAGATCCTCAACGTCAACTGGGGCTCGGGCGGGCCCGCCGCCGGCGGCAGCTACCAGGACGGCGTGCTGGTGGACGACGCGAAGTGGGTGATGCCGATCTGGGCGCAGGCGCCGGGCACGATGAAGGTGATGCTGAGCCTGTATTGCATGCAGCAGTCGCGCAAGCCCGCGGACACGAACGCGACCTACCAGATCGCCGGCCCGGTGACGAATCCGGGCATCCTCGCCATCGTGCGGCTGCCCCACCCGCGTCCGATCGTCAACGGTTCGCTGACCGCGACGGCGACGCAGTTCGCGATCTGGGAAGTCACGGACGGCAAGGGACCGCTGTCGGCGGCGCAGCTCGATCAGCTGCGCAAGATCTACGCTCTGCCGGAAACCGACCCCGAGTTCGTCGCGACGTTGACGGACTTCATGACCTCGCTGTCGGTGGTCGGTCCCGGGCCCTGAGGCGGGCGCCGCGCCTGCCGCGCGACGCACGCCGCGCGCGTCGCGCGGATCAGTAGAAGCCGTAACGCGGCACGGGCGCGGCGACGAAGCGCCGCGGCGCGACGAGCACCGGTGCCGGCGCGACGACCACCGGACGCGGCACGAATGCCGGCGCGGGGACCGGCGCCGCAATCGGCGCGAACCACGGCGCGACGACGACGGGCGGGGCGACGACGGCCGTCCGGAACGCGGGCCGCCAGTGTGAACGGAGCGGCGCTCCGACGTACGGCCCGGTGGCGAAGCCGGGCTGGCCCGCGCTGACCGCAAAACCGGGGCCGCCGATCGCAACGCTCCACGCGACGTTGCTCGACAGGGCGGTGGCCGGCGACAGCGCGGCGGCGGCGACGAAGGCGGCGGCAAGCGTCGCGGCGAGGGTGCGGGCGTGCGTCATGGCGAAGGCTCTCCTTGGTAGACGGACGGCGCCGCGTGATGCGGGCGCCGGACCTGCGCACAAGAACGCGACGGCGGGGCGGCCGGTTGACGCCGGCGCGCGACCGGCGCCGTCCGTTACAAACGGAAACGCGTTGCGCTATCCTTGACCCGTGGTGTCCCGCGCCGCCGCCCGCGCCCGCCGACACGTTCCGCGTCCGCCCCCTGGAGAGCTCCCGATGCGCCTCACCCGCTTCCTCTGCGCCGCACTCGCGGCGGCCTGCGCCGCGCTGCCGGCGTACGCCGCGAACCTCGTCATCGGGCTCGGCACGGACGTCACGTCGACGGACCCGCACTACCACAACCTGACGCCCAACAACAACGTCGCGTCGCATCTCTACGGGTATCTCGTCGAGCGCAACGAGAAGTCGCAGCCGGTGCCGGGTCTCGCGACCGAGTGGAAGGCGATCGACCCGACGACGTGGGAGTTCAAGCTGCGCAAGGGCGTCAAGTTCCACGACGGCAGCGAGTTCACGGCGGCCGACGTCGTCGCCTCGATCGAGCGTGTGCCGAAGGTGCCGAACAGCCCGTCGCCGTTCACCGCGTACACGAAGCAGATCCAGAAGATCGACGTGGTCGACCCCTACACGATCCGCTTCAGGACGGCCACGCCGTACCCGCTGATGCCGTCGGACATGTCGCAGATCGCCATCATCAGCCGACAGTACGCGAACGCGACGACGGAGGACTTCAACTCGGGCAAGGCGGCGATCGGCACCGGCCCGTACAAGCTCGTGCGCTTCGCCAAGGGCGACCGCCTCGAGCTCGCGCGCAACGACGCGTGGTGGGGCGGCAGGACGCCGTGGGAGAAGGTGACGCTGCGGATCCTCACGCAGGACGCCGCGCGCGTCGCCGCGCTGCTGGCGGGCGACGTGCAGGTGATCGAGAACGTGCCGACCGCCGACGTCGCGAAGCTCAAGGGCGACAGGAAGCTCGCGATCTACCGCAGCGTGTCCGACCGCCTGATGTACGTGCACATGGACAGCGACCGCAACGTCACGCCGACGGTGACGGCGAAGGACGGCAAGCCGCTCGACCGCAATCCGCTGAAGGACCCGCGCGTGCGCAAGGCGCTGTCCAAGATGATCAACCGCCCGGCGATCGTCGAGCGGGTGATGGAGGGCGAGGCGGTGCCTGCGGGCCAGGTCGTGCCGGACTTCCTGTTCGGCGCGACGAAGAACCTCAAGGTCGAGGCGTACGACCCCGAGGGCGCGAAGAAGCTGCTGGCGGAAGCCGGCTGGCCCGACGGCTTCAAGGTCACGCTGCACGCGACCAACAACCGCTACGTCAACGACGCCAAGATCGCGCAGGCGATCGCGCAGATGTGGACGCGCGGCGGCATCCAGACGGAGGTCGTCGCGATGCCGTCGGCGACGTTCTTCCCGCAGGCGACCGACCTCAAGTTCTCGGTGCTGCAGGCCGGCTGGAGCACCGGCACCGGCGAGTCGTCGTCGTCGCTGAAGGCGCTGCTCATGACGTTCAACAAGGACAAGGGCTTCGGCACGGCGAACCGCGGCCGCTACTCGAACACCAAGGTCGACGCGCTGACCGAGGACGCGCTGCAGACGGTCGACGACGTCAAGCGCGAGGCGTACCTGCAGCGCGCCGCCGAGCTCGCGATCGGCGACACCGGCCTCATTCCGCTGCACTTCCAGATCAGCCTGTGGGCGACGCGCGAGGGGATCACGTACGCGCCGCGCGTCGACGAGCAGACGCTCGCGTGGAAGTTCGTACCGAAGAAGTGAGCAGGGCGGCCCGCGCGTGATTGCGCGGCCCCGCGTCACGGGAGTCGCCACGATGAACGCACCCCATCCGCAGTGGCCGGCGATCACGACGCCGGCGCAGCATTTCATCGGCAATCGGTGGCAGGCGCCGGGCGGAGGCGGGCAGCTGCCGATGGTCGACCCGTCCGACGGCGCGCCGTTCGCGGCGATCGCCCGCGGCAACGCCGACGACGTCGCCGTGGCCGTGCGCGCCGCGCAGGCGGCGCGCGACGGCGCGTGGGGCCGGATGGCACCCGCGGAGAAGGGGCGCCTGCTCGGCAAGTTGTCGCGCCTCGTCCTCGACCGTGCCGAGGAGCTGGCGCTCATCGAGGCGCGCGACTGCGGCAAGCCGTTGAAGCAGGCGCGCGCCGACGTCGCCGCCTGCGCGCGCTACTTCGAGTTCTACGGTGGCGCCTCCGACAAGCTGCACGGCACGACCATTCCGTATCCGGAGGGTTTCACCGTGCTCACGTGGCGCGAGCCGCACGGCGTGACCGGTCACATCATCCCCTGGAACTACCCGCTGCAGATCTTCGGGCGCTCCGTCGGCGGGGCGCTCGCCGCCGGCAACGCGTGCGTCGTCAAGCCCGCGGAGGACGCGTGCCTGTCGCTGCTGCGCGTCGCGGAACTCGCGGCCGAGGCCGGGCTGCCGCCGGGGGCGCTCAACGTCGTCACCGGCCTCGGCGCGGAGGCCGGCGCCGCGCTGGTCGAGCATCCGGGCATCCAGCACATCTCGTTCACCGGCTCGCCCGCGACCGGCGCGTGGGTGGGGGCGGCGGCGTCGAAGCGGCACTGCCCGGTGACGCTCGAGCTCGGCGGCAAGTCGCCGCAGATCGTATTCGCCGACGCCGACGTCGACGCGGCGCTGCCGGCGCTCGTCAACGCGATCGTGCAGAACGCCGGGCAGACGTGCTCGGCCGGCAGCCGCCTGCTGGTCGAGCGCACCCGTTACGAGGAGGTGCTGGCGCGGCTGGGAGAACGCTTTGCCGCGCTGGTGGCCGGTCCCGCGCTCGCCGACCTCGACTGCGGGCCGCTGATCCGCGCCAATCAGCTCGCGCGCGTGCGCGACTTCCTCGCCTCGGCGGCGCGCGACGGCATCGCGACCGTCGCGCAGGGCACGATCGCCGCCGACGCGCCGAGCGGCGGCTTCTACGTCGCGCCGACGCTGCTGCGGGACGTCCCGATCGACCACCGGCTCGCCTGCGACGAAGTGTTCGGGCCGGTGCTGGCGGCGCTGTCGTTCGCGGACGAGGCCGACGCGATCCGCCTCGCCAACGCCACCGACTTCGGGCTGGTCGCCGGCGTGTGGACGGCCGACGGCGGCCGGCAGCTGCGGATGGCGCGCGCTGTCCTGAGCGGGCAGGTGTTCGTCAACAACTACGGCGCCGGCGGCGGAGTCGAGCTGCCGTTCGGCGGCGTCAAGCATTCCGGGCACGGGCGCGAGAAGGGCTTCGAGGCACTGTTCGGGTTCACCACGGTCAAGACGGTCGTGCTGAAGCACGGCTGACGCGGGTTCGCGACGGCCGACAAGAAGAAGGAAAGGGGAGACCGATGCGCTTGAAGGACAAGGTCGCGATCGTGACGGGAGCGGGTTCCGGCTTCGGGCGCGGCATCGCGCAGCGCTTCGCGGCCGAGGGGGCGAAGGTGATCGTGAACGATCTCAATGCCGAGAACGGCGAGCACACGGTGCAGGACATCGTCGAGGCGGGCGGCGCCGCGCGCTTCATGGCCGGCGACGTCTCCCGCGACGCCGACGTCAAGCGGCTCGTCGACTTCGCGCTGGCGTCGTTCGGCGCGCTCGACGTCGTCGTCAACAACGCCGGCACGACGCACCGGAACCAACCGATGCTCGACGTCAGCGAGGCCGAGTTCGACCGCATCTACCAGGTGAACGTGAAGAGCCTCTACCTGACGGCGAAGCACGCGGTGCCCCACATGCGCGAGCGGAGGGGCGGCGTGTTCGTCACGATCGCGTCGACGGCGGGTGTGCGGCCGCGGCCCGGGCTCACCTGGTACAACGGCAGCAAGGGCGCGGCGATCGTGACGTCGCGGTCGATGGCGGCCGAGCTCGCGAAGGACAACATCCGCGTCAACGTGATCAACCCAGTCGCGGGCGAGACGGCGATGCTGCCCGACTTCATGGGGCAGGACACGCCGGAGCGACGCGCGCAGTTCATCGCATCGATCCCGCTCGGCCGGCTGTCGCAGCCGTCGGACATCGCGACCGCGGCCGTGTTCTTCGCGTCCGACGAGGCCGCGTTCATCACCGGCGCGTGCCTCGAGGTCGACGGCGGCCGCTGCGTCTGACCCTCGCTGCGCGGCGGGCGCCGTGATCCGCATCCGCGAGATCGACCACATCGTCCTGCGCGTCGCGGACCTCGCGCGATCGCTCGCGTTCTATTGCGACGCGCTCGGTTGCGCGGTCGAGCGCCGGCAAGACGGGATCGGCCTCGTCCAGCTGCGTGCCGGCCGCAGCCTGATCGACCTCGTCCCGCTCGACGGGAAGCTCGGCGCGGCAGGCGGTGCCGGGCCTGGTCCGGAGGGCCGCAACGTCGACCACTTCTGCCTGCGCGCCGAGCCGTGGGACGAAGCCGCGATCCGCGCCCACCTCGCGCGACACGCGGTCGCGGCGGGGCCTACCGCGGCGCGCATCGGCGCCGAAGGCGACGGGCCGTCGATCTACGTCACCGATCCGGACGGCAACACGGTCGAGCTCAAGGGACCACCGGTCTGACCCCGGGGCGCGCGCCGTGCGCAGCAGGGTGCGGTCACGCGCGGCGCGCCGCGCGGAGGTCGACGTCGATCGCCAGGTGCTCGCCGGCAGGCGAGACCGACGGGTCCGCGGCGTACTGCGTGAGCAGGCGGATGATCGGCCGGTTGTCCGGCTGCACGATGCCGCGGAAGCGCGAGATGCCGCGCGCGAGCGCCGCGGCCGCGAGGCGCTTCAACAGTTCGCGGCCGACGCCCTGACCCTGGAACGCGTCGACGACGAGGATGCCGACCTCGGCGACGGTCGGCGCCTCGGCCAGCCGCGCGAAACGCGCGATGCCGACCGGATCGACGGTGCCGTCCGGCGCGCGCACCGTCGCGCCCAGCGCGAACCGCGCGCTTCCGTCGAGGTCGGTCAGCGCGTCCAGTTCCGCGTCGGAGAACCGGCGGCGCACGGTGAAGAAGCGCCGGCGGCTCGTCTCCGGCGAAATGCGGGCCAGCCCGCGAACGATCAGGGGCTTCGCGGCCGGTGTCACCGGCCCGATCCAGAGCGGGCGGCCGTCGGCGAGCGCAGGCGCCGGCTCGGCGGCGCGGAAGAGCGACCAGGGAAACCGCAGCATCGCTGGCTCCTTGTTCAGTTGGCGACGGGCTTGCAAACAAATTATATCTATAATATTATGACGATCATGGCACGATATTCAAGCAAGCACAAGGGCGAAACGCGAGAACGGATCCTCCGGGCGGCCGACCGTGTGATGAAGGCGCGCGGCGTGGAGGCCGCGTCGGTGGACGCCGTGATGCGCGAAGCCGGCCTGACCGTCGGCGGGTTCTACGCGCACTTCCCTTCCAAGGACGCGCTGGCGCAGGAAACCGTGCTGGCGGGACTGGAGGCGAGCGTCGACCGGCTGCTGTCGTCGCTCGCGGCGGTTCCGGACGGCGCGCCCTGGGTGCGCGCGCTGATCCGCGCGTACCTCGCGCAGGCCGAGGACCCGGCGCTCGAGCACGCGTGCCCGCTGACGCTGTTCCTGCCCGACGTCGCCCGCGCGGACCGCGAGCTCAAGAATGCATTCGCGCAGCGCACGGGCGCGTTGCTCGCGCGCATTGCCGAACATTTCCCCGACGTTCCGGGCATGACGCGGCGCGAGGCCGCGCTCGCCGTCTACGCGTCCTGCGTGGGTGCCGTCGTGCTGGCGCGTGCGGTGGCCGCGCCCGACGCGCGCGCGCGTATCGTCGCCGCGACGCAGCTGACGCTGGAACGCGCGCTCGGGCTCGCGGCCGTCGCCCGTCCGTCGTCCGCGGCGAACGCGCGCGGCGCCGTGCAGCGCACGTCGACCTAGACGACGCCGCGCGCGCGCAGCCCTGCGATCGCCGCGTCGTCGTAGCCCAGCTCCCGCAGCACGTCGTCGGTGTGTTCGCCCAGGCGCGGGCCGCCGCCGGCGAAGTCGCCCGGCGTGGCCGAGAGCTTCGGCACGACGCCCGGCACCCTGAGCGTGCCGCCGTCGGCCATGCGGACCTCGCGGATCATCCCGCGCGCGCGGTACTGCGCGTCGGCGACAATGTCGCGGACCGTATAGATGCGAGATGCGGGCACGTCGGCCCTCTCCATCGCGCCGAGGACGTCCTCCGGCGTGCGCGTCGACGTCCACCGCTCGATCTCGCCGTCGAGCCATGCCTGCTTCGCGGCGCGGCCGTCGTTGTGCGCGAGCGCCGGGTCGGCGGCGAGGTCGTCGCGGCCCATCGCGCGGCAGAGACGGCGGAAGATCGAGTCGCCGTTGCCGGCGATCAGCACGTAGCTGTCGTCGCTGCACCGGTAGGCGGACGTCGGCGCAATGCCCGGCAGGATCGAGCCCGTGCGCTCGCGCACTGCGCCGAACGCGTCGAACTCCGGCAGCAGCGACTCCATCACCGAGAACACCGACTCGTACAGCGCGACGTCGACCACCTGGCCCGACCCGGTGCGACGCCGGTGCTCGAGCGCGAACATGGCGCCGATGACGCCGTAGAGCGCCGACAGCGTGTCGCCGATGGACACACCGACGCGCGCCGGGGGCCGGTCCGGCGTACCGGTGACGTGGCGCAGGCCGCCCATCGCCTCGCCGATCACGCCGAACCCCGGTCGGTCGTGATACGGGCCCGTCTGCCCGTAGCCGGAGATGCGCACCATCACCAGGCCGGGATTTGCCGCGGCGAGCGACGGGTAGTCGAGGCCCCATCCCTCGAGCGTGCCGGGACGGAAGTTCTCGACGAGGATGTCCGCCTTCCGCGCGAGGGCCCGCGCAATCGCCTGGCCCTCTGGCGTGCGCAGGTCGCACGAGACCGAGCGCTTGCCGCGCGCCTGCACGTGCCACCAGACGGACGTGCCGTCCTTCAGGTAGCGCCACTTGCGCAGCGGATCGCCATGCCCCGGCGGCTCGAGCTTGACGACGTCGGCGCCGAACTCGGCGAGGATCTTCGTGCAGAACGGCCCGGCGATCAGCGCGCCCATCTCCAGCACGCGCAGGCCGGCGAGCGGCCGGGGCGCGTCAGCGGCCATACGCGAAGTCGCGCAGGCCGAGCGAGACGACCGGCACGTAGGTGATCACCAACAGGCTGGCGAGCACGACCAGCACGAACGGAATCAGGCGCGTGACGACCTGGTCGAGCGGGATGCGCGCGACCGTGCACGCGGCGAACAGGTTGACGCCGAACGGCGGCGTGATCATCCCGAGCGCCAGGTTGACCACCATCACGATGCCGAAGTGCACCGGGTCGATGCCGAAGTGCTGTGCGACCGGCGCCAGGATCGGCGCGAGCACGATGATCGACGCCGACGTCTCGATGAACATGCCGATGAAGAACAGCGCCACGTTGACACCGAGCAGGAACAGGGCCGGCGAGCGCAGCCACTCAACCAGGAACGCGCCGATCATGCCCGGCACGCCGGCGCGCGTGATGAGGTAGCTGAAGAGCCCGGCGTTGGCGATGATGAAGAGGATGACGGCCGACGAGATCACGCTCTTGCGCAGCACGGCGGGCAGGTCCGTCACCTTGGTCTCGCGGTAGATGCCCACGCCGACGACGAGCGCGTAGAACACGGCGACGACGGATGCCTCGGTCGGCGTGAACACGCCGCCGTAGATGCCGCCCAGGATGATGACCGGCATCAGCAGCGCGAGCGCGGCCCGGCGCGTCGCGACGAGAAGGGGCAGCCGGCCCTCGCGGTCGCCGCGGCCGTAGCCTCTGATGCGCGCGTAGACGATCACGAACGCCATCAGCGCGCCGCCGATGAGCAGGCCCGGCCCGAAGCCGGCGATGAACAGCTCCCCGATCGAGACCTCGGCGGACACGCCGTAGAGGATCATCGGGATCGACGGCGGGATGATCACGCCGAGTTCGGCGGACGTCGCCTGCAGCGCCGCCGCGTAGTTGGTCGGGTAGCCGTGCTTGATGAGCGCGGGGATCAGGATGGCGCCGATCGCGAACGTGGTGGCGACGCTCGACCCGGACACCGCGGCGAAGATCATGCACGTCAGCACGCAGGTCGCGGCGAGTCCGCCCTGGACGCCGCCGACGATCGACTTGGCGAAGTCGACGAGCCGGGCGGAGATGCCGCCCGACTCCATCAGGTTGCCGGCGAGGATGAAGAAGGGGATGGCCGCGAGCGGGAACTTGTTGATTGCGGAGAACATCTCCTTCACGACGGCGAGGAGGTTGAGGTTCGCCTGCCACGCGCCGACGAGGCTCGCGATGCCGATCGACACCGCCACCGAGATCGACAGCGCGAACGCGACCAGCATCGTCGCGAGCATCGTGATCGGCACGCGGGGCTCCTATTGCGCCGTGTCGAGTTCCTGGCGGCGGGGGTCGAGCAGGCAGCCGATCACCGCGATCGCCGAGAACACCGCGCCGACGGGGATGGCGAGGTACGCCCACGTCATCGAGAAGGACTCGAGGCCGCTGATCGTCTGGAATCGGCCGCGGTACGCGTACTCGCTGCCGAACCACAGCATGACGCCGAGCAGGGCCAGCGCGCACGCCGCCGCGGCGATGTCCAGCAGGCGCTTGCCGAGCGGTCCGGCCATCCGGTGCGCGATGTCAACGCATACCATCGCGCCCTGCCGGAACGCGAACGGCGCGCCGAGGAACACCATCCAGATCAGCGTAAACCGGACCAGCACTTCCGACCACTCGGCCGGCTGCTGGAATACGAACCGCGACAGGATCTGGTAGAGGCCGAGGCACGCCGCCGCGACCAGCATCGCGCACGCCGCGGTCAACGCGAGCGCCGTCGTGCGGCGCTCGAGCGCGAGGAACGACTTACGCACCGGGGAGCGGGCCGCCGCAGCCACAGGGACAATGCGCGACGCCGTGCCGCACCGCACCGAATGCGGCGAGAGATCGGCGGTCGGGGCGCTCCCGAATCCCTCGCACCGCCCGGCGTGACGCCCCCACCGCGTCCCGCGGCGGGCGCGTCACTTGTAGTTCCGGATCTTGTCGATGTTCTCCTGCCCGAACTTCTTGCCGAACTCGACGAAGGTCGGCTGCAGCGTCGACTGGAACTTCGCCTTGTCGACGTTCTCGACGACGGTCATGCCGCCGGCCTTCAGCTCGGCGACGACGCGCCGCTCGTCCTCGTCGATGCGCGCGCGGTTGGCCTTGACCGCCTCCTTGGCGGCCTCCATGAACGCCTGCTTGTCGGCGGCGGAGAGCTTGTCCCACTTGGCCTTGTTCATCAGGATCAGCGCCGGCGAATACACGTGCCCGGTCAGCGTGATGTACTTCTGGACCTGAACGAACTTCGCGGCGGAGATCACCGACAGCGGGTTCTCCTGGCCGTCGACCGTGCCCTGCTGGAGCGCCGTGAACACCTCGGTGAAGGCCATCGGCGTCGGGATGATGCCGAACTGCTTGTACGCCTGGATGTGCACCGGATTCTCCATCGTGCGCATCTTGAGCCCCTTCAGGTCGTCGGGGGCGTTGACCGAGCGCCTGTTGTTCGTCATGTGGCGGAATCCGTTCTCGCCCCACGCCAGCGCGTGGAGGTTCTTGGCCGGGAACTTGGCGAGCATCTCCTGCCCGATCGGGCCGTCCAGCGTGCTGCGCGCGTGCTGGTAGTCGCGGAACAGGAACGGGATGTCGAGGATGGCGACCTCGGGCACGAAGTTCGGCACCGGCCCGGTCGACGTCATCGTGAGGTCGAGCGTTCCGAGCTGGACCGCCTCGATGGACTCGCGCTCGGCGCCCAGCGCGCCGGAGTAGAAGTTCTGGACCTTGTAGCGGCCGTTGGTCCGCTTCTCGACCTCCTTCGCGAAGGTGTCGACCGCGACGCCGTAGTGCGAGTTCTGGGCGACCGAGATGTTCATCTTCAGCGTTTCCTGCGCGGCCGCCGGCGCGGCGGGCAGGGCCGCCAGCGCCGCGGACAGGGCGACGGCGGGTACGAGGCTCGAAAGACGCATGGGGTTGACCTCCGGGGACGGGATGCCGCTTCGAACGGGATGGGGCGCGGCGGCGGTGGCCCCGATTCTAGGGCTGCGGGACGGGCCTGTACAGGCGCGTCCCGCTTGGTGCCGCCGCCCCGCTTTGTGGAATAATCGTCCGTGTCGCCGGCGGGCCCGATGGTTCGCGGCGACGATCCGGCCAGGTCCGCCTCCATGCTCGACACCGACGTGCACGCGCAACTCGCGGCGATCCTCGCGCCGTCGTCGCTGCTCGTGACCGTCGAAGAGACGAAGCCGTACGAATGCGACGGACTGACGCTGTTTCGCGCGCAGCCCGCCGCCGTCGTCCTGCCCGAATCCGAGGCGCAGGTCGCGGCGATCCTCAGGATATGCCACGCGGCACGCGTCCCGGTCGTCGCGCGCGGGGCCGGCACCAGCCTTTCCGGCGGCGCGACCCCCGATCCCGCCGGCATCGTGCTCTCGCTCGCGAAGTTCAAGCGCATCGTCGCCGTCGATCCGCTGTCCCGCACCGCGGTCGTCCAGCCCGGCGTGCGCAACCTCGCTATCTCGGAGGCCGCCGCGCAGCACGGCCTGTATTACGCGCCCGATCCGTCGTCGCAGATTGCCTGCACGATCGGCGGCAACGTCGCCGAGAACGCCGGGGGCGTGCACTGCCTCAAGTACGGTCTCACCGTCCACAACGTGCGCCGGGTGCGCGGCGTGCTCGTGACCGGCGAGATCGTCGAATTCGGCGGCGACGCGCTCGACAGCGCCGGCTACGACCTGCTGGCGCTCGTCAACGGCAGCGAAGGCATGCTCGCCGTGATCACCGAGGTCACGGTCAAGTTGACGCCGAAGCCGCAACTCGCGCAGGTGGCGCTCGCCGCGTTCGACGACGTCGAGAAGTCGGGTGCCGCCGTGGGCGCCATCATCGGCGCCGGCATCGTGCCGGCCGGCCTCGAGATGATGGACCAGCCGGCCACGCGTGCCGTCGAGCAGTTCGTGCACGCGAACTATCCGCTCGATGCCGCCGCGGTCCTGCTGGTCGAGTCGGACGGCACACCGGAGGAGGTCGCCGCCGAGATGGCCGAGATCCGGCGTGTCCTCGCCGAGGCCGGCGCCACCGAGATCCGCGTGTCGAAGGACGAGGCGCAGCGGCTCCTGTTCTGGTCGGGGCGCAAGAATGCCTTTCCCGCCGTCGGTCGCATCTCGCCCGACTACTATTGCATCGACGGCACGATCCCGCGCAAGGCGCTGCCGCGCGTGCTGCGCGCAATCGCCGGGTGGTCGGAGGAATTCGGGCTCGCGTGCGCGAACGTGTTCCACGCCGGCGACGGCAACCTCCATCCGCTGATCCTGTTCGACGCCAACAAGCCCGGCGAGTCCGAGAAGACGATCGCGTTCGGCGACCGCATCCTCGAGCTGTGCATCGAGGTCGGCGGCACCGTCACCGGCGAGCACGGCGTGGGCATGGAGAAGCTCGATTCGATGTGCGTGCAGTTCGCGCCGGCCGAGCTGTCGCGCTTCCACGGCATCAAGGAGGCGTTCGACGCGTACCGGCTGCTCAACCCCGGCAAGGGCGTGCCCACGCTGCACCGGTGCGCGGAGATGGGCCGGATGCACGTCCACCACGGCGCGCTGCCGCATCCGGACCTGCCGCGCTTCTAGGCCCGGGACGCGACGATGAACCCCCGCGAACGCCTGCGCGAACGACCCGCGGCCGTCGACATCGACGCCGTCGTCGCGGCGCTCGTGCGCGACTTCGGCCCGCGCGCGAAGACCGCCGCCGCCATCCGCGAGCAGCACGGACACGGTGAGGCGCTGGCGGATCCCGCGCTGCCGGACGTCGTCGTCTACCCGCACGACAACGAGGAGGTCGCGGCGATCGTGCAGCTCGCCCACGCTGCGCAGGTGCCGGTGATCCCGTTCGGCGTCGGCACGTCGCTCGAGGGCCACGTCGCGGCGCTTTACGGCGGCGTCAGCGTCGACCTGTCCGAGATGAACCGCGTGCTGGCGGTCAACGCCGCCGACCTCGACTGCCGCGTCCAGGCCGGCGTCACGCGCGAGCAGCTGAACGCCGAGCTCAAGGGTACCGGGCTCTTCTTCCCGATCGACCCGGGTGCCAACGCGACGATCGGCGGCATGGCGGCCACCCGTGCGTCGGGTACCAACGCGGTCCGCTACGGCACGATGCGCGAGAACGTGCTGGGATTGACGGTCGTGGCCGCCGACGGGCGCATCCTGCGCACGGGCGGGCGCGCCCGCAAGTCGTCGGCCGGCTACGACCTCACGCACCTCTTCGTCGGGTCGGAGGGCACGCTCGGGATCATCACGGAGATCCAGCTGCGCCTGCACGGCGTTCCCGAGGCGATCTCGGCGGCCGTCTGCCAGTTCCCCACGCTGAAGGCGGCGGTCGACACGGTGATCGTCGCGATGCAGCACTGCATCCCGGTCGCGCGCATCGAGATCCTGGACGCGCTGCAGATGGACGCGTGCATCCGCTATTCGAAGCTCGACGGCTACGAGGCGAAGCCCACGCTGCTGTTCGAGTTCCACGGGTCCGAAGCAGGCGTGCGCGAGCAGGCGCAGACGATGGAGGCGATCGCCGACGACCACGGCGGCAGCGCGTTCCAGTGGGCGACGAGAGCCGAGGACCGGTCGCGTCTGTGGAAGGCGCGCCACAACGCGTACTATGCGGCGCTCGCGTTGGCGCCCGGCAAGCAGGCGTACTCGACCGACGCCTGCGTGCCGATTTCCCGCCTCGCCGACTGCCTGCTCGAGACGCGCGAGGAGCTCGACCGCGAGGGCGTCGTCGCGCCGATCGTCGGCCACGTCGGCGACGGCAACTTCCACGTGCTGGTGCTGTTCGATCCCGCCAGCGCCGCCGAGCGCGCGCAGGCCGACGCCATCGCCCGCAGCGTCGCGATGCGCGCGATCGCGATGGGCGGCACGTGCACCGGCGAGCACGGCGTCGGCATGCACAAGCTCGAGGCGATGGTTGCCGAGCACGGCGAGGCGGTCGACCTGATGCGGACGATCAAGCGCGCGTTCGACCCCCGCGACATCATGAACCCGGGCAAGACGGTCCCGCTCTGACGCCGCGTGCGCGCCATGTACGTCCTCTACGTCGGCAACAAGAACTACTCGTCGTGGTCGCTGCGCGGCTGGCTCGCCGCGAAGCTGTCGGGCGCGCCGTTCCGCGAAGTGCTGGTGCAGCTGACCGGCACGTACAACCCGGACAACCGCGCGTTTTCGCCGACCGCACTGGTGCCGGCGCTGCACGACGGCGACGTCCACGTGTGGGACACGCTCGCCATCGCCGAGTATCTCGCCGAGCGCCACGCGGGGATGTGGCCGGCCGACGCGGCGACGCGCGCGTGGGCGCGGTCGATCGCCGCCGAAATGCACTCCGGCTTCGCGGCGCTGCGCAACGAGATGGCGATGTGCATCCGCGAGCGGGTCGACGTGCGGCCGTGGTCCGACGCGCTGGCCGCGAACGTCGCGCGCGTCGAGGAGATCTGGTCGGAGTCGCGCCGGCGCTTCGGGCGCGACGGCGCGTTCCTGTGCGGTGCGTACTCGCTCGCCGACGTCTTCTACGCGCCGGTGGCGTTCCGCTTCCGGACCTACGACGTGCGCCCCGCCGGGGAGGCCGGCGCGTACATGGCCGTGCTGCTCGCGCATCCGCACGTGCGCGAGTGGGAGGCGGCCGCGCTCGCCGAGACGACGGTGCTCGCGGCCGACGAGCCGCGCGTCCTGTACCGCGACAAGCTCGCCGCCGCGGGCCGCGCGTGATGGACGCGGCACTGGAGGCGCTGCAGAGCCGCATTCGCGTGGCCGCCGAGCGGCGGGCGCCGCTGTGCATCCGCGGCGGGGGTACGAAGGACTTCTACGGCGGGCCGCCCGTCGGCGACGTCGTCGACACGCGCGTCTACGCCGGCATCATCGACTACGAGCCCACCGAGCTGGTGCTGACCGCGCGCGCGGGCACGTCGCTCGCGGCGGTCGAGAGCGCGATGCGGGCGCGCGGCCAGATGCTGGCGTTCGAGCCGCCGCACTACGGCGACGGCGCCACGCTCGGCGGCGCCGTCGCGTGCGGGCTGTCGGGACCCCGGCGGCCGTACGCGGGCGCGGTCCGCGACCTGATCCTCGGCGTGCGCGTGCTGGACGGCGCGGGCGAGCACCTGACGTTCGGCGGCCAGGTGATGAAGAACGTCGCCGGCTTCGACGTGGCGCGGCTGATGACCGGCGCGCTGGGAACGCTCGGTCTCGTCACCGAAATCTCGCTCAAGTGCCTGCCGCTGCCGAAGGCCGAAGCCACGCTCGTGTTCGAGTACGCGGCCGACCAGGCGATCCGGATGGCGAACCAGTGGGGTGGGCAGCCGCTGCCCCTGTCGGCGACGTGCTACCACGACGGACGCCTGTGGGTGCGGCTCTCGGGTGCGCAGCCGGCGGTGGAGGCGGCAGTGGCGAAGATGGCTGGCGCCGCGGTCGCCAGCGCCGACGCGTTCTGGACGGGCGTGCGCGAGCAGACGCATGCGTTCTTTGCCGCCGCCGCGCGCGACCGGCGGCCGTTGTGGCGCCTTTCGGTGAAGTCGACGGCCCCCTACACGGATCTGGCCGGCGACCAGCTCATCGAGTGGGGCGGCGCGCTGCGCTGGCTCGCGGCCGGCGAGCGCGCCGAGCCGCAAAAGCTGCGCGCGTGGGCGGCGTCGCACGGGGGCCACGCGACGCTGTTCCGTTCCCCGACGAAGGAACGGGACGTGTTCCATCCGCTCGACGCGACGATGGCGGCGCTCCACGCGAAGCTCAAGGCCGTGTTCGACCCGCACGGCATCTTCAACCCGGGCCGGTTCCTGCCCGAGCGCTGATGCAGACCAACCTTTCCGCCGAGTACCGCGACACCCGCGAGGGCCGCGAGGCGGACGCCATCCTGCGTTCGTGCGTGCACTGCGGCTTCTGCACGGCGACGTGCCCGACGTACCAGTTGCTGGGCGACGAGCTCGACGGTCCGCGCGGGCGCATCTACCTGATCAAGGAGGTCCTCGAAGGCGCGCCGGTGACGGCGGCCACGCAGATGCACCTCGATCGCTGTCTCACCTGCCGCAACTGCGAGTCCACGTGTCCGTCCGGCGTCCAGTACGGCCGCCTGCTCGACATCGGGCGCGCGCTGGTCGAAGCGAAAGTCGGCCGGACGTCGTCGGAAGCGGCCCAGCGGTGGGCGCTGCGCCGCGCGCTGCTGTCGCCGGCGCTGTTCGGCACCGCGGTGACGATGGGCCGGTGGGCGAAGCGGCTGCTGCCGCGCGAGCTCGCCGACCGCATCCCGGGAGGCGAGCGCGCGGGCGCGTGGCCGGCGCCGCGGCACGCGCGCAAGATGATCGTCGCCGAAGGCTGCGTGCAGCCGGCGCTGAAGCCGGGCATCGACGCCGCGGCGGCACGCGTGCTCGACCGGATCGGAATCTCGCCGCTGCGCGTCGCCGGCGGCGGGTGCTGCGGTGCGCTGTCGCATCACCTCAACGCCGAGGACGAGGCACGCGCGATCGTCCGCCGCAACGTCGACGCGTGGTATCCGCTGCTCATGCGCGGCGTCGAGGCGATCGTCGTGACCGCGACCGGGTGCGGCGTGATGGTCAAGGACTACGGCCATTTTCTGGCCGACGACCCCGCCTACGCGGCGAAGGCGAAGAAGGTGGCGGAGCTCGCCCGCGACCCGATCGAGGTGGTCACGGCCGAGTGGAAGCGCATCGCGCGGCTGATCGCCATGGATCAGGGCCCGCAGCGCGTCGTCTTCCATTCGCCGTGCACGCTGCAGCACGGCATGAAGATCCGCGGGCAGGTCGAGGAGATCCTGCTCGCGATCGGGCACTCGCTGCTGTCGGTTGCCGACGGCCATCTCTGCTGCGGCTCCGCCGGCACGTATTCGGTGCTGCAGCCGGCGCTGTCCGGACTACTGAAAGCGAACAAGCTGAAGGCGCTGGAGGCGCCCCGGCCGGACGTCATCGCCACCGCGAACATCGGCTGCCTCACGCACCTCGAGTCCGGCACCCGCACGCCGGTCCGGCACTGGATCGAACTGCTCGACGCGCGCATGCTCAACGCGCAGGTGTCGCGCAGCTGAAGGATACGGCCGCATGGGCGATCCCGGCGACGACACGCGTGCGCACTACCGGCACTTCCTGGCGATTCCCACGCGCTGGATGGACAACGACGCGTACGGCCACGTCAACAACGTGACGTACTACTCGTACTTCGACACCGCGGTGAACGAGCACCTGATCCGCGCGGGCGGGCTCGACATCCGCAACGGGCCCGTCGTCGGCTTCGTCGTCGAGACGTCGTGCCGATTCCACCGGTCGCTGTCGTTTCCCGAGACGGTCGACGCCGGCCTGCGCGTCGTGCGCCTCGGCCGGACGTCGGTGACGTACGAGATCGCGCTGTTCGGGCGCGATGCCGACGCCCCCGCAGCGACCGGTCGCTTCGTCCACGTGTGGGTCGACCGCGCGACCGAGCGGCCGGCGGAGGTGCCGGCGCCGATCCGCGCGGCGCTGGCCGCGCTCGTGGTCGAGGCCGGGCACTAGGATGAACCGGCGCCCACGAACGCCTTGCCCGCGGCGACCGAGGTTCGCGATTTCGAACCTTGGCAAGCCGCGCCTGCCTTGACATGCGGCCGGCGGAGCGGACTGCCGTGGCCACGCTGGCCTGCGCGCCGATGAGCGCCGCGACGCGCGGCGAGGCGTTTGCGCTGCTGCGCCGGTTCCTGGGTGGCGATGCGCACTACCGCGCGTCGGCCGCCGTGTACGGCGACGGCGGGGAGAAGGCGCTCGACCGCGCGCTCGACCTCTTCCTCGCGCGGCCCGAGATCGGCTTCGTGTGGCTCGCCCGCGCCGGGACCGGCGCGGCCTGCAGCGCCGTCGGCGCCTGCGTCGTCTGCCGGGCGATCTCCACGTCGCGCGGATCGATCGTCGCCAAGCTCGACGACGTGACGGTGGATCCCGCGTGGCAGTGCCGCGGCGTCGGCGCGCGGATGCTCGCCGACCTCGCCGTCTTTCTGCGCAGCGAGGGCATGACGCGGATCGACTGCGGCTGCCACCGCGCCAACGAAGGTGCGTGGCGGTTCTACGAGCGGCTGGGCTTTCGCCCGCTCGACGAGGAGCGCATCGCGCTCCTGCTGCGGGCATGAGCCGGAAGGGCCGTCGCGAAGGCGAGTACCGGAGCGCGCAGCGCGCAGGCATGCCGATCGACCCCAAGGAGGCGCGGTGACCGCGCGTACGTTCGTGCTCGTGCCCGCCGCGGGCGGCGGCACGCGCTTCGGCGGGGCGCTGCCGAAGCAGTACGCGCCGCTGGCGGGGATGCCGGTGCTCGCGCGCACGCTCGAGCGTCTCGTGGCCGCGGTCGCGCCGGCCGCGACGTTCGTGGCCGTCGCCGTCACCGACCTCCACTTCGAGCGCATGGCCGGCCGGCCGCCCGGCGTCGTCGCGCTGCGTTGCGGTGGTGCGACGCGCGCGGCGACCGTCCGCGCCGCGCTGGCGGCGATGGCGGGCCAGTGCGACGGCGACGACTGGATCCTCGTGCACGACGCGGCACGGCCGTGCGTGCCGCGCGACGCGCTCGCGCGCCTCGTCGAGCAGCTGCGCGACGAGCCGACCGGCGGCCTGCTCGCCATCCCGGTCGCGGACACGCTAAAGCGCAGCGACGGCGACGCGGACGCGCCGCGGGTGGCCGCCACGGTGCCGCGCGGCGGACTGTGGCAGGCGCAGACGCCGCAGATGTTCCGCTACGGCGTGCTGCGGCGCGCGTTCGCGGCCGACGCCGCCGACGCGTGCACCGACGAGGCGCAGGCCGTCGAGGCGCTGGGACTCGCGCCGCGGCTCGTCCGCGGCAGCCCTGCGAACCTCAAGATCACGTTCGCCGAGGACCTCGCGCTCGCCGCCGCGATCCTGGCGGCGCAAGCGGCGGAGGATCGCGCGTGACGATGCGCATCGGCACCGGCTTCGACGTGCACGCGCTGGTCGAGGGCCGCCCGTTGATCCTCGGCGGCGTGACGATTGCGCACGGGAAGGGCCTCGCGGGCCATTCCGACGCCGACGTCCTGCTGCACGCGATCGCCGACGCGCTGCTGGGAGCGCTTGCGCTCGGCGACCTCGGCGCCCACTTTCCCGACACCGACGCGCGCTGGAAGGGCGCCGACAGCCGCGCGCTGCTGCGCCACGTACACGCGCTGGTCGCCGCGCGGGGCTACGCCATCGGCAACGTGGACGCGACGATCGTCGCGCAGGCGCCGAAGCTCGCGCCGCACGTCCCCGCGATGCGCGCGAACGTCGCGGCCGACCTCGACTGCGACGTCGCGCGCGTATCCATCAAGGCGACGACCACGGAGCGGCTGGGCTTCACCGGGCGCGAGGAAGGCATCGCCGCCGAAGCCGTCGTGCTGCTGGCGGCGGTCGCGCCGCCGGCGCAACAGTAGCGCAGCTAGCGCGCCAGCGGCAGGCGCACGCGGGCGATCGTGCCGCCGCCGTCGCGCGGCAGGAGGTCGAGGCTCCCGCCGTGCAGCCGCGCGATGCGGTCGACGATCGCGAGGCCGAGCCCGGCACCGGCCGCGCCGTCGCCGCGCGCGCGCGCCTCGTTGGCGCGCGTGAACGGCTGCTTCAGGCGCTCGACGTCCGCGGCGGCGATGCCCGGGCCGCGATCGGCGACGTCGACGATGGCCACGCCGTCCGCCTGCGCGGTCGTCACTTCGACCGGCGGCGCGCCGTATGCGAGCGCGTTGTCGACCAGGTTGGCCACGAGTCGCGAGACCGCCGTCCGCTTGAGCTGCAGCGGCGGCAGGCGGCCGGCGGCGAAGCGCACGGGCTTGCCCGCGCGCGCGTAGCGTTCGACGCACGCGGCGACGATCGCGTCGAGGTCGGCGGACTCGAACGCGGTCGTCGTGTCGCTGCGCGCGAAGTCGAGGAACTGGCCGATGATCCGGTCCATCTCGTCGATGTCCGCGACCATGCCGCCGCGCAGCGACTCGTCGGCGAGTCCCATCTCGACGCCGAGCCGCAGCCGCGCAAGCGGCGTGCGCAGGTCGTGCGACACGCCGGCCAGCAGGAGCGCGCGGTCCTGCTCGATCCGCGAAAGGTCGCGGGTCATCGCGTTGAAGCCGCGGTTGACCGCGGCGATCTCGGACGGCCCGGATTCCGGCAGCGGCGGCGGCATGTCGCCGCGGCCGACGCGCGCGACCGCCGCGCTGAGATCGCGCAGCGGGCGCGCGAGGTAGCGCGCGAATGCGTACGCGGCGGCGAGCAGGAGCACGAGCAGCACGAGCGTCCACACCAGTGCGCGCGTGGGGAACTCGTCCGCCGGCGGACGCTGCGGCACCGGAACGCCGATCCAGTAGGGCGTGCCTGCGGCGACGACGCGCACGAACAGCATTTGCGCGCGCGGCGCGAAGCGGATTTCCGTTTCCGGGCCCAGCCGTTCGCGCAGCCGCTCGGCCATGTCCTGCATCAGCGGGCCCGCCGGCGGCTGGCCGCGCATCGGGCGCTCGGACTCGGGGATGATGCGCACGCCGTACTCGCCGGACAGGCGCTCGAGCGTCTCCCGCCGCTGCGGGCCGTCGGCGCCGGCGAGCGCAGCGCGCAGCGCCTGTAGCTGTACGAGCCGCGTCTCGCCGAATTGCCGGTTGAGCACCGCCGACCGCTCGGCGCGGAACATGACGACGCTGACCAGCACCGCCAGCGCGACGACGGCCACGAGCAGCAGCACGAGGCGCCCGAACAGCGAGCGCGGCATCAGCGTCACGCGGTGTCGCCTCCCGGCGCGACGCCGGCGTCGGCGCCTGCCGCGTCGGCCGCGTCCGGCACGTAGACGTAGCCGAAGCCCCAGACGGTCTGGATGTAGCGCGGGTTGGCCGGGTCGGGCTCGACCAGCTTGCGCAGGCGGGAGACCTGCACGTCGATCGCGCGGTCGAACACCTCGTGGTCGCGGCCGCGCGCGAGCATCATGAGCTTCTCGCGCGCGAGCGGCTGACGCGGATACTGCGCGAATACGCGCAGCAGCGCGAATTCGCCGGTGGTGAGCGTCACCACGCGGCCTTCGCAGAGCAGCGTGCGCGCGGCGAGGTCGAGCACGTGGGGACCGAACGGAATCGTGCCTTCCTCGGCCGGCGCGCCGGGCACCGGCCGCTCGCCGTGCCGGCGCAGCACCGCATGGATGCGGGCGACGAGCTCGCGGGGATTGAACGGCTTGCCGAGGTAGTCGTCGGCGCCCATCTCCAGCCCGACGATGCGATCGACGTCCTCGCCCTTGGCGGTCAGCATGATGATCGGCACCATCTCGCCCGCACCGCGCAGCCGGCGGCAGACTGAGAGGCCGTCCTCGCCGGGCAGCATGAGGTCGAGCACGACGAGGTGCGGCGGGTCGCGCTGCAGCTTGCGGTCGAGGTCGCGCGCGTCGGGGAGCGCCGCGACCTGGAACCCCTGCTCGCCGAGGTAGCGCGTCAGCAGGTCGCGCAACCGCACGTCGTCGTCGACGACGAGGATCTTCGTGGGTCCTGTCCTGGCGGTCATGGCAATCATTAGAACGTTCGCCGGGCGCGCGCGCCGCGCGCCGTCTGTAAACGATTGTAACGGCGCGGCCGCGCCCGCAACGTCCCGTTGCAATCCGGCGTGCCCGACGGAAGAACCGGCGGCGACAATCGGACTCGAACCGACAAGCCACCGAGCGGCGCCGAGGCGCACCGCGGGCGGCGGCGAGTTCCCTGACATGATGACCGAAAGGACATGCGGATGAAGATCGTCAACGTGAATTGGCCGGGCCTGATGGCTGCGGCATTGCTCGCCCTCGGTACGCAGACGGCGCTCGCGGGTCCGGGTGGTGGGCCGGGGCACGGCCCGGGGCCGGGCTTCGCGCTCGAGGGCGTGCTGGCGTCGGTGAAGACGCAACTCAATCTCAATACGTCGCAACAGACGATGTGGGACGTCGCGGCCACTGCGACCGCGAACGCGCGCGGCACCGGTCGCGCCAACATGGACAAGGTGCACGAGGCGCTGACCGCGGAACTCGCGCGCGCGGAGCCCGATTTCGCCGCCGTGGCGACGATCGCCGATGCGGCGCAGGCGTCCAACCAGGCGTTGCGCAAGCAGGTTCGCGACCAGTGGCTCGCGCTCTACGCGACGTTCACGCCGGCGCAGAAGGCAGTGGTCCGCGACGCCGTCAAGGCGCGGATTGACCGGATGCAATCGATGCGCGAGAAGTTCCGCGAGCGGATGCCGTCGCGCGGGCCGGGGGCGGGCAGCTGACGCACGCGGTCACCAGGTTTCCGTGCAGGACAGACTGCCGCCCGCGGGCGGCAGTTTTTTTGCTGCGGACGGTCGGCCCACCGGCCGCCAACCGCCTCGTTGCCATTCCGACGTCATAAAATATCGACATTGACGAGACCTCGGCCGGCACGGCGTTGGTCGACCCGTTTCGAGCCCGCACCTAGCCGGGCGGCTGGCGCAAATTGCCGGTGACCGCCGCCATCCAGTTGTCATGAAGATGTCAGGTAGTAAACAGACGGATATGACATATGCAAATATGAATTCCAAAAAATCAATAACTTACAGATCGTTCTTGACATGGCATCTGCATAAAAACGGAGTTGCGCATACCGTTTATCGCCCAGCATTAACAGATCCCTTGTAAATTAAATATTCCTCGGGAATAATCGCGCCACACGGGGGGGTTCCGTCCAATTGGCCGCAGGGAAGCGCGGCCGGCAGCCAGGCGAGAGCGCACCCACACCGAGAAACATCGACCAAGGTCCGGAGGCCGGTGATGCAGGGCGAAACCAGGGTGGCGAAGCAACGTACGGCACCGCGCACGCGCGGATGGTGGGGCGGTTCGGTGGTGATGCTGGCGGCGCTGGCGATTCTTGCCGGCGCGGCGCACGCGCAGCGCGGCAACATGCCGCCCAGCGTCAGCCTGAGCGCGGCGCCCCCTGCGGTCGCGCTCGGCGGCACGACCACGATCACGGCGAACGCAAGCGACTCGGACGGCACGATCGTGCGCGTGACGTTCTTCGAGGGCGCCGTGCAACTCGCCCAGAGGACCGCGCCGCCCTACACGCTGAACTACACGCCGCCCACCGTCGGCAACCACCCGATCTACGCGGTGGCCCTCGACAACGGGGGCGCGACGGGCACGTCCAACACGGTGGTCGTTTCCGCGGCGCCCGTCGGCAATCAGCCGCCGGTCGTCTCGCTGAGCGCGTCCCCGACCGACGTGGCCGCGGGCGCGTCGACGGTCCTGACCGCGACCGCCAGCGACCCCGACGGCACGATCGCCAAAGTTCAGTTTCTGCAGGGTGGAGTCGCCATCGGGCAAGCGACCGCCTCCCCGTACAAACTGACCTGGACCCCGCCGGCACAGATCATCTACACGGTCGTCGCCGTGGCGACCGACAATTTCGGCGTATCGACGACGTCGGCGCCGGTGACGATCAACGCGACCGGAACGCCCACGGGAGGAGGGGGCGGAGGGGGCGGCCGCAACAACGCACCCACGGTCTCCCTGGTGCTGTCGGCGACCTCGGTGGCGGCCGGCACGTCGGTCACGTTGACCGCGAACGCGTCGGACGTGGAAGGCCCGGTCAGCAAGGTCGAGTTCTTCAACGGGTCGACCCTCATCTCGACCGACACGACGTCGCCGTTCAGCGCGACGTTCCAGCCCACCGCCGCAGGAACCTACACGCTGAGCGCCCGCGCGACGGACGGCGGCGGCATGACCGCGACGTCTTCCGCGACGCTGACGGTGACGGCGGCGACCGGTGGCGGGGGCGGGGGCGGGGGCGGCACCACGGCCGCGCTGCCGCGGATCACGCTGGCGCTGTCCAACCCGACGCAGCCGGCAACGCTCGTCAGGCCGGGATCGGTGGTGACACTCACCGGGACCGCGACGGCCACGGCGACCGGTGCGACGGTGTCCGGCGTGCGCTTCTTCATGAACGGCGCGCAGTTGGCCAACGTCACGGCGTCCCCGTACACGACGACGGCCACGCTTGCCAACCCCGGCAATTTCGACTTCTACGCGGTCGTCACGGATTCGCTCGGGCAGACCATGTCGACGCTGGTGCAGCGGACCGTCGTGCAGAACGCGCCGGCCGTCGTGACGACGGACGCCGACGTCTGGCGCCTGCTCAACCAGGCGACCTTCGGGGCCTCGCAGGCCGAAGCCGCGCGCGTCAACGCGCTGGGCATCTCCGGCTGGATCACCGATCAGATGGCGAAGCCGATCTCGGGCTATCCGGACGCCAAGTACAACCGGATCCAGCTCAATACGTCGGCCGACTGCACGACGACGATGCCGGGCGGTACGGGCTACCCGGCCGACTCGCCGCAGGCGGTGTGTGCCCGGGACCACCTGACGCTCGCGATGGTCCAGCGCGACTTCTTCACGAACGCAACCACGGCGCCGGACCAGCTGCGCCAGCGCGTTGCCTGGGCGCTGTCGCAAATCATCGTGACGTCGGCCAACGAGCCGGACCTCTCATACGCGCACGTGATGTCGCGCTTCCAGAACATCCTGTTCGAGGAGGCGTTCGGCAACTACGAGAACCTGCTGCGCCGCGTCACGTACAACCCGGCGATGGGCAACTACCTCGACGCCGTCAACAACGACCGGCCGGCCGGCACGCGCGTGCCCAACGAGAACTACGCACGCGAGATCATGCAGCTCTTCTCGGTCGGGCTCTACGAGCTCAACGCGGACGGGTCGCTGCTGCTCGACGCGAGCAACCAGCCGATCCAGACGTACGACCAGACGGATATCGCTGAGTTCGCGCGGGTGTTCACCGGCTACACGTACGCCAGTGCCACCAACCAGACGTCGGCGACCGGCAAGCAGGGGCGCTACTACGGCGCGCCGATGGTGCCGTACCCGACGACGTCGACGACGGGGCACGACCCGAACGCGAAGACGCTGCTGAACGGCACGACGCTGCCGGCCGGCCAGTCCGGGCAGCAGGACATCGACGCCGCCGTGCGCAACGTGTTCATGCATCCGAACACGGGACCGTTCGTCGCCAAGCAGCTGATCCAGAAGCTGGTCACCGGCAATCCGTCCGCCAAGTACGTCTCGGACATCTCGGCCGTCTTCGCCAACAACGGCAGCGGCGTGCGCGGCGACCTCGCCGCCGTCGTCCGGGCGATCCTGCTCCATCCGGAAGCGCGCGGGCCTGCCAAGTCGTCCGCCGACTTCGGGCAGCTCAAGGAGCCGGTGCTGATGGTGACGGGACTCATCCGCGCGCTGTCCGGCGTGACCGACGGCAACCGGCTCGAGGGCGCCACCGGCAACCTCGGCCAGCGGCCGTACTACTCGCCGACGGTGTTCAATTACTTCATGCCCGACTCGAAGGTGCCCGGCACGGCAATCCTCGGACCCGAGTTCGGCATCCACACGACGGTGACGGCCGTGGGGCGCGCGAACCTCGTCTACGCGCTGGTGTACGGCGGATACGCGCCGGACACGACGATCCCGACGGCGACCGGCACGCGGCTCTTCCTGCAGCAGTTCGAGCCGCTCGCCGACAACCCGGCGGCGATGGTCTCGCAGATCAACCAGGTCCTCGCGGGCGGCCAGTTCCCGGCCGCGCTCGAGCCGACGATCGTGACCGCGGTCAACGCGATCGCGCTTTCGGCGACGCCCACGGCCGGAGAGCGGACGGCCCGCGCAAGAATGGCCGTCTACCTGATGGCTTCGTCCTACGACTACCAGGTGCAGCGCTAACATGAACATCAATCGCCGGAAGTTCCTGACCTCCACGGGTGCGGTCACCGCGAGCACCCTCGTCGGCAACCTTGGCTCCTGGGGCATCGAGAGCGCGAACGCGCAGGGCGGCCCCGCCTACCGGGCCATGGTCTGCGTGTTCCTGTTCGGGGGCAACGACTCGAACAACATGATCGTGCCGTACACGGACTACGCGGAGTACTCCGCCGTGCGCACCGCGGCGTCCAACGTCGCGCTGACGCAGGCGCAGCTGCTGCAGTTCACCGCGCCTTCCAACGGCAAGGTCTACGGCTTCCATCCGAGCATGTCGTCGGTGGCGCCGCACTACGCGTCGGGCAAGCTCGCGGTCATGGCCAACGCCGGCACGCTGATCCGGCCGATGACGAAGGCGCAGTACCAGTCCGGCGGCTCGGCGTTCCGGCCGCCCAACCTGTTCTCGCATTCCGACCAGCAGGACGCCTACACCGGACTGATCGTCAACAGTCCGGTACGCACCGGCTGGGGCGGACGCTTCTCCGACAAGCTCGTGACCGCCAACGCGGGCGCCCTCATCCCGGCGGCGGTGTCGGTGTCCGGCTCGCAGCTCTACACGGCGGGCGCGACGACGGCGCCGCTGGTCATCCCGCAGAACGGGGGCGTGACCGTGTCGGGGCAGGCGGCCGACGCGGTGTCGACGGCGCGCTACAACGCGCTGCTCTCGCTGATCGCCTCGGCGAAGGCGTCGGGCAACCAGGTGGTCGTCGGCGGCGCCGGCGTGATGGACAAGGCGCTCACCGCCAACAACACGGCCAACCCGATCCTGACGGCGACGTTGCCCTCGGTCATCGACACCGCGTTCCGCGTCAACGGCAACCTGCTCAACACCGGCATCGCGCAACAGCTGCGGCAGGTGGCCCGGCTGATCGAGGGCCGCGTGACGACCGGCGTCAAGCGGCAGGTGTTCTTCGTGAGCATGGGCGGCTACGACACGCACACGAACACGATCACCAACCAGACGAACCTGTTCAACCAGCTGTTCCCGGCGATGAACGCGTTCTACAACTACACGGTCGCGGCCGGCATCTCGAACGACGTCGTCCAGTTCACGATGTCCGACTTCAACCGGACGTTCATCGGCAACGCGGGCAACGGCGTGGACCATGCGTACGGCGGGCACCAGATCGTCCTCGGCGGGTCGGTCAAGGGCGGCCAGATGTACGGCACGTTCCCGCCGCTGGTTCGATCGGGTCCGGACGACGCCGGCAGCAACGGATCGTGGATTCCGACGACGTCCGTGGATCAGATCGGGTCGACGCTCGGCAGCTGGTTCGGCATGCCGCAGTCCGACATCGACCAGGTGTTCCCGAACCTCGCCAACTTCACGACGAAGAACCTCGGGTTCATGGCCTGACCGTGGGTGGGCGGATCGTGGCGTGCGGCACGCGCCACGGTCCTTCCACGCGCATGCCCGCGCGAATGGATGCGGGTCCACGCGTGCGTTTTACGTAACCCGTCCGGCGCATCGGCGTCCACGGGCCGATTCGCCTCGCAATCGGCCGGGCGCGCGTCAGGTCGGCACGGCCTCGGCGGTCCCGCGCGCGATCAGCGCGGCCGCCAGTCCCTCCAGCACGGCCGGCACGACGGGCTTGCCGAGCAGCATCAGTCCGGCCGCGCGCGCGTCGCGCTCGGCCGCCGCGCTGAGGTCGCCGGAGACCAGCAGCGCGGGCACCACGAAGCCGAGCTCGTCGCGCAGCGTCCGTACCGCGTCGATGCCGCTGCCCCCGTCCGCGAGGCGCAGGTCGGCGACCACGAGGTCCGGATAGCGCGCGGTCCGGCCGATCGCCGCGAGCAGTCCCGCGGCGTCCGCGGCGCCGGCGACCTCGGCACCCCACGTCGCGAACAGCGCACCCATCGCGTCGACGGAGACCGGATCGTCGTCGATCACGCCGACCAGCGCGCCGGCGATCGCCGCCGGCCGCTGCGGCCGATCGCGCCCCGTTCGCACGGCGTCGGGAAGCGCTCGCGGCGCCACGACCGCAAAGCGCGATCCGCGGCCGACGCGCGACTCCAATCCGATTCGGTGGTCGAGCAGCGCGGCCAGGCGCCGTACGATGGCGAGCCCCAAGCCCATGCCCGCGTGCGCCCGGCGGTTGCCGGCGCGCACCTGATAGAACTCCTCGAAGATCCGGCTTCGGTGCTCCGGCGCGATTCCCGCTCCGGTGTCGACGACTTCGATCGCGACGGCGCCGCCGCGCCGGCGTGCGCCGACCAGCACGCCGCCGGCATCGGTGTACCGGATCGCGTTGGCGACGAGATTGCGCAGGATGCGCTCGAGCAGCGCGGCGTCGCTGCGCACGGCGAGCCGCGTGGCGGCCGCGCGCAGCGTGAGCCCCTTGGCCCGCGCATGCGGCGCATGGTCTGCGACGACGCGCGCGAGCAACGGACCCACGGCCACGCGGCGGGAAACCGGCGACATCGCGCCGGCCTCCAACTTCGACAGGTCGAGCAGCTGCTCGAACTGCTCCTCCAGAGCGGCCACCGCGCGCTGCACGCTGCCGACGAGCGGCCGCCACTCGACGGAGTCCGCCCGAGCGGCGAGGGCGGCGATGTAGAGGCCGAGCGCGTGGAGCGGCTGGCGCAGGTCGTGGCTCGCCGCGGCCAGCAGCTGGCTTTTCGTACGATTCGCCGCCTCGGCCGCCGCGCGCGCTTCGTGTGCGGCGCGGGTCTTCCCCTTGAGCTCCGCGATCAGGTCCACGTTCTCGTAGCGCATCGCGAGCGAGCGCGTCAGCACGTCGTTCAGCTGGTGGCCGAACGCGAGGATGAACCCGAGGACGACGGTCATGACGAGCGCCGTGTACAGGTGGACCTCGTCGCCCTCGAGCGCCACGCGCACGATCAGCGGGACGAGCGCCGGCAGCGCGAAGCCGTAGAACGCCGGCCGGTACACGGCGGTCAGGTTGAGCCCGCCCAGGACGGCGCCGAACACGCAGACGATCAGCAGCGCCTGGTGCGGCGGCGACACCGGGTACATCGCGAGCGCGGCGAAGCCCCACAGCGCGCCGGCCAGCGCGGATCCGGCGGACCAGTAGCGCCCCCACCGGCGCGTCGCCTCGATCCCCGGCCGGCAGCGCGTCCACGCGCGCACGAGGAGTCCGCGCCATGCCTGGTTCGTGACGATCAGCGCCACCCACCCCGCCATCCACGACGGCGCCGCGTGGCCCCACAGGACGAAGCAGAGCAGCGCCGCTCCCAGCAGCATTGACGTCGACGTGCGGTGCCAGCTCGCGTAGAGCTGCGCCACCTGGTCGGCGCGGGCACGGGCCAGCAGCGCGGGTGCGAGGACGGCAGGCGCGGACATGCGGAATTCGCGGCGTGCGCTCAGTTGCGCAGCGCCGGACGGTCGACGCGGATCCCCCGGCGCGCGAGTTCGACGATCACCTGCGAGCGCGAGCGGACGTTGAGGGCGCGCAGGATCGCGCTGACGTGCACCTTGACCGTTCCCTCGGACAGCTTGAGATCGCGGCAGATGAGCTTGTTCGGCTTGCCCTGCGCCAGCAGCAGCATGACTTCGCTCTGGCGCTGCGTAAGGCCCAGGAACTCGAGCTGCACGCCGTCGATCGCCGTGACGCGCGTGCGCGCGACGTCGCGCGTCACGTGGCGGCCCCCGGCGAGCACCGCCCGTACGGCGTCGACCAGCTCGACCGGGTTCGCGGTCTTGGCCACGAACCCCCGTGCGCCGGCGGCGAGCGCGGCACCGACGGTCGCGTGATCGTGCGTCGCCGACAGCACGACGACCGGAAGGCGCGGGAAGTCGCGCCGCAGCTCGGCCAGCAGGTCGAGCCCGTGCGCACCGGGCAGCGCGAGGTCGAGCAGCACCAGCGCGCAGTCCGGGTGGCGGGCGAGCTCGGTGCGCGTCTCCGCGCGGTTCGCCGCGCCGAGCATCTCCATCTCGCGGTCGAGCTGCGGCAGCACCTGCGTCAGCGCGTGCAGGATGAGCGGGTGGTCGTCGACGACGAGGATCTTCATGGCACCTCCGGCGGCTGGCGATGGGCGCGCATCGCGCCGGCAGCGACTATGCGTCGGACCGGCGGGCGCCGCTACTGTCAGAACTGACAGGTTTTCGACCGCTCGTCGGCGGGCCGCCCGGGCGGCCGCGCGCTACTCGTGCCGCAGTGCCTCGATGGGCGCGAGATGCGCGGCCTTGCGTGCCGGATAGAACCCGAAGAAGACGCCGATCGCGCCGGAGAAGCCGACGGCGAGGATCACCGACGCCACGCTGACCTCGGTGCGCCAGCCGGCGAGCTCGCCGACCGCGAGCGAGGCGGCGCCGCCGATGACGATGCCGACGAGACCGCCGATCAGCGCGAGCGTCACCGCTTCCACGAGGAACTGCGTGAGGATGTCGCGGCCGCGCGCGCCCACCGCCATCCGCAGGCCGATCTCACGCGTGCGCTCGGTCACCGACACCAGCATGATGTTCATGATGCCGATGCCGCCGACGACGAGCGACACCGACGCGATAGCCGCGAGCAGGTACGCGAGCACCTTCGATGACGCCTCCTGCGCGGCGAGCACCTCGGACAGGTTGCGCAGGAAGAAGTCGTCCTCCTGGTTGGCCGACAGCCGGTGCCGCTGCCGCATCAGGTCCCGCATCTCCTGCTCGACCTGCGGCATGTCGGCGCCGTCGCGCGCGCGGACCGTGATCGAGTTCACGTTGCGGCTCTTGACCTGCTGGCCGCCGAGCACGCGCTTGCGCGCCGTCGTGATCGGGATCAGCACGAGGTCGTCCTGGTCCTGCCCGATCATGCTCTGCCCCTTGCGGTCGAGGAGCCCGATCACCTGGTGCGGGACGCGGCGGATCCGGACGGTCTCGCCCACCGGGTCGGCCTCGCCGAACAGCGACTTCGCGACCGTCTGGCCCAGCAGCACGACCTTGGCCGCAGCGTCGACGTGCGACTGGTCGAACGGCTTGCCCGACACGACCTCCCATTGCCGCGCCTCGAGGAACTCGGGCGTCGTGCCCTGGATCTGCGTCGCCCAGTTGCTGTTGCCGTACACGACCTGCCCGCTGCCGCGCAGCGACGGCGCCGCGACCTGCACGCCGGCCACCTCCTTCTGCAGCGCGTACGCGTCGTCCTCGGTGATCGTGAGCTGGCTGCCCGACCCCTGGCGGGCACCGCCCAGCGTGAAGTTGCCGGACAGCACGATGATGAGATTGGACCCGAGGCTCTTGATCTGGTCCTCGACGCGCGCCTGCGCGCCCGCGCCGACCGCGACCATCGTGATCACGGCGCCGACGCCGATGATGATGCCGAGCATCGTCAGCGCGGAGCGCAGCTTGTTCACGCGCAGCGCGGCGAGCGCGACCCGCAGCGTCGCGAGGAAGTTCACGCGGCGACCCCCGCCGCTTCGGCGCGTCGCTGCGCGAGGGCGGCGCCCGCGTCCGCCGGCGCGTTGCGCGTGTCGGAGACGATGCGCCCGTCGCGGAACGCGATCAGGCGCGACGCGAACGTCGCGATGTCCTGCTCGTGCGTGACGACGACGATCGTGATGCCCGAGCGATTGAGCTCCTGCAGCAGCGCCATCACCTCGAGGCTCGTGGCCGAGTCGAGCGCGCCGGTCGGCTCGTCGGCGAGGATCAGCTTCGGGTCGTTGACGAGCGCGCGCGCGATGGCGACGCGCTGCTGCTGGCCGCCGGACAGCTGCGCCGGATGGTGGCCCGCGCGCTCGGCGAGGCCGACCTGCGCGAGCTTGGCGAGCGCGCGCTCGCGGCGCTCGTGTGCGGGCGTGCCGCCGTACAGGAGTGGCAGCTCGACGTTCTCGACCGCCGACGTGCGCGGCAGCAGGTTGAACTGCTGGAACACGAAGCCGATCGACCGGTTGCGGATGCCGGCGAGCGCATCGGCGGAAAGGCCGGCCACGTCCTCGCCGTTGAAGCGGTAGGTCCCCGACGTCGGATGGTCGAGGCAGCCGATCACGTTCATGAACGTGGACTTGCCCGAGCCCGACGGGCCCATCACCGCGACGAACTCGCCGTCGTCGACGGCGACCGAGACGCCCGCGAGCGCGTGCACGTCGGTCTCGCCGAGGCGATACACCTTGGTGAGGTCGTGCGTCTCGATCAGCGGCATCGCGGGTCCGCTAGAACGGCAGGCGCGGCGCGCTGCCGGAAGGCGACTTCGCGGCGTTCGCCGCAACGGTGCCGACGATCACGTCGGTGCCTTCCTTCACGTCGCCGCCGACGACCTCCGTGGCGTTGCCGTCGGTGAGGCCGAGGCGCAGGCGCACCTCGAGCGGCTTGCCGTCGGGGCCCGGGACGTAGACGCGCCCGCTGCCGGAGGCCACGCGCCCGGTCTCGGCGGCGACGATCTCGGCGTAGAGCTTCTGCTGGTCGGCGTTGAGCATCGCGTTGATCTTCTGCCGCACCTCGGCGCGCAGGCGCTCGCCGCGCGTGCGGCGGTCCGCTTCCGGCACCTCGCGCAGTTCGGCGAACTTGGCGCGCGACTCGGCGAAGATCTCGTCCAGGCGCGCCTGCTGGCTCGCGTCGAGCTTCAGGTCGGCGACGAGCTTCTGGCGCCGCGCCTGCGCGTCGCCGCCGCCGCCACCACCGGGCCCGGCGGCGGGCGCCGGTGCCGGGTCGTCCTTCGCCGCCGCCGTGCCGGCGGGGCGCCAGCGCAGCGCGGCGTTCGGCACCTTGAGCACGTTCTCGCGGCTGTCGGCGACGATGCGCACGTTCGCCGTCATGCCGGGCACGAGCAGCAGGCTCGGGTTCGGCGTCTCGACGACGACCGTGTACGTGACGACGTTCTGCACGGTCTGCGCCGCCTTGCGGATCTGGCGCACGCGGCCGTCGAACGTGCGGCCGGAGAACGCGTCGACGGTGAACGTGACCTTCTGGTCCTGCCGGATCCGGCCGATGTCCGACTCGTCGATCGCGACCTCGACCTGCATGTCGCGCAGGTCCTTCGCGATCGTGAACAGCGTCGGGGTGTTCAGGCTGGCAGCCACGGTCTGCCCGGCGTCGACCTGGCGCGAGATCACGACGCCGTCCACCGGCGCGGTGATCGCCGTCTTGGACAGGTCGTTGCGCGCCGAAGCCAGCGCCGCCTCGCGCTGCTTGACGACGGCCGCGGCGTTGGCGACCTGCGCATCGGCCGACTTCACCTGCGCCTCGGCGGTCCGGATCGCCTCGGCGGCGCTGCTCTCGGTGAACTTCGCTTTGTCGAGGTCCGCGCCCGAGATGAAGCCCTTCTCGACCAGCGACTGCTTGCGGTCGAGGTCGCGCTTCGCATCGTCCCAGGCGATCTTCGCGCGGAGGAGCTGCGACCGTTGCGCGGCGGCGTCGCTCTGCTTCTGGATTCCCGCCGTACGCGCGGCCTCGAGGTCGGCCTCGGCCTGCCGCACCCGGAGCTCGTAGGTCTCCGGATCGATGCGCGCGAGGAGCTGGCCGCTCTTCACCGCCGAATTGAAGTCGACCAGCAGCTCCTTGATCTGCCCGGAGATCTGGGAGCCGACGAGCACGGTGGTCACGGCGTTGAGCGTCCCCGACGCCGAGACGACCGACGTGACGTTGCCGCGCTCGACCTTCGCGAGGCGGTACTCGGTTGCGCCGCCGCCCGGACCGAAATACCTCCACGCGCCGAAGGCGATGCCGGCGACGACGGCGACGAGGACGAGCGGCACGCCGATGCGGCGCGGCCAGGAATGCTCACGGGCGGGCAATGGTCGCGGCTTTCTCGTGGGTGTCGGGCGAAAGGGCGCGCGGCAGATCCACCGCGCACGGGGTCGGGGGCGCGCGCCGTCAGCCGGCGCGGCCGAACGCGTTCTGCTGCAGCTCCGCCTGGTCCGCGCGCAGTTTGCGCAGCCGCGACTCGACCACCGAGACCTGGTAGAAGTTGCCGTCGCCGGCCTTCGCGGCGAGCTCGAGCTGGACGATGGCGAGCGGCAGGTTGCCGGCCCACGCGTAGTACTCGCCCTGGTGCTCGTGCTGCTTCAGGCGCATGTTCTGGTCGGCGTAGGCACGCGCGGCGATCTGGTGCAGCGGGCCGTCTCCGGGAAAGCGGATGAGCTGCTGCTCGGCGAACGCCGCCGCTTCCGCCGGGCGCTTGCCCTTGATCAGCGCCTCGGGATAGTCGTAGATAAGCTGCATCTTGTTCGGGTAGCGGACGAGCGCCGCCTCGAAGCGCTTCGCCGCGGCGTCGTATTCGTCGGCGCCCATCAGCACGTTGCCGGCCATCGCCTCGATCATCGGATGGGGCGGCGCCATCTTCTCGACGCGCTGGAGCTCGGCCTTCGCGCGCGGAATGTCCTTCGCGCGCAGCAGGCTCGCCACCAGCCCGTAGCGCTCGGCGATCTCGTTGTTGTACTTCTTCTCGCGCAGTGCGGCGTCGAAGTTGGCGACCTGCTCGCGCGCGTCGCCCTGGTAGCTCTTCAGCAGCGCGCGCACCAGGTGGAAGTCGAGCGAGTCCGGCACCTGCCGGTACGGGAGCCCCTGCGAGCGGCTCTGCGCCTCGGCGATGCGCTCGTAGGTGATCGGGTGCGTGCGCAGGTACGACGGCGCCGTGCCCTCGGTGAACCGGTTCACGCGCTGCAGCCGTCCCATGAAGTCGGCCATGCCGTTGGGGTCGAAGCCGGCGGCAACCAGCCGCGCGAACCCGATGCGATCCGCCTCGTATTCGTTGTCGCGCGTGAAGTTGAGCTGGTTCTGCGCCTGCAGCGCCTGCGACGTGGCGATTGCCGCCTGCACGTTCTGGCCGCTGCTGGGGCCACCGCCGCGTGCCGCGAGGATCGCGAGCGCGAGCCCGGCGAGCGACATCAGCATCGAGTTCTTCTGGTTCGCGACCATCCGTGCCATGTGCCGCTGCGTCACGTGCGAGATCTCGTGCGCCAGCACGCTCGCGAGCTCGGACTCGTTCTGCGCGAGCAGGATGAGGCCGGTGTGGACGCCGATGAAGCCGCCCGGCAGCGCGAACGCGTTGATCTGGGCGTCGGGCACCGCGAAGAACTCGAAGTCCTGCTTCGTGTCGTAGGAGGCCTGGACGAGGCGGTGGCCGAGCTCGTTCAGGTAGTCGTTGACCTCGGGATCCTGCAGGTACGCGCCCTGCGCGCGGATCTGCCGGACGATGGCCTCGCCGACCTTGCGCTCCTGCGCCGGCGTGAACGCGACCTGGGACGCGTCGCCGAGGTCGGGCAGCCCCTCCGCATGGACGGGTGCAACGGGCACCGGCGCCACCGGAGTACAGGCGAGGGCCACGGCCAGCGCGGCGGCGACGCACCGGCGCGGGTGCCGCTGCCGGCGGCTCGGCGCGGCGTGCGGGGTCTGGGGCGAGGTTTTCACGGCGGTCTGGCGAAGGTCTCCAGTGCTAAGATGCCGGCCGCACGATCGAGTTCAACGGAGCATCCGCACGTGGCACGGGTCCGTACGGCGAGGCAGGCCGCGACGCAGGCGGCGAAGCGCACGGCGGCGGCCGACGCCCCGCACCCCGGGCGGACGCCCAAGAGGGCGAAGGCTGCCGACGCCCCGCATTTTACCCACTTCGACGCGCGGGGTCAGGCGCACATGGTCGACGTGGGCGCCAAGGATGTAACCAAACGTCTCGCGCGGGCAGGAGGGCGCATCGCGATGCGCCCGGAGACGCTGGCGATGATCCGCGCGGGCGGCGCCGCGAAGGGCGACGTGCTCGGCGTCGCGCGGATTGCGGCGATCACCGCCGCCAAGCGCACGGCCGACCTCATTCCGCTCTGCCACCCGCTGCCGCTGACGCGCGTGGTGGTCGCGTTCGCGTTCGACGGCGAGCGACCGGCCGTCGCCATCGAGGTGACGGCGGAGACCGTCGGCCGCACCGGCGTGGAGATGGAGGCGCTGACCGCGGCGGCGGCGGGGCTGCTCGCCGTCTACGACATGTGCAAGGCCGTCGACCGGGGCATGCGCATCGAGGACATCCGGCTGCTGGAGAAGTCCGGCGGCCGCTCCGGGCACTACAAGGCGGCGCCGTGACCGGCATCGCCGGTTGGTCGGGTGGTTGGACCATTTGACCAGCATCAACAAACGCGCGTAAAGTCCGACCGACAATAACGAGCGGTGCGCACGCCCATGGTGCGCGCCCGGGGCAAGGGGTGCAGCGACACCCCGCCGATGCCGAGGAGGAGCTTCCATTGCCGTTGCACACGGTCGAACCGCTGCGCCTCTACCGGCAGATCGCCGGCCAGATCGCGGCGCTGATCGACAGCGGCGAGTTTCCGGCCGGCTCGCGCCTGCCGGCCGAGCGGGAACTCGCGACGCTGCTCGGCGTGTCGCGGACCTCGGTGCGGGAGGCCGTCATCTCGCTGGAGATCGCCGGCCGCGTCGAGGTGCGGGTCGGTTCCGGCATCTTCGTCGCGGAGCCGGGCGCCGCGCAGATCGTCGGACTCGTCGACGACGGCCCCAGCCCCTTCGAGCTGCTGGCCGCGCGCCGGATGATCGAGGGCGAGATCGCCGCGCAGGCCGCGCGCTCCGCGCGCAAGGCCGACCTCGCCGCCATGCGCGCGACCGTCGAGCGGATGCGCGCCCACCCCGACAATTTCGCGAAGCGCGACGCGGCGGACCGCGAGTTCCACGTCCGCATCGCCGCCGCCACCGGCAACGGCTCGCTGGCGCTGGTGGTCGAGGGCCTCTGGCAGCAGCGGCGCGGCAAGCTCTGGTCGCGCATCGAAGCCTACTTCCACACGCAGAAGATGCGCGACGGCGTGCTGCTCGACCACGAAGCGATCCTCGCGGCGCTCGAGCAGCGCGACCCGGACGCGGCGCGGATGGCCATGCACCGCCACCTCGCCCGAGTCGAACGCGAGTTCCAGCGGCAATGGGACGTAATCGTCCCAGCGGATGAAACAAGAAACGGCGTGCGCCGCACCGCCGTCGCGCGCAAGCGCAACGCCACGACGCAATCGGCAAACTGACGAAGGAGAGAACCAAGATGAACCTGAAACCGACCCGTATCGCCGCCGCGCTCGCGGCCGCCGTCTTCTGCCTGCCGGTGGCGGCGAAGGAGTTTCGCTCGGCCGACGTGCACCCGGAGGACTACCCGACGGTCATGGCCGTGAAGTTCATGAGCGACTACATCAAGCAGAAGACCAACGGCCGCGACACGATCAAGGTCTACACGGGCAACCAGCTCGGCGGCGAGAAGGACACGATCGAGCAGGTGAAGATCGGCGCGCTCGACCTCGTGCGCATCAACGTTGCGCCGATGAACAACATCTGTCCGGAAACGATGGTTCCGACGATGCCGTTCCTGTTCAAGTCGAAGGAGCACATGCGCAAGGTGCTCGACGGCCCGATCGGCGACGAGATCGGCAAGGCTTGCGAGAAATACGGGTACGTGACCCTCGCCTTCTACGATTCCGGTTCGCGCTCGATGTACACGGCCAAGAAGCCCATCAACGGCTTCGCCGACGTCAAGGGCATGAAGATCCGCGTCCAGCAGTCGGACCTCTGGGTCGCGCTGCTCCAGGCGATGGGCGCCAACGCCACGCCGATGCCGTACGGCGAGGTATACACGGCCCTCAAGACCGGCGTCGTCGACGGCGCCGAAAACAACTGGCCGTCGTACGACACGTCGCGGCACTTCGAGGTCGCCCCGTACTACGCGATCACCGAGCACTCGATGGCCCCGGAGATGCTGTTGATGTCCAAGAAGGTCTGGGACGGCCTGCCGCCGCAGGAGCAGCAGATGTGGCGTGATGCGGCCAGAGCGTCGGTGCCGTACATGCGCAAGCTGTGGGATGAGAAGGAGGCGGCATCCCGCGCCCTGGTCGAGAAGGGCGGCGCCAAGATCATCACCGTCGACAAGAAGCCGTTCCAGGACGCGATGAAGCCCGTGTACGATAAGTTCATCACCGATCCGAAGATGAAAGAAATGGTCACGAAGATCCAGGCGACGAACTAGGCGCGGACGCCGTCCCGGCCGGTGCGCGCTGCGGCGCGCGCCGGCCACGTTCTTCGGACGCGGTCGCGGACGGCACGCGCTGCCCGCGTCAACGCGAGGTCCACCATGCACCGCTTTCTCGAAAGGCTCGCGCTCGTCAACGACCGCCTGGTCTGGGTCGCGCTCGGGCTTTCGGCGATCGGGCTCGTCACGATGACGGCAATCACCGGCTGGCAGGTGTTCGGTCGCTACGTGCTCAACGACACGCCGCAGTGGGTCGAGCGGACCACGCTGCTGCTGGTTCTCTACTTCTCGTTCCTCGCCGGCGCGGTTGGCGTGCGCGAGGAGTCGCACCTCGGCATCTCGTTCATCAACGAGGCGCTGCCGCCGCGGGTGCGCAAGGTCGTCATGACGGGCGTCGCCATCGTCCTCTGCGCGTTCGGTCTGGTGCTGCTCTGGAACGGCGTGCTGCTCGTGCGCGAGACGTGGGACGTCGCGACTCCCATCATCAAGATTCCCGAAGGCGCGACCTACTTCGCCATCCCGCTGGGCGGGCTGCTGATCGTGCTGTTCGCGCTCGAACTCGCGGTGCGCGAGTTGCTGGGCGAGAGGGCCTCCTGATGGAGCTGTGGATCCTGTTCGGTAGCTTCTTCCTGCTGATCGCGTTCAACGTCCCGATCGCGTTCGCGCTCGGCATCGCCGCCGCGGCGACGATCCTCTACGACGGAATCCCGCTGATGGTCGAGGTGCAGCGGATCGCCTCGGGCATCAGCGTCTTCTCGCTGCTCGCGATCCCGTTCTTCATCTACGCCGGCGAGATCATGCTGTACGGCGGCATCGCCGAGCGGCTGGTGCGCTTCGCCAATGCGCTGGTCGGCCACGTGCGCGGCGGCCTGGGCGTCGTCAACGTGCTGGCCAGCATGCTGTTCGGCGGCATCTCAGGCTCCGCGGTCGCCGATACGTCGGCACTCGGGGCGATCCTGATCCCGCTGATGAAGCAGAAGGGCTACGGGACCGACTACGCAGTCAACGTGACGGTCACCGCGTCGACGACCGGCATCCTGATCCCGCCGTCGCACAACATGATCATCTACTCGCTCGCCGCCGGCGGCGGGGTTTCGGTGGCCGCGCTGTTCATGGCCGGCATCGTCCCCGGCATCCTCACCGGGTGCTGCCTTGCGGTCGCCGCATACCTGGTGGCGGTGAAGCGCGGCTACCCGAAGGAGTCCTGGCCGGGCTGGGGCGTGGTCTGGACGAGCCTGCTCGCCGCGTTCCCGGGGCTGTTCGCGACCGTGATCATCATCGGCGGGACGCTGTCCGGGGTGTTCACCGTCACCGAGTCGGCGGCAATCGCCGCGATCTACGCGCTGCTGGTCACGCTCTTCGTCTACCGCAGCATGAGCCGTGCCGATTTCTGGAAGGCCACGGTGAACGCGACCAAGACGACGGCGATGGTCATGCTGCTGATCGGGACCGCCAGCGCGTTCGGCTACGTGCTGGCGCTGCATCAGGTGCCGGCCAAGACCATCGCGTTGATGCACGGGATCTCCGACAACCCGATCGTCATCCTGTTCATCATCAATGTCATCCTGCTGATCCTCGGCACGATCATGGACATGGCCGGGCTGATCCTGATCTGCACGCCGATCTTCCTGCCGGTCGTCAAGTCCATCGGAATGGATCCGATCCAGTTCGGGATGCTGATGATGCTGAACCTCGGCACTGGGCTGTGCACGCCGCCGGTCGGCACCTGCCTGTTCGTCGGGTGCTCGATCGGCAAGATCCGGATCGAGGATACGGTGCGCACGATCTGGCCGTTTTATCTCGCAATGTTCGTCGCGCTGATGTTCGTGACCTACGTCCCCGCGGTCTCGCTGTGGGTGCCGAAGCTTTTGCTGGGCTGACGCGGCTGTCGCTCGCGTCGCTGGCGGCGGTCGCCGCGGATGTGGGGCGACCGGCGTACGAGCCGCTGCGGGTCGCCGTCGGGATCGTCCACCTGGGGCTCGGTGCGTTCCATCGCGCGCACCAGGCGGTGTTCACCGACGGCGTGCTCGCGGCCGATCCGCGGTGGGGAATCCTCGGCGTATCGATGAAGACGCCGCGCGCGACGGCGACGCTGGCCGCGCAGGACGGGCTGTACAGCGTGATCGAACGCTCGCAGGCCGGCGTTTCGCTGCGCGTGATCGGCGCGGTGCGCGAGACGCTGTTCGCCGGCGCGGACCCCGGCGCGCTCGTCCGGCGCCTCGCCGACCCGAGCGTGCACGTCGTCACGCTGACGGTGACCGAGAAAGGGTACTGCCACGATCCCGCGAGCGGTGCGCTCGACTTCGCGCACGCGGACATCGTCCACGACCTCGCGCATCCCGACGCCCCGCGCTCGGCGGTGGGGTTCGTCGTCGCCGGGCTGGCGTTGCGCCGCGCCACCGGCGCGGGGCCGCTCAATGTCGTCTGCTGCGACAACCTGCCGCACAACGGGCGCACGCTGCGCGGGCTCGTCCTGGCGTTCGCGCAGCGCCGCGAGCCGGCGCTCGCCGAGTGGATCGACGGCAACGCGGCGTTTCCGTGCACGATGGTCGACCGCATCGTGCCCGCGACCACCGACGCGGACGTCGCGGAGGCGGCGCGCCGCCTCGGCGTCGCCGACCTGGCGCCGGTGGTGGCCGAGCCGTACAACAGCTGGGTGATCGAGGACCGCTTCGTCGCGCCACGCCCGGCGTGGGAGACGGCGGGCGCCGACCTCGTGGACGACGTGCTCCCGTACGAGACGATGAAGCTGCGCATGCTGAACGGCAGCCATTCGACGATGGCGTACCTGGGCTTCCTGATGGGCCACGACTTCATCTGGCAGGCGTCGGCCGATCCGCTGCTCGCGGATCTGGTCGAGCGGCAGATGACGGAGGAGATCGCGCCGACGCTGGTCGCGCCCCCGGGCGTCGATCCCGCGGCCTACGGCAGGCAGCTGATGGAACGGTTCCGCAATCCCGCGCTGCCGCACCGCACGCGGCAGATCGCGATGGACGGTTCGCAGAAGCTGCCGCAGCGGCTGCTCGGCACGGTCCGCGACCGCCTCGCGGCCGGCGCGTCGATCGCCCACCTGACGCTGGCGGTGGCGGGCTGGATCCGGTACGCGAGCGGCACCGACGAGCGCGGCGCGCCGATCGACGTGCAGGATCCTCTGGCCGACGCGTTCCGGCGGATCGTCCGCGACGCGGGCGCCGATCCAGGCCCGGTCGCCGACGGCTTCCTCGACCTCGTGAGCGTGTTCGGCGCCGACCTGGTCGCGCATTACGCGTTCCGCGAGGCCGTGCGGGCGAACGTCGTCGCGCTCTTCCGTGACGGCGCGCAGGTGACGCTCGCGCGGCACCTCGGCGTCGCGTGAGCGGTCTTTGCACGACGAGACGCGAAGACGCAGAGATTGATCTTCCCGGCGCCTCCGCGTCTCGTTGTGGAACTTGAATCTTGGGCAGATCGACCATGACCATCCCGCTGAACCTCCACCCCGACCGCCTGTTTCCCGCCGATCCGGCCACGCGCGACGTCGCGCGCAGGCTCTACGCGACCGTCAAGGACCTGCCGATCGTGAGCCCGCACGGGCACACGGATCCGCAGTGGTTCGCGGACGACACGCCGTTCGCGAACGCGTCGGCGCTGTTCATCACGCCCGACCACTACGTGTTCCGCATGCTCTACAGCCAGGGACTGCGCCTCGAGGACCTCGGCATTCCCCGCCGCGACGGCGGCCCGGTGGAGTCGGACACACGGAAGATCTGGCGCACGTTCGCCGCGAACTACCACCTGTTCCGCGGCACGCCGACGCGCATGTGGCTCGACCACGCGTTCGCGACGGTATTCGGCATCGACGAGCGGCTGACGGCCGAGTCGGCCGACCGCTATTTCGACCGCATCAACGCGTGCCTCGCCACGCCCGAGTTCCGGCCGCGCGCGCTGTTCGAGCGCTTCAACATCGAAGTGCTGGCGACCACCGAGTCGCCGCTCGACCCGCTCGAGCATCACCGGAAGATCCGCGCGTCGGGATGGCGCGGGCGCGTCGTGACCGCTTACCGGCCCGACCCGGTCGTCGATCCGGAGTTCGAGGGCTTCGCGGCCAACGTCGCGCAGTTCGGCGCCATCACCGGCGAGAACACCGCGACCTGGGCGGGTTACCTCGCCGCGCACCGCAACCGGCGTGCGTACTTCAAGGCGATGGGCGCGACGTCGACCGATCACGGACATCCGACCGCGCAGACGAGCGACCTCGCGGCCGCCGAATGCCAGCGGCTGCTCGACCGCGGGCTCGCCGGCGCGATCACGCCGCAGGAGGCCGAGGCCTTCCGCGGCCAGGTGCTGACCGAGATGGCGGCGATGAGCGTCGACGACGGGCTCGTGATGCAGATTCACCCGGGCAGCTTCCGCAACCACAATCCGCTCGTGTTCGCGCGCTTCGGGCGCGACAAGGGCGCCGACATCCCGACCCGCACCGACTACGTGCGCGCGTTGAAGCCGCTGCTCGACCGGTACGGGAACGAGCCGGCGCTGACGATCATCCTGTTCACGCTCGACGAGACAGTGTACGCGCGCGAGCTGGCGCCGTTGGCCGGCCATTATCCTGCGCTGAAGCTCGGCCCGCCGTGGTGGTTCCACGACAGCCCCGAAGGCATGCTGCGCTTTCGCGAGCAGGCGACGGAGACCGCGGGCTTCCGCAACACGGTCGGCTTCAACGACGATACGCGCGCGTTCCTGTCGATCCCGGCGCGCCACGACGTCGCGCGCCGCATCGACTGCCGCTTTCTCGCCACGCTCGTCGTCGAGCACCGGATCGGCGAGGACGAGGCACTCGCGCTGGCGCCGGGGCTCGCGCACGACTTCGCGAAGGCGGCCTACAGGCTCTAGGCCGGTCCCGTGCCCGCACGTCGCAATGCACGGCGGCCCGTGACAACGCGGTCCGTCGCGCATGGCACTGCGCACGTCGCGACTGCGGCACTGGCGGCCGCGCTGGCCATGCCGGCGTTCGCCGCGCACCCGTTCGTCACCGAGGATCCCGGAACGCAGGGGACCGGGCGCTTCGAGCTCGAGATGGGCGCTGCGGCGAGGCAGGGTGCACCGGACATGGACGGCCGCGAGGTCGGTGTCTTCCCGCAGCTGTCGATCGGGGCCGCACCGAACGTCGATCTGATCGCGCAGTCGATCTGGCTCCGGCAGAGCCCGTCCACCGGACCGGCCGTGTCCGGCCACGCGGGCCTCCTGGCCGACGTCAAGTGGCGCTTCCACGAGTGGGAGGGCGGGGCGCTCGCCGTCCGCGCCGGACTCGACCTGCCCGTCGGCGACGGCGACACGGGATTCGGCAGCGGGCGCGTCGGCTACCACGCGATCGCGATCGCCGGCCTCACGTTCGGCGACTATGCCGTCTACGCCAACGCCGCGTATGCGCGCGTGCCGGAGCCTGGAACGCGCGCCAACCTGGGGCTCTTCTCGGTCGCGCTGACGCGGCCCGACGACGCCCCCTTGAAATCGTTCATCGAGGCCGCAACTGCGTCAAATCCGGATCCCGGCAGGTCGCAGTGGCCCGCATTCGCCCGCGCCGGCTTCATCTGCACGGTCACGCCGTGGCTGGACGTCGACGTGGGGTACCAGGCGAGGCTCAACCGGGCCGCCGCGCGGCAGATCTGGCTGGCCGGGGCTACGCTGCGCTGGTGAACGCCGGCGCGGCGGACGTCCGGCGCAAACGAAATTCACGCAGGAGACCGCAATGCTGACCCTTCGCCCGGCGCGCGAGCGCGGCCACGCCGATCACGGCTGGCTCGACTCGTACCACAGCTTCTCGTTCGCCGATTACCACGATCCGGCGCACATGGGATTCGGCCCGCTGCGGGTGATCAACGAGGACCGCGTGCGGCCCGGCATGGGCTTCGGCACGCACGGGCACCGCGACATGGAGATCGTCTCGTACGTGCTCGAAGGCCGGCTGTCGCACCGCGACAACATGGGCAACGGCTCCGTGATCGTGCCCGGCGACATCCAGCGGATGAGCGCCGGCCGCGGCGTCATGCACAGCGAGTTCAATCCGTCGGCCAGCGAGGACGTGCACTTCCTGCAGATCTGGATCGAGCCGGCGGAGCGCGGCATCGCGCCTTCGTACGAGCAGGCGACGGTCGCGCCGGACGCGAAGCGCGGGAAGCTCGCGCTGCTCGCGGCCCCGCCCGGCGAAGGCGGCGCCGTGACGATCCACCAGGACGCGAAGGTCTACGCCGGCACGTTCGACGGCGCCGAGACGGCGACGCTCGCGCTCGCGCCCGGACGCCGCGCGTACGTGCACGTCGCGCGCGGCACCGCAACCGTCAGCGGGGTACCGCTCGGCACAGGAGATGCCGTCAAGCTCGCCGGCGAGCCCGCGGTTCGGATCGAGTCCGGCGGCGCGTCCGAGGTGCTCGTGTTCGACCTGCCGTGACGCCGGGAGGCCGAACCGTGCCGCGACAGACGTTCGTTCCCCTCGCGCCGCGAGGCGCACACCATTGAGGAGCTTCCGATGAAGGACAGGAAAGTGACGGCGCCGGCGATCGACACCGGCATCTCCGCGAAGGACCGCGCCAGGATCGCGGCGGGCCTGTCCCGCCTGCTCGCGGACAACTACACGCTCTACCTCAAGACGCACAACTTCCACTGGAACGTGACGGGGCCGATGTTCAACACGCTCCACCTGATGTTCGAGACGCAGTACAACGAGCTGTGGCTCGCGAACGATCTCATCGCCGAGCGGATCCGCTCGCTGGGATTCCCGGCGCCGGGCACCTATTCCGAGTACGTGCAGCTCGCCTCGATCAAGGAGACGCCCGGCCAGCCGAAGGCGGAGGAGATGGTGCGGCTGCTCGTCGAAGGCAACGAGGCGGCCGTGCGCACCGCGCGGTCGATCTTCCCCGCGGTCGACAAGGCGCACGACGAGCCGACGGCCGACCTGCTGACGCAGCGGATGCAGGTGCACGAGAAGAACGCCTGGATGCTGCGCAGCCTGCTCGAGGCCTGACGCGGCGGTCGGTCGCCGCTCGGTCGCCGGACGACGCGCCCTGCGGCCCTTGCAGGGCTGCGCCTCGCGCGTCCGGCTCACTCGCTCCCTCCACGTACCGGCAGCGCGGTGCGTAGGTTGGTGTGGTCGGTCGCTGCTCGGTCGCCGGACGACGCGCCCTGCGGGCCTTGCTCGGCTGCGCCTCGCGCGTCCGGCTCACTCGCTCCCTCCTCGTGCGGTCGGCGCGGTGCGTACGTTGGCGTGGTCGGTCGCCGCTCGGTCGGTTGGCGACGCGCGCTGCGCGCCTTGGCGCGGCCTCTCGGCCGCGCCCGCCAACCTCGCTCGCTCCCTCCACGTACCGGCAGCGCGGTGCGTGGGTTGGCGTGGTCGGTCGCCGCTCGGTCGCCGGACGACGCGCCCTGCGGGCCTTGCTCGGCTGCGCCTCGCGCGTCCGGCTCACTCGCGAGTGCGCGAGTCGAGGAAGATCGTCACCGGGCCGTCGTTGACGAGCGCGACTTCCATGTGCGCGCCGAAGACGCCGGTCGGCACCGGGCGGCCCAGGGTTTGCGCCAGCGCCGCCACGAAGGCGGCGAACGCAGGTGCGGCGATTTCGGGCGGCGCCGCCGGGCTGTACGACGGCCGGTTGCCCTTGCGGGTGGACGCGTAGAGCGTGAACTGCGACACCGCGAGGATCCCGCCGCCGACGTCCTGCACCGAGCGGTTCATGACGCCGGCGTCGTCGGCGAAGATGCGCATCTGCACGATCTTGCGCACGAGCCAGTCGCGGTCGTCGGCCGTGTCGTCGGCGGCCATCCCCGCGAGCACGAGCAGTCCGGGGCCGATCGCGCCGGTGACGCGCGCGTCGACGGTGACGCGCGCCTCGCGCACGCGCTGCACCAGCGCCCTCACCGCACCACCTTGCGCTCGACCTCGACGACCTTGCCGTACTCGAACACGACGGTCGTGAGCGTCTGCGGATCGCCGGCCGCCGGCATGTACGTCCAGCGCGCGAGCTTGCGGCCACCGCCGCCGCTCTTCATGTCCGGCGGGCCGAGGCGCGCCAGCACCTCGCCCTCGTGCATGCCGGGCTGCAGATGGCGGCGCTCCGCCGCGTCGACCGGTGGCGCGTCCCCTTTGCGGCTTGCCGCGGGCTTGCGGTCCTTCGGCGTGGCGGCAGCAGTCGCGCGCGTGACCGTGCCGGGTGCCGGGCGCAGCGGGACGACCGACACCGGCGGCGGATCGGCCGCGAAGTCGCGCAGCGTGCGGCCTTCCGGGCACGGCGCATCCTGATAGACGGGCCGTCCGTGACCGTCGGCGCACTTCCAGACCTGCGCCGACGCCCACGGCGGGACGAGCAGCGCGGCGACGGCGAGCGTGTGGACGGCGCGGTGCATGCGGGCGCGTGCGGCAGCGTTGGTCGTGGGAGGGCGAGGCGGTACGATAGCGCTTTCCCGCCCGATTGGCGCTACGACTTTCGATGGAGCCCCGCATTCGCACGGCCGCGCGTGTCGCCGACATCGCGCCGTTCCACGTCATGGAAGTGCAGACGGCTGCGAGGGCGCTCGAGGCGGCCGGCCGCTCCGTCGTCCACATGGAGATCGGCGAGCCCGACTTTCCCACGCCCGCGCCCGTGATCGCCGCGGCGCAGCGGGCGATCGCGGCCGGCGACATCTACTACACGTCGGCGCTCGGCCTGCCCGAGTTGCGCCGCGCGATCGCCGCGCACTACGCCGACCACTACGGCGTCGCCGTCGCGCCCGAGCGGATCGTCGTCACCGCCGGGTCGTCGGCGGCGCTGCTGCTCGTCATGGCCCTCCTCGTCGACCGCGACGAGCGGATCCTGCTCGCCGACCCCGGCTATCCTTGCAACCGGCATTTCGTCCGCGTGCTCGAGGGCGCCCCGGTCGGCATTCCCGTCGGGCCCGAGTCCGGCTACCAGCTGACCGCAGCGCTGATCGACCGGCACTGGACGCCCGCCACACGCGGCGTGCTGATCGCCTCGCCGTCGAATCCGACCGGCACCGTCGTCCCGCGCGACGAGATGCGGAGGATCGCCGCGACGGTCGCCGCGCGCGGCGGCGAGCTCATCGTCGACGAGATCTACCTCGGCCTCACGTATGGCGCGCAGCCGCGCAGCGTGCTCGATTTCGCCGACGACGCATTCGTCGTGTCGAGCTTCTCCAAGTATTTCAACATGACCGGCTGGCGGCTGGGCTGGCTGGTCGCGCCCGAGCGTCACGTTCGCGACCTCGAGAAGCTCGCGCAGAACCTCTACATCTCGCCGGCCGCGCCGTCGCAGCGCGCGGCGCTCGCGTGCTTCGAGCCGGCAACGCTCGCGATACTTGAGGAGCGCCGGCGCGCGTTCGAGGCGCGGCGCGACTTCCTGGTACCGGCGCTGCGCGGGCTCGGGTTCGGCGTCCCCGTGATGCCGACGGGGGGGTTCTTCGTCTACGCGGACTGCTCGGCGTTCGCGGCCGACAGCGAGGCCTTCTGCCGCGACGCGCTCGCGGGCAGCGGCGTCGCGTTCACCCCTGGCATCGACTTCGGCCAGCATCGCGCCGCGCAGCACGTGCGCTTCGCGTACACGATCGAGCAGGCGAAGCTCGAGGACGGCGTCGCGCGCCTGGCACAGTGGCTCCGCCGGTAGCATGAGACGGCCCGGCGCGACTGGGGACGACCCCCACGCTCGCTGCGCTCGCTGCCCCCGGAGGGGGCTGGTCAGTCCCTTGGGACGGCCCGGCGCGACTGACGTGAGGCACGCCCTCGCGCTCGCCGCCGCGCTCGCGCTCTCCGGCTGCGGCGCGATGGAGGCCGCCGACTATTACTGGCAGGGCGCGGCGGGGCAGATGGAGATCCTCGCGCGCGCGACACCGATCCCGGACGTCATCGGCGCGTCCGACGACGCCGCGTTGCGCGCGCGACTCGTCCGCGTGCAGGAGATCCGCGCGTTCGCGAGCCGCGAGCTTGCGCTGCCCGACAACGCGAGCTACACGAGGTACGCGGACCTCGGCCGCCCGTTCGTCGTGTGGAACGTATTCGCGGCGCCCGAGCTCTCGCTCGAGCCGCGCCAGTGGTGCTTTCCCGTCGCCGGGTGCGTGAACTACCGCGGCTACTTCAGCGAGGCCGACGCGCGCGCGGAAGCGGCGCGGCTCGCGGCGGCCGGCGACGACGTGTGGGTGAGCGGCGTGCCCGCGTACTCGACGCTCGGCTACTTCGACGATCCCGTGCTGTCGACGTTCGTTCGCTGGCCCGAAGTCGAGGTGGCCCGCATGGTGTTCCACGAACTCGCGCACCAGGTCGTCTACGTGAAGGACGACACGCAGTTCAACGAGTCCTTCGCCGCGGCGGTGGAAGAGGCCGGCGCGCGCCGCTGGCTCGCGGCGCAGCGCGACCCCGCGCTCGACGCGCAGTTCGCGCGGAGCGAGCGGCTGCGCGCCGCGTTCCGCGAGCTCACCACGGATGCGCGGTCGCGGCTCGCCGCGGTCTACGCCGGCGGCGCGCCCGACGCGGAAAAGCGCCGCGCCAAGGCGGCGGTCGTGGCGGAGATGCGCGCGGGCTACGAGCGGTCGAAGGCGGGGGAGCCGGGCCTCGCCGGATACGACCGCTGGTTCGCCGGGCCCGCGGGCACCGGTCCCAACAACGCGAGCATCGCGTCGGTCGCGCTGTACACGGGGCACCTGCCCGCGTTTCGCGCGCTGCTGGCGGAGGCGGGCGGCGACCTGCCGCGGTTCTATGCGCGGGTGAAGACCGTGGCGCGGATGCCACGGGACGAGCGCGACCAGGCCCTCGCGGCGGCTGCGGCGCGCGGCCCGGTGGCGGCATACCGCGAGTGACTCCCCCGGTTCGGAATCCGCAACCGCCTGATTGATAACGGTTTGTGCCTCCGGCGGCGCCGAGTGCCGACCGCGGGCGCCGCATCCGCTATGTCCTTGATCGACATGGCGAATTCCGCTATAATTTTCGATTCCCTTGCCTCACCCGCCGCAGACGGGGAGGCCGCCGACGGCACGCGGTAGCCCGACCGGGCGCACGACCCGCCGTCATCCACCGACCGAAAGGAGTGCTCTGCACATGCGCCATTACGAAATCGTTTTCATCGTGCACCCCGATCAGAGCGAGCAGGTGCCCGCGATGATCGAGCGGTACCGCACGATGGTGACCGGCCATAAGGGCCAGATCCACCGCCTCGAGGACTGGGGCCGCCGGCAGCTCGCCTATCCGATCCAGAAGGTGCACAAGGCGCACTACGTCCTGATGAACATCGAGTGCGACAAGGAGACGCTCGGGGAGCTCGAGCACGCGTTCAAGTTCAACGACGCCGTGCTGCGCCACCTGATCGTCGCGACGACCGAAGCGAAGGTCGCGCCGTCGCCGATGATGAAGGAAGAGAAGGCGCGCTCGCTGACCGGACGCGAGGCCGCGCGCGAAGGCGACGCGCCGCGCGCGCCCGAGGCCGCCGCGGCCGCCGCCGCGCCGGCGGCGCAGGCGTAGCGCGAACGGGACGCGGCAGCCGACGTGCCGGGAGCGAACCGGCTCACGCTCGACGCCAGGCTCACGCAACGCGGCGACCTCCGCTACACGCCCGCCGGCATACCGGCAATCGACTGCACGCTCGTCCACGCGTCCGTGCAGGCCGAGGCGGGCGGGCAGCGCAAGGTCGAGTGCGAAGTGTTCGCCGTGGCGTTCGCGGACGTGGCCCGGAAGCTCGCGGCGATGCCCGTCGGTGGCGACGTCCGCTGCGAGGGCTTCCTCGCGCGGCGCTACCGGACCGGCGTGACCGTCGCGCTGCACATCACGGACATAGCTTCAGAGTAACGGACGAAAGGAACCACCATGCCCCGCCCGATGGGAAGAGGTAAAGGCAAAGGCAAGAAGGACATGAAGAAGCGGGACCGCGGCAACGCGCTGTTCAAGCGCCGCAAGTTCTGCCGCTTCACGGCCGAGAAGGTCACGGAGATCGACTACAAGGACATCGACGTCCTGAAGGACTTCGTGCAGGAGAACGGCAAGATCATGCCGGCGCGCGTGACGGGCACCAAGGCCCGCTACCAGCGCCAGCTGTCGACGGCGATCAAGCGCGCGCAGTTCCTCGCGCTGCTGCCGTTCACCGACCGGCACTAGGGAGCACGGGCCATGCAGATCATCCTGCTCGAAAAGATCGCCAACGTCGGCGACCTGGGCGACGTCGTCAAGGTCAAGAACGGCTTCGCGCGCAATTTCCTGATCCCGCAGGGCAAGGCGAAGCGCGCGACGGCCGAGAACCTGAAGCTCATCGAGGCGAAGCGCGCCGAGCTCGAAGCCGCGGCGGGAGCGAAGCTCGCGGCCGCGCAGGCGGTGGCCGAGAAGCTCGAGGGCCTCGTCGTGAAGGTCACGCAGAAGGCGGGCGTCGACGGACGCCTGTTCGGCTCGGTGACGAACGTCGACGTCGTCGAGGCGCTGAAGGCGCAGGGCATCGCCGTGGAGAAGGCGATGATCCGGATGCCCGAAGGCACGCTGAAGCACGTCGGCGACTTCCCGCTGACGGTCGCGCCGCACACCGATGTCGTCGCCAACATCACGGTGACCGTCGTCGGCGAGACCGTGCAGGGCTGACGCGCCGCACCGGTACCGGAGGGCCGCGCCGGCACCGGCGCGGCCTTTTTCTTTTGGTCGATGTCGCTCGCGCTGCGCCTGCGCAGTAGAATCGATCGCTGGCCGCTGACTCGCCCATGCCCGACGATCCGCAACTCGAATCGCTGAAGCTGCCGCCGCACTCGCTCGAGGCGGAGCAGTCGATCCTGGGCGCGCTGCTACTCGACAACGAGGCGGCGGACCGCATCGCCGACGTCGTCTCGGACGAGGACTTCTACAGCGACGCGCACCGCGTCATCTACCGCCACGTCGTGGAACTCGCCGGCGCGGGCAAGCCGGTCGACGTCGTCACGCTGTCCGAGGCGCTCGCCTCGGCGCAGAAGCTCGACTACGTGGGCGGCCTCGCGTACCTGGGCGCGCTCGTGCAGAACGTGCCGACGTCCGCGAACATCCGCCACTACGCGGAGATCGTGCGCGAGCGCTCGATCCTGCGGCAGCTCGCCGCCACGGCGGGCGAGATCGCGGACTCGGCGTACAACCCGCTCGGCCGCAATGCCAAGGCGGTGCTCGACGAGGCCGAGGCGAAGGTGCTGCACATCGCCGAGCAGGGAACGCGCGGCCAGCGGACGTTCGCCGTGCTGAAGGACCTGCTGACGCGCGTCGTCGACCGCATCGAGGAGCTGTACAACCGCGACAATCCGTCCGACGTCACCGGCGTGGCCACCGGCTACACCGACCTCGACCGGATGACGTCGGGCCTGCAGCCGGGCGACCTCGTCATCGTCGCGGGGCGGCCGTCGATGGGCAAGAGCTCGCTCGCCATCAACATCGGCGAACACGTCGCGCTCGAGCTGAAGCAGCCGGTCGTCGTGTTCTCGATGGAGATGGGGGCTTCGCAGCTCGCGATGCGCATGATCGGCTCGGTCGGGCGCCTCGACCAGCACAAGCTGCGGACGGGCCGGCTGGGGCCGGACGACTGGGAGCGCCTGTCGAGCGCGCTCGGCCGGCTCGCGGACGCGCCGATCCTGATCGACGAGACGCCCGCGCTCAACGCGATCGAGGTGCGGTCGCGCGCGCGCCGGCTGCAGAAGCAGTACGGGCAGCTCGGCCTCGTCATCGTCGACTACCTGCAGCTGATGCAGGCGCAGGCGCAGGGCGAGAACCGGGCGACCGAGATCTCCGAGATCTCGCGGTCGCTGAAGGCGCTGGCCAAGGAGCTCAAGGTGCCGGTGATGGCGCTGTCGCAGCTGAACCGCTCCCTCGAGCAGCGGCCGAACAAGCGGCCGGTGATGTCGGACCTGAGGGAATCGGGAGCCATCGAACAGGACGCGGACGTCATCCTCTTCATCTATCGCGACGAGGTCTACAACCCCGACTCGCAGGACAAGGGCACGGCCGAGATCATCATCGGCAAGCAGCGCAACGGGCCGATCGGCACCGTGCGCCTGACCTTCCTCGGCGAGCACACGCGGTTCGAGAACTTCGCCACGCCGGGCACGTACTAGGGCGGTCGGGGCGAGCGCCGGCGGCCCGGCGCTCGGCCCGGCGCGCGCGCACGATCACGACAACAAGGCAACAACCGACATGACCACGACCAAGACCGCCGTCGTCACCGGCATCACCGGCCAGGACGGCGCCTATCTCGCGCAGTGCCTGCTCGACAAGGGCTACCGCGTCTTCGGCACGTTCCGCCGCGGCAGCTCCGTCAACTTCTGGCGGATCGAGGAGCTCGGGGTCGCCGGCCACGAGCGGCTGTCGCTCGTCGAGTTCGACCTGCTCGACGCGGGGTCGTGCGTCCGGCTCCTCGCCAAGGCGCAGCCGGCGGAGGTGTACAACCTCGCCGCGCAGAGCTTCGTCGCGGTGTCGTTCGACCAGCCGGTGAACACGGGGCTCGTCACCGGGCTCGGCGTCGTCAACCTGCTGGAGGCGATCCGCATCGTCGACCCGCGCATCCGGTTCTACCAGGCGAGCACGTCGGAGATGTTCGGCCGCGTGCAGGCGATGCCGCAGGACGAGTCGACGCCGTTCTACCCGCGCAGCCCCTACGGCGCGGCCAAGCTGTACGCGCACTGGATGACCGTCAACTACCGCGAGTCGTTCGGCATCTTCGGCGCGAGCGGCATCCTGTTCAACCACGAGTCGCCGCTGCGCGGCCGGGAGTTCGTCACGCGCAAGGTGACCGACGCCGTCGCGCGCATCGTCCGCGGAAAGCAGCAGGTGCTCGAGCTCGGCAACCTCGACGCGCAGCGCGACTGGGGCTACGCGCGCGAGTACGTCGACGGCATGTGGCGGATGCTGCAGCACGACGAGCCCGACACCTTCGTGCTCGCGACGGGCCGCATGGAGACGGTGCGCCACTTCGTCGAGCTCGCGTTCGGCGCGGCGGGCATCCGCATCGAGTGGCGCGGCGCCGGTGCCGACGAGACCGGCATGGACGCGGCGACGGGCGCGACCCGCGTGCGCGTCAACCCCGCGTTCTACCGTCCCGCCGAAGTCGACAAGCTGCTCGGCAACCCGGAAAGGGCCCGCGCCAAGCTCGGCTGGGCGGCGACGACGACGCTCGACACGATGTGCCGTGCGATGGTGGCGGCCGACCTCGCGCGCGTCGACCGTGGCGTCTCGTACTGAGCGCGTCCTCGTCACCGGCGCCGGCGGCTTCACCGGCCGGCACCTGTGCGCGCACCTGCGCGCGCAGGGCTACGAGGTATTCGGCCTGACGGAGCCCGGCGCCGAGGGGCCGGGGACGGCCGTCGACCTGCTCGACGCGGACGGACTGGCGGCGGCGGTGCGCGCCGCGGCGGCGGACCACGTCGTGCACCTCGCGGCGATCGCGTTTCCCGGCCATCGCGACGCGGCTGCCGTCTATCGCGTCAACGTGATCGGGACGCTGACGCTGCTCGAGGCGCTCGCGCGCGAAGGCCGCGGGCGCCGCTGCGTGCTGCTGCCGAGCACCGGCACGGTCTACGGCAGCACGGAAGGCGACGCGCTCGCCGAGACGGCGGCGGTGGCGCCGGCGTCGCACTACGCGGTGAGCAAGCTCGCGATGGAGCAGATGGCGCGTCTCTTCGCCGCGACGCTGCCGATCGTGGTCGTGCGGCCGTTCAACTACACCGGCCCGGGCCAACGCGAGCCCTACCTCGTGCCGAAGATCGTCCGCCACTTCGCCGAGCGTGCCGACGCGATCGACCTCGGAAACGTCGACGTCGTGCGCGACTTTCTCGACGTGCGGGCCGTGGTGGACGCCTATGCGCGGCTGCTCGCCGCGCCGGCGGCCGCCGGGCAGACGTTCAACGTCTGCTCGGGCCGCGGCGTCGCCATCCGCGAGATCGTCGCCATGCTCGAGGCCCTGACCGGGCACCGGATGGCGATCCGCGTGAATCCGCAGTTCGTGCGGCCTGGCGAGCCGCGGCGCGTCGTCGGCTCGCCGGCGCGGCTCGTCGGGGCCATCGGCGACCTCGCCCCGATTCCGCTCGCCACGACGCTGGGCGACATGCTGCTGGAGCGGAATCAGGACGCTTGCGCGTCCTGATTCCGAAGCGGGTCAGCGCGGAAAGCTCCGGGCGGCCGAGCGCTTTCCGCGCAGGAACGGCAACGAAGCGCGCCGATCAGATGCCGCTGCGCGGCCGTTCAGTAGCGCGCGCATGCGCGCTGACAGCCTGCGACGAGCGTGTCGCGTTGCGGAGGGTTGCGACAGGAGCGCTCAGCGCGCGTCCGCGATGAGTGGCGGGCCGCCGACGCGCAGGCGTCCACAACGAAGCAACTGTCCAAGGAGGCGGCGGCGCGCTTCGTTGCCCTTTCCGCGCGGAAAGCGCCGGGCCGCCCCAAGCTTTGCCCGCTGACTTCCTTCGGCCGCAAATCGCGGGAGCGGCTGCGCAGCGGCCCGACCCGCGATTTGCGGACGTCACCGCTTTGTCGCGATCCGGTTGCGTCCGGCTTTCTTGGCCTGGTAGAGCGCCTCGTCGGCCGCCGCGATCGTCGCCGCGATGGTCGCGCCCGGCGGGCGCGACGCGATGCCGATCGAGAGCGTGACGACGAGCCCCGGCGCCTCCGCCGTCCATGGGTGCGCGTCGCTGGCACGCTTGAGCCGGTTGAGCGCACGCACGCCCGCCGGGAGGTCGGCGCCGGCGAGCACCAGCAGGAACTCGTCGCCGCCGTAGCGTACCGGCAGGTCGTCCTGCCGGCAGTGCGCGCGGATGAAGGTGGCCACGCGCCGCAGCACCGCGTCGCCGACGGTGTGCGAGTGCGCGTCGTTGATCCGCTTGAACAGGTCGACGTCGATGAGCGCGAGGGTCAGCGGCGACCGGCCGACTTCGCTCGCGGCAACCAGCGCGCCCACGCGTGCGTCGAGACCGCGGCGGTTGAGGAGGCCCGTCAGCGGATCCTGCTCCGAAGCTTCGGTCGCGGCCCGGGCCTTGCGTGCGAGCGCCTCGTGGTCCGCCGCGAGCGTCTCCGCGCGCATCCGGTACTGCGACGCGCGGCGACTCGCGTCCTGGAAGTCGAGCCACAGCTGTGCGGCCGCGGCGGCGTGCTTGCGCGATCCGGCCAGCTCCGCCTCGCGGACCGCGTGGAATTCCTTGTACATCGCGAGCGCGCCCGCAGCGTCGCCGGTCTTCTCGAGCACCTGCGACAGCGCCTCGCACGCCTCGGCGAGCACGCCCCGCGCCGAAATGCGCCGGGCGAGCGCGATCGCTTCCGCCAGCGACTGCCGTGCGTCCGCCGCGCGTCCTTCGGCCATCTGCAGGACGCCCAGCTCCATCAGCGCCTCGGCCTGCACGTGCAGCTCGTCGAGCGCGCGGCCCAGCTCGAGCGTCGCCTGCAGGACGCGATCGGCGTCGGCGTGGCTGTGCAGCAGCCGCAACATAGTGCCGGTCTGGCCGAGGCAGTGCGCCTCGTCGTACCGGTTGCCGAGCGTGCGCGCGAGCTCGAGCGCGCGCGTCACCTGCGCGAGGCCCCGCGCGTACTCGGCCTGCGCCGTCGCTGCATCGGTGCCCGCGTCGCCGCGTTGCTTGGCGAGCAGCGACTGGTTGAGCAGCAGCTTCGTCAGCATGTTGCGGTCGCCGGTCGTCTGCGCGAGCTCGATGCCCGTCGCGAGGTAGCGCGCCGCCTCGTCGGTCCGCCTGGCGAAGATCAGCGCCGAACCGAGCGAATTGCAGATGTTGATCTCGAGCGTCGTGAGCTTCTGCTCGCGGGCGGACTCGAGCGCGCGCAGCAGCGACGCAACCGCGTCGTCGTTCGCGCCCAGCCGGTGCTGGCAAAGCCCGATCCCGGCGAACGCGGTGGCGGCGCCGGCCATGTCGCCGCAAGCCTGGTACGCGTGCGCGGCGTCGAGCAGCGCCTCGAGCGCCGGCATGAAGTCCGCAAGGTAGAAGTGGCAGCGGGCGAGCGCGTGCCGCGACTCGGCGTCGAGCTGGCGGTCGCCGGACCGCGTGGCGACCGCACGCGCCTCCTGCGCCAGCGCGAACGCGCGCTTCGCGTTTCCCGTCCGCGCGAGTTCCGTCGACAGCGCGTTGAGCGCACGCACGCGTGCCGTCGGCTGGGCCGCGGTGGCGACGGCGTGCTCGAGCGAGTGCAGCGAGTCCATGCGCAGGCGGGCGGACGCGCGGGTGCCCCTGCAGCGGGCAGGCCGACGCGATCCGGCCCGGCCATTGTAGACCGGATGCCCGGCGGAGCGGGGCGGGTCGCGGCGCTACAGGACTTCGGCGGCGTGGTCGGCGAGGCGCGAGCGCTCGCCGCGCTGGAGCGTGACGTGCCCGGAGTGCGACCAGCCCTTGAAGCGGTCGACGACGTAGGTGAGTCCGGAGCTGCCTTCGGTGAGGTACGGCGTGTCGATCTGCGCGATGTTGCCGAGGCACACGACCTTGGTTCCCGGGCCGGCGCGGGTGATCAGCGTCTTCATCTGCTTCGGCGTCAGGTTCTGCGCCTCGTCGATCACCAGGAACTTGTTGATGAACGTGCGCCCGCGCATGAAGTTGAGGCTCTTCACCTTGATGCGCGACCGGATGAGGTCGCGGGTGGCCGCCCGGCCCCACTCGCCGGCCTCGTCGTCGGTCTTGTTGAGCACGTCGAGGTTGTCCTCGAGCGCGCCCATCCACGGGTTCATCTTCTCTTCCTCGGTGCCGGGCAGGAAGCCGATGTCCTCGCCGACCGGGACGGTGACGCGCGTCATGATGATCTCGGTGTAGACCTTGAACTCCAGCGTCAGCATGAGGCCCGCCGCGAGGGTGAGCAGCGTCTTGCCGGTGCCCGCCTGCCCGAGCAGCGTGACGAAGTCGATCTCGGGGTTCATCAGCAGGTTGAGCGCGAAATTCTGCTCGCGGTTGCGCGCGGTGATTCCCCAGACGTTGTTCTTCTGGTGCGTGTAGTCCTTGAGGGTCGACAGCAGCGCCGTCTTGCCGTGGATCTCCTTGACGATCGCGAAGAACGGCGCCTCGTCCTGCTTCTCCTGGAACACGAACTCGTTCTGCATCAGCGACGGGATCACCGGACCCGTCAGCCGGTAGTACGTGTGCCCGCCCTGCTGCCACGACTCCATGCCCTTGCCGTGCTTGTCCCAGAAGTCCGCCGGCAGCTCGCGCGTGCCCGAGAACAGCAGCTCCGTGTCCTCGAGCACCTTGTCGTTGAAGTAGTCCTCGGCGGCCATCCCCAGCGCGCGCGCCTTGATCCGCATGTTGATGTCCTTCGACACCAGGATCACGTTGCGCTTCGGGTGGTGCTGCGCGAGGTGCATGACGACGGCGATGATCTGGTTGTCCGCCTTGCCGCCGGCGAGCGACGCCGGCAGCGTCGTCGCGATGTTCTCCGTCTGCAGGAACAGCCTGCCGGTGGCCGCGCCGTTGGACTTGACCTCGAGCGGCATGCCCTTCGTGATCGCGTCGTGCGTCTCGCCCTGCGCCGTGACCAGCTCGTCCAAGAACCGGCTCGCCTGCCGCGCGTTGCGCGCCACCTCGGTCATCCCCTTCTTGTGGCTGTCGAGCTCCTCCAGCGTAAAGATCGGCAGGTAGATGTCGTGCTCCTCGAACCGGAACAGGCTCGTCGGGTCGTGCATCAGGACGTTGGTATCGAGGACGAAGAGCTTCGTCGCGGACGCCGGGCCGGACTTGGCCGGCTTGCGGGAGGGGAGGAGGTGCAGCGTGGATGGGGCGGGGCGCAGCTTGCGTTCGACCATGGGCCTCCTGGGCGGGCAGTGCGGCCGCCGATCGCGGCCTTGGGTCGATGGTACCCCTTTTCGCCGCAGGCACAAGGGGTTGTGGTTGGAACCTCGAAGCGGCCGGAGGTATTGTGGTGGAAAGGGAACAACCGGCGGCCACGTGCCTTTGCTGTGGCTTACAGGGTTTGGATGAAAGCGAGCACCTCGTCGACGTGCCCAGGCACCTTGACCCGGCGCCACTCGCGCACGAGCTTGCCGGCACCGTCGATCACGAACGTGCTGCGCTCGATGCCGCGGACCTGCCGGCCGTACATGTTCTTCATCTTGATGACGCCGAATTGCGCGCAGACCTTCTCGTCGGCGTCCGAGATCAGCTCGAACGGGAACGCCATCTTCGCCTTGAAGTTCTCGTGCGACTTGAGCGAGTCGCGCGAGACGCCGGCGACGACCGCGCCGGCGTTGCGGAAGTCCTTCCACGCGTCACGGAAATGCGCGCCCTCGAGCGTGCAGCCGGACGTGTTGTCCTTCGGGTAGAAGTAGAGCACGACGATGGCGCCCTTGTGGTCCGACAGCCGGAACGTGCCGCCGGTGGCGGGAGCTGCGAAATCAGCGACCTTCTTGCCGAGCACTGTGGCCTCCTCGAACGTGATGGCGATGCGGACTACGCGGCGCGGGCGAGGTCGACGTCGCCCAGGAATTCCGTCCCCTGGACGAGCAGCGTGCCCGTGCGTCCGGGGACCGTGCCTGGACCGGTCGTGCAGCGCGGCAGCGCCATCGGCTCGACGCTCTCGAACAGCGCGCGCACCGGGCACAGCGTCCAGCCCTGCGCCTTCCAGCCCACGATCAGCTGCTCGAACGCCGGCGCGAGCCGCATGCCCTCGAGCTCCGCGTGCAGCGTGAATACGTGCCCGGCGGGCGCGGGATCCCCCGTGCGCTCGAGCAGGTGCGCGGCCACGTTGTCCTCGGTGACGTCGCCGATCCCGACGAGCTCGTCGAGCGTGGGCAGCGTCGTCGGGAACTGCGGACAGCGGATCGGCTCCCCGTTCCAGATCGGCAGGTACGGGTGCGTGCCGCGGCCGTCCGAGCAGTAGTCGAACCCGAGCCGCTGCGTCATCCGCAGCGCGTGGACGTTCATCTGCCAGCCGGCGGCGCCGTGCGTGCGCGGCGGCTCCTTGAAGATCTCCGTGTAGCGCTCGCACGCGCGGCGCATCTCCGCGTAGGTCCACGCCTCGTCGGCGCCGGCGACGCCGTCCTGCCAGCGGATGTGGTCCCAGCAGTGGATGCCCGTCTCGTGGCCGGCGTCGCGCACGCCGCGCATGACGTCGGCCGCGCGCCGCCCGATGTCGGGTCCCGGCAGCAGCGTCCCGTAGAGCAGGGTCTTCACGCCGTAGTGCCGGACGACCGACGTCCGGCGGACCTTGCCGAGGAAGCCGGGGCGGAACACCCGCTTGATCGCCCGCCCGGTGTGGTCGGGCCCGAGCGAGAACAGGAAGGTCGCGGCCACGCCGTGCTTGCGCAGGAGCTCGACGAGGGTCGGCACGCCCTCGCGCGTGCCGCGCAGCGTGTCGACGTCGATCTTCAGCGCGAGGCGCATGGCGGCGAAATCCTCACAAAGAGACGCCGAGACGCAGAGAGAGCCCGTTCACATCCGTCCGGTCGCGTTCGTGAGCCGGACCGTGGCATGGTCAGGCGCGGGTGTCGTGACCGCATGGCCTTCCCCGGCGTCGTTGCGTCTCTTCGTAGACTCCGACGCTCAGTCGACGAGCCGCCGCGCCTCGGCCACCTGCCCGCGGTAGGCGTCGAAGATGCGCGTCAGCGCCTCGTCCATGCCGACGACCGGCTTCCAGGCGAGGTCGGCGCACGTGTTCGCGATTCTCGGGACCCGGTTCTGCACGTCCTGGTAGCCGCGGCCGTAGTACGCGTCCGCGGTCGTGTCGACCAGCGCGACCTTCGCTGCGTTGACCGCATACTCGGGGTAGCGCGCGGCCAGCGCCAGCATCTTCTCGGCCAGCTCGCGCACCGACCAGTTGTTCGCCGGGTTGCCGATGTTGTAGATCTTGCCGGAGGCGATGCCGCCGTCGTTCGCGATGATCTTGAGCAGCGCCGCGATGCCGTCGTCGATGTACGTGAACGCGCGCTTCTGCGTGCCGCCGTCGACCAGCTTGATCGCCTCGCCGCGGACGATGTGCCCGAGGAACTGGGTGATGACGCGGGAGCTGCCTTCCTTCGGCGTGTTGATCGAGTCGAGGCCGGCGCCGATCCAGTTGAACGGGCGGAACAGCGTGTAGTCGAGCCCCTCCTGCATTCCGTACGCGTGGATCACGCGATCCATCAGCTGCTTCGCGCACGAGTAGATCCAGCGCGGCTTGTTGATCGGGCCCAGCACGAGCTCGGACGCCTCCGGGTCGAACTCGGCGTCGCGCGACATGCCGTAGACCTCGGACGTCGACGGGAACACGATCCGCTTGCGGTAGCGAACGCATGCGCGGACGATCGGCAGGTTGGCCTCGAAGTCGAGCTCGAACACCCGCAGCGGTTCGCGCACGTAGGTGGCGGGGGTCGCGATGGCGACGAGCGGCAGCACGACGTCGCACTTCTTGACGTGGTACTCGATCCACTCGCGGTTGATCGTGATGTCGCCCTCGAAGAAATGGAAGCGCGGCTCGGACATGAGGTCGCCGATCCGGTCCGCCTGCATGTCCATGCCGTAGATCTCCCAGTCGGTCGACCGGACGATCGCCTGCGACAGATGGTGGCCGATGAAGCCGTTGACGCCGAGGATGAGGACGCGTTTCATGGGATGTGGAGCCGCGGGAGTGCCCGCCATTCTACCGCGCGCGCTCCGCGCCGCCCGGACCCGCCGCGGCGAGCGGCTTCTGCAGGAACTGCACGACCACCGTGAGCGCGTACAGGTAGAGCGCCGCGCGTGTGTTGACGAGCGCGACCGCCATCGAGACGGCCGGGACCGCCGACAGCAGCAGCAGCCGGCGGCGGATGGAAGCGGCGACCTCCGCCGTTAGGGCCTCGTCGCGCAGGGCCGGCCGCCGGGCGACGTAGCCCAGGTTGGCGAGCAGCGTCAGCGACAGCAGCAGCTGGACGGCGCCGAAGAGCACGCACGGCAGGCGCAGGTCCTCGTAGTCGATCATGAGGCTCGTCGTGAACGGGACGACCGTCACCAACATCATGAACGCGAAGTTGATCCACATGAGGCCGCGGTCGGTCCGGCGCACGTAGTGGAACTGGTGGTGGTGGCCGATCCAGCACATGCCGAGGACGACGAAGCTCACGAGGTACACGGTGAACGTGCGCTCGAGGTCGACGAGGTGCTGCAGCAGGTGCGTGTCGGTGGCGATCGCCTCGGTGGCATCGAACTTGAGATCGAGCACGAGGATCGTCATCGCGACGGCCATGATGCCGTCGGTGAGCGCCTCGAGCCGGCCCTTCGTGAACACGCCCGAGGCGGACGCGCCTGCGGCGCCGTCGTCGCTCATCGCGCCTCGCCGAGCGCGGGCGCGGTGCCGCCGCACAGGCGGGCCGCATCGTCCGCCGTGACGACGGCCCCGTCGATCTCGAGGGCGAGCACGAGCAGCCGGCCGCCGCCGCCGCACTCGGCGATGCAGCGGCCGCCGGCGAGCAGCAGCCGCGGCGGACGCGGCTCGCCTGCCGCCTCGAGCACGCGGGTACGCAGCACGCGTGCCGGGCGGCCGGCGACCGTGGTCGTCGCGCCGGGATACGGCGGCGCCACCGCGCGCACGAGGTTGTGGATTGCCGCTGCGGGGCGCGACCAGTCGATGCGGCCGTCCTCGGGCCTGCGACCGCCGAAGTACGACCCCGCCGCGAGGTCGAGCGCGACGCGGGGTGCGGTGCCGGCGGCGAGCGCCGGCAGCACGCGGTCGAGCGTGATCTCGGCGGCGACCGTCACCTTGTCGAACACCTCGCGTGCCGTGTCGTCGGGCAGGATCGGCACCGCCGTCTGCGCGACCATGTCGCCGGCGTCGGGCTTCGCCGCCATGTAGTGCAGCGTGGCGCCGGTCTCGCGCTCGCCGTGCAGCACCGCCCAGTTGACCGGGACGCGGCCCCGGTATTTCGGCAGCAGCGACCCGTGCATGTTGAGCGCGCCGCGCCGCGGCACGGCGAGCAGCGCCGGCGCCAGCATCTGCCGGTAGTAGAAGCTGAACAGGAAGTCCGGCGCGAGCCCGCGGATGCGCGCGACCACGGAGTCCGCGTTGGCGTCCGCGGGCGCGATGCACGCGATCCCGTAGTCACGCGCGACGTCCGCGACGCGCTCGAACCAGATCGTCTCGGCCGGGTTGTCGTCGTGCGTGACGACGAGACGGACGTCGACGCCGTGCGCGAGCAGCACCCTGAGGCAGCGGACGCCGACGTTGTGGTAGGCGAAGACGACGGCGGAGGTCACGTCAGGCCCCGTTCACAGGAGGCGCAGAGGCGCCGCGAAAGGACCGGATTCGCTACGAGGCATTGCCGTGCGTCTCGGCGTCTTTCTGTGGAAGCTCCTGTTCCAGCACCGCGCGCACGGTGTAGCGCGGCCGCTCGCGCACCTGCTGGTAGATGCGGCCGACGTACTCGCCGACGAGGCCGAGGCCGAACAGCACGACGCCGATCAGGAAGAACTGCAGGATGTCGCGGTCCCACAGCGCCGTGAGGCCGCCGATGTAGTCGCCGACCACGATGCGCTGCACGACGACGATCGCGTACAGAAGGACGCTCATCGCCGCGACGAACATGCCGGCGAGCGAGAAGAACTGCAGCGGCATGAGCGAGAAGCCGGTGACGAGGTCGAAGTTCAGGCGGACGAGCTTGTACAGCGAGTACTTCGATTCGCCGGCGGCGCGTTCCTCGTGCGCCACCTCGACCTCGGCGGGGCTGTGCGCGAACGTGTACGCGAGCGCCGGGATGTACGTGCTCACCTCGCGGCTCGCGGCCACGGCGTCGGCGATGTCGCGGCTGTACGCGCGCAGCATGCAGCCCTGGTCGGTCATCCGGATCCGCGTGATGCGCTCGCGCAGCCGGTTCATCGCGCGCGACGCGACGCGGCGCCACCACGCGTCCTCGCGGGTCCGCCGCACGCCGCCGACGTAGTCGTGGCCGTCGTCCATGGCGGCCAGCAGCCGCGCGATCTCCTCCGGCGGGTTCTGCAGGTCCGCGTCGAGCGTGACGACGCGCTCGCCGCGCACGCGCTCGAAGCCCGCGATGATCGCCGTGTGCTGGCCGTAGTTCGCGTTGAACAGCACGACGCGCGTGACGTCCGGGCGTGCGAGGAACTGGTCCTTGAGGACGGCGGCCGAGCGGTCGCGGCTGCCGTCGTTGACGAAGATGACCTCGTAGCGGACGCCGAGCGCGTCGAGCGCCGGGTACAGGCGCGCGAACAGCGCGGGGAGGCCCGCTTCCTCGTTGTAGACGGGGATGACGACGGAGAGGACGGGCGCGGCCATCGCGTGCCGGGTCAGCGCCGGTGCGCGGCGAGCACTTCGGCGCACGCGGCGCACACGCGGTCGACGTCCGCGTCGGTCATCGTCGGGAACAGTGGCAGCGTCACGGTCGTGTCGGCGATCCGTTCCGTATGGGGAAGGTCGCCGCGATGATAGCCGAACCGGCGGTAGGCCGTCGCGAGGTGGGCCGCTTCGTAGGAGACGCCGGTGCCGATGCCGCGCGCCTCCAGTGCGTCGCGGAATTCCTTGCGCGACAGCGCGAGCTCGGGCAGCGGCAGCAGCGGCGCGAACATGTTCCAGCTGTGCCCGGCTTCGTCGCCGGGGTAGCCCGGATGCGGCAGCTCGCACGGCGGATCGGTGCGGAAGCGCGCGAAATAGCGCGCGACGAGCGCGCGCCTGCGCGCGACGAACTCGGGCAGGCGCGCGAGCTGTCGCAGCCCCACCGCCGCGTTGACGTCCGGCAGGTTGAACTTGCCGCCGGCCACCGCGACATCGCGCGTGCCGTCGGCCAGCCGGGTGATGCCGTGGAAGCGCATCGCTTCGACCTCGCGCGCCTCGCGGTCGTCGTTGACGACCAGCGCGCCGCCCTCGATCGACGTAACGTTCTTGTTCGGGTGGAAGCTCCACACGCAGATGTCGCCGAAGCTGCCGAGCGGCCGCCCGCGCCACGCGGAGCCGATCGCCAGCGCGGCGTCCTCGATCACGCGCAGGCGGTGCCGCGCGGCCAGCGCGTACAGCGCGTCCATGTCGCAGGGCAGGCCGGCGAAGTGCGTCGGCATGATCGCCTTCGTGCGCGGTCCGATGCGCGCTTCGGCGGCGGCGAGGTCGAGGTTGTGCGTGCCGGGCTCGACGTCGACGAACACCGGCGTCGCGCCCGCGCGCACGATCATGTTCGGCGCGGAAAAGAACGTCATCGCCGGCGTGATCACCTCGTCGCCGGGGCCGATGCCGGCGAGCTGCAGCGCGATCTCCAGCGCAGCGGTGGCCGACGACACGACGCGCACGGGCCGGCCGCCCGCGTTCGCGGACAGCGCCGCCTCGAAGGCCTTCACCTTCGGGCCGCTGGTGATCCACCCGGAGCGCAGGACGTCCGCGACCTCGGCGACGGTCGCCTCGTCGAGCGTGGGCCGCGCGAACGGCAGATAGGGCAGCGCGCCCATCGCGTCAGTCCCGAAGGGCCGTCCCGAGGGACTGACCTGCCCCCTTGGGGGGCAGCGAGCGCAGCGAGCGTGGGGGCGGTCTCATGTCAGTCCCGAAGGGCCGTCCCGAGGGACTGACCTGCCGCGGCCTCATTGAACCCTTGCGCCAAGTGGGCCCCTGCGCGTCGGCCGCCGCTCTCGCGCGCGGACGCGCTCTTCGAGCCTTGGCTTCGCCCGGCGCGCGAGAATGGCTCGGGGGGCAGCGAGCGCAGCGAGCGTGGGGGCCGTTGCATTTCAGTTGCGGGCGACCAGCCACACGCCAAGGATGATGAAGCCGATGCCGAGCCAGCGGGTGACCGACACGACCTCGCCGAACAGGTAGTGCGCGGCGGCCGCGTTGATCACGTACCCCAGCGACAGCATCGGGTACGCGACGGAGACCGGCACCCGCGACAGCCCCATGATCCAGACGACGAGGCTCACCATGTAGCAGGCGACGCCGAGGACGAAGTGGCCCTGGGTCCCCATCCGCCACAGCGTGTCCCACCAGTTGTCGCGCGTCAGCGTGATGACGCCGAGCGCGTTGGTGCCGGCCTTGAGCAGCAGCTGGGCGCCGGCATTCAGGACGACGCCGGTCATGAGGAAGGCGAAGGCGGACCAGGTCATGTCAGTCGCGAAGGGCCGGGGAGCGCAGCGGGCGTGGGGGTCGTTTCATCCAGGGCTTCCGTTCAGCGGCGGGCGACGAACACGCGGCGCGGGTCGCGGGCGAGCTCCCGCATCGGCACACCCTTGCGCGCGAGCTCGGCCGCCGTTCCGATGGTCATCAGCGCGTACGCCTGCGGCGCGGCGTTCCACGCCTCGATCCACGCCGCTTCGTGATACCCCTTGTGCGGCTCGAGGTCGAGTCCGGGCCCCATCTCGTCGCGGTACTCGACCAGCGGCGTCGGCCGGCCGAGGTAGAACGGCAGCGTCTGGTCGTACGCGGCGACCTGGTAGACGGGGAACGCCGGATCGAGCGGCTGCCCGTTCGCGCGCACCGCGTCGGCGAGGATCGGCTGCGCCGAGCGCACGCGCGCCCACGCGTCGTGCCCGACAAGCGCGATCTTGAGCCCGATCAGCATCGACAGCGCCAAGGCGGCCACGCCCCACGCCTTTCCGGCGGCGGTCTCGCGGCGGAACATGACGACGGCGGCGATGCCGCCGGCGCCCCATGCGGCGAGGGCAGCGGCGAACCACGGCCCGAAGGCCGCGTAGATCGGGAGCGGCGTGCCCTCGGTCGCGAGCGAAGCGGCGAGCGGCGCGTAGGCGAACGGGTAGGCGGCGAGGAATGCCGTCGCGCCCACGGCGAGCGGCAGCGCGATCCAGGCGAGCGTGCGTGCCGGTAGCCGCGTCAGCTCGAAGCCCACGACGAGCGCCAGCGCCGGGAACATCGGGAGGATGTAGGACGGCAGCTTGGATCCGGACGCGCTGAAGAAGAAGAACACGAACGCCGACCAGGTGACGCAGAAACGCTGCCACGAGAACCCCTTCGCGGCGACCGGCGCCTCGCGCCAGCTGCGCGGAAGCGTCCACGCCCACACGAGCAGCCACGGCATGACGCCGAGCACGAACCACGGGACGAAGTACCACCACTCGCCGGTGCGGTTGTGCGACTCGGTCAGGAAGCGCTCGAAGTGCTCGCGGACGAAGAAGAAGCGGGCGAAGCCGGGATTCGCCCGCTCGATCGCCACGAACCACGGTACCGTGAGCGCGAGGTAGAGCGGCACGCCGGCCAGCGCGTGCAGCCGGCGCCATGGCCCGGTGTCGCGCGTCGCCACCGTGTACAGGACGAGCGCGGCGCCCGGGATGGCGAGGGCCACCAGGCCCTTGGTCAGCGTCGCGCCGGCCGCGGCTGCATACGCAACCAGCATCCAGTTGCGCTGCGCCGCGGGCGCCAGCGCCGCGCGCTGCGCGAGCAGGAACGCACACAGCGCAAGCGCCAGCAGGAACGACAGCACCGAGTCGAGCGTCAGCAGCTGCGCGAGGCCCGCGTGCCAGACGGTACCGGCCAGCACGAGCGCGGCGAACGCGCCGGTGTCGGCCCCGGCTAGCCGCGCACCGGTGAATCCGACGGCGACCACCGCGAGCAGGCCGGCGAGCGCCGCGGGCAGGCGCGCCGACCACTCGCCGACGCCGATCGCGTCGAAGGTCGCCGCGCCCAGCCAGTACTGCAGCGGCGGCTTCTCGAAGTACTTGAGGTCGTTCAGGCGCGGCGTCACCCAGTCTCCGCTCGCGGCCATCTCGCGCGCGATCTCGGCGTAACGGCCTTCGTCCGGATGCTGCAGCCGGCGGGCGTCGAGGCCTGCGAACCACGCGACCACGACGACTGCCGCGATGGCCCACCACGCGCGGCGGGGCAGGGCGGCGAACGCCGACGACGGTGCGGGGGACACGGACACGGGGAGGAGGGCGAGGGCGGCGCCGCATTCTACCGCGCCGCCCCCGCGCACCGGGCGCGACCTTGCGCGGCGACGGGGTTTGCGCATACCATCGGCCCGATGCGAACCGCACTCACGCGCTGTTGCCGTACGGTCGCCCGCCGATGGCGGCGCCCGCGCGCGCGGGCCTGACGGTCGCACGCTCCGTCCGCAAAGCCGCCGGTTTCGTCCCGGCGGCTTTTTCGTTTCCGAAGGCAACCGATGCCCGCACCGCTCTCGCTCTACGACAACTACACGCGCACGCTGCGCCGGTTCGAGCCGCTCGACCCGACGGGACCGGTCGGCGTCTACACGTGCGGGCCGACCGTCTACGACTACCAGCACATCGGGAACTTCCGCACGTTCCTGTTCGAGGACATCCTGAAGCGCGTGCTGCGCTGGAACGGCTACGCGGTCCGGCACGTGATGAACGTGACCGACGTCGGCCACCTGACGTCCGACGCCGACACCGGCGAGGACAAGATGGAGAAGGGCGCGCGCCGCACGGGCAAGACCGCGTGGGAAATCGCGCAGCTCTACACGGACGACTTCGTCGAAAACCTCGCGCGGCTCCACATCGAGGGTGCGACCGTGCTGTGCCGCGCGACCGACCACATCCGCGAGCAGGTCGAGTTCATCGCCGACCTCGAGCGCAACGGCTACACGTACACGACGTCCGACGGCGTGTACTTCGACACGTCGAAGCAGCCCGACTACGGACACCTCGCGCGCCTCGACGTCCACGGCCTCGATGCGGGCCGCCGCGTCGACGTGGGCGAGAAGCGGCGGCCGACCGACTTCGCGCTCTGGAAGTTCTCGCCGCCCGGCGAGCGCCGGCAGATGGAGTGGGACAGCCCGTGGGGAAAGGGCTTCCCGGGCTGGCACATCGAGTGCTCGGCGATGGCGCAGAAGTACCTCGGCGACTACTTCGACATCCACTGCGGCGGCGAGGACCACATCCCGGTCCACCACACGAACGAGATCGCGCAGACCGAGGCGCGCGTGGGCACGCGGCTCGCGAACTTCTGGATGCACGGATACTTCCTGCTGCTCGACAACGCGAAGATGGCCAAGTCGGCGGGGGAGTTCCTGCGCGTGCAGTCGCTCCTCGAGCGCGGCTACGACCCGCTCGTCTACCGCTACCTGTGCCTGACCGCGCACTACCGGACGCAGATGAGCTTCTCGTGGGACGCGATGGACGCGGCCGCGACCGCGCTCGATCGCATGCGCAACGGCGTGTACGCGCTGCGCGGCGAACTGCCCGCGCCGGCCGACCCCGGGAGCGTCGAGCGGTTCACCGACGAGCTCAACGACGACCTCAACGTGCCGCGCGCGCTGGCCGTCGCGTGGGACGTGCTGCGCGGCGACCTGCCGGCGCCGGTGAAGCGGGCCACGCTCGTGAAGTTCGACGACGTGCTGGGGCTGGGCCTCGCGGACTGGGCCCCGCGCGAGGTGACCGTCCCGCCGGAGATCCGGGCGCTGGCCGACGCGCGGGCCGCCGCCCGCCGCGCGAAGCAGTGGGCGGAGGCGGATCGCCTGCGCGCCGAGCTCGGGGCCGCCGGCTGGGACATGGAAGACCAGCCCGACGGCTACCGGCTGAAGCCGCGGTAGCCGCGGGCCGCGCCGCCGCGGCGCGCTTCGTCGCGGCGAGCGCGGTTCCGGCCGCGCTTCGCGCCGCTTCGTCGCATCGGCCTTGAGGGCGGGCGGGGCTCCGCTCGACAATCGCCTCGACACCTGAACCTGCTTGCGCACGAGCGGTGAATCCGGAACACCCGGACGCCGCATCCAACGGGTCAGGAGCGCCGCAAGGGAACGCGCAATCGCGGGCCCGGCGCAGCAAGCCACCGCCACGACGAGGACGCCATGATGCACACGACGACGCAGTTCCGCTCTCCCCGCAGCGCCCGGTCGCTGCGCCCGGTGTTCGGCCTCGCGGCCGCGTTCGCGGCGGCCGCGACGCTCGGCCTCGCGGTCGTCGCGCCGTCGCTGTCGGCGCCGGCCGCGCCGGCGGTCGTTCCACACGTCGACGCCGCCGCGCGGCCGCTCGTGCCGACCGAGGTCGCCATCCTGCCGGGCACGATCGAGGTCGTCGCCACGCGCACGCGGACCGCGCGGGCCGCGAGTCCGTACCTGCCGGCGGCGTACCGTCCGCGCGGCTGAGCGGAACCACCTGCCGCGAAGGGCCGGACGCGTGCGCCCGGCCCTTCGCGTTTCCGGCCGCCGCTCCGGGACGCGCCTAGTAGAAGCGCTCGACGGGACCCGTGTAGAGCACCGGACCCTGCGGCGCGCCGGTCGGCGAGCCGCCTGCCTGCTCCAGACTGACCGCGAGCGTGGGCACCCGGGCGAACGCCACGTCCGGCGGGGCGGGCAGTGTCACGCGACCCACGCCGGCGGCCGGAACGACGCCGAGCGACCTGGGGGCCGCGCCGTCCGGGAGCATCCACATCTCGAGCGACTTGTCCGGCGGCACCGGTGCGGCGCCGACGACCTTCACGGTCATCGTCCGGCTGTCGCGCGTGAGGGTCGCGATGACCGCCGGCTTGGCGTCGGGTCCGCCCAGTACGACGACGATCGGCGGGCCCGGGACTTCCGGTCGCGACGACAGCAGCGCGGTGCCGAGCACCAGCGCGGCCGCGACGCTCGCCACCGCGAACCCGCGCCAGAACCCGACGCGGTCCCACCACGGGCCGGGCGCGCTCGGCCGCACCGGCTCGAGGCCGAGTCGCAGCGCGATCACGCGCCAGACCCGCGGCGGCGGGGTGACCGGCGGCGCGGCCTCCGCGAACGGCGACAGCCGCTGCTCCCACGTGCGGATCGCCGCTGCGACCGCGGTGTCCGTCTGGGCGATCCGGGCCAGGCGCCGGCGCGCGCGCCCCGGCAGCGTGCCGAGCGCGTACTCGGCGGCGAGCGCGTCGAGGCGGGGCAGGCGGTCGGGTCGCGAGAGATTCATTCGGTGCGCGCGTAGCCGGCGCGGTCCAGGCAATTCTTCAGGCGCTCCAGCGCGCGCCGCACCCACGACTTCACGGTGCCGAGCGGCTCGCGCAGGTGCGCGGCGAGCTCCGCGTGCGACAGCCCCCTGTAGAACGCGAGCGCGATCGCCTGCTTCGGGCCGGCATCGAGCGCCTCGACGCAGTCGCGAACCGACGCGGCCTCGGCGCCGGCGAGCAGCATCTCGGCGGGCGTCAGCGTGTCCGAAGGCACGTCGTATTCGGGCGCGTCGTCGTCGTCGGGCGTCAAGGTCACCGTCTCCAGCTCGCGCCGCCGGAGCTGGTCGAGGCAGCGGTTGCGCACGATCGTCGTGAGCCACGTCAGCGGCTGGCTCTTCGCGACCTCGTAGGAGCCCGCGTGGTGCCAGACGTTGACGTAGGCCTCCTGCAGGATCTCCTCCGCGGCGGCCGGCTCCCTCAGGATACGCAGCGCGGCGCCGTACAGATGCGCCGAGGTCTCCCCGTACAGGTCGCCGAACGCGGCCTGGTCGCCCATCGCGACCCGCGACAGCAGGTGCGCGAGGCGTGCGTTCTTCTCGGAGGAGGGCGCGACGGCCACCGGCGTCAGCGCTGCTTGCGCCAGAGCACGTCGTCCCGGCCCGCGGCCCGATTGAGCACGCGCGCGAGCACGAACAGCAGGTCCGACAGGCGATTGAGGTAGATGCGGGCCCGCTCGCCGATCGCCTCGGTCGCCGCCGCCGAGATGAGCGTCCGCTCGGCGCGCCGGCACACGGTGCGCGCGACGTGCGCGAGCGCGGCGGAGCGCGCGCCGCCGGGGAGGATGAATTCCTTGAGCGGCGGCAGGTCGGCGTTGAACCGCTCGACGTCGGCCTCGATGCGCGCGACGTGCGCGTCGGTGACGAGGGCGGCGCCCGGGATCGACAGCTCGCCGCCCAGGTCGAAGAGGTCGTGCTGGACCGCGACGAGGCACTCGGCGACCGCCGCCGGCAGGGGCTCGGCCAGCAGCACGCCGACGGCCGAGTTGAGCTCGTCCACCGTGCCGATCGCGGCGATCCGCGGCGCGTCCTTCCGCACGCGCGAGCCGTCGGCCAGGCCGGTGGTGCCGGCGTCGCCGGTGCGGGTCACGATCCTGGATAACCGATGGCCCATCGGAGGGGATACGGCCTTGGCGGAGGAACCGGCCGAGCGTATCCAATTCGGCCGCAGCGGGCAAGCCGACGCGCGCGTCACCGCCCTTTTGCTACGATGCGGCGAGAACCCGATCAACCCGCGCCATCCGCCTGGCACCGAGGGCCACGCCATGAGTCCGTTCGCTCGCGATCTCGACCCCAACCCCGCCAACTACGCACCGCTCACCCCGGTCTCGTTCATCGCCCGCACGGCCCACATCTGGCCGGACCGCGTCGCCGTCATCCACGGCGAGCGACGCTTCACGTGGCGCGAAACGTACGCGCGATCGCGGCGCCTCGCCTCGGCGCTCGCGCGGCGCGGCATCGGCATCGGCGACACCGTCGCCGCGATGCTCGCCAACACGCCCGAGATGGTCGAAGCGCACTTCGGCGTGCCGATGACGGGCGGCGTGCTCAACACGCTGAACACGCGCCTCGACGCGGAGGCGCTCGCGTTCATGCTCGAGCACGGCGAGGCGAAGGTCCTGCTCACCGACACCGAGTTCGCGCCCGTGATCAGGCAGGCGCTGGCGCGCGTGCAGCGGCGCCCGTTCGTCGTCGACGTTGCCGACCCGGAGGGACCGGGCGGCGACCGGCTGGGCGAGGCCGAGTACGAGGCGTTCATCGCCGGCGGCGACCCCGCGTACGCGTGGCAGCCGCCCGCGGACGAGTGGCAGGCGATCTCGCTCAACTACACGTCGGGCACGACCGGCAATCCGAAGGGCGTGGTCTACCACCACCGCGGGGCGTACCTCAACGCGCTGTCGAACATCATCGACTGGGGCATGCCGCGCCATTCCGTGTATCTGTGGACGCTGCCGATGTTCCACTGCAACGGCTGGTGCTTCCCGTGGACGATGGCGGCCAATGCGGGCACCAACGTCTGCCTGCGCAAGGTGGAAGCCAAGGCGATCCTCGACGCGATCCGCGACCACCGGGTCACGCACTACTGCGGCGCGCCGATCGTGCACTCGCTGCTCGTCAATGCGCCGGAGGACCTGATGCGCGGCATCGACCACGAGGTGCACGCGCTGGTCGCCGCCGCGGCGCCGCCGGCCGCGATGATCGAGGGCATGGAGCGCATCGGCTTCGACCTCACGCACGTCTACGGCCTCACGGAGACCTACGGACCCGCCGCCGTGTGCGCGAAGCACGCCGAATGGGACGCCATGGACATCGGCGCGCGCACCGAGCGCAATGGCCGCCAGGGGGTCCGCTACACGGCCGAGGAGGGGATGACGGTGATGGACCCCGCGACGATGCGCGAGGTCCCGTGGGACGGGCAGACGATGGGCGAGATCATGTTCCGCGGCAACATCACGATGAAGGGCTACCTCAAGAACCCCACGGCCACCGCGGAAGCGTTCGCCGGCGGCTGGTTCCATTCGGGCGACCTCGCGGTCATGCAGCCGGACGGCTACGTCAAGATCAAGGACCGCAGCAAGGACGTCATCATCTCGGGCGGCGAGAACGTGAGCTCGCTCGAGGTCGAGGACGCGCTGTACCGGCATCCGGCCGTCGTCGCGGCGGCGGTGGTCGCGCAGCCGGACCCGAAGTGGGGCGAGACTCCGTGCGCATACGTCGAGCTGAAGCCCGGCGCCACGGCGACCGAGGCCGAGCTCATCGCGCACTGCCAGCAGCTGCTCGCGCGCTTCAAGGCGCCCAAGCGGATCGTGTTCGGCGAGTTGCCGAAGACGTCGACGGGCAAGATCCAGAAGTACGTGCTGCGGCAGCGGGCCAAGTCGGCGAGCGCGATCGAGTAGCGCGCGGCGGCGGCCACGATCGCGCGCAGCGGCGCGCGGTGCAAGCGCACGGCGCTCGACGCCGGGTCGAACGACGGGGCGGTCCCCGCGACGGAGGCCGCGCGCTAGGCGTCGCGCAGGTGCGCGAAGTCGAGCTCGTGCGACTCCTTCACGCGCTCCATCACCGCGTACGAGCGTGTCTCGCGGATGCCGGGCACCCGCGCCAGCACGTCCCCGAGGAACCGGCGGTACGCCGGCATGTCGGGCACGCGGACTTTTGCGAGGTAGTCGAAGCCGCCGGCGACCATGTGGCACTCCTGCACCTGCGGGATCGCGAGCATCGCGTCGCGGAAGCGGCCGAACGCGTCCTCCGACGTGCGGTCGATCGCGATCTCGATGAAGACCGTGAGGCCGAGGCCGAGGCGCTCGGCGTCGAGGTCCGCCGCGTAGCCGCGGATGACGCCGGCGGCCTCGAGGGCGCGCACGCGCTCGGCGCACGGCGTGGCCGACAGTCCGACCGCCTTCGCGAGCGCGACGTTGGGCAGCCGGCCGTCGCGCTGCAGCGCGCCGAGGATGGCGATGTCGATGGCGTCGAGTGGCTTCATCGCGCGGCGTCCGTGGTTTGGGGGTTCACGCGGGTTCCGTCTCCGTGAGCGAAAGCAGCGCCGCGTTGCCGCCGGACGCCGTCGTGTTGACCGTCAGCGACCGCTCGACGACGAGGCGCCACGCGTCGTAGCCGTGCGGACCGGCGGCGATCACGGGGACGAGCGGACCGTCGCCGGCGGCGACCGCGACGCGCACCGCGACGATGTCGGCAGTCGTGCCCGCGACGAGCACGGCATCGGGGGCCGCGGCGAGCGGGTCCGCGACGAGCGTGCACGCGGCGCCGACGTTCGCGCGCACGCGTTCGCCGGCAGCCGTGTGCGGCAGCAGCGCGACGTTGCCGGTGCCGGCGGCCGTCCGGGCCTGCGCCAGCAGCTCCGCGTCCGTCGGTGCGACGCAGGCGACCCGTCCGCGCGGCCGCAGCGCGAGCGTGTTCGTCTCGCCGGTGGGCCCCGGCAGCGCGACGACGGCGTCGAGGTCCGGTGCGCGCACGGGGCCGGGCTGCACCAGTCGACGCAGGAAGTGGGGGCCGCCGGCCTTCGGTCCGGTGCCCGACAGGCCCTCGCCGCCGAACGGCTGCACGCCGACCACGGCGCCGATCATGTTGCGGTTGACATAGACGTTGCCGGCGCGGATCCGGCGCGCAACGAGGTCGACGGTCTCGTCAATGCGGGTCGCGATGCCGTGCGTCAGCCCGTATCCCAGCGCGTTGATCGCGTCGACGACCTGTGGCAGCGCGCCCTCGCGGTAGCGGACGACGTGCAGCACGGGGCCGAACACCTCGCGGTCGAGCGCCCGCACGTCGGCGATCGCGATCAGCGTCGGCGCCACGAACGTGCCGCATGCGCACGCGGCGGGCAGCGGCAGCGCGAAGACGTCCGCGCCCGCGGCCCGCTGCCGCGCCACGTGGTCGGCGATTCGCGCGTGCGCGTCCGCGTCGATCACCGGGCCGATGTCGGTGGCCAGCGCGCGCGGGTCGCCGACGACGAGTTGCTGCATGGCGCCCTGCAGCAGCGCGACGAGCCGGTCCGCGACGTCGTCCTGCACGCAGAGCACGCGCAGTGCCGAGCAGCGCTGGCCGGCGCTGTCGAACGCGGATGCGATCGCGTCGACGGCGACCTGCTCGAGCAGCGCCGAGCTGTCGGCGATCATCGCGTTCTGGCCGCCGGTCTCGGCGATCAGCACCGGGTCGTCGGCGCGGCGCGCGAGCGTCCGGTTGACGAGCCGCGCGACTTCGGTGGAGCCCGTGAACAGCACGCCGGCGACGCGCGCGTCGGCGACGAGCGCCGCGCCGACCGTTTCCCCGGGGCCCGGCAGCAGCTGCAAGGCGGCGGCGGACACGCCCGCGCGATGGAACAGGCGCACGGCGGCGGCGGCCATAAGCGGCGTCTGCTCGGCAGGCTTGGCCAGCACCGGATTGCCTGCGGCGAGCGCGGCGCTCACCTGCCCGACGAAGATCGCCAGCGGGAAGTTCCAGGGAGAGATGCAGACGATCGGGCCGCGCGGTACCCCGTCGGCGAGCGCGCGCCGCGCCTCACCGGCGTAGTAGCGGCAGAAGTCCGCCGCTTCGCGGATCTCGCCGACCGCGTTGGCGGCGGTCTTGCCTGCCTCGCGCACGGCGAGCCCGATCAGCTCGTCGCGCGCCGCCTCGATCAGGTCGGCAGCCCGCTCGAGGCACGCGGCGCGGGACGCGGCGTCGCGCTGCGACCACGCGCGCCCGGCGCCGACCGCCGCGTCGATCGCGTGCGTCGCGTCGGCGGCGTCCGCCGCCTCGACGGTGCCGACGATGTCGCTGAGGTCCGCGGGATTGGCGACGGGCGTGCGCGTACGCTGGGCGGGCCGCGGGTGCGCGAGCAGCGGCGCCGCCGTGCGGGGTTCCGGGCGCGCGGCGAGCAGCGGCTCGACGTGCCGCAGCACCGCCTCGTCGGCGAGGTCGAGGCCCTGCGAATTCCGCCGGTCGGCGAACAGCGCGGCCGGCCGGCGGATGCGCGGGTGCGGCGTCCCGCCGTCGGCGCGCGCCCGCGCGACCGGATCGGACACGAGCTCGGCGATCGGCACGGCCGGATCGACGATCCGGTTGACGAACGACGTGTTGGCGCCGTTCTCGAGCAGGCGCCGCACCAGGTAGGCGAGCAGCGTCTCGTGCGAGCCGACCGGCGCATAGATCCGGCACGGGCGGCCGAGCCGCTCGCCACCGATCACGAGGTCGTAGATCGACTCGCCCATCCCGTGCAGGCACTGGAACTCGAAGTCGGCGTCGCCGGCCAGCGCGTGCACGGCGGCGATCGTGAACGCGTTGTGGCTCGCGAACTGCGGATAGATCGCGTCGGGCACGGCCAGCAGCGCTCTTGCGCACGCGAGGTACGCGACGTCGGTGTGCGCCTTGCGCGTGAACACCGGGTAGTCGGGCAGTCCGTCGACCTGCGCGCGCTTGATCTCGGCGTCCCAGTACGCGCCCTTGACGAGGCGGACCATCAGCCGCCGCCGGTGGCCGCGCGCGAGCGCGACCAGCCAGTCCACGGTCGCGCGGGCGCGCTTCTGGTACGCCTGGACGACGAAGCCCAAGCCGTCCCATCCGGCGAGCGCGGGGTCGGCGGCGAGCGCCGCGACGACGTCGAGCGTGAGGTCGAGCCGGTCGGCCTCTTCGGCGTCGACGTTGAACCCGATGTCGCGTTCACGCGCGAGCTGCGCAAGCGCTGCGACGCGGGGGACGAGCTCCGCGAGCACGCGCGCGCGCTGCGACCGCGCGAAGCGCGGATGCAGCGCGGAAAGCTTGACCGAGATGCCCGGGCCTTCGCGCACGCCCGCCGCCGGGGCCGCGGCGCCGATCGTCCGGATTGCGTGCGCGTAGTCGTCGAAGTAGCGGTCCGCGTCGGCGGCGGTCAGCGCGGCCTCGCCCAGCATGTCGAACGAGTGCCGATAGCCCAGTGCCGCGCGCTCGCGCCCGTTGGCGAGCGCCTCCTCGATGGTCCGCCCGAGCACGAACTGGCGGCCCAGCAGCCGCATCGCGAGGTCCACGCCCTTGCGGATCAGCGGCTCGCCGCCCTTGCGCAGCAGCGACGCCAACGCCTGCTCGAGCGCGTTGTCGCTGCGCGAGTCGACTAGTCTGCCGGTGACGAGCAGCCCCCACGCGGCCGCGTTGACGAACAGCGACGGGCTGCGGCCGACGTGCGCGCGCCAGTCGCCTTCGCCGATCTTGTCGCGGATGAGGCGGTCGCGCGTCGCCGCGTCCGGAATGCGCAGCAGCGCCTCGGCGAGGCACATGAGCGCGACACCCTCGCGCGAGTCGAGCGAGAACTCGAGCATCAGCGCGTCCACGCCGCCGGCGCGCTGGCGCTCCGCCCGCACGCCCGCAGCCAGCGACGCGGCGACGCCCTGCGCGGCCGCGAGCGTCGCCGGCGCGAGCGCCGCTTCGGCGAGCAGGGGCAGTACGGCCTCCGGCTCGCTGCGCCGGTAGTCGCGCGTGATCCGCTCGCGCAGCGCGGACAGCGTTTCGGTCGGAGCGGGTGCTTCCATCGGCCCGGGAGGAGCTGAAATGTCCTATGGAAGCGGGATTGTATAGTGGAAAAACCTAAGTTACTACGTAGAGCATATATATTGCTCTAAATATACGCAATTATTCAGGTTGATCGTCGGGCCGTCGAGGCTCGCAAGCGTCGCAGGGCACCACGTCGGACGCGCCGTGCGTCCTAGAATGCCGGGATCGGCCCGCCAGGAGCATCCGATGAACGCACCGCTCGAAGCCACCCTCCAGCCGCCGGTCCTCGCGCAGACGCACGACGGTGTCTGCACGCTGACGATGAACCGCGGCGACCGGTTCAATCCGCTGTCCACGGCGATGATCGACGCGCTCGACGCCGCGCTCGACGCGGTCGCGGCCGACCGCGCCGTCCGCGTGGTGGTGCTCGCGGGCGCCGGCCGCGCGTTCTGCGCGGGCCACGACCTCACCGAGATGCGTGCGCACATCGACGCCCAATGGCAGCGCGGGCTCTTCGACGCCTGCACGCGGATGATGTTGAAGTTGACGCAGATCCCGCAGCCGGTGATCGCGCGCGTCCACGGCGCGGCGGCCGCCGCCGGCTGCCAGCTCGTGTCGATGTGCGACCTCGCGGTGGCCGCCGATTCGGCGCGCTTCGGCCTGTCCGGCATCAATGCCGGGATCTTCTGCTCGACCCCGGCCGTCGGCGTGGCGCGCAACGTCGCGCGCAAGCGGGCGATGGAGCTGCTGCTGACCGGCGAGCTCATCGACGCCCGCACCGCGCTCGAGTGGGGCCTCGTCAACCGCGTGGTGCCAGGCGCCGAGATCGACGCGGCCGTGCAGGCGCTGGCGGCCGCCATCGCCCGCAAGAGCCCGGCCGCCGTCGCGCTGGGCAAGCGCGCGTTCTACGCGCAGGTCGAGCAGGGACTGGCCGGCGCGTACGCGCTGGCCGGCGAGACGATGACCTGCAACATGCTCGACCCCGACGCGGCCGAAGGGATCGACGCGTTCCTGGCCAAGCGCCCCCCCGTCTGGCGCAGCCCCTGACCACGGCGCCTCGTGTAAGGCTGCTGTAAGGCCCCGTCCCGAGAATCGCCGGGCAGGACGGGCGAATCGGCTCGCCTCGCCGGGGGCCGGCGGCCCGCGGATGGCAACGCACCTAAGGGGGACAAGCATGGCTGACATGACCCAGGTGGACTGGAAGGCGATCGACAGCCGACCGGATTTCCAGGAACTGCATCGCAAGAAGATGGGCTTCCTCTGGATGCTCATGGTGTTCTCGCTCGTGTTCTATTTCCTGCTGCCGATCGGCGCCGCCTACTTCCAGGACCTCTACCGGATCAAGGTGTGGGGGCCGGTCAACGTCGGCATCCTGTTCGCGCTGCTCCAGTTCGTCGTCGCGTGGGGACTCGCGTGGTTCTACGCCCGGCGCGCGAACACCGTGTTCGACCCGATGGCCGCGGCGATCGTCCGCGACGCCGAGAAGACGATGGGAGGCCGCAAATGAACAGCCGTCGCTCCGTTGTCCTGGTGGGCGTGCTCGCGGTCGCGGCAATCGCCACGCCGGCGCTCGCGCAGGGCGCCGTTGCCGAGCAGTGGCGCTGGCTCACGTTCGTCGTGTTCGGCGCGATCATCGCGCTCACCATGTTCGTGACGTACGTGGCGGCCAAGCGGGTGAAGACGACCGCCGACTTCTACGTCGCCGGCGGCGGCGTGTCCGGCCTGCAGAACGGCTGGGCCATCGCGGGCGACTACCTGTCGGCCGCGTCGTTCCTCGGCATCGCCGGCCTGATCTCGCTGTACGGCTACGACGGCTTCATGTACTCGGTGGGATGGCTCGTCGCGTACATCACCGTGCTGCTCGTGATCGCCGAGCCCTGCCGCAACATCGGCAAGTACACGCTTTCGGACATCCTCGCCTATCGCAACAATCCGAAGGCGACCCGCATCGTCGGCGCGCTGTCGACGATCACGGTCTCGACGTTCTACCTGACCGCGCAGATGGTCGGCGGCGGCGTGCTCGTGAAGACGCTGATCGGGATCGACTACGAAATCTCGGTCATGGTCGTCGGCGTCCTGATGCTGGCGTACGTGCTGTTCGGCGGCATGGTCGCGACGACGTGGGTGCAGATCATCAAGGCGATCCTGCTCGTGACGGCGTCGATCCTGCTCGTGATGTTCGTCTGGACGCCGTACGGGTTCAGCCTGCCGGGCTTCCTGCAGGCGGTGGTCGGCGACGCGAAGGTGCAGGCGCAGGTGGCCTCGCTCGTCGGCGACGCGGCCAAGAACATGACGCCCGAGCAGCTCGGGCAGCGCTTCCTCGAGCCGGGCCTCTACTTCAAGGCCCCGATCGACCAGATCTCGCTCGGGATGGCGCTCGTGTTCGGCACCGCCGGCCTGCCGCACATCCTGATGCGGTTCTTCACCGTGCCGACCGCGCAGGACGCGCGCAAGTCGGTGATCTGGGCGATGGCGATCATCGGCGGCTTCTACGTGCTGACGCTGTTCCTCGGCATGGGTTCCGCGATGAAGGTCGGCGCCGCGCAGATCAAGTCGATCGACGCCGGCGGCAACATGGCCGGCCCGCTGCTCGCGCAGTACGTCGGCGGCGGCCCCGACTCGATGCTCGGCAACCTGTTCCTGGCGTTCGTTGCCGCCGTCGCATTCGCGACGATCGTGGCCGTGGTGGCGGGGCTCGTCCTTGCCGCCGCGTCGGCGATGGCGCACGACCTGTACGTCGGCGTGATCCGGCAGGAGCACGTCTCGCCGGAGGAACAGGTCAAGGCCGCGCGCGTGGCGACGGTGATCGTCGGCGCGATCGCGATCACGATCGGCATCCTCGCCAAGGGGCAGAACGTCGCCCACCTGGTGGCGCTGGCCTTCGCGGTCGCTTCGTCGGCGAACTTCCCCTGCGTGCTGCTGACGCTGTTCTGGAAGCGCTGCAACACGGGCGGGATCGTGCTCGGCATGATCGTGGGCACGCTCTCCGCGATCGGGCTCGTCATGGTGTCGCCGAACCTCACGTACCCGCTGCAGATCAAGGCCGCGCAGGAGAAGATCGTCGCGACCGAGACCGCGAACCTCGCGAAGGCCAACGCCGACCTGACGGCGGCCACCGAGGCGCCGGCGCAGGACAAGCTCAAGGCGGCGATCGCGAAGTCGGAGAAGGCCAAGGCCGCGGCCGAAGCGAAGATCAAGGAGATCGGCGACAGCCGGACCTCCATCGTCGGACTCGAGAAGCCGGCGTTCGATCTGCGCAACCCGGGCCTCGTCTCGATCCCGCTCGGCTTCCTCGCCGTGATCCTGGGCTCGCTGCTCTTCCGCGACAAGCGCTCCGAGGAGATGTGGGACGAGCTGTACGTGCGCCAGAACACCGGCCTGCTCGTCGCAAAGGCGACCGCCCACTGACCTCATCGCGGTTGACGCAACGCAAGGACCCCCGCCGCGCGCGGGGGTTTTTGCTTGCGCCGGCGCCGCGCGCCGCATAGGCTTCCGCCATGTCCACGACCGCCACCGCCGCCGCGCCGGCGCCGCTGCCCGTCGAGGCGACCTGCGAGTTCCTCCGCCGCCACGCGCCGTTCAACGAGCTGGGCGACGAGGTGCTGCGCCGGCTCGCGGCCAGGCTCGAGCTCGCGTACTTCCCCCGCGGCGCGACGATCCTCTCCGCCCAGAGCGGCCCCGTGGCGTCGCTCTACGTCATCCAGCGCGGCGTCGTCGGGCGCCGGCCGGACGACACGCAGTCGGACCCGGACCGCACGCTCGGCCCGGGCGAGATGTTCCCGGTCGGCGCGCTCTCCGCCGGCGGGACCACGACGAAGATCTTCCACGCGCTGCAGGACACGTTCTGCTACCTGCTGCCGCGCGACGACTTCGTCGCGCTGCGGCAGGCGTCTCCCGAGTTCGAGCGGTACTGCACGCAGGCGATCACGGAGACGCTGCGCCAGTCACTCGACAGTCTCTACAGCCAGTACCGCCAGCGGGCGGCCGAGCAGCAGACGCTGACCCGGACGCTGGCCGAGCTCGTGCGCCACGCGCCGGTCGCGTGCGGAGCCACGGCGACGCTGCGGGAGGCGGCGCAGAAGATGGCCGACGAGCAGGTCCGCACGATCATCGTCGTCGACGGCAGCGGCGCGCCGGTCGGCATGCTGACGCTGGTCGACCTGCTGCAGCGGGTCATGCTGCCCGGGCGGCCGCTGACGGCACCGGTGGCCGACGTCATGTCGGCGCCGATCGTGACGCTCCCGGGCACGGCGACCGCGTACGAGGCCATGCACGTGATGGCCGAACGCGGCATCCGGCAGGTCGTGGCGGTCGAGAACGGCCGCCTTCTGGGCGTGGTCAACGAGCGCGACCTCTTCGCGCTGCAGCGCGTGTCGATGCGCGACGTGAACGAGGGGCTGCACTCGGCGGCGACGATCGGTGAGCTCAAGCGGGCGGGCGACGACATCCGCCGCCTCACCCAGAACCTGCTCGCACAGGGCGTGGGGGCGGAGCCGCTGACGCGGACGATCGCCTCGCTGAACGACGCGCTGACCCGGCGCGCGATCGACATCGTCGCCGCCGGCCACGACCTGTCCGGCATCGACTGGTGCTGGCTGGCGCTGGGCAGCGAGGGCCGCAGCGAGCAGACGTTCGCGACCGACCAGGACAACGCGATCCTGTTCGCGGCGCCGGACGCGGCGGCCGCGGATGCGCTGCGCGCCAGGCTGCTGGCCTTCGGCCGCGACGTCAACGCCGCGCTGGCCGAACTCGGCTTCCCGCTGTGCACGGGCAACGTGATGGCGGGCAATCCGGACCTGTGCCTGTCCTACGACGAGTGGCAGGCGAAGTTCCTCGCGTGGATCCGCGCGCCGACGCCGCAGGCACTGCTCAACGCGAACATCGTCTTCGACTTCCGGCCGCTGCACGGCGACACGACGCTCGCCGACGCGCTGCGGCGGTGGCTGCTGGGCTACACGCAGGCGAGCGCGGCGTTCCAGCGGCTCATGGTCCAGAACGCGCTGCTGGTGGACGCGCCGCTCGGCCTCATCCGCGCCTTCACCGTCGACGACGACGGCGCCGTCAAGGGCACCGTCGACCTCAAGACGCGCGGGACGCGCCTGTTCGTCGACTGCGCGCGCGTATTCGCGCTGGCGCACGGCATCGCGGAGACCGGAACCGCGGCCAGGCTGCGGCTCGCCGGCGAACGGCTGCGCGTCGAGGCGCGGCACGTCGACGCCGCCGTCGAGGCCTTCCAGTTCCTGCAGCTGCTGCGGCTGCGGCAGCAGGAGCTGCCGGCGGCGCGCGGCAATCCGAACCGCATCGACCCGTACGCGCTGCACGACGTCGACCAGCGGATGCTGAAGGAGGCGTTCCGGCAGGCGAAGCAGCTGCAGGACCGCCTGCGCGCGGCGTACCGGCTCTGACGACCTGCGGCCGGCACCGCGCGCGCCCGTTGCTATCATCGCCGCGCGACTCTCCTCCGATGAAACCCCAGCCAACGATGACTCCATCGCCCATCTCCGGCCAGCGCCTCGTCGCGCTGTTCCTGCTCGGCACGCTGGCATTCAACTATCCGCTGGTCGCGCTGTTCGATCGGGCGGTGCTCGCCTTCGGCGTGCCGGTGCTGTACGTGTACGTGTTCTCGTGCTGGGCGCTGCTCATCGCGCTGCTGGCGCTGGTCGTCGAGCGCGGGCGCTGACGCCCCCGCGGCCGCCGCCACCGTGAGGCCGGGATGCTGCAGAGCTTCGTGATCGTCCCGGTCACGCTCGCCTACCTCGGCGTGCTGTTCGCGGTCGCCTACTACGGCGACAAGCGGGCCGATGCCGGCCGCTCGATCATCGCCAATCCGTACATCTACGCGCTCTCGCTCGGCGTCTACGCCACCGCGTGGACGTTCTACGGGAGCGTGGGGCGCGCGGCCGCCGACGGGGTCGGCTTCCTGCCGATCTACATCGGGCCGACGCTGATGATGGCGCTGTGGTGGCTCGTCGTCCGCAAGATCGTCCGGATCAGCAAGACGCACCGGATCACGTCGCTCGCCGACTTCGTGTCGTCGCGCTACGGCAAGAGCGCGCTGCTCGCCGGCCTCGTCACGGTCATCGCGGTGGTCGGCGTGGTCCCGTACATCGCGCTGCAGCTGAAGGCGGTCTCCACCAGCTACACGATCCTCGTCCAGTACCCCGAGGTCGTGATGCCCGCGCATCGGGAAGCCGTGCCGGTAGAGGCCGATACCGCGTTCTGGATCGCGCTGCTCCTCGCGGCGTTCACCATCCTGTTCGGCACGCGGCACCTCGACGCGTCGGAGCGCCACGAGGGCATGGTCGCGGCGATCGCGTTCGAATCGCTGGTGAAGCTGGTCGCGTTCGTCGCCGTGGGCGTGTTCATCACGTACGGAATCTACGGCGGCGTCGCCGACATCTTCGCGCGTGCCGGCGCGCACGCGCGGCTGGCCGCGCTCTTCGCGCCGCTGGGCGGCGCCGGGAGCTACGCGAACTGGACGGGACTCACGGTGCTGTCGATGCTCGCCATCATGTTCCTGCCGCGGCAGTTCCAGATCGCCGTGGTCGAGAACGTGAACGAGGACCACCTCGGCAAGGCCATCTGGCTGTTCCCGCTGTACATGCTGGCGATGAACGTGTTCGTCGTGCCCGTAGCGTTCGGCGGCGTCATGCACTTTCCGGCCGGGGGCGCCGATCCGGACACGTTCGTGCTGACCGTTCCGATGGCCGAGCGGCAGGAGGCGCTCGCGCTGTTCGTCTTCATCGGCGGCCTGTCGGCGGCGACCGGAATGGTGATCGTCGAGACCATCGCGCTGTCGACGATGGTATGCAACGACCTCGTGATGCCGGTGCTGCTGCGGATGCGCTCGGTCCGACTCGCGCCGGGCCGGGACCTGACCGGCCTCTTGCTTCGCATCCGCCGCGGCGCGATCGTCGCGATCGTGCTGCTGGGCTACCTGTACTTCCGGCTCGCCGGCGAAGCCTACGCGCTCGTCGCGATCGGCCTCATCTCCTTCGCCGCCGTCGCTCAGTTCGCGCCGGCCGTGATCGGCGGCCTCTACTGGAAAGGGGCGACACGCGCGGGCGCGTTCGCCGGCCTCCTCGCCGGCTTCGCCGTCTGGATGTACACGCTTCTGCTGCCGTCGTTCGCGAAGTCCGGGTGGCTGCCGGCGAGCTTCGTCGAGCACGGGCCGTTCGCCGTCGCGCTGCTCAAGCCCTACGCGCTGTTCGGCCTCACCGGGCTCAACGACATCACGCACGCGCTGCTGTGGAGCATGCTCGCCAACATCGGCGCCTACGTCGGCGTTTCGGTGCTGACGCGGCAGGACGCCGCCGAGCAGGCGCAGGCGGCGCGGTTCGTCGACGTGTTCCGGCTGGGCGGCGGCGTGGGCGTCCACGCGTGGAAGGGCACGGCGTCGCTGCCGGACCTGCAGGCGCTGCTCGGCCGGTTCCTCGGCCCGGAGCGCGCGCGGGGCGCGCTGTCCGACTACGCGGCGGCGCGCGGATACCCGTCGGTGGCGGAAGTGCCCGCCGACGCGGCGCTCGTGCAGTTCGCCGAGACCACGCTCGCCGGCGCGATCGGCGGTGCGTCGGCGCGCATCATGGTCGCGTCGACGGTGAAGGAGGACGCGCTGTCGCTCGACGAGGTCATGACGATGCTCGACGAGGCGTCGCAGGTCATCGCGTACAGCCACGAGCTCGAGCAGAAGTCGCAGGCGCTGGTCGCGGCGACCGCCGAGCTGCGCGCGGCCAACGAACGCCTGCAGGAGCTCGACCGGCTGAAGGACGACTTCGTGTCCACGGTCACCCACGAGCTGCGTACGCCACTGACGTCGATTCGCGCGTTCTCCGAGATCCTGCACGAGAATCCGGAGCTCGATCCGGCCGAGCGCCAGCGGTTCCTGCACATCATCATCCAGGAGAGCGAGCGTCTCACTCGCCTCATCAACCAGGTGCTCGACCTCGCGAAGCTCGAGTCGGGTCGCGCCGAGTGGCGCGTCGAGGACGTCGACCTCAAGGCCGTCGCCGACGACTCGGTCAACGCGACCGGGCAGCTCTTCAGCGCGAAGAACGTCGCGCTGGAGCTCAAGGTGGCGGGCGCGGTGCCGCCGGTGCGCGGCGACCGGGACCGGCTGGTGCAGGTGCTGATCAACCTGCTGTCGAACGCCGTGAAGTTCGTGGCCGCCGACGAGGGGCGCGTCGTCGTCGCCGTCGAGACCGCGGGCGGCGACGTGTGCGTCCGCGTGACGGACAACGGCCCCGGGATCGACGCCGACGACCAGCGCGTGATCTTCGAGAAGTTCCGGCAGGCCGGCGACACGATGACGGAGAAGCCACAGGGAACGGGACTCGGGCTGCCGATCAGCCGGCAGATCGTCGAGCACCTCGGCGGACGCCTGTGGGTGGAGAGCGCGCCGGGTCGGGGCGCGAGTTTCGTGTTCTGCCTGCCGGTGGCGGTGGGAGCGGATCCCGGCGCGCCGGTGCGCGGGCCGTGACGGCGTCCCCGCCGACCGGCGACAATCGCGCCAACGCAGCGCAGGAGGAACGATGGGCAAGAAGGTGCTGATCGCGGACGACGAGCCCAACATCGTCGTCTCGCTCGAATTCCTGATGAAGCAGAAGGGCTACGACGTCAGGGTCGTCGGCGACGGCCAGCAGGCGCTGGCCGCGGTCGGCGAGTTCCGGCCCGATCTCGTGCTGCTCGACGTGATGATGCCGCGCCTTTCCGGCTACGAGCTATGCCAGAAGATGCGGGAGAACCCGGCATGGGCCGGGATCAAGATCATCATGCTCTCGGCGAAGGGCCGCGACGTCGAGGTGACCAAGGGCATCGCCGTCGGCGCCGACGCGTACGTGACGAAGCCGTTCTCGACCAGGGACCTGCTCGCGAAGGTGGCGGAGCTGCTGGGCGGGTAGCGGATGTCCGACCGGATCCGCTTCGCGCTGGCGCTGGCCGCGGCCTGGGGAACGGTCGTCGCCGCGGCCGGCGGCGCGCTGGCGTTCGCCGCGGCGGACATGGCGCCGGCCGACCGGGCGCTGCTGGCGCAGCTGCTGCGCGACCGCGCGCCGAGCCTCGTCGTCGCCGCGCTGCTGCTGCTGCTCCCGCTCGCGTGGGTGGTGCGCACACTGGTGCGGCAATTCGTGACCGCGCCGCGGCAGCTCGCCGAGGACGCGCGGATCATGCTCGTCGCCAATCCGGCGCACCGGGCGCCCGAACGCGGCGCCGCGGAGATCCGCGCGCTGGCGCGTGTCGTCAACGATTTTGCCGAAGCGCACGCGGCGCTCGGGGAATCGGTCGAGCGGCAGGTGCGCGAAGCGAACGAGCGGATCGAGCAGGAGCGCAGCCGGCTTGCCGCGCTGATGTCGGAGCTGGCGCAGAGCGTGGTGATGTGCAACGTCGAAGGGCGCATCCTCCTCTACAACGCGCGCGCGATGCAGCTGCTGCGCAAGCCGCTCGACGATGCCGCGCCGGGCAAGGCGCACAGCCTCGTCGGGCTCGGGCGCTCGATCTTCGCGATTTTCGACCGCAACCTCATCATCCACGCGCTCGAGAGCATCCACGACCGCATGGGCCAGGGCACGCGCATGCCGGTCGCCAACTTCGTGACGACCGCGCCGGCCGGGCAGCTCGTCCGCGTGCAGCTCGCGCCGGTGCAGGGCGGCACGGTGGAGGGCCCGGACGCCGTCGCCGGGTTCGTGCTGCTGCTCGACAACATCACGCGCCGGATCGAGAGCGGTGGCCGCCGCGACCGGCTGCTGCAGACGCTGACGCAGGGCACGCGGGCGTCGCTCGCCAACATGCGCGCGGCCGTGGAGACGATCGCGTCGTTTCCGGAGATGGACCGGGACGCCCGCGACCGGTTCATCGCCGTGATTGGGGACGAGGCGCAGGCGCTGTCCGCGCGCCTCGACCAGACGGTCGGCGAGTTCGCGGACTCGCTGCGCACCGAGTGGCCGCTCGAGCACATGCGCGGTGCCGACCTGATCGCCGCCGCCCGGCGCCGGATCGAGGCGAAGCTCCGGCTGCCGACCAAGCTCGAGGCGGTCGACGAGTCGATCTGGCTCAACGTCGACAGCTATTCGCTGATGCAGGGCATTAGCTACCTCGTCGCGCGGCTCTCCGACGAGTTCGGCATCCGCGAGATCCGCTTCGCGCTGCAGCCGGCCGGGCCGCTCGCGCACCTCGACCTCATCTGGACCGGCGCGCCACTCGGCTTCGAGACCACGATGGCGTGGCAAACGGACTCGATGGAGCTGGGCGGCGAGGCGTGCCCGCTGACGCTGAAGCAGATTGTCGAGCGGCACGACGCCGAGATCTGGTACCAGATCGACAAGCCGTCGCAGCGCGAGTACTTCCGGATCGCCGTTCCGCAGACGGTCCCGGAGGAGACGCCGTGGAGCGGGGCGCTGCCGGCCGAGAGCCGCCCCGAGTTCTACGACTTCGACCTGTTCAGCCAGCCGGGCCAGACGCCGGAGCTCGACTCGCGGCCGCTCGCCACGCTCGACTTCACGGTCTTCGACACCGAGACCACGGGACTGCGCCCTTCCGACGGCGACGAGATCGTGTCGCTCGGCGCCGTGCGCATCGTCAACGGCAGGCTGCTCGAGCACGAGGTCTTCGAGCAGCTCGTCGACCCGCGGCGGCCGATGTCGCCGGAGGCGTCCAAGGTCACGGGCATCGAGTCCGCGATGCTCGAGAACCAGCCGACGATCGACAAGGTGCTGCCGGCGTTCCACGCGTTCTGCGAAGGCACGGTGCTGGTCGCCCACAACGCGGCGTTCGACATGCGCTTCCTGCACCTCAAGGAAGAAACCACCGGCGTCCGCTTCACGCAGCCGGTGCTCGACACGCTGCTGCTGTCGGCCGTGCTGCACCCGGAACTCGCGGCGCACGGGCTCGAGGCGATCGCCGAGCGGATGGGCGTCAACCCGATCGGCCGCCACACGGCGCTGGGCGACGCGATCATGACCGGCGAGGTCTTCCTGCGGATGATCCCGCTGCTGGCGGAGCAGGGCATCCGCACGCTCGGCGAGGCGCGCGCGGCGTCGCAGCGCACCTACCTCGCGCGCATCGAGTACTGAGCGGCGAACGCCGGCCCGCGACGCTGCGAGGACGCCGTGAGCCTGCTGCGCGACGCGCTCGACTACCTGCTCGGCGGGCCCAAGGTCGGCGGCGAGGACGAGGAGCGGCTGCGGCGATGGCTTGCAGCGCCACCGGCGGCGCTGGCGCTGCCGCATGCCCGCGCGCGCTACGTGGTCGTCGTCCCGGAGGCCGGCAGCGCCGACGGTTGGCGCGAGCGGCTGGTCGCGATCGACGCGGTTGCGGTGGAACAGGGCCGCGTCTCGCTGGGCGCAGGCTTCGCCGTCGCGTTGCAGGCCCGCCGCACCGGCCACGCGCCGGCGGGGGGCACGGGTCGCACCGCCATGCCGGCGCCGAGTGCGCTGCTCGCGTTCCTCGAGTTCGTTGGCAAGTCGCCGCTGGTCGCCTTCTCGGTGCGCGCGGTGCGGCCCCCGCTCGAGCGGGCGGTGCGCCGGGTGCTCGGCGTCCCGTTCCGGCATCCGTGGATCGACCTGCAGGCGGTGCTGGCGGCGCACGTTCCCGATGCCTGCTGCACGACGCTGGCGGGGTGGCTCGAGGACCGCGGTCTCGCCGACGCCCGGAACCCGCGTGCGCAAGCGGACCCCGTCGCCGTCGCGCAGCTTCTGCTCGTGGCACTCGACGCGGCGACTCGCGCGGGCGCCGCCAGCGGCTGGGACCTGGTCGAGCGCGCCGATCGCGAAGGGGCCGGGAATGCCTGACGGCGGTCCGCAGGCACCCCATGCCGGTTGCGCTAAGCGCGCCGCCAAACGCATAATCCCAAGATTGACCTAAAGGGAAGCGCGGCGCCGGGAGTCCATGCGAGCGCCCACGGCGCATGGCTGACGACACGATTCTCGAAACGCGCGGCTTGACCAAGGAGTTCAAGGGCTTCGTCGCGGTACGTAACGTGAACCTGGCCGTCCGGCGCGGGACGATCCACGCGCTGATCGGGCCGAACGGCGCCGGCAAGACCACCTGCTTCAACCTGCTCACGCACTTCCTCTCGCCGACGGCCGGGCAGATCTTCTTCAACGGACGCGACATCACCGGCTCGCGGCCGGCGAGCATCGCCCGCATGGGCCTCGTCCGCTCCTTCCAGATCTCCGCCGTGTTTCCGCACCTGACCGTGCTCGAGAACGTGCGCATCGCCCTGCAGCGCAAGCGCGGGAATTCGTTCGACTTCTGGCGCTCGCAGGACGTGCTCACGCAACTCGACCCGCAGGCGCGCACGCTGATCGACGCGGTCGGGCTCACCGAGTTCACCGGTACGCCCGCGATCGAGCTGCCGTACGGGCGCAAGCGCGCGCTGGAAATCGCGACGACGCTGGCGCTCGACCCCGAGATGATGCTGCTCGACGAGCCGACGGCCGGCATGGCGCACGAGGACGTCGAGCGGATCTCGGCGCTGATCAAGCGGGTCGCGCAGAACCGCACGGTGCTGATGGTCGAGCACAACTTGTCGGTCGTGTCCAAGCTGTCCGATCACATCACGGTGCTGGCGCGCGGCGAGATCCTCGCGCAGGGGGACTACGCGACGGTGTCGAAGAACCCCGACGTCGTGCAGGCGTACCTCGGAGCCGGGCATGCCTGAGGCCGCGGCGACCGCTGCCGCCGGCGCCGCCGTCGCGGACGCGCCGCTGCTGTCGGTCCGCGGCCTCAACGCGTGGTACGGCGAATCGCACGTGCTGCACGGCGTGGACTTCGACGTCGCGGCGGGCGAGGTGGTGACGCTGCTCGGCCGCAACGGCGCCGGCAAGACGACGACGCTGCGCGCGATCATGGGCATCGTGCCGCGCCGCGAGGGCTCGATCCTGTTCGAGGGCGAGGAGACGGCGCGGCTGCCGTCCAACCGGATCGCGCGCCGCGGCATCGCCTATTGCCCGGAGGAACGCGGCATCTTCGCCTCCCTCGACGTCGAGGAGAACCTGCTGCTGCCGCCGGTCGTGCGCGAAGGCGGCCTCACGGTCGACCAGATCTTCGAGCTGTTCCCCAACCTGCGCGAGCGCCGCCGCAGCCAGGGCACCAAGCTGTCCGGTGGCGAGCAGCAGATGCTCGCGATCGGGCGCATCCTGCGTACCGGCGCGCGGCTGCTGCTGCTCGACGAGCCGACGGAAGGCCTGGCGCCGGTCATCGTCCAGCAGATCGGCCGCACGATCGCGAAGCTGAAGGCGCAGGGCTTCACGATCCTGCTGGTCGAGCAGAACTTCCGGTTCGCGGCGACCGTCGCGGACCGGCACTACGTGATCGAGCACGGCCGCGTGGCGGACATGATCCGCAACGCCGACCTCGACGCGAACATGGACAAGCTGCACGACTATCTCGGCGTGTAGCGCGATTGCAGTCACTTTCAGCGGAGGAAGCATGAGCACGTTCAAGCGCACCATGGTCGGCCTGGCAGTCGCGGCCGCCGTCTCGGTCGGCAGCGCGCAGGCGCAGGTGTCCGACAACGTCGTCAAGATCGGCGTCCTGTCCGACATGTCGAGCCTGTACACGGACCTGGCCGGCGCAGGCTCGGTCGTGGCGGCGAAGATGGCCGTCGAGGACTCGGGAATCGAGAAGCGCGGCTACAAGGTCGAGATCGTGTCGGCCGACCACCAGAACAAGCCCGACGTCGGGTCGGCGGTCGCGCGCCAGTGGTACGACGTCGACAAGGTGGACGTGATCGTCGACACGCCGAATTCCGGCGTCGCGCTCGCGGTGAACCAGATCACGAAGGACAAGGGCAAGGCGTTCCTCGTTTCGGGCGCGGCGTCGTCGGACCTCACCGGCAAGGCGTGCTCGCCCAACACGATCCACTGGACGTACGACACGTGGATGCTCGCCAACGGCACCGGCAACGCGATCGTGAAGACCGGCGGCGACACCTGGTTCTTCATCACCGCCGACTACGCGTTCGGCCAAGCGCTCGAGCGCGACACCGAGGCCGTGGTGCTGAAGTCCGGCGGCAAGGTGCTGGGCAAGGTCCGCGCGCCGCTCAACACGCAGGACTTCAGCTCGTTCCTGCTGCAGGCGCAGGCGTCGAAGGCCAAGATCGTCGGCCTCGCCAATGCGGGCGGCGACACGACCAACTCGATCAAGCAGGCGGCGGAGTTCGGCATCGTGAAGGGCGGCCAGAACCTCGCGGGCCTGCTCGTGTTCCTGACCGACATCCACGCCCTCGGCCTGCCGACCGCGCAGGGGCTCATCTTCACCGAGACTTTCTACTGGGACATGAACGACCAGACGCGCGCGTTCGCCAAGCGCTTCTCGGCGCTCGACAAGGGCATCCACCCGACGATGGTGCACGCGGGCGTGTATTCGGCGGTCACGCACTACCTGAAGGCGGTCGAGGCGCTGAAGAGCGACGACGGCACCAAGGTCGTCGCGCAGATGAAGGCGATGCCGACCGACGACCCGCTGTTCGGCAAGGGCAGCGTCCGCGTCGACGGCCGCAAGATCCACCCGGCGTACCTGGTCGAGGTGAAGAAGCCGTCGGAGTCCAAGGGTCCGTGGGACTACTACAAGATCCGCGCGACGATCCCGGCCGACCAGGCGTTCCGTCCGCTGAAGGACGGCGAGTGCCCGCTGGTGAAATAGCGCGCGACCCCTCGCCCGCCCGGCGCCGCGCGCCGGTCGCCCTCTCCCCGCCTGCGGGGGGAGGGCGGAGGTGAGGGGCCCGCGGACGACGCGACGCGAACGCGACCGGCTCGTACCCTCGTGACCGAGATATTCGGAATCCCGACGCAGGCCCTCTTCGGGCAGCTGCTGATCGGCCTCATCAACGGCGCGTTCTACGCGATGCTGAGCCTCGGGCTCGCCGTCATCTTCGGCCTGCTCAACATCATCAACTTCACGCACGGCGCGCAGTACATGATGGGCGCGTTCTGCGCGTGGTTCCTGCTCGAGCGGGCGGGGATCGGCTACTGGTGGTCGCTGCTCATCGCGCCGATCGCCGTCGGCGCCGTCGGCGTCGTCATCGAGCGCACGATGCTCTCGCAGCTCTACAAGCTCGACCACCTGTACGGCCTGCTGCTGACGTTCGGGCTCGCGCTGATCATCCAGGGCGTGTTCACCAATTACTACGGCAGCTCCGGGCAGCCGTACCGGCTGCCGGAGGAGTTCGCCGGCGCGTTCAACCTCGGGTTCATGTTCCTGCCCAAGTACCGCGTGTGGGTGATCGTCGCGTCGCTGATCGTGTGCCTCGGGACGTGGTTCGTGATCGAGCGCACGAAGCTCGGCTCGTACCTGCGTGCCGCGACCGAGAATCCGACGCTCGTGCAGGCGTTCGGCATCAACGTGCCGCGGATGATCACGCTGACCTACGGCTTCGGCGTCGGCCTCGCCGCACTCGCGGGCGTCATGGCGGCGCCGATCTACCAGGTGAGCCCGCAGATGGGCTCGAACCTCATCATCGTCGTGTTCGCCGTCGTCGTCATCGGCGGCATGGGCTCGATCTTGGGCGCGATTCTGACCGGCTTCGGACTCGGCATCGTCGAGGGCCTGACGAAGGTGTTCTACCCGGAGGCGTCGAACACCGTCATCTTCGTCATCATGGTGCTGGTGCTGCTCGTGAAGCCGGCCGGCCTGTTCGGGAAGGAGCGCTGACGTGGCGCCTGCGGGGAGCGGAGATCCGGTGAGTGCGCCGGTCGCGCGCCGCGGCGGCGTGCTCGCGGCCACGGCCGTGATGACGGCGTTGCTTGCCGTGGCGCCGTTCGTCAACGTCTACCCGGTCTTCGTGATGAAGGCGCTGTGCTTCGCGCTCTTCGCGTGCGCGTTCAACCTGCTGTTGGGCTTCGGCGGCCTGCTGTCGTTCGGGCACGCGATGTTCCTGGGCACCGCCGGCTACGTCTGCGCGCACGCGGCGAGGGAGTGGGGCTGGCCGCCCGAGGCGGCGATCCTCGCCGGCACGGCCGCGTCGACGGCGCTCGGCGTCGTCGCCGGCGCGCTCGCGATCCGGCGGCAGGGCATCTACTTCGCGATGATCACGCTGGCCCTCGCGCAGATGATCTTCTTCTTCTACCTGCAGGCGCCGTTCACGCACGGCGAGGACGGCATCCAGTCGGTGCCGCGCGGCAAGCTGTTCGGCGTCCTCGACCTGTCGAGCACGCTCGTCATGTACTACGTGGTGCTGGCGATCTTCGTGGCCGCCTTCCTGTTCATCTACCGGATCGTGCACTCGCCGTTCGGGCAGGTGCTGAAGGCGATTCGCGAGAACGAGCCGCGCGCGATCTCGCTCGGGTACGACGCCGAGCGCTACAAGCTGCTCGCGTTCGTGCTGTCGGCCGGCCTCTCCGGGCTCGCCGGCGCCGTGAAGGCGATCGTGTTCCAGCTGGCGTCGCTCACCGACGTGCACTGGACGATGTCCGGCGAGGTCGTGCTGATGACGCTGCTGGGCGGCATGGGGACGATCTTCGGCCCGGTCGTCGGGGCGTTCGCGATCGTCGGCCTGGAGAGTTATCTCGCGGGCTTCGGGCAGTGGGTGACCGTGATCACCGGCGTCATCTTCGTCGTCTGCGTGCTCGCGTTCCGCCGCGGCATCGTCGGCGAGCTCTCGGCGTGGTGGTCGCGGCGCAACGGCTGACGCGCATCGCCGCGGCGTTCGCCGCGCTGGCCGCGGCCGTCGCGTCGGCGCAGGACCTGACGGTCGACGGCAGCTGCCGCGATGGCCAGCCGCATGGCGCCTACGAGGTCAGGGGACCCGCCGGCGCGGTGCGCGTGGTCGGCGCGTTCGCCAAGGGTCGCCGCACCGGCAGCTTCCTGTTCTGGTCGAGCGGCGGCGCGCGCGTCGCGCAGCTGCCGTACGACGACGACGTGCTGTCGGGCACCGTGGCGCTGTGGTACGCGCCGGCCGGCCGGTCGGGCGACGTGCGACCGAAGCTCGAGGCGAGCTATCTCCACGGGCGCCTGTCGGGACTCAAGCGGTCGTGGCATCCGGACGGCCGGCTGCGTGCCGAGTACCGGTACGAGCAGGGGGCGCTCGCGTCGGCCCGCGCGTTCGCGGCTTCGGGCAAGGCGCTGCCGGAGGGCGAGGCGCGTGCGCTCGCGCAGCGAGACCTCGCGACCGACGACCAGTACTACGCGTCGCTCGACGCGTTCGTCCGCGCGCACCTGCCGCACTGCGACGCGGCGTCCGCGCGGCTCGAGAAGGGCTAGCCGCCCCGGGAGTCGCGGCGCCGCGCGGGCGCACCGACGCGGTGCGCGCCGCCGCCGCTTTGACGCCCTGCGGCGACTAGGCTAGATTCCGCCGGTGCCCGCCGCGCCCCGCTCGGACGCCGGCATCCGATCACTCCGTCCGCCCGAGGTCCCGCATGCGCCGATTTTCCGCCCTGCGCCGGTACGCCGCCGCGATTGCCGTCGCCACGTTCGTTGCCGCCGGCGCCGCGTTCACCGCGCCCGCCGGCGCGCAGGAGCTCAAGATCGCGGTGGCCGCCGATGTCACGTCGATCGACCCGCACTTCTTCAACCTGTTTCCGAACAACAACATCGCCGAGCACATCTTCGACAAGCTCGTGCAGATGGACGCCGACTCGCGGATGATCCCCGGCGTCGCGACGTCGTGGAAGACGCTCGACGACCGGACGTGGGAGTTCAAGCTCCGCCGCGGCGTCAAGTTCCAAGACGGCAGCGAGCTCACCGCCGAGGACGTCGCGTTGTCGATCAACCGGGTGCCGACGGTGCCGAACAGCCCGGGGCCGTTCTCCGCCTACACGAAGGCCATCACGGGCATCGAGATCGTCGACCCGTACACGATCCGCTTCAAGACCGCGGCCCCGCATCCGCTGATGCCCAACGACATGTCGACGATCTACATCGTGTCGAAGAAGGTCGCGACCGGCGCGACGACCGAGGACTTCAACGCGGGCAAGGCGGCGGTCGGAAGCGGCCGCTACAAGCTCGTCCGCTACGTCAACGGCGACCGCGTCGAGCTCGTCCGCAACGACGGCTACTGGGGTGAGAAGCCCCCGTTCGAGAAGGTCACGTTCAAGATCATCAAGAACGAACCGGCGCGGATGGCGGCGTTGCTGTCGGGCGACGTCGACGCGATCGAGCAGCCGCCGACCGCCGACCTCGCGCGCCTGAAGAGCGACCCCAAGTTCACGCTGACGTCGAAGATCTCGCACCGCGTCATCTACTTCAACTTCGACCACCTCGAGCGCCCGAGCCCGTTCGTCACCGGCAAGGACGGCAAGCCTCTGGAGAAGAACCCGCTTACCGACGTGCGGGTCCGGCGCGCGATCTCGAAGGCGATCAACCGGCCGGCGATCGCCGAGCGCGTGATGGAGGGGCAGGCGATTCCGTCGGGCCAGCTCGTGTCCGAGAAGCTCTTCGGCCACAACCCGGCGCTGAAGGCCGAGGCCTACGATCCGGAGGGCGCCAAGAAACTGCTCGCGGAGGCCGGGTACCCGAACGGCTTCAACCTGACGATTCACGGCCCGGCCGGGCGCTACGTCAACGACGAGAAGATCGTGCAGGCCGTCGCGCAGATGCTGTCGCGCGTCGGCATCGCGGCGAAGGTCGAGACGGCCCCGATGGGACCGTACTCGGGCCGGGCGTCCAAGCAGGAGTTCAGCTTCCACATGGTCGGCTGGGGCGCGTCGACGGGCGAGGCGAGCTCGCCGCTGCGCTCGCTGCTCGCGACGTTCAATCGCGACAAGGGCCTGGGCGCCGTCAACTGGGGCCGCTACTCGAACCCCAAGGTCGACTACCTGATCGAGCAGGCGCTGCAGCAGGTCGACGACGAGAACCGGAAGATCATGCTGCAGCGGGCGACCGAGCTCGCGATGGCCGATCTGGGAATCATGCCGATCCACTTCCAGTTCACGATGTGGGCGACCAGGAAGAACGTCGCGTACACGCCGCGCACCGACGAGTACACGTTGGCGTTCCAGTTCAGGCCGGTGAAGCAGTAGCCAGGGATCGGGGATCGGAACCGGCGGCGTCTCCGGTGGCGGCGCATCGAGCGCCGCTGCGACCACCGAGACTCCCTGATCCCGGCCACCGGTACGCTGCCCGGCTTGCCGCCTTCCCCCTTGCGCACCACAATGGCAACCCGGCGCTCGACGCGCCGCCACCGGCGCCGCCGGTGCCCCTGATTCCCGATCCCTGATCCCTGATGCTCGTCTACGTCATCCGCCGCAGCATGCAGAGCGTCGTCGTGCTCTTCGCGATGTCGCTGCTGGTGTTCGTCGGCGTCTACGCGATCGGCAACCCGATCGACATCCTGATCAACCCGCAGGCGGACCAGATCGACCGCGAGCGCGCCATCGCCGCGCTGGGCCTCGACCAGCCGCTGTGGGAGCAGTACGCCGTGTTCCTCAAGGGCGCAGTCACCGGCGACCTCGGCAAGTCGTTCGTCCACGCCACGCCCGCGCTCGGCCTCATCCTCTCGCGCATGCCGGCGACGATGGAGCTCGCCATCGCCGCGATGCTGATCGCGGTGATCCTCGGCATCCCGCTCGGGCTGTGGGCGGGACTCAAGCCCGACGGCGTGGCCGGCCGCACGATCATGGCGGGATCGATCCTCGGCTTCTCGCTGCCGACGTTCTGGGTCGGCCTGATGCTGATCATGGTGTTCTCGGTGATGCTGGGCTGGCTGCCGTCGAACGGCCGCGGCCCGACGACGCTGCTGTTCGGCCTCGTGCCCGTGTCGTTTCTGTCGTGGGAGGGCCTCGCGCACCTCGTGATGCCGGCGGTCAACCTCGCGCTCTTCAAGCTCGCGCTGCTGATCCGCCTGACGCGCGCGGGCACCCGCGAATCGCTGCTGCAGGACTACGTGAAGTTCGCGCGCGCGAAGGGGCTCTCCAACGCCCGCGTCATCGGCGTGCACGTGCTGCGCAACATCATGATCCCGATCGTCACCGTGATCGGCCTCGAGTTCGGCAGCGTGATCGCGTTCGCGATCGTCACGGAGAGCGTGTTCGCGTGGCCCGGCATGGGCAAGCTGCTGATCGACTCGATCAACCTGCTCGACCGGCCGGTGATCGTCGCCTACCTGCTCGTCATCGTCACGCTGTTCATCGTCATCAACCTGGTCGTCGACGTGCTGTACTCCGCGCTCGACCCGCGCGTGCGGCTCGCGGAGGCCAAGGGATGACCGCTGCCTGCGGAGCGCGCCGGTGAGCGCCGGCGTGCCCGTCGCCGCGGCGCCGGCCGTGCGCGGGGCGCAGAGCCCGCTTGCCCGCATCGCCGGCGACTTCGTCGCCAACCCGATCGCGGTGTTCGGCCTCGTGCTGCTCGCGCTCGTCGTGGCGGCGGCGGTCTTCGCGCCGCTCATCTCGCCGCAGAATCCCTACGACCTCGCGCAGCTCGACGTGATGGAAAGCAAGCTGCCGCCGGGCTCGAAGGCCGCGGGCGGCGGCACCTTCTGGCTCGGCACCGACGACCAGGGGCGCGACATGCTGTCCGCGATCTTCTACGGCCTGCGCATCTCGCTGATGGTCGGCGCCGCGAGCACCGTGCTCGCGCTGTTGATCGGCCTGACGATGGGCCTGACCGCCGCGTACTTCGGCGGCCGTGTCGAGACGCTGATCATGCGCATCGTCGACATCCAGCTGTCGTTTCCGGCGATCCTGATCGCGCTGATCCTGATCGCCGTGCTCGGGCAGGGCACCGGCAAGGTGATCGCGGCACTGGTCACGATCCAGTGGGCGTACTACGCGCGGACGGTGCGCGGGGCCGCGCTGGTCGAGAAGCGCAAGGAATACATGGAGGCGGCGCGCTGCCTCGCGCTGTCGCCGGCACGCATCGTGTTCCGGCACCTGCTGCCCAACTGCCTGCCGCCGATGATCGTCGTGGCCACCGTGCAGGTGGCGGCCGCGATCGCGCTCGAGGCCACGCTGTCGTTCCTCGGCCTGGGGCTGCCGATCACCGAACCCTCGCTGGGGCTGCTGATCGCCAACGGCTACCAGTACCTGCTGTCCGGCAAGTACTGGATCAGCTTCTTTCCCGGCGTGGCGCTGCTCGCGACGATCGTCAGCATCAATCTCGTCGCCGACCAGCTGCGGGACGTCCTCAACCCACGGCTGCAGCGGTAGCCGATGGCGGCGCCCGTACTCACCGTCGAGGGACTGCGGACCCATTTCTTCACGAAGGCCGGCGTGGTCAAGGCGGTCGACGACGTGTCGTTCACCGTGGGGCGCGGCGAGGTGCTGGGGCTCGTCGGCGAATCCGGCTCCGGCAAGTCGATGACCGGGTACTCGCTGATGGGACTCGTCGACCCGCCGGGGCGCATCGTCGCCGGCCGCCTCGTCCTCGACGGCATCGACCTGCGGGCGCTGTCCGCCGAGGAACTGCGCAACATGCGGGGCAACCGGATGGCGATGATCTTCCAGGACCCGATGATGACGCTGAACCCGGTCCTGCGGATCGACGTACAGATGATCGAGGCGATCCTCGCGCACGACCGGGTCAGCCGCGCGTCGGCGCGCGCGCGCGCGCGCGAGGCGCTGGTCAAGGTCGGCATCCCCTCGCCGGACGAGCGCCTCGACGCGTACCCGCACCAGTTCTCCGGCGGCATGCGGCAGCGCGTGGCAATCGCGATCGCGCTGCTCAACAGCCCCGACCTCATCATCGCCGACGAGCCGACGACGGCGCTCGACGTGACGATCCAGGGCCAGATCCTCTACGAGATGCAGAAGCTGACGCGTGAAACGGGCGCGGCGCTCATCTGGATCACGCACGACCTGTCGGTGATCGCCGGGCTCGCCGACCGCGTCTGCGTGATGTACGCGGGCCGCCTCGTCGAGGAGGGCAGCTGCGAGGACGTGCTGGGGCATCCGGCGCACCCCTACACGCAGGGACTGCTCGACTCGGTGCCCGCGAACAACGAGCGCGGCCAGCGGCTGCGCCAGATCCCGGGCATGACGCCGTCGCTGCTCGAGCTGCCGGAGGGCTGCCCGTTCCGCGAGCGCTGCTCGTATGCGACCGCGGCCTGCGACGCGTCGCCCGCCATGCGGGCGGCCGGTGGCCCCGGGCAGCGGGTCCGCTGCTTCCATCCGCTCATCACGCTGTTCTGACCCGATGGACACCGCGCCGCCCGCGCAGCCGGACATCTCGGCGCTCGTCGAGCTGAAGGGCGTGTCGAAGCGCTTCGTGAAGACGCTCGACGTCGCGGCGCGGATCGGCAACGCGCTCGGCGCGGGGCTGCGCGAGGAGATCGTCCGCGCGGTCGACGGCGTCGACCTCGCGGTCGCCCCCGGCGAGGTCGTGGGACTCGTGGGCGAATCCGGCTGCGGCAAGTCGACGCTCGGCCGCCTCGCGGTGGGCCTGCTGCCGCTGTCGGCGGGCGAGCGCTACTGGCGCGGGGTCGCGCTGTCGCGGCTGCCCGGCGCGGCGGCGCGCCGGCAGCAGCTCAAGATGCAGATGATCTTCCAGGATCCGTATGCGTCGTTGAACCCGCGGATGCGCGTCGTGGACATCGTCGGCGAGGCGCCGGTCGCGCACCGGATCATCGCGCCCGCGCAGCGGGTCGAGTACGCCGGACTCATGCTGAACCGGGTCGGCCTCGACCCAACGCTGATGCGCCGCTATCCGCACCAGTTCTCCGGCGGCCAGCGTGCACGGATCGGCATCGCGCGCGCGCTCGCCGTGAAGCCGGAGTTCCTCGTGTGCGACGAGTCGGTCGCCGCGCTCGACGTGTCGATCCAGGCGCAGGTGCTGAACCTCTTCATCGAGCTCAAGGCCGCGCTCAACCTCACGTACCTCTTCATCAGCCACGATCTCGGCGTCGTGCGCTTCATCTCCGACCGCGTCGTCGTCATGTACCTCGGGCGTGTCGTCGAGAGCGCGCCGTCGGCCGAGCTCTTCGCGCACCCGAACCATCCGTACACGCAGGCGCTGCTCGCGGAAGCCGGCAAGGTCGCGCCGGGCAAGCGGACGTTCGTGCCGATCAAGGGCGAGATCCCGTCGCCGCTCGACCCGCCGGCCGGCTGCCACTTCCACCCGCGCTGCCCGCGCGCCATGGACCGCTGCCGGCGGGCCGCACCCGAGCTCGAGGAGATCGCGCCGGGCCACCTGTCGGCGTGCTTCCTCAACCACGGGACCTGAAGGCGTCGCGACGGCGATGGACGCGGCTTTCCTGCGACACGATCCGCCCGGCGCGCCGGTCGCCCTCGTGCTCGACTCGCCGCACTTCGGCGAATGGTATCCGGACGACTTCGACCACGCGCCGCCGCGCGCGATCGTGCGGCAGGCCGAGGACACGCACGTCGCGCGACTGTGGAGCGCGGCGCCGGCGCTCGGCGCCACGCTGATCGAGGCTCGCTTCCCGCGCGCGTACATCGACGCCAACCGCAGCCTCGCGGACATCGACGCCGAACTGCTGGCGGACGCCTGGCCGGAACCGGTCGCGCCGTCGCGCAAGACGCAGCAGGGGATCGGCCTCGTCTGGCGCCTCGCCCGCGGCGGCTCGCCGATGTATGCGCGCAAGCTCGCGAGCGCGGAAGTGCGCGAGCGCATCGAGCGCTGCTGGCGTCCGTATCACGCCGCGCTCGACGCGGCGATCGACGAGCGCCGGCGCGCGTTCGGCGGCGTGTGGCACGTGAACTGCCACTCGATGCCCGCCGTCGGCGACGCGCAGGCCGACGACCCGGGCCGCGAGCGGGCGGACTTCGTGCTCGGCGACCGCGACGGCACGACGTGCGACGCGGCGTTCACGCGGCTCGTGGCGGACACGGTGCGCGGCCTGGGCTACACGGTCGCGACCAACGACCCGTACAAGGGCGTCGAGATCGTGCGCCGGCACGGACGGCCCGCCGACAACCGCCACAGCCTGCAGATCGAGGTGAAGCGGACGCTCTACATGGACGAGACCACGCTCGCGCCCAACGACGGCTACGAGCGGCTGCACCGCGACCTCGCGGAACTCGCACGCGTGCTCGCCGCGTTCGTCCGCCAGCGCACGGGCGGCGGGTGATTGGTCCGACCACTTGACCGGTCCCGGACGCGCTGCTAACGTCCCGCCATCGCGCAGGCGGCCGTCCCCCGCGAGAAGGGGGCGCCTCCCGCTGCGGATCCGTTCATCCCGCCCAAGGAGGATTCCATGAAGTTCTTCGCACGCGCGCTCGTCGCGCTCGCGGCGATCGCCGCCGCTTCGGTGGCGCTCGCCGCGTACCCCGACCGCCCGATCACGTTCGTCGTCCCGTGGGGCGCCGGCGGCGGCACCGACGGCACCGCACGCTACTTCGCGGCGATGATGGAGAAGGAACTCGGGCAGCCGGTCAACGTCGTCAACCGTACCGGCGGCGGCGGCGTGGTGGGCCACAGCGCGATCGCGCAGGCGCCGGCCGACGGCTACACCGTCGGCATGATCACGGTCGAGATCACGATGATGCACTGGCAGGGCCTGACCGACCTCGGCCCCGGTTCGTACACGCCGCTCGCGCTCGTCAATTCCGATCCGGCCGGCTTCACCGTGCGCGCCGACTCGCCGTACAAGACGGTCAAGGAAGTGCTCGACGCCGCGAAGGCGAACCCCGGCAAGATGAAGGCCTCGGGCACCGGTCAAGGTGGCATCTGGCACCTGGCGCTCGCCGGCCTGCTCAACGACCTCAAGATTCCGCAAACGACGATTCCGTGGGTACCGTCCAACGGTGCGGCGCCGGCGATGCAGGACCTCGTCGCGGGCGGCGTCGACATCGTCACCTGCTCGCTGCCCGAGGCGCGCGCGCTGATCGAGGCCGGGAAGGCGAAGCCGCTGGCCGTGATGGACGACAAGGGCTCGGCGCTGTTCCCGAACGTGCCCACGATGCAGCAGGCGGTGGGCGTCAACTACGTCGTCGCCGCGTGGCGCGGGATTGCCGGTCCGAAGGGCCTGCCGGCCGACGTGAGCACCAAGCTGATCGCGACGATCCAGAAGATCGCGTCGTCCAAGGAGTGGAAGGACTTCGCGGCCAGCAAGGGCTACGGCACCGCGTGGGCGCCCGGCGCCGAATTTGCGCAATTCATGGCGAAGAACGATGCGGCGATGGGCGTCACGATGAAGGCCGCCGGCCTGGCGAAGTGACGTCGACCCCGCGCAGCGGGGACCACGTCGTCCCGGGTCGCGCAGCGCCGGGGGATCTGCGTTGCGCTCGCCGCCGTAAAGTGCACGTGCCATTCGATTGCAGTCCGGCGAATCCGCGGGCCTCCGGGCCCGTGGGTTCCATGCGATGAAGATCAACGACGCCATCTTCGGCGCAGTGTTCCTGCTGTTCGGCGTCGTCGTCCTGGTCCACATCCAGGCGTTTCCCAGGATTCCGGGACAGCCGGTCGGGCCTGCGCTCTTTCCGGGCGTCGTCGCCGCCGCAATCGCCGTCTGCGGCGCGCTGCTGATCGTCAGCGGCGTGCGGCGGCGCGCCGAGCAGCCGTGGTACGAAACGGCCGAGTGGATGCGCTCAGGCCGCCACTTCGTCGCGTTCGTCGCCATCGTCGGCGGCGTGGTGGCCTACGTGCTGCTCGCCAACGTGGTCGGATTCCTCGTCGTGGCGCCGGTCCTGCTGTTCGTCTGGATGTCCGTGCTCGGCGTGCGGCCGCTGCGCGCCATCGTGTTCGCGGCGCTGGCGACGCTCGTGATCTGGTACGCGTTCTACAAGCTGCTGCGCGTCCCGCTGCCGTGGGGCGTCCTGTCCGGAATGACGTTCTGATGGACGCGCTGGCGACCGCCTTCGGCATGGTGTTCAGCGCGAAGACGCTGTGGCCGATGGTGCTGGCGTCGCTGTACGGGCTCTTCGTGGGTGCCGTGCCCGGGCTGACCGCGACGATGGCGACGGCGCTGCTGGTGCCCGTCACGTTCTTCATGGAGCCCATCCCGGCGATCGCGACCATCGTCACCGCCACCGCGATGGCAATCTTCTCGGGCGACATCCCCGGCTGCCTGCTGCGGATGCCCGGCACGCCCGCGTCGGCCGCGTACACCGACGAGGCGTACGCGATGACCCGCAAGGGGCAGGCGGAGGTTGCGCTGGGGGCGGGCCTCGTCTTCTCCGCGATCGGCGGGCTCTTCGGCACCGCCGTGCTGATCCTGTCGGCACCGGCGCTCGCCGAGGTGGCGCTCAAGTTCAGCTCGTTCGAGTACTTCTGGCTGGTGCTGCTCGGGCTGACGTGCGCGATCGTGATCACGGCGGAGCGGCCGCTGAAAGGCGTCGTGTCGCTGCTGCTCGGCCTCATGATCGCGTGCGTGGGCCTCGGCAACCCCGCCGGCTTCCCGCGGTTCACGTTCGGCAGCACCGAGCTCATGGGCGGCATCGGCATGATCCCGCTGATGATCGGCATGTTCGCGATCTCCGAGATCATCCGGTACGCCGTCGACACGGGCCCGGAACTCCGGATCGTCGACCAGCCGATCCACAACGTGTTCAAGGGGATGTGGCAGCTGACGGTGAGATACCCGATGCAGATCCTGCGCGGCAGCGTGCTGGGAACGCTGGTCGGGGCGCTGCCCGGCGCGGGCGCCGACATCGCCGCGTGGATGTCCTACGCGATCAGCAAGAAGATGTCGAAGGAGCCCGAGAAGTTCGGCACCGGGCACGTCGAGGGGATCGTCGAGTCCGGCGCCGCCAACAACAGCGCGCTCGCCGGCGCGTGGATCCCCGCGCTGGTGTTCGGGATCCCGGGCGACTCGATCACCGCGATCGTGATCGGCGTGCTGTACATGAAGAACATGAACCCGGGGCCGACGCTGTTCACGCAGAACCCGCAGAACATCTACGCGGTCTACCTGCTGTTCATCGTCGCCAACCTGATCATGGTCCCGCTCGGCTGGATGTGCATCAAGGCGGCCAAGACGATCCTCAAGGTGCCGCGGAACATCCTGATGCCGGTGATCCTGCTGTTCTGCATCGTCGGCGCGTTCGCGATCAACAACACGCCGTTCGACATCGGCGTCATGCTCGTCGCCGGGGTCGTCGCCTACGTGCTGGAGGAGAACGGATTCCCGGTGGCGCCCGCGATCCTCGGCGTCGTGCTGGGCGGCATGCTCGAGGAGAACTTCGTCACGTCGATGATCAAGTCGGACGGCAGCCTCTTCGCGTTCTTCTCGCGGCCGGTCGCGGCCGTGCTCGGGGTGCTGACGCTCGCCGCGTGGTTCCTGCCGCCGGTCGTCCGGCGGATGCGGGCCGTGGCCGGCGTCTGACGGCGCATCCGCGCATTTCCGCCGTTTCCGGCGCGCGTTGACCCCCCGTGGTGCAACGCGGTAAAATCCGCAGGTTTTGGTCAGGCGATCGTGGGCAGGGTCGGCGGCGGTCGAACGTGTCGTGCCGGCGCCTGTGGCAGGGGCGCCATCGGCAACGGTCGGACAAGGCGAAATGCGCGGCAAGCTCGTCGTCGGCAACTGGAAGATGAACGGCGGGCTCGCCGCCAACGCGGCGCTGCTCGTCGCGTTGCTCGCCGGATGGAAGCCGCGCGACGGGCGGGACGTGGCGGTCTGCGTGCCCTTTCCGTACCTCGGGCAGGCACGCGACGCACTGTCCGGCTCGCCGTGGTCGTGGGGCGCGCAGGACGTGAGCCGGCACGCGTCGGGCGCGTACACCGGCGATGTCGCGGCTGGCATGCTCGCCGAATTCGGTTGCCGGTACGTCCTCGTCGGACATTCGGAGCGGCGCCAGTATCACGGCGAGAGCGACGCCGAGGTGGGCGCCAAGGCAGTGGCGACGCTGTCGGCGGGAATGACGCCGATCGCGTGCGTCGGCGAGACGCTCGCGGAGCGCGATGCGGGGCAGTGGCAGGCGGTGGTCGGGCGGCAGTTCGACGCGGTGGCGGCGGCGCTCGGGCAGGACCTGCCGCTCGCGGTGTTGGCCTACGAGCCCGTGTGGGCGATCGGCACCGGTCGCACGGCGTCACCCGCGCAGGCGCAGGAAGTGCACGCGTTCCTGCGCGAGCGGCTGGGTCGGGCCGGTGCGAGCGGCGTGCGGCTCCTCTACGGAGGAAGCGTGAAGGCCGGCAACGCCGCCGAGTTGTTCGCGATGCCCGACGTGGACGGCGGGTTGGTGGGCGGAGCGTCGCTGGTGGCGACGGAATTTCTGGCGATTGCCGGTGCCTGACGCAGGCGCGGGCGACGCCGAGGACGTGACAATGGGATTTCTGGAATCGTTTCTGCTTGTCGTGCACCTGGTGATCGCGGCCACGATCTGCGGCCTCGTGCTGCTGCAGCACGGCAAGGGCGCGGACATGGGCGCGGCGTTCGGGAGCGGCTCGTCGGGCAGCCTGTTCGGCGCCGCCGGGTCGGCCAATTTCCTCTCGCGGACGACCGCGATCCTGGCGGCGGTGTTCTTCGTGTCGAGCCTCGGGCTGACGTACCTGGGCTCCATGCACGCGAAGCCCAAGGACGTGATGCAGCAGGGCGTGATGGGCAACGTGCCGACGCCGGCCCCCGCCGAGGCGCCGAAGGCGCCCGCGCCGGCCCCGACGCCGGCGGTGCCGGGTGGGGACGCCGCGCCGGGCGGTGCGCCGTCGAAGGCCGGCGAGGTACCGAAGTAACAGGGATCGGGGATCAGGGATCGGCGATCAGCAGAGGCCGCCGCCGCGGGATGCGGACCCTCTTGCTGATCCCTGATCCCTGAACTCTGATTCCTGGGAAGCCGACGTGGTGAAATTGGTAGACACGCTGTCTTGAGGGGGCAGTGGCGCAAGCCGTGGGAGTTCGAGTCTCCCCGTCGGCACCAAGGATGTGACGCGGCGCGCGCAGTCCGCGCGACGCGAGTGGCAAGCGGGACGGCGCAGCGATAAAGCGCGTCGCCGTCGCGTGCGGAGCGAAAGAGTAAGCTTGCGGTTGCGTCGCCCCCTGGGCAGGCCTCGATGCTGGAACAGTACTTCCCGATCCTTCTCTTCATCGTCGTCGGCCTGGGGCTGGGGCTCCTGCTCCTCTCGCTCGGCGCCCTGCTGGCGCCGGACCGCCCGAATCCCGAGAAGCTCTCGCCCTACGAGTGCGGTTTCGAGGCGTTCGAGGACGCGCGGATGAAGTTCGACGTCCGCTACTACCTCGTCGCGATCCTCTTCATCCTGTTCGACCTCGAGATCGCGTTCCTCTTTCCGTGGGCCGTCGTGCTGCCCGACATCGGCTTTCCGGGCTTCGTCGCGATGATGGTGTTCCTGCTGATCCTCGTCGTCGGCTTCGTCTACGAGTGGAAGAAGGGGGCGCTGGAATGGGAATAGCGACGCGAGCCTGGGAGCAGGGGCCACCACCAGCCGCCGTCGCCGACGCGTTGGCGTTCGTGGCGCGTGGTCGGTACACGGAGGCGGCGTAGACCCATGGCGATCGACGGCGTACTCGAGAAGGGCTTCGTCACGACCACGCTCGACAGCGTGATCAACTGGGCGCGCAACGGCTCGATGTGGCCGATGACCTTCGGCCTCGCGTGCTGCGCGGTGGAGATGATGCACGCCGGCGCGTCGCGGTACGACCTCGACCGCTTCGGCGTCGTCTTCCGGCCGAGCCCGCGCCAGTCGGACGTGATGATCGTCGCCGGCACGCTGTGCAACAAGATGGCGCCGGCGCTGCGCAAGGTCTACGACCAGATGGCCGAGCCGCGGTGGGTGATCTCGATGGGGTCGTGCGCCAACGGCGGCGGCTACTACCACTATTCGTATTCGGTCGTACGCGGATGCGACCGCATCGTGCCGGTCGACATCTACGTGCCGGGCTGCCCGCCCACGTCGGAAGCGCTGCTGTACGGCATCCTGCAGCTGCAGAACAAGATCTGGCGCACCAACACGATCGCGCGTTGATGGCCACGAAATCCGAATCGCTGGCGGCGACGCTGTCGACCGCTCTCGGGAGCGCGCTGTCGAGCGTCATCGTCGACCGCGGCGAAGTCACGGCGGTCGTCCCGGCGGCGGGGCTGGCCGGCGTCATGCGCGAGCTGCGCGACCGGCCCGAGCTGCGCTTCGCGATGCTGATCGACGTCTGCGGCGTCGACTACTCGACGTTCGGCGGCGGCGCGCACGAAGGCCCGCGCTTCGCGGCCGTCTACCACCTGCTGTCGCTTGCGCACAACCGGCGGCTGCGCGTGCGCGCCTTCGCGCCGGACGATGCGTTCCCGGTGCTGCCGAGCGTCATCGACGTCTGGCCCGTGGCGAACTGGTTCGAGCGCGAGGCGTTCGACCTCTACGGCATCGTGTTCGACGGGCACCCCGACCTGCGCCGCCTGCTCACCGACTACGGCTTCGTCGGGCATCCGTTCCGCAAGGACTTCCCGCTTTCCGGGTACGTCGAGATGCGCTACGACCCCGAGCAGGGCCGCGTGATCTACCAGCCGGTGACCATCGAGCCGCGCGAGGTCACGCCGCGCGTCGTCCGCGAGGAACACTACGGAGGCAACCGATGAGCGACCGCGAAGCGAAGCACCGCACCGCCCGCGAGGCGGTGGAAGCGATGGCCGGAGGCCGCGCGCTGCCGTACGCGGCGCTGCTCGTCTCGTCGGTCGTGCTGGGGTTCGAGCTGTTCCGTGGCTGAAATCCGCAACTACACGATGAACTTCGGGCCGCAGCACCCGGCGGCCCACGGCGTGCTCCGCCTCGTGCTCGAGCTCGACGGCGAGGTCATCGAGCGTGCCGACCCGCACATCGGTCTCCTGCACCGCGCCACCGAGAAGCTCGCCGAGAACAAGACGTACATCCAGTCGCTGCCGTACATGGACCGCCTCGACTACGTGTCCATGATGTGCAACGAGCACGCGTACTGCATGGCGATCGAGCGCCTGCTGGGGCTCGAGGTGCCCGAGCGCGCGCAGTACATCCGCGTGATGTTCGACGAGATCACGCGGATTCTCAACCACCTGCTGTGGCTCGGCTGCCACGCGCTCGACGTGGGGGCGATGACGCCGTTCCTGTACGCGTTCCGCGAGCGCGAGGACCTGTTCGACGTCTACGAGGCGGTCTCCGGCGCGCGCATGCACGCCGCCTACTACCGGCCGGGCGGCGTCTACCGCGACCTCCCCGACCGGATGCCGCAGTACGAGCCGTCGCGGCTGCGCAACGCGCGCGCCCTCGAGCGGATGAACGAGAACCGGCAGGGCTCGCTGCTCGACTTCGTCGAGGACTTCACGCGGCGCTTCCCGCGGTGCGTCGACGAGTACGAGGAGCTCCTCACCGAAAACCGCATCTGGAAGCAGCGCACGGTCGGGATCGGCGTGGTGTCGCCGGAGCGGGCGATCGCCCTCGGATTCACCGGCGCGATGCTGCGCGGCTCCGGCGTGCCGTGGGACCTGCGCAGGAAGCAGCCGTACGAGGTCTACGACCGGATGCAATTCGACATTCCGGTCGGCGTGAACGGGGACTGCTACGACCGCTACCTCGTCCGCGTCGAGGAGCTGCGGCAGTCGAACCGCATCGTCGCGCAGTGCGTCGAATGGCTGCGCGCGAACCCGGGCCCGGTGATCGTCGACGACCACAAGGTCGCGCCGCCGGCCCGCGAGGCGATGAAGGCGCACATGGAGGAGCTCATCCACCACTTCAAGCTCTTCACCGAAGGGATGCACGTGCCGCCGGGCGAGGTCTACGCGGCGGTCGAGCACCCGAAGGGCGAGTTCGGCGTGTACATCGTGTCGGACGGCGCCAACAAGCCATACCGCGTCAAGCTGCGCGCGCCCGACTACGTGCACCTGGCCGCGCTCGACGAGATGGCGCGCGGCCACATGATCGCCGACGTCGTCGCGATCATCGGCACGCAGGACATCGTGTTCGGGTCGGTCGATCGATGACGGCGCGCGTGCCGCTTGCCGACGGGCGCCGCTTCGCGCTCGCGCTGGCCGTGGCGCTCCTGGGGGCGCTGGCGCCGGCGGCGCGCGCGCAGACGATGTCGCCGGACCAGCGCGCGGCCGTCGATGCCGCCGACCGCTGGCTCGACCGTGTCGACAGGCAGCGCTACGCGGACGCGTGGTCGATGGCGGCCGACGCGTTCAAGAAGGACGTCGAGCGCAAGCAGTGGAACGACGGGATCCGCGGCCTGCGCAGCGAGTACGGGCGCGTGGTGTCGCGCAAGGCGGCGAAGGCGGCGTTCGTCGAAGGCGCGCCGGAGGCGGGCGATGCCGGTCGCGCGAAGCCGGGGGCGGAGATGTCGATCCTGTTCGAGACCCGGTTCGCCCGCAGGAAGGAAGCGACTGAGGAAATGACGATGGTGCTGGAGCAGGACGGACTCTGGCGGGTAGCGGGCTACTACATCCGGTGACGGGCGCCACGATGCTTTCGGCCGAGACGAAGCGCAGGATCGATCGCGAGATCGCCAAGTACCCGGCGGACCAGAAGCAGTCCGCGGTGATGTCGGCGCTCGCGTTCGCGCAGGACGAGCACGGGTGGCTGTCGTCCGAACTGATGGACGCCGTCGCCGCGTACCTCGAGATGCCGCCGGTCGCCGTCTACGAGGTCGCGACGTTCTACACGATGTACAACCTGAAGCCGCAGGGCCGCTTCAAGATCTCGATCTGCACGAACCTGCCGTGCGCGCTGTCCGGCGCGACGGCGGCCGCCGCGCACCTCAAGTCGCGCCTCGGCGTCGACTTCAACGGCACGACGCCCGACGGCCGCTTCACGCTGAAGGAGGGCGAGTGCATGGGGGCGTGCGGCGACGCGCCGGTGCTGATCGTCAACGACCGGCGCATGTGCGGCTTCATGTCCGACGCGAAGCTCGACGAACTTGTCGACGAGCTCGGCGCGGCGGCCGCGCGCGGCGAGGGCCGGCCCGGGCTGGGCGACGCATGAACGCCCCGAACGAATTCCTGGACTACGGCCCCGACGCCATCCTGATGGCGGGCCTGACCGGGACGAACTGGCGGCTGCGGGACTACGTGGCGCGCGGCGGCTACGAGGCGCTGCGGCGGATCCTGGCCGAGAAGGTGCCTCCCGAGCAGATCGTGGCCGAGGTGAAGAAGTCGGCGCTGCGCGGTCGCGGCGGCGCGGGCTTTCCCACGGGACTCAAGTGGAGCTTCATGCCGAAGAATTACGCGGGCGACAAGTACGTCGTCTGCAATTCGGACGAAGGGGAACCCGGTACGTTCAAGGACCGCGACATCCTGCGCTACAACCCGCACGCCGTCATCGAGGGCATGGCGATCGGCGCCTACGCGATGGGCGCCACCCGCGGTTACAACTACATCCACGGCGAGATCTGGGAGACGTACCTGCGCTGCGAAGAGGCGGTCGAGGAGGGGTACGCCGCCGGACTGCTGGGCGCCAACATCCTGGGCTCGGACTTCTCGTTCCACCTGCACAATCACCACGGCTTCGGCGCGTACATCTGCGGCGAGGAGACGGCGCTGCTCGAGTCGATCGAGGGCAAGAAGGGCCAGCCGCGGTTCAAGCCGCCGTTTCCTGCGTCCTACGGCGTCTACGGCAGGCCGACGACGATCAACAACACCGAGACGTTCGCAGCGGTGCCGTGGATTTTGCGCAACGGCGGCGAGGCGTTCCTCGCGCTGGGGCGCCCCAACAACGGCGGGACCAAAATCTTCTCGGTGTCGGGCGACGTCGCCCGGCCCGGCAACTACGAGGTGAAGCTCGGGACGCCGTTCGCGACGCTGCTCGAGATGGCGGGCGGTATGCGCGGGGGGCGGCGGCTCAAGGCCTGCATCCCGGGCGGCTCGTCGATGCCGGTGCTGCCGGGGGACGTCATGCTGGCGACCGACATGGACTACGACTCGATCGCCAAGGCGGGGTCGATGCTGGGCTCGGGCGCCGTGATCGTGATGGACGACACCCGCTGCATGGTCAAGTCGCTGCTGCGGTTGTCGTATTTCTACTACGAGGAGTCCTGCGGGCAGTGCACGCCGTGCCGCGAAGGCACCGGCTGGCTGTGGCGGATGGTCGACCGGATCGAGCACGGGCAGGGCCGCAACGAGGACCTCGACACGCTGAACTCGGTCGCCGACAACATCGCCGGCCGCACGATCTGCGCGTTGGGCGAGGCGGCCGCGCTGCCCGTCAAGAGCTTCCTCAAGCACTTCCGCGACGAGTTCCAGCACCACATCGACCACAAGCGCTGTCTCGTCGCGCCGTATGTCTGAAAACCATTCACAAAGAGACGCAGAGACGCCGGGAAGCGGCCTTTCTCGGCGTCGCCGCGTCTCTCTGTGAGGACCTGAAGTGGCAATGCTCAACATCGAAATCGACGGCAGGAAGACCGAGGTCGCGCCCGGCAGCACGGTGCTCGAGGCGGCGCATGCGCTCGGCATCTACGTGCCGCACTTCTGCTACCACAAGAAGCTGTCGATCGCGGCCAACTGCCGGATGTGCCTCGTGCAGGTCGAGAAGGCGCCCAAGCCGCAGCCGGCGTGCGCCACGCCGGTGACCGACGGCATGAAGGTGTGGACGGCCTCGGAGCTGGCGGTGACCGCGCAGAAGGCGGTGATGGAGTTCCTGCTCATCAACCATCCGCTCGACTGCCCGATCTGCGACCAGGGCGGCGAGTGCCAGCTGCAGGACCTCGCCGTCGGCTACGGCGGCTCGTCGTCGCGCTACCGCGAGGCCAAGCGCGTCGTGTTCCACAAGGACCTGGGCCCGCTCGTCTCCGCCGAGGAGATGGCGCGCTGCATCCAGTGCACGCGCTGCGTCCGCTTCGGCCAGGAGATCGCCGGGATCATGGAGCTCGGCATGATCGGCCGCGGCGAGCACTCGGAGATCGTCGCGTTCGTCGGCCGGACCGTCGACTCGGAGCTCTCGGGCAACTCGATCGACGTGTGCCCGGTCGGCGCGCTGACGTCGAAGCCGTTCCGCTACGCGGCGCGCACGTGGGAGCTCGCGCGGCGCAAGTCCGTGTCGCCGCACGACGGGCTCGGCAGCAACCTCGTCGTGCAGGTGAAGGGCGACCGGGTCCTGCGGGTGCTGCCGCGCGAGAACGAGGCGGTGAACGAGTGCTGGCTGTCGGACAAGGACCGCTTCTCGTACGAGGGATTGAACTCGCCGGAGCGCCTGGCCACGCCGATGGTGAAGCAGGCCGGCGAGTGGAAGCCGGTCGACTGGCAGACCGCGCTCGACGTCGTCGCGCGCGGCGTGATGGACATCGTTTCGCGGCACGGACCCGGCGCGCTCGGCGTCCTCGCGTCGCCGCACGCGACGCTCGAGGAGCTCGCGCTGGCGGGCCGGCTGGTCCGCGGCCTCGGCGGCGACAACATCGACTTCCGCCTGCGGCAGACCGATTTTCGCGGCGATGGCCACGCCAAGGGCATTCCGTGGCTCGGCATGCCGATCGCGGACGTCGCGGCCTGCGACCGCGTGCTCGTGGTCGGCAGCTTCCTGCGCAAGGACCACCCGCTGCTCGCGCAGCGCCTGCGCCAGGCGGCGAAAAAGGGCACGCAGGTCTCGATGCTGCACTCGGTCGACGACGACTGGCTGATCCGCGTCGCGCACAGGGCCGTGGTCGCGCCGTCGCGCGTTCCGGCGGCGCTGGCCGGCATCGTCGCGGCCGCGGCGCGCGCGCGCGGCGCTGCCGTGCCCGAAACGCTCCTGGAGATCGTGCCGACGGACGCCGAGCGCGCGATCGGCGAGAGCCTGGCGTCCGGAAAGAAGCCGGCGGTGTTCCTCGGCAACTACGCCGTCCAGCACCTCGAAGCCGCGCAGATCCACGCGCTGGCGCAGCTGCTCGCCGACGTCACGGGAGCGACGCTCGGATTCCTGACCGAGGCCGCGAACACGGTGGGCGCGCACCTGGCCGGCGCGCTTCCGCAGTCCGGCGGGATGAACGCGCAGGCGATGCTCTCCGATCCGCGCCGCGCGTACCTGCTGCTGCACGCGGAACCGGAGTTCGACTTCGCCAACGCACTGGCGGCGCGCTCGGCGCTGGAGAAGGCGGACCTCGTCGTGGTCATGAGCCCGTTCGCGCACGGCGCGTCGTACGCGGACATCGTGCTGCCGATCTCGCCTTTCACCGAGACGGCCGGAACGTTCGTGAGCTGCGAAGGCCGCGTGCAGGATTTCGAGGGCGTCGTGCGCCCGCTCGGCGACACGCGCCCGGGCTGGAAGGTGCTGCGCGTGCTCGGCACGATGATGAACCTGCCCGGCTTCGACGCCGAATCGGCGGCCGACGTCCGTACCGCGGTGCTCGCCGGCACGCCGGACGTCGGCGGCCGTCTGGACAACGGAACCCGCGTCGCCGTGGAGCGTCCCGCGGCGGCACCGCTGCCGGTGGAGCGGGTGGCCGACGTTCCGATCTACGCTGCCGATCCGCTGGTCCGGCGGGCGCCGTCGCTGCAACGGACCGCCGACGCGCGGCCCCCGAAGGCAAGAATGCACCGGTCGCTGCTGGAGACCCTGGGCATCGCGGAAGGCGGGCAGGTCAAGGTCAGGCAGGGCGGCGGGGAGGCCGTACTGGCGGCCGTCGTCGATGCGACCGTGCCGCCGGGCGTCGTCCGCATCGCGGCCGCCCACGCGTCGACGTGCGGGCTCGAAGGGCTGTCGGGCCCGATCGCGGTGGAGCGAGCATGACGCACGGCCTCGCCACGTGGCGCCGCGACGCCGAAAACCCCGGCCGGGGTCGCCGCGGCGCGCCGGCGCCTTGCGTGAACACGGGTTTCCGGGCGCGTGCGACGGGTGCGGCTGCGGCACGTGGGGAGCCCTGACGTGGAATTCCTCGCGCCCGTGCAGCAGTGGCTGGGACCCGTCTGGGTCGTCGTCTGGACGCTCGCCAAGATCGTCGCGATCGCCGTCCCGGTGATCCTGACCGTCGCTTACCTGACGCTCGCCGAGCGCAAGGTCATCGGCTACATGCAGGTGCGGATCGGACCCAACCGCGTCGGTCCGTTCGGGCTGTTGCAGCCGTTCGCCGACGTCGCCAAGCTCCTGTTCAAGGAGATCGTCGTCCCGTCCGGCGCGAACCGGTACCTGTTCTTCATCGCGCCGCTGCTGTCGATCGGCCCCGCGCTGGCCGCGTGGGCGGTGATTCCCTTCACCGACACGCTGGTGCTCGCCGACATCAACGCGGGCCTGCTGTACGTGCTCGCGCTGTCGTCGGTCGGCGTATACGGCATCATCCTCGCCGGGTGGGCGTCGAATTCGAAGTACGCGTTCCTGGGCGCATTGCGCTCGGCCGCGCAGATCGTCTCGTACGAGATCGCGATGGGCTTCGCGCTGGTCGGCGTCCTGATGGCCGCCAACAGCCTCAACCTGTCCGAGATCGTCCGCGGCCAGGAGGGCGGCGCCGCGTACTGGTACGTCTGGCCGCTGTTCCCGCTCTTCATCGTCTACTTCGTCTCCGGGTTGGCCGAGACCAACCGGCACCCGTTCGACATGGCGGAGGGCGAGTCGGAGATCGTCGCCGGGTTCCACGTCGAGTACTCGGGGGTCGCCTTCGCGGTGTTCTTCCTCGCCGAGTACATGAACATGATCCTGATCGCCGCGCTGACGGCGCTCATGTTCCTCGGCGGGTGGCTGTCGCCGTGGCCGCGGCTCAACGACGTGACGTTGTTCGGCGTGGCGCCCTTCGGCGACGGGTTCCTGTGGCTCGCGGCCAAGATGTCGTTCGTGCTGCTGTGCTTCCTGTGGGTGCGGGCGACGTTCCCGCGCTACCGCTACGACCAGATCATGCGCCTCGGCTGGAAGGTGTTCATCCCGGTGACGCTGGTCTGGATCGTGTTCCTCGGCGCGATGATGCAGACGCGCTGGGCGGACCTCTTCCACTGACCGCGACGGAGGCACCCATGTTCGCGCGCGTCAAGGATTTCTTCGACACCTGGCTGCTGGCCGAGATGGTCAAGGGCATGATGCTCACGGGCCGGTACCTGTTCGCGCGCAAGGTGACCGTGCAGTTCCCGGAGGAGAAGACGCCGCAGGGGCCGCGCTTCCGCGGTCTGCATGCGCTGCGCCGGTACCCGAACGGCGAGGAGCGCTGCATCGCGTGCAAGCTGTGCGAGGCCGTGTGCCCGGCGCTCGCGATCACGATCGAGTCCGAGCAGCGCGCCGACGGCACGCGCCGGACGACGCGCTACGACATCGACCTGACCAAGTGCATCTTCTGCGGGTTCTGCGAGGAGAGCTGCCCGGTCGACTCGATCGTCGAGACGCGCATCCTCGAGTACCACGGCGAGAAGCGCGGCGATCTCTACTACACGAAGGACATGCTGCTGGCCGTCGGCGACCGCTACGAGGCGCAGATCGCCGCCGACCGGGCGCAGGACGCGCGGTACCGGTAGGTTCGGTTCACGAAGAGACGCAAAGACGCAGAGAAGACCGATGTCGCGCACGCCGATCCGCCACCCGAACGCAGGTCCCGCAGGGGTTCTCTGCGTCTCTGCGTCTCCTGTGACAACCTCGCTCCGGGCATGACGTTCCACACCGCTATCTTCTACGCCTTCGCCGCGATCCTGATCTTCGCGGCGCTGCGGGTCGTCACGACGCGCAACCCGGTGCACGCGGCGCTCTGGCTCGTGCTGTGCTTCTTCACGGCCGCCGGCGTCTGGCTGCTGCTGCACGCCGAGTTCCTCGCCATCGCGCTGGTGCTGGTCTACGTCGGCGCGGTGATGGTGCTGTTCCTGTTCGTCGTCATGATGCTCGACGTCAACTTCGACAGCCTGCGCAAGAACTTCCGCAGCTACATCCCGGTCGGTGCGACGGTCGGCGTGCTCGTCCTGCTCGAGATGGCGCTGGTCGTGGTCGGCAGCCGCGTCGGCGGCGGCGCCCCGCCGCCGGTGGCGGAAGGCAGCAACACGAAGGCGCTCGGCCGGCTGCTCTACGTCGACTACGTCTATCCGTTCGAGATCGCCGCGGTCGTGCTGCTGGTGGCGATCATCGCCGCCATCGCGCTGACGCACCGCAAGCGCCGCGAGTCGAAGTACCAGGACCCGGCGCTGCAGGTGAAGGTGCGCCGGCAGGACCGCGTCCGGCTG
>JAXMFI010000004.1:0-670488 GCA_046347835.1 Burkholderiales bacterium | reverse complement strand
GCGCGAAGATGGTCAGCGAGAAAGGCTTCGGGCGGCCGGGCGCCTTTCTCGCGGAAACGGCACGAAGCGCGCCGTTCACAGGTCGCTTCGCTCCCCGTTCAGTAGCGCGCGCATGCGACCTGAATGCCTGCGACGCGCGTCCCGCCGTGCGCGGGTCCTGATCGACCCGGCGCACGGCGAAGGCGTCCGCAGGGGCAGTCACTGCGCATGCGCGCGCTACCGAACGGCCGCGAAGCGGCTCGTGATCGGCGCGCTGCGTTGCAGCTTCTACACGGAAAGCGCCCGGCCGCCCGAAGCTTTCCGTGCTGACTTCATTCGGAACGAAGACCGGGGAGCGCGCAGCGCTCCACGGTCTTCGTTACGTCACATGAGCGTATCCGCCCAGATGTTCTTCGCCCAGGCGAAGGCGAACTCGCCCTCGAGCGCCGACATCGCCGGTGACAGCCCGCCGGAGCCCGGCACGGTCACGAGCGTCTTCTTCTCCTTGTCGTACTGGTGCACCGAGCAGACGTGCACCACGTCCCTGTCGGTGATGAAGCTGTAGCAGGTGTTGTTGATCGCCGGCGTCGGGTTCGGCGGCAGGCCCGCGAAGGCGTTGAGGATGGCGGCGGCCGCCACCTTGGCGTGCTGGTTCGCCATGTGTCCGGACTTCGGCATGCCGGGCGCGATCTGGATCGAATCGCCGAGCACGTGGACCTTCGGCACCTTGACCGACTCGAACGACAGGAAGTCGACCTCGCACCAGCGGTTGTTGGCGGTGATGACGCCCGCCTGCCCCGCGATGTCGTTCGCGCGCTGCGGCGGGATGACGTTGAGGACGTCGGCTTTCACGTTCTCCTGGACTTCGAACCGCGCGGTGAGCGTCGCGGCATCGACGCCGGTCAGCACGTAGTTCGGCCGATACTCGACGATGCCCTTGTAGTCCTCGTTCCAGGCCTTCATGAACAGGCCCTTCTTCGACTGGACGTCCTCGTTGCCGTCGAGGATCAGCACCTTGCTGCGGGGCTTCGCACGCTTGAAGTACCAGGCGACCTGGCATGCGCGCTCGTACGGTCCCGGGGGGCACCGGTACGGCGCCTTCGGGATCGACAGGACATACACGCCGCCGTCGGGCATCGCCTGGAGCTGCTGCCGCAGCGCGACCGTCTGCGGTCCGGCCTTCCACGCGTGCAGGATCCTGGCCTGCGCGTCGGCGCTGCCGAGCCCCTGCACCTGGTCGAACATGAAGTCGATGCCGGGCGCCAGCACGAGGCGGTCGTACGGCAGCTCCCGCTGGTCGCGGATGCGCACGGTCTGGCGCAGCGGGTCGACGACGGTCGCGACCTCGTTGATCACGTTGACGCCGCGCTTCGCGAGGCCGTCGTAGCTCACGGTGAGGTCCGCGATCTGCTTGCTGCCGCCGATCACGAGGTTCGAGAGCGGGCACGAGACGAAGGCCTTGTTGGCCTCGATCACCGTGACGTCGACGGTGCCGTTGCTCCACATCCGCAGGTACTTCGCGCAGGTGGCGCCGCCGTAGCCGGCGCCGACGACGACGACCTTCGGTTGGGCACGGCCCGGCGAGCCTGCGCACGCAGCGAGCGCCGCGGTCGAGACGCCGGCGCCGATCGCCTTCAGGAATTCCCGTCGTTGCATGGTCATGTTCGGGTCTCCTCTCGCGTTCAGGGCTTCTGCGCCGCGAACCAGCCGGCCATGAGATCGATCTGCTCGTCGGTGTAGCCCTTGGCGAGCTGCTGCATGATCGTTGAAGGCGTCCTGCCCGCCTTGAAGTCCTGCATCTTGCGCACCAGCGCGTCCTTGGGCTGTCCCGCGAGGGTGACGGTTCCGCCCTGACTCACGCCGTTCGTGCCGTGGCAGTTCGCGCACGCGGCAGCGAGGTTGCGCGCGAGATTGGGATCGGGGGCCTGCGCGGCGGCAGTGGCGGCGGCAAGCGCGAGCAGCGCGGCCGCGGTGACTTCGGGCATTCGCACGGTGGGGTTCTCCTCGGGTGGCGGATCGACGGTCCAGTTACGGCGCTGCCTTCGCGCTCTGCCGGATAGCATAAACCCGTTCCGGCGACGATGGATTGCCGCGTGCCCCTTTCGCTGCGGCCGATCCGGAAGCGGCGCGGGCAAGCGTGCCGCGTGTGGCACCCGCACGACAACCGGCCCCCGTCCGCGTGCACCCGGACGGAAAGCGCTTCCGCCATGCGGAAGGCGATGTCGGCCTTGCCCGCGGGTCGCCGGCAGGTTCGGCCCACGACGGATCAAAGGGTTGCATGGGCGAATTCATGCGAGATCGATCAACTCTTATATAAGATATAAATGCTGCGCAGCACATTGGACGGGTCCGAGGGGCTCAAATCTTCCATCCTGCGGAAACCATTTTTAACACACTGATTTGTCGACGTAATTTCGTATGTGCGCTGCGCCAAAACCACTTGCCAGCACGCCGGCGCCTTGTTAAGGTTCTAGCGTCACGAGACGCCGTCCGCAGCATCACGCGGGCGGTGGCGCACTGGGCGTAGGACCGCATATCCCACTCCTCCCGCCCGCCCGACCGGCCGAGCGATCCTCGCCGGTCCGTGCCGCGAAGCGCTGGCGACCGGGTTCGCCATCCGCTTCGCACGCGGCGCGCCGCACGCCCTCGGCGTGCGTCGCAGCCGCCGACCAGGATGCCGGCGCAGCGATGCGCCGGCGTGAAGGCCACGAACTCATGGGAGCAGGGCAATGAACTACGACCTCGAAGCGGCACGACTGAAGAAGGAATGGGCGGAGAACCCGCGGTGGAAGGGCATCAAGCGCGGGTACACGGCGGAGGACGTCGTCCGCCTGCGCGGCTCGCTGCACATCGAGCACACGCTCGCCCGGCGCGGCGCCGAGAAGCTGTGGAAGCTGGTCAACGAGGAGCCGTTCGTCAATTCGCTGGGCGCGATGAGCGGCAACCAGGCGATGCAGCAGGTCAAGGCCGGCCTCAAGGCCATCTACCTGTCGGGCTGGCAGGTTGCGGCCGACGCCAACGTCGCCGGCGAGATGTATCCGGACCAGTCGCTGTACCCGATCAACTCGGTGCCGAACGTCGTCAAGCGCATCAACAACACGTTCCAGCGTGCCGACCAGATCCAGCACATGGAAGGCGGCGACACGATCGACTTCTTCGCGCCGATCGTCGCCGACGCCGAAGCCGGCTTCGGAGGCGTCCTGAACGCCTTCGAGCTGATGAAGGCGATGATCGAGGCGGGCGCCGCCGGCGTGCACTTCGAGGACCAGCTCGCGTCGGTGAAGAAGTGCGGCCACATGGGCGGGAAGGTGCTGGTCCCGACGCGCGAGGCCGTCGACAAGCTGATCGCCGCGCGGCTCGCCGCCGACGTCATGGGCGTGCCGACCGTGCTGCTCGCGCGCACGGACGCGGAAGCCGCCGACCTCGTCACGTCGGACATCGACGAGAACGACCGGCCGTACCTGACCGGCGAGCGGACGATCGAGGGCTTCTACAAGTCGCGGAACGGCCTCGAGCAGGCGGTGTCGCGCGGCCTCGCGTATGCGCCGTACTGCGACATGCTGTGGTGCGAGACCGGCAAGCCCGACCTCGCGTTCGCGAAGGCGTTCGCCGACGCGATCCACGCGAAATTCCCCGGCAAGCTGCTCGCGTACAACTGCTCGCCGTCGTTCAACTGGAAGAAGAACCTCGACGACGCGACGGTCACCAGGTTCCAGACCGAGCTCGGCAAGATGGGCTACAAGTTCCAGTTCATCACGCTGGCCGGCTTCCACAGCCTCAACTACTCGATGTTCAACCTCGCGCACGGTTACGCGCACGAGCACATGACGGCGTTCGTCGAGTTGCAGGAGGCCGAGTTCGCCGCGATGTCGAAGGGGTTCACCGCGATCAAGCACCAGCGCGAGGTGGGCACCAGCTACTTCGACGCGATCACGACGACGATCCAGGGCAGCCAGGCGTCGACGACCGCGCTCAAGAACTCGACCGAGGACGAGCAGTTCTTCGAGAAGCCGAAGGACGAACTCAGGATCGCGAACGGCTGACGCGGCTTTCGTTCCATCGGCGCCGCGCGGGGTGGACTGCCCCGCGCGGCGTTTTTCGTTGCGGGCCGCGAAATCCGGCGTCCGGCGCCGGCTCCGCCCGAACCCTCGGGCGATCCGGCGGTCGGAAGCACATGGAGCCGCGCCCGTCCTTTCCACCGGTGGCCGCCGAGACCGAAAAGGTCCGGGCCTTCTTCGCGCTGGTCCCGGACGCGACGGTCGCCGGCCAGTTCACGACCCTTGCGCAGGACGTCGCGCGGCGGGCGCGTGGCCGCGCGGTCGCGGGCGATCACGTGCACGTCACGCTCGCGTTCCTCGGCGACGTCGCCGCCGCGTCGATACCGGACCTCGTGCGGATCGGCGACGCGATGCCGCACGCGCGCGCCGCACTCGCGTTCGATACGCTGGGGTCGTGGCGCGCCTCCGGCGTGGCCTGGATCGCGCCGCACGAGCTGCCGCCGCAGGTGCTCGCGCTGCACGACGCCCTCCACCGCGCGCTGGTCGACGCCGGGTTCCCGCTCGATACGCGGCCGTTTCGCCCGCACGTCACGCTCGCGCGCCGCTGCGTGCATCCGGCGGGGCGCGCGCGGTGCACGCCGATCCGCTGGCAGGTCGACCGCCTGTGCCTCATCGGGTCCGAGCTGACGCCCGAGGGACCGCACTACCGCGAGATCGCGGCGTGGCGGCTGTCGTGACGCGTCCTGGTCACCGCGCGACTCGAAACCGGAGGAAGCGGTCGTGGCTACGCGCCCGTCGCCACCGGACGCAACGGGTCGGCGCACCACTCGCTCCACGACCCCGGATAAAGCCGCGAGCCCCGGATGCCCGCGACCTCCATCGCGAGTATGTTGTGGCACGCGCTGACGCCCGAGCCGCACGAGTGGACGACGGCGTCGTGCGGCACTCCGTCCAGGAGCGCCTCGAACTCCGCGCGCAGCGTCGCGGCGCTCTTGAGCGTCTGGTCGGCGTTGAGGTTCTGGGCGTACGGCCGGTTGCGCGCGCCGGGAATGTGTCCGGCGACCGGGTCGAGCGGTTCGGTCTCGCCGCGAAAGCGCTCGGGCGCGCGCGCATCCACGATGCACAGCGTCTGCCGGGCGAGGCTCGCCATGACGCCCGTCGCGTTCACGGTCGGTGTCACGCGGCGGGCCGCGAACGGGACCGGCGCGGGTGCGGGCACCTGCGTCGCGACCGGCCGGCCCTCGCCCGTCCACTTCGTGTAGCCGCCGTCGAGGACGGCGACCGCTTCGAATCCCAGCCAGCGGAGCATCCACCAGAGCCGCGACGCGAACATCCCGCTCGCCTGGTCGTACGCGACGACCTGCATGCCCGCAGCGACCCCCAGCCGCCCGAAGGTCGCCGCGGCCGCCTCCGGCGTCGGCAGCGGATGGCGCCCGTTGCGGCCGGTCTTCGGCGCCGACAGGTCGCGGTCGAGGTGGACGTACACGGCGCCCGGGATGTGACCCGCGCGGTACTGCGCGTCGCCCCAGTCGGGCTGCGCGAGGTCGAAGCGGACGTCGCAGACGACGAGGTCCGCCGCGCCCAGGCGCTGGGCGAGGTCGGCGGTCGTGATCAGCGTGTCGAACGTCGGCACCGTGGGCTCCTTCGCGTGCAGGCTAGTCGTCGGTGATCTGCGGCGCCGGTCGCCGGTCCGCGCCCGTCCGCCGCTGCATGGCGATGATACCGGCGGCCACGATCAGCACAATGCCCAGCCACGCGGGCAGCGGCAGCACGTCGCCCCATATGACGATGCCGAGGACGCTCGAGAACACGATGCCGCTGTACGACAGCGCCGCGGCGACGAGCGCGCTGCCCTTGCCGTACGCGCGCGTCATCGCGAGCTGGCCCAGCCCGCCGAACACGCCGACGCCGGCGAGGAGCGCCACGTTGCCGGTCGTGACGTCGTGCCACGGCTGCGGGGCCATCCACACCAGCGCGCCGAGGCACGCGAAGAGCCCGAAGTAGAACACGACGCGCGCCTCCGGCTCGTGCGCGCGGACGAGCGCGCGGACGTTCCAGTACGAGACCGCGGACGTGGCGCCCGAAGCAAGCCCGATGGCTGCGGGCCAGACCTGGTCCGGCGTCAGCGTCGGCTGCAGCAGCAGCACGCAGCCGGCGAAGCCCGCGAGCACCGTCGCGACCAGCGCGACCCCGGGCCGCTCGCGTGCGAACCAGGCGAGGAGAATCGTGAGAAACACGGGCGACGTGTAGTTGAGCGTCATCGCCGTCGCGACGGGCAGCCGCGTCAGCGCGTAATAGAACATGAACAGCGACACGAACCCCGCGACGCCGCGATGCACGTGCATGCCGAAGTGCGCCGTGCGGACCGGCAGCCCGAGGCGCGCGAGCATCGCCCACGCGAACGCCATCTGCACGAGCGCGCGGTAAAAGACGAGTTCCGCCGCGGTGAAATGGGCGGCCGCGTACTTGACGCACACGCCCATGAGCGCGAACGACAGGCCGGCGGCGACCATCCATAGCGACTGCATCGGAAATGGAGTAGGCGCGGAGGGCGCCGGGGCGACGGATTACGAAGGACGCGACACCGCAAGCATAGCCGCTTCGCGCACAGCCGGGCGCGGACCCGCTGCGCGGGCGCGCACATCGCGACGAGATCGGGGCCGTCGCCCTCGCGAGCCAGCCGCGCGCGACCATCTCGGCGCGCTCGTCACCAGGAGGTCGGTCTCGCCGGATCCGTCCGGGCGCAGCGGGAGCCGGCCGCCGCCGCCGACCAGCACGACGAACTTGGCGACCGGGTGCTCCGGGCGCCAGGTAGAGCACCCGCTCGGTCACGTTGCGCGGAGACGGTCGACGGCCGACGTCGTGACGGCGGCACCCGCCGCGGTCACCGCGGTTGCGAAGAACGCGATTCCGACCGTGTGCGCAGCGCGCATCAGGCATACCTCAGTGGCCGCACGCTCCGATCGTCGCCCGCTCGACCGGTTCCGGGTGGCGCGCAGTTGAACCTGCCGCACGCGCACGCGGGCATCCAGCCGGTGCGAAGACTCGCGCCGGCGCGGCATGGAAGCGGGAATCCGGACGGCAGGAAACGGCGGCGCCCGCACGGCGCCACCGCGGCGCGGGGTCACAGGTGCGCGATGTGCGCTTCCATCTCGTGCCGGTAGAACTCGTGGAAGTGCTGCATGCCGTCTTCCATCGGCGACTGGTAGGGACCGACCTCGCTGCGGCCGGCCTGCCAGAGCGCGCGGCGGCCGGCATCCATGCGTTCGGCGATCTCGTCATCTTCCTTCGCCGTCTCCATGTACGCCGCCTGCTCGGCCTCGACGAACTCGCGCTCGAAGAGCGCGATGTCCTCGGGGTAGTAGAACTCGACGACGTTGAGGGTGCGATCGACCGCCTCGGGATACAGCGTGCTGATCACGAGCACGTGCGGATACCACTCGAGCATGATGTTCGGGTAGTACGTGAGCCACACGGCGCCGTGCCGCGGCATGTCGCCTCGGTAGTAGTCGAGCACGGCCTTGTGCCAGCGCTCGTAGGTGCGGGAACCCGGCTTGGCGAGCCGGTTGTTGATGCCGACCGTCTGCACCGAATACCAGTCGCCGAATTCCCACGCGAGATCGTCGCAGGTGACGAACTGGCCGAGGCCCGGGTGGAACGGCGCGACGTGGTAGTCCTCGAGGTACACCTCGATGAACGACTTCCAGTTGTAGTCGACGCGGTGCAGTTCGACGCGGTCGAGCACGTAGCCCGAGAAATCGAAGTCGCGCACGCCGAGCGCCGCCAGGTCCCGCGCGACGTCGCGCGGCCCGTCGAACAGCAGGCCGTTCCAGCGGGCGAGCGGCGTGCGCGCGAGGTTCGCGCACGGTTTGTCGGCGAAGTGCGGGGCGCCGAGCAGCTCGCCCCTGAGGTCGTACGTCCAGCGGTGGATCGGGCACACGATGTTCTGCGCATTGCCGCGGCCGTCGAACATCAGCGCCTGCCGGTGCCGGCAGATATTGGACAGGAGCTCGATGCCCTGCGCGTTGCGCACGAGCATCTGCGCGTTGCCGCGGGCGGGGAGCACCTGGAAGTCGCCGGGATTCGGGACCATGAGCTCGTGGCCCACGTAGCCGGGCCCGCGCGCGAACAGAAGCCGCTGCTCGGCTTCGAGCACGCGCGGATCGAGATACCAGGAAACCGGAAACTGCGTCGTCGCCGGACGCAGATGACCGGCCGTCGCGAGGTCAGACATCGGCCTACCCTTTCGCTCTATCGGTTGCTGGCAACCAACCCAACCCAACAACCCGGGACGCTTACGGCTTTGCGCTGCGATAAAGCCGCCCCGGACCGCTTTGCTAAGTCGGCCGCGCGAAAAGGATCGCTTCAGGCCGCGTCGTCAAAAGGTGGTATCATACCGATGTTTCTGCCATAAGGTCAAGACCTTAGCGCATTTCCGGGCGGCGCGGAGCCGCCGCCCTCGCAGTGCCGCGCCGGAGCTGTCGTCCGTCATCCGCGCGCCCTGCCGCCGATTGCACGCCTCGACGCCATGGCCAAGCCCGCCGCCGCACCGCCCAACTTCGAGACCGCGCTCGCGGAGCTCGAGGCGATCGTCGCCTCGATGGAGGGTGGAGCGCTGCCGCTCGCCGAGTCGCTCGCCGCGTACAAGCGCGGGGCGGAGCTCATCGCGTACTGCCAATCCGCGCTCAAGGATGCGCAGCAGCAGATCGAAGTCCTCGACCGCGGCGTGCTGAAGGCGTTCGCGCCCGACGGCAACGGCGATGAATCCTGACGTCGCCTTCGAGGTCTGGTCGGGCGAACGGCAGCAGCGGATCGAGCACGTGCTCGCGCGCGAGCTCGCGCTCGCCGACGGCACGCCGCCCGCGCTCGCCGAGGCGATGCGCTATGCGGTCCTCGGCGGAGGCAAGCGCGCCCGACCTCTGCTCGCCTACGCGGCCGGCGAGCTCGTCGGCGCCGATCCGGCGACCGTCGACGGCCCCGCCGCGGCCGTGGAGATGATTCACGCCTATTCGCTCGTGCACGACGACCTGCCGTGCATGGACGACGACGCGCTGCGGCGCGGCAAGCCGTCGTGCCACGTCGCGTTCGGCGAGGCGACGGCGTTGCTGGCCGGCGATGCGCTGCAGGCACAGGCGTTCGCGACGCTGGCGCGCACGCGACTTTCCGACCCGGGCGCGGCGTGCGCGATCCTCGCGCACGGCGCGGGACCGGCCGGCATGGCGGGCGGCCAGGCCATCGACCTCGCGCACGTCGGCGTGGCGATGTCGCTGCCCGACCTCGAGACGATGCACGCGATGAAGACCGGTGCGCTGATCCGCGCGGCGATCAGGCTCGGCGCCGCGTGCGGGCGGCCGCTCGCCGGCGACGAAGTCGCCGCGCTCGACCGTTTCGCGCGCGCCGCGGGGCTCGCGTTCCAGGTCGTCGACGACGTGCTCGACGTCGAGGGCTCTGCCGTCACGCTCGGCAAGACCGCGGGCAAGGACGCCGCGCAGGGGAAGCCGACGTACGTGACGCTGCTGGGCCTTCCCGAGGCGAAGCGCCGCGCCGAGGCGCTGCGTGGCGACGCGCACGCGGCACTGGCGCAATTCGGCGCGGCGGCGCGGCGGCTCGCCGAGATCACCGACTGGATCGCGCGGCGGGACCGGTAGGCGGCGATGAAACGGCCCCCACGCTCGCTGCGCTCGCTGCCCCCAGCGGGGGCAAGTCAGTCGCTCGGGACGGCCCTTCGCGACTGACATGTATCCGCTGCTCGAACGCATCGACAGTCCCGCGGACCTGCGCACGCTCGACCGCGCGCAGCTCCCGGCCCTCGCGCGCGAGCTGCGCGCATTCCTTCTGCACACGGTCGCGCAGACGGGCGGCCACCTGTCGTCGAACCTCGGCACGGTCGAGCTGACGATCGCGCTGCACTACGTGTTCGCGACGCCCGAGGACCGGATCGTCTGGGACGTCGGGCACCAGACGTACGCGCACAAGATCCTGACCGGGCGCCGCGAGGCGATGGCGCGGCTGCGGCAGCTGGACGGCCCGTCGGGCTTCCCGCGGCGCAGCGAGTCGCCATACGACACGTTCGGCACCGCGCACTCGTCGACGTCGATCTCGGCCGCACTGGGCATGGCGACGGCGGCGAAGTTGAAGGGCGAAGATCGCCAGGTGGTCGCCGTGATCGGCGACGGCGCGATGAGCGCCGGCATGGCGTTCGAGGCGATGAACAACGTGCAGGGCGCGAACCTCACGGTCATCCTCAACGACAACGAGATGTCGATCTCGGAGCCGGTCGGCGCGCTCAACAACTATCTTGCGCGGATCCTTTCGGGGCGCCTGTACAACACGGTCCGCCGCGGCGGCAAGGAAGTGCTCGCCAAGCTGCCGCCGCCCGTGCACGACCTCGCGAAGCGGTGGGAGGAGCACACGAAGGGCATGCTACTGCCGGGCACGCTGTTCGAGGAGTTCGGGTTCAACTACATCGGCCCGATCGACGGCCACGACCTCGACACGCTGGTGCGCACGCTCGCCAACGTCCGCGACCTCGCCGGGCCGCAGCTGCTGCACGTGATCACGAAGAAGGGCTACGGCTACCCGCCGGCCGAGGCGGACCCGATCCTCTACCACGGCGTAGGGAAGTTCGACCCGGCCGTGGGGATCGTCGCGAAGCCGCCGGGGCGTCCGGCTTACACGCAGGTGTTCGGCGACTGGCTGTGCGACATGGCCGCGCGCGACGAGCGCGTCGTCGGCGTCACGCCCGCGATGCGCGAGGGCTCGGGGCTCGTGCGCTTCTCGCGCGCGTTTCCGCACCGCTACTTCGACGTCGGCATCGCCGAGCAGCACGCGGTGACGTTCGGGGCGGGGCTCGCGTGCGAGGGCATGCGGCCGGTGGTCGCCATCTACTCGACGTTCCTGCAGCGCGCGTACGACCAGGTGATCCACGACGTCGTGCTGCAGAACCTGCCGGTCGTGTTCGCGATCGACCGTGCGGGCGTCGTCGGCGCCGACGGCGCCACGCACATCGGCGCGTACGACCTCACGTACCTGCGCTGCCTGCCGAACACGACGGTGATGGCGCCCGCCGACGAGAACGAGTGCCGGCAGATGCTGTACACGGCGAGCACGCTGGGGACGCCGGCGGCCGTGCGCTATCCGCGCGGCACCGGCCCCGGCGTGGCGATCGAGGCGGAGATGCGCGGCGTGCCGGTCGGCAAGGGGGAGATCCGGCGGACGGCGGCGCGGCGCCCGCAGCGCGTGGCGATCCTCGCGTTCGGTCCGCTGCTGCAGCCGGCGCTCGAGGCCGCGAACGAGCTCGACGCGACGGTCGCCAACATGCGCTTCGTCAAGCCGCTCGATGTCGAGCTGGTGCTGCGCCTCGCGCGCGAGCACGACGCGCTGGTGACGGTCGAGGAGAACGTGGTCGCGGGCGGCGCCGGCAGCGGCGTCGCGGAAGCGCTGGCCGACGCCGGCGTGACCGTCCCGGTGCTGCACCTCGGCCTGCCCGATCGCGTGGTGGACCACGGTGACCCGGCGGTCCTGCTGGCGCACGTCGGACTCGACGCCGCGGGCATTGCCGCCGCGGTCCGCGCGCGGTTCGGCGCCCGCCCGGCCGAGCCATGGGCGAAGCCCGCCGCATAGGGAGACGACCCTCACGCTCGCTTCGCTCGCTGCCCCCCGAGCCGTCCTCGCGCGCGGGGCGAAGCCAAGGCTCGTGGAGCGCGTCCGCGCGCGAGGGCGGCGGCCGACCCGCTGGCGCCCGCATGCCACGCCCGTGCAAGGAGGCCGCGGCAGTTCAGTCCCTTGGGACGGCCCGGCGGGACTGAGATCAAACGGCCCCCACGCTCGCTTCGCTCGCTGCCCCCCGAGGGGGCAGTTCAGTCCCTTGGGACGGCCCGGCGGGACTGAAATGGAGCCGCGCAGGGCCATCCGTTACAATCGCCGTCCCGAGCCATGAACCGCCCCGAGCAACCCGACGCGTTCCTGTCCATTCCCGACGTGCAGTCGCGCGGCGACGCGCGCGCGCTCGCGATCGACCAGGTCGGCATCCGCGGGCTGCGCTACCCGATCTCCTTCGCCGACCACGACGGCGTGGCGCAAGGCACGATCGCGACCGCCAACGTCTACGTGGCGCTGCCGGAGGAGCGCAAGGGCACCCACATGTCGCGCCTCGTCATGCTGCTCGAGGAGCGTGCCGTTCCGGGCGCGCCGCCGCTGTCGGTGGCGGCGCTGCGCGATCTGATCGAGGACCTGGTCGCGCGGCTCGACGCGCCCGGCGGCCGCATCGAGCTCGCATTCCCGTTCTTCGTGCGCAAGGTGGCGCCGGTGTCCGGCATCGCGAGCATGCTCGACTACGAGGTGCGCCTTGCTGCCGAGCTCCGGGATGGGCACTACGAGCGGACGGTCGCGGTCGCGGCGCCGGTGACCTCGCTGTGCCCGTGCTCGAAGGAGATCTCCGATTACGGCGCGCACAACCAGCGCTCGACCGTCACGATCTCGGTGCGCGGCAGCGCGCCGGTGTTCGTCCACGAGCTCCTGCGCATCGCCGAGGAGGAGGCGTCGTCGGAGCTCTTCGGAATCCTGAAGCGCGCGGACGAGAAGTACGTGACCGAGCGCGCGTACGACAATCCGCGGTTCGTCGAGGACCTGGTCCGCGACGTGGCCGGCCGGCTCGCCGCCGATCCGCGCTTCACCGGCTTCTGCGTCGAGGCCGAGAACTTCGAGTCGATCCACAACCACTCGGCCTACGCGCGCATCGCGCGGGGCATGTAGCCGCGCGCCGCCGCCCGTCGGCGCCAGCCGTCGTTCGTTCCGCCCCGGCCGCCGACCGTCACCGCAGCGACCCGGCGGACACGGCGCGCCTACAATCCGCGGCGCGATGATCGCGATCCTCAAGACACGCTACGACGCCCTCGCGCAGCGCGTGCTCGCGTCGCTGTCGGAAATCGAGCGGCGCGACGTGCGGGCGTTCGACCGCTGGTTCTACGCCAGCGGCGGCTGGCGCTGGCTGCTCGCGATCGTCGCCCTGACCACGCTGGTCGCGTGGGTCGCGTCGGGGCTGCCCTGGAACATGACGTTCGCCGAGGCGGCGATCCTGTTCAACCTCGTCGTGCTGACGCTGCTGTGGTCGGGACTGTCCGCATGGTTCGGCTATCGCCGGTTCCAGGGACGCATCTTCCGCTACATCGTCGCCGCGCCGCTGCTGGCGCTCGCGGGCGCGCTGGTCGGCGCGAGCATCGCCGGGCTCGTCAAGGGCGTGGACCCTTTCGTGTTCTTCCAGGACAGCACGAAGCTGCGGCACGTCGTCACCGCCGGGCTCGTCTTCGGCTTCCTGTTCTCGCTGGTGACCGCGCTGATCGCGCACCTGCGCAATCGCGAATATCAGGCGCTCACCGCGCACCTCGCCGCGGAGGCACGGCAGAGCGAGACGTCGCGGCAGCTCGCCGAGTCGCGGCTGAAACTGCTGCAGCTGCAGATCGAGCCGCACTTCCTGTTCAACACGCTGGGCAGCGCGCAGCAGCTGGCCGAGAAGGACGCACCCGACGCGGCGAACCTGATCCGCGAGCTGATCCGCTTCCTGCGCGCCGCGGCGCCCGCGCTGCGCGACGAGATGACGACGGTGCGGCAGGAGGCGGACATGATCCGCGCGTACCTCGGCATCATGCAGACGCGCCTGGGCCGCCGCCTCGCGTGGTCGCTCGCGTGCCCGGACGACGTCGCCGACGTGCCGATCCCGCCGGGCATGCTGATCACGCTGACGGAGAACGCGATCAAGCACGGCATCGAACCGGTCCCGCAGGGCGGGCGCGTCGACGTCGCGGTCGCGCGCGACGGGGACGCCGTCGTGCTCGCGGTGTCCGACACCGGCGCCGGCCTCGGCGCGACGGCGCCAGGGAGCGGCATCGGCCTCGCCAACATCCGCGAGCGGCTGCGGCTCGTCTACGGCGCCCGTGCCGCGCTGGACCTCGAGGAGAACGACCCGCGCGGCTTTCGCGCGCGGATCACGCTGCCGGCGGTGCACACGCGGCCGCGGCCCGTCATCGAACTGCCACCGGAGCACGCCTGAGCGATGAGCCACCCGACCGCACTGATCGCGGAAGACGAAGCGCTGATGCGCGAGCGCCTGAAGGAGAAGCTCGCGCTGGTCTGGCCCGAGCTCGCCGTCGTCGCCGAAGCGGAGGATGGCGACGAGGCGCTGGCGCTGTTCGACGTGCACCGGCCGCAGATCGCGTTTCTCGACATCCGCATGCCCGGGCGCTCGGGCCTCGACGTCGCCGCGGCGATCGGCACCGAGTGCCACGTCGTGTTCATCACCGCGTACGACCAGTACGCGCTGCAGGCGTTCGACGCCGGCGCCGTCGACTACCTGCTGAAGCCCGTCGAGACGGACCGGCTGCAGACGATGGTCGAGCGCCTGCGCCGGAAGCTCGGGACGCCGCCGCCGGACCTCTCCACGCTGGTCGACGCGCTGCGCAAGTCGGCGGCGACGCCGTCGGCGCGCATGCGCTGGATCAAGGCCGCCGTCGGCAAGCAGGTGAAGCTGATTCCGGTCGCCGACGTCGTCTACTTCCAGTCCGACACGAAGTACACGCGCGTGGTGCTCGCCGGCGGCGAGGCGCTGATCCGCACGCCGCTGAAGGACCTGCTGGCCGAGCTCGACCCGGACCGGTTCTGGCAGATCCACCGCGGCACCATCGTCAACCTCGACGCCGTGTCCGGCGTGCTGCGCGAGGACGCGGAGCGCCAGTTCGTGCTGCTGAAGCAGCGGCAGGAGAAGCTGCCGATCTCGCGGCAGTTCACGCACCTGTTCAAGCAGATGTGACGCGTTGAAATTCCACAAAGAGACGCAGAGGCGCAGAGATTCTCGATGGCCTGCTTGGCGTCTCGGCGTCCCCGCACGAGATCGCCGTGGGTCCGGCGCGCGACGCTCCGCCCCGGCATGGCGGTGTGCAGCCGCAGCCGGCTGCACTCGACGTTCTCTGCGCCTCTGCGTCTCGGTGTGAAACCCCCGTTGCGCTAGAATCGGCGGACCATGCAGCCCGTCGCCATATTCCGCTTCTCGCCGACGGAAACGCCGGGTCGCTTCGGCGAGTGGCTCGATGCCCACGGGATCGCGTGGGAGCTCGTCGCGCTCGACGAGGGCGCGGCGGTTCCGGCGACGCCGCGCGACTACGCGGGGATCGGCATGATGGGCGGGCCGATGAGCGTCAACGACGACCTCCCGTGGGTGGCGCCGCTGTGCGCACTGCTGCGCGACGCGATCATGGAAGGCACGCCGGTGATCGGGCACTGCCTCGGCGGCCAGCTGATGGCGAAGGCGCTGGGCGCGCGCGTCGCGCGGATGCGCGAGCCCGAGATCGGGTGGCTGCACGTCGACGTCTGCGACCGCGGCGCGCGCCGCGACTGGTTCGGCGGCCTGCCGCGGTTTCCCGTCTTCCAGTGGCACTACGACGCATTCGACCTGCCGCCGATGGCCACGCGCATCCTCACCAACGAGGTCGCGGTGAACCAGGGCTTCCTGGTCGACGATCGCCACGTCGGTTTCCAGTGCCACATCGAGATGACGCGCGAGCTGGTCGAGGCGTGGTGCCGCACGGGTGCCGCGGAGTTGCCCGCGCGTTCGAGCACGCACCGGCAGAGTGCCGCGGACCTGCAGAGCGAGCTTCCGGCGCGGCTCGCGGCGCTCGGCGAGGTCGCCGACGGCGTCTATGCACGCTGGGCGCAGGGGCTGCGGCGGTAATGGCCGCGATCCGCGCGCTGCCCGACCTGCTGATCAACCAGATCGCCGCCGGCGAAGTCGTCGAGCGGCCGGCCGCGGCGCTGAAGGAACTCCTCGAGAACGCGCTCGACGCCGGCGCAACGCAGGTCGACGTCGACGTCGCCGGCGGCGGCGTCAAGCGGATCCGCGTCGCCGACAACGGAGCCGGCATCGAGCGCGAGGACCTGGCTCTCGCGGTGGCGCGGCACGCGACGTCCAAGATCGCGACGGTGCTCGACCTCGAGGCGATCGCGTCGCTCGGCTTTCGCGGCGAGGCGCTGGCGTCGATCGCGTCCGTGTCGCGCCTGGCGCTCGCGTCGCGCGCGGCGAGCAGGCCGCACGCGTGGCGAATCGAAGTCGAGGGCGGCACCGTGGCGCCCGTCACGCCGGCGGCGCTGGCTGCCGGGACGTCGGTGACGGTCGAGGAGCTTTTCTTCAACACGCCGGCGCGCCGCAAGTTCCTGCGCACCGAGGCCACCGAGTGGGGTCACTGCGACGAGGCGTTCCGGCGCGTTGCGCTCGCGCATCCGGAGGTGGCGTTCACGTTGCAGCACAACGGCCGGGTCGTGCACCGGCTGCCGGCCGGCGGGCGCCAGGCCCGCGTCGAGCAGTTGCTGGGCGATGCGTTCGTCGCGCACGCGGCGCGCGTGGACGTCGAGGCGCCGGGCGTGCGCCTCGCGGGCTTCGCCGTGCGGCCCGCGTATGCGGCGCAGGGCGGCGGCCAGTACGTGTTCGTCAACGGCCGGTTCGTGCGCGACCGCGTGCTGCAGCACGCGCTGCGCGAGGCGTACCGCGACGTGCTGCACCACGACCGGCAGCCGGCGTACGCGCTGTGGCTCGACGTCGACCCGCGGCGGGTCGACGTCAACGTGCACCCGCAGAAGATCGAGGTGCGTTTCCGCGACGCCGGCGCGATCCACCAGTTCGTCCGGCACGCGGTCGAGCGGGCACTCGCGGCGACCGCCGCCGAACAGCCCGCGGTGTCGGCGGCCGAGCGGCTGGGCGTGGCGGCGGCGCAGCTGCCGCCACGCGTGCCCGCGCGCGGCGGTGCCGGCACCGCGGTGCCGTTCGCCGGCGCGCCGGGGACCTGGGAGCGCGCGCAGGCGCCGCTCGCGCTCGCGGCGGCGGAGCCGTCGTCGTTCTACGCGAAGCTCTTCGGCGCGCGCGACGCGGCGCCGCCGGCCGCGCTGCCCGAGGACGATCCGCATCCGCTCGGCTTCGCGCTCGCGCAGCTGCACGGCGTCTACATCCTCGCGCAGAACCGCGCCGGGCTGGTGCTGGTCGACATGCACGCCGCGCACGAGCGCATCGTCTACGAGCGCTTGAAGGCCGCGTCCGGGCGCGTGCCCGTGCAGCCGCTGCTGGTGCCGGCGACGTTCGCCGCGGAGCCGCTCGAGGTCGCGACGGTCGAGGAGAACGCGGACGCGCTCGCGGGGCTCGGGTTCGCGCTGTCGACGCTGGGACCCGGCACGCTCGCCGTGCGCGGCGTTCCGGCGCCGCTGACCGACGCCGACCCGGCCGCGCTGGCGCGCGCCGTGCTGCACGAGATCCGCGAGTTCGGCGGGACGCAGGCGCTCGCGGCGCGGCGCGACGAGCTGCTGTCGACGATGGCGTGCCACGGTGCGGTGCGCGCGAACCGCGCGCTCGCGGTGCCGGAGATGAACGCGCTGCTGCGGCAGATGGAGGCGACCGAGCGGGGCGGCCAGTGCAATCACGGCCGGCCGACGTGGTACCAGCTGTCGCTCGCCGACCTCGATCGCCTGTTCATGCGCGGCCGCTAGCACGCGCCGCGCCCCGACGTGCTGCCCGCCGTCCTGCTGATGGGCCCGACCGCGTCGGGCAAGAGCGCGCTGGCGCTCGCGCTCGCGCAGCAGCTCGGCGGCGAGATCGTCAGCGTCGACTCCGCGCAGGTCTACCGCGGCATGGACATCGGCACCGCCAAGCCGTCCGCGGCCGAGCGTGCGCGGGTCGCGCACCACCTGATCGACATCGTCGACCCGACCGAAGCGTACTCGGCCGCGCGGTTCGTCCGCGACGCGCTGGCGGCAATCGCCGCGATCCGTGCTCGCGGCCGCGTGCCGATCCTCGCAGGCGGCACGATGCTCTACTTCAAGGCGCTGACGCAGGGGCTGTCGGCGCTTCCGCCGGGGAACGCCGCGACGCGCACGGCCATCGACGCCCGCGCCGCGCGCGACGGCTGGCCGGCGCTGCACGCCGAGCTCGCGCGTGTCGATCCGAAGTCCGCGGCACGGCTCGCGCCGACCGACGCGCAGCGCATCCAGCGCGCTCTCGAGGTGCACGCGGTGACCGGCTGCCCACTGTCGTCGCTGCAGGGGCGGCGCGAGGACCCGGCGCTCGGTGCATCGGTCGCCATCGCGCTGGTGCCCGCCGACCGGGGGGCGCTGCACGACGCGATCGCACGACGCTTCGACGCGATGCTCGCCGCCGGCCTCGTCGACGAGCTGCGCGGGCTGCGCCGGCGCTACCGGCTGACGCCCGACCTGCCGTCGATGCGCTGCGTCGGCTACCGGCAGGCGTGGGAATTCGCGGACGGCGCGATCGACGCGGCTGCGCTGCGCGCGAAGGGCGTCGCCGCGACGCGCCAGCTCGCGAAGCGGCAGCTGACGTGGCTGCGCGCCACGCCGGCGGCGACCTTCGAGCCGGGGCGGTCGGACCTCGTTGCGGCCGTCACGGACAGGGTTCGTGCTGCTATGCAATAATCGCCGTTCGGCGGCAAAACCGCATACTCCCTCGCCGCGACCGGCCATGGCGCGCACGCTCTACGACAAGTTATGGGACAGCCACGTCGTCCGCGAGGAAGCGGACGGGACGGCGCTGCTCTACATCGACCGCCACCTCGTGCACGAGGTGACGAGCCCGCAGGCGTACGAGGGGCTGAAGCTCGCCGGCCGCAAGCCGTGGCGCGCGGCGTCGGTGGTCGCGACCGCCGATCACAACACGCCGACCAAGGACTGGGACCGCGGCATCACGGACCCGATCTCGCGCACGCAGGTGGAGACGCTCGACCAGAACATCCGCGTGCACGGCGCGAAGGCGTACTTCCCGTTCCTCGACAAGCGCCAGGGCATCGTCCACGTGATCGGGCCGGAACAGGGGGCGACGCTGCCGGGGATGACCGTCGTCTGCGGCGACTCGCACACGAGCACGCACGGCGCGTTCGCGGCGCTCGCGTTCGGCATCGGCACGTCCGAGGTCGAGCACGTGCTGGCCACGCAGTGCCTCATCATGAAGAAGGCGAAGTCGATGCTGATCCGCGTCGACGGCCGCCTGCCGGCCGGCGTCACCGCGAAGGACCTCGTGCTGTCGATCATCGGGCGCATCGGCACGGCCGGCGGCACCGGCCACGCGATCGAGTTCGCGGGCGAGGCGATCCGCGGGCTCACGATGGAAGGGCGGATGACCGTCTGCAACATGGCGATCGAGGCGGGCGCGCGCGCCGGCATGGTCGCCGCCGACCAGCGGACGATCGACTACGTCAAAGGTCGGCCGTTCGCGCCGACCGGCGCGCTGTGGGACCGGGCGGTCGCGCACTGGCGCACGCTGGCGTCCGACGACGGCGCGCGCTTCGACACCACGCACGTGTTCGACGCCGCGGCCATGCGCCCGCAGGTCACGTGGGGCACGTCACCCGAGATGGTCGCGGCGATCGACGAGCGCGTGCCCGACCCGGACCGCGAGCGCGACGCGACGCGGCGCGAGGGCATCGCGCGCGCGCTTTCCTACATGGGGCTCGTGCCGAACACTCCGATGACCGACATCCGCATCGACAAGGTGTTCATCGGCTCGTGCACGAATTCGCGGATCGAGGACCTGCGGCAGGCCGCCGCGGTGGCGCGCGGCCGCCGCGTCGCCGACAGCGTGAAGCTCGCGATGGTCGTGCCGGGCTCCGGCCTCGTGAAGGCGCAGGCCGAGGCCGAGGGGCTCGACCGCATCTTCCGCGACGCGGGCTTCGAGTGGCGCGAGCCGGGGTGCTCGATGTGCCTCGCAATGAACGACGACCGGCTCGAGCCGGGCGAGCGCTGCGCGTCGACGTCGAACCGCAACTTCGAAGGCCGCCAGGGGGCCGGCGGCCGCACGCACCTCGTCGGCCCGGCGATGGCCGCCGCGGCCGCCATCGCCGGGCACTTCGTCGACGTGCGCCGTCTGTACTAGCGAGGCACGCATGGCGCGCAGGCTGGCCGCACTTGCGCTGATCGCCGGACTCGCAGCGGCGATCGCCGGCTGCAACACGGTCGCTGGCGTCGGCCGCGACCTCAAGGCCGGCGGGCAGGCGCTCGAAAGCGCGGCCGAGAAGTCGAAGCCGAAATAACGAACGAGCAAGGGAACCGCCATGCAGCCGTTTCGGGTCCACACCGGGATCGTCGCGCCGCTCGACCGCGCGAACGTCGACACGGACGCCATCATCCCGAAGCAGTTCCTGAAGTCGATCAAGAGGTCGGGCTTCGGCCCGAACCTGTTCGACGAGTGGCGCTACCTCGACCACGGCGAGCCCGGGATGGACAACGCGAGGCGCCCGCGCAACCCGCAGTTCGTGCTGAACGACCCGCGCTACGCCGGTGCGTCGATCCTGCTCGCGCGCCGCAACTTCGGGTGCGGCAGCTCGCGCGAGCACGCGCCATGGGCGCTCGCCGACTTCGGCTTCCGCGCGCTGATCGCGCCGTCGTACGCCGACATCTTCCACAACAACTGCTACAAGAACGGCCTGCTGCCGATCGTGCTGCCCGAGTCGCAGGTCGACCGGCTCTTCGCCGACACGTTCGCGTTTCCCGGCTTCCGGCTGACGGTCGACCTCGAGCGGCAGGTGGTCGCCACCGTCGACGGCGCGCTCGCGTTCGGCTTCGACGTCGAGCCGTTCCGCAAGCACTGCCTGCTCAACGGACTGGACGACATCGGGCTCACGCTCGAGCACGCCGAGGCGATCCGGGCCTTCGAGACAAAACGGCTGGCCGACAATCCCTGGCTTTCCTGACGGTCGGGCGCTTTTTTCACAAAGAGACGCCGAGGCGCAGAGAAGGGCAGGGCGGCGGACCTGCGGCTCTGCGCTTCGTGTCTTGGGACGACGCATGCCACTACGCGAACAACTGGAAGACGCGCAACGGGAATCCCGAGTTTCGTCGGCGCCTCTGCGTCTCTTCGGGAAAGGCCCCATCGCATGAAGATCGCCATCCTGCCGGGCGACGGCATCGGGCCCGAGATCGTCGGGCAGGCGCAGCGCGTGCTCGACGTGCTGCGCGGCGAGGGATTGCCGATCGAGACCGAGTCGGCGCCGATGGGCGGCGCCGGCTACGACGCCGCAGGCGACCCGCTGCCGCCGGCCACGCTGGCGCTCGCGCAGGCGGCCGACGCGATCCTGTTGGGCGCGGTCGGCGGCCCCCGGTACGACACGTTGCCCCGCGCGATGAAGCCCGAGCAGGGCCTCCTGCGCATCCGCAAGGCGCTCGGCCTGTTCGCGAACCTGCGGCCGGCGCTGCTCTACCCGGAGCTCGCCGCGGCGTCGACGCTGAAGCCCGAGGTGGTCGCGGGGCTCGACCTCATGATCATCCGCGAGCTCACCGGCGACATCTACTTCGGCCAGCCGCGCGGCCGGCGCAAGTCCGCCGCCGGCGACGACGAAGGCTTCGACACGATGCACTACAGCGTCGCGGAAGTGCGGAGGATCGCGCGGGTCGGCTTCGAGACTGCCCGCCGGCGCGGCCGCAGGCTCTGCTCGGTCGACAAGGCCAACGTGCTCGACACAAGCATCCTGTGGCGGGAGACGGTCACGGCGCTGGCCCCCGAGTATCCGGACGTCGCGCTATCGCACATGTACGTCGACAACGCCGCGATGCAGCTCGTGCGCAATCCGAAGCAGTTCGACGTGATCGTGACCGGCAACATGTTCGGCGACATCCTGTCGGACGAGGCATCGATGCTCGCCGGGTCGATCGGCATGCTGCCGTCGGCCTCGCTCGATGCGCGGCAGAAGGGACTCTACGAGCCGATCCACGGCTCGGCGCCGGACATCGCGGGCCAGGACCGCGCCAACCCGCTGGCGACGATCCTGTCGCTCGCGATGATGTTCCGCTACACGTTCGGCCGCGCGGACGTGGCCGACCGCATCGAGGGCGCGGTGCGCCGCGTGCTCGCGCAGGGGCGCCGGACCGGGGACATCGCGTTGCCCGGCGAGCGCGCGATCGGCACGCGCGCGATGGGCGACGCGGTCGTTGCCGCTCTGCGGGGCGGATGATGCGCCCGCGCGCGCCGAAGATCACGGTCCGCCGCGGCAGCGTCGACGACGCGGAGGCGATCCGCGCGATATTCGCGATGCCGCGCGCGATGGCGGGCACGCTGCAATTGCCGTATCCGACGGCCGAGATGTGGGCGAAGCGCATCGCCGAGAACGCGAACGACGACTACATGCTGGTCGCAGAGGTCGACGGTCGCGTCGTCGGCAACCTGGGGTTGCATCCCGCGTCGCGCTCGCCGCGGCGCCGGCACGCGGCGTCGATCGGAATCTCGGTGCGCGACGACTGGCAGCGGCGTGGCATCGGCAGCGCGCTCATGGCGGCGGCGCTCGACGTCGCCGACAACTGGCTCAACTACCGCCGGCTGGAGCTCACCGTCTACGCCGACAATGCGGCCGCGGTCGCGCTCTACCGCAAGTTCGGCTTCGCGGTCGAGGGCACGCATCGCGACTACGCGTTCCGCGACGGGCGCTTCGTCGACGCGTACGCGATGGCGCGCGTGCATCCCGCCGCGGCCCGCGCCGGCGCCACGGGCACGAAGGGCGCCCCGGCGTCCGGGACGCGGGGCGCGGCGCACCGCAAGGCGACGAAGACGGCGCGAAAGCCGAAGTCCGCGTGACGGCAGCGTGGAGTGCGTTTGCTTCGTGACGACGGGAATTCAGCGAGAAAAGGTGATGCGATGAGAGTAGGCATGGTGGGTTGGCGGGGAATGGTGGGCTCGGTTCTCATGCAGCGGATGCTGGAGGAGCGCGACTTCGATCACATCGAGCCGACGTTCTTCTCGACGTCGAGCGCGGGCGGCAGGGGCCCGGCCATCGGCCGCGACACGGGGCCGCTCGAGGACGCGGGCGACGTCAAGGCGCTGTGCGCGCAGGACGTCATCGTCAGCTGCCAGGGCAGCGACTGGACATCGGCGATGTACGCGAGGCTGCGCGAGGCAGGCTGGAACGGCTACTTCATCGACGCGGCCAAGACGCTGCGCATGCAGGACGACGCCGTGATCATCCTCGACCCGGTCAACCGCGGCGTGATCGACGCGGCGCTTGCAAAGGGCATCCGCAACTACATCGGCGGCAACTGCACGGTGAGCCTGATGCTGATGGCGCTGGCCGGGCTGTTCCGGCGCGACCTCGTCGAGTGGATGACGTGCATGACGTACCAGGCGGCGTCGGGTGCCGGCGCGCAGAACATGCGCGAGCTGCTCCAGCAGATGGGCGAGGCGCACCGCGTCGCGAGGGACCTGCTGGCCGACCCGGCGTCGGCGATCCTCGACATCGACCGCGAGGTCGCGGGAATCCTGCGCGACGAGCGCTTCCCGACGCAGAACTTCGGCGTGCCGCTCGCCGGCTCGCTGATCCCGTGGATCGACAAGGACATGGGGACCGGCATGAGCCTCGAGGAATGGAAGGGCGGCGCCGAGTCGAACAAGATCCTCGGCCGCACGGCCGCGAATGCGATCCCGGTCGACTCGCTGTGCGTGCGGATCGGCGCGATGCGCTGCCACTCGCAGGCGCTGACCATCAAGCTGCGGCGCGACGTCCCGCTGCCGGAGATCGAGGCGATGATCGCCGGCGACAACGAGTGGGTGCGGCTCGTGCCCAATCGCCGCGACGAGAGCATGCGCGAACTCACGCCCGCCGCGGTGACGGGCAAGCTGACGATCCCGATCGGGCGGCTGCGCAAGCTCGCGATGGGTCCCGAGTACCTGTCGGCGTTCACCGTCGGCGACCAGCTGCTGTGGGGCGCCGCGGAGCCGCTGCGCCGGATGCTGCGCATCCTGCTCGCGCGCTGACGCGATCGGCGGGCGCGCCGGACGGTCGGTTCGGCGGGCCCGCCTTCCCACAATCGCCCGGCCGAGGCGCAAGGCGGCCGCGTTTCCGATTTCTGCAAGCTTCGTGTGCGCCGGTAGCGTACAGGCACGCCGCGGCGCCGCCGGTCTTCGACACGAACGCAACAGGGGGACGGGCCGCGGGCGCTACAAGATGTTGTAGGTGCCGGCAAACCGTCACGCTAGCGGTTGCGCTGCTGCGTATCACGACGGCATGAAGTTGCGCACGGCGCGATGTCGAAGAAACCGGAAAACTCAAGCTAATACCGGGGTTTAGCTTGCACCGCTAAACCCATGATGTTATGTTAGCTTGAGCCAAACGGCATTCCCGAAGGGGGCGGTATGCGCGTCAAACCCATCTTCAAATACGGCCTCGTCGCCGGCGCGCTCGCGCTGCCAGGCGCCGCGTATCCGCTCGGCCTCGGCAAGCTGACCGTCGAATCGTACGTCGGGCAACCGTTGTCTGCCCGCATCGAGATCCTCGGCTCCACCAAGGATGAACTGGACTCGCTGTCGGCGAAGGTCGCCGACCCGGCGCTCTATCGCCAGAACAACCTGCAATATCAGGGCGTGCTCGCGCGCACGCGCGTCTCGCTCGAGCGAGGTCCGAACGACACCGCCTACCTCAAGGTGACGTCGGCGACGCCGGTGGCCGAGCCGTACCTCGACCTGCTCGTCGAGGCCAATTGGGCCTCCGGTCGCGTCGTCCGCGACTACACGTTCCTGCTGGACCCGCCGGGCGCGGTCACGCAGTCCGTCGAGCCGATCACGCCGATTCGCGCAGGCGCGGCGGCGCAGGCGCCGCGGCCGGCTGCGGCGGCGGCGGCTGCGCCCGCGAGCGCCGCGCCGCGCGCGCAGGGTGACTCGTACGAAGTGAAGCGCGGCGACACGCTGTCGAAGATCGCGAAGGAGTACAAGCCCGAAACCGTCACGCTCGACCAGATGCTGGTCGCGCTGTTCAAGAGCAACCAGAACGCGTTCGACGGCGCGAACATGAATCGGCTGCGTTCAGGCGCGATCATCTCGATCCCGAACGCGGTCGACGCGTCGACGACTTCGCCGCAGGAAGCGACCCAGGTTGTGCGCGTGCAGGCATCCGATTGGCGCGCGTACCGCGACCGCGTGGCGGGCGCGGCGCCGATGGCCGAGGAAGGCGCGGCACGCGCGGCGGGCGGCCGGATTTCCACCGCGGTGCAGGAGCGCACGCCCGCGGCGCGTCCCGGCAGCGACCAGCTGCGCGTGTCGAAGGACGCCGGGGCGGGCAAGGGGGCGGCCGTCGCCGAGACGAACGCCGCGCAGGCGGCGCAGCTGCGCGAGGCGCAGAGCCGCATCGCCGACCTCGAGAAGACGCTGAAGGACCTGCAGCGCGCGATGGAGCTGCGGAATCAGACGATGGCGCAGCTGCAGACCGACGCGGGCAAGGGCAAGGCGCCGGCCGCCGCGCCGGCTCCGGCGGCCCCGATCACCACCGCGCCCGCGCCGAAGGCCGAGCCGCCGAAGGCCGCACCGCCGCCGAAGCCGGAGCCTCCGAAGGTCGCCGAGCCGCCCAAGGCAGCGGAGCCGCCGAAGGCCGAGCCGCCGAAGGCCGCGGAACCTCCCAAGGCCGCCGAGCCGCCGAAGGCCGAGCCGACGCCGGCCGCGGAACCGCCGAAGGTCGCCGAGCCGCCGAAGGCCGCCGCACCCAAACCGGCCCCGAAGGCGCCGCCAAAGGAGCCGCCGGGATTCTTCGAGGAACTCGTCGCCAATACGCCGGGATGGGCGATCGGCGCCGGAGCGCTCGCCGTGCTGGGCGGGATCGCGGCGCTGCTCGCGGCGCGCCGGCGCAAGACCACGAAGTTCGAGGACAGCATCATCTCGGGCACCGACATCAAGACCAATACGGTGTTCGGCTCGACGGGCGGCGGCGTCGTGAACACCGGCGACAATTCGCTCGCGAGCGACTTCAGCCGCGAAGGACTCGGCAACATCGACACCGACGAGGTCGATCCGATCGCGGAAGCCGAGGTGTACCTGGCCTACGGCCGCGATGCGCAGGCCGAGGAGATCCTGAAGGACGCGCTGAAGAAGGACCCGCAGCGGCAGGAGATCTACCTCAAACTGCTCGAGATCCACGCCCAGCACAACAAGCCGTCGGCGTTCGAGACCGTGGCCACGGAGCTCTACGCGGTGACGAGCGGCCAGGGCGAGGTCTGGCAGAAGGCCGTGGCCCTCGGGCGCCAGCTCGATCCGAACAATCCGATGTTCGGCGAAGGCGGCGCGCCGCCTGCGCGCGGCGGCGCCGAATTCGCGGCGGATTCCGCGAAGCGCGACGCCGGCACCGCGGCGAAGGCCGAGTCGTCGCTGGATTTCCAGATGGACGAGGAGATCTCGATCTCGCCTTCTTCGGGCGTCGCGCCCAAGTCGCCGGCGGACATCCTGGCCGGCGCCGAGTCCGAGCTCGAGAAGACCGCGAAGGCGTCGGTGCCGGCGGGCGATTTCGATCTGGACCGCACGATGAAGCTTCCGGCCGCGGGTTTCGCCGCGGCGGCCGGCGCGGCGGTGGCGGGCGTCGCGGCCGCAGGGTCGAGCGTTTCCGAGAAGGTGGAAGCGGCGGCGAGAAGCGCGGCCGCCGAAGGCAAGTTCGACCTCGACTTCAAGCTCGACGACGCCGAGAAGCCGGCGCCGATGGGCAAGCCGCGCGAGCCCGCGCTGGAGGCCGCCGCCGCGGGCGCGGCCCCGGGCGGCACGCCGTCGCAACTCGCGCGGCCGGCCGCGGCGCTCGAACTCGACAAGCTCGACCTGTCGTTCGATCCGGAGCGCTCGACGTTCGAGGATCCGACGCCGTCGGTGCTCGACGGCCAGTGGCACGACGCCGCGACCAAGCTCGATCTCGCGAAGGCGTACCAGGAGATGGGCGACGTCGAGGGCGCGCGCGAAATTCTGCAGGAAGTGCTGCACGAGGGCGACGACCAGCAGAAGGCGGAGGCAAAGTCGCTGCTGTCGAAGCTGGGCTGATTCGGGGATCAGAGGTCGGGAATCAGGAATCAGATTTCGGTCACGCGACGCCGCTGCCCTGGGCACGTACGCTCGAAGACACCGCGACCGCCGGCGAACGTGACGGCGAGCGCGGTGTCTTTGGCTTTTCCGATCCCTGATTCCTGACCTCCGATCCCTGAATGCGCTTCGCCCTGGCCGTCGAGTACGCGGGCTTCGCGTTCTGCGGGTTCCAGTCGCAGCCGGCGCGGTGCGGCGTCCAGGACGCGCTCGAGCATGCGATCGGCGCGATCGCCGGCCACGGCGTCGCCGTCACCGCCGCCGGGCGCACGGACGCGGGCGTGCACGCGGTTTCCCAGATCGTCCACTTCGACACCGATGCGCAGCGGCCGGAGGGCGCGTGGGTCCGCGGCGTCAACACGCACCTCCCGCAGGCGGCGGCGGTCCTGTGGGCGCACGGGGTCGGCCCCGACTTCCATGCGCGCTTCGCGGCGACGGCACGCCACTACACTTACCTGCTGCTGAACCGCGCGGAGCGGCCCGGTCTCTCCGCGGGCCGCGTGGGCTGGTACCATCGACCGCTCGACGTCGACGCGATGCGCGCGGGTGCGGCGCACCTGGCCGGCACGCACGATTTCTCCGCATTTCGCGCGGCGGAGTGCCAGGCGAAGTCGCCGGTGAAGACGCTCTCGCGCGTTGCGGTCGCGGCGCAGGACCCGTTCATCCGCTTCGATTTCTCGGCCAACGCGTTTCTCCACCACATGGTCCGCAACATCGTCGGAGCCCTGGTGTACGTCGGCGCCGGGCGGCAGCCGCCCGGCTGGATCGCGTCGCTGCTCGCCGCGCGCGACCGCACGCTCGCGGCGCCGACGTTCGCGGCGGACGGCCTGTACCTCGCCGGCGCCGACTACGACGCACGCTTCGGGCTGCCGCCGACCGTGCGCGGCGTCGCGGTCGCGTGCGCATGATCGCGCGTCGCACGCGCATCAAGATCTGCGGCATCACGCGCGTCGCGGACGGACTCGCGGCGAGCACCGCCGGCGCCGATGCGATCGGCCTCGTGTTCTGGAGCGGCACCCCGCGCGTCGTCGACGTCGGCCGCGCACGCGAGATCGCCGACGCGTTGCCGCCGTTCGTGACGAAGGTCGCACTGTTCGTCGACCCGCGGCCGGCGGACGTGCGCGCCGTGCTCGCCGCCGTGCCGGTCGACACGCTGCAGTTCCACGGCGCCGAAACGCCCGATCTCTGCCGGTCGTTCGGTCGCCCGTACCTCAAGGCCGTCCACGTGAAGGACGGGGTCGATTTGCTAGAATACGCTGCTCTCTACGCGGATGCCGCGGGCCTGCTGTTCGACACGTTCCGGCCGGGGGATCTTCCCGGCGGCACCGGCCACGCGTTCGACTGGTCGCGGCTCACGCCCGCGGTCCAGGCACGGCTTTCCGCGCCGGTGATCCTCTCCGGCGGCCTCGACGCGGCGAACGTGGGCGACGCGATCCGCGCCGTGCGACCGTGGGCCGTCGACGTGTCGAGCGGCGTCGAGGAGCGCGGCCCCGACGGCAAGGCGCGCAAGGGATGCAAGGACGCGGCACGGATCGCGGCGTTCGTCGAAGGAGTGCGCAATGCGGATGATGGACCTGCCCTATGACCTGCCGGACGCGCGCGGCCACTTCGGCCCGTACGGCGGCGTGTTCGTCGCCGAGACGCTGATCCAGGCGCTCGACGAGCTGAAGGCGCAGTACGAACGTCACCGCGCCGATCCCGCGTTCCGCGCCGAGTTCGAGCGCGAGTTGAAGCACTACGTCGGCCGGCCCTCCCCCGTCTACCACGCGGAGCGGTGGTCGCGCGAGCTCGGCGGCGCGCAGATCTGGCTGAAGCGCGAGGACTTGAACCACACCGGCGCGCACAAGATCAACAACGTCATCGGCCAGGCGCTGCTCGCGAAGCGCCTCGGCAAGCCGCGCGTGATCGCCGAGACCGGCGCCGGACAGCACGGCGTGGCGACGGCGACGATCGCCGCGCGCTACGGCATGGAATGCGTCGTGTACATGGGTTCGGAGGACGTGAAGCGGCAGGCGCAGAACGTGTTCCGCATGAACCTGCTGGGCGCCCGGGTCGTGCCGGTGGAGTCGGGCTCGAAGACGCTGAAGGACGCGCTGAACGAGGCGATGCGCGACTGGGTCACGAACGTCGAGAACACGTTCTACATCATCGGCACCGTGGCCGGCCCGCATCCGTACCCGATGATGGTGCGCGACTTCCAGCGCGTGATCGGCGACGAATGCGTCGTGCAGATGCCCGAGTACGCAGGGCGGCAGCCGGACGCGGTCATCGCCTGCGTCGGCGGCGGCAGCAACGCGATGGGGATCTTCTACCCGTACATCCCGCACGGCGACGTGCGGCTGATCGGCGTCGAGGCGGGCGGCGAGGGCATCGCGACCGGCCGGCACTCCGCCTCGCTGACGGCCGGGCGCCCCGGCGTGCTGCACGGCAACCGCACGTACCTGCTGCAGGACGCGAACGGACAGATCATCGAGACGCACTCGGTGTCGGCGGGCCTCGACTATCCGGGCGTGGGCCCGGAGCACGCGTGGCTCAAGGACTCGGGCCGCGCCGAGTACGTGACGATCGACGACGCCGAGGCGCTCGCGGCGTTCCACGACTGCTGCCGGATCGAGGGCATCATCCCGGCGCTCGAGTCGTCGCACGCGCTCGCGTACGCGAAGAAGCTCGCGCCGACGATGGGACGCGACCGGATCCTGCTCGTCAACCTCTCCGGTCGCGGCGACAAGGACATGAACACGGTGGCCGAGCGCTCGGGGCTCAAGTTCTACTGCCGGCCGGAGTGCGACCCGGCCAAGCGGTGACGTTTCTTGCACAGGAGACGCAGAGGCGCCGAGAACGTCGGGTGCTCGCTGCATGCCGCTTCCGCGGGACGTTCCTCGGCGTCTCTGCGCCTCATTGTGAGACTTTGACTTGAACCGCATCGACGCCACCTTCGCCCGGCTGAAGTCGGAAGGCCGCACCGCGCTCATCCCCTACGTGACGACCGGCGATCCGTCGCTCGCGGCGACGCGGCCGATCATGGAGGCGCTCGTGCACGCCGGTGCCGACGTCATCGAACTCGGTGTCCCGTTTTCCGATCCGATGGCCGACGGACCGGTGATCCAGCGGGCCTCCGAGCGCGCGCTCGCGCAGCACGTGACGCTCGCCGACGTGCTCGCGGTCGTCGCGGAATTCCGCCGCGGCAACGCGACGGCGCCGGTCGTGCTGATGGGCTACGCGAATCCGATCGAGGCGATGGGGGTCGCCGCGTTCGCGGAGCGTGCGTTCGCGGCCGGCGTCGACGGCGTCCTCGTCGTCGACTATCCGCCGGAAGAGGCGGGGGAGTTCGCGAAGGCGATGACCGCCCACGGGCTCGCGCCGATCTTCCTGCTGTCGCCGACCACGCCGGAGTCGCGCATCGAAAGCGTGGCGCGCCTCGCGCGCGGCTACGTCTATTACGTGTCGCTCAAGGGCGTGACCGGCGCCGGCCACCTCGACACGGCGGACGTCGCGCGCAAGCTCGCCGAGATCCGCCGGCACGTCACGCTGCCGGTCGGCGTCGGGTTCGGCATCCGCGATGCCGCCAGCGCGCAGGCCGTCGCCGCGCACGCCGACGCCGTCGTCATCGGCAGCCGCATCATCCAGGAGATCGAGGCGGGGACCGCCGCGGACGCCGCTTCCCGCGCCGGGGCCTGGCTTGGTAACATCCGCCACGCGCTCGACGCGATGCCGGCCAAGCCGGCGCGCTGACGCGGCGCGAGGCTCGCGGGAGGGACGAGGATGACCTGGCTGCAGAAGCTGCTTCCGCCGCGCATCAAGCGAACCCCGGGCGAGCGCCGCACGCCGGTCCCCGAGGGTCTGTGGGTCAAGTGTCCCGCGTGCGAAGCGGTGCTCTACCGCACCGACCTCGAGAAGAACCTCAGCGTCTGCCCGAAGTGCGCGCACCACGCGCGCGTGCCGGCGCGCGAGCGCGTCGAACAGCTGCTCGACCCGGAAGGCCGCTTCGAGATCGGATCCGAGGTGGTGCCCGTCGACAGCCTCAAGTTCCGCGACCAGAAGAAATACCCGGACCGCCTGGCCGCGGCGCTCGAGGAGACCGGCGAGACCGACGCTCTCGTCGTCATGCAGGGCAGCGTGAAGAGCGTGCCGCTGGTGCTGGCGGCGTTCGAGTTCGAGTTCATGGGCGGCTCGATGGGCTCGGTCGTCGGCGAGCGCTTCGTTCGCGGCGTGCGCGTCGCATACGAGAACCGGGTTCCGTTCGTCAGCGTGTCGGCGTCGGGCGGCGCGCGGATGCAGGAGGGCGTCAACTCGCTGTTCCAGATGGCGAAGACCACGGCCGTGCTGCAGGAGCTCAACCGCGCGCGGCTGCCGTTCGTGTCGATCCTCACCGACCCGACGATGGGCGGGGTGTCGGCGTCGTTCGCGTTCGTCGCCGATCTCGTCATCGCCGAACCGGGCGCGCTGATCGGCTTCGCCGGCCCGCGCGTCATCGAGCAGACCGTGCGCGAGAAGCTGCCGGACGGCTTCCAGCGCGCCGAGTTCCTCATGGAAAAGGGCGCGCTCGACCTCATCGTCGACCGCCGCCAGTTGCGCGACGAACTCGCGCGCCTCCTCGCGCTGCTCGCGCGGCAGCCGGCGCCCTCCAACTGACGTCCGCTCGCCGTTGAGCCGCCCCGCGACGCCTGCCGGCTGGCTCGCCTACCTCGAGACGCTGCACCCGAAGCCGATCGCCCTCGGCCTCGACCGCGTGCGCGCCGTGCGCGCGCGCATGGACGCGGCGATCGCGTGCCCGGTCGTCACGGTCGCGGGCACCAACGGCAAGGGCTCGACCTGCGCGCTGATCGAGTCGATGCTGCGCTGCGCCGGCTACCGCACCGGCCTCTACACGTCGCCGCACCTCCTTCGCTATCACGAGCGCGTGCGCATCGCGGGGCGAGAGGCGACCGACGACGATCTCCTCGCGGCGTTCAATGCCGTGGAGGACGCCCGCGCTCCGGACGCCGGCGATCCGGTGCCGCTGACGTACTTCGAGTTCGGCACGCTGGCTGCCTTGTGGCTGTTCGCGCGCGCGGGGCTCGATGCGCTGGTCCTCGAGGTGGGCCTGGGCGGACGCCTCGACGCCGTCAACGTCGTCGACCCGGACGTCGCGGTGGTGACGAGCGTCGCGATCGACCACGTCGACTACCTCGGCGCGACGCGCGAAGACATCGGGCGCGAGAAGGCCGGCATCTTCCGTGCGCGGCGTCCGGCCGTGTGCGCAGATCCGGCGCCGCCGGCGACGGTCATCGCCACGGCAGAGCGCCTGGGTGCCGACCTCGTCCTCATCGGCCGCGACTACGGCGCAACGAGCGAGGGAACGCAGTGGCGTTATCGCGGCCCGCGCGGCGACCGGTACGGGCTGCCGTTTCCCGCGCTGCGCGGCGCTTGCCAGCTCGCCAATGCCGCGACCGCCCTCGTCGTGCTCGACCTGCTGCATGCGCGCCTGCCCGTCGCGGCCGGCGCCGTTCGCGACGGCCTGCTGAACGTCGCGCTTCCCGGTCGTTTCCAGGTCCTTCCCGGACGCCCGGCCACGGTGCTCGACGTCGCGCACAATCCGCACGCGGCGCATGCGCTGGCCGCAGCGCTCGGCGACATGGGGTACTTCCCGGCAACCATCGCCGTGTTCGGCATGCTGGCCGACAAGGACATCGACGGCGTGGTCGCGCAGCTGCGATCGCGCGTCGATCGCTGGCATGTCGCCACGCTGCCCGGGCCGCGCGGCGCGGGTGCCGCGCGCCTGCGCGACGCGCTCGCCGCCGCCGGCGTCGACGCGGCGGCGGTTCGCGCGTTCGACGATGTCGCGGGCGCGCTCGCCGCCGCACGCGAGGCGGCAGGGGAGGCTGATAGAATCGTCGTTTTCGGCTCGTTCCTCACGGTGGCCGCCGCGCTCCGCGCGCCGGCGCGGTAACCGCTGCGGACCGGCGCATCCGCCATGACCGCTCCTCCCGCCGAAGCGAATCTCGACGACCTGCGCCGGCGCGCGCGCCGCCGGCTCGTGGGCGCCATCGTGCTCGCGTTGGCCGCCGCGGTGTTCGTGCCGATGCTGCTCGAAAGCGAGCCCAGGCCGCTCGGCGAGGACGTGTCCGTCCGCATCCCGCCCGTCGACGACTCCAAGTTCGTCAACCGCCTGAGCGACAAGGGCCGCGGCGACGCGAAGGCCGCGGGCGCGAAGGGCGACGCGAAGCAGGAGGGCGCGAAGGCCGACGCCGCGAAGAAGGATCTCCCGAAGAGCGAACCGCCGAAGGCCGAACCGGAGGCGGCGGCGAAGACCGAAGCGCCGAAGCAGGACACCACCCCGGTGCCGGCGAGTGCCGCGGAGCCTCCGCCTGCGGCCGCGCCGAAGCGTTCGCTGGAGGAAGCGGAGCAGCGTGTGCTCGCGGCGCCGGCGAAGGCGCCGGCGGCGTCCGCGCCTGCGCCCGCACCTGCACCCGCGGCCACGCCCGTGCCCGCGCCGGCCGCGAAAGCGCCACCGGCCGAGGCCGCGCCGGCGCCCGCACCGGCGGCACCCGCGAAGGCGGATGGCAACGGTGCCGGCTTCTCGGTCCAGCTCGCGGCGTTTTCCGACGACAAGGGCGCGAACGCGCTCGCCAACCGGCTCAAGAAGGGCGGATACGCCGCCTACACCGAGCCGCTCGAGACCAGCCGGGGCACGCTCTGGCGCGTCCGGGTCGGCCCGTTCCCGTCGCGCGAGGCCGCCGTCGCCGTGCGCGACAAGCTCAAAGGCGAGGGCCACAGCGGGATCGTCGCGCCCGTCAAGTAGCGGCCGGACGCGGCGATGACGATACTCGACTGGTCGGTCATCGGCGCGGTGGTGCTGTCGATGCTGATCGCTTACGCGCGGGGCGTCACGCGCGAGCTGATCGCGCTGCTGTCGTGGGGCCTGGGATTTCTCGCCGCCGTCGCCTTCACGCCGCTGCTCGGCGCGATGCTGCCCGAGTTCGGCGGACACCCGGTGGTGCGCTACCTGGTCGCGTTCGCCGCGATCCTGATCGCGGCGCTGCTCGCTGGCGCGCTTGTTGCGTGGCCGTTGTCGAGCGTGATCCGCAAGTCCGGGCTCGGCTTCGTCGACCGCTTCCTGGGCGCGGTCTTCGGCATCGCGCGCGGCGTCGTGCTGGTGCTGGCGTTCGTGCTGGTCGCGGGCCTCACGACGGCGCCGCGGTACGATTGGTGGCAGAATTCGATCCTTGCCGCGCCGCTGACGGCCGCGGCATTGGTGCTGAAGCCGTGGCTGCCGGCCGAGTGGGCGGACCGGCTCGATTACTCCCGCGAGGGCGGGGCGCGCATGCGCGCGCCCGCGGAGCGAAAGGTGTAAGACCCCCTATGTGCGGCATCGTCGGCGTCGTAGCGCACACGCCCGTCAACCAGCTGCTGTACGACGGCCTTCTGCTGCTGCAGCACCGCGGTCAGGACGCCGCGGGCATCGTCACCAGCGAGGGCCCGATCTTCCACATGTACAAGGGCCCGGGACTCGTGCAGAACGTGTTCCGCACGCGCAACATGCGCGACCTGTCGGGGGCGGCGGGTATCGGCCACTGCCGGTATCCGACGGCGGGCTCGGCGTTCTCCGACCTCGAATCGCAGCCCTTCTACGTGAACTCGCCGTTCGGCGTGACGCTCGGGCACAACGGCAATCTCACGAACAGCGAAGAGCTCAAGCGCGAGCTGTTCCAGCTCGACTTCCGCCACGTCAACACCAATTCCGACAGCGAGGTGCTGCTGAACGTGCTGGCGCTCGAGCTCGAGCGCGCCGCGCAGCACCACCGCCTCGATCCGGAGGCGATCTTCAAGGCGGTGGCCGGCGTGCACAAGCGGTGCCGCGGCGCGTACGCCGTGGTCGCGATGATCGCCGGGTACGGGATGCTCGCGTTCCGCGATCCGTACGGTATACGCCCGCTCATCGTCGGCCGCAACGAGCAGATGGGTGGCACCGAGTACCTCGTCGCGTCGGAGTCCGTCGCGATCGAGCCGCTCGGCTTCCACGTGATGCGCGACGTCGCGCCGGGCGAGGCGATCTTCGTCGACAACACCGGGCAGTTCCACGCGCGGCAGTGCGCCGAGAACCCGTCCCTCAACCCGTGCATCTTCGAGTTCGTCTACCTCGCGCGCCCGGACTCGGTGATCGACGGGACCTCCGTGTACGAGGCGCGGCTCAACATGGGCGGCGCGCTCGCCGAGAAGATCCGGCGGATGCCGCAGGCGCAGGATATCGACGTCGTGATCCCGATTCCCGACTCGAGCCGGCCGTCCGCGCTCGAGCTCGCCAACCGCCTCGGCCTCAAGTACCGCGAAGGCTTCGTCAAGAACCGCTACATCGGGCGCACGTTCATCATGCCGGGGCAGGCGATGCGCAAGAAGAGCGTCCGCCAGAAGCTGAACCCGGTCGGCATCGAGTTCAGGGACAAGGTCGTGCTGCTCGTCGACGACTCGATCGTCCGCGGCACGACGTCGCGCGAGATCGTGAACATGGCGCGCGAGGCGGGGGCAAAGAAGGTGTACTTCGCGTCGGCGAGCCCGCCGGTGCGCCACCCGAACGTCTACGGCATCGACATGCCCAACCAGAGCGAGCTGGTGGCGACGGGCCGCACCGAGGCGGAGATCGCGCTCGAGATCGGCGCCGACCTCCTCATCTACCAGGAGCTCGACGCGCTGAAGGACGCGGTGCGTGCGGCGAACCCGCGGCTCGTCAACTTCGAGGCATCCTGCTTCGACGGCAAGTACATCACCGGCGACATCACCGCCGACTACCTGTCGCACCTCGCGGTCGAGCGCGACGAGGCGCGCGGCCAGGCCGAGGCCGACCTGCTGGAAGAGGAAAAGCAGCCCGGGTAGCGGCCGCCTCCGTCCCGGCGCGCTGCTGCCGGAGCCTCCCCCGGGGACCACGTCCGTCGGCCGCCCGGCGACGAACCCCCGAAGTGGCATGCCCATTGCATGTTCCGGCGGTGCGGCACGATCTCCGCGGCCGCGTGCTCGCGCCCCGCCCCCGCCGGGACGGCGGTCGCGGGTCGCCATCGGGCGTCCGGTGGCGGCGACAAGTGACTCAGGTGGTCGATTCGTGCTCGCGCTACCCACACCGTCGGGCAATACCGCCATCGCCGGCGCCTCCCGCGCAGCGGGACCCCGGACCACGAGCGTCATCGCGGTCCGGGCCGTCGCACTCGTCGCGGGAATCCAGCTCGCATTGCTGGCGCTGTTCCACTTCGGCTGGCTGCCCGCCGCGGCCTATGCGGTGGCGGCCATCGTCGTGCCGAGTGCTGCCGCCGGGTGGCTCGTGCAGTCGCACACGCAGCTCCTGCGCCGGCTGCGCCGCGCGATGCGCCAGTTCGAGGCGGGTGCGCCCGAGGACGGCGCGCCGGCGGCGGTGGCTGACGCTTCACCAGACCTGGCCGTGCGCCTGGAGCGACTGCACGCGCGAACGCTCGAACGCGTGGAGGAGCTCAAGGCGGCGCGCAAGGCGGCCCAGCTCGCCGGTCGCGAGAAGCGGCGCATGGCGCGGCACCTCAATCGGGCCCAGCGCGTCGCCCGGGTCGGAAGCTGGGAATGGGACCGCGCCACCAATCGCGTCGTCTGTTCGGCCGAGCTCCAGCGCATGCTGGGCATCGACGGCGAGCGCTTCGCCGCCGCGCCCGCCGCGCTGCTTCCGCGCGTCCACAAGGACGATCGCCGGGCGTTCCGCCGCTGGCTCGTGAATCTCGCGCGCGGCCGGGCCGCTTCGGGACTCGACGCGCGGGTCCGGACTCGCAGCGGCGAGTACCTGCAAGTGCGCATGATGGGCGAGGCGCTGGGGGTCGCCGACGGAAGCGCGGGCAGCGTGGTCGGGACGATCCAGGACGCGACGGAGCACGCCGAGGCGATCCACGAGGTCCACCAGCTCGCGTATTACGACGTGCTGACCGAGCTCCCGAACCGGTCGCGCTTCCACGAAAGGCTGGTCGAGACGCTCGACTTCGCGTCGCGCACGTCGACGTCGTTCGCGCTGATGTTCCTCGACCTCGACCAGTTCAAGCGCATCAACGACACGCTCGGCCACGCCGTCGGCGACGAGCTGCTGCGTGTCGTCGCGCAGCGGCTCACGCGCGTCCTGCGCATCGAGGAGGGGGCGGGGCCCACCCGCGGCGGGACGCCGGAGCGCGACGTGTGCCGGCAGGGCGGCGACGAGTTCGTCGTGCTGCTCGCCGGCGTGGCCACCGAGGAGCACGCGGCCCGGGCGGCGCGCCGGGTCCTCGACACGCTGGCGCAGCCAATCAAGCTCTCCGCGCACGAGGTCTTCGTGTCGGCGTCGGTCGGCATCGTGCTGTACCCGCGGGACGGGAACAACCTCGACACGCTGCTTCGCAACGCCGACGTGGCGATGTACAACGCGAAGGCCGAGGGGCGCAATCGCCACGCGTTCTACCGCGAGTCGATGCGCGAAGCCACCGCGCAGCGACTGTCGCTCGAGCACGACCTGCGCCGGGCGATCGAGGCCGAGCAGTTCGTCCTGCATTACCAGCCGCAGATCGACGTGTCGACCGGCGCGGTGGTCGGCGTCGAGGCGCTGGTGCGCTGGAACCATCCGACGCTCGGCCTGCTGCCGCCGAGCGAGTTCATCCCCGTCGCCGAGGAGGCGGGGCTGATCATGGCGATCTGGGAGTGGGTGTTCGTCTCGGCGCTGATCCAGCACAACGACTGGCTGCAGGACGGATTGCCCCCGATCGCCGTCGGCGTCAACCTGTCCAGCGTGCAGTTCGCGGACACCGCGCTGGCCGGCCGCGTGCAGGAGATCGCGCAGGTCATCGGCGTGCCGCTCGACTGCATCGAGCTCGAGATCACCGAGTCGGCGCTGATGGGCGATTTCGACACTGCTCTCGCGACGCTCAACGCGCTGCGCGAGATGGGCGTGGCCATCGCCATCGACGACTTCGGCACCGGGTACTCGTCGCTGTCCTACCTGCGCCGCCTGCCGCTGCGCAAGCTCAAGCTGGACATCGCGTTCATCCGCGACGCCGTCGAGAGCGACGAGGCGGCGGCCATCGTCGCGGCGATCATCGCGATCGCGAACAGCCTCAAGCTCGACGTCGTCGCGGAAGGCGTCGAGACCCAGGCGCAGTGCGACTTCCTGGTCGAGAGCGGGTGCACGACGATGCAGGGCTACCTGCTGAGCCGGCCGGTCACGGGGCAGGCCATCGCCGACCTTCTGCGGGGCGGACGGCGCGACGCGGTGAGCGGACAAGAGGCGGCGACCCTGCAGCTGCAGTGAGTCCGGCCGACCCGCCGGCCCGTAATGGCGTCACCGCCGGAACCACCGGACATGGCCCGACGCGCGCGACGGACGCGTGCTAGCCCGGCACCGCGTCGAGCGCGAATATCGGCACGGCCGCGGCGATGCCCTTGAAGGCGACGGGACCGAGCGCCTCCGGGTCGTAGCGGTCGCCGAGCCCGGCACGGGTCGCGGCGTCGACGAGGATCGCGCGCCGCGCGACCTTCGTGTGCGCTTCGATGCGCGCGGCGAGGTTGACCGTGTCGCCGATGCACGTGTAGGTCGCGCGCGCCTTCGTGCCCGTGTAGCCGGCGATCACCTCGCCGGACGCGATGCCGATGCCGATGCGAATCGCCGCCTTGCCCGCGGCGGCTCGCTCCTGGTTGAACATCGCGACGAGCTCGATCATCTCGCGTGCCGCGTGCACCGCGCGCTGCTCGTGGTCGGGAAGCGAAGCGGGCGCCCCGAACACCGCCATCAGGCCGTCGCCGATCATCTGCGTGACGATGCCGCCCTGTCCGCTGATCGCGTCGAACATCAGCGCATACCAGTTGTTGAGCAGCTCGATCGTCTCCTCCGGCGGTTGCGCCTCGGCGAGCGGCGTGAAGTCGCGGATGTCGGTGAACATGACGGTTGCGTGAACCCGCCGGCCGCCGAGCGCGAAGCCCGACTGCTCGAGGTCGGCGGCGACCTCGGGCGTCGCGAAGCGCCGGAGCAGCTCCTTCTGCTGGTCGCGCAGGCGCTTCTTCTCGAGGCTCGCGGAGAGGCGCGCGCGCAGCAGCACCGGATTGACGGGCTTCGGCAGGTAGTCCTCGGCGCCGAGCTCGATGCAGCGGACCACGTGGTCGAGGCCCTCGAGGGAGGACGTGACGATGACCGGCGTGTCCCGCAGCGCGAGGTCGCGCTTCATCGCCTCCAGCACGGCGAAGCCGTCGAGCTCGGGCATTTCCATGTCGAGCAGCACGAGGTCGAAGCGCTCGCGCCGCAGCAGCTCCAGCGCCACGCGACCGTTCTCGGCGCACGCCACGGTGTGGCCCTGCAGCTCGAGGTTGCGCGTCAGCAGCAGCCGGTTGACCTTGTTGTCGTCGGCCACCAGAAGACGCGCCGGCGCGGCGGCGAGGTCACTCATCGCGCAGCGCCCGCAGCGCGTCGGCGACGCGCGCGTACTCGGCCTGCACGGAGGCGAGCGCGGCGGGCCCGCGCGCGGCCGCCGCGTCCACGCCCGCCACCTCGAGGTCGCGCGCGAGCCCGCCCAGCGCCAGCGCCCCGAACGTGTTGCCGTTCGACTTGAGCGAGTGCGCGGCGCGGCGGAAGCGGTCGGCGTCCATCGCCGACAACGACGCCTGGAGCTCGGAGAGCATCCCCGGCGCCTCCTGCAGGAACGTGTCGATCAATTCCCGCACGAAGTCGCTCCCCGTCGTGTCACGGAGCATCGCGAAGGTTTCCGGGTCGATGGCGGCCGTCATTGGTGTACCCCCACGGTTGCGGCTGTCGCCGCTGCACTGCCCCCAGAGGGGGCGCAATTCGCGCCTTGGGACGGCCCGGCGGCGCTCATGGACGCTCCGTGCGGGCGGGCGTGTTGGCGAGCGCCTCGACCAGCCGCTCGACCCGGATGGGCTTCGTGATGTAGTCGTCCATGCCGGCGGCGAGGCACATCTCGCGGTCGCCCTGCATGGCGTTGGCGGTCATCGCGACGATGCGCGGGCGCTCGCCGGGGCCGAAGCGCGCGTTGATCCGGCGCGACGCCTCGAGGCCGTCCATCTCCGGCATCTGCACGTCCATCAGCACCACGTCGTACGCCTGCCGCTCGACCGACTCGACCGCTTCGATGCCGTTCGACGCGAGGTCGGCGCGATAGCCCATCTGCTGCAGCAGGCGCAGCGCGAGCTTCTGGTTCACCACGTTGTCCTCGGCGAGCAGGATGCGCAGCGGATGCCGTGCCGCGAGCCCGGGATCGAGCTTGATCGGGGCCGCGTCCGGCGCCGCCCTCGGCGCCGCGTCGTGCGCGAGCAGGCTCACCAGCGTGTCGTGGAGATGGGACTGCCGGACCGGCTTGGCCAGATAGGCGGCAAACAGCGCGTCGTCGTCGCCGGCCTCGCGACGGCCGAGCGAGCTCCACAGCACGCGCGGCAGGTCCGGCCGCACGTCGCGGAGGCGCCGGGCCAGCGCGACGCCGTCCATCTCCGGCATGTGCATGTCGACGACCGCGGCGTCGAATGCCTCGCCTGCGGTGATCCACGCGAGCGCCTGCGCGGGCGAATCCGTCTCGCGCACGTGCATGCCCCACTTGGTCGCCTGCAGGCCCAGCACGCGCCGGTTGGTCGCGTTGTCGTCGACGACCAGCAGCCGCTTGCCGGCGAGGCCGGGCTGCACGCCGGTGATGCTGTGCTGCCGGGCGGGCGGCACGTCGGCGACGGGCGCCTCGATCGTGAAGAGGAACGTCGAGCCCTGGCCTGGGCCCTCCGACTGCGCCCACATGCGCCCGCCCATCAGCTCGGCGAGGCGGCGGCTGATGGCGAGGCCCAGGCCCGTGCCGCCGTACTTGCGCGTCGTCGACGAGTCGGCCTGCGAGAACGACTGGAAGAGGCGCCCCATTGCCTCGTCCGTGAGCCCGATGCCCGTGTCGCGCACGGCAAACGTGAGCTCGACCCGGCCGGCCGCCGCCGGCTGGGCGGTCACCGTGAGCACGACCTCGCCGGACTCCGTGAACTTCACCGCATTGGACAGGAGATTGAGGATCACCTGCCGCAGCCGCGTGACGTCGCCGGCGATCGCGGGCGGCACGTCGCCCTCGAACAGGTACGCGAGGTCGAGGTGCTTCTCCACTGCGCGCGTGGAGACGAGGTCGAGTGCCGACTCGACGCAGTCGCGCAGGTCGAACGGCGAGACCTCGATGTCCATGCGCCCGGCCTCGATCTTCGAGAAGTCGAGGATGTCGTTGATGATCGTGAGCAGCGCGTCGCCCGATTCGCGGATCGTCGCCGCGTAGTCGTGCTGCTCCCGGTTGAGCGGGGTGTCGAGCAGGAGGCCGCTCATCCCGATCACCGCGTTCATCGGCGTGCGGATCTCGTGGCTCATCGTCGCGAGGAACGAGCTCTTCGCCTCGTTGGCCGCCTCGGCGGCGGCGCGCGCCTGCTGCGCCTCGTTGAAGAGGCGAACGTTCTCGATCGCGATCACCGCCTGGTCGGCGAAGGTGTCGAGCAGCGCGACATCCTTGTCGTTGAAGGCGCCCGGCGTCCGCCGGAACACGGCGATGGTCCCCAGTGCCGCGTCGCCCCGCATCAGCGGCGCGAAGATCGCCGACCGGTAGCCCATCTTCAGCGCCATCTGCCGTCCGCGCGGGTACTGCACCGCAGCCTGCTCGAGGTCGGGGACGTGGATCGTCCTTCCTTCGAGCGCACAGGTGCCGACGATGCTTTGCGAATCGAGCGGGACGGGACCGCTGTCCATGCCGACGTTGGCCTCGACTTCCAGCATGCCGTCGCGAAGCAGGCGCAGCGCCACGACGCTGTCCGCGAACAGCGTGCGACAGCTCGCCACGATCGCCTCGAACACCGGCCGCGCGTCGGTGATCGATCCGCTCATCGCGGACAGGATCCGGGCCGTCGCCGTCTGGCGCTCGAGCGCCTCGCGGGTCTCGTTGAAGAGGCGCACGTTCGCGATCGCGATCACTGCCTGGTCGGCGAACGTCTGCAGCAGCCCGATCTCGTCGGGCGCGAACGGCCGCACCTCGTTGCGCAGCAGCGAGATCGCGCCGATCGCCTCGCCCTCGCGCAGCAGCGGCACGTTGAGCACCGTGCGGAACCCGTAGCGCTGCTGGATCTCGCGGATTTCGGGAAACTCGGTGTCCATCGCCGGCAGCACGTCCTCGACGTGGATCGGCCGGCGCTCGAGCACGCAGCGGCCGCCGATGGAGGTCCGGGCGATCGGCAGGGTCTCGAAGCCCGCCGTCGACGTGTACGCGGGCCCGTAGCTCGTCCTGGCGTGCAGCCGCCCGTTCTCGACGAGCCAGACGCGGCTGCCGTCGGCGTGGCACAACTCGCCCGCGCGCTGCGCGACGGCGTCCAGCACCGGCTGCACGTCGGTCGGCGACTCGCTGATGACGCGCAGCACCTCGGCGGTGGCCGTCTGCCGCTCGAGCGCCACCTTCGTCTCGTTGAACAGCCGGGCATTCTGGATGGCGATCACGGCCTGGTCGGCGAAATTGCGCAGCAGCGCAATCTCCTTTTCGGAATACGACCCCGGTTGCCCGCGCCCGACGAACACCGTGCCGACACCCTTCCCCTCCCACAGCATCGGGGCGACGAGCAGCGCGCGCAGGCCCTGCGCGGTCCATCCGGCCCGCGCGCGCGGCGGGAGGTCCGGTTCGGCGTCGATGTCCGGGTAGTGGAGCACTCTCCCCGTCGCCACCGCAAGCCCGGTCGCGCTGCTGCCGTCGACCGGGAACGGAAACTGCGCCGCCACTTCGGCCCGGTTCGCGCCGTGGTACGCGGCCATGCGCACCATGCCGTCCTCGATCACGTTGATCTGGCCGACCTTGCCGGCGAAGAGGCGCTCGCAGCTCGCGAGGATCCGCTCGAACACCGGCGACGCATCGGCGATCGAGCCGCTGATCGCCGCCAGCACCTCGCCCGAGGCGCGCTGCTGGTCGAGCGCCTCGTTCGTCTCGTTGAAGAGCCGCGCGTTCTCGATCGCGATCACCGCCTGGTCGGCGAATGTCTGCGCCAGCGCGACTTCCTGCTCGTCGAACCGGCCGACGGAGGCGCGGAGGATCGTGATGCAGCCGATCGCCTTGCCCTCGCGCAGCAGCGGCACGAACAGGCACGACTTGTAGCCGAGGGACACCGCCAGATCGCGCATCCGCGCGAAGTGCTTCATCCCTTCCGCGGTGTCCGGCACGTTGACGACCCGCGAATCCAGGATGCTCGTGCCGGCGCCGCTGCCCCGGTCGAGCGGCCACGGCTTCAGCATGCCGGGCCCGCGCTGCTCGCCGCTGTCGTCGCAGTACGCAACCGCTTCCAGCATCTTCCCGTTCGGAAACACGAGCGCCACGGCCTTGCCCGCGAACAGGCGCTGGCAACTCTGGACGATCGCGTCGAACACCGGCTGGGTGTCGGTGACCGACCCGCTGATCACGCGCAGCACCTCGGCGGTGGCCGTCTGCCGGGCGAGCGCCTCCTTGGTCTCGCTGAACAGCCGGGCGTTCTGGATGGCGATCACCGCCTGGTCGGCAAATGTCTTGAGCAGCGCATTTTCGCGCTCGCGCAGGCCCTCGACCTCCTCGCGGAACATCGTTAGAGAACCGATGCCGCGGCCTTCCCACATCAGCGGCGCGACAACGACGGACGTGCCCAGGTCCATCTGCAGCGCGGCCTGGACGGCCGGCTGCGACGCGACGCCCTCGTCGCGCAGGTCGCGGATCTCGATCAGCCGTCCCATGGCAATGGCCTGCTCGGTCAGCGTGCCGGCCAGCGGACGCGGGAAGGCGGTGCGAATCCGCGCCTCCACCCCCGCGGCCCCGGCGGCGCCCAGCCGGCGCCGCGCCGCCTCCGTCACGCGGAACACCGGCACCTCCACCTGTCCGCGCTCGTCGGTGATCCCCAGCGCGAAAGCCTGCGCCGGGAAGAGGCGGGCGCAGCACTCGACGATCTTCTCGAACACCGGCGAGGCGTCGGCCATCGAGTGGCTGATGACGTCGAGCACCTCCGCGGTCGCGGTTTGCTGCTCCAGCGCCTCCCTGGTGTCGTTGAACATGCGCGCGTTCTGGATCGCGATCACCGCCTGGTCGGCGAAGGTCTTGAGCAGCGCGAGCTCCTTGTCGGAGAACGGGCGCGGAGGACGCCGCAGCACGGCGAACGAGCCGACACCGCGGTCTTCCCACAGCATCGGCGCCCAGGCGATCGACGCGTCGCCGATGAGTCTTACAACGCTGCGGACCGCTTCCGGCGGATCGGCCATCGTCGCGGTGTCAGGGATGTGCACGGTTTGCCGCTCGGCGATTACCCGGCCGGTCATCGTGTGGCCGACGGGCTTCGGGAACGTGCGCGCGATTGCGTCCAATGCGTCGCCTCGCCACGCGCGGGCGTGCACGTGCCCGTCGTCGCCGACCAGAAAGATGCCGAGCTGCTCGGTGGCGAAGAGGTGTGTGCCGCTCTGCAGGATCTTGTCGAACACGGGCGCGGCATCGGCGACCGAGCTGCTGATGACCCGCAGGACCTCGGCGGTTGCGGTCTGCTGTTCCAGCGCCTCCTTCGTCTCGTTGATCAGGCGGACGTTCTCGATCGCAATGACCGCCTGGCCGGCGAACGTCTTCAGCAGCTCGACCTGCCGCTGCGGGACCGGCCCCGGATCGCGCCAGGCGACGACGATCGCGCCGACAGGGGCGCCGTCCTTGAGCAGCGGCGCGCCCAGAACTCGACGCCACCCGCCGACCTGTGCGGTCACGCGATCGTAGGCCGGGTCGTGCAGCGCGTCCTCGATGACCTGCACGTTGCCCGACAGCACGACGCGTCCGCTGACCTGTGCCTGGGTGGGCGGCGCCGGATATATGCGGCGCGCGTTCTCGATCGCCTCGGGTGTCCAGTTCTGGGTGGCGATCAGGTGGACGAGCTCGCCGTCGTATCGGAACACCGCCGCGATCGGCTTGCCGAAGAGTCGGGACGCGCTCTCGAGGATCGCCGAGAACACCGGCGCGACATCGGTCGGCGACTCGCTGATGCAGCGCAAGACATCGCTGATGGCCGTTTGGTAATCGAGCGCCTCGGTAAGCTCGTGCGTGCGCTCCTCGACCTTGGCGAGCGCCTCCTTCGTTTCGTTGAACAGCCGCGTGTTCTCGATGGCGATCAGCGCCTGGTCGGCGAACGACTCGGCGAGCGCGATCTCGGCATCGCGGAACGCCCCGGGCGTCTTGCGCCCGAACACCAGTACGCCGATGCACTCGCCGTCGCGCACCATCGGCACCATCAGCGACGCCGCCATCCCGCTCGACGCGCGGATGCGGCGTTCCGCCTCGGGCAGCTCGATCGCCGCCCAGTCGGGCAGGTGCAGCATCCTGCCGGTCGCGAACACGCGCGACGGGAAGTTCGCCGCGGGGTCGATCGGGACGTCGCCGGGCCTGACCCCGACCGGCGAACCGTCGCGGGTCGCGCCGGCCACCATCGACTGCCGGTTCCCCTTGCGCAGCACGGCCACCGTGAGGTCGCATGTGAGCAGGCGCACCGCCGTGCCGACGATGGCGTCGAACACCGGCTGCACGTCGGTCGGCGAATTGGAGATTACGCGCAGGATGTCGGCGGTGGCGGTCTGCCGGGCGAGCGCCTCCTGCGTCTCGCTGAACAGCCGCGCGTTCTGGATCGCGATCACCGCCTGCTCTGCGAACGTGCGCAGCAGCGCGACCTGTTTGTCGGTGAACGCGCCGGTCGACGCGCGGCCGATCCACAGCGTGCCGATCCCGCGCCCCTCGGACAGCATCGGCGCGAAGATCATCGAGCGCAGCCCCATCGCCCGGCAGCCCAGCACGGAGGCCTCGGGCATGTCGCCCGACTCGACGTCCGGATACATGAGTACCCTGCGGTCGAGGATCGCGATGCCCGACGACATGTCGCGCGTGAGCTTCTGCGGGAACAGCCGGCGCAGCTCGTCGTCCCCCGGCCCCGCATAGGCGCCGACGACGAGCATGCCGTCGTCGCGCACCAGCGTCATGCCGACGCGCTCCCCGGCGAACAGGTGCTGGCAGCGCTGCAGGATGACGTCGAATACCGGCTTCGTGTCGGCGATCGAGCTGCTGATGGCGCCGAGCACCTCGCTCGACGCGCGCTGCTGGTCGAGCGCCTCGCGCGTCTCGTTGAACAGGCGCGCGTTCTGGATCGCGATCACCGCCTGGTCCGCGAACGTCTTGACGAGCGCCAGCTCGGCGTCCGAGAACGGCCGCGGCGGCGTGCAGATCATGTCGATCGTGCCGATGCCTTGGCCGTTCCACGTCATCGGCGCGTTCACGACGGAGAAGTCGCCGCGCTTGCGCGCGACGTCCACGATGTAGTCGGGCATGTCGCCGGCCGCGAGCACGCTCGGTCGGTACAGGACGGAGCCCTGCCGGATCGTCATGTCGCTGATCGTGCCGGCGACCGGACGCGGGAACGCCTGTTCGACCTCTTCGGCGAACTTGCCGCGGTAGGCGCCGATCCGCAGCGTGTCGCCGTCGACCAGGCAGATGGCCGGGTCGCCTGCCCCGAACAGTCGCGTGCAGCTTTCGAGGATCTTGTCGAAGACCGGCTTCGGGTCGGCCATGGACCCGCTGATGACGCGCAGCACCTCGGCCGAGGCCGTCTGGCGCTCCAGCGCCTCGGACGTCTCGTTGAACAGCCGCGCGTTCTGCAGCGCGACCGCTGCCTGCCGCGACAGCCCGACCAGGAAATCGAGGTCGTGCGCCTCGAAGCGGTCGGCGCCCGTCCGCCACACCGCCATGGCGCCCTGCACCGCATCGCCCGAGAGCAGCGGCACCACCATCATCCGTTCGTCCTGCTGCGGAGCGGTGCCCGGAATCTGCACGCCGCGCGGGTCCGCCAGCGTGTCGTTGATGAGTTCCGGCTGGCCGGTCTGCAGCAGCTTGCCGATGATGCCCTGGCCCACGACGATCGCCGTGGCCTTGATTTCGTCGGCAGAGGTGCCGAGCGCGACGATCGCGCGATAGGTCTGCCCGTCCGGCGCGGGCAGGAAGATGGCGCTGTCGCTGGCCGCGAGGAGGTCCTTCGCGTGCGCGGCGATGCGGTCCATGACCGTGTCGAGGTCGAGCGTGGACGACAGGTCGCGGCCGACGTCCGACAGCGCGGACGCTTCCCGTGCACGGCGCTGCGTTTCCTCGAGCAGCCGCGCGTTCTCGAGCGCGACGCCCATCGACGCGGCGATCGTGGAGAGCAGGTGCACCTCGGACTCGCCGAACGCGTGCTCGCGCTCGAAGCTCTCGATCGAGATGGCGGCGATCAAACGCTCGCCGACCATGACCGGCACGAAGACGCAGGACAGGCTCGCGTCGGTACCCGGCACCGTCCTGATGCCGAGCGCGTCCATGGCCGCGCGGTCGCCGAGCACCACGGGCTTTCCTGTCTGCAACGCCTGGTTGATCGGCCGGTCGGGCAGGTACGGCTGACTTCTTGGCGGGAGGCGCTCGCCGTGCTCGTACACGTACAGCGAATGCACGATCTCCGCCTGCTCGTCGCGCCAGTGGATGGCGAGGTCGCCGGTCGCGAAGAGCTCGCGCAGCTTGTCGCCGACCAGATCGACGATGGCCTGGAAGTTGAGCTCCTTCGCCATCCCCTGCTGGATGCTGTTGATGACCGCGAGCTCGGAGGAGCGCCGCTCGGTCTCCTTGAGCAGCCGCTGCGTCTCGTCGAACAGGCGCGCGTTCTCCAGCGCGACGCTCATGCTCGCCGCCAGCGTCTCCAGCAGCCGGACATCGGACGCGGTGAACCGGCCCTCGCGCGTCGCGTGGTTGAGCTGGACCATGCCGCGCACGTCGCCGGCGACGATCAGCGGCACCATGACGAGGGACTTGATTTGCGCGCGTGTATCGACCAGCAGGTACGAGCCGGCCTCTGCCGACGCCTCGTTCAGGCGCTCGTTGATCAGCAGCGTCTTGCGCGTCCGGACGACCTGGGCGCCGAAGCCGCGATCGCCGAGCTGCGTGGGCGCGACCGCGTGACGCTTGCCTTCGGCGAACAGGTAGGGGTAGCGGACTTCTCCGGTCTGTGGGTCGTAGGTCCGGATGTCCACCGACGTGTCGCCGAATACCTCGCGGATCTTGTCGCCGACGGCGTCGTAGACGCCCTGCATCGACAGCTCGCCCGCGAGCGCGCGCTGCACGCTGTTGATGATCGCGAGCTCGGCCGCGCGCTGCTCGCTCTCCTTGAACAGGCGCTGGGTCTCGTCGAACAGGCGGGCGTTCTCGAGCGCAACGCCCATGCTCGCCGCGACCGTCGACAGCAGCCGCACCTCGGCCTCGCCGTACGCGCGCTCGCGCTCGTAGTTCTCGAGCGCGATCGAGCCCAGGTTGCGCTCGCCGCTGTAGATCGGCACGTACACGCTCGACAGGCTTCGGTCGGTGCCGGGAATGACGGCGATCCCGAGCGCGTCCGCCTCCGCGCGATTGTCGAGCACCAGCGTCTCGCGCCGCAGCATGGCCTCGGTGATGGCGTTCGCGCCGGCGAACGGCGTCGGGTCGGGGTAGATCCGCTTGCCGTGCTCGTACACGTACAGATAGCGGATGAGGCGCGCCTCCTCGTCGCGCCACTGGATCCCGATGTCGCCGGAGCGGAACACGTCGCGCAGCTTGTCGCCGACCAGGTCGACGATCGCCTGGAAGTCGAGCTCGGCCGCGATGCCCTGCTGGATGCTGTTGATCACCGCGAGCTCGGCGGCGCGCTGCTCGGTCTCCTTCAGCAGCCGCTGCGTCTCGGCGAAGAGGCGCGCGTTCTCCAGCGCGACGCCCATGCTGCCGGCGAGCGTCTGCAGCAGGCGGACGTCGCCGTCGGAGAACGCGTACTCGCGCTCCATGTCCATCAAATGGATGATGCCGCGCACGCGCCCGGCGACGTTGAGCGGCACGAACACCGCCGACTTCTCGGTCTGCGTGCCGGGCAGCGTCAGCGAGCCGTAATGCGCCGAGACCGCCTCGAGGCGCTCGTTGACGACAATCGTCTCGCCCGTCTCGACGACGTGGCGGCCGAATCCCCGGTCGGGCAGCGGGTGCGGCTCGATCCGGACGCGCCGGCCGTTGTCGGTCACGTATACGTAGTCGATGAGGCCCGTCACCGGGTCGTAGTTGCGGATCGAGAGATCGCACTGGCGGAAGATCTCTCGGATCCTGTCGCCGACGGCGTCGTAGATGCCCTGGATGTCGAGCTCGGCGGCGAGCGCTGCCTGCACGCCGTTGACGATCGCGAGCTCGCTCGCGCGCTGCTCGAGCAGCGCGTTACTCGCCGAGAGCTCCTCGGTGCGTTGCGCGACCTTGCGCTCGAGGCCCTCCGACCACTGGGCGTTGTCGAGCGCGACCGCCGCCTGGCTCGCCAGCATCGCCAGGAGGTCGCGGTCGGTTTCGTGGAACCGGCCGAACGCGCCGTCGATGTCGGCGTACAGCAGCCCGACCAACTCGCTGCGCGCGACCAGCGGCGCGACGATCCGCGAGCGTTGCGCGGCCGCGGCCGCGCGCGCCGGCATGTGGTCGAGCAGCGCCATCCGGGAGGCGCGCACCCGGTCGAGCTCCGGCGCGACGTCGCGGAGCAACGCCGCCGGATCCTCCCCTTCGGGGACCAGCGCACCGGCGAGCTGCGGTCCGTCGTGCGCGTCGACCACCAGCAGCACGCGCTCGGCCCCTGAGATCTCGATGGCCTCGTCGATCAGGAACTCGTGCAGCTCGGCGCCGCTGCGGATCTGGTTGAGGCGCAGCCCGGCCTCGACCAGCCGCTCGAACGGCTCGCGCAGGTTGCCGCGGACGGTCAGGTGCGGCGGCAGCCGCCGGGCCGTGGCGCGGTCGCGCGCGCGCTCGGCCATCACGGCGAGCACGATCCGGCGCTTGTCGCGGTCCTTCGAGAGGCAGTTGCGCCGGAGCCCCTCGTCCCGGATCGCGCGGATTGGCGCGACGACGAGGCGATAGGCGTGCGCGAGCGCGCGGCGCGCGGCGACCCGCCGGCCGCAGGCCGTCAGCGCGTCGTAGTGGTTCCACAGCACCCAGACCGTGTCGACGCCCTCGATCGCCTTGCTGCCGTGCTCGCGATGCCGCGCGACCGCCCGCTCGATCGCGGCGAGCGCCGCCGCCGGATTTCCCAGCGCGAGGTGGGCCTCGCACAGCGCGGTGTTGGCCATCATCTCCATCGAGACGTGGTCGGTGCCGGAGAGCGCGCGTGCCGCGGCCTCGAGCGGCGCCAGCGCCTCGGCCGGCACGTCCTCCCACATGGCGAGCACGCCGAATGCGACGTCGCGCTGGATCGGTGCGACCGCGCCGCCGGTGGCTTCCCACAGCGCGGCGGCGGCCTCGATGTGCGCGCGTGCCGCCGCGCGATGCCCCATCGCGCGCTCGGCGAGCGCCAGCATCCACGTCGTCGTCGACAGACCGCCGAGCGCACCCGTCTGGCGGTAGATGTCGGCGGCCTGCCCGAGCAGGCGGCGCGCGCGCCGGTACAGCCCGAGCTCGTAGTACACGAGCGCGAGGTTGTGGACGACCATCGCCTTCCGGTCGACGTAGCCGGCGGCCTCGAACGCCGCGAGCGCCTGGCGCAGGAGGTCCTTGCGCCTCGCGATGTCGGCTTCGTAGAACGTCAGCATGTTGAGGGCGTTGCCGACGCCGAACGCGTCGCCGCTGCGGCGGGCCAGCGCGAGCGCGGCCCGCGCCGCACGTTCGGTGTCGGGCCCGCGGCCCTGCGCGCTGCGGGCCGCCGACAGCCCCCACAGCGCCCGCCCTTCCCAGAGGGGCTCGCCGATCGCCTTGAACATCCGCGCCGCCTGCACGCAGGTTCGCGCGCCGCGCTCGCTGTCGCGCAGCCGGAACTGCGCCTCGCCCAGCCGCAGCAGCGCCATCGCCTGCTGCCTCGTGTCCTCGCCGTTGCGGGCGGCGACGAGCGCGTCGCCGGCGGTGGCGAGCGCCGTCTTCGGGTTGCCGCTGCGGATTTCGACGTACGCGCGGCGGGCGAGCGCCTGCGCGAGCAGCGCGGGCCTGCGCGCGCGGCGCGCGAGTTCGACCATCGCGCCGGCGTCGGCGGCGGCCGCGGCGATGTCGCCGGTCGCGAGGAGGCTCTCGGCGCGCAGGTCGAGGAGCGCGACGCGGTCGACGACGCGCACGCGCGGCGTCGCCAGCGCGGCGTCGGCCGCGGCGATCGCCTGCGCGTGGCGCCCGGCCCCGGCATGCGCGGCGATGTCCGCCGCGGCCGATTCCTTCGACGCGCGTCCGGTGCGAGCGTTCGCCTGCGAGCGGGGCATGCAGAGGCTCCCGAGGGATCGTTTGGAGCGGCGCCGGCCCGGCTCCCCACCGCGCGTCGTCGCCTGCCCGGATCGACCACGCGCCGTACCGCGTGGCCGCCCGGGCGCTAGTCTACAGCCGGCCGACGCTGGCGTACGCCATGCGGCCGGCCGTTCCGCGGCGATTGACAGCAGGCGCCCGAATGCGTAGCCTTCGAGTTGCGCCGATTTGAGGCTTCAGCTTGCGGGCGCTTAATAAATGCCGCTAAAGCGAGGTTCGCTCCAGCCAGGGGATGCCTGGCGGAGCACACGAAACCCGTTTGGCGGATGCCCAAACGGGTTTTTTGTTTGCGGGTGCGGAACGAACATGAGCGAAGACACGAAGCGCGGGTTCACCACCGCGATCCTCCATTCCGATCGCGACGCGGCGGTCGAGCACGGTGCGCTGCACAAGCCGCTGCATCTGTCCGTCGCCTACGGCTACCGCGACGCGCGCGAACTCGCAGCCGTCTTTCAGGGCCGCGCGACCGGCTACGCGTACGGACGACAGGGCAACCCGACCTCGGCGGCGCTGGAGGCAAAGGTCACGGCGATGGAGGGCGGCGTCGGCACGGTGACGTTCGCCACCGGCATGGCGGCCATCGGCGCGATCATGCTGGCACTGCTCAAGGCCGGCGACCACGTCGTGTCGAGCCGGTTCGTGTTCGGCAACACGTCGAGCCTGCTGCTCACGCTGGAGGCCCACGGCCATCCGGTGTCGTTCGTCGACGCCACCGACGCGGCAGCGGTCGCGGCCGCGATCACACCGGCCACCCGCGTCGTGTTCGTCGAGACGATCGCCAATCCGCGCGTGCAGGTCGCGGACCTGAAGCGCATCGGCGATGTCTGCCGCGAGCGCGGCATCGTCTACGTCGTCGACAACACGATGACCTCGCCGTGGCTGTTCCGTCCGCGGGAGGTCGGCGCCGGCCTCGTGGTCAACGCGCTGACCAAGTACATCGGTGGCCACGGCAACGCGCTCGCCGGCGCGATCACCGACACCGGGCTCTTCGACTGGACGAAGTTCGCGAACATCGCCGACGCGTACAGGTCCCAGCCGCCGCGCAACTGGGGCCTGCAGCAGCTGCGCAAGAAGGGCCTGCGCGACTGGGGCGGCACGCTCTCCCCCGAGCAGGCGCATCACATCGCGGTCGGCGCCGAGACGCTCGCGCTGCGGATGGACCGGATTTGCGCGAACGCGCTCGCGCTGGCGCAGTGGCTGCAGCAGCAGCCGCACGTCCGCGCCGTGTATTACCCCGGGCTCGCGACGCACCCGCAGCACGCGCTGGCGAGCGCGCTGTTCCGCGGCTACGGCGGCCTCCTGTCGTTCGAGCTCGCGGACGGGCACGACCCGTTCGACTTCCTCAACCGGCTGAAGGTCGTCGTGCTGTCGTCGAATCTCGGCGACAACCGGACGCTCGCGATTCCGGTCGCGCACACGATCTTCTGGGAGATGGGCGCGGAACGCCGCGCCGCGATGGGGATCGCCGACTCGCTGATCCGGATCTCCGTCGGGATCGAGGATCGCGACGACCTGATCGCGGACTTCCGCCAGGCGCTCTAGGATCGGATTCGAATCGCGAGCGCCGTCGCGCTGATCGCCGGTACGGGCGCGGGCGAAACTCGCGTCGGGCCCGCGACGCGCGCCGGCTTCGCTACGCCGCGACGTCGTGCCCGCTCACGCCGCCGGCGTCGACCGCGAGGTAGTGCCCGTGGTCGTGCCAGTCGGCGAGGACGAAGCGCTCGCACGGCGCGCCGTCGACGTCGTGCGCGTGTCGCGCGGGCCGGTGCGTGTGCCCGTGGATCAGCCGCCGCGCGCGATGCTCGCGCAGTGCCGCGACGACCGCGCTCCCGGTGACGTCCATGATCGCCTCGGGCTTGAGCGCGTTCTCGCTGCCGCTCTTGCGGCGCAGCCACCACGCGATGCCGAGGCGCACGAAGTACGGCATCGCGAGCAGGCGCGCCTGCGTCTCCGGGGCCCGCATCCGCGCCCGGTACGCCTGGTACTCGGCGTCGTCGGTGCACAGCTCGTCGCCGTGGCAGAGCAGCGTGCGCACGCCATGCAGGTCCACGACCGTGAAGTCGGGCAGCATCGTGGCGCCGGTCGCGCCGGCGAAACGCTCGCCCAGCAGGAAGTCGCGGTTGCCGCGGCCGACGAACAGGGGCACGCCGGCCTTGGTCACGCTTGCCAACGACGCGACGATCGCCGCCGCGAAGCGGTTGCGCATCTGGTCGTCCCCGATCCACCAGTCGAAGAGGTCGCCGAGGACGTACACGGCGGCCGCAGCGCGCGCCGGGCCGGACGCGAACGCGTGGAACGCGGCGGCCGCGTCCGGGCGGTCCGGCGACAGGTGCAGGTCGGACAGGAAGAGCGTCGGGCGGGGGTCAGTGCCCATGCTCGCCGCATCGAACGATCGGATTCGCGCGCTCGCGGGACCGGGTCCGGCGCCGGACCCCGCGCACCGCGCGTGCGAACGCGGGGGAGGGCGCGCGCGCGACCGGAGGGCCGGTCAGACCTCTTCCGCCTTGACGATCACGACGTCTTCCTTCGGGACATTCTGGTGGAAGCCGCTGTTGCCGGTGGGCACCGCGCGGATCCGGTCGACGACGTCCTGTCCGCCGACGACCCGGCCGAACACGCAATAGCCCCAGCCGTTGGCCGACGGAGCCTTGTAGTCGAGGAAGTCGTTGTCGGCGACGTTGATGAAGAACTGCGCGGTCGCCGAGTGCGGCTCGGACGTGCGCGCCATCGCGACCGTGTACGCCTTGTTCTTGAGCCCGTTGGTCGCCTCGTTGGCGACCGGCGCACGGGTCGGCTTCTGCTTCATGCCGGGCTCCATGCCGCCGCCCTGGATCATGAAGCCGTCGATGACGCGATGGAAGATCGTGTTGTCGTAGTGGCCGTCGCGCACGTATTGCAGGAAGTTGGCCACCGTGGCGGGCGCGTTCTCGGCATCGAGCTCGAGCCGGATCTCGCCGTGGCTGGTTTTGAGTACGACCATGGGATTCTCCGATGAGGTGCGACGTCAGCCGCCGATGACCTTGGCGCCCTTGATCACGACGAGCGTCGCGGGCACGTCGCCGGGATTGATGCCGGGCGGCACCTGCCCCGTGGCGCCCTTGGGCGCCTTGGCGATCTTGTTGACGACGTCCATGCCGTCGATCACCTTGCCGAACACCGTGTAGCCGTAGCCCTGCGGCGTCGCTGCCGAGAAATCGAGGCGCGCGTTGTTGTTGACGTTGATGAAGAACTGCGACGTCGCCGAGTTGGGATCGCTGGTGCGCGCCATCGCGATCGTGCCCGGGACGTTCTTGAGGCCCGCCTTCGCCGAGCCCTCCGACTCGATGGGGATCGGCGGCTTCGTCGGCTTCTGGTAGAACTCGGTCGTGAAGCCGCCCCCCTGGATCATGAAGCCGTCGATCACGCGGTGGAACTGCGTGCCGACGTAGTGGCCGCTCTTCACGTAATCGAGGAAGTTGGCGACGGTCTTCGGCGCCGCGTCCGGGTACAGCTCGATCTTGATGACGCCCGCCGTCGTGTCGAACTCGACCTGCGGGTTGGCCGCGAGCGCCGGCGCCGCGGCGAGGGCGGCGAGGCCGAGGGTGAGGATGAGCTTGCGCAGCATGGGACTTCTCCTTGGGGTGTGGCGTTCGTTGGGGGTCACTTCGCCGGAGCGGGCGGTGTCGCTGGCGCCGTCGTCGCGGTCGTGGTCGTCGCGGACGCGGGCGGTGTCGTCGCGGACGCGGATGGTGTCGTCGCGGACGCGGGCGGTGTCGTCGCGGACGCGGATGGTGTCGTCGCGGACGCGGGCGGTGTCGTCGCGGGCGCGGATGGTGTCGTCGCGGACGCGGGCGGTATCGTCGCGGACGCCGGCGCTGGCGCAAGCACGTCGCGCGCGAGCTTGAGCTTTGCCGGCGCGGTGCGATTGCGCGGGTCGCGGGCGATCGCCTTCTCGTAGCTTACGGCGGCGAGCCGCGCGTAGACGTCGCCCAGGTTCTCGTATGCGATCGCGTAATCCGGCGCGGCGGCGATCGCCGCCTCGAGCTCGGTGCGCGCGAGTTCGTATTCGCCCTTCTTCGCGTACAGCACGGCGAGGTTGTTGTGCGGCTCGGGGAGCTCGGGATAGTCGCCGAGCACCGCCTGGAACACGACGATCGCCTCGTCCGTCTTGCCGGTGTCGGTGAGGGCGACGGCCTTGAGGAAGCGCGCCTGCGGCTCCCGCGGACGCTCCGCCGACAGCTTGTCGAGGACGGCGATCGCGTCGGCGTACTTCTTCTCCGCGATCAGCGCGCGGGCGTCCTTCAGCGACTGCCCGTACGCCTGCCGCGCGGCTTCGCTGAACTCGCGCGGATCGGTCGTCGCGTTGGACTGCGCGAGCGCGGGCGCCGCGGCGAAGCCGCAGAGCAGGGCGAACGCGAGTGCAGTGGAACGCATGGGGATCGTGCGGAAGCGGTCGTTACCCGGCCCGTCGACCGGGATCGCGATTCTAGCAGCCCGGGCTCGGCACCCCGGGGCCGGACCCTTATCACGTCGACGCGCGGCCGGCGACGGCCCGACCCTTCGCGCGGGCGGGCCACGGCAGGGGCCCGGGACCCGAATCAGGTGCTGCGCAGCCGCGCGGCCGTCGCCTCGATGAGCCGGCGGGCGATCGACACCGACGGTGGGAGCTTCGGCAGCGCGTCGGCCGGGAACCAGCGTGCCTCGGCGATCTCCTCGTCGTCCAGCCGGATCTCGCCGCCCGCGTACTCGGCCGTGTACGCGATCATCAGCGAGTGCGGGAATGCCCACGCCTGGCTCCCGAAGTACGTGAGCGCGCCGACCTCGACGCCGACCTCCTCGCGCACCTCGCGCCGGATGCAGTCCTCGATCGTCTCGCCCGGCTCGACGAAGCCTGCCAGTGCGCTGTACATGCCGGGCGCGAAGCGATGTGCACGGGCGAGCAGGAGGTCGCGGCCGCGCGTGACGAGCGCCATCATCGCCGGCGAGACGCGCGGATAGGCGACGAGGCCGCACGCGGGGCACTCCTTGGCGCGCTCCTTCGCGCGGTCGCGCGTGGGCGTGCCGCAGCGGCCGCAGTACCGGTGCGTGCGGTCCCAGTCGACGACCTGGAACGCGCGTGCCGCCAGCGCGAGCAGCGGCTCGGGCACCTTGAAGAACAGCGAGCGCAGGCCGGCGTAGCGCATGCCGGCAGCCTCCGGCGCGTCTTCGGGAAGGTTGAGTGCAACGCAGGCGACCGCGCCGAGCGTGCCGAGAAAGTGCGCGGGACCGTCCACGCCCGCCTGCGCGAGCGCGCCGATCGTGGGAATCGCGAGCGACTCGTCGGGGCCTGCGAACACGAGGATGCGGTCGCCGCGAAACGCGAACGCGTGCGCGTCGCCGGCAAGGACGGCGGGCAGCACGTGCGAGGGGGCGAAGCCTTCCGGCGTATGCATCGGATCGCGCGGTCCCCGGCGCTCGCGTCGCGGCGACGCGTCGCGTCAGCCCGCGGTGCGGCGCAGCCGGATCTGGTTGGGCAGCGGCACCGAGCGGCGCAGCACGTCCTCGGCGAGCCAGATCGCGGAGCGCCGCGCGCGCTCGGCCACCGCCGCCGGGGGCATCTGGCCGTAGTCGTCGTTGTAGACGTCGAAACAGTAGTCGCCGCGATAGCCGAGGACGTCGAGCCGCGTGACGAGATCGGCGAGCGCCTCGCTGTGCGCGCCTTCGCCGGGGAACACGCGGAAGTGGCGGTCGGTGGCCATCCGCTCGGCGTCGGTGCGCGCCTCCGGCCACATGAAATCGGCCAGCTTCACCACGAAGATGCCTTCGGGCGACAGCATCTCGAGGTCGTCGAGCGACGTCTGCGCCGCGAACGTGTGGAACGAGTCGATGGCGATGCCGAGGTTCGGCACGTCGGCACGGCAGACGACGTCCCAGGCGGCCGCGAAGTTGCGCACGGACCGGCCCCACGACAGGCCCTCGTAGGCGATCCGGATCCCGAACGGGATCGCCAGCATCGCGAGCTTGCGCAGGTCGCGCGCGATCGCGTCCTCGCTGCCCGACGCGTGCGCCGACGTCGACGCTGCCACGAGGAGCAGCTTCGCGCCGATCGCGGCGCACATCTCGAGCATCGACTTGGCGACGTCGACCTTGTACGCGTGCAGGCGCCCGGAGAGGCCTTCGAAGTCGCGCAGCGCCTCGAAGCCGGTGACCCGCAGGCCGCTGCCGCGGATCGCCCGCGCCGCGTCGTCGACGCCGCCCGGATGCTCGACGACGTCGCGCGCCGTCAGCATGATCTGCGCGAAGCCGGCGTCGCGGACCGCGGCGAGCTTGGCGGCCAGCGTGCCGGCAAGCGACACCGTGCCCATCGCAAAGTCGTCGATGTTGATGTGGGCGGCGCTCATCGGACGCATGGGACGGCGGGCTTCAGGAACGCTCGTCGTGCACGAGCTCGAACATGACGCCGCCCAGGTAGCTTTGCGTCAGCGCTCCGCGCGGGTCCGAGTGCACGCCCTGCGACTCGACGAAGCCGACGCCCCGCTCGCGCAGCGCGGCGACGGTCTTCAGCACGTCGGGCGTGCCGAGGCCGACGCGCTGGAACGATTCCTCGGGCTCGACGTCGAGGATGCCCGGCTTGGGCTCGATCAGCTGCAGGAAGAACTTGCCGCAGGGGCTCTGCAGCACGTGCCCCTTCGGGAGGATGCCGTAGCGCTCGCTGTCGGGCAGCTTGCGGAAGCCGAAGAGCTCCGCGTAGAACTCGGTCCAGTCGTCCATCCGGTCGTTGCCGATGTACTGGACGATGCCGAACCAGCGCATCCCCGTGAGCGCCGGCGGGTGCGGGTCGACGGTGGGGATCAGCGTGAAGTCGACGTCGTAGATCGAGAATTCGCGGTAGCGGTCGACGAAGTAGATGCGCGACGCGCCGACGCCGTGGATCGCCGGAATGTTGAGCTCCATCACCTCGACGTGCGTCGGCACTGCCCACGCGCCGCGATCGATCGCGTGCCGGTACGCGGCGGCGGCGTCGCGCACGCGCAGCGCGACCGCGGCGATCACCGGCACTTCCGACGGCTGCGCGCTCCGCGGGAGGCCGGCGAAGTGCGCGTTGACGACGACGTTCATCTCGCCCTGCCGGTAGAGCAGCACCTCGCGCGAGCGGTGCTTGGCGATCGGGCGGAAACCCATCATCTCCAGCACCTGGCCCAGCGCCTGCGGCTTGCTGGTCGAGTACTCGATGAACTCGATGCCGTCGAGCCCGAGCGGGTTGCTCGCGTCGGCGATGAGTTCGCGGTCGGCTGCCTCGGTCATTGCGCGCCTCCTCCTGCCGCGTATTGTGGCACGGACGCGGCAAGACCCTCCCCCCGACCCTCTCCCGGCTCAGGCCGAAAAACGGAGCCAGGCTCGATTCCCTCTGCGGAAATCGAACCCGACCCCACTGCCCGGCGTGCCGGTACGCTATACCAGCGACAGCGGCAGCGACCGCAGGCGCTTGCCGGTCGCGGCGGCCAGCGCGTTGGCGACTGCGGGCGCGATCACCGGCACGCCCGGCTCGCCCACGCCCGACGGCTTGTCGGTCGACGGCACGATGTGCACGTCGACCGCGGGCATCTCGTTGATCCGCAGCAGCGGATAGTCGTGGAAGTTCGACTGCTCGACGAGGCCGTCCTTCAGCGTGATCCGGCCGTACAGCGCCGCGGACAGCCCGAAGCCGATCCCGCCCTCCATCTGCGCGCGGACGTTGTCGGGGTTCACCGCGACGCCGCAGTGCACGGCGCACACGACGCGGTCGACGCGGAACCTGCTGTCCTTGTCGACCGTCACCTCCGCGACCTGCGCGACGACGGTGCCGAACGACTCGTGTACGGCGATGCCGCGCCCGCGCTTCTCGCCCGGCTTGCCGGCCGGCAGCGGCTTGCCCCAGTCCGCCTTGTCGGCGGCGAGCTCCAGCGCGGCCAGGTGGCGCGGGTGCTTCGCGAGCAGTGCGCGCCGGAACGCAACCGGATCCTTGCCCGCGGCGGCGGCCAGCTCGTCGATGAACGTCTCCGTCGAATATGCCGTGTGCGTCGAGCCGACGGAGCGCCACCACAGCACCGGTACGCCGGGCTTCGTCGTGTGCAGCTCGACCGCCATGTGCGGGATCGCGTAGGGCAGCGTCGACGCGCCCTCGACGCTGGTGAGGTCGATGCCGTCCTTCACCATCTGCGCCTCGAACGCCGTGCCCGTGAGGATCGACTGGCCGACGATCCGGTGCCGCCAGCCGACGACGTTGCCGGACGCGTCGAGGCCGGCCGTCAGCGCATGGAAGTACATCGGGCGATAGAAGCCGCCCTTCATGTCGTCCTCGCGCGTCCAGACCAGCTTGACGGGAATGCCGGGCCGCCCGCCGCGGGTGAGTGCGACCGCGATCGACACCGCCTCGAGCACGTAGTCGGACAGCGCGCTCGCGCGCCGGCCGAAGCTGCCGCCGGCGTACAGCATGTTGAGCTTCACCTGCTCGGGCTTGAGCCCGGTGTACTGCGCGATCGCGAACTGGTCGCCGGTCTGGAACTGCTCGCCGTTCCAGACCTCGCAGCTGTCCGCCGTCAGTTTCACCACGCAGTTCAGCGGCTCCATCGCCGCGTGCGCGAGGTACGGGAATTCGAATGCCGCGTCGAGCTTCTTCGCCGCGCCGTCGATCGCCTTCGCCGCGTCGCCGTCGTTGCGCGCGCCCTTGCCGGGCGTCCCTGCGAGCTGCCGGTACTCGGCCATCAGCGCGTCGGTCGAGCCGCGGTAGCCGGTCGCCTCGTCCCACTCGACCTTCAGCGCGTCGCGGCCCTTCTTCGCGGCCCAGAACGACGTGCCGACGACGGCCACGCCGGTCGGGACCTCGACGACGAAGCGCACGCCGGGGATGCCCGTGACGCTGGCCGAGTCGAAGCTCTTGAGCCTCTGCCCGAAGCGCGGCGCGTGCGCGACGACGGCGGTCAGCATGTCGGGCAGCTTCACGTCCTGCGTGAACTGCGCGGTGCCGTTCGACTTCGCCTTCGAGTCCGTGCGCGGCACGTGCTTGCCGATGTAGACGAAGTCCTTCGCGTCCTTGAGCGTCACGCTCGCCGGCACCGGCTGCTTCGCCGCGGCCTCCGCCAGCTCGCCGAACGTCGCCTTCTTCCCGTTCGCGTGGAACACGACGCCGTTCTTCACCTGGACGGAACCGGCCGGCACCTTCCACTGCTCCGCCGCGGCGGCCACCAGCATCGCGCGCGCGGCGGCGCCTGCCTGCCGGTACTGCTCGAACGAGTTGGCCATCGCCGTCGAGCCGCCGGTCCCCTGCGCGGGGCCCCAGAACAGATTGTTGTAGCGCGACGCGTCGGCAGGCGCGCCTTCCGCGCGCACCTGCGACCACGCGGCGTCGAGCTCCTCGGCGATCAGCGTCGGCAGACCGGTGTACGTGCCCTGGCCCATCTCGAGGTGCTTGACGACCACCGTCACCGTGTTGTCCTTGCCGATCCGCAGGAACGCGTTCGGCGCGAACGTGCCGCTCGCGGCGGCGCCGACCGTCCGGCCGGGGCCGGAGGCCTGCGCGAGCGCGTCGCCGAAGTAGAGCGCGAGCGTGAGCCCGGCGCCGCCGGCGGCGGTCGACTTGAGGAAGACGCGGCGCGACATCGTGGCGTCGCGGGGGCGCATGCGCATCGGATTCATCGTCGTCTCCTCACGCCAGCGCCTTGGCGGCTTCCTTGATCGCCGCCCGGACGCGCGCGTACGTCGCGCAGCGGCACGCGTTGCCGGCCATCGCGTCGTCGATGTCGGCGTCGGTCGGGCGCTTCTTCTTCGCGAGCAGCGCCGCGGCCGCCATCACCTGTCCGGACTGGCAGTAGCCGCACTGCGGGACGTCGAGCTTCTCCCACGCCGCCTGCACGGCCCTGCCTTCTTTCGTCGCGAGCCCTTCGATCGTCGTGATCTCGACGCCAGGCTTCAGGGACGACAGCGGCGTCACGCACGAGCGCGTCGGCTGGCCGTCGACGTAGACGGTGCAGGCGCCGCACAGCGCCATGCCGCAGCCGTACTTGGTGCCCGTCAGGTTCAGGTTGTCGCGCAGGATCCACAGGAGCGGCGTGTCGCCGGGCACGCTGGCCGCGATGTCGACACGCTCCTTGTTGACGAAGATGGTGGGCATGGATGGAACCTCGAGGGGGAGATCGGCGGCCGCGCGTGCGGCCCGGGGATGTCGATTCTACCTGCGCCACGCGCCGCGGGGACGCGGCCGCCGGGGCGGGGGATTGGACACGGGATTGCGCCGGCGCTGCGCTTGGAGCACGGCGGCGGGATCGCGTACAATTCCATGTTTCGCAAACGGAAATCGCCATGGAAGCCGAGCAGATCAACGCGATCGCCAACACGCTGGCCGACGTCGCGCAGCGCGCCGCCGAGCTGCGGAGGTATCTTTGACTTCGACGTGAAGTCGGAGCGGCTCGCCGTCGTCACGCGCGAGCTCGAAGATCCGAAGATCTGGGACGACCCGCAGCGCGCCCAGGGCCTCGGCAAGGAGAAGAAGGAGCTCGACGGCATCGTCGGCACGCTGACCGCGCTCGACGCGGGCCTGCGCGACGGGCGCGAGCTCTTCGACCTCGCGAAGGGCGAGGCCGACGACGCCACGCTGCTGGCGGTGGCCGACGACGCCGCGCGCCTCGAGAAGACCGTCGCCGACCTCGAGTTCCGGCGGATGTTCAACAACCCGCTGGACCCGGCCAACTGCTTCATCGACATCCAGGCGGGCAGCGGCGGCACCGAGGCGCAGGACTGGGCGTCGATGCTGCTGCGTATGTACCTGTGCTACTGCGAGCGCAAGGGCTATCGGACCGAGGTGCTGGAGGAGTCCGCGGGCGACGTCGCCGGCATCAAGAGCGCGTCGGTCAAGGTCGAGGGCGACTACGCGTACGGCTACCTGCGCACCGAGGTCGGCGTCCACCGGCTCGTGCGCAAGAGCCCGTTCGACGCCAACGCGCGGCGCCACACGTCGTTCGCCAGCGTGTTCGTGTACCCGGAGGTCGACGACTCGATCGAGGTCGACATCAACCCGGCCGAGCTGCGCATCGACACGTACCGCGCGTCGGGTGCCGGCGGGCAGCATGTGAACAAGACCGACTCGGCCGTGCGCATCACGCACCTGCCGACCAACATCGTCGTGCAGTGCCAGAACGACCGGTCGCAGCACCGCAATCGCGCCGAGGCCATGGCGATGCTGAAGTCGAAGCTCTACGAGCTCGAGCTGCGCAAGCGACGCGAGGAGCAGCAGAAGCTCGAGGACTCGAAGACCGACATCGGCTGGGGCCACCAGATCCGCTCCTACGTGCTCGACCAGTCGCGGATCAAGGACCTGCGGACCAACTACGAAGTCGGCAACACGCAGGCGATCCTCGACGGCGACCTCGACGACTTCATCGCGGCCAGCCTGAAGCAAGGGGTGTAGCAATGGGTGACGACAGGACGACGGCTCCGCCGGAGAAGCCGGAAGCGCCGCAGGACGAGAACCAGATCATCGCCGAGCGCCGCGCGAAGCTCGCGGCGCTGCGCGCGCAGGGGCAGGCGTACCCAAACGACTTTCGGCGCGACGCGCTCGCGGCAGACCTGCACGCGAAGTACGGCGACGTGCCCAACGAGGCGCTGGAGCCGCAGGAGGTCCGCGTCGCCGTGTCCGGCCGGATGCTGCTGAAGCGCGTGATGGGCAAGGCGTGCTTCGCGACGCTGCAGGACATGTCGGGGCGCATCCAGCTCTACGTGACGCTCGACGCCGTGGGCGCGGAGACGCTCGACGCGTTCAAGCACTGGGACCTGGGCGACATCGTCGCCGCCGTCGGGACGCTGTTCCGGACGCGCACCGGCGAGCTCTCGGTCAAGGCCACGCAGATCCGCCTGCTCGCGAAGGCGCTGCGCCCGTTGCCGGAGAAGTTCCACGGCATGACGGACCTCGAGCAGCGGTACCGGCAGCGCTACGTCGACCTCATCACCAATCCGGCGTCGCGCGACACGTTCGTCAAGCGCTCGCAGATCGTGCAGGCGATCCGCGAGTTCTTCGTGCGCCGCGGCTACCTCGAGGTCGAGACGCCGATGATGCACCCGATCCCGGGAGGCGCGGCCGCGCGGCCGTTCGTCACGCACCACAACGCGCTCGACATGCAGCTCTTCCTGCGCATCGCGCCCGAGTTGTACCTCAAGAAGCTCGTCGTCGGCGGGCTGGAGAAGGTGTTCGAGGTCAATCGCAACTTCCGCAACGAGGGCATCTCGACCCGGCACAATCCGGAATTCACGATGCTCGAGTTCTACGAGGCCTATCGGGACTACCACTACCTGATGGACCTGACCGAGGAGCTGATCCGCGAGGTCGCGCAGCTCGTGCGAGGCACGACGTCGATCGCGTACCAGGGCACGCCGATCGACCTCGGCAAGCCCTTCGACCGGCTGACGATGGCGGAGGCGATCCACCGCTACAACCCGCAATATCCGCTCGCCGAGCTCGCGAAGCCCGACTACCTCAAGGTCGCGCTGGCGCCGTTCGACGTCGAGGTGTTCGACAGCGACGGCGTCGGGCTGCTGCAGTTGAAGCTCTTCGAGGAGACGACCGAGGCGAAGCTGGTGCAGCCGACGTTCATCGTCGCGCACCCGACCGACGTGTCGCCGCTCGCGCGCGCCAACGACGTGAATCCCGCCGTCACCGACCGCTTCGAGCTCTTCATCACCGGCCGCGAGATGGCCAACGGCTTCTCCGAGCTGAACGACCCCGAGGACCAGGCCGCGCGCTTCCGTGCGCAGGTCGAGGCACGCGAGGCGGGCGACGAGGAGGCGATGTTCTACGACGCCGACTACCTGCGCGCGATGGAGTACGGTCTGCCGCCGACGGCCGGCGAAGGCATCGGCATCGATCGGCTGGTGATGCTGCTGACCGACGCGCCGTCGATCCGCGACGTGATCCTGTTTCCGCAGCTGAAGCCGGAATGAGCGCGCGGCGCGAGACGCGGGCAGTAAGCGCGCGCCCGCGAGCGGTCGACGACGGCCGACGCGCCGGGTTGCGGTGACCGACGCGCCGGGTTGCGGCGATCGACGCGCCGGGTTGCGGTGACCGACGCGCCGGGTTGCGGTGACCGACGCGCCGGGTTGCGGTGACCGACGCGCCGGGTTGCGTCGCGGCCGACCGTCGTACCGGCAGGCTGCAAGGGCTGGCCGCGCGCACGTTGGCGGGCCGCTGAACATCTCTCGGTGTCATCCCGAGCGCAGCGAGAGATCTGCTGGTACGCGACCCCTCGATTCCTGACAACGGCAGGTCCCTCGCTCTTCTCGCGATGACATCGAATATCGGATGGGGTCACCAAGTCAGAGGCGGATCGGGCCGTGAGGAGCAATGGGTCCTGACCTCGCTTGCCGACGCGGTCGCGGGTCTCCGATGACGCGATCCTTCCGGTCGTTCGCCGAGTTCTACCCGTACTACCTGTCCGAGCACGCCAACCGGACGTGCCGGCGGCTGCACGTCGCCGGGTCTGCGCTCGCACTCGCGTGCCTGGCCGCGCTCGCCGCCACCGGCAACCCATGGTGGCTTGCCGGCGCGCCGGCCGCGGGCTACGGCTGCGCGTGGGCCGGCCACTTCTTCTTCGAGCACAATCGCCCGGCGACGTTCCGGCACCCGCTCTACAGCTTCGTCGGCGACTGGGCGATGTTCCGGGACGTGCTGACCGGGCGGATCCCGCTCTGACCCTCGCCGCGCTATACCCTATTGGGGTATCTTGACACATACCCCGGCTGGGTATATGTTCGCGGCCATGGACGCCGCCACCGCCACCGGGCAGTCCGCCGAGCGCGTCGAGCTCGGGCTGACCGGCATGACGTGCGCGGCGTGCGCGACGCGCATCGAGAAGGTGCTGAACCGCGTGCCCGGCGTCGCGGCGACGGTCAACTTCGCCACCGAGACGGCGACCGTGGGCTTCGACCCCGCCGTTGCCAACCCCGATCAGCTGATTGCCGCCGTCACGCGTGCCGGCTACGGCGCGACCGTACGCCACGATCCCGAGGAGGACCGCAAGCGCGACCAGGCGCGCAAGGCGGCCGCCTACGCCGCGCTGAAGCGCGAGTTCGCGCTCTCGGCGATCCTCACCGCGCCGCTGCTCGCGCAGATGGTGCCGATGCTCGCCGCCGGCGGGCTCTTCGGCAGCGCCCACGCGGACCTGCTGCCGCGCTGGGTGCAGCTCGTGCTCGCCACGCCCGTCCAGTTCTGGATCGGTCGGCGCTTCTACGTCGGCGGCTTCAATGCGCTGCGCGGCGGAGGCGCCAACATGGACGTGCTGGTGGCGCTCGGCACGACGATGGCGTACGCGTTCAGCGCCGTCGTGACGCTCGCAGGGCTGCACGGGCAGCACGTCTACTTCGAGGCCGGCGCAGCCGTCATCACGCTGGTGCTGCTCGGCAAGCTCCTGGAGGCCCGCGCGAAGGCCGGCACGTCGGCGGCGCTCGAGGGCCTGCTGCGGCTCGCGCCGAAGACCGCGCACGTGCTGCGCGACGGCGTGGCCGTCGACGTGCCGCTGGCCGAGGTCGGCGCCGGCGACCGCTTCCTCGTGCGCGCCGGCGAGAGCGTCCCGGTCGACGGTGTCGTGCGCGACGGCACGACGGCGATCGACGAGAGCATGCTGACAGGCGAGAGCCGCGCCGTGGCGAAGGCGCCGGGTGCGCGCGTCTACGCGGGCACGGTGAACCAGGACGGGCTCGTCACCTGCGAGGCGACGGGCGTGGGCAGCCACACGCTGCTCGCCGGCATCGTGCGGCTGGTTGCGGAGGCGCAGGGATCGAAGGCGCCGATCCAGCGGCTCGCCGACCGCGTGTCCGGCGTCTTCGTGCCGGTCGTCGTCGTCGTCGCGGCCGCGACATTCGCCGCCACGTGGTGGATCGTCGGCGACGCGACGGCCGCGCTCGTGCACGCGGTCGCGGTGCTCGTGATCGCGTGCCCGTGCGCGCTCGGGCTCGCGACGCCGACCGCGATCATGGTCGGCACCGGCCGCGGCGCGCAGTCGGGCATCCTCATCCGCAACGCGGCCGCGCTGGAGCACGCCGGCCGGCTGCAGACGCTCGTCGTCGACAAGACCGGGACGCTGACCGAGGGCCGGCCCGTCGTGACCGACGTGATCGCGCAGGGCGGCGCGACGCGCGCGGACGTGCTGCGCGTGGCCGCGAGCCTCGAGCAGGGCTCGACGCACCCGCTGGCGAAGGCGATCCTCGCCGCCGCCCGCGCGGACGGCATCGCGCCCCTCGCCATCGCCGAGTTCGCGTCCACGCCGGGGAAAGGCGTCGCCGCGCGGATCGGATCGGATGCGCGGCCGTCTCTGCTGGGATCGCCCGCGTTCCTCGTCGAGCACGGCACGGCGTTCGCGGACACCGCCGCCGGCGCGCTCGCGCAGGCCGGCAAGACGATCGTCGGCGTCGCGCGCGAAGGCCGCGTGCTCGGCGTCGTCGCGCTCGCGGACGCGCTGCGGCCGACGTCCGCGAGCGCCGTGCGCCGGCTGCGCGCCGCCGGCGTCGACGTCGTGATGCTGACCGGCGACAACGCGCAGACCGCGAGTGCCATTGCGGCGCAGGCGGGAATCGCGCAGTTCCGCGCCGGCGTGCTGCCGGCGGACAAGGCGGAGGCCGTGCGCGCGCTGAAGGCCAAGGGTGTCGTCACCGGCATGGTCGGCGACGGCGTCAACGACGCGCCGGCGCTGGCGTCGGCCGACGTCAGCTTCGCGATCGGCGCCGGCTCCGACATCGCGGTCGAGGCCGCCGACGTCACGCTGATCCGCAGCGACCTCGAGGCCGTCGTCGACGCGATCCTGCTGTCGCGCGCCACGCTCGCGAAGATCCGGCAGAACCTGTTCTTCGCGTTCGCCTACAACGTGCTCGGCATCCCGCTCGCCGCGGTCGGGATGCTCAACCCGGTCATCGCCGGCGCCGCCATGGCGGCGAGCTCGGTATCGGTGGTCACGAACGCATTGCTGCTGAGGCGCTGGCGCCCGCCGGCGTGAGTTTCGTCAAGGAGAGCCGATGGAAACGATCACGATGAACGTCAAGGGCATGACCTGCAATGGCTGCGTGGCGAGCGTCACGCGCGTGCTGAAGGCGGTGCCGGGGGTCGCGGACGTCGCGGTGACGCTGCAGCCGGGCGCCGCGAAGGTGACGTACGACGCGGCGCGGACCGGCACGCCGGCCCTGAAGACCGCGATCGAGGATGCCGGCTTTGAAGTCGTCGGCTGAACACGCGGCGCATCACGCGCACCCGGCCGTCGCGCGCAGCGACGGCGCGGCGCTCGCCAAGCGCATCAATCGCATCGAGGGGCAGGTCCGCGGCATCGGCAAGATGATCGCCGAGGACCGCTACTGCATCGACATCCTGACGCAGGTCACCGCCGTGCAGTCGGCGCTCGACGCGCTGGCGCTGCAGCTGCTCGAGCACCACCTGCACGGCTGCGTCGCGCACGCGGTCAAGTCGGGCGACGGTGCGCATGCGATCGACGAAGCGCTGGCGGTGATCCGCAAGTTCGCGCGCTAGGTGCGGACACGGCGCGGCGGCGCGCATTGCGGCCGAAGCGTTCGGTCCGGCCGCGTTTGCCCGCACTTCGCCGCAATGGCACAATTCCGCGGGTTCGGGGTGTAGCGCAGCCCGGTAGCGCGCTTGCTTTGGGAGCAAGATGTCGCAGGTTCGAATCCTGTCACCCCGACCAGATTCGCGTTGAAACGCAGTCGCGTGCGACGCGCGATCGACCGCGGCGTCCGGCGGGCGCTGCCCAAGTTCCCGGGTTGGTCAGGAGGTGGCGCTTGCGCCGGCCCGGCCGCCCGCGCGCGACCGGTCCGGGCCTTCCCGATCGAACCGGTCCTGCGTCAGAGTCCGAACCACCGCGCCCGTCGCATCGCCCCGAAGCGCTCCTTGTCCGCGCGCAGCGCCGTGCTCGGTTCGTGGTAAACGCCGGTGGGCTTGGGCCCCGAGAAGAAGTCGACGTCGACGCGGCCGATTCGGCCTGCGCCGAACTCGATGTAGCAGGTCCCCGCACCGGGATAAAGGCCGCCTTCGCCCTCGCCGCGAATGCGCGAGACGATGGAGGTCGCCACGGCCCTCGCCGCGCCCTCGGCGAATACGCCTGCCTTCGGCGTCCCCGTGTTGGCGATGTCGCCGATGGCGTAGACGTTCGGAAAGTCGGTCTCGAGCGTCCTCGGGTTCACCTTCACCCAGCCGGCTTCGACCATGCCGCTGGCTTCGACGACCGCGGGCGCGCGGTGCTTCGGCACGCCCAGGAACAGGTCGTAGGGGAGCTCGCTGCCGTCGTCGAGCGACGCCACCCGGCGACCGGCATCGACCGCGGTCACGCGGTGGTTGGGCAGGAATCGGATGTTGCGTTCGGTGAACGCGGCCACCAGGGCCCTGGAGGTGTCGGGAGAGGGGGGCACCGGACTCGGCAGCGGCAGGACCATCGTGATCTCACATCGGTCGCGGACGCCCGCGGTCGTCAGGAAGTCGTGCAGCATGAGCGCGCATTCGCTCGGTGCCGGCGGGCACTTGTACGGCGCACCGCACACGCCGACGACGGCGTGGCCGCCGGAGAACGTGGGCAGGATCTCGCGCAATCGGTTCGCCCCCGCGACCGAGTAGAACTCGTTGGCGCCTTGCAGGCCGGGGGTGGCCGCGAGGTCGTAGTCGGCACCCAGCGCCACCACCAGGCAATCGCAGTCGTGCGTGCCGGCATCGGTCGTCACGCGCCTCGTCGACGGGTCGATGGCCTCGACGGTCTCCCGCAGCATGCGCACGCCCGGCTTCACGAAGTTGCGGTACGGCAGGCGCACCGCGTCCAGCACGGTGCGGCCGAACATCACGTCGAGCTTCGAATAGCCGAAGATGAACGAATCGCTGCGGTCGATCAGCGTTACCTGAACCTCGTCGCCGAAGGACTCCGACAGGATCGTGCTCAGCTCCAATCCGCCGAAGCCGGCCCCCAGGACCGTGATCCGTGCGAGCATGGTGTTCCCTTCCCGGGACGGTGGTCGCCGGCGCGCCCGGCCCGGCGGCCGGACGGTTCGCTGCGCGCGTACCTTATCGTCGGCGACTCCGTTGCGCAACAGGGCAGGCCGTCCATGCGAGGGACGGTCCGGCCCTGAGCCCGGCGCGCGTGTCCACGCGGCGATTCCGGGGCGTCCGGCCGCACCCCGAGCAGCCTCCGCCCGCCCCGATCGGGGACGCAGCGATGGCCGTGCAACGAGGTGCAAGCCCGCGCGGCGCGCTGCGATATGATGGCGTGGCAGATGCCTGAGCAGGAAGCCGAAGGTTCGCTTCCTTTCACCCGAACCCCGTCGAAGGCCGCGATGCTCGCGCTCTACTACTACCCCGGCAACGCCAGCCTCACGCCCCACATGCTGCTGGAAGAGATCGGGGTGCCGTTCGAGCTCCGGCGGGTCGATCGCGAGCACGACGCCCACAAATCGGCCGAGTACCTGAAGTTGAACCCGATGGGCCAGATCCCGGTACTCGTCGACGGCGATCTCGTGCTCTACGAGACGGCGGCGATCGGCCTCTACCTCGCCGACGCGTACCCGGACGCACGCCTCGCGCCGCCACTCGGGACGGCCGAGCGCGCCCACTACTACAAATGGTTCGTCTGGTGCACGAACACGCTGCAGGCGATGCTGATGCACTACTTCTACCCTGAGCGCATGGTGAACGACGGCGACGCCGCGGCGGCCGCCCAGGTGCGTTCGCACGCGCAGGCGCGCGTCGGCGGCATGCTCGACGTGCTGGACGCGCAGCTCGCGGCGCACGGCGCCGACTGGCTGCTCGGGCAAGCGTACACCGCGGTAGACCCGTTCGCGCTGATGCTGTGCCGCTGGACGCGCAGCTTCGCACGGCCCGCGCGCAGCCTGCCGCACCTCGGGCCCTATGTGCAGCGCGTGCTGGCACGGCCCGCGGTGCAGCGGGCGTTCGCGACCGAAGGGCTGGCGCCGCCGCTGGTATGAGCGCCGCGGGGCCGTCCCCGCGCGATGGCATCCTTTGCGAGGTCCGAGATGAACCCGCCTGACGCCGACGTGCCGCGCGACCTGACGCGCACCGTCCTCGCGGTCGCGCTGATCGCGGTCCTGATCGCCGCGTCGTTCTGGGTCCTGCGGCCGTTCCTGCTCGCCACCATCTGGGCGGCGATGATCGTCGTGGCCACGTGGCCGCTGATGCTCAAGGTGCAGGGCTGGGTGCGGCGGCGCGGCTTCGCGGTCGCGCTGATGACCGGCGCGATGCTGCTGGTGCTCGTGGTGCCGCTGGTGTTCGCGATCAAGGCGATCGTCCAGAACACCGGCACGATTGCGGCGTTCGTGGGATCGATCGCCACGCGCGAGATTCCGCTGCCGCCCGACTGGCTCGCGCGGGTGCCGGTGGTGGGGGCGACGGTCGCCGAGCATTGGCGGGAAGTCGCGGCCGGAGGGAAGGAGGGGTTGCTCGCGCGCGTCGCGCCCTATGCCGCGGACGCCGCGAAGTGGCTCGCCGCCCAGTTCGGCGACGTCGGATTGATCGTCTTCCAGTTCCTGCTGACCATCGGCATTTCCGCGCTGATGTACGCGCAGGGCGAAGCGGCGAGCGCGGGCGTGATCCGCTTCTGCCGCCGGCTGGCCGGCGATCGCGGCGCGGACGTGGCACGGCTCGCGGGCCAGGCGGTCCGCGGCGTGGCGCTGGGCGTCGTGGTCACGGCGCTGGTGCAGACGCTGCTGGCCGGCATCGGGCTCGCGGTGGCCGGCATTCCGTTCGCCGCCGTGCTGACGGCCGTCGTCCTGTTCCTGTGCATCGCGCAGATCGGGCCGCTGCTGGTGCTGGCGCCCGCGGTGATCTGGCTCTTCTACACGGACGCGACGGTCATGGGCATCGTCCTGCTGGTGTGGAGCGTCGTCGTCGGCCTGCTCGACAACGTGCTGCGCCCGATGCTCATCCGCAAGGGCGCGGACCTGCCGCTGCTGCTGATCTTCGCGGGCGTCATCGGCGGGCTCTTCGCGTTCGGGATCATCGGCCTCTTCGTCGGCCCGGTCCTCCTCGCCGTCACGTATACGCTGCTGCGGGAGTGGGTGAACGAGCAGCCGGAATAGCCCGCGGCGGCCCGCGGCCCGGGAAGGCTCCCGCCACGCCCGTTTGCGCCGGGCGCGATTCTTGGTACATTTTTCTGCCATCCGCTTTCCTGCATGTCCGGAGGGTCGCGATGGAGGTGTTCGACAGGATTGCCGACCAGCTCGACGCGGTCGGGCTGCCGCTGTTCGCCGTGACGCTGACGGCGCTGCCGCGCGCCAACACGCCGGTGCTGCTGATGCTTCACTGGCACGGGTTCCGCGCCGATCCGGAGCGTTCGGCGGAGCGGCCGCCGACCGTGCCGCTGAGCCCGGTGCCGGGGTCCGCGCTGCAGATGAATCCGAGCTGGGATGCGCTCGCGTGCCTCGACCGGGCGATGCTCGACGCGGCGTGGCGGCTGGGCGCGTGGGAGCTCGACCGCGAGGAGCGGCGCGGATGCATGTCGGCGGGCGCGTCGGTGCGCGAGGAACTCGAGTGCCGGCAGGCATTCGGCGCGCCGCCGTTCGGCGACGACGGCGACGACTTCATGCTGGCGGAGGCGCCCGACCGAACGCAGATGCTCGAGCTGGGCGCGCGCGTCGGCTACGTGCACTGGCGATTCCTTCCGGTACGCGGCGGCGTCTGGCGCGACACCGCGCGCGACGACACGCTCGCCGACGACGGCGGGCGGGCGCCGCCCTGCGCGGTGAGGGCGACCGTCGACGCCGGAACCGGCCGGGTCCGCTACCTGCTGGGACGCGTCGACGCGATCATCGGGCCCTAGCGCCGTCGTACTGCGCCAGCACGCGGTCGACCATCGCGCCGGCCTGCCCGAGGTAGTTCGCCGGATCGCACAGGCGCGCAAGCGCCGCGCGGTCGAGGTGCCGGGCGATCTCCGCGTTCTCGGCGAGCAGGTCGACGAGCGGCCTGTCCTGCCGGATCGCCTCGCGGCAGATGTCGTAGACGAGGTCGTGCGCGTGCTCGCGGCCGATGTGCGGCCCCAGGCCCATCATCACGGCCTCGGACATGACGAGCCCGTTCGTGAGGTCGAGGTTCGCGCGCATGCGCGCCGGGTCGACCTCGAGGCCCTCCAGCACGAACCGCGCCTGCTTCAGCGCGCCGGACATGAGGCAGAAGATCTCGGGCAGCGCGATCCACTCGATCTCCCACGGCCCGGTCGAGCGCTCGTGGTCGGCGACCATCGCGTCCAGCAGCGCCGCCGCGTGCTGCCGCACCACCGAGATCGCCGCGTGGATGTAGCACGACGAGATCGGGTTGCGCTTCTGCGGCATCGTGCTGCTGGAGCCGCGACCGTGCGCGAACGGCTCGTAGGCCTCGGCGACCTCGGTCTGCATCAGGAGCTTCACGTCGGTCTCGATCTTCCCCAGCGTGCCGCCGACGAGGCCGAGGAACGCGCCGACCTCGGCGATGGAATCGCGCACCGTGTGCCACGCGATGGCGGGTTGCCCGAGGCCGAGCTCCGCCATCAGGCCCGCCTGCGTCTCCAGCGCGCCGCGTTCGAGCGAGGCCAGCGTCCCGCAGGCGCCGCCGAATTCGCCGACCAGCACGCGCGGCGCAAGCTGCGCGAGCCGCTCGCGGTGCCGCTCCATCGCGGCGAGAATCGTCGCCATCTTGTAGCCGAACGTGATCGGAATCGCCTGCTGCAGATTGCTGCGGCCCGCCATCGGCGTGTCGCGGTGGCGGCGCGCGAGCAAGGCGAGCGCGTCGGCGATCGCCACGATGTCCGCCTCGACGAGCGCCAGCGCCTCGCGGATCAGCAGCACCGTCGCGGTGTCGGTGATGTCCTGCGTCGTGGCACCCCAGTGGCAGTACTCGCCGAGCCCGTCGCGGCAGAGCGCATTCAGCTGCGAGACCACGCCGAGGATCGGATAGCCGATGCGCTCCGTCTGCGCGCGCAGCTTGTCCATGTCGATCCGCGCGACGTCGCAGTGGCGGGCGATCTCCGCGGCCGCCTCCGCGGGAATGATGCCGAGGCGCCCCTGCACGACGGCAAGCGCGCGCTCGATGTCGAGGTACTTCTGCGTGCGGTTCTCGTCCGACCAGACGCGGCGCATCGCGTCGCTGCTGAAGATGTTGCCGAAGATGCGGGAGTCGATGACGGTGGCGGCCATGGCGGTGCGCTCCTCGTGTGCTCGTGGCGTGACGGCGGGGGCGATCAGATCGCGTTGGCGGCGCGCAGCGCGGCGATGCGCTCGGCCGGGTATCCGAGCTCGGCCAGGATCGCGTCCGTGTGCTGGCCGACCGCAGGCACGGCATCGAAGCGGGGTTCGTCGTCCTCCCGGGACCCCGGGGGCAGCAGCGCCGGTATCCGGCCGGTCGGCGTGTCGACGTCGCGCCAGCGCCCGCGCGCTGCGAGCTGCGGGTGCGCCCACACCTCGCGCAGCGTGTTGACGCGGGCGTTCGCGATGCCCGCGTCGTCGAGGCGGGCGACGACCGCCGCACCGGTCAGCGGCGCGAACGCGGCCACGATCAGGTCCCGCAGCGCGCCGCGATTCGCGCTGCGCTGCGCGACGGTCGCGAACCGCGCGTCGCGCGCGAGCGCCGGTTGCCGCAGCACCTGGTCGCAGAACGCCGCCCACTCGCGCTCGTTCTGGAGCCCGAGCATGACGATCGTGCCGTCGCCGGCGGGGAACGGGCCGTACGGGTAGATGGCCGCGTGGCTGGCGCCGCTGCGCGGCGGCGGCGGCGCGCCGTCGAACGCGTAGTACAGCGGATAGCCCATCCATTCGACCAGCGACTCCAGCATCGAGACGTCGACGTGCCGGCCGCGGCCCGTGCGCTCGCGCTGGAGCAGCGCCGCGAGGATGCTCGAGTACGCGTACATGCCGGCTGCGATGTCGGCGACCGGGATGCCGGCCTTCGCCGGCGCGTCCTCCGTGCCGGTGACCGAGAGGAAGCCCGCCTCGCTCTGGATCAGCAGGTCGTAGGCCTTCCGGTCGCGGTAGGGGCCGTCGCCGCCGTAGCCGGAGATGTCGCAGACGACGAGCGAGGGCTTGGCGCGCGCCAGTGCGTCGTAGGCGAGCCCCACCCGCGCCGCCGCGCCGGGCGCGAGGTTCTGGACCACCACGTCGGCCCGCTCGCGGATCAGCCGGTGCAGGATCGCCTGCGCATCCGGGTGCTTGACGTCGAGCGTCAGGCTCTCCTTCGAGCGGTTGGTCCAGACGAAGTGCGAGGCGAGGCCGCGGACGCGGTCGTCGTACCCGCGCGCGAAGTCGCCGACACCGGGCCGTTCGACCTTGATGACACGCGCGCCGAGGTCGGCGAGCTGGCGCGTGGCGAACGGCGCGGCGATCGCGTGCTCCAGCGTGACGACGGTGATGCCTGCGAGCGGGCGCATCGCGCGCACCTCTCAGCGGACGGTCGCCGTCGCTTCCATCGCCGTGCAGCCCTCGTGGTCGCGGATCCAGAGCCGGAACGACGCGCCGTCTCGCTGCGGCTGCCCGCAGGCGAAGAACGGGTGCAGGTCGAACACCGGCCGGATCGCGCGGAACTCGTAGCGCGCCACGTCGGCGGCGGGAAGCTCGTGCCGCAGCAGGTCCAGGAGCAGCGTGGCCATCAGCGGTCCGTGCACGACCAGCCCGGGATAGCCTTCGACCCCGGTCACGTACCGGCGGTCGTAGTGGATCCGGTGCCCGTTGAACGTCAGCGCCGAGTAGCGGAAGAGCAGCACGTCGTCGGGCACCCAGCGGCGTTCCCACGCGCTCGCCCGTGGCGCGGCCGTGCGCGGCGGCGCGGGATCGCCAGGCTTCGCGGCCTCGCGGTAGACGATGTCGTGGAATTCGGTCAACGCTACGGCGGCCTCGCCGTCACGGCGAAGTTCGTGGCGCACGCGGACGAACACGAGCGGCCCGGTGCGCCCGACCTTCTCGGTCACGGCTTCGATCGTCGACGTGCGCGTCACGGCGTCGCCGATCGCGAGCGGCGCGTGGAACTCGAACTGGCTGCCCGCCCACATCCGGCGAGGCAGCGGGACGGGCGGCAGGAACCCGCCGCGCTTCGCGTGCCCGTCCGGACCGATCTCCGATTGCCGGTGCAGCGGCAGGAAGTAGAGCCAGTGCCACAGCGGCGGCAACGCAGTGCCGGCGGCGGGCCGCTCGGCAAGACGGTCGAGCGTCGCCGACAGCGCGGCGTAAGGCGTGGGCGTCAGCACGTCCGACACCGCTTCCGTCCTGCCGATCCAATCGCCGAGATTCATGCGGACCGCTCCCGTGGCCACGTGCCTGTTGCCACGATCTTACCTGCGCGGACGCGGTTCCCGCGGGACGCCTGCAACGGCGGGCGGCGCGACCGGCACGAGGGCGCTGCGTATCAGCCGGAACGGCGCCCATCCTCTTCGCCGGCGTCGGCGAGGACCTGCCGCGCCTCGCGCTGCAGCGCGCGCCACGACGCTTCCCACGCGCCGTTACGCGGCGTCGTGCGGGCGAGCGTGCGCGCCAGCCGTTCGAGCGCCTCGATCCGCTGCGCCATCCGCTCGGCGTTCGCGAGCGCGGCGCGGTGCTCGAACGCATAGACGAATTCCACCTTGCGGTCTTCGCAGATGCCCACGCAGTTCTGCGGCGCCTCGATGCGGCCGCAGCCGATGCACTGCCACGCTTTCACGAACTCGGTCATGTCACGGGCTCCGGTTCCGGCGTGCGGGTGCGCCGGTCGCGCACGCACCGCGCTGCGCCCGCCGCCATTGCGGTCAGCAGGAGGGCCGCACAGGCATTGTGGGCGACCGTCAGCGGCAGCGAAGGCCGCGTCGCGAGCGCCGCTGCCCCGGCCGCCGCGGCCGACAGAGCGAGCGCGGCGAGCGCCAGGGCGAACGCAGTGTGCGCGCGCCCCACGAGGAGCGCCAGCGCCAGCGTGGCGAGCAGGACGCCGCCGCCGGCCGCGCCGTGCAGCGTGCACAGGCCGCCCGAGTGTGCAGGCGGCACGATGCGGCCGGCGACCACGTCGAGCGTGCGGAACGGCGCAACCACGCGCAGCGAGGCGAGCGCGTCGGCCGGCACGCTCGACCAGGATGTCGGGGCGGCGCACTGTGCCAGCGCGTATTGCGCGCCGATGGAACCGCCGAGCGTCGCCGCCGCCAGGGCAAGCCCGATGACGACGGCGAACGCCGCGACGCGGCGTCGTGCGAACGCACGCGCAGGCGCCGCATCCGGATGGCCGCGCCACGCGAGCGCGATCGTCGCCGCGAGCAGCGCGAGGATGGCGTAGCCGCCGAGAAGATTGCCGAGCGTGACCGCCGGCAGCAGGCTGCCGGGTGTCGCGACGCCGAGCGCGGCGAGCCCCAGCGTCACCGTGAGCGCGATCGCCGCGGGCGTGCCCTCACGCGTCCAGCGAGGCGACTGCGTCCAGGCGACGAGCAGCAGCCCGGCGAGCGCAACCAGCACGCCGGTGGCCGCGAGGCGATGCGCCATCCGCGCGGCACGTACCGCGAGCGGCGGTACGGCGAGCGCCGCCGGGTCGACGCGACCGTGGCACGCTGGCCAATCCGGACACGCGAGCCCCGCTTGCCAGTGGCGCATGAACGCGCTCGCGACGACGACGACGAACGTCAGCGCGGCGGCCGCGAGCGCAAGGCGCACGAACCATGCGCGCACCCGGGCGGTGTCGTCCGCGCGCGGATTCACGAGGCGGTGCCGCGCGGCCGGCGCACGACCGCGACGACGACGACGGCGACGAACAGCATGCCGCCCACGATCGCGATCAGGCCGCCCAGCCCCATGAGGCCCATGCCGGCAACCTGCTCGAGCGAACGCTCCGCGAAGGCGCCGTCGGCGACCTTGCGCTGCACGCCGTAGCCGCCGGACCAGACGAGGCCGACGATGTGCAGCAGCTGCCCGGCGCCGTAGACCACGGGCTGCCACGTCGCGAGGCGCGGCATCGGGGCCGCGGCGCCCAGGCGCGGCAACAGCCAGTAGGCAACGCCCATCATCGCGATCGTCACGCCGACGATGGCGCCGTGATAGTGGGCGGGAATGCGCACGTCGCTGCCGCGGATCGCGAAGCCGACGAGGCCGCCGATGGCGAACAGCGCGATCGACGCGACGAGTGCGGCGTACAGGGGCCGCGTGCGCGCGGCGTCGGCGCTCCGTCCGGCGGGCCGGCGCGCCAGCGACCACGCGACGGCCAGCGCCACCGGCGCGATCGCGAGCCCGCCGCCGAAGCGCATCATCCACGTCTGCAGCCGGTGATGCTCGACGGACGTCACGCCGAACGCAAGGTAGACGAGCGGCGTCGCGAACACGCAGGCGAGCCCGATGCCGAACAGCAGCGCGACGACGCGCGGCGACAGCGGCACGCGCGCGCCGACGGCGTCGGCCAGCAGCAGCCACGCGACCAGCAGCAGCAGCGTCCACGCGAACTGCAGCACGTGCCCGCCGCCCCAGAACAGCAGCTCGTAGTACGCCTTGCCGTCGAGGCCGGCCGGCAGCGCGAGGTACGACCACGCGAACCCGAGGAGCGCGACGGCGGTCGCGACGATTGCGCCGTTGAGGCCGAAGCGCAACGCGCCGGGGCCGTCCAGGCGCACGCCGACGAGCGGCGACGCAAAGAGCCCCCGGCCGACGAGCAGCGCGAGCCCGCTGCCGAACAGCGCGAGGCCCGCGAGGAACGGGCGCGATTCGATCACCGGCACGTAGTTCGCCATGATCGGCGTGCCGCCGGCGAATGGCGCCGCCGCGATCGCTGCCGCCCCGGCGGCGCACAGTGCGAGGGCGGCGTGGCCCAGCGGCAGCAGGCGCGGCGTGCTGTTGAGGCTCCACAGCACGCCGCCGCACGCGACGAACCAGACGAGCACCGAGAGGTCGACGTGCGCGACCAGCGCCGCCTGGAAGAATCCCGCCACCGGGAAGAGCTTCGCCAGGCCCGGCGTGCGCGACAGGACCAGCAGCACGGCGAGCACGCCCGACGCGGCAAGCGCCGCGACGCCGAGCCCGAGCCAGCCGCACGCGAGCCGCATCCGCGCGTCGCGGGGAACCGCGAGCGTGAACCGGCCGAGCGCGAGGTCGACGGAAATTCGCGCCGTCGGCGGCTCGGTGCGCATCGCGCCGGGAGGCCGCGGTGCCAGCATCAGCGCACGCTCGCGGTCATGCGGTTCGCGCGGCGGTGCCGGCACCGGGGATTCGCTTGGGCGGCACGTGCGTCGGATGGGCCGGGAGGGCGAGTGCGAGCGACGCCCGGAATTCCGCGAGGGCGTGCGCCAATTCCGGCGCGTCGCGGCGGCTCGCCCACGCGAGGCGTACGCGGTCGCGCGGAACGACGGGGCGCAGGTGCGGCTCGCGCGTCGCCGTCATGCGCTCGCGGGTCCAACGGTCGCCGAGCCGATGCGCGCAATCGCCGGTCCGGCAGCCGGTAACGAGCACGCCGTCGGCGTGCGACCGTAGCGCAAATTCGACGAACGACGGCGGCACCTGCGCCGCGCACAGCACGCCGATCACCGCGGTGCGCTCGTCGGCGAGCGACATCAACGCGCGGGCGTCGCCATCGGGGTCGCAGGCGAAGACCACGACGCGCGGCCGGGCCGGGTCCGGCGCGGCGGTGCCGAAGCGTGTCAGCGCGCCGTCCAGCACCGCGCGCAGCGCATGGACGGGCGCCTGCGGCAGGTCGATGCCGGTGACGAGGTCGAGCACCGACCGGAACGGCGACGACGACGGGCACGCGCCGGCGCAGATGCCGCACCCCGCGCACAAGGCGGGATCGACGGTCGCCTGCCGCGGCAACGCCTTGCCGTCGGTGCGCGACGTCATGGTGACCGCCGCGTACGGGCAGTCGGCGAAGCAGCGCCCGCAGCCGTTGCAATTGGCGAGGTCGACGACCGCCGCCGCGGGGCGCGGGCGCCGCGCTGCGCCCGACCACCATGCCAGCGCGAGCAACCACAGCGTGAGGGCGCCTGCCGCGAGCCACAGTCCGGCCGGCGACACGACGTCCGCGAACGCGTGCGCGCCGAGGTAGAACCAGTCGAGCGCGAGCACGCCGGGCGCCGTGGCGAGATCGGCGGGCGCGTCGCTCGCGACCGGACGCATGACCGACAGCAGGGCGAGCGCGACGGCGGTTCCCCATCCCAGCGCGCGCGGCGGATTCGTGCGCGGGTGCGCGAGCCGCTGCAGGTGGATCCACATCAGCGCGAGCAGCGCGAGCGGGAAGCCGATGTGCAGGAAGACGAGCAGCGAGAACAGGCGGTCGCTGACCGCGTCCGCCGCGATGAAGTTGCGGACGAGCGCGCCGTTGAAGACGGGCAGGACGTCGAGCCACTCGGCGGTGGCGATCAGGCTGTACTGCGCGATCCGGTCCCAGACGAGCCAGAAGCCGCCGATTCCCGACGCGAACGCGAGCCACAGCAGCGCGACGCCGGTCAGCCACGAGAAGCGGCGGAAGTGCGCGTAGCGCTCGAACGCCCATTCGCGGGCGAGGTGGGCGAGCACGACGACGACGAACGCGTCGGAGGCGTAGCGATGCAGACTGCGCGCGAGCGAGCCCAGCGGGAACGCATTCGACGAGAGTGCGGCGACCGACGCGTACGCGCCGTCGACGCGCGAGTCGTAGCCCACGTACACGTAGACGCCGGTCGCCGCGACGATCCAGAACAGCAGGAAGCCGAGCGCGCCCAGGTGCCGCCACGGATTCGCCGCGGCACCGAACGGCCGGTCGAACGCGCGCTCGGCCGTGGCGAAGCCCGCCTGCACGGCGCGGCGCACCGCACCGGTCCGGCGGTCGCCGCTCACGTCCGGAAGATCCAGCCGCCGCGGTTGGCATCGAAGTCGAGCACCAGCACCCGCCCCGCCTCGAGATCCACGGTCCGGTCCTCCACGAAGTTGAAATCGCCGGAGGCGGCGTCCCGCATCCGCGCGACGACGCGATGCGCGCCGGCCGCGACGGCCACGCGGCGGTAGATCGACGACGCGCCGTCCTTCGAAAAGCCGGACGGCGGCGCGGTGACCGCGAACAGCGGCTTGCCGTCGATCTCGACCTCGACGGTCACCGGCGCCCGCTCGCGCGGGCACACGGTCGCCGCGCGCATGTTGGGCGCGAGCTTCGCGAGTTCCTCGGCCGAGCGTTCGCGGCATGCTTCACGGCGCTGCCCCGCGTGCTGGACCGAGAGCTTGACCAGCGCCTTCCCTTCCGCCAGGTGCACGTACGCCGGCGACGTCGAGAAGTAGCCGACCACCGCCATGAACGCACCGTAGCAGACGGCCTGCAGCGGGTAGCTCGCCCAACTGACTGCCGGTGTCGTACTCATCGTGCGATCCTTCCGTTAGTCCCCCGGCGGCAGCGAGCCCGGGGGTCGCCTCATCCTACGCGCCGCCCAGCCTGACCATGTCGGCCCCGGCGTCCTTGCGCGCGACGTGCGGCGCGAGCCGGAAGGCATCGGAGAAGCAGTCGTCCTGCTGCATGCCGTGCGCCGTGAACGCCGGGTGTGCGGCCTCGATCATCTTGACGGACCCGCACGCGTAGATCTGGTGGCCGGCGAGGTCCGGGAAATCGTGGAGGATCGCCTCGTGCACGAGGCCGGTGCGACCGGCCCAGCGGTCCTCGGGCTTCGGCTCGGAGAGCACGGGCACGAACGTGAAGCTGGGGTGCTCGGCCGCCCACTGCGCCGGCAGGTTCGGCATGTAGAGGTCGGCGAGCGAGCGCACGCCCCAGTACAGGTACATGCGTCGCTTCATTCCGACGTGGAGCGCGTGCTCGACCATGCTCTTGACCGGCGCGAAGCCGGTGGCGCCCGCAACGAAGATGATCGGTTTCTTCGAGTCCTCGCGCAGGAAGAAGGACCCCAGCGGCCCCTCGATGCGCAACGTGTCGCCGACCTTCATCTTCTCGAACACGTGCGTCGTGAAGCGGCCGCCGGGAATGAGCCGGATCTGCAGCTCGATCTCCGCATGGTCGTGCGGCGCCGTCGCGAACGAGAAGCTGCGCCGCTGCCCGTCCTCGAGGATCACGTTGACGTACTGGCCCGCGTAGAACCGGAGCGGCTCGCCGCCCACCTTCAGCCTGACGATCATCACGTCGGCGGATGCCTTGCGCATCGCCGTTACCGTGGCGTGGTGCTCACGCGGCGGCAGGTTGCCGAGCGGGGCCACCGGCACGTACTCGAGCTCGAGGTCCGACTGCGGCGTCGCCGAGCAGGCGAGCACCATGCCCTGCGCGCGCTCGTCCGCCGACAGTGCGTCCTCCTGGTGCGGGCCCTGCTCGACGGATCCGTAGACGACCTTGCACTTGCATTTGCCGCAGCCGCCGTTGCGGCACTCGTACGGAAACGCGATGCGCTCGCGGAGCACGGCCTCCAGGATCGACTCGCCCGGACGCGCCGGCACGATGTGGTTGTCGGGCCGTACCAGCAGGTGCAGGTCCTCCTTCGCCGCGCGCCTCGGCGGCAGCCAGGGCAGTGCGGCGAACACCAGTCCGAGCACGCCGACGAGCCCCCACGCTGCGCCGGGCGACCACGCGTAGATGAGCGGGTAGACCGGCAGGTAGAACCAGTCGAGCGGTATCGTGGTCGGCGCGGCGGCGAGATCCGCGGGCGGGCCGGACACCGCCGGCTTGACCAGCGACAGCACCAGGAGCCCCACGGTCACGCCGATCCAGATCGACCGCGGCGGGTGCGTCTTGGCTCCGGGGACGCGCTGCGTGTGCACCCACAGGAGCGCGAGCACGCCGAGAGGCAGCCCGATGTGCAGGAACGACAGCAGCGAAAACAACCGGTCGTTCACGGCGTCCGGCGTGATGAAGTTGCGGACGAGCGCGCCGTTGAACACCGGCAGCCAGTCGAGCCACTCGGCGGTCGCCACGGTGACGAACTGCGCCGTCATGTCCCACGGCAGCATGTAGCCGTTGATGCCCGCGACGTACGTGAGCCACAGCAGGATGAGGCCGGTGACCCACGAGAACCAGCGGAAGCTGCGGTAGTGGTCGAACACGAAGTGGCGGACCAGATGCAGCGCCATCGCCAGCACCATCGCGTCCGATGCGTACCGGTGGAAGCTGCGCATGATGCCGCCGAGCCACCATTGCCCGCGGGTCAGCGCTTCGACCGAGTCGTACGCCTCGTGGACGCCGGTCTTGAAGAAGATGTAGAGATAGAGTCCGCTGCCGACGACCACCCACATCAGGAAGTAGGCGATCGCGCCGAGGTAGTAGAAGGGGTTGAGCTCGTTGCCGAAGACGCGATTGAAGAGCCCCTCGGCCGCGAGGAACGCGTGCTGGCCGGCCCGCTGGACGAGCTTCAGCATCGCGGGAACCCGGCGCGGCGACGCAGTGCATGTCGGATGGGCGGCATACCGCATGCTATGGGCGGGTGCGCCGGTGCGACATGACGTGCATCAAGCGGCGGGATGCGCGTCCGCGGGGCGCACGCCGCCCCGTGCGGGGGCAGCGAAAGACCCTGCCCGCGAAGAGGCGCAGCGACGCGGGGGCGCGCCGCTTCCGACCGCGCGAATCCGTCAATGCGCGCGCAGGCTGCGCTGCCGCCGCCACTCGCCGGCGAGGTACCACAGGACCGCGCCCAGCACGGTCAGGCCGACGAAGATCTCGATCAGCAAGGCGTAGTCGAGCCGGTAGCGGCCCGTGCGGGCGTCGTACACCGTGCAGAGAATGCGGATGCGCTCGGCGAGGTCGGCGAGCACCGGTGCCGCGGCCGGCGCGCCGGCGACGAGTTGCGTCAGCGGCTCCACCAGCATCGTGGCGTCGAACGCGTCGCCGTAGACCTGCCGGTACACGCGCCCGTTCGCGTCGACGATCGTCACCTGCGTCAGGTGGTTGAAGCCGGCCGCGGTGGGCGTCCAGGCGAAGCCCGTCGCCCGCGCGAGCCCGTCGACCGCAGCCGCGTCCGCCGCCAGGAAGTCCCAGTTCGGCCGCGCGATCGCCTGCCGGCGCTGGAAGTCGCGCATCGCGGCCGGCGTGTCGAACGGGAGGTTGAAGCCGACGGTGATCGTGTGGAACGCGTCGCTGCCGAGCGCGCGCTGCGCCTGTCCGACCGCACGGTCGAGCACCTTCGTCGTGACCGGGCATACCTGGAAGCAGCCGGTATAGACGAACTGCAGCACCAGCGGCCTGCCGCGCAGGTCCGCGAGCCGGACGCGGCCGCCGGCGCCGTCGTGCAAAGTGTAGTCGCCGACGGTGTTGCCGAGCGCACGCTGCGAGAGCGCGAGCGCGTCACGGGGCGCGAGCACCGTGCCGGCGGCGAGCTCCTGTGCGAACAGCATGCCGGCGAGCAGCCAAAGCGCGAGCCCGATCGCGGCCGCCAGAAGCAGCTTGTTGTGGTCGACCGGTGGCCGGCGCGGATCAGGCATCGCGTGGCGCGTCGGCGATCGCGGCCACGAGCAGCAGCGTGAGCTGGATCAGCGACGCGTGAAACGTTGCGAGCGCCGTCGCGCGGTCCGGCGCGCGGGCGAGCGCCGCCGCCTTGACGATCAGGTAGGCGCCTCCACCGACCGCCGCGGCCAGGTACACGAGCCCCATGCCGAACAGCGCTGGCACGAGCGACGCGACGACCACCATCACCGCGCCCGCGAGCACGGCGCGCGCGGCGCGCGGGATGCCGACGACGACCGGAAGCATCGGCACCCGCGCGGCGGCGTAATCGTCGCGGAACGCGATGGCGAGGCTCCAGAAGTGCGGCGGCGTCCACAGGAACAGCACGACGGCCAGCGCCAGCGGCAGCGGCCCGAGAGAGTCCGGCGCCACGGCGGTGGCGCCGGCGAGGACCGCGAAGCTGCCGGCGAGCCCGCCGATCACGATGTTCCAGCGCGTGCGGCGCTTGAGCCACACCGTATAGACGAAGCCGTACGTGAACGCGCCGAGGAAAGTGTACAGCGCCGCCGTCGCGTTGGCGGCGAGGCCGGCGAGCAGCACGCCGGCGGCGCCGATGGCGACGATCGCGGCCAGCCACGCCGGGCCGGCGACCAGCCGGCCGGTGACGAACGCGCGCCGGCGCGTGCGGCTCATGACGGCGTCGAGGTCGCGCTCGACGTACTGGTTGAACGCACCGGCCGCCGCCGACGCCAGGGTCACCGCCAGCGCCAGCGCCAGGATGCGCCAGCCCGCCATCGCCGGCCCCGGCGTGACGGCGAGCCCGGCGACGGCGGTGAAGCCGATGACGAGCCCGATGCGCAGCTTGAACAGGTCGAAGAACAGCCGGGCCGACGATGGCCGCCCTGCAGCGCCCGTCATCGTTGCCTCGTCGCCATGCGCCATGATCGTCTCCTCGGGCGTATGCGCCTGCGGGCGGGTCGGTCGCCGGCGGTCGGGCGAAGGTCGCCGCCGCCTGCCCGCCGCCCTTCGCTAGGACAGCGGCCACACGGTCGACAGGTATTTCCAGTTGACGAAGTAGTAGAGGACGAACGCCAGCAGGAACACGAGCGCCAGCGCGAACGTCCCCGGCGCGACGAAGCCCGCGGTCCCGATGTTGGAGCCGTGTGCCTCGATCGCGACCTCGACGGGCTTCGTCGTCGGCGCCACGCCGTCGCTCGCCTTGACGTACGCGAAGCCGGGGGTGGCGATCCGCTTGCCGAGGAACACGCTGCCGACGGTGATCAGCAGGTACATCGCGCCGCCGACCACGGCGAAGAGCCCGCAGATCGCCATCACCGCGATCATCAACCACGCAGTGCCGCCCGCCCAGCCGTCGTACGCGAGCGGATTGCCGGCGAACGTGATGTCCCAGTGCCGGCGAGGCACGCCGAGCGTGCCGGCGCCCATCATGAACAGCGAGAACCCGGCCATCCCGAGGCCGAACACGTACGGCTGCCACTTCGCCATTCCCGGGAACATGAGCTCGCGCCGGAACAGCGTCGGGATCAGGAAGTAGGTGAGGCCCATGAACGCGAGCGTCGTGCCGATCACGACCGTCGCGTGGAAGTGTCCCGGAACGTAGATCGTGTTGTGGATAATGAGGTTGAGCTGCTCGGTGCCCATCATCACGCCGGAGATCCCGCCCAGGAAGCCGAAGCCGATGAGCGAGATGAACATCGCCGAGAAGACGGGGTTCCCCCACGGCGCCTTGCGCAGCCATTCGAACAGGCCCTTGTTGTAGCCCTTCTCGCGCTGTGCGACCTCGATGGCGCCCGGCACCGTGAGCCCGTGGACCATCGACGCCAGCACGGCCAGGTACATCGCGTAGCTGGTGTTGAAGATCTTCCAGTTCGACGTGAGGCCGGGGTCCGCCAGCAAGTGGTGCGCCGACGCGAGCTGCAGGAAGCAGATGTAGAGCAGGAACGCCGTGCGCGAGACCTTCTCGGACATCGGCTTCGCGCCGAACACGATGGCGGCGATCGCGTACCAGACCGACACGTGGGCGGCGACGTTGATCTGCTGCGAGCTGTGCCCGAAGGCCCACCAGACGGTTCGGTACATCAGCGAGTCGATGTGCGCGACCAGGCCGATCGACCACAGGAACGTCGGGATCAGGATGATCGCCCCCGACGCGATCGTGAAGATCGCGATGATGGCCGCCGTGGTGGCGCCGAACGTGACCAGCGGCACCGAGCCGTGGTAGGTCTTCTCGCTCTTCGCCACGACCAGCGTGCCGAGGAACACGAAGCAGCCGATCAGCGCGCCGACGGCAAACAGGATGAGGCCCAGGTAGAACGCCGGGTGCGCCCCCATCGGCGCGTACGACGTGAACATCACCGACGAGTCGCCGCGGAACACGGCCACGTTGTTGACGAGCGCGCCGATCACCATCAGCCAGAAGCCCGCCCACGCCCAGTTCGGGGCTGCGAGGCGGCAGCGCAGCAGCGTCGAACCGCAGAAGTACAGGACGGCGATCTCGAAGAAGATGATCCAGAACACGAGCATGTCGAGCCCGTGCGCGGTCAGCAGCAGGTAGAACCAGTCGGGCGGCAGCAGGTGCACCGCCTGCCAGCGCGTAAGCACGATCAGCAGCGCCAGGATCCCGCCGACCAGCAGCGACACCACCGCCGCGACCGCGTTCCAGCGGATGAGCTTCTCGGCGGGCTCGTGGTAGGACAGGCCCGTGGACGGACAGACGCGGAAATTCCGGTTGACGGCCATCGCTCGTTCCCCCTACTGCGGCTTGACCACGTACAGCCGGCTCACCATCGTCGCGTGGTTGATCCCGCAGTACTCGTTACAGACGATCCCGTAGGTCCCGGCCTTCGTCGGCGTCAGCGTGACGACGTGCTCGTAGTTCGGATGGACTTGGATGTTGATGTTCTCCGGCTGCAGCGAGAAGCCGTGAAGGTAGTCGAGCGACGCCAGGTGCAGGCGGTAGGTCTTGCCTTCCTCGAGCTCGATCATCGGCCACCAGGACCACAGGCGCGCGATCAGGTAGACGTCGCTGTCCGCCGGCGGGTGCACGACCGGGATCTTGAGGTCGGTCTCCTCGCGGACCTTGTACTTGTCCACCATCGCCTGCGTCTTCTGCGTGTGGATCTCGGGCGTGGTCCGGTACGCCTCGTTGGCGAGGTTCTGCTTACCGAACACGTGCCAGTACGGCATCATGAAGAACATGACGAGGCACCACACGAAGGCGATGGCGATCCACGTGCCTTCGACGCGGTCCAGCGGCTGCTTCCACCAGACTCGCTGGGTGGGAGGGGAGATGGCGCTCATGGGGGCATCCTTGGTGGGTAGCGGCGCGAGCGCCGAGGGCTACTTGGCGATGGGGATGCCGACGATCTCCATGACGCCCCAGACGACGTAGAGCACCGTGGGCAGCGCGATGCCGAGGAACAGCAGCAGGAACGGGTTGTCGAGCAGCTGCTGCATCGCGGGGACCGGCTCGTCGGGAACGTCGTTCGCGGGCGTGTTGCCGCTGGTGGCGGTGGCCATGGATATCCCTCCTTCTCCAGTCGCGCCCGTCGTGCGGGCTTGTTCGAAACGTGGGGGCCTGTCGCACGTGGCGGCGCTTGGGGGCCGGACGATTCGGCGGACTCTACGGCCGCGGTCGTCGGCGGCGAATTGATGCGCATCAAGGAAAACGGAACATCACGCGAGTGTGGTTTTCGGCCGCGCGGTCCCGGTTCGCGGCGTTGCCGCGCCGATTCGCTTGACCGGTGTCAAGGAGACGCGCGGAAGCGCGCCGAACAATGGCCGTGCCGCGCCATGCGGTCACTTTCCGGGTGCGCCTGCCATGAACGATGAAGCAGCGGTTCACGTGGTGACGCTCGACGTGCGCGGCATGGAGCCGCCGGAGCCGATGGTCCGCGTGCTCGAGATGATCGACGGGTTTGGCGAGCGCGACCGGCTGAAGCTCGTCATCGACTGCACGCCGTCGCCGCTGCTGCGCATCCTCGAGCGCAACGGCTACGACTACGACATGGTGCCCGGGCGGGAATCCGTGCACGAGATCACGATCTGGCGGAAGGCCGCTCCCGCACGCTAGCGCAGGCACGGCGGGGCCGGCGAGCGCGGGTCGCGCTCCGTCCCCGGGCCCCCCGCTGGCAGGCAAATTGCGGTATCCGTTGCAGCGCGTCGCCGGCTGCCGCAACCGGCCGGGTTTCTGTCGCCGACGGTCAGTGTCTGACCGAAAAGTGTCACACTGCGGGCGCGCCGTCCTTCGGGCGGCGCCCGCCACGGGCCCGGGCGCCCGGCGCCGCGCGCGAACGATGAGGAACACCGTTGCCACCCGAATCCACGCTCGCTGACGCCGGCGACGCCGGGTTCGGCACGCCCGCCGGCCAGCGCCGCGCCCGCGACGTCTCGTTCGCGCGTCGCGTCCACCGGCTGCGCACGCTCGGCCTCGGACTCGGCGCGATCTGCGTAACGTCGGTCCTGTGGCGGCAGGACGCGGCCATCGGGTGGTGGGTGGCGCTCGTGCTGAACGGATTCGCCTGGCCGCACGTCGCGCTGTTCGCGGCACTGCGCGACGCCGAGCCGCGCCGGGCCGAGGTCCGCAACCTGATGCTGGACGCGGCGCTGGGCGGCATGTGGGTCGCCGTCATGCAGTTCAACCTGCTGCCGAGCGTCCTGCTGGTGACGATGCTCGTCATCGACAAGGTGAGCATCGGCGGCGCCCGGCTGCTCGCGCGCACGCTCGCGAGCCTCGTCGCCGGGTGCGCGATCACGTCGGCGCTCCTGGGCTTTCCCGTGGACGTCGCGACACCCATGGCGGTCATCTACGCGTGCCTGCCGTTCCTCGTCGTGTATCCGATGGCGATCAGCAACGTGGCCTACGCGCTCGCGCGCCGGGTGACCGAGCAGAACCGGCGGCTCGAGGAGCTCGGGCGCACCGACGTGCTGACCGGCCTCGCCAACCGGCGGCAGGGCTTCGCGGTGGCGGACGCCGAGCTGTCGCGGCACTTCCGCACCGGGCGGCCCGTGTCGCTGCTCATCCTCGACATCGACCGGTTCAAGAGCATCAACGACCGTTACGGCCACCCGGCGGGCGACGCCATCCTGCGCGGCGTTGCGACGGCGCTGCGCGAGTGCTGCCGGGCGACCGACACGCCCGCGCGCTACGGCGGCGACGAGTTCATGCTGATCCTTCCGGAGACGGACCTCCCGGGCGCCGAGGAAGTCGCCGCGCGCATTCGCCGGCACCTCGAACGGATGTCGTTCAAGCTGGCGCCGGGCCTCGTCTGCACGGTCAGCCTGGGCGCGTCGGAGGCGAACCGCGAGATCGCGAACATCGACGCGTGGATCCAGCGCGCCGACGCGGCGCTCTATCGCGCGAAGGCCGGCGGGCGCGACCGGTTCGAAGGCGCGACCGCCCTCGAGTCGAAGCGCGGCATCACGCGCGTTGCGGGCGCCTGACCCGCGGCGACGCCGGTCAGCCCGGCGGCTCCCACACGAGCCGGGCATCGAGCCCGGACGCCTGGCCTGCCGGCGGGCTCGTCAGGACGAGGCGCGCCCCCATTCGTCGCGCGAGCGTGTCGACGATCGACAGGCCGAGTCCGGCCCCCGCGCCCTTCGCGGCGGCGCCGCGCGCGAAACGCTTCAGCAACGACGGAATCTCGGCGCTCGGCACGCCGGGTCCGTCGTCGACGACCGCGACGGTGGCCACGCGCCGGTCGCCCTTGCAGGCCACGCGGATCGTCGTGCCGCCGGCGCCGTGGACGAGTGCGTTCTCCACCAGGTTGCGCACGGCGAGGCCGACCGCGTCGAAGTCGCCGCGAACGTGCGCGGGCGACGCGTCGACGACCAGGCGCCGGCCCTGTAGCCTGCCGCTGTGGCGGAACTCGTCGGTGACGAGCCGCGCGACCTGCGCGAGATCGACCCACTCGTCGGCGAGCGGCGCGGTGCCCTCGGCACGGGCGAGCGCGAGCAGCCGCTCGGCAAGGCGGGAGAGCCGCTGCAGCGCGGCGACCGTGGCGCCGGCCTGTGGCTCGAGCGCCGTGCCCTTGGCCATCGCGACGAGCAGCTGCGCCTGCGCCAGCGCCGCCGCGATCGGCGTGCGCAACTCGTGCGCGCTGTTGTACGTGAAGCTGCGCTCGGCCTCGAACGCGTCGGCGAACCGCGCGAACAGGCGGTTGGCGGCCTCGACGGCGGGCTTCATCTCGGTGACGACGCCGTCGAGCGGGAGCAGCCCGAGCGCCTGCGGGTCCTGGCGCGACACGGCGCTCGCGGTCCGCTGCACTTGCCGCACCAGCGTGCGCGACGCGCGGAACACGATGGCCACCGCGAATGCGAGCAGCGCGGCGAGCGGGCCGGTCAGCCACAGCATCGCGTGGAGCAGCGCCTCGCGCCGCTCGGCCAGCGGATCGGCGAGCTGCAGGAAGCGCCCGTTCTCGGGATCGGCCACGGTCACGATGCGCCAATCCCCGGCGTCGACGTAGCCTTCCTCCAGCGCGACCTGCGCGAACTCGGGTGGCGCATTGTGCGAGTGCAGCAGCACGTGGCCCGAACGGTCGCGGACCTGGTAGACGTACCGCTCGTGCTCGGCGCCGTCCGGCCGCGGCACCTTGACCTCCCCGAGCACCGCCGCCGTGATCAGCAGGTCGTTCGTGTGCCGGACCAGCGACATCATGATCGCCGCGCTTTCCACGAGCTCGTCGTCGGACTTCTGGTCGATCAGGCGCTTCAGCACGAACCCGCTGCCGACCACGCCCAGCAGCCACAGCAGCGACAGCCCGACCACCAGGCTGCGCGTCAGGGCGCGCGTGACCGAGCCGGGGCCGGGCGGCGTCATTCGTGCGCCCCGTCGCCCCCGGCGACGGCGCCCCACTGGTAGCCGATGCCCCGCACCGTGCGGATCGCGCCGGCCCCGAACTTGCGGCGCAGGCGCGACACGTAGACCTCGACGACGTTGCTGACCGCGCCCTTGTCGAGCGCGTACAGCGTGTCCTCGAGCTGCGCGCGCGTGAGGACCCGCCGCGGGTGCTCGGCGAACGCGACGATCAGCGCGTACTCGTGCGCGGTGAGGTCGACCGGATGGCCATCGAGCGTGACGATGCGGGCCGCCGGATCGATCGTCAACGCGCCGAGCTCGATCGTCGGCGCGTGCCGGCCCGTCCGCCGCCGGGCCACGGCGCGCAGCCGCGCCGCGAGCTCCGGGAGGTCGAAGGGCTTGACGAGGTAGTCGTCGGCGCCGGCGTCGAGGCCGCGCACGCGGTCCGACAGCCGGTCGCGCGCCGTGAGGATCAGCACCGCCGGCGGCTCGCGGTGCCGCCGGAGGTCGGGCAGCAGCGCGAGCCCGTCGCCGTCCGGAAGCCCGAGGTCGAGCACGACGACCGCGTAATTGCCGGGCAGGCACGCGCGGGCGGCACCTGCGCGCTCGACCCAGTCGACCGCATGTCCTTCCCGTGCCAGATAGTCGCGAACCGCCGAACCGAGCGTCGGATCGTCCTCGACCAGTAGAACCCGCATGCGCGTAGCGTACGACGGATGACGGACCGCTGCCACCACGCGGCCGGCGCCGCAGGAAAAAATGCCCGCGTGCCGCGCTCCGGAGGTGCGCGCGACACGCGGGTCAGGGCGAAGCGCGGACGCGTGCCGGGCGGGCCGCGGCGCGGCGACCGGTGGACGGGCGCGCACCGGCACGGACCTGTCCGCGACGATCGTGCGCGGGAATCCTGAAAGGACGCTGAAAACCGGCGCGCGGGGCGATCAGGCCGTCCCGGCGGTCCAGTCGTCGCCGGCGTCGCGGGGGGCCAGCGCCTGCAGGTGGTGGTGGGCCTCTTCCGCGGACTCGTAGATGTGGGGGGCGAGCCCGCGCTGCGCCAGCGCATCGCCCAGCTTCATCCGGAGGAAATTCGACGTCGTGTAGCGGGTGACCCCCCAGTAATAGCGGTCGACGAGCGCCTTCACCATCTCGGTCCACGCATCCACCAGCTCGGGCGCGATCGAGAAGTTGTCGTAGTTGACGATTGCGTAGACCTTGCGGCCGAGCGGCGCGAGCTGCCGGTCGACTTCCTCGCGCACGTCGTCGATGTCGCGCCGCGTCCGGATCGCGAGTCGCTCGAAGTTGATGAAGAAAACGTTCTGGTCGGCCGCGTACGTGAGGCGGCGCGCGAGCGGTACCGCCAGCATCCGCTCGCGCAGGTTCATCGGGCCCTCGGCGAAGATCGCCGCGTCCATGAGCTTCGGGTCGCCGCGGATCACCGGCTGGAAGCCCATCTGCCCGAGGACGTCGCGCTCGATGTCGATGCCCGGCGCGACCTCGGTCAGCTCGAGGCCGTCCTCGGAGAGCCGGAACACGCAGCGCTCGGTGACGTAGAGGACGGGCTGCCGGCGCCGCCACGCGTAGCTGCCGGAGAAGGTGCGGTGCTCGACGTCGGGGACGAACTTCGGCGACCGCCCCTCGCTCATGATCGCGAGCTTGCCGCCGCCGACCTGCACGACGAGCTGGCCGGCCGTGAATGTGCCGACGAACACCACCGACTTGGCGTTCTGGCTGATGTTGATGAAGCCGCCGGCGCCTGCGAGCCGCGGGCCGAATTTCGACACGTTGAGGTTGCCTTCGCGGTCGGCCTGCGCGAGGCCCAGGAACGCGAGGTCGAGCCCGCCGCCGTCGTAGAAGTCGAACTGGTACGGCTGGTCGATGATCGCCTGCGTGTTGGTCGCGGCGCCGAAGTTGAGGCCGCCGGCCGGGATGCCGCCGACCACGCCCGGCTCCGCGGTGAGCGTGAGAAGATCGATGACCTTCTCCTCGGCGGCGACGCTCGCGATGCCCTCGGGCATGCCGATGCCGAGGTTGACCACGCAGTTGGGCCTGAGCTCGAGCGCCGCGCGGCGCGCGATGATCTTGCGCTCCGACATCGCCATCGTCGGCACGTGCGACGCCGGCACGCGGATCTCGCCCGCGAACGCCGCGCTGTACGGCTCGATGAACGTCTGCATGTGGTACTCGGGGCGCTCGGCGACGACGACGCAGTCGACGAGGATGCCGGGGATCTTCACCTGCCGCGGGTTGAGCGAGCCGCGATCGGCGATGCGCTCCACCTGCGCGATCACGATCCCGCCGGAATTGCGCGCCGCCATCGCGATGGCGAGGCCCTCGAGCGTAAGCGCCTCGCGCTCCATCGTGATGTTGCCGTCCGGGTCCGCGGTCGTGCCGCGCACGATGCCGACGTGGATCGGGAACGCGCGGTAGAACAGGTACTCGTCGTCGCCGACGGGCATCAGCGTGACGAGCTCCTCGGTCGTGATGTCGTTGATCTTCCCCCCGCCGAAGCGCGGGTCGACGAACGTGCCCAGTCCGACCCGCGACAGGTGGCCCGGCTTGCCCGCGGCGATGTCGCGGAACAGGTGCGTGATCACGCCCTGCGGCAGGTTGTACGCTTCGATCTGGTTGCCGACCGCGAGCGCCTGCAGCTTCGGCACGAGCCCCCAGTGGCCGCCGACGACGCGCTTGACGAGTCCCGGGTGGCCCAGGTGGTTGAGGCCACGCTCCTTGCCGTCGCCCTGGCCGGCCGCATAGACGAGCGTCAGGTTGCGCGGGCTGCCGTTGCCGTTGGCGTCCTCGCGCGCGGCGGCGAGGAAGCGCGCCTCCAGCGCCACCGCGATGTTCTCGGCGAAGCCGATGCCGACGAAGCCGGTCGTCGCCAGCGTGTCGCCGTCGCGGATCAGCGCGACCGCCTGGTGCGCGGCGACGACCTTGCCGTGCTCGAACGTGTGGAGGGCGGCGACGACGTCGCTGACGCTGCTGGCGCTCATGGGCGGTCCGCGGGGGGCTCGGTGGGCGGGGGCGGCCTGGGGCCGCGCGGGGGGTCGGTCGGCATGGTAGCGCGGGTCCCGCGGCCACGCCACGCCGCCCGACATTGATCCTCGTCATGGCGGCGGCGCCGGCGCGCGCCGGCCGCCGCGGCGGCTGCTACGATGCACTGCGACGGCGGGGCGATTCCCCGCGGCGATCGACGGAATCGGCGATGAGCGAATTCAAGGGGCACTTCCACGACATCACGCAGGAGGTCACGCACAACCTCACCTACATGCGCTCCGAGCTGCCGGACGTGATGAAGGGGTTCCACGATCTCGGGCGCGCGGCGACGCACGCCGGCGCGCTCGACGCGAAGACGAAGGAGCTGATCGCGGTGGCGCTCGGCGTGGCCGCGCACTGCGATCCGTGCATCGGCTTCCACGTGAAGGCGTTCGCGCGCCATGGCGGCACGAAGCGCGAGCTCGCCGAGGCGCTCGGCATGGCCGTCTACATGGGCGGCGGGCCGTCGCTCATGTACGCGGCGAACGCGCTGGCCGCGATGGACGAGTTCGTCGCGGCCGCGGCGGCAAAGGCGGCGGCGACCTGACGTCTGCGGGGCCGCGCCGCGGCCCCTTGTGTTTCCCGCGCATTGGCCGACAATCCGCACCTGCGGCCCGGTCCGGCCTGCCGGCGCACGGAGGCCGAGTCCATCGGGGAGGAGCAATGCCAGTCATCACGCATCGGGTCTCGCGGGTCGTAGCGGCGGCCGCGCTCGCGGCCGCCTTCGCCGGACCGTGGGCGTCCGTGGTCCGCGCGCAGCCCACACCCTGTCCCGGCGCGTCCTGCGACGTGATCGTCACCGTGACGGGCGGTCCCGCCGCGCCGGTCGTCGCCGTGAGCGCCAACGAGCTCAAGATGGCGAAGCGGCAGCGCAATGTCGTGATCACGTGGAAGCTGGAGGCGCCCGACTACGAGTTCCGCGCCGACAGCATCACGGCGCACACGGCGCCGCCCTCGGGCGCCAAGCTGACGACGACGTCGGAAGCGTGGCGCGACCAGTGCACGACGCTCAATCACAGCGCCACCGCGTACCGGATCCGCAACAGCAACACCAAGGCCGGCCCGCTCTTCTACAACGTCAAGGTCTTTCACAAGGCGACCGGCACGCCGGTCGTCCTCGACCCGTCGATCGTCAACGACCCTTGACGCGGGTAGGGCGGCGCATCGCGCGCCGCCGTCAGGGCAGCGGGATCCACTCGGTCTCGCCGGGAATCGCGCCCATCTGCTGCGCCGTCCAGTCTTCCTTCGCGCGCTCGATGCGGTCGCGGCGCGACGACACGAAGTTCCACCAGATGAACCGCGGGCCGTCGAGCGGCGCGCCGCCGATGACGACGAACCGGCCGCCGCGCGGGGCGACGACGCGCGCCGGCGCACCGGGGATCAGCACCGCCAGCGTGTGCTTCGGAACTTCGGCACCGTCGACCGCGAGTGGCGCATCCACGGCGTAGACCGCGCGCTCGAATGCAGCGTCTGGCGCCGGCAGCTCGAGCGCGCCGCCCGGGCGCGCGGCGACGTCGACGTAGAGCGTGGGCATGTACGTCGCGACGGGCGAGCGCCGGCCGAACCCTTCACCGATCAGCAGCCGCAGGTCGGCGCCGTTCGCGGTCCACGCCGGGATCGCCGAGGCCGCCGTGTGGACGAACGACGGCGCGGTCCCTTCGAACGCCTGCGGCAGCGCCGCCCACAGCTGCAGACCGTGCGCCGTGTACGTGGTCGCCGCGAGGTCCGGCGGCCGGCGCTCGGAGTGCACGATGCCGCGGCCGGCGGTCATCCAGTTGATGGCCCCCGGCTCGATGCGCTGCACGCAGCCGAGGCTGTCACGGTGCAACATCGCGCCCTCGAAGAGGTACGTGACCGTGGCGAGCCCGATGTGCGGGTGCGGCCGTACGTCGTGGCGGTCTTCCGGGCGCGTGACCACGGGCCCGAAGTGATCGAAGAACACGAACGGCCCGACACCCTGGCGCGGAAACGCCGGCAGCAGGCGGCGGACGGTGAATCCGCCGCCCAGGTCCTTGGCGCGGGGCGGCAGCAGCTCGGCGACGGGCATGGCGATGCCTAGCCCGCGTCCGGCGCGAGCTCGGTCGCGATCTCGGTAGTCGCCTGCGTCATCAGCTTGTGCACCGGACACTTGCCCGCGACGGCCAGCAATTCGTCGCGCTGGGCCGCGGTCAGGTTGCCGGAGAGTGCGAGCCGCGTGCGCAGCCGGTAGGTTCCCTTGCGCTCGTCCGCGTCGTCGCGATCGACGCTGACCTCGATGCCCTCCACGGGGATGGCCTTGCGGTTCGCGTACCAGAGCACCGTCAGCGCCTTGCACGACGCGACGGCGGCGTCGTAGAGGTCGTGCGGCGTCGGGCCGGTGTCGTCGCCGCCGGCCGCCGGCAGCTCGTCCACGGCGATCGCGTGCGCGCGCACGCGCACGACGTGGCGCATGCGGGCCGTGCGGTCGCGGGTGACGGTGATCGTCATCGGAGCCTCCTTCTGGGTCGGCGCGCCGGGCGCCCGGAACGGCGAGCATACCCGCGAATTCCCGGGCCGCGACCTTGCACGCGGCGCCCGTTCCGGGTTTAGACTAGTCGGGACGCGTACCGCAGTCCCGATCGTGCCAAGGAGCACCTCATGCGCGAGTACCTGCCGTTGGGCTCGTTCTCCCCTGCGCTTGCCGGCGCGTGCACGCTCACGCGGCCCGCGCCCCCGCGCGTCACGCTCGACTCCCCGGCGCTCGACGTGATGACGGACTTCGCGCAGGTCACCGCGGCCACGATCGAGCGGTCCGCGTCGCTGGCGACGGCGAACGACTACATGGTCACGCGCGGCGTGCGGTCGCTGTTCGTCGTCGCGCCGGACGGCCGGCTCGCTGGCCTGATCACGACGACCGACCTGCTGGGCGAGGCCCCGGTACGGGCGAGCCACGCGCGCGGCATCAAGCGGCACGAGCTGACCGTGGGCGACGTGATGACCCCGGCCGAGGGCATCGTCGCGCTGAAGCTCGAGGATGTCCGCTCGGCCAAGGTCGGACACATCGTGGCGTCGTTGAAGCAGGCGGGCCGGCACCACGAGCTCGTCGCCGAGACGCTGCCCGGCGGGGAGGTTCGCATCCGCGGCATGTTCTCGGTGTCGCAGATCGCGCGCCAGCTGGGCATGCCGCTGCAGATCAGCGAGCTGGCGCGGACGTTCGCGGAAATCGAGAAGGCGCTGGCGGAGTCGGGGTCGTGACGGTTCGCGTCGCGTCCGCCTTCGAAGGCGCCGTAGCCGGGCCCGAAGACGTCGCCTCCGCGGCGGCGCGCGTCGGCCCCGCCCCGACGCGCGCTCGCGGCTTCCCGCAGCCCGTCTCGCCGGCAAAGAGCGCGATTGCATCGATGAGGCGTTGAACACGGGCCGCTGCGATGTGCGCGCGGTCGACGCGCACCGCGCCCGGACCCGTGCCCACACCGATCGACCTGCAACGACGGGCCAACAATCGAAAAGGGGAAAGACCATGCACAGGCAAGCCACGTGGCTGGGATTGGCGGCGACGCTCGCGCTCTTCGGCTGCGCTTCGAGTCCCGCGCAGGAAACGCCGAAGCCGGTGGTGAAGTCGACCCGGAACTGCAACAGCAACAGTCCCTGCACGGCAAGCGTCGTGTTCGACGACCCGAGCGCCTACACGGCCAAGGTGGACCCGGAAATGATCGTCGTGGAGAAGGGACACAAGACGCGCGTTTTCTGGAAGCTCCCGGAGAATTGTGCGTTCGTGTCTGCGTACGGCGACGGCGTGTTCATCAAGACGCTGGGCCAGGCGGTCGATGCCGTCGACCAGTTCGACGAGCAGATGGCCGTCGAAGCGGTCGCGAACAACCCGAAGCGCGCGCAGATTTCCAATCTCTACTACTGGTTCGCCAAGAACGCGAAGAAATCCACGGACGGCGGATACGTCTACCGCGTCGTGTTCCACTGCAAGAGCGGCAACACCTACGACCCGAGGGCGTTCGTTGCCGATCCGATCCTGTTCAACGACGGCCCGTAGCTGCGGGGACGAGCGCCGCCGGTCAGGACCCGCGCGCGAGCCAGTCGTGCGCTTCGGTCAGCGCGTCGCGGAAGTCGAGCCCGCGGCCGGCGGCTTCGGCCGACGCCAGCGCGTCGGGCGCCAGCGCGGCCCGGCCGGCGGCTCGGAGCGGCTGCAGGAAGACCTCGTCGCCGGCTTCCCGCGGAACCGCCATCTTGACGGCGATCGTGTCGGCCGCGCCGAAGAGGCGGGCCGAGCGTTGCCAGTCGCCGACGTGGGCCGCCAGACCAGCGGCGATGTCGAGCGTGCTCTGACCCAGCTTCCGGGAACCCGTCTCGAGCACGATCTCGGTTGCTTCGACGAGCATTTCGCGCGCGCGCGCCGGGTCCCCGCGCGCGATCGCGACCATGGCGAGGTTCAGAAGGCCGATCGCGATGCTCGTCCGATCGCCCAGACCACGCACCAGCGCCAGCGCTTCCGCGTACCGCGACTCGGCGTCGTCGATCCGTCCCTCGACGCGATCGAGCTGGGCCAAGGCCGTCAGCGCCGCCGCGACTTCGCGCAGGTTCCCGGAGTCACGTGCAAAGATCAGCCCCTCCTCCAGGTGCTTGCGCGCACCGGTGCGGTCGCCGAGCTCCAGGTGGACCAGCCCGAGCGGCTGCAGCGCGGCGCCGATTCTCCCGACGTCTCCGAGGTCCCGCGCCATCGACAGGCTCTGCTCCAGGTGCCGGCGCGCGCCCTCGAGGTCCCCGATCGCGAGGTCGCACTGGCCGAGATCGAACAGCGACTTGCAGCGGGCGGCGTCGAGCGCGGCGGTGCTCGGGCGGGAGAGCGCCTCCAGCGTGATCCGCTGCGCGAGCCGCACGAGGCCGCGATTCATCCAGTAGACCTTTGTCGCCGAGACGAGCCGCAGGCCTCGCTCCACGCCGTGCGGGTCGCGGTCGCACCAGGCATGCGCCGCCAGCAGGTCTTCGCGTTCCGCATCCAGCCGCCTGAGCCACGTGCCCTGCTCCGGGCCGAACAGCATCCGCCGCGCACTCTCGGCCAGCGCGAGGTAGTACTCGAGGTGCCGACTACGCACCGGAGCCAGTTCGTCCGCTCGCTCCAGCTGCTCGCGCGCGTATTCGCGCACGGTCTCGAGCATCCGGTAGCGCTCGCTCGCCGCGTCGAGCATCAACAACGACTTCTCGACGAGCCGGCTCACGAGTTCGACGACATCGCCCTCGTCGACCACGCCGCCCGCGCCGACCCGCTCGGCCGCGTCGAGCGTGAAGCCGCCGGCAAACACGGACAGGCGCCGGAAGAGGGCGCGCTCGTTCTCGTCGAGCAGGTCGTGGCTCCAGTCGATCAGCGCGCGCAGCGTCTGCTGGCGCGGCAGGGCCGTGCGGTCGCCGCCCGTCAACAGGCGGAAGCGGTCGGACAGGCGCTCGGCAACGCGCTCGACCGGCATCGCGCGCAGGCGCGCGGCGGCGAGTTCGAGGGCGAGCGGAATGCCGTCCAGCCGCTGGCAGATCGCTGCGACGGACTCGGCGTTGTCGTCGGTGACGTGGAACGAAGGCAGCGCCGAGGCCGCGCGATCGGCGAAGAGCTGCACGGCGGGAACGGCGGCGATCGACTCGGCACGCAGGCCCGCTTCGGGGGCCGGCACCGTGAGCGGCGCGAGCGGGTAGACGCGCTCGCCGCGGACGCTGAGCGCCTCGCGGCTGGACGCCAGGATCGTGACGCCCGGTCCGGTCTCGAGCAGCTGCCGCGCGATCTCCGCGCATGCGTGGACGACGTGCTCGCAGTTGTCGAGCACGAGCAGGAACCGCCGCTCGCGCGCGAAGGCGAGCATCGCGTCCTGCACCGGCCGCCCCGGCGCCTCCTTCACGCCGAGCACCGACGCGATCGCCTGCGGCACGAGCCGGGGATCGCCGACCGGCGCCAGCTCCACCAGCCACACGCCGTCCGCGAACGCGTCGAGCGCCTGCGCCGCGGCCTCCAGCGTCAGGCGCGTCTTGCCGAAGCCGCCGCCGCCGAGCACGGTCAGCAGGCGCGCCTCGCGCAGAAGCGCCAGCACGTCGGCAAGCTCTTCCTCGCGGCCGACGAACGACGTCAGCGGCTGCGGCAGGTTGTTGGGCGTCGCCTCCAGCGAGCGCAGCGCGGGAAATTCCCGGCGCAGCGAAGGATGCACGACCTGCCAGACCTGCTCGGGCTGCGCGAGGCCGCGCAGCCGTACGCTGCCCAGGTCGAGCAGCGTGACATCGTCGGGCAGCCGCTGGGCGACGAGCGATGCGACCGTCTGCGATACGAGGATCTGGCCGCCGTGCGCGACGCTCATCACGCGCGCGGCGCGATTGACCGCGACGCCGAAGAAGTCGTTGTCGCGCTTGGTCTCGACGCCGGCGTGCATGCCGCAGCGCACGGACAGCGCGATCCCGGCGGTCGCCGCCGGGTCGGCCAGCCCACGCACGAGCGCGACGGCCGCGATGAGCGCGTCGAGCGGGTCGGCGAATGCGGCGTGGATGCCGTCGCCGGTCGACTTGACGAGCGTGCCTTGCCGGTCCACGACGCAGGCGCGCGCGATCGCGTCGTGCGCGGCAAGCGCGGCGCGCATGCGTTCGGGCTCCTGCTCCCACAGGCGCGTACTGCCTTCGATGTCCGTGAACAGGAACGTCGTGACGGCGGGGGCTTCGTGCACGCTTGAGTCGAGAATCGGCGGCAGGCGAGAGGACCCTCACTTTACGGGAGCCGCCGGTGTGCGGCCAGAGGGCGCGGCGCGGGCGCCGGTCGCGGGTGGGACGGCGCTGTGCTAGCATACTGGTCCGATTTCGAGGGGCGGACGCCCGGCATTCCGGCGCTTCCACGCCAGCCGCGGCCGCCCCTCGGTCCGACAGGTTTCGCGCCCGTAGCTCAATTGGATAGAGCACCGGCCTTCTAAGCCGGGGGTAACAGGTTCGAGTCCTGTCGGGCGCGCCAGCAGTCCGTGCATTGGCGCACTCTCGAGTTCGACGGTGGCTGTAGCTCAGCGGTAGAGTCCCGGATTGTGATTCCGGTTGTCGTGGGTTCGAATCCCATCAGCCACCCCAGCATCCCAAGAGGCGCGGAAGGCCGGGCGCCCCTCCCGGTCCGCCGCAACGGCACGCCGCCGCCGACCACGCGTGACATCCCGCCGCCTGCCTGAGCACGACGCCGCGACGTCGCAGCGCCTCGCGGCGGTCTCCCGCAGCGTCGAGGCGCTGCACCGCGCCGCGCTGGCGGCCGAGCAGGAGTTCGCGGCCGAGCTCGACGTCACTGCGCCGCCGATGCGCGAGAGCGCGCGCAACCTCGTCCACTACCTCGCGGTCCGCCGGCACGACCTGCGCGAGCTGCAGGACGAGCTGGCCCGGCTGGGGTTGAGCTCGCTGGGTCGCATGGAAGCCCACGTGATGGCGTCGCTGCGCGCGGTCATCGGCGCACTGTTCACGCTGCGCGGCCTCGAGGTGCCCGCGGAGTTCGCGGCGCCGCCGTCCGTCACGTTCCGTGCCGGCAACGCGCTGCTCTCCGCGCACGCCGACGCGATCCTGGGCCCCCCGCAGCGCGGGCGCGGCACACGCATCATGGTGACCATGCCCGGGGAAGCGGCGGCGCAGCCGGCGCTGATCCGCGACCTCGTCGCGGACGGGATGGAAGTGATGCGCATCAACTGCGCCCACGACGACCCGGCGACGTGGGAGAAGATGGTCCGCCACCTGCGGCGAACCGAACGCGCCACGGGAAGGCACTGTGCAGTGTCGTTCGACCTGGCCGGGCCCAAGCTGCGCACCGGCGCCATCGAACCGGGGCCGGCCGTGGCGAGGTGGCGACCGGCGCGCGACGCGATCGGCCGCGTGGTGGAGCCCGCGCGCGTGCGATTCGTCGCGCGGCTGCGCGATGCGCAGGCCCGCGTGGCGACGGTGCCCGTCAGGGGCGACCTGCTCGCGAAGTCGCGGGTGGGCGACGTGGTCACGCTGGTCGACGCGCGCGGCCGCAGGCGCCGCCTGCACGTCGTCGAACGCCGCCGGGGCGAGTGCCTGTGCGAGACGGACTCGACCGCCTACGTCGTGCCGGGGACGGCGCTTTCGTTGCGACGCAAGCGCCGCACCGTCGCGAGAGGCGAGGTGGGCCCCATGCCCGTGGTGGAGCGCTGGATACCGCTGCGGCCCGGCGACTTCCTCGATGTCGTGCGCGGCGAGCTGCCGGGGCGCGACGCGGACCGCGACGGCGACGGGCGGGTGCTGCAGCCCGCGTTCGTCTCGTGCGCGCTGCCGGAGGTATTCGTCGGCGTCCGCGTGGGCGAGCCGATCCTCTTCGACGACGGCAAGATCCGCGGCGTCATCCGCGGCGTGGCCGCCGACCGGCTGCGTGTCGAGGTCACGGCCGTCGCCGGCGGCTCCGCGAAGCTGCGGAGCGAGAAGGGAATCAACCTGCCGGAGTCGTTGCTCGACCTGCCGGCGCTGACCATGAAGGATGCGGCCGACCTCGCGCGCGTGGCGAAGCACGCGGACATGGTGGCGCTCTCGTTCGTGCAGCGGCCCGAAGACGTGGCGGCGCTTCTGGCCGAGATGAAACGCGTCGGGGCGTCGCGCCTCTCCGTCGTGCTGAAGATTGAGACGCAGGCGGGATTCGATCGGCTGCCGATGCTGCTGCTCGCGGCGATGCGGCACCATCGCGTGGCCGTGATGGTCGCGCGCGGGGACCTGGGCGTCGAGGTGGGCTTCGAGCGGCTGTCCGAGGTGCAGGAGGAGATCCTGTGGCTGTGCGAGGCGGCGCACGTCCCGGTGATCTGGGCCACGCAGGTGCTGGAGTCGCTGGCCAAGGGCGGCATGCCGTCGCGCGCCGAGGTCACCGACGCGGCGATGGGCAGCCGGGCCGAGTGCGTGATGCTGAACAAGGGCCCCTACATCCGCGAGACGCTGCGATTTCTCGTCGACGTGCTGCGGCGAATGGCGGAGCATCAGCACAAGAAGACGTCGCGGCTGCGCAAGCTGCGCGTGTCCGACGTCAACCGGCCGGGGAAGCGGCCCGCCGCACCCGTCGCACGGTAGGCGCGGGCCACGGCCTCGGACGTGCGCGACGCCCGGGGTGCCTGCGGTTCGTGGTCGCGGCGGACCGGCGCGGCCGGCTCGGGCCGCGCCGGCCGCAGCTCAGGCGACGCGGATGTCGATCCGCCGCGGCTGGGCGTGCTCCGCCTTCGGGATGCGCAGCGTCAGCACGCCGTGCTTCAGCTCGGCGTTCACCTTGCCCGTGTCGAGTTCCTTCGACAGCGTGAACACGCGCCGGAAGCGCGGGAGGCTGACCTCGGCGTAGGTCGGTTCGATGCCCTCGGGCATCGGGATGACGACCTCGCCCTCGATGGTCAGCGTGTCGGCTTCCACGTGCAGCGCGAGCTTGTCCCTGGGCACGCCCGGCAGGTCCGCGTGCAGCGTAATGCCGGACGCGTCCTCGATCACATCCACCGGCGGGATCAGCGCGGTCTCCGCGCGCGTCGCGGCGTCGCTCTGCGCGGCCGTTTCGCGCGCGCCCGGCGCGCTGCGGGCGACCGTGGTCGTATCGTTCATCGTCGTTCCTCCCGTGGTCACTGGATCGCGATCCGGCGCGGTTGCGCGGACTCGCGGCGCTTTGCCGTGATGTGCAGGACGCCGTCGCGGTAGCTGGCGGAAACGCCGGCCGGGTCGACGTCGTCCGACAGCGTCAATACGCGCCGGAAGCGCCCGCTGAAGCGTTCGCTGATGTGCACGGCGGATCGGTCGTCGCTGGCGGAAGGCAGGCTCGACGGCCGCTCGCCGGCGATCGTGAGCACGCCGCGGTCGAGGTTGACCTCCACCGTTGCGGGGTCGAGGCCGGGCGCGAATGCGAAGATCTCCACCGATTGCGGCGTGCCGCCGACGTTGAGCGCCGGGAAGCCGCCGCGGCCCATGCCGCGGATCGACGGCGACAGGTCGAACGACTCGCGCATCTCGCGCTGGAGGCGGTCCAGCTCGGCGAAGACGTCGCGAGGAAACAGGGATCGGTACATGCCAGCATCCTCCTTGCGTCGGTCATGACATGGCGCGCCGGCGCGAAGGCCGCCACGCCTCCGACCGCGGAGATAGGGGTGCGGCGCGGGATTTCAAGGGCCGTGCCGCCCGCGCCGCGTGGGCACGGATACGCGGCGGGCCCGCCCGCCTGGTTGCTAGACTAGGGTTGGCGCCCGCACCCGTGCGCGCCGCGCCGGCCACGGTGCCTCGCCACCAGGACTCGTCCACTCGCGCCCGATGAAGCTCGCCGTCATTCCCGTCACGCCGTTCCAGCAGAACTGCTCGCTCATCGTGTGCGCGGCGACGGGCAAGGCCGCGTTCGTCGACCCGGGCGGCGAAGTGCCGCGGCTGCTCGCCACGCTGGATCGGAGCGGCGCGACACTGCAGAAGATCCTCGTCACGCACGGCCACGCCGATCACTGCGGCGGCGTGGCGGAACTCGCCGAGCGCACCGGCGTGCGGGTCGAGGGCCCGCACCCGGACGACCAGTTCTGGATCGAGCAGCTCGAGCAGGCGGGATCGACCTTCGGCATTGCCGGTGCGCGCACGTTCACGCCCGACCGGTGGCTCGCGGGCGGCGACACGGTGACCGTCGGCGACCTGCGATTCGAAGTCCGGCACTGCCCGGGCCACACCCCGGGCCACGTCGCATTCGTCGCGCCCGACCGGCGCATCGCGTTCGTCGGCGACGTGCTGTTCCAGGGCTCGGTCGGACGCACCGACTTCCCCCGCGGCGACTTCGCCACGCTGGTGCAGTCGATCACGCATGAGCTATGGCCGTACGGTGACGACGTGCAGTTCGTGCCCGGCCACGGGCCGATGTCGACGTTCGGCGACGAGCGCCGCAGCAACCCGTTCGTCGGCGACGCGGTGCTCGCGCGGTAGGTTTGGCCCCCCCGAGGACGCTGCGCGTCCTTCCCCCCAGAGGGGGGCGCGCGCCTTGGGGCGGCCCGGCGGCGCGCGGCGCGCCGCGCCCGGGGGTTCTGCTACATTCGGCAGGGACCGATCCCGCAGCGGAGGCACGCATGGCCGACGGCACGCTCGACATGAAACGCATCGTGAAGACGGCGCGCGAGTTCTCGCGCCCGTTCCGCGTCGATCGCGGCCGCGGCTTCCGGCTGAAGGACATCGATCCCGGCGACACCGGTTCGCTGGGCGCCGAGGACAAGCCGCGCGCCCAGGAAGCGCTGGTGATCGGCCGCAACGCGATGGCCGAGCTGCAGGACATGCTGTACGCGCAGGACCGGTGGGCGGTGCTGCTCGTGTTCCAGGCGATGGACGCCGCCGGCAAGGACGGCGCGATCAAGCACGTGATGTCGGGCGTCAACCCGCAGGGCTGCCAGGTGTACTCGTTCAAGGCGCCGACCGCGGAGGAGCTCGACCACGACTGGCTGTGGCGCTGCATGAAGTGCATGCCCGAGCGCGGGCGCATCGGCATCTTCAACCGCAGCTATTACGAGGAAGTGCTGGTCGTGAAGGTGCACCCGGAGTTCCTCGCGGCGCAGAAGCTTCCGCCGCAGCTGATCGGCCGCGACCTCTGGGACAACCGCTACCAGGACATCCGCGCGTTCGAGCGCTACCTGTCGCGCAACGGCGTGCTGATCCGCAAGTTCTTCCTGCACGTGTCGCGCGCCGAGCAGAAGAAGCGCTTCCTCGAGCGCATCGACGAGCCGGAGAAGAACTGGAAATTCTCGGCGGCCGACGTCAAGGAGCGCGGGCACTGGAATGCCTACATGGACGCGTACCAGACGCTGATCCGCGAGACGGCGACGCCCGAGAGCCCGTGGTACGTCGTCCCGGCCGACAACAAGTGGTTCACCCGCATCGTCGTGGCCGGGGCGATCGTGGACGCGCTGGCGTCACTTGACCTCCACTACCCGAAGGTCGACCGCGAGAAGCTTGCCCAGCTCGCCGTCGCGAAGAAGTCGCTGCTGTCGGAGAAGCGCTAGCAGGCGGTTGCAGCGGGTGACCGCGTCTGCAGTTCGGTATCGTCGCGATCCCGCGACCACGCCTGAAACCCGGTGTCGCCCCAAGCGGGGCGAAGGAACCGCGGTTGCCGCCAATCAGGGCCGGGCGTCCCCGCAACACCGTCGTCGCCACGATCCTCGGGACGACACGGGAGATGTGGTGCAGTCTGCCGCGACCTGCGCTTCCGGCGCCGCCCCGGTCGGGCCGGGCCGGGTCGGTGCGCGGCGCGATCAGGTGCTCAGACCGCCAGCCACGGGTGGCGCGTCGTGACGGCAGGCGCGGGAGCCGCGAGGAGGCGGACGCGATCGGCGATCGCACGGAACAGGCGATACGTCTCCTCGCGCCGCATCCGCTGCGCGTAATGCATGAGCGCGAACCGATCGGGATAGTCGTCGGGGTGGATCCGGGCCATTGCGGTCTCCCTTGGGATGGTGTCGGAACCGGCACCTTGCCTCCACAATAATTACGGTTCATCCAGACAACAATCCATAGGGATGGAATTTCATTTATGACATAATGGAACATATTGGCCGCCAAGGGGCGAACCGATGGAGTCGACGCTGGCGATGTCCGCGTTCGTGCGTGCCGTCGAGCGCAACGGGTTCTCGCAGGCCGCGCGCGACCTCGGCGTCACGCCGTCCGCCGTCTCCAAGCTGGTGACGCGCCTCGAGCGAAGGCTCGGCGTGACGCTGTTGCACCGGACGACGCGCCGGCTGGCGCTGACGCCGGAAGGCGAGATCTATTTCGAGCGCGCGCGCCGGATCGTCGACGCCATCGCCGATGCCGAGGAAGAGGTGATGCGGGCCGGCGAGCGGCCACGCGGCCGGCTGCGGATCGTCGTGGGCACGGCGTTCGGGACGTATGCGCTGGTGCCGGCGCTGCCGGAATTCCAGGCGCGCTATCCCGAAATCGAAATCGAGCTTTCGCTGACCGACAAGGTCGTCGATCTCGCCGACACGGGCGCCGACCTCGCGACCCGGCTGGGCCCGCTCGGGGACGTCAATCTCGTCGCGCGCAAGCTGACCGACTTCACGCGCGTGGTCTGTGCGGCGCCGTCGTATCTCGCGCGGCACGGCACGCCCGCAACGCCCGACGACCTCGCCCGCCACAATTGCCTGACGGTCGCGGACGTCGCCGGACAACGCGAATGGCCGTTCGACGTCGGCGACGGCGTCCGCGATGTCCCGGTTCACGGCACGGTGACCGTCAACAACGCGGAGACCCTCTACGAACTCGCGCTGCTCGGCATGGGCGTCATCCGGCTGTCCGACGTCATCGTGGGTCCGGCGATCCGCGACGGCCGCCTCGTCCCGCTCCTCACCGACACCCACCGCCCCGAGGCGCTGCCGCTCTACGCCGTCTACCCGGCCGGCCGCCATCGCCCGCTCAAAGTGATCGCGATGATCGATTTCCTCGTCGAGAAGTGCGCGGATCCGCCGTGGAAGCTCCCGGCTCTCGCGCGTGCGCGCCCGCCGCGCCCGGGGCCGCGGCGCCGCGCGAAGCCGCGGTGACGCGCGGCGGCGGATTCAGCGGGCGAGCCAGCGGTCGGCGGCGAGCCTGCCGGGGCCGTACACGGCCAGCACCAGCAGTAGCGCGCCCCACAGCACGTGGTCCTTCAGGCCCGCGTCGCTCAGGTCCGGGTAGGAGATCACGGCGACGACGTTGAACGCGAAGAGCGCCAGCGCCGCGAAGCGCGTCCCCAGGCCCAGCAGCAGCAGGACCGGCAGCGCGAGCTCCGCCGCGGTGCCGAGCAGTGCCGCGACCGCGGGCGCCAGCAACGGCACGTGGTACTCGTTCTCGAAGAGCGCGACGGTCAGGCTCCAGTCCTGGATCTTGGTCAGGCCCGAGAGCAGGAACACGCGCGCGACGTAGACGCGGATCGCGAGCGCGGCGAGCGGCTGCAGCCGGTCGCAGAACCGTGCGGTGGCGGCGTTGATCTGCGCGGCGCGCACGAACATGGAGGTGCTGGTGGCGGACATCGCGGACTCCCGGTTGGACATGCAGCTTCGGCGACTCGATGAATGCGTCCCGGTGTCATCCCGAGCGAAGCGGGGGAACGGCCGCGGACACGGATCAAGGCATTGCGTACGGGCAGATCCCACGTCGCTAGGGCCCTCGGGATGACACCGAGCGATCTGCAGCAGCCCGTTAGTCGAAGCGTGGAGCGAATCCTGTCAGACCACGGCGCACAGCATCCGGTCCGCGATGCGCGCCCGCAGAGCGGCGGCGAAATCGAAGGCCGGTTCCGCCGCGAGCGCCGCGTCGAGCGCGCCGGCCAAGTCGGCGCCGGCCAGCAGCGCGGCGAGCCACGCGAACTCGCCGGGCGGCACGCGCTCCACGCCGACGTCGCCGTCGTGGCGACGCACGAGCAGAAAGTCGGGACCGGTGTCGAACCCCACGTGCGGCTCGCCGGCGAACCCGTCCTGATGGACCTGCCAGATGCGCAGCACCGGAAAACGGGAGTGCAGCAGCCGGGCCGTCGGATCGACGTGCATGCGCTGGTGCGCGACCGCATCGGGCGGCACCGCACCCAGTGCGGCAAGGGTCTGCCCGGGCGACCCGCCGCCGTCGGCGGCGCGCGCCGCCTCGTCGAGCGCCCACTCGAGCCGCGCCACGTCGGGCAGGTACGGGAGCGACTGCGCGTGCGCGTACGTGGCGAGGAAGTCGGGGAACGCGCCTCCGTACACATTGAGGTCGCCGCCACGCGACGGATGGGCGGTGGCGAAGGCGTCGACCGCCGCGTGGAAGAACGGTGCGCCGGTCAGCGCGCACACGACCGGATAGCTCGCGCGTAGCGCGTTGCGGTAGTTCGCGCGCACCGCGTTGCGGTAGACGCCGAGCCCCGGCGCGTCGGGCGCGTCCGGCGCGGCGATCGCCGCCGCGAAGCGGCGCTGGAGATCAGGCAGCGAGCGCATCGTGCGTGTCGAGGATCTGCTGCGCCGTCGCCGCCTCGCGTGCGAGCACGGCGAACGCGGGAATATCGGTGTCCCACTCGATCAGCGTCGGCACCGGTCCGAAGCGCGCGATCGCGGTGCGGTACAGCGCCCACACGTCGGGCGCGACCGGCGCGCCGTGCGTGTCGATGACGATGGGGCCGCTCGCATCGAACCCCGCGAGGTGGATCTCGGCCACCGCGGCGGGCGGGATCGCCGCCAGGTACGCGAGGGGGTCGATGCCGTGGTTGCGTGCGTTGACGTAGATGTTGTTGACGTCGACGAGCAGTCGGCAACCGGTGCGCGCAGCCACCGCCGCGACGAACTCGTACTCGGGAATCTCGTCCTCCGGGAACGCGTAGTAGGCGGACACGTTCTCGACGAGCAGCTCGCGGCCGAGGAAGTCCTGCACGGCCGCGACGCGGGCGCACACGTGGGCAAGGGCCTCGGACGTGTACGGCAGCGGCAGCAGGTCGTTGAAGTGGCGCCCGTCGATGCCGCTCCAGCACAGGTGCTCGGAGACCGCCGCGGGCTCGATGCGCTCGGCCAGCCGCGCGAGCCGCGCGAGGTGCCCGGTGTCGAGCGGATCGGCCGAGCCCAGCGACATGCCGACGCCGTGCAGCGCGACGGGATAGTCGGCGCGCACGCGGTCGAGCGCCGCGAGCGTCGCGCCGCCGTCGGCGAAGTAGTTCTCGCTGTGGACCTCGAACCACGCGACCGGCGGCGTGCGCTCCAGCACCTCGCGCACGTGCGGTGCGCGCAGGCCGATGCCGGCGGCGACGGGGAGGCGGGCGGTCTTCACGATGCGCAAGCGCGGCGCCCGCCCGTCCGGGCCGGCGCCGCGCCGATGACGCAGGCGGGACGGTGGACGCCTACTTCGGCGCCATCATCTTGCCGCCCATCTTCTCGCACGTGCCCTTGGCGACGTATTTCCATTCGGCGGGATCGTTGTCGGCCTTGCCCATGCCGGCGCACGCGTGCTTCGCCGTGCCGCAGTCGTTCTTGCCGGCCTTGGCGACACCGTAGCACTTTTCGGTGCCTTCCTTCTGCGGGACCGGCTGCGCGGCGACGAGCGAAGCGAGACCGAGCGCGACGATGCCGGCGACGGCGGCCTGGATCCTGGCTTGGTGGTTCATGGTGGCAACTCCTGTCGGAAGTGGTGGGGAGGCAACGGAGCGGAAGCCCCGTCTGCGCGAATGGTCGGGCGCGCGGGCCGATCCTTACGGCGCGCCGCCGCCGGATTGCACGAACGCGGCTCGCCGTAAGCCGCGCGGCCACGCGGCGACCAACGGCCCGTGCACCGGATCGCCATTGCCTGCCGCCGTGACGCGGCGCGACGGCGATCCGGCCGATGCGCAATCCGCGGCGCGCCGCGCCGCGGGCCACCTCACGATCGATCCACAGGAGATTACGACCATGCAGAACACGAACCCGCAACCGATTTGGCAACGCCTCGCCGTCGCGGGCGCCGTCGCCGCCGCGCTCGCGCTCACGACGAACGCCGTGCAGGCCGGCGAATGCCCGCCCGCGAGCCGGGTGGCCGACGGCAAGGGGCAGCCGCCCGGACCCGCGATGCCCGTTGGCGTGACCGACGTCGTGCGCGCGAGCACCGACCTGGCGAAGGAGCCCGCGGCCATTGCCGACCGCCAGTTCCGCCTGCGCCAGCTCGACATGAAGCCGGGCGCCGTCGTGCCGTGGCACAGCCACGACAACCGCCCGGCGATGATCTACGTCGTGGCGGGCGAGGTCGTCGAGTACGCGAGCAACTGCGCGGTGCCGATCGTCCACAAGGCCGGCGACGTCGCGCCCGAGAAGAAGGGCACGTCGCACTGGTGGAAGAACACCGGTGGCACGACGGCGGTGCTGATCTCGGTCGACCTGTTTCCGGTCGGCATGAAGATGGACGATCACATGATGTGACGCCGCGGGTCCCGGACTCCACGGAACTCGAGCGGGCCGCCGGCCGTGCCGCGGCCGGGCCCGCGCTCCCCTGCACGCAGCACGACGACGATCGGACCGACGATGGACGGCACCGGAATTCACGCACCCGCGCCCGCGGCGCGCCCCGCCGCGGGCCGCGTCGCGCTGCGCTCGCTCATCATCGGCCTGGCGGCGTTCCTCACCGTCGTCGATCTCTTCGCGACGCAGGCGATCCTGCCGACGCTGGCGGTCGCCTACGGCGTCGCGCCCGCGGCCATGGGCTTCGCCGTGAACGCGAGCACGATGGGCATGGCGGTGGCCGGCCTCGCCGTCGCCTACTGGAGCCGGCGGATCGACCGCCGCATCGGAATCGTGGCGAGCCTCGCGCTGCTCGCAATCCCGACGGCGCTGCTCGCGGTCGCGCCGGACCTGCCGACGTTCACGGCGCTGCGCGTGACGCAGGGGCTGTTCATGGCCTCCGCGTTCGCGCTCACGCTGTCGTATCTCGGCGAGGCGTGCTCGGCCGAGGATACGGCCGGCGCCTTCGCCGCGTACATCACCGGCAACGTCGCGAGCAACCTGTTCGGGCGCCTCCTGTCCGCCGCGCTCGCCGATCACCTGGGCCTCGCCGGCAACTTCGCGGTGTTCGCGCTGCTGAACCTCGCGGGCGCCGTGCTCGTGTGGTTCTACCTGCGCGGAACGTCCGCGGCGCCGATGCCGGGCGTCGCCGCCGCGCGCTCTCCGGCCGCCGTGTGGCGCGGGCTCGTGCGCGACCCCGCGTTGCGCGCCGCGTTTCTGCTCGGCTTCTGCATCCTGTTCGCGTTCATCGGCACGTTCACGTACGTGAACTTCGTGCTGGTGCGCGAGCCGCTCGCGCTGTCGCGGATGGCGCTCGGCTTCGTCTACTTCGTGTTCGTGCCGTCGATCGTGACCACGCCGCTCGCCGGCCGCGTCGTCGCGCGCTGCGGCACGCGGCCGACGCTCTGGGCGGCGCTCGCCGTTGCCGGCGCCGGGCTGCCGCTGCTCGTCGTCGCGCACCTGCCGGCCGTGCTCGCGGGGCTGGCGCTCGTCGGCGTCGGCACGTTCTTCGCGCAGGCCGTCGCGACCGGCTTCGTCGGCCGCGCCGCGAACGTCGACCGCGGCGCGGCGAGCGGCCTCTACCTCGCCTGCTACTTCGCCGGCGGCCTCGTCGGCAGCGCCGTGCTCGGCCAGGTGTTCGACCGGCTGGGGTGGGCGGCCTGCGTGGCCGGCGTCGCGCTCGCGCTCGGGATGGGCGCGGCTCTCGCGTTGCGCCTGCATCTGCCCGCGGCCTCCGGAGGGTCCGCGGGCCACGCCGAGTCGCTCGCGGCTGGGGCAGCGCACCGGTAGCGCACCCGAACGCAGGCACGGCCACGCACGGGCCGTGCAAAGTGCGCCGCCCGCCGCGCCATGGGGGCGACCGTGCCGGGGATCCGGGCCGACCTTCGATCGCCTGCGTTCGGCCTACTCCGGCGGCAGCCGGCGAAAGCGCATCCACGACGACGTGGTCCCGGTCGCCGGCACGACGATGGCAACGCCGATTTCGTCGGCGCTGCGGTGCACGACGAGCCAGGCGTCGGTGAGCGTCATCGTCGCGGTGACGCGTGCGACGCTCACCGTTCCCGCGCCTGCCTCCGAGTGCGTGTCGGAGAGGGCGAGCCGCCCCTCGCGGCAGGCGACGTTGGCCGACTCCGCGACCACGTGCGGCGCTCGATCCGGATCGCCGGGATCGCGGACCGACGCCTCGAGCCTGCCGTCGGGCAGGAACCGGAACGTCACCTGCGCCTCGCGATAATGGCGTGTATAGCGTCCGAACAGCAGGCTGACGAGCGACAGGCGCCCGGTGTCGTCGCGGTCGCGGTACGTCGCCTCGAAGCGCCGGCAGTCCGCGCCGGAGGATGGCGGCAGCGGCTCCCAGTTCACGGGATAGGGTCGGTGCACGGCGCATGCGGCGAGCACGAGCGCGGCGACCAGCGCCGCCGTCACGGGAACACCGAGTCGATTGGTGCGTGCGGTGGCGATGCGCACGCGCCGATCGTGCGCTGTCGGCCGGCACAACGCAACCGGCCGCGCGCGGCGCTATCGCGTCCTGCCGGCGTACCCGTCGACCCCCTGCGCGAGCCGCGGCGCGAGCTGTGTCGCGGCGTCGTGGATGATCACGCCCTCGGTGGAATCGACGGGCTTCTGCCACGGCGCGCGGCGCAGCATGCGCCTGGCGTCCGCGTATCCGGCCTGCCACCTTGCGCGGATGCCGCCCGGCGTGAAGTCGATGTCCTTCGTGTGGTCCTCGCCGTCGAGCTTCGGCGCCACCAGCCGGACGACGTGCATCGTCGTCCCGCAACCCCACGAGGCGAGCTCGCGCGCGTCCGGCGCCCGGCGCGCGTCGTCGGGCAGCCGCTTCGCGAGCTCGCGGATCACGTGGCGGAGGTGGTGGATCTGCTTCTGTCGCGCGATGTGGCTGCGCGCGCGGCTCGCGTACTGGATGTCCTTCTGCCGGCCCATCACCTGCCACAGCGACTCGGGCTCGGGTCCCTCGGGATTCCACATGTGCACGGTGAAGATCAGCGAGTCGCGGCGCGGCTTGTCGTCGAGCACCGCCTCGATCGGCGTGTTCGAGTAGATGCCGCCGTCCCAGTACGGCTCACCGTCGATGCGCACGGCGGGGAACGCCGGCGGCAGCGCGCCGGACGCGAGCACGTGGTCGAGATGCACCGGCTCGTCGCGGCTGTCGAAGTAGCGCATCTCGCCGTTGCGGACGTTGACCGCGCCGACGGTGAGCCGCGTGTGGCGGGCGGCGATGCGCGTGAGGTCGACGAGGCCGGCGAGCGTTTCGCGCAGCGGCGCGGTCGTGTAGTAGCCGGCGTGTTCGACGCCGAGCTGCGCGTGCGCGGACAGCCACGCGAGCGGGTTCGGCGCGAAGAACGCCGGGATGCCGCGCACGACGGTGGCCAGGTTGGCCGGCAGGTTCGCGAGGCCGGTGAAGAAGCGCGTGAAGTCGTGGGCGGCGTCCTGCTCGACGCGCGCCCAGAACGTGCGCAGCCGGTCGAGCCGGTGCTCGGGCGCGTTGCCGGCGATCAGCGCCGCGTTGATCGCGCCGATCGACGTGCCGATCACCCAGTCGGGCTCGATGCCGGCCGCGTGCAGCGCCTCGTAGACGCCGGCCTGGTAGGCGCCGAGCGCGCCGCCGCCCTGCAGCACGAGCACCGTCTGCCCGGTGTCCGCCGGCACGCCGGCCGCCTGCGGGTTGCGGCCGCGCCGGGCGCGGGGGGGCGTGGTCATCGCGTCCTCCGGTCCGGGGCGGCTACTGCGCGGTCCAGCCGCCGTCGACCGGCAGCACCGTGCCCGTGACTGACGCGGCGCCATCGCTCGCGAGGTAGGTCGCGAGCGCGGCGATCTCGTCGACGCGCACGAACTGCCGGGTCGGCTGCGCGTGCAGCAGCACGTCGTGGACGACCTCCGCCTCGCTGATGCCGCGCGCCTTCGCCGTGTCCGGGATCTGGCGCTCGACCAGCGGCGTCCAGACGTAGCCCGGGCAGATCGCGTTCATCGTGATGCCCTGCTCGGCGACTTCGAGCGCGACCGTCTTCGTGAGGCCGGCGATGCCGTGCTTCGCGGCGACGTACGCCGACTTGTACGGGCTCGCGACCAGCGCGTGCGCGGAGGCGATGTTGATGATCCGCCCCCACTTGCGTGCCTTCATCGGCGGAAGCGCGAGCCGGATCGTGTGGAACGACGCGGTGAGGTTGAGGGCGAGGATCGCGTCCCATTTCGACGGCGGGAACTCGTCGATCGGCGCGACGTGCTGGATGCCGGCGTTGTTGACCAGCACGTCGACGGCGCCGAACTCCGCGATCGCCCGGCCCATCATCGCCTCGATCGCGTCCTGCTGCATGAGGTTGGCGCCGTCGTAGCGAACGGTGGCGCCGGTCTCCCCGGCGATGCCGGCGCGCAGCGACTCGATCGCGTCGGCGTCGCCGAAGCCGTTGAGGATCACGTTGGCGCCCTGCGTGGCGAACGCGCGGGCGATGCCGAGGCCGATGCCGCTCGTCGAGCCGGTCACCAGCGCGGTCTTTCCGTGCAGCATGGGAAGCTCCTGTGGTTTCGATGAAGGAAGGGCCGGCACCGTCGAATGCGCGCGCCGGCTCGCCAGCGATAGTCCGCCGGCGCCGCGCATCCTTACGGACGCGATGGCGCGTGTAAGCAACGGGATCGCCGGCCGACCATCTCGCCGAGGGCGCGCCGGATGCCGGCGTGCCGACCGATGCGCGGCCATCCGGCCGCCGGGAGGAACGACGTGAAGACCATCGCGATCGTCGGCGGCGGGTTCGCCGGCACCACGCTCCTGCGCGCGCTCGACGGCCGGCTGCCGGCCGGCTACGAGCTGCTGCTGATCAGCGACGAGAGCTACACGACGTTCAACCCGATGCTGCCGGAGGCGCTCGGCGCGTCGGTGTTTCCCGAGCAGGTCGTCGCGCCGATCCGCCAGATGGTTCGCGTGGCGCGCTTCCTGATGGGCCGCGTGACCGCGGTGGACCCGGTGCGCAGGACATTGCGGTGCGAAACGCTCGCCGGCATCCGCGACGAGCGGTACGAGCACCTGCTGCTCGCGTTCGGCAACCGTGCGCGGCTCGACCTGCTGCCCGGGCTGGCCGAGCACGGACTCGCGCTCAAGACGGTCGGCGACGCGCTGCACGTACGCAACATGGTCTTGCGCCGCGTCGCGCGGATCGAGCTCGAGACCGACCCCGCGCTCCGCGCGCGCCTCGGCCACTTCGTCGTCATCGGCGGCGGATTCTCGGGTGTCGAGACGGCCGGCGAGCTCGTCGACTGCCTGGCCGGTCTGCGGCGCTACTACCCCCGCGTGGGTGCCTTCGAGCTCAAGGTCACGCTGCTGCAGGACCACCCCCGCCTGCTGCCCGAGCTCTCGGAGCGGCTCGGCAACGCCGCGCACGCGTCGCTCGCGGCGCGCGGCGTGCACGTGCGCGTCGGCACGCGCGCTCGGCTCGTCGGCGAGCGCGGCGTGATGCTGGCGACCGGCGAATTCGTGCCGGCCGCCACGGTGATCTGTACGATCGGCACGCAGCCGAACGCGCTGGTCGAGCGCATGCTGCTGCCGATCGAGCGCGGCCGCATCGTCGTGAACCCCGACCTTTCGGTGCAGGGCGTACCGGGACTCTGGGCGATCGGCGACTGCGCGCTCGTGCCGAACGCGCACGACGGAAAGCCCGCGCCGCCGACGGCGCAGTTCGCCGTGCGCGAGGCGAAGTTCGCGGCCGCGAACCTGCTCGCGGCACTCGCGGGACAGCCGACGCGCGCGTTTCGCTACCGCGCGCGCGGCGTGATGGCCGCGATCGGGCACCGCCGCGGCGTCGCCGACGTGCTCGGCATCCCGCTGTCGGGGCTCCCCGCCTGGCTGCTGTGGCGCGCGTACTACCTGGCGCTGATGCCGACGCCCGGGCGTAAGCTGCGGATCTTCGTCGAGTGGACGTGGGCGATGTTCTTCGGCAACGACATCACGCACCTGCGCTTCACGCGCAGCCAGGACCTCGACGAGGCGACGGCGCCGCAGGCGGCGCCGCTCGCGCGCGCGGCCAACGGGTAGCGGTCAGGTCTTCTTCGGCGGCTCGAGCTTGCCGCCCATCTTGAGGCACGTGCCCTTCGGGACGAGCTTCCAGTCCTCGGGGTCGCGGTCGACCTTGGCGAGCGTCGCGCAGCCGTGCTTCGACGTTCCGCAGTCGTTCTGGCCGGCCTTGGCGACGCCGTAGCATCTTTCCGTTCCGCCCGGCGCTTTCGGGTCGTGGGTCTGCGCACCGGCGAGGTGCGCGAGCCCGAGCGCGACGAGGCTCGCGACGGCGGCGTGGACGACGTTCGAATGGCGGGGCATGGGCGCTCCTGCGGACGTGTTCGGACGGTGCGGCGTGGCGCGCATTATCGCGCGCCCCGCGGCGATCGGCGAATCCCGTTAACATTGGGGGGCTTCGTCCCGCCGCCATGCCGCCGATGCAGTTCACCGTCGCCACCTACAACATCCACAAGGGCTTCTCTCACCTGACCCGGCGCATGGTGATCCATGAGCTCAAGGAGAAACTGCACGGGCTGTCGGCCGACCTGGTCTTCCTGCAGGAGGTGCTGGGTGCGCATCAGCGGCACGCGGGCCGCTACCACGACTGGCCGGGCAAGCCGCAGCACGAGTTCATCGCCGACACGATGTGGCGCGAGGTCGCGTACGGACGCAACGCCGTCTACCGGCACGGTCACCACGGAAACGCCGTGCTGTCGCGCTACCCGATCGTCGGGCACGAGAACGAGGACATCTCGGCGCACGCCTTCGAGAGCCGCGGGCTGCTCCACTGCGAGATCAGGCTCGCCGACCGGGCCCCGGCGCTGCACTGCATCAACGTCCACCTCGGGCTCTTCGAGCGGGGCCGGCAGTGGCAGATCCGCGCGCTGGTCGACCGCATCCGCGACACGGTGCCGCGCGACGCGCCGATGATCATCGCCGGCGACTTCAACGACTGGCGGCGGAAGGCCGACCGCACGCTGACCGACGCGCTCGGCGTCTACGAGGTCTTCGAGGAGGTCAAGGGGCGGCCCGCCCGCACGTTCCCCTCGGTGCTGCCGATGTTCCGCCTCGACCGCATCTACGCGCGCGGCCTCAACGTGCTCGACGCGCGCGTGCACTACGCGTTCCCGTCGAGCCGGATGTCCGATCACGCCGCGCTCGCCGCCACCTTCGAGGTGCCGCGCCGCCGCCGCGCGAGCGGCTGACGCGGCCCCGGGGCGATGATCCGCTTCACGCCCGGCAACAGCATCGAGCTGCTGCGCAGCGGCGGCGAATACTTTCCTGCGCTCGCCGCGGCGATCGACGCCGCCGAGCGCGAAGTCTGGCTCGAGACCTACATCTTCGCCGACGACGACGTCGGCCGCGCCGTGGCCGGGGCGCTGGTGCGCGCGGCGGCCCGCGGCGTCGTCGTGCGCGTGCTGGTCGACGGCTGGGGCGCGAAGCTCTACATGACCAAGCGGCTGGAGCGGACGCTGCGCGACGGGCGGGTCAACCTGCTCAAGTACCGGCCCGAGGTCGCGCCGTGGCAGTTCCGCTCCCACCGGCTGCGCCGGCTGCACCGCAAGCTCTGCCACGTCGACCGGCGCGTCGCGTTCGTCGGCGGCATCAACGTCATCGACGACATGAACACGCCGCACCAGAAGCCGCCGCGGCTGGACTTCGCCGTCCGCGTTTCCGGTCCGCTGCTGAATCCGATCGTGCAGACGATGCAGCGGCTGTGGGCGCTGGTCGAACTGGTCCAGTTCGAGCGCAGCGACGTGCCGCTCTTCCCCGACCCGATCGAGGTGCCGCGCGCGGGCCTCCAGACGGCCAAGTTCGTGATCCGCGACAACCTGCGCTATCGCCGCGACATCGAGCGCGCGTACCTTGCCGCCATCCGGACCGCCAGGCGCGAGATTCTGATCGCCAACGCGTACTTCTTCCCGGGCGTGCGCTTCCGCCGCGCGCTGATCGCCGCCGCCGCCCGCGGCGTCAAGGTGACGCTGCTGCTGCAGGCGCGCGTCGAGTACCGGCTGCTGCACTACGCGTCGCGCGCGCTGTACGGGCACCTGCTGGCGGCCGGCGTGACGATCGCCGAGTACCACCGGTCGTTCCTGCACGCGAAGGTCGCGGTCGTCGACGACCGCTGGGCGACCGTCGGCTCGTCGAACATCGACCCGTACTCGCTGCTGATGGCGCGCGAGGCGAACGTGTTCGTGCGCGACGCGCACTTCGCGGGGGAACTGCGCGTCGAGCTCCTGCGGATGATCGACACCGGCACGCGCCCGGTCGAGCGGCAGCGGTGGGTGGAGCGGCCGCTGCTCGTCAAGGCGGTCACGTGGATCGCCTACGGCGTCGTCCGCCTCGGGATGGGCCTGCTCGGGTACGGCGGCGACGAGTGGTTCCCGCGCCGGCGCCGCCGGCCGTAGCGCCGCTGCTAGACTTGGAGGTCCGGCCGCGCAGGCGTCGCGTCGCGCGGCCCCCTCGATGCGCGGCTCCAGGTCCTCCTCCCTTCCGGCCCCCGCCGACGCCGGCGTGCCCCGCACGCGGCGCGGCGACTGGGCGACCGTCCGCACGCTGCTGCCGTACCTGTGGGAGTACAAGGGGCGCGTGCTGGCGGCGATCGCGTGCCTCGCGCTCGCGAAGGTCGCCAACGTCGGCGTGCCCGTTCTGCTGAAGCGGATCGTCGACAGCCTCGACCGCGAGACGGCGGCGCTCGCAGTGCCCCTCGCGCTGCTGGTCGCCTACGGCGCGCTGCGCCTGTCGACGACGATGTTCACCGAGCTGCGCGAGTTCCTGTTCGCCAAGGTGACGCAGCGCGCGGTGCGCAACATCGCGCTGCAGGTGTTCCGCCACCTGCACGCCTTGTCGCTGCGCTTCCACCTCACCCGCCAGACGGGCGGCCTCACGCGCGACGTCGAGCGCGGGCAGCGCGGCATCTCGACCCTCATCAGCTACACGCTCTTCTCGATCCTGCCCACGCTGGTCGAGATCGCGCTCGTGTCGGCGATCCTGGTCGCCCGCTACGACTGGACGTTCATGGCGATCACCGGCGGGGCGCTCGCGCTCTACATCGCGTTCACCGTGGTCGTCACCGAGTGGCGCACGCACTTCCGGCGCGCGGCCAACGAGCTCGACTCGAAGGCCAACACGCGCGCCATCGACAGCCTGCTCAACTACGAGACCGTCAAGTACTTCGGCAACGAGGAGTGGGAGGCGCGCCGCTACGACGAGAGCATGCAGCGCTGGGAGCGCGCCGCGGTGAAGAGCCAGACGTCGCTGTCGGCGCTCAACATCGGGCAGAGCGCGATCATCGCGATCGCCGTCACGCTGATCATGTGGCGGGCCACCGTGGGCGTGGTAGCGGGCGACATGACGATCGGCGACCTCGTGCTGGTCAACGCGTTCATGATCCAGCTCTACATCCCGCTCAATTTCCTGGGCGTGCTCTACCGCGAGATCCGGCAGGCGCTGGCCGACATGGAGCGCCTCTTCAACCTGATCGAGGAGAACGCCGAGGTACGCGACCGCCCCGGCGCCGCGCCGCTCGCGATCCGCGGCGCCGAGGTGCGCTTCGAGGACGTCGACTTCGCCTACGAGTCGAACCGCCGGATCCTGTTCGGCGTGTCGTTCACGATTCCGGCCGGCCGGACGATCGCCGTCGTCGGGCCGTCGGGGTCGGGCAAGTCCACGCTCGCGCGGCTCCTGTACCGGTTCTACGACGTCGGCGGCGGGCGCATCGCGATCGACGGTCAGGACATCCGCGACGTGCAGCAGGCGAGCCTGCGCGCGGCGATCGCGATCGTGCCGCAGGACACCGTGCTCTTCAACGACACGATCGAGTACAACATCGCCTACGGCCGTCCGGGGGCCACGCACGAGGAGATCGTCGCGGCCGCACGGCTCGCGCAGATCCACGACTTCGTCGCCGGGCTGCCCGACGGCTATGCGACGATGGTCGGCGAGCGCGGGCTGAAGCTCTCCGGCGGCGAGAAGCAGCGGGTCGCGATCGCGCGCGCGGTCCTCAAGGCGCCGCACATCCTGATCTTCGACGAGGCGACGAGCGCGCTCGACTCGCGCGCGGAGAAGGCGATCCAGGCGGAGCTGCGCGCGATCGCGCAGAACCACACGACGCTGACGATCGCGCACCGGCTGTCGACGATCGTCGACGCCGACGAGATCCTCGTGCTCGAAGCCGGGCGCATCGTGGAGCGCGGGTCGCACGCCGCGCTCCTCGCCGCCGACGGCGTCTACGCGCGGATGTGGCGGCTGCAGCAGGAAGACGAGCGGCGCGCGCCTGCCGCGCACCTGCAACCGGCGGCGCCCGGTCCGGAGGAAGCGCTGCCGGAAGCCGGGGAGGGCGCGTCCGGCGTGGCCGAGGCAGCGTCGGCCGGCTTGCCACAGCCGTTGGGGCCGCTAAGCCCATGAATTGGTTATGGTATTGACGCAGGGCGCCAGTCTGTGAGATAACCGCCCCAGCCGAATCTGAGAAGCTTCCTGATGAAACGATTCTTGACGCTTGTTTTTGCGGGTTTCGCGGCGGCCTCCGCCAGCGCGGCGCCGGTCGCCCTGGATGCGTCGAAGCTGCGCCTCGCTTCCGCCAACGCGATCGTGCTCGACGCGGGCGACGGCCAGCCCGTCTACGCGAAGGCGGCGGACGAGGTGACGCCGATCGCGTCGCTGACGAAGCTGATGACCGCAATGGTCGTGCTGGACGCGAACCTGCCGGGGGACGAAACGCTGGCGATCGACCTCGACGACTTCGACTACCTGAAGGGCAGCCGATCGCGCCTTCACATGGGCGCCACGCTGACGCGCGACGAGATGCTGCGGCTCGCGCTGATGGCGTCGGAGAACCGCGCCGCGCATGCGCTCGCCCGGAACTTCCCGGGCGGCACGCAGGCGTTCGTGGCCGCGATGAACGCGAAGGCCGCGGCGCTCGGCATGACGCGCACGCGCTACGAGGATCCGACGGGCCTGTCGCCGCGCAACGTGTCGACGGCGAGCGACCTCGCGCGCCTCGTGCGTGCCGCCGCCGACTACCCGCTGATCCGCGACTACTCGACCACGCCCGCGCACTACGTCGAGGTGCAGCCGACCGGGCAGACGCTGGGCTTCAACAACTCGAACGCACTCGTCCGCAGCGGCGCGTGGGACATCCAGCTGCAGAAGACCGGCTACATCCGCGAGGCCGGACGGTGCGTCGTCATGCTTGCGACGATCGCGAGCCGGCCGGTGGTGATCGTGCTGCTCGACTCGATCGGCAAGCTCGCGCGCCTGGGCGACGCCGAGCGCGTTCGGTACTGGCTCGAGACCGGCGAGGCGCTGCCGGCGCCGGCGATGAAGCAGGCCGTCGCCAAGTCCGCGCCGAAGGCGGGCAAGACGCGGAAGACGCCCGCCACGAAGGTCGCCGGCACCAAGCCGCCGCGCGCGTAGCGCAAGGCGCCCCCGCAAGCGCCGCGGTCGCGCGTTCGCGCCGCATGTCCCGCCACCGGGGCCGCGGCGCCTGGGCGGCACGCCACGTCGTCACGGGTCCCGCCTTGCGCGCGGTCAAGCGCGGCGGTGCAGCTCGTAGAGTTCCTTCGCGTGCGCGCGCGTCTTGGCCGTGACCGCGGCGCCGCCCAGCATGCGCGCGAGCTCGTCGACGCGCTCGCCGGCCGCCAGACGCGCGAGCGCGGACGTGACCGCATCGCCGTCACCCGACTTCGTCACGCGAAAGTGCGTGTCCGCGAACGCCGCGACCTGCGGCAGGTGCGTCACGCACAGCACTTGCCGGCGCGCGGCGAGCGTCTGCAGCAGCGAGCCCACGGTCGCGGCGACGGCGCCGCCGATGCCGCTGTCGACCTCGTCGAACACGAGCGTGCCGACGTCGCCGGCCTCGCTCGCGACGACCTGGATGGCGAGCGCGATGCGCGACAGCTCGCCGCCGGATGCCACGCGCGCGAGCGCGCCCAGCGGCTGCTTCGGGTGCGTCGCGACGCGCAGCTCCACCTGCTCCAGCCCGTGGCTTGCGGGCTCCCGCGCCGGCACCAGCGCGACCTCGAGCCGGCCGCCGGCCATCGCGAGCGTCTGCATCGCGTCGGTCACGCGGTGCGCGAGCTCGGTCGCCGCGAACTGCCGCTTCTTCGTCAGTTGCGTCGCGGCGTCGCGGTACGCGGCCTCCGCCTCGGCGGCGCGGCGCGCGAGCGCCGCGGCGTCGGCGGACTCCGCCAGTGCGGCGAGCCGCGCGTCGGTCTCCGCGAGCAGCGCCGGCAGCGCGTCGGGCCGCACGCGGTGCTTGCGCGCGACGTCGTGGATCGCCGACAGCCGTTCCTCGACCCGGCGCAGCGCGTCGGGTTCGACGTCGAGCCGCCGCAGGTAGTCGCGCAACGCGCGCGCCGCCTCGTCGACGGCGATGACCGCCGGCTCGAGCAGCGCGACCGCCTCGGCCAGCGCCGGGTCGTGCGCGGCGGCATTGCGCAGGCGCTGCGCGACCTGCGCGAGCCGCGCGCCGAGCGCGTCGTCGGATTCGGACAGCGCCGCCACGCCCTCGCTCGCCGCGGCGGTCAGGTCGGCCGCGTTGGCGAGCCGCGACTGCGCGGCCGACAGCGCGGCCCATTCGTCGTCGGCCACCGCCAGTGCGGCCAGCTCCCGCCGGCGCTCGTCGAGGAACGCACGCTCGGCCGCGGTCGCCTGCGCCGCCTGCGCGGCGGCGTCGCGCCGCTCCGCGGCCGCGCGCCACGCCTGCCAGCGCGCGGCAACCTCGCGCGCGAGGACCGTGAAGCCGCCGTACGCGTCGACGAGCGCGCGTTGCGCCGCCGGCTCGGAGAGCGTCTGGTGCGCGTGCTGGCCGTGGATCGCGACGAGATGGGCGCCGAGCTCCGCGAGCTGCGCGAGGGTGGCCGTGCGGCCGTTGATCCACGCGCGGCTCTTGCCCTGCGCGTCGAGCACGCGTCGCAGCAGCAGCTCGCCGTCCTCGCCTTCGAGATCCTGGTCGGCGAGCCACGCCTGCGCCGCGGGCACGCCGTCGAGCGCGAACTCGGCGGCGAGCTCGGCGCGTTCCGCGCCGGGACGCAGCTGGCCCGCCTCGAAGCGGTCGCCCAGCAGCAGCGACAGCGCGTCGAGCAGGATCGACTTGCCCGCGCCCGTCTCGCCGGTCAGCACGGTGAAGCCGCCGGCGAACTCGACGTCGAGCGTGGCGACGACGACGAAGTTGCGGATCGCGAGCGAGCGCAGCATGCGGTGCGGTACGCGGGACCCCGGACGCTAGCGGGCCGGAGGCCGCGTGATGCGCTCCGGCGTGGCGCTCCAGTGCAGCTTCTCGCGCAGCATCGCGAAGTAGTCGTGGCCCTCGGGATACAGGAAGCGCGCGTGGAACGCGGCCCGCCTGAGCCGCACGCAGTCGCCCTCGGCGAGCGCGTAGTGGTTCTGGCCGTCGCAGTGCACGCCGGCGTCGCGGCCGCGGATCACCGTGATGACGATCTCGGCGTCGTCGCCGATGGCGATCGGCCGGTGGGTCAGCGCGTGCGGCGCCACCGGCACCAGCAGGAACGACGGCAGCTGCGGAGTGAGGATCGGGCCGCCGGCCGACAGCGCGTACGCGGTCGAGCCGGTGGGCGTGGCGACGATGATGCCGTCCGCGCGCATCGCGTAGGCGAAGCGCGCGTCGATGTCGACGGCGCACTCGATCATGCTGCCGAGCGAGCCGCGGTTGACGACGACGTCGTTGAGCGCGAGCAGCCGCTCGCCGCCGCCGGCCGCGCGCTCGACGTCGACGGCGAGCAGCGTGCGCCGCTGCTCGACGTAGCGGCCGGCGAACATCGCGTCGAGCGTTTCCTCCATGCGGGCGATCGGAATGTCGGTCAGGAACCCCAGGCGGCCCTGGTTGATGCCGATCAGCGGGACGTCGAACGGTGCCAGCTGCCGCGCGATCGCGAGCACGGTCCCGTCGCCGCCGACGACGATGGCGAGGTCGGCCTGCCGCGGCAGGTCGGCCGACGGCGCGGTCCTGTGGCCGGGGACCGGTGCGTATGCCGCCGTCTCGGCGTCCACGACGACGGCGTGGCCGCGCGCCGACAGGAACGACGCGAGCCGGGCGAGCGGCTCGGCGATGCCGGGAGAAGCGAGGCGCCCGACCAGCGCGACGCGGGCGAAGCGGGCGGGAGCGGGGGGCGCAGCCATGGCAGCGATTAAACCATAGCGCACCGTGCGCTTCCCTCGGCCGGAGGTCGAAGTCGGCCCGCGGCGCCGCCGGTCGCGCCGCGCGCGGCCCCGGCTGTAGAATCGCGGGCATGCTGGATCCGCGAGCGCAGCACCTCCTCAAGACGCTGATCGAGCGCTACGTAAGCGACGGCCAGCCGGTCGGCTCGCGCGCGCTGTCGCGGCACTCGGGGCTCGACCTGTCGCCGGCCACCGTGCGCAACGTGATGGCCGACCTCGAGGAGATGGGGTTCATCGCGAGCCCGCACACGTCCGCGGGCCGCGTGCCCACGGCGAAGGGCTACCGGTTCTTCGTCGACAGCCTGATGGTCGCGAAGCCGCTCGAGCAGGTCGAGATCAGGCGGCTCGAGGGCGAGCTCACCGCGGAGCGTCCGCAGCAGCTCGTGAGCGCGGCCGCCGGCATGCTGTCGCAGCTCACGCACTTCGCGGGCCTGGTGATGACGCCGCGCCGCCGGGAGGTCGCGTTCCGGCACCTCGAGTTCCTGCGACTCGCCGAGCGGCGCGTGCTGCTGATCCTCGTCACCAGCGAGGGCGACGTGCAGAACCGCATCCTGCACACCGACCGGCCGTACACGCAGTCGCAGCTGGTCGAGGCCGCCAACTTCTTCAACCAGCACTACGCCGGGCAGCCGTTCGCGACGATCCGCACGCGCATCGCCGACGAGCTGCGCGCGCTGTCGGCGGACATCGCCCGGCTGATGACGGCGGCCGTCGACGCCGGCGAAGGCGCGCTCGCGCAGGGCGAGTCGCTGGTGGTCACCGGCGAGCGCAACCTCCTCGACACCGAGGACTTCGCGTCGAACATGCAGCGGCTGCGCGGGCTGTTCGACCTGTTCGACCAGAAGACGTCGATCCTCCACCTGCTCGACGTGGCGCAAAGGGCGCAGGGGGTGCGCATCTACATCGGCGGCGAGTCCGGCTTGGCGCCGCTCGACGAATGCAGCATCGTGACCGCGCCGTACGAGGCCAACGGGCGGGTGATCGGCACGCTGGGCGTGATCGGCCCGACGCGCATGGCGTACGAGCGCGTGGTGCCGATCGTCGACGTCACGGCCAAGCTCCTGTCCAACGCGATCTCGCAGGCGCTGGCCGAGGACTGACGCGACCGATGCACGCGCACGCCGAGCTGATCGAGCACTTCTACGCGTCGTTCGCGCGCCGCGACGCGGCCGCGATGGCCGCCTGCTACGTGCCGGAGGCCGAGTTCCGCGACCCCGTCTTCGCGGTCGAGGGCGCCGACGTCGCCGCCATGTGGGCGATGCTCTGCGACCGCGGCCGCGACCTGACGCTCGCCTGGCGCGACGTCCGCGCCGACGACACGACGGGCGCCGCGCACTGGGAGCCGCGCTACACGTTCTCCGTCACCGGCCGCCCGGTGCACAACGTGATCGAGTCGCGGTTCACGTTCCGCGACGGGCGGATCGCGACGCACCGCGACACGTTCGACCTGTGGCGCTGGAGCCGGATGGCGATCGGGCCGAAGGCGGTGCTGCTCGGCTGGACGCCGTTCGTCCAGAACGCGATCCGGGCCGAGGCGCGGCGGGGCTTCGATGGTTGGAAGGCGCGCCGGGCGGCGTCCGCGCCGGCCGTTGCCTGACGGATCGCTGCCCGCCCGCGCACCCGGACCGACATGGCGCACGCCCCGGCCCCCCCGTTCGCGCACGACCGCACGCCGCGGATCGGCATCCTGCTCACGAACCTCGGCACGCCCGACGCGGCCACGCCGGCGGCCGTGCGGCGCTACCTGGCCGAGTTCCTGTCCGACCCGCGCGTCGTCGAGATCCCGCGGCTCGCGTGGATGCCGCTGCTGCACGGCGTGATCCTGCGCGTGCGCCCGGCGCAGTCGGCGCGCAAGTACGCGGCGATCTGGACGAACGACGGCTCGCCGCTGCTCGTGCACAGCGTCCGCCAGCGGTCGCTGCTGCTGGGCTACCTGGGGCAGCGGCTCAAGGCGGCCGGCTATCCGGCCGACCTGTGCCCGGTCGAACTCGGCATGCGGTATGGCAACCCGACGATCGCCGGCGCGATCGACCGGCTGCGCGCCGCGCAGTGCGAGCGCATCCTCGTGCTGCCGCTGTACCCGCAGTACTCGGCCAGCACCACGGGCTCGACGTTCGACGCGGTCGCCGCGCACCTCGCGACCGCGCGCTGGGTGCCGGGGCTGCGGTTCGTCGAGACCTTCCATGCCGACGACGGCTACGTCAAGGCGCTCGCGCAGAACGTCAACGACTACTGGGTCAGGCACGGCCGCCCCGACCGCCTCGTGCTTTCGTTTCACGGCGTGCCGCGACGAACGCTCGAGCAGGGCGACCCGTACCACTGCTTTTGCCAGGTGACCGCACGGATGCTGATCCGCGAGCTCGGTCTCGGCGCGAAGGAGTGGTCGCTTACTTTCCAGTCGCGCTTCGGCCGCGCGGAGTGGCTCTCGCCGTACACCGCGGAGGTGCTGGCGCGGCTGCCCAAGGAGGGTGTGCGGCGGGTCGACGTGTTCTGCCCCGGGTTCGTGGCCGACTGCCTCGAGACGCTCGAGGAAATCGGCATCGAGGGCCGCGCGACGTTTACGGCTGCGGGGGGCTCCGAGTTCCACCAGATCCCGTGCCTCAACGAGCACCCGCACTGGATCGCCGCGCTGGCCGACCTCGCGTTTCGCCACTTGGCCGGCTGGCTCTCGCTGCCCCCGGACGTGGACGCGCGGGACCTCACGCTGGTCCGCGCGAAGGCACTGGGCGCCCGCATCTAGACGCGGCGGGCCGCGCAAGTCGATGATTCCGCGATATTTTCGACCCTGGCTCGCGCCGGGGTTGAATTTTCCGCGTTGACCCCAACGTGCGTGCGGGTAGCCAAATTCGCACCACAGGATCCTCCCGCATGACCGCAAACCCGAATCCGACCGCCGCGGCGGCGGACGCCGCCACCGCGGGCGCCGCCGCCGACGCTCCCGGCGCCGGCGCCGCTCCGCAGGCCGCCGACGATCTTCCCGCGCAGCTCGCGCGCGCCCAGGCCGAGGCCGCGGAGCTGAAGGACGCCTGGCTGCGCGCCAAGGCCGAAACCGACAACGCCCGCAAGATCGCGCAGGCCGACGTCGCCAAGGCGCACAAGTACGCGATCGAGCGCTTCGCCGAGGACCTGCTGCCGGTCGCCGACGCGCTCGAGAAGACGCTTGCGGCGGGCGACGTCACGCTGGAGACGCTGAAGGCCGGCGCCGACCTCACGTTGAAGGCACTGCGCTCCGCGTTCGACCGGGCGCAGGTCGTCGAGGTGAGCCCGGCCGGCGAGAAGTTCGACCCGCACCGGCACCAGGCGATGCAGATGGTGCCCTCCGAGCTGCCCGCCAACACCGTCGTCGACGTGTTCCAGAAGGGCTACCTCGTGAACGACCGCGTGCTGCGCCCCGCCCTCGTCACCGTGTCGAGCGGGGCGCCGGCCAAGGGCTAGCCCGGGCCGCGGGTTGATCCGCGGCACGCGAACCCCCATCTGACGGCCAGGCCACCATTTCGCATCCCGGAGACACGACATCATGGGCAAGATCATCGGCATCGACCTCGGCACGACCAACAGCTGCGTCGCCATCATGGAAGGGGCGACGCCCAAGGTCATCGAGAATTCGGAAGGCGCGCGCACGACCCCGTCGGTCGTCGCGTACATGGAGGACGGCGAGATCCTGGTCGGCGCGCCGGCCAAGCGGCAGGCCGTCACCAACGCCAGGAACACGATCTACGCGGTCAAGCGGCTGATCGGCCGCAAGTTCGAGGAGAAGGAGGTCCAGAAGGACATCCACCTCATGCCGTACCAGATCGTCAAGGCGGACAACGGCGACGCGTGGGTCGAGATCCGCGGCAAGAAGATCTCGCCGCAGCAGGTGTCGGCCGAGGTCCTGCGCAAGATGAAGAAGACCGCCGAGGACTACCTCGGCGAGGAAGTCACCGAGGCCGTCATCACGGTGCCCGCGTACTTCAACGACTCGCAGCGCCAGGCGACCAAGGACGCCGGCCGCATCGCCGGCCTCGAGGTCAAGCGGATCATCAACGAGCCGACCGCGGCCGCGCTCGCATTCGGGCTCGACAAGAAGGAAGGCGACCGCAAGATCGCCGTCTACGACCTGGGCGGCGGCACGTTCGACATCTCGATCATCGAGATCGCCAACGTCGACGGTGAGCACCAGTTCGAGGTGATGTCGACCAACGGCGATACGTTCCTCGGCGGCGAGGACTTCGACCAGCGGCTCATCGACTACATCGTCACCGAGTACCGGAAGGAAGCGGGCGTCGACCTCAAGAACGACGTGCTCGCGCTGCAGCGCCTCAAGGACGCAGCGGAAAAGGCGAAGATCGAGCTGTCGTCGTCGCAGCAGACCGAGATCAACCTGCCGTACATCACGGCCGACCAGTCCGGTCCGAAGCACCTGTCGATGAAGATCACGCGCGCGAAGTTCGAGTCGCTGGTCGAGGAGCTGGTCGAGCGCACGATCGAGCCGTGCCGCATCGCGATCAAGGACGCCGGAATCAAGCTCTCGGACGTGTCCGACGTGATCCTCGTCGGTGGCCAGACGCGGATGCCGAAGGTGCAGGAGAAGGTGAAGGAATTCTTCGGCAAGGAGCCGCGCAAGGACGTCAATCCGGACGAGGCGGTGGCGGTGGGCGCCGCGGTCCAGGGCGGCGTGCTGAAGGGCGACGTCAAGGACGTGCTGCTGCTCGACGTGACGCCGCTGTCGCTCGGCATCGAGACGCTGGGCGGCGTGATGACCAAGCTCATCCAGAAGAACACGACGATTCCCACCAAGGCGCAGCAGGTGTTCTCGACCGCCGACGACAACCAGGGCGCGGTGACGATCCACGTGCTGCAGGGCGAGCGCGACATGGCCTCGGGCAACAAGAGCCTCGGCCAGTTCAACCTCGAGGGCATTCCGCCGGCGCCGCGCGGCATGCCGCAGATCGAGGTGACGTTCGACATCGACGCCAACGGCATCCTGCACGTGTCGGCGCGCGACAAGGCGACCGGCAAGGAGAACAAGATCACGATCAAGGCGAACTCCGGCCTGTCCGAGGACGAGATCCAGCGGATGGTGAAGGACGCCGAGTCGCACGCCGCCGAGGACCGCAAGCTGATGGAGACCGTGCAGGCGCGCAACAGCCTCGACGCGCTCGTGCACAGCGTGAACAAGTCGGTGGCCGAGTACGGCGACAAGGTCGGCGCCGACGAGAAGGCGAAGATCGAGGCGGCGGTGAAGGACGCCGAGGAGCTGCTCAAGCAGAAGGACGTGTCGAAGGAGAAGCTCGAGGCGAAGGCCGAGGAGCTCGCCAAGGCCGCGCAGAAGCTGGGCGAGCTCATGTACGCGCAGGCGCAAGCCGCGTCCGGCGCCGGCGGCCCGGGCGCGGGCGGTCCGGGTGCCGGCGGTCCGGGTGCCGGCGGCGCGCACGCGGGCGGCGGGCATGCGGACGAGAAGGTGGTGGACGCGGAGTTCACCGAGGTGAAGTCGGACAAGAAGTGATAGTCCGTCGCGGCTTGCGGCTCGCATGACGCGGGCGCCGGCGCGCGACGTACTATCGGGCCGGGTTGGAGCGAACGCCTGACGGCGTCGCTCAGCCCGGCCTTTCCGCGTCGTGCGGAGAGATCAGGCAGTCAGCGAGCTTCCCACATGTCGAAACGCGATTACTACACGGTCCTCGGCGTCAACCGCGACGCCCCGGAGGACGAGATCAAGAAGGCGTATCGCAAGCTCGCGATGAAGCACCATCCGGACCGCAATCCGGACGACAAGGGCGCGGAAGCCAAGTTCAAGGAAGCGAAGGAGGCGTACGAGGTCCTGTCCGACGCGCGCAAGCGCGCCGCGTACGACCAGTTCGGGCACGCCGGCGTCGACCCGTCGGCGGGCTTCGCGGGCGGGCGCGGGCCGGAGGGCTTCGGCGGCTTCGCCGACGCGTTCGGCGACATCTTCGGCGAGATCTTCGGCCAGCAGGGCCGCGGCGGCGGCCGCGGCGGCGTCTATCGCGGCGCCGACCTGCGCTACAACCTCGAGCTGTCGCTCGAGGACGCCGCGCGCGGCGCCGAGGTGAAGATCCGCATCCCGGCGATGGAGACGTGCGAGACGTGCCACGGCTCCGGTGCCAAGCCGGGCACCGAGCCGAGGCAGTGCGGGACGTGCCACGGCCGCGGCGAGGTGCGCGTTTCGCAGGGCTTCTTCTCGATCCAGCAGACCTGCCCGACCTGCCACGGGACCGGCAAGGTGATCCCCGACCCGTGCGGCACGTGTCACGGCGCGGGCCGCGTGAAGAAGCACAAGACGCTGTCGGTCAAGATCCCGCCGGGCGTCGACCAGGACGACCGCATCCGCCTGACCGGCGAAGGCGAGGCCGGCGCGAACGGCGGCCCGCCGGGCGACCTCTACGTGGTCGTCAACCTGAAGCCGCACACGGTGTTCCAGCGCGAGGGCGCCGACCTGCACTGCGAAATGCCGATCAGCTTCGCGACGGCCGCGCTCGGCGGCGAGCTCGAGATCCCGACGCTCGACGGCCACGCGACGATCAAGATTCCGCCCGAGACACAGACCGGCCAGACGTTCCGGCTGCGCAACAAGGGCATCCGCCCGGTGCGCGGGTCCGTGCACGGCGACCTCTACTGCCACGTCGCCGTCGAGACGCCGGTCAAGCTCACCGCGCGGCAGAAGGAACTGCTGCGCGAGTTCGAGGCGATCAACGCCGAGGACCCGGGCAAGCACAACCCGCGCGCGAAGGGCTGGTTCGACAAAGTCCGCGAATTCTTCGGACAATAGTCCGAGATCAGAGGTCAGGCATCAGGTATCGGGAATCAGATGCGAGAGCGCAGCGCTGCGGTCCGCGGCGCGACTGTCTTCTGATTCCTGATGCCTGATTCCTGATGCCTGATGCCTGACTACGACGTCGTCGTCGTCGGCGCCGGCGCCGCCGGCATGATGTGCGCGGCGCAGGCCGGGCAGCGCGGCCGGCGCGTGCTGCTGATCGAGCACTACCACGCGCTCGGCGAGAAGATCCGCATCTCGGGCGGCGGCCGCTGCAACTTCACCAACGTCCACGCCGGCCCGGCGAACTACCTGTCGCGCAATCCGCACTTCTGCCGGTCGGCCCTCGCGCGCTACACGCCGGCGCACTTCGTGCGGCTCGTCGAGCGCCACGGGATCGCGTACCACGAGAAGAAGCTGGGCCAGCTCTTCTGCGACGAATCGGCGCGCGACATCATCGCGATGCTGAAGAGCGAGTGCGACGCCGGTGGCGTGCAGTGGCGAATGCCGTGCCCGGTCGACGGCGTGACGCGCGAGGGCGACCGCTTCGTCGTCGCGACGCCGCAGGGCGCCGTGCGGGCTTCGTCGCTCGTCGTCGCCACCGGCGGGCTCACGGTGCCGAAGATCGGCGCCACGCCGTTCGGCTACCGGCTCGCCGAGCAGTTCGGGCTCGCCGTCGTGCCGCCGCGGCCGGCGCTGGTGCCGCTCGCGTTCGCGCCGGAAGCGCTCGCGCGCTACGGCGACCTTTCGGGCATCTCGCTCGACGCCGAGGTCGCATGCAACGGCGGCCGCTTCCGCGAGAACCTGCTGATCACGCATCGCGGCCTGTCGGGGCCGGCGATCCTGCAGGTCTCGTCGTACTGGGACGGCCGCGCGCCGCTCGCGATCGACCTCCTGCCGGGCATCGATGCGCACGCGTGGCTGCTCGCGCGCCGCGGGTCCGACGCGCTGCTGCCCAACGTGCTCGCCGAGCGGCTGCCGAGGCGCTTCGCGCAGCAGTGGTGCGCGGCGCACGGCGTCGCGGTGCCGGTGCGCGACCTGGCCGAGTCGCGGCTGCGCGACGTCGCGCTCGCGCTCGCCCGCTGGGAGGTTCTGCCGTCGGGCACGCTCGGCTACAACAAGGCGGAGGTCACGCTGGGCGGCGTGGACACGCGCGGCCTCTCGTCGAAGACGATGGCGGCGACGGCGGTGCCCGGGCTCTACTTCGTCGGTGAAGTCGTCGACGTCACCGGCTGGCTGGGCGGCTACAATTTCCAGTGGGCCTGGTCGTCCGGCCACGCGGCGGGGCAGTTCGCCTAGAATGAAAGCGCCCCCACGCTCGCTGCGCTCGCTGCCCCCCGAGGGGGCAGGTCAGTCGCTCGGGGCGGCCCATCGCGACCAGGATGAAACGACCCCCACGCTCGCTGCGCTCGCTGCCCCCCGAGGGGGCAGGTCAGTCGCTCGGGGCGGCCCATCGCGACTAGGATGAAACGACCCCCACGCTCGCTGCGCTCGCCGCCCCCCGAGGGGGCAGGTCAGTCGCTCGGGGCGGCCCATCGCGACTAGGATGAAACGACCCCCACGCTCGCTGCGCTCGCTGCCCCCCGAGGGGGCAGGTCAGTCGCTCGGGGCGGCCCATCGCGACTGACATCCCCGGCGCGCCCGGCAAGCCGCCAATTACGCAAACGAAGGAGTCTTCCGTGTTTCCACGCCTCGCCCTTTGCTGCCTTGCCCTTGCGCTGTCGTCGGCCGCGGCCGCGCAGGTCAAGGTCGGCCTCATGGTGTCCGCCACGGGTCCCACCACCGCCATCGGCATCCCGCAGAAGAACACCGGCGACCTGCTCCCGAAGAAGGTCGGCGACGCGACCGTCGAATACATCCAGCTGGACGACGGCGGCGACACCACGCGTGCCGTGCAGAACATCAAGAAGCTGATCCAGGAGCACAACATCGACGCGATGATCGGGCCGTCGACCACGCCCAACGCACTCGCGATCACCGACATCATCGCCGAGGCGAAGGTGCCGGTGATGGCGACCGTCGGCACGTCGGCGGTCGTGGAGCCGCTCGACGCGAAGAAGCGCTGGGTCTTCAAGACGACGCAGAACGACGACCTCATCGCCGCCGCGCTGATCAAGCACATGGCGAAGAACGGCGTGAAGACGATCGGCTTCATCGGCTTCAACGATCCCTACGGCGAGAACTGGTACAAGGTGTTCTCGGGGCTCGCCGAGAAGGCGGGCATCCGCATCGTCGCCAGCGAGCGCTATGCGCGCACCGACCAGAGCGTCACCGGGCAGACGCTGAAGCTCGTCGCCGCGAAGCCGGACGCCGTGCTGATCGCCGCGGTCGGGGGCCCGGCCGTGCTGCCGCAGGCCACGCTGTTCGACCAGGGCTACAAGGGCCGCGTCTACCAGACGCACGCGGTGGCGACCGACGACTTCATCCGGCTCGGCAAGGAGAAGGTCGAGGGTACCGTGCTTGCGGCCGGCCCGATGCTGGTGATCGACGAGATTCCCGATTCGAATCCGACGAAGAAGGTCGCGCAGGCGTACATCGCGGCGTACGAGAAGCAGTTCGGCGCCAAGCCCGCGACGTTCGGCGCCAACACGTGGGACGGCGGCATCCTGCTCGCGCGCGCGATTCCTGCGGCGCTGAAGGCGGGCAAGCCCGGCACCGAGGCATTCCGCGTCGCGCTGCGCGACGCGCTCGAGGCGGAGCGCGACGTCGTCGGCACGCAGGGCGTGTTCAACATGTCGCCGACCAACCACAACGGCATGGACGAGCGCGCGCGCGTGCTCGTCGTCGTGAAGGACGGCAGGTTCCGCCTGTTGTCCGAGCAACCTTGATCGACATCGGCGGTCAAGGTTGTCCCGAGCGCAGTGAGGGACCTGTCGTCTGCGCGCCGACGCGCCACTGACCCCGTGCGCATCGCAGGCATCCTCCTCGCCGCCGGCCGCGGTGCGCGCTTCGGCGGCGCCAAGCTGCTGGCGCCGCTTCCGGCGGCGTCGCACGGCGTCGGCGCGGGCACGGCGGTCGGCGCGGCCGCCGCGGCGCACCTCTTCTCGGCGCTGAACGACGTCGTGGCGGCCGTGCGGCCGGGCGACCACCTGCTGCAGCGCGCGCTGGAGGCGACGGGCGCGCGGGTCGTCGCGTGTCCGCGCGCGGACGACGGCATGGGGGCGAGCCTCGCGTGCGCGGTCGCCGCCGTGGCGGAGGCCGACGGCTGGGTGATCGCGCTCGGCGACATGCCGTGGATCGCGCCGGCGACGATTTCCGCGGTCGCGGACGCGCTGCGCGACGGCGCCGAGATCGCGGCCCCCGCGTATCGCGGCGAACGCGGCCACCCGGTGGGCTTCGCGCGACCCTACGGGCCGCTGCTCACGGCGCTCACCGGCGACGAAGGCGCACGCGCCATCGTCAACGCCCGCAAGTGGGCGGTGCGCCTGGTCGACGTCGACGATGCCGGGGCGCTGCGCGACGTCGACCACCCGGCGGACCTCGCGGGCGGGCGCAAGTGAGGGTCGAAGTGAGGGTCAGACTCGATTTTCACAGGTAGCGCTGCGCATGCGCGAATGTCCTGCCCGCGAAATTCGAGTCTGACCCTCACTTCCGCTGCCACAGGTCGCCCTGCCGGGCGCTGCCCTGGTGCAGTTCCTCCTGGATCCGCCACCACGAGCGCAGGTCGGCATCGGTCAGCGGGTGGGAGATGAGGAACCCCTGCGCCTCCTCGCAGCCGTGGGACTTGAGGAAGCTCCACTGCGCCGGCGTCTCCACGCCCTCGGCGATGCAGCGCAGCCCGAGCGAGTGCGACAGCGCGATGATGGCCTGCGTGATCGCCTCGTCGTTGCGGTTCTGCTCGAGGCCGTGGATGAAGCGCTGGTCGATCTTCACGCCCTGGATCGGCAGCCGCGCGAGGTACGACAGGCTCGAGTAGCCGGTGCCGAAGTCGTCGACGGTGATCGACACGCCCATCTGCTTCAGCTTGACGAGCGTGGCGACCGCCTTGTCCGGGTGCGTGATGATCACGCTCTCCGTGATCTCGAGGTCGAGGTAGCGGGCGGCGAGGCCGCTGCCGCGCAGCGCGTCCTCGACGATGGCGATCCAGCTGTCGTGCTGCAGCTGCTGCACCGAGAGGTTGACCGACAGGCGCAGCGGCATGTCCTGCCGGTGCCACTGCGCGACCTGCCGGCACGCGTCCCGCAGCACGCGCGCGCCGAGCGCCTGGATCATGCCGGATTCCTCGGCCACCGGAATGAACTCCGACGGGCCGATGATGCCGCGCTCGGGGTCGCGCCAGCGCAGCAGCGCCTCGACGCCACAGGCGCGCCCCGACGACAGCTCGATCACCGGCTGGTAGACGAGGAAGAACTCGTCGTCCATCAGCCCGCGCCGCATGTCGGTCTCGAGCTGCAGCCGCAGCTGCACGCGCGCGTTCATGTCGGCGGTGAAGAAGCGGTACGCGTTGCGCCCGGCGTCCTTGGCCGCGTACATCGCCGTGTCGGCCTGCTTGATGAGGCCGATGCCGTCCTCCGCGTCGCCGGGGTAGAGCGCGACGCCGATCGAGCACGTGAGCGTCGGCGTCTGGTCGGCGAGCCGGAACGGCGCCTGGAACGCGTCGCGCACGCGCGTCAGCACCGTCATCACCTCGAACATCGCCGGCTCCGGGTCGAGGCCCGGCAGGATCACGACGAACTCGTCGCCGCCCAGCCGCGCGACGGTGTCCGATTCGCGCACGGCGCCCGTCAGCCGCTGCGCGATCGCCTGCAGCAGCTGGTCGCCGGCGTCGTGGCCGAGCGTGTCGTTGATCCGCTTGAAGTGGTCGAAGTCGAGGAACAGGCACGCGACGTGCGTGCCGTCGCGCTGCGCCTGCGCGAGGATCTGCCGCAGCCGCTGGTTGAGCAGCGACCGGTTCGGCAGGCCGGTGAGGATGTCGTGCTGCGCGAGCTTGTACGCCTGCGCCGTCGCGACCTCGAGCTCGCGCGTGCGCTGCGCGACCTTCTCCTCCAGCGTCCGCTGGTAGTTCGCGACCTCGGACTGCGACGCCGCGAGCTTCTGCGTCATGTGGTTGAACGTGTGCGTCAGCAGGCCGAGCTCGTCGGACGAGTGCGCGGGGACGTAGACGTCGAGCCGGCCGGTGCCGACGGCGCGCGCCGCGCGCATCAGCCGCCGCATCGGCGCCACCAGCCGCCGGGTCAGCAGCAGCGTGGCGACGATCGCGACGACGACGAGCAGGCTCACCACGCCGATCGCGCCCAGCACCTGCTCGCGGAACTGCCGGCGCTGGACCTCGAGCGACATGCCGATCCGGACGAGGCCGATCGGCCGCGCGGCGCCGGCGACCGGCACCGCGGCGGCACCGGCGTCGGACAGGTCGGGTGCCGGCGGCTTCGACGCGACGACCGAGCCGACGAGCTCGATGTAGCGCTGGCCGTCGATCATGACGTCCGCGCTCGCGGCCGGGCCCGGCGCCGGCTTGAACGTCGCGGCGGTCAGCGCGGGCAGCGCGGTCTTCGCGAGCCCGGGCGCGAAGCGGCGCTCCGCGAGCACCTCGCGCTTCATGTCGAGCACGGCGATGTACGCGACCTGTGGGTCGCTGCCGAGCCCGTCGAGGATCTGGTCGAGGTAGCCCTTGTCCGACATGTGGAGCCCGTACTCGGCGAGTTCGACCAGGACGCCCAGCAGCGACGCCCCCTGCGTGCGCAGTTCCGCCTCCTCGTCGCGCCACTGCTGCGTGAAGTGGAACGCGGTGATCGTCACCGCCGTCAGGAAGATGAGGCCGATCGTCAGCAGGTTGAGCTTCGCGAGCAGCCCCATGCGCACCGGCGGCAGGTCGAGCATCGACGCCGAGTCGGCACCGAGCGGCGACAGGTGGCGGCGCAGCGAGCGGCGCAGGGGCTTCATCCGCGTGCGCGACGGGCGTCCGAAGGCCGATACGGACCCGGGCGGGGCGCGCGGGCGCCGGTCCGGCGCCAGGCGGCGGCGGGAACGCCGACGCGCACCCGGACCGGGTCGCGGCGTGCCGCCGCGGGGCGACGCGCCGCCGCAGAGGGGGCGCCGGCGGGCCGCCCCGGCGCTGGGGAATGCGGGTCCACGTGCGCAAAAAGCACGGGCCGTGCCACGGGACTCGGCCCCGGGAGGCGCACGCGGTCGGCGCCTAGTCGGCGGTGACCGGTATCTTGCCGATCTTCGCCTGCCACTCCTTCGGCGCCGTGTGGTGCACGGACTTCCCGCGGGCGTCGACGGCGACCGTGACCGGCATGTCCTTCACGTCGAACTCGTAGATCGCCTCCATGCCGAGATCGGCGAACGCCACGACGCGCGAAGCCCGGATCGCCTTCGACACGAGGTACGCCGCGCCGCCGACCGCCATCAGGTAGACGGCGCCGAACTTGCGGATCGCCTCGATCGCGACCGGGCCCCGCTCCGCCTTGCCGATCATCGCGAGCAAGCCATGGTGCTCGAGCATCATGTGGGTGAACTTGTCCATCCGCGTGGACGTCGTCGGGCCGGCGGGGCCGACGACTTCGTCGCGCACCGGATCGACCGGGCCCACGTAGTAGATGACGCGGTTGCGGAAGTCGACGCCCTCGGGCAGCTTCTCGCCGCGCGCGAGGTGGTCGGCGATGCGCTTGTGCGCGGCGTCGCGGCCGGTCAGCATCTTGCCGCACAGCAGCAGCGTGTCCCCGGGCTGCCACGACGCCGCCTCCTCGCGGGTCAGCGTGTCGAGGTTCACGCGCTTCGCCGTCGGCGCCGGCGCCCAGTGGACGTCCGGCCACTGCGCGAGGTCCGGCGCTTCGAGGTGCGCCGGGCCCGAGCCGTCGAGCGTGAAGTGCGCGTGGCGCGTCGCCGCGCAGTTGGGAATCATCGCGACCGGCTTGGAGGCCGCGTGCGTCGGGTAGTCGAGGATCTTGACGTCGAGCACCGTCGACAGGCCGCCCAGGCCCTGGGCGCCGATGCCGAGCGCGTTGACCTTCTCGTAGAGCTCGACGCGCAGCTCCTCGAGCGCGTTCTTCGGGCCGCGCCGCAGGAGCTCGTGCATGTCGATCGGCTCCATCAGCGCTTCCTTGGCCAGCACCATCGCCTTCTCGGCGGTGCCGCCGATGCCGATGCCGAGCATCCCCGGCGGGCACCAGCCGGCGCCCATCGTCGGCACGGTCTTCAGCACCCAATCCACGATCGAGTCCGACGGATTGAGCATGACGAACTTCGACTTGTTCTCGGAGCCGCCGCCCTTCGCGGCGAGGCTCACCTCGACCTTGTTTCCGGGCACGAGCTCGTAGTGGACGACCGCGGGCGTGTTGTCCCGCGTGTTCTTCCGCGCGCCGGCCGGGTCGGCGACGACCGACGCGCGCAGCCGGTTGTCGGGGTCCATGTACGCGAGGCGCGTGCCCTCGTTGATCATGTCGGTGACCGACATCGTCGCGCCGTCCCAGCGCACGTCCATGCCGACCTTGACGAACGCGACGACGATCCCGGTGTCCTGGCAGATCGGCCGGTGCCCCTCGGCGCACATCCGCGAATTGGTGAGGATCTGCGCGATCGCGTCCTTCGCCGCCGGCGACTCCTCGGCGCGGTAGGCCTCGCCGAGCGCGCGGATGTAGTCGACCGGGTGGTAGTACGAGATGAACTGCAGCGCGTCGGCGACGCTCTGGACGAGGTCGTGCTGACGGATCGTGGTCATTGGAGTCCCTCCGGGAGGCCGTCGGCGCTCCTGGCGTCGTGGCCGGGCGCCCGGTGCGGCCTGCCCGGCAGCATGATGCGGTCGACGGCGGCGATCGCGAGCGCCGACAGCAGGAACGTGATGTGGATCACGGTCTGGTAGAACAGCGCCTTCTCCGTGAACGCCTGTGCGTTGATGAACGTCTTCAGCAGGTGGATCGACGAGATGCCGATGATCGCGGTCGCGAGCTTGACCTTCAGCACCGACGCGTTGACGTGGGACAGCCACTCCGGCTGGTCCGGGTGCCCCTCGAGGCGCATCCGCGAGACGAACGTCTCGTAGCCGCCGACGATCACCATGATCAGCAGGTTCGAGATCATCACGACGTCGATGAGCCCGAGCACGACCAGCATCGTCAGCGTCTCGCGCGACTTGATCTCGAACGCCTCGGCGCCGGGCACGGCGACGCTCCGGCGGATCACGTCGATCGCGTCCGCGTTGCCGAGCGCGGCCTCCACGAGGTGCACGAGCTCGATCCAGAACTGGACGACGTAGACCACCTGCGCGACGATGAGGCCGACGTACAGCGGCACCTGCAGCCAGCGGCTCATGAAGATGAACCGCGGCAGTGCGTTCATCCGGGGATCGGCGGGGTATCGGCGGTCGGCCATCGGGAGGGGGGGGAGGGGGCGTGGCGAGCCTTCAAGTCTACCATCGGCACGCATCGCCCGCGGTCGCCACCCCCTGCGTAACGGCACCCTGTAAGGCTCCCGTAAGTCGCGCCGGATACAACGTCCGTCGGGCCTCGCGGCCGCCGCGCCGTTGCACCGGCCGCGAGGCAGCAGGTAGACTCGACAGTCCAACGAGGCGCATAGCGAACCCCCTGGAGGAGAACGGGAAATGTCGTCGACGATCGAATCGGTTCTGACTGAAAGCCGCGTGTTCCCGCCGTCGCCGGACTTCGTCCGGCAGGCCAATGTTTCCGGCATGGACGCCTACCGCGCGATGTGCGCCGAGGCCGAGCGCGACTTCGAGGGCTTCTGGGCGAAGCACGCGCGCGCCGAGCTCATCTGGAAGAAGCCGTTCACGCGGACCCTCGACGAGTCGAGCGCGCCGTTCTGCAAGTGGTTCGACGACGGGCAGCTCAACGCGTCGTACAACTGCCTCGACCGGCACCTCGCCACGCAGCCTTCCAAGGTCGCGATCATCTTCGAGGCCGACGACGGCAAGATCACGAAGATCACGTACAAGGAGCTCTACCACGACGTCTGCCGGTTCGCCAACGCGCTGAAGGCGAAGGGCATCAAGGCGGGCGACCGCGTGCTCGTCTACATGCCGATGTCGATCCAGGCGGTCGTGGCGATGCAGGCGTGCGCGCGCATCGGCGCCACGCACTCGGTGGTGTTCGGCGGCTTCTCGGCGAAGAGCATCCAGGAGCGGATCGTCGACGCCGGCGCCGTCGCCGTGATCACCGCCGACGGGCAGTTCCGCGGCGGCCGCGAGATCCCGCTGAAGCCCGTCGTCGACGAGGCGCTGGCGATGGGCGACTGCGAAGGCATCAGGACGGTGTTCGTCTGGAAGCGGACCGGGTCCGCGATCCCGATGAAGGCGGGCCGCGACGTGTGGTGGCACGACGCGATTGCGGGCCAGGCCGACACGTGCGAGCCGACGTGGGTCGGCGCCGAGCACCCGCTGTTCATCCTCTACACGTCGGGCTCGACCGGCAAGCCGAAGGGCGTCCAGCACTCGACCGGCGGCTACCTGCTGCAGGCGATCCTGACGATGAAGTGGACGTTCGATTACAAGCCGGACGACATCTTCTGGTGCACCGCCGACGTGGGCTGGGTAACCGGTCACACGTACATCGCGTACGGGCCGCTCGCGTGCGGGGCCACCGAGGTCGTGTTCGAGGGCGTGCCCACGTATCCGGACGCCGGCCGGTTCTGGAAGATGATCCAGGACCACAAGGTCACCGTGTTCTACACGGCGCCCACGGCGATCCGCTCGCTGATCAAGGCGGGCGGCGACCTGCCGAAGAAGTATGACCTGTCGAAGCTGCGCATCCTCGGCACCGTCGGCGAGCCGATCAACCCCGAGGCGTGGATGTGGTACTACGAGACGGTCGGCGGCGCGCGCTGCCCGATCGTCGACACGTGGTGGCAGACGGAGACCGGCGGCCACATGATCACGCCGCTGCCGGGCGCGACGCCGCTGAAGCCCGGCTCCTGCACGTTCCCGCTGCCGGGCATCATGGCCGACATCGTCGACGAGACCGGCCACTCGGTCGAATTCGGCAAGGGCGGCATCCTCGTGATCAAGCGCCCCTGGCCCGGGATGATCCGCACGATCTGGGGCGACCCGGACCGGTTCCGGAAGAGCTACTACCCCGAGGATTTCCACGGCAAGTACTACCTCGCCGGCGACGGCGCGTCGCGCGACCTCGAAGGCTACATCCGCATCATGGGCCGCATCGACGACGTCCTGAACGTGTCGGGCCACCGGCTGGGCACGATGGAAATCGAGTCCGCGCTCGTCGCGAACCCGCTGGTCGCCGAGGCCGCGGTCGTCGGCCGGCCGGACGACCTGACCGGCGAGGCCGTCTGCGCCTTCGTCGTGCTGAAGCAGGCGCGCCCCGGGGGACCCGAGGCGGAGAAGATCGCGAAGGAGCTGCGCGACTGGGTGGCCAAGGAAATCGGCCCGATCGCGAAGCCGAAGGACATCCGCTTCGGCGACAACCTGCCGAAAACGCGCTCGGGCAAGATCATGCGCCGGCTGCTGCGCTCGATCGCCAAGGGCGAGGAGATCAAGCAGGACACGTCGACGCTCGAGAACCCGGCGATCCTCGATCAGCTGAAGCAGGTCTCGTAGGATCGGACCGGGGGCTCGGCTCCTCAGGGCGGGCGGGCCGGCCGGCGCGGAGCGGGTGTCGCGCCGGCGCCCTGCCCGCAGAAGGTCGGACCCTCCGGCGCAGCGGCCGGCGCATGGCCGGCGCAATGCCGCTGCCAGGCTCGGCGCAAGGGGCGCCCGACGCGGTGCCGTTCGAATGCGGCGCGGCGCCGCGCGCCCCGAGCTTGCGCGCGGCCGGCGGCCGGACCCTCGCGGAGTGGTATCGTCGTGCCGGCGCGGTGCATCGGCGTCGTCGCCGCGCCCTCGACCAACACCCAAGGGCCCGACCCCCGACGTGAGACAACTCCTCGGCACCATCCAGCTCGTCGTCGCGATCGCGATGATGGCGCTCGTCGGCCAGGCGGTGCTGTACGTGCTCGCCGGACGCGACCGCGAGAAGAACCTCTTCTACCAGATCGTGCGCATCATCCCGTCGCCGTTCGTCAAGCTCGTGCGGCTCATCACGCCGCGCGTGTTCGAGGACCGCGTGATGCCGTTCGCGACGTTCTGCATCCTCTCGGCGGTGTTCCTGTGGCTCGCGTTCGCGATTCCGCAGGCGGCGCCGTGATCCGGGGAGGCATCCGGTGAGCGCGGGCCTGCGGCGCTGGTTCTGGGTGACGCTCGCGAACTGGTGCCACGTGTTCCGGCAGCGGGAGACGGCTCTGCGGTACTTCGGGCTCGCGCTGGGCGCGGCGCCCGGCGATCCGCGCATCCTCGCCAGCATCGGCTACGAGCTGCTGCAGGACGGACGCAAGCGCGAGGCGCTCGCCGCGTTCGACCGCGTAGTCGCGGCCCGGCCGGATTGGGCCGAGGTCCAGTTCGGGCGCGGCATGCTGCTGCAGGAGTTCGGCGATCACGCAGCGGCACTGACCGCGTTCGACGCGGCGCTCGCGGCGAACCCCGACCACGATCGCGCGCTGTACGGCAAGGCGCTTTCGCTCATTGCGCTGCAACGAAAGGACGAGGCGGTCGCGCCGCTCGAGCGCAACACGAAGCTGCAGCCGATGAGCCCGTACGGGTGGTACCAGCTCGCGCGCGTGCAGTTCGACCGCGGCAAGCCGGACAAGGCGCAGGCCATCATCGAGCATCTCGCGACGTTCGAGCCCAAAGTGGCGGCGCAGCTCGCGCGCGAAACTGGACTGCCGGCGCCGCCACCGCCGTGACGCCCCCCCCACGTTTCCCCGGGTAACAAATATCAAGGAATCCGCCGCCGGCACCCGAACGGGCTTGTTGCGGCGGAAAGAACGCGCTTATACTCCGCCCAATTTGCCGCCCGGCCGCATGGGCCGGCGGCAGCCGGGAAGACGCCAGCTAGAGCGCACCCGGGCAGTGCAAGTGTCGGGATGCGGCAACCGCCGCCGTCCCTTCTGCGGAGGAGGCACGCCATGCAGTTGACCCAGAAACACCTGGAATACTGGAGCAAGAACCTCCGTATGACCGGGTTCCTTTTGTTCGTCTGGTTCGTCGCGACGTTCGTCATCGGGTTCTTCGCCCGCGACCTTACCTTCAACTTCTTCGGCTGGCCGTTCGCGTTCTACATGATGGCGCAGGGATCCCTGATCATCTACGTGATCGTCATCTGGTACTACGCGCGGTACATGAACAATCTCGACATCGAGTACGACGTGCACGAAGGGGAGGACGACTGATGGCTGCGCCTGGACAAACGGGCATGTTCGCCGCGGGATCGCAGCGCGCGTTCACTGCCCAGCTCAAGAAGGTGTACACGTGGTACACCGGCGGTTTCATCACGTTCATCATCGCGCTCGCCATCCTCGAGCAGGTCGGGCTGCCGCGCGCGTGGATCGGCTACCTGTTCCTGCTCGCGACGATCGGCCTCTACGCCGGCATCGGCGTGATGAGCCGGACGTCGGACGCGGCCGAGTACTACGTCGCGGGACGGCGCGTGCCGGCGCTGTTCAACGGCATGGCGACCGGCGCCGACTGGATGTCGGCGGCGTCGTTCATCGGCATGGCCGGCACGCTGTACCTGCTCGGCTTCAACGGCCTCGCCTTCGTCGCGGGCTGGACCGGCGGCTACTGCCTGGTCGCGCTGCTGCTGGCGCCCTACCTGCGCAAGTTCGGCCAGTTCACGATTCCCGACTTCCTCGGCGCGCGCTATGGCGGCAACATCCCGCGGTTCGTCGGCATCTGCGCGGCCATCCTCTGCTCGTTCACCTATGTCGTCGCGCAGATCTACGGCGTGGGCCTCATCACGACGCGCCTGACCGGCGTGGCGTTCGAGCTCGGCATCTTCCTCGGCCTGGGCGGCATCCTCGTCTGCTCGTTCCTGGGCGGCATGCGCGCGGTCACGTGGACGCAGGTCGCGCAGTACATCATCCTGATCATCGCCTACATGATTCCGGTCGTGTGGCTGTCGGTGAAGCAGACTGGCATCCCGCTGCCGCAGTTCGTCTACGGCAAGGTGCTGGAGCGCGTGACCGCCCGCGAGGCGGAGCTGATCAAGGACCCGAAGGAGATCCAGGTCCGCGACATCTTCAAGCAGCGCGCTGCCGACGCCTCCGCCAAGCTGAAGGACGTCGACAAGTCGTTCGCGGACGGCAAGGCTGCGCTCGAGGCGGCGGTCGCGAAGGCGGAGGCCGACAACGCCGGTCCCGACGCCGTGGACGCCGCGAAGAAGGCGGTGGCCGCGTATCCGAAGGACGCTGCAGCGGCCAAGGCCGCGTGGACCAAGGAGGCCGGGCTCGCGGCACGCGCGGCACCGCCGCTCCGGCACGCGGAACCTTTCCCTGGCAAGGACGACGCGGCGCGCGACGTTTCGCGGCGCAACTTCCTGGCGCTCGTGTTCTGCCTCATGGTGGGCACCGCCGCGCTGCCGCACATCCTGATGCGGTACTACACGACACCATCGGTGCGTGATGCGCGCCAGTCCGTGTTCTGGTCGCTGTTCTTCATCTTCCTGCTGTATTTCACGGCGCCGGCGCTGGCGGTCCTCGCCAAGTTCGACGTCTACACCAATCTCGTCGGGACGGCGTTCTCGAGCCTGCCGCAGTGGGTGGCATCCTGGCAGAAGGTCGATCCATCGCTGCTGTCCATCGTGGACATCAACAAGGACGGCATCGTCCAGCTCGCGGAGATCTCGATCGGCGGCGACATCATCGTGCTGGCCACGCCGGAGATCGCGGGCCTCCCGTACGTGATCTCGGGCCTGGTGGCGGCCGGCGGCCTCGCCGCGGCGCTGTCGACGGCCGACGGCCTGCTGTTGACGATCGCCAACGCGCTGTCGCACGACTTCTACTACAAGATGCTCGACCCGACCGCGTCGACGACGCGCCGCGTGACGATCTCGAAGATCCTGCTGCTGGTCGTCGCACTGGCCGCAGCGACCGTCGCGTCGCAGAAGCCGGCGGACATCCTGTTCCTCGTGTCCGCGGCATTCTCGTTCGCGGCGGCGGCGTTCTTCCCGGCGCTCGTGCTTGGCATCTTCTGGAAGCGCGCCAACAAGTGGGGCGCGACGCTCGGCATGCTCGCGGGCCTCGGCATCACGTTCTACTACATGGTGACGACCCAGCCTTGGCTGCGCGGCGTGTTCGGCGTGACCAGTCCGATCAACGACCACATCTGGTGGGGCATCCAGCCGATCTCGGCCGGCCTCTGGGGTGTGCCGCTCGGCTTCGCCGTGATCATCATCGTGAGCCTGCTCACGCCCTCGCCGGACAAGGAGACGCAGGAGCTCGTCGAGCACGTGCGGTATCCGAACCTCGCCGGCGACACGGTGAACACCGTCGGCACCTGACGACGGCCGCGCACACCGCGCAAACGAAAGGCCCGCAGCGATGCGGGCCTTTTTTTGTGGCCGCGGCGATCAGATGTAGACGACCTCGCCGCCGACCAGCTTGCCGGTCTTCGGATCCTTCTTCAGGACCACGACGGTCTTGTCGTCGGTCTTGTTCTGGTTGTCGGGATCGAAGGTCTTCTTGTTGTACGTCCAGCGGGGGGCGTTCGGGTCGCTGTTGTCGACCGCGTCGGGCTTGCCGATCTTGCTGGTGATCTCCTCTTCGGTGGAGTCGATCACGTAGCCCTGGAAGATGCCGCGCTGGTACCCGCCTCCGCTGCACGCCGCCAGCACGGCGGCCGCGAGGAGCGCGACGGCGAAACGTCGGGTTCTGCTTTGCATGGGACTGCCCTCCGGGTTCGTTCCGGCCGGCCACGGCCGAATCCGACGGATCATGCATCCCGATGCTGACACGGGACTTACGCGTTACGGCGCCGGGCGTACCGTCCGGAAAGGCGCCCCTCCCCTGCGTGCTAGACTCGTCGTGGAGCCCTGCGAGACCCACGATGAGCGCCGACGCCGAACTGGCCGCCCTGACCGCGCTGTCGCCGCTCGACGGCCGCTACGCCGCCAAGGTGGACGCGCTGTCCGCGCACTTCTCCGAATGCGGGCTCATCCGCCATCGCGTGCGGGTCGAGCTCGCGTGGCTCGTCGCGCTGTCCGACGAGCCGGGGATTCCCGAGCTGCCGCCGTTCACGGCCGGCGCGCGCGACGAGGTCGCGCGCGTCGCCGCCGCCTTCGGACCGGCCGACGCCGCGCGCGTGAAGGCGATCGAGCGCACGACGAACCACGACGTGAAGGCGGTCGAGTACTGGCTGAGGGAGCGCTTCGCCGCCGTGCCGGAAGTCGCGCGGGCGGCGGAGTTCATCCACTTCGCGTGCACGTCGGAGGACATCAACAACCTCGCGCACGGGATCGCGCTCGCGCACGCGCGCGCGGAGATCCTGCTGCCCGCGCTCCGGGCGATCGCGTCCGACCTGCGGGCGCTTGCGCACGCCCACGCGGGCACGGCGATGCTCGCGCGCACGCACGGGCAGGCGGCCACGCCGACCACGCTCGGCAAGGAACTCGCCAACGTCTGCGCGCGCGTCGAGCGGCAGATCGGGCAGATCGAGCACGTGCCTCTGCTGGGCAAGATGAACGGCGCCGTCGGCAACTACAACGCCCACGCGGTCGCATACCCGGACGTGGACTGGGAGCGGCTCGCCGCGCGCGTCGTGGCCGGCCTCGGGCTGGTGCCGAACCCGTACACGACGCAGATCGAGCCGCACGACTACATGGCGGAGCTGTTCGACGCCGTCGCGCGCGCGAACACGGTGCTGATCGACCTCGACCGCGACGTCTGGGGCTACGTTTCGCTCGGGTACTTCCGGCAGCGTCTGAAGGAGGGCGAGGTCGGCTCGTCGACGATGCCGCACAAGGTCAACCCGATCGACTTCGAGAATTCGGAGGGCAACCTCGGCCTCGCCAACGCCCTGCTGCGCCACCTTGCCGAGAAGCTCCCGATCTCGCGCTGGCAGCGCGACCTCACCGACTCCACGGTGCTGCGCAACATGGGCGTCGCGCTCGGCTACGCGCTGCTCGGATGGGTTTCGCTGCGGCAGGGGCTCGCGAAGCTCGAGGCGGACCCCGCGCGCATCGCTGCCGACCTGGACGCGAACTGGGAGGTGCTGGCGGAGCCGATCCAGACCGTGATGCGCCGCTACGGCGTTGCGAACCCGTACGAACAGCTGAAGGCGCTCACGCGCGGGCGCACCGGCATGACGCGGGAGTCCCTGCACGCGTTCATCGACGGGCTCGCGCTCCCGCCGGACGCGAAGGCGCGCCTCAAGGCGCTGTCGCCGGCCACCTACACGGGGCTCGCGGCGGCGCTCGCGAAGCGCGTCTAGGCGCGCGGCGCTACGTGCGGGTCCGCGCGCGTTCGCGCAAGAACGTGGACACCGCCGGGATCAGCGACACCACGACGATCCCGATCACGATCAGTGTCAGGTTGCTCCTGACCCACGGGATGTTGCCGAAGAGGTAGCCTGCGTAGACGAGCGACGCGATCCACAGGACCGCGCCGATCACGTTGAACGACAGGAACCGCCGATACGACATGCCGGCGACGCCGGCCAGGAACGGCGCGAACGTCCGGATGATCGGCACGAAGCGGCCGATGATGATCGTGACGCCGCCATAGCGGTCGTAGAACGCCTGCGTGCGGCGCAGGTGCTCCTGCCGAAACCACCGCGAGTCCGGCCGGTCGAAGACCTTCGGGCCGATGTAGTGGCCGATCGTGTAGTTGACGGAGTCGCCCATGATCGCCGCGGCGATCAGCAGCGCGACCAGCAGGTGGACGTTGAGCCCCGCGGCCGCCACCACGGTGCCCGCGATGAACAGGATCGAGTCGCCGGGGAGGAACGGGAAGACGACGAGCCCCGTCTCCGCGAAGATGACCGCGAACAGCAGCGCGTACAGCCACGGGCCGTACTGGCCGGCGACGTGCGCCAGCGTCTGGTCGAGCGACAGCAGCGAGTAGAAGAGGGTGGTCAGCATCGGGGCAATCGTGGAAACTGGGGATCGGGATCGGCATTCGCCGGCGCGGCTTCGCGCGACCCGCCGGCGAACGCCGGCTCGGCCCCCTGTTGCCGACCCCGCTTGCGCTACGGGAGGATCTTGTCGCCCGCCGCGCCGCCCTTCTTCTCGGGCTTCACCAGGTCCTCGCGCGAGACGCCGAGCCACATGACCAGCGTGGCCATCACCAGCGCCGACGAGTAGATGCCGAAGCAGATGCCGATCGCGAGCGCGAGCGCGAAGTGGTGCAGCGTCTCGCCGCCGAAGAAGTAGATCGACATCACCATCATCAGCGTCATGCCGTGCGTGATGATCGTCCGCGACAGCGTGCTGGTGATCGCGTTGTCGATGACGTGCGTGACGCTGGCGCGGCGGAGCTTGCGGAAGTTCTCGCGGATCCGGTCGGCGATGACGACCGACTCGTTGACCGAGTAGCCGAGCACGGCGAGGATCGCCGCCAGCACCGGCAGCGAGAATTCCCACTGGAACAGCGCGAAGAAGCCCAGGATGATCACGATGTCGTGCAGGTTGGCGACGATCGCCGCGACGGCGAACCGCCACTCGAAGCGCAGCGCCAGGTAGCCCACGATGCCGAGCGACACCAGCAGCAGCGCCAGCGCGCCGTTCTCGTAGAGCTCCTTGCCCACCTGCGGTCCCACGAACTCGACCCGCTGCTGCGCCGCGGTCGGGTCGTCGGCCTTGAGCGCGCCCATCACCTTCTCCGACAGCGCGGCGCTCGACAGCCCCTCCTTGAGCGGCATCCGGATCAGCGCGGTGTCCGCGCGGCCGAACGCCTGCGCCGAGTATTCGCCGAGGTTGAGCTTGTCCAGCGCGGCGCGCATCCGGTTGAAGTCCACCGCGTGCCCGTACGTGACCTCGATCACCGTGCCGCCGCGGAAGTCGACGCCGAAGTTGAGGCCCTTGGTCGCGAGGAACACGATCGCCAGCAGGAACGTGACGAGCGAGATCACGTTGAACGTGAGCGCGTACCGCATGAACGGTATGTCGCGCTGGATCCGGAAGAACTCCATAAACGGCCTTTCCTGTCGCTGCGGGCGCCGGGCGTCGCCGCGCTATGCCTTCGTCGGCGCCGGCGGCGGCGGCGACTGCGGCTTCCAGACCTGCCCGATCGAGATCCGGTCGAGCTTCTTGCGGCTGCCGTAGACGATCGCGACCAGGCCGCGCGACACGAACACCGCGGAGAACATCGACGTCAGGATGCCGAGGCAGTGCACGACCGCGAACCCGCGCACCGGACCCGAGCCGAACAGGAACAGCGCGATGCCGGCGATCAGCGTCGTCACGTTTGAGTCGAGGATCGTGCCCCACGCGCGCTCGTAGCCCGCCTGCAGCGCGGCGTGCGGCGTGGCGCCCCAGCGCAGCTCCTCGCGGATGCGCTCGTTGATCAGCACGTTGGCGTCGATCGCCATGCCGAGCGTCAGCGCGATCGCCGCGATGCCGGGCAGCGTCAACGTCGCCTGCAGCATCGACAGGATCGCGACCAGCAGCAGCAGGTTGACCGCGAGCGCGATGGTCGAGATGACGCCCATCAGCAGGTAGTACATGCACATGAAGGCCGCCAGCACCACGAAGCCGTAGGTGACCGACTTGAACCCCTTGTCGATGTTCTCGGCGCCGAGCGACGGCCCGACCGTGCGCTCCTCGACGATCTCCATCGGGGCCGCCAGCGCGCCCGCGCGCATCAGCAGCGCGACGTCGGAGGCCTCGCGGGTGGTCATCCGGCCGCTGATCTGGACGCGGCCGCCGCCGATCTCCTCGCGGATCACCGGCGCGGTGATGACCTCGGCCTTGCCCTTCTCGACCAGCACGATCGCCATCCGCTTGCCGACGTTCTCGCGCGTGACCTCCTTGAAGATCCGCGCGCCGGTGCCGTCGAGGTTGACGTGCACCGCCGGCTCGTTGGTGCGCTGGTCGAAGCCCGGCTGCGCGTCGTTGATGCGGTCGCCGGTCAGCACGACCTGCCGCCGCACGACCAGCGGCGCGCCGCCGCGCTCGGTGAAGAGGTCGCTGCCCAGCGGGACGCTGCCGGCCATCGCCGCCTCGAGCGCGCCCGGCTCGTCGTTGACCATCCGGATCTCGAGCGACGCCGTGCGGCCGAGGATGTCCTTCGCGCGCGCCGTGTCCTGCACGCCCGGGAGCTGCACGACGACGCGCTCGGCGCCCTGCTGCTGGATGATCGGCTCGGCGACGCCCAGCTCGTTCACGCGGTTGCGCAGGATCTGGATGTTCTGCGCGACCGCGCCGTCCTGGATGCGCTTCTGCGCCTCGGGCTTGAGCCCCGCGATCAGCCGCAGGTCGCCGCCGGTCGCCTCGACCTCGCGCAGCAGCAGGTCGGGGTAGTTCTTCTCGATGACGAGCCGCGCCTTCGTCCGCTCGGCGTCGTCGCGGAAGCGCAGGACGACGTTGCCGCCCTCGCGCGCGATGCCCGCGTACTGGACCTTTTCGCTGCGCATCAGCGAGCGCAGGTCGGTCGCGTAGCGGTCGGCGGCCTTGTCGAGCGCGGCCTTCATGTCGACCTGCAGCAGGAAGTGCACGCCGCCGCGGAGGTCGAGGCCGAGGTACATCGGCAGCGCGCCGATCGCGGTCAGCCAGTGCGGCGACTCGGACAGCAGGTTTAGCGCGACGATGTAGTTGTCGCCGAGCTTCGCGGAGAGCGCGTCCTTGGCCCGGATCTGCGTGTCCGGGTCCGCGAAGCGGACCTTGATGCCCGTCGCGTCGAGCGCGGCGCCGCGGAACGGGATGCCGGCCGCCTTGAGCGCGTCCTCGACCGTGCCCAGCAGCGCGGTGTCGACCTTGGCCTTCGCCGACGACACCTGGACCGCCGGAACTTCCGGGAAGAAGTTGGGAAGCGTGTACAGCGCGCCGATCAGCAGGGCGACGGCGATGACGACGTACTTCCAGAGCGGGTAGCGGTTCATGGGGAGCGGCCGGGTGCGGGTGGGCGCCGGCGGAAGCGGGCGGCGGGGGCTCGATCTGCGGCAGGCCGCCGGCAACGCGGGAGGCGCGGCCGGCGTACCGCGTCGGTCAGAGCGCCTTGATCGTGCCCTTGGGCAACAGCTGCGCGATCGCGCCGCGCTGGACGTTGATCTCGACGTTGGGGGCGATTTCGATCGCCGCGTACTGGTCGGTGAGCTTGGCGACCCTGCCGACCACGCCGCCGGCGGTCACGACCTCGTCGCCCTTCTGCAGCGCCTCCAGCATCGCCTTCGTTTCCTTGGCGCGCTTCTGCTGCGGGCGGATCAGCAGGAAATAGAACACGACGAAGATCGCGATCATCGGCAGGAACGTCATCAGGTCGCTGCCGGACGAAGCGCCGGCGGCCTGGGCGTAGGCGGGACTGATCAGCACGTTGGGTCCTCCAGTGGCGGGCAGCGGGGGCGTTCGCGCCGTGACCATCCCGACCCGCCGCGCTCCGCGCGCGCGGCCCCGGGGGCCCGCTGCCTTGTTCGAAAACTCACAATTCTAGCATGCGGGCCCGCCCGGCCCTGAACCGCTCGACGTACGCGGGCAGCGCGTCGGCGGCGACGGCGTCGCGCAGCTCCGCCATCAGCGCGTGGTAGTAGTGGAGGTTGTGAATGGTCGCGAGTCGCGCGCCCAGGATCTCGTTGACGCGCTGCAGGTGGTGCAGGTAGCCGCGCGAGAAGTTGCGGCAGGTGGGGCAGCCGCACTCCGGGTCGACCGGCCCGGTGTCGGCCTTGTGCCGCGCATTGCGGATCTTGACGTCGCCCCAGCGCGTGAACAGCCAGCCGTTGCGCGCGTTGCGCGTCGGCATCACGCAGTCGAACATGTCGATGCCCGCGCAGACGCCGGCGACCAGGTCTTCCGGCGTCCCCACGCCCATCAGATAGCGCGGACGGTCCGCCGGCATCCGCGGCGCCATCCGGGCCAGCACGCGCAGCATCTCCTCCTTGGGCTCGCCGACCGACAGCCCGCCGAGCGCATAGCCCCCGAAGCGGAGGTCCGCGAGCGTGCCGAGCGACGCGTCGCGCAGGTCGTCGTACATGCCGCCCTGGACGATGCCGAACAGCGCATTCGGGTTGCCGAGCCGCTCGAATTCGTCGCGCGACCGCCGCGCCCAGCGCAGCGACAGCTCCATCGACTCCGCGGCCTGCTCGCGCGTCGCGGGCCACGGCGTGCACTCGTCGAAGACCATCGCGATGTCGGAGTCGAGCGTCCGCTGGATCTGCATCGACACCTCGGGCGTCAGGAACAGCCGGTCGCCGTTGACCGGCGACGCGAACGCCACGCCTTCCTCCTCGACGCGCCGCAGCGGTCCCAGGCTCCACACCTGGAAGCCGCCGGAGTCCGTGAGGATCGGTCGGTCCCAGCCCATGAAGCGGTGGAGGCCGCCGTGCGCGGCCACGACGTCGAGGCCGGGCCGCAGCCACAGGTGGAACGTGTTGCCGAGGACGATCTGCGAGCCGACGTCGACGAGTTCGGACGGCGCCATCGCCTTGACGGTACCGTACGTGCCGACCGGCATGAACACTGGCGTCTCGACGGTGCCGTGCGCGAGCTCGAGGCGGCCGCGCCGGGCGGCACCCGACGTGGCGAGGACCGAGAAGCGCATCGGGCGAGCGGCGGCCGGGGCGGCGCCGGGTGCGGTTGCTGCGCGACGCGCTAGCGCGCGCGGCGGCCGCGCCGGAACGCGGTGCCGGCGCCGGCGCCGACGAGCAGCACCGTGAGCGCGAGGCCGAGTGGCGACAGCGTCGGAACGGCGGTGACGTCGGGCGGCGCGGCCTCGGACGTCGATGCGACGCAGTGCGCCCCGGCGAAGTCGAAAGCGTTCTTCCACGCGCGGTGGAAGTCGCCGGAGTAGTCGGTGCTGGCGTTGGGGATCGACGGATAGTTCGGCGCGATCGCGACCTGGATGACGCAGGCGGGGCCGGTGATGCGGTAGGCGATCGCCGGATCGGGCTTGCCCAGCGCGTTCGGCTGCTTCCACCAGGCGACGACCGTGGTCCCGGGCTTGGGCTGGTTGCCGCCGGCGAACTTCGCGCTGGTCAGCGAATTGAGGCCCGCGGTCAGCGGGTGGCGCGCCAGCGTCGCCGTGTCGAGCGTGCGCAGCGTGTACGGCGTGCCGGTGCCGTCGGTCGTGTTCGGGTCGATCTGCTCGAGCGCGCCCCAGCCGTGCGGCGAATTGACCGCCGGAGCATCCGAGCGGTCCTGGTCGTAGAACGCGCCGAGCACCACCGGGCGGCCGGAGTTGGCGTACGCGGCCGCGACGTTGCCGACCGCCGTCGCGTTGCCGAACGTCGCGTCCTCGAAGACGAGGATCGCGTCGAACGCGCCGGTGAGCGACGCGAGCGTGGGGATGGTGACCGACGTGTCGATCGGCGTGAACGTGTGGCCGCCCACGTTGGTACTGAAGTCCGCGGCCGTCTGCGGCGCGTACTTGTTCGTCAGGATGCCGATGCGCGCCGCGTAAGCGGGCGCAGAGGCCATCACGGCCGCAGCGACGGCGATCAGAACGCGCGCCCCGAAGGCGCGCAGCGAGAGCGTATTCATGGAAGCGCGGAACTCCCCGCCAAAATCCGGAAGCGGGGCCATTTCCGCTACGAAATCAGTTGCGCCAAGAGTAGCGCGTTCACGCCGCTCTGCCAAGCCAATTACCGACGGACGGGCCGCTGCGCCGACCGGATGTTGCGACAAAATCAGCAGGAACCGTCGATGTCGCCCGCTGGCGACGCTTTCTGTCACCGAAGTGTCGGGATTTGGCGTCAGCACTGCGCGTAACCCGCCGCCGGATCGCGCTCGAGCAGCAGCGCGTCGCCGTAGCTGTAGAAGCGGTAGCGCGCGGCGATCGCGTGCGCGTAGGCGGCGCGAATCGCGTCGTAGCCGGCAAAGGCGCTCACCAGCATCAGCAGCGTCGAGCGCGGCAGGTGAAAGTTGGTGAGCAGGCGGTCGACGACGCGGAAACGGAACCCGGGCGTGACGAACAGCGACGTCTCGGCGGCGCCGGCGCGCGGCACGCCGGTCGCGAGCGCCGCCGACTCGAGCGCGCGCAGCGACGTCGTGCCGACCGCGACCACGCGGCCGCCCCGGGCACGGGCCGCGCCAATCGCGTCGACCGTCGCCTGCGGCAGCTCGTACCACTCGGCGTGCATGCGGTGGACCGCAAGATCCTCCGACTGCACCGGCTGGAACGTGCCGGCGCCGACGTGCAGCGTCACGAACGCGCGCGCCACGCCGCGGGCGGACAGCGCGGCGAACGTCGCGTCGTCGAAGTGCAGGCCGGCGGTCGGCGCGGCGACCGCGCCCGGCGCACGCGCGTAGACCGTCTGGTAGCGCGCGTCGTCGTCGCGGCGCGCCGCGCGCCCGATGTACGGCGGCAGCGGCACCTCGCCGTGCCGCTCGATCCACGCGGACAGCGCGTCCGTCACGTCGAACGCGAGGCGGTAGAACCGTCCCTCGCGGGCGAGCACGCGCGCCGACGCGCCCCCCGGCAGGCGCAGCTCGGCCCCGGGCTTCGGCGGGTGGCTCGCGCGGAGCTGCGCCCACGCCTCGTGCGGACCGACCATGCGCTCGAGCAGCAGTTCGACCTTGCCGCCGGTCGCCTTCTCGGCCTGCACGCGCGCGTGGATGACGCGCGTGTCGTTGAGCACGAGCAGGTCCTCCGGTCGCAGCAGCGACGGCAGGTCGGCGAACGTGCAGTCGGCGAGCCGCGCGCCGTCGACGTGCAGCAGGCGGCTGCCCGAGCGTTGCGCGGCGGGGGCCTGCGCAATCAGGTCGGGCGGCAGTTCGAAATCGAAGTCCGAGAGCCGGTAGCCCATGGTCAGGTTGGCGTACGACGTTGGAGCTTCGCCGGTCGGCGTGCGTTGGATGGCGGGACGCGGAGCGGCGACGCATGACGTCGCGCGGCGCACCCGACCGCGCTCGCGACGGCGGCGTTGGACGCTCGTGGTGCCGGGAGGGGGAATCGAACCCCCACGGTGTCGCCACCGGCGGATTTTGAGTCCGCTACGTCTACCAGTTCCGTCATCCCGGCCGGGACGACGCCGCGCGTTGCCCGGACGCGGCGAAGCGGTCATTATCCCCGAAAACCTTCCGATGCCCCGCGCGTGCGCGGGCGAAGATCCGCCAAAACCGTCGAGCGACCGATGAGCGCCGTGCGCAACGTCCTCTTCATCATGTGCGACCAGCTGCGACGCGACCACCTGTCGTGCTACGGCGGTCGCGTGCCCACGCCGAACATCGACGCGCTGGCCGCGCGCGGCGTCGTCTTCGACCACGCGTACGTGCAGTCGGGCGTGTGCGGCCCGTCGCGGATGTCGTACTACACGGGCCGCTACGTGGGCTCGCACGGCGCGACGTGGAACCGCGTCCCGCTGTCGGTCGCCGAGCCGACGCTGGGCGACCACCTCGCGACGGCGGGGCGCAGCATCGCGCTCGCCGGCAAGACGCACGTGATGCCGGACGACTCGGGGCTCGCGCGCTTCGGCATCGCGCCGGACTCGCCGCGTGGCCGCCTGCTGCGCGCCGGTGGCTTCGTCGAGGTCGACCGCTACGACGGGCACACGCCGCCCGGCCAGGAGTCGGGCTACGCGGACTTCCTGCGCGCCCGCGGCTACGCGGGCGCCGACCCGTGGAGCGGCTACGTCATCGCCGCCGACGACGGCGGACGCGTCGTGTCCGGATGGCAGATGCGCAACGTGCACCTGCCCGCGCGCGTGGCGGAGGCGGACTCGGAGACCGTGTACATGACCGGCGTCGCGCTCGACTGGATACGCGCGCAGGGTGCCGCGCCGTGGGCGCTGCACCTGTCGTACGTGAAGCCGCACTGGCCGTACGTCGCGCCGGCGCCCTACCACGCGCTCTTTCGCGGCACGGACACCGGACCGATCGTGCACGGGCCGCAGGACGGCACGGCCGACGAGCACCCGGTGGTCGCGGCGTACCGCGAACACGACGAATGCCGGGCCTTCGCGAGCGCGGACGTCGCGCGGCACGTGCGCCCCGCGTACATGGGGCTCGTCGCGCAGGTGGACGCGCACGTGGGCCGCCTGGTTGCCGCGCTGGACGCGGACGGCCGCCTGCGCGACACGCTCGTCGTGTTCACGGCAGACCACGGCGAGTTCCTCGGCGACCGCGGCCTGGGCGAGAAGGAGCTCTTCTACGACGAGGTCGTGCGCGTGCCGCTCGTCGTCGTCGATCCGGACCCGCGGGCCGACGCGACCCGCGGGCGCCGCGAGGCGCGCTTCGTCGAGGCGGTCGACGTCGTGCCCACGGTGCTCGCGGCGCTCGGCGTCGCGCCCGCCGCGCACCTTTGCGAAGGACGCTCGCTGCTGCCGCTGGTCCGTGGCGAGCCGGTCGCGGCGTGGCGCGACTGCGCGTTCGCCGATCTCGACTACGGCTTCCGGCGGGCGCGGCAGGTGCTCGGCCGTCATGTCGGCGAGTGCCGCGCGCACATGGTCCGCACGGCCGAATGGAAGTACGTGGCGTGGCAGGGCTTCCGCCCGCAGCTCTTCGACGTCGCGCGCGATCCGCTCGAGCTCCACGACCTCGGCGCGGCGCCCGGCCTCGAACGCGTGCGCGCCGACCTGCATGCGCGCCTCTACGACTGGCTCGTCGGCCTCAAGCGGCGCACGACGGTCGCCGACGAGGAAGTCGCGCGGCGCACCGACGCCCACCGCCGGCACGGCATCCACATCGGGATCTGGTAGTCGCGTGCGGCGCGGCTAGACATGCATCAGCGCGAGCACCGCGAGCGCGCCGCCCCCGGCGGCCGCAGCCCACACGCCCCACTGCATCCACTTCCGGCGCGTCAGCAGCGCGATCGCGGCGAGCGCGATCGCGATCTGGACCAGCGTCGTCGCCTGCGCCCAGCGGTGGTGGACGTGCATCGCCTCGTCGCTGCGCGTGCCCGCCTCGGTGGCTGCGCGCTCCAACTCCTCCGCCTTGTTCTGGATTTCCTTCTTCTCCTCGCTGTAGCGCTTCGCTTCCGCGCGGTAGCGCTCGGCCGCCTCGCCGGCCGTCAGCGTCGCGCCCAGCTCGGCCAGGTTCTGCTTGTTGCTCTTCGCCTGGTAGAAGTTCCACTGGTCCGAAGCCTCGGTCTTCCTGATCGCCGCCTCGTTCTTGAACAGGAGCGCGCTGTTCTGCGTCGCGCCTCCCTGGTAACTCATCAGCGCGCCGACGGTGGCGAGCACCGCGGTCGTCACGGCGATCCGGGCGGCGAAGTCGTCGCCGCCGTGCGCGCGGTGCTCGACCTCGTGCTCGTGCGCGCCGTGGACGTGAAAGTGATCTCCCGACATGGCTCAACGCTCCTTGCGGCGGCTGGGCGCGGGTGAGCTCGCGCGCTCGTAGGTGACGAAAGCATAGTCGAATCCCTCCGGCGCGCGATGCGTCTCGCGCGCCGTCTCGCGCCACGCGGCACGGTCGAACGCGGGGAACGCGGTATCGCCGGCGAAGTCGCGGTCGATCTCGGTGAGGTGCAGCAATTCGGCGCGCGCCAGTGCGGCGGCATAGAGCTCGCCGCCGCCGATGCAGAACGCGGGCGCGGGCATCCGCACGCGCGCGAGCGCGTCGGCGAGCGACGCCGCCGTCTCGGCGCCCGCGAGTGCGCGCCCGGGGACGCGGGTCACGACGATGTTCTGCCGCCCGGGCAGCGCGTGCGGCAGCGATTCCCACGTCCGGCGACCCATGATCACCGCGTGGCCGGTCGTGAGCGCCCGAAAGCGCCTGAGGTCGTCCGGCAGGCGCCACGGCAGCGCATTGCCGGCGCCGATCACGCCGTTGCGCGCGACCGCGGCGATCAGCGCCAGCGCCGGCTCGGCAGGGGAGGCGGGTTGGCTCATCGGGGAGGCAGGCAGGCCCGCAGGACGGATGCGGGCGGGTTCGCACGCGCGGTTCGGTCCGCGCGCGCCGGCACGCCGCGAGGCGACGGCGGTGCCATAATGCGCACGATTATAACGGCGGCCCCCACGCGTGTATTACCCGCGCTCGTTCCTCAAGTTCATCCTGCTGGGCTTCCTGCTCGTGAGCCTCCCGCTGCTCTACGCGCTGGGCGAGCTCATCCTGTCGCTCGACCGGCTCGCCACGCAGAGCCGGGAAGAGGTGCTGCAGGCCGCGCAGGCCGGGCGCTCGAGCCGGCTCCTGTTCGAGCAGGCGACCACGCTCGAGCGGCTCGCCCGCCAGCAGATCATCCTCGAGGATCCGGCGCTGCTCGACGACTACGGCCGCATGCGCCAGGAATTCCTGCAGACGACGCGCCAGCTCTCGCTGCTGCCGCTCGAGCGCCCGCAGCTCGCCGCGCTCGAGGACCTGCGCGCGCGCGAGGCCCGCCTGCATGCGACGCTCAATGCGCCGCAGCGCACGGCGCAGCAGGTGTCCGATCTCGCCGACGGCTACGCGGCACTGGTCGAGAACACGCAAGGCATGCTGAACGCGACGGCGCAGCTCACGCAGCGCGCGATCGAGCGGCTGCAGGAGACCGCGTCCCAGGGGCGCGAGAAGTGGCTGTGGCTCGCGCTCGCGACGGTGGCGATCGCCATCGCGCTCGCGATCCTGTTCGCCGTGCTGCTCGCGCGCCCGATCCGCCAGCTCGACCAGGCGATCCGCCGGATGGGCACCGCGGACTTCACGCACGCGATCGAGGTGAACGGGCCGCAGGACCTGCGGTACGTCGGGCAGCGCCTCGAGTGGTTGCGCTCCCGTCTCAACGAGCTCGAGCAGCAGCAGACGCGGTTCCTGCGCCACGTGTCGCACGAGCTCAAGACGCCGCTCACGGCCGTCCGCGAGGGCGCGGAGCTCTTGCGCGACAACGTCGGCGGCCGCCTGTCGCCCGAGCAGCAGGACATCGTTCGCATCGTGCGCGAGAACACGCTGTCGCTGCAGAAGCTGATCGAGGACCTGCTCACGTACCACCAGACGCGCGCGATGGAGCCGGTGACGCTGGCGCCGGTGCCGCTGCCCGACGTCATCCGGCGCGTGCTGCGCGAGCAGACGCTCGCCGCGCTCGCGCGGATGATCACGTTCCACGACGAGCTCTCGCCGCTCGTGGTCGTCGGCGACGCGGAGAAGATCCGCACGGTCGTCGACAACCTGCTGTCGAACGCGATCAAGTACTCGCCGCGGTCGGGCGTCATCGAGCTCGCGCTGTTCGCGCAGGACGGGTTCGCCGTGCTCGACGTCGCCGACCACGGCCCGGGCATCGCGCCGGCCGAGCGCGAGCGCGTGTTCGACTCCTTCTACTCGGGGCAGGCGCCGGTGGACGGCAAGGTCAAGGGCTCCGGGCTCGGGCTCGCGATCGCGCGGGAGTACGCGGTCGCGCAGGCCGGCCGGCTCGAGGTGCTCGATCGCGGGGACGGAAAGCGCGGCGTCCGCTTCCGGCTGTGGCTGCCGCTGTCCGCGAGCGCCGGCGCGTCCGCGGGTGCGCCGCGGCAGTCGCCGGTGACCGTGGGGGGACACAAGTGACGCGCGGGCGCTGGCGCGGCATCGCGCCGTGGGTGGCGGTGGCGCTGCTCGCCGGCTGCGCGAGCGTCCCGCCGCCGCCGCAGGTGACGCCCGAGGAGGAGTACGAGCCGGAGCGCGTGGAGGTGCCGACCCCGCTCGTCGAGTATCCGCCGATCGAGCCGGTCGAGCCGCCGATGCCCGCCGTGCAGCCGCTCGATCCGCCGGAGACCGCGCCCGTGGTGCCCGGTCCGGCGACCGTCGCGATGGCGGCGCCTCCGGCCGTGGCGGTGCCGCCGGCGGCGCTCCGCGAGGCGCCGGCCGAGGACGTCGAGCTCATCGTGCTGCTGGCGGATCTCCAGCGCTACAGCGTGCTGGGGCCGGACGACGTCAAGCGCGAGCTCACCGTCGTGACCGGCGTGCTCGCGCGGCAGCGCACCGACGCGAATCGCGTACGGCTTGCCGTGCTGTACACGCTGGTGAAGTCGAGCCCGCAGGACGACCAGCGGGCGCTGCAGCTGCTCGACAACGTGTCTAAGAGCAACCCGGGCTCGCCTGCGGTGAAGCAGCTCGCGTTCGTGTTGCAGGCGCAGATCTCCGGACGGCAGCGCGCGGTGCGCGACGAGCAGCAGAAAGCGGACGCGGCGCTGCAGAAGCTCGAGGCGCTGCGCAACATGGAGCGCAGCCTGCTTCGCGAGCGCGCGCGCAGCGGCGGTGGCGGCGGCAGCGGGAGCGGCGGAGGGTCCGGAGGGGGCTCCGGCAGCGGCTCCGGCGGTGGCGGATGATCGAGCGAGAGCGAGGCCTTCGATGAGTTCCGGTGACATCCTCCTGGTCGACGACGATCCGGACCTGCTGAAGCTGATCAGCCTGCGGCTCACGTCGGCCGGCTATCGCGTGCGCACCGCGGAGAGCGGGGAGACCGCACTTGCGGCGATCGCCGTCCGGCGGCCCGCGGCGGTGGTGACCGACCTGCGAATGCCCGGCATCGACGGCATGCAGCTGTTCGACGCGATCCACCGGCAGCACGCCGGCCTGCCGGTGCTGATCCTGACCGCGCACGGCACGATCCCCGACGCGGTCGCGGCAACGCAGCGCGGCGTGTTCGGCTTCCTCACCAAGCCGTTCGACAGCCAGCAGCTGCTGCAGAAGGTCGCCGAGGCGCTCAAGCTTTCCGGCGACGACGCGGGGCGCAGCGACGCGGCGACGGAGGAGTGGCGCGAGGGGATCATCACGCGCAGCCCGGTGATGGAGGACCTGCTGCGGCAGGCGAAGCTCGTGGCGGAGTCGGACGCCAGCGTGCTGATCCACGGAGACTCCGGCACCGGCAAGGAGCTCATCGCGCGCGCGATCCACCGCGCGAGCCCGCGCCGCGATCATCCTTTCGTCGCCGTCAACTGCGGCGCGATCCCGGCGGAACTGCTCGAGTCCGAGCTCTTCGGCCACGCGCGCGGCGCGTTCACGGGGGCGGTGCAGGCCCACAAGGGCCTGTTCCAGGCCGCCGACGGCGGCACGCTGCTGCTCGACGAGATCGGCGACATGCCGCTGCCGCTGCAGGTCAAGCTGCTGCGCGTGTTGCAGGAGGGCGAGGTGCGCCCGGTCGGCTCGACGCAGGCGATTCCCGTGAACGTGCGTGTGATTTCCGCGACGCACCGCGACCTCGACGCGGCAAAGGCCTCGGGCCAGTTCCGCGAGGACCTCTATTACCGGCTCAACGTCGTGTCGCTGCGGCTGCCGCCGCTGTCCGAGCGGCGCGAAGACATCCCGGTCCTCGCCGCGCACTTCCTGCGCCGGCTGGCGGAGCGGTACCGGAAGCCCGCGCCGACGCTCGCCCCGGACGCGATGGCGCTGCTGGTGGCGGCACCGTGGCCGGGCAATGTCCGCCAGCTCCTGAACCTCCTCGAGCAGGCGCTCGCGCTGACCACGACCAGCGTCATCCCGGCGACCCTCGTGCAGAACGCGCTCAAGGAGGATGCGGCGGTCCTCGTACCGTTCGAGGAGGCGCGCAAGTCGTTCGAGCGCGACTACCTCGTCCGCCTGCTCAAGATCACCGGCGGCAACGTCACGCAGGCGGCGCAGCTCGCGAAACGGAACCGCACCGAGTTCTACAAGCTGCTGCAGCGGCACCGGATCGAGCCGGCGATGTTCAAGGAAGCGAAAAGCTGAAGCAGTCTCCGATGGCCGCTGTCGGGCACGGGCGACATTTTTTCCCCTGCAAAATCAGCGTCTTAATGCTATTGTCATGAACTGCGTCGGCGGATTGCGACATTTCCGCCACGCCGGACGCCGATGGTCGTCACGCGTGGATCACGTCGCCGCGCCCCGATTTCCCTCGTAAGCTCGCACACTCCAGCCCCGACCAATTCGACATTGGCCATCGTTGGCACGTCGATTGCTTTGACGTAGGCGAGCGGTGGCATTTCGAGTCGAGGGCAGCGATGGACACGTTCGCGTCGGAATTTGCGAAGTACTGGCGGCCGGAGGCCCGGATGGGCGCGGCCGATGCGACCGGCGCGACGCGCGACGACGATTCGGGTGCCCAGCAGGCGGCGCTGCAGGAACTGGCCGAGCGCGTGAGCGCCGCCCGCAGCGTGGTCTAGACCTTTTTTGCGCCCCGGGCGCGCGGATGCCCGGAACCCCGCGGAGTGGGTCAAAGCTCCGGTCATCGGAATCCCCCTTGCCCGCTACACTCCTCCCGGCGGGCTTTTTTTTGCCCGTCGCCGCCGAACGCGCACGCGTGGATTCGTGACGCCGCGCGCCCCGCCCGGCGCCGACGGCACGACTCTTGCGGCGCGATGCGGCGCGCCGAGCGACGGACCGGCGCGACCACGATAACGAGGGGAGCGACGATGTCGACGATGCTGCGGCGCGCGCGCACGCTGGTGCTCGCGCTCCTGCCGGCGTGCGCGCACGCCGGGTTCTTCGACGGACCGGAGCGGACCACGCTCGCGGATTTCGGCGACGGCAAGTTCCAGTTCCAGTCGGTGAAGACCCTGAGCTGGCCGAGCGTCGTCCAGGAAGGACGGCGCTTCGTCGAGCGGTCCGACAAGGTCTGGGTGCCTGCCGTGTTGTTCCTGCCGACCGGCGTCAAGGGCAAGGTGCCGGCGATGGTCCTGGTGCACGGCATCGGCGGCCTCTACGGCCGCAGCGGCGCGAAGCGCGGGTACTGGGAATATGCGGAGATGCTCGCGCGCAACGGCATCGCGGCAGTCGTCGTCGACACGCACGGCGCGCGGGGCCTGGGCCCGGCGAGCCAGACCTCGCAGACCGACGTCACCGTCTACACATTCGTCGCCGACGCCTTCGCGGCCGCCGACATGCTGCGCACGCACCCGGCGATCGACGGCGAACGCATCGGGATCGTCGGCTTCTCGAAGGGCGGGACCACGGCGCTGCTCGCGACGGACCGGCGCTTTGTCGACGCGCTGTCGCGCACTGCGCAGCCGTTCCGCGTGCACGTGCCCGTCTACCCGGGGTGCCAGGTCTTTCCCGAGAACCCGCGGCCGACCGGCGCGCCCGTGCGGATGCTGCTGGGCGCTGCCGACAACTTCACCGGCACTTCCGGCTGCTACGAAATCGAGGCGAAGCTCAAGGCCGCGCGGGTGCCGGTGGAGGTCGACGTCTATCCGGGCGGTCTGCACGGCTGGGACGAGCCCTATGCGCCCGTGCGCATCGACGACCTGAGCAGCGCCGCTTGCCGGTGGACGCTGAAGGACGGCGGCGGCGTGTGGAGCGGCGAGGGTGGCGCGCTCAACACGGCGGCCGAGAACCAGGCCTATCTGCGGCGGTGCCTCAAGTCGGCCGAGATCTACGCGGGACGCGTCGAGCCGGCGAACACGGAAGGGCGCAAGGCGGTGCTTGCGGCGGCGCAGGCGATGCAGCGCACGCCCGCGGCGGACGCGGCCGGCCGGCCGGCGGCCGGAACGGTCGCCGCGCCGGGTGGCGCGCCGATGTCGCTGGAGGCGCAACTGGCGCACAACGCTGCGGACGCCGACTACGGCGCCGGCGACGCGGCGCCCGCCGCGCCCGGCCCCGTGCGCGCGGCGCCCGCACGGCCCACGGCACCACAGGCGGCCGGACGAACGACGCCTCCCGTGGTCGCGGAGCCGGTGGCTTCTCTGGAAGAGCAACTCGCGCGCATCGCCGCCGAGGCCGACGACGGAACCGACGCCGCCGCGCCCGCTGCCGCTTCCGCTACCGCGCCGGTGCGCCCGGAAGCCGCCCCCGGCTACCCCACCGGCACCAGCGACACCTGCTTCGAGGACCGTAACAAGGTCGGCTGCTTCACGCACATGGACACGGTGTTCGCGATGCGCGACATCCGGCGGGGCGACGGCGCGCCGCTGGCGCTGCCGCCTGCGCCGCAGGAGGTCCGGTACCGGTTCCGCAACGTGCCCTACGACGTGCGCGACTACGTCGACCGCCACCGCATTCTCGGCCTGCTGATCCTCAAGGACGGCAAGATCGTGCAGGAGCACTACCGGTTCGGCACCGGGCCGACGACGCGGTTCTTGTCGGCGTCGATGGCCAAGACGCTCGTCGGAATGCTCACGGGCATCGCGCTGGAACGCGGCGTGCTGGGTTCGCTCGACGACCGCGCCGACAAGTACGTGTCGGAGCTCGCCGGCAGCGCGTACGGCCGGGTGACGATCGAGCAGCTGCTGCGCATGTCGTCGGGGGTGAAGCTGACGCCGATGGTCACCGACACCGACGGCAGCGACGAGCGCCGCTTCTTCCAGACCATGCGCGGGGTGCGCCCGCAATCGGTGCTCGGGTTCCTGCACGACGTCGAAGGCGGCGAATTCGGGCCGGGGACGAAGTTCCGGTACATGTCGACCGATTCGGTGGTGCTGGGTTACGTGCTGACCCGCGCGACCGGAAGGACGCTGTCGGACTTGGCGAGCGAATGGATCTGGCGCCACCTCGGCGCCGACCGCGACGCGCAGTGGTACTTGATGAAGGATGGCGTCGAGTACGGCGGCGGCAACATGTTCGCGACGCTGCGCGACTACGGCCGGCTGGGGATGCTGCTCGCCGCCGACGGCCGCGCTGCCGGCAGGTCGGTCATCCCCGCGAAGTGGGTGGCGGCAGCGACGGTTCCCGACGAGCAGCCGGCCGCGTTCAGGCCGGGCAAGGCCGCCCCGTGGTTCGGCTACGGCTACCAGACGTGGCTGTTCCCGCTGCGGACGCCGACGTTCGCGCTGCGCGGCGCGTACGGGCAGACGGTGTTCGTGCAGCCCCGCTCGGGCATTGTGATGGTGATCACGGCGGCGCTGCCCGGCGTGTCGGACCGCGACGAGACCGACGAACGGCACGCGCTCTGGTACGGCGTGCTGGGCTCGCTCGGCGGCTACACGCAGTAACGGATCCGGCGCCGCACAGCGCGGCCGCCGGGGTGCGACAATCGCGGCTTCGCGACACTGCCGGAGGCGCACCGATGGGACACTGGATCGAACTCTCCGCATCCGACGGCTTCCGGCTTGCCGCCTGGCGCGCCGACCCTGCGGGCAAACCCCGCGGCGGCCTCGTCGTCGTGCAGGAAATCTTCGGCGTCAATGGGCACATCCGCAGCGTGTGCGACGGCTATGCCGCCGACGGCTACGTCGCGGTCGCCCCGGCCGTGTTCGACCGGTACGAGAAGGGCGTGGATCGCGAGTACACGGAAGCCGACATCGCCGCGGGGCGCGAGCTCCGCGCGAAGGCGAGCGCGGACGCGGCACTCATGGACGTCGCCGCGGCGCGCGCCGTCGCCGCGACGGCCGGCAAGGTCGGGGTCGTCGGCTACTGCTGGGGCGGCCTCGTCGCGTGGCTCGCGGCCGCGCGCGTGCCCGGGTTCGCGTGCGCGATCGCCTATTACGGCGGCGGCATGCCCGACGCGATCGGCGAGCAGCCGCGCTGCCCGGTGCTCGGCCACTTCGGCGAGAAGGACGCGATGATCCCGGTCCCCGGCGTGCACGCGCTCGCGGCGGCGCACCCGGAGCTGACCGTGCATCTGTACGCGGCGGGACACGGCTTCAACTGCGACCAGCGCGGTTCGTACGACGCGGCCGCCGCCAGGACGGCCCGCGAGCGCACGCTCGCGTTCCTGCAGCGGTACGTCGGCTAGCGTACGTGCGCGGTCAGACGGCCACCGGTGCCTTCAGCGCCGGATGGCACTGGTAGTCCTCGATCGCGATGTCGTCGTACGCGTAGTCGAACAGCGTCGGGGGCCGGCGCTTCAACACGAGGCGCGGCAGCGGATACGGCGTGCGGGCGAGCTGCGTTGCGACCTGCTCCAGGTGATTGACGTACAGGTGGCAGTCGCCCCCGGTCCACACGAAGTCGCCGACTGCGAGGTCGCACTGCGCCGCGACCATGTGCGTCAGCAGCGCATAGGAGGCGATGTTGAACGGCACGCCGAGGAAGATGTCGGCGCTGCGCTGGTAGAGCTGGCACGACAGGCGCCCGCCCGCGACGTAGAACTGGAAGAACGCGTGGCACGGCGGCAGCTTCATCCGCGGGATGTCGCCGACGTTCCACGCCGACACGATCAGCCGGCGCGAATCCGGATTGCGGCGGATCTCGGCGACGACGTTCGCGAGCTGGTCGACGTGGCGTCCGTCGGGCGCCGGCCACGACCGCCACTGGTATCCGTAGACCGGGCCGAGGTCGCCGTTCGCGTCGGCCCACTCGTCCCAGATCGTGACGCCGTTCGCCTTCAGGTACCCGATGTTGGTCTCGCCGCGGAGGAACCACAGGAGCTCGTGGACGATCGACTTGGTGTGCACCTTCTTCGTCGTCAGAAGCGGGAAGCCGCGCGCGAGGTCGAAGCGCATCTGGTAGCCGAACACCGACAGCGTCCCCGTGCCGGTGCGGTCGTCCTTGCGGTGCCCGTGGTCGCGCACGTGGCGCATGAAGTCGAGGTACGCCTGCATGCGGCCATTGTAGCGTGGCGCCGGAGCCGCGCGCCGTCGGTCGGCGGCCGTCCCCGCGGCGCTTGACAAGCGGCCGGCGGGCGGGCCTAATCGCGACGTCGGGATGTGACCACATGACTAATTATTTCGTCATATAGAGGCGGCGGCGATGCGACCGAGCTATGCCCGCACGCTGCCGCGCCCGTGGCAGCGGACCGCGCGGATGTTCACGGCGCTGGGCGACGCGCACCGCCAGCGCATCCTGCTGATGTTCGAGCCCGGGGAACAGCTCACCGTCGGCCAGATCGTCGCGGCGTCGACGCTGTCGCGCTCGGCGGTCGCGTACCACCTCAAGGTGCTGCGCGAGGCCGGCGTTCTGCACGCGGAGAAGATCGGCAAGGAGGTCTGGTACCGGACCGACCCGGGCGCCGTGCGCGCCGGCCTCGAGTCGGTCCTCGACTACCTGTCGGAACTCGAGGGACGCGCATGAGCCCGAAGGGCCGCCTCGAGGGCGAATACCGGAGCGCGCAGCGCGAAGGCGCTCCAGTGAGCCCGCCGGGCCGGCCCAAGGGCCGGGGTGTCCAATGAGCCGGAGCGCGCAGCGCGAAGGTACTCCAGTCGACCGCCGGCGCTTTCTCGGCATCGCGGGCGCCGGCGCGGCGGCGCTCGCCGCCGGCTGCGACTTCTCGCTGTCCGACGGCATCCTCAACGCCTGCCACGCCGGCGTGCCGCCGCACCTGCGCACGCACGCGCTGGTCGCGGCCGCCTGGCGCGACATCGACGCGCACAACGTCTGGGACGCGCACTGCCACGTGTTCGGCAACGGCGACTCCGGCCAGGGTCTGTGGATCAACCCGGCGATGGAGCGCATCTGGTCGCCCGCGCAGTACGTGCAGCGGCTGTTCTACATGAACGCCGGCTGCGCGCACGACACGCCCGGCCGCATTGACGACTCGGTGGTCGACCGCCTGCTCAACCAGTGCGAGGCGATGCCCGAGGGCTTCCGGGCGCTGCTGTTCGCGTTCGACTGGGCGCGCGACGACGCCGGCAGCCCGATGCCCGAGCGCTCGACCTTCTACGTTCCCGACGCCTACGCGGCGGGACTCGCGCGCCGGCATTCGGACCGCTTCGAGTGGGCGGCATCGGTCCACCCGTATGCGCCCGACGCGCGCGACCGGCTCGACGCCGCGAAGGCGCGCGGCGCGCGCGCGGTGAAGTGGCTGCCGTCGGCGCAGAACATCGATCCCGCATCGCCGCGCTGCGACCGCTTCTACGACAAGCTCGTCGACCTCAAGCTGCCGCTGATCACGCACGCCGGCGACGAGCGGGCGGTGCAGGGGCACGGCGAGCACCTCGGCAATCCGCTGCTGCTGCGGCGGCCGCTCGACGCAGGCGTCCGGGTCGTCGTCGCGCACTGCGCGTCGCTCGGCATGGGCCGGGACCTCGACAACGGCGGGACGGCGCTGGTGCCCAACTTCGACCTCTTCACGCGGCTGATGGACGAGCCGCGGCCGCGCGCCAACCTGCGCGGCGACATCTCCGCGGTCACGCAGGGCAACCGGATGGACGTCGTCGAGGTCCTGCTCGCGCGGCGCGACTGGCACGCGCGCCTGCTCAACGGCTCCGACTACCCGCTGCCCGGGATCCTGCCCCTGGTGTCGCTGCCCGCGCTGGTCGCGCGCGGCCTGCTCGATCCCAACGCCGCGGCGCCGCTGCGCGAGCTGCGCAACCACAACACGCTGCTGTTCGACTTCGTGCTGAAGCGCAGCCTCGCCCGCCACGGCGCCGGCTTCGCGCCGTCGGTGTTCGAGACCCGCACGTACTTCGCCGCCACCTGACCTGCCGATACGACCATGCATGCGCCCAATCAGTACGACCTGCTGTGGCAGCGCCGCTTCGCGCCGTTCTTCTGGACGCAGTTCCTGGGCGCCGGGAACGACAACGTCTACAAGAACGCGCTGATCATCTTCGTCGCGTATCACGCGGCGGCGCACTCGGCGTACGACGCGAACACGCTGGTCAACGTGGCCGCGGGCGTGTTCATCCTGCCGTTCGTGATCCTGTCGGCGACGGCGGGCCAGCTCGCCGACAAGTACGAGAAGTCGCGGCTGATCCGACTCATCAAGCTCCTCGAGATCGCGATCATGGTCATCGGCACCGCGGGCTTCTGGCTGTCGAGCCTGCCGCTGCTGTTCACGGCGCTGGCACTAATGGGCGTGCACTCGACGCTGTTCGGCCCGGTCAAGTACGCGATCCTGCCGCAGCACTTGAAGCCGGAGGAGCTGATCGGCGGCAACGGCCTGGTCGAGATGGGGACGTTCGTCGCGATCCTGCTCGGCACGATCGCCGGCGGCGTCGTCGTGGCGATCCCGGGCAACGGCCCGGTGCTCGCGGGCCTCGTCGCGGTTGCGGTGGCGGTCGCCGGCTGGCTCGTGAGCCGCGGCATTCCCGAAACGCCGGCTGTCGCGCCGGACCTCGTGCTCAACTGGAACCCGTTCACCGAGACGGCGAAGAACCTGCGCTTCGCGTACGGCAACCGCATCGTCTGGCTGTCGATGCTCGGCATCTCGTGGTTCTGGTACTACGGGGCGACGTTCCTGACGCAGTTCCCCAATTTCGCGAAGGACGTGCTGGGCGGCGACGAGCACGTGGTGACGCTGCTGCTCGCGCTCTTCTCCGTCGGCATCGGAGTCGGCTCGCTGCTATGTGAGCGCCTGTCCGGACGGAAGGTCGAGATCGGCCTGGTACCGTTCGGCTCGATCGGGCTCACCGTGTTCGCGGTCGACCTGTGGCTCGCCACGCGATCGCTGCACGCGACCGGCCTGGCCGGCGTTGGCGTTTTCCTCGGGCAACCCGCGAACTGGCGCGTGATCGCCGACCTGATGCTGATCGGGCTGTTCGGCGGGTTCTACATCGTCCCGCTGTACGCGTTGATCCAGGAGCGCTCGGAGCCGTCGTACCGGTCGCGGATCATCGCCGCGAACAACATCCTGAACGCACTGTTCATGGTCGCCTCCGCGGGCTTCGCGATCGTGCTGCTGGGGCAGGGGCTGTCGATCGCCGAGCTCTTCCTCGTGACGGCGGTGCTGAACGCGGCCGTCGCGCTGTTCATCTACAAGCTGGTGCCCGAGTTCCTGATGCGGTTCCTCGCGTGGCTGCTGATCCACACGATGTACCGCGTGCGCAAGGAAGGGCTCGAGCACGTGCCCGAGAAAGGCGGCTGCATCGTCGCGTGCAACCACGTGAGCTACGTCGACGCGATCGTCATCGCCGCGTGCGTGCGCCGTCCGATCCGCTTCATCATGGACCACCGGATCTTCCGGGTCCCCGTGCTCAACTGGCTGTTCCGGACGATGCAGGCGATCCCGGTCGCGCCGGCGCGCGAGGATCCCGCGGTGAAGGAGGCGGCGTTCGCGACCGCGGCGGCCGCGCTGCGCGCCGGCGAGGTCGTCGGCATCTTCCCGGAAGGGTCGCTGACCGGCGACGGGGAGATGCACGCGTTCCGCCCGGGGATCGAGCGGATGCTGGCGGACACGCCGGTACCCGTCGTGCCGATGGCGCTGTCCGGGCTCTGGGGCAGCTTCTTCTCGCGCTCGTACGAGGGCCGCGCGATGCGCCGCTGGCGCGGCGTGTTCTCGCGCATCGCGCTCACTGTCGCGCCGCCGGTGCCGCCGGAACGCGCGACGCCGGACGCGTTGCACGCGCAGGTGCTGGCGCTGCGCGGAGACGCCCGCTGATGCGCCGTCGGCGCGGTCGCGCGCCGTCAACCGCTCGGGAGACCGCATGATCGTGCTGGGCATCGTGGTCGGGTTCATCGTCGGCGCCATTGCGCTCGGCGTCCCGGGCGGCATCGCCGGCGCGTTCGTCGGCTTCATCGTGATGCTCGCGTGGCGGTCGCGCTCGCAGGCACAGCAGGCGCAGCAGGCGGCAAGGCGGCCGGCCTCGACCGGAGCGAACTTGCCGGTTGCCGCGCCACCGCCGGCCGGCCCGCGCGACGACGACCTGCCGACGTCGATCGCACGGCGGCTCGACGCGATCGAGCGCCGCCTGGCGGTGCTGGAGCGGGCGGCCGGCGTGACCGCGCCGCCGCCTGCCGCTGCGCCGGAAGACGCCGCCGCGCGCGCGTCCGCGGCGGCGGCACGGACGCGAATCACCGAGGACGCGCCGCCGCCCGCGGCAGGCGTGCCGACGGGTTTCGCGCGCGCGTCGGACGGAACGCTCGCACCGGTCGCGGCCGCCGTCGCACCGGACGCCGAGGTTCCTGCAGCACCGCCGGCCCCGCGTGCGTCGGTGCCGGCGGCGACCGTCGCCACCGCGCCGAATCCGCTCTGGGCATGGTTCACCGGCGGCAACGCGCTGACGCGCATCGGCGTGGTCGTGCTGTTCTTCGGCGTCGCGTTCCTGCTCCGCTTTCTCGCGGAGATCGTGACGATTCCCATCGAGGCGAAGCTCGCGGGCGTGGCGCTCGCCGGCGGCGCGCTGGTCGCGCTCGGCGCGTGGCTCGCACGGACGCGCCCCGGCTACGGCCTCTCGCTCGAGGGCGCGGGCGCGGGCGTCCTGTACCTGACGACGTTTACCGCGTTCGGCCTGTACGAGGTGCTGCCCGCGTGGCCGGCGTTCGTGCTGCTCTTCGCGATCGCCGTCCTGACCGTCGTGCTCGCCGTGCGCGCCGACTCGCAGCCGCTCGCGGGTCTCGCGATCGCCGGCGGCTTCCTCGCGCCCCTCCTCGTCGCGACGTCGGCCGGCGCGCCGGCGCGCCTGTTCGGCTACTTCGCCGTCCTCAACGCGGCGATCTTCGCGCTGGCGTGGCTGCGCGCGTGGCGCGCGCTCAACGCGCTGGGCTTCATGTTCACGTTCGTGCTCGCCGTGTTCTGGGGGGCGAGGTATTACCGGCCCGAGCACTTCGCGACGGTCGAGCCGTTCCTCGTCGTGTTCTTCCTGTTCTACGTGACGATCGCGGTGCTGTACGCGAAGCGCGAGTCGTTCACGGTCCGCGCCCCGGTCGATGCGCTGCTCGTCTTCGGCGTGCCGCTCGTCGCGTTCGCGCTGCAGGCGTCGCTCGTCCACGACCACCGGTACGGCGTCGCGTGGAGCGCGTTCGCGCTGGCGCTGTTCTACGCCGCACTGTCTGCCGCGCTGTTCCGGCGGCCGGAACCGGGCCTCGCGCTGTTGGCGCGTGCGTTCGCGGCGCTCGCCGCCGTCTTCGGCACCGTCGCCATTCCGTTCGCCGCCGATCCCCGCTGGACATCGGCGTGGTGGGCGGTCGAGGCCGCCGGCGTCTACTGGATCGGCTGCCGGCAGCGGCAGCCACTCGCGCGCGGGTTCGCGCTGCTGCTGCAGGTCGCGGCCGCGGCGGCGTTCGTCGTATCCGACGTCGACGCCGACGGACGCCTGTTCCTCAACGCCAGTTTCTTCGGCACGACGCTGATCGCGCTGGCCGCGCTTGCGACCGCGTTCGTGGCGGACCGGCACCCGGAGGCCACCGGGCGGTACGAGCGGGCGCTCGTGCCGTTTGCCGTGCTGTGGGGTGTTGCGTGGTGGTACGGCGGTGGCGCGCTCGAGCTCGACCGCGAGCTGCCGGCGCGCGCCGTCGGCAACGCGTTCCTCGCGTACGCGGCGGGCAGCGTCGCGCTGGCGCTGCTGCTGCAGCGGCGTCTGCGCTGGCCGCGGCTCGCGTGGTTCGGCGCCGCGCTCCTGCCGGCGATGGCGCTCGTCGCCTACGCGGACTGGGACCGGATGCGCACGACGCTGTCCGCGTACGGCTGGCTCGTGTGGCCGCTCGCGTGGGTGACGCAGTGGTGCGCGCTGTTCGCGGCCGACGCATTGCGCGGACGCGACGGCGAGTCCGCCGCCACCGACGGTCGGGCGGCGGGCGTGCTGGCGTTCGCGCACGCGGCGTCGGCCATCGGCGTCGTCGCGTGGGCGTCGTGGGAGGCGAGCGAATGGGTGGGCCGGGCGTTTGCGGAAGGCACCGTGTGGATGCCGAGCGCGGCCGCGTGGCCGGCGATCGCCTTCGTCGCGCTGGCGGCTCGTGCGGCCGACTGGCCACACTGGCCGCTGAATGAGTACCGCGACGCGTACGCGACCAGCGCGGCGACCACGGTGGCGACGCTGCTCGGCGTCTGGTTCGTGCTGGTCAACGCGATCTCGCCCGGAGGCACGGCGCCGCTGCCGTACGTGCCGCTGGCCAATCCGCTCGACGCCACGCTCGTCGCGGCACTCGCGGCGCTCGTGCACTGGGCGCGCGCGACGTTGCGCGTCGCCGAGCGCACGCTGTACGCGTGGTTCGGCGCCGCGGTATTCCTGTTCGTCAACGCCCTCGTGTTCCGCGCCGTGCACCAGTGGCTGGACGTGCCGTGGCGGGTGGCGCCGCTGCTCGCGTCGAAGCCGCTGCAGGCGGCGCTGACGCTGACGTGGACGGGCACGGCGCTGCCGCTGATGCTGGTCGCAACGCGGCGCGCGATCCGGCCGCTGTGGATGGTCGGCGCGGTGCTGCTCGCCGTCGTCGTGATCAAGCTCTTCGCCGTCGACCTCTCCGCGCTGTCCGGGCTCCCGCGCGTCGTCGCCTTCCTCGGCGTGGGCGTGCTGCTGCTGCTGATCGGATACCTGGCGCCGCTGCCGCCGGCCACGCGGGCCGGCAACGGCGGCGCGCGCTGACGCTTCGGCTATCCGTCGAATGCGGCCGCCACCAGCGCCGGCAGCACGACGCCGGCCGGGCCGCGCAGCACGTCGTGCACCTCCGCCGACAGCGGCGTCGCGTTGGGATTGACCTCGACGACGCGCGCGCCACGGCGCAGCGCCGCGTTGGGCAGTGCGGCGGCCGGGTAGACCTCGGCCGACGTGCCGGCGACGATCAGCACGTCGCATCGTCGCGCGGCGTCTTCGGCGGCGGCGAGCGCCTCGGGCGGCAGCAGCTCCTCGAACCACACGACGTCCGGCCGCAGGAACGCACCGCATTGCGGGCAGCGCGGCGGCGCATTCTCGGCGCCTTCGTCCCAGCGCGCGACCACGGTGCCCTCGCGCGAGCAGCGGACCCGCGTGATGTTGCCGTGCAGCTCGACGACGCGCTCGCTGCCCGCGCGCTGGTGCAGGCCGTCGACGTTCTGCGTGGCGAGCAGGAACTGCGGCACCCGTCGCTCCAGCGTGGCGAGTGCGACGTGCGCGGGGTTCGGCGCGACGCGGCCGACCATCTCGCGGCGCATCGCGTACCAGTCCCACACGCGCTTCGGATTGCGCGCGAACGCCGACGGGGTCGCGAGCTCGCTTGGGTCGAACTGCGCCCACAGTCCCTGTTGCGCGTCACGGAACGTCGGCACGCCGGACTCGGCCGAGACGCCCGCGCCGGTGAGCACGGCCACGAAGCGCGCGGCGCGCAGCGCGGCGGCGAGTCCCGCGGGGATGGCGATCGGAGCGCTCACTGCGCCATTGTCGCACCTGCGCGCCCGACCGCGGCGCGCGCGACCCGCGTGCTAAACTCGACGACGGTTCCGTCGTTGGCATCGACTTCCATGTCCGGCAACACGTTCGGCACGCTGTTCTGCTTCACCTCGTTCGGCGAATCGCACGGCCCCGCGATCGGCTGCGTCGTCGACGGCTGCCCGCCGGGGATGGCGCTGACGGAGGCGGACATCCAGCGCGAGCTCGACCGGCGCAAGCCGGGGACGTCGCGGCACGTCACACAGCGGCGCGAGCCGGACACCGTCGAGATCCTGTCGGGCACCTTCGAGGGCCGCACGACGGGCACGCCGATCGCCCTGCTGATCCGCAACGAGGACCAGCGCAGCCGCGACTACGCGAACATTGCCGACACGTTCCGGCCCGGCCACGCCGACTACACGTACTGGCAGAAGTACGGCATCCGCGACTATCGCGGCGGCGGCCGCCAGTCGGCGCGCGAGACCGCCGTGCGCGTCGCCGCGGGCGCGGTCGCGAAGAAGTGGCTGCGCGAGCGCTACGGCGTCGAGATCCGCGGCCACCTGACGCACCTCGGACCGAACGCGATTCCGTTCGAAGGCTGGCAGCACGTCGACGCGAATCCGTTCTTCGTGGCGAACGCGTCGATCGTGGCCGAGCTGGAAGCGTTCATGGACCGGCTGCGCAAGGCCGGCGACTCCTGCGGCGCGCGGATCGAGGTCGTGGCGCGCGGCGTTCCGGTCGGCTGGGGCGAGCCGGTCTACGGCAAGCTCGACGCGGATCTCGCGGCGGCGATGATGGGCATCAACGCCGTGAAGGGCGTCGAGATCGGCGCCGGCTTCGCGGCGGTGGCGCAGCGCGGCACCGAGCACTCGGACGAGATGGCGCCCGAAGGATTCCTCACCAACCACGCGGGCGGCATCCTCGGCGGCGTCTCCACCGGCCAGGACGTCCGCGTCGCGATCGCCGTGAAGCCGACGTCGTCGATCCGGCTCGACCGGCAGTCGATCGACAAGGCGGGCAATCCGGTCGTGGTCAACACGCACGGCCGCCACGACCCCTGCGTCGGCATCCGTGCGACGCCGATCGCCGAGGCGATGATGGCGGTCGTGCTGATGGACCACGCGCTGCGTCACCGCGCGCAGAACGCCGACGTGCAGGTCGCGACGCCGAAGATCGCGGCGCAGGCACCGGTGGAGGTCGCGGCCAAGCTCGCGCGGCCGGTGTCGCCGGTCGACGATCCCGAGCCGGACGAGGCCTGAGCGGGCAGGACTTTCACGAAGAGACGCCGAGAAGGTCTGCGCGGTTCTCTGCGTCTCTGCGCCTCCTGCGAGAGGCGTTGCGGGCACATGCGATACGACGCCGCGACGCCGGCAGCCCCCTTGAATCCTCTGCGTCTCTGCGCCTTCCGTGAAAGACCTTACGAGGACGTCCGCGTGATGCTCGCGTCCGCGCCCCCGCGCGCGAACCGCAGCGCCACGGCGTCGCCCGGCGCCACCTGGTGTGCATCGACGACGATCGCGCCGTCGGCCGCCGCCACGATCGCGTAACCCCGTTCGAGCACCCGCTGCGGGTCGAGGTGCGCGAGCGCCTGCGCGAGCGCCGCAACGCGCTCGTTCGCGCGCGCGACACGCTCGCGGCCGAGCCGCGACCACGCCTCGCGCAGCCGCTCGACGCGCGCCGTGGCCGGCAGCGGCGCACGCAGTTCGCGCAACAGGCGACCCTGGAGTCCGGCGACGCGCGCCGCGCGTGCCTCCGCGTCGAGCGCCCCGCGCTGCACGAGGCGGCGCGCGAGTTCGTCGACGCGCGCACGCTGCTGCGCGAGCCGCGCGGCCGGATGCACGAGGCGGCGCGTCGCGTGGTCGAGGCGCTGCGCACGCACGTCCACCGCGTGGGCGCCAGCGCGCGCCAGCGCGCGCCGAAGCGCGGCCGTGCGCTCGGCGAGCGCCGCGCGGTCGGGCACCGCCAGCGCGGCCGCCGCGGTGGGCGTGGGCGCCCGGACGTCGGCGACAAAATCGCAGATCGTGAAGTCGGTCTCGTGCCCGACACCCGACACGACGGGCAGCGCCGACGCGTGCACGGCCGCCGCGACGGCCTCCTCGTTGAACGCCCACAGGTCCTCGATCGAACCGCCGCCGCGCGCGACGATCAGCACGTCGACCTCGGCGCGCGCGTTGGCCGTGCGGATCGCGTCGGCGATCTCGGCCGCGGCGCCGCCGCCCTGCACGGCCGCCGGGTAGAGGATCACGCGCGCGACGGGCCACCGCCGCCGCAGCGTCGTGAGGATGTCGGACAGCGCGGCGGCGCGCGGCGACGTCACGAGGCCCACCGCGCGCGGAAAGGGCGGCAACGGACGCTTGCGCTCGGGCGCGAACCAGCCCGCGGCCTCGAGCTTCGCCTTCAGCCGCGCGAACTGCTCGTACAGCGCGCCGACGCCCGCGAGGCGCATGTTGTCGACGTTGAGCTGGAACTCGCCGCGCGCCTCGTAGATCGTCGGCGTCGCGCGCACCTCGACGGAAAGCCCGTCGCGCAGCGCGAACGCGACCGCCTGCGCGCGCTGCCGGAACATCACGCAGCGCACCTGCGCCTGCGCGTCCTTCAGGTTGAAGTAGCAGTGGCCCGACGCGGCGCGCGTGAAGTTGGACATCTCCCCGCCCACCCACACGAGGCCCAGGTGGCGCTCGACGAGTTGACGCGCGGTCGCGACGAGCAGGGAAACGGGCAGCACCGCCGGGACGGCGCCCGCGAAAGTGTCAGCGCCGGCGCCGGGATGGCCGTTGATCATCGGCGACCCACTCGCCACGCGCTTCGACAACGCAGGCGCAACATGGAGTTTGTCATGGACAAGAGCGTCCGCGAGAACGCGGCTCGCCGCACGCCCGGACGGCCGCCGGACCGTCCGCCGCCCCGCGCAGCGCCCGAGGAACGCAGATGCAAGTCGTTGTAATGAATCTGAAAAATGTCGGCATGAAATTGGGCATCGCAACCTTTTTCCGTGCGCTGCCAAGACTTAGGCGCCGAATTTACAAGATATGCACACCAGTATCCACAGGATTTGTGGAAAACGTCGGGCCGGCGACGCCGCCCATGCCCTCGAAAGCCTTGTGCGGCGCGGATTTCCGGGGGATGGCCCCGCGCCCCCTCAGACGCGGCCGGTGACGGGTCCCCCCACCTTCGTTAGAATGTCTCGCGTCCCCTGCTTGTTCATGAACAAACGATAGATGAATGCTGCACCGCCGCAAGCCTCCGATACCGCCGCCGTGCTGAAGCCGGCCGCCGGTGGCGTCGCGCCGGCCGCCGGGCCGCGGGCCGGCGCCCGCGACGTGCCGGCGCCCAACTTCCTGCGCGCGATCGTCGCCGAAGACCTGCGCTCCGGCAAGCACGGCGGGCGCGTGGTCACACGCTTCCCGCCCGAGCCGAACGGCTACCTGCACTACGGGCACGCGAAGTCGATCATCCTCAACTTCGGCCTCGCCGCCGAAAACGGCGGGACGTGCCACCTGCGCTACGACGACACGAATCCGCTGAAGGAGGAGGTCGAGTACGAGGATGCGATCGCCGAGTCCGTGCGCTGGCTGGGCTACGACTGGGGCGGCCACCGCTACCACGCGTCCGACTACTACGACGACCTGTACCGGTTCGCCGAGTGGTTCATCGAGAACGGTCTCGCCTACGTGGACAGCCAGACGGCCGAGGAAGTGCGCGCGACGCGCGGCACGCTGACCGAGCCGGGCCGGGACAGTCCATACCGCAACCGCACCGTCGCCGAGAATCTCGATCTCTTCCGCCGGATGCGCGCGGGGGAGTTTGCCGACGGCGCGCACGTGCTGCGCCTGAAGATCGAGATGGGCAGCCCGAACGTAAACATGCGGGACCCGGCGATCTACCGGATCCGCCACGCCTCGCACCATCGCACCGGCGACAAGTGGTGCATCTACCCGCTCTACGACTACACGCACTGCATCTCGGACGCGCTCGAGCGGATCACCCACTCGATCTGCACGCTCGAGTTCCAGGACCACCGGCCGCTCTACGACTGGGTGATCGAGAAACTCGCCGACGGCGGAATGCTCCCGCGGCCGCTGCCGCAGCAGTACGAGTTCGCGCGCCTCAATCTGACCTACGTCGTCCTGTCGAAGCGCCGGCTGATCGAACTCGTCGCCAAGGGCTTCGTCGACGGCTGGGACGACCCGCGGATGCCCACGCTGGTCGGCGCGCGGCGGCGCGGGTTCACGCCCGAAGGTTTCCGCCTGCTGGCCGAGCGGATCGGCGTATCGAAAGCCGACTCGTGGATCGACATGAGCGTCCTCGAGGACTGCATGCGCGACGACCTGAACGCGCGCGCCCCGCGGCGCATCGCCGTACTCGACCCGATCAGGCTCGTCATCGACAACTATCCGGCGGGCGGGAGCGAGCCGTGCTACGCGCCCAATCACCCGCAGCGGCCCGAGCTCGGCAAGCGCGAGCTGCCGCTGACGCGCGAGCTCTGGATCGAGCGCGACGACTACACGGAGACGCCCGCGAAGGGCTACTTCCGGCTGACCCCGGGCGCCGAGGTGCGGCTGCGCTACGGCTACATCGTCAGGTGCACCGGTGCCGAGAAGGACGCGGCCGGCAACGTGACGGCCGTCCACTGCACGTACGACCCCGCGACGCGCAGCGGCACGCCCGGTGCCGACGCACGCAAGGTCAAGGGCAACATCCACTGGATTTCGGCGGCGCACGCGGTGCCCGCCGAGGTGCGCATCTACGACCGGCTCTTCCGCGTGCCGTTTCCCGGCGCGCGCAATCCGTGGGGCGCGCGCGGCGACGCCGCGGCTCCGGAGGCCCCGCTGCCGGCGCACCACAAGGCCGTGGCGGGCGACGAGGACGACGACGTCGAGGTCGCCGAGCGCAACTACCTCGACGACCTCAATCCGGACTCCAAGCGCGTGATCACGGCGTTCGTCGAGCCCGCGCTGGGCGAGGCCGCGCCCGAGGCGCGCTTCCAGTTCGAGCGCCACGGCTATTTCGTCGCCGACCTCGCCGACCACGCACCCGGGCGACCGGTCTTCAACCGCGCGGTGACGCTCAAGGACTCCTGGTCGAAGCCCTGACCGAAGCCGTCCGGCGCGCGGTGCCGGGGCCGACGCAGGCCCGGAGGACCTTCCCGCCGGCGGTCGCGAGGCAGGGCGCGAACCCCGCGGTTCCCGCCTGCTTGAACGGCAAGGCGTCTGCCCCAATCTCCCGAGGCGTCCCACGCGCCGCGCGGCCGCGCTAAACTTCGGCCGCCCCACGTACCCGCAGAAGGCCCGTCATGAAACGCATCGTCCTGTTCCTGCTCACGAACCTCGCGGTCCTCGTCGTGCTGTCGATCGTGCTGAAGCTGCTCGGCCTCGATCGCGCGGGCGGCGCCGGCGCCGGGTACGGCGAGCTGCTCGTGTTCTCCGCGGTCGTCGGGTTCACCGGCTCGATCATCTCGCTGCTGATGTCGAAGTCGATGGCCAAGTGGTCGACCGGCGCGCAGGTGATCGGGCAGCCGGCCAACGACGTCGAGTCGTGGCTCGTCGGCACCGTGCAGCGGCTCGCGCAGAAGGCGGGCATCGGCATGCCGGAAGTGGCGATCTACGAAGGCGAGCCCAACGCGTTCGCGACCGGCGCGTTCAAGAACTCCGCCCTCGTCGCCGTGTCGACCGGCCTGCTGCAGTCGATGAACAAGGAAGAGGTCGAGGCGGTGCTGGGCCACGAGGTCGCCCACATCGCGAACGGCGACATGGTGACGCTGACACTGATCCAGGGCGTGGTCAACACGTTCGTGATCTTCCTGTCGCGCGTGATCGGCTCGATCGTCGACCGCGCGGTGTTCCGCACCGAGCGCGGCAACGGCCCCGGCTACTTCATCACGGTGATCGTGCTGCAGATCGTGCTGGGCATCCTCGCGTCGATGATCGTCGCCTGGTTCTCCCGCCAGCGCGAGTTCCGCGCGGACGCCGGCTCGGCGCAATACCTGGGCTCCCCGTCGCCGATGATGAACGCGCTGCGTCGTCTGGGCGGCGTCGAGCCGGGCGCGCTGCCCGAGGCGATGAAGGCGTTCGGGATCACGGACAAGGCCGGCATCATGGCGCTCTTCTCGACGCACCCGCCGATCGAGCAGCGGATCGCGGCGCTGCAGGGGCGCACCTAGGCCGCCGTGCGGTACAAGATCGAGTACGAGGACGACCGCGGCCTCTGGCACGACGTCTTCGGCGACGACGGCAAGCTGCTCGTGTTCGAGAAGGAGGCGGAGGCACGCGCGGCGCTCGCCGAGCGCTTCCCGATCCTCGTGAAGATGGAGCAGTACGCGGGCGGCAAGCGCACGCGCGTGATCTGGATCCTCGAGGACGAGGACGACTGGCCGAAGAAGAAAGGCGCGTAGGGCGCGCCGCCGTACCCGGGGAGTGAAGGCAATGATCGACCTCTACACGGCCAACTCGTCCAACGGCCAGCGCGCCGCGATCATGCTGGAGGAGTGCGGCCTGCCGTACCGGGTGCGCAAGGTCGACCTCGCGGCCGGCGAGCAGCGCGAGCCGTGGTTCCTCGCGATCAACCCGGCCGGCACGATTCCGGCGATCGTCGATCACGACGCCCCGGGCGGCACGCCCCTGCCGCTCGCGCAGTCCGGCGCGATCCTGCTCTACCTCGCGATGAAGACCGGCCGCTTCTTTCCGCTCGACCCCGCGCTGCGTGCGCAGGCGTTCGGGTGGCTGATGCACGCCGTCACCGACACCGCCGCGGCGTCGATGACGATCTTCCTGCTGCAGAACTACGCGCCCGAGAAATCGGACGCCGACGTCCGCTGGTTCGAGGAGCGCGTCGTGCAGTGCCTGCGGGTTGCCGACGGGCGCCTCGCCGACCACGAGTACCTGGCCGGCGACGTGTCGATCGCCGACTTCGCGCTCTACCCTCTCACGGCCGTCAGGCGGCCGCTGATCGACCGCGCCGGCGACCTGCCGCACCTGACCCGCTGGGCGGCCGCGCTCGCCGCGCGCCCGGGCGTGCAGCGCGGAATGCAGGCCGCCGCATGACCGGCGCGCGGCCGCGGCGGGCACCCCGGTCGGGCGCGTCGCCCGCGTAGCCCGCCGCCCCGCGCGTTAACCGTCGCCCGGCGCATCGTCATGGAAACGGTCGTGCGTGGCGTTCTGTCGAATCCGTCGCTGACGTTCTTCGTCCTGGGCCTCGTCGCGGCGGCCGTCGCGATCGCGCGCCTGCCTTCGCCCCGCGCCGCGGCGGACGTCTGGGACGCGCTGCTGCGCTGGTACCTGTTTTTCTCGATCGGCCTCGGCATGCTCTACAACTTCGTCGTCCACGTGTTCTTCGGCGCGTCGACGGCGCGCTTCATCGGCTGGCCAGACAGCCCGTTTCAGACCGAGGTCGGGCTCGCGAGCCTGGGATTCGCCGCCGTCGGATTCCTCGCATTCCGCCGCGGGTTCGACGTGCGGCTCGCGGCGGTCCTCGGCCCGGCGTGCTTCCTGATCGGCGCCGGCGTCGGCCACGTCTGGCAGATCGCGACCACCGGCAACATGGCCGCGGGCAATGCGGGCGTCGTGCTCTACACGGACTTCCTGCTGCCGGTGTTCGGTCTCGTGCTGCTGTGGCTGACGCGGCGCGCGGCCGCGTGACGCCGGCGCGCCGCCCAGGAAACAGAACGGCCGGCCCGCGCGTCGCCGCGCGGCCGGCCGTGATGCTGCCCGGTGCGGCGCTCGCGCGCCGCACGCTGTGTCGCGGGCTTACTTCAGGTGATTCGAGACGAGCTTGGTCATCTCGAACATGGAAACCTTGCCCTTGCCGCCGAACACGGCCTTGAGCTTCTCGTCCGCGTTGATGAGACGACGGTTGATCGCGTCCTGAAGCTTGTTCTTCTTGATGTAGTCCCAGATCTTCTTGGTGACTTCGGTACGCGGCATCGGCGACGAGCCGACGACGGCGGCGAGGACGGCCGAGGGCGTCATCGCCTTCATGAACGCTGCATTGGGCTTGCGCTTGGCGGCGGCCTTCTTCGCGGGCTTCTTCGCGGCCGGCTTCTTCTTGGCGGGCGCGGCTTTCTTCGCCGCCGGCTTCTTGGCGGCTGGCTTCTTCGCCGCCGGCTTCTTCGCGGCGGGCTTCTTGGCGGCGGGCTTCTTCGCAGCTTTCTTGGCAGTAGCCATGGTTCTCCTTCCTGTCGTTTGGTGCGAGCGGACGATGCCGATCGGTCTGAGGCGGTCCCTCCTGTCGCGGGATACCGCTTCATCGCGGCCGACTATACCGCATTTTCCGAGGAAGGGAAGGCGATTTACGAGGGAAAAATGAGGTGCGGCGCGCGAGTGTTGCGCGGCGCGTACGACGGGTTCCCCGCGTGCGGCGGCCAGCGGCGTGACGTCGTCGGCCCCACGCGCAGCGCCGCGGAGGGCCCGCGTCCGCCCACGGCGCCGCCGCGCGCCCCATTCGCGTGCCGTCGGCGGGCGGCGCGACGTGCGCGAGAATGCAAATGGTTCCCAGATTGCTCCGGCACCCGCGCCGCCGAGGCGCGCCGTCGTGCTCCGGTTCCGCCGCCGCACCGCTGCCCTGGTCGGGTTCGTTCGCGAACGATCCGTGGTCCACCTTCGGCGGTGCCGGCTTCGCTTTCGGGGTCCCGACGCCAGCGTTCCCGAGAGCGGCTCCCCTCCGGCGGCGTGGCCGTCGACGCCAGGGTCGGCTCCCGGACGCAGAACGGTGTCACGCCATCCGGCTCGCCGCGGACGATGGCGCCAACTCGCCGCTGCGTCGCCCTCCCAGCGGGAATCCGGGCCGCATCGACCCGCGGGCGACCGGCGGTTGCGGTGCGCGCGGCGGAGGCCGCAGGCGTGGAGCCCGTGTTCGCCGTCCGCGCGATTCCGATCGACGTCGCGTGTGGCCCGCAGGCGTCGGCGGCGACCTTGGATGCCCGGCCGGACGCCCGGGACGCGATGCGCGCCCACGGCGTGCTCGCTCGGGAGAAAGCCGCCGGCGCGAAGAGGCTCGCGCACCTGCGTCGCCCCGCGTGCCGCGCAGGCGCGCACGCGCTCCGGAGTAGAATGCGCGATCGAATGCGCGCGGCGCGCCGTGCCGCGTCCGCCCGCATGCCGCACACCCGCCGGAAGAGCCTCGCGCACCTGCGCATCCACGTCGACGCGCGTCGACCGATCGGGCGGCGCGCGCCGTGACGCGGCTCTTCGGCCGCAACCCGCGACTGACCGCGTTGATCGCGCTGGGCATCGCCAATCACATCGCGCTCGCCGGCAGCCGCGTCACCGTTTCGCTCGAGGCATTGCGGCAGGGCGCCTCGACCGTGGTGGTCGGCGTGCTGCTCGCGCTGTATGCGCTGCTGCCGATGATGCTCGCCGTGGCGACCGGGCGCCTTTCGGACCGCGTCGGCGTCCGCCGGCCGATGCTCGTGGGCTCGATCGCGCTTGCCGCCGGATCCGCACTGCCGGCGCTGGTGCCGGGATTCGCCGCGCTCTTCGCCAGCGCCACCGTGGTCGGCGTCGGGTTCATGCTGTTCCAGGTGCCGGCGCAGAACGCGACCGGCGAGATGGGGCCGCCGGACGAGCGCGCGCACAACTTCAGCCTGCTCGCGCTCGGCTACTCGATCTCGGGATTCTTCGGTCCGCTCGTCGCGGGATTCACGATCGACCACGCCGGGTTCGCCACCGCGTTCGCGGTGCTCGCGCTGCTGCCCGTGGTGCCGGCGGTCGTGCTCGCGCGCAACCGGCTACCGCTGCCCGGGCCGCATCCGGCGCGGGCCGCGGGCCGCACGGGTGGCGCGCTCGAGCTCGTCGCGCACCGGAAGCTGCGCTGGGTGTTCTTCGTCAACGTGCTGCTGGCGATCGGCTGGGACCTGCACACGATCGTGATTCCGGTCTATGGGGCGAAGATCGGGCTGTCCGCGTCCGCGATCGGCCTCATCCTCGCGTCTTTCGCCGCGGCGACGTTCGTCGTGCGGTTCTCGATGCGCTGGATCGTGCGCCGCGCGACCGAGCGGCAGGTGCTGACGGCCGCGCTGTTCGTCGCCGCCGGCGTGTACCTGATGTTCCCGTTCTCGAACGGCGCGCCGACGCTGATGGCGCTGTCGTTCTGCCTCGGCCTCGGCCTCGGCATGAGCCAGCCGATGGTGATGTCGCTGCTGCACAGCCACGCGCCGCCGGGCCGGATGGGCGAGGTCGCCGGCGTGCGCATGTCGCTCGTGCAGGCGATGGCGGTCGCGGTGCCGCTCGCGTTCGGCGCCCTCGGAGCGACCGTGGGGCTCACACCCGTGTTCTGGTCGGTCGGCGCGTGCCTCGCGACCGGCGGGTGGCTGACGCGCAGCAGGCGTTAGCCGGCGGTTGCAAGCCTCGCGCGTCATCCCGAGGAGCGTAGCGACGAGGGATCCGCTGGCGCGCAACGCCTCGATTCGTGAGAGCGGCAGTTCCCTCGCCTGGCTCGGGACGACGCCGAAATCCGGATGCGGTCACCGATTGCAACGACCCGCTAGCGCTTCAACCGCTCCGCGAACGACTTGCGGAACTTCGCGACCTTCGGCGCTACGACGAACATGCAGTACGGCTGCGCCGGATTGCGGTCGAAGTAGTCCTGGTGGTAGCCCTCGGCCGCGTAGAACGGCGCCGCGTCCGCGATCTCGGTGACGATCGGCGCGCCGAACAACTTTTCCCGCGTCAGCGTGCGCACGACGTCCTCGGCCGTCGCGCGCTGCGCAGGTGTCCGGCAGAACACGACCGACCGGTACTGCGTGCCGACGTCGTTGCCCTGCCGGTCGCGCGTCGTCGGGTCGTGGATCGTGAAGAACACGGTCAGCAGGTCGCGGAACGGGATGACCGCCGGATCGAACGTGACCTGCACGACCTCGGCATGCCCGGTGCGACCCGTGCAGACCTCCTCGTACGACGGCTTCGCGCCGGCGCCGCCGGCGTAGCCGGATTCGACGGAAATCACGCCGGCCAGGCCGCGGAACACGGCGTCGAGGCACCAGAAGCAGCCGCCGCCCAGCACGGCAGTTTCGGTGGCGGGGGTGGCGGGGGTGGCGTCGGTCATCGCATGCGCTCCGGGGAGTGTGGGGCTCGAACGAGCCCGGTACCGATCGTAATGTCGGCGGGACGGCGGCGAGCTTACGCCGACCCGCCGGTCTGGGATAATGCCGAACCGGGTCCGCCGCCGGCGATGTCGGGCGCAGTGTCGCGCCGCCGCCGCCGTGCTTCGCCGGGCACGTCGCCGGCTTGCCGGACCGCCGCATCGCAGCGCCGACCCCACCTTCCCCGTTTCCCGATGGCATTCGTAGGCCCCCTCACGCTGCTGCGCCGGGTCATGGTCCGCCTGGACGGCGTCGGCTGGACCCGCGCCGCGGGCAGCCTCGCCTTCACCACGGTGCTGGGCCTCGTGCCGATCGTCACCGTCGCGTTCGCGTTCGTCGCGAACTTCCCCGTGTTCCAGGACTTCGTCCGCGTGCTCGAGAACTACCTGCTGCGCTACACGCTGCCGGAGAACGCACGCGCGCTCGTCCAGACGTACGTCGTCGGCCTCGCGGCCGAGGCTGCGAGCCTGCGCGGCGTGTGGATCCTGTTCGTCGTCGTCACGGCGGCGTTCGTCGTGGACACCGTGGAGTCGGAGATCAACGCCATCTGGGGCATCCGGCGCAAGCGGCCGCTGATGCGGCGCGTCATCGTCTACGTCATCGGCGTGACCGCGGGTCCCGCGCTCGTCGGCGCCGCGATCACGCTGCTCATGTGGGTGCTGAAGCAGTCGATCGCGGCGGTGCCGCTGCAGGCCGTCACCGTGCGCGCGATCCTCGAGCCGATCCCGTTCGTCATCGCGACCGTGTTCTTCACGCTGCTCTACGCGGTCGCGCCGGCGCGCCGCGTGGCGTGGTCGCACGCGCTGATCAGCGCGCTGCTCGCCGCCGCGGCGTTCGAGGCGACGCGCCGCGGCTTCGCGTACTACGTCGCGCACGCGCCGACGTACGAGATCCTGTACGGCGCGCTGGCGGCGGTCCCGCTCTTCCTGCTGTGGATCTTCGTGTTCTGGATGATCGTGCTCGCCGGCGCCGCGGTCACCGCGTCGCTGTCCGATGCCCGGGACGAGCGGTGAAGCCGCGTCGGCCCCGGGTCGTTTCCTTGCCGAATCACCGCCCGCACGCTACATTCTCGCCACCCTTGCTTCAGGAGCTTCCCTCGTGTGGTCCATCATCCAGGCAGCGGGCTGGCCGATCTGGCCGCTGATCTTCGCTTCCGTCATCGCGCTTGCGCTGATCATCGAGCGCCTGTGGTCGCTGCGGGCGGCGATCGTGGCCCCTCCGGGCATGGTCGACCGCGTGCTCGCCGAGTTCCGCCAGGCGGGCGTGACGCCCGAGCTGCTGCAGAAGACCGCCGCGCAGGGGCCGCTCGGCCGGATCCTCGCCGCGGGCCTCGCCAACGTGAAGGCACCGCGCCCCGTGATGAAGGAAGCCATCGAGGAAGTCGGCCGCATCGTCACGCACGACCTCGAGCGCTTCCTGACGACGCTCGGCACGATCGCCGCGATGTCGCCGCTGCTCGGGCTCTTCGGCACCGTCGTCGGCATGATCGAGATCTTCGGCTCGCAGACGGCGGCGGGCTCGAACCCCATCCAGCTCGCGCACGGCATCTCGATCGCGCTGTACAACACGGCGATGGGCCTGATCGTCGCGATCCCGTCGATGATCTTCTACCGGCACTTTCGCGCCAAGGTCGACGCGCTGGTCGTCGAGATGGAGCAGCAGGCGATCAAGCTGGTCGATTTCGCGCACGGCGAACGCAAGTAGCGGACCCGACCCATGAACCTGCGCGGCAGCCGCGGACGCGACGATCCGGAGATCAACTTCATCCCGCTGATCGACGTCCTGCTCGTCATCCTGATCTTCCTGATGGTGACGACGACGTACCAGCGGGTCGCCGAGCTGCAGATCACGCTGCCCGAGGCGGAGGCCGACGCCGCCAGGCAGCGGCCGAAAGAGGTCAACGTCGGCATCGACGCGCAGGGCCGCTACGTCGTCGACAAGACCGTCTTCACGTTCACGAACGTCGGCGCGCTGGCGGACATGCTGAAGCGCGCGGCCGGCGACGCGAAGGACCCGGTGATCGTCATCAACGCCGACGCCAACGCGACGCACCAGTCGGTCATCCACGTGATGGAGGCCGCGCGGCAGGCCGGGCTCGTGCACATCACGTTCGCGACCCAGTCCCCCGGACGGTGACCGTCGCGCCCGCCGCGGGGCGACCATCATCCCGGGGAGTGCAGCGGCGAGGAGCCACCGGATGCCGGACGCGCACGCCGCCACCTTCGCCGAGCGCGTCGTCGCCGCCTGGTACGCGCCGCGCGTGACGCCGATCGCGGCGCTGCTGTGGCCGCTGTCGCTGCTGTTCCGCGCCGCCGCCGCCGCGCGGCGCGCGCTGTATCGTGCCGGGGTGCTGCGCGCGCAGCGCCTGCCGGTGCCGGTCGTGGTCGTCGGCAACGTCACGGTCGGCGGCGGCGGCAAGACGCCGCTTGCGTGCGCGCTCGCCGAGGCGCTCGCCGCCCGCGGCTTCCACCCGGCGCTCGTCAGCCGCGGCTACGGCGGCAGCGCGACCGGAGAGCGCGCCGTCGCGCCGGACGACGATCCGGCCGTCGTCGGCGACGAGCCGCTGATCCTCGCGGCCACCGGCTTTCCGGTCTGGATCGGCCACGACCGGGTCGCCGCGGCGCGCGCGCTCGTCGCCGCGCACCCTGCGTGCGACGTCGTGATCGCCGACGACGGACTCCAGCACTATCGTCTCGCGCGCGACGTCGAGGTGGTCGCCGTCGACGGCACGCGCAATTTCGGCAACGGGCTCGTGCTGCCGGCCGGGCCGTTGCGCGAGCCGGTCGCGCGCCTTGCCACCGCGGACGCCGTCGTGCGCGTCGTCGGGCCCGGCGACCCGCACGCCGTGCGCGCGGGTGGCCGCGAGACGGTCGCGCTGCTCGAGCCGCTGCCGTGGCGCAACGCCGTCGACGCGTCGCGAACCACGGATGCCGCCGCGTGGCGCGGGCGCGCCGTGCACGCGATCGCCGGCATCGCGAATCCCGGTCGCTTCTTCGCGCTGGTGCGCGCGCAGGGCATCGCGGCGACCGAGCACGCGTTCCCCGACCACCACCCGTTCTCGGCGGCGGACGTCGCCTTTCCCGGCGCGGCGGCGATCCTGATGACGCAGAAGGACGCGGTAAAATGCGCTCGGCTGGCCGACGCGCGCTGCTGGTACCTGCCGGTGCGCGCCGTGCTCGATCCGGCGCTGGTCGCGCTCGTGGAGGACAAGGTCCGTGGATCCCAAACTGCTTGAGATGCTCGTGTGCCCGGTGACCAAGGGTCCGCTCCTCTACGACCGCGAGAAGCAGGAGCTGGTCTCGAAGTCCGCCCGGCTCGCCTATCCGATCCGCGACGGCATCCCGGTGATGCTCGAGGAGGAGGCGCGCCGGCTCGCGCCCGGCGAGTACGAATGACCGGTGCGCGCGGACTCCGCGCGGCGCCCGGCATGATCCCGACGGGGCCGCCTTGTCGTTCACCGTCCTGATCCCGGCCCGCTACGCGTCGACGCGGCTGCCGGGCAAGCCGCTCGCCGACATCGCGGGGAAGCCGATGGTCGTGCGCGTCGCCCTGCGCGCGCTCGCGAGCGGCGCGGCACGCGTCGTCGTCGCGACGGACGACGCGCGCGTCGAGGCGGCGGTCGCCGCGCACGGGCTCGCCGTGTGCATGACCCGCGCCGACCACCCGACCGGCACGGACCGCCTTGCCGAGGCGGCCGCGGCGCTCGCGCTGCGCGACGAGGAGATCGTCGTGAACGTGCAGGGCGACGAGCCGCTGCTCGACCCGGCGCTGATGCGGCGGATGGCCGACGTGCTCGCCGCGCGCCCCGACGCGGCCATTGCGACCGCCTGCCATCCGATCGACGACGTCGCCGAGGCGTTCAATCCGAACGTCGTCAAGGTCGTGCTCGACGCCGCCGGCTACGCGCTGTACTTCAGCCGCGCGACGATCCCGTGGGCCCGCGACGCGTTCGCCGCGTCGCGCGACGCGCTTCCGGCGGACCTGCCGCTGTACCGCCACTACGGGCTGTACGCGTACCGCGTGTCGTTCCTGCGCGCGTACCCGCGGCTCGCGCCGGCGCCGATCGAGCGCTTCGAGGCGCTGGAGCAGCTGCGCGCGCTTTGGCACGGCTACCGCATTGCCGTCGAGGTCACGCACGGCACGCCGGCGCCGGGCATCGACACGCCCGAGGACCTCGCGCGCGTCCGGGCGCTGTTCGCCGAGCGCGGGTCGACGTAGGCGTGCCCGCGGCGGGCGCGGGTTACGGGTTACCATAGCGGTCAGCGCCTTCTGCCCGCGAGCGGCAGCGGGTCGCGGCGCCGCATCGACCCGAATCCCCGACCACCCGAGCCCACACCATGCGACTGATCCTGCTCGGCCCGCCCGGCGCGGGCAAGGGAACCCAGGCCTCGTACATCACGAGCGCCTACGGCATTCCGCAGATCTCGACCGGCGACATGCTGCGCGCCGCGATCAAGGCCGGGACGCCGCTCGGCGTGGCGGCGAAGAAGGTGATGGACACCGGCCACCTGGTTTCGGACGACATCATCGTCGGCCTCGTGCTGGAGCGCCTGACGGCTGCCGACTGCGCCAACGGATACCTGTTCGACGGCTTTCCGCGGACGTTGCCGCAGGCCGAGGCGATGAAGAAGGCCGGCGTGGCGATCGACTACGTGCTCGAGATCGACGTGCCGGACTCGGCGATCGTCGAGCGGATGGGCGGGCGCCGCGTGCACGTCGCGTCCGGGCGCACGTACCACGTCAAATTCAATCCGCCGAAGGTCGCCGGCAAGGACGACGTCACCGGCGAGGACCTGATCCAGCGCGACGACGACCGCGAGGAGACGGTGAAGAACCGGCTCGCCGTCTACCACGCGCAGACGCAGCCGCTCATCGCGTACTACAAGGCATGGGCGGCCACCGGCGACCCGCGTGCGCCGAAGCATCGGCGCATCGAGGGCCTGGGAGCCGTCGAGGCGATCCGCGACGCCGCGCTCGCGGCGCTGCGCTCCTGACGCGCGTCAGCGCCCGCTAAGGCGCCGCCGCCGCCGCGCGATGCCCGACGTCCCGAAGGTCACGGTCGTCGTCCGCAGCATGGCGCGGCCGTCGCTCGCCGCGACGCTCGCCTCGCTCGCCGCGCAGGACTGGGCGCCGGTCGAAGTGCTGGTCGTCGCCGCCTGTGGCGCCGCCCACCCGTTTCTGCCGCCGTCGTGCGGCGCGCACGCGCTGCGGCTGCTGCCGAGCGCGACGCGGCTGGCTCGCGCGGCGGCCGCCAACGCCGGACTCGCCGCCGCGGCCGGCGACTGGATCACCTTCCTCGACGACGACGACGTCTTCCTCGCCGGCCACCTCGCTGCGCTGATGGACGCGCGTGCGCAGGCGCCCGCGGCGCGCGTCGTCCACTCGCTGGTCCGCGCGACCTTCGCCGACGGTCGCGTCGAATACGTCGGGCAGCCGCACGCGCTGATCCAGCTGTACGAGCGCAACTACGTCCACCTGTCGGCGGCGGTGTTCGCGCGCGAGCTCGTCGCCGAGGGCTGCCGCTTCGACGAGTCGCTCGAGATCCTCGAGGACTGGGACTTCTTCATCCAGCTCGCGCAGCACACGCCGTTCCACTTCGTGCCGCGCGCGTCGTTCGAGTGGCGCGCCGACGCGGGCGACTCCGGTGCCGGGGGTGGCGCGAACCACGACGCGGCGCTGTTCGCCGCCTGCCGCGACCGCATCTACGCGAAGTGGGCGCCGCAGCGCGACGCCCTGGTCGAGCGCGTCGCGCCGCTGCTGCAGGACGCCGCGGCGCGCGCGCAGCGCGGCGACCGCGCCGGCGCCGAGGCACGGTGCCGCGAGGCGCTCGCCGCCAGCCCCAACGACCCGTTCGCGCTCAACGTCTACGCGATGGTGCGGCGCGCCGGCGGCGACCTCGCCGAGGCGCGGCGCGCCGAGGAGCTCGCCGCCGCCGTGCGGCCGCTCGACGCCGGCCTGGTCTACAATCTGGCCATCGTCTGCCGCGCGCAGGGCGACCTCGCCGCGGCCCGTCGCTGCTGCGACCGCGCGCTCGCCCTCGCGCCCGACTTCGCGCCCGCGCGCAAGCTGGTCGCGGAGCTGGGCGCCGCGGCCGTGTGACACCCTCCGGGCCACTACCATGACCAAGCGCAACGCGTTCTACGCCCAGTCCGGCGGGGTCACCGCCGTCATCAACGCCAGTGCCGCCGGCGTCATCGAGACGGCGCGCAAGCACCGCGACCGCATCGGCCGCGTCTACGCGGGCCGCAACGGGATCATCGGCGCGCTGACCGAGGACCTGATCGACACCTCCAAGGAGTCCGCCGCCGCGATCGCCGCGCTGCGCTACACGCCCGCCGGCGCGTTCGGCTCCTGCCGCTACAAGCTGAAGAGCCTCGACCAGAACCGCGCGCAGTACGAGCGCCTGATCGAGGTGTTCCGCGCGCACGACATCGGCTACTTCTTCTACAACGGCGGCAATGACTCGGCCGACACCTGCCTCAAGGTCGCGCAGATCGCCGAGACGCTCGGGTATCCGCTGACGGCCGTCCACGTGCCCAAGACCGTCGACAACGATCTGCCGATCACCGACAACTGCCCGGGCTTCGGCTCGGTGGCCAAGTACGTCGCGACGTCGATGCGCGAGGCGGCGTTCGACGTGGCGTCGATGGCGAAGACGTCGACCAAGGTGTTCGTGCTCGAGGTGATGGGCCGGCACGCCGGCTGGATCACGGCGGCGGTCGGCATGGCCGAGGACGCGAAGACGCCGATCCCGCTGGTGCTGCTCTTCCCGGAGGTCCCGTTCGACGAAGCGGCATTCCTCGCCGCGGTCGAAGCGAAAGTGCGCGCGCACGGCTACTGCTGCGTCGGCGTGTCGGAGGGCCTGTCGAACGCCGAGGGCAAGCTGATGGCCGAGGCCGCTCAGTTGGCAACTGAGCGCGACGCGTTCGGCCACGCGCAGCTGGGCGGTGTCGGTCCGCTGATCGCGAACCTCGTCAAGGACAAGCTCGGCCACAAGTACCACTGGGCAGTCGCCGACTACCTGCAGCGCGCGGCGCGGCACCTGGCGTCGAAGACCGACGTGCTGCAGTCGTACGCCGTCGGCCGCGCGGCGGTCGAGATGGCCTTGAAGGGCCGCAACGCGGTGATGCCCGCGATCACCCGCGTGTCCGACAAGCCCTACCGGTGGAAGATCACCGAGGCGCCGCTCGCCAAGGTCGCCAACGTCGAGAAGATGCTGCCGCGCGACTTCATCGCGAAGGACGGCTACGGCATCACCGCGAAGGCGCGCGCGTACCTCGGGCCGCTCATGAAAGGCGAGGATCCGCCGCCGTTCCGCGACGGCCTGCCGCAGTACGTGCGGCTGAAGAACGCCGCGGTGCCGAAGAAGCTCGCGGCGGAGTTCAAGATCTGACCGGCAGTGGCATGTTTCCGGTAGCGCGGACGTGGCGGCATGAGGCCGGGTCCGGGACGACATCGTGCGTGGATGCAGTCACTTGATGCGAGGTTCGGATGGGCAAGGCGATCGACTACTACTTCGCGGCCAATTCGCCGTGGACGTACCTCGGCCACGACCGCTTCGTCGCGCTGGCGAAGCAGCACGGTGCCGAGGTCGCGGTCAAGCCGATCAATCTCGGCGAAGTGTTCCCGGTGTCGGGCGGGCTGCCGCTCCCCAAGCGCGCGCCGCAGCGGCAGGCGTACCGGCTCGTCGAGCTGAAGCGCTGGTCCGAGTTCCTCGGCCGGCCGCTCAACCTCCAGCCGAAGTTCTTCCCGGTCGACGCGAACCCCGCCGCGCTGTGGATCCTCGCGGCGGCCGAGGTCGGCACCTTGCAGGCGCTCGCGCTGTTCGGCGCCATCGGCCGCGCGGTCTGGGAGCAGGACCGCAACATCGCGGACCCGGCCACGCTGCGCGACATCGCGAGCGAGTGCGGCCTCGACGCTGCCGCGCTCGCCGCGCGGGCGCAGCACGCTGACATGTCAGCGCGCTACAAGGCGCTGACCGACGAGGCGATCGCGCGGGGCGTGTTCGGCGCGCCGACCTACGTGCTCGACGGCGAACTCTTCTGGGGGCAGGACCGGCTCGACTTCCTCGCCCGCAAACTGGCAAAATAGCGTGTTTTCTCCGGCCGGGACACCCGGCCGGTGGGGCAAGGGGGAACACCCGCCCGGGCGCGCGGCCTGCCACGAACAAGGGCCGCCGGCCGGGCGCGCGAAGGGCGCCCGCACGAAGGCGCTCCCGCGTTGCGCTTTTTGCCACATCTCAAAGGGAGCATCAGGCCATGTCCACAGGACTCATCTTCGCGCTCGTCTGCGCGGTGGCGGCGATCGTCTACGGCATTCTCTCGATCAACTGGATCCTCGCCAAGCCGGCGGGGAACGCGCGGATGCAGGAAATCGCCGCTGCGATCCAGGCGGGTGCCAAGGCCTACCTCAATCGCCAGTACACGACGATCGCGATCGTCGGCGCCATCCTCTTCGTCATCATCTGGTGGGCGCTCGGCGGCCGTACCGCCGGCGGGTTCGCGCTGGGCGCGATCCTCTCCGGCCTGACCGGGTACATCGGAATGAACGTGTCCGTGCGCTCGAACGTGCGCACGGCCGAAGCGGCGCGCACGGGGCTGAACGAGGCGCTGGCCGTCGCGTTCCGCGGCGGTGCGATCACCGGCATGCTGGTCGTCGGGCTCGCGCTGCTGGGCGTGGCCGGCTTCTACTGGTTCCTCACGGGCTCGGCCAGCTGGGCGCCGAATCCGACCAAGGACAGCCTGCACCACATCATCCAGCCGCTCGTCGGCCTCGCCTTCGGCGGCTCGCTGATCTCGATCTTCGCGCGTCTGGGCGGCGGCATCTTCACCAAGGGCGCGGACGTCGGCGCCGACCTCGTCGGCAAGGTCGAGGCCGGCATTCCGGAAGACGACCCGCGCAATCCCGCGGTGATCGCGGACAACGTCGGCGACAACGTCGGCGACTGCGCCGGCATGGCGGCCGACCTCTTCGAGACGTACGCGGTGACCATCGTCGCGACGATGCTGCTGGGCGCGCTGCTGCTGCCCACGGTCGCGGAAGGCGCGGTCCTCTATCCGCTGGTGCTGGGCGGCTTCTCGATCCTCGCGTCGATCGTCGGCTGCTACTTCGTGAAGGCCACGCCCGGTGGCAAGATCATGAACGCGCTGTACAAGGGGCTCGCGGTCGCGGGCGTGCTGTCGGCGATCGGCTTCTGGTTCATCACCGACCGCATGACCGGCGGCTTCGCGGCGGCGGACCCGCTGCTGACGCCGACGCGCCTCTTCGGCGCCTCGATCGTCGGCCTCGTGCTGACCGCGCTGATGGTGATCATCACCGAGTACTACACGGGCACCGACTTCAAGCCGGTCAAGCACGTGGCGCAGGCGTCGACGACGGGCCACGGCACCAACATCATCGCGGGCCTCGGCGTCTCCATGCGCGCGACCGCGTGGCCGGTGCTGGCGGTGTGTCTGGCGATCCTCGCGTCGTACTGGCTCGCGGGCCTCTACGGCATCGCGATCGCGGCCACGGCGATGCTCTCGATGACGGGCATCGTCGTCGCGCTCGACGCCTACGGGCCCATCACCGACAACGCCGGCGGCATCGCCGAGATGAGCGACCTGCCGGACTCCGTGCGCGCGATCACCGATCCGCTCGACGCGGTGGGCAACACGACCAAGGCGGTCACCAAGGGCTACGCGATCGGCTCGGCCGGCCTGGCCGCGCTGGTGCTCTTCGCCGACTACACGCACGCCCTCGAGACGGCCAACCTCGCCACGACGTTCGACCTGTCGAACCACATGGTGATCGTCGGCCTCTTTATCGGCGGCCTCATTCCCTACCTCTTCGGCGCGATGGCGATGGAAGCGGTCGGGCGCGCGGCGGGCTCGGTGGTGATCGAGGTGCGCCGCCAGTTCAAGGAGATCAAGGGCATCATGGACGGGACGGGCAAGCCGGAATACGGCGTGGCCGTCGACATGCTGACCAAGGCGGCGATCAAGGAGATGATCGTCCCGTCGCTGCTCCCGGTGCTGGTGCCCGTGGTCGTGGGCATCGTGCTCGGACCGCAGGCGCTGGGCGGCCTGCTGATGGGCACGATCATCACCGGCCTCTTCGTCGCCATCTCGATGACCACCGGCGGCGGCGCGTGGGACAACGCGAAGAAGTACATCGAGGACGGCAACTACGGCGGCAAGGGCTCGGAGGCGCACAAGGCCGCGGTGACCGGCGACACGGTCGGCGACCCGTACAAGGACACGGCCGGCCCCGCGGTGAACCCGCTGATCAAGATCATCAACATCGTCGCGCTGATGATCGTGCCGCTGCTCGCGACGTGGGGCGCCGGCAAGGCGGACACGAAGCCCGTCGCGGCCGCGCCGGCCAAGCCCGCCGCGATCGCCGCGGCGCCCGCGCCGGTCGCCGTGATGTCGATCGAGGTCGTGAAGCTCTACTTCGACAGCGGCAAGGCCGACCTGCCGGCCGACGCGGCCGGCAGGATCGCGCCGATCGCGGAGAAGGCGAAGGCGGCGGGGCAGAAGCTCAAGGTCTCGGGCTACCACGACGCGACCGGCAACCTCGAACAGAACCAGGAGCTCGCGAAGCAGCGCGCGTTCGCCGTCCGCGACCAGCTGAAGGCGGCGGGCATCGCCGAGGACAGGATCGAGATGGCGAAGCCGGAGCTGACGCAGGGTTCGGGCAACGACGCCGAGGCGCGCCGCGTCGAGATCGTCCTGATCAAGTAGCGCGGGCGGCCGGTCGTTCCGGCCGCGGTGCGGGTGCGCAGGGCAGCGGTGCGAACCGCTGCCCTTTTCCTTTCGGTCGGCAGCGCCGAAGCTGCACGGGCGGGCATGCGCGGCGCGAGGCGACCGCGACACGACGCGCGTGCGATCCGCCGCCGACGTGGCTATACTCGCCGGCAGGACGGACCGGGACCGACTGCCCTGCGGAGGGCCGGTGCTGCCGTGCAGTGAAGCAGGATGCGTCGGACGGCGTGCCACCCGAGGGTGGCGACCGCACGTTCGGGTCCGGCGATCGGGCACGAGGGAGGGGCGCGCATCGTGGCAACGGTCAGTCAGGCGCGGGGCAAGCCGGTGCGCGTCGCCATCGTCGGGGGCGGATGCGCGGGCATGACGGCCGCCTGGCACCTGGCGCGGCAACCCGGATACGAAGTGCACGTGTACGAGCGCAGCTGGCGGCTCGGCGGAAAGGGCGCGTCCGTACGCGACGACCGCGGACGGATCCTCGAGCACGGACTGCACGTCTGGCTCGGCTTCTACGAGAACGCGTTCGCGATGATGCGCGAGTGCTACGCGGAGGTCGAGGCGCGCGGATGGGGTCCGGATGCCGCGGACGGGAAGCGGCTGGCGCACGCGAAGTTCGACGATGCGTTCCTGCCGGAGCCGCACATCGGCGTCGCCGGCCTCGATTCCGCAAACGACTTCAACGTGTGGAGCGGCTTCCTGCCGCCGGCAGAGGGCCTGCCCGGCACGCCGCTCGATCCGGATTCCAATCCGTTCACGCTCGCGAGCTACGTCGGGCGCTGCTTCGTGCTGCTGAGGGCGTTGATGCAGAGCGTCGTCGGGCCGGCCTCGGGCGTGCCGCCCGGAGAGCCGCGGCCCGATCAGCGCTCTGACCTCGACGAGGCGATCCAGCTCGACTTTTCCTTCGACCCGACGCGCTCGCCGACCGTCCTCATCGAGCGCCTTGCGCGCCTCGTGCGCACCGGCACGCTCACCACGGCGGCCGGCCTCCTGCAGGCGGTGACGATCCTCGAGAACTGGCTGCACACGCTCAACTACTCGCCGCAGGTCGCCGATTCGGCGCTGCAACTCATGGAAGCCGTCGCCGCGCAGACGCGCAAGCTGCTGCGCGACGTCGTCGCGGTCGACGCGCAGCTGCGTTGGAAGACCGAGATCATCGACATCGTGATGACGATCGCGTTCGGCCTCTACCGCGACCGCGTGCTCTTCGAGGAGCGGGGCCTCGACGCGATCAACAATCTCGACTACCGGGACTGGCTGCTCCGCCACGGCGCGACGACGTCCTCGGTGAATTCGCGTTTCCTGACCGGCATCTACGACCTCGTGTTCGCGTACCGCGACGGCAACCGGGAGCGCCCGGCGCTCGCCGCCGGCGTCGCGCTGCGCGGCGCGCTGCGCATGTTCTTCACCTATCGCGGGTCGATGTTCTGGCGGATGCGCTCGGGCATGGGCGACGCGGTGTTCGCGCCGCTGTACAAGGTGCTGCTGCAGCCGGACCGCAAGGCACGGGCCCCGGCAGGCAGGCGCGCGCGATCGCAACCGGTGCACTTCCACTTCCTGCACGCGCTGCGCAGCATCGACATCGCGACGGGTGCGAAGGAGCACCGGCACGTCCGACGACTCGTGTTCGAGACCCGGGGCGACCCGACGGCGCTGGACGCGCACGGCACGCGCGCGCTGGACGCCTTCGGCGCCTGGCCGGATTCCGCGCGCGCGCGGTTCGGAGACGTGATGGACTACGGGACGCAACACGAGCGCGTCCTCGAAGCCGGCGTCGACTTCGAAGCGGTGATCCTCGCACTGGGCTTCGACGACTTCGTCGCGGCTTGCGAGGCCGGCGCCGGCGACTTCTTCCGGGACATGCCGCCGGAGTGGGGCAGGATGCGCAGGCAGGTCAAGACGGTGGCCACGCAGTCGGCGCAGGTGTGGCTCGGCCAGGACCTCGCGCAGCTGGGCTGGCGCCGCGGGTCGGGCATCGTCACCGCGCTCGACATGCCGTTCAACACGTGGGCCGACATGACGCACACGCTGGCGACGGAGGCGGCGTGGCGGCGCAGTGGCGGACATCCGGACGCCGGCGCGGACCGCGCGCGGTCGGTCGCGTATTTCTGCGGCGTGCTGCCCGATGCGGAGGTGCGACGGCACGGGGCGAAGATCCACGAGCGTGTTCGCGAGAACCTGGACCGATTGCTGTCCGACGACGCCCGCATGCTCTGGCCCAACGCGTTTGCCGGCGGCGGGGCCGTGCAGGCGGCGCAGGACGACCGCTACGTTTCCGTGAACCACCAAGGATCCGAGCGCTATACGCTCTCGCTGCCGGGCACGATCGACAGCCGCGTGTCGCCGCTCGACTGCCCGGTGAGCAACATGACGGTCGCGGGCGACTGGACGTCGTGCGGCCTCGATGCAGGTTGCGTGGAGGCCGCCGTGATGTCGGGCATGCTGGCCGCGCACGCGATCACCGATGGCGATCCCCGTCCCGAGTCCATCGTCGGCTACGACCACCCATGAAAGCCGCGGACACGACCGCCAAGCTGTGGTCGCGCAAACCGGCCGGGCGCACGCGCCCGGACCGCCGCGCCGGCGGCTTCTACCGCACGTCCGACGGCACGACGGGCACGATCGGCAGCATCCCGCTGAACCAGGTCGACGATGCGGTCGTCGCGGCCGTGCGCATGGCGTACCGGGTCGCCGAGGCGCAGATCGACCGCGGCTCGCGCCTCGCGCAACGCCTGCGCGACGCCGGCGATCGCGCCGTCGGCGGCGACAGTCGGCGCAAGTCGCTCGATGCCACCGAGCGCCTGGTCTTCCGCACCATGATGGGCGGCCTCTCCTGGCTGGAAGCGGCGGCTTCGGCGGAAGAAGGCAGCCCGCTGCTGCGGCTCGCGGCGGCCGAGTATCGGCTGCTCGGCACGATACTCGGTCTCGCGCCGGGTGCGGGCGTGCGCAAGGGGCGCGCAGGTTCCGGGGCACCCGAGGCTGCGCCGCCCGGCGCGGCCGAGGCGCCGGTCGCCGCGCCGGCACGCGGTGTCGGGTCCGCGCAGGATGCGCTGGACATCCTGCACAAGGTCGAGCGCCCCCGCGCGGTGCGCGTGCTTCGCTGCGACATCGCCCGTGCGGTGGCGGACGCGCGGCTCGTGCCGCTGGTCTTCTACCGCGTCGACCGGGACGACGTCGCCGCGACCATGAAGGCCGACCTGGTCGTGGCGGGGGACCGCACACCGCGTCTCGTGCTCTCGACGCCGATCAAGGGTGGCGCCGGCATATGGCGTGCCGCGGTCTGCAACCTCGACGGACTGCAAGTCGGCTGCATCGAAATCGAGACTTGATGCATCGACCCGGCAATCCGTGGCGCAACGACGCCGGTGATCGCCGCCGCGCGGCGACGCGAGCCCGCAGCGGACCTGCGCCCCCGCTGCGGATCGCGCCGCGCCCGGCACCGAGTCCGGATGCTTGCGCGTTGCGGGTCCGCGCGGATCCTCGTTCGTCGTCGAGGCGCTGAAACCGGAGCCCGGGACGCCCGATGGGATTCGCGGACGCATCCCGCTTCGCCGGCGACGACGACGCGCTCGTGCGGCAGGTGCTGCGCGAGTACGGCGAGGTGACGCGCCGGCACATGCAGAAATACCTGCCGCGGGAGGAGCCCCGCACGTACCTCTACGAACTCCTCGCCGACTACCCGCGGCGCGGCGGAAAGATGCTCCGCTCGAGCCTGTGCATCGCGATGGCGCGCGCCACGGGCGGATCGATCGAGGATGCCGTCGCGTCCGCCGTGTCGATCGAGCTGATGCACAACGCGCTGCTCGTCCACGACGACATCGAGGACGCCAGCGACGAGCGGCGCGGCACGCCCACGTTGCATGCCCTGCACGGCGTTCCGCTCGCGCTGAACGCGGGCGACGCGATGGGCCTCCTGAGCCTGCGCCCGCTCAAGGACAACATGCACCGGCTGGGGCTGGCGACCGGCCTGCGCATCTTCGAGGAGACCGAGCGCATGGCCTGGGAGAGCACCGAGGGCCAGGCGCTGGAGCTCGGGTGGCAACGCGAGAACCGGACCGACGTCAGCGACGACGACTACCTGCAAATGGTGCTGCAAAAGACGTGCTGGCTCGGGACGATCCACCCACTGCGGGTGGGCTGTCTCATCGGCGCGCGCGGCGCGCTGCCGCTCGACCCGCTGATCCGGCTCGGCTTCTTCTTCGGAGCCGCGTTCCAGATCCAGGACGACCTGCTCAACCTCGAGCCCGGACCGGGTTACGGCAAGGAACTCAACGGCGATCTGCTCGAGGGCAAGCGCACGCTGATGATCATCCACGCGCTGCGCACGGCGACGCGCCGGGAGCGCACGGCGCTGACGACGTTCCTCCGCCAGCCGCGGTCGGCGCGCTCGGCGGCGCGCGTCGCGTGGGTGCGCGCGCTGCTCGACCGTTGCGGCGCGCTCGAGCACGCACGGACGGTCGCGCGGGCGCTCGGCGGCGCCGCGCTCTACGAGTTCGACACGTATTTCGCGGCGGTGCCGGACAGCCGCGACCTGCGCTTCATCCGCAGTCTGCTGGTCTGGGTGCTGCGGCGGACGCACTGACCGGCGCGAGAGGAGTGGAGGCAATGGGTGCGACCATCCTGCTCTACGGTGCCACCGGCTACTCGGGCCGCCTGATTGCGGCGGAAGCCGCGTTCGTGCGCGATTCGGGCTTGGCGGACGCGCCGTTCCCCCGCGTGATCCTGGCCGGCCGCGACGAGCGCGCGCTGAGGGCGCTGGCGGACGCGCAGCGCATGGACTTCCGGACGTTCGCGCTCGACGATCGACCGGCGGTGCTGCGCGGTCTCGGCGACGTCGACGTGGTCGTGAATGCCGCCGGACCGTTCGCATGGACGGCCGAACGCCTGGCGACGGCCGCGCTGGAATCGGGTGCTCACTACGTCGACATCAACGGCGAGGTCGACGTCTACCAGAAGCTCGACGACCTCGCGCGTCCGGCGCGGCTTCGTCATTGCGCCATCGTCTGCGGTGCCGGCTGCACCGGTGCGGCGTCGGACATCCTCCTCGATCGCGCGCTCGCAGCGCTCGCGACCTCGGGCAGGGACGCTGCCGCGCCGGACTTCCCGAAGCTCGGCGCCGTGCGCGTCGCGATGTCGCGCGTGGCGGGATTCTCGCGCGGCAGCGTCGAGACCGCGCTGCGTTCGCTGCGCGAGCAGGTGACGGTCGTGCGCCGCGCCGACGTCGACGCCGACGAGCGCACCCCCTGGCAGGCCCCGGCGACGACCGCCGCTGCGGCGACCGCGCTCGCGGTAGCTGCACCGGCCACGACGCCGGACGCGAAAGCGGCGGCCGACGTGTTGGGTGAACCCGCGCCGTCCGGCACGCCGCTGGGGTGGGACATGGCGGCACGGCCCGAGGCCGAACGCGCGGCGGTCAGCGTGTGGCTCGGGGAGCGGATGAAGGTCACGCACGAGCCCGTGGGCAAGCTCGAGCGGTCGTTCGACTTTCGCGTTCGCGCTGCCGGGGAGGCGAAGGGCGCGCCCGACCTGCGGATCGCGTCGGCGGCCGACCTGGTGGATACGCTGATGGCGCGCCAGACGCTGGCGCGGCGGTTCCGCCTGCCGGAGTCGATCGAGTCCTACGTCGATATGGGCAGCGCAGGCCGTATCGCCTATCAGGTGGGCGCGTTGCTGGCACCGATCGCGGCCATGCCCTGGCTGCGCGCGCTCGCGAGCGCGCAAGTCGAGCTGCTGCCCGACGGTCCGACTGCCGAGGAGCGTGCCGAGGACCGGCATGTCGTTCTGCTCGAGGTCGAGGACGTCTGGCGCACCAGGCTCGTCGACTGGCGATGGGAAACGCCCAACCCCTACCAGTTCACGGCGCAGATCGTCGTGGCGGTGGCCGCGACGCTGGCACGCGCGAGGCGCGGATCGGCCGGCGCGGTGGAAGGCTTCGCGACGCCGGCGGCGGTGCTGGGACCGGGCGAGCTCGACATCGAAGGCAAGAGCCCGACGCTGCGCGGCTGCCGGCTCGACCGGCGCATCGCCGGATGACCCGGTTCTGGCTCGGCACGTGCGAGCTCGGGCTTCCGGTCGCGCCCGCGCAGCCGGAGGCAGAGCCGCTCCTTGCCGCGGGCAGCCGCGCCCTGGCGATCGAAGTCATTCACGACGAAGCGAGCGGGGAGCTCGCGGTCCTGTTCGCGACCGTGGACGACGTCGCCAACCCGCACGTTCTCGAATGCGCGATCGGCTTCGCGAACGGCGCCAAGGCCTGCAGCATCTGGCGCGATCGCGGCTTCCCGCTGGTCGACGCCGAGATCGGGTACGAGAACGGAACCGTCAGCGTCGTCTCGCCCTTCTTCGGCGCGTCCGACGCGATGCGTTACGAGGACCGCCTGCTGCGGATCGACGGCGTCGTGTTCGCCGACGACCCGAAGTCGACCGTCGCGCTGTCGTCGGTCTACCGGCAGTACGAGCTTGCGCCGGACGACGTGATGCCCGCCACGTTCATCGAGCGCCGGGAGGTCGTGTGGATCCCCGGCCGCGCGCAGATCCGGACCGGCGCGTCCGTGACCGTCACGCTGAGTGTCCCCGGATCGCGGACGCCGAGCCTCGCGCCGTTCGCGTCGGGGAACCTCGTGTTGGCGAACCTGTGGACCGGGTTCCTGGCGCTGCCTGCCGCCGGCGTGTTTCCCGGCGTCGCGACGCAGCGACTGCGTCGCCGCGACACGTTCGGACTCCCGGCCTTCCGCTTCGAGGACGTCGAGGTGCTGGGATTCCGGGTCGACCTCGATCGGCTGGGCATCGACGGCGCGAAGGGGCTCGCCGAGCTTGTCGCGCCGCTCAACTTCCACCTGCGCGAGACGCCCGCGGGCGGCGCGCGGGCCGACTACTACGTGCCGACGGACTTCCGCTACCGCGCCGCGACGACGACGCTGATCATCGAGCTGCTGCGCTACGGCCGCATGAAGCTCAGCACGCCGCATCCTCCGCTCGGGGCGGACGACTACCAGTCGCAGCACGAGCTCGTCGTGCGGATCCTCGTCGGCCGCGTCGAGGACGACACGGCGCAGGCGCACTCGCCGGCGATCTGGGTGCCGGCGGTATTCGTCGACAATCCCTGGTCCAAGGTCGTGGGACGCGACCTCCAGGGCTTCGACAAGCGCCTCGCGAACTTCTGCGTCTACGCGAGCGACACCGGCCTGCTTCGGCTGCGTCCGGATGGCCGCGTGGCCGCGAGCCCGCAGAAGGCGCACGTGACGCCCGCCGCCGGCGAGCTCGTTCCGCTCGCCAGCATCGCGCAGGTCAACCTTGCGCAGCGTGCGGGCACGACGGCGGGGCCGGTCCTGGTCGAGCTCGACTGCCCGCCCGAACGGTACCCGAACTTCCACGATTTCGAGAAGATCGACCTCGACCTCGCGATGGGCAGCACGTCGCTTGCCGCGCTGCGCTGGCAGCAGGGGGACTTCGGCGCGGCCGAGTTCCGCCGGTCGTTCGCCCGCGCCGCGGCGTTCCGGACGCTCAAGGGATTCCGGTCGATCCAGGTGTCGCCCGTCGGACAGCGAGGCCTGGAGCGCGCTTGGATCACCGGAACGTTCGTCGTGGACGACGACATGCGCATCGTGCGTCCTGCGGGCGTGGCCGGCATCACGCTGCATGCGAAGGGCTCGGCGCCGAAAGGCTGGCGGCAGCTGTGCCGGCTGCTGGGCGCCGACGACAAGTCCGACACGCCGCTGACGATCAGCTTTCCGACCGGGACGTGGTATCGCCTCAAGTGTGCGATGAACCTGACGATCGACGACGGCCTCGAGTGGTAGCCGGCGGGCCGCGGCCGGCGCGGCGGCGCGGTCACGCGCGCGGCGCCTCCGCGAGCGGAGCGGCGAGGGCGGCGCGAAGCTCCGCGAGCCGCGCCTGCATCCAGCCGCGCTGCGCCGGGCTGTCGGCGCGGCCGTCGAGCTGGTCGAGTGTCGCGCGCGCGGCGTCGCGCACCGCGCCGTCGCCGGCGCGCAGCGCCAGCGCGGCCGCGGCGCGCAGCGACGTCGCGACCGCGCCCTGCTCGTCGCCGATGCGCACCGCGCGCGCGAGCAGGCGTGCCGCTGCCACTGCATCGGACTCGAGCTCGGCTTCGAGGATCGCCAGCTCGCCGTCCATCCGCGTCTCGTCGCTGGCCTCCGCGCGGCGGTGCGCTTCCGCCAGCATGATCCGCGCGGTCGCGGCGTCGTCGAGCTGCGCGTATCCGCGCGCGAGACCCCACAGGTAATACGACGCGTTGAGGCCCACGCCCTCGCTCGCGAACTGCGTGCAGAGCTGCGCGGCTTGCGCCAGCGCTTCCGGCGCCGGCCCGCGCGCGCACTGCGAGAGCAGCGCCATCAGGACGCCGGTGCCGTACCACTCCCGGTAGCCGTGCTGCCGGGAAATCCCGGCCGCTATCCCCGCGTGCTGCTCGGCCTGGTCGTAGCGGCGCTGCGTGTAGCGCGTGCCGGCGATCCACGCGTGCATCAGCGCGCGGTCGAAGTCGCGGTTGAGCCGCTCGACGTGCGCGAGCCCGTCGCGGATGGCGTCCTCGGCGTCCTGCGCGTCGCCCAGCAGCCACGCGACGGTGGGCAGCAGCGCGAGCGCCGCGGTTCCAGCATCCTGCGGCACCGGATACGTGAGATTCTCTCCGTGCGCTTCGCGGTACAGCGCGAGGCAGCGCTCGATCCACGCGCGGCAGTCGACGAGACGCCCGTAGTACAGCGTCGTGTAGCAGTGCACGCTCATCGCGTCGATGCGGAACTCGACGCGATGGGAGCGCTGCGCGAGGCTCAGTCCCTGCAGCGACAGGTCGTAGGCGGTGGCGAGCTTGCCGCGCACGAGGTTCAGCGTGGCGAGACCCCGGATGATCGGATAGAGCATCTGGGCTTCGGCGGTCTCGCCGCAGACGGCCTGCGCGGCGCGGTACGCATCCTCGACCTTGGGCGACGCGTATCCGTGCTTGCCGGTCAGCGCGACGCCGAGCTGGACCAGGAGCTTGAACTGGAGCTCGCGCTTCTGGCCCGGCTCCTCGACCTTCTCGATGAGCGCGAGCGCTCCCTCGCAGTGACCTTCGGTCTCGACGTACGCGCCGCGCGCGGCTGTGTCCGCGCTGGCGGCGAGCCGCGTCGCGATCGACTCGACGTATCGCTCGGCCAGGCGCAGGTGCTCGGCGACCACGTCCGGCGACGCGTCGGGCGTTCCCGCGAATCCGCGGCGCAGCACGTCGGCCGCGCCCGAGTGCAGGCGGCGGCGGTCCTCGCCCAGCAGCATCTCGTTGACGGCATCGCAGAACATCACGTGCTTGAAGCGCGCGCGGTCCCCGGCGCTCGCGTCGCGCGCCGCGAACAGCCCGTGCCGGCCGAAGAGCGTCAGCGCCTCGCGAACGCTGGAGGGCGACGCGTCCGGCAGCATCTGCTCCAGCGCGCCCACGGGGAATTCGCGCCCGAGCACGGCCGCGGCCTGGACGATGGGCTCGAGGTCGGGCCGGCGGCCGAGCCGTGACTCGACGACGAGCTTGAGCGCGGTCGGCACGTTGCCGCGCCGCTCGGCGTCAGTGGCGATGGGGTGGCTGCTGCCGCCCGCCTCGACACTGCTGCGCGTCACCTCCTCCAGCAGCAGCGGGACACCTTCGCAGCGGGCGACGATCGACCGCACGACGTCGGCCGAGAGCACGGCGCCCTGCGCCACCGAGCGCACGAGCGCGCTGGACGTTTCTTCGTCCAGCGGCTGCAGCTGGATGACGGTGGCCTTCGCGAGCGGGGCGAGCTGGTCGGTGTCGGGACGCGACGTGACGATCATGAGCACCGGCAGGTCGTCCACGCCGTCGGCGACGCGCTGCACGACCTGCGCCGTCGTGTCGTCGGCCCAGTGCAGGTCCTCGCACAGCAGCGCGAGCGGTCCCTGCGCGGCAAGCGCGCGCAACATCCCCACGACGCTCGCGATCGTCTGGTCGCGGACCTGGTCCGGCGTGTGCCCGGCCGGGATCGGCGCGACGGTCAGGCCGAACATTGGCGCGAGGTAGTCGAGTGCGCCCGCCACGTCCTGCGCCGGGAGGATGCGCTCGAGGAGCTTCTGCGCGAGCCCGCGCTTGTCGCGCTCGGGTGCGGCGGCCGTAATGCCCGCGATCCGCCGCAGCAGGACGCCGACCGGAAACAGCGGCGTGTTGCCTGTGCTCGGCATGCAGTCGAGCTTGAACACCGTGGCGCCGTTGGCCGCCGCCACGTCGAGCGCCGCCTTGGCGAGACGCGACTTGCCCATCCCGGCGTCGCCGACGAGGCAGACGACGCGCCCGTGCCCCTGGCGCGCGTCTGCCCACGCCTGCGCGAGGCTGGCCAGCGCGTCGGCGCGGCCGATGATCTCGCTGCGCGACGCGTCGAAGCGTTGCGCGTCGAAGCGCGACACGATCGCCGACTCGCGCACGACGCGCCAGGCGTGCACGCCCTCGTCGAATCCCTTGGCGGCGACCACGCCCAGGTCCTCATAGTCGAAGAAGCGGCCCGCGAGGCGCTTCGTCGCGTCGCAGATCACGACCTGGTCGGGCTCCGCGGACGCGCGCAGGCGCTCGGCCATGTCGATCATCAGCCCTGCGACCGGCTCGCCCTTCTCCTCCTGGGGGTGCCGCAGCACGGCGAGCGGCCCGGACGCGATGCCGACGCGGATCTGCATCGTGACGCCCGGCACGAACCGGGCCGTGCGCACGGTCTCGACGATCTCGAGGCCGACGCGCACCGCCGACTCGGCGGCGTCCTCGCGCGCCAGCGGATACCCGAAGAACATCAGCGCGCCGTCGCCTTCGAAGCGCTCGACGTGCCCGGCGTGCCGGGCCGCGACGGCGTTGATCGCGGCCTCGAGGCCGCGCTTGAACGCGAGCTGGCCGTCCATGTCGAGGCCGCGCTTGATGCGCGTCGAACCGACGATGTCGCACTTCACCGCGGTGGCGTAGCGGACCTCCGCGTCCGGCGCATGCGGTGTGGAATCTTCGGGCGCGCGTTCCATCGGCATCCCCTGGCTATGGCAACGACGCTTCGGGGCGCGACCCCCGGTCGTACATGGCGGGCGCGCGCCGGGTGGTCGATGCGGGTGGCATCGCCCCGGCGCGGGCGCGCGCACGCACGGTGCGGCTATCGTCGGCTACGCGGGCCCCGGTTGTAAAGCGGAAACCTCGCGGGCGGGGACGCAAGCCGGTGGTCCATGGCACGGCTCGCTCCGGCCCCGTCAGAACTGGCAGCCGGGCGGCCACAGGGCGAGCCGCCAGCGCAGGCCGCGCACGACGAGCGCGCCACCGGGCGCATGGGTGAGCGTGCCGAGCGCCACCCAGTCGGACATGGATGGGCGGAACGGCTGTGCGAAACGGAAGCGGCTGGTCGCCGGCGCCACCTCCGTGCTCGCGTAATACCATTCCCAGTACGAGCAGACGAAGCCCACGAACGGCAACGTGCCCACGATCGGCATCGCGAAGATCGTCTGGAAGTCCGGCCAGCGCGGTACACCCGTCGCCGCCGCGGACGCCTGCCACGGACCCGTCGTCTGCACGTCGCTTTCGAACAGCAGCGTGTCCGCGAAGTCGCGCACGCTCGTCTTTACGTTCGGAAACGCGCCGGACTCGGCGAGGATCGCCAGCACCTTTTCGTAGCCGAAGATCGTGTTGCCGATGGCCACCGGCCGCACGTCGTCGAGGAACATGCGGACGACGTACGTGTGCCAGCGCTGGTTGCCCGCCGTGCGCACGACGAACGGCACCAGCAGCATCGCTTCGCGGTAGTCGTTCGACAGCGGGATCGGATACGTGACGCCGCCGCGCAGCTCGAGCGGGTTGCGCTGGTTGCCGACGAGCAGGATCACCGGGTGCTCCGCGCTTGCGGCCAGCGGCTGCGCCAGTTCGAGGCCCGCAGGCAGGACGGCCGCGACGAGCTTGCGGTCGAGCATCGTCACGAACAGCGCACCTTCGTACGTGGACTGGCCGCCGTCGGCCGCGGGGCGCGCGGCCGGATCGAACCCGCCCGCGAAATCCTTCGGACCAGGAAACGGCGTGGTGACGACGCGCAGCGAGGCGGGCGGCGCGAGCGTGGGCGGACATCCGCTCAGCACCGTGACGAGGGCGCTTGCCGCCACGGCTCGCGCCAGCGGAAGCAGCACGCGGTCGGCAAGCGGTCGACGCATGAGGACCCTTTCCGCGATTCGCGCCGCGCCGCAACGGCGGTCCGCGCCGTCGCGCGGCGGGGCGAAGTTGCCCGCACATCGTGTGCAAGCGTAGTCTACAATGCGATCGCCAAGCAAGGGTCGCGGTGGCGAACGATGCGTGCAGCGAAGAATGCGGCGCCGCCGGGCGATGGCGGCAGCGATGCGATGCCGGACCGATCGACGACGGGGAGGCTCCATGACATCAGCATGGCGGGGGTCAGTGCGCAGCGGTGCCGAGGAGTGCAAAGCCTGGCGCGCGCGTTCGTGGCGCGCGCTCGCGCTGGGCCTTCTGGTCCTGGCGACGGGGCTGCCGCCGGTCGCGCTGGCGTCGGGCTTCTTCATCAACCAGCAGAGCGTGCGCGGGCTTGGCCGCGTCAATGCCGGCGTGGCGGCGGCCGCCGACGATCCCAGCACGATGTTCTTCAATGCCGCCAACCTCGCGTATCTGTGGTGCGGCGACGGCGCGCCGCCGGCGGGAACGCGCGTGCTTCCGTGCAACCCCGCGCCGCGCAGCGACGCCGATTGGGCGTCGTTCGGCGTGCAGCTCATCATTCCGCGCTCGGATCTCACCAACTCGACCTCGGTGGCGGCGACGCCGGGCACGCTCGGCAACCCGCTGCCGTTCGCGGGTTCGAATTTCAGCAACCCGACCGACCCGACGCCGGTGCCGAATCTCTACTGGGCGCATCGGTTCGCGGGCGGCGACGGCTACGTCGGACTGGCCATGGGTTCGCCGTTCGGGCTCGCGGCGACGTACAGCGACGACTGGTTCGGCCGCTACGATTCGATCGAGGCGTCGCTGACCACGGTCAACGTCAGCATGGTCGCCGCGTATCGCGTCACGCCGGCGATCACGATCGGCGGCGGCCTCGACGTGCAGTACGCGAAGACCAAGCTGGTCACCGCGATCCCCAATCCGTTCACGCCGGGCGGCCCGACCGCCGCGACCGACGGCCGGATCACGATCGAGGGCACCGCATGGACGCCGGGATTCAACGTCGGCGTCATGTTCGCGCCCGACGCCGCCACGCGCGTCGGGCTCGCATTCCGGTCGCAGATGAACCACGACGTATCGGGCACCGCGACGACGGCGAATCTCACCGGGCCCCTCGCGCCCGCCAACGGCGAGGTCGGTGCGAGCGCGAAGCTCAAGCTGCCCGCGATCGCGAGCATCGGCGTCGTCCGGCAGGCGACCGAGCAGGTGACGCTGTACGCGCAGTACGAATGGTACGGCTGGAGCAACTTCAACGAGGTCCGCGTGTCGTTCGACAACGGGCAGCCCGACGCCGTGCGCGTCGCCAACTACCGCGATTCGTTCGCCGTGTCCGCGGGCCTCGACTACGCGTGGTCCGACGCGCTGACGCTGCGCGGCGGCCTGCGCTACGACCGGACGCCGACCGTCGACGGCTACCGCGACACGACGTTTCCCGACAGCGACCGCTACTGGCTGGGCCTCGGCGCGAGCTACCGGCTCTCGAAGGCGTGGTCGATGGACGTCGCGTTCAACCAGGTCTGGTTTCCCAACGCCGACATCGACGTGACGCGCGGGTTCTTCGACGGCACCCCGCTGGCCAGCGCGGTGCGCACGCTCGGGACTGCCGAGCTGCGCGTCAACACGGTCTCGGTCAACTTCGCGTACAGCTTCTAGCGGCAACCGATCCGCCGGCCGGCGGCGGCACGGCGACGCGCGCGCGTGCGCGCGTCGCGCGAAGCGACAGCCGCCGACCGCGGACTATAATCGCGGCGGCGCCGGGACGCCGTGTCCCCGCCGCCGCCACCCCAGCGACGCGCCCAGGAGCCCTTCGATGCCGCGCCCACCCGTCTCGCTGATCGGCGCGCCCACGGACATCGGCGCGTCCGCGCGCGGCGCGAGCATGGGGCCGGAGGCGCTGCGCGTCGCGGGCCTCGCCGACGCGCTGGCGGGCCACGACATCGAGGTCGTCGACCGCGGCAACCTCGTCGGGCCGCCCAATCCGTGGCAGCCGCCGGTCGACGGCTATCGTCACCTGCCCGAAGTCATCGCGTGGAATCGCGTCGTGCACGACGCCGTGCTGGCCGAGCTTGCCGGCGGGCGCCTGCCGATCCTGCTGGGTGGCGACCACTGCCTCGGCGTCGGGACGATCAGCGCGGTCGCGCGCCATTGCCGCGCGACGGGCAAGAAGCTGCGCGTGCTGTGGCTCGACGCGCACGCCGACTTCAACACCAGCGCGCTGACGCCGAGCGGCAACCTGCACGGCATGCCGGTGGCGTGCCTGTGCGGGCACGGCCCGCCCGATCTCACCGGGCTTGCCGGCGTCACGCCCGCGATCGATCCGCGCTGGGTGCGGCAGATCGGCATCCGCAGCGTGGACGCCGGCGAGAAGCGCTTCGTGCACGAGGCGGGCCTCGAGGTCTTCGACATGCGCTACATCGACGAGATGGGCATGCGTCACACGATGGACCTGGCGCTCGCGATGCTCACCGAGAACACGCACCTGCACGTCAGCTTCGACGTCGACTTCCTCGACCCGGACATCGCGCCCGGCGTGGGCACGACGGTACCCGGCGGCCCGACCTACCGCGAGGCCCAGCTGTGCATGGAGATGATCGCCGACTCGGGGCGCCTGGCGTCGCTCGACCTCATGGAGCTGAACCCTGCGCTCGACGTGCGCAACAAGACCGCCGACCTCACGGTGGACCTGGTCGAGAGCCTGTTCGGCAAGAGCACGCTGATGCGCAATTGACGCGCTGTCGCGTCGAGCGCCGGAACCTCCCCACCGTGTCAGGCAAGAGCACTCCGATGCGCGACTGACGCGCAGTGGCGTCGAACGTCGGGGCCTCCCCACGATGTACGGCAAGAGCACGCCGATGTGCAGTCACGTCGAACGCCGGGGCCTCCCAGGGTGTCATCCGAGCGCAGCGAGGGACCGCTTTGCGGCACCACATCGTCCGTCGCAACAGCGATCCTCGCTGCGCTCGGGATGACACGGCAGGGTGGGGGCTCCGCGTCGGTTTCGCCCGGGCCTCCACCAAAGTATCGCGCCGTCGCGTCAATCGCCAGGACCTCCACCACAGTGTCGCGCCGTCGCGCGAAACGCGGGGACTTCCCCCACAGTGTCATCCCGAGCGCAGCGAGGGATCTGCTTCGAGGCATCAGAATCGCCCGCCGCAACAGCGGATCCCTCGCTGCGCTCGGGATGACACCGGAGCGCGGGGGCCCGGCGTCGGTGTCGACGGGGGGTCAGCCCATGAACCCGAGGTTCGTATTCGCGAACGCGCCGATGTTCGGAAACACGTAGGGCAGGTCGCCTTCGGCGATCCCGAACCAGCGGCAGAGTGTCGCGCCGTATTGCTCGATGGAGGTCGTGGGAATCCAGCGCCCGGCGGTGCCGAAGTCGTCGGGGCCGTTGAGCGCGATGGTGGGAACCGTTCCGTAGAAGTCGCCGCCCTTCACGGCGCCGCCGATCACGAAGGCGTAGTTGCCCCAGCCGTGGTCCGTGCCATTGTTGGCGGCAGGCTTGAACGCGCGCCCGAAATCCGACAGCGTGAACAAAGTCACGTTGTTGCTCATGCCGAGCGCGGACATCGCGTCCTGGAACGCCTTCGTCGCCTGCGAGAAGTCGCCCAGCAGTTGCTGGTGTGTTCCGAGCTGGGCGCCGTGGGTGTCGTACCCGAGCTGGCCCACGAAGAAGACCTGCCGCTTGACGCCCGTCTGGCCGCGCCCTTCAACGAGGAGTGCAACATTGCGCAACTGGGCCGACAGCGAGGAGTTGAGATTCGCAAAGAGCGGCTTCACGACCGAGGACGGATTGGAAAGGATCGGCGCGGCGACCGACGCCGACGCGAGCCCCTCGCCGGCGTAGAGTCGCGCCACGGCGTCGTAAGCGTTGTCGCGCCGTTGCGCGAGCATTTCCCTGATGGCCGCCTCGCGCAGCGCATCCAACTGTGGAATCGGATAACCACTTCCGAACATCGCAAACGTCGGCGTGTTCGGCATCGCGAGGGGCACCGACGTGGCGCCGTTCACGAACGTGTCGAGACCGCTCATGGAAGTGAGCGCAGGAAACAGCGTCGTGCCATTGCCCGCGTCGACTCGGTCGGCGATTCGCCCGCCCCATCCCAGGCGTACGAGGCCCGTACAATCGGCGCTTTGCTGCGCCAGCTGCTGGTCGTTGTGCGAAAAGAGGTTCGCCGGTCGCGGAGCCCCCTGACTCTCGAGCCCCGGCTTGGTTGACGGCGCGACCAGCGGCCCAGTGTTGGCGACGACCGCGACCTTGCCCTGCTGAAACAGCGTCTGCAGCGCGCCGCAAGCGGGATGGAATCCGTAGGGGGCGCCGCCGCGTGCAGGCTGGATCGGCAACAGCTGCGCCTGCGGGATGTTGACGCCGGACGCCGGCGCGCGGATCGACGCGTAAGTCGCGTAACCCGCAGCGTCGTGCCGGATGAGCGTGTTCTCTCCGTCGTTGCCGCCGTAAAGGTAGACGCACACGAGTGCCTTGTAGGCGCCACCGGACTGGGCCAACGCCGGGCGCGGGCCGATCGCGGCCAGCGCACCGGCCGCCCAAAACCACTTCAGGAGTTCCCGTCGCCGGTTCATCGCTGTATTTGGTAGTCGACCGATACCAGCACGAGATTGACGGCGAGCAGCGCGCGCGCACGGCCATCGCTGGCCGGGATCTTGTTCACCGCGTTCACGATGGTGCGCCGCGCGTCGGCGCTCATCGTCCCGTGCAGGAACAGGCGATCGAGACGAGAGACCAGCTTATCGGCATCTCCGGCGTCGGGAATGAATGGCGCGAGCGTCGGGCTCGGGCTGCCGGTCGCGTTGGGCACGAACGGCTGCGGCGCAAAGAAACTTCCGGGGTCGGAGTACAGATAGTTATAGAGCAGGCCCGTCACGTGGTTCGCGCGGTTCATAAATTCGGAGGACCCGTAGATGCCGAATTCCGGCCCGGGGATGTTGCCTCCGGCAAGCGTGTAGTCCGCCGGGTAGTAGCTGAATACGGTGGGCGGCGAGAACAGGATCTGGCCGCTGCTCACGCCCAGCCCTGGGAAGACGTAACCGTCGGTCCCGATGTCGAGCGCGCGGATGATTCCCGTGAAGAAGAGTGTGGGCTCGCGCAGCCGCCCGTACTCGCGGTCGATCTTGCGCGCGCCGCGCGCTTCCGGATCGAGCAATATCGCGCGCGTCAGCGCCGCGAGATCGCCGCGCACACCGTGGCCGTTGTTCTTGAAGACGGCGACGACCCGCGATACGTAGCCGGGCGTCGGGGAGCTCGTCACCGTTTTCTGGATCATCTGCTTGACGATGAAGGGCGGCGTGTTGGGGTGCTGTGCCATGACGTGCATCAAGGCGAGAACGTCTGCCGACGAAGTCCCGCCGGCCGGAAGCTGCAGCCGTCCCCCAAGCGCGGTCTTCGCCCCCACGTCGTGGTCGAAGGGTCCGAAGAGCGGCACCATGTCGCCGATGTAATACTCATTGTTCGCCGGGTTCCAGACGGGGCCGACACCGGAAGGAAGCGGCGGGAAGCTATATCCCGTCAGGACTCTCGCGAGGGTTTCGATGTCGGCCTGGCCATAGGTCGGAATCGGCTGGCCGCGCGCATCGAGCACGAGCGTTCCGTCCTCGTTGAGCTCGCTGACCCCAATGGTCATGAGCTGCATCAGCTCGCGCGCGTAGTTCTCGTTCGGCTTGATGCCGTTGCGCTCAGGACGATTTAGCACCCAGGTTTGGAAAAATCCGAGCAGCGGCGAGATCGAGTAGCTGGTAAGGAAGGCTTCGAACGTATCGAAGACGCCGTCGCGAATACGTTGCTCGAAGGCAGCGATACCGTAGGTGGGCGATGCCGTCGCGACAAAGATCTCGTGCCAGTTGTGCGCCATGCGCACGCGCAGCTGATCGGGTGCGGTCCGGGATTGGCGGTAGAACTCCCAGGCAACCGGCCCTGCGCTCTGTTTGTTGGTGATGCAGTACTTTTCCGGCGTGACCGGAGGCGTGTTGTCATCCTTACAAATCGAAAGATCGGCGACCTTCTCGGCGTACGGAAGCTGCGTAAATCGGGTGACGTTCATCGTGAGCTGCTCGTCCAGCCACTTCTCGATCCCCTTCGCCTTCACTTCCTGCACCAGCGCTTCGGTCGGCCCCAGCGTGGCCTGCTCCAGGAACCGCACCACGTCCGCCTCGCGCTCATCGTCCGTCACCGGCGCGCACATCACGATGCCTTCCAGGATGTCGCCGCGCCGGTCCTTCATCCGCACGTGCGCGGTCAGGTCGGCCGTGAAGCGATGGTTGGCGTCCGCGATCTCGTCCGAGTAGTAGCTGCGGTACACGGGCCAGGCGTTGCCGCAGCCGCCGGACCCTGGTGTCGCGATATAGAACGAGATCTCCTCGAACGTCCACGCCGGCAGCGTCTTCACCTTCGCGCACTCGGCCGCGTCGGCGGTGTAGAAGTGCGAGTTGGGGCCTTTGCCGGGCGTGCCGAAGAAGCGGCACACCGCCTGCAACCCGGGCGCGGGATCGGTGAACACGCTGAACTGGCCGCCGGTGCGGGTCCAGCCCTTGACCGGTGTGCCGGCGTCGAGTGCGGCTGCCTCGGCCGGGTTGGCAGTCAGGAAGTAGTGACGCAGGGCCGGGTTGTAGAACTCGATCGCGGTGCCGAGGCCGGCGTGCGCTGCCGCGGCTGCGAAGGCCGAGCACAAGCAAGCGGCCACGGCGTAGGCGCGCACGATCAGCTCATGAAGCCCAGGTTCGTGTTCGCGAACGCGCCGAGGTTCGGAAATACGTAAGGCAGGTCGCCCTCCGCAATGCCGAACCAGCGGCACAGAGTGGCGCCGTATTGCTCCAGCGAAGTCGTGGGAATCCAGCGACCCGCATCGCCGAGGTCGTCGGGGCCGTTCAACGCTTGCGTCGGCACGGTGCCGTAGAAGTCTCCGCCCTTCACGGCGCCACCCATCACGAAGGCGTAATTGCCCCAGCCGTGGTCGGTACCGGCGTTGGAGGCGGGCTTGAACGTGCGGCCGAATTCGGAGAGCGTGAAGACCGTGACGTTGTTCGCGAGGCCCAGCGCATCCATCGCGTCTTCGAATGCTTTCAGCGATTTGGACAAGTCGCCGAGCAGTCCCTGCTGGATCCCGGCCTGCTGGCCGTGCGTGTCGTAGCCGCCCTGGTCGACATAGAACACCTGCCGGCGCAGCTGCGACTGTGCCCGGCCCTCGATGAGTTGCGCGACGCGACCGAGCGACTGCCCAATGCCTACGCCCAGGTTTGCGAACATCGGCGCCACGACCGATGCCGGATTCTGCAGGATGGGCACCAGCGCCGACGAGGCAGCGAGCCCTTCCTGTGCATAGAGCTGCGCGGCCGCGTCGTAGACGTTGAGGCGGCTCTGTCCCAGCATCTCGCGCATGGCTGCATCGACCAGTACGTCGTACTGGTGGCTGCTGGGATAGCTCTCCCCGCCGCTGCTGAGTATCTGGAAAAAAGGGTTCAAGGGAACGGTGAGCGGCACCGACGTGCGGCCATTGGCGAACGTACGCAGTGCCGGGATGGACGCGAGCGGGGGAAACAGCGTGTTCGGATTCGCCGCATCGAGCAGGTCTGCGATGCGGCCGCCCCAGCCGAGCCGCTCGGCGCCAGTGTGCACCGCGCTCTGCATCGCGAGGTCCTGGTCGCTGTGCGAGAACAGGTTCGCGGGTCGTGGCGCGCCGCCCGTCAAGAGACCGGCTCGCGTCGACGGCTGCACCAGCATGCCTACGTTGGCAATCACCGCGAGCTTCTTCTGATTGAAAAGCGATTGCAGGAGAGCGCACGCGGGGTGGAACGCGAGCGGAGGCCCGCCGCGTGCGGGCTGGATCGGCAGGAGCTGCGATTGCGGCACGTTGATACCGGATGCGGGGGGCCGAATCGTCGCGTAGTTCTGGTATCCAGGGGTATCGAACCGGATCAGGGTGTTCTCGCCATCGTTGCCCCCGGACAGATTGAGGCAGACCAGCGCCTTGTAGTCCGGCGACGATTGCGCGAGCGCGACGTTGCGCTCGATGGCGGCGAGCAGGCCGCTTGCCGCGGCGAGCTTCAGCAACCGCCGGCGCGAGGTAGAAGCGACGCTCACTTTTGCACCTGATAGTCGATCGACACCAGGATGAGGTGGATCGCGAGCTTCACGCGCCGCAGCGCGTCCGAAGCGGGAAGCTTGTTCACCGCGTTCACGACCGTCTTTCGCGCCGCGTCGCTCATCGCGCCGTGCAGGAACAGGCGGTTGAGGCGCTCGACCAGCGCGTCGGGGTTGCCCGCGTCGGGCAGGAACGCGGCGAGCGCCGGGCTCGGCGTGCCGGTCGCGTTCGGGACATACCGGACGACTCCCCAGCTGTACGCGTCGCTCGGCTGACGCGAATACGACTGGTCGTCGTTGTATAGCAAGCCGACGATCGAATTCGCGCGGTTCACGATCTCGGCGGTGCCGAAGATGGCGAACTCCGGCGCGGGAACGCCGCCCCCGGCGAGGGTGTAGTCGGCCGGGTAGTAGTTGAACACCGTGGGCGGATTGAAAAGACTCTGCGCGGAGTTCTGCGACTGCCAATGCGGCATCCAGCCGTCGGTGGTCACGTCGAGTCCGCGGATCATCGCGGTCCAGAACAACACGGGCTCGCGCAGGCGGCCGTATTCGCGATCGATCTTGCGCGCGCCGCGCGCCTCGGGGTCGAGCAGGATCGCGCGGGTCACGGCGGCAAGATCGCCGCGCACGCCACGGCCGTTGTCCTTGAACGCCGCGGCGACGCGTGAGACGTAGTCCGGCGTCGGCGAGCTCGTCACCGTCTTCTGGATGAGCTGTCTCGCGATGAACGGCGGCGCATTGGGATGGTTCGTCAGCGCCAGGAAAAGTCCCGTGACTTCCGCCGCCGCGCCGCCGCCCGCCGGAAACTGGACGCGGCCGCCGAGCGCGCTCTTCACGCCGGTGTCGTGGAAGTTGTCGAACGGGATCATGTCGCTCCCGTAGTTCGACAATCGCGGCCCGAACTGCGGCTGCGCTCCGCCAACCGGCGCAAAGGAATAGCCGGTGAGGATGCGCGCGAGCGTCTCGATGTCCGACTGTCCATACGTCGGAATGCGCTGTCCCTTGGCGTCCAGCACGAACGTGCCGTCGCCGTTGAGCTGGTTGACGCCGATCGTGAACAGCTGCATGAGCTCGCGCGCGAAGTTCTCGTTCGGCTTGATGCCGTTGTGCTCGGGAACGTTGTTGAGCCAGTTCTGATAGGTGCCGAGCTGCGGCGACAGCGCGTACTTCGCTAGCAGGTTCTCGAAGGTGCCGAACGCGTGGTCGCGCGTGCGCTGATGCGAGTCCGCGGTGCCGTAGGTGAAGCCGCCCTGGACGACGAAAGTCTGGTGCCAGACGTGCGCCATGCGCACGCGAAGCTGATCCGGTGCGGACTTTGCTTGTCGGAAGAACTCCCAGGCCACCGGCCGCTCGCTCCATTTCGCGGTAAAACAGAATTTCTCCGGCGTCACGGGCGGCGTCCGATCGTCCTTGCAAGTCATGTCCGGGTCCTCGAACCACGGATATTGCGTGTACCGCGTCACGTTCATCGCGAGCTGCTCGTCGAGGTATTTCTCGATTCCCTTCGCCTTCACCTCCTGCACCAGCGCTTCGGTCGGCCCCAGCGTCGCTTGCTCCAGGAACCGCACCACGTCCGCCTCGCGCTCCTCGTCCGTCACCGGCGCGCACATCACGATCCCTTCCAGGATGTCGCCGCGCCGGTCCTTCATCCGCACGTGCGCCGTCAGGTCCACCGTGAACCGGTGGTTGGCGTCCCTGATCTGGTCCGAGTAGTAGCTGCGGTACACCGGCCAGTTGCCGCCGCAGCCACCGTTGGCCGGCATCGGGATGTAGAAGGCGATCCCCTCGAACGTCCACGCGGGATAGGTCTTCACCTTCGCGCACTCGGCGGCGTCGGCCGTGTAGAAGTGCGAGTTGGGCCCGACGTTGGACGTGCCGAAGAACCGACACACCGCCTGCAATCCGTCCGCGGGCTCGGTAAAGACGGTGAACTGCCCGCCGGTGCGGGTCCAGCCCTTGACGTTGGTGCCGGCGTCGAGCGCCGCCGCCTCTTCCGGGTAGGCGGTGACGAAGTAGTGGTTGAGCGCCTTGTTGTAGAACTCGACCGCGGTGCCGAGATTGGCGCGGACCCCTGCGCTTGCGAGGAGCGCACCGAGTCCAACCGCGATCGCGGCGACGCGCATGATCACCCCATGAAGCCTAAGTTCGTGTTCGGGAACGCGCCGATGTTGGGGAAGACGTACGGCAGGTCGCCTTCCGCCATCCCGAACCAGCGGCCGAGCGTGGCGCCGTACTGCTCCACCGAAGTCGTCGGGATCCAGCGCCCCGCACCGCTGAAATCGTCGGGGCCATCGAGCGCGAGCGTGGGCAGCGTTCCGTAGAACCGGCCGCCCTTGACCGCCCCACCGGCGACGAAGGCATAGTTGCCCCAGCCGTGGTCGGTTCCCTGGTTGCTCGCCGGGTTGAAGGTGCGGCCGAAATCCGAGAGCGTGAATACCGTGACGTTGCTCTCCAAGCCGAGCGCCTTCATGGCGCTGCAGAACGCGCCTACTCCTGACGAGAAATCGCCGAGCAATTGCTGCTGGATTCCGGGTTGGCCGCCGTGGGTGTCGTAGCCGAATTGGTGAACGTAGAAAACCTGCCGCTTGAGACCCGTCTGCTGACGTTGCTCGATGAGTTGCGCGATCGTGCGTAGCTGGTTTGCGACGTGGTCCGACAGGTTTCCGAACGCCTGCGTCACCAATGAGCTTGGTGTCGTGTCCGGCCCGAAAATCGGTGACAATACGGAACTGGCGGACAGCCCTTCCTGCGCATAGAGTGCCACGGCGGCTTCGTAGACGTTGCTGCGGCTGCGCGCCATCATCAGGCGCAACGCAGCCTCCTCCAGTGCACTCTCCGCGCAGCAGGTCGACAACTTCAGGTTGGCACCCGATTCGGGGAGGATCAACGGCACCGATGCCAGCCCCGAGGCGAACGTATGCAATCCGCCGGTCGAGATCAGGGGCGGGAAGAGGGACCCAGGGTTGTACGGGTCCAGGCGATCGGCGATGCGGCCACCCCATCCCACGTGCGAAACACCGGTGGAATCCGCGCTCTGAATCGCGAGCTCCTGGTCGGAGTGCGAGAAGAGATTTCCCGGAAGCCGCGCGGTGCCGCCGCTCAAGGCCGATCGCGTGACCGGTTCCACCAGCGCTCCCATGTTCGCGATGACGGCGAGCTTCCCGCCGTCGAACAAGGTCTTGAGCGCCGGGCATGCCGGATGGAAGCCGTACGGAAATCCGACGTTCGACGGCTGGATGGGCAGCAGGCTCGCCCGCGGGATGTTGATGCCGGAGGCGACCGGCCGAATCGACGCATAGTTCTGGTAGCCGGCCGTGTCGTAGCGGATCAGCGTGTTCTCGCCGTCGTTGCCACCCTGCAGATACACGCAAACGAGCGCCTTGTAATCGGGCGCCGACTGTGCGAGCGCGAGTTGCCGCTCGAGCATGGACAGAACGCCTGTCGCGGCGGCTGCTCCAAGCAGCCGGCGGCGAAGCGGCGAAGATACCGTGTGCGGTGCGACGCTCATGGTGTCATCACTGCTGCACCTGATACTCGGTCGACGTCAAGATCAGGTGGAGCGCCATCCTCACGCGATGGGGATCGCTGGCCGGAAGCTTGTCGATGGCCGTGACGAGGATGCTCCTCATGTCCGTGCTCATCGCTCCATGCAGGAACAAGCGGTTCAGGCGTTCGACGAGCACGTCGGCGTTGGCGCCATCGGCGAGAAACGCCGCCAGGGACGGGCTCGGTGTGCCGGTCGCATTCGCAACGAAAGGCTGGGGCGCCATCGCCTTGGCGGCCCACAAGCCAGAGGGATACATCCCGATCTCGGAACCGTAGAGCACGAGCATGATCTCGCTTACGCGATAGATGTAATCCGAGGACGTGAAGATGCCGAACTCCGGCGCCGGGATGTTACCGCCGAGAAGCGTGTAGTCGGCGGGGTAGTAGCCGAACACCGTGGGCGCGGAAAATAGCGCCTGGGCATTCCAATACGTCTGCTGTTGCGGCAGGAGTCCGTCGCTCGTCATATCGAGCGCGCGGATCATCGCCGTCCACAGAAGAATCGGTTCGCGGAGCCGCCCGTATTCCGGGTCGATCTTGCGCGCGCCGCGCGCCTCGGGATCGAGCAGGACGGCTCGTGTGACGGCCGCGAGATCGCCCCGCACGCCGCTACCGTTGTCCTTGAACACTTTGGCGATCCGCGCTACGTACTGCGGCGTCGGCGAGCTGGTCACGGTCTTCTGGATCAATTGCCGGCTGATGAACGACGGCGTATTGGGATGATTGACCAACGTCCTTAGCAGCGTTCGCACTTCCGGCATCGCGCCTCCGCCGGGCGCAAGCAAGAGGCGCCCGCCGAGCGCGCTCTTCGCGCCCTGGTCGTGGAACTGGTCGAACGGGATCATGTCGCCGATCAGGTACCATTTGTTACCCCAGAAATCCGGGGTGTTGCCGGGTATCGTCGGGTTCGTGAATCCGGTCAGGACACGAGCGAGTGTCTCGATATCCGCCTGGCCATAGGCGGGTACGCGCTGTCCCTTCGCATCGAGAATGAACGTCCCGTCGTCGTTGAGCTCGCTCACGCCGATCGTGAAGAGCTGCATCAGCTCGCGCGCGAAGTTCTCGTTGGGCTTGATGCCCTCATGTTCCGGTACGTTCTGGACCCAGTTCTGGAAGTTACCGAGCACCGGTGATAGTGTGTACCTGGCAAGCAGGTCCTCGAAGGTGCCGAACGCGCTGTCGCGGAAGCGTTGCTGGAATTCCGCGATTCCGTACGCCAAGCAGGGACAGGTCGCTATGTAAATCTGATGCCAGACGTGCGCCATGCGCATGCGTATCTGATCGGACGCCGTCTTCGATTGCCGGTAGAACTCCAGAGCTACCGGGGTGCTTCCATGGTTGAAAGCGCAATACTTCTCCGGCGTGACAGGCGGCGTGTCGTCGTCGATGCATTGGGTCGGATCGTCCGGGGGACGGAAATACGCATATTGCGTGTAGCGGGTGACGTTCATCGCCAACTGCTCGTCGAGATATCTCTCGATCCCCTTCACCTTCACTTCCTGCACCAGGGCTTCGGTCGGCCCCAGCGTGGCCTGCTCCAGGAACCGCACCACGTCCGCCTCGCGCTCCTCGTCGGTCACCGGCGCGCACATCACGATCCCTTCCAGGATGTCGCCGCGCCGCTTCGCCATCCGCACGTGCGCCGTCAGATCCACCGTGAACCGGTGGTTGGCGTCCCTGATCTGGTCCGAGTAGTAGCTGCGGTACACCGGCCAGTTCGACCCGCAGTCGCCGTTCGACGTGGTCGGGATGTAGAAGGCGATCCCCTCGAACGTCCACGCGGGATAGGTCTTCACCTTCGCGCACTCGGCGGCGTCGGCCGTGTAGAAGTGCGAGTTCGGACCTACGTTGGGCGTGCCGAAGAAGCGGCACACCGCCTGCAGCCCCTCGGCTGGCTCGGTGAAGACGGTGAACTGGCCGCCGGTGCGGGTCCAGCCCTTGACGTTGGTGCCGGCGTCGAGCGCCGCCGCCTCTTCCGGGTAGGCGGTGACGAAGTAGTGGTTGAGCGCCTTGTTGTAGAACTCGACGGCGGTGCCCAGGCCCGCGTGCGCCGCGCTGCACGTCAGCGCGCCGATGCCGGCAAGCGCCAAGCGCATGCCGAGGCCGCGCAGCGGCGCGGCGACACGGCCAAGCCCACGACGAGCTCTCGATTGCACGGTGCCTCCCCGCAGGTCTACCGGTCGGCGACTGGGGCGGTGCAGGGGGCGGATTTTGAACCCATCGCCCGACGCAATGCAAGGGGGAGCCTCGCGGACCCGGTTGGCAACGGTGCGCTGTGGCCCGTCGTCGGGCGGCTCAATTCGCGGCCGCTACCCGTCGGCGGCAACGGCCGCCTGTGCGAAGCGATCGCGCGAAACCGCGCCGCACCTGGCGCCGGTCAGCCCATGAACCCGAGGTTCGTGTTCGCGAACGCGCCGATGTTCGGGAAGACGTATGGCAGGTCGCCCTCCGCGATGCCGAACCAGCGGCAGAGCGTCGCGCCATATTGCTCGATCGAGGTCGTGGGAATCCAGCGGCCATCCTTGCTGAAGTCGTCGGGGCCGTTCAGTGCGAGCGTCGGTACGGTGCCGTAGAAGTCGCCTCCCTTCACGGCGCCACCCATCACGAACGCATAGTTGCCCCAGCCGTGGTCGGTGCCGTTGTTGCTGGCGGGCTTGAACGTGCGGCCGAACTCGGACATGGTGAATGCCGCGACGTTGTCGGCGAGTCCGAGTGCGACCATGGAGTCCGAGAACGCCTTGAGCGCGACGGAAAGGTCGCTCAGCAAAGGAGGCTGCCACTGAGGCTGGCTGCCGTGCGTGTCGTAACCCCATTGGTGCGCGTAGAACACTTGCCGCCGCATCTGCGTCTGCGAGCGGCCTTCGATCAGTTGCGCGATCGTCCGGAGCTGGCGACCGATCTCGGTCTCGATGCCACCGAAGATGTCAACCACGACGGAGTTCTTGTTCTGGAGCACCGGGAACACGACGGACGAAGCCTCCATACCCTCCTGTGCGTACAGCTGGGCGACCGCGTCGTACACGTTGGCCGTGTCCTGGGCGAGCATCTCGCGCAGGGCGGCGTCGCGCAGGACGTCGTACTGATACTGGTTGTTTCCGCTGCTGTAGAGCGTGAAATAGGGATTCGAAGGCACTGTAAGCGGCACCGACGAGCGGCCGGTCACGAACGTGCGCAGGCCCATCGTCGACACCAGCGGCGGGAACAGCGTGCCGGGGTTCGCCGAGTCCAGGCGATCGGCGATGCGCCCGCCCCACCCGGCACGCTCGAGCCCTGTGAAGACGCCGCTCTGGACGGCGAGCTCCTGGTCGCTGTGCGAGAAGAGATTGGCGGGACGCGGGATGGTACCGGCTTCGAGGCCGACTCGTGTCGTCGGCTGCGCAAGCATGCCCACGTTGGCGACCACGGCGAGCTTGCGTGCATTGAAAAGCGCCTGCAACGGAGCGCAGGACGGGTGGAATCCGAACGGGGGTCCTCCCCGTGCCGGCTGGATGGGCAGGAGCTGCGACTGCGGGACGTTGAGTCCCGACGCGACGGTGCGGATGGCGGCGTAATTCGCGTAGCCCGCAGTGTCGTTCCGAATCAGGGTGTTCTCCCCGTCATTGCCGCCCTGCAGGAAGATGCACACCAGCGCCTTGTAGTCCGGTGCGGATTGCGCGAGCGCGCGGTTGCGGTCGATCACGGCGAGCAGCCCAGCCGCCCCCGCGAGCTTCAGCAGGCGTCGGCGCGAGGCCGATGGCACGGCGACGGTGGCGGAGTCGAGCCCGCTCATTTCTGCACCTGATAGCCGATGGAGACGAGAATCAGATTGAGCGCCATCTTCACGCGCCGGAGGGGACTCCCGGCGTCGATCTTCGAGACCGCTGTTACGACCGTCTTGCGCGCGGCCGGCGACATCGTGCCGTGCAGCAGCAGCCGGTTCAGGCGCTCGACCAGTACGTCTGGGTTCGCTGCGTCCGCGAGGAAGGGCGTCAGCGGGGGGCTGGGTGTGCCGACGGCATTGGGCACGAAGGCAATCGGTCCCCACCCGTAGCGCGGGTCCTGCGACCAGGACTGGTCGACGTTGTAAAGAAGGTCGTTGACCTGGTTGGCTCGGTTGAGATACTCGGCCGAAGTGTAGATGGCAAACTCAGGTGCCGGAATCGCGCCCCCCGCTAGCGTGTAGTCCGCCGGATAATAGTTGAACACGGTCTGGGCCGCGAACAGTTGCTGACTGCTCTGGTACGCGGCGAGACTGAACGGCTGCAAGCCGTCGGTCGCGACATCGAGGGCGCGAATCATGGCGGTCCAGAACAGGGCGGGCTCCCGCATGCGGCCGTACTCGCGGTCGATCTTGCGTGCGCCGCGCGCCTCGAGGTCGAGCAGGATCGCCTTGGTGACGGCGGCGAGATCGCCGCGCACACCTTTGCCGTTGTCCTTGAACACGCCCGCAACGCGCTGAACGTAGCCGGGCGTCGGCGAGCTCGTCACCGTCTTCTGGATGAGCTGCTTCGCGATGAACGGCGGCGTGTTCGGATGATTGACCAGCGCGCGCAGCGTCTGCGCCACTTCGCTCGCGGCGGTGCCTCCCGGCCCGAAGCTGATGCGTCCACTCAGCGCGGACTTCGCACCCGTATCGTGGTACTGGTCGAACGGCATCATGTCGCCGAAGAAATAGTTGGGGGCCCAGAACGTCGGCGTCTGCCCGGGTCTCGTCGGCAAGGCGTATCCGGTCAGGACGCGCGCGAGCGTCTCGATGTCGGATTGTCCATACGCCGCGACGAGCTGACCTTTCGCGTCGAGCTTGGGCGTGCCGTCCTCGTTGAGCTGGTTCACGCCGATCGTGAACAGCTGCATGAGTTCGCGTGCGAAGTTCTCGTTGGGCCTGATGCCATTGTGCTCCGGCTCGTTGTTGACCCAGTTCTGGTAGCGGCCGAGTTGCGGCGAGAGCGCGTACTTGGCGAGCAGGGTCTCGAAGGTGCCGAGCGCTCCATCGCGCATCCGCTGCTGGAACTCCGCGTTCGCGTACGTCTCGAACGCGCCGCCGATGGCCGAGTGCACGAAGATCTGGTGCCACACATGCGCCATGCGGAGCCGCAACTGATCCGGTGCTGTCCGGGACTGGCGAAAGAACTCCCAGGCGACCGGGTTCGGGCTTTGCTTCAGCGACCCGCAGAACTTCTCCGGAGTCACGGGCAACGAGTAATCGTCCTTGCACAGCGAGTTGTCCTGCGGCGGATCCCAGAACGGGTACTGGGTGTACCGCGTCACGTTCAGCGGGATCTGCTCGTCCAGCCACTTCTCGATCCCCTTCGCCTTCACCTCCTGCACCAGCGCTTCCGTGGGCCCGAGGGTGGCCTGCTCCAGGAACCGCACGACGTCCGCCTCGCGCTCCTCGTCGGTCACCGGCGCGCACATCACGACCCCTTCCAGGATGTCGCCGCGCCGGGTCGCCATCCGCACGTGCGCCGTCAGATCGACCGTGAACCGATGGTTGGCGTCCCTGATCTGGTCCGAGTAGTAGCTGCGGTACACCGGCCAGTTGCCGCCGCAGCCACCGTTGGCCGGCATCGGGATGTAGAAGGCGATCCCCTCGAACGTCCACGCGGGATAGGTCTTCACCTTCGCGCACTCGGCGACGTCGGCCGTGTAGAAGTGCGAGTTGGGCCCGACGTTCGGTGTGCCGAAGAAGCGGCACACCGCCTGCAGCCCCTCGGCTGGCTCGGTGAAGACCGTGAACTGGCCGCCGGTGCGGGCCCAGCCCTTGACGTTGGTGCCGGCGTCGAGCGCGGCCGCCTCTTCCGGGTAGGCGGTGACGAAGTAGTGGTTGAGCGCCTTGTTGTAGAACTCGACCGCGGTGCCCAGGCCGGCGTGGGCCGAAAACGACGCAAGTACCAGGGACAACGCGATGCCATTTCGAATTGCGCGCACGGTTAGCTCATGAATCCGACGTTGGTATTCGCGAACGCGCCGATGTTGGGAAATACATACGGCAAGTCGCCTTCCTCGATGCCCATCCAGCGAGCGAGCGTGGCGCCGTACTGGTCGATCGACGTCGTCGGGATCCAGCGCCCGGCGCTGTCGAAATCGTCGGGCCCGCCGAGCGCCTGCGCGGGCGGCGTCCCGTAGAGGTCGCCGCCGCGCACCGCGCCACCCCACACGAAGGCATAGTTGCCCCAGCCGTGGTCCGTTCCCTGGTTGCTCGCAGGCTTGAACGAACGCCCGAAATCCGAGAGGGTGAAGGTGGTCACCGCGTCGCCGGCTCCGATGGCGTCCATGGCGCTCTGGAATGCCTTGATCGCCTGGGCGAGCTCGCCGAGCAGCGCGGCCTGCAACGCGAGTTGGTTGTCGTGCGTGTCGTAGGTGCCCTGCTGCGCGAAGAAGACCTGCCGGCGGACTTGCATCTGCGAGCGGCCCTCGACCAGCAGCGCGATGATCTTCAACTGCTGCGCAATCCTCGACGTGAGCCCGTTGAAGAACGGCGCGGCGACGGACTTGGCGTTGTTGATGACCGGCTGCGCCACCGAGGCGGCCGCCATGCCCTCCTGCGCGTAGAGCTGCGCGATTACGTCGTAGATGTTGTCGCGGTTCTGCGCGAGGATCTCGTTCAGCGCCGCGTCGCGCAGCGCGTCGAACCCCTGCGGCTGCTTCTCCCCCGAGCTCGCGAGCGCGAACTGCGGGAAGCGCGAGATGGCGAGCGGCACCGAGGTTCGGCCCGAGCTGAACGGGCGCATGCCGGCGATCGACGTCAGCGCGGGGAACAGGGTGCCGGGGTTCGCTGCCTCGAGCTTGTCGGCCATGCGGCCGCCCCACCCGGTGTTCTCGGAAGCGAGCGGCGACGCGGTCTGGACGCCGAGCTCCTGCCCGTTGTGCGCGAACAGGTTGCCGGGGAGCGTCGCGGTGCTGCCGACGACTCCGGCGCGCGTCGTCGGCCGCACGAGCGGGCCTATGTTGGCGACGACGGCGAGCTTGCCGCTCGCGAAGAGCTCCTGCAACGGTCCGCACGCGGGATGGAATCCGTACGCAGGTCCGCCGCGCTTCGGTTGAACCGGCAGGAGCTGCGCCTGCGGCAGGTTGATGCCGGAGGCCGTGCTGCGGATCGCCGCGTAGTTCTGGTAGCCGGCGCTGTCGAAGCGCACGAACGTGTTCTCGCCATCGTTCCCGCCCTGCATGAAGATGCAGACGAGCGCCCTGTAGTCGGACGCGGTCTGCGCGAGCGCGTGCTGCCGGTCGAGGGCGGCAAGGAGTCCGCTCGCGGCTGCGAACTTGAGCAGGCGACGCCGCGTTGCCGACGGCAGGGCGATTGCCTTGTTGTGGCGTGCGTTCACTTCTGCACCTGGTAGTCGATGGAGACGAGCATGAGGTTCAGCGCGAGCTTCACGCGCCGCAGCGCGTTGACTAGACTGACCTTGGTCACGGCGTTGACGATCGTCTTGCGCGTGGCCGGCGACAGCGTGCGGTGCATCAGCAGGCGATCGAGCCGGTCGACCAGCGCATCGGGGTTCGCGGCATCCGGCAGGAACGCCGACAGCGGCGGGCTCACGGTGCCGAGGGCGTCGGCAAGGTAGGGCTGCGGCCCCCAGTTGGTCCACGATTGGTCGACGTTGTAGAGGAGATCGTTGACCTGATTGGCACGATTGACGAATTCGAGCGAGGTGTAGATGCCGAACTCCGGCGCGGGGATGTCGCCGCCCGCGAGCACATAGTCGGCCGGGTAGTAGTTGAACACCGTCGGCGCGGCGAAGAGCTGCTGGCTGCTGCCGCTCGTCGCGCCGCCGGGCTGCAGCCCGTCGGTAGTGACGTCGAGCGCGCGCAACATCGCGGTCCAGAACAGCACCGGCTCGCGCAGGCGTCCGTATTCCCGGTCGATCTTGCGCGCGCCGCGCGCTTCGGGGTCGAGCAGGATCGCCTTGGTTACCGCCGCGAGGTCGCCGCGCACGCCCTTGCCGTTGTCCTTGAAGACCGCCGCCACGCGTGCGACGTAGCCCGGTGTGGGCGAGCTCGTCACCGTCTTCTGGATCAGCTGACGGCTGATGAACGGCGGCACGTTGGGGTGCATCGCGAGCGTGTGGAGGAGCGAGGTCACCTCGCCGGCGGCGGTGCCGCCCGCCGGCATCGCGATCCGTCCGTTGAGCGCGTTCTTGGCGCCACGGTCGTGGAACACGTCGAACGGGATCATGTCGCCGATGTAATACGGAGGGAAGTTGCCCCAAAAGTCCGGCGACTTGCCCGGCGCGGTCGGGTAGGCGTATCCGGTGAGGATGCGCGCGACCGTCTCGACGTCGGCCTGCGAGTAGGTCGGGATCGGCTGGCCCTTGGGATCGAGCTTTGCCATGCCGTCGTCGTTGAGTTCCGCAGTGCCGATGGTGAAGAGCTGCATCAGCTCACGCGCGAAGTTCTCGTTGGGACGGATGCCGTCGTGCTCGGGAACGTTGCGCACCCAGCTCTGGAAAAAGCCGAGCTGCGGCGACAGGGCGTAACGCGCGAGCAGCGACTCGAAGCTTTCGAACGCGCCGTCGCGCAGGCGCTGGTGGAAGTTGGCGTTGCCGTGCGCGTCCCAGATGCCCCCCTGGGTCGAGTGAACGAAGACCTGATGCCACACGTGCGCCATGCGCATGCGCAGCTGGTCGGGTGCGGTCAGGGACTGGCGGAAGAACTCGCGGGCGACGACGTCGGCCTGCGCCTTGTTGAGGAAGCAGTACTTCTCGGGCGTCGCGGGCGGCGTCGTGTCGTTGATGCACGGCGGCGCCGTGACCCAGTCGACGTACGGATACTGGGTGTAGCGCGTGGAATTCTGCGGGATCTGCTCGTCCAGCCACTTCTCGATGCCCTTCGCCTTCACCTCCTGCACCAGCGCTTCCGTCGGCCCGAGGGTGGCCTGCTCCAGGAACCGCACCACGTCCGCCTCGCGCTCCTCGTCGGTCACCGGCGCGCACATCACGACCCCTTCCAGGATGTCGCCGCGCCGGGTCGCCATCCGCACGTGCGCCGTCAGATCGACCGTGAACCGATGGTTGGCGTCCCTGATCTGGTCCGAGTAGTAGCTGCGGTACACCGGCCAGTTGCCGCCGCAGCCACCGTTGGCCGGCATCGGGATGTAGAAGGCGATCCCCTCGAACGTCCACGCGGGATAGGTCTTCACCTTCGCGCACTCGGCGGCGTCGGCCGTGTAGAAGTGCGAGTTCGGACCTACGTTGGGCGTGCCGAAGAAGCGGCACACCGCCTGCAGCCCCTCGGCCGGCTCGGTGAAGACCGTGAACTGGCCGCCGGTGCGGGTCCAGCCCTTGACGTTGGTGCCGGCGTCGAGCGCCGCCGCCTCTTCCGGGTAGGCGGTGACGAAGTAGTGGTTGAGCGCCTTGTTGTAGAACTCGACCGCGGTGCCCAGGCCGGCGTGGGCCGAAAACGACGCAAGTACCAGAGACAACGCGATGCCATTTCGAATTGCGCGCACGGTTAGCTCATGAATCCGACGTTGGTATTCGCGAACGCGCCGATGTTCGGGAACACGTAGGGCAGGTCGCCTTCCGCAATCCCGAACCAGCGGGCGAGCGTCGCGCCGTACTGCTCGAGCGACGTGGTCGGGATCCAGCGGCCCTCCTTGCCGAAGTCGTCGGGACCGTTCAGCGCCATCGTTGGCACCGTGCCGTAGAAGTCGCCGCCCCTGACCGCCCCGCCGACGACGAACGCGTAGTTGCCCCAGCCGTGGTCGGTGCCGTTGTCGCTCGCGGGCTTCAACGTCCGGCCGAAGTCGGAGAGCGTGAACGTCGTCACGTTCTGGGTCATGCCGAGTGCGGCGAGGGCGCTCTGGAACGCCTGCAGGCCCTGTGCCAGGTTGCCGAGCAGCGTGCTCTGCAGCCCCAGCTGGGAGCCGTGGGTATCGTAGCCGCCCTGGTGCACGAAGAACACCTGGCGCTTGAGACCGATCGCGGCGCGGCCCTCGATCAGCTTGGCAACCGACTGCAGCTGGTTGGCCACGTCGTTCGAGACGCCGGCGAAGTGCTGCGGGACGATCGAAGCAGGATTGCGGACGATCGGTGCCACCACCGAGATCGACGCGAGCCCCTGCTGCGCGTACAGCTGGCCCACCATTTCATAGAGGTTTTCGCGCGGAAGCGCCGCGATTTCCTGCAGCGCGGCCGCGCGCAGCGCGTCGAACTGCCCGGCCTGGAAACTCGCTCCGCTGCCGCTCAGGCCGTAGAACGTCCCGCTTCCGACGAGCAGGGGGATCGACGTGGCGCCATTGCAGAACACGCGGGCGCTGTTGGTCGAGATGAGCGGCGGGAACAGCGCTCCGGCGTTGGGCGCGTCGAGCCTGTCGGCGATGCGCCCGCCCCAGCCGACCCGCGTGAAGCCGGACGCGTCGGCGCTCTGCTGCGCGAGCTGCTGGTCGTTATGCGAGAACAGGTTGGCCGGCCGCGGTGCGCCCTGCGACTCGAGCCCGGGCTTGGTCGACGGCCGCACGAGCTGGCCCATGTTCGCGACCACCGCCAGCTGCTTCTGGTCGAACAGCGCCTTCAAGGGCGCGCACGCGGGGTGGAAGCCGTACGGCGGCCCGCCGCGCGCCGGTTGCACGGGCAGCAGCTGTCCCTGCGCAATGTTGAGCCCCGACGCCGGCGTGCGGATGGCGGCGTACGTCTGGTACCCGGGCGCGTCGTAGCGGACCAGCGTGTTCTCGCCGTCGTTGCCGCCGTCGAGGAAGATGCAGACGAGCGCCTTGTAGTCCGGCGCGCCCTGCGCCGCAACGCCGCGGTGGCCGGCGGTGAGCGCCGAGGCGCCGAGCCACTGCAGCACGCGCCGGCGGCAGGGAGAGAACGGGCGAGTCGGATGCGTCATGGCTGCCTCACTTCTGCACGAGGTAGTCCATCGAGGCAAGCGTCAGCAGCAGCGCCATGCGGACGCGCTGCGTGGCGTCGGTCGCCGCGATTTTGTTGACCGCGTTGACGATCGTCCGGCGGATGTCCGCCTTCATCGTGCCGTGCAGAAAGAACCGGTCGATGCGCGCGACCAGCGCTTCCGCGTCGCCGGCATACGGCAGGTACGCGGCGAGGCTCGGCGGCCGGGTGCCCGTCGCCCCGGGGATCCACGTGCGCGGCTGCCAGCCGTAGACGGGATCGTTGGCCCACGGCTGCTCGCCGTTGAAGAGGATGTCGACCACCTGGTTGGCGCGATTGAGCGTCTCCGAGGTGCCGAAGATGCCGAATTCCGGCGCCGGGATCGCACCTCCTGCGAGCGTGAAGTCCGCCGGGTAATAGCCGAACACGGAGGGCGGGCTGAACAGCGACTGCCCGCTGTTCCATCCCCTCTCGTACGGGACCGCGCCGTCGGTCGTGATGTCGAGGCCGCGGATCAGCGCGGTCCAGAAGAGCGCCGGGGGCCGCAGGCGCCCGTATTCCGGATCGATCTTGCGCGCGCCGCGCGCTTCCGGGTCGAGCAGGATCGCCCGCGTCACCGCCGCGAGGTCACCGCGCACGCCCTTGCCGTTGTTCTTGAACACCGCGACCATTCGGGCGACGTAGCCGGGCGTGGGGGAGCTCGTCACCGTCTTCTGGATCATCTGGCGGACGATGAACGGCGGGGTGTTCGGGTGATTGACGAGGATCCGGAGCAGCCCCTCCACTTCCGCCTTGGCATTTCCGCCGGCAGCGAAGGTGAGCCGGCCATTCAGCGCCGTCTTCGCGCCCTTGTCGTGCTGCGACTCCACCGGGACCATGTCGCCGATGAAGTACTCGAAGAACTTCACCGGCTTGACGTCCGGCGGCAGCGGCGGGTAGACGTAACCTGTCAGGATGCGCGCATGCGTCTCGACGTCCGCCTGCGCGTACGTCGGCACCGGCTGGCCCTTCGCGTCGAGCACGAGCGTGCCGTCCTCGTTCAACTCGCTGACGCCGATCGTGAAGAGTTGCAGAAGCTCTCGCGCGTAGTTCTCGTTGGGCTTGATGCCGTTCTGCTCGGGCTTGTTGAATACCCAGTTCTGATACTTGCCGAGCTGCGGAGAGAGCGTGTAGCGCAGCAGCAGGTTCTCGAACGTGCCGAGCGCGTGGTCGCGGATGCGCTGCTGGAAGTCCGCGTGTGCGTAGGTCATGAAGTTCTCGGCAAGCAGTATCTCGTGCCAGTTGTGCGCCATCCGCACGCGCAGCTGGTCGGGTGCCGCCCTTGCCTGCCGGAAGAACTCCCAGCCGACCGGTCGCGACGACGCCTTGAACGTGAAGCAGAATTTCTCCGGGGTCAGCGCGCCCGTCGTGTCGTCGGTGCACGTGGCGGCATCGACCGGATTCTCGAAGTACGGCAACTGCGTATACCGCGTCACGTTCAGCGGGAGCTGCTCGTCGATGTATGCGGCGATGCCCTTCGCCTTCACTTCCTGCACCAGCGCTTCCGTCGGCCCGAGGGTGGCCTGCTCCAGGAACCGCACCACGTCCGCCTCGCGCTCCTCGTCGGTCACCGGCGCGCACATCACGATCCCTTCCAGGATGTCGCCGCGCCGCTTCGCCATCCGCACGTGCGCCGTCAGATCCACCGTGAACCGGTGGTTGGCGTCCCTGATCTGGTCCGAGTAGTAGCTGCGGTACACCGGCCAGTTCGACCCGCAGTCGCCGTTCGACGTGGTCGGGATGTAGAACGCGATCCCCTCGAACGTCCACGCCGGGTACGTCTTGACCTTCGCGCACTCGGCCGCGTCGGCCGTGTAGAAGTGCGAGTTGGGCCCGACGTTGGGCGTGCCGAAGAACCGGCACACCGCCTGCAGCCCCTCGGCTGGCTCGGTGAAGACGGTGAACTGGCCGCCGGTGCGGGTCCAGCCCTTGACGTTGGTGCCGGCGTCGAGCGCCGCCGCCTCTTCCGGGTAGGCGGTGACGAAGTAGTGGTTGAGCGCCTTGTTGTAGAACTCGACCGCGGTGCCCAAGCCGGCGTGGGCGGGCACGGCGATCGAGAACAGCGGCACGGCGATCGCCGCGCGGATCGCAGCGGGGACAATCGGCAGCAGTCGGTACGCGGTTCGCACGGGGGCCTCCCCTGGCCGATGCGTTCTTCGTTGTCGGCGACCGTGGCAACCGGGCGCTGCGGCGGAAAACTCTGCGCCAAATCGGCGAGCCGCACAAGCGGCGCGCGACTGTTCGCCGGCCCGCGGGCGCGTTCCGGCATCGACGCACGCGTCTGTTGCGGCGCAACGAAAGCGCCGTGTCGCATACAATTCCCTCTCCGCCATGGACGCATCGACGAACGACCTTTCGTCCCACGCTGCCGCACGTGCGCGGCGCCGGGGTTGCGCGCTGGCGCTGGTGGTGCTGCTGCCGGCCCTCGCGCTCGCGCAGAAGCCGGCGCCCGAGCACCCGTCCGGCTGGACCGAGAAGGCGCCGGTCCGCGCGAAGCGGTGGATGGTCGCCGCCGCCAATCCGCACGCCGTGGAGGCGGGCGCCGCGATCCTCCGGCAGGGCGGCGGGGCTGTCGACGCGGCGATCGCCGTGCAACTGGTGCTCGGGCTCGTCGAGCCGCAGTCTTCCGGCATCGGCGGCGGCGGGTTCGTGCTGCTGCACGACGCGCGGTCAAAGCGGCTGATCGCGTACGACGGCCGCGAGACCGCGCCCGCCGCCGCGAAGCCCGACCGGTTCCTGAAGAATGGCCAGCCGCTCGAGTTCTTCGACGCGGTCGTCGGCGGGAAGTCGGTCGGCGTTCCCGGCACGGTGAGGCTGCTGGAGGCCATCCACCAAAGGCACGGCCGCTTCGCGTGGGCGAAGCTGTTCGATCCGGCGATCGCGCTCGCCGAGAGCGGCTTTGCGATGTCGCCGCGCCTGCACGCGCTGCTCGGCGCCGAGCGCTACATGACGCAGCCGCGGCTGCGCGCGTACTTCTTCGACGCGAACGGCAAGGTGCTGCCGGCGGGAACCATCCTGCGCAATCCTGCATACGCACGGACGCTGCGCGCGATCGCCGCGCGCGGCGCCGACGCGTTCTACACGGGCGCGATCGCGCAGGACATCGTCGACACCGTCACGCGACACCCGTTCAACCCGGGCGACATCACGCTCGCGGACCTCGCCGGCTACCGGGTCGTCGTGCGCGACGCGGTCTGCGGCGCCTATCGCGTCTATCGGATCTGCGGCTTTCCGCTGCCGTCGTCGGGCGGGCTCACCGTGCTGCAGATCCTGACGATGCTCGAGCGCTTCGACGTCGCGGCGATGGAGCCCGCCGGGTTCTGGAGCGTGCACTTCATGAGCGAGGCGGGACGGCTCGCGTTCGCCGACCGCAGCGTCTACATGGCCGACCCTGCGTTCTTCACGCCGCCGGCCGGACTGCTCGACCCCGCCTACCTCGCCGCGCGGTCGGCGCTGATCCGCGCCGACGCCAGCATGCGGTGGGCGCAACCCGGCGACCCGCCGACGCGCGCCGCGACCGCCGCCAATGTCGCCTGGGGCGCCGACGCGGCGCTCGACCTGCCGTCGACGACGCACGTGTCGATCGTCGACAAGTACGGCAACGCGCTGGCGATGACGAGCACGATCGAGAACCAGTTCGGCAGCCGGCTGATGACGGAGGGTGGCTTCCTGCTCAACAACGAGCTCACCGATTTCTCGTTCGTGCCCGAGGAGAACGGCAAGCCCGCGGCGAACCGCGTCGAGGGCGGCAAGCGGCCGCGCTCGTCGATGGCGCCGACGATCGCCTACGACCGCTTCGGCCGCGTCGCGATCGTCGCGGGCTCGCCCGGCGGCAGCGCCATCATCAACTACGTTGCAAAAACGCTGCTCGGCATCGTCGACTGGAATCTCGACCCGCAGGCGGCGAGCGCTCTGCCCAACTTCGGCAGTCGCAACGGGCCGACCGAGCTCGAGGCCGACACGGCGGCTGCGCAGCTTGCGCCGAAGCTGCGTCCGCTCGGCGCCGACGTCGCGGTCGTCGAGTTGACGAGCGGCGTGCAGGCGATCGTGCGCACGAAGTCGGGCTGGATCGGCGGCGCCGACCCGCGCCGCGAAGGCATCGTCATCGGCGACTGAGAACGTGACCGCCAGCATTCCCGTTCAGCGCCTGTCCGCCAACGCGAAGGACGCGTACCGTACGCACCTGCTGGCGCTCCCGCCGGCGGACGTGCGCCTGCGCTTCGGGGCGCCGATGGCGGCGGCGGCGATCGCCGCCTACGTCGACCGCATCGATTTCGACGCCGACGAGATCTTCGGCGTCCTGGGCGATGCCATGCGGCTCGACGGCGCCGCGCACCTCGCCTTTGCGGACGAGTTCGCCGAGCTGGGCGTATCGGTGCTGCCGTCCGCACGCGGCCGCGGCATCGGCCACGCGCTGGTGGCGCGCGCGGCCGAGCACGCGCGCAATCGGTCCGTGCCGCGTCTTTTCATGCACTGCCTCGCCGAGAACGCCGCGATGGTCCGGATCGCGCGCAAGGCGGGCATGGACGTGATCGTGCACACCGGGGAGGCCGACGCGCAGGTCACGCTGCCGCCGATGACGCCTACGTCGCTCGCGAGCGAAGCGCTGGCGGACCGCATCGCCCTATACGACTACGCGCTCAAGAGCAACGTCGAGGGGTGGCGGCGGGTCGGCATCGCGCTGGCCGGAGGCAAGAGCCCATGATGCCCGCGGGTGGCCGAGCCATCGCGCTGGCCGTGGCCTGCCTCGCCGTCGCGCCGGCGCCGCGGGCGGAGCTGCCGGCGCCGCTGGCCGCGCCGCCGCCACTGCGCGCCGCGGCGCCGGACCGCGCTGCGCGCAGTGCACTGTTCGACGCCGACGCGGTGGCCGCCGCGCGCGCCCGAGAGCAGCCGCAGTACGTCGAGCGCATCGTCGTCGAGGGCCGCGACCCCGACGCGCGCCGACCGAAGCCGAGGTCCGTCGAGCAGCGCTTTGCCGACGCGCTGCTGGCGCCGCCGCCGTCGCCGATGGCCGGCCTGCGATTCCTCGACACCACGCCGTGCATGTCGGTGCAGTCGACGTGGAACGACCTTGGCAACTCCTATGCGCCGATCACCGGCTGCCCGTAATATCGGCACGTGAGGAAACGCATGGCGGACGGCAGCCGACCCCCACACCGCGTCGTGATCGTCGGCGGCGGCGCCGGTGGATTGCCGCTTGCGACCGCGCTCGGCGATCGCTACGGTCGCGACGGTCCGGTGCAGGTCACGCTGGTCGACCGCAACGCGACGCACGTGTGGAAACCGCTGCTGCACGAGGTCGCGGCCGGGCGCATGGATGCGGACGCGCACGACCTCGACTACCTCGCGATCGCGCACTGGCACAAGTTCCGGTTCCGGCAGGGCGCGCTCGCCGGCCTCGATCGCGCGCGGCGCGAGGTGACCCTCGACGCGGTGGCCGGCCCCGATGGCGAGGAGATCCTGCCGCGGCGCACGCTGCCGTACGACACGCTGGTGATCTGCGTGGGGAGCGTGGGCAACGACTTCGGCGTGCCCGGCGCGGCGCAGCACCCGATTTCGCTCGACACCCTCGCCGACGCCGAGCGCTTCCATCGCCGGCTGCTCGCCGTCAGCGTGCGCGCCGACGGCCGCGCCGCGGCGGGTGAATCCGCGCGCGTCGACATCGTGATCATCGGCGCCGGCGCGACCGGCGTCGAGCTGGCCGCCGAGATCCGCCAGACGACGCGCGCGCACGCCGGTTACGGCCTCGATCACCTCGACCCCGCGCGCGACATCCGGATCACGCTGATCGAGGCGTCGCAGCGCATCCTGCCGCCGCTGTCCGACCACGTCGCCGCGGCGGCCACCGAATTGCTGGCGAAGCTCGACGTCGACGTGCGCACCGGGCAGCGCGTGACCGAGGTCGCCGCCGACGGCGTGCACACGGCCGACGGCGCGTTCTTCCCGGCCGACCTCATCGTGTGGGCGGCCGGCATCATGGCGCCGGCGGTGCTGCGCGACCTCGACGGCCTGGAGTCGAACCGCTCGAACCAGCTCGTCGTGACGGCCACGCTGCAGACGACGCGCGATCCCGACGTGTTCGCGTTCGGCGACTGCGCGGCGGCGCCGTGGCTCGGGCACAAGGCCGGCGCCAGCGCCGAAGCGCCGCCCCACGGGACTGGCGCGCCTCCTCCGGGGGCAGCGAGCGAAGCGCGCGCAGGGGCCGTTCGCTTGCTGCCGCCGCGCGCGCAGGTCGCGCACCAGCAGGCCACGCTGCTCGTCAAGTCGATGAAGGCGCGGCTCGCGGGCAAGCCGCTGCCGGAGTTCCGGTTCACCGACTTCGGCTCGCTGGTGTCGCTGGGCGAGCTCTCGGCGGTCGGCACGCTGATGGGTGCGCTGATCGGCGGCAGCCTGCTGATCCAGGGGCTGATCGCGCGGCTGATGTACACGTCACTCTACAAGATGCACCAGGTGTCGATCCACGGGTTCGTGCGCGTGGCGTTCGACACGGTCGGCCGCTTCCTGCGCGGGCGGCTCGAGCCGCGGGTGAAGCTGCATTGAGATCCGCGCAACCTCCCTTCACCCCAATCCTCTCCCCCTTGGGGGAGAGGGAACGGCACTGCGACGCTCGCGCGCTCCGTGTCCTCTCGACTGCGTGCTCCGCTTCTCCTCGCCCGCGCGCTCCGCATTCTCGGGCCCGCGCGCAGGGTTCCCTCTCCCCTACGCGGGAGAGGGTGCCCGAAGGGCGGGTGAGGGGTGCGCCCGGAACGTGCGTCAGATGTCGTTGACAGGCTGTTGACCTTGGCGGCCACATCCGAAATTCGGTGTCATCCCGAGCAACGCGAGGGATCCGCTGTTGCCACGAATGAAGCCGTAGCGCACCCACAAATCCCTCGTCGCTTCGCTTCCGGGAATGTCACCGGGATATCTTCGATAGCCACCCTGTAGTGAAGGGAAACCAATGAGTCCGCTCGTCGCCGGCTTCACGTGGCTGCTGCTGTTCCAGTGCGCAGGCGAGGCGCTGGTGCGGCTCGCCGCCATGCCAGTGCCCGGGCCGGTCGCCGGCATGGCGCTGCTGTTCGCCGTGCTGCTCGCGCGCAGCGGGGCGCCGTCCGGGCTTGCGATTGCCGCCGACGGGCTGGCCAAGCACCTGTCGCTGTTGTTCGTGCCTGCCGGCGTAGGCGTGATGCTGCACGTTGCGCGCGTCGCCGACGAATGGCTGCCGATCGTCGCGGCACTCGTCGTGAGCACGCTGCTCGCCGTCGGCGTGACGGCGGTCGTGTTCCAGCGGCTCGCGCAGTGGCAGGAATTGCGTGCGCGAGGTAAGTCTTCGTGAGCGCGCAGCCGCTGTTCGAGCTGTGGGTCTATCTCGCCGCGACGCCGCTCGCAGGCCTCACGCTGACGCTCGTCATGTACGCCGCCGGCTGGTGGTGCTATGCGCGCACCGGCATGCATCCGCTGGCCAACCCGGTGCTGATCGCCGTCACGCTCATCGTCGCGGCGCTGGCGGCGACGGGCACGTCGTACCGGACGTACTTCGACGGCGCGCAGTTCGTGCACTTCCTGCTCGGCCCGGCGGTGGTCGGGCTCGCCGTTCCGCTCGCGCGCGAGTGGCGCAGCGTGCGCCGGCTCGCGCTGCCGATCGCCGGCGCGCTGGCGGCGGGCTCGCTGGCGGCGCTCGCGAGCGCCGTCGGGCTCGCGTACGCGCTCGGCGCGTCGCCGGCGACGCTGCTGTCGCTGGCGCCGAAGTCGGTGACCGCGCCGATCGCCATGGGCATCGCGGAAAAACTGGGAGGCCTGCCTGCGCTCGCCGCCGTGTTCGCGGTCACGACGGGCATCCTCGGCGCGGCGCTCGGCAAGTACGTGCTCGACGCCTGCCGCGTGCGCGACTGGCGCGCGCGCGGCTTCGCGCTCGGCCTCGCCGCGCACGGCATCGGCACTGCGCGCGCGTTCCAGGTGAACGCGGATGCCGGCGCGTATGCAGGGCTCGCGTTCGCGCTGCACGGCCTCGTCGCCGCGATCCTGTTCCCGCTCGGATGGTGGATGCTGCGCGGCGGCGCGTGACCGCGCGCCACGCTATACTGTCCGCGACCCGTTTGCCGCCATGTACGCCGACCTCTTCGCCGCGACGATCCTGCTGATCCTGGTCCTCGACCCGTTCGGCAACCTGCCCCTCGTCGTGGCGGCGCTCGACAAGGTGCCGCGCGAGCGGCACATGCGCATCCTGCTGCGCGAGTGCTTCCTCGCGTACATGATCCTGCTGCTGTTCATGATCGGCGGCCGGACGTTCATGCAGTGGCTCGGCCTGTCGGACGTCTCGCTGTCGATCACCGGCGGGATCATCCTGTTCCTGATCTCGCTGCGGATGATCTTCACGCACAAGGAAGGCATCTTCGGCGACGTCGAAGGCGGCGAGCCATTCCTCGTTCCGCTGGCGATCCCGATGATCGCGGGGCCGTCGGCGCTCGCGACCGTCATGCTGATGGCGAGCCGCGATTACGGGCACCTGTACACGTGGATGGGCGCGCTCACGATCGCGATGGTCGTGACCGCCGCGGTGCTGCTGGCCGCGGGACGTCTGAAGGACCTGCTGGGCGAGCGCGTCGTCAACGCCTTCGAGCGCCTGATGGGCCTCCTGCTCACCGCCCTCGCGGTGGAGATGCTGCTGTCCGGCATCCGCACGTTCATCGGGTCGCTCGCGCCCTGACCGGCTGTTGAAATAGGTGACGACCTCCGGATATCGGGGTCGACCCGGGCGGAGGGAGGGAACCGCCGTTGCCACGAATCGAGGCGTTGCGTACCAGCAGATCCCTCGTCGCGACGCTCCTCGGGATGACACCTGAGGGATTTTCAACAGCCTGCTGATCGGCCGCGCGCGGAAGCGAAAAGGCCGGGCACGCGGCCCGGCCTTGCATCGGCACCGCAGCGCCTTCAGTCCCTCGTCGCCTCGAACGAAACGAGCAGCGTGATCTCGTCGCCGATGCTCGGCACGCCCATCTTCATGCCGAAGTCGGACCGCTTGAACTTGCCCGTGGCGTTCCCGCCGCACCGTTCCTTGCTGTTGCCCTGCGCCGGGTTGCACTTGAAGCGCTCGATCGTCAGGTTGACCGGCTTGGTGACGCCGAGCAGCGTCAGGTTGCCCTCGATCGCGGACGGATTGTCGCCGGCGAACGCGAGCTTAGTCGACTTGTAGGCGATGCGCGGGAATTCCGCGACGTTGAAGAAGTCCGACGAGCGCAGGTGCTCGTCGCGCGACCGCGACCGCGAGCCCTTGTCACCGTCGCCGGTGTCGATCGACGCGGCCTCGATCGTCAGTTCGAGCGTCCCGCTCTTGGCGGCGCGGTCGAGGGTCGGCTTGCCGGTCGTCTTGTTGAAGCGGCCGTAGATCGTCGAGACGCCCAGGTGGTCGATCGTGAAGTTCGGATACGTATGGTACGGGTCGATCGTGTAGGACTCCGGCGCCGCGACGGCGGCAAGCGGCAGGATGAGCAGGGAGACAGCGGCAAACCGTTTGAGCACTTCGGGCTCCTTCTGAGGAAAGGGACGGACTACGTCACGGATGCGCGCGCGGCGAACCACGCGGCGGCGATGGGCACGACGGCGGCGGCCAGCGCGTACAGCGAAAGGATGAGCGCGCGGACGAACGTCGACGCGGAATCCTGCACCGGCATGCGAACGGCGAGCGGCACGACCAGCGCTGCGGCCAGCGCGTACCACGGCATCTGCGCGAGCATCAGCGCGCCCTCGGCGAACAGGGCGATCAGCAGCCCGATCGTCAACGTGCCGAGGAGGCCCGGCGCGATCGGTCGCGACGTAACCACCCACACGAGCAGCAGGGCGCCGGCGGACGCCGCGACGGCGATGCCGGAGATCAGGAAGCCGATCGAGGCGGAAATGACGGCGGCGACGCCGATGCCGACCCCGAGGCCGAGCGCGGCGGCGCCGGTGCGCACCGGATCGTCGCGCAGCGACGCGATCGCGTAGACCATCGCTGCGGCGAACAGCACGATGCCGAGCGCCGACAGCCACGCGCCGCCGCCCTCCTGCTGCGACAGCACCGACAGGAACACCCACGGCGCGGCGATGCCCGCGACGATCGCGAGCGCCAGCGCGACCGGGCGCCCGCGCGAGAACCAGGTGTCGGCGACGATCCCGACGACGGGCGCGATCAGGCCCAGCAGAAGGATCTTGCGCGACGCCGTCAGCGGAGAGAACGAGATGCCGTTGACGAGCGCGTAGCTCGTCGCCCATCCGGCGACGATCGCGAGCCATGCGAAGCGGGTGCGCCCGAGCACGATCGCGACGACGAGCGCCACGACGAACGGCGCAATGCCGCCCTGGAAGGCCGGATGTTCGAGAAGTTGCGACACGGTGTTCGGCTTTCGCGGGTCGGCGTTGATCGAGGCTTCCCGTACGGGGGCCGCGGATTCGGTCGTCGGCGGATTCGCCGTCGTGAACAGGGCCCGGCGGCGCGCTATTCCGCTGCGGGGCGGCCCGGAAACCGGCGGCCGTCCTGCATTTTATCCGATCGCCAACCGGGGCATCGCCGCCGCGTTTGCACGGCTGCGGGAACTTTGCTCAAATGGCGCGCATCTTCCCGACCCGGCGTGTGATTGCGTGTTGCCCGAGGCAGATTCGACCGTCGCGGTTCCGGTGTGGGACTGGCCGGTGCGTGTTGCGCACTGGGTCATCGTCCTGCTGGTCGTCGCGCTGGTCACGACGGGAAAGATCGGCAACGAGGCGCTCGTCTGGCACATGCGATTCGGCGAGACGCTGCTCGTAGTCGTCCTGTTCCGGATCGTGTGGGGGTTCGCCGGCAGCGGCAACGCGCGCTTCGCGTCGTTCTTGCGCGGGCCGGCCGCCATCGCGCGCTACGCCCGCTCCCTGCTGCACGGCCCGCACGAGGTCCACGCGACGCACAACCCGCTGGGCGGCTGGATGGTGATCGCGCTGCTGCTCGCGATGCTCGTGCAGGCGGGGGCCGGGCTCATGACGCAGGACGACATCGGCAACGAGGGCCCGCTGGTCAAGCACGTGTCCGACGCACTGTCCGAGCGGGCGGGCTACCTTCACCGCCGCGCGTGGTGGGTCGTCGCCGGCCTCGCCGCCGTGCACATCGCGGCGGTCGTCGCGTACCTTGTCGTCCTGCGCGACAACCTGGTGCGGCCGATGTTCTCGGGAGAAAAGCGGCTGCCCGCGAAGGCGGCGAACCCCGCGGGCGCCGCCGCGTCGACGCCGCGTGCGCTCGTCCTGCTGGCCGTGTGCGCGGCCGTCGTGTGGTGGGTGGTGAACCGGCTCTGATGCGGTGAAGGCACGTGCGGCGGAGTCCGCCGGTGCCCTGGGCGTCACTGCTTCTGGAAGTCGTCGTGGCAGTTGTTGCACGCCTTGCCGACGGCACCCACCGCGGCGCGCAGCTGCGCGACGTCGCCGGAATTGGCGGCCGCGACGAGCTTGGGCGTTTCGGCCTGAACCTCCTGCGCGAACTTGTCGAACTTCGCCTTGTCCTTCCAGATCTCCGGCTTCGCCTTCGTGTTCCCGCTGTCGGAGACCGGCACGAAGCCCTCCCACGGCATCTTGACCAGCTCGTTCACGAACGTCGCGGCGCGCACCGCCTGGTCCTTGTTGTAGGGAATCTCGCCCTTCGCCATGCGACTCAGCACGCCCATCTGCCAGCCCTGCGCCTGCATGATGCCCTGGCGGTACTTGATCGCGCGATCCGGCCGCATGTCCTGAGCGATCACGGCCGCGGAGAACACGGCGACGACGGCGAAGGCAGAGGTGGCGGCGACGAGACTTCTGTTCATGGATCCTCCAAGGTTGACGGCACGGGCGGGGACCGGCCGTGCGCGCGGCACGTCGATCGGGTGACACTTCCGCTGGTAACAGCGCGTCCGGAAATTCTATTCCAACCGGGCTACGCCGGGACGAGATCGCCGCCCTCGACGCGCACCACGCCGGCGCGCGTCAGCTCGTCGACGAGCATCGCCGCCAGCGCCCCCGGCGGCATGCGCAGGACCTTTGCGTTGATGTCGCGGTAGATGCCGACGCGGTCGACGTACGCGGGCAGGTCCGCGACGGGCATGCGGCGCCGGTGGAGCAGGTTGAACACCAGGATGACCTTGACGGCGTGGCGGCCGATCCTCTTCTCGTCGGCCTCGAACGCCTCGGTGCGCATGTACGCGCGGTCGAGCGCGGCGGCGACGTCGCGAAACGGCTCGCCGTGACCCGGGATGACCACGCGCACGTCGAGTCCGGCGATGACGTCGAGCGTGTCGCGCGTCGCCGGTAGCGCGTCCGGATCGAGCGACGGCGGCATGATGAGACCGAAGCCGTTCTCCCACAGCGCGTCGCCGGACACGAGGATCCGGTGCTCCGGGTTGTAGAAGACGAGCGCGCCCATGTCGTGGCCGGGGGCCGCGAGCAGCTGCCACTCGAGGTCGCCCCACACGTGTGTCGATCCGGGGTGCAGCAGCTCGTCGACGGTGAACCGCTCTGCGGTCTGGTCGGCGTAGGCGAGCCAGAGTCCCGTCTCGTCCCAGCGCTCGACCAGCGGCGCCTCCGTGGCCGGAAAGGCGATCGGGCAGCCGTAGGCCTTGCGTACGGCCGCGTTGCCGCCGATGTGGTCCGAGTGCCCGTGCGTGTTGACGAGCTTCGCGAGCGGCTCGCCGCCGAGGCCGCGCTTCGACGCCAGCAGCGCGAGCGTGAGCGGCGCGTGGCTGACGTAGCCGGTGTCGATCAGCACGTGGCCCTCGCGACTCCTGAGCAGGATGTTGTTCGCCGACAGCCAGTCGCGGACGAACACGTGCATCTGCGGTGGGAGTGGACTGTGCACGGGACGGTTCGCCCGGTATCGACGCGTTTGCGAGGATCGCCTACCCAGGGGTGTCGCGCGACGCATCGCGCGCGGGAGTCATCTCCGATCGTTCATCGCGAATCCCGGCGGAAGCGAGGTGCGGGATCCGGCTGCGCTTCGCGCAGATCGTACCACTCAGCGGCGAGGTAGACCCATGCCGGGTTGGTTGTTTCGATCAGCGCGACCTTCTTCGCGCGGCACCACGATTTCAACTGCTTCTCGCGTGCCAGGGCCGCGTGAACGAAGTCCGTCTCCTCGACGTGGACGAGGCGGTGGACTCGATACTTCGACGTGAATTCCGAGCCTTCGCGCCGCTTGTGCTGGAGGACCCTGCGCTCGATGTCGGCGGTGACGCCGATGTAGAGCGTCCGGGAGCGGCTCGCGAGGATGTAGACGAAGTAGCGATGCACCGGTGCATTGAAGCAGATCCCTCCCTGCGGTCGGGACGACACCAATGGACGATCCGGCGCGAGGCCGATGGACGATCCGTCGACGACGCCGATGGATGATCCGGTGGTGGCAGGCACGATTCGGGGGTGTCGGAAAGCAGATCCCTCCCTGCGGTCGGGATGACACCGGTGGATGATCCGGTGTGACACCGATGGATGATTCGGCGGCGGCGGGCGCGTTTAGGGGTGGTGTCGGAAAGCAGATCCCTCCCTGCGGTCGGGATGACACGTATGAATGGGAACACATGCACCGGGCGGGCACGTTGGGGGTGTCGGAAAGCAGATCCCTCCCTGCGGTCGGGATGACACATGTGAATGGGACGGCATGCACCGGGCGGGCACGTTGGGGGTGTCGGAAAGCGGATCCCTCCCTGCGGTCGGGATGACACATGTCAATGGGACAACATGCACCGGGCGGGCCAGACAATCGCGGGCGGGCCGGACAATCGCCGGCGGGCCGGACAATCGCCGGCGGGCCGGACAATCGCGGCCCGACCCAACAAACACGGTGTCATCCCGACCGCAGGGAGGGATCTGCTTTACGCTCTGCACCGGCATTCTCTTCCGCGCCCGCTCTGCGTTCCGCGCCCGCTTCACACTCCGCAGCTGCACGGCCTCCCAAACGGACGCAATGCGTTTGCGGCCTACGCCAGCCGCCCGAGGAAATCCCGCACCAGCGCGATGCGCTCGGGCAACTTCGGCGCGGCGCGCTCGATGCGGACGCGGTCGGGACCCGCGAAGCGGACGCGGCCGTCCTTCTGCACGAGCAGGATCAGCGCGCCGGGGTCGAACGGCGGCTGCCTGACGAACTGGATCGTCGTGCGTTCGACGCCGGCGTCGACCTTGGTCACGCCGAGCGGCTTCGCGGCGAGCCGCAGCCGGTGGCACGCGAGCAGCGCCTGCGCCTGCTCGGGCGTCGGGCCGAAGCGGTCGACGAGCTCTTCCTGGATCCCGTCGAGCTCGTCCACGCTCTCCGCGCTCGCGAGCCGCTTGTAGAGGACGAGCCGCTCGTGGACGTCGTTGCAGTAGCGCTCGGGCAGCAGCGCCGGCACGTGCAGGTTGATCTCGGTCGTGACGCCGAGCGGCTCGGTCAGGTCCGGCTCGCGGCCGGCCTTCAGCGCCGACACCGCCGCGCGCAGCATGTCGTTGTAGAGCTGGAAGCCGATCTGCTGCATCTCGCCCGACTGCGACTCGCCGAGCACCTCGCCCGCGCCGCGGATCTCGAGGTCGTGCATCGCGAGGTAGAACCCGGACCCCAGGTCCTCCATCATCTGGATCGCCTCCAGGCGCTTCTTCGCCTGCGCCGACAGCGCGTCGGCCGGCGGCGTCAACAGGTACGCGTACGCCTGGTGGTGCGAGCGGCCGACGCGCCCGCGCAGCTGGTGCAGCTGCGCGAGCCCGAAGCGGTCGGCGCGGTCGATGATGATCGTGTTGGCCGTGGGCACGTCGATGCCGGTCTCGATGATCGTCGAGCACACGAGCAGGTTGACGCGCTGCTGGTAAAAGTCGCGCATCACGTGCTCGAGCTCGCGCTCGGCCATCTGCCCGTGCGCGACCGCGATGCGCGCCTCCGGGAGCAGCTTCGCGAGCCCCTCCGCGCGCGTGGCGATCGTCGACACGTCGTTGTGCAGGAAGTAGATCTGCCCGCCGCGCTTCAGTTCGCGCAGCGCCGCCTCGCGTACGATGCCCTGCGAGTACGCGGCGACGAACGTCTTGATCGACAGCCTGCGCTCCGGCGCGGTGGCGATCACCGAGAAGTCGCGGATGCCTTCGAGCGACATCGCGAGCGTGCGCGGGATCGGCGTCGCCGTGAGCGTCAGCACGTCGACCTCCGCGCGCAGCCGCTTCAGCCGCTCCTTCTGGCGGACGCCGAACCGGTGCTCCTCGTCGATGATGACGAGCCCGAGGTTGCGGAACTTGACGTCGCCCTGCAGCAGCTTGTGCGTGCCGATGACGAGGTCGATGCTCCCGTTCGTCAGGCCTTCGAGCGCGGCCTTCGTCTCCTTGCCCGTGCGGAACCGCGACAGCTCGGCGATGCGCACCGGAAAGTCCGCGAAGCGATCGGAGAATGTCTGGAAGTGCTGCTCCGCCAGCAGCGTGGTCGGCACCAACAGCGCGACCTGCCTGCCGTCGAGGAGCGCCACGAACGCCGCGCGCAGCGCGACCTCCGTCTTGCCGAAGCCGACGTCGCCGCACACCAGGCGGTCCATGGCGCGGCCCGCGGTCATGTCCTTGATCACCGCCTCGATGGCGCCGGCCTGGTCCGCGGTCTCCTCGAAGCCGAATCCTTCCGCGAAGCGCTCGTAGTCGCGCGGCTTCAGCGCGAACGCGTGGCCTTGGCGCGCCGCGCGTTGCGCGTAGAGGTTGAGCAGCTCGGCCGCCGTGTCGTGCGCCTGCTGCGCCGCCTTGCGCTTGGCCTTCTCCCACTGGCCGCTGCCGAGCTCGTGCAGCGGCGCGGCATCCGGCGAGGCGCCGCTGTAGCGGCTGATGAGGTGCAGGTTGGAGACCGGGACGTACAGCTTCGCGTCGTTGGCATAGACGAGTTGCAGGTACTCGTTCGGCCCGTCGCCCAGGTCGAGCGTCACGAGGCCGAGATAACGGCCGATGCCGTGCTCCTCGTGAACGACCGGATCGCCGATGCGCACCTCGGAGAGGTCGCGCACCATCGCGTCGACATTCGAGCGCTTGGCCGCCTCGCGCGCGGTCCGGCGCGCGACGCCGGCGTAGAGCTCGGTCTCGGTGACGAACGCGAGTCCGCCCCCGGGCCACGCGAAGCCCGCCGCCAGCGGCGCCGCAATGAGCATGACCCGGTCCGCGCCCGCCGCGAATGCGGCGAAGCCCTCGCCGAGCGCGGGCGTCAGCTCGAACTCGGCGAAGAAGTGCTGCATCGTCTCGCGCCGGCCGGCGCTTTCGGCGACGATCGCGATCTTCAGCGGGGTCGTCGCGAGGAAACGCTTCAGTGCCGACAGCGGATCGTCGGCGCGGCGGTCCACCTGCACGGGCGGGAGCGGGACTGTCGGCCCGGCACCTTCGCGCAGAAGTTCGACGCGGGCCAAGGTCTTCAGCGTGCCGTTGAACTCGTCCTCGGGCAGGAACAGCTCGGTCGGCGGCAGCAGCGGGCGCGCCTTGTCGCCGCGCAACAGCCGGTAGCGCGCCTCGGTGTCCTGCCAGAAGTGATCGATGGCCCCGCGCACGTCGCCGTGCAGCGCGGCCACGGTTGCCGGCGGCAGGTAGTCCGCCAGCGTCGCCGTCTGCTCGAAGAAGAGCGGCAGGTAGTACTCGATGCCGGCCGGCACTACGCCGGCCGAGATGTCCTTGTACAGCGACGACTTCGACGGATCGCCCTCGAACACCTCGCGGAAGCGGCTGCGGAAGCGCGTGCGACCGGCGTCGTCGAGCGGAAACTCGCGCGCCGGCAGCATGCGCACGTTCGGCACCGGGTAGAGCGTGCGCTGCGTGTCGACGTCGAACGTCTTGATCGTCTCGATGTCGTTGCCGAAGAGGTCGATCCGGTACGGCAGCGCCGACCCCATCGGGAACAGGTCGATCAGGCCGCCGCGCACGCTGAACTCGCCCGGCGAGACGACCTGCGTGACGTGCGAATAGCCGGCGAGCGCCAGCTGCGCGCGCAGCGCGTCGACGTCGAGCGTCTCGCCCTGCGTGAGGAAGAACGTGAAGGCCGCGAGGTACGACGGCGGCGCGAGGCGCGACAGCGCGGTGGTCGCGGCGACGACGAGCACGTCGCACTCGCCGCGCGATGCGCGATAGAGCGTGGCGAGCCGCTCCGACACCAGGTCCTGGTGCGGCGAGAACTGGTCGTACGGCAGCGTTTCCCAGTCCGGCAGCAGCGCGACCCGCAGCTCGGGCGCGAACCAGGGAATCTCCGCGGCCAGCCGCTGCGCGGACTGCGGATCGGCGGTGACGGCCGCGACCATGCGCTTTTCGGCGGCCGCGCGGCGCGCGAGGTCCGCGAGCGCGAGCGCATCGGACGAGCCGGCGAACGGGCCGGCGTCGGCCCGCCGGCCGGCGGCGGGCAGTTCCGGAATCAGCGCGGGTAGCGAGGGGATGCGCGCGCCGGTCGCCGGCGGCGCGGCCGGCGAAGTCGCGTCGGTATTCAAGGGTGGAATTATACCGGCCGGGGCGCGGGCGCTGCCTTCGCACGGTGCGCCGCGCTTATACTGCGCGGATGGTCGCGTCGCGCAGCGTCTCCCCGTACCTGCTGCTGACGCTCACGCCGTTTTTCTGGGCGTGCAACTGGATCGTCGGCCGCGGGCTGCACGCGGACATCCCGCCGATGGGAATGACGTTCTTCCGCTGGTTCTTCGCGATCCTGATCCTCGCGCCGTTCGCCTGGCCGTACGTGCGGCGCGACTGGCCCGTCATTCGCAGGAACTGGAAGGTCATGCTGATGCTGGGCGCGATCGGCGTGGGCACGCACAACGCGCTCGCGTACCTCGGCCTCAACTACACGACCGCGACCAACGGCGTCATCCTCAACTCGTTCATTCCGGTGATGATCGTCACGATCTCGTGGGTGTTCCTGCACGAGCGGCTGGCGCCGCTGCAGATGCTCGGCGTTGCGGTGTCCCTCGGCGGCGTGCTGTCCATCCTGTCGGAAGGCAGCCTCGCCACGCTGCTCGGCTTTCGCCTCAACGTCGGCGACCTCTTCGTCATCCTTTCGATGGCGATGTGGTCGATCTACACGGTCGCGCTGCGCTGGCGGCCCGCGGGTCTCCACGTGATGTCGTTCCTGCTCGTCGTCATGATCGTCGGCGACCTGTGCGTGCTGCCGCTGTGGCTCGTCGAGATGGCGCTCGGCCGCGCGATCGCGTGGTCGTGGACGAATCTCGCGGCGCTGCTCGCGGTGGCAGCCTTCTCGTCGGTGCTGGCGTATCTCTTCTGGAACCGCGGTGTCGCCGAGGTCGGCGCCAACGTCGCGGGGCTATTCGTGCACCTGATGCCGGTATTCGGCATCGTGCTCGCGTGGGCGTTCCTCGGCGAGCGGCTCGCGCCGTTCCACGTCGCCGGCATCGTGCTGATCCTGGCCGGCATCTGGCTGACGAGCCGCTACGGGCGGCGGCGGCCCGATGTCGACGAGGCGGCGGCGGTGGGGACCGATTGAGCGCGGCGGCCGAGGCGAAGCCGAGGGAGGCGCGTAGCGCGCGTCGCCGCGCGATTGAGGGGCGCCGACGCTCGAGCGCGGCCTCTACGATTCGGAATCAAGGAGGCGACGATTGAGCGCGGTCTCGACCATGCGGGGTCAAGGAGGCGACGATTGAGCGCGGCCCGAACGATGCGGGACCAAGGAGGCGACGATTGAGCGACGAGGACGACATCGGCGGTCCGATCGGCGACGGAGATCGCGTCGCGCTGCAGCAGCGCATCGTCGCGCTGAAGCTCGAGCATCGGGACCTCGACACGGCCATCGCCCACCTCGAGCTCGACGCCACGCACGACGAGCTCCAGCTGCGGCGGATGAAGCGCCGGAAGCTCCTGCTCAAGGACCAGATCGCCCGGCTGGAGCGGCAGATGGACCCCGACGTGCCGGCGTAGGGATGACCGACAGACGCCGTCCGTCGGCGGAGGTCGCCGCCGGGTGGCGCTGGGCGGGCTTCGGGGAGCGCCGCAAGCGACGGCTATTATTGTAAGCTACAAAACACGCTCGGTTGCGAGTTGGTGCAGTGACGACGGATCATCGCGCAGCGCGAATTGCGCTGGATTTGGGGTCAGAAGCCGACATCTCGATGACCGCGGGGTTCCGGCGATTCGCCCCCAAGCTGTAGACGACGGCATTCGTTGCCGACGCCGCCGACGAGGGTCCCTACAGACCCGGCGCCATGCCGGGTTTGCGAAAGTTTCATGACATTGTCAAATCACTGGGACGTCAACGCGAAAAATTATCGTTGCTATTGTCATTGGGACGACTATCATTCCGACGCTTGATGGATGCGGTGTCCGTACCCTCGATCACAAAAAGCCGCAATAAGCGGGTCGCCGCAGGCGTGTTCTTTGGGGGATTCGTCGAAATTATTCGGGAGAGATCCAAGATGAACGGCTTGCGCAAAATAGCAGCGATCTTCCTGGCGGCGGCGTTCGCCGTCCTTGCGCTCCCCGCGGGCGCGGCAGGTCCCTCGAAGCAGTACAGCCTCGCGTTCAATCCGGGCAGCCTCGCGGCGGGCAACAACCCCGGCTTCATGCTGCGGATCAAGAACGAGTCGCCGAACGGCAACTCGTCGATCAACTCGATGGACATCTTCCTTCCGGACGGGTACACCGTGTACGCGGCGCCCACGTTCCAGCCGGCCTACACGGGCAACATCGACTGGTCGACAGCGGGGCGTATCCGGATCACGAACATGTACCCGCTCGGTCGCGGGAGTTCGGTGTTCCTCAACGTTCCGCTCTACGTGTCCTCCTCGGCGGGGTGCGCCGCGAGCGGCTGGGACCAGACTGTCGCGTGGACCGGCTCGTCACTGAGTGGCGAGACGTTCGCCAAGATCGCGCCGTCAGTCCTTCCCACCGGTTATGTGGGATCCACTACGCCGAGCGGCACACTGACGCTCGGTTTCGGGACGCTGCCCACCAGCTTCGTCGCGGGCCCCTCATACGGCGTGACCGTTTCCGTCACGTCGAGCTGCGGCGCGCCACCCGATACGGCCGTGACGCTTGCGGGATCGCCGTCCATCGGCGGCGGCGGAACGCAGACGACCAGTGGCGGCCAGACCACGTTCAATGTCACGTTCAGCACGCTCGGACCGGTCACGGTGACCGCGTCGGCGGCCTCGGCACAGTCGATCTCGTTCAGCAGCATGGTGTTCCCCAACGGTTCACTTGCGTGCGGGTCCGACATTCCCGCGAGCGTGACCAACCCGTCGTCGCTGGCGGGGACGGAGCCCGGCTACGCGTATGGCAAGCGCGGGGAGTTCAACGCCAAGGGCAGCACGTGCCAACTGGTCAACTATGGATTCGAGAACAAGATTCTCACGGTCGACCAGTACATCGCCAATGCCTGGGACACGGCGCTGCAGCCCGACGCCGCGTTCTACTACTCGGTGAACTGGAAGGCGAAGACGCTGGTTGCCGCCGATCTTGGCTACCCGCCCGTGACCCGGCCGAAGGTCGCATGGGAGGTCGACAACGCCAGCCAGCTCATCAAGACCGACGGCTTGGCATGCCTGAGCAGCAAGCTCCCGCGGCCGTACGGAAAGGTACCGACCGGCGGCCTCGGGGCGGGTGTACTGTCGATCACGCTCGACACCACCACGACCCCGCCGAGCGGCGGATATGAGCCGCTGCCCGCGGTCGGCACGCCGTTCCCGATCTACATCGGCAGCGAGCGGATGACGGCGTCGAGAACCGGCGGCACGACCCTGACGTTGACGCGCGGTGAGGCGATGACGACCGACGCCGCCCACGGCGCAGGGGCGTATGCGATGAGCACACCGATGCCGATCGACACGCGCGGCGGCCCGCCGGCCTGCACAACGGGTACCGTCAGCCCGTACTGCGGCAAGGCCGTGCGCATGTGCATCGTGTCGCACGGGTGGCAAACGTACACGCCCGACCCGGTGACCGGCGCGACGAGGTACTACTGGCAGACCGACGCCATCGACAACGGCGACGGCTTCATGTCGAACGACTAGCGCAACGCGGTTCGGTGCAAGGAAGAGCGGCCCTTCGGGGCCGCTTTTCTTTGGCAGTGACGCGCGTTCAGCGCGCCGCCGCCGGCAGTGCGGGCAGCGCGCGGATCTTCAATCGCGCGACGAGCGCGTCACGCTCGGCAACCTGCTCCGCCCGGGGTGTTTCCCCGGCCAGCGGGAGAACCTCGCACAGCGAGTTCAGCGCGAGGGTCGTTTCCTGCAGGTCGCGCCGCGCGCGCGCCGAGGCGAGGCTCGCCTCGAGCGCCTGGCGCGCGCCGGCGACGTCACCTTTGCGCAGCAGCGCGTGCCCCCTTGCGCGCTCGAGCAACGACACCGCCTTCGCGCCGGACTTCGACGCGCGTGCGCGCGCAAGCGCTTCCGTCACCAGCGCCAGCGCCGCGTCCGGGTCGCCCGAATGCGTACGGCATTCGGCAATGCGCGCGTCGACGTCGAGTACTTCCTCCTCGCGCTTGACGTCGACGAACAGCGCGCGTGCCTCCGTGAGCCGCGCGAGTGCCTCGTCGATGCGGCCGGCCCTCAGCGATGCCCGGCCGAGCAGCCAGAGGCATCCGCCCAGGAGGAAGCGATAGCGCGAGGCGCGCCACACCGGAAGCGTCTCCAGCAGCAGCGCCTGCGCCTCGTCGACCTCGCCGCGGTCCGACAGGATTTCCGCGATGTTCATCTTGGCAATCGTGGCATCGAACGTGTTGCCGAGCTTGACCGTCTCCGCGAGGCCGCGTTCGTAGTACGCCAATGCCTCGTCCCAGCGCCCCTCCCACTGGCAGATCACACCGAGGTTCGAGAGCAGCGCGGCCTGTCGCAGCAGGTTGCCCGAACGTCGGTAGGCTTCGAGCGCGCGCTGCAGGTACGCTTCGGCGCCCTCCTTGCCGAGGACACCGTAGGCGTACCCGATCGCGTAGAGCGCGGAGCCCAGCGCCTCGGGGTCGTCGGCCGCCTCGGCTTCGCGCATCGCCCGCGTGCCCCAGCGGATGGCGTCGGCCGGGCGGTTCTCGGCCTGCAGCACGGTCGCGTACCACGCGCTGGTACGGGCCGACTGGCGCGCCGCTTCGTCACCCGGCAAACCATGGACGGCCTTGCCGGCGCGTGCCGCCCAGCGCAGCGCCTGCGGATATTTGCCGAGCTTTTCCTCGAGCTTCGAACGCTTGAGCAGCAATTCCGACGCATGGAGCGAATTCCTGCCGGCGAGGCGCAGCGCCGACGAGTACGCGTCCGCGGCCCTGGGCAACTCGCCGACCCGGTAAAGGCAGTCGGCGAGCGCCTCGTGCACGGACGCGAGCTCCCGTTGCGGGACGTCGTCGAGCCGCCGTCCCGCCTCCAGCGCCCGCGCGAACATCCGTGCCGCTTCGACGAACGCAAACGCGTCCTGCGCGTTCTTCGCGGCGATCGTCGCGTAGCGCCACGCGGCACGGTGCTCGCCGGCGACCAGGTAGTGCAGCGACAGGAGGTCCGCCTCCTCGTCGGGCGCTGCGAGTTCGCGTTCCATGTGCGCGGCGACGGCGCCGTGCAACTGCCGGCGCAGCCGGTATGGCAGGCCTTCGTACGCGGCATCCCGCAGCAGCGATCGCCGGAAGCGCAGGTAACCGTCGTCCTCCTCCTCGAACAGCTCGGCCAGCCGCTTCCAAGTTCCCGGGTCCGGCGGCTCCGCCGCGCCTTCGGTATCGAGCCACGCCAGCATGCGCGGATGGAACGTCAGCCCGAACACCGCCGCGCGGCGGACGACGGCGCGATCCTCGGGACGCAGCGCGTCGATGCGCGCCATCGTCGCGGCCTCGGCGGAATCGGGAAGGCCGCCGATGCCGCCCGAGTCGATGGCGGCACGCAGCAGGTCGCGCAGGAATTGCGGGTTACCGCCGGAGCGCGTCGCCACGACGTCGAGCACGTGCGGCGGCAGCGGATTGTGCTCGGTCGCGATCTGCGTCAAGCGGCGTGCGTCCTGCGCTGCAAGCGGGGCCAGCGCGACGCCGAGCACGGCGGCAGCCTCCGCGGGCGGTGCGCCGCCGCCGCCCGGCCGGCGGGCAACGCAGACGAGCCAAGGGTGCCTGCTGGTGACGCGCGCCATGTGCGCGAGCAGTTCCGTCGAGGCCGGGTCCATGTGGTGCGCGTTCTCGAGCACGAAGAGCGTCGGGCCGGACAGCGTGGTCGCGATGAACGCCTCGACCGACTCGTGCAGTTTCGGCCGCCGGTTCTTCTCGGCCAGCATCTCGATCTCGGGAGTAGCAGGGAGGTCGAGCCCGAACGCGAAGCCGATCAATGGCAGCCACGGCGTGAGCTGCGGCGCCTCACCGGCCACGATCTCGCGCAAGCGTCGTTCGACCGCGTCGTCGTCGTCGTCGCGTCCGAACCCCGACGCCTCGCGCAGCAGCTCTTGCCATACCGCGTACGGCGTGCTCGCCGTGTAGGCCTCGCACACGGCGTGCAGCGCGCGGAAATCGGCCGCCTCCGCGCGCAGCGCGTCGATGAGGCGCGTCTTGCCCACGCCGGCCTCGCCGGTGATGTCGACGCAGCGACCGCCACCCGCGCGCGCGTCGGCGAGCGCCTTGCGCATGGTCGTGAGCTCGGCGTCGCGCCCGATCAGCGGCAATTGCTCGAGCGAACCCTGCCGCGTCCGCGAGCCGGTCGCGGATCCGACGGCCCACGCCTGGATCGGCTGCGCCTTCCCCTTCACCATGAACGGCTCGAGCGCCGTCGCCGCGAACAGCGTGTTCGACCGGTCCAGCACATCTGCGGTCGCGTAGATGTGGCCGGGCTCGGCCTTGGCCATCAGTCGCGCCGCGAGGTTCACCGCGTCGCCCATCACCGTGTACGTGCGCCGGTAGAACGGGCCGATGTCGCCGGCGAAGATCGCGCCGCGGTTGACGCCGATGCGGATCGAGATCGGGACGCCGGCATCGACGATCCTGTGCAACGCGAGAAGCATCCGCTCCTCGTCGTCGCCGGTGACCGTCGGTGCGCCGGCCGTCAGGATGAGCTTGCCGCCATCGGCGTCGACGTCGGACGCGAGCAGCGCGATGCCGAACTCGTCGGCCGCGGCATCGACCGCGGCGACCAGCCGTTGCAGCGCGCCCGCGGCGGCGGCGGGGCCGTGCCGCTCGATCAGCGCGTCGGTTCCCTCGTACCGGATGAACGCGATCGTGACGGGGCGGTGCTCCGACGTGCCGCCGCCGGCCAGCACGTGCTCGCGCACGGCGGGCGGCAGGCACCGTTCGAGCGTCTCCGGCGAAATGCGCGGCCGCGGCACGAGCGGCAACTTCTCGGCGGCGCCCGCGGGCTCGCGCGCGAGCAGCACGCCCGGCCCCTTGGGATTGCCCATGCACCGCGCGGGCAGCAGCGAAGCGGTTTCGGGGCTCACGAGGATCTCGCCCGCCGTCGCCGTGTGCTCCATCGTCACGACGCGGGTCCACGCCGGTCCGACGGGCAGCATCTCGACGTGCGTCGCGCCGACCGCGAAGAAGTGGAAATGCCCCGAATGCACGCCCTGCGACATCCGCAGCGTGACCTTGGCGCCCGGCAGCTCGATGCGGCCCACGTCGCGCAGAACGCGGCGCATCAGCACGGCGGCGCGGCACGCGCGCAGCGGGTGCCCCGCGTTCTCGAACCACAACAGCAGCGCGTCGCCGCCGAACTTGAGGAGGCTCGCGCCGTTGTCGTAGGCGACCGCGAGAATCGCCTCGAAGCTCCTGCCGATCACGTCGGTGATCTGCTCCGAGCCCTCCCGGCCCGTGCGCGCGAGTCGTTCGGACAGCTTCGTGAAGCCGGAGATGTCGACGAACACGACGGTGCCGTCGGCCGCCCACCAGCGGCCATCGGGGTCATCGACGAGGTGCTGCTGGAGGATGCGCGGCGTGTAGAGGCCCGCGCGGTCGGCGCGGCTGGCGGATTGCTGCAACCTAGTGCTCCCGGTGTCGCGGCAGGACGTTCAAGTTTGAACTGAATGCACTGTATGTACCGAATGCGCCGAATACGATGCATGCGCTGAATGCGCTGAGTGTGGCGGCGTTCATGGTTACGCTACGTTACCAAACGGTGTCATCCCGAGCGTAGCGAGGGACCTGCTTTGACGCAACACGCCGGACGGCCGCGCAAGCAGATCCCTCGCTGCGCTCGGGATGACACAATGAGGCGAAATGTCGAAGCGCGCCCCTCGCTGCGCTCGGAACGACACAGGGAAGGGACGTGTCGCGGTGGATCTCTTGCTACGCTCGGGATGACACCGGAGAGTCCGCGGGCCTGCCAACGAGGGCGTTCGGTGGAGAGTTTACTCACGCGCGCCGCTGTGCCGCCGTGCGGCTTTACGACCGGGCGCGTTGCTACTTGAAGTCGGCCGTGACCCGCCGCTGCAGCAGCTCCTTGGCCCATCGGTTGCGCGCGCGCAGCCGGGGGTCGAGGACGATGCCGGACACGGTGCCGACGATGGCGCTGACCACGCCCATCAGCGGCAGTGCGAGGATGAGCCCGGGAATGCCGGCAACCGCTCCGCCGATGAACACCATGAGCACGGTCGGCAGCGGGTGCATCTGGATGCTGCGCCCGACGGTGAGCGGGATGAAGAAGAAGTTGTCCAGCATCCGCACGAGCGCGAAGAGGCCGAGCGTCGCGTAGACGACCCACGGGTCGTTGGGGTACGCCGTGGCTGCGATGAGGACGGCGAGTCCTGCGCCGGCGACCGTGCCGACCACGGGAATCCACTCGAACAGCGCGGCGGCGAGGCCGATCGCGAACGCGCCGGGGAGCCCGATGAGCCACAGCCCGACGCCGAGGAACACCGTGTCGATCGCCGTCAGCTTGAGCTGCCCCTGGAAGTACGCGCGGGTCGTCGCGTCGACGCGCTCGAACATGTAGATCGTCCGCTCGAAGAAGGCGTTGGGCACGCCGTGCGTGACGAGCTTCTTGAAGAGCTGGCCGTCGCGCAGGAAGAAGAACGCGAAGAACGGCGCCAGCAGCATCGTGGGCAGCGAGACGGCGGCCGCGAGCAGCGTCTCGGCGATCTTCTTCTGCAGCGCGGTGTCGCCGAACTCGGCCGCGCGCTTGCCCATCTCCGCGTGGAAGTCCATCTTCTTCAGGAACGCGAACTGGTTCTCCAGTCCGGCCAGCGTCCGGTCGATCAGCACCCGGCCGCCTTCGAGGTAGCGGTAGAACGTCTCCTCGGTGCCGACGGACTGCGCGGCAAGCCACGGCAGCAGCGGGACCATGACCGCCACGCCGAGGATGGTGACGCTGCCCGCGACGATGGCCGCCGCCGCCTCGCGGCCCATGCCGGTCAGGGCCAGCCGGTGCACGACCGGGTACAGCATGTAGTAGAGGATGATCGCGCACAGCAGCGGGACGACGAGCCAGAGCGCCTTCGCCGACGCCACCAGCAGCAGCGACGTGACGACGATGGTGATGAGCCCGACGAGCGGGCCCGACGCGAAGTACGGATCCTTCATTGCGGCCGCATGTCGAGGGTGAGGAAGCGCGCGACCAGCTTGCGCCCGAGGTCGCGCGCCAGCTGCAGCGCGATCTTCGACGCGATTCCGCCATGCGTCTCGACGAGACCGCTGAAGTCGGCGCGCGACAGCGCCACCACCACGCAGTCGTCCGCCGCACGGGCCTGCGCGGTGCGCGGCGCGCCCTCGAGCAGCGCGAGCTCGCCGAACAGCGCGCCTGGTGGAATCTCCGCGATGCGCGCGGCCTGCGGATCGCCGGGCCGGCAGATGAGCACGTGGCCGGAGAGCACGATGTAGAGCGCCTGGCCTTCCTCGCCCTCGTCGAAGATGACTTCGTCCTTGAGGTACTTGCGCTCGTGCAGAAGGGGTTCGACCACGCGCAGCTCGCGCGGAGCGAGCGTCGCGAACAGGTGGAGTTGCCGGATCTGGCCGATCCGCGGGTGTTCTGGTCGTCCCTTCAGGAAGCCGAGCATCGCCGATCCACCCTTTCGATACCGGGGACATTCCCCACGGTGCCGGATTGTCGCACGCGATGACGCCGAGGGGCAGGGGGCGCCTTTCGCCCGGCGCGACGATGCCGTAAAGTGGCGGCGCCTGCGCGAAACCGCCCGTGGAGGACGCCATCCGCCGCCGTTGCCCCCCTGTCATGTGGCACACAGATCCGGTCGAGCCCAAGTCGCGCGCACGCGGCCGGTGGCGGGTCGCCGGCGAGTCCGCCATTCGCGATCGATGACGGCGGCTGGCGCAAGTTCGGCGCGTTTTGCGGCGCTCTGGGACCGGTGCGTGGCGGCGCCGCCCTCGCCCTCCGCGGCGTCGGTGTACGGGGAACTCGCCCGACTGCTGGACGGGCCGGATCGCCGATTCCACAATTCGAGCCACATCGCCGATTGCCTCGCCCGGTTCGACGAAGTGGTGGGGCTGCTGCACGACCGGGACGCGGTCGAGATGGCGATCTGGTTCCACGACGCGATCTACGTTCCCGGCGACCCCTCCAACGAACGGCGCAGCGCCGAGCTGTTCCTGCGGCTGTCCGAGGGCGCGCGGCCGCTGTTCCGGCGTCGCGTCTGCGCGCTCATCATGACGACGAAGCGCGCGGTGGCGGCCCGCGGCAACGACCGCAAGTTCATCGACGACATCGACCTCGCCGGCTTCGGCGCCGCGTGGGACGAGTTCATGCGCCATGGCGACCTGCTCCGCGAGGAATTCTCGGCGCAGAGCGATCCCGAGTACTACAGCGGGCTGGCCGCGTTCCTCGCGGCACTGCGTGCGCGCCCGCACTTCTTCGGGACCGACTACTACCGCACGCGCTACGAGGCGAAGGCGCGCGACAACCTCGACGGATTGCGCGTGTGGCTGGACGAGCGGGGTTACGGAGGCCGCTAGCCGGCTGCCGCACCCGTTGCGGCCGCTGCCCCGGTGATCTTAAGTGGGGCGACGCCACTCCCGCCGGTAACGTACGGAGCGGGGCGGCGCCACGCCCACTCGACCGTGCCGGGTGAGGTGCCACCACGCCCACCTCACCGTGGCATCCGGAGCGTAGCGATATCGCTCCCACCCGACCGTGTCATCCCGAGCGCAGCGAGGGATCTGCTGTTGCGACGGGTCGGCTGATCGCGCGCAAGCAGATCCCTCGTCGCTGCGCTCCTCGGGATGACACTGCATGAATGTCTGGTGGCCGAGCGGGGCGCCGCCAGACCCACCCTGCCGTGCCGGGCGGAGCAGCATCACTTCCCCCCAACGGTGTCATCCCGAGCGCAGCGAGGGATCTGCTGTTGCGACCGGTCAGCGGATCGCGCTAAGGCGGATCCCCCGTTTCGGCGCTTCTCGGGACGACATCGAGAGGATCGACGTCGCGTCAGGGGTCGCGCGCGGGGTCGGCGGCGGCGTAGGCGTCGCGCCAGCGTTCCCACCAGTCGCGTGCGCGCTCGCGCGTCCACGGCGGCAGCGCCAGCGTCGCGAGCACCGCGACGATGTCGCCGACGGCGCCGGGTCGCGCCTTCGGGTCCTTGTCGAGGCAGCGCGCGACGAGATGGTCCAGCGCCGGCGGCACGCCCGGGACCAGCGCCGACAGCCGCGGCGCGGGCGTCGCGAGCACGTCGCGCAGGATCGCGGCCTCGTCGTCGCCAGCGAACGGCGCGCGTCCCGCCACCAGGAAGAACATGACCGCGCCGACGCCGTAGACGTCCGCGCGCGCGTCGACGTCCGACGGATGCCCGATGCGCTCGGGCGGCATGTAAGCGGGCGTACCCAGCACGCGCAGCTGCCGCGTCAGCGCGCGCTTCGCGTCGGGGTAGTCGGTCGATGCCGCTTCGATGCGCTTGACGATGCCGAAGTCGAGGAGCTTGACGAAGTCGTACTCACCGCCGCGCTCGCAGACCATCACGTTCTCGGGCTTGATGTCGCGGTGGATCATGCCCTTGCCGTGCGCCTCGGCAAGCGCCGCGCACACCTGCGCGACGATGTGGCGCATGCGCTCGAGCGGCAGCGTGCGCTCGCGCACGACCAGCGCCTCGAGCGTCAACCCGTCGACGAACTCCATCGCGTAGTACAGCAGGCCGTCGCGCGTGTGCCCGTAGTCATAGATCTCGATCGTATTGGGGTGGCGCAGCTCGGCGACCATCCGCACCTCGCGCTCGAAGCGCGCCGTGACCTCGTCGGTCGCGAGGTGCCGCTTGACGATCTTGATCGCGGTCGGGCGCTTGAGCAGCGCGTGCCGCGCTAGGTGGACCGTCGACATGCCGCCTTCCGCGAGCTCGCGCACGATGTGGTACGGGCCGATTCGGCGACCGGCGGCGGGCTTGGCGGTCAGGCGCGCGAGGGCGAGCGTCGTCCACGCCGCCCACCCGGCAGTGACCACGAGCAGCGCGAGCACGCCGGCGACCGTTGCCCGGACGTAGGCCAGCGGCGCATACGCCTCGTCGAGGCCGATTTCGGCCACCACGCCCATGCGTTCGTCGGGCAGCCAGCGCCAGGCGCCGATCACTTCGGCGCCGCGGTAATTGCGATAGGGGTCGAGCAGGACGCCGCGCATCGCGTGGCTCGACGTCGCCGTCACGCCTGCGGCCAGGGCCGCCGCGACCGGTCGTGTGAGCGGCCATTCGGACGGAGGCGGCGCGGACTCGGGCCGGCTCCCGTCGAGCTCGCGTCCCGGATCGCGCACCTTGACGCGGAACGCCGCCCGCCGCGCGTCGCGCGGCAGCACGCCCGCATCGGCGAGACCGCGCACGTCGCGCACCTCGGACAGCAGCGTCCCGGCCTCGTCGAACGCGTACGCTTCGCCGGTGTCGCCCGGCCGCGCCGACGACAGGATCCCCTCGAAGTCGCGGTCGACGTAGCTCGCGAAGCCGAGCGCGGCGACGACCGTGCCGCTCGCGTCGCGCACCGGGGTCTCGATCCAGGCGAGGGGGCGTGTCCCGAGGAACGGCTGCGCCGCGACCAGCCGCGCATCGGCCGCGTACGGCCGGATGAACTGCGTGCGGCCGCCGAACACTTGCGCGAGCTGCGGCGCCATCGCGCGCGGCTGCGCCTGCAATCCGCAGATGTCCGGCAGCGTGGACGCGATCACGCGGCCGTCGCGGTCGACGACGTTGACCGCGGCGACGTTGGCGTCGCGCAGCAGCGGGTCGAGCACCGCACGCCATTCGGCGATCTCCGCGCTGCGGCACCACTCGACCATGTCGCCGATGCGTGTGCGGCGCGCGAGGTCGGCCGTGGCCATCGCCACGCGCGGTTCGCGCGCCCAGCGCTCGGCGTCGGCGCGCCGCTCCTCGATGAACACCTCGAGCGACTTGGTCTTGGCGTCGAGCAGCGCCGGCAGGCCCTGCGCGCGCAGGTCGCGCAGCGAGCGTTCGACGCCGACGTACATCCACGCCGCGCCGGCCGCGACGGCCGCGCACAACGCGAGGACGATGAGGCTTTGCCGCTTGCGGCTCGCGAGGACGCGCGTGCGCAGGCTCGGTCCGGCCCGCTCGGGCACGAGCGTGGCACCGGGGCGCGTGAACTCCGCTGCGGGCGCGGGCGGCGGGCCGGTCGGTGGCATGCGCGCATGCTACCCCTGCGGCGCGCCGCAGGGGGGATTCGCGCCGGGATCGACGCGGGACCGCACGCACGCCCGGCGCGCCCGGGAAGTGGGCTCCGGGTGGGGGCGTCGGGGGCGCGCAGATCAGCCGGCGATGCGCCCGTACTTGTCGTCGAAGCGGACGATATCGTCCTCCTCGATGTAGTCGCCGCAGGCGACCTCGATCAGCGCGAGCACGTCGGGGCCCCTGTTCTCCAGTCGATGCTTCGTCTCCACCGGAATGAACGTCGACTCGCCCTGCGGCACGTCGTACTCGCTCTCGCCGCGCGTGACGCGCGCAGTCCCGCGAACGACCACCCAGTGCTCGGACCGGCGGTGGTGGAGCTGCAGCGACAGCGATCCGCCGGGCTTGACCTCGATGCGCTTGATCTTGAAGCCGGGCCCCGCCTCGAGCAGCGTGTACGTGCCCCACGGCCGCGCCACGGTGCGGTGCAGCTTGTAGGCCTCGTGGCCGCGCGCCTTCAGCTCGCCGACGACCTCCTTGACGCGTTGCAGGTGGTCGCGGTGCGCGATCAGCACCGCGTCGGGCGTGTCGACGATGACGAGGTTCTCGACGCCGATCGTCGCGACGACGCGGTCTTCCGAATGCACGAACGTCCCGCGCGTGGCGATCGCCACCCGCTCGCCGCTGCCGCGGTTGCCGTCGGCGTCGGCGTCGGAGAGCTCGGACACCGCCTGCCACGAGCCGACGTCGCTCCAGTCGAAGTCGCCGCGCACCACGGCCACCATACCGTCCCTGGCGGCCTTCTCCATCACCGCGTAGTCGATCGACACATCGGGCGCCGCCGCGAACGTCGCGGCGTCGATTTCCAGCATCGCGTCCTGTGCGCGCGGCGCGAGCGGCTGCCACGCGGTGCGCGCCGACGCCGCAACCGCGGGCGCGTACTTCTCGAAGGCTGCGAGGATCGCGCGCGGCGTGAACGCGAACATGCCGGCGTTCCAGACGTAGTTGCCGGCGGCGAGGTAGTCGCGGGCCTTCGCGAGCGGCGGCTTCTCGACGAACTGCGCGGCGGCGAACACGCGGTCGGCCAGCGCGGCGCCGCACTCGATGTACCCGAAGCCGGTCTCCGGCAGCGTGGGCGTGATGCCGAACGTCGCGAGCTTGCCCGAAAGTGCCGCGTCCGCGGCGCGCGCGACGGCGGTGGCGAACGCCGCCTCGTCGCGGATCAGGTGGTCGGCGGCAAGCACGAGCATCACCGCGTCGTCGCCGTAGCGTGCGCGCACGAGATGCGCGGCGACCGCGACTGCCGGCGCCGTGTTGCGGCCGAACGGCTCGAGCAGGTACGCGGCATCCTGCGGCTCGCGCGCGCCGAGCCCCGCATATACGTCCTTCGTGTGGAAGTAGTAGTCGCGGTTCGTCACCGTGACGAGCCCGCGCGAGCCGGGCACGCGCGTGGCGCGGTGCGCGGTCTTGTGAAGCAGCGTCTCGCCGTCGGGCAGCGGCATGAACGGCTTCGGCGCGGCCTCGCGCGACAGCGGCCAGAGCCGGGTGCCGGCGCCGCCGGAGAGGATGACGGGAACGATCGCGTGCATGGTGGACAGTGCGGAAGGCGCCCCGGCGGGGCGCGTCAGAGCGCGATTCTAGCGTGCGGCGCCCGCGGGCCCGGCTACGAGGCCGGCGTACGGACGAGTCGGGCCGGATCGTAGCCCAGTGCCGGCAGCCGCGCGACGATCCGCTGCCAGTCCGCGTCGGCGAGCCGCGGCTCGCGCGCGAGGACCCACAGGTACTCGCGCGAAGGCTCGCCGACGACCGCATAACGGTAGTCGTCGGCCAGGTCGATCACCCAGTAGTCGCCCCACACCAGCGGCAGCCACGCGAGCCACGCCGGCGCGAAGCGCACGGCGAGCGTGGCCGGCGGCGTCACCACGCGCGCCTGGCCCTGCGCGCGCATCGTCTCGCCGTCGGCCTTGCGGCACGCGTTGACGACGCCGAGCGTGGCGTCGGCGTTGCGCGTGTAGGTCGCCGTCACGTCGCCCGCGCACTGCTCCTGGAAGCGGTTCGGGTAGCGGGCGATCTCGTGCCAGACGCCCAGGTAGCGGTCGAGGTCGAGCGCAGGCACCGTCGCCAGCGGCGTGGCGCCGGGGACGGCCGGCGCGGCGAGTGCGCAGGCGAGCGCGATGGCGGCGGCGAAGCGGGCGGCGAGGGTCATGGCGGTGGCTTGAACGGGCGGTCGACAGTCCCCATCTTGGGTTCATCGCGGCAATGCGCAACCTGGACACCGGCGACGGGGTCCGGCGCGGGCGTTGCTATAATGCGAGTGCCGTGCGGTGGCGACGAGCCGCGCGCACGGCGCCGATCGATTCCGGGGGTGAACTGGTCTCGACGGGGGTCGTGAAGCAGCTTGGGGCATGCCGAGGTGTTGGTCCTCGTTAAACCCTGACAATCGCAAACTTAACTGCGAACGACGAAACGTACGCTCTGGCGGCTTAATCCCGCCGGACCTTGCACCGGGCAGCGCTCGGCCCGGGTGACGAAGCTGGCAACAGTGTAGTCACGGCAAGGACATTCAGAGCGATCGCGTCCGCCCGGGTCACTTGGGCGAGGCGTCAAATCAAGGTGACTGGTCCTCTCGCCGTATGTCCGTCAACGGTTAGGGGATGAGAGCACAATGACGCGACTAAGCATGTAGTCCTGACTGTGGAGCACCTTCGGACGCGAGTTCGATTCTCGCCACCTCCACCAACAGCACGAACGACGGCCCCCGCGCGGGGCCGTCGTCATTTTGGCCAGGTGTGCAGCTCGACGACGTCGGACGGAGACAAGGGGCCAGGCTCGATTTCCCGCTCGCCGCAGAGAAGCACGTTTCGCCGTCGTGGCTGCGTTGCACGATGCGCAACGGCACTTCGTCCGGGTGGGCGGGCCGGCGTCGGGGCATCGGCCGCAATCTGCACGCCGCGGCAGAGGAGCGCCATCGGCCCGAACGTGAATTCCGTGGAGAGCTGCAAATCGAGCCTGTCCCCGTCGGCCCCTCCGGAGACCCCTCGATGCAACTGATTGTCGACTGTTGACGAGTGTCTGGCGTGGTCCGACGGTCCGACCTCGCAGGAACCCCAGACGGCACGTCGCTGTCGCAGTCAAGCAAAACGAGCAGTCCGGGTTCGGCTTGTTTGATCCGTCGTGAGAGGTTACGCTCTGAGAGCGACTTTGTGGGGTGGAGCACCGTCATGGCTGGGACGAAGAAGAAAAGAAACGCGGCCACGTCCTCGACGTCCGCGCCCGGTGTGTCCGAGCCCGTCATGCGCTCGCGCGAACAGCGCGTGGCCGACGGCGAAGCGCTCCGCGGTGCCGTGCCACGCACGAGTCACGCCGAGTGGAAGCGGCCAGCCAGATCCCGCGATCCCATCGCCATCCTGAAAGAGTCGAACCGGGATCGCCTGCCGGAACTGGTGCCGGTTCGCTACGGGCGCATGTTGCGCAGTCCCTTTACCTTCCTGCGCGGGTCAGCGGGGTTGATGGCCCACGATCTGGCCACGACCCCGACCACCGGCATCCGGGTGCAGGCCTGCGGGGATTGCCACTTGCTCAACTTCGGCCTCTTCGCGACCCCCGAGCGCAATCTCATCTTCGACATCAACGACTTCGATGAAACCCTGCCCGCCTCGTGGGAGTGGGACGTCAAGCGCCTGGCGGTCAGCTTTGTGGTGGCCGCCCGCGACAACAATCTGACCGAAAAGCAAGCCAAGGCGACGGCCGTCGAGTGCGTGCGCGCCTACCGGGCGCGGCTGCGCGAATGCTCGAAGATGAGTCCGCTCGAGGTCTGGTACGACCGCCTCGATGCCCGCACGATCGTCGACATGGCCCCGAATGCCAGGATCCGCAAGTTTCGCGAACGGGTGGTGGCGCAGGCGCATGAGCGCATTGGCGACTACCTGTACCCGAAGATCAGCGGCGAGGTCGGGGGCCGGCGGCGCCTGATCGATCAACCGCCGGTGATGTTCCATATCACCACGAGAGGCACCGAGAAGGCCGTCCTGGGGGCGCTCGCCGCGTACAGATCGAGCCTGTCCGACGAACGCCGGATCCTCTTCGACCGCTATCGCTTGGAGGACATTGCGATCAAGGCGGTCGGCATCGGCAGCGTGGGCACGCGCTGCTGGGTGGGGCTGTTCTTCTCCGCGGAGAATCATCCCCTGTTCCTGCAATTCAAGGAAGCGGGTCCCTCCGTGCTCGCGCCATACGCGGGCAAGAGCGTGTACGAGAACCAGGGGCAACGGGTGGTCACGGGGCAACGGTTGATGCAGTCCGCCAGCGACATCTTTCTGGGCTGGACGCACGGCAGCACAGGCCGACATTTCTACGTGCGCCAGCTGCGGGACATGAAGATGTCCGCGCCCATCGAAGGCGCGTCCGCCGAACAGTTCATGCTGAACGCCGGACTGTGCGGACGGACCGTGGCCCACGCGCACGCGAAATCAGGGGATGCGGCGGTGATCAGCGGCTACCTGGGCAAATCGGACACGTTTGACCAGGCGATCGGTGACTTCGCCATGGCCTACGCGGACCAAAACGCAAAAGATCACGAGGCGCTGGTGGCGGCGGTGAAGGCGGGACGGATCAAGGCGCTGCTGGAGGAGGAATAGGCCACAGCGCCGGAGCTTGCGGCAGCAGAGGGGACGCAGGGCGGAGAAACAGGGGGCAGGCTCTATTTCCCGCGCGGCCGCAAGGAAGCACGGTCCCCCGTTGTCGTTGTGGCCGCGGTGCACGATGCGCAGCGGCACTTCGTCCGGGTGCATAGGCCGGCGTCCGGGCATCGGCCGCAGTCCGCACGCCGCGCCGGGCGCCGGCGTCAGCCCAGCACGGCCCGCGCGACCGCCGCGTACGCGGGGATGCCCACGAGGATGTTGAGCGGGAAGGTGACGCCCAGGGAGAGTCCGAAGTACAGCGACGGATTGGCCTCCGGGATGGCGTAGCGCAGCGCCGCCGGCACGGCGATATACGACGCGCTCGCCGCGAGCACCATCAGCAGCGTGGCGTCCCCCTGGGGCAGGCCGAGGAGCCAGGCGAGTCCCAGCGCCAGCGCTGCGTGGACGACGGGCGCGAGGACGGCGTAGGCGACGAGCCAGGGCGACTTGCCGCGGACCTGCGGCAGGTTGCGCGCGGCCATCAGGCCCATGTCGAGGAGGAAGAACGACAGCATCCCCTTGAAGAGGTCCGCCGAGAAAGGCTGCATGGCGGCCTTGCCGGCCTCCCCCGTGAGCAGGCCCACCGCCATGGAACCGAGCAACAGCAACTGCGCGCCGTCGGTGAACGACTCGTGCAGCACCTTGCCCATCGAATGGCCCGGCGGAGGAGCGTGCGTACCGAGGGCCGCGGCGCCGCCGGGCATGACGATCGCGCTCGCGGGTGCCGCAGCCTGCTGACGCAGCGCGTTGGCGAGCATCACGGCGAGAATGATGGCGGGGCACTCCATCAGCGCCATCGCGGCGGCCATGTGCCCCCCGTAGGCGACGTGCTGGCTCTCGAGGTACTGGACCGCCGTGACGAACGTCACCGCGCTGACGGAACCGTAGGTGGCCGCCACGGCCGCCGCGTCGAAGCCCGACACGAACCGCCGCAGGATCGCGTAGCCCAGCAGCGGAATCGCGAGCGCAAGCGCGACCGCGGCAGCGAGGCCCGCACCGACCTCCGGGGTCAATCCCGACTGCGCGAGCGCGAAGCCCCCCTTGAGGCCGAGCGCCATCAGCAGGTACAGCGACAGGAACCGCGAAATTGCCGGCGGGATCTCGAGGTTCGACTTGAGCGTGCCCGCGAGCACGCCGAAGACGAAGAAGAGGATGGCGGGGTCGAGTAGGTTCTGCATCGAAGCGCTCCAGCCGCGCATCGTAGGGTCGGCGGAATGCGATGTAAAATCGATTGTCATAGCATTTTGAATAGGAAAAACTCTATGAATGTCACCTTCCGCCAGCTGCGGCTCGTCCAGGCGCTGGCCGACTCCGGGAGCGTCAGCGCTGCGGCCAGGGCGATGCACGTGACGCAGCCGACTGCCTCGATGCAGCTGAAGGAGGTCGCGCGGGCGGTCGGGCTGCCGCTCTACGAGGTGGTCGGAAAGAAGGTCTACCTCACCGACGTCGGCCGGGAACTCGCGACGACCGCGCGGGCGATTGCCGGGGCGTGGGATGCGTTCGAGCAGGGCGTCGACGCCGTCAAGGGCCTCGCGCGCGGCAGGCTGCGCGTCGCCGTCGTCAGCACGGCGCAGTACTTCATGCCGCGGCTGATCGGCGGCTTCTGCCGGAAGCACCCGGGCATCGACGTGGCGCTGGAGATCCTCAATCGCGACGGCGTCGTGCAGCGCTTGCGGGAGAACCTGGACGACCTCTACATCATGTCGATGCCGCCGGCCGACGCGGACCTCGCCGACGAGGCGTTCATGCCTAACCCGATCGTGGTGATCGCGCCGACGGCGGATCCGCTGCGCAGGCGGAACCGCGTGCCACTGCACGAACTCGCGACCCGCCGCTTTATCCTGCGGGAACGCGGCTCGGGGACGCGCATGGCCGCCGACCAGCACTTCCGCCGGATGAAGTTCCGCCCCGACGTCAGGCTCGAGCTGGGGAGCAACGAGGCGGTGAAAGAGGCGGTTGCCGGTGGACTGGGCGTGGGCGTGGTATCCCGTCACGCGTTGCACGGCCTGCAGAGGGAGCACGGCGTCCTGGTGCTCGACGTCGAGGGCTTTCCGCTGCGATCGGCCTGGCACATCGTGCACCCGGCGGGCAAGAAGCTGTCGCCGCTCGCGTCGGCGTTCAGGCAGCGGCTGCTCGCGGAGATCGGCCGGCGCAAGTAGCTCCGGCGGCCCGGCCGCAAGCCGGGCCGGCTCGGCGACCGGCGGGCCTTGCGGGCGGCCGGGTCGGCGCGCGCCGGCCGACCTAGGTGTGCAGCTCGACCACGTCGCGATCCGCGACGACGTGCTCCGGCCCGACGTGCTGGCCGTCGAAGCCCGACGCGCCCCAGACGCGCGCGAAGCTCAGCGAGCGCACGAGGTCGCGGTGCACGAGGTTCGCGACGTCGCCGACGGTCTGGCCGCGGCGCAGCGTGAACGGCCGCTGGCGGTCGGCCGGGTGCCCCGGCACCTTCGTGTACACGCGGACGATGGCGAGGCGCGCGAAGAGCCACGAGCCGATGGCGGAGAGGCCGAGGCCGGTGTTCGCCGAGACCGCGAGCACCGGGTAGTCGGCGCCGGCCAGCTCTTCGAGCGCCTGCACCTCCGCCGCCGCGTCGGCGACGGCCTCGGCCTTGTTGGCGACGAGCAGCGTGGGCAGGTGCACGGCGAACGGATCGCTTCCGGCGTCCTCGTCGGCGGGCGACGCGCCAAGAGCCGCGCCCGCGCCGCCGACGAGATCCACGCGCTTCTGCGCGAGCAGCGCACGCACCGCCTGCAGCTGGTCGACGTCGGAAGGATCGGTGAGGTCGACGACGAAGAGCGCGGCGTCGGCCGTCTGCAGCGCGCCGGCGAGCCACGGCACCGGATGCTCGGCGCTGACGGCGGGCAGGTCCACGAGCTGGAACCGAATGTCCTCGAACGGCATCATCCCCGGCTCGGGGTACTGCGTCGTGAACGGGTACGGCGCGACGTGCGCGCCGGAACCGGTCAGGCGCGCGTGCAATGCCGATTTGCCGGCGTTGGGCGGTCCGATCAGCGCGACCTGCGCGGCGCCCTCCGGGCGGATCACCAGCGCGGGCCCGCCGTGGCCGCTGCCGCGGCGCGCGTTCTCGAGCTCCCCGCTCAGGTCCTTGATGCGGGCCTTGATGTCGGCTTGCAGGTGCTCGGTCCCCTTGTGCTTCGGGATCGTGCGCAGCATCTCGCGCAGCCAGTCGAGGCGTTCGCGCGGTTCGCGGCTCTTGCGGAAGGCGGCCTCGGCGGCCTTGTACTCGGGCGACAGGTTGGCGGGCACGGCGACAACGGTAGCCAATCGGCGCGTGGGCGTCGAGGGGCGGCGAGCGCGCGCCGGTCGCGCCCGGCGACGCGTGCGCGCGCTCGCGCCCGCGCTCAGCGCCGGTGCACGCGCCCGATCATCGCGGCGAAGACGATCCCCGCGACCGACGCGGTTCCGGTGACCGTCCACGTCCACTGCCAGGTGCCGGTCGTGCCGGCGACCCACGCGACGATCGGCGGTCCGACGAACTGGCCGAGTGCGGAGAACTGCAGCATCCAGCCGACGGTCGTCGAGACCGTCCGCGGGCCCGGCGCGAACCGCACGGCCAGCGCGAACAGTGCACCGGGAACGAGACCGCCGACCGCGGAGAGCACCAGCACTGCCGCGTAACGCAGCAGGAAGGGCGTCGTGGCCGGCAGGCCGAACGCGGCGACCGCGCACACCAGCATCGTCGCGAAGCCGACGTACAGCACGCGCTCCGGCGGCATGCCCGCGTGCAGCAGCCGGCCGGAGCCGACGTTGCCCAGCGCGTTGACCGCGGCAACCAGCGCCGTCAATGCGCCCGCCGCGGCGACCGACAGTCCCGACTGCGCGTAGATCGACGGCAGGAAGCCGATGACGGACAGCCACTGGCTCGCGTACATCGCGAACGTCAGCGCGACGAGCCACGGCCCCGCTGCCGACAGCGTCGCGCGCAGGCGCTGCGTCCAGCCGGCGTCGAGGTGGAACGTGCCCCCTTCGGCGTCGGCCGCCGTCGTATGCCGGCGCGCGCGATCCGGCGGCACGGCAAGCGCGGTCCAGACGGACATTGCCGCCGTCAGCGCCGCGAGCGTCCACCACCACCCGGGCCACCCGACCGCCGCCATCACCCACGGGCCGCACAGCAGCGCGAGCGCCGTGCCCGTGGGCATGAAGGTGCCCCACAGTCCGAGCCGGAGATTGAGGCGCTCGGGCGGCACCAGCTCGCGCAACAGGCTCGGCACCGGCAGCACCGCGAGGAAAAAGCCCAGGCCTTCGAACGCGCGCAGCGCCATGAGCTGGCCGGCGTCGTGCGCGGCGCCACCGGCCGCGCTTGCGACGGTGAGGATGGCCAGGCCGGCCACGACGCTGCGCTTGAGGCCGATGCCGTCGGCCGCCGCGCCGATGAAGATGCCGGCGACCATGCCGGCGAACTGCACGAGCGACAGCAGGAACCCCGCCTGCAGCAGCGTGATGCCGAGCGCGTCGCGCAGCACCGGGATCGCCGGCGGCAGCTTGCCGACGTGCATCGCGGCGGTGATGCCGGCGAGAACGACGACGAGGTCGGCGGGAAGCAGGCGGGGCTTCATTGCGATCGGGCGGCCCCGCGAAACGCCGGCGGCTGCAGCCGACATGATACGAGACCGGCGCGTTACGTCCGGACGGCGGTCACGCCGACGGGCGCATTTGCTATCGTGTATTGCCTCCAGCGACCCTCCGGAACGCTCCTTCGACCATGCCGCGCATCCCGCTTGCCATCGTCGGCGCCGGCCTCATCGGCCGCACCCATGTCGACCGCGCTCTGAAGCAGCCGGAGTTCGAGCTTGCCGGCATCGCGGACCCGTCCGACGACGCGCGCAGGCTGGCCGAATCGGTGAACGTGCGCTGGTTCGCCGACGTCGACGCGATGCTGGCCGCGGTGCGGCCGCGCGGCGTGGTCGTCGCGACGCCCAACGCGACGCACGCCGACATCGCGCTGCGCTGCCTCGGGCGCGACGCGGCCGTGTTCGTCGAGAAGCCGATCGCGGACACGGTCGCGGATGCGCGGCGCATGTGCGACGCGGCGGCGGCGGCGCGCCTGCCGCTGATGGTCGGCCACCAGCGCCGGCACAACCCGATCATGCGGCGCGCGAAGGCGATGATCACCTCGGGTGCGCTCGGCCGCCCGGTGTGCCTGACGGCGATGTCCACATGGCTGAAGCCGCCCGATTACTTCGACACGACGTGGCGGCGCGCAAAGGGCGGCGGACCGATCCTCATCAACCTGATCCACGACGTCGACCAGCTGCGCTTCCTGTACGGCGACATCGGCGCCGTGCAGGCGATCGCGTCGAACGCGATCCGCGGCTTCGAGGTCGAGGACACGGTGGCCGTGCTGCTGCAGTTCAGAAACGGCGCGCTGGGCACGGTCACGCTCTCCGACACGGCCGCGGCGCCGTGGAACTGGGACCTCGCCGCCGGCGAGGCCGAGCGCTTTCCGCGGCAGGACGTGAATTCGCACTTCCTGTCCGGCACCGAAGGGTCGCTCACGCTGCCGCGCCTCGAGTTCTGGCACTACCGCAACGGGCGCGGCTGGCACGACGAGCTGACGCAGGAGCGCACCGCGCTGCACCTCGGCGATCCGTACGCCGAGCAGATGCGCCAGTTCGCCGCCGTCATCGAGGGGCGCGAGGCGCCGCTGTGCTCGGGCGTGGACGGCATGCGCTCGCTGGAAGCCACGCTCGCCGTCCGTGCCTCCGCGGACAACGGACAGGCGGTCAGGCTGGATACCTGATCGCCGGTAGCGCCGCCCGGACGTCGCCGGGCGACGTCCGCGTCACTTCGGCGCTGCCGGGTCCGTGCCGGCCTTTCCGGTGTCCGTCGTGCGCTTGGCCGTGTTGCTGCGCGACTCGAAGAAGCTCTTCCGTTCGCCTCCGCTGGCGCCGCCTTCCGTGGCCTTGGCGCCGTCGGCCGCCCGCATCGTGTTGCTGCGCGTTTCGTTGTACGTCTTCCTGGCGGCGGCATCGCCCGCGGGCGCACCGGCGACGGTGGCGCCGGCCGCCGAAGGCGTCTTGCCCGGCGTCTCGCTCTTCGCCTTCTTCGCCGCCGACTCGGACTTCGCGACCGGCGCGTCCTTGGCCGTGGTGCCCGCGGCCGCGGTTGCGGCCGGGGGCGACTGTGCGAATCCCGAAGCGGACAGGCCCAGGACCACCACGGCCATCACGTTGCGAGCGGTCGCCATCGGCGCCTCCTTCACAGGGCGGCCGGAGCGGCCGCGCGGACCACTATAGGCCGCGTGATCGCATGGCACAACGCCATTCGCCGCCGCGCCCGCCGAACGGTTACGCCGGCGCCGCCGGGCGACTAGCCGCCGCCGTCGCGGCGCTGCCGGGCGCGCAGCTCGCGCAGCAGAAATTCCTCGTCGGCGGGATCGACGTCGAAGCGCTGGCACGCCTCGTCGACGAGATGCGCGGTCCACGGTCCCTGCTCGGCGAGCCACAGGATGGCGCGCCGCAGCGGCTCGCTGCGGGGAAGGATCGGGGCCATGGGCATCCGGCTATCGTACTCGCGGCCGGCGACCACGACACTCGCGCCCTCGTGCCGGTGGCGATGTGCGTGCCTCGACCCCCGTCGGCTTTACAGCCGCCTTCGTAGCGCACAAACTGTTCAGCCCTTGAGCCGGAGGGATGGATGTCGTCGACCGATCCTTCGCCGTCGATGGAACCCGCGGTCGACGACCCGCGCGCCGCGCGCTCCGCTGCGCTGGCCGACCTGCTCGGCTCGGCGGCCGGCGTCGGGTCTTTCTTCGACAGGTACTGGGAGCGTGCGCCGCTGCACATCCGGGACCCGCGCTGGCCTTCGGGCCTGCTGCGGCCGGACCTCATCGACGACCTCGTGTCGTTTCGCCGGCACGACACCGACGTCGTGCTCGCCCGCACGGCGTTCGACGATGACGCCGAGCGCGCGACGTACACATCGCGTCACAGCACCGACGCCGACGAGATCTCCCATGCATGGCACGACGGGTCGACGATCGTGATCACCGCGCTTCACCAGCGCGACCCGCGCGTCGCGCTGTACGTGCAGCGCCTGGAAGCGGCGTTCCAGCACCCGGTTGGCGCGAACCTCTACTTCACGCCCGCGACCAATCAGGGATTCCGCACGCACGTCGACGATCACGACGTCTTCGTGCTGCAGCTCGCGGGCCGGAAGCACTGGACGATCTTCGACGCCGACGCGATGGCGTTGCGCCGGCACGACGCGGACCGCGACGTGTTGCCATTGCGGCTCGCGCTCGAGCAGGGCGAGGCACTGTATATACCGCGGGGCTATCCGCATTTCGCCGCGACGAACGGTGAAGCCTCGACGCACCTGACCGTCGGGCTCTATCCATTCCAGTGGTGCGAGCTGGTCGCGCGCAGCGTGCGCGAGGTCGCGCGGGACCGGCCGGAGCTGCGCCTCTCGCTGTCGCCTGCGGCCGGCGTGCCGGACGTCGACGCGCTGCCGCCCGACGCACGGGCCGCCGTCTTCTCGGCACCGTACGTCGCGCGCGCGTACGCGGACCTGCGCAGGAGCTTCCTTCGCCGCGCGCGGCCGTTCGTCGCGGGCCGCTTCGCGCGGCGGTCCGCCGACATCGAGCTCGACACGCCGCTTGCATCGCGCTACCACGGGCTGACGCTGGTCGAAGTCGACGGCGAGCGCGCGACGATCCGCTTTCCCGGCAACTACGTGACGGGCCCGTCGGTGCTGGCGCCCGCGCTGCGGTTCGTCGCCGACCGCGTCCGCTTCACGCCCGCCGAGCTTCCCGGCGGCCTCACCGGGCGGACGCAAGTCGTGCTGGCCCGGCGATTGGCCCGCGAGGGCCTGCTCGCCATCGATGAGGAGGAAACCGAGCATGAGTAAATCGCGCACGTCCCCGATGGACGAGTTCAAGGGCATTCCCGGATGGTCGCCGGAAATGGAGGAGCTCTATCGCAAGCGTCTGCACGAGCTCGTGGCCGACATGACGAGCGGCCCGTTCGCGCGCATCGTCCGCGCCGCGATCGTGAACCCCGCGTTCCGCAAGCGTCTGGAGCGCGACCCGGCGGGACTGTTGAAGGAGCACGGCCTCGAGGCGAAAGGCTCGCGGCTCGTCGTCGTTGCGGCCGACCGCGGCGAATTTCCGATCGTCCTCCCGAAGGTCCTGGTGCCCAATCCCGAACCCGGCCCGCGCCCCGGGCCGGTTCCGGATCCGCGGCCGGGTCCCGACCCTGGTCCGGGGCCCGGGCCTGGTGGCAGTCCCCGTCCGCGCCCAGGACCCGATCCGCTCCCGGGCGGGCCCATTCCCGGCATCGATGTGGGCGACCACCAGCTGACGTCGGGTTCGCACGCGCTCAACAACGACGACTGGAACGTGCGCGGTGCCCGCAACGATTCCGGCAAGCATTCGGACGAAGGCGCCGACCAGAAGGACGTGGCGAAGGCGTCCGACGGCAACGATCCGACCGGCGATCCCGATACGAGGGATTGAACGAGCCCGGGCCGGCAAGGGAAGGGGCGGGCGGCCACGGCCGCCCGCCCCGGAGGTACGCTGCGCGCGATCGTGCTACGCGCGCGTGCGGCGCCTCATCCGGCGATCGCGAGCCACGGCAGCGTGACCGCGAGGAACAGCGCGACGAAGATCGCGCCGAACACCGCGCCCAGCCGCCAGAAGTCCTTCGCCGGCAGGTAGCCCGAGCCGTAGTAGACGGGGCTCGGCCCGGTCGCGTACGGCGTCAGGATTCCCATGATGCCGAGCGTCAAGCACAGCAGCAGCGCGAACTGCGCCATGTCGATGCCCGGGATCGTCGCCGCGACGGCGAGCATCACCGGCAGCAGCGCCGTCACGTGTGCGGTGATGCTGGCGAACAGGTAGTGCGTGACGAAGAACACGAGCACCAGCGCCACCATCGCCATGAACGGCGTGAAGCCGGTCATGTGCGCTGCGACCATGTCCGCGAACCACTTGACGAAGCCGACGCGATTGAGGCCGTCGGCGAGCGCGACCAGTGTGGCGAACCAGGCGAGTGTGTTCCACGCCGTGTGGTTCTTCACCATGTCGTCCCACGTGACCACGCCGGTGACGAGCATGAGGCTGATCACGACGAGCGCGGCCGTGGTCGCGTTGATCCACTTCCCGCCGAAGATCCACAGCGCCAGCGCGACGACGACGAGCACGGCGAGCGTGATCTCGCGCCGCGTCAGGCCGCCCATCTTCGCCAGCTCCGCGGCCGCCCACTTCGGCACTTCCTCGCCTTCCTTCACCTCGGGCGGGTACAGCCAGTAGGTGACGAGCGGGATGAGGAGCAGCAGCGCGATGCCGATCGGCGCGAACGCGACGAACCACTGCGTCCACGTCAGGCTGACGTTCGCCGTCTTGCTGACGAGCTCGACGGCGAGCAGGTTGGGCGCGAGCGCCGTCAGGAACAGCGAGCTCGTCACGCAGGTCGTCGCGATCGCGACCCACATCAGGTACGAGCCGATGCGTCGCGCCGACGGGTCGTCGGGCTTGCTGTCGTACAGCGCCGGCAGGTTGCGGATCACCGGGTAGATCGTGCCGCCGGAGCGCGCCGTGTTCGACGGCGTGAACGGCGCGAGGATGGTGTCGGCGGCGGTGATCGCGTAGCCCAGCGTCAGCGTGCGCCGGCCCATTGCACGAACCAGCACGAGCGCGATCCGCTTGCCGAGCCCGGTCTTCTCGTAGCCCAGCGCGAACATGAACGCGCCGAAGATCAGCCACACCGTGCTGTTGGAGAAGCCGGACAGCGACCAGTTGAGCGCCGCGTTGGCGGCGCTGAACCCGGGCTTCGCGAGCTCGGCGGGCGCGTAGAGCACCCACGGCGCGAGGACCGCGACGGTGGTGACGCCGATCACGCCGATCGCGCCGCCGGGCAGCGGTTCGAGCATCAGCCCGGCGATCACCCCGGCGAAGATCGCGAAGAAGTACCACGCGTGCTGCGGCAGGCCCGCAGGGGCCGGCAGCAGCGCGAGCGCCAGCGTGACCGCGATCGGCAGCCACGCCCGCCACGAGACGTGCGGCAGCTTGAGCGGAGGTGCCGTGAGTACGCGGGCGGACGTTCCCGCAACGGGAACGCGGTCGGGAGTGGTGGATATGGCCATCGTAGCCCTCCGTTTGCCGGTGCAACGAAGAACCGCACGCCAGCCGTCGACCACTGCACAACCGGCGCGCGGAACCGCACGCCATCACGAACATTCTCCGCTTCGCGCACGGCGTCGCGTTGACGAACGTCAACGCGTTTCGTGCGACGCCCGACGTTCTTGCCGACGGCCGGTGCGCGTGGGGTTGCGAGTTCCGCACCGCGGCGACGCTTGCCGCACAGCGGAAACGGACACGAATCGCGCGAACGTCTGCGACGGCCCGTACATGTTCGGGAGTCGCGCCCGGACGGGGTTCGCCCGGCATTCGCGCCGCCTGTGCGTTCCGGATCGCCAACTGCGCGCGCGCTGCGGCTTGGTCGCGCGCCTTGGGCCGCGGCACGGCCCGCACCGCGCGACGTTGGTCCATGCGGACGGCGGACGGCGACCGCGCCGGCGCGATGCGCGAATAGTCCCCTTGCGCGTGGCGTGCGGGCGCGGTACCAATGAATGCGCATCGATGCACGCGCCGCGTGCCCGATGCTCATTCACGGGAGCCCGCCATGGCCACAGATTCGTTCGAGGTCGCCACGTACCAATACTACGACTGGTCGTCGCGCAAGACCGGCAAGACCAACCTGATCCTGAAGGGCGCCGGCAAGACGTGCTCGGTGTGGTTCGTCGAGGACGAGACGGCCAGCCTGCCGGTGGCCACGGAAGTCGCGCCGAACTACTACGCGTTCCACTACCACCACAGCCAGCTCGCGCACCTGATCGACATGCTGCGCAACGAGCGGCCGATCTACGTGTTCTTCGACAACGACAACGGCTTCAACAATTCGCGCATCGCGACCACCGACGAGCCGGTGGGCGAGGGGCTGGAGCCTTAGACAGGCGGTCGGCAATCACGCACCGGCCCCTGCGGGGGCCGGTGGGGCGGCACTGCCGGGCGTGCGGACGGTGGCTACGGACCGTACAAGTTGACCGGCTGCGTGTTGATGAGGCAGGTCCAGCACTGACCCATCGCCGCCGCGTTCTGGATCACCGAGTACGTGTTGATGTGCGGCGTCGTCGTGTCGGTGGCGACGAAGCTCGCACTGGTGTCCGGGTTCGCCACGAGGCTGAACGCGCGCACCGATTGCTGCGGGAACGTGCTGAAGTTGAACCAGTTGAGGTTGTTGCCGTACACCTGAATCAGGCCGGGCGGGCTCACGATCGACGGCGACTCGAAGAAGACGCCCTGGAACGACTGCCCGGTCGTGGTCCAGCCCTGGTCGACGGTTACGCCGTTGAGGTTGAGCGGACCCGTCGCCTTCAGCACGATCGCGCCCGGAAACACGAAGTCGTGGGTCCCGCCGTCGACCAGCGTCAATTGGCCGGTCGCCTGCACGATCATGCTGCCGCCACCATACGGCGGCTGCGGCGCGCCGGGTGGGCGCATGCCGCCCGGCATGACGACGGCGTTGTTGACCGGCACGGTGCTGCCGGGCGGCCACGCCGACGGCATCCAGACGGACAGGTTGCCGTTGGCAAACAGGTTGAACACCTGCGGCGCGCTGCCGAAGCCGTTCAGCGTCAGCATGATCTCGTTGCCGCTGCCGGGGTAGAGTTGCAGCCCGTTCTGCAGGAAGAACGCGCCGTTCACCGGGTTGTTCGCATTGCCGAACGTGCGGACGGTGATCGCGTCGCCGTGGAATTGCCCGCCGCCGTTGACCTTGGCGGCCACGAGCTCGAGGTAGGGTCCGCCGTCGACGACGCCGGCATTGAACAGCGGGCCGCCGGAGGTCCACGTGTCGAGGGAATCGAGGCTGAGGCCGGACTGCGCGCCGATGGTGCCGCCTGGCGCGACCGTGATGCCGTTTCGGTTCTTCAGGTAGACGTACGGCGGCGGTGCGCCGTTGCCGCCCTGTGCGATCAGCGTCCCCGCGAACGCGGAGGCCGTGGCGCCCGTGTTGACGAGCAGGACCGTCTGTCCGGGCGCGCCGGAACGCAGCGTGAGGCTGCTGCTGCCGCCGAGGTTGAGCGACTGGAAGTCGATCTCCGCGACGCTGCCGGGCGCGCCGGCGGTGTTGCCGAGCTGGATCGTCGCGGCGGAGGTGAAGTTGAAGATCGTGTTGCCGTTGATCGTCGCGCCCGACACCGACACCGGACCGTACGGATTCGCGACCACCGTTGCGGTGCCCGGGATCGTCAGGACGACCGCCTGCGTCAGCGACGCGGACGCGGGTCCGTTGTCGACGTCGCCGCTGTAGATTGCGGAAATGGGGTGACTGCCGGGCCCCAGCGAGATGACGGTGCATTTCGCCGTGCGCGTATTCCCGCTGCCCGTCAGCGCCACCCCCGAGCAGCCCGAGACCGTCGCTGCGCCATCGGTGTACTGGACGGTCCCGGTCGGATTGCTGCCGGTGACGGTTGCCGTGAACGTGATCGACATGCCGGGAAACGTCGGGTTCGCCGAGCTCGCGATGTTCACGGTCGCGACCGCGAGCACGATCTGCGTCAGGTTCGTGACTGTCGCGGGGTTGTTGGCGTCGCCGGAGTACGACGACTTCATCGCGTGGCTGCCGGCGGTGAGCGTGCTGGTCGTGCACGCGGCCGTACGCGTGTTGCCCGATCCGGCCAGCGGCACCGCCGCGCATCCGGCGAGCGTCGTGGCGCCGTCCTCGAACCTGACGGTGCCGGTCGGCGCGTTGCCGGTGACGGTCATCGTGAACGTGATCGCCGATCCGGCCGAGCCCGGGTTGGCCGAGCTCGCGAGCCCCGTGTTCGCGTTCAGGGCCGCCGCCACCGCAGCGGCGGCGTCGATGATGCCGGCGCCGCACAGTGCCTTCGTGCAATTGCACGACGACCCTTGCGGTGTCGGGTTGCACGCCGGGCCGGGCGTGGGGAATGCGCGCGCCGTCGTCTGGATCTTCGACAGCACCTGCGCAGGTGTCAGCGCGGGGTTGACGGACAGCATCAGCGACGCGACGCCGACGACGTGCGGCGTGGCCATGCTGGTTCCGGAGTAGCGAACGTAGTTGTAACCGGCGGCGCCGGGAACGGTCGCACCGCTGTTCAGCGTCGACAGGATGCCGTTGTCGTCCGAATCCCCCCCTGCGCCGCCCGGTGCGGCGACTTCCACCAGTGCGCCGTAGTTGCTGTACCACGCGCGCCGCCCGGCCTTCGTCGTCGCGGCGACCGTAATGACGCCGGCGCAGCTCGCCGGACTGTGATTGGCGGCGTTGTCGTTGTTGTTGCCGGCGGCGACCACGACGACGGCGCCGGCGGCCAGTGCCGCATTGACCGCGTCCTGCTCGGCCGCGCTGCAGCTGCCCGTGCGACCCAGGCTCAGGTTGAGTACGCGCGCCGGGTTCGGGTTCGACGGCAGCCCGGGGACGGCGCCACCGGTCGCCCACACCATCGCATCGCCGATGTCGCTGGTGTAGCCGCCGCACTTGCCGAGCACGCGCATCGGCATGATCGGGCTCACCCAATTGATGCCCGCGATGCCGATGCCGTTGTTGGCGACGGCGCCGATGGTACCGGCCACGTGCGTGCCGTGCCACGAGCTCGTCTCCTGGCCGCAGCCCTGGAACCAGTCGTACGGTGGCTGCAGCGGTCCGAACCCGGCGTTTTCCTGCGCCGAGATCCAGTCGCCGGGATCGGCGGGATTGCTGTCGCGGCTGAGGAAGTTGGGCTGGTTGTTCGGCCAGACCCCTCCCCACGTGCACGCGCCGGGCTGGGCATCGTTTGCGACGGCGCAGTCCGCGATCATGTCGTAGCCGCCGGCGAAGCGGCCCGCGAGGTCCGGATGGTTGGGCAGCGCCCCCGTGTCGATCACGGCCACGCGGATGTCGGGCGAGCCGGTCGTGATGTTCCACGCCCCCGGCATGCCGATCCCGCCGACCGGATCGAACATGTCCCATTGATAGCCGTTGCTGCACGCGGCCACGCTCGCCGACGCGTAGCACGGATCGGTCGGGACGACCTTCGCCGTCGCGATGTAATCGGGCTGTGCGTACACGACGCCGGGTTCGAGGGCGATGCGCGCGGCGGCCGCCTCGGCATCCTGGACCGGGAGCCGGGCGAGCATCTGCAGGACATAGGCGCCGTCATGCGCGGTCCGCCGCCACGACACCGGCGTCCCGGCGGCGGCGGACAACCGTTCCAGCCGCGCGGCATCCGGGGCGGCGCTCGTGCCCGCGAGTTGCGGCGCCACCGCGTCGCGGTACTTCACGATCAGGCGGTCCGTCGGGCGGCCGGTGGTCGCCGGCACCGGAGCACCGGGGGCGACGCCCGCGTACAGCACGGCCGGGTCGAGCCGGACGCGACTGAGCGCGGCGCGGGCGGCCTCGTCGCTGACCGGCGCGGGCAGCAGGAGCACGAACGCACCGTCGCGAGTGCGGCTCCCGGGCATGACGGGGACGCCGAAGGCCACCTCCACGGTCGCGCGCATCGGGGCGGGCAGGACGTCGATGGCCCGGTCGCCAAGCTTGATGGCAATGGCGCCGACGTCGGCGCCGGCCGCGGCCGGCAGCGCGGCCCACACGGCCAGGGCGACGGTCCCGACGCCCTTGCGGAACGTGGTCACCGCGGATCGACGGGGGGTATGCGACGCTGCCAACGCGGTCATCGGAAGTCTCGGATCGGGAAAGCCAGGGGCGGGCGAGGCGGCGATTCTTACACGGTTCATATGCCGTCGTCATTGCAGGTCATCGGCGACGGGCGGCGGCGTAAGTCATCTGTCAGCCGTGAATGAGGCCTGAACGGGTGCCCGCCGCGGAGCGATCGGGCCGGCGGCAGCGATCGGCCGGTCACGGAGAAAACCCATGCTGCGCAATGACTTGCATTCGAATGCCGCGGCGCCCGCCGTGCCCGGCGACCGGCGAATCGCCGATCGCGATTTGTCAGCGATCGGCCAGTGCCCGCGCCGCAGACTGCCGCCATGGCCGGAAGGGTCCGGCCCGGACGAGACGGGATGGCGATCATGGCGACGACTTGGGGAAGGCGACTGGCGGCGGTCTGGCACCAGCTGCGCCGCGCGGGCCCGTACATCGCGCTCGAGGTGGTGCTGCCCGGGGGCACGCTGTTCGCGCTGCTCCTCTACCTGCACCGGTCGGGGCAGCTGCGCGACCTGCGCATCGTGCGGGCCGCGGCGCGGGCGGTGAGCCGGGTGGGCGCGAACACGTTCGACCAGCTCGCCTACGTCTGGCAGCCGGCGGCGCTGGGGTGACCGGCGGCCCGCGCCCGGGTCCGCGCGGTGCGGCTCCCCGTGCTGCGCGAAGCGTGTCCGTTGATTCGGGTCAACAATTTGCAGGCGCCAACCGCTAGATTGCCGGCATGGGCCATCCGCGACACTGGGCGCTCGGGGCGAAGCTCGCGCTCGTCGCGACGCCGTTCGTGCTGCTCGCGCTCCTGTCCATCGCGCTGACGCTGTGGGTGTCGTGGCAGCTCGACGGCGGCGCGGCGGCCGTCAACGAGGCTGGCCGCATGCGCATGCAGGCGTACCGCATGTCGCTGTCGATCGGCACCGGCGCACGCGACGCGCTGCCCGGGCTGGCCGCCGAGTTCGAGCGCAGCCTTGCCTTGCTGCGCCACGGCGACTACGAGCGGCCGCTGTTCGTGCCGTGGGACGACGCGGTGCGCCAGCAGTTCGCCGTCGTCGAGGAGGACTGGCAGCGCTTCCGCCGCGACTGGATCGCGAACGCAGCGGCTGCGGTCGACGGCCTGCCGGCGCACGCCGCTGCGTTCGTCGCCGACATCGACGCGCTGGTGGCCGGCATCGAGCGCCACATGTCGCGCTGGACGGCGATGCTGCATCTGCTGCAGATGGCGATGATGGGCTTCGCGGTGCTGGGCTCCGCGGTGCTGCTCTATGCCGGCTACCTGTTCGTGCTGGAGCCGGTGAGTCGCCTGAAGCAGGCGACCGAGCGCCTCCAGCGCGGAGACTTCTCCGCGCGCGTCGACCGGATGACCAGCGACGAGTTCGGCACGCTCGCCGAGTGCTTCAACGGCATGGCCGAGCACCTGCAGTCGATGTACCGCGACCTCGAGGGCAAGGTCGCCGAGAAGACCTCCCAGCTCGAGGAGAAGCGCGAGCGACTCGAGGCGCTGTACGACGTCACCGCGCTGGTGGCGAAGGCGACGAGCCTCGCCGAGCTCGCCAACGGCTTCGCCGAGCGCGTGCGCCGCGTCGCCCGCGCCGACGGCGTCGCGCTGCGCTGGTCCGACGAGGCGAACGAGCGCTTCCTGTTGCTGGCGGCCGAGGGCCTGCCGGCGTCGATGGCGGACGGCGAGCAGTGCCTGCGCGCCGGCGACTGCCGTTGCGGCAGCCTGCAGCCCGGCGACGGCGTGCGCGTGATCCCGATCGAGGCGGCGGCACCGGCGCGGTTGCCGCACTGCGGCGAGGCCGGATACGCGACGCTGGTGTCGATCCCGGTTCGCCTGCACGAGCGGCTGATGGGCGAGGTCGACCTCTTTTTCCACGCGCAGATCCGGCTGTCCGACGCCGAGCGCTCGCTGCTGGAGGCGCTCGCGGCGCACCTGGCGGGCGCCATGGAGAACCTGCGTCTCAACGCGCTCGAGCGCGAGGCCGCCGTCGCGCAGGAGCGCACGTTCATCGCGCGCGAGCTGCACGACTCGATCGCGCAGTCGCTCGCGTTCCTCAAGATCCAGGTCCAGCTGATGCGCGACGCGCTCGACGTCGGCGACGCCGCGCGCGCGGCCCGCGTGCTGGCCGAGATCGACGCCGGCGTGCGCGAGAGCTACGGCGACGTGCGCGAGCTGCTCGTCCACTTCCGCACCCGTGCGCACGGCGAGGACATCGGGCTCGCGCTGCAGACGACGCTGCGCAAGTTCGAGCACCAGAGCGGCCTCAAGGCGACGATGCAGGTGCAGGGGCAGGGCATGCCGCTGTCGCCCGACCTGCAGATCCAGGTGCTGCACATCGTGCAGGAGGCGCTGTCGAACGTGCGCAAGCACGCGCGCGCGTCGCGCGTCTGGCTCGCCGTCCAGCAGCAGCCGCAGTGGCGCTTCGAGGTCCGCGACGACGGCGCGGGCTTCACCCCCGAGGCGCCGCTGCACGACGAGACGCACGTGGGGCTGCGCATCATGGCGGAGCGCGCACACCGGATCGGCGCGACGCTGGACATCGTGTCCACGCCCGGGCGCGGCACGTCGATCGTGCTGACGCTGCCGCCGCCCGCGAGCCCGCCGGCGCCGGAGCAGGTGTCGCCCGACGCCGCGCCGGCCGCCAGCGTCGCCGCGGCGTGAGTCGCGTTTCCGTCATGAGCCCGCGGCCGATCCGCATCCTCGTCGTCGACGACCACACGCTGTTCCGGCGCGGCCTCACGGCGCTGCTCGCACGCGACCCGCAGCTCGAGGTGGTCGGCGACGCGGCGGATGCGGGCGAGGCGCTGCGCCGCGCGGCGGAGTTGCGGCCCGATCTCATCCTGCTCGACAACCACCTGCCCGGCGTCAACGGCGTCGACGCGCTGCCGGCGCTGCTCGAAGCCGTATCCGGGGTGCGCATCCTGATGCTGACCGTCAGCGAGGACGAGGATGACCTCGCGGCCGCGCTGCGCGGCGGCGCGTCCGGGTACCTGCTGAAGACGATCGAGGGCGACGCGCTGGTCGCGGCGATCGTGCGCGCGATGCGCGGCGAATCGGTCGTCGCGCCCGAGATGACCGGCAAGCTGGTGGCCGCCTACCGCGGCGCCGCCGGAGGTGCGCCGGCGGCGGCCCCGGCGCCGTCGCCGATCGACCAGCTGTCGCCGCGCGAGCAGGAAATCCTGCGCGGCATTGCGCGCGGGGCTTCCAACAAGGAGATCGGCCGCAGTCTAGGCATCGCCGAGACCACGGTGAAGATCCACGTCCAGCACGTGCTGCGCAAGCTCGACGTGGCCTCGCGGGTCCAGGCGGCCGTTATCGCGTCCGAGCACGGACTGGTTTGATCCCGCGCAAACGCGGGTCGATTCCGCGGTGACATAGTTCTTCAGGAGGATGCCGGCGCCCGCCGGCATCGTCCTTCCGGCGCGACGCCACGCGTACGTCAGGCGGATGCCGGCGGACGCGCCCGCTCCCTAACATTTGCCGGCAAGAGACCGGAAGAAGAGGGGAGCGTTCGTCATGGGCAAGAAAGGGCAGGCGCTGTCGGTGCTGATCGTCAGCACGCTGGCGTTCACCGTATGTTTCATGGTCTGGATGATGTTCGGCGTGGTCGGCATCCCGATCAAGAAGGCGCTCGACCTCAACGCGACGCAATTCGGGCTGCTCACGGCCACCCCGGTGCTGACCGGCTCGCTGATCCGCGTCCCGCTCGGCATGTGGACCGACAAGTTCGGCGGCCGCATCGTGCTGTTCCTGCTGATGCTGGCGTGCGTCGTTCCGATCTGGCTCATCGGCTACGCGACCGAATACTGGCAGTTCCTCGTGCTCGGCCTCTTCGTCGGCGTGGCCGGTGGCTCGTTCTCGGTCGGCACCCCCTACGTCGCGCGCTGGTACCCGCGGCGCCAGCAGGGCTTCGCGATGGGCGTGTACGGCGCCGGCAACTCGGGCGCTGCCGTCAACAAGTTCGTGGCGCCCGCGCTCATCGTCGCGTTCGGCTGGGCGATGGTGCCGCAGGTCTACGCGGCCATCATGCTCGGCACGGCGCTGCTCTTCTGGATGTTCAGCTATCACGACCGGCACCACCTCGTCGACTCGCGGATCACGTGGCGGCAGCAGTTGGCCGCGCTGCGCGACCCCCGGGTCTGGAAGTACTGCCAGTACTACTCGATCGTGTTCGGCGGCTACGTCGCGCTGTCGCTGTGGATGGTCCAGTACTACGTCGGCGAGTTCGGCCTCGACATCCGCGCCGCGGCGCTGCTCGCCGCGTGCTTCTCGCTTCCGGGCGGCGTGCTGCGCGCGATGGGCGGGTGGCTGTCGGACAAGGTCGGCGCGCACCAGATGACGTGGTGGGTGCTGTGGGTGAGCTGGATCTGCCTGTTCCTGCTCTCGTACCCGCAGACCAGCATGACGATCATGACGATCAACGGCCCGAAGACGTTCGCGATCGGCCTCAACGTCTGGGCGTTCACGATCCTGATCTTCATCCTTGGCATCGCGTGGGCGTTCGGCAAGGCGTCGGTGTTCAAGTACATCTCCGACGACTATCCGGAGAACATCGGGGTCATCTCCGGGATCGTCGGCCTCGCCGGCGGCCTGGGCGGCTTCATCCTGCCAATCATGTTCGGCGCGCTGATGGACCTGACCGGCGTTCGCTCGTCGGCGTTCATGCTGATGTACGGCGTCGTCTGGGTCTCGCTCATCTGGATGTACTGGACGGAAGTGCGCGGCGCCGAGCTGATGGGCGCGCGCGCCAAGCCGTTCCGGCTGCGCGGCTAGCACGGTTCACCTCCTGAAGGAACCACCATGACTTCCATCGACACCACACGTCCCGCCGCGAAGCCCGCCGGCGGCGGCGACATCGCCGACTGGCGTCCCGAGGACAGCGAGTTCTGGGAGAGCACCGGCAAGAAGGTGGCCTATCGCAATCTCGCCATCTCCGTGCCGGCGCTGCTGTGCGGCTTCGCCGTGTGGGGGATGTGGGGCATCATCACCGTGCAGATGCTGAACCTCGGCTTTCCGTTCACGCAGGCCGAGCTCTTCACGCTGACCGCGATCGCCGGCATCGCCGGCGCGACGATGCGCATCCCGGCGTCGTTCCTGATCCGCGTCGCCGGCGGCCGCAACACGATCTTCCTCACGACGGCGATGCTGCTGGCGCCGGCGATCGGCACCGGCATCGTGCTCCAGCACAAGGACTGGCCGCTGTGGGCGTTCCAGCTGATGGCGCTGTGGTCCGGCGTCGGCGGCGGCAACTTCGCGAGCTCGATGTCGAACATCAGCACGTTCTTCCCGAAGCGGCTGCAGGGAACCGCGCTCGGGATCAACGCGGGCGTCGGCAACTTCGGCGTCACGACGATGCAGATCGTGATTCCGCTGGTGATGACCGTCGGCCTGTTCGGCGCGACGGGCGGCGAGCCGATGAAGCTCCTGAAGGACAGCGGCTGGATCCTGGGCAAGATCCCGGCCGGGACCTCGACGTGGATCCAGAACGCGGGCTTCGCGTGGGTGCTGTCGCTGGTGCCGCTGTCGATCCTCTGCTGGTGGGGGATGAACAACCTGAAGACCGTGTCCCCCGACACGGGCAACCCGATCTCCGCATTCCTGAAGATCACCTGGCTCTACACGCTGGCGTTCATCCCGTCGATCCTCGGCCTGTACCTGTACCTGCCGAAGCCCACGGGCCTCGGCCTCATCAGCATGTGGGTCGCGATTCCGCTCGACGTGGTCGCCGCGCTGGTGGTGATGAAGCTCGCCGCGTTCGGCCCGATGAAGGAGGGCGTCGCCAAGCAGATGGCGATCTTCCGCGACAAGCACACGTGGTCGATGACGGCGCTCTACATCGTCACCTTCGGCTCGTTCATCGGCTTCTCGATGGCGCTGCCGCTCGCGATCACCGTGATCTTCGGGATCAGCCACGTGCCCGACGCCAGCGGCGTCATGACGCACACGGTCAAGAACCCGAACGCGCCGTCGGCGTTCACCTACGCGTGGATCGGCCCCTTCGTCGGCGCGGCGATCCGCCCGATCGGCGGCTGGATCTCCGACAAGGTCGGCGGGTCGATCGTCACGCAGATCATCTCGGTCGTCATGGTCGGGGCGTCGGTCGCCGTCGGCTACGTGATGATGCTGGCGTACGGCTCGGCGACGCCGGAGCAGTACTTCGTGCCGTTCCTCCTGCTCTTCCTCGTCCTCTTCGCCGCGAGCGGGATCGGCAACGGCTCCACGTTCCGCACGATCGGCGTGATCTTCGACCGCACGCAGGCCGGCCCGGTGCTCGGCTGGACGTCGGCGATCGCCGCGTACGGCGCGTTCGTCGCCCCGATCGTGATCGGCGAGCAGATCAAGGCCGGCACGCCGCAGGTCGCGATGTACGGGTTCGCCGTGTTCTACGCACTGTGCCTGATTCTCAACTGGTGGTTCTACCTGCGCCGCAACGCGTACGTGAAGAACCCGTGATTGCCCCGCGCCGCTTCGGAGACCGGACATGAGTCATTTCCTCGATCGCCTCACCTATTTCTCGAGCCCGAAGGAGCTCTTCGCCAACGGCCACGGCGTCGTGACCGGCGAGGACCGCACGTGGGAGGACGCCTACCGCAACCGGTGGGCGCACGACAAGATCGTGCGCTCGACGCACGGAACCAACTGCACCGGGTCGTGCTCGTGGAAGATCTACGTGAAGGGCGGCATTGTCACGTGGGAGACCCAGCAGACCGACTATCCGCGCACGCGCCCGGACATGCCGAACCACGAGCCGCGCGGCTGCGCGCGCGGCGCGTCGTACAGCTGGTACCTGTACAGCGCGAACCGGCTCAAGTACCCGCTGGTGCGCGGACGGCTGCTCAAGCACTGGCGCGACGCGCGGCGCACGCAGGACCCGGTCGCCGCGTGGGCGTCGATCGTCGAGTCCGACCAGAAGCGGCGCGACTACCAGGCGGTGCGCGGCCTCGGCGGCTTCGTTCGCTCCAGCTGGGACGAGGTCAACGAGATCGTCGCCGCCTCCAACGTCTACACGATCAAGAAATACGGGCCGGACCGCGTGGTCGGCTTCTCGCCGATCCCCGCGATGTCGATGGTCAGCTACGCGGCCGGCAGCCGGTACCTGAGCCTCATCGGCGGCGTCTGCATGAGCTTCTACGACTGGTACTGCGACCTGCCGCCGTCGTCGCCGCAGGTGTGGGGCGAGCAGACCGACGTGCCCGAGTCCGCGGACTGGTACAACAGCACGTTCATCATCGCGTGGGGCAGCAACGTGCCGCAGACGCGCACGCCCGACGCGCACTTCTTCACCGAGGTCCGCTACAAGGGCGCCAAGACCGTCGCGGTGACGCCCGATTACGCCGAGGTGTCGAAGCTCTGCGACCTGTGGCTGCACCCGAAGCAGGGCACCGACGCGGCGCTCGCGATGGCGATGGGCCACGTGATCCTGCGCGAGTTCTACTTCAACCGCCGGAGCGCCTACTTCGACGACTACGCGCGGCGCTACACGGACCTGCCGATGCTGGTGATGCTGCGCGAGCACGTGACCGCGAAGGGCGAGAAGGTGCTGGTCCCCGACCGCTACGTGCGCGCGTCGGACTTCAACGGCAAGCTCGGGCAGGCCAACAACCCGGAGTGGAAGACCGTCGCGTTCGCCGAGGACGGCAAGGTCGTGCTGCCCAACGGCGCGATCGGCTTCCGCTGGGGCCCGGACGGCCGCGCCGACGCGGGCCAGTGGAACCTCGACGCGAAGGAGGCGCGCCACGGCGGCGACGTCAAGCTCAAGCTGTCGGTGCTCGAAGGCGGCGCCCCGAGCACGGAAACCGCGCGCGTGGGCTTCCCCTATTTCGGGGGCATCAAGACCGAGCACTTCACCGAGAATCCGGGCGACGACGTGCTGGTGCGGACGGTGCCCGTGCAGCGGATCGCGCTCGGCAAGGAGGGCGAGAAGCGCGAGGCGCTCGTCGCGACGGTGTTCGACCTGCAGGTGGCGAACTACGGCGTCGCGCGCGGGTTGCCCGGCGAGACCGCCGCGCGCAACTATGACGAGGACACGCCCTATACGCCGGCGTGGCAGGAGAAGATCACCGGCGTTCCGCGCGACCAGGTCGTCGCGGTGGCGCGGCAGTTCGCCGACAACGCGGACAGGACACGCGGCAAGTCGATGGTGATCATCGGCGCCGCGATGAACCACTGGTACCACTGCGACATGAACTACCGCGGCATCATCAACATGCTGATGATGTGCGGCTGCATCGGCCAGTCGGGCGGCGGCTGGGCGCACTACGTCGGGCAGGAGAAGCTGCGGCCGCAGACCGGATGGACGGCGCTCGCCTTCGCGCTCGACTGGATCCGTCCGCCGCGGCAGCAGAACAGCACCAGCTTCTTCTACGCGCACACCGACCAGTGGCGCTACGAGAAGCTGGGCGTCGAGGAGGTGCTGTCGCCGCTGGCCGACCGCAAGCGCTTCGGCGGCAGCCTCATCGACTACAACGTGCGCGCCGAGCGCATGGGCTGGCTGCCTTCCGCGCCGCAGCTCAAGACCAATCCTCTGCAAGTCGTCCGCGACGCGCAGGCGGCAGGCGTCGACGCGAAGGAGTACGCGGTCAAGGCGCTGAAGGACGGCTCGCTCGCGATGAGCTGCGAGGATCCCGACCACCCGAACAACTGGCCGCGCAACCTCTTCGTCTGGCGGAGCAACCTGCTTGGTTCGAGCGGCAAGGGCCACGAGTACTTCCTGAAGCACCTGCTCGGAACGAGCCACGGCGTGCAGGGGAAGGACCTCGGCCCCGACGACGCGAAGCCGCAGGAAGTGGTGTGGCACGCCAACGCGCCGGAGGGCAAGCTCGACCTCCTCGTCACGCTCGACTTCCGTATGAGCACGACGTGCCTGTACTCGGACATCGTGCTGCCGACGGCGACGTGGTACGAGAAGAACGACTTGAACACCAGCGACATGCACCCCTTCATCCATCCGCTGTCGACGGCGGTGGACCCGGCGTGGCAGTCGCGCAGCGACTGGGATATCTACAAGGGCTTCGCCAAGAAATTCTCCGAAGTCTGCGTCGGGCACCTGGGCGTGGAGCGCGAGCTGGTGCTCACGCCGCTGATGCACGACACGCCGGGCGAGCTGGCGCAGCCGCTCGACGTCAAGGAGTGGAAGAAGGGCGAGGTGGACCTCGTGCCGGGCAAGACCGCGCCGGCGATGGCGGTCGTCGAGCGCGACTACCCGAACGTGTACAAGCGCTTCACGGCGCTTGGGCCCCTGATGGGCAAGGTCGGCAACGGCGGCAAGGGCATCGCGTGGAACACGCAGGACGAGGTCAAGGCGCTGGCCGAGCTCAATGGAACGGTGACGGCCGAGGGCGCGACCTGCGGGATGCCGAAGATCGAGTCGGACATCGACGCGACCGAGGTGATCCTGATGCTGGCGCCGGAGACCAACGGGCACGTCGCGGTGAAGGCGTGGGAGGCGCTGTCGAAGATCACGGGCCGCGAGCACGCGCACCTCGCGCTGCACCGCGAGGACGAGAAGATCCGCTTCCGCGACGTGCAGGCGCAGCCGCGCAAGATCATCAGTTCGCCGACGTGGAGCGGGCTCGAGAGCGAGAAGGTCAGCTACAACGCCGGCTACACGAATGTCCACGAGCTGATCCCGTGGCGGACGCTGACCGGGCGCCAGCAGTTCTACCAGGACCACCTGTGGATGCTCGCGTTCGGCGAGGGCTTCTGCAGCTACCGGCCGCCGGTGAACCTCAAGACCACCGCCGAGATGCACGGCAAGCGCAGCAACGGCAATCCCGAGATCCTGCTCAACTTCATCACGCCGCACCAGAAGTGGGGGATCCACTCGACGTACACGGACAACCTGCTGATGCTCACGCTGAACCGCGGCGGCCCCGTGATCTGGCTGTCCGAGGACGACGCGAAGAACGCGGGGATCGTCGACAACGACTGGGTCGAGCTCTTCAACGTCAACGGCGCGATCGCGGCGCGCGCGGTGGTGAGCCAGCGCGTCAACCCGGGCATGGTGCTCATGTACCACGCGCAGGAGAAGATCATCAACACGCCGGGATCGGAGATCACCGGCGCGCGCGGCGGCATCCACAACTCGGTCACGCGCATCGTGACCAAGCCGACGCACATGATCGGCGGCTACGCGCAGCAGAGCTACGGCTTCAACTACTACGGGACGATCGGCACCAATCGCGACGAGTTCGTCGTCGTGCGCAAGATGGCGAAGGTCGACTGGCTCGATACGCCGGCCAACGGCGGGACGGCTGCGGGAGAACGGCAATGAAAGTGCGCGCGCAAATCGGCATGGTGCTGAACCTCGACAAGTGCATCGGGTGCCACACGTGCTCGGTCACGTGCAAGAACGTCTGGACCAGCCGGCCCGGCATGGAGTACGCGTGGTTCAACAACGTCGAGACCAAGCCCGGCATCGGCTATCCGAAGGAGTGGGAGAACCAGGACAAGTGGAACGGCGGCTGGGTTCGCAAGGGCGATGGCAGCATCGAGCCGCGCCAGGGCGCGCGCTGGAAGCTGCTGATGCGCATCTTCGCCAACCCGAACCTGCCCGAGATCGACGACTACTACGAGCCGTTCACGTTCGACTACGACCACCTGCAATCGGCGCCCGAGATGAAGGCGGCGCCGACCGCGCGCCCGCGCAGCCTCATCACCGGCATGCAGATGGATAAGATCGTGTGGGGCCCGAACTGGGAGGAGATCCTCGGCGGCGAGTTCGCGGGACGCTCCAAGGACCGCAACTTCGACGACATCCAGAAGGACATCTACGGCCAGTTCGAGAACACGTTCCTGATGTACCTGCCGCGGCTGTGCGAGCACTGCCTCAACCCGGCGTGCGTCGCGAGCTGCCCGTCGGGGTCGATCTACAAGCGCGAGGAGGACGGCATCGTCCTGATCGACCAGGACAAGTGCCGCGGCTGGCGGATGTGCGTGTCCGGCTGCCCGTACAAGAAGATCTACTACAACTGGCAGTCGGGCAAGGCCGAGAAGTGCATCTTCTGCTACCCGCGCATCGAGGCGGGGCAGCCGACCGTGTGCTCGGAGACGTGCGTCGGCCGCATCCGCTACCTCGGCGTGCTGCTGTACGACGCCGACCGCGTCGAGCAGGCGTCCGCCGTCGAGCGCGACCGTGACCTGTACCAGGCGCAGCTGTCGATCTTCCTCGACCCGAACGACCCGAAGGTGATCGAACAGGCGCGCGCCGACGGCGTGCCCGACAACTGGCTCGAGGCCGCGCGGAAGAGCCCCGTCTACAAGATGGCCGTCGACTGGAAGGTCGCGCTGCCGCTGCACCCGGAGTACCGGACGCTGCCGATGGTCTGGTACGTGCCGCCGCTGTCGCCGATCACGTCGGCCGCGAACGCCGGGCAGATCGGCGTCAACGGCGAGATCCCCGACGTGCGCGAGCTGCGCATCCCGGTCAAGTACCTCGCGAACATGCTGACGGCCGGCGACACGGCCCCGGTGGTGCGCGCGCTGGAGCGGATGCTCGCGATGCGCGCGTACCAGCGTGCGAAGCACGTAGAAAGCCGCATCGAGACGACGGTCCTCGAGCAGGTCGGCATCGCGCAGTCCACGGTCGAGGAGATGTATCACGTCATGGCGATCGCCAATTACGAGGATCGCTTCGTGATTCCGACGACGCACCGCGAGTACGCGGAGAACGCGTTCGATGTGCGGGGCGGCTGCGGCTTCTCGTTCGGCAACGGCTGCTCCGACGGCGCGTCCGAGACGAGCCTGTTCGGCGGCAGCAAGCGTCGTACCATCCCGATCAAGGCCGAGGTCTGACATGGGAATCCCGCAAATGTCGCTGACGCTGCGCGTGCTCGCGCGGCTGCTGACGTACCCCGACGCCGAGCTCCGCCGGCACCTGCCGGCGATGAGCGAGGCGCTCGCGCGGGAACGCGCGCTCGGGGCCCGCCGCCAGGCGGAGATCGAGCACGTGATCGACACGCTCGAGCGGGCGTCCGCGCTCGACGCGGAAGCCGCCTACGTCGACCTCTTCGACCGCGGCCGCTCCACGTCGCTGCACCTGTTCGAGCACGTGCACGGCGACTCGCGCGACCGGGGGCCGGCGATGGTCGACCTCGCGCAGACGTACGAGAAGGCCGGCCTGTACCTCGCGCCGGGCGAACTTCCGGACTACCTGCCGGTGGTCCTCGAGTTCGCGTCCACGCAGCCGCCGCGCGAGGCGCGCGCCTTCCTGTCCGAGATCGCGCACATCCTGAACGCGATCTTCAACGCGCTGCGCGAGCGGCAGAGCCCGTACGCCAGCGTGCTGGGCGCCCTGATCGAGCTGGCCGGCGAGCGCGCGAGCGCCGTCAAGGTCGCCGCCGACGAGGCGCTCGATGCCGCATGGGAGGAGCCGCCGGCCTTCGGCGGCTGCTCGACGCGCGGGCAGGCGCGGCCCGATGTGCCGCAACCGATCGAGATCGTCCGCAGGGAACGCACCGCCACCGGGAGCGCCGCATGAACTACGTCAACACCTTCCTCTTCGGCTACTACCCGTACGTCTGCCTGACGGTCTTCCTGCTGGGCAGCCTCGTCCGCTTCGACCGCGACCAGTACACGTGGAAGAGCGACTCGTCGCAGCTGCTGCGGCGTGGGCAGCTGCGCTGGGGCTCGAACCTGTTTCACATCGGGATCCTGGGCATCTTCTTCGGCCACCTCGGCGGGCTGCTCACGCCCGTGGCGGTCTGGCACGTGCTCGGCGTTTCGCTCGAGGCGAAGCAGCTGCTGGCCATCGTCGCCGGCGGCATCTTCGGCGTCACGATGCTGATCGGGCTGCTGCTGCTCGTCCACCGCCGCCTGACCGAGCCGCGCGTGCGCGCGACGACGCGCACCGCGGACTGGGTGGTGCTGCTGCTGCTGCTCGCGCAACTCGGCCTCGGCCTCATTACGCTGCCGCTGTCGCTGCAGCACCTCGACGGCAGCGAGATGGTCAAGTTCATGACCTGGGCGCAGCGGATCGTGACGTTCCGCGGCGACGCGGCGCCGCTCATCGCCGACGTCTCGCCGGTCTTCAAGCTCCACCTCGTGCTCGGGATGACCGTGTTCCTCGTGTTCCCGTTCACGCGGCTCGTGCACATCTGGAGCGGATTCGCGTCGCTGTCCTACCTCGTGCGGCCGTACCAGGTCGTGCGCAGCCGCCGGCTCAACGTGCCGCCCGGGCAGAACTTCCCGAGCCGGTCGGGCGCGGGCGACTAGGAGGCCGCGATGACGACCGCCGCTGTGCTCATACCCCACGTGAACGGCGTGCCGCTGTGCGCCCCGGGCGAAGCCATTGCGCCGGACGCGCTGCGCCAGCGCGCCTGCACGGAACTGCTGCGGCAGGCTGCGCAGCGTGCCGGCCTGCTCGGCGCGGACGACACGCCGACGGCGGACGGCATCGTCAGCGACGCGGCGTCGGCGGCGATCGACGCGCTGATCGCACGCGAGGTCGCGGTGCCGGAGCCCACCGACGAGGCGGCGCGCCGTCACTTCGCGGCGCACGAGGCGCAATACCGGACCGGCGAGCGCGTGCGCGTCCGCCACATCCTGTTCGCGGTGACCCCGGGCGTGGACGTGGTCGCGCTGCGCAAGCGCGCCGAGGCCACGCTGCTCGACGTGCGCTGCCACGACGGTGCGGCGGCGGACGGGTTCTCGGAGGCCGCACGTACGCTGTCGAACTGCCCGAGCGGCGCGGAGGGCGGTGACCTCGGCTGGCTCGCGCAGGGCGACTGCGCGCCGGAATTCGCGCGCGAGGTCTTCGGTCACGCCGAGATCGGCGTGCTGCCGCGGCTCGTGCACAGCCGGTTCGGACTGCACGTGGTCGAGGTCGTCGCGCGCGAGCCGGGCACGACGCCTGCCTTCGAATCCGTGCGCGGCGCGGTGGCGACGTCGCTGCGCCAGCAGGGGTTCATCACCGCGCTGCGGCAGTACCTGCGCCTGCTCGCGGGCGCGGCGGAACTCGAAGGCGTCGACCTCGAAGGTGCGGCAACGCCGCTCGTGCAGTAGCGCGACGCCGGAGCCGCCGGCATGCCCGACGAGCTGCTGGCCCGGCTGCGCCGGTTCCACGACGACTACTTCCCCGGCGTCGCGGACCAGTTCCAGAACCTGGTCCGCGACGGCCAGCACCCGACGATCCTGTTCATCGGGTGCTCGGACTCCCGCATCGTCCCCTACCTGCTCACCGGCACGGGGCCCGGCGAGCTCTTCATCATTCGCAACGTCGGCGCGTTCGTGCCACCCTACGACGGCTCGGCCGGCTACCACGGGACGGCGGCGGCGATCGAGTTCGCCGTGCTCAACCTCAGGGTCGCGCGCATCGTCGTCTGCGGCCACACGCACTGCGGCGGCATCCGCGCGCTGTACGAGGACGCGCCGGCGCAGGCGGTGAACCTGAAGGCGTGGCTGGAGCTCGGCCGCGAGGCGGCGCTGCCGGTGCAGGTGACCGAGGAGGCGCTGCGCCGCACCGAGCAGCGCGCGATCGTGCTGCAGCTCGAGCGGCTGATGGGCTACCCGATGGTGCGCGAGCGCGTCGAGTCCGGACAGCTGCTGCTGCACGGCTGGCACTACGTCATCGAAGACGGCGAGGTGCACGTGTTCGACGTGAAGTCCGGCCAGTTCGTGCCGGCCGCGCACGCGCCCCACAGTGGCACCGGGCCATACGTGCTGCACGAGGAGCCGGAGCAGGGGTCGGGCCCGCATCGGGCGTAGGTCGAGGCCGGGCGACGCATCGATCCGGCCGGAGACGTCCGGAGCCGGCCGGAAGCGGGCATTGCCCGCCACACGAGGAAAGTCGGCTTCAGGCTGATTGCAGCCCTTCGCCCACCGCACTTCGATCTCGGCTCGCGACCCGAAGCCGACCTTTGGAGCACGCGCTTGTAACCAGGTTCGAACGCGGGGAGATCCGCTTCTGGCCGTCAGCGACCGTGCGAGTCCCGCAGTCGGGACCAGGGCGGCGAGGTTACGACCGGCAGGCTGCGGTGGACCGCTTGAAGCGCCGCGCGCGACGGTTCCTACTGACCGCGCAGCGAGCGCTGATCACCCTAGTGCTGCCCAAGCAGGCGACGACGGGACGCGCAACGCTACTGGGCGTGACCTCGCTAGGTCGCTGAGCGATACGGGCTGCCCGGTTGCTGCGTCTAGGTTTGGCCGGCATACTGCGCGCGTTCCGAACGACGGCGGGAGTCCCTTATGGAGTGGCCCACCATCGCGCAGATCTCGGCGCTGGCACCGCTTCCCGACGGCTACCACTATGAAAAGCTATCGGCAGCGGGCGTGCTGCCGCTGATCGCCGGCATTCGGCGCTGGCATCCCGACATTGCGGTGGGTGGCGGCAGCTGCTACCTTCGTGAAGCCTTCTACGAAGGAAGCGTCTGCCTCGGGGACGAGACCCACAAAGACGTGTTCGTCTGCGTCTTCAAGCGTGCGGACGAACTCGTGGGCATGTGGTCGTGGGAGCGCATTCCCGACACGCGCTCGATGTACGGCCGCTTGATCGTCATCGCGCCCGAGCATCGCAGCGCGAAGCTCGCGTCCCAGGTAATGCCGTTGGCAGTTGCGGCCGGACGCGCGATGGGCGCGGAGTTCCTGTTCGGCCTGGCCACGTTGAAGATCCCGCACATGCAGAACGCGCTCGAGAAGGCGGGCTTCCAGCTCATCGGCTTTACTTCCGGCTACGACTGCGAGGAGGTTGCGCCGGGCGACATTCGGCGCGTCTTCGAAGGCGTCTATTGCAAGGTGTTGGTGCCCGAGGACGAGCTGATGAGGCCAGACCCGGCAAACCTCACGCCGCGCGCCCGGGCGTTGTTCGACGTGCTGTTCCCGCAGCCCGGCGCTGCCGCGAAGTTGTGAACTGGTTGCCCTGGGGCGAGGCGCTGGGGCTCATCGAGCTGCCGCCCGGCTACGGCGTGCAGGCGATGCGGCGCGATCACATCGCAGCGGCGATTGCAGCGTTGCGGCGGTGGTATCCGGACATCACTTTTGGCGTGAACAGCTGCTTCCTGCGCGACGATTTCTACCGCGAGCGGGTCTGCCTCGACGGCGCGATCGACAAGGACGTCATCGTGCTGACTCTCTGGCAAGGCGATGAGCTCGTGGGCGTGTGGTCCGGCGAGCGCGAGGTCGATTCGTTGGCGCTGTGGGGCCGCTTGGTCGTGATCGCACCCGAACACGCCCGTATCGGGCTGACGAGCCGAACCATCGCGGGCATGGAGGAAGCCGGACGGCGCATGGGCGCGGCATTCATCTACGCGCTGGTCACACTCAAGCACCCTTACATGCAACAGGGGCTCGAACAGGCGGGCTACCGCCTGCTCGGCTTCTTCCCCGGCTACGACCGCGAGTTAATTGCACCGGGTGTGGTCAAACGCGTCTACCAGGCGGTCTATGCGAAGTTGCTCGCGCCCGAGAACAACGTACTGCGGCCCGACCCGAAGAACATGACGCCCAGGACGAAGGAGTTGTACGAACTCCTATTCCCGGACTGAGCCAAACAGCGCAACGTCGCGCATGCGGATTCAGGTCGGACGGATGCGGTGCACTCACCGCTTGCCGCGACGCAAGCCGTAGTGCGCTATTGGCCGGCGGCGTAGCTGAGCCCACGACCGCTAACGCTGTACTGCAGCCGTTGATGGCGTCCGGCTGAAGGTCGGCAAGGGGTCGGAAGCCGAATTTGGGCCGACGCCGTGCCCAACAGGCGCGCCAAGGGAGACGAGTCCGAACGAGCGTGTCCGGCCGAGCCGACTGTCGGACCTGAGCCTACCCTTGGCGGACAATGTCGACCGAGATCTCCACCGCCGGGATCGTTCCCCTGTTCTCGAGCCAGTGCGTGGTATTCCGGTCCTCGGGCCAGCCCACGCCCGGCCCGTAGTCCGTCGCGACGCCATTGCGATGGTCGGTGATCGTTCCTTGCAGTATGTAGACGGTGCCGGGCCTGTCCTTGTGGTCGTGAACCGGGCCGAAGACGCCACCGGGCTCGATGGTCACCATGCGCATCCGAAGCTGGCGCCCGGCCATGCCCTCGATCTCCGGGCCGAGGTCGACCGTTGCCAGCAGCTTCACCGTAACGCCTTTCGTCTCGGGTGCCGCCTGTTCGTTGCTCATCGTGCTCTCCTCTCCGCGCTGAAGGGGCCGCAGCGGCGTTGGTCGACCACCGAATTGCCGACTGTGGTCGGTTTGCAAGCCTCACCGCGTGAGACCGCCGTGCACATCCTCCAGGTCATTCGAGACATTGCCGATCGGAATGGTTCCGGGCGATTCCCCACCGATGAGGCGATGGAATTCCCCTTGAGCAGGCGTCAAGGATCGCTGCTGCCAGTGGAACGCCGCTCCCGATTCGAAGCTCGCGTTCCGCGACGGTCCGGACGCGCGGACACATTCGGAGTACAATTCGTCCGCGGCCGTTGATCCAGTCCCCTTGCCGCAGTCGATTCCGACCTCCGCAGTTCCTCCCGTTTGGCTGTGACTGGCCGCCCCCGCAGGGGGCGAATGGCCGAGCACACATTCGAAAGCTGTCATGGCCTTTTCCAAGCTCGGGCTGTCCGAAGCGCTGCTGCGCGCGGTGGCCGAACAGGGTTACACCACGCCGACGCCGATCCAGGCGCAGGCGATCCCGGCCGTCCTCGCGGGCGGCGATCTCCTTGCCGGCGCGCAGACCGGCACCGGCAAGACCGCCGGCTTCGTGCTGCCGATGCTGCAGCGGCTGTCCACGCGGCCGTCGCCGCACGCAGGCGGCGCGCGCAAGCCGCTGCGGGCGCTGATCCTCACGCCGACGCGCGAGCTCGCCGCGCAGGTCGAGGCGTCGATCAAGGCCTACGGCCGGCACCTGAAGCTCACGTCGATGGTCCTGTTCGGCGGCGTCGGCCTGGGCCCGCAGACCGCGCAGTTGAAGCGCGGCATCGACATCCTGGTGGCCACACCTGGGCGCCTGCTCGACCACCACGGGCAGGGCAACGTCGACTTCTCGCGCATCGAGATCTTCGTCCTCGACGAGGCCGATCGCATGCTCGACATGGGGTTCATCCCCGACGTCAAGCGCGTGCTCGCGCTGCTCCCGCGCCAGCGGCAGAACCTGCTGTTCTCGGCGACGTTCTCCGCCGAGATCAAGGCGCTCGCGGCGAAGCTCCTGAACCAGCCGCGGGTCATCGAGGTGACGCCGCCCAACTCGACCGTCGACGCGATCGCGCAGCGCGTGCATCCGGTGAACCGCGACGAGAAGAGCAAGCTGCTCGCCTGGCTGGTGGGGCACCACCGCTGGCGGCAGGTGCTGGTGTTCACGCGGACCAAGCACGGCGCCGACAAGGTCGTGCGCTCGCTGCACGCCGACGGCATCGGCGCGGTCGCGCTGCACGGCAACAAGAGCCAGAACGCGCGCACGCGGGCGCTCGCCGCCTTCAAGGCGGGCGAGGTCGAGGTGATGGTCGCGACCGACATCGCGGCGCGCGGCATCGACATCGACCAGTTGCCGCACGTCGTGAACTACGACCTGCCCAACGTGCCCGAAGACTACGTGCACCGCATCGGCCGCACGGGTCGCGCTGGCAACGAGGGCGAGGCGATCTCGCTGGTGTGCGTGGACGAGCACGTGTTCCTGCGCGACATCGAGCGCCTCATCAAGCGGTCGATCCCGCAGCAGGTGATGCCGGGCTTCGAGCCCGACCCCAACGCCGTGGCGCAGACCGTGTTCACGCAGCGCGGGCGCGGGCAGGGGCAAGGACGGAATCCGCAGCCGGCCGCGCGGCAGGGCGCCGCGAAAGGCGGCCGCGCCGCTCCGCGCGAGCAGCGAGCCGGCCCGACGTCGCAACATGCGCCGCGACAGCGGACGGCGCAGCAGACGCCGAAGCCGGGAACGAGATCCCACGCGGCCGGATCGAGCATGCCGCGGTCGCACGCGGACGGACCGCGCCCGTCCTCCGGCGACGCCGGCGCGCGCACGGGGACGCCCCGCAACGGCCACGGCGACACGCATTCGCGCGGTCAGGCATCGTCCGGCGGCATGCGTGCGCCGGCCACGCCGGCACTGTTCCGGCCGCGCGGCAAAGTCCCCGGATGAAGGCGGTGGTGCCCGGAGCGGTGCAGGACGAGGCCTATCTCGCGGCCGTCGCCTTGCGTGGCGTCCGCTTCGCGACTGTCCTTCCGCTTGTCGCAGCCCCGCCGACACGACTCCGCGTGCGCGGCCTGCGCGCCGGCGACGGTGCGGCGCTTGCCCTGACCCGGCGGAGCATCTGCGCGAATTCGCGGTTGAACGCGGACGTGATCGCTTCGGGATCCGGCACCAGCCGCGCATCGGCGATCACCGCAAGCGAGGCCGTTCCCTTGTAGCTCAGGATGCTGATTCCCATGCCGAGCTGTCGGCCGGGATGCGGCACCCAGAACATCATGCGATCGATCGGCACGCCGGCGAGATAGAGCGTCTTCTTCGGCCCGACGACGTTGGTCATGACGACGCTCGCCCTGCTCGCGAAGAGCTCGTTGGCCATGTCCGCGAGCGACTTCGGGCCACGGCCGAAGACGTTGAAGAGGACCAGGATCGCGGCGGCCTCCGGCGAGCGCTTGAGCGCATCCATCCTCGCCTTGGTCTTCGCGAGGCGATCCATCGAGTCCGGGCTTGCCACGGCCAGGTCGAGGACCACCAAACCGAAGTCGTTGCCCAGTTCGCCGATGCGCTCCGGCGGCCTCAGGTCGACGGGGACCATGGCACGAACGGTCGTGCGGTTGACCTTGACCCCGCGCCGCTTCAGGTACGCGCGCAACGCGCCGGTCATCGCGGCGACGAGCACGTCGTTGACCTTCGCGCCCGACGGCGCCGCGATCGCGCGGACGTCCTCGAGCGCGACCGGCTGCGACCATGCAACGTGCTTTCGCGGGCCGAATTCGCCCTTCAGCGGCGACTTCGGATCGGGCGCCTTCAAGAGCTCCGACGCCAGCATCCCAGCGCCCTCGAGGACGGCCGCGGCCGTGTCGATCATCTGCTGCGGATGTGCGACGGCCTCGATCGCCGCACCCGCGGCCGCAAGTGCTTGCCGGGCTGCCCGCTGTGCGGTTGCGAGGGACGGCACCAGCGTGCGACCGGCGTCCAGGTGTCCGACCTTCGCGGTGCCTCTGCGTACACCGCGCACCGGCGCATCCCGCGTCGGGTCGAAGAGTCGCTGGATCACGCCCATCATCGCGGTGCCGTCGGCGATGCAGTGGTGGTAGCGCATGATCAGCGCGCTGCCGCCGTCGACGTCGTCGACGACGTGCACCTGCCAGAGCGGCTGCTCGCGGTCGAGCGGCGTGCTCGCGATGTCGTTGACGAGCGCCATCAGCGCGACCTTGTCGTGCGGCGCCGGCAGTGCCACGCGGTGGATGTGCTGGTCGATGTCGAAATTCGGCACGTCCTCCCATTCGGGACTCGCCAGCGGAAAGCCGCGCTCGACCACGCGCTGCCGGAAGCGATCGAACCTTGCCAACCGATGCCGGTAGACGGCTTTCACCTTCCTGAAGTCGAGTCGCTCCCGCGTGAGCAGAATGCCCGTCACCATCGCGAGGTTCGCCGGACCGTCCATGTGGTACCAGGCCGCGTCGACGGGGTGCATCGGGTGGGTTGTCATGGGCCATCTCGCGTTCGGTATGGCGCCCCCGGCGCCGCAGGCCGGAATCACCGCGGCCGTCGCGGGGACGACGCGGATCGCAGGCGGACGACCCGCTGCGCCGGTGTCGGGCATTCCCGCCCGCCGTCCGCAACCGGGCCTGCCCGGTCGCGAATTGCACGATCTTCCGTCGACGCTACGCCACCGTGCCGAGGGCGCGTTGATGGCGATCAACACACGGTGCCGACGTGGGCGGGCACCGCCGCTGCGCGGTTCAGCGCACGGGGACGGACGCAGGGACCGGCGCGCTCAGCGTCTCGAGGAACGCGACCAGGTCGTCGACGCCGTACCTGTCGAGCCCCAGCGGCTTCAGGATCCGTTCGCCGTCGGTGTGCAGGCGGTCCTCGTCGAGATTCGAGTAGTGACGCACGACGTCGCGCAGCGTGGCCAGGCTCCCGTTGTGCATGTACGGTGCCGTGCGCGCGACGTTGCGCAGGCTCGGCACCCTGAACTCGCCGTAGTTGCGGTGCTCGAGCGCGACGTGCCGCGTGCTCGTCGCCGGCGCGCGCGCCGGGTCGTCGTTGAACGGGCCCGTCAGCGTGTAGCGGCTCGCGCCGAGCTTGCGGATCCCGTCGTGGCGCCCGGGATCGACGCGGCCGGGCTCGACGAAGAACACGATGCCGATGTCGTGGAACTCGCCGTTCGTCAGGCGTGGTCCGAAGTGGCATGCCGTGCAATTGCCGGTTCCCACGAAGGTCTTCAGCCCGCGCTGGGCCGCCTGCGGATACCGCGCCATCGCCGCCGTGTCGCCGCGCGCCAGCGCGTCGCGGAAATCGTCGAAGGGCGTGCGGCTGGACACCAGGACCTCCTGGTACGCGGCGAGCGCCTTCGCGACGTCGACGGCCACCGCCTCGTCGTCGGCCGGCGGCGCGCGGCCCGTTACCGCCGTGTAGCGCTCGCGCAGGTCGTCGTGCGTGCGCACGGCGGACGCCACGTGCGCGAGGCTGCCGCCCATCTCGCGCCGGTCGATGAGCGGCCGCAGGCTCTGCGCCCACAGGTTGTCGCTGGCGCCGTCCCAGCCGTACCAGCGCTGGCCGCCGACGTCGTTCAGCGTCGGCGTGTTGCGGTCCACGCGCTCGAGGCCCTGCGCGCGCGGGAGGCCGTCGGTGAACGCGCGCCCCGGCTGGTGGCACGTCGTGCATGCGATCGTGCCGCTCGTCGAAAGCCGCGGGTCCGCGAACAGCCGCGTGCCGAACGCGATGGCGTCGAGCCTGGCCGACATGCGATTGGACGGGTCCTCCACGGGCGGCGGCGGCCACGGGCCGAGCGACAGGATGCGGCGAACCTCGGCGTCGGTGAATGTCACCGGCGCGGGCGATTGCGCAGCCGCGCCGAGCGCGAGCGAAAGCGCGAGTATCGCCAGTGCGCGCGGCTGGCCTGTCGTGCGCGCACCCCTCGGCCCAACCCTCTTCTCGCTTTGCGAGGAGAGAGAGCCGTCTGGGCTGCCCGCCGTACGGCCGCAGGCGATCACCGGAGGCACGCCCTCTCCCCGCATGGCGGGGAGAGGGCCGAGTTAGGGGCGATCGCGATCACTCGACCTTCATCGTCGACGTCAGCCGGCGCGTCGCGCCGCCGGCGACGACGTCGAACGTGAGGTCCCAGCGGCCGGGCATGTGGAACAGCAAGCCGTCGCCGCGATAGACGCCAGGACGCGGCGAGGTTACGGTGACGCGGTAGTTCATCCCGTGCCGATGTTCGGGCATGTTCGCGTCTACGCGCACCGACTGCGGTGCGGCCGCGCCCGAGGCCGCGCAGACGGCAAAGTCCACGGTGAAGTGCTGCCCGACCACGACCGGCGACGGCGACGTCGTGTACGCGATCACGTAGCGGCCACCCTCGACCGTCGTGCGCGGCCCCGCGAGGTCCTCGCCGCACGCGAGCGCCGCGCCGGCGGCCGCCAGCGCGCAACCAGCGACCGAGCTGCGGGCGAGCCTCACGGCGTGGCCGCGGGCTTCCAGGACGCGAACAGGGCGTCGCCGTTGCGCCACGCGATGCGCTCGGCGAGCTGCGGCGGCAGGTCGGCGAGCCACGCGCGCGACCAGTTCGCATGCTCGACGATGTAGTACCAGCGCTCCGGCGTGAACGTGTCCGTGCCGACCATGAAGCGGTCCGGAAACTCGGTGAACAGCGCGCGCCACTCGGCGGGTACCTTGCCGCCGCTGCCGTGCTCGCTGCGGAACGCGAGGTCGCACCAGAGGTTGCGGTGACGGCGCAGCATCTCGCGGATGGCGTCGGGGCGCTCGAAGCCCGAGTGTGCCCACAGGATGCGCGCGTCCGCGTCCTGCCGGTAGATCCGCTCGATCGCGTCGACGTCCGAATGCGCGTGCAGCACGGCCTTGTGCTGCTGCGCGAGAGCGACCATTCGCCTCGGCACGGGCAGGTCGGCGTCCGCGCCGTACAGGTGGAACTCGCCGATTGCCGCATAGCGCGCGTTGCGCAGGCGCTCCTCGAGGAACGCGACGACCGTGTCGTCGCGCACCCAGGTGGACACGTCGCCGCGCGTCCGGTACGGCCGCAGCGACGGCACGACGAGGTCCGGCGCCAGCGCCACGAGGCGCTGCGTCCCCGCGTCGCCCGAGCTCGACACGAGCGCGCGCTTCAGGCCGGCCTTGCGCAGGATCGCGATCGCGTCCGGCGGCGGCGTGCTCTCCCACGCGTCATGGCTGTAGTGGACGTGCGCGTCGAAGATCGGCAGGTCGGCGGCGGCGGCCGGCGACGCGGCTGCGAGCGAGCACAGGAAGGCGAGGGCGCGGGCGTTCATCCGCGTATCTTCGTGGTTAAATTCCCCGATGCCAAGCCACCCCAGCGCACCCCGCCGCTGCAGCTGGTGCGGCGACGATCCGCTGTACGTCGCCTACCACGACCGCGAATGGGGCTTCCCCGTGGCCGACGACCGGCGCCTGTTCGAGAAGATCTGCCTCGAAGGCTTCCAGGCGGGACTGTCCTGGCTCACGATCCTGCGCAAGCGCGACGCCTTCCGCGAAGCGTTCCACGGCTTCGAATTCGAGCGCGTCGCGCGGATGGACGCGCGCGACGTCGAGCGGCTGCTCGGCAACGCCGGCATCGTCAGGCACCGCGGCAAGATCGTGTCGACGCTCAACAACGCGAGGCACGCGCGCGAGCTCGCGGACGAGCACGGCTCGCTGGCCGCGTACTTCTGGCGCTGGGAGCCCGCGCCGGCGTCGCGCCCGAAGAAGATCACCCGGGACGCGCTGATGGCGATGGCGGCATCGCCGGAATCGATTGCCCTCGCGCGCGACTTGAAGCGCCGCGGCTGGTCGTTCGTCGGCCCCACGACCGTGTACGCGTTCATGCAGGCGATGGGACTCGTCAACGACCACGTCCACGACTGCGCGACGCGCACGAAGGTCGCCGCGGCGCGGGCACGGTTCGTGCTGCCGGGCGCTGCGTAACATCGGGTTACAACATGACGTGCGCGGCGCGAGGTGCCGCGCCGTTGTGGCAGGCGTGACGGTCGGCGCGACGGCAAAGGGGGCGGACATGATGCGAAGCAAGCGGGTATCGGCGGCTGTCGCCGCGGTCGTGCTGGCTGTGGCCATTGCGCCGGCGCTGGCCGACGCGAAGGAAGGCGGCAAGACGAAGACGCACAGCGTGCAGCGCAGCAAGGGCGCCGACGGCGCCGTCGACGCGACGCACACCGGGCCGAAGGGTGGAACGACGACGGTCAATCGCAGCAAGGGCGCGGACGGTCTGACCGATGCGACCACGATCGGGTCCAAGGGGAAGACGGCGAGCACCGACCGATACCGGGGCGCGGACGGCGCCGTCGACGCGACGCACACCGGCCGCAACGGCAAGGTGTCGAAGGTCGACCGTACCAAGGGCGCCGACGGGCTCACCGACAAGACGATCGCCGGGCCCCAAGGCAAGACGGCGACCGTCGACCGCACGAGGGGCGCGGACGGGGTCGTCGACAAGACGGTGGCCGGGCCGCGCGGCGGCACCACCGTCGTCGACCGCAGCCGCGGCAGCGACGGCCTCGTCGACAAGACGGTCAGCGGTCCGCGCGGCGGCACGACGACGGTCGACCGCACGCGGGGTGCGGACGGCGCCATCGATTCGACGATCGCAGGTCCGAAAGGCGGCACGACGACGGTCGACCGCACGCGCAACGCCGACGGCACGACCAACGCCGTGGCGACGGGGCCGAAGGGTCAGGTGTCCACGGCCACGCGCGCGAAGGATGCGTCAGGCGCCGTGGACGCGGTGCGTGCCGGCCCCGGCGGCACGACGGTCGTCGACCGCACGAAGAACCCGGACGGCACGGTCGACAAGACCGTGACGACCGTGAAGAACTGAGCGCGGCGACAGGCGGCACCGCGGCCGGTGTCGCCCGTCGCGCGTGGGGGTCAGGGTACGGCCAGCAGGGGCGTGTTGACCCAGGACGAGCAGCCGTTGGCGTTGCAGGCGCGCACCCGGTACCCGTAGGTGCCCGCGGCCGCGAGCGCGTCGTTGTACATGGTCGTGTCGGCGGCGATGTTCGTGACCAGCGGCATGAAGTTGCACGAACGGCCGCCCGCCACGCACCGGTCGATCTCGTAGCGCTGTTCGGCGACGACGTCGGTCCACGCGATCCGCACGATACGCGCTGCCTGCAGGACGGCCGTCGCCGGCGCCGGCGCCGCGGGCGGCGTCGGCGGGATTGCGACCGTCAACGGGCGCGTTGCTTCGGCGCCGACGTTGCCGGCACCGTCGCGCGCCTTCACGTGGAACGTGTACGCGCCGTTCGCGAGTCCCGTGTACGTGGCCGTCGTCGTGCCTGCAAACGTGCCGGGATCGGCCTGGAGGGGCTCCAGCCACCACGCATACTGCAGGCTCCCCACGGGCGTGAGGTCGTCGCTGCCCGACCACGTGAATTGCGCGGTGCCCGACGGCCACGGCGACGCCGGGGCCGTGGTGATCGTCGTCGACGGCGGCAGGTCGGGTGCGTCGACGGAGAACGCGCGCCGGTTCGGCGCGCCGGGCGCGGCGCCCGCGGCTTCGACGTTGCCTGCGGCGTCGCGCGCGATCACGAAGAACGTGTACGCGCCGTTCGGCAGCGCCTGGTAGGTCTTCGTCGTCGCCGTGGCGAACGACGAGAACGCGGGTTCGAGCGGATCGAGGCGGTACGCGTAGGTGATGGGCAGGCTGCCGGGAGCCGGCGTGTCGGTCGCCGCCCACGCGAAGCCGACGCTGTGCGAGTTCACGGTCGCGCCTTCGGTCGGGCTGGGCGGCGACGAAATCGTCGTTGCGGGCGCCAATCCGTCTGGCGCGGGCATGCCGAGCCAGACGTCGCAGCCGCGGATCTCGCCCGCGTAGCCGACCGTGAAGTGGGTGCCGCCGACGAACAACCCGTACGGCGACGCCGCGATGCTGCGCATGCCCTGCTGCTGCCAGTTGCCGATGCCGTTGTTCGAGACGGTGGTCCAGTCGACGCCATTGCTCGTCGCCAGGAGGTCGAAGCCAAACGTGCTGGCATCGCCGCCGGGCCCCTGCAGCGTGCCCATGTACAGGCGGTCGTCCCCAAGCGGCGCGGAGACCGCGTTGAATCCGTAGTTGTACAGCCGCCAGAAGTAGTACTGGACGCCGTCGGGGTAGCCGGTCTGCGCGCTGCCGACGTCGCCGAAGCCGGCGCCACGCCGCGTCGTGGGCGGGCAATCGTTCGCACCACCGTTGCCGTCGATGTCCTCGAGCGGAACACCGCAATAGAGATTGGCCGGCACCGCGGGATTGCTGCCGACGTTGTTGCGCGGCATGCCGATCAGCACCTCGAACGTCCCGTCGCTGCGCAATCGCCACAGTTCGGCGGTGACGGCGATCAACTGCAGCGCCGGTCGGCTCAGCACGACGTACAGGTCGTCGCCGTAGCCGATCATGTCGGCGAAGCCGGTGTTGGCGATCTCGCCGCTCGGCAGGGGCGGTCGCCCACCGCCGCGGTCGATGACCTTGATCCAGGACGGCGTGCAGCCGCGCGTGCCTATGCTCGCACAGCCGCGCGTGCGCCACAGCTGCGCGCCGGTGACCTCGTTGTAGACCCCCGCGTAGAGCCACCCGCGGTGCGCGGTCATCGCGAAGAACACGTTGTTGTCGTTGTCGCCCATCCGCATCGGGCTGTATTGCCGCCACGCGCCCCCTCCGGTCGGGTCGTCGTTGACGAGGACGACTGGATTGTCGGACTTGTCCGAGTCGTACGTCGCCGGCGTGCCCGCCTTGCCGACCGGCGTCGTCACCAGCAGCGTCCTGCCGCTGGGCTCGGTGAAACAGACGGCCGTGCGAAAGCCGACCGTGGGGACGGGAAAGCCGGAACGACTCGTCGGCTGGAAGTTCCTGCCGTCGGCCGAATACAGGATGTTGCCCTGCAGGGGTCCGGCCGTGGACACGAACAGGTACTCGGTGCCGCGGAACGTGCACGTCGTCATCCAGCGATAGCCGAACTCGCGCGCGCCGGCCACGCCGCCCGGCGACTCGAATGCGAGCGACCACGTCCCCGAGGCGCCATCCGCGCCGCCCGGCGTGTACGCCCAGATTTGCCCGGCACCGGCCAGGCCCGACGAATCGCGCGAGAACTGCCCGGTGCCGACGTAGAGCTTGCCCTTGAACCACGCCATCGACCACGCGTAGTCGTTGGCCACCGTGCCTTGCGCGTGCGCGCCGTCGATCGCCTGCTCGAAGCCCTGCCAGGCCATCAGCTTGAAGTCGTCGTTGCCGTCGAGCAGGGGCACGGCGAACACCGCGCCGACCGGCAGGAGGGTCGCGCCAAGCGCGAGCGCCGTGGTGAACACGACGTGGCGCACAATTCGGTCGAGGCGTTGCAGTGCCGAACACATCATGGAAATCCCCTGCGGACGCTCCGGGCGTCTGAACCGGTGGAGGGTTGCACGTCCCGCCGGGCGGGTCAAGGAACGCGGTCGGGCCCTTACAGCCTCTCGATCGGCGGGCCGCCGGCCGGCCCGAACCACGCGTTCGCGAATGCGCGGCGGGCGGCCGTCTCGCCTGCGGCATCGCCCCGCCGCCGATAGGTTTCGGCGAGCCCGGCCAGCGCCCAGCCGTTGTTGCGCACGCGCGCCAGCGATTCGCGAAACGCCTTTTCCGCCTCGTCGAGCTTGCCCTGCCGCAGGCGCACCGCGCCGAGCGATTGCCGTACCGGGTAGTACCAGTAAGGGGGCTCGGTATATGCGAGTGCGTCCTCGATGAAGATCGCGTCCTCGTAGGCTTTCGCCGCCCCCTCGAGGTCGCCGCCGGCCGCCGCGAGGCGCGCCGTCGCCACGTGGCGCGCGGTCTCGACGATCTCCTTGGCGGGCACGCCCCACTCGGCGAACGGCTTGAAGTCGGCCTCGCGCTCGATGCGCGCGAGCGCGTCGATCTCGCGCCGCGCGGACGGTGCGTCCTTCCTTCCCGCGTACGCGACCGCACGCGCGTAGTGGTACATCGCCGTGACCAGCACGAGGCTTGCGGGTGGCGCCGGCAGCGCGAGGATCGTGTCCGGCGCGCTGAACTGCGCGTGCGTCGTGTACGGCGCCGCCTTCACCGGCTGCATGATCGCGAACTGCGCGACGACCTCCGCCGGCATCGACGCATCGAGCTTCGCGGCCGCCGCGATCGCCGCCGCGCCGTCGCCGCCCATCTGCGCCGACACCATCAGGAAGTGGATGTTGTGCGGGTAGTAGGCCGCCCGGTACAGCGGGTCCGACGGCGACGTGCGGAAGTAGGCTTCGTCGACGCCCATCGCCCGCTTGTTGGTGGCGAGCGACTCGCGGTACATGCCCACGCGGTAGTAGATGTGCGCCGGCATGTGCACGATGTGGCCGGCGCCCGGCATCATCGCGCCCAGGCGCTTCGCGTATGGAAGCGCCTTCTGCGGTTGCGTGGACGCCTCGACGGCGTGGATGTAGAGGTGGATGGCGCCCGGATGCCGCGGGTTGCGCTCGAGCACGGTCTCGAGCGCCGCGACGATCGCGGCGCCGCGGCCCTTGGGCTTCGTGCCGCCCGCCTCCCAGTAGTCCCAGGGCTGCGTGTCCATCATCGCCTCGGCGTACAGCGCGAGCACCGTGTCGTCGGCCGGGTAGCGCCGCGCGACGGCGGCCATCGCATCCGCGTACGCGGCGTCGAGCGCCGCGCGGTCGGCCTTGGGGTCGGCGGAATAGCGCTTGGAGAGCGCCTCGATCAGGAAGCGGTCGCGCGCCGGCGCCGACGCCTCGAACTCGACGGCCTTCGCGAGGGCGGCGAGCGCCGGCGCGTTGGCCTCGGGCATCATCGGCACGTTGATGTTGGGTCCCAGCACCAGCGCCTCGCCCCAGAAGCACAGCGCGCATTGCGGGTCGAGCTTCTGCGCCTCGCGGAACGCGCGCTGCGCTTCCGCGTGATTGAAGGCGAACGCCAGGCGCACGCCCTGGTCGAACCACGCCTGTGCCCGCGCATTGCGCGTCCCCGCCTTGAACGTCAGCGTGCCGAGGTTGCCGTAGAGTACCGGCGCTTCGGCGAGCGCGGGCTTGGCGGGCACCGGCCGGAACGGCGCGGTCTCCGCCGCGGCGAGCACGAGACTGCGCAGCAACGCGGGCGGGCCGCCGGTAGGCGCCGTGCACAGCGCGCCGCCGTCGAAAAGGGGGTCGAACGCCGTGTCGCTGCCGGATCCGGCGGTCGGAACGAGGGCGAGGGTCGCGATGCCGGCCGCGGCCAGAGCAATGCGCAGGCGCTTCGGTTTCATGTTCGCTCCTTGGCGGCGCGGCCGCGGACGGCGTCGCCCGCGCGGCGGAAGGGTCGAGGCCCGATGGCGCGTAATCTGAGCGCGTGAAGGGAGCGTGTCAAGCACGCTTGGGCCGCCGCCGTCGCACTGCGCGCTTGCGTGCCGCGGCGCCCGTCGTGTCCAATGCAGACCGACCGCACGTGCCGATCCGCGGCGTGCGTGCGCGGAAACGGAGGAATCGGCATGAGGACAGCGCTGCGCGCAGGGCTCGCGTGCTTCATCGTCGCGCTCGCGCCGGTCGCGGCGCTCGCCGCGACGCCGGCGCAGGAGAAGCAGTTCGTCGACGCGTACCGGAAAGCCTACGAGGGCCGCGACCACGACGCGCTCGTGTCGCTGCTGTACACGAACGGCGCCGATCCGCAGGGGCTCATGTTCTACAAGATGATGCTGGGCGCGGAGATGGGCGGGCGGATCGCTTCGATCGAACTCGCCGACCTGACACCCGAGGACCGCGTGCGCGCCGAGCGCGCGCAGGGTCTCGACGGACGCACGTACAAGCTCGTGCTGCCGGCGACGAAGAAGCTCGTCGTGAAGACCGGCACGAAGGGGCGGGACGCATCGGCGTCGTCGACCAGCGAGGTGTTCGTCGGCGAAAGCGGCGGGCGTCTCTGGATCCTGGTGCCGGCGGCGCCTCGGTGACGCCCGGCGACGGGCCGCGCGTCCGCCGCATTTGCGCGGCCCGATGCCGGCGCCGTCGCTGCCGGCGGAATGCCGGTGCTGCAGGCGGCATTGGCGCCGGCGTGGCGCTGGGCAGGCGACCCGCGTCGCGGGGCCACCCGCCGGCTACCCGCCGGACGCGCGGCCGCGGCGTCCCTGCAAGTACTGCGCATTCGCGTCCTGCGCGTCCGCGGACTCCGTCGGCGCCGGCAGCGTCCGGAACGTCGCCGGATCCGCGCCGGAAACGCGCTCGCCGCGATGGAACACGCCGGTGGTGGAGCGCGCGTAATCGAAGCCCAGCACGGCGAACGAAGCGACGTCACGCGTCAGCGGCCGGTCCCGGTACCAGGCCTGCGCGGCGTCGAGCGCGTAGCCCGCGTCCAGCGCGCGAAAGGTCGCCGGCTGCGCGCCCGGCAGCGCCACCGCCCTCACGTAGGGGCGCGCTGCGCCGCCGTCGATCGCGATCTCCGCGTAGTAGATGTGCGCCGCGTCCTTCGCGTAGTGCGCGCCGACGACCGCGAACGTCGCGCCGTCGCTGCCTCCGATCTCCTGCTGCTGGTAGTAACCGGCGATCCGGTCGCGCGCGAAGCCGTCGTCCAGCGGCTCGAACGTGCCGGCGTCGCGCACCGGAATCCGCGTGCCTTCGAAGTAGACGTTGCGCGCGTCGCGCGCGTAGTCGTGCGCGAGCAGGCGAAACGACGCGGGGTCGGCTTCGGCGACCGTCCGCACGCGGTCGTGCCTGATGCTGAAGTACTCGCGGGACTCGCGGTAGGCGTCCGCGTAGTAGACGCGTGCGCGGTCCTTCGCGTAGCGGTCGGACAGCACGGTGAAGCTCGCGGCGTCGGCCTCCGGGATCGGCGTGTCGCGGTAGCGCCACGCGCCGTCCGTCCGGTGGAACGCGGGCGCGGGTCGCGAGTCGCAGCCGCCGAGCCATCCAAACAGCGCCAGCGCGGCCGCAGCCACGGCCGGGACCGCGCGCGGGCGCGTCATGGCCCCGGGAGGACGTGCAGCAGGTGATACCACACCGGTGCCGCGAAGGCGATCGCCGCGGGCCGGCCGAAGATCGCGCGCACGTCGGCACCGGTTGCGCCGCCGTCGCGTTCGCGCGCGACCGCGGCCAGCACCGTCCGGCCTAGCAGCGCGAGCAACGCGAGCAGAAGCGCGATCGCGCCGGCCGCGAGCGGTGCAAATGGCGTCAGCCAGTACAGCGCCGCGCCGATCGCGGCCGCGAGCGCCGCGCTCACGGCCGCATCCGTGCGGCCGGCGGTCCCGCGTGCGGAGCGTGGCAATTCTCCGGCGCTCGCGACGATGACGACGAATGCGGCCGGCAGGCCGGCGCGCCCGGCGAAGCCGGGCAGGTCGAGCATCAGTACGGCCGGCACGTGCGACACGCAGTAGACGCAGAGCAGCACGCCCCAGCCCGCCTCGCTGATCCGCTCGACGAGTTTGCGCGTGTCGCGCCCGGCGATCGCGAGCAGCGGCAGCGCGAGGGTCGCGACGAGCGGCAGGCACAGCGTTAAGGGGCCGGCCGCCTCGGCCGCGACGAGCGCGTACTGCACGGGCACGCACGCGTAGCACGCGGCCCGCAGGACGGCGTCGCCGCGGCGACGCGGCAGCCGCGCGAAGTATTCGGACAGCGCGAGGGCGGAGATCGCCGCGAACACGGCGATCACCGCGAGATCGGAGAGCCACGTGGCGCTGGCGGCGATTCCCGCCACGGCCCACCACGCCCCGAGCCGGGCCGCCGCGGCCGCGGGCGCGGGCGCGGCGCCCCGGCCGCGTCCCCTCGCGCGGTGCCGTCCGCCGACGAGCGCCGCAACCAGCAGTGCGCCCGACAGCGACGCGACGAGCGCAAGCAGCGGAAACAGCAGCGGGCCCGGCGTCGACGTCATGCGGCGCGCGGGTCGTTCACGCCGAGGGCGCCGCGGCGACGCGGCGCCGGCGGCCGAGCCACCAGCCGACGGCGACCCCGGCGAGCAGCGCGGCGACACCACCGACGATGCCGTCACGGATCAGCGTGCGCGACACCTTGGTCAGCACCGGGTTGTCGAGGTGGTTGGTGCCGAAGTGGATCGCGCGCAGCCGCCACTTGCCGTCGTCGCCGCGGACGAGCACCGCCGTCCACCGCGTGACGAAGTCGAACAGGTCGCCGTCCTTCGCCTCGTAGTGCTCGAGCGCCTTGCCGCGCACGAGGCCCCAGCTCTTGTCGGGCGAGAGTTCCGTCAGCTTGTCGGCGTCGAGTTCCATGCGCATCTTGCGCATGTAGCCTGCAGGGCCGAACCACGCCTTGAAGTAAGCGGACACGTCGGCGCGGCTGCTCATGACTTCCTGCGTGACGCTGGTCGCCTCGACGTTCTCGGTCAGGTACGGCAGCATCCGGTCGTAGTCGCCGGCGTTGATCGCGCCGACGATCTCGCGCAGCACGCCGCGCAGTTCCTCGTGGATCGCGTGGTCGGGCTCCTCGGCCCGGGCAGGCGCGGCCGCGCAAAGCAGGGCGGCCGACAGCAGCGCGGCAAGCATCTTCAATCGCGTTCTCCCGGACGGGCGCGGCGTCCGCGCGGCGCCGGCAGGACCCCGGCGCCGCGCGGGCCGCGGACGCGGCCATTCTCGCCGAATTCCGCCGCCGCATGCACGCGGCGCGCGCGGCGGTGGGGGCCGCGGTCATACGCATCGACTGCAATTGCGTGCGCGCGCCGTGCGGGGGACCGGCCGGCTGCCGCGCGCGCCGGCGCCGCTCGGTCGGGGTTGCTCGGGCGCCGGTTCGGTCTGGTGGACCCGTCCGGCGGGCGACGGGCGGTATCGTCGAGGTCCGGCGGCGCCGCGGCGTGCTAAGCTCGTCCTCCCGAACGCGGCGCCCCGACCGCCTGCTGGAGTTCACCATGCCCGGCCTCCTGCCCGACATCGACCCCGAAGGACTGCTCGAGTACTCGGTGGTGTTCACCGACCGTGCGCGCAACCACATGTCGCAGGGCTTCCAGGGCGTGATGCGCGACATCGCTGGAATCCTCAAGCACGCGTACAACGCGAAGGCGGCGGTCGTCGTGCCCGGCAGCGGCACGTTCGGCATGGAAGCCGTCGCGCGCCAGTTCGGCACCGGCCGCAAATGCCTCGTCATCCGCAACGGCTGGTTCTCGTACCGCTGGACGCAGATCTTCGACATGGGGAGCGTCCCGTCGGCGTCGATCGTGCTGAAGGCCCGGCGCACGAGCGCCGACCGGCAGGCGCCGTTTGCGCCGCCGCCGATCGACGAGGTGGTCGCGTCCATCAAGGCGGAGAAGCCCGCCGTCGTGTTCGCGCCGCACGTGGAGACGGCGTCCGGCATCATCCTGCCCGACGACTACCTGCGCGCCGCGACCGACGCCGTGCACGCCGTCGGCGGCCTGTTCGTGCTCGACTGCATCGCGTCGGGCGCGATGTGGGTCGACATGGAGGCCACGGGCGTCGACGTTCTGATCAGCGCGCCGCAGAAGGGCTGGAGCGGCTCGCCGTGCTGCGCGTTCGTCATGCTCTCGGCGCGCGCGCGCGCGGCCATCGACGGGACGACGTCGACGAGCTTCGCGTGCGACCTCAAGAAATGGCTCGGCATCATGGAAGCGTACGAAAAGGGCGGCCACGCGTACCACGCGACAATGCCGACCGACGCGCTGACGCGCACGCGCGACATGATGCGCGAGACCGAGCGCTTCGGCTTCGAGAAGGCGCGCGCCGCGCAGCAGGAACTGGGCACGAAGGTGCGCGCGATGCTCGCGCGCTACGGCATTCCGAGCGTCGCGGCCGAGGGCTTCGAGGCGCCGGGGGTCGTCGTCAGCTACACCGACGACAAGGACGTGCACACCGGCAAGAAATTCATCGACCAGGGCCTGCAGACGGCCGCCGGCGTGCCGCTGCAGTGCGACGAGGGCGCGGACTTCCAGACGTTTCGCGTCGGCCTCTTCGGGCTCGACAAGCTCGCCAACGTCAATCGTACAGTGGCGAACCTCGAGCGCGCGGTCGCGGAGATCGCGGCGCCCGTGCTCGAGCAGCGCTAGCGCGCGGCGGGAATTCGACCCGGCACTCGCCCGTCGGCGTGGTCGCGGGCGCAGCGCTGGATCGGTTGCCGTTTCGACGCGAGGCCTCGCGCGAAAGCGGGTCCCTCGTCGCTGCGTTCCTCGCGACGACACCGGGAGGGTACTGCGCGTCTCCGGCTGACACGGTGGACGGTGCCGCGCTCCTCGGGACGGCGCGACGAGTGCTTTGGCGGTCGCCCCGCAGCTAGATTTCGGAGGCGGCGACGGCCGTTCCCGTTGCCTCGGGCGTGGTCCGCGCCGCCCGCTCGCCCCATTCGCGGCGCTTGATCGCGACGTACTCGTCGGCCGGCATCTCCCGCAATTGCGTCGCAAACCGGTCGGTCAGCGCGGCCATCCGCTGCAGGCTGCGCTCGAAGCGCTCGGGGGCCGGCGCCGCGAGCGAGGTCGCCCACGCGTCGAGGGCCAGGAAGTTGCGCATCGCATTGCGCTCGACGATGCCGCGCACGCCGCCGACGCGGACCGGATGGCCGGACGGGTCGTGTCCGACGACGGTGAAGCCCGCCTTCGCGCGGCCGGCCGTCGCCAAATACGCGGCGGTTGCCGCGCGGCTGGCGGCCGACGGCCGGAACGCGTATTCCAGAACGACGAACGTGTGATCGCCGACGGGCGCGGCCTCGAGCGTCAGCGCGTAATCGCGCGTGAGCAGCGGCCCGGACGGCGCGACGAGCGCGACACGCAGGTAATCGGCGGAGGCGGAGACGACGCGGAATTGATAGCGGATCGGATGCGTTGCGGACGCGTATTCCTTGCGGCCGCCGTGGACGGTGACGACGTCGCCTTCGGCCGTGCGCTCGTGCGTGCAGCCCTTGACGTTGAGATGCAGCACCACCACCGCGCACCACTCGGCCGGCGACTGCAGGCGGGCGGACAGCGGCGCGAACGGATGCTCGAACTCGCCGCGGATCGTGCCGCCGACGCGCTCGCCGCCCTCGACCGAGTCGACGACGAGCGGCCGGCCGAACGGTGAGGCCGCCATGCGCGCCGAAAGCGCTGCGTGCTGCGCGGCCAGCGCCGCGGCCCCGGGGGAGGCCGCGTGGGCGAGGGTGCCGACGGCGAGCAGGAGCGCGAGGCACGCGCCGCCGATCGCCACGGCGATCCAGCGAATGGAGTCTGCCCACGTCGAGCGCGCAGGCACCGGATCGGCACCTGCCGTGCGTTCCCTCGGTGTGTCCATCGAGTCCCCCGGTTCCCGCGCCCCCGCGCAGGCCATGGCGCGACTCTAGGGCGCGGGCAGGGCGCCGGCGGCGGAGGAATCGGGCCGCGGAGCGCGGAAGATTCGCGCGCCCGACGCGCAAAGGGCGCCTCGCGGCGCCCTTCGGGGTCGTGCGGCGAGGCCCGGGCGGCCCGGCCGGACGGCCTAGACGCGGCGGCGGTATTCGCCGGTACGCGTGTCGATCTCGATGCGGTCGCCGGTCGTGACGAAGAGCGGAACCTGCACCTCGAAGCCATTGGCGAGCTTGGCCGGCTTCATCACCTTGCCCGACGTGTCGCCCTTGACCGCGGGCTCCGTGTAGGCGATTTCGCGGTCGACCGAGTTCGGCAGCTCGACGGAGATGGCGCGGCCCTCGTAGAACGTGAGCTCGCAGGGCAGGCCTTCCTCGAGGTACGGCAGCGCGTCGCCGAGGTTCTCCTTCTCGACGTCGAACTGGTTGAACTCCTGGTCCATGAACACGTACATCGGGTCCGCGAAGTACGAGTAGGTCACTTCCTTCTTGTCGAGCTGGATCGTGTCGAACTTCTCGTCGGCGCGATAGACGGTCTCCGTGCCGCTGCCGGACAGCAGGTTCCTGAGCTTCATCTTCACGACCGAGGCGTTGCGGCCGGACTTGGTGAATTCGGCCTTCTGCACGACCATCGGGTCCTTGCCGACCATGATGACGTTGCCGGCGCGCACTTCCTGAGCGAGTTTCATGTGGGTTCCCTGATTGGGCTGTCGTCGGGGGGCCGCCCGCCGCGCGGGTCTTGCCGCCTCCTGTGAGTCATATGGGGGCGAGCCCCCGGGAAACCCATAATTATAAACGATTTTCGCAGAACCTGACCAGCCCCTCCGCCAAGTCGGTCTGCCGCGCCAGCGCACGTGCCCAGGCGCGGGTGAGCACGGTGATCGCCGGCATCCTGGCCCGGAACTGCGGCCACGCTGCCACGGTGGCGTCGGGATCCCCGGCGTTCCATCCGTACCAGAACGGGCGCAGCCCAAGCCGGTCGCCTTCGGGGGCGCTCCCCTCCAGCCGCGTGACGAACGCGTCCATCTTGGCGAGGTGCGCGTCGTCCGCCTGCGGATATGCCTGCCAGACGTACGGCTGGCCTGCCCACTGCGCGCGGACGAACGAGTCCTCCCCGCGGACGAAATTGAGGTCGGCGACCCACAGTCGGTGGTCGAACGCGCGCTGGTCGACGAACGGGGCGACCGCGAGCGACAGACGCCCACGCCGCAGCGGCATGCCGGGATGCGGCACCGCGCCGCCGGACCAGCGGTCGAGCTCCGACCGGGCCACGCCTTCCGGCACGATGCAGGCCACGGGCTCGTCGCCTTCGGCCCACGCGTCGAGCAGCGCCGGCAGCGCTGGGTTCGCGTAGCAGAAGAGCGACACGTAGAGCGCCTCCGGGTCGGGCAGGAACCCGGCGGCGCGCCACGCGCCGTCGCGCGCGGCCGGATCGAGCCGGAAGGCGTCCCGCGCTGCGAGCAGGCCCGCCTCGCGCAGCACGCCGCCGGACTTCGGCGTGAAGCCGGGGAACCAGAACCAGCGCGTGAGCGGCAGCCGCGGATGCGGCGACGGCAGGCCGTGCGACGCGTCGATCCACGGCTCGGCCGACAGGTATTCGAGCACGACCCAGACCGGGGGCCGTGGGCGCTGCGCCATCGCCGCGACGTACGACTCCGGCAACCCGCACCCGAAGGCCTCGACGACGACGTCCGGCAACGCCACGCCGTCGGGGGCGTCGCCCGCGAGGCGCCTCACGCGGACGCCGGTCGCCGCCTGGTCGGCCCGGCCGGGGTCCAGCGTCGGTGCGATCCGCGCGAGGCTGCCGACGTCGTCGATCCACAGCGTGACCGCGATGCCGTGCTCGTCCGCGAGCTGTCGCGCGAGCCGCCACGCGACGCCGGCGTCGCCGAAGTTGTCGACGACGCGGCAAAAGAAGTCCCAGCGGAGCGAGGGCGGCATCGGGTTGGGTCGATCGGGGTCGGGGCCGTAGAATTCTGCGCACGCAGCCCGCCATGCCAAGGGCGCGTACGCGCCCCATATTACGGCGCCGGCCCCGAATGACCCAATGGCCGGCATCGCGACGAAAGGACCGCCCGTGCTCGAAAGGCTGACCATCGACGTCGTGTCGGACGTCGTGTGCCCGTGGTGCTTCATCGGCAAGCGCCGGCTCGAAGCCGCGCTGGCGCGCCTGCGGGAGGCGGAGCCCGACCTGCCGGTCGACGTGCGCTGGCACCCGTTCCAGCTCAACCCGGACCTGCCGCCGGAAGGCACGGACCGCCGCCGCTATCTCGAGGCGAAGTTCGGCGGGCCCGATCGGGCGCGCGAGATCTACGCGCGCGTCGAGGCGGCGGGACGCACCGCGGGCATCCCGTTCAGGTTCGACGCGATCGAGCGCCAGCCCAACACCCTCGACGCGCACCGGCTGATTGCGTGGGCGCAGTCGCGGCGCGAAGGCGATCCGGACGCGCTGGTCGAGGGCCTCTTCCGCGCGTACTTCCTCGAAGGGCGTTTCGTCGGCGACCGCGACGAGCTCGTGCGCCTCGCGGCGGACGCTGGCTACGACGCGGACGACGCGCGCGCGTGCCTGGCGTCCGACGCCTTCGTCGCGGACATCGCGCAGGCGGACCGACAGGCGCGCACGCTCGGCGTATCCGGCGTTCCGTTCTTCGTGTTCGGCGGCAAGACCGCGCTGTCCGGCGCGCACGAGCCCGATACGCTGCTCGCCGCGATCGCGCAGGCGCGCAGCAGGTGAAGGATCACGGGAGGCGAAGAGGAAGGCAGACGTGCTCTGCGTCTTCGCGCCTCGTCGTGATTCGGCTCTCGGCTTGCCGTCTCAGAACGCCTCGTCCCACGGGATCGACAGCCGGATCGCCGAGTTGATCAGGCCGACCATGCTGTACGTCTGCACGAAGTTGCCCCACGCCTCGCCGGTAGCGGGATCGACGTGCTCGGCGAGCAGGCCGTGCCGATTGCGGCACGCGAGCAGCCGCTCGAACAGCGCGCGCGCGTCGTCGCGGCGGCCGATCGCCGCCAGCGCGTCGACCAGCCAGAACGAGCAGACGACGAACGCATTGCGTGGAACGCCGAAGTCGTCCTGCCCCACGTAGCGGAACACGAAGCCGTCGCGCATCAGGTCGCGCTCGACGGCGTGCACGGTCGCCACGAAGCGCGGATCGTCGGGCGCGACGAAGTTGAGCTCGGCCAGCAGCAGCAGGCTCGCGTCGAGCTCGCGCCCGCCGGCTGTCGCGACGAACGTGCCGAGCTCCGCGTTCCAGCCGTGCGCGTCGACGAATGCGCGGATCCGACCGGCCTCGGCCCGCCACTGCTGCGCGCGTGCGACGAGTCCGAGCCGTCCGGCGATGCGGGCGAGCCGGTCGCACGCGGCCCAGCACATGACGCTCGAGAATGTGTGCACGCCCGCGCTGCCGCGCAGCTCCCACAGTCCCGCATCCGGCTGGTCGTGCGCGGCGACCGCGCGCCGCCCGAGCGGCTCCAGCCGCTCGAACAGCGCGACGTCGCCGCCGTGCGTCAGCCGCGCGTCGAAGAACACGTGCGTGGCCGCGAGGACGGCCGCGCCGTAGACGTCGTGCTGCACCTGCCGCCACGCGTCGTTGCCGACGCGCACCGGTCCCATGCCGCGGTAGCCGGGCAGGGCGTCCTCCACGCGCTCGGGCAGCTCGGCGCTGCCGCTGATGCGGTACACCGGCTGGATCGGGCCGTCGCTCGCCGCAGCGGCGATGCCGACGAGGTAGTGGAGGTAGCGCTCCATCGTGTTGGTCGCGCCGAGGCGGTTGAGCGCGTTGACGACGAAATAGCCGTCGCGCAGCCAGCAGTAGCGGTAGTCCCAGTTGCGGCCGGAATCCGCTGCCTCGGGGACGGACGTCGTCAGCGCGGCGACGATGGCGCCGGTGTCGTCGAACGCGTTGAGCTTGAGCGTGATCGCCGCGCGGATCACCGCACGCTGCCACTCGTAGGGAATTCCCAGCGTGCGCACCCAGTCGCGCCAGTACGCGAGCGTGCTCTCGACGAAGTGGCGGCCGAGGTCGGGCAGGTGCTCGGCGACCGGCTCGTCGGCGCCGAGCAGCAGCGTCAGCGCGTCGTCGACCAGGAAGGGCCGCTCCTCGAGGATCGCCGTCAGCGACGCGTCCGTCGTCAGGCGCAGCGCGAAGTCCGGGCCCACGTAGCGGACGTGGTGGCTGCCGGTGGTGACCGTCGGCGGCGCCAGTCCGTACGCAAACGCGGGCCGCAGTCGCACGACGACGCGCGGGGTGCCCGCGATCCGCCGCAACCGCCGCACGATGGTCGTCGGCTGGAAGAGTCGTCCGTGGTGCGCGAAGCGCGGCACGCAGTCGGTGATCTCGAGCACGCCGCCGGCGCGGTCGGTGAGCCGCGTGACGAGCACCGCCGTGTTCTCGACGTACGCCTGCTCGGCGCCTGTGCCGTCGACGAGCTCGACCGACCAGACGCCGCGCGCGGACGCGGGCGGCGCGGTGTCGAGCAGCGCGCAGAACACCGGTTCCGCGTCGAAGCGCGGAAAGCACGCCCAAACGATCGACGCGTCGGCGTCCACCAGCGCGCCGATGCGGCCGTTGCCGATCAGCGCGAGGTCGAGCGTGCGCATTGCGACGTCCCGGCCACGGGGCTCAATGCGCGCCCGGTCCGGCCGCGCGGAGCTGCGCGGCCGCGAGCGGCGCCAGCAGCCACCGGCGCACGGCGGCTGGATCGGCGAGGCGGAAGCGCGCCACGGTGCGTCCGCCGCCGACCTTCACCGTCCACCCGCCCATGCGCTCGACCGCGGCGAAGCCGCGCTCGTCGGTCAGGTCGTCGCCGACGAACACCGGCACGCGGCCGGCGAACGGGTCCTCGGCCATGAAGTCGTCGATCGCCGTGCCCTTGTCGCGCCCTTCGGGTCGGACCTCGAGCAGCAGCTTGCCGGGCTGCACCAGGTAACCGTCCCCCTCCGCCACCGACTGGCGCACCATCCGGTGCACGTGCGCCGCGAGCTGCGGCACGCTGCGGTAGTGCAGCGCGAGCGACGCGCCCTTGTCCTCCAGCAGCAGCTGCGGGTGGCGCTCGGCGAGCCGCTGCAGCAGGCGCCGCAGCCGCGCCTGCGTCTTCCGCGCGGGTGCGTGCAGGTGGAAGCCGCCGGCGGCATCGCGTCGCTCGCAGCCGTGCTGGCCCGCCATGGGCAGCGCCAACCCGGGAAACAGCCGGTCGGCGCTGGTGATCGCGCGGCCGGTGACGAGCGCGAGCGCGCCGTCGAGCCAGCGCGACAGGCGCGGCAGCGCGGCGGCGATCGCATCGTCGATGCGCACGGCATCGGGCGCCTGCGCGAGGTCCGCGAGCGTGCCGTCGATGTCGAGGAAGAGCGCGCAGTCGCTGTCGAACGGCGGCGGCGGCGGACGGACGAACCGCACCGGGCGCGGCGTCGTCACCGGCGGGCCCCCGGCGCCGTCACGCCTCGACGCGGTCGCGGAACCGCTTGCGCTGGCGCATCGCGGCGGCGTCGAGCAGCATGCGGCCGGCCCAGCGGTAGACGTTGAACTCGCGGACGAGATTGCGCATCAGGCGCATGCGGTCGCGCTGCTCGTCCGCAGGCATTGCGAGCGCGACGTGCAGCGCCTGCGCGCACTCGTCGGCGTCGTACGGGTTGACGATCAGCGCCTCCGGCAGCTCGCGCGACGCGCCGGCGAACTGCGACAGGATCAGTACGCCGCGCTCGTCGTCCCGCGCGGCGATGAACTCCTTCGCGACGAGGTTCATGCCGTCGTGCAGGCTGCTGACGAAGCAGATGTCGCTCGCGCGGTGGTACTCGTAGACGGCGTCCGGCTCGTGGTGCTCGGCGACCAGCACGATCGGCGGGTGCGCGGCCGTCGGGTGGCGGTCGTTGATCGCGGCGGCGGCCTGCCGGACGCGCTCGGCGTAGTCGCGGTAGTCGCCGATCGTGCCGCGCGTCGGCGCCGCGATCTGCACGAAGGTGAACCGGCCCACCCACTCCGGATGGAGCTCGAGCATCCGTCCGATCGCATTGAACCGCTCGACGATGCCCTTCGTGTAGTCCATGCGGTCGATGCCCACGCCGAGCCTGTGGTCGCGCGGCAGACTGAAGCGCACCCGCACGCGCTCGCGCGCCTCGTCGACGGCGGGCGCGTGCGCGAGCGGCGCCGGCGGCCACTCGATCGAGATCGGGTAGCGGTGCACGGCCGTGCGCTCGCCGCGGCAGACGACGGTGAACGTCTCCCGGTCGATCCTGGCCTCGACGAACCGGTCGACCGCCTCCATGAAGTTGTTGCAATGGAACTGCGTGTGGAAGCCGACGATGTCGCTGCCGAGCAGCCCGTCGAGCAGCTCGACCCGCCACGGGCAGATTGCGAACGCCTCCGGGTTGGGCCACGGAATATGCCAGAACGTGATGATCGTCGCATTGGGAAGCCGCTCGCGGATCATCCGCGGCAGCAGCGCGAAGTGGTAGTCCTGCACCAGCACGACCGGGTCGTCGCTCGCGGCCTCGGCGACGACGGCGTCGGCGAACTTCGCGTTGACCGCACGATACTGCTCCCAGTCGGACGTGCGGAACGTCGGGCGGACGTGCGCGATGTGGCAGAGTGGCCACATGCCCTCGTTGGCGAAGCCGTCGTAGTAGCCGGCGGTCTCCTCCGGCGTGAGCCAGAGCCTGCGGATCCGGTAGCGCGGATGGCCGGGCGGCACCGCGACGCGGTCGTGGCGGTCGACGGTCTCCCGGTCGGCGCTGCCGCTGCCGTGGGCGATCCACGTCCCCGAGCACGCGCGCATCACCGGCTCCAGCGCGGTGACGAGGCCCGAGGCCGGACGCTGCACGCGGACGCCCTGCGGCGTGGCGACGTGGATGTACGGCTCGCGGTTCGACACGACGACGATGTCATTGCCGCGCATCTCGCCGCGCAGCACCGCGCGCAGCGTCTCCTCGGTCCAGCGCTGCTGCGACTCGTCCGTCGGCCGGAACTGGTGCTCGAGCTCGCGCAGCAGCGCCTGCACGTCGCGGGCGATCGGCTTCAACTCCGGCGCGGTGCCGGCCGACGGCCGCAGGATGCCCTCCCCGCGGAGCAGCGCCCGCAGCCCCGCGACCCAGCCGCGCCACGACAGCTGCGCGATCACGACGGTGATGAGCGCCACGCACGCAGACAGCGTCGCGAAGAACCAGAAGAGGTAGCGGCGCGTCTCCTCGCTGCGTCGCTCGATGAAGCTCATGTCGTGCACGAGCACGAGCTCGGCGCCGTCGGGCGCGTCGCTGCCGACCGGCCGCACGGCGACGTGCAGCACGCCCTTGGCCGTGCGCAGCAGGTGCTCGCCGACGGTGAGATAGGGCGCCAGTGCCGAGCACCGCAGCTCCGAAGGAAATGCGCCGGTCGCGATCGGCGTCGCGCTGCCCGACATGCACAACCCCACCGCGTACAGCCGCTCGTCGCTGGTCAGCCGGTGGAAGAAGCCGAGGATGCGCGCCGTCGATCCGGTCTCGATCAGGTCGGCGAGCGGCTCTGCGACCGTGCTCGCGATCAGGTTGGAGCGGATGTCGAGGTCGCGCACGAACCAGCGCGTCGTGAGCGCGTCGACGAGCGGCACCGCCGCGTACGCGAAGAGCGCGAGCGCGACGAGCAGGGGAACGAGGAAGCGAAGCGAAAGGCGCATGCGGACTTCGCCGCCGGAAACGGCGCGCGTGGAACGAACGGGGATCATACGCCCGCGTCTGCGGCGGGACGATCGCGCAAAGTCGGCTTCGGCTGTAGGAAGCGTCCTACATGCGCCTGCGCGGGGCCGATGGCAAGCCAACCGCGCGAGGCGTACGATGGTCGTGGATCGCGGCCGGCTCCGGACGCGGGCGAAGCCATCGCGCAGGCCATGGACGGTTACCAGATCACGTTCTTCACGCAGCAGGATCGCCGCCATCGCGGGCACGTGCTCGCGCACTGGCTGGTCGAGCAGGCGCGCAAGCTCGGCATCCACGGCGCGACGATGTTCGGCGGCAGCGAAGGGTTTGGCCACCGCGGCCGCATTCACTCGGCCCATTTCTTCGACCTCGCCGACCAGCCGGTCGAGATCGTGATGGCCGTGACGTTCGACGAGGCCGACCGGCTGTTCGCGCTGCTGCGGGAGGAGCGCGTGCAGATCGTCTACGTCAAGACGCGCGTGGAATTCGGCATCCTCGGCGGCGACGAGTAGCGCGCCGGCGCACGCACGGGCGCGGTCAGTCCCGCAGTCCGACGCCCAGCGCGCACAGCGCCGCGATTCCGGCGCCGTCGAAGCCCCAGTCGGCCAGTGCCGCGCGCCCGCCGACGCCGCGCTCCGGCGGCGCGCCGCGCACGGCGCCCGGCGTCCGCGACAGGCGCGGCGCGGGGGCCGGCTGCAGCACGCCGTCGACGCTCACGTAGCCCTCGCGTGCCCGCGCGTGCGGGTGCGCAGGAGCCTCCGCAAACGACAGCACCGGTGCCACGCAGGCGTCGCTGCCTGCGAACACCTGCGTCCACTCGTCACGCGTGCGCGACGCGAACGCCTCGGCGAGCCGCGCGCGCAATTCGGGCCAGCGCGCGCGGTCGTGCTGCTCGGGCAGCGCCGAGTCCGCCAGCCCGAGCCGCTGCAGCAGCTCGGCGTAGAACTTCGCTTCGATCGCGCCGACCGCCACGTATCGGCCGTCCCGCGTGCGGTAGGTGTCGTACCACGGCGCGCCGGAATCGAGCACGTTCTCGCCGCGCGCGTCGCTCCACTGGCGCGCAGCGCGCATGCCCCAGAACATCGTCGTGAGCAGCGCGGCGCCGTCGACCATCGCGGCGTCAACGACCTGCCCGCGGCCCGTGCGTTCCGCCGCGAGCAGCGCGCACGCGACGCCGAACCCCAGCAGCATGCCGCCACCGCCGAAGTCGCCGACGAGGTTGAGCGGCGGCACGGGCGCATCTCCCGCGCGGCCGATCGCGTGCAGTGCGCCGGTCAGGGCAATGTAGTCGATGTCGTGCCCGGCGCGCTCGGCGAGCGGGCCGTGCTGTCCCCAGCCGGTCATCCGGCCATAGACGAGCTTCGGTTGCTGCGCGAGCAGCACGTCGGGCCCGAGCCCGAGCCGCTCCATCACGCCGGGACGGAAGCCTTCGATGATCGCGTCGGCCCGGGCGGCGAGCGCCCGCGCGGCGGAGGCGCCGCCCGGCGACTTGAGGTCGAGCGTCACCGAGCGCCGCCCGCGCAGCATCGCGTCGTGCCGGCGTTCGCGCGCGAAGCCGAGCCCGGGATCCTGCGGCCGGTCGACCAGCAGCACGTCGGCGCCCATGTCGGCGAGCAGCATCCCGCAGAACGGTCCGGGGCCGAGCGCCTCGAACTCGAGGACGCGGATGCCGGACAGCGGTCCCGTGCCCGTCGTCACGCCGTGCCGCCCGCCCGGACGCGTGCGCGCGCGCCGGCACCGTTGCGCTCGCCGTGGATCTCCCACCATGCCGCGGCGTCGTCCTGCGTCCACGCGAGGCGGCTCGCGAGGCGGTCGAGCGCGTCGATCACCGCGGACATCGTCTGCGGCCGCCGCACGCGATCCTTTTCGAGGCACGCGGCAATCAGCGCGTCGAGGCCTTCGGGGATGCCGGCGCCGCCGCTCGCGGCCGCGCGCGGCGCCGGCGCGTGCAGCACCTGGTTGCTGATCTCGAGGTTGTCGTCGCCCTCGAAGATCGGCTTGCCGGTGAGCAGGAAATAGCCGACGGCACCGAGCGCGTAGATGTCCGAGCGCGCGTCGACGTCCTTCGGGTTCAGGATGCGCTCCGGCGCCATGTAGCGCGGCGTCCCCAGGATCCTGATCTGCTTGGTGACGTCGCGGGTCTGCTCGGTCTCGAGGCTCTTCACGAGGCCGAAGTCGAGCAGCTTGACCACGTCGTCCTCGCCGCGGCGGCACAGCATCACGTTCTCGGGCTTGACGTCGCGGTGGATCATCCCGTGCTCGTGCGCCTCGCGCAGCGCCGCACCGACCTGCCGCAGGATGTGGATGACGCGGCCCGGAGGCACGGGGCCCGAATCGGCGACGAGTTCCGCGAGCGTCACGCCGTCGAGGTACTCCATCACGTAGTACGGCAGGCCGTCCTTCGTGCGCCCGAAGTCGTAGATGCGCACGGTGTTGGGATGCAGCAGCTGGCTCGCCACCTGCACCTCGCGCTCGAAGCGGTGGACGAACTCGTCGGTCGCCACGTGCTTCTTCAGGACCTTGACCGCCGTGGGTCGCTTGAGAAGCGCGTGGTGAGCGAGCCAGATCGTCGCCATGCCGCCCTCGCTGATCTGGCGCTCCAGCGTGTATACGCCGAGCCGCTGCAGCCTGCCGAACTGCCGCTGCAGCTGCGACAGCGACAGGCCCGACGTCAGCGCCGCGCCGAGGGACAGCACGACGAAGCCGCCGATGACGGCGAAGCTGATCCAGAGGTAGCGCAACGGCGCGAACGTCTCGGCCGCCGAGATCTCGGCGATCACGCCGATGTCGTAGGCGGGAAGCCAGCGCCAGGCGCCGATCACCTCGTCGCCGCGGTAGCCACGGTACGGGGCGACGATGACGCCCTGGCGATCGGCGTCCAGGCTCTTGCCGCGGGCGGCGACGGCGAGCGCGGCCGCCTGCGTGAGCGGACGCGCCGCGGCCTCGAGCGCAGGCACGTGCCCGGCGGCGATGTCGCCGCCGGGATCGCGCACCGGAATGGCGAACGCGGAAGGCGGCGTCCCGGATTCGGGCAGCATGCCGGCCGCGACCAGCGTGTCGGCGAATCGCGTCGGCGTCAGCATCAGGCCGTCGTCGGAGAGTGCGTACGCTTCGGTGGTCGCGCCGGGACGCGCGGCGGAGAAGACGGACGCGAGGTCGCGGTCGGCGACGACGCCGATCGCGAGCGCGACGCCAGCGGGGGCGGTCGACGTGCGGATGGGCGCGATCGTCCACGCCACCGGCCGCCGCTGGCCGTTGGCGCCTTCGATCGAAAGCTCGGGGTCGGGGTGCGGCCGCACGAACTGCGGCGTGCCGTCGAGCGCCCGGTCGAGGCGCTGGCGGAAGAGCGGGGAATGCAGGCGCTGCCCGCAGCTCGCCGGATTCTCGGACGCGACGACGAGGCCGGCGCGGTCGACGACCAGCATCGCGGCGATGCCGCGCGTGCCGAGGCGCGACTGCAGCATCCGCGAAAGCTCGACGGCGTCGGCCGAATCGCACAGCCGGCGGGTCGCGGCGGGCTCGCGCGCCGCCGCCGCGGCCAGACGCAGCGCGCGCTCCTCGAGCCACGGCTGCTTCGCGAGGCGCTCGGTCTCGGCCCGGTGCTCGCCGACCCAGACGTCGAGGCTCGTGGCGACCGTGCCGAGCAGCGCCTGCAGGCCGACCGCCTGCGTCTCGGCGATCGAGTTGCGCACGCCGCTGTACGCCCAGGAGCCCAAGCCGATCAGCAGCGCGGCCATCAGCACGGTGGCGGCGTTGCGCCACGTCTCGGTCTCGACCAGGTGCGCGATGATGTTCGGGATCGCGTTGGCCGGGGCCTCCGGATCGCCGGCGCCGACGTCGAGGATGCGCGGGCGTTCGGCCGGGGACTTGGACGAACCGGTCATGAGGCGGGGCGGGTGCGCGGCGCGAACCCGGCCATGTTACCGCTGCGCCGTCCGCCGGGCGGCGACGGCGTTCCAGCCGAGGACGGAGAACACGACGACGAGTCCGACGACGTTCGGCCAGAACTGGTTGAAGACGAGCATCAGCCCGGCGATCGTCAGCGCGATCTTCTCCGGCCGGTTGAGCGGCGCGCGGAACCAGCCGATGTACGCGGCGGACAGCGCGGTGATGCCGACGAGGCCGCAAAATGCCGCCGAGGCGAACGCGCTCCACGTGAAGTCGATGAACAGCAGCGCGGGCGTGTAGACGAACATGAACGGCACCAGCGCCTTGCCCATCGACAGCCGGAACGCCGTCAGGCCCGTGCGCATCGGCTCCGAGCCGGCGATGCCGGCCGCCGCGTAGGCGGCCAGCGCCACCGGCGGCGTCACGTCGGCCAGCACGCCGTAGTAGAAGACGAAGAAGTGCGTCGCGATCAGCGGCACGCCGAGCGTGGCGAGCGCGGGCGCGGCGATCGACGCCAGGATGATGTACGTCGGCGTCGTCGGCACGCCGGTGCCCATCATGATGCAGGCGATCGCGACGAACAGCAGGCCGAAGAACACCCGGCCGCCGGTGTCGGTGAACAGCGCGAACGGATCGATCGCGCGGAACCACGTCGACACGGTGCCCGCGAGCTCGACCACCGCGCCCGAGAACTTGAACCCCAGCCCCGACAGCGTCAGCGTGCCGAGGATCAACCCGACGCAGGCGCAGGCGGCGCCGATCGCGAGCGCGTACTTGGCGCCCTCCTCGAGGCCCGCGATCAGCGGCTTCCACGTCAGCGTCTGCCCGTGCAGCCGGTCGTTGCCGAACCGGCGCGCGATCAGCGGGATGTACGAGCACACAAAGCACAGCACGATGCCCCAGAACGCCGCCAGGAACGGCGTGAAGTCGAGCAGCAGCATCGTGACCAGCGCAATCAGCGGAAACACGAGGTGCCAGCTCGACGCCAGCACGGCCGCGAGCCGCGGGATGAGGTGGGCCTCGACGCCGAGCAGCCGCAGGCGCTTCGCCTCGAAGTGCACCATCAGCAGGCACGCGAAGTAGTGGAACAGCGCCGGGACGATCGCGATGATCACGAGCTCCTTGTACGGAACGCCGAGCAGTTCTGCCATCACGAACGCGGACGCGCCCATCACGGGCGGCGTGACCTGGCCGCCGCACGACGCCGAGGCCTCCACCGCGCCGGCAAAGCGCGGGGAGAAGCCGTACTTCTTCATCAGTGGAATCGTCAGCGAGCCGGTCGTGACGGCATTGGCGACCGCCGAGCCGGAGATCATCCCGAAGAGGCCCGACGAGACGACGCAGACCTTGGCCGGACCGCCGGAGAAGCGGCCGGCGGCGATCGTCGCGAGCTCCATGAACAGGCGCCCCAGGCCGGTCATCTGCGCGAGCACGCCGAACAGGACGAAGTGGAACACGTACGTCGCCACGACGCCGACGGCGATGCCGTAGATTCCCTCGGTCCCGACGTAGATGTGGTTGACGACGCGCACGACGTTGTAGCCGCGGTGCGCGAGCACGCCCGGCATGTAGCGGCCGAGCAGCGCGTAGAGCAGGCACGCCATGCCGATCAGCGGCAGCAGCGGCCCCATCGTCCGCCGCGTGGCCTCCATGACCATGATGATCGCGAGCACGCCCATCATGTAGTCCTGCGCGATCGGGGCGCCGACGCGGCGGATGAAGATGTCGTCGAAGAACACGAGCTGGTAGAGCGAGATCGCGGCCGCGAGCGCGGCGAGCGGCCAGTCGATCCACGACGCCTTGTCGTCGTAGCCGCCGAAGCGCCGGATCGGCAGCGTCAGCACGACGACGAAGGCGACGAGCGCGAGGTAGTACGTCCCGCTCCTGATCTCGCCGGTCGCCGTGAGGCGGTCGACGAGGTCCCACGCGAGGTAGAGGTAGAACGCGGCGAACGCCGCCGCCCAGCCCCACTCCTTCGCCACGGCGCGGACGCCCGTCGCGGGCCGCGGCCGCGGGAACACGAGGAAGATGAGCCCGAGCACCAGCGCGAGGTGGAATGCGCGGTGCTTGATCTCGACCAGGAGGCCGAATCCTGCCGTGTAGATGTGGAAGCTCGACAGCACCACCGCGATGGTGGTCACGATGAGCCCGACCGGGCCGACAAGCTTGCGGAAGTTCGACTCGTGGTCGAATTGGCGGATGAGCTTCTTCTGCTGCTCTTCCGAGACCGCCTCGATCGTGTCGGTCAGCGTGCCGCCGTGCGGATCGGGAGCCGTCATCGTCGGCCGTCAGGGAGCAGGGCAGGGGCCCGGCGCGGCGCGCAGCGCGAGCGCGCGGTTGCCCCACGCCGCGAGGTCCGTGGTCGTGCCACCGGCGGCGAGCCGCGGCTGCTGGTCCGCGTGCACGCGCATGACGACGACGGGAAAGCGGCGCGCCATCGTCATCACGAACTGCCCGTCGCGCCGCTCGAACGTGCCGCCCGCATCGGGCTGCGTCGGCAGCCCGGGGCCGTGCTGCGCGAAGCGGATTTCCGTCTGCACGATCGTGCCGCCGTCGACGACGTAGCGCTCGACCACGGGCGTCCGGGTCACCGAGTGCACGTAGGTCACCGTGAAGGCCGGGTCGGCGGCCGGCACGCCGAGCTGCGCGATCACGCGCCCTTCGGGCTGCGCGGCGAGCGCGAGGCAGGCGCCGTCGCCGCCGGCCGCGGCGGCGAGGCCCGGAACGAGCGCCGCCAGCAGCGCCGTTCCGGGCCGCACCGTCACTTGATCAGGCCCTTCTCGCGGTAATACTTCTCCGCGCCCGGGTGCAGCGGGATCGACACCGAAAGCAGCGCGGTCTTGAGCGCGATCTCCTTGCCCTTCGGATGCACCTGTCCCAGCGTTTCCGTGTTCTCGTACAGCGCCTTCGTCACCTCGTAGGCCATCTGCTCGGACACGCCGTCGTGCGTCGCCCAGATCGCCATCACGGCCAGCGTGTTGACCGGCGCCGTCTGCCCCTTGTACGTATTGGGAGGCAGCTGGACGTTCGCGTAGTACGGCTGCTTCTTGCGCAGCGCCTCGATTTCCGGACCGGCCAGCGGGACCACGCGGATGTCGCGCGCGTTCGCGAGGTCGGTGATCGAGGAGGTCGGAGCGCCGGCGGTGATCAGCGACGCGACGAGGTTGCCATCCTTGATCTTGTCGACCGACTGCGTGAACGACGACAGGTCCTCGCCGATGTCCTTGCGGGTCATGCCGTACGCCTCGAGGAGATCGCCCAGCAGCTGCCACTGGCCCGACCCCGGCGAGCCCGACGACACCGACTTGCCCTTGAGGTCGCGGAAGCTCTGCACGTTCGCCGCGGCGAGCGTCACGAGCTGCACCTGCTCCGGATACAGCGCGCCGAGCGCGCGCAGGTTCTTCACCGGCTTGCCTTCGAACTGGCCCTTGCCGTTGTAGGCGGCGTCGAGGATGTAGGCCGCCACGAATGCGCTCTCGATGTCCTTGCGCGCGAGGAGCTGCGCGTTCGCGACCGATGCGCCGGCGGTCTCCGCCGTCGCGGACAGCTTCTTGCCGCCGATCGTCACCTTGTTGGAGATCAGCTGCGCGAGCATCCCGCCCAGCGGGTAGTAGGTGCCGCCGGTGCCGCCGGTGGCGATGCCGAAGAACACGCGGTCCTGCGCGAACGCGGTCGACGCGAGCGCCGCGCCGGCGACGAGCGCCGCGGCGGCCAGACGGATGCGCAATGCCATGGACTCCTCCCTCAGTGGTCTCTCGCCGCGCCTCGTGCGGGCGCGGGCCGCGACAGTATGCCCAATCGGGCGCCGCGGCGCCACGCCGAGGCGTCGGCGGGCGGGGAGGCCTTCGTCCGACCGCTCGGATTTCCTCGGGGGGAAAGCCGCGCGCGCCGGCTGCGTGCCGTGGCGCCGGCGCCTTAGGCCGGCACGGGCCGCACATGCGTCTTCGGTGACGCGAGCGCCGCGCACGCTTCCGGCGCCGGCGACGCGAAGCACGCCATTGCGCATCAGGGCTTGCCCGCGCACACGAAACCGGCAGCGGCAAGGACCCCATTGACGAAATCCGTCTTGGCGAGGGAGTAGAGCTCCCGGGATTCGTGCGTTGCCCCGTGGTTCTGCGCAGCCAGGCTGCGCTTCAGCTCGACGTACCGGAGCGCCGTGGCGCGATGGGCCCGCAGGTAGTCGCGGAAGGCGAGGTGCTTGCCTTCCTGCTCGCCGCCGGCGATGCACAGGTGCACGTGGTGCGTGCTGGGCCACCGTCCCGGCTTGGCGAAGTGCGGATAGACGTGATCGAACTCGCCGACGGAGACGAACCGGTATCGCGCGCATTCCAGCGCCTCGACGTGCGGCGCGAGGTGGTCGAGCGAACGGACCGAGATCTGGATGTCGATGACCGGCTTGGCGGCAAGCCCCGGGATTGACGTCGAGCCGACGTGCTCGATGCGAACGGCGGCGGCACCCAGGACGTCGCGCAGCAGCCGGACCTCGGTCGCGAAGGCCAGCGGCCACGTCGGGTCGTAGGGGACGATTTCGATCCCGGGCGTCACGGTCGGGGAGCGCGTTGCCCGTTGCGGGCACCGGACCTGGCGATGCTGCGCGGCATCACGGCCGGGGGGGTCCGGGCCGGAAGCCGGTCAGGAAACGGCGCCGGCGCCGTAGCGGCCCGCGAGCAGGTGCCCCGACGCGAAACGGTCGAGCGCGTACGGCGCAAGCGGCACGTCGGTCGGCAGGCCGAGCGCGCTCTGCGCGAGCAGCCGGCCCACGACCGGCGACAGCTTGAACCCGTGCCCGGAGAAGCCGTAGGCGACCTGCAATCCCGCGACGCCGGGCAGCGGACCGAGCACCGGATTCCAGTCGGGCGTCACGTCGTAGACGCCGGTCCACGACGCCGCGAGCCCGGCATCCGCGAACGCGGGCAGCCGGTGGGCGACCTGCTCGCCGATGTCGGCGACGTAGTCGAGCGGCACGTCGGCCTGCTCGGTGTCGGGTGCCGCGATCGTCTCGCCCTCGTTGCCGTCGCCGACCAGGAGCTGCCGGCCGCCGTAGCCGCGCATGTAGAGCTTGCCTGGCGATGCCAGATCCTTCAGCACCGGCAGCCCGCGTTCGTAGGGCCTCGGCCCTTCGAGCGTGAACACGGCGTGCCGCGACATCGTGAGCGGCAGTTCGATCCCCGTCCACGACGAGACGTCGCGCGACCAGATGTTCTGCGCGCTGATCACGACACCCGCCGCGATCGGCCCCTGCGCGGTCGCGACCCCGGTGACGCGGCCGCCCGCGCCGCGCAGGAGACCCGTCGCGGCCACGCCTTCGCGCAGCGTCGCGCCCAGGCGGCGCGCGTTGCGCGCGAACGCGGTCAGCGTGAGATACGCGTCCGCGTAGCCCGACTCCGGCTCCCAGCCCACGGCGGCGATGTCGTCGAGACGGAGCAGCGGCAGGATGCGCCGCGCCTCGTCGTGCGTGATTTCGCGCGCATCGACGCCCTGTTCGCGCTCGATGGCCAGCGTCTCGCGCAGCGCGCCCGCGCGCGGGCCCTCGCCGGCGACGATCATGAGCCCGCACCGCGTGAAGCCGGCGTCCGCCTCCGGGTCTTCCAGGTATCCCGGAAAGTCGCGGAAGATCGCGAGGCACCGCTGCGCCAGCGCGACGTTCTCCGGCACCGAATAATGCGTGCGGACGATGCACGACGACTGCGCGGTCGTGCCGCCGCCCAGCTGCCCGCGCTCGAGCAGCAGCACGTCGCGGCAGCCGAGGCGTGCGAGGTGGTACGCGATCGACACGCCGATCACGCCGCCGCCGATCACGATCGCGTCGTGGCTTTCCATGCGGGAATGGGAGTGGGGAAACGAAGGTCCGATTCGACTACCGATGCGAGGATACACGCGATGTCGCCCCGCCCGCCGGAATTCGCGTCCGCCCTCACGTCCGTCCGCCGCGCACCAGTGCCTGCGAGAGCGCGCGGTGCCGCGCGACGAGCGGCGGCAGGTCGACGGTCGTCAGCCGCCCGTCGCGGATCACGACCCGGCCGTGGATCACCGAAAGCGCGGCGCGCGCGGGCGCGCAGAACACCAGCGCGGCGAGCGGGTCGTGGCCCGCGCCGGCGTAGCCGACGTCGGCCAGGTCGAACGCGACGACGTCGGCGGCCATGCCCGGCGCGAGCTGCCCGATGTCGTCGCGGCCCAGCACGCGCGCGCCTCCGCGCGTGGCGAGGGCCAGCGCTTCGCGCGCCGTGAGCGCGGCCGGCCCGCCGCCGACACGCTGCAGTAGCAGCGCCTGCCGCGCTTCCGCGAGCAGGTGCGACGAATCGTTGGACGCCGACCCGTCGACGCCCAGGCCGACCGCCACGCCTGCGTCCAGCATCCGTCGGACCGGCGCGATGCCCGACGCGAGCCGCATGTTCGACGACGGACAGTGCGCGATGCCGGTTCCCGTGCGCGCGAACAGGTCGATTCCGTGCGCGTCGAGCTTCACGCAGTGCGCGTGCCAGACGTGTGCGCCGAGCCAGCCCGTGTCTCGTGCGTACTGCGCAGGCGTGCAGCCGAAGCGCTCCCGCGAGTAGGCGACGTCGCCGTCGGACTCGGCGAGGTGCGTGTGCAGGCCCACGCCGTAGGCCGCCGCGAGCGCCGCGGTCTCGCGCATGAGGTCCCGCGACACGGAGAACGGCGAGCACGGGGCCGCCGCGACGCGCAGCATCGCGTAGCGCGACGCGTCGTGGTACGCCTCGATGACCCTCCGCGTGTCGGCGAGGATCGCATCCTCGCGCTCGACGAGCGCGTCGGGCGGCAGGCCGCCCGCCGACTCGCCGACGCTCATCGCGCCGCGGCACGCGTGGAAGCGCAGGCCCAGCGTGTGCGCGGCCGCGATCGTGTCGTCGAGGCGGCTGCCGTTGGGGAAGAGATACAGGTGGTCGCTCGCCGTCGTGCAGCCCGACAGCATCAGCTCGGCGATCGCGACCTGCGCCGACACATTGAGCATCTCGGGCGTCAGCCGGGTCCAGATCGGATACAGCGCGCGCAGCCACGCGAAGAGTTCGGCGTCCTGTGCCGCGGGCACGGCGCGGGTCAGCGTCTGGAAGAAATGGTGGTGCGTGTTGACGAGCCCCGGCAGCACGGCCATGCCGCTGCAGTCGACGATCTCGTCGGCGGCGGCCGGCAGCGCGGCGGTCGGCCCGACCGCCTCGACGACGTGGCCGCGGACGAAGACGCCGCCGCCGGCGATTTCGCGGCGCGCGTCGTCCATCGTCGCGACGATCGTCGCGTTCTTCAGGAGCAGCGTTCGCGCGACGGCCATGCGCGGCACTTTACCGGACATCGCCGCAGGCCGCGCCCGCGAGCTGCGTCGCCATCGCGGCACGGGTCGCGGACCGGGGTGCGATAATGTGTGTTGGCGCAATGCGAGGGGCCCCGTCGTGCCGGGTCTTCGCCTCGGCGTCCTGCTCGCGCGTGGGGCCGCCGTGCCGGCCGCCGAGGCGATCGGGCGCCCGTACGCCCCGGCGGGCGGAACGTCGAGCAGCCGCCGGAGTTCGGGCGGCGGCCGCGCGACATCGGCGCCGAGAAATGCCGGCAATGGTGCCGGCGCACGTTGCGAACTGACGGAGCGACTTCATGAGCACATCGAATCCGGCCGGAGGGCGGCGATGAACGCGCCGCGCGAGAAGATCGCCCCGGCGGTCGCCGAGCTCCACCGGCTGTTCGGGCTGCAGCGCGCGGCGTTCGCGCAGGAGCGCTACCCTTCGTACAAGGTGCGGCAGGACCGCCTGGCGCGGCTGAAGGCGCTCGTCACGAAGAACGAGGCGCGCTTCGCGGCCGCCGTCGACAGCGACTTCGGCGACCGCTCCGAGCACGAGACGCGGCTCGCCGAGCTCTACATCGTCGCGGCGGAGATCGCAGATGCGCAGCGCCAGCTCAAGCGTTGGATGCGCGCGGAACGGGTGGCCACCCCGCTGCACCTGATGCCGGGACGTGCGCGCATCGAGCGGCAGCCGCGCGGCGTGGCCGGCATCGTCAGCCCGTGGAACTATCCGGTGCAGCTCGCGCTGGCGCCGGCGCTGGGCGCGCTCGCCGCCGGCAACCGCGTGCTGCTGAAGCCGTCGGAACTCACGCCCGCGACGTCGGCGCTGCTGCGCGAGCTGGTCGCGGCGAGCTATGCCGAGGACGAGTTCGCGGTGGTACTGGGCAACGCCGACGTCGGGCGCGCGTTCACGCACCTTCCGTTCGACCACCTGTTCTTCACGGGTTCGACGGCGGTCGGGCGCGAGGTCGCGCGCGCGGCCGCGGAGAACCTGACGCCGGTCACGCTGGAGCTGGGCGGCAAGTCGCCGGCGCTGTTCGCGCCCGACGCCGACTTGAGGCTCGCCGCGCCCCGGCTCGTCTCGGGTAAGCTGCTCAACGCCGGGCAGACGTGCATCGCGCCGGACTACGTGCTGGTGCCGGCCGACCGCGCCGACGCGCTGGTGGCGGCGATCCGGAAGGCGGCCGACCGCATGTACCCGTCCTACGCGGCCAATCCCGACTACACGGCCATCGTCAACGAGCGCCACTACCGGCGGCTGACCGCGCTCGTCGACGACGCACGCGCGAAGGGCGCGACGATCGTCACGCTGAACCCGGCGAACGAGAAGCCGGCTCCGTCGTCGCGCAAGCTGTTGCCGACGCTGGTGCTCGGCGTGACCGACGACATGGCGATCATGCGCGACGAGATCTTCGGCCCGCTGCTCCCCGTCGAGACCTACGAGACGATCGACGACGCGATCGCCAAGCTCAATGCGCGCCCGCACCCGCTCGCGTTCTACTACTTCGGCAAGGACGGCGCGCGCAGCGGCCGGGTGCTGCGCGAGACGCTCGCCGGCGGCGTGACCGTGAACGACACGCTGTGGCACTTCGTGCACAAGCACCTGCCGTTCGGCGGCGTCGGCGCGTCGGGCTCCGGCGCGTACCACGGCGAGGCGTCGTTCCTCACGTTCACGCACCGGAAGCCGGTGTTCGTGCAGCCGCGCGTCGCGGCGGCCAAGCTGCTGTATCCGCCCTACGGCGGCGCGTTCGAGACGGTGCTCGCGCTGCTGCGCAAGCTCAGCGCCTGACGTCGGGCGATCGTGCGGCGGGCCGCCGCGCGGCCGCGGACTACGCGTCCTCGCCCCGCTCGTGCACGAACTGCGCGCGGCCGACGAGCAGCGGATCGACGGGGCCGATGCGCTCGACGTCCTTCGACTTGTAGGGAAACGAGTGCAGCAGGTAGCGCAGCGCGTTCAGCCGCGCGCGCTTCTTGCAGTCGGACTTGATGACCGTCCACGGCGCGTCGGCGGTGTCCGTGTGGAAGAACATCGCCTCCTTCGCCTTCGTGTAGTCGTCCCACTTGTCGAGCGACGCCATGTCGATCGGCGAGAGCTTCCACTGCTTGAGCGGATGCGCCTCGCGCTCGCGGAAGCGGCGCCGCTGCTCGTCGCGGCTCACCGAGAACCAGTACTTGATCAGGTGGATGCCGCTGTGCACGAGGTTGCGCTCGAACTCCGGCGCCTGCCGCATGAACTCCGCGTATTCGTGTTCCGTGCAGAAGCCCATCACGCGCTCGACGCCGGCGCGGTTGTACCACGAGCGATCGAACAGCACGATCTCGCCGCTGGTGGGCAGGTGCTCGACGTAGCGCTGGAAATACCACTGACCGCGCTCCTCGGCCGTCGGCTTCTCCAGTGCGACGACGCGCGCGCCCCGCGGATTCAGGTGCTCCATGAACCGCTTGATCGTGCCGCCCTTGCCGGCCGCGTCGCGGCCCTCGAACAGCACGATGATCTTCTGCCCCGAGTCCTTGACCCACGCCTGCAGCTTCAGGAGCTCGACCTGCAGCCGGTACTTCTGCTTTTCGTAGCTCTTGCGGCCGAGCAGGTACTGGTACGGATAGCCGCCGGCGCGCCAGTCGTCGGCGAGCTGGTCGTCGGGGTGCGCCTCGGCCTCGCGGACGCGCGCCTGCTGCCGCGCGAGCAGCGCACGCGTCAGCGCCTGCGCGTCCTCGGGCGCGCGGCCGTCGAGGATGTCCTGCAGTGCGTTGGTCTCGGCCTCGCTGGCCGACGCAATGTTCTCGCCGACCGCGCCGCGCTCGACCGCCACGGGGCTCGACGTCGGCCCGATGTCGCCGCGCTTCACGAGGCGCGGCGGGCGCGCCTTCGCGACCTTCGCGCGACGCGGAACCTGCTTGTGCTTCACCGGTGGCATGACGCTCGTTCTCTCCTCGAATCGCGCGGCGGCCCGGTACGCCGGGCCGTCGCGGTGACGGTCAGGGCGTGGCCCGCGTCACTTGGAGGTCGGCAGCTTCCCGACCACGCCCTCGACGTAGTAGTCCATCTTGGACAGGTCCGCGTCCGTGATGACCTTGCCGGCCGCCAGCCGCTCCTTGCCGGTGTTGTCCTTCATCGGGCCGGTGAACGGGTGCAGCTTGCCGGCCGCGATGTCGGCCTCGGCCTTCCTGACGAGTTCCTGCACGTCCGGCGGCACGACCTTGTTGAACGGCGCGAGCTTGATCATGCCGTCCTTGATGCCGCCCCAGACGTTGTCCTGCTGCCACTTGCCGTCGACGACCGACTGCGCGACCTTCGTGTAGTAGTTGCCCCAGTGGTGCGTGACGGCGGTCAGCTGCGCGTTCGGGCCGTACTTCGACATGTCGGAGTGGTAGGCGACCGCGTACACTTTCTTGGCCTCCGCGGCCTGCACGGCGGCCGTGGAGTCGGTGTGGTGCGTGACGACGTCCGCGTTCTGCGAGATCAGCGTGTTCGCGGCCTCGGACTCCTTGCCGGGGTCGAACCACGAGTTGACCCAGATCACCTTGACCTCGGCCTTCGGGTTGACGCTGCGCATCCCGCGCGCGAACGCGTTGATGCCCATCACGACCTCGGGGATCGGGAAGGCGGCGACGTAGCCCGCCACGCCCGTCTTCGACATCTTGCCGGCGACGATGCCGGCGAGATAGCGGCCCTCGTAGAAGCGCGCGTTGTAGATGCCGACGTTCTTCGACGTCTTGTAGCCGGTCGCGTGCTCGAACTTGTGGTTGGGAAACGCTTGCGCGACCTTGATCGTCGGGTTCATGTAGCCGAACGACGTCGTGAAGATCAGGTTGTGGCCGGTGGAGGCGAGCTCCCGGATCACGCGCTCGGCGTCGGCGCCTTCGGGCACGCTTTCGATGTACTTGGTGGTCACCTTGCCGGCGAGCGCCTTCTCCATTTCCTTGCGGCCGGTGTCGTGCTGGAACGTCCAGCCCGCGTCGCCGATCGGGCTCACGTAGACGAAGCCGACCTTGAGCGGCTCGCCGGCCTTCGGCTGCGCGACGGCGGGCACGGCGAACGCGAGCGCGCAGGCGGCCATGGCCGCGAGCGTCGTCCTGCGGGGGATGCGGTTCATGCGGTTCTCCTTGGAGCGGGAAGCGGTAGTGGGCGACAGCGGGGCGAACGGCGCATTCTACGCCGGCGCGCCCGCGCCTTCAGCCGTCGGGGTGGAATGGCTTGCCGAGCGAGGCGGGCGCGTTGAGGCGGATCGTCGCCGCGTCGCGCGAGATGATCGCCAGCACGACGATCGTCGCCACGTACGGCAGCATCGACAGGTACTGCGCGGGGATCTCCACTCCCAACGCCTGCGCCTGGAACTGCGCCAGCGTGACGCCGCCGAACAGGTACGCGCCGGCGAGCACGCGCCACGGCTTCCATGTCGCGAACACGACGAGCGCCAGCGCGATCCAGCCCCGTCCGGCCGTCATCCCCTCGACCCACGACGGGTTGTACACGAGCGACAGGTACGCGCCGCCCACGCCCGCGCACGCGCCGCCGAACAGCACGGCGAGGTAGCGGATGCGCACGACCGGGTAGCCGATCGCGTGTGCGGACTGCGGCGACTCGCCGACGGCGCGCACGACGAGGCCCGCGCGCGTGCGGAACAGGAACCACTGGATCGCCGCGAACAGGACGAGCGACAGGTAGACGAGCGGGTTGTGGCCGAACAGCACCTTGCCGACGACCGGCAGGTCCGACAGGCCGGGAATCGCGAGCGGCCTGATCGGCTCGATCACGACGCTCACGTACTCGAGGCCGACGAAGGCGGACAGCCCGACGCCGAACAGCGAAAGCGCGAGTCCCGACGCGACCTGGTTCGCCTGCAGCGACAGCGTGACGACGGCGAACACCAGCGCGAGCGCCGCGCCCGCCAGCATGCCGGCGCCCACGCCGAGCCACGGCGACTTCGTCGTGGCCGCGACGATGAATGCGACGACCGCGCCGACCAGCATCATGCCTTCGACGCCCAGGTTGAGGACGCCGGACTTCTCGGCCACGAGCTCGCCCAGCGCCGCGTACACGAGCGGCGTGCCGGCGGCCAGCGTGAGCAGCACGAGTTGCGCGGCCTGGTCCATCAGGCGGCCCCGGCCGCGGGCGCCGCCGCGCGCACGATGCGCAGCCGGTAGTGGATGAACACGTCCGCCGCCAGCAGGAACAGCAGCAGCGTGCCCTGGAACAGCCCAGTCACCGACGACGGCAGCGCGAGCCGCATCTGCGCGGCCTCGCCGCCCAGGTACAAGAGCGACATCAGCAGGCTCGCGAAGAAGATGCCGACCGGGTGCAGCCGGCCGACGAACGCGACGATGATCGCGGCGAAGCCGTAGCCGGGCGACACGACGGGCAGCAGCTGGCCGACCGGTCCCGCGACCTCGCCGACTCCGGCCGCCCCGGCGCATGCGCCGCCGATCAGCATGCCGAGCCACACGGTGCGCGACGACGAGATGCCGGCATAGTTCGCCGCCGCGGGAGCCAGCCCGGCGACGCGCATCTGGAAGCCGACGAGGCTCCTGCGCAGGAAAAGCCAGCCCGCCGCCACGGCGGCGAGCGCGAGCAGGATCCCCACGTTGAGCCGCGTCTCCGGCACGAGGTTCGGCAGCAGTGCGCTCTCGGTGAACATCTTCGACTGCGGGAAGTTGAAGCCCTCCGGGTCGCGCCACGCGTCGTGCACGAGCAGCGACAGCACGAGCGTCGCGACGTAGACGAGCATCAGCGACACCAGGATCTCGTTCGCGTTGAAGCGCGTCCGCAGGAACGCCGGGATCGCCGCCCACAGCACGCCGCCCGCGACGCCGGCGACCAGCATCGCCGGCAGCACGAGCGGCGACTCGACGCCGTGGAACGCGAGCGCGACGCCGCCGCCGAAGATCGCGCCCATGACGAGCTGCCCCTCGGCGCCGATGTTCCAGACGTTGGCGCGGTACCCGACGGCGAGGCCGATCGCGCACAGCATGATCGGGCTCGCCTTCAGCAGCAGCTCGCCGACGTCGTACAGCGTGTCGATCGGCTCGACGAAAAACACGTACAGCGCCTGCCACGGGTCCTTGCCCATCGCGCTGAACAGCGCGAAGCCGATCGCGAGCACGGCCGCCGTCGCGACGAGCGGCGAGCCCCACTTGGCGAGCCGCGACGGCTCGGGACGGGCGACGAGGCGGATGCGCATCCGTCAGCCGATCGGCGAGCGTGGGAACTGTTGCCAGATCCGAAGGGCCGTCCCGAGGAACTGACCTGCCGCGGCCTCATTGGATTCGCGCGGCATGCGTGCGCCAGCGCGTCGGCCGCCGCCCTCGCGCGCGGACGCGCTCTGCGAGCCTGGCCTGCGGCCCGCGCGCGAGGGCGTCCCGGGGGGCAGCGAGCGTGGGGGCTGTTGTCTCATCCTAGTCGAGGCCGAGGACGCCGGCCGGCGAGAACGCGCGATGGCCTTCCGCGCCGGTGTGGATGAACGAGCCGGCCATCAGCAGGCCGATCTCCTCGGCGTCGGTTTCGGCGACGGCTTTCGGATCGGACAGGCGTCCCTGCGCGATCACGGCGAGGCGGTCGCAGATCTCGAACAGCTCGTCCAGTTCCTCCGACACGACGAGCACCGCGACGCCGCCGGCGGCGAGGTCGATCAGCGCCTGCCGGATCTGCGCGGCCGCGCCGACGTCCACGCCCCACGTCGGCTGCGCGGCGATCATGACCTTCGGTCGCTGCCGGATCTCGCGCCCGACGATGTACTTCTGCAGGTTGCCGCCCGACAAGCTGCGCGCCGCGGCGTCGGGCCCGCCCGCCTTGACGCCGTACGCGCGGATCGTCTCGACCGCGTAGTCGCGCACCGCGTGCGCCCGCACGAAGCCGTACGCAACCATGCTGTCGCGCCAGCCGGTGAGCAGCGCGTTCTCGGCGAGCGACATTTCGGGGACCGCGCCGCGCCCGAGCCGCTCCTCGGGCACGAAGGCGAGCCCGAGCGCGCGACGCGCCCCGGCGTCCAAGCGGCCGGCGGCGGTGCCGACGATCGTGACGGTGCCTGCATCGGCGAGCAGCCGTTCGCCCGACAGCGCCGCCATCAGCTCCTTCTGCCCGTTGCCGGAGACGCCGGCGATGCCGACGATCTCGCCGGCGCGTACCGTGAGGTCGATCGCCGAGAGCGCCGTGCCGAACGGGTCGTCGGCGGGCAGCGTCAGGCTGCGGATCACGAGCGCGTCGGCCCCGGGCTGCGCCGTGCGGGGCTGCGGGTGCGGCAGGTCGCCGCCGATCATCATCCGCGCGAGCGACGACGACGACTCGCGGCGCGGGTCGCAGTCGCCGGTGACGCGCCCCGCGCGCAGCACCGTCGCCTTGTGGCACAGTGCCCGGATCTCATCGAGCTTGTGGCTGATGTAGAGTATGCTGCAGCCTTCGTCCGCGAGCCGCCGCAGCGTGCCGAACAGCTTCTCGACCGCCTGCGGCGTCAGCACGGACGTCGGCTCGTCCACGATGAGAAGCTGCGGGTCCTGCAGCAGGCAGCGCACGATCTCGACACGCTGGCGTTCGCCGACCGACATCGTGTGCACGTAGCGGTCGGGGTCGAGCGGCAGGCCGTACTTCGCCGACACGTCGCGGATGCGGTCGGGCAGGCCAGCGCCCGTGCGCTCCGCGTCGAGCGCGAGCGCGATGTTGTCGGCGACAGTCAGCGTCTCGAACAGCGAGAAGTGCTGGAACACCATGCCGATGCCGAGTCGCCGCGCGCGCGCCGGATTGGCGATCGTCACGGCCTTGCACTCCCACGCGATCGTGCCGGCGTCCGGCTTCGTCGCCCCGTAGATGATCTTCATCAGCGTCGACTTGCCGGCGCCGTTCTCGCCCAGCACCGCGTGGATCTCGCCGGGCAGGACGGAAAGGTCGATGCCGGCGTTGGCGACGACGCTGGGATACGCCTTCGTGATCCCGGCGAGCTTCAGGCGGGGCGGCATGAGGGAGCCGGGCGCGATGGCGGTCGATGGAGGTCCGGGCGGCGATTCCGGCGCGAAGAGATCGCCTGCGGTCGCCGACGCCCCGCCGGCGCCGGCATGACCGCTCCGGTCCCGATGTCCATCGCCTAGGCCTTGCGGACGCCGGTCATGGGGCTCCGGCCCCAGTTTCCGCCGCTGGCGACGTCTTCTCGCAACGCGAGGATCTCCGCCGCGACTGCCACGGCGATGGCGCCCGGCTCCTTGCTGCGCAGCGCGATCGCGCCCGTGCCGATCGGGCAGGTGACGCGCGCGAAGTCCTCCGGGGCCCCGCCGTGGGCGGCCCAGCGCTTCTCGAACTGGGCGCGCTTCGCGCGCGACCCGATGAGGCCGAGGTAGCGCCAATCGCGGCGCGCGAGCGCGGCCGCGACGATCTCGTAGTCGAGCGCGTGGCTGTGCGTCGTCACGACGACGTACGTGCCGGGGCGCGCGTCGGCGAGCTCGTCCGCCGGCGCATCCGTGGCGACGATCTCCACGGAGCCGGCGAGGGCCGCGGGAAAGTCGGCCTCGCGGCTGTCGATCCAGCGGATGCGCGCGGATGTGGCCGCGAGCACCTGCACCAGCGCACGCCCCACGTGGCCGTTGCCGAACACCAGCACGGTGAAGTCCTGCGGCACCGCGACGTGCACGAGCAGCGTGACGCCATCCCGGCCGGGTGCGGCCAGCAGCGACGCCCCGGCGGCAGCCGTCGCCACGCGGGCGCGCGCGACGGAGATCGCCGCGGAGTCGAGGTCCGGATCGCCAAGCGAACCGGCGGCGTGGTCGGCGGTGACGACGAGATGCGCCGGCGTCGTGCCGGCGCCGCCGATCCGCGACACCAGCGCGAACGTCGTCGCGGTCCTCGTGCATGCGACGGCCGCATCGAGCCACGTCCGCGCCGCGGCCTCGGCGGCGGCGAACGCGAGCGTGGCCACGCCGCCGCAGCACTGGCCGAGGCGCGCAGCGAGCGGAAAGCGGACGAGCCACGCGGCAGGCACGTCCGGATTCGACAGCGCATCGCGCGCGATGCGGATCGCCTCGAACTCGAGGTGGCCGCCGCCGATCGTGCCGAAGGCGTCGTCTGCCGTGACGACCATCGCGGTGCCGGCCTCGCGCGGCGTGGAGCCCGCCGCGTGCGCGATCGTCACGAGGACCGCGCGGCCGGCGTGGCCGATGCGCGCCGCGAGCGCCGGCGCCCAGTCAGCCACGGGCCGCCGCCCGCGCACGGACGTCGTCGATCGCGGCGAGGATGCGCTCGTCGGTCGCGGGGGCGTCGAGCTTCGGCGAAACGCGGCCGTCGGCAGCGCTTGCGATCGCGTCGCGCAGCGCGTGGAAGCCCGCGAGCGCCAGCATGAACGGCGGCTCGCCGACCGCCTTCGAGCGGTGGATGGTCTCCTCGCGGTTCGGCCGACCGAAGAACTCGACGCGGAAGTGCTCCGGCACGTCGTGCGCCGTCGGGATCTTGTACGTCGACGGCGCGTGGGTCCCGAGCTCGCCGCGTTCGTTCCACCACAGCTCCTCGGTGGCGAGCCAGCCCCAGCCCTGCACGAAGCCGCCTTCGATCTGCCCGCGGTCGATCGCCGGGTTCAGCGACGCGCCGACGTCGTGCAGGATGTCGACGGCGAGCAGTCGGTGCTCGCCGGTCAGCGTGTCGATCGCGACCTCGGCCACGGCGGCACCGTAGGCGAAGTAGAAGAACGGCCGCCCCGACAGCGTGTGCCGGTCGTAGTGGATCTTCGGCGTCGCGTAGAAGCCGGTCGCCGACAGCGGCGTGCGCGCCATGTAGGCCATGCGCGCGAGCTCGGCGAACGGCAGCCTCCGGTCCGCGGCCGCGACCACGCCGTCGGCGAAATCGACGTTCTGCGGGTCGCAGTCGAACGTGCGCGCGGCGAAGGCGGCGAGCCGCTGCCGCAGCGTGCGCGCCGCGTCGCGCGCGGCCATGCCGTTGAGGTCGCTGCCCGACGAGGCCGCCGTCGGCGACGCGTTGGGCACCTTGCTCGTGTCGGACGCCGACACGCGCACGCTCGCGAGGGGCACCCCCATCTCGTGCGCGACGACCTGCGCGACCTTCGTGAACAGGCCCTGGCCCATCTCGGTGCCGCCGTGGTTGACGAGCAGCGTCCCGTCGCTGTACACGTGCAGCAGCGCGCCCGCCTGGTTGTAGTGCGACGCGGTGAACGAGATGCCGAACTTCACCGGCGTCAGCGCGATGCCGCGCCTGACGACGGGGCTGCCGCGGTTCCATTCGCGGATCGCGGCACGCCGCTCGCGATAGCGCGCGGAGGCTTCGAGCTGCGCGATCAGCTCCGGCGCGACGTTGTCCTCGATCGTCATGCCGTACGGCGTCACGTTGCGGGCCGTGGTTCCGTACAGGTTCGCCCGCCGCACGTCGAGCGGGTCCCGGCCGAGCGCGCGCGCGACCTCGTCGATCACGTGCTCGATCGCGAACATCCCCTGCGGGCCGCCGAAGCCGCGGAACGCGGTGTCGGACACCGTGTTGGTCCTGCACCGGTAGCTGTGGATCGCGACGTCGGGTAGCCAGTACGCGTTGTCGGCGTGGAAGACGGCGCGGTCGTTGATCGGGCCCGAGAGGTCGGCCGAAAAGCCGCACCGCGACGCCAGCGTGAGATCGAGCCCGAGAATGCGGCCGTCGTCGTCGTAGCCGACGTCGTACGCGTACTGGAACGCGTGCCGCTTGCCGGTCGAGCGCATGTCGTCGTCGCGGTCGAGGCGCAGCTTCGCCGGGCGGCCCGTCCGGTGCGCGACGACCGCCGCCGCGCACGCGACGAGCGACATCTGCGACTCCTTGCCGCCGAAGCCGCCGCCCATCCGCCGGCACTCGACGACGACGTCGTGTGCGGCGAGCCCCAGCGCGTGCGCGACCATGTGCTGCACCTCGCCCGGGTGCTGCGTCGAGACGAAGACGTGCATGCCGCCGTGTTCGCGCGGCACGACGAGCGCGACCTGTCCTTCCAGGTAGAAGTGATCCTGCCCGCCGGAGCGGACCGTGCCGGAAAGCCGGTGCGGCGCGCGGGCGAGCCCCGCCGCGGCGTCGCCGCGCGTCACGTGCACCGGCGGCAGCACGTACGACTCGGCGGCCAGCGCCTCGTCGATGGTCAGGATCGCGGGCAGCGGCGCAAGGTCGAAGCGCGCGAGCCGGGCGGCGCGCCGCGCGGCGGCGACGCCGGTCGCCGCAACGGCGAACACTGGCTGGCCCGCAAACAGGACGACGCCGTCGGCGAAGATCGGATCGTCGTGCTGGATCGGGCCGACGTCGTTCACGCCGGGAATGTCGGCCGCGGCGACGACCGCGACCACCCCGGGCGCGGCCCGCACCGCGGACAGGTCGACGTCCACGATGCGACCGTGCGCGAGCGGCGACACGCCGAGGGCCACGTGCAGCGTTCCGCGCGGCTCCGGCAGGTCGTCCGTGTACAGCGCCTGTCCGCTCGCGTGCAGCGCGGCGGAATCGTGGGGGACGGGCGCGCCGACCACGGCGCCGGCGAGCGCGTAGGCGGGTGGATGCGGCGCGTTCACGCGGTCACTCCGCCGCGACCTGCGCGACGCGCGTGGGCAACGCGGTGCCGCCGGTTTCCAGCCGGAAGCGCCGCAGCAGGTTGGCGAGCACCGCGCGGCGGTAGGCGGCGGACGCGCGCATGTCGTCGATCGGCGTGAACTCTGCGGCGAGAACGCGCGCCGCGGCGTCCGCCGTCGCGTCGTCCCAGACACGGCCGGCGAGCGCGGACTCGGTGGCCGTCGCGCGCCTAGGCGTTGCCGCCACGCCGCCGCAGCCGATCCGCGCCGACGCGATCCGCCCGTCGGCGACGGTCACCGCGAAGCACGCGAACACCGCCGAGATGTCCTGGTCGTAGCGCTTGCTGACCTTGTACGCGCGCATCAGCGTCGCGGGCGCGCGCGTCGGCACCCGCACCGCGGCGACGAACTCGGACGGCGCGAGCGCGGTCTTCCGGTAGCCGACGTAGAAGTCCTCGAGCGGAAGCTCGCGCGTCGCCTCGCCCCGGCGCAGCACGACGGTGGCGCGCAGCGCCATCAGCACCGGCATCGTGTCGCCGATCGGCGAGGCGTTGGCGACGTTGCCGCCGAGCGTGCCGCTGTTGCGGATGGGTACGGAAGCGAAGCGCGCCCACGCCTCGGCCAGCTCCGGCCACGATGCCTCGAGCGCGGCGAACGCGTCCGCAAGCGGCACCGCCGCGCCGATCGCGAGATGCGACGGAGTTTCGCGTATGCGCGCGAGCTCGGCGACGTCGCCGGTGTACACGACGTCGCCGACGTCGCGCTGCTGCTTGGTGATCCACAGGCCGACGTCGGTGGCGCCGGCGACGATGCGCGCCGCAGGCTGCGCGGAGAGGACGGCGGCGAGCGCGTCGACGGTGCGCGGCGCCCACCACCGGCGACCTTCGGCCTCGTATCGCAACGTGTCCGGCGCGGCGAGCGCCGCGAGCTGCGCCGCGAGCGCCTCCTCGTCGCGCGAGACGACCCGGCTGCCGTCGGCGGCCACGCCGGGGCCGCGCCATCCGCCGCCGGACTCGGCGGGGTCGACGTCGTACATCGCCTGCGCCGCGGCGACGATCGGCCGGTAGCCGGTGCAGCGGCAGAGATTGCCCGACAGCGCGTCCTCGATCGCGGTGCGCGACGGCCGGCGCGCGTTCTTGTACAGGCCGAAGAGGCTCATCGCGAACCCGGGCGTGCAGAAGCCGCACTGCGAGCCGTGGGCGGCGACGAGCGCACGCTGCACCGGGTGCAGGCCGCCGGCGCGGGGCGCCAGCGATTCCACGGTGAACACCGCACGGCCGGCGATGGACGGCAGCAGCCGGACGCACGCGTTGACGGGCCGCCAGCGCAGCGGCGTTCCGCCGTCGCCGGGCTCCGCCAGGACGACCGTGCACGCGCCGCAGTCGCCTTCGGCGCACCCTTCCTTGGTGCCGGTCAGCCGCCGGTGGTCGCGCAGGAACTCGAGCAGCGTGGTCTGCGGCGCGAGGCCCTCCACTGCCACCGGCTCGCCGTTGAGCAGAAACCGCAGCGGTGCGCGGGCAGGTGGCGGTGCGGCGTCCATGTGCGCCAATCGGCAGGGGCCGGCATCCGGGCGCCGGCGTGGCGAGCATCGTCGCGCCGGCGCCCTCCGATGTCAACAGGCGGCGGCGGTGCGGATGCATACCGGATCGTGCCGCCCGGCGGCCGCGCGCGCCCGAACCGGGCGCCTATGGCGTTGTCCGCACGTCGACGCACCGGACGCGTGCGGTGCCGAGGCCGGATGCCCCGATTTCGAACACGTCGTGTATACAGGAATTTGCGCGACGGGTATGCGCGCGACCATTGACCCGCTTGCACCGCCGACCTATGCTCGGCCGCATGGCGGAGCGCAGGCGCAAGGCGGCGGCAAAGACCGGAGCGGAGGCGCGCATCTGCGACGCCGTGCGCACGGCGATCCTCGAACGGCGGCTCGCCCCCGGCACCAAGCTGCAGGAGATCCCGCTCGGCGGCTTTTTCGGGGTGTCGCGGACGATCGTCCGGCAGGCGCTGCGCACGCTGGCGCACGAGGGCATCGTCGCGCTGCGCGACCGCCGCGTCGCCGTCGTCGCGCGGCCGTCGGCGACCGACGTCGCACACGTGTTCGCCGCGCGCCGCGCGATCGAGGCCGCCGTCGTCGAGCACGCGATCGGGCGCGCGTCGCGTGCGGAAGTCGCGGACCTGCGCCGACTCGTGCGCGACGAGGAGTCCGCGTACCGGGGCGCAGACCGTGCGGCGGGGCTCCGGCTGTCGCTCGCGTTCCACCGCCGTCTCGGCGCGCTGTGCGGCAACCCGGTGCTCGAGCGCTACCTGACGGAACTCGTGCTGCAGACGTCGCTTGCCGTCGCGCTCTACGAGCGGCCGGACCGCGTGCACGCGCACGCGGACCACCTCGCGCTCATCGATGCGATCGCGAAACGCGACGCCAAGCGCGCGGTGCGCCTGATGGCCGACCACCTCGCCTCGCTCGAGCGCGACCTCGATGCCGGGTCCGTCGCCGCCGCCACGCTGGCGGCGATCTTCGGCACGGCCCCGGCGACGAGCCTGCGCGAGCCGGCCCGGTAGGCCTTTGGCCGGCCGCCGGCGGGTCCAACGAGTCGCGCCAGACGCTGCCCGCGGAAGCGCCGGACCTGCGGGGCCCTGCCCAAAAAGAAAAGGGCCCCTTGCGGGGCCCTTGGCTTGCAGCAGGAACGATGGACGACGACTACTTGCCGCCCGCCGCCCGCGCGACTTCCGCGAGGAGCTTGTCGGCGCCCTTGTTGCTGACGGTAGCCTTGATCAGGATGTCCGGCGGCAGCACCGGCTTCCCGAAGTAGGCCTTGTTCCATTCGTCCGACAGGTTCACGAGCGTCCCGTCGAGGTTGATGCCGCCGTACACGCCCTTGGCGCGCGTGAACGTGATCAGGTCCGCGACGATGTCCGACTTCGCGCCCGCGCCCACCGGGCCGGCCGCGACGCTGGCGTCACCGCCCATCTTGAAGTTGGCCGACAGCAGCGAGTTGAGACCCTTGTCGGTCATCACGAGCGTGACCATCTCCGACACGGCCACGCCGGCCTGGAAGCCGACGCTGGCGGTGGCCATCGTGTAGAACGACGGGCCGACCCACCGGTTGCCGGCCTTGGCGACGACGATCGCGCGGCCGCCGGAGCCCCCGAAGATGAAGCCGGCCTTGACGATCTCGGGCGAGATCATCACGGCCTTCGCGCGGCCGAAATTCTGCTGCAGCCACTTCATTTCGGGGTCGCGCATGAAGTTCGACAGCGTCGCTTCCGACTGGTTGACCAGCACCTGCTGGTCGCCCTGCGCCTGCGCCGGCGTCGCGCCGATGCCGACCACGGCGGCGGCGACGGCCAGCGCGCCCAGCGTTCTTTTCACAAATCCGTTCATTGCGGTTCTCCTGTTGATGTCCCAGTTCGTCGGGCCCTCGCGGGCCCGTCGTGCAAGTGCCGCCGGCGACCGTTGCGGGTCAGCGCAGCAGCTCGATACCCGTGCTCGTCACGCGGACGCGGTCGCCGATGCGCAGGCCCGGCGCCGACGTCTGCTGCACCGTCGCCCAGCTGCCGTCGTCGTACCGGATGCCGATGTCCCAGACCAGCGTCTGGCTCTTGTTCGCGAGCTCGTTGCCGACGAAGCCGCCGCCGACCGCGCCGACGACCGTCGCCACCGTGCGGCCCGTGCCGCCGCCGATCAGGCTGCCGAGCCCGCCACCGATCAGCGCGCCGCCGATCGCGCCGACGGCGTTGTCGACGTTCTGCACGGTGCGCGTCTGGATCGACTCGACCGTGCCCGTGCGCGCAGCAGGCTGCTCGCTCACCGAATACGCGGGGGGCGTGTTGCAGCCGGCGAGCGCCATCGCGGCCACCGCGGCGATCGCGGCGATCGGGCGGCGCCATCCTTGGAAGTTCATCATCGTTCGTTCTCCGTTCGGTCGTCCGGACCCTCAGTCCGGAATCGAATTCAACAGGTACATCGCGGCGAGCAGGCTCGACGGCCGGCCGAGCTTGCCCAGCCAGTTCGCGAAGATGGTTTCGATCTCGCCGCCCATGTACACCTGGGTCAGCGCGCGGTTGACCTCGAGGCGCAGCGCGGAGTCGCTGCGCGGCAGCGCGAGCGCGTACGGTTCGATCGACAGGTCCTCGGCCAGCATCGCCAGTTTCTTCGGGTCCTTCGCCTGCGCCGCGAGGCCGACCAGCTTGATCTTGTCGCCGGCATAGGCGTCGACGCTGCCGGACTCGAGCATCGCCACGCCCTCGTTGGCGTTGCCGATCGTCACGACCTCCGCGTTGACGAGGCGGCGCTTCAGCGTGTCGCGCAGCCGGGTCTCGGTCGTGGTTCCGGCGAGGACGGCGATCTTCTTGCCGCCGAGGTCGGTCAGGCCGTTGATCGGCGAGGCGACCGTCACGAGGAATCCGCCGCCGTCGACGAAGATCAGGTTCGAGAAGTCGACCGACGCGAGCCGCGCCAGCGTCTGCGTCGTGTTCGCGCACTCGAGGTCGGCGCGTCCGGACGCCACCATCTGCAGGCGCTCCGTGACCGAGCCGGGCATCCAGTTCACCTTGAGGTTCGGTTCGCCGACCGCGCGACCGATCTGTGCGATCACGCGCTTGCAGATGTCGATCGAGTAGCCAGCCGGCTGGTTGTCGGCGCCGACGAACGAGAACGGCAGCGAGTCGCCGGAGAACGCGACGTTGATGGCCTTCGCGGCCTTGATCTTGCCGAGGGTGTTCGGCGCCGTCTGGGCGCCGGCACCGCCGGCGACGAGCGAGGCGGCCAGGAACAGGCCGATGAACAGACTTTTCACGTTGGGCACCTGACGTTTTGGGAGGGGGACCGTGCGGCGCGGCACGGCCAACCTCCGCCGCCGCCTGCCTTGCACGTCACAATATGAATTTTACACCAGCCGGATGCTTGGGAATTCCAGGCGCCCGGGGCCGCCGCCGGCGCGCAGGCGGCGCGCAGGCGCGTGCTACACTGCCCGCCGCCTGCTCGCGTCAGGCTCCGACATGGCCGCGCCCCGATTTGTTCCCGCCCTGATCGTCGCCTCGCTCTGCGCAGGCGCGGCGTGCGCCGCGTCGCCGACGCTCGACCGCATCAAGGCGAGCGGAACGGTGACCTTCGGATACCGCGAAGCCGCCGCACCGTTTTCGGTCAGACAACGCAGCGGGCAGGTGCGCGGCTACTCGGTCGAGCTGTGCGAAAAGGTCGCGGACGCCATCGGCAAGGCGCTCGGCCTACCCAACCTCAAGGTGGCGTGGCGGCCGGTGAACGGCGAGTCGCGCATTGCCGACGTCGTCGCCCGGCGGATCGACGCCGAGTGCGGAACCACGACGATCACGCTGTCGCGGATGGAGCGCGTCGACTTCTCGGTGCCGATCTTCGTCGACGGCGGCAGCGCGCTGGTGCGCGCGGGCGCGGGGCTGCGCGAGGTCGCCGATCTCAAGGGCAAGCGCATCGCCGTCCTGCCTGCGACCACGACCGAGGCGGCGCTGAAGAAGTCGCTCGCGGTCCACGGCGGCACCGCGTCGCTGATTTCGGTCAAGGACGGCGCGGAGGGGGTCGCCGCGGTGCTCGCCGGCAAGGCCGACGCGTACGCGTCGGACCGGATGCTGCTGACGCAGCTCAAGGACGCCAACGCGCACGGCGGGGACCTCGCGTTCCTCGCCAACGACTTCTCGTTCGAGCCCTATGCGCTCGTCGTGCCGCGCGACGATCCCGACTTCCGGCTGCTCGTGAACCGCACGCTGGTCGACCTGTACAAATCGGGCGCGATCGATCCGATCTTCATCCGCTGGCTCGGGCCGTACGGTCGCCCGGGTCCGTTGCTCGACGCGATGTTCTACCTCAACTCGCTGCCCGAATGACCGTCCGCACCTCCGTCGCCCTGCTGTGCGCCTGCGCGGCGTTGCTCGTCGCGGCGGCTGCCCGGTCGCAGGGACCCACGCGGCCCGCCTGCGACGGCGTCTGCGGCGTCATCCAGTCGATGACGCCCGTCGACGAGCGGCAGCAGTGGTCGCCGCTGGGCTCCGTGCAGTCGCTCGGCAACGGCGGGCTCGTGCCGATGGCGGGGCAGGCGACGATGATCCAGGTCGGCCCGGGCTTCTCCAACCAGGGCCTCGTCGTCGTCGGCGCCGCCGGCGGCGCCGTGTACGCGCAGAAGCCCGGCGAGTACCGGCGGCAGTGGTGGGACGTCACGCTGCGGATGGACGACGGCACGACGCGCGTCGTGTCGATGAAGTACGAGCCGCTTCTGCTGCAGGAGGGCGACTACGTGCGAGTCTCGGGCAACAACCTCGAGCTCGTGAATCCCTGAAGGCCCCCGCGGCGGCACGATGAGCACTGCGGCCCTCGCCGTGACCGAAGCGCCCGACGGACGCCGGGTGCTCGCGTTGTCGGGCACGCTCGACGCCGAGACGATCCCGACGGTATGGCGCGACGCGCTGCGCGCGGTCGCCGAGATGCCGGCGCGGCCGGTCCTCGTCGACGCCGCGGGCGTGGACTACTGCGACGGTGCCGGAATCGCGCTCCTCGTCGACCTGCTGCGCCAGCCCCGGCAGGCGCCGGTGGAGGTCGCGAACCTGAAGCCGTCTTTCGACGCGCTGCTGAAGCAGTACGACCCGCACGACCTCGACCACGACATGGACCCGGAGGTCGCGCGTCGGCCGGCGATCGAGGAGATCGGGCGAACGAGTGCGTCGATATGGCGCGACATGCGCGCGCAGATCGAGTTCGTGGGACAGGCCACGGCTGCGCTGGCGAGCGCCATTCGCCATCCGACGACGATCCGATGGCGCGACGTGGGGGTGGTGTGCGAGCGCGTGGGCGCCGACGCGCTGCCCATCGTGGCGCTGATCTCGTTCCTGTTCGGGCTGATCCTCTCCTTTCAGTCCGCCGTCCCCATGAGGGCATACGGCGCCGAGGTCTTCGTGGCCGACCTGATCGGCCTCGGCATGGTGCGGGAGATGGGCACGCTCCTCACCGCGATCCTGCTGGCCGGGCGCTCGGGTGCCGCGTTTGCCGCGGAGATCGGCACGATGCGCGTGAACCAGGAGATCGACGCGCTCACCACGATGGGCATCGACCCCGTGCGCTTTCTCGTCACGACGCGCGTGATCGCCGCGGTGCTGATGACGCCGCTGCTGAGCCTGTTCGCGATGCTGATCGGCATGCTGGGCGGCGCCTTCACCATGCTCTCCTTCGGCATTCCGTTCGTCACGTTCGTCAAGGAGGTCGAGTCCGCCGTCAGTTTCGCCGACTTCATGAGCGGGTGGGTCAAGTCGTTCGTCTTCGCCATCGCCATCGCGGGCATCGGCTGCCTGCGCGGGCTGCAGACGAGCGCCGGCGCGTCCGCGGTCGGCGACTCGACCACCCGGGCGGTGGTGTCGGGCCTGGTGCTCATCGTGCTCATCGACGGCGTGTTCGCCGTCCTGTACTTCTTCCTGGACATCTGATGAAGCCCGACGAGCCGCTCATCCGCGTTGAGAATCTCACCGCCGGCTACGAGGGCCGCACGATCCTCGAGAACATCAGTTTCGACGTGCGGCGCGGCGAGGTGTTCGTGATCCTCGGCGGCTCGGGATGCGGCAAGAGCACGCTCCTGAAGCACATGATCGGCCTGTACCCGGTGATCTCCGGCCAGGTCTGGATCGACGGGCACGACATCGTCACCGCCGAGGGCGCAGAGCTCGAGGCCATCCTGCGCACGTTCGGCGTGATGTACCAGTCGGGCGCGCTGTTCGGGTCGATGACGCTGCTCGAGAACGTGCGGCTGCCGATGGAGACGTTCACCCGCCTCGACGCGGAACAGATGGACCTGCTGGCGCGGATGAAGCTCTCGCTCGTGGGGCTCGTGCAGTTCACCGGCCACCTCCCCAACGAAATCTCCGGCGGCATGCAGAAGCGCGCGGCGATCGCGCGCGCGATGGCGCTCGATCCGCAGATCCTGTTCCTCGACGAGCCGTCGGCGGGCCTCGACCCGATCACGTCGGCCGAGCTCGACGCGCTGATCCGCCGCCTCGCCGACAGCCTCGGCGTGACATTCGTGATCGTGACGCACGAGCTCGCGTCCATCTACGCGATCGCCGACCGCATCATCATGCTGGACAAGCGGGTCAAGGGAATCATCGCCGACGGCGACCCGCGCCGGCTGCGCGACGAGAGCACGGACCCGTACGTGCGCCAGTTCTTCCACCGGCAGGCCGAGCTTGCCGATGCGTGACGACAACACCACGAGCGCCGCCGGGCCGTCCCATGGCGCTCGGCCCCCTCGGGGGGAAGGGCGCGCAGCGCCCGCGGGGGGGGAGTATCCGCAATGAGCCAGAAGGCGAACTACTTCAAGCTCGGCCTGTTCGTGATCGGCGCGCTGGTCGCCGGCGTCCTGGTGCTGCTGATCATCGGCACCGGGCGCCTGTTCGAGCGCAAGGTCATCATCGAGACGTACTTCAAGGAGTCGGTGCAGGGGCTCGACATCGGCTCCAAGCTCAAGCTGCGCGGCGTCGTGATCGGCGAGGTCACCAAGATCAGCTTCACGTACGTCTACTACCAGCAGGACCTGCCGATCGCCCAGCGCGACCGCTTCGTGCTGGTCGAGGCGCAGCTGCAGCCGCGGCTGGTCGGGGGGCGCGCGGCGGCCGGCGACTGGTCGACGTCGGAGAGCGTGGCGCTGGAGGTCGAGAAGGGGCTGCGGCTGCGCCTCGCGCCGCAGGGCATCACGGGCACCAACTACCTCGAGATGGACTGGCTCGATCCGCCGCCGCCGGTGCTGCCGATCAGCTGGACACCGCGCAACCCGTACATCCCCAGCGCGCCGTCGACGGTCACGGCGATCGTGAACGCGGCCGAGAGCATCATGGAAAAGCTGCAGAAGATCGACTTCGAGCAGACGATGGCCAACCTCAACCGGCTGCTGGTGACGACCAACGACCGGGTCGGCGCGCTCGACGCCAAGGCGTTCCAGAAGCGGGTGGAGACCACGCTCGGCAAGCTCGACACGACGCTCGACGGCCTGCAGGCGAAGAAGCTGTCCGAGGAGGCGGTCGGGCTGCTCGCCGAAATGCGCGCGACCAACGCCGAGCTCAAGAAGACGCTGGCGAGCCCGGCCCTGCAGAAGATTCCCGAGGACACGCAGGCCGCGATCGCGCGCGTGAAGGAGCTCGTGTCCGACCCGAAGCTCGCGAAGACGATCGCCAGCATGGAGCGTATGGTCAGCCGCTTCGACCGCCTGTTCGGGTCGACCGACACCGACCTCGCGACGACGATCGAGAACCTGCGCCAGATTTCCGACAACCTGCGGGACCTCACCGAGGAGACCAAGCGCTACCCGGCGAGCGTCATCTTCGGCTCGCCGCCCGCGCCGCTGGAGCGCAAGCCATGACTGCATCGCGACGTGCGTGGATCCGCGTGGCCATGGCGGCCGCGGTGGCCGCATCATTGGGCGTGACCGGCGGCTGCAGCCTGTCGAAGCCGGCGCCGGTGAAAGAGATGTTCGTCCTCGAGCCGGTGAGCCCGCCGGTGGCCGCGAAGGCGCAGCCCGGCGTGCTGCGCATCGGGACGGTGACGGTGGGCGCGCCGTTCCGCGGCCGTGGCTTCGTGTACCGCGAGTCGGACCTCAAGTTCGAGACCGACTACTACCGCGAGTTCCTGGTGGCGCCGGCGGCGAACATCGGCGAGGCGACGGCACGCGCGCTGGCCGCCGCCAACGTGTTTGCCACGGTGGTGCCGCCCGGCGTTCCCGCCGATCCGGACTGGGTGCTCGACGGCTTCGTCGAGTCCTTCTTCGGCGATGCGCGCGAGGCCGGCAAGCCGGCCGCGGTGCTGACGGTCACGTGGTTCCTGCGGCGCGGCGACGGCGATGCGCCGTTCTGGTCGCGCCGGTTCGAGCGCCGCGTCGCGTTCACGTCGGGCAGCGCGGCGACCTACGTCGGCGCGCAGAACAGCGCGCTGTCCGAGATCCTCGCGGAGCTCGCGCGCGACCTGTCCGCGCTGCCCCTGAAGAAGCCGTAGCGAGAACGCCGAGCCAGGCTCGGTTTCCCGACGCCCGGAAGCCCGGCGCCCGGCCGCCGCCTACGCCGCGCCCGGGCCGCGGTCGAGGTGCACGTCGAGCTGCGGGAACGGCATCCGGATGCCGGCCTCCGCGAACGCGGAGTCGACCATGTGCAGGAGGTCGCTCTTCACGCGCCGCGCGTCGCTGTCGGGCGTCATGTCCAGCCAGTAGGTCAACGCGAAGCGGATCGCGCTGTCCGCGTACTCGTCGAGGTAGACCTGCGGCGCCGGAGCCTTGAGGACGAGCCCGTGCCGCGCGAGCACGCCGGCGAGCACGTCGGCGGCCTCCCGCAGCGGCGTGCCGTACGCGACGCCGACGACGATCGTCTGGCGCGTCTGCGGGCTCGAGTACGTCCAATTGGTGAGCTTGCCCTCGAGGAACGCGCTGTTCGGCAGCAGCGACTCGATGCCGTCGCCGGTCCGGATCGTCGACGCGCGCACGCCGATCTCGGTGACGCGGCCGCGCACGCCCTCGACCTCGACCAGGTCGTTCAGGCGCATCGGCCGCTCGACCAGCAGGATGATCCCCGCGACGAGGTTCTTGAGCAGCGTCTGCAGCCCGAAGCCGGCCGCGATCGCGAGCGCACCGCCCAGGAACGCGAAGACGGTGAGCGGAATGCTGGCGATCGCGAGCGCGATCACGACGAGAATCGCCGTCGCCGCGAACAGCACCCAGCTGCGCAGCAGCGCCGCCGACTGCGGCGCGACGCGGCCGCGCGCGACCATGACTCGTTCGGTGCGCCGCATGATCCCGCGGGTGAGCCAGTACCCGACGACGACGATCAGCACGGCGCCCAGCGTCTTGCCGACCGTGATGCCGCGCGACACGTTGAGCTTGCGCCCATCGGCGGTCTCGTACGTGTCGTCGACGGTGAGGACCTCGTAGTTCCACAGCCGGCGCGCCTGCAGCAGCGCGGCCGCACCGGCGTCGCGCGCCTCGTCGACGAACGACGCGCTGCGCCGGCCCTCGAGGTCGGCGCGGAAGCGTGCCACCAGCTGCTCGAGCGGTTCGCCCGCCTTGATCGCGTTGCGCAGCACCGTTTCGCGCGCGTGCAGCGCGTCGAGGAGGTCGTTCAGATGTGCCGCCTCGGCCAGCGACGCCGTGCGCAGCTTCGCCTCCGTCTCGCCGATCCGCGCCGCCGCCGCCGCCAGTTCCTGGCTCAGGAACTCGCGCCGCGCGCGCAGCGAGACGAGCGAACTCGCCAGCCGCTCGTACGCGGCGCGCGCCTTCACCGGGTCGTTCGTCGCGAGCGACTCATGCCGCGCTTCCCACGCGACCCGCTCGCCGGCCAGGACGAGCTGGTAGTCGCGCAGCAGCTCCGAGCGCAGCGTGGCGGTCGCGGCCTTCTCGCGCGCGAGGTCGGCGTCGCGCGCCGCCTCGGCCTCGCGCGCGGCGGCGTCCTCGCCTGCGCGGTCGGACGCGCGCAGCTGCGCGAGCCGCGCTTCCGCGGCGCTGCGGCGTTCGATCGCCGCGGTGGCGTCCTGGCTCGCGCGCTCGAAGGCCTGCGCGGCGGCGCGCGCGCGCGCTTCGAGGTCCGACTTGACCGCGGCCAGGTCGGCCTCCGAGAGCGTGACGGCGCCGCCGGCCGCGGCGAGTTGCCGCCGGGCGAGTGCGCGGGCCGCCTGCGCGGCCGCTTCCTCCTCGGTCGCCGCGCGCCTGCCCATCTCGATCAGGCGCTGCGCGCCGACGTCGACACGTGCCTGCAGCGCCGCGAGGTCGCGCGCCCACTCGAGGCGCGCCGCCTGCGCCGTTCCGCGGCCGGCCTCCGCCGCCTCGGCGGCCCGGCGGGCGGCGGCCTGGCTCGCCTTGAGCCGTGGCTCGAGGTCGGTGCTGAAGCGCTCGAGCAGCACCCGTCGGCTCGCCGCGGCAGCGATGCCGTTCTCGGCCGCGTCGAGGTCGTCGCGGATCGCGTCGATTAGCGTGACCGACCAGGGCGCGGATCCCGGAAGGCCGGCCCACTCGCGGTCGGCGCGCTCGGCGGCGACGCGCTTGGCCGCCGCGGCCGTGGTCCGCTCCAGCGCATCCAGCTGCTGCTGCAGCATGGCAACGCGCTGGCGCGCCAGCGCGCGAAGGTGGCCGCTTTCGCTCGCCGGCGTCCCGGGCGGGGCACCGGCCTCCGGCCCGGCGGCCTCGATCGCGTCGACCTCCGCCTGCGCGGCGGCGAGCTCGCGCCGCAGGTCGTCGGCGGTGGCCGCGGCGTCGCTCGCCGGCCCGGGGACCGCGGTGGGTGGCGGCGCCGTGGCCTTCTCGGCCGCCTGAATCTGCGCGAGGACGTCGCAGGCCGAAGCGCAGGCGAGCAGCAGCGCCACGGCCGCGGCCGTCCACGTTCCGGTGCGGGTCGCCATCCCGCCGATTATAGGGGCAGCGTCGGCGCCGCCGACGATGGCGGCGCCCATGCGGGAACCGGGGTTAGTCGAGACGGCAGTTCACAGGGCGGCGCGCGCCGCCACCGGAGTCGCGAAGGAGCGACGCCGACCGGCCACCGCCGGCCGATCGGGCCGTCAGGACGTGTCACGGCTCGCGCCGCGGTCGGCACCGTACGTTGCGCGTATCAGGTGGCCGAGGCCGTCAGGCGGCGTCCCTGCCAGTACATGCCGTTCAGGCGCAGCGCGAGTCGCGGCACGGCTTCGAGTTCGCCACCCGCGAACGTGAGGATCGCGGCCGGCCGGGAGCCGTCGCCTTCGACGCGCTGGATCTCCGTGCACTCGAGGTTGCCCGCGTACTTCGCGACGAACTCGCGCAGCGTCTCGTCGGTCGTGCCGGGGGCCATGTTGCCTATCCAGAGTTTCATCGTCCGCTCCTTGCCGGTGCCGTGCGCGGTGTCGCGGGCGTCACGCGGCCGCCCGGCGTTTCGCCTTGCGCGCCGCAGGCGCCTTGCGGGCGGCCGCGGCCTTGCGGGCACGGGACGGCTTCGCCTCGATCGTGCGCCCGAGCTCCGTGAACATCGCGACCTGCTCTGCGGTGGGCTCCCGCCTCATCCGCTGCGCTTCCTGCGCCAGCCGCTCGAGCAGCGCGCGCAGCCGCTCGCGGTCGCGCGCGTCGGCGAGCAGCTTCGGCAGCGTGGCGATCGCCTTGTCCGGTGCGTAGCGCGCGATGATCTCCTGCTCGCCGCGGATCCGTCGCCACGCCTCGCGCGTCACCGCCGGCATCAGGTCGCTGTTCTCGGCGACGAACGCCTCCTTGCGCTCGAGCCACGACAGCATCATCGGCTCGCCCTTGCGCAGCAGCAGGTACGCGACGCGGGCGACCGCCTCCGGATACCCGCCTTCCTCGATCGCCGCGAGCGCCGACTGCACGAACGGCAGCTCGCGCGCGTCGGCGACCGCCAGCGCGGCCTCCGCCTGGTGCTTGTCGGCGAGGTACAGCGCGAACACGTTGCCGTAGATCTGGAAGAACGCGGCCTCGCTCTGCGCGTCGCGCAGCGCGCGGTAGTAGTCGAGCGACGCGCTGATCGCCTCGGACGCCGCCGCCTCCACCCGCTTCGGGAGACTGTCGGCGCGGGCGGGCTTGCGCGCGGCCTTCACCGCCTCGGCCGCGGGCTTCAGCCACGCGAGCCACGGGTTCAGGTCCGAGAACGCCCAGCGCTGGAACCGCAGCGGGTGGAACTGCCGCGCGACCTTCGCCGTGAACTCGTTGCCGAGCGACTGCACGAACGGCTGCGCGAAGAGTTCGTACGCGCGCTGGTTGAACTCGGAGATCGCCGCCACGGCCTCGAACGGCCGCTCGTCGGCACGGCGGAACTTGTTCAACTGCGCGCTGATGTCCTCGAGCCGCCGCTCGCGGAACTCGACCTCGTACTCCGGCTCGCCGTCCTTGCCCTTCTTCTCCTTGATCGCCATGCCGTAGAGGCCCGGCGGCAGCCCTTCGATCGACTTCAGCACCGAAACGATCTGCGCGTGCTCCTTCTTCGCGACGCTGCCGGACACGAAGATGCCGAGGTGCCCCACCGACTGGTGCAGCAGGCCGACGATCACCTGCCCGCGCGCCTTGATCTCCTCGGTCGACCCGTAGACGTCGGCGACCCAGTTGAACGCCTGCTGCGGCGGCGTGATGTTGTCGCCCATCGACGCGAACAGGACGATCGGCGCCTTGATGTCGGTGAGGTCGAACGGCTTGCCGCCCCGCATCTGCGCGCCGCCCTTCCACACCTTGTTGCCGACGAAGAGGTTGCGGGTGATCCACTCGATCTCCTCGCGGTTCATCAGGTAGAAGCCGCCCCACCACCGCTCGAACTCGAGGAAGCGCGGCGGCTCCGTGTCGACGTTCGCGTACAGATGGTAGTACTTGTCCCAGAACGTGTTGGCGGGGTTGAGGTTCTCGAAGTTCTCGACGAGGTACGCGCCGTCGAAGATGCCGTTGCCGAGGTCCGACGTCAGCGACGCGAGCCACGTGCCGCCGAGGATGCCGCCGCTGTAGCGCATCGGGTTGTCGTTGTCGCCCTCCTGCCACGCGCCACCCCAGTACGACATCGGCGCGCCGTTGATGACGATGGGTCCGGTGTCGTCGGGGTCGGCTGCCGCGAGCATCATCGCCGCCCAGCCGCCCTGGCAGTTGCCGACGATCGCGGGCTTGGGGCTCTGGGCGTGGCGCGCGCGGACCTCGCGCACGAAGGCCTTCTCGGCCTCGCACACGTCGAGCAGCGTCTGGCCGGGCTCCGGATCGCGGAAGAAGATCACGAAGTACACCGGGTGCCCGGCGCGCAGCGCGACGCCGACCTGCGAGTCGTCCTTGAAGCCGCCGATGCCGGGGCCGTGCCCGGCGCGCGGGTCGATGATCAGGTACGGACGCCGCTTCGGGTCGACCGTCACGCCCTCCGGCGGGACGATCCGCACCAGCGCGTAGTTGACCGGCCGCGGCAGCTTGCGGCCGTCGACGATCGTCTCGTAGTCGAAGTGCAGCACCGGCGGCAGGCCCGCCCGCGTGTGCTCGACGAAGTTGTTGCCGCGCTGGCGCAGCGCGTCCCAGAACAGCACGGTGCGCTGCGCGGCGTCGGTCGCGTAGTCGTACCACTGCGACCAGGCGGTCACCGCAGCCGCGGGATCCTGCTTCACCGCGCCCGTGAGCGACGCAGCCGCGTTGTCGAGCCGCCCGCGGTAGTGCTTCTGCGCCAGTTGTAGCCTCTTCTCCAGCAACTGCGCGACCTTGCCGGAGACATCGAAACTTTGCGCGGCGAGCTTCGGGGCGTCCATGACGGCTCCTCAGACGGTGGGGGTTACGGGGTCCGACAGGCGAGCACACGCGACAGTTCCCCGACCCACCGTTGCATTATCGCGCCAGCCCGCGCGGGCCGCTTGACCCGGGTCAAGCCGGTGTGCGGCGCCCCGGAGCCGTCAGAAGAGCGGCTGCTCCTGCACGCGCTCGGACAGCGGCGCGGCCCCGGACGCGGGCGTGGCCGCGTCGGCCAGGTCGATCCAGCCGCCGCCCATCGCCTTGTAGACGTTGACGACCTGCGTGTACTGCTCGGCGTATGTGCGCACGGCCGCGAGCTCGGCCGCGAACAGCTCGTTCTCCGCGTACAGCGTCTCGATGTAGCCGGCGTAGCCGTTGTTGAAGCGCACGCGGGACAGCCGCGCGTACTCGCGCAGCGACGCGACGCGCTGGACCTGCGCCGCCGCTTCGTCGCGTTTCTTCACCGTTCCCACGAGCGCGTCGTTGGTCTCGCGCAGCGCCACGAGGATCGTCTGCTGATACGTGGCGAGAGCCTCCGCCGTCCCGGCCTCCGCCGACTGCACCTGGCCGGCGATCGACCCCGCCGTGAACAGCGGACCGGCGAAGCCCGCCGCGAGCGTCCAGGCGGCCGCCGGCCCGGAGAGGAAATTCGCGAACGCCGCGCTGACCGAGCCGTACGACGCCGTCAGGTTGAACTGCGGGTAGTAGAGCGCCTTCGCGGCGCCGATGTCGGCGTTGGCGGCGATCAGGTTCTGCTCGGCCTGCAGGATGTCCGGCCGGCGCTCGAGCAGCGTGGCCGGCAGGCCCGCGGGGACTCGCGGCAGCGTGAGCTCGTCGATCGGCTTGCCGCGCGGCACGGGGTACGGGTTCTTCCCCTGCAGCACCGCGATCAGGTTCTCCTGCGCGGCGATCTGCTGCTCGAGCTGCGGGATGGCCGCCGCCGCCTGCTGGTACTGCGACTGCACCTGCGCGACCTCCAGCCGGGACACCACGCCACCCTTGTGCCGCAATTCGAAGATGCGCAGCGTGTCCGCGTTGTTCTTGAGCGTCTGCCGCGAGATCTCGAGCTGGCGGTCGAGCGCGCGCAGCCCGATGTAGCTCGCTGCCGTGGCGGTGACGACCGACAGCACGACGCCGCGGCGCCCCTGCTCGGTCGCGTAGACGCGCGCCTGCGCCGCCTCGGTCTGCCGGCGCACGCGGCCGAAGAGGTCGATCTGCCAGCCGGCGCCCAGCGCCGCGTTGTAGAGGTTGTAGTACGGATCGGCGCCGGGCGGCAGCGGCGAAACGCCGACGGCGGTGGAGCGGTTGCGGCTCGCCTCGCCCGAGTAGCTGGCCTGCGGGTAGAACGCCGACCGCGTCGTGACGAGGCTGCCGACGAACGCGTCGACGCGCGCGGCGGCGACCACGAGGTCGCGATTCTCCTTCAACGCGGACTCGACCAGCGCCGTCAGCACCGGGTCGCCGAACTCGACCCACCAGCGTGTGTTCGCGACGTCCGCGGCGCTAGCCGCGTCGATCCGCCAGCCGGCCGGGGTGTCGACCGCCGGCTTCGCGTAGTCGGGCCCGACCGTGCAGCCGGCGGCCGCCAGCGCGATGGCCGCGGTCATCGCCGTCCGGGCGAGCTTCCGCGGCGTCACCGCTGCTCTCCCGCCGCGGCGGCCGTGGCGGCGCGGCGCCTTCCCGCGACGCGCTGCGCCATCGCCTCGAGCAGCCAGAAGAAGAAGGGCGCGAACACGACGCCGACGATCGTCGACGCGACGATGCCGCCGATGACGCCGGTGCCGATCGCGCGCAGGCTGTTGGCGCCCGGGCCGGTGGCGATCGCGAGCGGAACACAGCCCAGTCCGAACGCGAGCGACGTCATCACGATCGCGCGCAGCCGCAGCTTCGCGGCCTCCAGCGCCGCCTCGCGCGCCGCCATCCCGTGGCGCACGCGCTCGATCGCGAACTCGCAGATCAGGATCGCGTTCTTCGCCGACAGCCCGACCAGCGTGACGAGGCCGACCTGGAAGTAGACGTCGTTGTCGAGGCGGAGCGCCCACGTGAGCGCCAGCGCGCCCAGCACCGCGACCGGCACGGTCGCCACGACGGCGACCGGCACCGTCCACTTCTCGAACTGCGCGGCCAGCAGCAGGAACACGACGACGAGGCCGAACACGAACGCCGAGCTCGACGTGCCGCCCGACTCCTTCTCCTGCAGCGCCTGGCCCGCCCACGCGAAGGAGAAGTCGGCGGGAAGCGTCTCCCGCGCGACTTCCTCCATCGCGGCCAGCGCCTGGCCGGAGCTGTAGCCCGGCGCCTGCGCCCCGGTCACCTTGACGGCGGGGAAGCCGTTGAAGCGCGTAACGAGCTTGGGCGAGGCCACGTACTTCGTCGTGATCAGCGCCGACAACGGAACATTGGCGCCGCTCTTGCTGCGCACGTAGATGCGCTCGAAGTCCGACGGGTTCATCCGGTACTGCGCGTCCGCCTGCAGCACGACCCACCAGACGCGTGAGAACTGCGAGAACTGCCCGGCGATCTGCGACCCGAAGAACGCCTGCATCGTCTGGAACGCGTCGGCGACGGTGACGCCCAGCACCTCGGCCTTGCTGCGGTCGAGGTCCACGAACAGCTGCTGGGTCGCGGCGCGGTACGACGTCGAGACGCCAGCGAGCTCCGGCCGCTGCCGCGCCTTGGCGATGAAGGCCTCGATCGCCTGGCCGGTCGCCCGCGGGTCGCCGGAGCCGCGGTTCTGCACGTAGAACTCGAACCCGCCGGTGGTGCCGAGCCCGGGGATCGACGGCGGGTTCAGCGCGAACACGAAGCCGTCGCGGATGCCGGCGAACTGCCCGTTCATCCGCGGCAGGGCCGCGAACGACAGCAGCGACGGGTCGCCCCGTTCGGAGAACGGCTTCAGCGACGCGAAAATCACGCCCGAGTTGTTCTGGATCTGGCCGTCGATCAGGCTGTAGCCGGCGACCGTGGCGACGTCCTGCACGGCCGGGTCGGCCGAAGCGATCTTCTGCGCCCGCAGCGTAAGCGCGGCGACGACGTCGAGGCTCGCCGTGTCGGGCGCGTTGATCACCGCGAAGAAGTACCCCTGGTCCTCGTCCGGGACGAAGCTCGACGGCACGATCCGGAACAGCAGCAGGATGCCCGCGATCACGGCGCCGTAGACGACGATCGTCACCGGCCAGGCCGACAGCGCGCGCGCGACGGTGCCGACGTAGCCATCGGTGAGGCGCGCGAACACGCGCTCGAACCAGCGGAAGAACCCGCGCTTCTCGCCGTGGTGCGCCTTGATGATCAGCGCGGCGAGCGCCGGCGACAGCGTCAGCGCCATGATCCCCGAGATCACCATCGAGATGGAGATCGTGATCGCGAACTGCTTGTACAGCGTGCCGGTCACGCCGCCGAGGAACGCCACCGGCAGGAACACGGCGACCAGCACGAGGACGATCGAGATCAGCGCGCCGGCGATCTGCGACATCGCCTCCTTCGCGGCCGCCAGCGCGGACAGCCCCTTGCCGGCCATGTTCGCCTCGACGTTCTCGACCACCACGATCGCGTCGTCGACGACGAGGCCGATCGCGAGGATCAGCCCGAACAGCGTCAGCATGTTGACCGAGAAGCCCAGCAAGTGCATGCCGACGAACGTCCCGACGATTGACACCGGGACGGCCAGGATCGGGATGATCGTCGCCCGCAGCGACTGCAGGAACACGAAGACCACCAGCACCACCAGCACCACCGCCTCGAAGAACGTGTGGACGACCTTCTCGATCGAGTTCAGCGTGAAGAGGCTGGTGTCGAGCGCGATCCGGTAGTCGAGGCCGGTCGGGAAGGAGGCCTTGAGCTCCTCCAGCCGCTTGCGCACGGCGGTCGCGGTCGCGACGGCGTTGGCGCCCGGCTGCTGGTAGATGGCGATCGTCGTCGCGATCTTGCCGTTCATCCGGCTCTGGATCGAGTAGTCCTGCTTGTCGAGCTCGACGCGGGCGATGTCGCGCAGGCGGACGATCGCCGTGCCTTCCTTGGCCGCGCGGACGATGATGGCCTCGAACTCCTCGGGCTTGGTCAGCAGCCCCTGCGCGGTGACGACGAACGTCTGCTGCGTGCCGGGCACGGCGGGCTGGCCACCGATCTGGCCGATGCCGAACGTCTGGTTCTGGCTCTGGATCGCCTGCGCCACCTCGCCGACGGTGATGCCGAGCTGCGCCATCCGGTCGGGCTGCAGCCATACGCGCATCGCGATGTCGGGCAGGCCGAGCACCGACGCGCGGTTCGCCCCCGGGACGCGCTTCAGCTCGTCCAGCACGTACAGGTTCGTGTAGTTGTCGATGTACGTCGACGAGTAGCGCTCGTCCGGCGAGTAGATCGACAGCACCATCATGATCGACGACGACTGCTTGTCGACCGCCACACCCTGCTGGGTCACGGTCTGCGGCAGCAGCGACAGCGCCTGGCTCACGCGGTTCTGCACGTTGACCTGGTTGATGTCGGGGTCGCTGCCCGGCTTGAACACGGCCGCGATCGACACGTTGCCGGACGATGCACTGGCCGAGCTGAAGTAGAGCAGGTTGTCGATGCCGTTCAGCTGCGCCTCGATCGGCGCCGCGACCTGGTTGGCAATCACCTCGGCCGTCGCGCCCGGGTAGCGCGCGCTGATCGACACCTGCGGCGGCGCGAGCTCCGGGTACTGCTCGACCGGCGCGACGCTCATGGCGACGGCGCCGGAGAGCACGATCAGGATCGAGATGACCGCCGACAGGATCGGGCGGTCGATGAAGAAGTGCGTGAACATGCGGCGCTACTTCTTCGGCGTCGCCGGCGCGGCGGACGCCTTGGCCGCGGCATCGGCCGGCGCCGCCCCCGGCGGCACGACGGACACCGGCTGGCCCGGGACGACCTTCAGCACGCCGTCGACGACGACGCGGTCGCCGGCGTGCAGTCCCTGCACGACGACGATGTCCTGCTCGCCGACGTAGTCGCCGACGACGACGGGCCGGATCTCGGCCACGCCCTTGGCGTTGACGACGTAGACCAGGTGCCCGTCGTTGCCCTGCTGGACCGCGAGCTGCGGCACGACGATCGCGTTGGGACGCATGGCACCGTGGACGTGCGCCGTCACGAACATGCCGGGACGCAGCTCCATCTTCGGATTGGGCAGCACCGCGCGAACCATGAACGAGCCGGTGTCCTGGCTGAACGACGGGTCGGCGAAGTTGATCTTGCCGCGGTACGGGTACCTGGCGCCCCCGGGCATCACGAGGTCGACGTCGTAGTTGTCGTTCGCGGGCGCGATGACCTCGCCCTTGCGCGCCCACGCCTGCCAGCGCGCCGCCTGGTTCTGCGAGATGCTGAAGTTGACCCAGATCGGATCGAGCGCCGCGACGTAGGTGAGGTTCGCGCTGTCGGCCATCGCGTTGACGAAGGCGCCCTGCCGCTGCAGCGAGCGGCTGGCGAGCCCCGTGACCGGCGAGCGGATCGTCGCGTAGGAGAGGTTGAGCTGCGCCTCCTCGACCTTGGCCTTCGCGCTGAACACCGCCGCCTTCGCGGCGTCGAGGTCGCCCTTCGCGCGGTCGAGGTCCGCGAGCGGGAGGGCGTCCTGCTCGGTCAGCGGCTTCACGCGGCCGAACGTGGCCTCGGCGGTGACGAGCCGCGCCTGCTGCGCCTGCAGCTCGCCCTGCGCGGCATTCAGCTGCGCGACGAACGGCTTGGTGTCGAGCTCGAACATCACCTGGCCGTTGCGCACGAGCTCGCCCTCCTGGTAGGCGATCCGGTCGAGGTAGCCCGACACGCGCGCGACGATGTTCACCTGCCTTGAGCTCTCCGTCTGCGCGACGAACGTCGGCGTGAATGGAATGGTCTTCGGCACGACCTCCAGCACGGAGACCTGCGGCGCCGGGCGCTGTGGCGGCGGCACCTCCTTGCCGCAGGCGGCAACGAAGGCGGCGGCGAGCAGCGGCACGGCGAGCCGGCGGGCGCACGCACGCGCGGCAGGGGACGGCGTCATGGGAGACCTCTCGACGGCGAAGCGGGGAGGCGGCGCGGCACCACGCTGCCGGCCGCGCGCCAGAACGCGATTGTCGCAGCGGCGCCGCCCGCGTGTCGAGCGGACGGCGCGCTGTGCGTCAGAACTTCTCGGGAACGAACTTGTACGGGTAGTCCGGCTCGACGTATCCGTGCGCCTTCTGCCGGTCGGGGAGCTTCACCTTCTCGCGCGGCGCTTCCTTGTACGGAATGCGTCCGAGCAGGTGCGTGATGATGTTGAGGCGCACGCGCTTCTTGTCCTCGGACTTGGCGACGTACCACGGCGCCCACGGCGAGTCGGTCGCCGCGAACATCTCGTCGCGCGCGCGCGAGTACTCGAACCAGCGGCTGTAGGACTTGAGATCCATCGGCGACAGCTTCCAGATCTTGCGGCCGTCGTCGATGCGCGCCTTCAGGCGCCGCGTCTGCTCCTCCGGGCTCACCTCCAGCCAGTACTTGATCAGGATGATCCCGGAGTCGACCATTGCCCGCTCGACCATCGGCGCGGCCTTCAGGAATCCCTTCGCCTGCTCGTCGCTGCAGAACCCCATCACGCGTTCGACGCCCGCGCGGTTGTACCAGCTGCGGTCGAAGATGACGATCTCGCCGGCGGCCGGCAAGTGCGGCAGGTAGCGCTGGATGTACATCTGCGAACGCTCGCGTTCGGTCGGGGCCGGGAGCGCGATCACGCGGAAGATGCGCGGGCTCACGCGCTCGGTGATCGCCTTGATCGTCCCGCCCTTGCCGGCGCCGTCGCGGCCTTCGAAGATGACGCAGACCTTGAGCCCCTTGTGCACGACCCACTGCTGCAGCTTGACGAGCTCGACGTGCAGGCGCTTCAACTCCTTGAGGTACGCCTTGTTCGAGAGCGGCCCCGACGCCTCCGGCGCGGCCTTCGGGCCGGGCTTGCCCTTCCCTTTGGCCTTCGCGCCGCTCGCCGCGGCCTTCTTGGCGGACTTGGCCTCGCCGCCGTCCTTCTTCTTGCCCTTTGCCATGGAATCCACCCAACGATTGTCCGGGGCGCCTCGGCCCCGCGTGATCGTGTCGCGTCCGCAGCGGAACGGCACACCCGCTGCGCCCGCCCGAGGCGGCGGATCGCGACGGTTCATCGTAGCACGCCGGTTCGCCGCGTAGCCGGTTGAGGGCTGGGACTACAATCGTCCGTCCAGCGCAGGAGCGAACCGTGAAGACCATCGAGATCGCGTATCGATATGACAGCGACGGCGAGGGCGTGCGCGCGCGCCCCGCGAGCGCGGACGCCGCGCGTCGGCGGCTCGACGCCGGGAGCCGCGCGATCGCGTCGCTGCTCGCCGGCGCGGCCGGTGGCCGGGGGACGGCCCGGCACGTCGTCCACGTCGATCCGCGCGACCTCGGGCTCGGCGCGCGCGTGCGCGGCGCGCCGCCGCAGCGTCCGTTCGCCGCGGTACTGGGCTGCGCGGACGCGCGCGTCCCCGTCGAGCTGGTGTTCAACGAAGGACCGAACGACCTCTTCGTCGTGCGCGTCGCCGGCAACGGTCTGGGGGCGGAGGTGCTGGGCAGCCTCAAGTACGCCGTCGATCACCTGGGGAAGAGCCTGAAGCTCGTCGTCGTGCTCGGCCACAGCGGCTGCGGCGCGGTCACGGCCGCCGTCGACGTCTTCCTCGACCCCCGGTCGTACCTCGATCTCGCGGGGCAGCACGCGCTGCGCGGCATCCTCGATCGCCTGCTCGTCGTCGTGCATGCGGCGGCGAAGCGGCTGGCCGCGAGCCACGGGACGGACGTGGTGCGGCGTCCCGGGTACCGCGCGGCGCTGATCGAGGCGGCGGTGGTCTCGAACGCCGCGCTCGGGGCGTTCATCGTGCAGCAGGCGCTGCACGGAGGCGGGCTGCGCGCTGCGTACGGCGTCTGGGTGCTCGATTCGCGCGAAGTGTGGGCGCCGCGCAGCGGCAGCGCGTCGTGCGCCGGGCTCGCGTGGCCGCCGTCCGGCGACGCTCCCTTCGCCGGGTTCGCGGATGCCGTCGTGCGGTCCGAGCGCATCGTTCGGCTGCTGGACGCACCGGCCCGGTAGGCGCGGGGCCCGCGGCCGGCCCCGGCCGGCCCATCGCCGACTCCCCGCCGCAAAGCGGGCGGCGGGCGCCTGCGGCGCGAATCGGTGCCGGAATTGCGCGCGATCATTGCAGCGGCGCGGTTGTCGGCCCAATCTGCTGGCATCGGCGCGCCGCGCCGCGTTCCCCGGGGGAGACGATCATGACCGCCACGCCGACGTCCGAGCAGGCTCGCCTCGCCGAAGCCCGCGAGCAGGGCGTTCCGTGGAAGCGCTGGGGGCCCTACCTGTCCGAGCGGCAGTGGGGAACCGTGCGCGAGGACTACAGTGCCGACGGCAACGCCTGGGACTACTTCAGCCACGACCAGGCGCGCTCGCGCGCGTATCGCTGGGGCGAGGACGGCATCGCCGGGTTCTCGGACGACAAGCAGCGGCTCTGCTTCGCGCTGGCGCTGTGGAACGGCCGCGACCCGATCCTCAAGGAGCGGATGTTCGGGCTGACCAACAGCGAGGGCAACCACGGCGAGGACGTGAAGGAGTACTACTACTACGTCGACAGCACGCCCACGCACGCGTACATGAAGTACCTGTACAAGTACCCGCAGGCGGCCTATCCGTACGGCGACCTCGTCGCGACCAATCGCGCGCGCGGGCGCAAGGATCCCGAGTACGAGCTCATCGACACCGGTGTGTTCGACGACGACCGCTACTTCGACGTGTTCGTCGAGTACGCGAAGGCCGATCCGGAGGACGTCCTCGTCCAAATCTCCGCCGTCAACCGCGGGCCGGACCCGGCGCCGCTCCACGTGCTCCCGACGCTGTGGTTCCGCAACACCTGGAGCGGCACGCCCGATGGTGCGCGTCCGGGGCTGCGCGCAGCGAACGGTCCCGGTGGCCGGCGCGCCGTCGCGGCCGTGCACGCAGACCTGGGCGAGTGGTGGCTCCACTGCGACGGGGCCCCGACGCTGCTGTTCACCGAGAACGAGACGAACCTGGCGCGCCTCTTCGGCGGCGAGAATCGGACACCGTTCGTCAAGGACGCCTTCCACGCGTACCTAATCGACGGGCGCCGCGAGGCGGTGAATCCGGCCGGCACCGGCACCAAGGCCGGCGCTCACTACGCGATGGACGTCGGCGCCGGAGAAACCGCGGTCATCCGGCTGCGGCTGCACCGCGCGGACGGCGGCGCGCCCCGCGCGGTTTCGGGCAAGGCATTCGACGATGTCGTGGCGGCGCGGCGGTCCGAGGCCGACGCGTTCTACGCGGCGATTACCCCGCCTTCGGTGAGCGCCGACGAGGCGCTGGTGATGCGCCAGGCGCTGGCCGGCATGCTGTGGGGCAAGCAGTACTACGCGTTCGACGCCGATCGCTGGCTGGAGGAGCACAGCGCACACCCGTTGCACGGGCAGGCGCGCGAGCTGCGCAACCGCGACTGGTACCACATGGTGAACGACCACGTGATCTCGATGCCGGACAAGTGGGAGTATCCGTGGTACGCGGCGTGGGACCTCGCGTTCCACTGCATTGCGCTCGGCGCCGTCGACCCGGACTTCGCGCGCGAGCAGCTCGAGCTCATGCTGCGCGAGACCTACATGCATCCGAGCGGCCAGATCCCGGCGTACGAGTGGAACTACAGCGACGTCAACCCGCCGGTGCACGCGTGGGCGACGATCTTCCTCCACCGCGTCGAGCAGTCGCTCGGCGCCGCGCCCGACCTCGAGTTCCTGAAGCGCTCGTTCCTGAAGCTCTCGCTCAACTTCAATTGGTGGGTCAACCGCAAGGACCGCCTCGGCAAGAACGTGTTCGAGGGCGGCTTCCTCGGGCTCGACAACATTGGCGTGTTCGACCGCAGCGCGACGCTGCCCACCGGCGGTCACCTCGAGCAGGCCGACGGCACGGCCTGGGTGGCGCTGTTCTGCCAGAATATGGTGGAGATCGCCGTCGAGCTCGCCGCGGCCGACGCGAGCTATCAGGACATGTGCACGAAGTTCGTCGAGCACTTCCTGTGGATCGCGTCGGGCATGAACCGCACGGGCCCCGACGGCATGTGGGACGAGCAGGACGGCTTCTACTACGACGTGCTGCGGCTCCCCGACGGATCCGCCCAGCGGCTCAAGGTCCGCTCGATGGTCGGCCTGCTGCCGCTGTGCGCGACTACCGTCATCGAGAAGTGGCAACGCGAAAGCGTTCCGCGGGTCACGCGGGCCTGGCGCGCGCGCATCGAGCGCGCGCCCGAGCTGATGGAAAGCGTGCACGCGACCGGCCCCGGGCACATGGGGGTGGCCGGTCGCGGCATCTTCGCGCTGGTCAGCGAAGGCCGGCTGCGCAGGATCCTCGCGCGGATGCTCGACGAGGCGGAATTCCTGAGCCCGTACGGCCTGCGCGCACTGTCGCGCTGCCATGCGGAGCAGCCGTACGCGTTCCGCGTCGGCGGCGACGAGTACCGGGTTTCGTATCTGCCCGCGGAGTCCGACTCCGGCATGTTCGGCGGCAACTCCAACTGGCGCGGGCCGATCTGGATGCCCGTCAACGTGCTCGTCATCCGAGCGCTGCTGCAGTACTACCTCTACTACGGCGACGCGTTCAAGGTCGAGTGCCCGACGGGGTCCGGGCAGCTGATGAACCTGTTCGAGGTCAGCCGCGAGCTCGCGAACCGGCTGGCGCGGATCTTCCTGCGCGGCGCGGACGGGCGCCGTCCCGTTTTCGGCGGCGCCGGAAAGTTCCAGTCCGACCCGCACTGGCGCGACTACGTGCTGTTCTACGAGTACTTCCACGGCGACAACGGCGCCGGCATCGGCGCGTCGCACCAGACGGGATGGACCGGCCTCGTCGCGCGGCTGATCCAGATGTTCGGCGCGCTCGATCCGGAGAAGCTGCTCGCCGAAGGCAAGCGCGGTTACTTCGAGGCTGCAGCGAAGGCCGGGGTTCGCTGACCGGCTGCGCGGTCACCCGCCGGCGGCGATCGCTGCCGAGCGCCTTCGCCAGCTGATGTACGGTGTAAGCGTCAGCGCGGCGATCAGCAGGTACGCGAGCACCGTCGCGCCGACCGCCGGCGCCGCGTCGTTGAGCGTGGCGACGAGCAGCGCGAGGCCGGGATTGCGCGCGGCGCTGGAGATCGCGGTCGCCGTGCGGGTCGCCGGGTCGGGGCCGCCGAGCGCGTGGCCGACGGCCGTCGCGAGCAGCGTGACCACGACGATGGCAAGCGCGACGCGCGGGCCGGCGTCGACGACCGTTCTCCAATTGTCGACCAGCACCAGCGCGATCAGCGCGACGAGCAGCACGGCGCCCGCGCGGCGCAGGCGCGGCTCCGACCGCGCGGCGGCCTGCGGCCACAAGCGCCGTGCGAGCATCCCGAGGCCGAGCGGCAGCAGCTGGGCGAAGAACACCTGCCGGGCGAGGTGCCGCGGGTCGATCGTGGCGGTGCCGCCGTAGTACTCGTCGAAGGCGGCGATCGACAGCGGCATCGAGACGACGGCGAGGAGCGCGAGCAGGATCTGCAGCGCGGGCGCGAACGAACGATGGCCGCCGGCGCGGAGCGAGCGCCGCAGCGCCACCGGCGCGCCCGGCGAGATCGCCATCAGTACGATGCCGACCTCGGCGGCACGCGGCAGGTCGAACGCGCGCGCCACGAGCCACGCGAGCGCCGGCACGGCGATCAGCGCGGCGAACAGCGCCCGCAGCACCAGCGCCGGGCGGGTGAACACCCAGCGGAACTCCCCGGGCACGACCGCGAGCCCCAGGTCGAACATGACGACGAACAGCGTCGCCGCCGCGGCGGCGGCGAACAGCCAGTCGGGAACGATGCCGGCAGGCGTCATCGGCCGCGCCGCACGCGGGCTCGGGCCGGTGCGCTACGTCGCACCGTCAGTCCTGCGGCGGCACGCGCGTGGAGCCCCCCAATCCCTGCGCGTCCGGGATGCGGGCCAGCGCGCGCTCCTCGTCGGTACGGAAGGCGCCGTCGATCGCCCGGTCGAGCAGGGCGAGCTCGCGGCGCAGCGCCGCGTGCCGGTACTCCGGCAGGACGTGGAGCAGGTTCGCGAGCATCGCGCGCTGCCTTCGCACGACCTGGATGCTTGACGCACCGCACGCGCGGATCTCCGTGCACGCGACGTGCACGAAGTCCTCCCAGTTCGGCGTGCGCAGGATCACGCGCGGCTCGCCGCTCGCGTCGGCGACGAGCTCGCCCCGCAGGTGCCGGCGGCCGACGAAGCGCAGCAACCGGTGCACCTGGTCCATCGCGAGCACGGCGGTCGTCGGGTCGTTGATCGCCGCCGACAGCGCCTTCAGCGCGATGTCGACGAGGATCCGGAAGGCGAAGATCGGGTCCTGCTCGAGCGTGCGCTCGGGCCCGAACGCCACGGCGGCCCGCAACGCCGCGTCGTCGACGGCCGCCGCGCCGCCGTACAGCGCGAACAGCGGCTCGTCGGCCGCCACGAAGTCGCCGACCTGCGGCAGGAACTCGATCACGCCGTCGTGTTGCCGGGCCTGCGCCGTGAGTGCGGCCACCTCGACGGCGAGCACGATCTCGGAGCGCCCGACGTGCCGGACGACGCGGCCCGGCGGTCCCAGTCGCGCGCGCAGCGGCGCCGAGTCGGCGTCCAGCCCGCCCCCATCCTCGGGGTACACGGACCGGATCACCTCGATGCCGTCGTTGCCCAGCGCCGCCACGACGCTGACCGGCCGCAGGAGCCGCGCCGCGTAGTCGATCAGGAACAGGAAGTCGGCGATGCACGCGATGCCGAGCACGGCCGTCAGCAGGACCACGCCCTGGTGGACCGACGCGTCGAGGCGGTTCAATCCCATCACCGCGAACATCAGTGCGAACGTGAACAGGCCCACGCTGTAGCGGACGACGTTGTCGCGCAGGAGCAGCGTCGCGATGATCCGCGGCGTCAGCTGGCCGCCGGCGACCTGAATGGCGACCAGGAGCGACCCGAACGTGAAGACCATGAACGACAGCGTCAGCGTGATCACCGTCTGGAACAGCGCCTGCGCGCCCTCCTGCCCGAGGTCGGTCAGCGCCCAGCGCTGCCACTCGTCGAGCTCGCGCAGCAGCGGCGCGAGCAGCAGCACCAGCGCGATCGAGAAGATCGGCACCGTCCACAGCGCGGACTTGAGGTAGCTCGTCGCGCGGTAGAGGCGGTTCCACGTGAGGCGGCCCGTCACGGAGGCGCGCAGGGCGCGCCGGCGCGCGGGTGGCGGAGGGAGACTCATCGGCGGGACTTGTTCATAATGGACACGGGCGGCACCGGCGCGGCAGCGCCGGCGACTTCAGTTTGACGTCGAAACGGGAACGATTCAACCGGCGAAGAGCGGGACGCACGCATGGCCGACAAGGAGCGCCGACGCCTGCTCGATCCCGTCGACCGGATCTCGGAGGTCATGTTCGGCCTCATCATGGCGGTGACGTTCGTCGGCGCGGTGTCCGTCGCGACCGCCGGCCAGGCCGAGGTGCGGACGGCGATGCTGGCCGCACTGGGCTGCAACCTCGCGTGGGGGTTGGTCGACGCCGTCATGTACGTGGTGCGCACGGCCACGCAGCGCGCACGCAACCGGGCGCTGGCGCGGCAGATGCTCGGCGCCGACACCGATACGGCCAGGCGGCTGCTGGCCGACGCCATGCCGCCGGGCCTGGCCGAAATCGTCGGGCCGGAGGAGAGCGACGGCATACGCCGCCGGCTGGCGGCGCTGGACCTGGCCGGGCGGCCGCTGCTGGTGCCGCGCGACTTCCTGGAAGCCGCGGCCGTGTTCGCGGTCGTCGTGCTCGCAACGTTTCCGGTGGTCGTGCCGTTCATGCTCACCGACGACGTCGGCACCGGGATGCGCTGGTCCCGGGCCGTCACCGTGGCCATGCTGTTCGTCGCCGGGTGGGCGCTGGGCCGTCACGCTCTCCATCCGCACCCCGTTCGTACGGGAGTCGCGATGGCCGTGTTCGGCGCGCTGCTGATCGTGGCCGTTATGGCGCTGGGCGGATGACGGCAAACGCCCGCGTGGCTCGGGCACTGGTGCTCGCGGCGCTCGCGCCGGCGTGGGTCGCCCATGCGGCCGACGACGCGAGTGCACCGAACACGTCCGTGGCGGTCACCGGCTACTACTACGCGATGCGCGACCAGCCGGACTTCGGCGTCGGCGTGGCCGCGCTCGACCGCGGTCCGCTGCACTTCGAGGTGCGCTACAACTACGAAGCGCGCAACGCGACGTCCGTGTTCGCCGGCTGGAAGTTCGCCGGAGACGACGCCGTCACGTGGGAAGTGACGCCGATCCTCGGCGGCCTCTTCGGCGCGGCGCGCGGCGTCGTGCCGGGGGTGGAAGCGAGCGTCGCATGGCGCGACCTCGACTTCTACGTCGAGGCCGAGTACGTGCGCGACCTCGACGACGCGTCCGCCAGCTACTTCTACAGCTGGAGCGAGCTGGGCTGGCGGCCGCTGCCGTGGCTGCGCGTGGGCCTCGCCGGCCAGCGCACGAAGGTCGTCGCCAGCGACCGCGAGCTGCAAGCCGGCGTGTTCGCGCAGGCGACGGCGGGCCCGGCGACGCTCGGCCTGTTCGCGTTCAATCCCGACTCGGGCAGTCGATACCTGATCGTTTCGCTCGGGATGCGGTTCTAGAACCCGGGACAGGGGATTCCGATGGCGATTGAACCTCCCGCACCTCAGCCGGCGCCGAACGCGCCGCGCGGCTGGCACGCGGTGCTGCCTATCGCGCAGTGGCTGCCGGGCTACCAGGCCGCGTGGCTGCGCCACGACCTCGTCGCCGGCGTCACGCTCGCCGCGTACGCGATCCCGGTGTCGCTCGCCTACGCGACGCTGGCCGGGCTGCCGCCGCAGTACGGCATCTACTGCTACCTCGTCGCCGGCCCCGCGTACGCGCTGTTCGGGTCGTCGCGGCAGCTCGCCGTCGGCCCCACGTCGGCGATCTCGATGCTGGTCGGCACGACGGTCGCCGGCATGGCGGGAGGCGATCCGGCACGCTTCGCCGCCATCGCCGCGCTGACGGCCCTGATGTTCGCGGCCGTGGCGCTGGCCGCGTGGGCGCTCCGGCTCTCGTCGCTGGTCAACTTCATCAGCGAGACCGTGTTGCTGGGCTTCAAGGCCGGCGCCGCGCTGACGATCGCGCTGACGCAGCTGCCCAAGCTCTTCGGCGTGAAGGGCGGCGGCGATCACTTCTTCGAGCGTGTACACGTGCTCGTCACACAGTTGCCCGACACGAATCCCGCCGTGCTCGCATTCGGCGTCGTGGCGATCGCGCTGCTGGTGGCGGGCGGACGGCTGCTGCCCGGACGGCCGGTCGCGCTGTTCGTCGTCGCCGCGGCGATCGTCGCGCTGTCGGTCACGCCGCTCGCCACGATGGGCTTCAAGACCGTCGGAGCGCTGCCGGCGGGCCTGCCGGACCTCGCACTGCCGTCGCTTTCGCCGCGCGACGTCGACGGCGTGCTTCCGCTGGCGCTCGCGTGCTTCCTGCTCGCCTACATCGAGGGCGTGTCCGCGGCACGCACGCTCGCCCGCCGGCACGGGACCGCGATCGATCCGCGGCAGGAGCTCCTCGCGCTGTCCGCGGCCAACGCGGCCACCGCCTTCGCGCAGGGGTTCCCGGTCGCCGGCGGACTGTCGCAATCCACGGTGAACGACACGGCCGGCGCCCGGACGCCGCTCGCGCTGGTGATCGCGTCGGTGGCGATCGCGCTGTGCCTCCTGTTCCTCACCGGCCTCCTGCGCAACCTCCCCGACGTCGTCCTTGCCGCGATCGTACTGGTCGCCGTGGCCGGACTGATCGATGTCCCGGCGCTGCGGCGGACGCGCGCGCTGTCGCGGCTCGAGTTCCACGTCGCGCTGGTCGCCTTCGCCGGCGTGATGCTGCTCGGCATCCTGAAGGGCGTGCTGCTCGCGGCCGTCGTGTCGATGCTGCTGCTGATCCGCCGCGCCGCCCACCCGCACGTCGCGCGGCTGGGGCGCGTACCCGGCACGCGCCGCTATTCGGACGTCGCGCGCAGCCCGGTCAACGAGGACGTGCCCGGCGTGCTGATCGTGCGCGTCGAGGCGAGCCTCATGTACTTCAACGCGGGTCACGTCCGCGACGAGGTGCAGCGGCTGGTCGCGGCGGCCGGCGACGGATTGCGCGTCGTCGTCTGGGACCTGTCGACGTCGCCCTACGTCGACATCGCCGGCGCCGGCATGCTCGACGAGCTGCGGCAGGAGTTCGCCGGACGCGGTGTCGATCTGCGGCTGGTCGACGCGCACGCGCCGGTGCGCGACCTGCTGCGCGGCGCGCTCGGCGCGGACGCCGGGACGATCGACCGCCGGGTCTCGCTGGACGACGCGGTGTCCGCGCCGCCTGCCGCGACGGCTATGGCGCCGCGGCCCCGAGGTCCAGCGTGACGTGCACGGTGCCGCCCTCGGGCCGTGTGCGCACCGGCAGCCTCGAGCGCTCGAACACGGCGAGCATCGCACGGTTGCCGGCGAGCACGTCCGCCTCGAACGACGCGATGCCGCGATCGCGCGCGATCGCCGCCAGGTGGCGCAGGACGCGGCTCGCGATCCCGAGGCCGTGCCAGTCCTCCTCGACGACGAAGGCCACCTCGGCGCTGCGCGCACCGGCCGGGCCGCCGCCGACGATGTAGCGGCCACCGCCGACGATCGTCTCCGCCGATCCGGCGCCCGTCGTGACGACGAGCGCGATCTCGCCGTCCGGATCGAACCGCATCACGCGGTCGAGCGCGGAATCCGTCAACTCGCGGTACGCGAACAGGCGCGTATAAATCGACTCGCGGTCGAGCCCGCGGATCGCGGACGCCATCCGCTCGCGGTCGTCCGGGCGCAGCGTGCGCACGGTGACGACGGCGCCGTTGCGCAGCGTCTCCGAGGCGGCAAATGCGCGCGGGTCGATCATCGCGCGCGGTTTCCGGACTGCGGCAGTCGCCGGGCCGCGACGTCGCGTCGCGGCCCGGCCCGGCCGTAAAGGGCTGCTACTTCTTCGCCGCCGGCGAGAGGGCCAGCGCGACCGCCTGCGTGTAGGTCGCCTCGACCTGGTCGCCCTTCGCGATGCGCTTGAACTGCTCGGGGTCCGGGATGCGCATGTCGACCGTCTGCTTCGGTCCCTTCAGCGTGATCGTCTGCTTGGCGGGATCGGTTGCGATCACGTCGGCGACGATCGTCACCTGGCGGCCGACGGCGCCGGCCGGCTTCTCGCCCGGCTTGGCCGCGACCGCACCCTTCTGCTCGGTGCGCGCGACGACGAGCCCGCCGCCCTTCTTCAATTCGAGCGTCAGCGCCTGGATGAAGTCGACGTTCACCTGGTCGCCGACCTTGATCTGGTCGAAGTTCTTGACGTCCGGGCCCGCGGTCAGCGTGACCTCGTTGCCCTGCGGGCCCTTCAGCGTGACGTCGCGCGTGGCCTTGTCGAGCGCCGTGACCGTCGCGGTGAGCTTGACGACCTCGGCGACGCCGGCCTTGCCGGGCGCGGTGCCGCCGACGACGGCGGCGGTCTGCGCCGATACGGCCGCGGGAAGAGCGAGCGCGGCTGCGAGGCCGAGCGTGGCGAGAAGCTTGTGCATGGAACGTTTCCTCATCGTATCGTGATCGGGTGGCGGGGTTTCACTTCGCGTCGACGGGCGACCACCCCTTGCCCGGATCGAAGCGCTTGATGGCGGAGGCCTTGGCCTGCGTGCCGGGACCCAGGTCGGCCTGGAACACCTTACCGTCCTGGTTGACCATGAACGTCATGATGCCGGAGTTGCCGTACTTCGCCGGCCACGCGACGACCGCGAAGCCGCCGATGGCGCGTCCGCGCACGACGTAGTCGAGCGCGCCGCCCGCGGCGTCCTTGCCCTGGCCCGACAGCATCCGGTAGTAATAGCCGTGGAAAGGCACGGCCTCGCCGCCCTTCGCCTTGTAGCCCTCGCCGGACGCCTGCGCGACCAGCGCGCCGAGGGGGCTCGGCGGCTCGCCGGCCTGCGTCGGCCAGTACAGGCCGTCGTGCTTGCCCTTGCTGCTGGCGAACCTGCGCGCGTACGCGAGCACGCCGTCGCCGTCGCGGTCCGCGGACGCGTACTCCTTCTGCGCGTCGACGATGGCCTGCAAGACCCTGATCGCGTCGAGCTCGTTTTCGCCGATGCGGCGCGCGCTCAGCTCGTGCTGTCCCGCGGCGGTGTCGAAGCGCCACTTGTCGCCGGCCTTGACCAGCGGAAACGCGAACGGAAAGTCGTCGTTGCCGATCGTGAGCTTCGCCGTGTCGCCGTCCTTCGCGATCGCGTGCTTCTGGTCGTACGCGGCGACGAACTTGTCGGCGAGCGCGCGGTCGGCCACGCGGTCGCCCGACGACAGCGCGCCGGGCGCGTGGCCGAGGACGGTGCGCATGGCCGGCAGGTCGTTCGCCTTGATCGCCTGCACCAGCGCGGCAACCGCATCCTCCGGCGTGGCGAACGTCGCTTGCGCCGGCGCCGCAGCGCGGGCGCCGGTGACGGCGAGGACAACGAACGTCAGTACCAGCAGCAGCGTCGCGAGGACGCTCACCCGGCTTTCGCGGTCGAGGCTCATCGTGGTCTCCATTGCGGTCGTGGCGGGCATCGCGCGCGTGTTCATCGCCGGCCTCCGCCGCCGCGTCCGCCGCCGCCGCCCCCGCGAGCGCCGCCGCCACCGCCGCCACCGGCACGCGCGGCACCGCCGCCACTGCCGCCGGCGCGCGCGCCGCTGTAGCCGCCGCCGCCCATGTTGCCGGACGTGCGCGCCGCGTTCATCGACGAGTTCCCGCGATTGGAGAAGTCGCGCGTCTGCGCGCCGCCGCGCGTGTCGAGCGCCGACGCGTTGCGGCTGCCGCCCATGTCACGCGCACCGCCCATGTCGCGCGAACCCGCCATGTCGCGGGTGGCCGCCGACGCCCGGCCGGCGTCGCGGCCCGGGACGTCGCGCGCGCTGATGTCGCCGCGCTGGATCGACTCGCGCCCGGCGTCGGCGCGCCCGCGGAACGCGTCGCGCGACGCGGCGTCGGTTGCCTGCCCGCGTCCGTACTGCTTCGCCACCCCCTGGTCGCGGTACGGCACGGCGCCGCGGTGGTTGACGTTGTGGTTCCAGTTGCCGTTGCTGATGTTCGTCCGGTTGAAGTTGTTGTAGCGGTTGACGTTGACGTTGACGTCGCCGCGGCCCCAGTTGCAGTTGCCCCAGAGCGCGCCGCCGACGATGACGCCCGCCGTGAAGCCGAGCAGCGCGCCGCCGGCGACGTACCCCGGCGGATACCAGTAGTAGGGCGGATACGTCGGGTACGGCCACGCGCCGTAGACGACGGTCGGGTTGTACGTCGGCACGTAGACGACCTCGGGATTGGTCGGTTCGATCTTGATGACCGTCGTGTTGTTCTCGGTCGTCGTGACGACCTTCTGCTCCTTCGAGTCCTTGAGCGAGCCCTGCTGCTGCGCCTTCGCGCGCAGCGACTGCGCCGTCGCCAGCACGTCCTGCTGCTGGGCGAGGAACGCGTCGCCCAGCTTCTGCGTCCAGTCGATCTTCTCGCTCATCATCGTCAGCACCTGCGGGAAGACCGCGAGCGACTTGACGGCCGGATCCCACGGCTGCTGCTGCAGCGCGTCCTCGAGCGCCTTGTCCTTGAGGCCCGGGTTGGCCTTCACCCAGCGCTCGGCGGCCACGACCTCGAGCGGGTACGTCGACGCCATCAGCACCTGCGCGAGCAGCGCGTCCGGATAGAGCGCGATCGGCGCCAGCAGCTGTTCGAGCTCCTGCTGCGAGAACGACTTGGCGCCGGCCGCCGGCGCGGCGCTCCCCGGCGGCGTCTGCGCGGGCGCCGGTGCAGGCACCTGCGCCGGGAGGGGAAGCGCCACGGCGAGCGAGACGGCGAGGGCGATGAGTTGCGTCGGACGGTTCATGGTCTGTCCCCTTCGGGGCTTCACTTGATCGTGTATCCGCGGCCTTCCATGCACGCGCCCCAGGCACGCCAGAACGTGTTCAGCGTCTGCTGCTGCTGCGCCTGCGCCTGCTGGTTCTGGGCCGCCTGGTTCTGCCGCGCGCGGGCGCCGCCCGCCATCGTGCCCGCGGCCGCACCCACACCGGCGCCCGTGCCGGCGTCGCCGGCGATGCCGCCGATCACCGCGCCGCCGACGGCGCCGCGTGCCGCGCCGCGCAGCCGCTCGCCGCCTCCGGTCGCCGGTCCGGTCTGCTGCGGCGCCGGCTGCGAGGCGGCGACCGGGTCGATACCGGTGTTCTGCTTCGCCCACGTCGAGCAGGCGGCGTCGTCCTTCTGCGTCTGTTGCGCGCTCTGGCCCTTGGCAGGGTAAGCGATCGGCTTCTGGGCGTGGGCGAGCGATGCGGTGGCCGCGGCGGCGACAGCGCAGGCGAGGAGCAGGTATCGTTTCATGACGGATCGGGGCTCGCAGGACGGGGGAGGGGGGCTCGCCGCGGGCCGAGAGGCAAAAGCACCCTTGCCGGGCCGGGGGCGACATTCTAACCGAACGTCCGGCGCCGGTCGGCCGTTGACACCGCGACAGGGCCTGCCATGCGTGGCGCGGGAAGCGGCCCGGCGGCCCGCGGGCGCCCAGCGGGCCGTTGCGTGCGCCGTTGCGCCGGAGCGCGGTCCGGGCGACGCGCCACGCGGCGGGAATTGCTACGATGACCGGCGGACGGCACCGGCCGGGAAGGGAGCCCTGCGATGCGCTCGAAACTCACGATCCTGATCCTCGTCGCGGCGGTCGCCGGCGTGCTCGCCGGCTACGTCGCGCACGAGACGGCGCCCGACGCGAAGGCGACGGCGGAGATCGCCGGCTACTTCTCGGTGCTCGCCGACATCTTTCTGCGTCTCATCAAGATGATCATCGCGCCACTGGTCTTCTCGACCGTGGTCGCCGGCATCGCGGGGACCGGCGACGCGAAGACGGTCGGCCGCATCGGCGTGAAGGCGCTCGGGTGGTTCATCACGGCGTCGGTCGTGTCGCTGCTGGTCGGCATGTTCTTCGCCAACCTGTTCCAGCCCGGCGCCAACCTGAAGATGCCGCTGCCGGACGCCGGCATGGCGACCAACCTCAAGACCGGCGGCCTGTCGCTCAAGGAGTTCATCGTCCACGTCTTCCCGAAGAGCTTCTTCGAGGCGATGGCGACCAACGAGATCCTGCAGATCCTGGTGTTCAGCCTGTTCTTCGGCTTCGCGCTGACGGCGCTCGGCGACAAGCGCGCGGTCACGATCGAGAAGTTCATCGACGAGCTCGCGCACGCGATGCTGAAGCTCACCGAGTACGTGATGTATTTCGCACCGCTGGGTGTGTTCGGCGCCGTCGCCGCGGCGATCACGACGCAGGGCATCGGCGTGCTCGCCACCTACGGCAAGTTCATCGGCACGTTCTACTTGAGCCTCGTCGTGCTGTGGGGGGTGCTGGTTGCCGCCGGGTTCGCGTTCCTCGGCAGCCGTGTGTTTTCGTTGCTGGCCGAGGTGCGCGAGCCGATGCTGATCGCGTTCACGACGGCGAGCAGCGAGGCGGCGTACCCGAAGCTGATGGAGCGGCTCGACCGCTTCGGCGTCGACGAGCGCGTCACCGCGCTGACGCTGCCGCTCGGCTACTCGTTCAACCTCGACGGCTCGATGGTGTACCAGGCGTTCGCCGCGCTGTTCATCGCGCAGGCCTACGGCATCGAGATGAGCTTTGGCCAGCAGCTCACGCTGCTGCTGGTGATGATGCTGTCGTCGAAGGGTGTGGCCGGCGTGCCGCGCGCGTCGCTGGTCGTGGTCGCCGCCGTGCTGCCGATGTTTGGGCTGCCGGAGGCCGGGCTGCTGCTGATCATGGGCATCGACCAGTTCCTCGACATGGGCCGCACGGCGACCAACGTGATCGGCAACGGCATCGCGACCGCCGTGGTCGCCAAGTGGGAGGGCGCGCTCGGGCCGCCGTTGTCGGAGGACGCCGACGTCCTCGCGGTCGCGCCGCCGGGGAAGACGCCGGCGTGAGTCCGCTCGTGCGCCGTTTGGCCGCGGTCGCGCTCGCGGGCGCAGCCGCGCTCGCGTCCGCGCAGGGTTTCGCCGCGCCGCGCGAATGGCCCGGCGCGCTGTCGGCGCGGATGCAGCAGATCCGCGAGACGGGCGTCGTCCGGCTGGGGTACCGCGACGGCGCGATCCCCTTCTCGTATGTCGGTCCGGACGGCAGGCCGGTCGGCTACTCGCTCGACCTGTGCCTCGCGGTCGTCGCCACGCTGGCGGACGACCTCGGCGTGCCCACGCTGCGTGCCGAGTACGTGCGGGTGACCCCCGTCGACCGCGTCGAGCGCGTCGTGTCGGGCGCGGTCGACCTCGAGTGCGGCTCGACGACGATCACGCGCGAGCGGCGCGAGCGTGTCGCGTTCTCGCCGGTGATCTTCGTCACCGGCACGCGGCTTGCCGTCCCGGTGGGCAGCGCGATCCGCGGCCTCGCGGACGTCGCGGGACGGCGGGTGGCCGTCGTCGGCGGCACGACCAACGAGGCGGCGATGCGCGACGTCGACCGGCTGCGCGGGCTCGGGCTCGCGTTCGTCGTCGCCGGCGACTACCGCGACGCGCTCGCGCTGCTTTCCGCGGGCAGGGCCGATGCGCTCGCCGCCGACGAGGCGCTGCTGCGCGGCGCGCTGGCGGAAACGCGCAGCGCACCGGACTTCCGCATCGTCGGTCCGATGCTCTCGTTCGAGCCGTACGGCCTCATGGCCCCGCGCGGGGAGCCGGTGCTCGCCGACGCGGTCGACCGCACGCTGCGCGCGCTCGCCGCGAGCCGCGAGATCGTCTGGATCTACGACCGCTGGTTCGTGCGGCCGCTGCCCGGCGGCCTCGCCGTCGGCATGCCGATGGGCGTCGAGCTGCGCCGATCCTTCGAGGTCCTCGGGCTGCCGCCGGATTGATTCCGGCGCGACGGCCGCGCGGCTCGCCGGCGAGGGCCGCGTCCGGCCGCGGCGACGCGTGGCCGGACGCGCGTGGACGGGAGAGGCGCTACTGCGCCGCCTTCTCCTTCTTCTGCGCCTCGGCAGCCTTCGCCGCCTGGTCAGCGGCGGCGCCGGTGTAACCCTTGGCGGTGCCGGCCGTCGCGCTCTTGACGTTCTCGCGGCTCGCCGCCCGGCGTGCCGCCTTCGCCGATGCGCCGGTGCCCTCCGCCTTCGCGGCCTGGTCGGCCGTTCGTTGCGTGTGCCCCTTGTCGGCCGTCGTGGCCGCGACGTTCGCCTTGCTCGCGGCCCGGCGATCCGCCTTGCCGGCGGCGCCGGTGCCCTCCGCCTTGGTCGCTTCGTCCGCGGCCCGCTGCGTGTAGCCCTTGTCGACCGTCATCGGCTTTGGCTGATCCTGCTTGGCCTTGCTCGTGGCTGCCTTGTCCGGTGCCGCCGAGCCCGCGGCTTGCGCCGGGGCTGCCTTGGGGTCGGCCGTCGGCGCCGCGGTCTGTGCAATGCCGACCGTGGCGAACGTCGCGGCGACGAGTGCGACGAGAAGCTTGCTCATGGTGCACCTCCGTTGGGTCAGAACAAGAGTTTCGCGAGAAGCAATCCGGTCGTGACCGCGCCGGCGGTGGCAACGAGCCCGGGGATCATGAACGAGTGGTTCAAGACGTACTTGCCGATCTTCGTGGTCCCCGCCAGGTCGAAGTTGATCGCCGCGATCAGCGAGCCGTAGGTCGGGATGAAGAAATAGCCGTTGACCGACGGGAACATCGCGATCAGGAACTGCGGCGGGATGCCGAGCGCCATGCCGAGCGGCATCAGCGCGCGCGTGGTGGCCGCCTGGCTGTACAGCAGCACCGACGCGAAGAAGAGGCCGAAGGCGAATGTCCACGGCGCGGCCTCCGCCCACTTGCCGATCGCCGGCACGATCACGTCCTTGTGCGCGGCGATGAAGCTGTCGCCCAGCCACGCGAGGCCGAAGATGCCGATGACGGCGACCACGCCGGCCTTCAGCGTCGGGGTCTTCGGCACCTCGTCGACGTCGACCCTGGTGATCAGCAGCATGATGGCGGCCACCGACATCATGATGATCTCGATCACGATCGGCATCTGCAGCGGGCTCTTCTGGCCCGGCAGCTGGCGAAGCTGCGGGAAGAACCCGAAGATCACGACGAGCGCGACGCCGCAGAGGAACAGCAGTGCCGATGCCTTCGCGGCCGGCGCGAGCGGCGGCCGGTCGGCGATCGGCTTCGGCGCCGGAATCGTTCCCGCCTTGAGCCGCGCCTGGTACTCCGGATCGTCGGCAAGATCCTTGCCGACGAACATCGACACGATCGCCGCCAGCACGACGCCGGTCAGCGTGGCCGGCACGCAGATCATCAGGATCTGGGGCAGTCCCCAGTCGGTGACGCCCTTCTCGGCGAACAGACCGATCATCGCCGCCGTCGCCGCGGCGACGGGACTCGCGGTGATCGCCTGCTGCGACGCGATCGTCGCGACCGCCATCGGCCGCTCGGGCCGCACGCCGCTCTGGTGCGCGGTCTCGTAGATCACCGGCAGCAGCGGGTAGACGATGTGGCCGGTGCCGGCGACGAACGTGAAGCTCCACGTGGTCAGCGGCGCGACGATCGTCACGTACTTCGGGTTGGCGCGGATGATCCGCTCGGCGATGCGCACCAGGAAGTCGATGCCGCCGGCCGCGTCCATCACCGAGGCCGCCATGATGACCGCAAGGATGATCAGCATCACGTCGATCGGCGGCGACGTCGGGTTCACGCCGAACGCGGCGACCAGCACGAGGAGGCCGACGGCGCCCCACAGGCCGAGGCCGACGCCGGAGAAGCGCGCGCCCATCCAGATGGCCGCGAGCACGACGATGAATTGCAGCACGATCGAAAGTGTCATGAACGTACTCCCCGGGCGGCGCGCGTGCGCCCGCCGGCTATTGCTCGAACTTCGGGCTGATCAGGTTCTCGAACGAGAACACCTCGTCCCACTTCTCCTGCGTCAGCAGCTTGCGCTCCTTGACGACGATGTCGTGCAGCGACTTGCCGGTCTCGTAACCCTCGCGCGCGATCTCCGCGCACTGCTTGTAGCCGAGCGAAGGCTTCAGCACGGTCACGATGCCGAGCGAGTTGAGCACCATGTCGCGCGAGCGCTCGGCGTTGGCGGTGATCCCGTCGATGCAGTGCACGCGCAGGCTGTCCACCGCGTTCTCCATCGTCGCGATCGACGTGAACAGCGCAAAGGTGATCACCGGCTCCATCACGTTCAACTGCAGCTGACCGGCGGACGCGGCCAGCGTGACCGTGAGGTCGAGGCCGATCACGAGGAAGCCGACCTGGTTCACGACCTCGGGCATCACCGGGTTGACCTTGCCCGGCATGATCGAGCTGCCCGGCTGCATCTGCGGCAGGTTGATCTCGTTGAACCCGCAGCGCGGACCGGAGGCGAGCAGCCGGATGTCGTTGCAGATCTTGGTGAGCTTCGCCGACGTGCGCTTCAGCACGCCGGACAAGAGCACGTAGGCGCCGGTGTCCGACGTCGCCTCGATCAGGTCGCCGGCCAGGATGAATTTGGTGCCCGTCAGCTCGGACAGGTACTTCGTCGCGAGCTCCGGATAGCCGGGGTGCGCGGTGACCGTCGTGCCGATCGCCGTGGCCCCGAGGTTGATCTCGTGCAGCAGCGCGCGGACCTCGGCAATGCGCTGGACCTCCTCGCCGATCGTCGTGCCCCAGCCGTGGAACTCCTGCCCGAGCGACATCGGCACCGCGTCCTGCAGGTGCGTGCGGCCCATCTTGAGCACGCGCGCGAATTCCTTGCCCTTCGCGTTGAACGCCGCCTGCAGCTTGCGCAGCGACTCCATGTACGCGGTGAGCCGCAGGATCAGCGCGAGGCGGAACGCCGTCGGGTACACGTCGTTGGTCGACTGTCCGAAATTGACGTGGTCGTTCGGGTTCACGTACTGGTACTCGCCCTTCTTGTGCCCGAGCTTCTCCAGCGCGAGGTTCGCGATGACCTCGTTCGCGTTCATGTTGGTCGACGTGCCGGCGCCGCCCTGGATGAAGTCGGTGACGAACTGGTCGCGCATCTCGCCCGCGATCAGGCGGTCGCACGCCGCGGCGATCGCGTCGGCGACCTTCGCGTCGAGCACGCCCAGGTCGCGATTGGCCAGCGCCGCGGCCTTCTTCACGTAGCCGAACGCCTTGACGAAGTACGGCTCCGTCGACATCGGGATGCCGGTGATGTGGAAGTTGTCCTTCCCGCGCAGCGTCTGCACGCCGTAGTACGCGGTGTCCGGAATCTCCTTCGCGCCCAGGAAGTCCTTCTCGATGCGGGTGCCCATGTCGGTGGTCTCCAGGAGGGGTCTCGTGCGGATCCTGCGCGGTCGGCGTGCGCGCGGGCCGCGGCCACGCGGCCGCGGAAGGAAACGGCAATGAAGCCACTATAGGGCGGCGCGTGCCGCCGCCGTTGACCTCGATCAACGGCGCGCGCGGGCGGGACGCCGCGGGTTGCGCGGCGTCAACGACCGCCGTGCCGCAGGCGTGTTGCGCCGCGTCAAAACAGCGGTGGCATCCCGCGGTCGCGATCCTGCACGGGGGTCGCGGCAGGGCCGGTCAGCGCATCCGCCTGCATGACCCAGCCGCCGCCCATCGCCTTGTAGATGGCGACGTTCGACGAGAACACCGACGCGCGTACGGAGGCGAGCGTCAGCTGCGCGGGAAACAGCGACTGCTCGGCCTGCAGCACGGTCGTGTACGACGTGTAGCCGCCGTCGAACTGCAGCTTGGCGAGGCGCGCGTAGTCGGACAGCGCCGCGACGAGGCGCTCCTGCGCCGCCTGCTGCTCTCGCAGCTTCTGCGCGGCGACCAGCGCGTTCTCGACGTCGGCGAATGCGCTGACGATCGCGTTGCGGTAGCCGTAGAGCGCCGCCTGCTGCGCGCCCTCGGCCTGCGCGACCTGACCGCTGACCGCGCCGAACGTGAAGATCGGACCGGTCACCTGCCCGGCGAACGTCCACACGCGCGCGGGGCCCGAGAAGAGGTCCGACAGCGCCGCGCTCGCGCTGCCGCCCGAGGCCGTGAGCGCGATCGTCGGGAAGTACAGCGCCTTGGCTGCGCCGATCTGCGCGTTGGCCGCGATCAGCTGGTTCTCCGCCTGCACGAGGTCCGGGCGGCGGGTCAGGAGCTCGGACGGCACGCCGGCCGGCACCTTCGGCAGCCCGAGGTCGTAGACGGACTTGCCGCGCGGCACCGGCCCCGGATTGCGCCCGAGCAGCACGTTGATCGCGTTCTCCGTCTGCGCGATCTGCGACTCGATCAGCGGAATCTGCACGGCCGCGGTCTCGTACTGCGACTGCACCTGCGACACCTGCATCTGCGACACCTGCCCGTACTGGAACTGCAGCTGGTAGAGCCGCAGCGACTCGCCGTAGGCGGCGAGCGTGGATTTCGAGACGGCGAGCTGCTCGTCCAGTCCGCGCAGCGTCAGGTAGTTGCCGGCCACAGACGCCACCAGCGAGAGTATGACGCCGCGCCGCGCCTCGTCGGTGGCGAGCGCGTTTGCGCGCGCGGACTCCGACAGCCGCCGGATGCGGCCCCACAGGTCGACCTCCCAGCTCGCCGACAGCAGCGCCTCGTACGAGTTCTGCGGGTTCGGCACGAGGCGCGCAAGCTCGGGCGCGGCGCCAGCCTCGGTGGCGCGCTGCCGCGCCGCCGTCGCGCCGTAGCCGGCCTGCGGGAAGAGTCCCGAGCGCGTCTGCGTCAGCACGCCGACCGCCGTCTCCACGTTGGCCGCCGCGACCTTGACGTTGAGGTTGTGCGCGAGCGCCTCGGCGATCAGCGCGTCGAGCACCGGATCATTGAACTGCTTCCACCACAACGTATTGGCGGTGTCCGCGGCGTCCTTTGCCTCGTACACGAACGCGGCCGGCGCCTCGATCGCGGGGCGCGTGTAGTCCGGACCGACCATGCAGCCCGACAACGCGATCGCGGTGGCAGCGAGCAGGCGTCGGCGCACGTCAGTCGCCTTCGGGCTTCGACACCGCCGTCGCCGCTGCCGGGGCGTCGCCCGCGCCCGCCGGGTGTGCTTCGTTCCGCTCCTCCCGCCCTTCCTTCATCCGGTCGAACAGGTAGAAGAGCAGCGGCACGTACAGCATCGCGAGCGTGGTCTCGCCCAGCATGCCGCCGATGATGCCGGTGCCGATCGAGTGGCGGGCGTTGGCGCCGGCGCCGACGGCGAGCGCGAGCGGCAGGCAGCCGATCGCGAATGCGAGGGAGGTCATGATGATCGGCCGCAGCCGCTGCTCGCCGGCGAGGATCGTCGCCTCCATGATCGACTTGCCCTGCTTGCGGAAGTCGATGGCCGCCGACACCCGCAGCACGGCGTTCTTGGCGCCGAGGCCGATCAGCACCAGGAGGCCGATCTGGAAGTAGACGTCGTTGTCGAGGCCGCGCAGGTGGTTGGTGAGCAGCGCGCCGAGGATGCCGAACGGCACCGCCGACATCACGGCGCCCGGCAGCGTCCACGACTCGTACTGCGCGGCCAGCACCAGGAACACGATGATGAACCCGAACACGAACGCGATGCCCGACGTGCCGCTCGACTTCTTCTCCTCGAACGCGAGCCCCGACCAGGCGAACGTGTAGCCTTCCGGCAGCACCCCCTTCGCGATCTCTTCCATGGTCGCGATCGCATCGCCCGAGCTGTAGCCCGCCGCCGCGTTGCCGACGATCTTGGCCGCGGTGAAGCCGTTGAAGTGCGGCAGGATGTCCGGGCCTGCCGTCCACTTCGTCGTGACGATCGACGACAGCGGGACCATTTGGCCCTGGTTGTTGCGCGTGTACAGCCGCGTCAGGTCCTCCGGGTTCTGCCGGTACGGCGCGTCCGACTGGACGATCACCCACCACACGTTGGAGAACAGGTTGTACTGGCTGACCGTCAGCGACCCGAACTGCGCCTGGATCGCGCTGTAGACGTCCTGGACCGGGATGCCGAGCAGCTGCGCCTTGTCGCGGTCGACCTCGGCTCTGAGCTGCTGCGTGGAGGCCGAGTACGTCGTGGCGAGTCCGGTCAGCTCAGGTCGCGCGCGTGCCTTCCTCAGAAATTCCTGCAGGACGCCGTCGAGCGCGACGGGATCGCCGGTCGTCGTGTCCTGGATCCAGAACTCGAAGCCGCCGGTGGTGCCGATGCCGGGAATGGCCGGCGGCGCAATGGGGATCACGATCGCGCCCTCGATCGCCCTCGCCTGCGCGAAGAAGCCCTGCAGGATCGCGCGGGCGTTCTGTTGCCTCGCCGTGTCGACGTCCTTGTAGCGCGCGTCGAAGTCGCTGAACGTGACGAAGATGGTGCCGGCGTTGGTCTTGAAGCCGCTGTCGAGCAGGCTGTAGCCGGTCACCACCGTGCGCGTCTGCACGCCGGGCAGGTCACGGAAGATCGCGTCGGCGCGCTCCGCGATCGCCTGTGTGCGCGCGAGGCTCGCCGCCTGCGGCATGATGATCGCCGCCATCGCGTAGCCCTGGTCCTCGTTGGGCACGAAGGAGGTCGGGATGATCCTGAACAGGTGCCAGATCGCGTACAGGAACACGGCGAGCAGCACCAGCGCCACCGCCGCGAACTTGATGACGTAGGCGACCGCCGTGCCGAACGCCTGCGTCACGCGGTCGACCTGGCGGTTGAACCACGCGAACGGGCCCTTCGTCGGCGGCGGCGTGTGCTTCAACAGCACCGCGCACATCGCCGGCGTCAGCGTCAGCGCGACGAATCCCGACACCGACACCGAGATGACGATGGTGATGGCGAACTGCTTGTACAGCTGGCCGGTCGTGCCGGGCAGGAAGGCGGCCGGGATGAACACCGAGCACATCACGAGCACGACCGCGACCAGCGAGCTCGCGATCTCGTCCATCGAGCGGATCGTCGCCTCCTTCGGCGGCAGGTGGTGCTGCGCCATGTTGCGCTCGACGTTCTCGACGACGACGATCGCATCGTCGACGACCATGCCGATCGCCAGCACGAGGCCGAACAGCGTGAGCAGGTTGATCGAGAAGCCGAGCGCCAGCATCCCGGTGAACGTCGCCACCAGCGCGACGACGATCGCGACGCTGCAGATGATCGTCGTGCGGAAGCTCTGCAGGAACAGGTAGACGACGAGCACGACCAGCACGATCGCCTCGAACAGCGTCTTGATGACCTCCTTGATCGACAGCCGGACGAAGTCGTTGGTGTCGAGCGAGATCAGGTAGTCCATCCCGTCGGGGAACCGCGCCTTCATCTGCTCCATCGTCTGCCGCACCGCCTTCGACACGACGAGGCCGTTGGCACCCGGCTGCTGGTAGACGGCGATGATCGTCGCCGGGGTGGCGTTGAGCCGGCTGTCGACGATGTACTGCTGCAGCCCGATCTCGGCACGCGCCACGTCGCCGACGCGGACGATCGCACTGCCGTCCTGGCTCGCGCGCAGGATGATGTTCTCGTACTGCTTCGGTTCGGTGAACTGCGGCTGGGTAACGACCGGGAACGTGAGCTCGACCGGCCCGGCGTTCGGCTGCGATCCGATCTGGCCCGCGCCGAACAGCTGGTTCTGCTGGCTGATCGCGTTGGCGATGTCCGACGTCGTGATGCCGAGCGACGCCATCCGGTCGGGGTTCATCCAGACGCGCATCGCCTGGTTCGGCACGCCGAGGATCTGCGCCTGCCCGGCGCCGTTGACGCGCTTCAGCGCATCCAGCACGTAGACGTTCGCGTAGTTCGCGATGTAGTTCGCGCTGTACCGGTCGCCCTTGGCGAAGACGGCCACCAGCATCATGATCGACGACGACTTCTTCTGGACGTTGACGCCCTGCTGCACGACGGCGGACGGCAGCTGCGGCATCGCGAGGTTCACGCGGTTCTGCACCTGCACCTGCGCGATGTCCGGGTCGGTGTCGAGCGAGAAGTACACGGTCATCGTCAGCTGTCCGGTGGACGAGCTGGTCGACGACATGTAGAGCATGTTGTCGACGCCGTTGATCTGCTGCTCGATCGGCGAGGCCACCGAGTTCGCGAGCGTCTGCGAGTCCGCGCCGGGGTAGGTGGCGGTCACCGTCACCTGGACCGGCGTGATGGACGGGTATTGCGACACCGGCAGCAGCCACATCGAGACGAGGCCGGCCAGGCAGATGACGATCGCCACGACCGCCGCGAAGATCGGCCGCTCGATGAAGAACCGGGAGAACATGCGTGGCGGAGTTTGCCGTTACTTCGTCACCGCGACGTCGACGCGGCGCGCCTCGTCGTCGCTGCCGCTGCCGGTGACGCTCGCCGGCGGCAGCAGCACGATCCGCCGGCCGTCGACGCCCAGCTTGACGAGCTCGTCGCGGACCGCCTGCGCGCGCCGCTTGGCGAGGTCGGCGTTGGCGGCGGCATTGCCGGTGCGGTCGGCGTAGCCGGTGACGGCGATCTGCGTGCCGATGCCCACGTACGCGGCGGCGGCGATGCGCAGCGCGCGCTGCGCGTCGGTGTCGAGTGTCGCCTGCCCGCGCGGAAAGCGGATCGAGACCGCCGACGGCGCCGCGGCCGCCGGTGCGGTCACCGGCGCCGCCGCGCCAGCTTTCGCGCTCGCGGCCGGCGGCGGCACGTGCGCCGCCGCCTTGACCGGCGCGCCCTGCGCCAGCCGCACGCCGCCGTCGACGACGACGCGGTCGCCGTCCGCCAGTCCCTCGGAAATGAGCCAGCCTTCGCCCCGCCACTCGCCGACCGTCACCGGCCGCAGCTCGGCCTGGCTGTCCTTGTTCACGACCCAGACGAAGTGGCCCTTCGCGCCCTGCTGGACGGCGCGCTGCGGGATCACGACGGCGTTCGGCCGGATCGCGCCGGTCAGGCGCACGCGCACGTACTGGTTCGGGCGCAGCACGCCCGCCGGGTTGCTGACGGTCGCGCGCAGCAGGAACGTGCCCGTGGTCGGGTTGTACGACGGATCGGCGAACGTGATCTGCCCGGTGTAGGGGAAGAGGTTGCCGTCGACCATCTCGACACCGACGACGAAGCGGCCGCCTTCCGGCAGCCGGAGCGTCCCGGCCCGCACCTCGTTGCGGATCCGCTCCATCTCGTTTTCGGAGACGCTGAAGTTGATCCACATCGGCGTCAGCACCGACACCGTGGTCAGTTGCGAATTCTGCGGATTGAGGTACGTGCCGTCGGCGACCGCCGCAAAGCTCGACACGCCGTCGACCGGAGAGCGGATCGTCGTGTACGAGAGGTTGAGCTGCGCCTCCTGGAGCTGCGCCTTCGACTGCTCGACCGCGGCGGCCGTCTGCTCGTACTGGCCCTGCGCGTCGTCCAGGTCCTTTTGCGACAGCGCGTTCTGCTGCGCGAGCGGCTTGGTCCGCGCGAGATTCGCCTTCGCTACCTCGAATGCCGCCTGGTTGCGCTGCAGGACCGCCTGCGCCGCGTCGACCTGCGCCTGGAACGGCTTCGGGTCCATCTGGAACAGCACCTGCCCGTTCTTGACGAGCGAGCCTTCGACGTAGACGCGCTTGTCGAGGAAGCCGGACACGCGCGCCTGGATGTTGACCGCCTGCGAGCTCTGCGTCTGGGCGACGTAAACGGCCGTGATCGGCACGTCGCGGCGCTCGACCGTCAGCGCCGTGACGTCGACCGGCGCCTTCTCCGGCGCCTTCGGCGCTTCGCGCCCGCAGCCGGCGGCGAGCACGACGAACGCAATGCAGCCGATGGTGGTCGCCGAGCGCGCGCGAAGACGCAGTGCAGGAGGAATGGCCATGGCATTCACGGGGCGATTGCGTGAAGTAGCTGCGCCGGGCACCCCGGCGTGCGTGCCAGCGAAAGAAATGCGGGGCCGGACGCCCCGGGGAGTTTTACCGCAACCGACCGTGTTTGTCGAACGGCGCCGCTGCGTTTGCGGCCGGACGTGCCGCGCCTTCAGCGCGCGGCCGCGGAGGCGTCGCCGGTGACCGTCGGCACCGCAGGCATGAAGCTGCCGCCGAGGGCGAGGTGGAGGTTCACGCGCTGGACCAGGCGTTCCGCCTGCACGCGCAGCAGCGCGGCGCGCGCCGCGTGGACCGCGAGCTGCTGCTGCTGGACCGCGCGCAGGTCGCCCGACCCGACGCGGTAGCGCACCTGCGCCAGTTCCAGCGCACGCTCGTTCTCGCGCGCCGCGCGCTCGAGGATGCGTTCGCGCTCGGTCGCGGCGGCACCACCGGCGAGCGCGTTCTCGACCTCGCCGAACGCGCGCACGCCGACGCGGCCGTAGTCGGCGATCGCGCCCTGCTGCTCGGCGGTGCGCGCGTCGACCTGCGACTGCAGCAGCCCGCCGAGGAACACCGGCTGGACCAGCCCTGCGCCGAAGCTGAACAGCGGGTTGTTGCGCTCCTGCAGCACGAACATCTCGGAGGAAATCGACGTGAAGTTCGCGACCAGCGTGATCCGCGGCAGCCGCGCTGCCTTCGCTTCCTCGGTCCGGTAGAACGCCATCGCGACGCGCCGCTCGGCGGCGACGACGTCGGGGCGCCGCTCGAGGAGCTCGGACGGGACGCCCGCGGGAATCGCGCCGGCCCACGCCGGCAGCTTCGGCGCGACGGCGACCGCCGCGGCCGGATAGCGGCCCGCCAGCGTCTCCAGCGCGCGCACGGCGTTCGCGTAGGCGAGGTCGAGGCCGCGCGCGGTGTCGCGCAGCGACTCGACGCTGGCCTGCGCGAGCGCAACGTCGTACTCGTCGCCGTTGCCCACGCGCTGGCGCTCGCGCGCGAGCGCGGCGAGCTGCTCGGCGGAGACCAGCATCGCCTCCGTCTGCGCCCACTGCAGCCGCGCCTCGACCGCGGCCAGCCACGCCTTCGTCACCAGCGCCGCGACCGATTGCCGCGCATACTCGGTGTCGAGGGCCGCGGCCTCGTATTGCAGCTCGGTCGCGCGCGCGGCGGAGCGCACGCGGCCCCACAGGTCGAGCTCCCACGCGGCGAACAGGCCCACGCCCTGCAGGCCGGAGGAGTCGCCGCTCATCTTGCCGCCGCCGCGCGCGACCAGGTTCACCTGCGGCCACAGCGGCGCCCGCGCGCCGACCAGATACGCGCCCGCGGTGTCGACGCGTGTCCACGCGACGCGCAGGTCGGCGTTGAACGCGAGCGCCTCGGCGACCAGCGCTTTCAGCAGAGGCTCGTCGAGTCCGGCGAGCCAGTCGTTGCCGACCGCGCCGGGCGCGGCCGGCGCACCCGTCCACTGCGCCGGCGCCTTGAAGTTCGGCAGCGCCTCGCTGCGTACGTCCTCGCGCGGCGGCAGGTCCTTGAGCGCGCACGCGGACAGCGCGATGGCGCTGAGGAGGGCGAGCGGCGCGTTGCGGCGCATCGTCAGTCCCGAAGGGCCGTCCCGAGCGACTGACCAGCCCCCTTGGGGGGCAGCGAGCGCAGCGAGCGTGGGGGCTGTTCCATGCTAGTGCAGCTTCAGCACCAGGAAGTTGAGGTAGGACCCGACGCGGATGATCACCTTGCGGAGGATGTGGACCGCGGCGCCGTGCTCGGTGTAGATCGCGGCGGCGCCCGCAGCGCCGGCCGCAAGGAACACCTCGCGGTCCTTGTCGGCGACGTCGAACTTGACGGCGAACCGCTGCGGCGGCGCGGTCAGAACGCCGGTCATCGGGATCGTGCCGGACGCCGGCATCTGCCCGGCGCCGCTCGCCCAGACCACCGAGTCGACCGTGCCCTTGACGATGCGGCCGGGCAGCGTCTCCAGCGCGAACTCGGCCTCGTTGCCCGGCGCGACCTGGTGCAGCTCGTTCTGCGAGAAGAGCGCGACCACGCTGCCGGTCGTCTCGACCAGCGTCATCACCGGCGCGAGCGGCAGGCCGGCGACGAAGCCGCCCGGCCGCAGCTGCAGGTTGACGACGTAGCAGTCGCAGGGCGAGCGCGTCGTCGTCTGGTCGAGCTCCCACTCCGCGTTCTCGAGCTGCGCGCGGATCTGCGCGACCTGCGCCAGCTCGCCGCCGCTCCTGGCGCCGAGCTTCTGCAGCACCTGCCCGCGCCCGGCGACCGCCTGGCCTTCCGCTGCGCGCGCCTGTGCTTCCGCGCTGCGCGCGGCCTCGAGCTGCCCGCCCAACTCGGCGAGGCTCGCCTCGGCCTGTTCGAGGTCGAACTTCGTGCCGGCGCCGGACCGCGCGAGCTCGCGGTACTGCGCGACGCGTTTCTGCGCGAGGTCGAGCTTCGCGTTGACCTCGGAAATCCGCGCGGCGGACTGCGCGATCGCGGCTCGCGCCTCGCCGATCTTCGCGTCCGCGCCCTTCAACTGCTCCTGCAGTTCCTTCTCACCCCCGACGGCGCTGGCGAGCTGCGCCTTCAGCGTGTTCACCTGCTGCTGGTACGGCGTCGGATCGATGCGGAACAGCACGTCGCCCTTCCGCACCGGCCGGTTGCCTTCCTCGACCGGCACCTCGATCACGCGCCCGCGCACCTGCGAGACGATCGGCACCGTGTAGCGGAACACGCGCAGGTCCGACGACGACGGCGCGACGACGTTGAGCGTCAGGATCAGCGCTGCCATCGCGACGATCGGGATGACGACGACCGTGACCTGCGAGTAGATGTTCCACGGCAGCCAGCGGAACTTGATGAAGATCAGCCAGACGAAGAACGAGTAGATGCCGAGCAGGAGGACTTCCATTACGCGGCGCCTCCCGACGCCTTCGGCGCCGCCTGCGCGCCGAGCCGGTCGAGGTCGGCGCGCAGCTCGCGCAGGTGCGCCGGCAGCGCGCCGCGCCCGGCCATGGCGTCGAGCTCGTGGCGCAGGTGCGCGATCTCGTGCTCGAGCAGTTCGCCGGCCTTCGCCTTCTGCCCCATTTCCTCGTGCCACTCCTCGCTCTTGTCCGTGCCGTACGCCATCTTGTGGATGGCCGGACGGGTGAACGCCCACAGCCAGGCGATGGGCCACAGCAGGCCGCCGAACACCAGCGACAGCAGGCACAGCACCTGGATCGCCTGCGCTTGCGGGTGGTGGCGCTTCTCGGCGAAACGCTCGGGTAGCACGTGGACGAGCCAGAACACGACGATCGCGATCACCGGGACGAGGATCAGCACGAGGATCGCGACCCAGTTGGCGACGACGTCGAGGGTCTCGCCGGCGAACAGCGACGCGCGGGCGGCGCCCGGCGCGAGCAGGGCGGATGCCGCGGCCAGGGCGGCGACGGCTCGGGGCTGGGCGGACATCGTGGGCGGCTCCGGCGAGGCTGGATCGGGCGACGGGAATGGCATTGTACCCGGTGGCCCGTTACACCGCGGCGCGAGCCCGGCCTTCAGCGGGCGAGACGCGCCGTCAGGTCGTGCGCGTCGGCGCCGGTGACGACGACGCGCGCGAATTCGCCCACGCGGAGTCCGCCACCGTCCGCCACGCGTACGACGCCGTCGATCTCCGGCGCGTCGGCGGCCGAGCGGGCGATCGCGGCGCCGTCCTCGACCGCGTCGACGAGGACGTCGAGCGTGCGGCCGACCTTGCGCGCGAGACGCGCGGCGCTGATCCGTGCCTGCGTCTCCATGAAGCGCGCCTGCCGGGCCTCGCGCTCCTCGGCCGGGACCGGATCGGGGAGCGCGTTGGCGGCGGCGCCGTCGACGGGCGAGTATGCAAAGCAGCCGACACGGTCGAGCTGCGCCTCCTCGAGAAACGCGAGCAGTTCCTCGAACTCGCGCTCCGTCTCGCCGGGAAAGCCGGCGATGAACGTCGAGCGGATCGTGAGGTCCGGGCAGATCGCGCGCCACGCCCGGATGCGCGCGAGCGTGTTCTCGGCATTGGCCGGCCGCTTCATGAGCTTCAGGATGCGCGGGCTCGCGTGCTGGAACGGCACGTCGAGGTACGGCAGCAACTTTTCCTCGGACATCAGCGGGACCACGTCGTCGACGTGCGGGTACGGATAGACGTAGTGCAGCCGCACCCACGCGCCGAGCTCGGAGAGCGCACGCGCGAGTTCGACCATGCGCGTCTTGACCGGCCGGCCCTGCCAGAACCCGGTGCGGTACTTCACGTCGACGCCGTAGGCGCTCGTGTCCTGCGACACGACGAGCAGCTCACGCACGCCGGCCTTCACGAGGTTCTCGGCCTCCTGCATCACCTCGCCGAGCGGCCGGCTGACGAGATCGCCGCGCATCGCGGGGATGATGCAGAACGTGCAGCGGTGGTTGCAGCCCTCGCTGATCTTGAGATACGCGTAGTGCGACGGCGTAAGCTTGATCCCCTGCTTCGGCACGAGGTCGACGAACGGGTCGTGCGGCCGCGGCAGGTGCGCGTGCACGGCGGCCATCACCTCGGCCGTCGCGTGCGGCCCGGTGACGGCGAGCACTTTCGGGTGCGCCTCGCGGACGAACGCGCCGCCGTCCTTGGCGCCCAGGCACCCGGTGACGACGACCCTGCCGTTCTCGGCCAGCGCCTCGCCGATCGCGTCGAGCGATTCCGCGACGGCCGCGTCGATGAAGCCGCACGTGTTGACGACGACGAGGTCGGCGCCCGCGTACGTCGGCGCGATCGCGTATCCCTCGGCCCGCAGCTGCGTCAGGATCTGCTCGGAGTCGACGAGCGCCTTCGGACAGCCGAGCGAGACGAAGCCGACACGCGGTTCGGCTGCGGACTTGCGGCGTTTGGCAGGCGTTGCGGCCATCAGGGGGAGCGGGCGTCGGTTCGGGAGCCGGGGCCCGACCCCGACCGCGCCGGATGCGTCGCATCAATGCGGCGCAATAAACGGGCGATGCTGCGCCGCTTCGTTTGCTCAGCGCTTCTTCTCTTCTTCGGCAGCCGTTTGCTGCCCCGCACCGAAGTTCGGGAACGGAAACGCCGTGAACATCCCGCGGGTCTGGTCCTGCATCCGCTGCTGCATGTCCATGAACAGCTTCGCGCTCTGCTCCAGGTAGTTGCCGAGCATGCCCTGCATCGCGGGCGCCTGCATCTGCATGAACTGCTTCCACAGTTCGGGCGTCAGCAGCATCTTGTCGCCGTACACCTGCTTCGCCTGGTCCTGCAGCTTCTTCTGGATCGCGAGGAACGCCTTGACGTTCTGCTCCATGTACTGGCCCATGATGGTCTGCTGGGCGCTGCCGTAGAAGCGGATCATCTGCGCGAGCATCTCGGAGCTGAACATCGGCACGCCGCCGCCTTCCTCGTCGAGGATGATCTGCAGCAGGATCGACCGCGTGAGGTCCTCGCCGGTCTTGGCGTCGACGACCTGGAAGTCGATGTTGTCGAGGACCATCTGCTTGACATCGGCCAGCGTGATGTAGCCGCTGTTGGCCGTGTCGTAGAGCCGGCGGTTCGGGTACTTCTTGATCATGCGGACGGTGTCGCTCATGAAACGGGCTCCTGCGAGGTGTCCGCGAATTATAACTCGCTGATTTATCGGGCGTTTGACTTTCGGTCGACCGGTCGCCGGCCGACCTTGTGCGACGCACAAAAAATCCTTGACTTGCCCGGAATCCGTCCCTACAATTGAATTTGTGCGGTGCAGCAACCGGCGGCGGCGAGGCCCCGGAGGCGCGCACCGCGGGCGGTCTTCCGAAATCACGATCCGGACCGCTCGTGCACCCGCAGGTTGGGGCCGCAAGCCCCGGGAAGGTGCAGCCGTCGCAGACTGGATCGAACGAACCGAACCCGTCCTCCGGACATTCACCGCAAAGGAAACGACCATGTACAACCCGACCGAGCAATTCGCCGAAATCAGCAAGGCCAACGTCGCGCAAGCCACGAAGTTCGCCGCGCTCTCGTTCGAGAACGCCGAGAAGCTCGTGAAGTTCAACCTGGGCGCCGCCAAGGCCGCGCTGGCGCAGTCCGTCGAAAGCGCGCAGGCCGTCGCCGCCGTCAAGGACGTGCAGGACCTGCTCGCGCTGCGCACGAAGCTCGCCGAAGCGCAGGTGCAGTCGGCCGTCGGCTACTCGCGCCACCTGTACGAACTGGCGACCGAAGCGCAGGCCGGCTACTCGGCGCTCGCCGAGGAAGCGTTCGGCAGCTACACGAAGGGCATGGCCGCGTGGGTCGACAAGGCGAGCAAGTCGGCGCCGGCCGGCTCGGACGTCGCCGTCAACGCGTTCAAGTCGACGATCGCCGCGACGACCGCCGCGTTCGACCAGTTCCAGAAGGCCAGCAAGCAGGTCGTGAGCCTCGCCGACGCGAACGTCCGCGCCGCCGCGGCGACCGCCTCGAAGGCCGCCAAGGGCCGCAAGGCCGCGTAAGGTCCGCTGCCGGCGCGAAGGCCCGCGCTTCTCCCCGCGGGTCCTTCGCAAAAAAGCCGACGCGGCCGGGAACTTGAAATCCCGGCGGCAGTCACAAGATTGGTGGTGTAGTCTCCTTCTGTATCAATATCTCCTCCTGATTGATACAGCCTCGAGCCCCGCGATGCGAATCGCGGGGTTCTTTTTTGCGCGGGCGAATTAGAGCGTTTGCTCGAATCCGGGAAGAAGCGGAACCCCTTCGTGCGCGTGGGGGCGCGCGCCCATCGGCGGGTGGCGGGCGCGAGGCCCCGTTCGGGACCTGGCGAAGCGACGGCGCCCACGCGCTGGAGCGGGGCGCACGCGGGCCCGACCCTAGCGCTGATCCTGCGAACACTCGACGTTCATGTCACGGCACACGCGCAGCACCGCATTGAGCACCAGCGCTGCCGCGTCGGGCTGGTTCCCGGTGTGCGCCGACGTGATCATCATGTGGGTCAGCGCGTCGGAAAGCGGGTTCACGACGATGCCGGCAATCTGCACGCCGTTCGTGAACTCGACGAGGCGCCGGCCCGAGTCCTCGCGCGTGATGCGGATTCCCTGTGCGTTGGCGACGCCGCGCAGCACCGCGGCGTACACGCGATCGGCGGGGGCGTCGAGCATGACCGCCGCCGTGTCGTAGCTCGCGCCGCCGCTTTGCGGCGACTGCTGCGACATCTGCTCGACGCGCCCGACGGCGCGGCGCGCCAGCATCACCCACTGCGCCTCGGCGACCGACGACGCCACGAGCGTGGCGACCCCCAGTGCGGCGATCGCCGCGCGCATTGCCGGTGTCCTCATCGTCCCTCGCTCCTTGCGTGATGGCGCCTCGCGTGCCGCCGGGCGGTGCCTAGCGCCGGAAGCCGCCGCCGCCGCGACCCGCGAATCCGCCACCGCGCGTCGACTGGAACTGCTGCGACCGCGCGCCGCCGGCCATGCGTGCGCCGTGATCGTTCTCCAGCTGCGACATTCCCTCGAAGCGGCCGCCGCCGGTCGCCGCGGACGCCCGCTGCGTCGCGCCCGCCTCCGCGCCTTGCCCGGTCGCCTGCCGCTGCGACGCGGCGCTCGTGGTCGACGACGACGTCGCGTTGCGCTGCGAGGCGGACTTGTCGACCGAATTCCACGAGCCGTCGTCGTACTTCTGCCAGCCGTCGTCGGTCTTGCGGTAGACGTTGCCGTCCGCGCCCGCGTACACGTCGCCGCCGGACGTCTTCACCACGCCGCCGCTGTTGCCGCCGGCGCCGGACACCCCGGCGCCCTTGGCGCCGCTCGACGACGTGAACGAGCCGGCCGAGCCCTGCGCATTGCTGCGGCTCTGCGTGTGAACCGTCTGGTCGGGTCCCGCGATCGTCGTCGATCCCCAGCGACCGTACGCGTTGCTGTTCTGCTGCGTCGAGCCGGAGCGGCCGGTGTTCGCGTTGTACCAGCTCGCCTGCCCGGCGGCTCCGTCCGGTCCCCACGCGGCGCTGCCGTGCGCGTAGCTGCCGGTCGACGGGTTGTACGCGGAGAACGCACCGGCGCCACCGTTCGGTCCGTAGATCGCGCCGCCCTGCGCCCACGCGCCCGTCTGCGGGTTGTACGCGGTGCCGCCCCGGGCCACGCCGCCGTACGGACCGTAGATCGCGCCGCCCTGCGCCCAGGCACCGGTCGCCGGGTTGTAGTACGTCGCACCCGCGTACGAGTACGGGTACGGGTAGTAGATCGGCACGGGTGCCGGGTACACGTACGGCGGGTAGTAGTAGCCGGTGCCGTAGACGACCACGCCCGTGCTCACGTAGCTCATCGTGTAGCCGGACGTGTAGCCGAAGGTGACGGTGTCCGGCGCGGCGCCGTAGACGCGCACGTACGTGCACGGGTACATCGGGCTCGACGGCGGGATCGTGTAGACGACGGCGGGCACGCTCGCGGCCAGCGTCCACGGCCCGGCGGGCGCGGCAGACGCGAACCACGCGCCGCGGTAGCACGACCAGTAGCCTTCGCTCGTCTGGATCACGTTGAACGACGTGTTGATCGCGTAGCTCATCGGCGTGCCGGGAATCGGCGCGAACTGGGGCGGGCCCGCGTAGACGACGTCGAGCTTCGCCGTGGCGCGCGCCAGCGTCGCCCGCTGCGGAATCTGCGCCTCGATCAGCGCTTCCTGCGCCTCCGGTGTGCCCGGGACCGACACGCGCACGAAGCCGCGGGGCCCGGCGGCCGGGATGCGCGCGAAATCGGCCGGCAAGCTCGCCGTCGCGAACGTCCACGGGCCGTCGAGGCTCGCCGCCGCGAACCAGCGTCCGGACACGAGATAGTAGACGCGGCCGCTGGCCGTTTCGCGGAAGAGCGCCGCGTCCGTGTTGGCGACGTATTGCAGGCTCGTGCCGGGGATCGCCACGTACTGCGGCGGCCCGTTGGTGACGACGATGGCGGCGGGCACGGTCGACACGAACACCGTCGGCGCGTCCTGCGGTGCGAGCGGACGTCCCGGCACCTGCTTCTTCACCGCGGCGAAGTTCGCGTCGTCTGGCAGCGCGGCGAACGCCGGCGGCAGCCGGCCCGCGGGCCGCCACGGGCCCTTCGCGTCGGGCGCGGCCATCCAGCCGCCGTTGACGAGCAGGTACCACGTCCTCGTCGGCGCGTCGACGAAGACGTCCCAGTTCGTGTTGACCGCGGCGGACAGCGTGGTGCCGCCGATCGGCGCCATCACGGGCTCGCCGTCGAACACGACGAGGCTCGCCGGGCGCGCGCTGACGAAGATGCGCGGTGGCGTGTTGTCGAGCGCGACCGCGGGCGGCGGCTCGTCCTGCGCGGCGAGGCTCGCGGTGATCGAGGCGAGCGGCACGCGCTTGACGCCCATCGCGGCGAGCGCCGCCCGGATCCGCTCGTCGAACTGCGCGGCCTGCGCCGTGTCGACGGCCGGGAAGCGCGACGACACGAGCCTCGCGTCGGACAGGTACACCGTGCGCTCCGCGAGGTCGGCGCGCGTCGCGAACTCGACTTCGATCACGCCGAGCGCCGGCCTCGCCGCGCCCGTGGGCGTGATGCCGAGCGCGATGCGCGCGTTCAGCACTTGCTGGCCGGGCCACGAGATCACCTGCGGCTGGTAGACGGTCGCGGTACCGTTCGCACCGGTGATCGTGTGCGGCCACGTGTCCGCCGCGGGAGCGGTCGGTTCGGGTGCCGCCGCGGCACCGCCGCCGCTCGCGGCGCGCAGCGCCTGCTGGCAAGTGGGGGAGAGCCGCGCGGCGTTCTGCCGGAGGCACGCGAGTGCCGCGCCGCCGCCCGGGGAGACGTTGCTGCAGAGTGCCTCGAAGTCGGCGCGGCAGGACTGCCGGATCGCGGCAGACTGGGCGAGCGTCGGCTGCTGGCCCATCGCCGGCGCGGTGGCGACCGCCAGCGCGACGAGCGCGCCCGCCCTCAGCATGCGGATCCGGGCCGCGCGGCCCATCGCGTCGTGCATGTTCGCTCCCGGCAACGGATGGTGCATGCGTGCCCGACGCGCGTCGCCTGGCGGCGCGTGTCGGGCCCCTGCGGGCCGCGGCCGGCCCGCGGCGTCAGAACATGTGCTGGCCGCCGTTGATCGCGATGTTCGCGCCGGTGACGAAGGCCGCTTCCTCGCTCGCCAGGTACGCGACGAGTCCCGCGACTTCCTCGGGCTTGCCGAGGCGTCCCATCGGGATCTGCGGGATGATCTTGCTGTCGAGGACTTCCTTCGGGATGGCCATCACCATCTTGGTCCCGATGTAGCCGGGCGAGATCGTGTTCACCGTGACGCCCTTGCGCGCGTACTCGAGCGCCAGCGCCTTCGTGAAGCCGTGCATGCCGGCCTTGGCCGCCGAGTAGTTGGTCTGCCCGAACGCGCCTTTCTGGCCGTTGACCGACGAGATGTTGATGATCCTTCCCCACGAGCGGTCGGCCATCGTGTCGCAGACCTGCTTCGTCATGTTGAAGCACGAGTCGAGGTTGGTCTTCATCACGGCGTCCCAGTTCGCCTTGTCCATCTTCTTGAACGTCATGTCGCGCGTGATGCCGGCGTTGTTGACGAGCACCTCGACCGGGCCGACTTCGTCGACCACCTTCTTCACGCACGCGGCAGCCGACTCCCAGTCCGCGACGTCGCACGAATAGGCGTGGAACGTCAGCCCCTGCGCCTTCATCGCGGCGAGCCACTCGGCCGCCTTCGTGTTGCCGGGCGAGTACGTGGTGACCACCGTGTACCCGAGCGCCGCGAGCTTGATGCAGATCGCCTCGCCGAGTCCGCCCATTCCGCCGGTGACCAGTGCGACGCGATGCTTGTCGATTGCCATGGTGCCCATCCTCCAGACGATTGTGGTGATCCCGGGGGACGACGCCACGCCGCCCCGGTCGGAAGCCGCACCATGGATGGTAGCGCAGCTTGGGTGCGCCCACACGCGCGGCATGTGCGGTCGCGCACCGCCGCCGCCGGCCGCAATGGCGGCCCGCCCGTAGACGCGCTCAGGCCGGGTGCAGCGCGGGCCGCCTGATCGTCCGCTCGTCGATGGGGAGGTTGAGGAGGCCGGCGACGATGCCGAGCGCCATCGCGAGGTACCAGACGACGTTGTAGCTGCCGGTCGCGTCGAAGAGCTTTCCGCCGAGCCACGCGCCCAGGAAGCTGCCGACCTGGTGCGAGAGGAACGTGAAGCCCGACAGCATCGCGAGGTACCGGACGCCGAAGATCTGCGCGACCATCGCGTTGGTCGGCGGCACCGTGGACAGCCACAGCAGGCCGAGCGCGATCGCGAACGCGTAGACGGTCACGACCGACAGCGGCAGCCAGAAGAAGAGCGCGAACACGACGGTGCGCCCGAAGTAGATGAACGACAGGATGTAGCGCTTGGGCACCCGCCCGCCGAGCCAACCCGTCGTGTACGTGCCGATGATGTTGAAGAGGCCGATCAGCATCAGCGCCGTCACGGCGACGTGCGGCGCCATGCCGCGGTCGGCGAGGTACGCCGGCAGGTGGACGCCGACGAACACGACCTGAAAGCCGCAGACGAAGAACCCGAGCGTCAGCAGGACGTAGCCGCGGTGCGACAGCGCCTCGCCCATCGCCTGCCCGGCCGACTGCGCGAACGCCTGCGCGTGCGTCTCGCGCCGCTCGACCATCGCCGCGGCCAGCGGCACGATCAGCAGGCCGGTCGCCGCCAGCGCGAGCAGTGCGCCGTGCCAGCCGATCGTCGACAGCAGCCACTGCGTGGCCGGCAGCATCGCGAACTGGCCGAACGAGCCGGCCGCCGCCGAGATGCCGAGCGCCATGCTGCGCTTCTCCGGCGGGAACCGGCGGCCGAGCACGCCCGACACGACGCTGAACGTGACGCCGGACAGGCCGGCGCCGATCAGCACGCCGGCGGTCAGCACGAAGAGCCACGGCGCCGTCACCGTCGCCATCAGCGCGAGGCCGAGCGCGTACAGCAGCGCACCGCCGACCATGACGCGCGCCGATCCGAAGCGATCGGCCACCATGCCGGCGAACGGCTGCGTGGCGCCCCAGACGAGGTTCTGCACGGCCATCGCCAGCGCGAACGTCTCGCGGCCCCAGCCCAGGTCGCCCGAGATCGGCTGCAGGAAGAGGCCGAAGCCGTGGCGGATGCCCATTGCCAGCGTGAGGATCATGCCGCCGCACACGAGGACGACGGTGGGCGTGCGCCAGTCGGCGGAGCGGTGGGCCATAGCGGATCGGGCGGTCGGTGGATTCACTTCGCGTGCGCGCCGGTGGCCGGGTGCAGCGTCTCGACCTCGCGCAGCAGGTCGATCAGCGCACCGCTCCTCCGTGCGCCGAGCCGGTCCGCAACGCACGCCTGCGCGCGCTCCCAGTGGGGCGTGGCGCGCGCGAGCGCGGCGGTCCCGGCACGGGTCAGCGCGACCTCGCGCGTCCGGGCGTCGCTGCCGGCCACGATCCGGACGAGCCCCTGCGCCTCGAGCGGCTCGAGCGTGCGCGACAGCGCCGTGCGGTCGAGCAGCGCGGCGGCGGCGAGTTCGGACATCCGCTGCGGCCCGCGCGCGGAGAGCGTGCGGAGCAGCGAGAACTGCGTGACGCGCAGGCCCGAGGGCGCCATCAGGTCGTCGTACAGCTGCGTCAGCGCGCGCGCGGCGCGGCGCAGGCGGCCGCAGACGCAGGGCGCAGCGGCGGAGAGGGCTTCGTCAGCGGAAGTCATCGCGGGGTCTGATGCGCGCATATGCACGTAAAATGGCAGTATATGCACGTTTCCCGGCCGCCGCAATCGCAGCGCGCGGCCGGGTCGCCCGCCACGGCCGCCGCCGACGTTGTACGCACGCCGGCCGATGCCGTCTCGCGGGTCGGCGCCGTTACCGGGCGATCGGCGCGACCGCGATCGCGGCCGGCGCCGCCTGCTGCTGGCAGCGAGCCCAGACGAGTTCGTAGGCCGACTCGATGTGTCGGCGCGTCCGATCGGCGTCGAACAGGGCGCAGGTTGCGTGATTGCGCTTCAGCCGCGTACGGAGGCGCGCCAGCATCTCCGGATCGTTGGCCAGCGCTTCCGCAAGCGCCTGGTAAGCGTCGAGATCGTACGTGATCAATTCCGGAAGGTCGACCGCGTTCAGCAGGCTGCTACCGACGCGCGCCGCAAACGCGTCGCCCACGCACGTGAGGACAGGCAATCCTGCCCACAAGGCGTCGCTCGCTGTCGTGTGCGCATTGCATGGGAGGGTGTCCAGGAAGAGGTCGGCAAGGCGATACCTGGCGAGATGGTGGTCGAGGGGCTTCACCGGTGCGAATACCAGTCGCTCGGGCGCCACGCCGCGGCGCTGCGCTTCCCTCCTCAGGTTGGCCGTTGCTTGGGGGTATCCATCGAGCAGCCACAGGACGCTCCCGTCGACCTCCTTCAGGAGGTGCATCCAGACGTCGAACACTTCGGGAGTGATCTTGTAGTTGCTGTTGAAGCAGCAGAATACGAACTCCGACGACGGAAGGCCGACTTCGGTGCGGGTGGGCGCCGAATCGGCGATGCGGCGCTGCCGGTCGTTTACCTGGTAGCTGTCCGGCAGCCGGATCACTTTCTCGGCGTAGTGCGCATCGTGCTCTGGGGGTATGACCCACGGGTCGGCGATGATGTAGTCGACGTAGTCCGCCCCCATCGTTCCGGGGTAGCCGAGATAACTGATCTGGACGGGCGCCGGGCGATGCGCGAGGATCCCGGGGCGACAGTCGCGCGTGTACCCCTTCAGGTCGACCGCAAGGTCGACTTCGAGGGCTCGGAGCAACTCTGCGATCTCGCGGTCCGACCTCGTGCGGACGTCGATGAATCGCTCGAACGAGCGTTCGAGTCGCGCGCGCATTCCCCCCCTCGCGTCCGGGCCGAACGAGACGGCAATGGTCTCGAACCGATGCCGGTCGTGCAATTCGAAGAACTCGGCCATCAGGTAAGCGGTCGCGTGCTCGTGAAGATCCGCCGACAGGTACGCGACGCGAATGCGCTCGTGGCCGTAGCACGTTCCCGTCCAGAGCGGCGTTGTCGTCGCAGGGTAGCGGTCCGCTGCGAAGACGCGTGCGCACGCCAGCTGCTCGCTCGGCGATTGCGAAATGGCGAGAAATGGAAACGGCAGGACGGTCTTGCGTCCATTCCGCACGCCATCGACGACGCCGCGGATGCGCCGCGGCAGGTCGTCCCAGTTCGAAGCGTGAAGCTGGCAGTCGACGATGTCCCCGTCGACATAGGCGTGATCGGGTGCGAGTTCGCCCAGGCGGGTGAACGTGCGTGCCGCATCGTCGTAGCGACGCAGGTCACGAAGGACCATCGCTTGATTTGCGAGCGCCTCGATCGACGTCGGCAACGCCTCGGAGGCGCGCGCGAAGCTCGTGAGCGCCTCTTCGAGGCGGCCGAGCTCGCGCAACGCATTGCCCCGGTTGATCGCCGCCTGCACGAGCGAAGGCGCGCGCGCGAGCACGCGGTCGTAACTCGCCAGCGCGTCGGCGGGCCGGCGGAGCAGGAGCAGTGCGTTCCCTCTGTTGTTCAGCGCAGCCGGGTGGTCGGGTGCAAGCGCGAGTGCGCGGTCGAAGCTCGCCAACGCATCCTCATGGCGCTTCATGGCAAGCAATACGTTTCCGCGGTGCACGAGAAGGTCGGGGTTGTCCGGATCACCGTCGAGCGCGCGGTCGTAGGCGCTCAGCGCGTCCGTGTGGCGGCCGAGGTCCAGCAGGACGTGGGCGCGCTGCGCCAGGAGCGTCGGGTTGGCCGGGTCGAGGGCCAAGGCCCGTTCCAGGCTCGCCAACGCTTCGCCCGGACGCCCGCGCTCGCGCAACGTGATGCCGCGGCTTGCGAGGGCCGCAACGAAGTCGGGGTCGCGCGCGAGCGCATCGTCGAAGGCCTCGAGCGCCGCGACCGCGCGCCCGAGTCGGACCAGCGCGAGCCCCCGATTGTAGTGAGCGCGCGTCGAGTCCGGCGCCAGCGCGAGAGCCTGCTCGTAGCTCGCCAGCGCGTCCTCGAACCGGCCCAGCTCGAGCAGCGCATTTCCCCTGTCAACGCACGCGTCGGCATCACGGGGATTCAGGGCGAGGACGCGATCGAAGCACGCCAGGGCTTCGCTTGTTCGCGCGAGGGCGAGCAGGACGTTCCCGCGGTTGTAGAGCGCGGAGGAATAGTTGGGGTCGAGCGCCAGCGCCTCGTCGTAGCTCGCAAGCGCCTCGGCTTGTCGCTGAAGGCCTACCAGCAGGTTTCCGCGCCGATTGAGGGCCCGTACGTCGTGCGCGTCCGCGGCGAGCGCGGCCTGGCAGATCTCGAGCTGCTCCCAGCACTTGCCGCGCGCCTCGAGTGCGGCGACGACCGCCTTGCCGAACGCGGCGGCGTCCGTACCTGCCGCCATCGCGCGCCGCATGAGGAGTCCGGCGTCTTCGCGATGGCCCAGACGATATTCGACGTCGGCGAGCAGTCTCACTGCTTCGAGATCCGCGGGTGACTCGGCGACGATCTTGCGGTACAGGCGCGCCGCGACCTGCAGGTCGCCGCGCAGGTGCGATCGGAGAGCCTCCTGCAGTCGTCCGGGCACTTGGTGCTATTTGCGCGTTGCGCCGGTTTAATCGCGAGGCGTTCCACCGGGCCGGCGCTCGGCGAGGCCCCGCCGCCGCAGATGCCCGGATGCCACTTCGCCGCTTGACGGCCCACGCTGGAGACGTCCACGGGCATGGGCGTTGCGGTTGATCATCACGCCCAGCCCTTCGCGCGCGCGACCGCGCGGTCCCACGCCCCGCGCAGCTCGGCGACCCGCGCCGCGGGCATCCCGGGCTCGAACCGGCGGTCGATCCGCCAGTTGGCGCCGATGTCGGCGTCGCCCGCCCAGTAGCCGACGGCGAGCCCCGCGAGGTACGCGGCGCCGAGCGCCGTCGTCTCGAGCACTTTCGGCCGTACGACGGGCACGCCCAGCACGTCGGCCTGGAACTGCATCAGCAAGTCGTTCGCGGCGGCGCCGCCGTCGACGCGCAGCTCGGCGAGCGTGATGCCCGCGTCCTTCTCCATCGCCGCCAGCACGTCGGCGCTCTGGAACGCGATCGCCTCCAGCGCGGCGCGGGCGATGTGCGCGCGCGTGGCGCCGCGGGTGAGGCCGGTGATCGTGCCGCGCGCGTACGCGTCCCAGTGCGGCGCGCCCAGACCGGCGAAGGCCGGGACGAGGTAGACGCCGCCGTTGTCGGGGACCGTCGCCGCGAGCGCCTCGACGTCGGCCGCGCGGCGGATGAGCCCGAGGCCGTCGCGCAGCCACTGGACCACGGCGCCGCCGATGAACACGCTGCCCTCGAGCGCGTAGTCGAGTCCCGCCGCCCGCCGCCACGCGACGGTCGTCAGCAGGTTGTTGTGCGACGCCACCGCGTGCGTGCCGGTGTTGAGTAGCAGGAAGCAGCCGGTGCCGTACGTGTTCTTGGCGAGGCCCGGCGCCGTGCACGCCTGACCGAACAGCGCCGCCTGCTGGTCGCCGGCGATGCCCGCGATCGGGACGCCGGCGCCGCCGATGCGCGCGTCGCCGCACACGCCCTGCGACGGCACGACCGCCGGCAGCACCTCGCGCGGCACGTCGAGGATGCGCAGCAGCTCGTCGTCCCAGTCGCCGGTGCGAATGTTGAAGAGCAGCGTGCGGCTCGCGTTCGACGCGTCGGTGCAATGGACGCGCCCGCCCGTCAGGTTCCACACGAGCCACGCGTCGACCGTGCCGAACGCGAGCTCGCCGCGCGCCGCGCGCGCCCGCGCGCCATCGACGTGGTCGAGCAGCCAGCGGACCTTGGTGCCGGAGAAGTACGCGTCGAGCACGAGTCCTGTCTTCTCGGCGAACAGCGGCGCGAGTCCTGCGGCGCGCAGCTCGTCGCACATCGGCGCCGTGCGCCGGTCCTGCCACACGATCGCGTTGGCGATCGGGCGCCCGGTCGCGCGCTCCCACACCACTGTCGTCTCGCGCTGGTTGGTGATGCCGATCGCCGCGACCTCGCGCGGGTCCGCGCCGGCCTTGGCGAGCGCCTCGTGCAGCACGCCCGACTGCGTGGCCCAGATCTCGGTCGGGTCGTGCTCGACCCAGCCCGGCTGCGGGAAGATCTGGCGGAACTCCTGCTGCGCCGACGCCCGCGCCGTGCCGTCGCGATCGAACAGGATCGCGCGCGAGCTGGTCGTGCCCTGGTCGAGGGCCAGTACGAGCGACATCGTTCTCCTCCGTTTGCCGCGCCGGCGCGGTACCGCGTAAAATCAGGCGTTTCCGCCATTCTAGCCACTCGCCGGCGCGGATCGCCCGCCCGGCCGCAGCACCCGCCGCGCCACGCCCGCATTCTGCCGTGACCATTCCCCTGTCCACGCCCCCGGTGCCCCGCGAGCGCCTGCACGGCCGCACGATCACGTTCGACGGCTACCGGCGCGCCGACGGCCTGTTCGACATCGAGGCGCACCTGTCCGACGTCAAGGACCACGACTTCGCCCTGCTGACGGGCGTGCGTCCCGCCGGCGTGCCGGTCCACGACATGTGGGTGCGCGCGACGATCGACCGCGGTTTCGTGATCCGCGCGATCGAGGCGGTCACCGACAGCATGCCGTATCCCGGCGCGTGCGAGCGCATCGGCCCCGCGTACGGAAAGCTCGTCGGCGCGAACCTGATCGACGGCTTCCGCAAGCGCCTGCACGACCTCATGGGTGGCGTGCGCGGCTGCACGCACATCACCGAGATGCTGCTGTTCCTGCCGACGGCCGCGATCCAGACGTTCGCGGGTCTGCAGCGCGAGGACGACGGCGCCGGGAAGCCGTTCCAGCTCGACCACTGCCACGCGCTGGCGACGTCTTCCGAGACCGTGCGCCGCTACTATCCGAAGTGGTATCGGAGCGCCGCGTGAGCAAGTGCGGGGCGGGTATCCGACCTCCCGCCAGCCGGGCGAAGCCGGCGCGGCCGCGGCAGCGGCGCGTGCAGGATTGAACGATGACGCCACCCGCAGAGCACCCGTTGCCCAAGCTCTCGCCGGCCGATCCCAACCGGCTGGCACAATTCTTCGTGCCGATGTTCTGGGCGGCGCGGGATCCGGCACAGCTGCTGCGGCTCGCCGAGGCGATGACGCAGGTGGTCGAGCCCGGCTATCACTTCGGCGACAACCTCTTCACGTGGGCGCGCAACAACTCGATGCTCGACGATCACGCGTTCGTTGCCGCGTGGCAGGCCAACGTCGAAACCGACGCCGACCGCGCGATCGTCTGGCGACGGTATGTGCTCGCTTGCGCCGGCTATCACGCCATTCATCTGGATGGTGACTTCGTCGAATGCGGGGCCTACACCGGAGTCGGCATCAAGACCGTCGTCGATTACCTGGGCGGGGCTGCCTTTCCGAAGCGATTCTGGGCGTACGACCTGTTCGTTCACGACGAAAGGATGCCGCACCACGCGATGCCTGACCACGGCCCGGAACTCGAAGCCCGCGTGCGGCACCGGTTCCATGCGTATCCACAGGTCAAGATCTTCGCCGGGCGGATTCCCGAGGTTCTGCGCGGCCAGTCGCCGGAGAGGATCGCCTATCTGCACATCGACCTCAACAACGCGGACGGCGAGGTCGCGGCGCTAGAGGCGCTGTTTGACCGCGTGGTGCCGGGAGGACTCGTGATCCTCGACGACTACGAGTGGTCGCTCTATCGGCCGCAGAAGCTCGCGGAGGACGCGTGGTTCGATGCGCGGGAGTACCGCGTGATGCCGCTGCCGACGGGGCAGGGCCTCGTGATCAAGCGATGAAGCGTTGGCGATGCGTACACCAGGCCGCCGTGGAAGCCGGTTTCCCATCTGGAGGACGAATTGAAGATTCATGAATATCAGGGCAAGGAGCTCTTCCGCAAGTTCGGCATGCCGGTGCCGCGCGGCATTCCGGCGTTCAGCGTCGACGAGGCGGTGCGCGCCGCGCAGACGCTCGGCGGACCGGTCTGGGTCGTCAAGGCGCAGATCCACGCCGGCGGGCGCGGCAAGGGCGGCGGCGTCAAGGTCGCGAAGTCGCTCGAGGAGGTGAAGCAGCGCGCCTCCGAGATCCTCGGCATGCAGCTCGTCACGCACCAGACCGGCCCGACGGGCCAGAAGGTGCGGCGGCTGCTGATCGAGGAGGGCGCCGACATCCGGAAGGAGCTTTATGTCGGCATGGTCGTCGACCGCGGCACCCAGCGCGTCGCGCTGATGGCGAGTTCCGAGGGCGGCATGGACATCGAGCACGTCGCCGCGACGACGCCCGAGAAGATCCACAAGGTGTTCGTCGATCCGGACCGCGGACTGACCGACGCCGAGGCCGACGACGTCGCGCGCAAGATCGGCGTGCCCGAGGGCAGCCTGCCGCAGGCGCGCGCGATGCTGCAGGGGCTCTACCGGACGTTCGTCGAGACCGACGCGTCGCTGGCCGAGATCAACCCGCTGGTGATCACCGGCGACGGCAAGGTCGTCGCGCTCGACGCCAAGCTCAACTTCGATTCGAACGCGCTGTTCCGGCACCCGGAGATCCTCGAGATGCGCGACCTCGACGAGGAGGACCCGGCCGAGATCGAGGCGTCGAAGTACGACCTGTCGTACATCTCGCTCGACGGCAACATCGGGTGCCTCGTCAACGGCGCGGGGCTCGCGATGGCGACGATGGACACGATCAAGCTCTACGGCGGCGAGCCCGCGAACTTCCTCGACGTCGGCGGCGGCGCGACGGCCGACAAGGTGACCGAGGCGTTCAAGATCATGCTGCGCAACCCGAACCTCAAGGCGATCCTCGTCAACATCTTCGGCGGCATCATGAAGTGCGACACGATCGCCGAGGGCGTGGTCGCGGCGTCGAAGGCGGTCGGCCTCAAGGTGCCGCTGGTCGTGCGGATGAAGGGCACCAACGAAGACATCGGCCGGAAAATCCTGGCCGAATCGGGACTGCCGATCATCACGGCGAACAACATGGCGGAAGCGGCGGAGAAGGTGGTCGCCGCGGCCGGCGGAAAGGCCGCTCCACGATGAGACGCCGAGACGCGGAGTAGACGAAAGGGAGCGGCTCCTCGGCGCCGCTGCGCCTCTTTGCGAGATTTTCAGGGAAAGCACATGTCGATCCTGATCAACGAGAACACGAAGGTCATCACGCAGGGGATCACCGGCAAGACCGGGCAGTTCCATACCCGGATGTGCCGCGAGTACGCGAACGGCCGCAACTGCTTCGTCGCCGGCGTGAACCCGAAGAAGGCGGGCGAGGACTTCGAGGGCATCCCGATCTTCGCCACGGTGCGCGACGCGAAGGCGGCGACCGGCGCGACGGTGTCGGTGATCTACGTCCCGCCGCCGTTCGCCGCGGCGGCGATCGACGAGGCGGTGGACGCAGGGCTCGACCTCGTCGTATGCATCACGGAAGGCATCCCGGTGCGCGACATGATCGCCACGCGCCACCGGATGCGCGGCAAGAAGACGCTGCTGCTCGGCCCCAACTGCCCGGGCGTCATCACGCCGGACGAGATCAAGATAGGCATCATGCCGGGTCACATCCACAAGAAGGGGCGCATCGGCGTGATGTCGCGCTCCGGCACGCTGACGTACGAGGCGGTCGGGCAGCTGACCGAGCTGGGGCTTGGGCAGTCGACGGCCGTGGGCATCGGCGGCGACCCGGTCAACGGCCTCAAGCACATCGACATCCTCAAGCTCTTCAACGACGACCCCGGCACCGACGCCGTCGTGATGATCGGCGAGATCGGCGGCGGCGACGAGGAGGCCGCGGCGCTGTGGGCGAAGGACCACATGAAGAAGCCGGTCGTCGGCTTCATCGCCGGCGTGACGGCGCCCCCCGGCAAGCGGATGGGGCACGCGGGCGCGATCATCTCGGGCGGCAAGGGGACGGCGCAGGAGAAGCTCGCGGTCATGGAGGCGTCGGGCATCAAGGTGACGCGCAATCCGGCGGAGATGGGCAAGCTCCTCAAGTCCGTGCTCTGACGGCGCGCGCCGGCCGCGCGAAGCCGGCGGCATCGGGGAGAGTCGACGTGGATTTCGGCACGGCGCAATTCTGGCTGGCGGCGCTCGAGATCATCGTCATCAACGTCCTGCTGTCGGGGGACAATGCGGTGGTCATCGCGCTCGCGTGTCGCAACCTGCCACCGCGCCAGCGCCGCTGGGGCGTGTTCTGGGGCGCCGCCGGCGCCATCGTGCTGCGCATCGTCCTCACGATCTTTGCGGTATCGCTGCTCACGTTGCCGTACCTCAAGATCGTCGGGGGCGCGCTGCTGCTCTGGATCGGCGTCAACCTGATCGCCGAGGAGGACGAAGGCGGCGACGACGGGAGCGCCGTGCGTGGCAGCGACCGCCTGCTGTCCGCCGTGCGTACGGTCATCGTTGCCGACCTCGTGATGAGCATCGACAACGTGCTCGGCGTGGCGGCCGCCGCGAAGGGCAGCATCCTGCTGCTCGTCTTTGGCCTGGTGGTCAGCATCCCGCTCGTGATCGCCGGCAGCCAGGTCATCATGCGCCTGATCGAGCGCTTCCCGGTGCTGATCCTCGCGGGCGGCGGCCTGCTCGGCTTCGTCGCCGGGGAGATGGTGGTCGAGGACGCCGCGATCGCCGGCTGGGTCAAGGCGCACGCGCACGCGCTCGAGTGGCTGGTGCCCGCCGCGGGCGTCGTCATCGTCGTCGGCGTCGCAAAATGGGTGCAGCGCCGCCGGGAGAAAGGCGCCGCATGATGCGCGCCGGCTCGCCGGGGGGGCGCCGTGCCGCTACACTCCGGCGCTGGACCTCCCGTACGCCGCCGACCCCCGCATGAGCGAGACCGCCCCCCTCGAAGTCGCCAGCCTGTCCCACCCGGGCATGGTCCGCACGCACAACGAAGACACCGTGTTCGTCGACGGCGAAGCCGGCATCGCCGTGCTCGCCGACGGCATGGGCGGCTACAACGCCGGCGAGGTGGCGAGCGGCATCGCCGTGAACGTCGTGTCCAACGGCATGATGCCGGAGCTCCAGTCCGGCCGCGAGCTCTCGAAGATCGACATCGGCAGCGGCCTCACGCACGGCGCGCTGCTGCTGCAGCAGCAGATCGCCTCCGCCAACAAGGGCATCTACGAGGCGGCGCAGGCGCGGCCCGAGTGCGCCGGGATGGGCACGACGATCGTCGCCGCGGTGTTCTGCGGCAACCGCGTGTCGATCGGGCACATCGGCGACTCGCGCTGCTACCGGCTGCGCGGCGAGAAGTTCGAGCAGCTGACGCGCGACCACTCGCTGCTGCAGGAGCAGATCGACAGCGGCGTGCTGACACCGGAGCAGGCACGCTATTCGCTCAACAAGAACCTCGTCACGCGGGCGCTCGGCATCGAGGCCATCGTCCCGACCGACATCGCCGAATACCGGATCGAGGCGAACGACATCTACCTGCTCTGCTCGGACGGTCTGACGGACATGGTGGACCCCGAGGTGATCCACACGGTGGTCGACGAGAAGCGCAGCGACCTGGCGCTCGCGGCGGCCGAGCTGATCGACCTCGCGAACCAGAACGGCGGCCGCGACAACATCTCGGTGATCCTCATCCGCGTGCCGCCCGAGTTCCTGCCGGCGACGGGGTGGGCGCAGCGCTGGCTCGCCAAGAAGAAGGGGTAGCGTGAAACGGCCCCCACGCTCGCTCCGCGCGCGGCCGCCCGAGCCGCCCGCGCGCGCGGGGCGAAGCCCAGGCTCGCAGAGCGCGTCCGCGCGCGCGGGCGACGGCCGACACTTCGTCCTCGGCATGTGGTGCCGGACCGAGGAGGCCGTCGCAGGTCAGTCCCTCGGGACGGCCCTTCGGAACTGACGCCCGTGGGCAAGCTCGTCCTCTACCTCGCCGACGGAACGACGATGGATATCCCGCTGGCCAAGGAGCGCATCACGATCGGCCGGCGTGCCGACAACGACGTCTGCCTGCCCTATCCGGCCGTCTCGGGAGAGCACGCGGCCGTGATGACGATCCTCGCCGACTCGTTCCTCGAGGACCTCGGCAGCACCAACGGAACTCTGGTCAACGGCAAGGCGATCGCCAAGCACTTCCTCGTCGACCACGACCAGATCGACATCGGCCGCCAGCGTCTGACGTACCTGTCCGACAACGACGCGAAGGCCGACCCGCTGCCGCCGGACCTCGCGCGTGCGCAGATGCGCGGCCTTGTGGACAAGGTCGAGTCCGCGAAGCCCGTGCCGCAGGTCGACGTGCCGCCGGCCGGCGATCGCCGGCCGCAGTTCGGCGCGCGCGGCACGCCGCTGGTCGCCGCGGACATCGAGCGCGACATCGCTCCGCAGGCGGGGGCCACCGTGTCGGTGACCGCCGTACGCGGCGCGAGCGACGCCTCGGGCGCGCCGCCGTCCGTGGCACAACAAGGCGATGCTGCCGGCCACGCGCCGCGCGACCGCCCGTCCCCGGGCCACACCCAGGAAGCGCTGGCCTCCGAGGCCGCGCCCGTGCCGAAAGCGCCGAAGGTCGCAGGGCCGGCCGTGCGCGTCCTGTCCGGCGCGAGCCACGGGCGCATCGTGCCGTTCCCGGAGCAGGAATTGACGATCGGCCGCGTCGGCGTGCAGGTGGCGCTGGTGCGCAAGGTCGGGGGGGGGTTCCGCCTCATCCCGCTGGAGGGCCGCGAGCCGCCGCGCATCAATGGGGCGCCGGTCGCGCCGGACGGCTCGCCGCTCCACCCGGGCGACACGTTCGAGATCGCCGGCGTCCGGCTCGAGCTGTCGCTTGACGCCTGACGGCGACGGGGGTGCCGCTCTGCGTCACCCCGGGTTCCCCAGAGCGGCGGATTGCCGGTTCCGTGCGCGCCGGCGCGTCTGCGCCTGGCTCGACCCCGGGCCGACCGCTCGTCCGCTCGTCGGCATAAAATGACGACAAAAGAAGGGGTTGCGCAACGAAAAGGACCGCCGGACGAACGTCAATGCGTTTGGCATATGGCTTGCTCCCTTGATGTCAGCATCGCTGGGTGCCGGGTTTTGGGTTCGCCTCACCATCAAGGAGACAGGTCAAATGAAACGGATTCAACAGGGCTTCACGCTGATCGAACTGATGATCGTCGTGGCGATCATCGGCATCTTGGCGGCGATCGCGCTGCCGGCCTATCAGGACTACACGATCCGTGCGCGCGTGTCGGAAGGCATCGCGGCGGCTGCGGGCTGCAAGGCGGCGGTGGCCGAGTACACGGCGTCGAACGGCACGCTGCCGTCGGACCTCACGGCCTCGGGTTGCCAGCCGACGACGACCAAGTACGTCTCGAACCTGGACGTCAGCGCCGGCGTGATCACGGTCACGATGAGCAGCGATACGGCGCTCGGTGGCGCGACCGGCATGACCGTCACGCTGACGCCGGGCAGCCTGTCGAACAACGCCATTGTCGACTGGACGTGCCGCGGTTCGTCGGGCCAGGAGAAGTACGTTCCGGGTTCCTGCCGCGCCTGATCGTCGGGACCGCTGGTACCACTGGACGGGCCGCGTATGCGGCCCGTTCTCTTTTGCGGGCGCGTGCGCCGCACCGACACCGTCGGTCGACGCGCGGACGCCGGCCATGGCCGCTGTACATGAATTCCCGATGATCCAGATCCGCTTGCTTCCGACGGCAACGAAGAGCGCGCAATGGATTTCGCACCGGAAGCACTGGCGTAATGGCGTTGCCTAGGCCCTTCCGCCGGCCCCCCGTCGGCGATCGTGCCGAGATGCGTGGGCCGCAACCTCCTGTTTCGGCCGCAGCCGCGTCGTCCCCGGCGGAGGTCGCGGGCGAGGTTCGCGCGTTGGTGGCGGTCCGTGCGTGGGCCGACGCGCTCGCGCTCGCACGGGCCAAAAGGCAGCGCCATCCCGGCAGCGTGTCCTTGGCCGTGGCCGAGGCGGGCGTCCTGCTCGGGTGGGGGCGCGGCGTCGAGGCGGCGCGAGCGCTGCGGGGGTTCGCCGAGCAATCGGCAATGCCGGACGACGCCATCGAAGCGGCGCGCGTCTACTTCCAGGCCGGCGACTATGCGGCCGCCGAGCGCTGCGCGACGGCCGCACTCGCCGAGGACGCGCGCAACGCGTCGGCACTCGCGACGCTCGCTGCGTCGCTGCACGCCCGTGGTGACACCGACAGCGCGGAAGTCGCCTACCGACGGCTGTTGGACGTCGACGCCGATTCGATCGACGCGCTGCTCGGTCTCGGCAACTGCCTGCTGGACGCCCGCCGTGAAGCGGAGGCCCTGCCCATGCTCCGGCGCGCGCTGGAGGTGGATCCGCGCAACGTCACGGGGTGGATCTTCCTGGGTTCCGCATACGACCGCCTCGACCGGGAGGGAGAGGCGCTCGATGCGCTCGCACAGGCCGTCGCGCAGGAGCGGGCGCTTGGCGCGGACGAAGGCGCCGAGTACGCAGAGGCGGCGGCGCTTGCGTCGGCCGGGCGACTGTCCGAGGCGATCGGCGCCGTCGAGCGCTGGCTGCGCAACCATCCGGTCGCCAAGGCATACGTGTTCTACTCCCACGCGCTGCTGACGGTCGGCCGGATGCCCGCCGGCTGGTGGTTCAACGAGTTCCGCTGGCTCACCGATTACTTCGTCGAGCGCAAGCCGCGCTTCGACCGTCCCGAATGGAACGGCCAGAACCTGCGGGGGCGCCACGTGCTGCTGCATGTCGAGCAGGGCATCGGTGACGCTGTGCAGTTCGTTCGCTACGCGCCGAGCCTGAAGGCGCTCGGCGCGACCGTGAGTTTGACGGTGCGCCCGGAGATGCGGCGGCTTTTCGCCGGCGCACCGGGTGTCGACCACCTGGTCGAAATCGGCCGGGACCCGCTGCCCGATTACGACTTTTACATCCACCTGCTCTCTCTGCCCAACGTGTTCCGGACCGACATCGGAACGCTGCCCGGCGGCGTCCCTTACCTGACAGCGCCGCAAGACTCGGTGGCGCGCTGGGCACCACGATTCGCGGACGCCGGCGACTTGCGCGTCGGACTCGTGTGGTCGGGCAACCCGGCCTTCCCGGGCAATCGCGCCCGCTCGCTGCCTCTCGCGCAGCTGGCGCCGCTGGGCACGGTCTCCGGCGCGCGCTTCTACTCGCTGCAGAAGGGACCGCCGGAGGTCGAGGCCGCCGCGCCGCCGACGGGACTCCCGCTGACGAATCTCTCATCGGAGATCGAGGATCTGACGGACACCGCGGCCGTCATCGCGCACCTCGACGTCGTGATCACCGTGTGCACGTCGGTGGCGCATCTTGCAGGCGCGATGGGGCGAGAGACGTGGGTGCTGCTCGCGAGCTCGGCCGATTGGCGGTGGCTGCAGGATCGTGACGACAGTCCCTGGTATCCGGCCGCGCGTCTCTTCCGTCAGTCGCGGCGCGGCGATTGGAGCGGCGTCGTAGACGCGGTTGCCGCCGCGCTGCGGGCGCGTGTCGCGGCGCCGCGCCGCGGATTGGGGGCGACCGTGCCGTGCGGCAGCGCAACCGTGGTCCCGCTGCCCCGGTCGAACCCGATGCATCTCGCGCCACACGATGTGTCGCCCGGCCTCTGCGCGGTCGCGCAGACGCGGCATGGCGTGTTGCAGTACCTTCCGCACCAGCCGCAGATCGGGTTGAGTCTCGGCTGGTATGGCGAATGGCTGCAGCCACAGCTCGATCTGCTCTGTGGGCTGGTCGGGCCCGACATGCACGTCGTCGAAACCGGGGCGGGCGTCGGGGCGCACGCGGTCGCGCTGGCGCGCCGGGTCGGCGAAGGCGGACTCGTGCTGGCCTACGAGGACGACCCGTTGCAGAGGCGCATCCTGCAGGAAAACCTGTGGGCGAACCGATTGCGCCACGTTACGCCGATGCGCGCGAACATCGCCGGCGGCGACGAGACGATCGACGACCTGCAACTCGACCGGCTCGACTGCCTGAAGATCGGCGCCGACGCGGACCGTGTCCTCGCCGGTGCGAGCGACTCCCTATGGCGCCTCCGGCCCACCGTGTTCGTGGCGACCGCGTCGAACGTCGACCGCGACCGCGTACTGGAGCGCCTGCGGGAGCACGGCTATCGGTGCTGGCGCATGGATGTGGCGTTGTTCGATCCGGCCAATTTCAATCGCCGCGACCAGGATCTGTTCGACGGCGCCCGGGCGTTGGCGCTGCTTGCGATCCCCGAGGAAGTCGACGTGCGCGGGGCGCTGATCCATTGTGTCGAGGCGACATGACGGTGCCCTTGCGCAGCGGCGCCCCGCCGCACCGCTCACTCTGATGGGATTCCTGCGCAATCTTATGGGCGGCGCGAAGACCCCGGCCGCTGCCCCCGGGGCCGGAGATGCCGCCGGCATCGTCGCTCGCGCCGAGTCGGCGCGGCGTGCGGGGCGGCTGGCCGAGGCCCTGGCGGTCACCGGGCCGGCGGTCCTGTCGGGCGCAGACGGGATGGTCGCTCGCGCCCATGCGCAGACTCTGCTGGCGGCCGGGCGCGTACGCGAAGCGGAGCGCTGGCTCGCCGCCGGCATCGGCAACCCGGACGCCGGCTACCCGGCTCGTGAGCTGGCGCAGTGCGCGCTGCGCCAGGGACGCGTCGCTGCCGCGCTCGACATGCTGCGCCGAGGCGCGTCGGAGGCACCCGGCGACCGCGAGCTCCAGCGTGCCCTGGCCGGCCTGCTGCTCGCCGCCGGCGACATCGCTGGCGCGCGCGGCGTCGCTGAAGGTGTTCTTCGCGAGGATGCGGCGGATTACGATGCGCTCGTCACGCACGGCACGATCCTCCAGTATGCGGGCGATCTTGCGGGCGCCGAGGTGTCGCTGCGCCGGGCCGCCGAGCTCGCGCCGGATCGTCCCGCCGCGTGGGCAGCCCTGCGCCTGGCGTTGCTCGCGGGCGACCGCTTCGACGAGGCGCTGTCCGCGGCCGGTCGGGCGCACGCCGCCGACACGCATGGCGCTGCGTTCGTCGGCTACGCGATGGAGCTCAAGGACATGGGCCGCGTTGACGAGGCGATCGCGCTGCTCGAGGAACACCTCGGCGCACGGCCGCTCCCGTTCGGACACTTCGTCTATGCGATCGCTCTCCTGATGTGCGGGCGCCTGGTCGAAGGCTGGCACCACTATGAGTTCCGATGGCTCGCCGAGCCCTTCCTCGGGATGCGATGCGCGGAGGGGTACGCGGTTCCGACGTGGGACGGGCAGGATCCTGCAGGGCGGACGATCCTCCTTCGCGCGGAACAGGGTGTCGGAGACACGATCAACTTCATCCGATTCGCGCGCTGGGTGAAGGCCCTGGGCGCGGCGGTCGCGCTCGAGGTGCAGCCGCAGCTCGCGGATATCGCCCGCCGGATCGCGGGCATAGACCGGGTCGTCGTTGCCGGTGCGCCGCCTCCCCCGCACGACTACGCGATCCATCTGATGAGCCTGCCGCGCGTGTTCGGCGTCGACCTCGACGCGCTCGCGGGAATGGTGCCCTACGTCGAAGCGGACGCGGCGCGGGTGCGCGCGTGGGCACCGCGATTCGCGTCCGCGGGCCCGGGTCTGCGTGTGGGGCTCGCGTGGGCGGGCAACCCGGAGCACAATCGCGACCGTCATCGTTCCCTTGCGCTCGCCACGCTGCTTCCCCTTGCCGGGCTCACCGGCATTTCCTGGTACGCTCTGCAGAAGGGCGCGCGCGAGCACGAAGCGGCGCAGCCTCCGCCCGGCTTCGACATCGTCGACCTCGGTCGGGCACTCAACGACTACGACGATACCGCGGCGGCGATCGAGCACCTGGATCTCGTCATCACGACGTGCACGTCGGTGGCGCACCTGGCCGGAGCGCTCGGCAAGCCGGTCTGGGTTCTGTTGCACCAGCCGGCGGACTGGCGGTGGCTGGCCGGGCGCGACGACAGTCCGTGGTACCCGACGATGCGGCTCTTCCGGCAGCGCGTGCGCGGCGACTGGGAGGACGTCGTCGAACGCGTGCGCGCGGCGCTGGACGCGTTGCTTCGGCAGGGCGGCGCTGCCGCGCTGGCGCCACGTCCGGTTGCGCACGCGCCGTCGCGGCGGGCGCCGGCGAGCACGCGACCGCGGCAGGCGCCTGGGCACCGGCCGGGCATGACAGCGGTGGCCGACACGCGGCACGGGACGCTGCAGTACCTGCCTGACGAGCCGGAGCTCGGGGACGCGCTCGGGTGGTACGGCGAGTGGCGTGAGGACGTCGTTCGTGTGCTGTCGCAGTTGGTCGCGCCGGGCTCCAGCGTGCTCGAGGCCGGTGCCGGTGTCGGCGCGCATTCGGTGCCACTTGGGCGACAGGTCGGGGCCGCCGGCCACCTGTTGGCGTCCGAGGGTCGCGCCGTCGTGCGCCTTTTGTTGCAACAGAACCTGGCCGCGAATCGGATCGAGCAGGTGACGGTGCTGACCGGGGCCGTCGGGGAGGACACGACCGTGGATGCCCTGTGGCTCGATCGGCTCGACTGGCTCAAGGTGACCGACGCAGGGCTCGCCGAAGCCGTCGTGGCGGGCGCCGATGCGACGCTGTGGCGGTGTCGTCCGGGATTGTGCGTGGCGGTGGCGGACGCGGAGATGCTCCAGGCGATGGCCGAACGTGTACGTGGCTACGGTTACCGGACGTGGCGCCACGAAGCCCCGCTGCATTCCGTGAACAACTTCAATCGCCGCGACGGCGACGTCTTCGGCGGGCGCTTGGTTCTCGCACTGATCGCGCTTCCCGAGGAAGGGAGCGCTGAGCTCCTCCCGCCCGGCTGCAGCCCGGTGTCATGAACGGCGTCACGGGCAGGACCGCACCCGCCGCGTCGCGCGTCGACGACCGTATGCAGATGCTGCGCGAGCTTCGCGGCGGCGAGGCGCTCGCGGCCGTGCAGGATGCGCTCGCGCGTGATCCGTCCGATGCGCGGTTGCTCGGCCTGCGGGGGGGGCTGCTGCATGCGATGGGTCGCACGCGCGAGGCGTGCCGGGACTACAGGGCGGCAAGGGATGCGGGAACGCTGACCGCCGACGAACTTGTCGAGGCCGGTGACGCTTGCCTCGAGCTGGAAGGGCCGCAGGCAGCGTTGACCTGGTATGCCGAGGCCCTGCAAGGAGACCCGTGCGCGTGGTCCGCGCGCTGCGGCGTCGCGGCCTGCCTCGTCATGACCGGCCGCCACGCCGAGGCCAGGCAGGAATTCGAGCGCGCGCTATCCGACGGCGCGGACCGGATGCGCGTGCTGCTCGGGCTGGCCGACTGCGCGCTCGCAGGCAACGCGTTGACGGAGGCGGAACAGCGGCTCGCCGAGTGCGCTGCCATCGACCCCGAATCGCCGGTCGTATGGACCAAACTCGGTGTGGTATTCGATCGCCGCGGACGCGCGGACCTTGCGCTGGATGCGTGCCGGCGCGCCGCTGCGGCTGCGGGCGGCGCGGCCACGGATACGCCGGCGGCACTGAATCTGGCAATCGCATTGCGCAATGCCGGCGAATACGCCGCCGCCATTGACCAGTTCGAGCGCGTACTACCGGAGCAGCCAACGCCTCTTGCACATTTCGTGTATTCGGGGCCGCTGCTCGCGACCGGCCGCCTGGCGGAGGGATGGCTCGCCTTCGAGTTCCGCTGGATGAACGACGCGTTCCGTGGGTCGCGTTACCCGATCGATGGCCCGGAGTGGAATGGCCAGGACTTGCGTGGGAAGTCGATCCTACTGTGCGTCGAGCAGGGTTACGGCGATGCCTTCCAGTTCATTCGCTACGCCCCGCTGATCAAATCGCTTGGGGCACATGTCGATCTGCTCGCATCGCCCGAAATCGCTGACGTCTGCGCCGGAGCCGCGGGCATCGATCGCGTACTCCGCCCGGGCGACACGCTGCCCGAATTCGACTTCCACGCAAGATTGATGAGCCTCGCGCGCGTGTTCGGGACGTTGCTCGACACCATCCCGGCCGGCATTCCGTATCTGTTCGCGGACCCGGCGCGCGTAGCCCGCTGGGCGGACCGTTGCGCGGACCGCGGTGGCGGACTCAAGGTCGGCGTCGTCTGGGAGGGGCGCCCGACGCACGCGGACGATCGGCGGCGGTCGCTGGCGCCGGAGCTGCTGGAGCCATGGTCCGAAGTCCGCGGGGTGCAATGGTATTCGCTGCAGAAGGGAGCAGCGGAGCGCACGGCCGACGCTGCGGTGCGCGGTCTCGACGTCGTGAACCTTGGCCCGCAGATCGCCGATTTCGCCGACACCGCGGCCGTGATCGAGCACCTGGACCTCGTCGTGTGCGTGGACACCTCCGTCGCGCACCTTGCCGGCGCGATGGGCAAGCCGGTGTGGGCGCTGCTGCCGGAGCCTGCGGACTGGCGCTGGCTGGTCGGGCGCGACGACAGCCCGTGGTATCCGACGCTGCGCCTTTTTCGGCAACGCTTGCGCGGCGACTGGACGGAAGTCGTGCTGCGGGTAGCGCTTGCGCTGGACGACGTGGTCCGCCGTGGTGGAGTCGACGCGCTGCCGGTTCGGCCCGTCGTGCATACCGCGTCGCTGCCGCTGCCGATGAACCTGCTGCCACGGAACGTGCCGGGCCATCGCCCGGGGCGTTCGGCGCTGGCGCTGACGCGGCACGGGCAGCTGCAGTTCCTGCCCGACGAGCCCGAAGTCGGCGACGCGCTCGGCTGGTACGGCGAGTGGCGCGAGGCGCAGCTGCGCCTTCTGCTCCACCTGGTTCCAGCGGGCGCGGTGCTGCTGGAAGTCGAAGCGGGCGTCGGTGCGCACGCGGTTCCACTGGGCAGGCGCGTGGGACCCGAGGGGCACCTGCTCGTATCGGAAGCGCGGGATGACGCCCGCCGGATCCTCCGCCACAACCTGGCGTGGCACCGCGTGGCGGGCTCGACGGTGCTGCGGGAACGATTGGGCGTGGACGCGACCGTGGACGCGCTGTGGCTGGAGCGCCTCGATTGGCTGAAGGTGACGGGCGCGGCGGCGGGCGAGGCGGTCGTCGAGGGCGCGGAGAGGACGCTCTGGCGATGTCGTCCGGCGTTGCACGTGGCCGCGTCCGACGATGCGGCGCTGGTCCGCCTGGCGGAGCGGGCGGGCGGGTTCGGCTACCGATGCTGGCGGCACTCGGCGGCGCTGGATGCGCCGGAAAACTTCAACCGCAGGTCGGGCGACCTGTTCGAAGGGCGAATGGCACTTGCGTTGCTTGCAATTCCCGAGGAACTCGACGTCGACGTGGTGCTTGACGGGTGCGTCGAGATATCATGACGGACACAATCCGGACCGTCTTTCACGAGCGCACGTCATGTCCATCCTGAAGGCATTCGATACGAAGGAACTCGAGGAGTTCGCGACCAACCTTGCCGAAGATCTCGGCCGCCGCTTTCCGCCGAAGTCCGAGGCACGGACCGACGCGGGCAAGGACCATCAGCTCAAGGTGATCCTCGACGGGCTCGGCGCCCGTGCGCTGCGATTCCACGAGAAGAACAAGCTGGGCATCTACAAGAAGGCCAAGCTCGGCAACGTCTTCCGGTGGAAGCTGAAGGAGCTCGGGTATTCGGAAGCGTTCGCCGAGCAGGCGACGAAGTCGATCGTCACCCGGATCGCCGCGCGGTAGCGACCGCTTCGGCAGGGCCGGCGTCCGTCACACGGGTATGGAGCCAACTTGATCCGGAGTCCCCGATGATCCTGACGAGCGTGATTCGCGATCTGCTCCGGCAGCGCCGCGCCAGAACGTCCGTGACCACGGATCGCCGGCCTGCCGCCGCGCCCACGACGCCGGATTCCGGGCCGACTGTGGCCCGACCGAAACCCGCCCGCTACTCCGGGCCCGGTCCAGCCGTACTCAACGTCGGAGGGAACAACAAGCAGATTCCCATTCCGGACCACTATCGCGGCTGGGCGCACCTCCTGCTCGACATCGATCCCGCCGGGAACCCGGACATCGTATGCGATGCACGCGAGCTCGCCACGCTGGACCCGGCGCAGTTCGACGCGATCTATTGCTCCCACAATCTCGAGCACTACTTCAAGCACGACGGCGCGCGCGTGCTGACCGGCTTCCTGCACGTGCTCAAGCCCACCGGATTCGCCGAGATCCGCGTACCGGACCTGAAGAGCGTCATGCAGCATGTCGTGGCGACAGGCATGGACATCGAGGATACGCTCTACGTGTCGCCGATGGGACCGATCGCGGTGCGTGACGTGATCTACGGGCTCGGCCGGCAGATCGAGCGCTCTGGCAACGACTTCTTTGCGCACAAGTGCGGATTCACCGCACGGTCGCTGCGCGCGGCACTCGAACTGGCCGGATTCCGGACCGTGTACGTCGTGGAGAGCCCCGAGGCCTTCGAGGTGCGGGCGCTGTCGTTCAAGGGGGCGCCCACCGGCGACCAGCGGGCGCTGCTGCGGCTCTAGGGGCGCTCGCTTCGGCTGCGCCGCTCGTGCATGCCGCGCAGCGCATCCGCAAGATCGCGTGCGAAGCGTTCGGCATCGAACAGCGGAGAGGCGAGCGCCCGCTCGCGCGTCGTTTCGCGCAGAAGCGCCAACTCCCCGCCGTCGCTGGCAAACCGCAGCGCTTGGCGGACGTACGCTTCCTCGTCGTCCGCAATCCAATCGACCAGGCCAACGGCACTGAGCATGCTCGCGCCCTGCCGCGCCACGAGCGACTGCCCCGCCAGCGTAAGCGTCGGCACCCCCATCCACAACGCCTCGCAGGTGGTGGTGCCGCCCGCGAAAGGCACGGTGTCGAGCACGATGTCGACGTCGGCGTAACTCGCGAGGTATTCGTCGCGGCTCGTCCGCCCGAACATTGCGACACGGGCAGGGGAGATGCCGGCCGCTGCAAGCCTTCGCTCGAGGTCGGCCCGCGGCCCCCCGAAGCCCAGGTACTTGTCCTGGATCCGCAGCCGCGCCTCGGGCATCTCGTCGAGGATCCGCGACCACAGCCGCAGCGATCGGTTCGAGAGCTTGCCGAGATTCTGGTAGCACCCGAACGTGACAAAGCCGCGGCGCAGCGAAGGCGGCGGCCCCACCGCGAGCTCCGCCTTCGCATTCGGGGGGGTAAAGCAGAGCCGCGTCGCAGGCAGCCGCCAGACCGATTCGGTGAAGGCTCCTTCGCGGCCGACGGGTACGGACACGGGGTCGGCGACGAACCAATCCATGGCCGACACGCCGGTCGACGCCCAATAGCCCAGCCAGCTCACCTGCACCGGCGCGGGCTTCCAGGCGAAGACGGGCAGCCGGTTGCCGGCCGTGTGGCCGGCCAGATCGACGAGGACGTCGATTCGGTCATTGTGAATCCGGCGCGCGGCGGATTCGTCGTTGGCATCTGCAAGCACGTGCCATTCGGCGAAGCAGGGCCGGATGCGCGCGGTAAGCGCGTCGTCGCCGAAGTTCGTCGGGTACGCGATCAGGGACAGCCCGGCCTTCGCGAGCTGCGCGAGCACGCTCTCGAGGAAATAGCCGACCGGATGCATGCGGAAGTCGCCGGACACGAAGCCCACGCGCAACCGACGTCCCGAGCCCCCCGAGTGCCATTGCCGATACGGAATGGCCGCGGCCTGCACGTCTGCGCCGTAGCGGCGCGCCTCGGCGAGATAGGCGTCGGGGGAACGATCGTCCGCGGCGCTCTCCAGCATCAGCAGGTTGCTGCGAGCGCTGCGGGCCAGCGCGGCGCTCTGGGCCAGCTCGATCGCGCGCTGGAGGCTCGCGCGCGCCGGTTCGATTCTCCCGAGTGCATGCAGCGCCGTACCGAGGTTGAGGTGCGCGTCGGCGTAGTCCGGGCGCTGCAGGAGCGCGCGCTGGTAGCATGACATCGCTTCGTCGAGGTCGCCGAGCCCGAGGCAAATGCTGCCCATGTTGTGCAGCGCAGCGACATGCCCGGGGTCCGTCGCAAGCGCCTTCCGGAAGTGGGCGAGCGCCGCCTCGTCGTCGCCCTCGCTGTGGCGCGCGACGCCGAGATTGACGTGCGCGCCGGCGTGATGCGGGTCAAGCGACAGTGCCTGCCTGAAGCAGGCAATCGCGGCATCCACGTCGCCGCGCTCCTGAAGTGCGAGGCCCAGCACGTTGTGGAGCGCCGCCACGTTCGGTGCGAGTTCGATGGCGCGCCGGTAGGACGCGATGGCCTGCTCGCGTTCACCCATTGCCTTCAGTGCGTCACCAAGTCCGGCGTGCGCCTCGGCGAGCTCCGGCTGCAATGCGAGCTCGCCCCGGAAATGCGCGGCGGCCCCCGGCCAGTCCTGTCTGCTCGCGGAACGGAGGCCCGCCACCAGATGGAGGGATGCGCACCCCGGATCGTGGGCGAGGCCGGCGATCGCCGCGTCGCCCGCGTCGTCGGTGCGTCCGCATACCATCAGCGTGCGTACCAGCAGCTGCTGCGCGACACGCAGCCCCGGATTGCACGCGACCGCGCGCGTCAACGCGGCGACGGCATCGTCGTTCCGGCGTTGCGTCGCGGCGATCCGGCCGAGCAGGAACCACGCGTCCGCCTGCCGCTCGTCGAGCGCGACCGCGCGCTCGAGCACTTGTACGGCTTCGTCGCGGTGCCCCAGCTCATCCAGCACGAAGCCGAGATTGACGTGAGATACGGCAGCGCCCGGATCGGCTTCGATCGCGCGGCGATAGGAGGCCTCTGCCTCCCGCAATCGTCCCTCGGCCAGCAGGCGGTTGCCCGCGTCCCGCAGCGCATCGGCTGATGACAGGTGCTGCGTCTCCTTGGGCTTCTGTCGGAACACGTGGAACGCGGTCAATCCGTACGCGACGGCTGTCAATGTACATTATCGAGGCCGAGGTGACACTTTGCAGCGCCGGGGGACGAAGCCGGAGGTGGCGCGGCGTCGACGCCGCGCGCTATGATGCTGCGGCCATGAAGCTCAATATGGGGTGCGGGCACAACAAGCTCGCCGGCTACGTCAACGTCGATCTGTACGCGGAGTGCGCGCCGGACGTCGTCTGCGATCTCGAACGGCTGCCATGGCCGTGGCCGGACGACGCGGTCGACCGTGTGGTTTTCAACCATTCGCTCGAGCACCTCGGACAGGCTTCGCGCACCTTCCTCGGCATGATGCAGGAACTGTATCGAGTGTGCCGGGACCGGGCCGAAATCGAGATCGTCGTGCCTCATCCGCGCAGCGACGACTTTCTCGGAGACCCGACGCACGTGCGCGCGATCACGCCCAATCTGCTCTCCTTGTTCAATCGGGAGTTGAACGACCGCTGGCGCGAGGTGGGCGCGTCGAACTCCCCGCTCGCGTACTATCTGGGGGTCGATTTCGTGCTCGCGAGGAGCGAGCAGGTGCTGGCGGAGCCGTATGCGGGGCAATACGCGCAAGGCGTGCTTGCGGCAGAGCATGTCGACACGATGGCGCGCGAGCTCAACAACATCGTCCGGGAATACCGAATGCTGCTGGTCGTGCGAAAGCGGCTGGACGCCACCGTCGCCGGTGTGCGCTGACGCGTCCGCACGTCGCGCCGGACGGCATGGTGGAGTGCCGCCGCGGCCGACCGCCGTCGCCGGTCACTGTGGCGTGTTCCGTTGCCTGAGGATCGCTTCGAAGTACTCGATCGTCCGCTCGAGTCCGGTGTCGATCGGCGTCCGCGGCTCCCATTGAAGCATCTCGCGCGCGAGTGCGATTTCCGGGCAGCGCTGCACGGGATCGTCGCTCGGCAGAGGTTTGAACACGAGCTGCGAGCGCGAGCCCGTCAACGCGATCACTTTCTGCGCGAGCTCGCGAATCGTGATCTCGGCCGGATTGCCGAGGTTGACCGGTCCCGTGACGTCGTCCGCCGTATCCATTAGGCGGCAAAGGCCGTCGATCAGGTCGTCGACGTAGCAGAACGAGCGCGTCTGCGTGCCGGTCCCGTAGATCGTGATCGGCTCGCCGTGCAGCGCCTGCACGATGAAATTGGACACGACACGCCCGTCGTTCGGGTGCATGCGCGGCCCGTAGGTATTGAAGATCCGGGCGACCTTGATGCGCAGCCGGTGCTGCCGGTGGTAGTCGAAGAAAAGCGTCTCGGCGCAGCGCTTCCCCTCGTCGTAGCACGAGCGCACGCCGATCGGATTCACGCGGCCCCAGTAGTCCTCGCGCTGTGGGTGCATCTCGGGGTCGCCGTAGACCTCGCTTGTCGAAGCCTGCAGGATCCGACAGCGAAGGCGCTTCGCGAGGCCCAGCATATTGATCGCCCCGTGCACGCTGGTCTTGGTCGTCTGCACCGGGTCGAACTGGTAGTGGACGGGGGACGCCGGACACGCAAGATTGTAGATTTCGTCGACCTCGACGAACAGCGGAAACGTCACGTCGTGCCGAACGAGCTCGAACCTCGGATTTCCGAGCAGATGGGCGACGTTCTCCTTCGTCCCCGTGAAGAAGTTGTCGACGCAAAGGACCTCGTGTCCCTCGGACAGGAGCCGGTCGCAGAGGAACGAGCCCAGAAAGCCCGCGCCGCCGGTGACCAACACGTTCTTGCGACCGGGTGTCCTCACGTTGATTGCGTGCAGTGCGAGTCGGCTCGCTCGGAGGCGCACCGGATGCGGCCGCGAGCAGGTGCCGGCAGTGTACGGCATGTGATTGCGATTGTGGTGGCGCGCAGCGCAGCCGGCCACCGCAGGGGCTGCAGGCCGCCGCACCAAAGGGACCACGGCGGTGCGCCGCGCGCGAGCATTTCCGGCACCGACGGCCGATGCGTCTGGGCGTCGGCGATCGGTTTCGTCCCGCTTTCGACGACCGCGGGATCGAGCGAGACGCCGATCAAGTCGGTCGGCGAGACCGGACCGAGGCAATTGCTCAACGCGGGTCCCTGGTCGTCGGTGCGACGGACGCCCGCACGTAGAACTGCACCGTGGCGAGTTCCTGCATGTCTGCCGTCGTCAGCGCATCGATCGCCAGCTGGCCCGCACGGATCGTCGGCTGTCCGCCTTGTCGCGCCGCGTCCCAAAGCTGGCTCAGCGATGGGTCGACGTTGTGCTCGACATGCTCGATCTCGAAGCCGGTCTCGGCGAACAGCTTGCGGATCTCGGCCAGCGTGAAGAACCGGATATGCGTGACGTCGAGCAGACCGCCACCGGCGTAGGTCCAGTGTCCTCCCACCAGGCTCAGGATCAGCCCGAGATTGCGAACGTTCGGGATGCTCGCGAGCACGACGCCGCCGTCGGCGAGCAGGCGACGCAGGTGCGTGAGCGCGCGCCATGGGTTGTACATGTGCTCGAGGACGTCGGCGAGGACGATGACGTCGAATGACCCCGGTGTCAGGCCCTCCGCAGCGTGGTCGATGTCCTCGAATTTGCCGACGACGACGCGGTCGATTCGGGTCGCGGCGATGGCGGCAGCTTCCGCCAGCGGCTCGATGCCGACCACGGCCGCCTGCGGCCATCGCTGCCGGATCAGCGCGCCGGTCGCGCCGCAATAGCAGCCGACGTCGAGCACCGTTCGCGGGGGCCGGTCGAGGAGGTCGACGAGACCCTTCTGCACATGATCGGGATTGAGGAAGTACAGGTGCGATCCGCTCGGCGCGTCGAGGTACTCCCAGACGTGCTCGGGAGCGGCGGGCGCGGGCTGCGCCTGCTCAGGCTGCGGCGTCGTTGTCGCGCCGTGGCGGCCGCGGAGCCTGTCGAGGAAGCTCAAGGCGCGTTCGGCACGTGTCGGGCGGACCGCCTCGCCATCGCGCACCGCGGATCCGTCGGTTCGCCGTCGGAGGAATCCGACCGTCCGCAGCGGCGGTCTATCTCATATACTGGCCGCGCAATCTCGGCCGATGCGAATCCGGTAGCGGAAGTCATGCGGGTTGTCCGGTCACCGAAAGTCCGCCGACGCTTGCTGCATCGCGAATCGGCGAGCTGTCTTTGTCACCTGCTGGTTCGAGCTGCCGAATGGCATCTGCTTTCGAGATCACGAGCGGCCGAATGAAGGAATCATGACGGTCCATGCCGATTGTCCGATTTGCGGGGGCGCGACGCGCCGGCTCGATTCCGTCGACTTCAACAAGTCCTGCGAGGAAGTGCGTGGCAGGTTCCTTCCGCCCGCAGGCCAGAAGGTCGAATACGATGTCTGCGAGCAGTGCGGTTTCTGCTTCGCGCCGCAATTGTGCCAATGGAGCCTCGACGAGTTCGCGGAACGAATCTACAACAGCGAATACGTCCGTGTCGATCCGGACTACGCGGACGCCAGGCCGCGCGCCAACGCGGGCCTGCTGCAGGCAATGCTCGATGGAGACGTGCTGGAACTGCGTCATCTCGACTACGGGGGAGGGAACGGACTGCTCAGCGAATTGATGCGGGGCGCCGGGTGGCAATCGGCGTCGTACGATCCGTTCGCCGACCGCGACATCGACTTGCGCGAATTCGGCAGGTTCGACCTCGTCACCGCATTCGAGGTGTTCGAGCATGTCCCGGACCCGGTGCGGCTCGTGGAGGAACTGGTCTCGATGCTCGATGTCGACGGCGTCATCTTCTTCAGCACGCTGCTGTCCGACGGGTCGTTGCGCTCCGGCCAAAAGCTCGACTGGTGGTACGCGTCTCCGCGGAACGGACATATCAGCCTCTACTCTTCCGCGAGCCTGTCGAGGCTCGGCGCGAAGCATGGCCTGAATTTTGGCAGCTTTTCCACGGCATTTCACGCGTACTGGAGGCGCATTCCGGCGTGGGCCGGCAAGCTCATCCGGTCCGATTAGCCAACCCAGATCGCGGCTACTCGCCACGCCACCGCAAGGGTGTCAATTGCGCCCCCGGCGAGAGAGCCTTCCGCGGCGACCGAACCCGCGCGTGCCGCGATGAAGCGACGCAGAGCTATTGACCGGAGGGATCCGGAGCGATCGGTGTAGGCGAGGGCGCGCGCATATGCTGCAGCGGTCGCGCGCGGGATGCCCGGCCGTCCTGACTATCCGCGCGCCGGGGGCGGATCGAGCGTCGCGCACGGTAGGGTGGACGACGTGCCACGTTCGTAATGCGGGGCGGCTGTTCGCAGCGAAGGCGGGCCCGGCAGCGAGGCAAATCGGGAGCCTCGCCGCCGGTGTCCCTCCGGTCGTGCGCCGGTGCAGGGCCTCCCTCCGCACGGGCTTGGTGTGCGTGGCGCGCTTCCGGACCTGAAACGCGCGGGGTGTGTCTGCAGGTGAGTATCATGTTCGTCGGAGGCGCTTCGCACCAGCGCTTCGTGGCTCTGCGCGCGCGAAGCGTCGCGTGACCGCCACCAAACGAGCGGGCGTGCGGGAGCCGGAAGCAGCTGCCCAAAAGGGAACACTGCCGGAACGATGACACGCTCGAAGCATGCCGCCGATGTTCTTCCGCGAGAGGCGAACCCGCAAGCGGCGCAGCTCGCCGATACTGCAGCCCGGTTGCGCGATGCCCTTGATCGCGACCCGGACGCGCACGCGGTGCGGTACCAGCTCGCGTTGCTCGAGGCGCAGCTTGGGCACTGGATCGAAGCCGAGCGGCTGGCGCGCTGCGTGGCCGTCGACGGCGGCGCGGCTTACGCAGGCGCCCTCGGACAAATCCTCGCCGAGCAGGGCCGGGGCGATGAGGCGCATGCCTGGCTTGCCCAAGCATTGGCGGCCAATCCCGGCGACGCGTCCGCGCACGCCTGGCTCGGCGCCGTGCACGCCGGTCGGGGCGATTGGACCGCCGCGGTCAACTGCTTCGAACGGGCGCTGTCCATTCGGGGCGATTTCGAGTGGGCGCGCGTGCGCAGGGACCAGGCCGCGTTTCTGCGCGACGTACAAACGACCTACGTGGCTTACGCGTGCCGGCGCGGTTTCGATCCGGACCCGGCCACCGCGGGAGCCGCCATCGTCGAGTTCCCGTCAGCTTCGGTGGACGCCAGTGGCAATCCGCGGTTCGTCATGACATTGCCGTCCCCGCTCATCCTTGGCGATCTGGGAGCCGCGAATCTCTTCTATCGGGAGATCGGTGGACGGGGGTGGGAATTTGCGCTGCGGTGCTTCATCGACGCGAGCATCGACTCCGACGACGTGTTCATCGACGTCGGTGCTCACTGGGGCGTTCACGCGCTGACGGCCGCCACCCGCCGGCCGACGGAGGTAAGCGTCCTCGCGATCGAGGCGCACCCCGGCAACGCGGAGCGCCTGCGCGGCTGGGTCGAGCTAAACCGGCTTGGCAAAGAGATCGCGGTCGTCAGCGCGGCCGCCGGCGATCGCGAGGGACAGGCGCAGCTGCTCGTCGACAGGTCCAGCATGGGCTACCAGTTGAGCGGGGGCGTCGCTGACGCTGGTTCGCGCACGATCGACGTCGACCTGACCACGATCGACCGCCAGCTCTCTGCCCGCGCTGGCCTGCGCTGGCGACGCGTCCTTATGAAGATCGACGTCGAGGGTTACGAACTCGAGGTGCTGGCCGGTGCGAAGGGCCTGCTCGCAACCGGCGACGTCGCGGCGGTGGTGTGGGAGAAGGGTGTGTTCCACGACGGCGAACTGCAACGCCAGCGCGATGCGGCAATCTTCGCGCTGCTCGACGGTCTCGGGTTCGAGCATTTCCGCTTCGCGGACGAGGACGCCGGCGGCCCGCTTCTGCCGCTTGCGGATCGTGACGCGACATGCAACGTCTACAGCCTGGCACGGGGGTTTCGCCGCGAACCCGTCTATTCGTGACGACGGAGCGCGCACCGCGCATCGCGATGGCTAGGCGGCGCCGCTGCTGCCGAAGCCGCCGACGCCGCGCGTGCTTGATTCGAAGCCGTCGACCAGATGGAACGCCGCCTGCACGACCGGCACGATCACGAGCTGCGCGAGCCGATCGAGCGGCCGCAGCGTGAATGTTTCGGTGCCGCGGTTCCAGCAGCTCACCAGCAGCGGACCCTGGTAGTCGGAGTCGATCAGCCCTACCAGATTGCCGAGCACGATGCCGTGCTTGTGGCCCAGCCCCGAGCGCGGCAGGATCAGTGCCGCGAGGCCGGGGTCCTCGATGTGGATCGCGACGCCCGTGGTCACGAGCTCCGTTTCTCCGGGCGCCAGCACGAGCGGCGCATCGATGCACGCGCGCAGGTCGAGCCCCGCCGATCCCGGCGTGGCGTACGCGGGCAGGTACGGACGGATGCGTTCGTCGAGGACGCGCAGCGCGATCTGCTTCGTCGCGGGCGGCATCGCCGGTCAGGCCGATCGCAGCCGCTGCGCGATCTCGGCTACGAGCCGGCGAGCGAGCGCGAGCTTGTCCATCCGCGGCAGCGGATGCGCCCCGGTATCGTCGAGCAGGGTCACTTCGTTGCTGTCGCTTCCGAGCGCGTCCTGCGCGCGGTTGGCAACCAGCAGCGGCAGCTTCTTGCGGCGGCGCTTCTCCTCGCCGTTGTGCACGATGTCGTGGCTCTCGGCGGCGAAGCCGACACAGTAAGGTGCACCGGGCCGGGCGGCGACCGTCGCCAGAATGTCGACAGTCGGCTTCAGCGTCAGCGTGAGGTCGGCAGGGGACTTCTTGAGCTTTCGTTCGGAAGGCGCCGCGGGCGTGTAGTCGGCGACTGCGGCTACGGCGACGAACACGTCGCAGCGGTCCGCGCGCGCGAGGACCGCGTCGGCCATTTGTGCGGCACTCGCCACGTCGATGCGCTCGACCCCGGCCGGCGTGGACAGCGCCGTGGGTCCGGCGACCAGCGTGACGGTCCCCCCCGCCTCCGCGGCGGCCTGCGCGAGCGCGAATCCCATCTTGCCGGAGCTCGAGTTCGTGATGCCGCGCACGGGGTCGATCGCCTCGAACGTGGGGCCGGCGGTCAGCAGCACTCGCCGGCCGGCAAGCACCTTCGGCTGCATCGCGGCCACGACCGCGGAGTGGATCGCCGCAGGTTCGAGCATGCGGCCTTCACCGTCCTCGCGACACGCGAGTTCGCCGGCGTCGGGGCCGAGGATCGTCACGCCATCCTGCCGCAATTGCACGACGTTGCGTTGCGTCGCCACGTTCGCCCACATCTGCCGGTTCATTGCCGGCGCGACGAGCAGCGGGCATTCGCGCGCGAGGCACAGCGTGCTGAGCAGGTCGTCGGCGCGGCCCTGCGCGACGCGCGCCAGGAAATCGGCGGATGCGGGCGCGACGACGATCGCGAGAGCGCCGCGCGACACCCCGATGTGACCCATCGCATCAGCAGCGCCCGAGGACCACAGGTCGCTCAGCACCGGGCGTCCCGTCAGCGCCTGGAATGTCATCGGCGTCACGAAGCGCGTCGCCGCGGTGGTCATCACGACGTCGACGGCAAATCCCTCCTTCACGAACAGGCGCGCGAGCTCGGCGGTCTTGTAGGCCGCAATGCCACCGGTGACCCCCAGCACGATCCGCCGGGCCAAGACTGTCGTCGACATGCCGAAGTATGTTCGCTGCGATTTGGACGTGGATGGGCCGGAAGTTTACACTCTCGGCGGTCGACCAAGGTCGCCCCGGCGTCGTAACGACGATCCGCCCGTCGGCGCAGCGGCGGCCGCTTTTCTCGATGCTCAAGTCATTCTTCACCAGGCGCGCGACCTCCCAGGCTCCGGACCTGCTTGCGCGTGCCGCGGCATTGCACACGCAGGGCCAGCTCGACGAAGCGGAGCGCGTCTACGACGCCGCAATCGCGGCCGAGCCCGGAAACTTCGACGCGCTGCACATGCGCGGCGTCCTCGCGTTTCAGCGCGGCCGGCACGACGAGGCGATGCGGCTGATCGACGCGGCGCTGCGGGTCAAGCCCGACGCGGCCGCGCTCGCCAATCGCGGGCTGGTGTTGCAGGCGCAAGGCCGGCTCGCCGACGCCCTCGCGAGCATGGACGCTGCGCTGGTGCTCGCACCGCGGTCCGTCGACGGCTGGGTAAACCGTGGCCGGGTGCTGTCGGCGCTCGCTCGCCACGACGAGGCCGTCGCAAGCGTCGACCGCGCCCTCGCGCTTTCGCCCGACCACGCACCCGCGCACGTCGCCCGTGCCGGGGCCATGCATACGGCCGGACGCCTCGGCGAGGCGATCGCGAGCTACGAGGCTGCGCTGGAACTCCGACCGGACGACGCGGCGACCTGGATCCGCCTGGGTGGGGCGCTGCACGGGGTCGGACGTGCCGATGACTCGATCGTCGCGTACGACCATGTGCTCGCGGCCGACGACGACAACGCGGTAGCGTGGAACGCCCGGGCGCATGCGCTCGCGAGTCTCGGACGGTGGGCGGATGCGGTCGCCGACTTCGGCCGGGCAATTGCGATCGATCCATTCTTCGTCGACGCGCTGGTGAATCGTGGCAATGCGCTGCACGAGCAACAGCGCGATGATGAGTCGCTTGCCGACTACGACACTGCGCTGCAGTTCGCACCGGACTGCGTGGCTGCCTGGTACAACCAGGGTGTGGTCCTGCAGTCGCTGCGCCGGCTGCCGGAGGCGATCGTGTCCTACGACCGGGCGCTCGCACTCGATCCGCGTCACGTCGACGCGCACTACAACCGGGGCATCGCGCTCGGCAAGCTCAACCGCGGCGACGAGGCGCGCGTCGCATACGACGAGGTGATCGCGCTCGATCCGGATTTTCCCTACGTGCTCGGGCAGGCGGCGTACGCGCGCGCCGAGTTGTGCGACTGGAACGGCTACGCCGAACTCGCGGCGCGCGCGCTTGACGGGGTCCGGCGTGGCCGGGTCGCGTGCGATCCGTTCGTGCTTCTCGGCCTTGCCGACGACCCCGCCGCGCACCGCGCATGCGCCGCGCTGCATGCTGCGCGGCAGATCCCGCGCGTGCCTCCGCTGGCGAAGGGCGCGCACTACGCGCACGGCCGGATCCGCGTGGCCTACCTGTCAGCGAATTTCTGCGCCCACGCGGTCGCATATCTGATCGCCGAGCTGTTCGAGCTCTCGGATCGGGCGCGCTTCGAGCTCACTGCCATCTCCTTCGGACCGGACGACGGCAGCGCCATGCTCGCGCGAATCCGGTCTGCGTTCGACCGGTTCATCGACGTGCGATCGCTGTCCGACGCCGCAGTCGCCCGGCAGATGCACGAACTCGAGATCGACATCGCGGTCGATCTCATGGGGTTCACCCGCGAGGGGCGGCCGGGCATTCTCGCCTACCGGCCCGCGCCGATCCAGGTCAACATGCTGGGGTACCCGGGGACGATGGGAGCCGACTTCATCGACTACATCATCGCCGACCCGTTCCTCGTCGCCGAGGCCGACGAATTGCACTATGCCGAACGTGTCGTCCGCCTGCCGCACACCTACCAGCCCAATGACAGGAAGCGCCCGATCGACGAGCGCACGCCGACACGCGCCGAGGCAGGCCTGCCCGAGCACGGGTTCGTGTTCTGCTGCTTCAACAACAACTACAAGATCACGCCGGCGGTATTTGACATCTGGATGCGACTTCTCGCGGCGGTGCCGGACAGCGTCCTGTGGTTGCTGCCGCTGTCGCCGGCAGTGACGGCAAACCTGCAGCGCGAGGCGCTGGCGCGCGGCGTCGATGCGCGGCGGTTGGTATTTGCGCCGCGGGTCACGCTGCCGGAACATCTCGCACGCCAGCGGCTGGCTGACCTCTTCCTCGACACGCTGCCGTACAACGCGCATACGACGGCGAGCGACGCGCTGTGGGCCGGCCTGCCGATTGTCACCTGCACGGGCCGCTCGTTCGGGTCGCGCGTCGCGGGAAGCCTGCTGCGGGCCGTGGGGCTGCCCGAGCTCGTCACGCCGTCACTCGCCGCCTACGAGGCGCTGGCGCTCGCGCTCGCGCGCGAGCCAGCAAGGCTCGCCGAGGTCAGGACGCGACTGGCGCGCAACCGTCTCGCGATGCCGTTGTTCGATAGCGACGGCTATCGCCGCCATTTGGAGGCGGCTTACCGAACGATGATGGAGATCCACGGTCGTGGCGAGCCACCGCGAAGCTTCGAGGTTGCCGCAGGCGCCGGCTGACGTCTCCGCGCGCGCCCGCCCGTTCCGCATCCGCCAACTGGCCGATACCGCGGAGGTCGGTCCGCCCCCCAGACTTGCTCCGCCCGCCTGCCGCCGTTGCGGCCGGCGTGTACCGCGAAGGAGCAGCGCGATGCCCGGCCCGGAGGCCATCTGCACGGAGCGACCGCATGAACGCCTGCTTGCGCGGGGCGCCGCCGCCCTGACGGACACGGAGTTGCTTGCCGTGGCGCTTCGGACCGGAGCGACCGGCCGGCCCGCGCTGTCCGCAGCGCGCGCGCTGCTCGGCCACTTCGGCGGCACCGCGGCCCTGCTCGCGGCCAGCGCGCGGGAAATCGGCGCCCTACCCGCCGCCGGACCGGTTCGGGCGGCCCGTCTGAAGGCGGTGGTCGAACTGGTACGGCGTGCGCTGCTCGAGGAAGCGGCGCGTGGCGACGCGCTGGCCTCGCCCGAGGCGGTCCGCGACTATCTGCGTCTCACGCTGTCGCCGTTGCCATACGAAGCGTTTGTCGCACTGTTCGTGGACAGCCAGAACCGCCTGCTCGTGGCGCAGGAACTCTTCCGCGGGACGCTTGCGCAGACCTCGGTCTACCCACGCGAGGTGGTCAAGTCCGCGCTCGCGCACAATGCTGCCGGGGCGATCTTCGCGCACAACCACCCGAGCGGCATGGCCGAGCCTTCGCGGGCCGACGAGCTTTTGACGACGTCGCTTAAGCAGGCGCTGGCGCTGGTCGACGTCCGGACACTCGACCACTTCGTCGTTGCCGGTCCGCGGGTGGTGTCCTTTGCCGAACGGGGGCTGCTCTGAGGCCGAACGCGGCGGGCGTGGGCGCCAACGGCTTGATTGCAGTCGGAATTTCGGCGATAATATTGGGCTTGCCGTCAATGGCAATTCGGTTTTTTGCGATTTTTGACGCAATTTCAGGTGCTTGCGCCGGCCCACGCCGGCGGCGAGGCGCCGTATGAACGAGGAGCGAGCGATGGCTCGAGTCTGCCAGGTCACCGGTAAGGCCCCGATGGTGGGCAACAACGTTTCGCACGCCAACAACAAGACGAAGCGGCGCTTCCTGCCCAACCTGCAGCGCCGCCGGTTCTGGGTCGAGAGCGAAAGCCGCTGGGTCAGCCTGCGGCTCACGACCAACGCACTGCGCACGATCGACAAGAACGGCATCGACGTCGTTCTGGCGGAACTGCGCGCCAAGGGCGAGCGCGTCTGACCCGACGCGCGAATCCCCGGAGAACACCATGCGCGAGAAGATCAAGCTGGAATCGACGGCCGGGACCGGCCATTTCTACACGACGTCGAAGAACAAGAAGACGATGCCGGAAAAGATGGAGATCAAGAAGTTCGACCCGGTCGCCCGCAAGCACGTGGCGTACAAGGAAACCAAGCTGAAGTGACCTGTCGTCGCGGGGGCGTCTACCGCGATCTGCTGGACCAAGTGGCACCTCGACAGGCGAGGCTTCGCCGGCGATTCGGCACGCAGTGCTCGTAGACTGTATCGGTCTGCGGGTCCGGAGGTCTTGCTCGCCCGTCCTGCGCTCCAGCGGAGCCCTCGGCGCGACCGCAGTCCGTTCCTTGCTGCGACGGGGCAGTGCTGCGCAAGTCCGTCCGTCACGGCGGGCGACTACGCGTGCCGACCGCACCATTCCCGCCACATTCCGCGCATTGCGGCCTCGAAGTGGCCGGCGAAACGTCGGGTATCCAGAATCGGCGACGCCTGCAGCCGCTCGCGCATTGTGGAACGCAGTGAGGCCAATGCATCTAGATTCGCGGCGTACGCCGCGCCTGCGGCCACGTAATCGTCGACGCTGCCTGCGATCCAGTCGCCGAGGCCTGCGTTCTGCAACAGACCGACGCCTTGGCGGGCAATGAACCGCTGGCCGGCCAACGTCAGTACCGGGACGCCCATCCAAAGCGCGTGCATCGTCGTTGCGCCCCCTGTGTACGGGAAGGGGTCGAGGGCGATGTCGATCCTGCGGTGCGCGGCGAGGTAGTCCGCGAACCGCTCCGAAGGCTCCAGCGAGATTCGATCGGCAACGACGCCCTGCGTGGCGAAGCGCGCGAGCGTCTCGCGCCGGATCGCCGAATCCGCGAACTGCACCGATTTGAGCAGCAATCGGGAATCGGGAACCCGCGCGAGGAGCTTTGCCCACGTGGCCACGACGTCGTCGTTGATCTTCTCCAGCCGATTGAAGCACCCGAACGTGACGCGCCCCGAGGTCCGTGCCGGCAGCGGGCCCGCGTCGACCTCTTCCTCCGGTCGTGCAAAGCAGAGCCGTGTCTCTGGCAGCCGCCAGACCTTCTCCGTGAAGTTCCGCTCTTCGGAACGCGTGAGCGTCAACGCGTCCGCAAGCAGGTAGTCGATGGCGGCGACGCCAGTGGTCGCGAAGTAGCCCAGCCACGTGACCTGCACCGGCGCCGGTTTCCATGCAAACATCGGCAAGCGGTTGCGCGCGCAGTGCCCGGAGAGGTCGACCAGGATGTCTACCCTGTCACCACGCACCGCATTCGCCAGTTGGCCGTCGGAAAGGCCCCTTGCCTCGCGCCATCCGTGGCTCGACCGTCGGATGCGGTCGGTCGTCGCGTCGTCGTGATCGTTGTTCGAATAGACGAGAAGACGGAGGCGGTTGTCTGCGGACGCGTAGAGACCCTGGAGGAATCCTTCCACGAAGTAGCCCGCGGCATGGTGCCTCAGATCGCCGGAAACGAAGCCGATTGTGAGTGCTCGCGAGGGATCCGCCGTCACCAGCCAGTCGGTGAACGGGCGCGCACGTGCCGCGATGTGTGCACCGTAGGTGCGCGCCTCGGCGAGCATGTCGTCCGGGCGATCGTCTGGCGCGTAGTTGAGGCAGAACAGGAGGTTGCTCCAGGCCATCGTGAGCGTCGGATCGGCTGCAATCGCGTCACGGTAATTGGCGATCGCCTCGGCAAGACGCCCGCGGCTCATGTTCGCGTTGCCCAGGTTGCTGAGCGCCCCGGCGTAGCCCGGGTGGACCTGCAACGCCTGCCTGTAGCACTGCACGGCCTCCGTGATCTGCCCGAGGTCCTCGAGCACGACGCCAAGCCCTACGTAGGCGTCCGTGAATTCCGGTCGGAGGGCGATGGCCTTCCGGTAGGAGGCGGCTGCTTCCGTCGGCTGGCCTCGCCCGGCTTGAGCATTGCCGAGGTTGTAATGGGCGGCGGTAGAGTTGGGATCCTTGTCCAATGCGGCTTCGTACGCGCGAATCGCGCCGGCGTCGTCGCCGGACGCCTGAAGCACGATGCCCAGATTGACGTGCGCGCGCGCGAGGTTCGGCGCAAGCGCGATCGCTGCTTCATATCTGCCGATCGCGTCGGCCAGGCGCCCGGCCTGCTCCAGACGGATGCCGTCGTCGACCAGCTGCCCGGCACGTTCGAGTGCGGCGTCCTGCGCGCCTACCGCCGGCGCGCGGCCGCACAATTGCCGCAGGGAGTGGATGATTGACATTCAGGCAACGTGCACGACGGCCACATCGCTCGCGGACTCGGCTGCCACTCCGCGCATCGCCGGTCCGGAACGGACGCGAGTGTAGCGCGCTCGGGCTCGCCGCGCATCTGCAGGCGCGACGCGATGATGGTGCGCGATGCTGACGTTCCAGAAAATTGCGTTCCGTCAGCCACCTGCCCGGCGAGTTCCGGCGGCACGTCGGGCGGCTGGCGAGCTAAGACTCGCTGTCTGCAGCGAAGTCCTCGGGCGGCAGCCCGGCGCACCAGCGCCGCCACATGCGCCGCAGCGCGCGCTCCAGGGCGGTGGCAATGAGGTCCGGCCTCTGCAGGGTCGACTGCGCGCACCGCGTACGCAATCCGGCACGCACGAGCGAGAGCGCGTCCGGACGCGCGCTTAGAGCGGTGGCCTTGCTTACGAAATCTTCCGAATCATCGGCGACAAACTCGGGAAGGCCGACGTGGGTCATTATCGCCGCACCCTGGCGCCACGGCGGTGTCGCGCCGGCCAGCGTCAGCGTAGGCACGCCCATCCACAGCGCGTTCGTCGTGGTGGCACCGCCCGTGTATGGAAAGGCGTCGAGGCAGACGTCGACTTCGGCATGCCATGCGAGATAGGTCGCGGCGTCGCTGCGCGGACGAATCGTCAGCCGGTCGCGCGCAATGCCCTCGCGCGCGAACCGATTTGCAATCTCGGCGGTGACGTCCTCCGCGATGCCGCCGAGCAGAATCCGCGCGTCGGGCAGTGCGCGCAGGACACGCGACCACAGGGCGACCACGGTCGGCTGCAGCTTGCTCACGCGGTGGAAGCTTCCGAACGTCAGCCCACCGTTGCGCAATGCCGGCAGCGGGCCGACCGGTGGCGCGTCCTCGGGCGGAAAGAACGACGCGAAGGCCGGCAACTCGACGAGCGCTTCGGTGAACTGAGCGGTGAATTGCGCTCCGGGCAGCAGCAGGCGATCCGCGAGGAAATAGTCGACGGCAGCGAGCCCGGTCGTCCCGAGATAGCCGAGCCAGCTCACCTGCACCGGCGCCGGTTTGCGGGCAAACACCGGCAGGCGGTTGCCCGACGTGTGTCCGGACAGATCGATCAGGACGTCGATGCCGTCGGCGCGAATGCGGTCGGCGAGCGCATCGTCGGTCAGCGCGTAGACGTCGGCCCAGAACTCGAACGAACCGCGCAGGCGCTCGGTGACCGCGTCGCCAGTCGGCAGATTGCTATAGGCGCAGAGGGCCATCGTTGGCCGTCCGGCCAAGTGCACGAGGACCGGCTCGAGAAACGACGCGACCGCGTGATTTCGCAGGTCGCCGGAGACGATGCCGACGACGAGTCGCCGCTCCGGCTCCGGAACGTTGCGGTGCGCCGGCACGACCATCGTAAATTGCCGTCCGTAGCGGACGTGCTCTGCGTACAGGGCGTCGGGTCCGACGGTCACGTCGTGGGAGAGCGTGAACAGCAAGCCGGTCCATGCGTCGTTGTGCTCAGGTGCGAGGGACAGCGCCTGGCGGAATTGCGCGATCGCCTGCGGCAACCGGCCGAGCCGGTAGAACGCGATACCCAGGCCGATGTGGGCGTCCGCGCTGTCCGGCGCGAGCGCAAGCGCGTGCCGGTACGCCTCGGTGGCCTGCGAAAGGTGCCCGAGCGCGGCCTCGGCGTTGCCGAGGCTCGCGAACAGGTCGGCCCGCTGCGGGGCCAGTGCCAATGCGCGGCGGTAATTCGCGGCGGCCTCGCCGGGGAGCCCGGCGTCGAGTTCCGCGTGTCCGAGTTCGACGTAACCATCGACGAAGTCCGGTGCGAGCGCGACCGCGAGGCGGTAACTGGCGACCGCTCCGGAGACGTCGCCGAGACTGCGCAATGCTCCGCCTAGGTTGAAGTGCGGTGCGAATAGATCCGGTCTGCATTCGGTCGCGCGGCGGTAGGCCGCCGCGGCATCGGCGAGGCGCTGGCGATCCTTGTGCAGGTTGCCAAGCGCGAAGTGCGCCTCGACGCAGTTGCCGTCGGATGCGATCGCGCGCTCGTAATACACCTGTGCGTCGTCGGTGCGGCCGGCCTTCGCGAGCCCATGGCCCTGCGCGACCAGCAGCGAGGCGTCGTGCGCGATCGCCGCCGGCACCGGCGGCACGTTGGCAGCGCCGCGAACCGTGGCACGCAGTCGCGAGAACAGGCCCATCGCCTATTGTCACACGCCGCAGACCGGGCGATGACGCGTTGGGCGGTCGACGAAAGCGACGAAGCCCGCCATGGCGGGCGGGCCTCGTTGAGCGAGCGGGGTGGGGCTACGCGTAGCGCTTCAACTGCAGCGAGAACTGCGCGAGCGGCGCGATGCCCGACGCCTCGGCGCGATGGCACCAGTCCTGCAGCCGTGCCAGCAGCTGCTCGGACGACTCGGTCGAGCGCTCCCACAGCGACGACAGGTCCTGCCGCATCGCGTAGATCGTGGCGAGCGCCTTGCTCTTCGCCAGCGCCGCGGTGAGCTTCACGCGGTCCGCGTCCGACAGTGTCTGCGGGTCGGTGAGCAGCCAGTGCTTCATGCGGCGCGGACTCGGGACGTCGTCGGCGGCACGACCGGCAGCCGCGCGAGCCTTCAGGCTCGCGATCTCCGCCGTGCACGCGGACTTGAGCGACCGCGCGTAGCTCGTCGCGACGTGGTAGCGGTGCGTGATCACCGCCTGCAGCGTCGCGAGGTCGGGCGCCGCCTTGCCGCGCGCGAGCTTGAGCTGCGGCGCGATCTTGCGCACGGTCGCGAGCTTCAGCGCCGACAGCACGCGGATGTACATCCAGCCCAGGTCGAATTCGTACCACTGCGTCGAGAACTTGGCCGACGTCCCGTACGCGTGGTGGTTGTTGTGCAGCTCCTCGCCGCCGATGATCAATCCCCACGGGACGATGTTCGTCGACGTGTCGGCGCACGCGTAGTTGCGGTAGCCCCAATAGTGGCCGATGCCGTTGATGATGCCCGCGGCGTTGACCGGGATCCACATCATCTGCACGGCCCAGATCGTCGCGCCGATCGGCCCGAACAGCACCAGGTCGACGGCGAGCATGAGGCCCACGCCCTGCCAGCTGAACCGCGTGTACACGTTGCGCTCGAGCCAGTCGTCCGGCGTGCCGTGGCCGTACTTGGCGAGCGTCTCCTGGTTGCGCGACTCGGCGCGGTAGAGCTCGGCACCCTGCAGCAGCACGGTGCGGATGCCGCGCGTCTGCGGGCTGTGCGGGTCGTCCTCGGTCTCGACCTTCGCGTGGTGCTTGCGGTGGATCGCGACCCACTCCTTGGTGACCATGCCGGTGGTCAGCCACAGCCAGAACCGGAAGAAATGGGAGACGACCGGATGCAGGTCGAGACCCCGGTGAGCCTGGCTCCGGTGCAGGAAGATCGTGACCGCCGCGATCGTGACGTGCGTCACGACCAGCGTGAAGACCACGTAGCCCCACCACGGCAGGTCGACGAGACCGTGCGACGCCAGCGAGAGAAACTCGTAACTCATTGATTATCCGTTCGTTTTGTGTCGGACCCTTGTGCACTTCCGGGCGGTCGCGACGAAGCGCCGTATTGTACGCGACCCGGGCCCCCGCGACCACCGGCGCCGGCGCCGCGGTCGACCGCTCGGGTCGGGCTGCCGCCGGGCCCGAGGGCGCGCGGATCGGGTGCTCTGCTAAGGTTGAACGTGATGCTAGCGCTCCCCACCGTCACGCTGGTCGCGATCGACACGGCCCATCATGCGCTCGCGCTGCGGGCGCTGGCGCGCTCGTGCACGGGCATCCGCTTCGCCCGCGCGCTGTTCCTGACCGACGCGGTACCGCCCGGCGCCGCCGTTCCGGACGGCGTCGAGGTCGTGCCGATCGCGCCGATCCTGTCGCGCGACGACTACTCGCGCTTCGTGCTCAAGGCGCTTGCGCCGTACGTCGCGACCCCGCACGCGCTGCTGATCCAGTGGGACGGCTACGTCGTGAATCCGTCGGCGTGGGACCCCGCGTTTCTCGCCTGCGACTACCTGGGCGCGACGTGGTTCTGGCGCGACGACGACATGCGCGTCGGCAACGGCGGGTTCTCGCTGCGCTCGCGGCGGCTGCTCGAGGCGACGCGCGACGCGCGGGTCGAGCCCGGCGAAGCGGAGGACACGGCGATCTGCCGTACGCACCGGCCGCTGCTCGAGCGCGAATTCGGCATCCGCTTCGGCAGCGAGGCGCTGGCCGAGCGGTTCGCGTTCGAGACCGACTACCCGGTCGGCCGGCCGTTCGGGTTCCACGGCCTGTTCAACTTCTGGCGCGTGATGCGGGCACCGGAGCTGGCCGCGCTCGCACCGATGCTGTCCGACGCGGTCGCGCGCTCGCCGCAGTGCGACCAGCTGCTGCACAACTGCGCGCTCGCGGGCTTCTGGCTCCCGGCCGCTGCCATCGCGCGCAGGGTCCTCGCGGCGATGCCCGGAAACGACGAGGCGCGGGCGATCCTGGCTGACGCCGATGCGGAGGTCGCGCGCCTCGCCGGCGCCGGGCCGTCCGAACCGTGTCCGTGCCGCAGCGGGCACACGTTCGGTACGTGCCATGGCCGTCCCGGCGCGCGCTCGCTGCTCGACCCCGAACTGCCGCAGCCGACGGCCGACGAGTACGTGGAGCGTGGCGCGCGCGCGCACCACGCGGGCGAGGTCGCGGGCGCGGGGCGCGAGTATCGCGCCGCGCTCGCGGCGGCGCCGGGGCACCCGGTCGCGCTGCACAATCTCGGGCTCGTCGAGCTGCAGTCCGGCCGCAGCGGGCGCGCGATCGAGCTGCTCGAGCGCGCGGTCCGCAATGCGCCGGACGAGCCCGCCTTCCTGACGAGCCTCGGGCAGGCGCTCGCGGCCGGCGGTCGCGTGGACGAGGCGATCGTCCGCTACCGCGCGGCACTGGCACGCCAGCCGGCGAACGCCGTCGCCTGGCATGCGCTCGGGTTGGCGCTGCACGCCGCACGCGACCTGCCGCAGGCGATCTCCGCACTGCGCGAGGCGATCCGCCTCGCGCCCGGGTTCGCGCCTGCGCAGGCGGCGCTCGCCGAGCTTCTCGACGAATCGCGCACCGGGTAGGCAACGCCGCGGGACGGCGTCAGGACGCGGGCGCGCCGGCGTCGCCCGGGCGACGCAGGTCCCGTCGCGCCTGCGCGAGCTCGATGCCGCTCGCGCGGAACGCGTCGTGGATGCGCCGGTTGACCGCGCTCCGGACCGTCCCCGGCCCCGCTTGCGGATCGCGCAGCGAGAATCCCACCTCGAGCACGATGCCGACGTCGGTGATCGCGGTGAGCAGCGCCACGGGCGGCACGGGCTCCGGCGCCACGCCGGGGTCCGTGCGCGCGATGTCCTCCATCAACCGGAGCGCGGCGTCCACGTCGGCGTCCTGGGCGACCGGCACGGTGACGCTCGCGCGGAGCGGGCGGCCGGCGGACGAGTGGTTGAGCACCGTCGTGGTCACGAGCGTCTCGTTGGGAACGAGCGCGTCGACGCCGTCCTGGCTGCGCACGACGACGTAGCGCGCGGTGACGCGCGCGACGCGCCCCTGCCGGCCGTCGACGGTCACGAGGTCGCCCAGCCTGACGGCGCGCTCGAGCAGGACCGTGTAGCCGGCGATGTAGTTGGCGGCGAGCTTCTGCAGGCCGAGGCCGATGCCGACGCCGAGCGCGCCGCCGAACACCGTGAGCAGCGTCAGGTCGAAGCCGATCGCCTGCAGCGCGAACAGCGCGCCGACCACGAGCAGCAGCGCGCGCACGAGGTTCGCGAGCACCGCCCTCGTGTTGCTGTCGAGTGCCGTGGCGGCAAGCAGCCTGCGCTCGAGCAGACCGGAGACCCACAGCGCGACGATCAGCGTCGCGACGACCGCCGCCACGCCCTTGAAGATCGTCAGCAGCGACACCGTCGACCTGCCGACGGGGATGACCAGTTCGTCGAGCTCGCGCGCGAGCTCCGGCAGCACGCCGACGAAGTAGAGCGCGGCCAGCGCCCAGATCGTGTACGAGATCGCGCGCTCCGACGTGCGCAGCCACGCCTGCTCGGCGAACAGACGGCGCATGCCGTACACGAGCACGCGGATCGCCGCCAGCGCGACCAGCAGCGGAATCGCGATGTCGATGAACAGCGGCGTCCCCCAGCGGCGCGCGAACGCAAACCGGACGAGCGCGAGCAGCGTGAGCGCGATCAGCGAAAACGCGATCAGCCCGGCCCCGGCCTGCAGGTGCGTCCGCGGCGCGGCGTCGGGTGCGCGCGTCCGGCGCGCGAGCCGTCGGTCCCACGCCCACGCGACGCCGATGCACAACCCGGTGAGCGCGAGGTCGATCCAGCCCGACGGCGTGGACAGCGCGTTTTCGAAGCGCGACGGAGGAATGGGGGCGAGCACGTGGAAGTGGGAGCGGAGGTCGCGGCGGGGGGCGCCGCACCGGTAATGTATCAGCGCGCCCGCTCGAGCACGGCGGCGAAGAAGCCGTCGCACCCGTGCACGTGCGGCAGCAGCGCCAGCGTCGGGCCGGTGGCGAGCGCGATGCCGGCGCGCGCGAGTTCCGCGGCGGCGTCGCCCTGCGCGAACTGCGGGTGCGCGGCGAGGAACGCGGCGACGATCGCCTCGTTCTCGTCGGGCAGCACGCTGCACGTCGCGTAGACGAGGCGCCCGCCGGGCTTCACCAGCGTCGCCGCGGACGCGAGGATCGCCGCCTGCTTCGCGGCCAGCTCGGCCACGGCGGACTCGGGCTGGCGCCACTTGAGGTCGGGATTGCGGCGCAGCGTGCCGAACCCCGTGCACGGCGCATCGACCAGCACGCGGTCGATCTTGCCGGCGAGGCGCTTGACCTTCGCGTCGCGCTCGTTGGCGAGGAGTTGCGGGTGCAGGTTGGACAGGCCCGAGCGCGCGAGCCGCGGCTTGAGGTTCGCGAGCCGGCGGGGGACGACGTCGAACGCGTACAGGCGTCCCTGCGAGCGCATCAGTGCACCGAGCAGCAGTGTCTTGCCGCCGGCTCCCGCGCAGAAGTCGACGACCATGTCGGACCGGCGTGGCGCGACGATGAAGCCGACGAGCTGGCTGCCTTCGTCCTGCACCTCGAGGCGACCGTCGGCGAGCCACGGGTGCCCTGCGAGGGAAGGCCGGCCGGTGATGCGGATGCCGAGCGGCGAGTACGGCGTGGGCGCGGCCGGCAGGCCTTCGGCAGCCAGCGCGGCGATCGCCGCGTCGCGGGTGGTTTTCAACGGATTTACGCGCAGGTCGAACGGCGCGGGTGCGAGCCACGCGTGCGCGAGCGCCGACCGCCCGTCGTCGCCGTAGGCCACGCCGAGGCGATCCCACAGCCAGTCGGGCACGTCGTGCGCGACGGCCGGTGGCAGCGGATTCGCGAGGCGCGACTTGAACGCGCGGACCCACACGGCGTCCGCGGCATTCAGCGCGGGCTCGAGGTCGCGCAGCGAGTGGCCGAGCTCGCGCACGATCACGGCGAGCGCGAGCCGGCGCGGCTCCCGCGACTCGGCGAGCGCCTCGAGCGAGCGCTGCCGGCGCAGCAGCGCGAACACGCCGTCGGCGACGAACGCGCGGTCGCGCTGGCCCATCGCCGGATGCGCGCGGAAGAAGGCCGAGAGCCCGGTGTCGGCCGGCGTATCGAAGCGGCGCACGCGCTCGATGGCCGCGGCGAGCGCGGCGAGCTGGTTCGCGCGGAGCGTCATTGGCCGGTCATCGTCGGAAACGTCGCGGCCGGCTGCGGGTGCTCGATGTCCTGCACCGCCGGCGCTTCGCGCGCCGCCCGTTCGGCCCGGCCCGGCATCCGCAGCTCGTCGCGGTCGGACGCAACCGCGCTCTCGTCGACGCGGATCGCGTCGAGCACCGCCTCGATCGTGCCGCGGTCGGTATTGGACACGCGGATCTTCACCGGGATGTAGCGCAGCGACGGGGCAACCCAGATGAACGCGTCGGTCTTGCCGTCGTCGCTGCGGCGATGCCAGCGCTCGGCGTCGATCGTCCCCTGCGACCACTCGATCCGCTCGGTGTCCTCGCGCGAGATCGTGTAGCGCATCAGCCGGCGCGGCGTGGCGACGGTGACGGTGACCGCGCGCTCGACCGGTGGCGTGAAGTAGTACTGCCACATCAGCGACAACGGGTCGAACGTCGGCAGGTCGAGCGGCGCCGTCTTGTTGTCGTGCATGGTGACGATGCCTGCCTCCCAGTCGAACACCGCGGTCTCGACGCGGTCGGGCCCGCCGCGCTCGACGCGCAGCAGCAGCGGCTGCAGGCCGTCGTCGGTGATGAGGCCGCGGCTTTCCACCTTGCCCTGGCCGCGCAGCACGAGCGCGGCCAAGCCGCGCGCCTCGCCGATGGTCGCGATCCGGTAGCGGTGATCGGCGTGCTCGAAGCGATACACGGCCTCGCCGATCAGGAAGCCGCGCGTGCCGAGGAACACCTTGTACGCGAGGTCGACGCGCGGCGGCAGCGTCTTGACGTCGGTCGCCGCCCCGGGCACGACCTCCGCTTCGGCCACCGGCGCGGCGACGGCTTCCGTCGCAGGCGCCGGCGCGGCGGCCGTGGTGTCCGTCGCCGCGGCCTGGGCATTGCCGGCCTCCGCCGGCGCGGGCTGCGGCGCGACCACCGGCGACGTGCGCCGAGGCTTCGGCCGCGGCGTCGCCGGAGCGACCGCCGAAGGCCTGGGCGGCGGCGGCAGCTCGGTGATCGTCGCGGTCAGCGGCGTCGCGTCCGGCTCGGCCGGAGGCTCGAGGGGCCACAGCGTGACGGCGACGTGGACGGCGAGCGACAGCGCGAGCGCCGCGGCCAGCAGGCGGCGCGTGCGGCCGCCCGCGCGTGCCTGCGCGTTGCGCAGCAGCGCGGACAGCGGCAGGGGGGCGGTGGCGGTGGTCACGGCAATTGCGTAGCCGGTGCGGCGGGGCGGCCGCCGGGAACGTCAGTCCGGTGGCGGCACCGCGAGGACCGTGTCGGGGCCCGTGTGCTCGTCGGCGACGCGGACCTGCCGGCCGGCGACCGCGAGACGGCCCGCGCAGTACCAGCGTACGACCGCGGGCAGCAGCGCGTGTTCCGCCGTGAGCACGCGCGCCGCGAGCGTGTCCTCGTCGTCGCCGGGCAGGACCGGCACCGCCGCCTGCGCGACGATCGGGCCGACGTCGACGTCCGGCGTGACGAAATGCACGGTGCAGCCGTGGATGCGGGCACCGTCCGCCAGCGCGCGGCGGTGCGTGTGCAGGCCCGGATAGGCGGGCAGCAGCGACGGGTGGATGTTGATCATCCGGCCGTCGAAGCGCCGCACGAACGCGGCGCCCAGCACGCGCATGAAGCCGGCCAGCACGACGAGGTCCGGCGCACTCGCGTCGACGGCGTCGGCCAGCGCGGCGTCGAACGCGTCGCGCGACGCGAAGCCGCGGTGGTCGAGCACGTGCGTCGGCACGCCGTGCGCGGCGGCGATCGCGAGTCCGCGCGCGCCGTCGCGGTTGGAGAACACGGCGACGATCGCCCCGCCGAGCGTCCCGGCCGCCATGGCCGCGAGCAGCGCCTCGAGATTCGAGCCGCGGCCCGAGATCAGCACGCAGATGCGGCGCGGCGTCGGCATCGGGAAGCGGGTCCCGCGCGCGGCCGTCAGACGACGACGGTCGGCGGCTCTCCCGGCGGCTGCGCGACGATGGTGCCGATCGGAAGCGCGCGCTCGCCGGCGGCGGCGAGGCGCGCGATCGCGCGTTCCGCGTACCCGGCGGCGACGACGACGACCATGCCGATGCCGCAGTTGAAGACGCGGTGCATCTCGTCGTCCGCGACGTTGCCCTGCCGCTGCAGCCAGTCGAAGATCGCGGGGCGCGTCCACGCCGCGCGCGCAAGGCGCGCCTGCAGGCCGGCCGGCAGCACGCGCGGCACGTTCTCGAGGAGCCCGCCGCCCGTGATGTGCGCGATGCCCTTCACCGGCAGCTCGTGCATCAGCGCCAGCATCGGCTTCACGTAGATCCGCGTGGGCGCCATCAGCGCGGCGCCCAGCGTCGTGCGCTCGAACGGCGCCGCGAGGTCCGCGCCGCTCGCCTCGACGATGCGGCGGATCAGCGAGAACCCGTTCGAGTGCGGGCCCGACGAGGCGAGCCCCAGCACGACGTCGCCGGCGGCGATGCTGCGGCCGTCGACGATGGCGGACTTCTCGACGACCCCGACCGCGAACCCGGCGAGGTCGTATTCGCCGTCGGCGTACATGCCGGGCATCTCGGCGGTCTCGCCGCCGATCAGCGCGCAGCCGGCCTGCTCGCAGCCCGCGGCGACGCCCTTGATGACGTCGGCGGCGACGTCGACGTCGAGCCGGCCGCACGCGAAGTAGTCGAGGAAGAACAGCGGTTCGGCGCCCTGCACGAGCACGTCGTTGACGCTCATCGCGACGAGGTCGATGCCGACCGTGTCGTGGCGGCCGAGCGCGAACGCGAGCTTGAGCTTGGTGCCCACGCCGTCGGTGCCGGCGACCAGCACCGGCTCGCGGAAGCGCTTGCCGATCTCAACGAGCCCGCCGAAGCCGCCGATGCCCGCCAGCACCTCCGGCCGCATCGTGCGCTTCGCGTACGGCTTGATCCGCTCGACGAGCGCGTCGCCGGCGTCGATGTCGACGCCGGCGTCGCGGTACGAAAGTCGCTGGGAGGGCTCGGTGGGGGACATGGCGGGGTGGCGATCCGAGGTACGCCGCGGGCGCCGGGCGCTGGCGCCGCCGGCTGCGCCGATGTCGCGCGCGCCAGGCGAGGCTCTACAATCCGGTACCCGCCGGCCCCGCGCGCGCCGTTCGCGGAGACTGCACGATCGCGCCGGATTCTACCGGAAAATGACCGAGCCCCCGCCGCACACGCCGGAAGACCCGCCGCCGTCGCGTACCGCGCCGACGTTCGCGGACGCGAAACGGACGCACGCGGGGACGCACGCGGGGACGCACGCGGCCGGCGCATCAACGGAGCGGCCTGCGCGCGGGCCGCTCGCCGTGCGCAACTACGCGTGGATCGCAGGCGCCGCGCTCGTCCTCGTTCTGGCGCTGCGTTTTCTGGGTCCGGTGCTGACGCCGTTCCTGATCGGCGCGATCCTCGCCTACCTCGGCACGCCCGTCGTCGCCTGGGCCGCAGGCCGGGGCGTGCCGCGCGCGCTCGCGACCACGCTGGTCGTCGTGCTGTTCGGGCTGCTGCTGCTCGCGCTGTTCCTCGTGCTGGTCCCGCTCGTGCACGCGGAAGTCATGCTGGCGGCGAAGCGCCTGCCGGACCTGGTCGCGAACGCCACGGCGCAGGTCACGCCGTGGGCGCAGCAGCAGTTCGGCGTGACGCTCGCGTTCGACCTCGATTCGCTGAAGGTGCTGGTCAGCGAGAACATGGACGAGGCGCGCGACCTCTCGCTGCGCCTGCTCTCGGGAGTGACCGCCGGCGGCCTCATCGTCGTGTCGATCCTCGTCAACCTCGTGCTGATCCCGGTCGTCATGTTCTACCTGCTGCGCGACTGGAACATGATCGTGGACCGCCTCGACGCGCTCGTGCCGCGTGCGTGGCACGGCAAGGTCCGCTCGATCATGACCGACATCGATCGCGTGCTGGCCGAGTTCCTGCGCGGCCAGATCTCGGTGATGATCGTGCTGGCCGCCTACTACGCGGCCGGGCTATGGCTCGCCGGCCTCGAGCGTGCGCTCGCGATCGGGCTCCTGACCGGGCTTCTCGTGTTCATACCGTACGTGGGCTTCGGGCTGGGGATGGCGCTCGGGGTCGTCGCGGCGCTGCTCCAGTGGTCGGGCTGGCCGGGATTCCTCGCCGTCCTCGCCGTGTACGCCGTCGGGCAGCTGCTCGAAGGCTACGTGCTCGTGCCCTGGCTCGTCGGCGACCGGATCGGCCTGCATCCGCTGGCGGTGATCTTCGCGCTGCTCGCATTCGGGCAATTGTTCGGGTTCGCCGGCGTGCTGCTCGCGCTGCCCGCGTCGGCGACGCTGCTGGTGGGCCTGCGGTACCTGCGGGCGGCGTACCTGGAATCGCCGGTCTACCGCGGCACGCGATAGCCTTCCATGGAACAGCTGACGTTCGATCTCATCGCGGCGGAGGCGCCGTCGTTCGCCAATTTCGTCGCGGGACGCAACGCGGAGGCGGTCGCGGCGCTCGCGCGTGCCGCCGTCGGCGAAGTCCGCGAGACCGCCGTCGTGGTGTGGGGACCGCCCGGCTCGGGCCGCACCCACCTGTTGCGGGCGGCCGTCGCGGCCGCGCAGTCCCGCCGGGCGGCCGTGTACCACGCGGATGCCACGACCGCGCCGGCCGAGCCGCCGGAACCGGGCGCGCTCGTCGCCATCGACGACGTCGACCGCGCCGATCCCGCAACGCAGGCGAGGTTGTTCACGCTTTTCAACGGGTTGCAGGCCACCGGCGGGCAGCTGGTGGCGGCCGCGGCCATGCCGCCGGCGCGTCTACCGTTGCGCGACGACCTGCGGACGCGGCTGGGGTGGGGCCTCGTGTACGAGCTCGTGCCCCTCGCAGACGCGGACAAGCCGGCGGCGCTGGTCCGCTTCGCCCGGGAGCGCGGCTTCCGCCTGGGCGACGACGTGATCGCCTACCTGCTGGCCCATGGTCGCCGCGACATGCCCACGCTCGTCGCGACGCTCGTCGCCCTCGACCGCTATGCGCTCGCCGGCAAGCGGCAGGTCACCGTGCCGCTGCTGCGCGAATGGCTGCAGCAGGAGATCGCCCTGCGCCCGCGCGGCGGCTGAGCGTCGCTCGGGCGGTATCGCCCACCTGGCTCGGAATCTGCGCCGGTGTTGCAAAAAAACCCGGACCGCCACGCCCGGGCCACCGGACCGACAAATTTCTTCTAGTTCATTGATTGTTCAGGTAAAATACAGGCAGGCCCCGTGGTCGAGCGGTTCTGCCTTTGTCAACCGCCAATGTCGCGCGCCCGTTAATGGCCACGACACGGGTAACCGGTGTCGATTTCCCGAACTTACTGCAAGGATCGACTCGATGAAGAAGTTTTTTGCGGCACTGGTAGCGGTGGCGTTTTCGGCCGCCGCGCTCGCGCAAGGTACGACCGCAACGGCGACGCCCTCGGGCAGCACGCCCGCTGCGACGTCGGCGGCGCCGACGAGTTCCACCGGCACCAAGACGACTCACAAGAAGAAGGCCAAGAAATCCAAGTCCGCGACCCACGCGACCACGACCACTCCGAAGCCCACGAAGTAGAACAGCAGTCCTTTCCTGTCCAAACCCGAAACCACAGAGGATCATCAAATGAACAAGCTTCTCGTTGCCCTGATCGCCGGCGCGTTCGCCAGCGTTGCCGCTGCGCAGACCGCCGCCCCGGCGTCGACCGCGAAGGAAAAGCAGAAGGACGTGCAGGCCACGACCCAAGCCGGGTCGGGCAGCTCGGCCAGCACGCAGGCGACCGCCGCGGAGCAGGCGCAGAACGTGAAGGCGTCGAAGGCCGCGCCGAAGATGTCGACGACCGAGAAGAAGGAAGCCATCAAGGCGTCGAACAAGGCGATGATCAACCCCGACAATCCGTCGGGCGGCGTCGCCGGCACGGCCGCGCAGCAAAAGGCCAACGTCGCCGAGTCGAAGGGCACGCCGAAGGCCAACGCCGACCTCAAGTCGAAGGACGCGCAGAAGGCGATGGAGAAGGAACTGCAGCAGAAGTCGGTCAGCGGCGGCGGAAAGTAATCCTCCGTTCCGGGCCGTTCGAAGGGGCAGGGCGTGCGCGCCCTGCCTTTTCTTTTTGCGCCGCGCAGGACGCCGGCGCAGCCGCTATCCTGACCGCATGACCGAGCTCGTCCCTGCCCGCCCCGCCGTCACCGTCGCGACGATCGTCGAGCGCGACGGCCGGTTCCTCGTCGTCGAGGAGGAGACGCGCGCGGGCGTGCGGTTGAACCAGCCGGCCGGACACCTCGAGCCCGGTGAATCGCTGCCGACCGCCGCGGAGCGCGAGACGCTCGAGGAGACTGGGTGGCGCGTTGCCGCGACCGCGCTGGTCGGCGTCTATCGCTGGGAGGCGCCCGAGACCGGCGCCGCGTTCGTCCGCTTCTCGTTCGCGGGCGACGCGCGCGCGCACGACCCTGCGCGGCGGCTCGACCGCGGGATCGTCCGCGCGCTGTGGCTTACCTACGACGAGATCGCCGCGCAGCGCGCGATCCACCGGAGCCCGCTCGTGCTGCGCTGCCTCGACGACTACCGGGCCGGCACGCGCTGGCCGCTCGGACTCGTGCAGGAACTGGGCGCGAGGCCCCTGCCGTGAGCGCACGCCGCCCGCGCGTCGTCCTCGGCATGTCGGGCGGCGTCGACTCGTCGGTCGCCGCGTGGCTGCTGAAGCGGCAGGGATACGAGGTGATCGGCGTCTTCATGAAGAACTGGGAGGACGACGACACCGAGGAGTACTGCACGTCGCGCGTCGACCTGGTCGACGCCGCGTCCGTCGCGCACGTCGTCGGCATCGAGCTCGAGGCGGTGAATTTCGCCGCCGAGTACCGCGAGCGCGTGTTCGCTCACTTCCTGCGCGAGTACGAGGCGGGCCGCACGCCGAATCCCGACGTCCTGTGCAACAGCGAGATCAAGTTCAGCGCGTTCCTCGACTACGCGCTGCGCCTCGGCGCCGACCACGTCGCCACCGGCCACTACGCGCGCGTGCGGCGCGCGGCCGGCGAGCCGTCGCGCGTGGAGCTCGTCAAGGCCGTCGACGACACGAAGGACCAGAGCTACTTCCTGCACCGGCTCGCGCAGCGGCAGCTCGCCCCCGTGCTGTTCCCGCTGGGCGAACTCACCAAGCGCGAGGTGCGCGCGATCGCGCGGCGCGAGGGCATCCCGACGCACGCGAAGAGGGACTCGACCGGCATCTGCTTCATCGGGGAGCGGCCGTTCCGCGACTTCCTCGCGCGCTACCTGCCGCGCACGCCCGGCCCGGTGGTGACGCCGGACGGCACCACGGTCGGGCGCCACCAGGGGCTCGCGTACTACACGCTCGGGCAGCGGCAGGGGCTCGGCATCGGCGGCACGCGGCACGGCACCGACGCGCCGTGGTTCGTCGCGGGCAAGGATCCCGCGCGCAACGCGCTGATCGCCGTGCAGGGGCACGACCACCCGCTGCTGTACCGCCGCGACGTCGACGCCATCGAAGCGCACTGGATCGCCGGACACGCGCCGGCGCTGCCGGCACGGTTCGGCGCCAAGACGCGCTACCGGATGCCGGACGCGCAATGCACACTGGCCGCCGCCGCCGGCGCCCTGCGCGCGACGTTCGACGTGCCGCAGTGGGCGCCGACGCCGGGCCAGTACCTGGTGATATACGACGGCGACGTGTGCCTGGGAGGCGGCGTGATCGCCACGCCGCAAGGCGCGGCCACCGAAGCGCGCGCGGCGCACGCGACGGCCTGACGCATCCGGCCGCGGCGCCGGGTGTGCGCGTGGCGCGACCGGAGCCCCGGCGCGCCCGTGCCGACTGCGCGGCGCGCGGGTGCGACTAGAACGGAATGTCGTCGTCGAAGTCGTCGACGTTCTTCTTGCCGCCGCCGCCGCCGCCACCACCACCACCGGCCGGCTTGCCGCCGCCGCCTTCGCGCCGCGCGGATGCCCCGCCGCCGCCTCCACCACCGCCGAAGTCGGCGTCGCCGCCGCCGCCCTCGCGCCCGCCGCCGATCAGCTGCATGCGGTCGGCGACGATCTCGGTCGAGTACTTCTCGACGCCTTCCTTGTCGGTGTACTTGCGCGTCTGCAGCCGGCCCTCGATGTAGACCGAGCGCCCCTTCTTCAGGTACTCGGCGGCGATCTCCGCCGTGCGGCCGAACAGCACGACCGTGTGCCATTCGGTGCGCTCCTGCTTCTCGCCGCTCTTGTCCTTCCATTGCTCGGAGGTCGCGATGCGCAGGTTGGTCACGGCGTCCCCGCCGGTCGTGTAGCGCGTCTCCGGATCGCGGCCGAGGTTGCCGAGCAGAATCACCTTGTTGACCGAGGCCATGTCATGTCTCTCCCATCGAATAGTTGGACCGGTAGCGCGCCGGCGGCACCGTCATCGTCGCGCTCGCCGCGAACCAGAGGGCGGTGAGGACCACGCCGAGCACGAACACCGACGCGGCGCCGACGTGCTGCGCGAGCCAGCCGCCGGCGACGCCGCCGGCGAACGTGCCCAGGAACTGCAGGCACGAGTAGACACCCACCGCCGTGCCGCGGATGTCCTCCGGCGCGTACTTGGAGATCAGGGCCGGCAGCGTCGCCTCGAGCAAGTTGAACGCGGCGAAGAAGAGCGTCAGCGCGAACGCGAGCGCAGCGAGCGAGTGCTGCGACAGCGCGAGCGCCACCTGCGCGGCGAGCAGCGTGGCGACCGCGCCGGTGAAGATCCGCTTGCTGCGCGCCGGCTGGTCCGCGCGGCGCAGGAACGGGAGCATCAGCAGCACCGACACGACGAGCACCGGCAGGTACACGAGCCAGTGCCGGTCGGCGGCGAGACCGTTGTCGCGCAGCGCGAACGGCACCTGCACGAACAGCGCCATCAGCACCGCGTGCAGCGCGAACACGCCGTAGTTGAGGCGCGCGAGCTGGCCGTCGCGCAGCGCGCGCCCGAGCGAACCCGGCGCCGCGGCACGCGCGGCGGTGCGCGGCAGCTCCGGAATCGCGTGGCGGACCACACCCATCGAGGCGATCGCCAGCGCTCCGGTGAGCAGGAAGATCCCCGGCACGCCGATCCACGCGGTGAGGACCGGCCCGGCGACGAGCGACAGCGCGAACGTCGTGCCGATCGTGACGCCGATCACGGCCATCGCGCGCGTGCGCACCTCGTCGCGCGTCAGGTCGGCGGCCATCGCGATGAGGACGGCCGAGATCGCGCCGCCGCCCTGAAGCGCGCGGCCGACGATGATCCACGCGATGTCCGTCGCCAGCGCGGCGACGAGGCTCCCGGCGGCGAAGAGGGCGAGGCCGAAGTAGACGACGGGCTTGCGGCCCCAGCGGTCGGACGCCCAACCGAACGGCACCTGCAGCGCGGCCTGTGTGAGACCGTAGATTCCGAGCGCGGTGCCCAGCAGCACGCGGCTCGCGCCGCCCGGCAGCCGCTCCACGTACAGCGCGAGCACCGGCAGGATGACGAACATGCCGAAGAGCCGCAGCCCGGAGATGCCGGCGAGGCCCACCGTCGCGCGCCGCTCCGTCGCGGTCATCCGGACGCGCGGAAGGGTCGATGCGGCGGCGGCGGACATGAGGGAAGCGAAAGGCTGGAGGCGCGTGACCGAAACGCAATATACTAACAGGTTCGCCGCTCGTCCCTTGGCCGTCGGGCCTAGGCGGAACGGCGGATTGCAGGAACGACGCGCGCGCGCCCGCGCGCCCCGAGGCTCCACGAGACGAACGCACGGCATGGACACGATCCGCATCCGCGGCGCCCGCACGCACAACCTCAAGAACCTGAACCTCGACCTGCCGCGGCACCGGCTGATCGTGATCACCGGCCTGTCGGGCTCGGGCAAGAGCTCGCTCGCGTTCGACACGCTGTACGCGGAGGGGCAGCGCCGCTACGTCGAGTCGCTGTCGGCGTACGCGCGGCAGTTCCTGCAGCTGATGGAGAAGCCGGACGTCGACCTGATCGAGGGGCTGTCGCCGGCGATCTCGATCGAGCAGAAGGCGACGTCGCACAACCCGCGCTCGACCGTCGGCACGGTGACCGAGATCCACGACTACCTGCGCCTGCTGTACGCGCGCGTCGGCGACCCGTACTGCCCCGACCATCCGGAGCAGAAGCTCGCGGCGATGACGATCTCGCAGATGGTGGACGCGACGCTCGCGCTCGCGGCGCCCGGAGGCGAGGACACCCGGCTCATGATCCTGTCGCCGGTCGTCGTCAACCGCAAGGGCGAGCACCTCGAGCTCTTCGCCGAGCTCCGCGCCAAGGGCTTCGCGCGCGTGCGCGTCGACGGCAAGGTCGTCGAGATCGACGCGGCGCCGAAGCTCGCGAAGTCGACCAAGCACACGATCGAGGTCGTCGTCGACCGCCTCAAGGTGCGCGAGGAATTCAAGCAGCGGCTCGCCGAATCGTTCGAGACCGCGCTGCGGCACGGCGACGGCCGCGCGATCGTCGTCGAGATGGGCGACGAAGGCGAGCCGGTGCGGGAGCACCTGTTCTCGGCGAAGTTCGCGTGCCCCGTCTGCAACTACGCGCTGGCCGAGCTCGAGCCGCGCTTGTTCTCGTTCAACAGCCCGCTGGGCGCGTGCCCGAAGTGCGACGGTCTGGGCTCGATCAGCTTCTTCGACCCGAAGCGCGTCGTCGCCTTTCCGCAGCTGTCGCTCGCGTCCGGCGCGATCCGCGGCTGGGACCGCCGCAACCAGTTCTACTTCCAGCTGCTGGGCAGCCTCGCCAAGCACGTCGGCTTCGACGTCGACCGGCCGTTCGCGAAGCTGCCCGAGCGCGTGCAGAACGTGATCCTGATGGGCTCCGGCGACGAGAAGATCCCGTTCACGTACCTGTCCGACCGCGGCAAGCCTCTCGTGCGCGAGCACGCGTTCGAGGGCATCATCCCCAACCTCGAGCGCCGCTACCGCGAGACCGACTCGGTGATGGTGCGCGAGGAGCTCGCGAAGTACCTCAACAACAAGCCGTGCCCCGAGTGCGACGGCACGCGCCTGAAGCGCGAGGCGCGCTTCGTCAAGGTCGGCGAGGGCGCCCGCGCGCGCCCGATCTACGAGGTCTCCGCGCTGCCGCTGAAGGGCACGATGGCATTCTTCCGCGACCTCGCGCTCGACGGGCAGAAGGCGGCGATCGCCGACCGCATCGTCAAGGAGATCGTCAGCCGGCTCACGTTCCTCAACAACGTCGGCCTCGACTACCTCGCGCTCGACCGCTCGGCCGAGACGCTGTCGGGCGGCGAGGCGCAGCGCATCCGGCTCGCGTCGCAGATCGGCTCCGGGCTCACCGGCGTCATGTACGTGCTCGACGAGCCGTCGATCGGCCTGCATCAGCGCGACAACGACCGGCTGCTCGCCACGTTGAAGCACCTGCGCGACCTCGGCAACAGCGTGATCGTCGTGGAGCACGACCAGGACGCGATCGACGCGGCCGACTACGTCGTCGACATGGGTCCCGGCGCCGGCGAGCACGGCGGGCAGGTGGTCGCGCAGGGCACGCCCGACGACATCCGGCGCGCGGCGCATTCGCTCACCGGCCAGTACCTGGCCGGGCACCGGCAGATCCCGATCCCCGCGCGGCGGCACCGCGCGGATCCGGGCCGTGCGCTGACGATCTCCGGCGCGACCGGCAACAACCTGCGCGGCGTCACGCTGACGCTGCCGGTCGGACTGTTCGTCTGCGTGACCGGCGTGTCCGGCTCCGGCAAGTCGACGCTGATCAACGACACGCTCTACCACGCGGTGGCCCGCCACCTTTACGACAGCGCCGAGGAGCCCGCGCCGTTCGCGGAGATCGACGGCCTCGAGCACTTCGACAAGGTGATCAGCGTCGACCAGAGCCCGATCGGCCGCACGCCGCGGTCGAACCCGGCGACGTACACGGGCCTCTTCACGCCGATCCGCGAGCTGTTCGCACAGGTGAAGGAGGGGCGCGAGCGCGGCTACGGGCCGGGTCGCTTCTCGTTCAACGTGAAGGGCGGGCGCTGCGAAGCGTGCCAGGGCGACGGACTCATCAAGGTCGAGATGCACTTTCTGCCGGACGTGTACGTGCCGTGCGACGTCTGCCACGGCCAGCGCTACAACCGCGAGACGCTCGAGATCCGCTACAAGGGGAAGAACATCCACGAGGTCCTCGCGATGACCGTCGAGCAGGCGCACGCGTTCTTCGAGCCGGTGCCGGCCGTCGCACGCAAGCTCGCCACGCTGGTCGACGTGGGCCTGTCCTACATCACGCTCGGCCAGTCGGCGACCACGCTGTCGGGCGGCGAGGCGCAGCGCGTCAAGCTGGCGCTCGAGCTGTCCAAGCGCGACACCGGGCGCACGCTCTACATCCTCGACGAGCCGACGACCGGCCTGCACTTCCACGACATCGAGCTGCTGCTGACCGTGCTGCACCGGCTGCGCGACCACGGCAACACGGTCGTGGTCATCGAGCACAACCTCGACGTCATCAAGACCGCCGACTGGATCGTCGACCTGGGCCCCGAGGGCGGCGCCGGCGGCGGCACGATCGTGGCGCAGGGCACGCCGGAGACGGTCGCGGCGACGCCGGCGAGCTACACCGGGCACTACCTGCAGCCGGTGCTGGAGGCCGAGGCGAAGCGCCGCGGCAAGGCCGAGCCCGCGCCGCGGGCGCCGCGCGGGCGCAAGGCGGCGGGCGATCTGCTCGGCTAGCTGCGGCCTACGCCGGCGGCGCCGCGTCCGGATCGGGCGCGACGTCCACCGGTGACGCCGGCGCGGCGGCCGCATCCGGCGCCGCCTTGGCGATCGCCGCGAGGATGCCCTGCAGCAGCGCCGTCGGCGGCGGCGGGCAGCCCGGCACCTCGACGTCGACGGGGATCACGTTGGCCACCCGGCCGAGGCTCGCGTAGCTCTCGCCGAAGATGCCGCCGGTGCAGCCGCAGTCGCCGACGGCGACGACCAGCTTCGGATCCGGCGTCGCGTCGTAGGTGCGCCTGAGCGCGATCGCCATGTGCTTCGACACGGGACCCGTCACGAGCAGCAGGTCCGCGTGGCGCGGGCTCGCGACGAAGCGGATGCCGAGGCCCTCGATGTTGTAGTAGGGGTTGCCGAGCGCGTGGATCTCGAGCTCGCAGCCGTTGCACGATCCCGCGTCGACCTGACGGATCGTCAGCGCGCGCCCGAGCGCGCGCAGGATGCGCTGCTGCAGCCGCGCGACGACGACCATCTCGTCGGCGGGCGCGGGCGCGGGCTCGGTCCGGATGCCGGTCTTCGCGATCTGCTTCAGGATGTACAGCATGCGTCGCCTAGAGGTCGTGCCCGCTGTACGACAGGTTGAACGACTTGTTGATGAGCGGGAAGTCCGGAACGATGTTGTCGATGATCGCGTGCTCGAGCACCGGCCAGTTCGCCCACGACGGATCGTGCGGGTGGCAGCGCCGGATGCCGCCGTTCTCCCCGCTGGTCAGGGCGACCAGCACCGGTCCGCGCCAGCCCTCGACCAAGCCGAGCCCCAGCCGGTTGCCGGCGACTTCCGGCACCGGCGCCGCGATGTCGCCCGGCGGCAGGCTGTCGAGGAGCGCGCGCACGAGCCGCAGCGACTCCGCGATCTCCTCGAAGCGGATGGCCACGCGGGCGGCGACGTCGCCGTCGGCCAGCACGACCTTGCGCACGTCCAGCGTGTCGTACGGCGCGACCGGAAAGTCGCAGCGCAGGTCGCGCGCCTGCCCGCTCGCGCGGCCGGCGAGCCCGGTGAGCCCCAGCTGCCGCGCGAGCGCCGGTGGTATGCGCCCGCAGTTGCGGAACCGGTCCTGCACGCCCGCGTGGTCGTTGTAGATGTCGCGGACGACGCGGACCTCGTGCTCCAGCGTCGCGCATTCGTCGCGGATGCGCTCGACGTGCGCCGGCGCAAGGTCGTTCGCGACCCCGCCCGGAACCACGACGTCCATCAGCAGCCGGTGGCCGAATGCGGCAAGGTTCGTGCGCAGCACGTCCTCCTTCAGCCGCGAGAACTGCGCGAGCCCGAACGCGAACCCGGCGTCGTTGCCGAGGTAGCCCAGGTCGCCCAGATGGTTGGCGATGCGCTCGCGCTCGAGCAGCAGCGCCCGCAAGGCGGCGGCGCGCGCCGGCACGTCGGCACCGGCGATCGCCTCGACCGCTTGCGCGTAGGCCCACGCGTAGGCAACCGTGCTGTCGCCCGAGATGCGGCCGGCGAGGCGACCGCCGTCGGCGAGCGACATCGCTTCGAAACGCTTCTCGATGCCCTTGTGCACCCAGGAGAGGCGCTCCTCGAGGCGCAGCACCTTCTCGCCCACGACCTGGAAGCGGAACTGGCCGGGCTCGATGATCCCGGCGTGCACGGGGCCGACCGGAATCTCGTGCACGCCGTCGCCCTCGACCCGCACGAACGCGTACTCCTCCTCGCCCGGCTGCCACTTGGCCTGCGCTTCGAAGTCGCGCCGCAGCGGGAATTGATCGATCGGCCAGCTCGCCATCCACAGCCAGGGCCGCTGGTCGTCGCCGTCGGCCGGGATGCCGGTGAGGTCGAACGCGGCGCGCTGCATGCGGTTCGCGGACGGGAAGATCGGCGCCAGGTCCGGATAGTGGACGTCGCCGTCGGGCATCGTGTGCTCGAGCAGCGTGAGGCCGTCGGCGTCCTGCAGCAGCACGCGCAGGCACCAGCCACGATCGCGGTCGCGCTCGTCGGCGAGCCACAGTGCGACCAGCCGGCCGTCCTGCTCCCACGCCAAGCGGCACGCGGCCAGCAGCTGCCCTGAGCTCGCGGACGCGCGGCGGGCAGGGATCGCCGCCGGCAGCGCGGCGGCCGTGAGGCCGAGCGGCGAGAGGTTCATCGCGTGGCCACCGCCGTCATCCGATCAGCCGCGCCGCCTCGCGGTACCACTCGGCGAGGAACGGCGGGATCCACAGGCCCAGCATCAGCACGAGCGCCAGGTGGACGAACACCGGGATCATCGCCGGGCGCACCGGCAGCCGCTTCGCCGTCGTCTCGCCGAACACCATCGGCTGCATCTTGGAGAACACGGAAGCGAACGCGAGGCCGAGCGCGCCCAGCAGGAACGGCGTGGCCCACGGCTGCGCGCGCATCGCGGTCGTGAGGACGAGGAACTCGCTCGCGAACACCCCGAACGGCGGCATGCCCAGGATCGCGAGCGTGCCGAGCGCGAGGCCCCAGCCGAGCATCGGGCTGATCGTGACGAGCCCCCGGATGTCGTCCATCACCTGCGTGCCGGTCTTCTGCGTGGCGTGGCCGACGGTGAAGAAGATCGCCGACTTGGTCAGCGAGTGGACGGTCATGTGCAGCAGGGCCGCGAAGTTGGCGATCGGGCCGCCCATCCCGAAGGCGAACGTGACGATGCCCATGTGCTCGATCGACGAATAGGCGAACAGCCGCTTGATGTCCTTCTGCCGCGACAGCAGGAATGCGGCGACGACGACGGACAGGAGCCCGAATCCCATCATCAGCTCGCGCGCGAACGACGTCTGCACCGAGCCCTCGACCAGCACCTTGCAGCGCACGACCGCGTACAGCGCGACGTTGAGCAGCAGGCCGGACAGCACGGCCGACACCGGCGTCGGGCCTTCCGCATGGGCGTCGGGCAGCCAGTTGTGCAGCGGCACGAGGCCGACCTTGGTGCCGTAGCCGACCAGCAGGAACACGAACGCGAGCGAGAGCACCGTCGGCTCGAGGTCGCCCTTGACGCCGTTGAGCTCGGTCCACAGCAGCGCGCCGCCCTCGGCGCCCAGCAGCTTCTCGGCGGCGAAGTAGAGGAGGATCGTGCCGAACAGCGCCTGCGCGATGCCGACGCCGCACAGGATGAAGTACTTCCACGCCGCCTCGAGCGACGCGGGCGTCCGGTACAGCGACACCAGCAGCACCGTGGTGAGCGTGGCCGCCTCCATCGCTACCCACAGGATGCCCATGTTGTTGGTCAGCAGCGCCAGCAGCATCGTGAAGTTGAAGAGCTGGAACATCGCGTGGTACAGGCGCAGCCGCGCGGCGGTCAGCCGCTTGTGCTCCTCCTCGATGCGCATGTACGGCTCCGAGAAGATCGACGTCGTGAAGCCGACGAACGCGGTCAGCGCGACCAGGAACACGTTGAACGGGTCGACGAAGAACTGGCGGTCCAGCACCAGCATCGGGCCGTCGCGGATCACGCGCGCGGTCAGCACGGCGGCCGCCAGGAACGTGAGCAGGCTCACGACCACGTTGACCTTCGGCGCGGCGCGCCGCTCGCCGACCAGCGCCAGAACGACGGCGCCTGCGAGCGGAACACCCAGGACGAGGAGGATCTCGATCACCGTTCCTACTCGCCTTCCTTCAGCTTTTCCATGTGCTTGAGGTCGAGGCTGTCGAACTGCTCGCGGATCTGGAAGAAGAACACCCCGAGGATCAGCATGCCGACCAGCACGTCGAGGGCGATGCCCAGCTCGACCACCATCGGCATCCCGTAGGTCGCGCTGGTGGCGGCGAAGAAGAGGCCGTTCTCCATCGAGAGGAAGCCGATCACCTGCGGGATCGCCTTGCGCCGCGTGATCATCATCAGGAACGACAACATGACGGTCGCCATCGCGATGCCGAGCGTCGCCCGCGTGACGGTGCTCGCGAGCTGCGAGATCGGGACGGCGAGGTTGAACGAGAAGACGACCAGCACGAGGCCGATGATCATCGTCGTCGGCACGTTGATGAGGCCCTCGACGTCCCACTTGACGTCGAGTTTGCGGACGAGCCGGTGCAGGATCCACGGCAGCAGCGCGACCTTGAGCACGAGCGTCAGCGCCGCCGAGAAATACAGGTGCCGCTGGCCGGTCGCATAGCCGACGATCGCGGTCGAGCTCGCGAGCGCCAGCCCCTGCCACGCGAAGAGGTCGATCAGCGACACGACGCGCCGCTGGGCGAGCATCGCGAACGCGAGCAGCAGCAGCACCGCCGCCAGCAGGTTGATGAGCTGCGCCCAGAGCGGCATCGTCGCCATGTCAGTCCCGCCGGGCCGTCCCAAGGGGCTGACCCGCCCCCGCGGGGGGCAGCGAGCGCAGCGAGCGTGGGGGTCGTTCACCGTCCCGCCGGGCCGTCCCAAGGGACTGACCCGCGGCGGCCTCCTTGCGCGCGCGCGGCATGCAGGCGTGGGCGTGTCGGCCGCCGCCCGCGCGCGCGGACGCGCTCTGCGAGCCTGGGCTTCGCCCCGCGCGCGAGGGCGGCGCGGGAGGCGACGAGCGCAGCGAACGCGGGGGGACGCTCATCTAGGCGCCCAGCAGCAGGTTGACCAGCATCGCGAGCACGGCGAGCATGAAGGCGGTGCCGAGGAACTCGGGCGCGCGGAAGATGCGCATCTTCGCCGACAGCGTTTCGATCAGCGCCAGCGCGAAGCCGCCGATGGCGAGCTTCGCGATCAGCAGCGGCGCCGCCCCGAGCAGCGCCATCCAGTCGGTGCCGCTGACGATGCCGAACGGAAAGAAGATCGCAAGGCCGATGCACGAGTAGTTGAAGAGCTTCAGCGCCGCCGCCCATTCGAGCAGCGCGAGGTGGCGCGCCGAGTACTCGAGCAGCATCGCCTCGTGGATCATCGTGAGCTCGAGGTGCGTCGTGGGGTTGTCGACCGGGATGCGCGCGTTCTCGGCGAGCGACACCATCGTGAACGCGACGCCGGCGAACGCGAGGCTGGGGTAGATGCCGATCTCACGGTGGGCCAGCGTGTCGACGATCTCCGGCAGCGACGTCGAGCCCGAGATCAGCGACGCCGTGAACAGCACCATCAGCAGCGCGGGCTCCGCCAGGAAGCCGATGAACATGTCGCGGCGCGCGCCGAGCGAGCCGAACGCCGTGCCGATGTCCATCGCCGCCAGCGCCATGAACACGCGCGCGAGCGCGAACAGTCCGACGAGCGCGATCGCGTCGGCGGCGCGCGCGAACGGCAGGTCGGTCGCGAGCGACGGCACGATCGCGGCCGCGCAGCACATCGCGCCGAACACGATGTACGGCGTCAGCCGGAACACCGGTGACGCGTTCCCGGCGACCACGGCGTCCTTGACGAACAGCTTGCGGATCGTCCGGTACGGCAGGAACAACGAGGGCGCGGTCCGGTTCGACAGCCAGGCGCGGCACTGCGCGACCCAGCCGACGAGGAGCGGGGCCAGCGCCAGCGCAACGGCGACCTGGAGCTGCTGGGACAGGAAGCTCGAGACGGTCATCGCGCGGTCACCGGACGAAGAAGAGCAGCGCGAGCAGCGTGAAGAAGCTGTACGTCAGGTAGACGGAGATGCGCCCCTGCTGGATATAGCCGACCAGCCGCGCGACGACCTCCGCGCCACGCACGATCGGCAGGTACAGGCCGTGCCAGAGCGGATCCTCGACCTTCACCGAGTAGGTGGGCTTCGCGTCGAACGGCGACGGCAGGTGGCGCTCCATCCGGAAGAACGGCTCGAACACCGTCCGGATCGGCTGCCCGAAGCCTTCGGCCGTGTCCTGCATGCGCGGCGTCTGCCCGGGGAAGCCGCAGTCCCACGGCGGCGCGCGCCGAACCCGGCCGTGGTAGAAGCGGTGGACGATCTGGATCGTCAGCAGCACGGTCGCGGCGATCACGACCAGCACGATGAGCGGGCTGTAGCTCGACCGGTCCGCGTCGACCGGCGCGAGCAGCAGCCAGCTACGCGGGCCCTCCGGTACCGCGCTCGCGCCGACGAGCAGCGTGTTCACCGGGTCGAGCAGCGCGATCACGTTCACGGGGAAGAGGCCCAGCAGCACGCAGCCGGCGGCGAGGTACGCCAGCGCGGCGCGCTCCCAGGGGCCGGCGTCGTGCGCGTACGCGAGGTTGGCCTCGCGCGGCCGGCCGAGAAAGACGATGCCGTAGAACTTCACCATCACGTAGGCGGCGAGCGCGACCGCCAGCACCAGCGCCGCCGTCGCGACCGGCACCAGCATGTTGACGAACGACTGCGGCAGCGTCGGCGTGAACAGGAACGCCTGCAGCAGCAGCCATTCCGACACGAAGCCGTTGAGCGGCGGCAGCCCGGCGATGGCGAGCGTGCCCACGAGCGCCAGCCACGCCACCCACGGCATTCGGTGGATGAGGCCGCCCAGCTTGCCGAGGCTGCGCTCGCGCGTCGCGTGCAGGACCGAGCCCGTCGTGAGGAAGAGCAGGCTCTTGAAGAACGCGTGGTTGAGCGCGTGGTAGAGGACCGCGGTCAGCGCGATCGCCGCGAGCGCAGGCTTCTCGTAGGCGCGGAACAGGATCGTAAGGCCGATGCCCGCCACGATGATCCCGATGTTCTCGATCGACGAGTACGCGAGCAGCCGCTTCATGTCCGTCTGCACGGCCGCGAACACGACGCCGAACAGGGCGGTCACGAGGCCCGCGGCGAGCGCCACCACGCCCCACCACCAGAGCTGCGCGTGCATGAGGTCGAACGTGACGCGCAGGATGCCGTAGATCGCCGTCTTCAGCATCACGGCGCTCATCAGCGCCGAGACGGGCGATGGCGCGGCCGGATGGGCCTCGGGCAGCCAGACGTGGAGCGGCAGCAGCCCGGCCTTGGCCCCGAACCCCATGAGCGCCAGGAAGAACGCGACGGACGGCCACGCGCCCGGCAGCGCGATCGCGCGCATCGCCTCGAACGTGTAGTCGCCGCTGCCGCCCTGCAGCACGCCGAAGCAGAGCAGGATCGCGATCGCGCCGACGTGCGCGATCGTCAGGTAGAGGAAGCCCGCGCGACGGATCTCCGGGATCCGGTGCTCGGTCGTCACGAGGAAGTACGACGCGAGCGCCATCGTCTCCCAGGCGACCATGAACACGTACGCGTCGTCGGCGACGAGCACCAACGCCATCGCGGCGAGGAACGTGTGGTACTCGAAGCAGACGAGCCCGGGCGCCGTGCCGTCGCTCGCGCGGAAGTACCCGGCCGAGTAGACGGAGACCGCCGCGCCCGTCGCCCCGAGCAGGACGAGGAAGAACGCCGACAGCGCGTCGATGCGCAGGTGGAACGGCAGGTCGGGCAGGCCGAGCGGGAGCACCAGCGCCTGCGGCGCGGCGCCGATTGCCGTGAACGCGACGGCGGCAAGCGCGAGGCCGACCGCGCCGCCGACCGGGAACAGTACGTGACTGATGTACGGCAGGTGGCGGGACCGCACGAGCCCGAGGAGTCCCAGCGCGAGCCACGCGACGACGAGGGCGACGACGAGGTCGAGCGGATTCACCGGTCTTCCGCCGCCTCCGGGCTACCGCATCGGCATCGGGCGCGCCGGCGCCACGACCGCGGTCATTTGACGCGCATCCCCGGTTCCGCACCCGAATCGGGTGCCAGCAGGTAGATACCGGCACCGTCGCCGGACGCGGCGAGCACCATGCCCTCGGACAGGCCGAACTTCATCTTGCGCGGGGCGAGGTTCGCCACCATCGGCGTCAGGCGGCCGACGAGCGTGGCCGGGTCGTACGCCGACTTGATGCCGGCGAACACCGTCCGGTGCCGTCCTTCGCCGGCGTCGAGCGTGAGCCGGAGCAGCTTGTCGGCGCCTTCCACGTGCGCGGCATCGACGATGCGCGCGATGCGCAGGTCGACCTTCGCGAAATCGTCGATGGTGATCGTGGCGGCATGCGTCTCCCCCTCACCCCGGCCCTCTCCCCGCTGGGGAGAGGGAGGTCCCGAGGCGGGCGCCGCCGCGACGTGCTTTGCTCCGCGTCCCGCGCCGGCGGGAGAGGGTTGGGCCGAGGGCGCCTTTCCTCCCTGCTCCGCACGAGCGGGCGTCGGTTGGGGCGAGGGCGAAGGTGCACCCAGCAGCGCGTCGATCTGCTTCGGGTCGATGCGCGCCAGCAGGTGCGCGTACGCGTTGACGCGGTCGGGCAGGACGGTGCCGTCGGCCCACGTGAAGTCGCGGCCGAGCCCGAAGAGCTCGCGCGCGACGCGGCTCGCCGTGACCGGGAGGATCGGCGCCAGCAGGACCGTCAGCAGCTTGAACCCCGCGAGCGCGCCCGAGCAGACCTCCTGCAGTTCGGCGCGCCGCGCCGGGTCCCTGGCGAGCGTCCACGGCCTCGCCTGGTCGAACGCCTCGTTGATGCGGTCGGCGATCGCCATCGCGTCGCGGACGACCTGGCCGAACCGGCGCGCCGCGTACGCTTCGGCGGCGATCCGCAGCGCGTCGCGCGCGGCGTGCGCGAGCTCGCCCGCCGCCTTCGGCCCGTACGCGAGCGACCCGCCGAAGTGCTTGTCGACGAAGCCCGCCGCGCGGCTCGCGATGTTCACGTACTTCCCGACGAGGTCGCTGTTGACGCGCGCGACGAAGTCGTCGGGATTGAAGTCGAGGTCCTCGACGCGCTCGTTGAGCTTCGCCGCGATGTAGTAGCGCAGCCACTCGGGATTGAGCCCCAGCTCGGCATAGCGCTGGGGGCTGACGCCGGTGCCGCGCGACTTCGACATCTTCTCGCCGGACGCCATGACGAGGAAGCCGTGCACGAACACGTTGGTCGGCGTCTTGCGGCCGGAGAAGTGCAGCATCGCCGGCCAGAACAGCGTGTGGAAGTACACGATGTCCTTGCCGATGAAGTGGTACTGCTCGACGCCGGGGTCGGCCACGAACTCCTCGAACGTGCGCGTCTCGGCGGGATACGCGCGGCGCGCGGCCCCGGAGTCGAAGTGCTTCTTCAGCGCGGCGAGGTAGCCGATCGGCGCGTCCAGCCACACGTAGAAGTACTTGCCCGGCGCGTCCGGGATCTCGAAGCCGAAGTAGGGCGGGTCGCGCGAGATGTCCCAGTCGTTGAGCGCGCGCCCTCCGTCGCCCAGCCACTCCTGGATCTTGTTGTACACCTCCGGCTGCAGCGGCGTAGCTTTCGTCCACCGGTCGAGGAAAGCGACCACCTGCGGATCGGACAGCCGGAAGAACAGGTGCTCGGACTCGCGCAGCTCCGGCCTCGCCCCGGTCAGCGCCGAATACGGGTCGATGAGGTCGGTCGGCGCGTAGGTCGACCCGCACACCTCGCAGTTGTCGCCGTTCTGGTCCTTCGCGCCGCACTTCGGGCACGTGCCCTTGATGTAGCGGTCGGCCAGGAACATGCCCTTGACCGGGTCGTAGAACTGCTCGATCGTCTTGGCCCCGATCAGCGACGGCCGCCGGTCGCGCAGCGCGCGGTAGATCGACCGCGCGAGCTCCGCGTTCTCCGGCGAGTGGGTCGTGTGCGTCGTGTCGAAGCTGATGCCGTAGCGCCGCCAGTCCTCGACGTGCGATACGCCGACGCGCGCGACGAGCTGTTCCGGCGTGATGCCCTCGGACTCGGCCTTCAGCATCATCGGCGCGCCGTGGGCGTCGTCGGCGCAGACGAAGTGCACCTCGTGGCCCTGCATCCGCTGGAAGCGCACCCAGATGTCGGCCTGGATGTACTCCATCAGGTGGCCGATGTGGAACGGCGCGTTCGCGTACGGCAGCGCGGTGGTGACGAACAGCTTGCGGGGCGCGGGAACGGCGGGCGACGTCACGGATGACCTTGCGGTACGCAGGGGAACGTCCGATTCTAGCAAGAAGGCAGGGCGCGCCCTTCGGAGGCGCCCGAATTCGGCTAGAATTCCAAGGCTTTGAACCCCGCATCGCGGGACCTCCCGGAGTCCGCAATGGCATTGACCGAAGCCGCCGTCACCGCCTGCCTCAAGACCGTCGTCGATCCCAACACCGGCCGCGACATCGTCACCGAGAAGGCGGTGCGGAAGGTGGCCGTCGACGGCGCCGACGCCACCGTCGACCTGGCGTTGGGCTACCCGGCGAAGAGCCAGCACCCGGCGCTCCGCAAGCTGGTGCAGTCTGCCGTCGCCGCGCTGCCCGGCGCGGGCCGCGTCACCGTGAACGTGACGACGAAGATCGTCTCGCACGCAGTGCAGCGCGGCGTCAAGCTGATCCCCGGCGTGAAGAACATCGTCGCCGTGGCGAGCGGCAAGGGCGGCGTGGGCAAGTCGACGACCGCCGTGAACCTCGCGCTCGCGCTGGCGGCCGAAGGCGCGACCGTCGGCGTCCTCGACGCCGACATCTACGGGCCGTCGCAGCCGACGATGCTCGGCATCCACGGCCGCCCCGAGTCCACCGACGGCAAGACGCTCGAGCCGCTCGAGGCGTACGGCGTGCAGGCGATGTCGATCGGCTTCATGATCGACGCCGACACGCCGATGGTCTGGCGCGGGCCGATGGTCACGCAGGCGCTGGAGCAGCTGCTCAAGGATACGCGGTGGCGCGAGGTCGACTACCTGATCGTCGACATGCCGCCGGGCACGGGCGACATCCAGCTCACGCTGGCGCAGAAGGTGCCGGTGACGGGCGCCGTCATCGTCACGACGCCGCAGGACATCGCGCTGATCGACGCCCGCAAGGGACTCAAGATGTTCGAGAAGGTCGGCGTCCCGATCGTCGGCATCGTCGAGAACATGAGCATCCACATCTGCTCGAAGTGCGGGCACCCCGAGCACATCTTCGGCGAGGGCGGCGCGCAGAAGATGTGCAGCGACTACAAGGTGCCGTTCCTGGGCGGGCTGCCGCTCGACATCCACATCCGCGAGCAGGCGGACTCGGGGAGGCCGACGGTCGTCGCGGACCCCGACGGCAAGGTCGCGCAGATCTACCGCGAGATCGCGCGCAAGGTGGCGATCTCGGTGGCCGAGAAGGCCGCCGACTTCTCGACGAAGTTCCCGAACATCGTCGTCCAGAACACGTGACGCGCCGCGCCGCGTGGGCTGCGCGGTACGGCGGACCCGCGCGCTGCCGCGCGCGGACCGCGAGCGCGACGCGCGATTGAATTGCGACCTCCATCGACTACAATGAAATGAGCGGATCGTCGCGGCGCGCATCGCGCATCGGCGGCGCGCGGCTCACGATGGGCACGATCGGCTCGAGGACGCGTAGATGATCAAGTCGGACAGATGGATCCGCCGGATGGCGCAGTCGACGCGGATGATCGAGCCGTTCGAGGCGGGGCAGGTGCGCGAGGTCGACGGCCGGCGCATCGTGTCGTACGGCACGTCGAGCTACGGCTACGACATCCGCTGCTCGCGCGAATTCAAGATCTTCACGAACATCAACTCGACGATCGTCGACCCGAAGGCGTTCGACGCCGCGTCGTTCGTAGACTTCGTCGGCGACGTCTGCATCATCCCGCCCAACTCGTTCGCGCTCGCGCGCACCGTCGAGTACTTCCGCATTCCGCGCAACGTGCTCACGGTTTGCCTCGGCAAGTGCGTGACGGCCGACACGCGCGTCGTCAACGCGCGGACCGGCGCCCTGTCGTCCATTGCGGAAATGCGCGCCGGCGACCGCACGGTCGGGCTCGCCGGCTGGAAGACCATCGCGGCCGACGTTTCCGCATTCGTTCCACAGGGCCGCAAGCCCGTGTTCGAGCTCCGCACGCGCGCGGGCCTGCGCATCAAGGCGACGGCCAACCACCCGTTCCGGCAACTCGGCGGCTGGGCGGCGCTCGCGTCGCTGCGCGTCGGCGACCGCATCGCGGTGCCGCGCGAGATTCCGGTGTTCGGCACCACGCCGCTGCCGGATTGGGAGGCGTCGCTGCTCGGGCTCATGATCTCGGAGGGGCAGTGCCGGACGCCCGGCCACAGCCCGACCTTCACGAGCAACGATGCAACGCTGGTCGCGTTGCTCGCGCGCTCGGTCGCCGCCGGCGGGCTCGGCTGCGTGACCGCCAAGCCGACGCACGGCTACCGGATCGTCAACCACGCAGGACGCGGCGGCATTCCGGAGCCGAATCGCGCGTCGCGCTGGCTGCGGGGCCATGGCCTCGCTGTAACTGCCGAGGGCAAGTTCGTCCCGCAGTGCGTGTTCACTGCGCCGCGCGCGTCGGTGCGGCTGTTCCTGCAGGCGCTGTTCTCCGGCGACGGCGGCGTGTACCGGTCCGGTGCCAGCGCGTTCGTCGAGTACTACTCGAAGTCGCGACGGCTGATCGACGACGTGCGGCACCTGCTGCTCCGCTTTGGCGTGTTCTCGCTCGTTCGCGAAAAGATCACGGCGATCGGCACCGAAGCGCACCGGATCCAGATCACCGACCGCGAGCAGATTCGCCGGTTCGCGCGCGAGATCGGCTTCTGCCCCGGGTCGGTCAAGGATCTGCGCCTGCGCGAGGAAATCCTGCCTGCGCTCGACGCGTTCGTGACGAAGCCGAAGAGCAACTTCGACACGCTGCCGCGAGAGGCGTGGCCGCTGCTGTCGGGCGCGGCGGCGACGGCTGGTGCGTCGCTGCGCAGCTTGGGCGTCAACGTGTCGCGTGTGCAGTCGGTCGGGCGCCGCGCGGCGAAACTCGTGTGCGCGGCGTCTCCGCACGCGGACCTCGCGATGCTGCTCGACGGGCCGGTCTGGGATACGGTCGAGTCGATCGAACCGTGCGGTATCGAGGAGGTCTTCGACATCAGCGTGCCCGACATCGAGAACTTCGTCGCCAACGACATCTTCGTTCACAATTCGACGTACGCCCGTTGCGGGATCATAGTCAACGTAACTCCCTTCGAGCCCGAGTGGGAGGGCTACGTGACGCTCGAGTTCTCGAACACGACGCCGCTGCCCGCGAAGATCTACGCCAACGAAGGCGTCGCGCAGGTGATCTTCTTCGAGTCCGACGAGGTCTGCGAGACCTCGTACAAGGACCGCGGCGGCAAGTACCAGGGGCAGCAGGGCGTCACGCTTCCCAAGATCTGACCGGGATTGCCGGCGCGCTGCGTCCGGCTGCGGCGGCGTTGGCTGCAGCCGTTGCGTTGCGCCCCGACGTTCCCGTACGCTCCCCGTCCGGCGAAGCCCCGGGCACCGGAGGCAACAGGATGGCCGCATCCACCAAGCGCGCTTCGGTCGCGCTGATCGCGTTCTGCCAGGTCGCGGCGCTGGGCCTCTGGTTCTCCGCGTCGGCCGTGGTGCCGGCGCTGGTCGCGCAGTACCGGCTGTCGGGATTCGCGCAGGCCGCGCTGACGAGCGGCGTCCAGGCGGGCTTCGTCGCCGGCTGCCTCGCGAGCGCGTACTTCGGCCTGCCCGACCGCATCGACCCGCGGCGCCTGTTCGCCGGCTGCGCGCTCGCGGGCGCCGCGGCGAACGCGGTGCTGCTGGCCGTCGATCCCGCGTCGGCCGCGCCGCCGCTGCTGCGCTTCGTCACCGGGGTCGCGCTGGCGGGTGTCTACCCGGTTGGCATGAAGCTCGCCTCCACGTGGGCGAAGGGCGACATGGGCCTCATGGTCGGCATCCTCGTGGGCGCGCTGACGCTGGGCTCCGCCGTCCCGCACCTCGTCAACGCACTCGGCGGCGTCGACTGGCGCATCCCGGTGGCGGTCGCCTCGGCATCCGCGCTCGCCGCCGCGCTGCTGATCGGCTTCGCCGGCATCGGGCCCAACGTCGGACGCACGCCACCGTTCGACCCCCATGCCGTGCTCGCCGCGTGGCGCGACGTGCCGCTGCGGCTCGCCAACATGGGCTACCTCGGGCACATGTGGGAGCTGTACGCGATGTGGGCGTGGATCGGCGTGTTCCTGTCGGCGAGCTTCGCTCTCACGCTGCCGCCGGACACGGCGCCGGTGATGGCGAAGCTCACGGCGTTCGCGACGATCGCCGCCGGCGGCATCGGCTCGGTGGTCGCGGGACTGCTCGCCGACCGGCTCGGGCGCACGACGATCACGATCGCGGCGATGGCCGTGTCGGGCACGTGCGCGGCGACGATCGGCTTGCTGTTCGGCGGCGCGCCCGGTTGGCTCGTCGCCGTGTGCATCGTATGGGGCATCAGCATCGTCGCCGACTCGGCGCAGTTCTCGGCCTCCATCGCCGAGCTCGCCGACCGCTCGCGTGTCGGCACGATGCTGACCGTGCAGACGGCGATGGGCTTCACGCTCACGCTGGTGACGATCCACCTGATGCCGCACTTCGTGGACGCCGTCGGCTGGCGCTACGCATTCGCGCCGCTCGCGATCGGACCGGTGCTCGGGGTCTTCGCGATGGCGCGGCTGCGCGCGCACCCCGAGTCGGTGCGGCTCGCCTCCGGCCGCCGCTGAGGCGCGGAGCGTACGCAGAATTGCGTAGTTGCACGACGGCCGCCGGGGCGTAGGCTCGCATGCCTCGCCGGCGCCCGCGCGCACGGACGCCGACCCGATCCCGCGCACAGGAGGATTGCCATGGCGTATCACCTCGAAGGACGCCTGCTCGAAGTCTGCAACTGCCGCGTGCTGTGCCCCTGCTGGATCGGCGAGGACCCGGACTACGGCACCTGCGATGCGATCACGGCGTGGCATTTCGACAAGGGCACGATCGACGGCGTGGACGTCGCCGGACGCACGATCGCGCTGATCGGCCACATCCCCGGCAACGTGCTCGCCGGCAACTGGCGCGTGGCGGTGCACCTGGATGACAAGGCGTCCCCCGCGCAGGAAAAGGCGATCCTCGACGTCTACACCGGCAAGCTGGGCGGGCCGGTCGCCGACCTCGTGAAGCTGGTCGGCGAGGTGGTGTCCGTCGAGAAGGTGCCGATCACGTTCACGGTGCAGGGCGGCCACGGCATCATCAAGATCGGCGAGGACGGCTACGCCGAGCTCTCGCCCTACACCAGCGCGGCGGGCAAGACGACGACGCTCGCCGACACCATCTTCTCCACGGTGCCGGGCGCGCCCGTGTTCGTCGGCAAGGCGGACCGGTACCGCGCGAAGAAGAAGAGCCTCGGGATCGACGTGGACCTCGTCGGCTACAACGCACTGCAGAGCACGTTCGTGTTCTCGGCGTAGGCGCCGCCGCAGCCGCGGCCGCGATGGCGGCGATCCCGATCGAGAAAGGCGCCCGCGCGGCGGTAGCGGCGGGCGGCGACCCTTCGTGGGCGCTGGCCGCGCTGCTGGCCGCCGTGTCCGGCGCCGCGTGGCTCGCGCTCGCGGCCGCCGGCGCGAGCCCGTACGCGCGGTATTTCGCGCACGAGGGGTGGGCCGACGCCGGTGCGCTCGCCGCGCTGTGCCGGGCCGTGCCGGCGGGCAGCGCGGTCGTGCCCGCCGCGCTGCACGCGCTCGCGTGGGTGCTGATGATCGCGGCGATGATGCTGCCGACGACGTACCCGCTGCTCGCGCTCTTCCGGCGGCTCGTCGCCGGCCGCGCCGATGCGGGCCGGCTCGTCGCCGCCGTCGTGGCCGGGTTCTTCGTCGCCTGGCTCGCGTTCGGTCTCCTCGCGCACCTGGCGGACGCGCTGCTGCACTGGGCAGCGGGCCGCTATCCGGCGGCCGCCGGCTGGGACTGGGCACTCGGCGCCGCCGTGCTGGCCGGCGCCGGCGCCTTCCAGTGGAGCGCGCTCAAGTACCGTTGCCTGGAGGAATGCCATTCGCCGTTCGCGTTCGTGGCCGCGCGGTGGCACGGCCGCGCCCCCGTCCGGGAAGCGTGGCGGCTGGGCTTGGACCACGGCCTCTTCTGCGTGGGCTGCTGCTGGGCGCTGATGCTCGTGATGTTCGCCGTCGGCACCGGCAGCCTCGCGTGGATGCTGGCGCTCGCGGCGGTGATGGCCGCGGAGAAGAATCTCCGGTGGGGGCGCCGGCTGCGCACGCCGCTCGGCGTGGCGCTCATCGCGGCCGCGGCCGCCGTCGTCGCCGTTCGACTCTGACACCCGCCGGCCGCGGTCAACCGCCTTGGCCGGGCGCGCGTTGTTGCGCGGACGTCACCGTCGCGCACGCCGGGGACGGGTTCCTTGATCCCGATCCCTGCAAACGGCCGTCGACCGGCGCACAATGCCGGCCAGTCGAGGGGCGCCCCGGGGCCGCGGGCGCCCCGTTTCCATTGATGCCCGCCCGCCGCAGGAGTGTCGGATGAAGTTCCGCTTTCCCATCGTCATCATCGACGAGGATTTCCGCTCGGAGAACGCTTCCGGGCTCGGCATCCGCGCGCTCGCCAGCGCAATCGAGAAGGAAGGCATGGAGGTGCTCGGCGTGACGAGCTACGGCGACCTGTCGCAGTTCGCCCAGCAGCAGTCGCGCGCGTCGGCGTTCATCCTGTCGATCGACGACGAGGAATTCACGCCGGGTCCGGAGCTCGACCCGGCAATCCTCAACCTCCGGAGCTTCATCAAGGAGATCCGCTTCAAGAACGCGGAGATCCCGATCTACCTGTACGGCGAGACGCGCACGTCGCAGCACATCCCGAACGACATCCTGCGCGAGCTGCACGGCTTCATCCACATGTTCGAGGACACGCCGGAGTTCGTCGCGCGCCACATCATCCGCGAGACGAAGTCCTACCTCGACTCGCTGGCGCCCCCGTTCTTCCGCGCGCTCGTCGACTACGCGCAGGACGGCTCGTACTCGTGGCACTGCCCGGGCCACTCCGGCGGCGTCGCCTTCCTGAAGAGCCCCGTCGGCCAGATGTTCCACCAGTTCTTCGGCGAGAACATGCTGCGCGCGGACGTCTGCAACGCCGTCGACGAGCTCGGCCAGCTGCTCGACCATACGGGCCCCGTCGCGGCGGCCGAGCGCAACGCCGCGCGGATCTTCAACGCCGACCACTGCTTCTTCGTCACCAACGGCACGTCGACGTCGAACAAGATGGTCTGGCACGCGAACGTCGCGCCCGACGACATCGTCGTCGTCGACCGCAACTGCCACGTGTCGGTGCTGCACGCGATCACGATGACCGGCGCGATCCCGGTGTTCCTGCCGCCGACGCGCAACCACCTCGGCATCATCGGGCCGATCCCGCTCGAGGAGTTCAAGCCCGCGAACATCGCCAAGCGCATCGACGCCAACCCGTTCGCGCGCGAGGCGAGGAACAAGAAGCCGCGGATCCTGACGATCACGCAGAGCACGTACGACGGCATCGCGTACAACGTCGAGATGCTGAAGGAAACGCTGGGCAACAGCATCGAGACGCTGCACTTCGACGAGGCGTGGCTGCCGCACGCGGCGTTCCACGAGTTCTACCGCGACATGCACGCGATCGGCAAGGATCGTCCGCGCAGCAAGGACTCGCTGATCTTCGCGACCCACTCGACGCACAAGCTGCTCGCCGGCATCTCGCAGGCGTCGCAGATCATCGTGCAGAACTCGGAGACCCGGAAGCTCGACCTGCCGATATTCAACGAGGCGTACCTGATGCACACGTCGACGTCGCCGCAGTACGCGATCATCGCGTCCTGCGACGTGTCGGCGGCGATGATGGAGCCGCCGGGCGGCACGGCGCTGGTCGAGGAGTCGCTGGTCGAGGCGCTCGATTTCCGCCGCGCGATGCGCAAGGTCGACGACGAGTGGGGCAAGGACTGGTGGTTCAAGGTGTGGGGCCCCGAGCGGCTGGCGGCCGAGGGCATCAGGCGCGACGACTGGATCCTGCGCGCCAACGAGAAATGGCACGGCTTCGGGGACCTCGCCCCGGGCTTCAACATCCTCGACCCGATCAAGGCGACGATCATCACGCCGGGGCTCGACGTGTCGGGCCGGTTCGCGAAGTCCGGCATCCCGGCGTCGATCGTGACCAAGTACCTCGCCGAGCACGGCGTCATCGTCGAGAAGACCGGGCTGTACTCGTTCTTCATCATGTTCACGATCGGCATCACCAAGGGCCGCTGGAACACGCTGCTGACCGCGCTGCAGCAGTTCAAGGACGACTACGACAAGAACCAGCCGCTGTGGCGGATCTTGCCCGAGTTCTGCGCGCAGCAGCCCAAGTACGAGCGCGTGGGCCTGCGCGACCTGTGCCAGCAGATCCACGACATGTACAAGGCCAACGACGTCGCGCGGGTCACGACCGAGATGTACCTGTCGGACATGCAACCGGCGATGAAGCCATCCGACGCGTTCGCGTGCATGGCGCACCGCGAGATCGACCGCGTCGAGATCGACCATCTCGAGGGGCGGGTGACCGGCGTGCTGCTGACGCCCTATCCTCCGGGCATTCCGCTGCTGATTCCCGGCGAGCGGTTCAATCGCACGATCGTCGAGTACCTCAAGTTCGCGCGGAGCTTCAACGACACGTTCCCGGGCTTCGAGACCGACATCCACGGCCTCGTCGAGCTCGACGACGGCGGTAGGAAGCGCTACTTCATGGACTGCGTGCGGCAGCGCAACGGCGTTTGAAGCCGCTGCCGGCGCCGTGAAATGAGGGTCAGACTCGAATTTCGCGGTCGAGCGTCGCGATTCGACGCCATCAGGTCGCGAAATTCGAGTCTGACCCTCATTTCGCCGCTTTAAGCGGCGACGCGCGCCTTGGTGTCGGGTACCAGCGCGCCCGCCACCGGCTCGGACTTCGCCCCGTCGCGTGCGGCCGCGGCGAGCAGCGACGCGAGAACGCAGGACGCCATCCGCACCTCCAGCGAGTCGTGGCGCGTGGGCACGACGACGGGCACGCGCGCGCCCACGACGATCCCGGCGGCGAGGCCCCCGGAAACCGCGAGCAGCGTGCGCAGCACCATCAGCGCGCTCTCCATCGACGGCCCGATGAGGACGTCCGCACGGCCGGCGATGTCGGACTTCACGCCCTTGCTGCGGGCCGCTTCGAGCGACAGCGCGCTGTCGGGCGCGAGCGGGCCGTCGACGGTGGCCCCCGGGAACAGGCCCTGCATCGCCATGGCCTTGAGCGCGACGGCGTCCGTGGTCGAGCGGAAGGCGGGCGCCGGCCCGTCCATCGCCGCGAGCAGCGCGACGTTGGGTGCCGCAACGCCGATCGCGTTGGCGAGCTGGATGGTGTTCTGCACGATGTCGCGCTTCGCCGCGAGGTTGGGCGTCACGTTCATGTACGCGTCGGCGAGCAGCAGGCCGCGCGGCTGGCCCGGAATGTCGAGGAAGTACGCGTGCGACAGCCGCCGCTCGGTACGCAACCCGGACTCCGGTGCCGCCACCGGCCCCAGCAGGTCCTCGTTGCCGAGGCTGCCGCGGATGAGGGCGGCCGCCCTGCCGTCGCGCGCGAGTTCCGCGGCGCGCACGCCGGCCGCGCGGGGGTCGTCGTCCGTGCCGACGATCGGCAGCCGCGAGATGTCGAGCCCCGACCGGTCGGCGGTCTCGCGAATGCGCGCCTCGGGGCCGACCAGCGTGGGATCGAGGTATCCGGCGAACGCACCCGACATCGCGACCTGCAGCGATTCGCGGTCGCACGGGTACACGACGGCGGCGGCGAGTGGCGGCAGCAGCCGCACGCGGTCGACGAGCTTCTGGAAGTGGGCGCGAATCGCCATGCGGGCAGCGTGGCGATGCGGTCGTCCCTTGTCAACGGGGCGCCGACAGGAGGCGCGCCCGGGCGACTGCCCGGTGTCGACCGGTTTGTTGCGACGCAACACCCCACGGGCCCACGGGCGCGCCGCCGTGGCCGTCGCCACCCCGGTCTCCTGCCGATGCCGCCTGTGATGAAATAGGGGCCCTGCGACGAACGGGAGTGGCGCGATGCGCGTGGGCGTACCCAAGGAAATCAAGGTGCTCGAGAACCGCGTCGGGCTCACGCCGGCGTCCGTGCGCGAATTCGTCGCACGCGGGCACGTGGTCGAGGTCGAGCACGACGCGGGCGCCGGCATCGGGCTCCGCGACGACGCCTACGTCGCCGCCGGCGCGACGATCGCGCACAGCGCCGACGCGGTATTCGCCAATGCCGACATGATCGTCAAGGTGAAGGAGCCGCAGGCCGCCGAGTGCCGCCGCCTGCGGCCCGGCCAGATCCTCTTCACGTACCTGCACCTCGCGCCGGACCCGGAGCAGGCGAAGGCGCTGGTCGCAAGCAACGCCGTCTGCATCGCATACGAGACGGTCACGTCGCCGCACGGCGGGCTGCCGCTGCTCGCGCCGATGTCGGAAGTCGCCGGCCGGATGGCCGTGCAGGCGGGTGCGTTCCTGCTCGAGAAGCCGCACGGCGGCAAGGGCCTGCTGCTGGGCGGCGTCCCGGGGGTCGCGCCGGGCAAGGTCGTGATCCTGGGCGGCGGTGTCGTTGGCGCCCACGCGGCGATGATCGCACTCGGCATGGGCGCGGACGTGACCGTCCTCGACCGCAACCCGGAGGTGCTGGCCGCGCTGTGGAAGCAGTTCGGGCCGCACCTCAAGACCGAGTTCTCGACGCACGATTCGGTCGAGCGGCACGTGACGCGCGCGGACCTCGTGGTGGGCGGGGTGCTCATCCCCGGCGCGTCGGCGCCGAAGCTCGTGACGGCGGCGATGGTGAAGAAGATGCAGCCGGGTTCGGTCGTCGTCGACGTCGCGATCGACCAGGGCGGGTGCTTCGAGACCTCCCGGCCTACGACGCACGCGGAGCCGACGTACGTCGTCGACGGCGTCGTCCACTACTGTGTCGCGAACATGCCGGGCGGCGTGCCGCGCACGTCGACGTTCGCGCTCAACAACGCGACGCTGCCGTTCGCGCTGGCGCTCGCCGACAAGGGCTGGCAGCGCGCGCTGGGCGAGGATCCGCACCTGCGCGACGGGCTCAACGTCGCCTTCGGCAAGATCACGTGCCAGCCGGTGGCGGAGGCGCTGGGCTACGCCTACGTCGACCCGCGCACGCTGCTGCAGTAGGCCGCCCGTCCCCGGCGGGACCGCCTTCCACTTCGCCGCGCCGCCCCCGGCGGCGGATGTCATCTCGCGTCATCGGCGTGTCACGGTCGTGTCACAAACGGCCGCGACAATGGCGGCCATCGATCACGCGAAGGGACCACCGATGAACCGCAGGAACACGCTCGCGAGCTTCCTCGCCGCCGCCGCGCTGGCGTTCGGCGTCCAGGCGCACGCCGTCGACATCACCGGTGCCGGCGCCACGTTTCCATACCCGATCTACGCGAAGTGGGCCGACGCCTACAAGAAGCAGGTGGGCGTGGGCATGAACTACCAGTCGATCGGCTCCGGCGGAGGCATTGCCCAGATCAAGGCGAAGACCGTCGACTTCGGCGCGTCCGACATGCCGCTGAAGCCGGAGGACCTGCAGGCGGCGGGGCTGATGCAGTTCCCGGCCATCATCGGCGGCGTCGTGCCCGTGGTGAACCTCGAAGGCATCGCGCCCGGCGCGCTGCGGTTCACGGGCCCCGTCCTCGCCGACATCTACTTCGGCAAGATCAAGACGTGGAACGACAAGGCGATCGCCGACCTCAACCCGGGCATCAAGCTACCGGCCGAGCCGATCACCGTCGTCCGCCGCTCCGACGGCTCGGGCACGACGTTCATCTGGACCGACTACCTGTCGAAGGTGAGCCCGGAGTGGAAGGCGAAGGTCGGCGCGAGCACGGCGGTCGCGTGGCCGGAAGGCGTGGGCGGCAAGGGCAACGAAGGCGTCGCCGCGTACGTGCAGCGGATCAAGGGCTCGATCGGCTACGTCGAGTATGCCTACGCGAAGAAGAACCGGATGACGACCGCGGCCGTGCAGAACAGGGAAGGGCAATTCGTCCAGCCGGATGACGACGCGTTCGCGGCGGCCGCGGCCTACGCGGACTGGAAGGGCGCGCCGGGGTTCTACCAAATCTTGACCGACCAGCCGGGCAAGTCGAGCTGGCCGATCACCGGCGCGTCGTTCATCCTGATGCACACGAAGCAGGACAAGCCGGCCAACGCGGTCGAGGTGCTGAAGTTCTTCGACTGGGCCTACCGGAACGGGAAGGCGATGGCGGCCGAGCTCGACTACGTGCCGATGCCCGACGGCGTGACGAGGATCGTCGCCGACGCGTGGAAGGCGCAGATCCGGGACGGGGCGGGCAAGCCCGTCTGGAACTGACGCCGCGCGTCCTGCGGAATTCGACTTCACCCAGCCAGTCCGGCCGCGAATTTCCCATTCGCGGCCGGACTGCTTTCAAGAGAGCGATAATGGGCGCCGAGCCCGCCGCCGCCTTGCCCGTTTCCATGAGCCTCTCCGTCGCCCCGGGCACCTTGCGCCACCCCGAACCGCCCGCGGAGCGGCGCTCGGCCGCTCGCTGGCAGGACTGGCTGTTCGAGCACGCGACGATGGGCTTCGCGCTGCTCGTGCTGGCGCTCCTGCTCGGCATCCTGCTGGCGCTCGGCTATTCGGCGGTGCCGGCGTTCGAGAAATTCGGACTGGCCTTCTTCGTCACCGACGTCTGGAACCCGGTGACCAGCGATTTCGGCGCGCTCGCGCCGGTCTTCGGAACATTGGTCACGTCGGGCATCGCGCTCGCGATCGGTGTACCCGTGAGCTTCGGCATCGCGCTGTTCCTGACCGAGATGTGCCCGCCCGCGCTCAAGCGGCCGCTGGGTACGGCGGTGGAGCTGCTGGCGGCGATCCCGTCGATCATCTACGGGATGTGGGGGCTCTTCGTGTTCGCGCCGTTCTTCGGCGATCACGTGCAGCCGCTGCTGCAGAAGGCGTTCGGCGACCTGTGGATCCTGGGGCCGCTGTTCCAGGGCGCGCCCAACGGCATCGGCATGCTGTCGGCCGGCATCATCCTCTCGGTGATGGTGATCCCGTTCATCGCGTCGGTGATGCGCGACGTGTTCGAGGTCGTCCCGCCCGTGCTGAAGGAATCCGCCTACGGAATCGGCTGCACGACGTGGGAGGTCGTGTGGAACGTCGTGCTGCCGTACACGAAGGTCGGCGTCATCGGCGGCGTCATGCTGGGCCTGGGACGCGCGCTGGGCGAGACGATGGCGGTCACGTTCGTCATCGGCAACGCTTACCGGATCAGCGCGTCGCTGTTCGCGCCCGGCAACTCGATCGCATCGGCGCTCGCCAACGAGTTCAACGAGGCGGCCGACCCGGTGCACCGCGCGTCGCTGATCGCGCTCGGCCTCGTGCTCTTCGTGCTGACGTTCTTCGTCCTGGCGATGTCGCGGATGCTGATCGCCCAGCTCGCCAAGGGCGAGGGCCGGACGACCTGACGCGGATGGCGCGGATGAACGCCCTCTACCGCCGGCGGCTCTTCGTCAGCCGCTTCAATCTCGCGATGTCCCTCGCGACGATGGCCTTCGGCATGCTGTTCCTGCTGTGGATCCTGGGCGTGCTGTTCTGGCAGGGCTTCGCCGCGCTGTCGCCGACGCTCTTCACGGAGGCGACCCCGCCGCCCGGCGCCTCGGGCGGGCTCGCCAATGCCGTCTTCGGCAGCATCGTCATCGTCGGCGTCGCGACGCTCGTCAGCACGCCGATCGGCATCATGGCCGGGATCTACCTCGCGGAGTTCGGGCGCGGCCGCGCCCTCGCGAACGCCACCCGCTTCATCAACGACATCCTGCTGTCGGCGCCGTCGATCGTGATCGGCCTGTTCATTTACACCGTGTACGTCGCGCAGGTCGGCCACTTTTCCGGCTGGGCGGGCTCGTTCGCGCTGGCGCTGATCGCGATTCCGGTGGTCGTGCGCACGACCGAGAACATGCTGCATCTCGTGCCCGGCAGCCTGCGCGAGGCGGCGGTCGCGCTCGGCGCGCCGATGTGGAAGGTGGTGCTGATGGTCACGCTGAGGGCGGTCCGCGGCGGCGTCGTCACCGGCGTGCTGCTGGCCGTGGCCCGCATGGCCGGCGAGACCGCGCCGCTGCTCTTCACCGCGCTCAACAACCAGTTCTGGAGCGCGGACATGAACGCGCCGATGGCCAACCTGCCCGTCGTCATCTTCCAGTTCGCGATGAGCCCGTTCGAGGACTGGAAGTCGCTCGCCTGGGCGGGCGCGCTGCTCATCACGTTCGCCGTGCTCGTCATCAACATCCTCGCCCGGTCGGTGTTCCGCCAGGCGCCGGTCCGCTGACAGGGATTGCACCGATGAACGAACCGACACTCGTGTCGCGGCCGGTCGCCGCGGCCGCCGCGCAACCGCCGGCGGCGGCGAAGATGTCGATCGCCCACCTCGACTTCCACTACGGCAGGTTCCACGCGCTGAAGGACGTGAGCCTCGACATCGCCGAGCGCCGCGTCACCGCGTTCATCGGGCCGTCGGGCTGCGGGAAGTCGACGCTGCTGCGCACGCTCAATCGCATGTACTCGCTGTACCCGGGCCAGCGCGCGACGGGCGAGATCCGCTTCAATGGCCAGAACGTGCTCGACGCCGGCGTGGACCTCAACCTGCTGCGCGCGAAGGTCGGCATGGTGTTCCAGAAGCCGACGCCGTTCCCGATGTCGATCTACGACAACATCGCCTTCGGCGTGCGCCTCTACGAGAACCTCGGCGCACGCGCGATGGATGAGCGGGTCGAGTGGGCGCTGACCAAGGCGGCGATGTGGAACGAGGCGAAGGACAAGCTGAAGCAGAGCGGGATGGCGCTGTCGGGCGGCCAGCAGCAGCGGCTGTGCATCGCGCGCGCCGTCGCCGTGAAGCCGGAGGTGCTGCTGCTCGACGAGCCCACGTCGGCGCTCGACCCCATCTCCACGGCGAAGATCGAGGAGCTCATCACCGAGCTCAAGACCGAATACACGATCGCGATCGTCACGCACAACATGCAGCAGGCGGCGCGCGTTTCCGACCGCACCGCGTACATGTACCTCGGCGAGCTGATCGAGTTCGGCGAGACCGACCAGATCTTCCTCAAGCCGAAGCGCAAGGAGACCGAGGACTACATCACGGGGCGCTTCGGCTGAAGCCCAGTGGCGAAGTCCGGGAGGACGCGATGACCGAGCACACGCACAAGCAGTTCGACGCCGAGATGGAGGCCATCCGCAGCGGCGTGCTGGCGATGGGCGGCCTCGTCGAGACCCAGCTCGCGCGCGCGATCGCGCTGCTCGAGGGCCGCGACGACGGCGCGCTGGTCGAGCAGGTGGTCGCCGACGAGCAGCGGATCAACCAGATGCAGGTCGACATGGACCAGCAGTGCAGCCAGATCATCGCCAAGCGGCAGCCGGCGGCGATCGACCTGCGGATGATCCTGACGGTCACCAAGATCGTCAACGACCTGGAGCGCGTCGGCGACGAGGGCAAGAAGGTCGCGAAGAAGGCGTCGCTGGCGGCGCAGAACCCGCGGCTGACGCAGGTGCGCTACTTCGACGTCGCCCGGGCGGCGGAGCGCGCGAGGGCGATGCTGCAGCGGGCGCTCGACGCGTTCGCGCGCCTCGACGTCGACGCGGCGGCCGAGGTGATCGACCTCGACGACGAGATCGACGCCGCGTTCTCCGCCGTGCTCCGGCAGCTGATCAGCTACATGATGGAGGACCCGCGCACGATCAGTCCGGCGCTCGAGATCGTCTTCATCGCGAAGTCGGTCGAGCGCATCGGCGACCACGCGAAGAACATCGCCGAGGCCGTCGTGCAGGTGGTCAAGGGCATCGACGTCCGCCACGCCACCGCCGACCAGATCCGCGCCGAGGTGGCCGAGGAATGAGCGCGGCGGGCGCAGCCGAGGCGCGAAGCGCGCGTCGCCGCGCGATTGACGGCGGCCGACGCGCCGCGGCCGCAGGCGGCGGGGCGGTACGGGGAGGCCGCATGAGCGCGGCGGCCGGAAGAGGGCGCGCGTGACGCCGACGATCCTCGTCGTCGAGGACGAGCCCGCGATCCTCGAGCTCGTCAAGGTCAACCTCGTCGACGCCGGCTACGACGTCCGCTGCGCACCGGATGCGGAGACTGCGCAGACGCTGCTGAAGGAAGCGCTGCCCGACCTGCTGCTGCTCGACTGGATGCTGCCCGGGCAGTCCGGGCTCGCGTTCGCGAAGCAGCTGCGCGCCGACCCGCGGACGAAGGACCTGCCGGTGATCATGGTCACGGCGCGTGCCGACGAGGCGGACCGGGTCGCCGGTCTCGAGGCGTGGGTCGACGACTACGTGACGAAGCCGTTCTCGCCGCGCGAGCTCAAGGCCCGCATCAAGTCGGTGCTGCGCCGGCGCGCACCGGAAGCCGCGCAGGAGGTGCTGCAGGCCGGCGACCTCGTGCTCGATCCGGTGACGCAGCGGGTGACGGCCGGCGGGCAGCCGGTGCACCTCGGCCCGACCGAGTACCGGCTGCTGCGGTACCTGCTCGCCCGCCCGGAGCGCGTGCACTCCCGCGCCCAGCTGCTGGACCAGGTGTGGGGCGACCACGTCTACATCGAGGAGCGAACCGTCGACGTGCACATCCGGCGGCTGCGCGTCGCGCTCGAGCCGACGGGCATGGGGAGCCTCATCGAGACCGTGCGCGGCAGCGGCTACCGGCTCGCGGTGCCGCGGCCGGGCGAAACCGCCGCCTGACCGATGCGACCGCCCGGCCCCCTGTTCTGGCGAGGGCTGGCGGCGCCGGCCGCGGTGTTGCTCGCCGCCGCAATCCTCTGGGCGCTCGCCGGCCCCGTCGCGGCGCTGGCCGTGCTCGCGGTCGGCTGGGGCGCAATCGTCGCGCAACATGCGCGCAACGTCGACCGGCTCGCCGGATGGGCTGCCGCTCCGCTCGACGCGGCGGTGCCGGAAGACACGGGGCCTTGGGGAGCGGCGTTCACGGCGCTGTACCGGCGCATGCGCGTGCGCCGCGCCCACGAGCGCGACCTCGCGCACACGATCGAGCGGTTCCAGAGCGCAGCGGAGGCGGTGCCCGACGGCATGGTGGTGCTCGACACCAGCAACCGGATCAAGTGGGCGAACGCGCGCGCGCAGCGGATGCTCGGCCTCGACCTTCCGCGCGATTCCGGCGTCCCGCTGCCGAACCTCGTTCGCCAGCCCGATTTCGTTCGCTACCTCGAGCGCGGCGACTACGCGGACACGCTCGTGCTCGACTCGCAGCGCGACACCGGCAACACGCTCGCGATCCAGATCGTGCCGTTCGGCGCCGCCGAGCAGCTGCTGATCTGCCGGGACGTGACACAGATCGAGGCGGTCGCGCGGATGCGCCGCGATTTCATCGCCAACGTGTCGCACGAGCTGAAGACGCCGCTCACGGTGATTTCGGGGTTCGTCGAGACGCTGCAGGACCTCGACCTCGACGAGCGGCAGCGCGCGCGATTCCTGCAGCTGATGCACGAGCAGGCGGACAGCATGAAGCGGCTGGTGCAGGACCTGCTGACGCTGTCGGCGCTGGAAAGCGAGCACAACCCGCTGGCCGACGAGCCGTTCGCGATCGTCCCGCTGCTGCTTCAGGTCTCGGCGGACGCCAAGGGCCTGTCGCACGGCCAGCACTCGGTCGAGCTCGATGTGCGCGACGCGGCGACGGTCGTCGGCAGCCGCGACGAGCTCGCGAGCGCCTTCTCGAACCTCGTGTCGAACGCGGTCCGCTACACGCCCTCCGGTGGCACGATCACGCTCGGCTGGCGCATCGAGCCGGACGGTCGCGGCGTCTTCTCGGTGGCCGACACCGGCATCGGGATCGGGCCCGAGCACCTGCCCCGGCTGACCGAGCGGTTCTACCGGGTCGACCGCTCGCGCTCGCGCGCCACCGGCGGGACCGGGCTCGGCCTCGCGATCGTCAAGCACGTGCTGCTGCGCCACCAGGCCGACCTCGACGTCGCGAGCGAGCCCGGCAAGGGCAGCACCTTCTCGGTGCGGCTGCCCGCCGCGCGCGTGCGGCGCGGGCCGGTTCCCGCGGAAAACCTGCCGGCGCCCGCGGGCGAGGCGGCGCCCACGCGGCCGATCACGTAGCCGGCGTCCGCGGGCGCCGCGGACGGTAACCCGCTGAAAACAAAGCAGGAAGGCCAGGCCCGTGGGCCTGGGGTGCCGGTGCGAGGCGGTTTGACCGCCTGCGCCCAAAGCTGCTAGAATCGCACGTTTCTGCGATGGAAATCGCGGGAGGGGTTCCCGAGCGGTCAAAGGGAGCAGACTGTAAATCTGCCGGCTCTGCCTTCGAAGGTTCGAATCCTTCCCCCTCCACCATTCAGGAATCAGGGTTCAGGGATCGGGAATCAGAGGCATCTGCGGCTGGGTAGCGGTAGTGGCGGCGCTTCGCGCCGTTGTGGGTATCGAGGCAAGACGGGCAACGGTGCTGCGCGCGCTGCCCGCGGAAGCGCCGGCGCGTCTCATTCCTGATACCTGACCTCCGATCCCCGAACGCGGGTGTAGCTCAATGGCAGAGCAGAAGCCTTCCAAGCTTACGACGAGGGTTCGATTCCCTTCACCCGCTCCAACGAAGGCACGGCACGACGACGGACGAGACGCGACGGCGGAAGGATTGAAGTCAGCGCCCATGTAGCTCAGTGGTAGAGCACTCCCTTGGTAAGGGAGAGGTCGCGCGTTCAATCCGCGCCATGGGCACCAAGGAAGCGGAACGAGGGCGACTGCCGCCACGGTCCGGGCACGAGCAACGTCGAGGCGCCGGTCCGATGGGCGGACGAGCGGACGATTCGACCGGGAAAATTCTGGGAACGAGCTGGAGACGACGATGGCCAAGGGCAAATTCGAACGGACGAAGCCGCACGTGAACGTGGGGACGATTGGGCACGTGGATCACGGGAAGACGACGCTGACGGCGGCGATGACGCTGGTGCTGTCGAAGCTGTTTGGAGGGGAGGCGAAGGCGTACGACCAGATCGATGCGGCGCCGGAGGAGAAGGCGCGGGGGATCACGATCAACACGGCGCACGTGGAGTACGAGACGAAGAACCGGCACTACGCGCACGTGGACTGTCCGGGGCATGCGGACTACATCAAGAACATGATCACCGGGGCGGCGCAGATGGACGGGGCGATCCTGGTGGTGAGTGCGGCGGACGGGCCGATGCCGCAGACGCGGGAGCACATTCTGCTGGCGCGGCAGGTGGGGGTGCCGTACATCATCGTGTACATGAACAAGGCGGACATGGTGGACGACAAGGAGCTGCTGGAGCTTGTCGAGATGGAGGTGCGGGAGCTGTTGTCGAAGTACCAGTTTCCTGGGGACAAGACGCCGATCGTGATCGGCAGCGCGAAGATGGCGCTGGAGGGTGACAAGGGGGAGCTGGGGGAGGGGTCGATTCTGAAGCTGGCGGAGGCGCTGGACAGCTACATTCCGCAGCCGAAGCGGGCGGTGGACGGGCCGTTTCTGATGCCGGTGGAGGACGTGTTCTCGATCTCGGGTCGGGGGACGGTGGTGACGGGGCGGGTGGAGCGCGGGATCGTGAAGGTGGGGGACGAGCTGGAGATTGTGGGGCTGAAGCCGACGCAGAAGACGGTGTGCACGGGGGTGGAGATGTTCCGCAAGCTCTTGGATCAGGGGCAGGCGGGGGACAACGTGGGGGTGCTGCTGCGGGGGACGAAGCGGGAAGAGGTGGAGCGTGGGCAGGTGCTGGCGAAGCCGGGGTCGATCACGCCGCACACGAAGTTCAGCTGCGAGGTGTACGTGCTCTCGAAGGAGGAGGGTGGGCGGCACACGCCGTTCTTCCCGGGGTACCGGCCGCAGTTCTATTTCCGGACGACGGACGTGACGGGGAGCTGCGAGCTGCCGGCGGGGACGGAGATGGTGATGCCGGGGGACAACATCGGGATGACGGTGACGCTGATCCAGCCGATCGCGATGGAAGAGGGGCTGCGGTTCGCGATCCGCGAGGGCGGCCGCACGGTCGGCGCCGGCGTGGTGGCGAAGATCATCGAGTAGGGGAACGAACGAAAGGCCAGTAGCTCAATTGGCAGAGCGGCGGTCTCCAAAACCGCAGGTTGGGGGTTCGATTCCCTCCTGGCCTGCCACTCTCAGGGATCAGAGGTCAGGCATCAGGGATCAGAGGGTGGCGGCGTTTCCGGTGGCGCGACACTTGTCGCGACGATGGGTCGAGTGGTTTGAACGAAGGATTGGCGGGAGGACGGAGCGAAGGGCCAACGGCAGTCATGGTGGAAGCGGCAGGTGCCCGCATCGCGACGAGTGTCGCGCCACCGGAGTCGCCGCTGCAACTGATCCCGGATGCCTGACCTCCGATCCCTGAACAATGGACAAGCTGAAGATTGCGCTGGCGGTGGCGTGCGTGGCGCTCGGCGTCTGGGGGTACTACTACTTCTCGGACACCGCGCAGGTGCTGCGCGTGCTGATGGTGCTGGGCGGGCTGCTCGCGGCCGCCGGTGTGGCGTGGCTTTCCGCGCCCGGCAAGGAATTCTTCGCGTTCGCGCAGGAAGCGTGGGCGGAGGCTGGGCGTGTGTCGTGGCCGACGCGCAAGGAGACGATGCAGACCACGGGAATCGTGTTCGCGTTCGTCGTCGTGATGGCGCTGTTCCTGTTCGCGGTGGACACTTCGCTCGCATGGATCATCAAGTTGCTGACGGGCAGGACGGACGGATGAGCAAGAAATGGTATGTCGTCCACGCCTACTCGGGTTTCGAGAAGAGCGTGCAGCGGGCGCTGGTCGAGCGCATCAGGCGTTCGGAGCTGCAGGACCAGTTCGGCCAGATCCTGGTGCCCGTCGAGGAAGTGGTCGAGATGAAGAACGGCGCGAAGGCGATCTCCGAGCGCAAGTTCTTCCCCGGCTACGTGCTGGTCGAGATGGACATGACCGACGACTCGTGGCACCTCGTCAAGAGCACGCCGAAGGTCACGGGGTTCGTGGGCGGCACGGCGAACAAGCCGACGCCGATCACGCAGAAGGAAGTCGACGCGATCCTGCGCCAGGTGCAGGAGGGCGTCGAGAAGCCGCGCCCGAAGGTGCTGTTCGAGATCGGCGAGGCCGTCCGCGTCAAGGAAGGCCCGTTCACCGACTTCCACGGCAACGTCGAGGACGTGAACTACGAGAAGAGCAAGCTGCGGGTGTCGGTGACGATCTTCGGCCGGTCGACGCCGGTGGAGCTGGACTTCAGTCAGGTCGAGAAGGCGTAAGGCCACAAAGAGACGCAGAGCAAGGCATTTGTCTGCGCCTCCGAGTCTCTTTGTGAAGGTTTTTTCACGGGGAGGGCACGCATGGGAAATGCGGCCCGCTTGAACCCACACAGGAGCAATCATGGCGAAGAAGATCGTCGGATTCATCAAGCTGCAGGTGCCGGCGGGGAAGGCGAATCCCAGCCCGCCGATCGGCCCCGCGCTCGGCCAGCGCGGCCTCAACATCATGGAGTTCTGCAAGGCGTTCAACGCGCAGACGCAGAAGGTCGAGCCGGGCCTGCCCATCCCCGTCGTCATCACGGCGTACGCGGACAAGAGCTTCACTTTCATCATGAAGACGCCGCCGGCGACCGTCCTCATCAAGAAGGCGGCGAAGGTGGACAAGGGGAGCAGCAAGCCGCACACCGACAAGGTGGGCAAGCTGACGCGCGCGCAGGCCGAGGAGATCGCGAAGGCGAAGATGCCCGACCTCACGGCAGCCGACCTCGATGCCGCCGTGCGCACGGTCGCCGGCAGCGCCCGCAGCATGGGCATCACCGTCGAAGGGGTGAAGTGATCATGGCCGAGCAGAAGACCCCGCGCCTGTCGAAGCGCATGAAGACGGTCCGCGGCAAGGTGGACCGCAGCAAGTTCTACTCCGTCGACGAGGCGCTCAAGCTCGTCAAGGACACGGCCGTCGCCAAGTTCGACGAGTCGGTGGACGTCGCCGTGAACCTCGGCGTGGACGCGAAGAAGTCGGACCAGACGGTCCGCGGCTCCGTCGTGCTGCCCGCCGGCACCGGCAAGAAGGTGCGCGTCGCCGTGTTCGCCCAGGGCGACAAGGCGAAGGCCGCGCAGGACGCCGGCGCGGACATCGTCGGCTTCGACGACCTCGCCGCGAGGATCAAGGAAGGCTTCATGGACTTCGACGTCGTGATCGCGTCCCCGGACGCGATGCGCGTCGTCGGCCAGCTGGGCCAGATCCTCGGCCCCCGTGGCCTGATGCCGAACCCGAAGGTCGGCACCGTGTCGCCGGACGTCGTGCAGGCGGTGAAGAACGCGAAGGCGGGCCAGGTCCAGTACCGGACCGACAAGGCCGGCATCATTCAGTGCACGATCGGCCGCGCGTCGTTCACGCCGGAGCAGCTCAAGTCCAACCTCACCGCGCTGATCGAGGCGCTGAACAAGGCGAAGCCCGCCGGCGTGAAGGGCGTGTACCTGAAGAAGATCAGCCTGTCGTCGACGATGGGCGCGGGCGTGCGCGTCGACTTCGCGTCGCTCGCGACGGCACCGGCAGCACAGTAAAGGATACGCAGCACGAAATTTTGAGGGAACGCCGGGGCCCGAAAGGCGCCGGCGGACCGTCAAAGACCGCTGGGGCCCTGCGTGCAGCCGGGCTCAAAACAGGCGGGGTGGGGCGGCGAGGGGTGTGTCTCATCCCCGATGCCTGACCTCCGATCCCTGACCCAGCGTAGATGGTGCCCCTCGGACAGGAATTTCCTGGACGAATGGTCACCGCAGCAGCGCCGCACGCGGCATTCCCGCGCGCGGCGTGAGGGCGGCGCCGCCGCAGGCCATCGCGGAGGCGCCGATCAAGGAGAACTGACCGTGAGTCTCAATCTGCAAGAGAAGCAAGCGGTAGTCGCGGAAGTCGCGAAGCAGGTCGCGGGCGCTCAGGCCATTGTGATGGCCGAGAACCGCGGCATGGCCGTGGCCGACATGACGAAGCTGCGCGCGAAGGCACGGGCTTCCGGCGTGTATTTCAGGGTGGTCAAGAACACCCTGGTGCGCCGGGCGGTCGCGGAGACGCCGTTCGCCACGCTGGCCGACAAGATGGTCGGCCCGCTGGCGTACGGCATCGGCCCCGACCCGGTTGCCGTGGCGAAGGTCCTGAACGACTTCGCCAAGGGCAACGACAAGTTCGTGATCGCCGGCGGCGCGATGCCGGGGCAGGTGATGTCCGCCAAGGAGATCGCCGCGCTCGCCTCGCTGCCGTCGCGCGAGGAGCTGCTCGCGCGGCTCGTCGGCACCATGCAGGCGCCGATCGCCAAGCTCGTCCGGACGATGAACGAGGTGCCCGGCAAGTTCGTGCGCACGCTCGCCGCCGTCCGCGATGCGAAGCAGGCGGCCTGACGCTCGCCTACCGCATTCACTTTCAATCATTCCGTTCCAGGAGCACACCATGTCCGCAGTCCAGACCGAAATCCTCGACAAGATCTCGTCGATGACCGTCCTCGAGCTCTCCGAGCTCATCAAGGCGATGGAAGACAAGTTCGGCGTCTCCGCCGCCGCCGTCGTCGCGGTCGCCGGCCCCGCCGCTGCCGCGGCTCCGGCGGCCGCCGCCGAAGAGAAGACCGAGTTCACCGTCGTCCTCGCGGCCGTCGGCGAGAACAAGGTCAACGTCATCAAGGCCGTGCGCGAACTGACGGGCCTCGGCCTGAAGGAAGCGAAGGACCTCGTCGACGGCGCGCCCAAGCCGGTGAAGGAAGGCATCAACAAGGCCGATTCCGAAGCCGCGAAGAAGAAGTTGGAAGAGGCGGGTGCGAAGGTGGAGATCAAGTAGGTAGTAGAGAAGTCAGATGGGGTCCGAGGGCTGCCGCCCCGGACCCCATGGAAAAATCCTGAACGCCGCGGTGGCGTTCGAGAAGCTGATCAGGGGCGAATCGCGGGCGGAGCCCGACGATTCGCTCCAGGAAAGGCTGGAGGGGGGTGGTGGCGTTGCTGCCGCCCCGCTTCGATCGGTGATCGAAGCGAAGTGGACTCGTTGCGCTGTCTTTTGAGTCCGCTTCGCTTCGCTTTCCGAGTCGACTGCGGAAGGCAGGGTTGGTCGGGCGTCGCTGCAACGGCGACGTTGTCCGCCAGCGGCTGGTAGTGGCCAGCCACCAAGCCTGGAAACGCAAGGTTTCCGGACAGTCGAGGCAACACCGGACGCGGCGCCGCACGGCGGCGCGCGGCGTCCGCGAGGCAGCACCGCCCGCGCGACGGCCGCGCGGCTCACGGCACCAACGGAGACGGGAAGACCCTACGCTATGGCGACTACCACGGCTGTGCCCTATACCTTTACCGAAAAGAAGCGGATCCGGAAGAGCTTCGCGAAGCGCGCGAGCGTCCTGCCGGTCCCGTTCCTGCTGGAGACGCAGCTCGCTTCGTACCGCGCGTTCCTGCAGGAGGACACCGCGCCCGACGCGCGCAAGAACGAGGGCCTGCAGGCTGCGTTCACGTCGATCTTCCCGATCTCGAGCCACTCGGGCAACGCCCGCCTCGAGTTCGTGAGCTTCTCGCTGCTGCCGCCGGCGTTCGACGTCGTCGAGTGCCAGCAGCGCGGGCTGACGTACTGCTCGGCGCTGCGCGCGAAGGTCCGCCTCGTCATCATGGACAAGGAGGCGCCGAAGGACACGGTGAAGGAGGTGAAGGAGCAGGAGGTCTACATGGGCGAGATCCCGCTCATGACCGAGAACGGCTCGTTCATCATCAACGGCACCGAGCGCGTGATCGTCTCGCAGCTGCACCGCTCGCCGGGCGTGTTCTTCGAGCACGACCGCGGCAAGACGCACTCGTCCGGCAAGCTCCTGTTCTCCGCGCGCGTGATCCCGTATCGCGGCTCGTGGCTCGACTTCGAGTTCGACCCGAAGGACTTCCTGTTCTTCCGCGTCGACCGCCGCCGCAAGATGCCGGTTACCACGCTGCTGAAGGCGATCGGCCTCACCAACGAGGACATCCTGCGCCGGTTCTTCCACTTCGACACGTTCCACCTGTCGGCGAAGGGCTCGGAGCTCGACTTCGTGCCCGAGCGGCTGCGCGGCGAGATGGCGCGCTTCGACATCGTCGGCAAGGACGGCAAGGTGGTCGCCGCCAAGGACAAGCGCATCACCGCCCGCCACGTGCGCGAGCTGGTCGACGGCCACGTCAAGCGCATCGCCGTGCCCAACGAGTACATCGTGGGCCGCACGCTGGCCACCAACGTGATCGACACGACGACCGGCGAGGTGATCGCCAAGGCGAACGACGAGATCACCGACGAGTCGCTGCAGAAGATGCTCGACGCCGGCGTCAAGCAGATCCAGACGATCTACACGAACGACCTCGACCAGGGGCCGTTCATCTCGCAGACGCTGCGCACCGACGATACGCCGGACCAGTACGCGGCGAAGGTCGCGATCTACCGGATGATGCGGCCGGGCGAGCCGCCGACCGAGGAGGCCGTCGAGACGCTGTTCCACGGCCTGTTCTTCTCGGAGGAGCGCTACGACCTGTCGGCCGTCGGCCGGATGAAGTTCAACCGCCGGATCGGCCGCACCGAGCTCAAGGGGCCGGCGACGCTGACCAACGACGACATCATCGCCGTCATCAAGATCCTGGTCGACCTGCGCAACGGGCGCGGCGAGATCGACGACATCGACCACCTCGGCAACCGCCGCGTGCGCTCGGTCGGCGAGCTCGCGGAGAACCAGTTCCGGTCGGGCCTCGTGCGCGTCGAGCGCGCGGTGAAGGAGCGCCTGGGCCAGGCCGAGAGCGACAACCTGCTGCCGCACGACCTCATCAACGCCAAGCCGATCTCGGCGGCGATCAAGGAGTTCTTCGGGAGCTCGCAGCTGTCGCAGTTCATGGACCAGACTAACCCGCTGTCGGAGATCACGCACAAGCGGCGCGTGTCCGCGCTCGGCCCCGGCGGCCTGACGCGCGAGCGCGCGGGCTTCGAGGTGCGCGACGTGCACCCGACGCACTACGGCCGCGTGTGCCCGATCGAGACGCCGGAAGGCCCGAACATCGGCCTCATCAACTCGCTGGCGCTGTACGCGCGCACGAACGAGTACGGCTTCCTCGAGACGCCGTACCGGCGCGTCGTCGACGGCAAGGTGACCGACCAGATCGACTTCCTGTCGGCGATCGAGGAAGGCCAGTACGTGATCGCGCAGGCGAACGCGAAGATCGACGCGCACGGCCGCCTCGCCGACGAGCTCGTGTCCTGCCGCAGCAAGAACGAGTTCATGCTGTCGACGGCGGACAAGGTCAACTACATGGACGTCGCGCCGTCGCAGATCGTGTCGGTGGCGGCGTCGCTGATCCCGTTCCTCGAGCACGACGACGCCAACCGCGCGCTGATGGGCTCCAACATGCAGCGGCAGGCGGTGCCGTGCCTGCGGCCGGAGAAGCCGCTCGTCGGCACCGGCGTCGAGCGCACGGCCGCCGTCGACTCGGGCACGGCGGTGATGGCGCGGCGCGGCGGCAAGGTCGACTACGTCGACGCCTCCCGCATCGTCGTGCGCGTGCACGACGTGGAGACGGGCGCCGGCGACGTCGGCGTCGACATCTACAACCTGACCAAGTACAAGCGGTCGAACCAGAACACGAACATCAACCAGCGGCCGCTGGTCAAGGTGGGCGACGTCATCGCGCGCGGCGACGTGATCGCCGACGGCGCGTCGACCGACATGGGCGAGCTGGCGCTCGGGCAGAACATGCTGGTCGCGTTCATGCCGTGGAACGGCTACAACTACGAGGACTCGATCCTGATCAGCGAGCGCGTCGTCGGCGACGACCGCTACACGTCGATCCACATCGAGGAGCTGTCGGTCGTCGCGCGCGACACCAAGCTCGGGCCCGAGGAGATCACGCGGGACATCTCGAGCCTCGGCGAGGCGCAGCTGGGCCGGCTCGACGACTCCGGCATCGTCTACATCGGCGCCGAGGTCGAGGCCGGCGACGTGCTGGTCGGCAAGGTCACGCCCAAGGGCGAGACGCAGCTGACGCCGGAGGAGAAGCTGCTGCGCGCGATCTTCGGCGAGAAGGCGTCCGACGTGAAGGACACGTCGCTGCGCGTGCCGTCGGGCATCTCCGGCACCGTGATCGACGTGCAGGTGTTCACGCGCGAGGGCATCGAGCGCGACAAGCGCGCCCAGCAGATCATCGACGACGACCTCAAGGGCTACCGCAAGGACCTGAACGACCAGCTCCGCATCGTCGAGAACGACGCGTACGCGCGGATCGAGAAGCTCATCGTGAACAAGGTCGCCAATGGCGGGCCGAAGAAGCTCGCCAAGGGCGCCAAGGTCACGAAGGAGTACCTCGAGACCGTGGCCCGCCACGACTGGTTCGACATCCGGCTTAGCAGCGAGGAGACGGCGCAGCAGCTCGAGGCGTCCAAGGAGGCGCTGGCGAAGCTCCGCGACGACTTCGACAAGATGTTCGAGCTCAAGAAGAAGAAGCTGACGCAGGGCGACGAGCTGCCGCCGGGCGTGCAGAAGATGGTCAAGGTCTACGTCGCGGTGAAGCGCCGGCTGCAGCCGGGCGACAAGATGGCGGGTCGCCACGGCAACAAGGGCGTCGTGTCCAAGATCGTGCCGGTCGAGGACATGCCGTACATGGCCGACGGCACGCCGGTCGACATCGTGCTGAACCCGCTGGGCGTGCCGTCGCGGATGAACGTCGGGCAGATCCTCGAGGTCCACCTCGGGTGGGCGGCGAAGGGGCTCGGGCGCCGCATCGACGACATGCTGAGGGCGCAGGCGAAGGCGGCCGACGTGCGCAAGTTCCTCGAGAAGGTCTACAACTCGACCGGGCGCCCGGAGCACCTGGCCGCGTTCGACGACGGCGAGATCCTGCACCTGGCCGACAACCTGAAGGGCGGCGTGCCGTTCGCGACGCCGGTGTTCGACGGCGCGACCGAGGTCGAGATCAAGAGCATGCTCGAGATGGCCGGGCTGCCGTCGTCGGGGCAGGTCCAGCTGCACGACGGCCGCACCGGCGAGGCGTTCGACCGCCCGGTGACCGTCGGCTACATGCACATGCTGAAGCTGCACCACCTCGTCGACGACAAGATGCACGCGCGCTCGACCGGCCCGTACAGCCTCGTCACGCAGCAGCCGCTGGGCGGCAAGGCCCAGTTCGGCGGCCAGCGCTTCGGCGAGATGGAGGTGTGGGCGCTCGAGGCGTACGGCGCCGCCTACACGCTGCAGGAGATGCTCACGGTCAAGTCCGACGACGTCAACGGCCGCACCAAGGTCTACGAGAACATCGTCAAGGGCGAGCACAAGATCGAGGCCGGCATGCCGGAGTCGTTCAACGTGCTGGTGAAGGAAATTCGCTCGTTGGCGATCGACGTGGACATGGAGCGCGACTGACGTCGCGCTCCAGGGATCAGAGGACGGGAATCAGGGATCAGTAGCACCCAACGCGCGTCATCACCGATGGTGCTGACGGCGGAACTCGGAGAGTTCGCACAATGAAAGCACTGCTCGATCTTTTCAAGCAGGTCACGCAGGAAGAGGAATTCGACGCCATCCGCATCGGCCTCGCGTCGCCGGAGAAGATCCGGTCGTGGTCGTACGGCGAGGTGAAGAAGCCGGAGACGATCAACTACCGGACGTTCAAGCCCGAGCGCGACGGCCTCTTCTGCGCCAAGATCTTCGGGCCGGTCAAGGACTACGAGTGCCTGTGCGGCAAGTACAAGCGCCTGAAGCACCGCGGCGTGATCTGCGAGAAGTGCGGCGTCGAGGTGACGCTCGCCAAGGTCCGGCGCGAGCGGATGGGCCACATCGAGCTCGCCTCGCCGGTCGCGCACATCTGGTTCCTGAAGTCGCTGCCGTCGCGGATGGGCATGGTGCTCGACATGACGCTGCGCGACATCGAGCGCGTGCTGTACTTCGAGGCGTTCGTCGTGACCGACCCGGGGCTGACGCCGCTCAACCGCGCGCAGCTGCTCACCGAGGACGACTACCTCGCGAAGCTCGAGCAGTACGGCGACGACTTCCAGGCGCACATGGGCGCCGAGGGCATTCGCGAGCTCCTGAAGTCGCTCGACGTCAACCACGAGATCGAGAAGCTCCGCAAGGAGCTCGAGACCACGGGCTCGGACACCAAGATCAAGAAGATCGCCAAGCGGCTCAAGGTGCTCGAGGCGTTCCACAAGTCGGGCATCAAGCCCGAGTGGATGATCCTCGAGGTGCTGCCGGTGCTGCCGCCGGAGCTGCGCCCGCTCGTCCCGCTGGACGGCGGCCGCTTCGCCACGTCCGACCTCAATGACCTCTACCGCCGCGTGATCAACCGCAACAACCGGCTGAAGCGGCTGCTGGAGCTGAAGGCGCCCGACATCATCGTGCGCAACGAGAAGCGGATGCTGCAGGAGGCCGTCGACTCGCTGCTCGACAACGGCCGCCGCGGCAAGGCGATGACGGGCGCCAACAAGCGGCCGCTGAAGTCGCTCGCCGACATGATCAAGGGCAAGGGCGGCCGCTTCCGGCAGAACCTGCTCGGCAAGCGGGTCGACTACTCGGGCCGCTCGGTCATCGTCGTCGGCCCGCAGTTGAAGCTGCACCAGTGCGGCCTGCCGAAGCTGATGGCGCTCGAGCTCTTCAAGCCGTTCATCTTCAACAAGCTGGAGACGATGGGCCTCGCGACCACGATCAAGGCCGCGAAGAAGATGGTTGAGTCGCAGGAGCCGGTGGTCTGGGACATCCTGGAAGAGGTGATCCGCGAGCACCCGGTGATGCTGAACCGCGCGCCGACGCTGCACCGGCTGGGCATCCAGGCGTTCGAGCCCGTGCTCATCGAGGGCAAGGCGATCCAGCTGCACCCGCTCGTCTGCACGGCGTTCAACGCCGACTTCGACGGCGACCAGATGGCCGTCCACGTGCCGCTGTCGCTCGAGGCGCAGATGGAGGCGCGCACGCTGATGCTCGCGTCCAACAACGTGCTGCTGCCGTCCAACGGTGAGCCCTGCATCGTGCCGTCGCAGGACATCGTGCTCGGCCTCTACTACGCGACGCGCGAGAAGATCGGCGCGCGCGGCGAGGCCCAGATGTTCACGGACATCGCCGAGGTCACGCGCGCGTACGAGTCGCGCCAGGCCGAGCTGCACGCGAAGATCAAGGTGCGGATCGCCGAGGTCGAGCTGAAGGCCGGCCCGGACGGCAAGGTCGAGAAGGTGGCGAAGGTCACGCGCTACGACACGACGGTCGGCCGCGCGCTGCTCTCCGAGATCCTGCCGCCGGGGCTGCCGTTCTCGTACATCAACAAGCCGCTCAAGAAGAAGGAGATCTCGCGGATCATCAACGCGAGCTTCCGCCGCTGCGGCCTGCGCGAGACGGTGATCTTCGCCGACAAGCTGATGCAGGCGGGCTACTCGCTCGCCACGCGCGGCGGCATCTCGTTCGCCGCCGACGACATGCTGATCCCGGCCGAGAAGGCGGGGATCATCGCCGACGCCGAAAGCCAGGTGAAGGAGATCGAGCAGCAGTACACGTCGGGCCTCGTCACGCAAGGCGAGCGCTACAACAAGGTCGTCGACATCTGGGGCCGCGCCGGCGACGACATCGCGAAGGCGATGATGGCGCAGCTCGGCACGATGGAGGTGACCGACCGCGAGGGCAAGCCGGCGAAGCAGGAGTCGTTCAACTCCATCTTCATGATGGCGGACTCCGGCGCGCGCGGCTCGGCGGCGCAGATCCGGCAGCTGGCCGGCATGCGCGGCCTGATGGCCAAGCCGGACGGCTCGATCATCGAGACGCCGATCACCGCGAACTTCCGGGAAGGCCTCAACGTCCTGCAGTACTTCATCTCGACGCACGGCGCGCGCAAGGGCCTCGCCGACACCGCGCTCAAGACGGCGAACTCGGGCTACCTGACCCGCCGCCTCGTCGACGTCACGCAGGATCTCGTGGTGACCGAGGACGACTGCGGTACGACGAACGGCGTGGCGATGAAGGCGCTGGTCGAGGGCGGCGAGGTCATCGAGCCGCTGCGCGAGCGCATCCTGGGCCGCGTGGTGGCCGCCGACGTCGTCAACCCCGAGACGCAGGCGACGCTGTACGACCCGGGCACGCTGCTGGGCGAGGACGAGGTCGAGCAGATCGAGGCGCTGGGCATCGACGAGGTGAAGGTGCGCACGCCGCTGACCTGCGACACCCGCCATGGTCTGTGCGCGAAGTGCTACGGCCGCGACCTGGGCCGCGGGCACCTCGTCAACGTCGGCGAGGCGGTCGGCGTCATCGCCGCGCAGTCGATCGGCGAGCCGGGCACGCAGCTCACGATGCGGACGTTCCACATCGGCGGCGCGGCGTCGCGTACGGCCGCCGCTTCGCAGATCGAGTCGAAGTCGGCCGGCACCGTCCGCTTCTCGGCGCTGATGCGCTACGTGACGAGCGGCAAGGGCGACCTCGTCGTCATCGCGCGTTCCGGCGAAGTGACGATCCACGACGACAACGGCCGCGAGCGCGAGCGCCACAAGGTGCCGTACGGCGCGACGCTGCAGGTCAAGGACGGCGACGCCGTCAAGGCCGGCAAGGTGCTGGCGACGTGGGACGCGACGGCGCGGCCGATCATCACCGAGTACGCGGGCCGCGTGAAGTTCGAGCACGTCGAGGAAGGCGTGACGGTGGCGAAGCAGGTCGACGACGTCACGGGCCTGTCGACGCTGGTCGTCATCGACCCGAAGCGCCGCGCGACGAGCACGGCCAAGGGCGTGCGCCCGCAGGTGAAGCTCCTCGACGACAACGGCGAGGAGATCAAGCTCGCGGGCTCGGACATGCCGGTCAACATCACGTTCCAGCTGGGCTCGATCATCACGGTGAAGGACGGCCAGCAGGTCGCGGTGGGCGAGGTGCTCGCGCGAATCCCGCAGGAGACGTCGAAGACCCGCGACATCACGGGCGGCCTGCCGCGCGTGGCGGAGCTGTTCGAGGCGCGCTCGCCGAAGGACGCCGGCATGCTGGCGGAGGTCACGGGCACCGCGTCGTTCGGCAAGGACACGAAGGGCAAGCAGCGGCTGGTCATAACCGACCTCGACGGCGTCGCCCACGAGTTCCTGATCCCGAAGGACAAGCACGTGACCGTGCACGACGGCCAGGTGGTGAACAAGGGCGAGACGATCGTCGACGGCCCGGCGGATCCGCACGACATCCTGCGGCTTCTCGGCGTCGAGGCGCTCGCGCGCTACATCACCGACGAGGTGCAGGACGTCTACCGGCTGCAGGGCGTGAAGATCAACGACAAGCACATCGAGGTGATCGTGCGGCAGATGCTGCGCCGCGTGGTGATCACCGAGCCGGGCGACACGCGCTTCATCCGCGAGGAACAGGTCGAGCGCTCGGAGCTGCTGGACGAGAACGATCGCGCGATCAAGGACGGCAAGGAGGGGGCGCAGTTCCACCACATGCTGCTCGGCATCACCAAGGCGTCGCTGTCGACCGACTCGTTCATCTCGGCGGCCTCGTTCCAGGAGACGACGCGCGTGCTGACCGAAGCCGCGATCATGGGCAAGAAGGACGACCTGCGCGGCCTCAAGGAGAACGTGATCGTCGGGCGCCTCATCCCGGCGGGCACGGGCCTCGCGTACCACACGTCGCGGAAGAAGGCGAAGCTCGCCGGTCCGGAGGCCGCGGCCGCGGCGTTCATGACCGAGGAGGAGCAGGCGGCGGCCGCCGCCGCGCCGGCGTCGTCGGAGATCTCGGTCGACGCGGCGTAACGTTCGCCCGCAGCGCAGTGCATTGGGGGCCGGCGGGCGACCGCCGGCCCCGTTGTTTTTCCGAAGACCGCGACTCGCCGTCGGCGGGCCGCGATCGGCAGGCAACGAAGGCGGCGGCCGACCCGCCGACACGCCGGTCCGTCGTCCGCCGCCGCGACCACGGTGCGGCTGCGCGGCGCACGGGCGGACATGGGAGGAATGCGTCGCAAGCGGCGGCATTCGGCCAACTCCGGACATCTGCCCGCCCTGAAGCCGACGCTGGCTGGGACCGCAGTCGAGGGGGAGCAGACGCAAGGCGGTGTCGCGCACCACGGACCGGAGTGCACGAAGCCGACCTTCCGGACGTGGATGTCCTGGCGGGAGGGGGGAACGCCGGCCCCCCGGTGAAGAACGGGCGCTACCGACCCGCGGCCGACCTCGAGCAGAGCGGGAAGCGGCCAATGAAGACGGCGAGAGCTGCCGTTCGTTCGGCGGCCCCCGCCGCGCCCGCGTCCGGGCCCCTCACCTCGACGCACCCGTGACCGCGCGCCGATGCGTCACTTGCGGATAGTGGCCGCGCCGGACCCCGCGCCGCTGTCGTTGCCGATCGTCAGTCTCTCCACCACTGGGTTCGCTGTTCCGCCAAGATCCACACCGGAAGCGGCGGCCTGCAATCTGAAGCGGCGGTTACCCAAAGGCGCGATCAGCACCTCGACCGAGACGTTGTTGATCTTCCTCGCGAAGGCGAATGCGCCACCCGGCATGCCGCGAACCGAGCCGGCCGGAATTGTCGTGGTGAAGCTGGAGACCGTGAGCGTGACCGGCTCCGCCACGGGGTCGATGCCGTCGCTGTCCTGCCCCAGGGTGAAATCGGAAACGACGAAGAGCGCCTTGTTCCGCAAGTCGATGTAGAGCCGCTCGACGGTCAGCGCAAACGTGAAGCCCGTCGGCGGCGACGCTCTGGTCACGTCATAGGTGACGCTGGCCGCACCTGCGTTGCCGGCCTTGTCCATCGCTCCCGTGCAGCTTGCCGTGAAGGTCCCCGTGCCGTCCGGATTCCCGCCCGTCACGGCCAGCGTCGCGCTGGTTTGCACCCCGGACAGGGCGTCTGTCGTCGTGCAGCCGGCGGCCGGCACGGCGCCGAGAGCGTAGGTCGCGCCACTGGTCGCGCCAGTGACGGTAACCACCGGAGCCGTCAAGTCGACGTTGATGACCGTCACGGCGGCGCTGGCGGAATTGCCGGCGTTGTCGGTGGCGGTGCCGTTCACCGACTGATTGCCGCCCTCGCCGCGCGTCTGCGGTGCGGTGCAGGCGGCGATCCCCGAAGTCCCGTCGCTGCACGTGAAGCTCACCGTGACGGGGGTGTTGTTCCAGCCGTTGCCGTTCGGTGCAGGGCTGACGCTTCCGGTGATGACGGGTAGCGTGGCGTCGCGCTTGATGGTCACCGACCGGGAGGCAGTGCCGCCGCCGCTGGTGGCCGTGCAGGTGAAGGTGACGCCCGTGGTATCGGCCGTTACGGTGGTCGTTGCACACCCGCTCGTGGCATTGACGGTGGATTCGGGGTCGGTCGCCGTCCAGCCGACTGCGACGTTGCTCTTGTACCAGCCGCCATTGCCCGCGGTGCCCGTGACCGTGGGAGTGATGGCCGGTGGCGTGACGTCGAGCCCGGCGACCGTCCCGATACCGTAGTTCGAGAAGTGACCCACAACGCCGTCGAAGCGGACGGTGGCCGGCTGCCCGGCCGTCGTCTGGCCGTTGGCGTCGAGCAGGCTCACCGCGGCGCACCTGTCCGAAGCGGGCGTCTGGGCGCCGGTGCACAGCGGGAACGCGGTGTAGGTGGCGCCCGGCGCGTCGCTCTTGCCGATGATCGTGGCCGTCCCGCTCGCGATCGCGTTGAGGAGCATCCACTGATCGCCGAGTGGGAGCTTGGTCATGTCGATGTAGAACGACAGGCTCGCGTCGAGGTTCAGCGTCGGAACGGCGAAGGCGAACCGGAAGGAGCCCATGGGCGTGATCGTCGCCGGCGTGCCGTCGCCGGCCGTTCCGGGCGCCGGGGGATCCGAGGTCATCCGCGTGATGGTGAACGGAACGGGCTGCGTGAACGCACCCCCGGGGATATGCAGGTCCATCGTCGCCGATCCGCTGGTGATCGTCACATCGGTGTTCCCGATGGCGGTGTCGCCCGCCACCTGGGCGCTGTTGCTCTGGATGTCCACCGAACCAGCCGTCAGGTTGCCGGCGCCCACGTTGAAGACCCCCGACGCGCTGTTGTCGGTGATGTCAACACTACCAACGACCGACGTCAGCGACCCAATGTCGATCACGGTCGTGCCGTTGTCGGTGATGGTCACCGAGCCCGCCTGCATCAGGTGGCCGACGCTGAGGATGCCGGCAGAGCGGTTGCCGTTGATGTCGAGGTTGCCGCCGACGGTGGTCAGCCCGCTGGCGTTGACGACCGCGGCGTTGGCGTTGTTGGAAATGTCGAGGTTGCCGCCGACGGTGGTCAGCCCGCTGACGTTGACGACCGCGGCGTTGGCGTTGTTGGAAATGTCGAGGTTGCCGCCGACGGTGGTCAGCCCGCTGGCGTTGACGACACCCGCATTCGGGTTGCCGGTGATGATCAGGTCGCCGCCCACCGAAGTCAGGTTCGGCAACAGGACCTGCTGGCACGCCGGCAGGTTCCTGATGATCAGGCTGCCGGCGACGGAGGTGAGGCTCGCGAGCAGCGGGTCATCGCAGTCGGACACCACGATGCTGCCCGGAGGCAGCCATTGGTTGGCGGCGATGTTGTCGCCCGAGACCGTGTAGCCCGCGGGGATGTTGTTCAGCAGCGGGCCGGTCGGGCTGAAGCTCAACTGGTAGTGCGACCCCGGCGCGAAGTAGTCTCCCTGGTAGCCACCCGTGTTCAGGCCGCGCCCGCCGAGCACCAACGCAAGCGTGATCTGGAACGGCGTGTTGGACATGACGCTGATCGGCACGGCGACGTCGCCGTGCACGCGCCGCCCGCCCGGGATCACGTCGATGGTCAGGCCGGGAAAATTGTTGCGCGCGGGATCCGGCCCCAAGGTCGCGCTGATTTCGGTGTGCCGCAGGCTCGGCCCGTCCAGGAACAGCGTGATGTCGCAGTTCGAGTTCGCGCCGCAGCTGGTCACCGCGATCGTGCCGTCTACGTGCAGGTTGATCGAGGTGTCGATCTGCACGCTGCCCGGCGGACCGCTGACCAGCAGATCGGTCGTCGCGACCGCCATCACGTGCACGTTGAACGGAAAGTTGTTGACCGTGCTGTAGCTCGCGTCGATCGAGGCGCGCGCGATGCCGGGCCCGGCGGCGGCCGCGAAGCTCGCGGTGCCGTGGGCACCCTGGAGCCCGGTCATGACGCCGTTGGCCGAGAGGGCGCTCGTCGAAGTCTGGTCGATCTTGCCCGTCACGTCGAAGTTCTGGTCGGGGCCGGCCTCCACTCGATAGGTCGACGCCAGCGCGTCGGGCGCAGCGAGTGACGACAGCGCAAGGGCGACCAGAAGCGCGGACACCGCGATGGACCTGCGGGCAATGCCGGTCGAAGGCGCGAATTCGGGAATCGGTTGCACGATGGCTCCCCTTCTCTCGAGGACGAACGTCGGTCGCAGGGCTGCGACGGCACGGTCCGATGCTAGGAGGCCGCGCGTTGCTCGACCGTTACACGACCGTTAATGTGGCGCCCGCGCCTGGGGCTACCCGGGCGAACGGGCATAGAATTCCCCCCGATGGCCGAGACCCTGGTCGTGCGCCTGCTCGGGCCGCCACGCATCGCGCTGGCGACGAATCCGGTCGCCTGCACGTCGCGCAAGGCGCTCGCGCTGTTCGCCTTTCTCGCGCTGAGCGCGCGCCCGCATCCGCGGCGTGAATTGGCGGCTCTGTTCTGGGGACGGCGCGACGAGGACTCCGCGCGGGCGAGCCTGCGCGTCGCGCTGGCACGATTGCCGCGGCCCATGGCCGACTGCCTCCAAGCCGACCGCGAAACGATCGGCATCGCGATCGCTCCCGACGTCGACGTGGCGCGCCTCGAGGCGCTCGCCGCGGCCGACGACCTCGCGAGCCTCGAGCAGGCGACCGAGCTCTACCAGGGCGAATTCCTGCAGGACTTCGAAGCCGAGGCGACGCCTGAGTTCGACGACTGGCTGCACGCGCAGCGGACGCGGCTCGCGCAGCTCGCGCAACAGGTGTTCGACGACGCGATTGCCCGGCGGGCGGACCGCGCACGTCACGACGCGTCGCGCGCGACGGCGGAGCGCGAGTCGGCGCTCGCGCTGGCGCGGCGCTGGGCATCGCTGATGCCGGAGTCGGAGTCGGCCCACCGCACGTTGATGCGGATCTACCTCGAGACCGGGCACCGCGATGCCGCGATCGCCCAATACGAGCTGTGCCAGCGCCTGCTGGCCGTCAACCACGGGCGCGCACCGTCGCCGGAGACGCGCGAGCTCTACGACATCGCGCGGGGACGCAACGGCGCCAAGGACGAGCCCGCCGCCGACCGCGACGCGCTCCTGCGAGCGATGGTGCCGACGACGAGCTTCGTGGGCCGCGTCGAGGAGCTCGCCGAGCTCGAGCGGCTGCTCGCGGATCCGCATTGCCGGCTGCTCACGCTGCACGGCCTGGGCGGGGCAGGCAAGACGCGGCTCGCGCATGCATTGACCACGCAGGTCTCGCCGCGATTCGCGCGGGGTGCTTGCTGGGTCGCACTCGAAAGCCTCGATTCGCCGGACATGCTTCCGGCGGCCCTCGCCGCCGCGCTCGGGCGCGACGCCCCGGCGCAGGGCGATCAGGTCGCGGCCGTCGCCGACATGCTCGCGGACCAGGAGCGGCTGGTGGTGCTCGACAACATGGAATCGCTGCTTGCGCACGAAGGCGATCCCCTCGCGCTGGTGCTGCGCATCCTCGAGCGCGCGCCGCGCGTGCGCGTGCTCGTCACGTCGCGCGAGGTGCTCGGGCTGCAGGAGGAGTGGGTCTACGACGTGCAGGGGCTGGACTTCGACGGCGCGTCCACGCCTGCGGTCGAGCTCTTCGTCCAGCGCGCGCGGCAGGCCTATCTCGGCTTCTCGGCCCCCGCGGAGATGCCCCACGTGCTGCGCATCTGCACGCTCGTCGAGGGGCTGCCGCTCGGCATCGAGCTCGCCGCCGCGTGGGTGCGCACGATCCCGTGCGGCGAGATCGCGGGCGCGATCGAGCGGGAAGTCTTCGCGCTCGCGAGCCCGCATCGCAACCGCGCCGACCGCCATCGCACGCTCGACGCGGTCATGACGTACTCCTGGAACCTGCTGCGCGGCGACGAGCAGCAGGCGCTCGCCGCGCTGTCGGTGTTCGCCGGCGGGTTCACGCGCGAGGTCGCCGAGCGCGTGGCCGACGCGTCCACGCGAACGCTGTCGACGCTGGTCGACAAGTCGCTGGTGCGACGGCATCCCACCGGCCGCTACGACCTGCACGAGCTCGTGCGGCAGTTCGCTTGGTCGAGGCTGCGCAGGAAACGAGCACGGGAGGCCGAGGTCGTGCGCCGGCACGCCGACGCGTACGCGAGGCTCCTGCTGCAATGGTTCGCGGAAGCGAAGGGACCGGACGAGGCCGCGGCGCAGGGGCGGCTGCGTACCGACCTCGCCAACATCCTGGCCGCGTGGGAGCGCTCGCTCGAGCCGGGCGGGCGCGACATCGTCGAGCGCATGGCGCCCGTCCTGATCGAGGTCCTGCGTACGCAGGCACGGGTGCCGGCCGCGCTGAGGACCGGGGAGCAGGCGATCGCCGCCCTCGGCAGGAATGCACGCAGCGAGCTGTTGTGCGCGGTACGCATGGAGTGGGGGCGAACCGCCGTAACCGCCGGGCAACGCGAGCTCGGCCGTCGCGAGCTCGAAGCCGCCTTCGAGATCGCCAGCGAGCTCGGCAATCCGAGTGCGCTGGGGCGGTGTCTCTACTACCTGACCACACTGCGATTTCAGCAGGGTCAAGTCGCGGAAACCGAGGCGACCGTCGCGGAGTTGTTTCGGCTCGCGGAGCGAAGCGGAGATCTCGAGGTCACGATGCTCGCCGGCAACGCCGCAGGCACGATCGCAAACATGTCGTCGCAGTTCGAGCTCGCCGAGCGGCACATGCGCAACGCGCTTGCGGCGGCGCGCCAGATCGGCGCGCCGTCATACGTCGGGGCGATGCTGTGTAGCCTCAACGTCCCCGTGTACTACCGCGGCGGCTATACGGAGGCTGCGGCGCTGCTCGAAGAAGCGGCTGGAATATTCGAACGAGTCGGCCGCAACACGTTCGCGATCGGCACTCGCAGCAACCTGGGCGCCGTGCTCCTGACGCTAGGCAGGCTCGACGAGGCGCGCGAGCACGTCAAGGTTGCGATTCGCATGGCCCGCGACGCCGGCGAACGCAACCAGTTGTGCATGGCACTCACGACGTCCGCCGACATCCTGATCGAACGACGCGAATTCGGTCAGGCACGCGCAGATGCGGAAGAAGGGTCGCGGCTCGCCACGGCGATCGGCAATCCTCTGATCAGGACGGAGGCGCTCTACCTCCTGGCGACGGTCGAGCTGCGCGACGGCCATGTCGAGCGCGTGCTGCCGCTCCTGCGGGACTTGCGCGAGGAGCTCACGCAACACCGGCTCGACGTCCGCGTTCCGATGCTCGTGCTCGCGACGGCTGAATGGATACTGACGACGGGCGACGATGTGAGCAAGCCGCGCGCCCGGGGATGGCTGGCAGCGCTGTCGCGCTTGCAGGCAATCGATGCAACCCTCCGCGACAAGGCGAAGCGATTGCTCGGCGGGGATGCGACCGACGACAACCGCACGCTCGCTGAGGTCGAAGCCGACGTGCTGGCGCTTCTCGACGCCCTCTCCCGGCCGTCGTAGCGCCGCCTGCGACAGCGGGCGGCGCGGCATCGTCTCCTCGACCGCCGCCGCCGCCATGCGGCCCATTCGCCGCACCGCAGCCGCGTGTCGGCGGACGCGAACGCGCGTCCGGGGACCTGATCGGCGAGTTGCGCCGCCGTCCGCGCCGTGCGCCGGGTCCTGCACGAGGGGCGCACGGCCCAGCCCCTGCGCGGGATGGCGATCGGCGGTCGTGCGCGCGCGGCGCACCTCGCCCTTGCGAAATACCCGCCTGGCACGTCGCGCTCGGCCGCGGCGTTCATGACCGAGGAGGAGCAGGCGGCGGCCGCCGCCGCGCCGGCGTCGTCGGAGATCTCGGTCGACGCGGCGTAACGTTCGCCCGCAGCGCAGTGCATTGGGGGCCGGCGGGCGACCGCCGGCCCTTTGTTTTCCCGAAGACCGCGACTCGCCGTCGGCTGGCCGCGATCGGCAGGCAACGAAGGCGGCAGCCGACCCGCCGACGCGCCCGTCCGGGATTCGCCGCCGTCACCACGCCGGAGCTGCGCCGCGCAAGGGTCGACATGGGATGAAAGGGCCGCAAGCGGCGGCATCCGACACCTTGCCGAAGTACGGCACGACGTCGCCAGCGACTGTAGTACGGCGCGGGAACGCGGCGGCCGCTGACCGATACCGGGTCCCTTGCCTGGCGTGCCGGCGGCCGCGCTACCGCGTCACCTCGATCGGCGTCGCGAGCGCCGTGCAGTTGTTGGTCTCGTCGCTTTCCGCGACGTCGCCCCGGTCGTCGGCGCAGGCGAGAAGGTAATACGCGCCGGGAGGCGTCGTGTCGTCGATCTCCACCGAATCCGCCCAGCGGTTCGCGGCCCCGGGCGCGAGCGACGGCACCACCTGGCGCTCGTGCAGCTGGCGCGCCTGCGGCGTGCGGACGGGTCCCGCGGCGAGGTAGAAGCGGGTAAACGTTGCGCGGCTGCGCGCCGTGCCCTGGTTGCGCGTCGTCACGTCGACCCGGAGGTCGTGGCCGCGCTGGAGACGTGTGGCCGATGCGGTGAGGGCCGCGACGACGAGGTCGGGGCCGGCTGCCGCGGCGGCGACGGTGTAGGAGACGGTGGCGCTCGCGGCGTTGCCGAGGCTGTCCGCTGCATTCACCGTGAAGCTGCGGGGCCCGGGCGCCGCGGTGTCGATGTTCGCGCCCGCTGCGACCGGCCCGGCGCACAGCGCCACAGGAGACAGCGCGTCCGTGCAGCTGTACGCGGCCTTCACGGGCGTGCCGAGCGCGTAGATGGCGTTCGCCACCGGCGTCGTGATCGCGATGGCCGGCGGGGCCGCATCGCGCACGACCGTGATGGCGAAGCCGGCGGTGGCGGTGTTGCCCGCCGAGTCCTTTGCGGTGCACGTCACGGCGTTCGCCCCGACGGGGAAGCTCGAACCCGACGCGGGCACGCACGCGACGCCCACGCTGCCGTCGACGGCGTCGGTCGCGGTCGGGGTCGCGTAAGTCACGACGGCACTGGTCCCGGCGGTGACGACGGAGAACGACGCCGGCACGCCGGCGAACGTCGGCGCCTGCGCGTCCTTCGCGATCACCACGCCCCAGCGCGAGAAGTGGCCGACGACGCCGTTGAACGCGATGATGGCGGGCACGACGAGGCTCCCCGGCGGGATCGGCTGGCCGGCCGCGTCGAGCGGGGTCACGCCGACGCAGCCGTTCACGACCGGCGGTACGCCCGCCGGACACACGTCGAACGTCTGGTAGGCGCTGCCCGGTGCGTCGCCCAACGTAGCGAGCGTCAGGCGTCCGGCGGTGAGCGCCGCAAGCACGTCGGACTGGAGGGCCGCGGACAACGCGGCCAGGGGCACGCCGAAGTCCAGCGTGGCCGCGGCGTTCAAGGCAGGCACCGCGAACGTGAACTGGTAGGCGGCGAGCGTGGTGAGCGTGGCCGCTCCGCCGCCCGGCATGACGCCGGTGACCGGCATCGCGGCCGGGTCCACCGGCGCGACCGAGAAGGCGACCGGCACCGTGTACGCGTTCGCCGGCAGCTCCACCGACATGGTCGCGACCCCGTTGGTCATGGTGACCGTCGTGGTGCCGCCGCCCGTGGTTGCCGTAGTGCCCGGGCTGCCGACGGTCGTGATCGTCGTGTTGCCAGCGACGGACCCACCGCTCACGTTGACCGCCCCGCTGCCACCGGTAAGCGACAGGTCGCCACCCGTGGAGACGTTGACGAGGGTCACCGGGCCGCTGATCGTGGTCAGGTCGATCGAAGTTCCCGCGCTGACGTCCGACATTACGACCGTGCCCGTTGTCGTTACGAGCGTGACACTGCCCGGTGTCGAGACGTTCGCGATGACCGCCGAGCCGGTCGTCGTGGTTAGGCCGATGGCGTTGCCCGCGCTGCCGCCCGACACCGTGATGTCGCCACTCATGGTTTCAAGCGTGATGCCACCGGTCACGGTCGGGCTGCCCATGCTGATCGCGCCCGAGGTGGTCGTGAGCGTCAAGTTGCCGCCCACGTTCGGGTTGACCAGGTTGATTGTTCCACCACTGCTATCGAGCGTGATGCTGCCGCCCACGTTCGGGCTGCCCAGGTTGATCGTTCCGCCGCTGCTTTCGAGCGTGATGCTGCCGCCCACGGCCGGGCTCCCGACGGTCACGGGGGCAGCGCCATTGCCGGTGACGACGACGTTGCCGGTGACGCCCGTCACGCCCGAGAGGTCCGCGGCGGTGAGATTGGGGTTGTTGCTGATCGTCAGGTCGCCAGCGATGGCAGCGGGCAGCGGCGGCAGCGACGTGAGCGTCGTGTTGCTGATCGTGACGCCTGAAAGGGTCGGGTCGGTCCATTTGTTGTCGCTGATGTTGAGGCCCGGCCCGTTCACCGTGATCCCGGCCGGCACCACGAAGACGGCACCCGGGTTGAGCGTGACGCCGTGCAGGAGGTCGAGCGCGATGTGGTCCGGCCAGCCGCCGGCGCCGACGCCCGCCTGCAGCACCAGGTCCAGTGGGACCGGCACGTTGACCGGCACCGCCACCGGCACCGACGCCAGCACGTGCGGCAGGCCGTCGAGCGGCGGGAAGCCGATGCCGCATGCGCAGCTCGAGTTGTAGCCGGCGAGGTGCCCGAAGACCGTCGAGTTGAGGTCGATCCCGTAGCCCGTTCCCGCGTCCGCGGTCAGTTGCCCCTGCACGACGACCAGCAGCCGGACGTTGATGGGATCGGGGGTCGGGCTGCCGAAGACAACCGTGCCGGAGAACTGCGCCTGCATCGACGACTGGAACGCGGTGCCCGGACCGTCGTGCAGCGTCTCGACGGAGACGGCGAGGATCCCCGGACCGGCCACGCCGGCTTCGGACGAGCTGCCGGTGGTCGTGCCGCCGACGGTGCAGGCAGCGCTCGCGGAGCCGCTCAGCATCGCGGGCAGCGTGCCGGTCTTGTCGACGAGGTCCCCGCCACAGCCTTGACCGTAGAGCCGTGTCGTTTGCGCGTGCGCGACGCCGGACAGCGCGAGTACCGCAGCGATGGCCAAAACGGCCCGCAATGTGACCGAAAGATGGACGACGTGGCCGGCAACGGTTCGAATGCGCATGGTGACTCCCGTGGATCGAAGGTGGAGCGAGGCTCAACCGTTCCCGTCGTCGGCCGTGGCCGCGTCGTCGAGCGTGAGGCCGTGCGTCTGCAGGAACGCCACGACGGACCGCGACTGCCGGAACACGTGGCGCGCGCCGCTGCGCAGGTTGACGATCTCGAAGCGCAGCGACGCCGGCCGGCCGCGCACCCGCAGCACGTAGCTCGCGAGCGGCTTCTGATCGCTCGGGTGCGTCGGCAGCGGCTTGTCCGGGGATGCCATGGCCGCAGTATTCGGGCGGACCGTCACAGCAGCGTCAATGCCGACGACATGCCCTTGTGCAGGCTCGAGGCGCCAGCACGAATCACGGACATCGGCGCGCGGAGATCCAGAGGACGCGCGGCGAAAAGCGAACCCCGGCAGTCCGGGTATGATGGACGCACGCCCGAAATGGCCATGCTGCGACTCCTCCAATCCCCGCAGTGGACCACCGGCGACGCCCGGCACGACCTGCCCGCCACGCTTCCGGGCGGCATCATCGTGTTCCTCGCGCTGCACGCCGACTGGGCGAGCCGCGATCGCCTGCAGACGCTCTTGTGGCCGGACGCAAGCGCCGCCGAGGCGCAGCACAGCCTGCGCGTCAACCTGCACCGCGTCCGCCAGTTGCTCGCCCAGTGGGGCTGCGAGACGGCGCTGCACGCCGAGCGGCGGCGCGTCCGCCTCGACCTGCCCTGCGACGTCGCCGATCTGCGCGCGGCGCTCGCCGCCGGCGACGCCGAGCGCGCCTTCACCCTGTATCGCCGTCCGCTGCTGGACGGGCAGGGCTTCCCGGGCTTCCCGGTGCTGCAGGAGTGGCTCGATTTCGAGCGTGCCGACCTGCACGAGCGCTGGCGCGCGGCCATGCTCCGGCGCGTGCAGGCGCCGGACGTCGCGCCGTCCGCTGCGCTCGAGACGACGCAGCACCTCCTCGCCCTGGACCCGCTCGACGAGGATGCGCTCGCCGCCCGGTTGCGCATCCTGTGCGCGCAGGGACGCGAGGCCGACGCGCAGCGCCAGTACGCGGCGTTCGGCGCGCGGATCGCAGCCGACCTCGCCGTCGAGCCCGGCGCCGCGCTGCGCGATGCGGCGCGCTCGCTCGGGCTCGTCCCCGCCGCGCCGGCGACGGGCGTGGATGCGCCCGCCGCGGCGCGCGACGCGTTCGTGGGCCGCGCAACCGAACTCGCGCAGGTACAGGCCGTGCTGGAACAACCCGGCGTGCGGCTCGTCGTGCTGGTCGGACCCGGCGGCGTCGGCAAGAGCCGCCTCGCGCGCGAGCTTGCGCTGCGCATGGCGCCGCACGTCCGCGATGGTTGCCGGTGGGTCGCCCTCGGCGATGCCGTCGATGCCGAGAGCGCGCTCGCGCGCGTGGCCGCGGCATTGGGGCTCGCGCTGTCGCCCAGCGTGCCGGTGCGCGACCAGGTCGCCCGGGCCCTGGCGCGCTCGTGCGCCGTGATCGTCTGCGACGGCGTCGAGCAGATCGCGGGCTTTCCCACGGCGCTTGCCGCGCTGCTGGCGGCGGCCCCCGACGTGCGCTGGATCGCGACGTCGCACGCGCCGCTGGGCGTGCCGGGCGAGCGCACGTTCGCACTGGAGGGGCTCGCGCATCCGGATCCCGGCCCGCGCCCGTCCTCCGTGGACGCGGCGCGCGCATTCGACGGCCTGCGCCTGCTCGAAGCGCGCGTGCGCGCGTTCGCTCCGGACTTCGACCTCGCGGCGCAGCTCGACGATTGCCTGCGGCTGCTCGAGCGGATCGGCGGCTGGCCGCTGGCCATCGAGATCGCCGCGACGGTGCTCGCGACCCAGCCGGCGGCCACCGTGCTGGCGGACCTCGGAGAGACCCTCGACACGCTGACCGCGGCGGCGCCGCAGGGCCAGGCACGGCACGCGAGCGTGCGCGCGTCGCTCGCGCTCTCCTGGCGGCTGCTGGCGCCGGCGCAACGGCAGGCGCTGTCGCGCCTCGCCGTCTTTGCCGGCGGCTTCACGCGCAGCGCCGCGCTGGACGTGATCCAGGCCGATCCCGCGGCGCTGTCCGCGCTGGTCGAGCGCCTGCTCGTGCAGGTGGCGGGCGGCGGCCGTTATCAGCTGCATCCGCTGGTCGCGCAATTCGCGTTGGAGCAGCTCGCCGCGACGCCCGACGGCGAGCGCCAGGCCCGCGAGCGCCATGCCGCACATTTCCTGCGGCAGTTGAGCCGCTTCGGTGATCGCGAGCACGTCGATGCGGCGTCGGCCGCGCGCGCGATCGAGGCGGACTTCGAGAATTTCCGCACGGCCTGGCAATGGACGATCGCGACAGCGGGCGCGGCCGCCCTCGAGCCTGCCCCGCAGGCCTGGACGCACTTCTGCAACGTCAAGGGACGCGCGCGCGAGGTCGCGTCGCTGGTCGAGCCGGCGCTCGCGGACGCGCGGCTTCCGCCCGCGTCCCGGGCGGGCCTGCTGCGCGTCGTTGCCAACGCCCGCTATCGCTCGGGAGAGATCGACACGGCGATTGCGCTCGGCCGCGAGGCCGTGGACGCGGGGCGCGCGGCCGGCGACGGCCCGGGCGAGCGGGCCGCGGCGAACGTGCTCGCGCTCGCGCTGATCCAGCGCTCGCAGGCCGACGAGGCCGCGCACGTCGCGTTCGGCGCGCTCGCGGCCGCCGAGGCCGCGGGCGCCGACGACGAGGTGGCAGACATCGCCAACACCTGCGCGATCGTCGCCAGGTTCCGCGGCGACTTCGCGGGCGCGGAGGCGTACTACCGGAGCGCGATCGCGGTCCATCGGCGACGCGGCAACCAGCGCAGCCTGGCGCTGTGCCTCAACAACCTTGGCAACGTGCAGCGCTCGATGGGGGATTTTCCCGCGGCTCGCGACACCCTCGAAGAGTGCCTGCGCGTGTGCGAGCAGCACGACATCGCGTCGACGCGCTCGTTCGCGCTCGGCAACCTCGGCATCGTCGCGCACGCGATGGGGCGCCTCGATGCGGCGGACCTGTACGCCGACCGGACGCTGGCCGAGCCTGCCGCAGAACCGGCGATCAAGCTTGGCGCGCGCGGGTTGCAAACGCTGGTCGCGCTCGACCGGCGCGACCAGCCGCGGGCCGCCGAACTCGTGCGCACACTCGCCCGTGAAGCGCGCACGGTCGGACTGCATGGCGCGCTGCTGCTCGCGATCGCCTGCCACGCGCAGCTCCTGATCCAGCTCGGACAGCGCGGCGCGGCGGCCGAACGACTCACCTACATCATCGACCACCCCAAGGCCGCGGCGATGGAACGCAGCGACGCGACCGCGACCCGCGATGCGATGCAGCTCACCGGGGAGGAGCTCGCCGCGGCGGTCGCGCGCGCGCGTGGCCTCGACCTCGACGTGCTGCTCGAGTCGGCGGCGCGGGCGGAGGCGGCCGCAACGCACGCCGCCGGCACAGCGCCCGGTCTGCCGACGAACGCGTAGCTCCCCCAGCCGCTCCCGGCGTCGAAGTGCGGCGCGGTGTCGACGCCCTGACCCGGCCGAGCCACTGACCGGGGTTGGACGGCTCGACGAAGCGGAGGCCGGTCAGCCCGACTTGGCTTGTCTTTGGTTCACGCTGGCGCGGCCCGCCGAATGGCTCGACCGTTCATGCGGGCGGATGGCCGGTCTGTGGCGTTGCGCTGGACCGATCGTGTGCTTTCGGTCCATGCCGTGCGCGCGTCGAAGGACCGGTAACAGCCTGAAACAGCCACCCGCATGTGAGCCTCGCGGGACCACAAGTGACCGGTAGCAACTTGTACAACCTCGCTGCGCGGCGATGAGCCATCCGAGGCGGGGACTCGGCACATGCCGACGGGTGCCGCCTTGCAATCGCCACGCGGCAGGCGTCGGTCCGGGCGGGCGCCGTGAAGGTCCGGGGACGCGTCACGGCACGCTCGCGAGCGTGCGCTGCAGCTCGTGGAAGAACCGCGGCGCGCGCTGCGCCTTCAGCGCAAACCCGCGTTCCTGCGGTGCGCCCTTGGCCCTGAGCATCTGCGCCGTCGCCGCGCGGTCCGCCGGAGGCCAGTCGCGAAGGCCGGGCACGCCCGCGACCACCGGCGCCAGGAACTCGAAGCCGCGGCGCTCCTGCGACGACCAGCGCGCGTAGTCGTCGATCGCGAGCTCGGCGGCGAGCCGCGCCGCAATCCGTTTCGCGGCGTGGCCGCGCGACCAAGCGGGCTCGCGCGCCATCGTGCGCGCGGCCAGCGCACCCGCGCGCGGCAGCAGCGCCTCGTCGAAGGCGTCGGACGGATCGTAGCCGGGCAGGTCGAGGTGGAGGTCGCCGGTGGCGAGCACCTTCAGCGTCTTGGCGTCGCTGCGGTACTTCCGGTCTGCGGTCATGCGCCGCGCCTCGCGCTAGGCGAGCGCGCGCGTCAGCGCATGTGCGGGCCGGAACCCCAGCCGGTAGTAGAACCAGAACGCGCCGCTCGCGATCGCCTCGGCGTTGCCGGCGCCGAACTGGTACGGATTGACGACGAAGCGGCCGCTGCCGTAGAGCGTGTGGAACGCGCGCAGGATCCGCAAGGAGCCAGGCATCGGTGCAGATGGACCTCGAAGTCATCCGCGGCGATTCGCCGGTCGCGCAGGTCCGCGCCGATACCATCTCGCGAGCACGGGCCATGCCGGCCGTGAACCCGCCGATGAGGCAATTCTTCCCTTGCCAAGCGGCACGCTTCGTTGCACTCTGTCCCACTCCGGTCGCTTGGGAGATCCCGTGAGCCAGGATCCGTTTGCCGAACTAAAGCAGCGCCAGCGCGAAATGTGGGCCTCGTTCGGGCCGACGGCGCTGTTCACCACGCCGGTCGCGGCCCATGTTGCCCACTTCGCGGGCATCTCCGCCGGCGAGACGGTGCTCGACGTCGGCACCGGTACCGGCGTGCTGGCGCTCACCGCGGCGCGCAGAGGCGCGAAGGTCACCGGACTGGACCTGACACCCGAGCTGATCGTGCAGGCGCGCGAAAACGCTGCCATCGCCCGCCTGCCCGACATTGACTGGACCGAGGGTGATGCCGAGGATCTGCCGTACCCGGACGCGACGTTCGACGTCGTCGCCAGCCAGTTCGGACACATGTTCGCCCCCCGTCCCGATGTCGTCGTGGCCGAGATGCGGCGCGTGCTGAAGCCGGGCGGCCGCGTGGTGTTCGCGACTTGGCCGCCCGAGCACTTCATCGGGCGCATGTTCGCATTCGTGGGGCGCAACGCACCGCCGCCACCGCCAGGCGCTGCGCCGCCGGCACAGTGGGGGAATCCCGCGATCATTGCCGAGCGACTGGGCGACAGGTTCGCCCCGCCGTTCTTCGAACGCGGGGTCATGAAGTTCTCGGCGCTCAGCATCCCGCATTTTCGGCTGTTCATGGAACGTTCGGTTGGCCCGATGCAGAAGCTTATCGAGAGCCTGGCTGCCCACGCGCAGAAGCTCGAACGCTTCCGCGCCGAGTTCGATGCGCTGGCCGCGCCTTATCACTTCGACAACGTGATGCACCAAGACTACCTGCTGACGCGCGCGCATGCGGCCTGACGATGACCAGACCCGTCGGTGCCATTGCCGGGATCCCGTGGGCGCATGTTCGTTTCCGAAGAGGCGCTCGGTCGCATCGGCGCGAAGTTCGGCAACGCGACTGGCGGCGGACCACAGCGGGGGATCGCCCGACTGCTGCAACCGGCCGCGTGCAGTCCTCCCGGTGGCTCCACGTCGAGGCCCGGCGACGAAGCGCCCGGGCAATGACTGCGGAGCAGGCAGGCCCGGGTTTCGTCCCGAACCGAGACAGCGGAGGCGCATGCCCACGCGTGCCGCGCTCCGGTCCCCTGGTGTCGCTCCCGGCGCGCGTCAGCGCGCCACGCGCGCCGTGGCGCCGCGCAACGCGTCGGCGAGTGCGTGGAAGAACTTCGGCGCGCGCAGCGACTTCAGTGCGAACCCGCGCTCCTGCGGTGCGCCCTTGGCGCGGAGCATCTGCGCCGTCGCCGCGCGGTCCGCCGGAGGCCAGTCGCGAAGGCCGGGCACGCCCGCGACCACCGGCGCCAGGAACTCGAAGCCGCGGCGCTCCTGCGACGACCAGCGCGCGTAGTCGTCGATCGCGAGCTCGGCGGCGAGCCGCTCCGCAATCCGTTTCGCGGCATGGCCGCGCGACCAAGCGGGCTCGCGCGCCATCGTGCGCGCGGCCAGCGCACCCGCGCGCGGCAGCAGCGCCTCGTCGAAGGCGTCGGACGGATCGTAGCCGGGCAGGTCGAGGTGGAGGTCGCCGGTGGCGAGCACCTTCAGCGTCTTGGCGTCGCTGCGGTACTTCCGGTCTGCGGTCATGCGCCGCGCCTCGCGCTCGGCGAGCGCGCGCGTCGGTGCGTGTGCGGGCCGGAATCCCAGCCGGTAGTAGAACCAGAACGCGCCGCTCGCGATCGCCTCGGCGTTGCCTGCTCCGAACTGGTACGGATTGACGACGAAGCGGCCGCTGCCGTAGAGCGTGTGGAACGCGCGCAGCATCTGCGTCCACAGGTACGCGGCCTCGCTGCCGCGGAACGGGTCGAAGACGTTGATGCCGGTGTTCGCCTGCCGGAACAACGGCGTGACGCCACCGTAGCCGACGGGAACGCCGTTGGCGAACAGCAGGTAGCCGGTGTTGGTCTCGAGCGTCAGCCGGTGCTCGCGCGCAATGGCGATGACCGCCACCGCCGCGCCTTCGGAGAGGTCGCACCACCAGACCTCGTCGAGGTTCGGATGCGTCATCGCGTTGACTTCGCGGCAGCGCGCCGCGAGCGCCGCCTGCGCAACGGCGGCGACGTGCCGCGCGCGCGCGCGCGGCAGGCGCTCGATCGACGGCAGCGGCCGCAGGATGTCGGCGGCGACGTCCGCCGCGGGGCGGCGCAGCGCCGTCCGGTACGCGGTCGCGATGCGTGGCAGCACGTTGTGCGTGACCGACCCGCGCGAGTCGTCGAGCCGCCACGCCACCGGCACCTCGGCCGCGTCCCACGCGTCCGCCGCCTGCCGCAGCCCGGCGGGCGTCGCGGCCGCGGACTCCATCAGCCACTGCAGGTCGGACCGCGCGTCGGCGCGGCGCGCGAGGGCGATCCACGTTCGCGTCGCGAAGTCGCCGCCGTCGAAAGCCTCGGCTTCGGCGCCGGCCGCCAGCACGCTGATGACGCCGTCGAGCGACGCGGGGTCGTCGAGGTTGCGCCAGTCGATCTCGGCATCGTCCGGTGCCGTCCGCGCGAGCCAGCGCGCGACGGCGAACGCGAACACGTGCCGGGTCGTGGAGCCCGCGATCCCGGAATCGTCGGCACGCGCGCGCTGCCCGCGCGGCAGGTCCCGCACGCGCCGTCCGATCGCGCGCAGCATCCGCACGGCGCGGCGGTGCACCGGCGCGCTGCCGGGGAACGCGCGCAGGAACAGCAGGTCCTCGTGCAGCGCGGCGAGCTGCTTCCACGCCGGGAGCCGCAGCGCGTCGAGCGCGGCGAGCAGCCGCAGCTTCTCGCGCTCGGCATCCGCGCCGTACGTGCCGCGCACGACGCGCAGGCGCGCGAGCAGCGCAGCGGGCGACATCGTCGCGGCTCCGGGCCCCGGACCTTCCGGCGCTACTCGAGCACGCGCATACCGCCGACGTTGCCGCGGAAGCGGCAGAACTTGTCGTGCCCCTCGTAGACGCCGGTGATGCCGCCCTGGTCCGCCCGCATCGACGTGAAGCGCGTCTCGCCGACGCCGAGGTGCGTGCAAGTGTAGGTCGAGTCCACCGCGCCGATCTGCCCCTGCTGCGTGTACGTGCCGGTGAACGTGCAGGTCGGGAACCGCAGCACGAGGTCGCCGCCCTCTTGCGCAATCGTGAACGGCCCGGGGTCGGTCGTCACGAGGCCGTCGCGCGCCGGGTTCGTGCAGTCGTACGTGACGTCGCTCGTCGCGCCGATGTACTTGCCGACCAGCGTCTGCGCCGCGAAGGTGAGGCGTCCGATCTGCCTGCTGACGAGGACGCCGTCGGCGGTGTAGACGAGCAGCGCGTGTGCCGCGTCGCCGAAGTCGACGGTCATCTGTCCGACCTGGCGGTAGCGGACGAGCCGCGGGTCGTACGGCTGCCCCAGCGCCGGCCCGGTCGTTTCGTACAGGTCGCCCGCGTAGGACCGGGCGCCGTTCGCGCCGGTCGACTGGTACGTGAGGGTGGCGGAATACCAGACCGCCCGCTCCCCCTTGTCGTAGGTGAAGAGCGTCGCAAACAGCGTGTCGGCCTGCTGGCTTACGTTGAGCCCCCAGCCCGGCTCGTCGGGCGCGGCCCACAGATCGGCGTAATTCGTGGTCGCCGTGGTCGCGTGCACCGCGGCCGCGGTCGCGACGGCGGCGGCGAAGAGCAGGGAGCGGATGACGCGTGTTGTCGGCTTCATGGCGAGGGTTCCGTGGCGGGCGTTGGCGGAAGCGGCGTATGCGCGGGTCTCGCGCAAGGATGCCCGAGACCCCGCGCCAAGTCGACTCCCGCGCGCGCGGTCGCTTGGCCCCGCCGTGCCGCTGTGGTATCAATCGGTTCCGTTGTCGCCCCCCGACCGCATCCGCTTGGACGCACCCGATACGCGCCTCGTCCGTGCCACCGCGCTGCTCGCGGCGCTCGCATTGGCCGGCTGCGCCGAGCGCGCGCCCGGCGGCTACCAGGGCTACGTCGAGGGCGAGTTCGTCAACGTGGCGTCGCCGATCGCGGGCCGGCTCGACCGGCTCGCGGTCAGGCGCGGCGACGAGATCGCGGTCAACGCGAGCCTCTACGCGCTCGAGGCGGCGAACGAGGCCGCCGCGCAGCGGCAGGCGGCCGAGCAGGTGAGAGCGGCCGAGGCGCAGCTCGCCGACCTGAAGCAGGGTCGCCGCCTGCCCGAGCAGGACGTCACGCGCGCGCTGCTCGCGCAGGCGGAGGCGGAGGCCGGCCGCAGCGCGGCGCAGCTCGCGCGCGACGAGGCGCAATACCGGATCGGCGGCATCGCGCGCGCGCAGCTCGACGACAGCCGCGCGGCGAACGCGGTCGCGGTCGCGCGCGTCGCGCAGCTCGGAAGCGAGCTCGCCGTCGCGCGGCTGCCGAGCCGCGACGACCAGGTGAAGGCGCAGACGGCGCAAGTCGCCGCCGCGCGCGCGGCGCTCGAGCAGGCAACGTGGCGACTCGACCAGAAGTCGGTGCTCGCCACGCGCGCGGGCCGCGTGTTCGACACGCTGTACCGCGAAGGCGAGTGGGTGGCCGCCGGCAGCCCCGTGGTTCGCATGCTGCCGCCGCAGAACGTGAAGGTGCGCTTCTTCGTCCCGCAGGCGATCGTCGGCGAGCTCAGGGTGGGACGCGCGGTCGCGATCGGGTGCGACGGCTGCGGCGCCGACATCGCGGCGACGCTGACGTACGTGTCGACCGAGGCCGAGTTCACGCCCCCGGTGATCTTCAGCAACGAGACGCGCAGCAAGCTCGTGTTCATGGTCGAGGCGCGGCCGGCCGTCGCCGACGCGCCGAGGCTCCATCCGGGCCAACCGGTCAGCGTCCGGCTGCGATGAACGACGGGGCCGGCCGCGGCGCGGCGGACGCCAACGGGCGCGCTGGCGCCGGCACGGCGGTCATCGACGTGCGCGACCTCAACAAGAGCTTCGGCGACAAGCACGTCGTCGTCGACCTCTCGCTGACGGTGGCCCGCGGCGAGATCTACGGCTTCCTCGGGCCGAACGGCAGCGGCAAGACGACGTCGATCCGGATGATGTGCGGCCTGCTGACGCCGGATTCGGGCAGCGGCACGTGCCTCGGCTACGACATCCGCTGTGACGCCGCCGACATCAAGCGCAACGTCGGTTACATGACGCAGCGCTTCTCGTTCTGGGACGACCTCACGATCCGCGAGAACCTCGACTTCACCGCGCGCATCTACGAGATGCCGGACCGGCGCGCGGCGGTCGGCCGCGCGCTGGAGGACCTCGGGCTCACGGCGCGGGCGGGCCAGCTCACCGGAACGCTCTCCGGCGGCTGGAAGCAGCGGCTGGCGCTCGCCGCGTGCATGCTGCACCGGCCGCGGCTGCTGCTGCTCGACGAGCCCACCGCCGGCGTCGACCCGAACGCGCGGCGCGAATTCTGGGAGGAGCTGCACCGGCTGGCCGCGCAGGGCATCTCGGTGCTCGTCAGCACGCACTACATGGACGAGGCCGAGCGCTGCCACAAGCTCGCGTACATCGCCTATGGCCGGCTGCTCGCGCAGGGCACGGCCGCCGACGTGATCGCCGCGCAGCGGCTGACGACGTACGCGGTGCGCGGACCCGACCTGACGGCACTGTCCGGCCGCCTGCAGCGGATGCCCGGCGTGCAGCAGACCGTCGCGTTCGGCGAGACGATGCACGTGACCGGCCAGGATGCCGCCGCGCTCGCGCGTTCGCTGGCCGAGGCCACCGCCGGCGGCGCGTACACGCTCGAGCCGATCCCGACCGGGCTCGAGGACGTGTTCATCCACCTGATGCAGGGCGCGACCGACAACTTCGGCGGCACGGCGGGCCACGCATGACGACCGCAGGCGGCGCTGCGCGGTCGTGGTTCTCGTTCCAGCGCTGGTGGGCGGTCGTGACGAAGGAATTCCGCCAGCTGCGCCGCGACCGCGTGACGTTCGCGATGATCGTCGGCATCCCGATCATCCAGCTGGCGCTGTTCGGCTACGCGATCAACACCGACCCGAAGCACATGCCCACGGCGCTGATCGTCGGCGACCGCAGCGAGTTCACGCGCACGTTCGTGCAGGCGCTCGCGACCTCGGACTACTTCCGGCTGACCGGCGAGCTTCCCGACGAGGAGGCGGGACGCGCCGCGCTCGCGCAGGGCGCCGCGCAGTTCGTCGTGACGATCCCCGCCGGCTTTACCCGCGAACTGCTGCGCGGCGAGCGCCCGGCGATCCTGCTGGAGGCCGACGCCTCCGATCCGACGGCGACGGGCGCCGCGCTCGCCGCGGCGCGCGACCTCGTCACCGCCGTCGCGCGCCGCGACCTCGTCGGACCGCTCGCCGCGCTCGGCGGCACGCCGCCGCCGTTCGACGTCGTCGTCCACCGCCTCTACAACCCGGAGTCGGTCACGCAGTACAACATCGTGCCGGGGCTGATGGGCGTGATCCTGACGATGACGCTGGTGATGATGACGGGGCTCGCGATCACGCGCGAGCGCGAGCGCGGCACGATGGAGAACCTGCTCGCGATGCCGGTCACCCCGCTCGAGGTGATGACGGGCAAGATCGTCCCCTATATCGCGATCGGGCTCGTGCAGGCGACGATCATCCTGATCGCCGCGCGCTACGTTTTCGCCGTTCCGTTCGTCGGGAGCATCACCGCGCTGTACGGCGCCGCGCTGCTGTTCATCGCCTGCCAGCTGACCGTCGGCATCACGCTGTCGTCGCTCGCGCAGAACCAGCTGCAGGCGATGCAGCTCACGTTCTTCTACTTCCTGCCGAACATGCTGCTGTCCGGCTTCATGTTCCCGTTTCGTGGCATGCCCGACTGGGCGCAGTGGCTGGGCGGCGTGCTGCCGCTCACCTACTTCAACCGCATCGTCCGCGGCATCCTGCTCAAGGGCAACGACTGGCCGGACCTGTGGCCGAGCCTGTGGCCGCTCGGCGTGTTCGTGCTGGTCGTGATGGGTGTGGCCGTGAAGTTCTACCGCCGGACGCTCGACTGATGCGCGGCCGCGTGCCAGCACTCGCCTGCGCGGCGCTCCTCGCCGCGGGCTGCACGGTCGGCCCGGATTTCCGCACGCCCGACCCGCCGGCGGTGGACCGGTACACGCCGGCTCCGGTGCCCGCCGCACCCGGCATGCCGAAGCTCGTGCGCGACCGCGACATTCCGGCCGAGTGGTGGACGGTGTTCGGCTCGGCCGAACTGGACGCGCTGGTCCGCCGCGCGCTCGCGCAGGGGCCGACGCTCGACCAGGCGCGCGCGCGCCTCGTGCAGGCGCAGGAACTGCGCACGGCCCGGTACGGCGCCGTCACGTATCCGCAGTTCGACGCGACGTTCGGCGCGGAGCGCCAGCGGATCGACCCGGCGACGTTCGGGTTTCCGGAGGCCCCGAACCCCGGGCCGTTCAACGTGTTCAGCTTAGGCGCCAACGTTGCCTACCGGTTCGACCTCTTCGGCGGTACCCGGCGCGACCTCGAGGGGCTGGCGGCCGAAGTGGACTACCGGGCCTACGAGCTCGAGGCGGCGCGGCTGACGCTCGCCGCGAACGTCGTCGTCACGGCGATCCGGCAGGCGGTGCTCGCCGCGCAGGCCGAGATCGTGGCCGGCATCCTCGCCGCGCAGCGCCGACAGCTCGCGATCGTCGAGCGTCGCCACGCCGACGGCGCCGTCGCTTGGCTCGACGTGCAGAACCAGCGCGTGCTGGTCGCGCAGACCGAGGCGCTGCTGCCGGCCCTCGCCGCGCAGCGCGCGCAGGCGGGTCACGTGCTGGCGGTGCTGGTCGGCGATCCGCCGGGGGCCGCGACCCTGCCGGAGGTGCGGCTGGCCGAGCTGCGCCTGCCGGCCGAGCTGCCGCTGCGGCTGCCGTCGGAGCTGGTGCGGCAGCGGCCCGACATCCGCGCGAGCGAGGCCCTGCTGCACAAGGCGAGCGCCGACGTCGGCGTGGCCACGGCGGACCTCTATCCGAAGCTCGTCGTCACCGGGTCGTTCTCCTCCGGCCAGCTCGACCTGTCGCAGCTTCTCGGAAACGGAATCAACATCTGGAACGTCGGCCTCAACGTGCTACAGCCGGTGTTCCGGCACGAGGAGCTCGAGGCCCGCCGGCGGGCGGCGGTCGCCGCGTACGACCAGGCGGCCGCCGGCTACCGGATCGTCGTGCTGCAGGGGCTGCAGAACGTCGCCGACGTCCTGCGTGCGCTGGAGGCCGACGCCCGGACGCTGTCCGCACGGTCGGAGCAGGCGGCCCGGGCCGACGACGCCTTCCGGATCGCGCTCGGCCGATACGAGGCCGGCGGGATCAGCCAGCTCGCCGTCCTCGACGCCGAGCGGGTGCGTCTGCAGGCGGAGCTCGACCGGGTGCAGGCGCAGGCGGCCCGGTACGCCGACGCCGCGGCGCTGTTCCAGGCGCTGGGCGGGGGGTGGACGCCGGGGTCGGCGCCGTAGTGCCGGTGCCGAAAGGCCTCCTCCCGCGGGACGGCGTCGTGGCGCCCGCCCTGCGGCCCCGGCCCCGATTTCCCCGGCGGTGACCTCGATTTCCCGGGGCGCAGCCGGACCTGCCGGGGCCCGCCCCGGCACAAAGGACGCTGCGGCGCACCATCGGGGGCGCGGCCGACCGGGTCGGAGTTGCGCCCGCGGCCGCCGCAGTTGACCCAACCGAAGCTATGCGCCTATAATTGCAGTCTTTTCGCCCTCCGGACGCCCGGCCAGCAAAGCCACGGCGAGGCCGGAAGCGCGACGCGTACCTGGCCGCGGGTCCCACGTCGGCCAAGGCGCGATAAAGGTGGCCCGGGTGCGGCGCCGACTCCCGCTGGGACGGCGCGTACGTGGGCCACTTTGATTTGCTGTAGCGGAAGAAGGCAGCGGTAACAGCGGCAACGAACGAAAGAAGCAGTTTCGCGAAGCCGGCGGCGCGGTGGCAGCAGCGCGGCGCCGAGCCCTAGGCCATGCGGCTCCCGCCCGTCGGGCGCGCCGCACGAAACGGACAATCAGGATGCCAACGATCAATCAGCTCGTGCGGAAGGGCCGCAAGCCCGCCGTGTCGAAAAGCAAGGTACCGGCGCTGCAACAGAGCCCGCAGAAGCGCGGCGTGTGCACGCGTGTCTACACGACGACGCCCAAGAAGCCGAACTCGGCGCTGCGCAAGGTCGCCAAGGTGCGGCTGACCAACGGCTTCGAGGTCATCAGCTACATCGGCGGCGAAGGCCACAACCTGCAGGAGCACTCGGTGGTGCTGATCCGCGGCGGCCGCGTGAAGGACCTGCCCGGCGTCCGCTACCACATGGTGCGCGGCGCGCTCGACACCGCCGGGGTCAAGGACCGCAAGCAGGCGCGCTCGAAGTACGGCGCCAAGCGTCCGAAGGCCGCATAACAACACTGAGCAAGGAAACGACCCATGCCACGTCGTCGTGAAGTCCCGAAGCGCGAGATCCTGCCCGATCCGAAGTTCGCGAACACCGATGTCGCCAAGTTCATCAACGTGCTGATGGACAGCGGCAAGAAGTCGGTCGCCGAGCGGATCATCTACGGCGCATTCGAGTCGATCGCCAAGAAGGGCGGCAAGGACCCGCTGGAGGTCTTCAACCAGGCGCTGCAGAACTCGCGGCCGATGGTCGAGGTCAAGAGCCGCCGCGTCGGCGGCGCCAACTTCCAGGTCCCGGTCGAGGTGCGCCCGGTGCGCCGAACGGCGCTCGCGATGCGCTGGCTGCGCGAGGCGGCGCGCAAGCGCGGCGAGAAGTCGATGGGCCAGCGCCTCGCGGCCGAGCTGCTCGAGGCCTCCGAAGGCCGCGGCGGCGCCGTGAAGAAGCGCGAGGAAGTGCACCGGATGGCGGAAGCCAACAAGGCGTTCTCGCACTTCCGCTTTTAAGAGCAACACCTACGAAAAACATTGGAGAAGCACCTTCACCCGAGACGGGGCAACTGCTTTTCCGTCTCGACCTTGACTGACGCTTCTCAGATTTGCCTACCATGCCCCGAACCACCCCGATCGAACGGTATCGCAACATCGGCATCAGCGCGCACATCGATGCCGGTAAGACCACGACCACCGAGCGCATCCTGTTCTACACCGGCGTCTCCCACAAGATGGGCGAGGTCCACGACGGCGCGGCCGTGATGGACTGGATGGAGCAGGAGCGCGAGCGCGGCATCACGATCACGTCGGCCGCGACCACCTGCTTCTGGAAGGGGATGGACGGCAACTACCCCGAGCACCGGATCAACATCATCGACACGCCGGGGCACGTCGACTTCACGATCGAGGTCGAGCGGTCGATGCGCGTCCTCGACGGCGCGTGCATGGTGTACGACTCGGTCGGCGGCGTGCAGCCGCAGTCGGAGACCGTCTGGCGGCAGGCCAACAAGTACAACGTGCCGCGGCTCGCGTTCGTCAACAAGATGGACCGCGTCGGCGCGAACTTCTTCAAGGTGCACGACCAGATGCGGTCGCGCCTGAAGGCCAACCCGGTGCCCATCCAGGTGCCGATCGGCGCCGAGGACAAGTTCGAGGGCATCGTCGACCTCGTCCGCATGAAGGCGATCGTCTGGGACGACTCGACGCAGGGGATGAAGTACGAGACGCGCGACATCCCGGCCGAGCTCGCCGACGTCGCGAAGGAATGGCGCGAGAAGATGGTCGAGAGCGCTGCCGAGGCCAACGAAGAGCTGATGAACAAGTATCTCGAGGGCGGCGAGCTGACCGTCGACGAGATCAAGCGCGGCCTGCGCCTGCGCACGATCGCCGGCGAGATCGTGCCGATGCTGTGCGGCTCCGCGTTCAAGAACAAGGGCGTGCAGGCGATGCTCGACGCCGTGATCGACTACATGCCGGCCCCGACCGACATCCCGCCGGTCAAGGGCGAGCTCGAGAACGGCAAGGAAGGCGAGCGCAAGCCCGCCGACGAAGAGCCGTTCTCGGCGCTGGCGTTCAAGATCATGACCGACCCGTTCGTCGGCCAGCTCGTGTTCTTCCGCGTGTATTCGGGCGTCATCAAGTCCGGCGACACCGTGTTCAACCCGGTGAAGGACCGCAAGGAGCGCATCGGCCGCATCCTCCAGATGCACGCCAACCAGCGCGAGGACATCAAGGAAGTGCGCGCCGGCGACATCGCGGCGGCGGTGGGCCTCAAGGAGGCGACCACCGGCGACACGCTGTGCGACCCGCAGAAGGTGGTCACGCTCGAGAAGATGATCTTCCCGGAGCCGGTGATCCACGTCGCCGTCGAGCCGAAGACGAAGGCCGACCAGGAGAAGATGGGCGTTGCGCTCAACCGGCTCGCGCAGGAAGACCCGTCGTTCCGCGTGCGCACCGACGAGGAGTCCGGCCAGACGATCATCTCCGGCATGGGCGAGCTGCACCTCGAGATCCTCGTCGACCGGATGAAGCGCGAATTCGGCGTCGAGGCGAACGTCGGCGCGCCGCAGGTCGCGTACCGCGAGGCGATCCGCAAGCCCGTGCAGGTCGAGGGCAAGTTCGTCAAGCAGTCGGGCGGCCGCGGCCAGTACGGCCACGTGTGGATCAAGATGGAGCCCAACGAGCAGGGCAAGGGCTTCGAGTTCGTCGACCAGATCAAGGGCGGCACGGTGCCGCGCGAGTACATCCCGGCGGTCGAGAAGGGGCTGCGCGAGACGCTGCCGAACGGCGTGCTCGCCGGCTTCCCGGTGGTCGACGTCAAGGTCACCCTGTTCGACGGCAGCTACCACGACGTCGACTCCAACGAGAACGCGTTCAAGATGGCCGCGTCGATGGCCTTCAAGGACGGGATGCGCCAGGCGAGCCCGATCCTGCTCGAGCCGATGATGGCGGTCGAGGTCGAGACGCCCGAGGACTTCATGGGCAACGTGATGGGTGACCTCTCGTCGCGGCGCGGCATGGTGCAGGGGATGGAAGACCTGCCGACCGGCAAGGCGATCAAGGCCGAAGTGCCGCTTGCCGAGATGTTCGGCTATTCGACGACGCTGCGCTCGCTCTCGCAGGGGCGCGCGACGTACACGATGGAATTCAAGCACTACAGCGAGGCGCCGAAGAACGTCGCCGAAGCGGTGATCAACAAGAAAGCGTAAGGAACTCAATCATGGCCAAGGGCAAATTCGAACGGACGAAGCCGCACGTGAACGTGGGGACGATTGGGCACGTGGATCACGGGAAGACGACGCTGACGGCGGCGATGACGCTGGTGCTGTCGAAGCTGTTTGGAGGGGAGGCGAAGGCGTACGACCAGATCGATGCGGCGCCGGAGGAGAAGGCGCGGGGGATCACGATCAACACGGCGCACGTGGAGTACGAGACGAAGAACCGGCACTACGCGCACGTGGACTGTCCGGGGCATGCGGACTACATCAAGAACATGATCACCGGGGCGGCGCAGATGGACGGGGCGATCCTGGTGGTGAGTGCGGCGGACGGGCCGATGCCGCAGACGCGGGAGCACATTCTGCTGGCGCGGCAGGTGGGGGTGCCGTACATCATCGTGTACATGAACAAGGCGGACATGGTGGACGACAAGGAGCTGCTGGAGCTTGTCGAGATGGAGGTGCGGGAGCTGTTGTCGAAGTACCAGTTTCCTGGGGACAAGACGCCGATCGTGATCGGCAGCGCGAAGATGGCGCTGGAGGGTGACAAGGGGGAGCTGGGGGAGGGGTCGATTCTGAAGCTGGCGGAGGCGCTGGACAGCTACATTCCGCAGCCGAAGCGGGCGGTGGACGGGCCGTTTCTGATGCCGGTGGAGGACGTGTTCTCGATCTCGGGTCGGGGGACGGTGGTGACGGGGCGGGTGGAGCGCGGGATCGTGAAGGTGGGGGACGAGCTGGAGATTGTGGGGCTGAAGCCGACGCAGAAGACGGTGTGCACGGGGGTGGAGATGTTCCGCAAGCTCTTGGATCAGGGGCAGGCGGGGGACAACGTGGGGGTGCTGCTGCGGGGGACGAAGCGGGAAGAGGTGGAGCGTGGGCAGGTGCTGGCGAAGCCGGGGTCGATCACGCCGCACACGAAGTTCAGCTGCGAGGTGTACGTGCTCTCGAAGGAGGAGGGTGGGCGGCACACGCCGTTCTTCCCGGGGTACCGGCCGCAGTTCTATTTCCGGACGACGGACGTGACGGGGAGCTGCGAGCTGCCGGCGGGGACGGAGATGGTGATGCCGGGGGACAACATCGGGATGACGGTGACGCTGATCCAGCCGATCGCGATGGAAGAGGGGCTGCGGTTTGCGATCCGCGAGGGCGGCCGCACGGTCGGCGCCGGCGTGGTGGCGAAGATCATCGAGTAGTTCGTCGGCGAAAAGTGAACCCCTACTTTTCGCCGGAACTGCAGGAATCAGCACGAAAGCTTGGGGCGGCCCGGCGCTTTCGTGCGGAAACGGCAACGAAAAACCGAGCGTCGTGCGAACGGTTTTTCCCAGGGTGAAGACCCAGTGAGGATTAGATGAACAACCAACGCATCCGCATCCGGCTCAAGGCGTTCGATTACAAGCTGATCGACCAGTCGGCGCTGGAGATCGTGGAAACGGCGAAGCGCTCGGGCGCCGTGGTCAAGGGCCCGGTCCCGCTGCCGACGAAGATCGAGCGGTACGACGTCCTGCGCTCGCCGCACGTCAACAAGACGTCGCGCGACCAGTTCGAGATCCGCACGCACCTGCGGCTGATGGACATCATCGACCCGACCGACAAGACGGTCGACCAGCTGATGAAGCTCGACCTCCCGGCCGGCGTGGACGTGGAGATCAAGCTGCAGTAGTCAGGGATCAGAGGTCAGGCATCAGGGATCAGAAGCGGCAGCCGTGAAACGCGGCAAAACGGGCCCGGCATCGAGCCGGGCCAACTGACGGTGTCCGGTCAATCGCAATCGGGCGCCTTGAAAGGAAAACGAAGATGAGTCTCGGACTGGTGGGTCGCAAAGTGGGCATGACCCGCGTGTTCACCGACGATGGCAACGCCATCCCGGTGACGGTGCTCGACGTCGCGAACAACCGCGTCACGCAGGTCAAGACGCCGGAAACCGACGGCTACGCGGCCGTGCAGGTGACCTGGGGCAAGCGCCGCGCGTCGCGCGTCACGAAGCCGCAGGCGGGCCACCTCGCGAAGGCGGGAGTGGAGGCGGGCGTCGTCCTCAAGGAATTCAAGGTCACGGCCGACGAGCTCGCGAAGTTCAAGGCGGGCGACGTCGTCGGCGTCGACACCTTCGCGGTCGGCCAGCTGGTCGACGTGTCGGGCACGACGAAGGGCCGCGGCTTCTCCGGCGTGATCCGCCGGCACAACTTCAGCAGCAACCGCGCGTCGCACGGCAACTCGCGGTCGCACAACACGCCGGGCTCGATCGGCATGGCGCAGGATCCGGGCCGCGTGTTCCCGGGCAAGCGCATGGCGGGCCAGTACGGCAACGTCGCGCGCACGACGCAGCTCCTCAAGGTCGTCCGCGTCGACACCGAGCGCGGCCTGCTGCTCGTCAAGGGCTGCGTCCCGGGCGCGGACGGCGGCCACGTCGTCGTGCTGCCGTCCGCCAAGACGCCGGCGAAGAAGGGGGCGTGACCATGGACCTGAAGCTCCTTTCCGGCAACGGCGAGAAGACCGCGACCGTCGCGGGCTCCGACGCCCTCTTCGGCCGCGAGTACAACGAAGCGCTGATCCACCAGGTCGTCGTCGCGTTCCAGGCCAACGCGCGCCAGGGCACGCGCGCGCAGAAGGGCCGCAGCGACGTCAACAAGTCGCACAAGAAGCCGTGGGCGCAGAAGGGCACCGGCCGCGCGCGCGCGGGCCAGGCCAACAGCCCGCTGTGGCGCGGCGGCGGCAAGATCTTCCCGTCGTCCCCCGACGAGAACTTCTCGCACAAGGTCAACCGCAAGATGTACCGCGCGGGACTGGCGTCGATCCTGTCGCAGCTCGTCCGCGAGGACCGGCTGTCCGTGATCGAGGACCTGGCGCTCGACTCGCCGAAGACCAAGGCCTTCGCGCAGAAGATCAAGGGGTTCGGCCTGACCGGCACCGTGCTGCTCGTCACCGACAAGCTCGACGACAACGTGTACCTGTCGTCGCGCAACCTGCCGGACGTGCTGGTGCTCGAGACCCGCGAGGTCGATCCGGTGAGCCTCGTGCGCTTCCACAACGTGCTGGTGACGCGCGGCGCGGTCGCCCAACTCGAGGAGGCGCTGGCATGAACACCGACGCCAACGTGAAGAAGTACAGCAACGAGCGCCTGATGACGGTCCTGCTGGCGCCGGTCGTGTCCGAGAAGGGCACGTTCATCGCCGACAAGTTCGAGCAGGTGATCTTCCGCGTCGTCCAGGACGCCACCAAGCCCGAGATCAAGGCCGCGGTCGAGCTCATGTTCAAGGTGCAGGTGGAAAGCGTCCAGGTCGCGAACGTCAAGGGCAAGGAGAAGCGCTTCGGGCGCTTCGTCGGACGCCGGCGCAACTGGAAGAAGGCCTACGTCTGTCTGAAGGAAGGCCAGGAAATCAACTTCGCGGTGGAGGCATAACGCCATGGCCCTCGTCAAAGTCAAACCGACGTCGGCGGGACGCCGCGCGCTGGTGAAGGTCGTCAACGCCGGTCTGCACAAGGGCGCGCCGGTCGCGTCGCTGGTCGAGCCGCAGAAGCGCGGCTCCGGCCGCAACAACAACGGCCACATCACCGTGCGCCACAAGGGCGGCGGTCACAAGCACCACTACCGCGTCGTCGACTTCAAGCGGAACAAGGACGGCATTCCGGCCAAGGTCGAGCGCCTCGAGTACGACCCGAACCGCAGCGCCAACCTGGCGCTCCTGCTGTACGCGGACGGCGAGCGGCGGTACGTGATCGCGCCGCGCGGCGTGGCGGTCGGCACGCAGCTGCTGTCGGGCAGCGAGGCCGGCGTCAAGCCCGGCAACTGCCTGCCGCTGCGCAACATCCCGGTCGGCACGACGATCCACTGCGTCGAGATGCAGCCCGGCAAGGGCGCGCAGATCGCGCGCTCGGCCGGCGCCTCGGTGCAGCTGCTGGCGCGCGAGGGCATCTACGCGCAGCTGCGGCTGCGCTCCGGCGAGATCCGCAAGGTCCACGTCGACTGCCGCGCCGTGATCGGCGAGGTCGGCAACGAGGAGCACAACCTGCGTTCGATCGGCAAGGCCGGCGCGATGCGCTGGCGCGGCGTGCGCCCGACCGTCCGTGGCATCGCGATGAACCCGGTCGACCACCCGATGGGCGGCCGCACCAACGGCGGCGGCGGGCGGCACCACCCGATGTCGCCGTGGGGCACGCCGGCCAAGGGCTACAAGACGCGCAAGAACAAGCGGACCGACGGCATGATCGTGCGCCGTCGCCACGCGACGAAGGGGTAAACGGAAATGGCTCGCTCAATCAAGAAAGGTCCGTTCGTCGACGGCCACCTGATGGCGAAGGTGGAGAAGGCGCGCGCGATCAACGACAAGAAGCCGATCAAGACCTGGTCGCGCCGCTCGACGATCACCCCCGACTTCGTCGGCCTGACCGTCGCCGTGCACAACGGCAAGGCGCACATCCCGGTCTACGTGTCGGAGAACATGGTCGGCCACAAGCTCGGCGAATTCGCGCTGACGCGCACCTTCAAGGGCCACTCGGCCGACAAGAAGGTGGCGGCGCCCGCGCCGCCGCGGAAGAAGTAAGGAGCCACGATGGAAACCACTGCCACGCTGCGCGGCGTCCGCCTGTCGGCCCAGAAGGGCCGGCTCGTCGCCGACCAGGTGCGCGGGCTGCCGGTCGCCCGCGCGCTCGACCTGCTGACCTTCAGCCCGAAGAAGGGCGCCCGCATCATCAAGCAGGTTCTGCTGTCCGCGATCGCCAATGCCGAGCACAACGACGGCGCCGACATCGACGAGCTCAAGGTCAAGACGATCTACGTCGACAAGGCCGACGTGATGAAGCGAACCAGCCCGCGCGCCAAGGGCCGCGGCAACGTGATCAGCAAGCAGAGCTGTCACATCCACGTCGTCGTCGGCGACGGAAACGAGGGAAAGTAGGTCATGGGACAGAAGATCAATCCGACCGGGTTCCGGCTTTCCGTCACGCGGAACTGGGGTTCGAAGTGGTTCGCCAACAGCAAGAACTACGCGGGCACGCTCGCCGAGGACATCCGCGTCCGCGAGTACCTGGGCAAGAAGCTCGCGCACGCGTCCGTCGCCAAGGTCACGATCGAGCGGCCGGCGAAGAACGCGCGCATCACGATCCACAGCGCGCGCCCCGGCGTCGTCATCGGCAAGAAGGGCGAGGACATCGAGACGCTGCGCTCGGACCTGCGCAAGATGATGGGCGGCGACGTCGGGCTCAACATCGAGGAGATCCGCAAGCCGGAGATCGACGCGCAGCTCATCGCCGACTCGATCGCCCAGCAGCTCGAGAAGCGGATCATGTTCCGCCGCGCGATGAAGCGCGCGATGCAGAACGCGATGCGGCTCGGCGCGCAGGGCATCAAGGTCATGTCGTCCGGCCGCCTGAACGGCGCCGAGATCGCGCGCCGCGAGTGGTACCGCGAAGGCCGCGTGCCGCTGCACACGCTGCGCGCCGACATCGACTACGGATTTTCCGAAGCCCGCACGACCTATGGCGTCATCGGCATCAAGGTCTGGGTGTTCAAGGGCGAGCGCCTCGCGCACAACGCCGAACCGGTGCAGGCGCCCGCGCCCGCGCCGGAGGCGCCGAAGCGCCCGCCGCGCCGCACGCCGCCGCCAGGAGCGAAGAATGCTGCAGCCAGCTAGAAGGAAGTACCGCAAGGAGCAGAAGGGCCGCAACAAGGGCGTTGCGACCGTCGGCAACAAGGTGAGCTTCGGCGAGTACGGCCTGAAGGCCGTCGGCCGCGGCCGCCTGACCGCGCGCCAGATCGAGGCGGCGCGGCGCGCGATGACGCGTCACATCAAGCGCGGCGGCCGCATCTGGATCCGCATCTTCCCGGACAAGCCGATCTCGCGGAAGCCGGCCGAGGTCCGCATGGGCAACGGCAAGGGCAGCCCCGAGTACTACGTGGCCGAGATCGTGCCGGGCAAGGTGCTCTACGAGATGGACGGCGTCGACGAGGCGCTCGCGCGCGAGGCGTTCGCGCTGGCGTCGGCCAAGCTGCCGATCCGCACGACGTTCGTGCACCGGCTGATCGGCGCGTGACGGGGGCGACGATGAAGAAGACCGAGACGAAGAAGGCGCTCGCGGCGAAGTCGGCCGCCGAGCTGCGGACGGAGCTCGAGGCGCTGCTGCGCGAGCAGTTCGGCCTGCGGATGCAGGCGGCGACGCAGCAGCTCACCGACAACTCGAAGCTGAAGACGGTGCGGCGCGGGATCGCGCGCGTGCGCACGCTGATGCACCAGAAGGCGGGCCAGGCATGAACACGGAAACGCAGGCGAAGGACGAAGGCGCCGCGGGCGCCGAGCGCAAGACGCTGATCCAGACGTTCGTCGGGCGCGTCGTCAGCGACAAGATGAACAAGACGGTGACGGTGCTGGTCGAGCGGCGGGTCAAGCACCCGCTGTACGGCAAGATCGTCATGCAGTCGCGCAAGTTCCACGCGCACGACGAGAACAACGAGTGCAAGACCGGCGACCTGGTCGAGATCTCGGCGACGCGCAAGCTGTCGAAGACGAAGGCGTGGCGCGTGTCGAGCGTGCTGGAGCGCGCGACGCCGGTCTGACGTTGCGGGAGGCCCGCACCGCCCGGGACGCAGCCGGGAAAGGACGGGTTTTCATGGGGTTAGCCCCGGAATTTCGAGCCGGACGGGGTTGCGGGGGCAGGGAAAACCTGCCATAATTTCAGTTTTCGTCCATCGCGGAGCCGGAAGACGGGCGCCGCGACGGTCCATCCCCGGGGCGACAGGCAGCAGGCAAGAGGCCGCCCCCTCGAGCGGGATCCAAAACTGGCCGCCGCCGCAGCGAAGTTCCGGAAGTGGCCGCCTCCGCGAGGCCGAGCGATCGGCGCGACGGGGCGGACGGCGGGTTAAGTTGGAGAGCTTGCAGAAATGATCCAGATGCAGTCGGTGCTGGACGTCGCCGATAACACGGGCGCGCGTTCGGTCATGTGTATCAAGGTGCTCGGCGGCAGCAAGCGCCGGTACGCGCACATCGGCGACGTGATCAAGGTGTCGGTGAAGGACGCGGCGCCGCGCGGACGCGTGAAGAAGGGCGAGATCTACAACGCGGTCGTCGTGCGCACGCGCAAGGGCGTGCGCCGCGCCGACGGCGCGCTGATCCGCTTCGACGCGAACGCCGCCGTGCTGCTCAACGCCAAGCTCGAGCCGATCGGCACGCGCATCTTCGGGCCCGTCACGCGCGAGCTGCGCACCGAGCGGTTCATGAAGATCGTCTCGCTGGCGCCGGAAGTCCTCTAGCGCGCCGGCCGACAGTCAACTGCTGCAGCGACGGAACAGGGAACAGCCATGCGCAAGATCAAGAAGGGCGACAACGTCGTCGTCATCGCGGGCCGCGACAAGGGCAAGCGGGGCGACGTCGCGCGCGTCGTCGACGACCGGCACGTGATCGTGAACGGCGTCAACAAGGTGACCAAGCACGCGAAGCCCAACCCGATGAAGAACCAGCCGGGCGGCATCGTCCAGAAGGAAATGCCGATCGACGTGTCGAACGTCGCGATCTGGAACCCGGTGACGCAGAAGGCGGACCGGATCGGCATGCGCGTGCTCGAGGACGGCCGCAAAGTCCGCTTCTTCAAGAGCAACGGCGAGCAGCTGGTCTAGGACCCGATCAGGACAAATCATGGCCCGCTTGAAGGAAGTCTACAAGAAGGAAATCGCCCCGGCGCTGACCAAGCAGTTCGGCTACAAGTCGCCGATGGAGGTGCCGCGCATCACCAAGATCACGCTCAACATGGGCGTGGGCGAGGCGACCGGCGACAAGAAGATCCTGGACAACGCCGTCGCCGACATGCAGAAGATCTCCGGGCAGAAGCCGGTCATCACCAAGGCGCGCAAGGCCATCGCCGGATTCAAGATCCGCGAGGGCTACCCGATCGGCTGCATGGTGACGCTGCGCCAGGAGCGGATGTACGAGTTCCTCGACCGCTTCGTCACGGTGGCGCTGCCGCGCGTGCGTGACTTCCGCGGGATCTCGAGCCGCGCGTTCGACGGCCGCGGCAACTACAACATCGGCATCAAGGAACAGATCATCTTCCCGGAGATCGAGTACGACAAGATCGACGCGCTCCGCGGGATGAACATCTCGATCACGACGACCGCGAAGACCGACGCCGAAGCCCGCGCGCTGCTCTCCGCGTTCCGTTTCCCGTTCAAGAACTGAAAGAGCACGCCATGGCCAAGCTGGCACTCATCAACCGCAACGAGAAGCGCAAGAAGCTCGTCGCCAAGTACGCGAAGAAGCGCGAGTTCCTGAAGACGATCATCGCCGATCCGAAGGCCTCCGACGAGGCGCGGTACGAGGCGCGTCTCAAGATCCAGGCGCTGCCCCGCAACTCGAACAAGACGCGCCTGCGCAACCGCTGCGCGCTGACCGGCCGCCCGCGCGGCGTCTACAGCAAGTTCGGCCTCGGCCGCAACAAGCTCCGCGAATACGCGATGCGGGGCGAGATCCCCGGCATCGTCAAGGCCAGCTGGTAGTCCGCAACCGAGGACCACGCATGAACATCACTGATCCCATCGCCGACATGCTGACGCGCATCCGCAACGCGCAGATGACGGAGAAGGCTACCGTCGCGATGCCGTCGTCGAAGGTCAAGATCGCGATCGCCAAGGTGCTGCAGGACGAGGGCTACATCGACGGCTTCAAGGTCGGCGGCGAGGAGGCGAAGCCCGTGCTCGAGATCGCGCTGCGCTACTACGCGGGCCGCCCCGTCATCGAGAAGCTCGAGCGCGTGTCGAAGCCCGGGCTGCGCATCTACAAGAGCAAGGACGACATCCCGCGCGTGATGAACGGACTCGGCATCGCCATCGTCTCGACGTCGCAGGGCGTGATGACGGACCGCAAGGCCCGCGCCACCGGCGTCGGCGGCGAAGTGCTCTGCATCGTCGCCTGAGGAAAACGACATGTCCCGCATCGGCAACAACCCGGTCAAGCTGCCTCCGAAGGTGGAGGTCACGCTGGCGGCCGGCGAAATCAAGGTCAAGGGCCCGCTCGGCGAGCTCGCCCGCTCGTTCGGCCCCAGCGTGACGATCGAGAAGGACGGCGACCAGCTCGTGTTCAAGGCCGCCGGCGACGAGGATCGCGCGATGCAGGGCACGCTGCGCGCGCTGGTCGCGAACATGGTCAAGGGCGTGACCGACGGTTTCTCGCGCAAGCTGACGCTCGTCGGCGTCGGGTACCGCGCGCAGGCCGCCGGCGACAAGGTCAACCTGACGCTCGGGTTCTCGCACCCGATCGTCCACTCGATGCCGAAGGGCGTGAAGGTCGAGACGCCCGTGCAGACCGAGATCCTGGTCAAGGGCATCGACAAGCAGGCCGTCGGCCAGGTCGCGGCGGAGATCCGCGCCTATCGCCCGCCCGAGCCGTACAAGGGCAAGGGCGTGCGCTACGCCGACGAGCACGTGGTGATCAAGGAAACGAAGAAGAAGTAAGGCACGAACGGAGCCGATATGGACAAGAAGCAAGCTCGCAGCCGCCGCTCCCGCAAGACCCGGGTGCGCATCGCCCTGCAGCGCGCGACGCGGCTGGTCGTAAGCCGCTCGAACTGCCACATCTACGCGCAGATCATCGCGCCCGAGGGCGACCGCGTGCTCGCGAGCGCCTCGACGCTGGAGGCCGACGTGCGCAAGGACGGCAAGAGCGGCGGCAACAAGGCCGCCGCCGAGATCGTGGGCGCGCGGATCGCCGAGAAGGCGAAGGCGCTGGGGATCGAGGCGGTCGCGTTCGACCGTTCCGGTTTCCGCTTCCACGGCCGCGTGAAGGCGCTCGCGGATGCCGCGCGCGCCGGCGGCCTCAAGTTCTAAGGACCAGTCAGGCAAACCCATGGCCCAACAACGTTCAGGTGGCAGGCAGCAACAGCAGGACGACCGCGGCGACGGCCTGCGCGAGAAGATGATCGGGATCAACCGCGTCACCAAGGTGGTGAAGGGCGGCCGGATCCTCGGCTTCGCGGCGCTGACCGTGGTCGGCGACGGCGACGGCCGCGTCGGCATCGGCAAGGGCAAGGCGAAGGAAGTGCCGGTCGCCGTGCAGAAGGCGATGGAGGAGGCGCGCCGCAGGATGGTCAAGGTCAGCCTGAAGAAGGGCACGCTGCACCACCCGGTCGAGGGCCGCCACGGCGCGACCAAGGTGTTCATGCAGCCGGCCGCGGACGGCACCGGCGTGATCGCCGGCGGCCCGATGCGCGCGGTGTTCGAGGTGGTCGGCGTCACCAACGTGCTCGCCAAGTGCCACGGCTCGACCAACCCGTACAACCTGGTGCGCGCGACGCTGAACGCGCTGCAGAACTGCAACTCCCCGGCCGAGATCGCCGCCAAGCGCGGCAAGACGGTCGAAGAGATCCTGGGAGCGTAGTGGACATCCCCCTACGCTCGCGGCAACAGCAGATGCGCCGCTCGCCGCCCCCCACGGGGCTGGCCGGTCCCTCGGGACGGCCCGGCGGGACCGGCGTCGTGAATTCACGCGTCACGGAGTAGCAGACGACATGGCAGATGCGAAGAAGATCAAGGTGACGCTCGCGAAGGGCATCGCCTGCACACGCAAGGATCATCGCGCGACGGTGCGCGGGCTCGGCCTCAAGTGGACGAACCACACGGTCGAGGTCGTCGACACGCCCTGCACGCGCGGCATGATCAACAAGGTGAGCTACCTGGTTCGCGTGGTCGAGCAGTAAGCGCGAGCATCGGGCAACGAAGAGAGAAACGCCATGCGACTCAACACGATGAAGCCGGCCGACGGCAGCAAGAAGAACCGCCGCCGCGTCGGGCGCGGCATCGGCTCGGGGCTCGGCAAGACCGCCGGCCGCGGCCACAAGGGCCAGAAGTCCCGCTCGGGCGGCTTCCACAAGGTCGGCTTCGAGGGCGGCCAGATGCCGCTGCAGCGCCGGCTGCCCAAGCGCGGCTTCGTGTCGCTCGCGAAGAACGACAGCGCGGAGATCCGCCTGTCCGACCTGCAGCGGCTGCCGCTCGCCGAGGTGGACGTGCTGGCGCTGAAGGCCGCCGGCGTCGTGCCGGCGTCGGCGAAGACGGTCAAGGTGATCAAGACGGGCAAGCTCGAGAAGGCCGTGAAGCTGACCGGCGTGCTCGCGACCAAGGGTGCCAAGGCGGCCATCGAAGCCGCGGGCGGCAGCGTGGCGTAACGCCGCGCGGGCGATCGCAACAGGGACGAAAGAAGGCTACGTGGCCACTGCCAACCCGGCGCTGAAGAGCGGCAACAAGTACGGCGACCTCAAGCGACGCTTGTGGTTCCTGCTGGGCGCGCTCGTCGTCTACCGGATCGGGACTCACATCCCGGTGCCGGGCATCAACGCGGCCGTGCTCGACGACCTGTTCCGCTCGCAGCAGGGCGGGATCCTCGGGCTGTTCAACGTGTTCTCCGGCGGCGCGCTGTCGCGCTTCTCGATCTTCGCGCTCGGGATCATGCCGTACATCTCGGCGTCGATCATCATGCAGCTGTGCACGGTGGTGATCCCGTCGCTCGAGGCGCTCAAGAAGGAAGGCGAGGCCGGCCGGCGCAAGATCACCCAGTACACGCGCTATGCGACGCTCGGGCTCGCGTTCTTCCAGGCGCTGGCGATCTCCGCCGCGCTGGAGGCGCAGCCGGGCCTCGTGAACGAGCCGGGACTCACGTTCCGCGTCGTGTCGGCCGTCACGCTGGTCACCGGGACGATGTTCCTGATGTGGCTGGGCGAGCAGATCACCGAGCGCGGCCTGGGCAACGGCATCTCGCTCATCATCTTCGCGGGCATCGCGGCCGGGCTCCCGAACGCGATCGGCCTCACGCTCGAGCAGGCGCGGACCGGCGCGTACTCGATCCCGCTGGTGCTGGGCATCGTGGCGCTGGTCGTGATCGTCACGGCGTTCGTCGTGTTCGTCGAGCGCGCCGTGCGCAAGATCCTCGTCAACTACGCGAAGCGGCAGGTCGGCAACAAGGTGTACCAGGGCCAGAGCTCGTTCCTGCCGCTCAAGCTCAACATGGCCGGCGTGATCCCGCCGATCTTCGCGTCGTCGATCATCCTGTTCCCGGCGACGATCGCCCAGTGGTTCGGCTCGGGCGAGGGCACGATCTGGCTGCGCGACCTGGCGGCGACGCTGGCGCCGGGGCAGCCGATCCACGAGATCCTGTACGCGGCGGCGATCGTCTTCTTCTGCTTCTTCTACACGGCGTTGCAGTACAACCCGAAGGAGACGGCGGAGAACCTGAAGAAGGGCGGGGCGTTCATTCCGGGCTACCGGCCGGGCGACCAGACGGCGAAGTACCTCGAGAAGATCACGCTGCGGCTGACGCTGCTGGGCTCGATCTACCTCGTGATCGTCTGCTTCATCCCGAATTTCCTGATCGCGTGGAAGAACGTGCCGTTCTACTTCGGCGGGACGTCGCTGCTCATCATCGTGGTGGTCACGATGGACTTCATGACGCAGGTGCAGGCGTACCTGATGTCGCAGCAGTACGAGAGCCTGCTGAAGAAGGCCAATTTCAAGGGCGGACTGCCTACGCGCTGATGGCGAAAGAAGACACGATCCAGATGCAGGGCGAGGTCGTCGAGATGCTCCCCAACGCCACGTTCCGCGTGAAGCTCGAAAACGGGCACGTCGTGCTGGGGCACATCTCGGGGAAGATGCGGATGCACTACATCAAGATCCTGCCGGGCGACAAGGTGACGGTGGAGGTCTCGCCGTACGACCTGTCGCGGGCGCGCATCACCTTCCGCGCGAAGTAGGGTTAAGGAATCAGAGGTCAGAGGTCGGGGATCAGAGGCGCCGGCGTTTCCGGCGGCGCGGCGTGGGCCGCGGGATCAGAGCGGTGGGGAGAACGAGATGAAGGTACTGGCATCGGTGAAGAAGATCTGTCGCAAGTGCAAGATCATCCGGCGCAACGGCGTCGTGCGCGTGATCTGCACGGATCCGCGGCACAAGCAGCGCCAGGGCTGATTCCCGGGCGCGCGACACACAACTTCAGGACAGGTTTAAGACATGGCCCGTATTGCAGGCGTCAACATCCCGAACCACGCGCACGCGGTCATCGCGCTGCAGTCGATCTACGGCATCGGCCCCACGCGCGCCAAGGCGATCTGCGCGGCGACCGGCGTCGCGCCGTCGACCAAGATCAAGGACCTCTCGGACAGCGAGATGGACAAGATCCGCGAGCAGGTGGCGAAGTTCTCGGTGGAGGGCGACCTGCGCCGCGAGGTGACGATGAGCATCAAGCGGCTGATGGACCTGGGCTGCTACCGCGGCTCGCGCCATCGCAAGGGCCTGCCGGTCCGGGGCCAGCGCACGCGCACGAACGCACGCACGCGCAAGGGGCCGAAGAAGGGCCGCACCGTGGCGCTTTCCAAGGGCGTGACCAAGTAACGGCGCGCGGAAGACAGACAAGGATCATCGACGATGGCACAGCAACCCTCGCAGAAGGCAACCGCGGCGCGCGCGCGCAAGAAGGTCAAGAAGAACGTGACCGAAGGCATCGCGCACATCCACGCGTCCTTCAACAACACGATCATCACGATCACCGACCGGCAGGGCAACGCGCTGTCGTGGGCGACGTCCGGCGGCGCCGGCTTCAAGGGCTCGCGCAAGTCGACACCGTTCGCCGCGCAGGTCGCCGCCGAGGCCGCGGGCCGCGCGGCGCAGGAGTGCGGCGTCAAGAACCTCGAGGTGCGGATCAAGGGCCCCGGCCCCGGCCGCGAGTCGGCCGTGCGCGCGCTGAACGCGCTGGGGATGAAGATCTCCAGCATCACCGACGTGACGCCGGTGCCGCACAACGGGTGCCGGCCGCCGAAGCGCCGCCGCATCTAGGCACCAACCGGTCAGGTTCGGTCGAAGGCAAACGCGTCGTTCGACCGAAAAAATGCAAACCTCCTAGGATAGCTAACGTGGCTCGATACATCGGACCCAAATGCAAGCTGGCGCGACGGGAAGGCACCGACCTTTTCCTGAAAAGCGCGCGTCGATCGCTCGACTCCAAGTGCAAGCTGGACGTGAAGCCTGGTCAACATGGCGTGAAGTCCGGCATGCGCCAATCCGACTTCGGCAACCAGCTGCGCGAGAAGCAGAAGCTGCGCCGCATGTACGGCCTGCTCGAGCGGCAGTTCCGCCGGTACTTCGTCGAGGCCGCCCGCCGCAAGGGCTCGACGGGCACGAACCTGCTGCAGCTCCTCGAGTCGCGGCTCGACAACGTCGTCTACCGGATGGGCTTCGGCTCCACGCGCGCCGAGGCGCGCCAGCTGGTCACGCACTGCGCGATCACGGTCAACGGTCGCAAGCTGAACGTTCCGTCGGCGGTCCTCAAGGCCGGCGACGTCGTCTCGGTGACCGAGAAGTCGAAGGGCCAGCTGCGCATCCAGGACTCGCTGCAGCTTGCCGAGAAGGTCGGCTTCCCGTCGTGGGTCGAGGTCGACGCGAAGAAGATGACCGGCACTTTCAAGGGCGCGCCCGACCGTTCCGAATTCGGGCAGGACATCAACGAGAGCCTGGTGGTCGAACTGTACTCGAAGTAACCGGCAGTTCGGCATTCGCGCAGTTCCGGCGCCCCCGAAGGATTCGCAAGAGGATTCCGCATGCAGAGCAACGTTCTGTTGAAACCGCGCATCATCGACGTGCAGTCGACGTCGCCGTTCCACGCCAAGGTGGTGATGGAGCCGTTCGAGCGCGGCTACGGCCACACGCTCGGCAACGCGCTTCGCCGCGTGTTGCTGTCGTCGATGCCGGGCTATGCGCCGACCGAGGTCAAGATCACCGGCGTGCTGCACGAGTACTCGGCGCTCGACGGCGTGCAGGAAGACGTCGTCGACGTGCTGCTCAACCTGAAGGGCGTCGTGCTGAAGCTCCACAACCGCGACCACGTGATGCTGCGCCTCGCCAAGTCGGGCGAGGGCGTGGTCACCGCCGCCGACATCGAGCCGAATCACGACGTCGAGATCATCAATCCCGACCACGTGATCGCGCACCTGACCGCCGGCGGCAAGCTCGAGATGGAGATCCGCGTCGAGAAGGGCCGCGGCTACCAGCCGGCGACCGCGCGCGTGAAGCCGGAGGGCGGCCGCACGATCGGCAGCATCCTGCTCGACGCCTCGTTCTCGCCGGTCCGCCGCGTGAGCTACGCGGTCGAGTCCGCGCGGGTCGAGCAGCGCACCGACCTCGACAAGCTGGTGCTCGACATCGAGACCAACGGCGTCGTCGAGCCGGAGCAGGCGGTCCGCTACGCGGCCTCCGTGCTCGTCGAGCAGCTCTCGGTGTTCGCCGACCTCAAGGGCACGGACCAGCCGTCCGCGGAGCGCGCGTCGCCGCAGGTCGACCCGATCCTGCTGCGCCCGGTCGACGACCTCGAGCTGACCGTGCGCTCGGCGAACTGCCTCAAGGCCGAGAACATCTACTACATCGGCGACCTGATCCAGCGCACGGAGACGGAGCTGCTGAAGACGCCGAACCTCGGCCGCAAGTCGCTGAACGAGATCAAGGAAGTGCTCGCGTCGCGCGGCCTGTCGCTCGGCATGAAGCTCGAGAACTGGCCGCCCGCCGGGCTGGACCGGCCGTAACCGGAACCGCCAAGACCAAGAATCGAGCGTGGTGGAAAGCCGCGCCGCCAATCTGAAGGACTAGTGCCATGCGTCACCGTCACGGACTGCGCAAGCTCAACCGCACCAGCAGCCATCGCCTCGCGATGCTGCGCAACATGACCAACTCGCTGTTCACGCACGAGGTCATCCGCACCACGCTGCCGAAGGCGAAGGAACTGCGCCGCGTCGCCGAGCCGCTGATCACGCTCGCGAAGGTCGCGACCGTGGCGAACCGGCGCGTCGCGTTCGACCGCCTGCGCGACCGCGACGTCGTCACGAAGCTCTTCAACGAGCTCGGGCCGCGGTACCAGTCGCGGCCGGGCGGATACCTCCGCATCCTGAAGTTCGGGTTCCGGCAGGGCGACGCGGCGCCGATGGCGCTGGTCGAATTGGTCGGCCGTCCCGACGCCGCGGCGGAGCCGGAAGGCGCCAAGTCCGCGTAAGGCGCGTGCTGCGCACGCCGCGTGCCACGGGATACGGATCCCGGCGGCGGGAACGCGGCGGCACCCACGGGAGAGCCGGGCCGCGTGCCCGGCTTTTCTTTGTGTGCGGTCGCGCGCGTCGTGTAGCATCGGGCTGTCCCGACCGCGAATCCCATGACCGAAACGATCCTCGTGACCGGCGGTGCAGGCTATGTCGGCTCGCACATCGCCGTCGAGCTCGCGCGCGCAGGCTACGCGCCGGTCGTGCTCGACAACTTCGTCAACAGCACGCCGGCCGTGCTGCCCCGGTTGCAGGTGCTGGCCGGGCGCCCCGTTCCGTGCGTGACCGCCGACGTCCGCGACGTCGCGGCGCTGCGCGCCGTTTTCCACGACCATCCGATCGCCGGCGTCGTGCACTGCGCGGGCCTCAAGGCCGTCGGCGAGTCGGAGGAGCGCCCGCTCGCCTATTACGACGTCAACGTCGGCGGCGCCATTGCGCTGGCCGAGGTGATGGGCGAGGCAGGCGTGGCCACCCTCGTCTTCAGCTCGTCGGCCGCCGTCTACGGACAGCCGGACGACCTGCCGGTGGCCGAGGACGCGCCGCTGCGCCCGCAGAGCGTCTACGGGCGCACCAAGCGCGTCGTCGAGGACTTCCTGCGCGACCTGGCGCGTGCGAACGGGAACTGGCGCATCGCGATCCTGCGCTACTTCAATCCTGCCGGCGCGCACTCGTCCGGGATGCTGGGCGAGGCCGCGCGCGGACGGCCGGCCAACCTGGTGCCGCTGCTTGGCAAGATCGCGTCGGGCGAGCTCGCCGAGCTCGCGATCCACGGCGGCGACTGGCCGACGCCGGACGGGACGGGCGTGCGCGACTACCTGCACGTACAGGACCTGGCCGAGGGTCACGTCGCCGCGCTGAAGCACCTCGCCCGGGCGCACGGCGCGGTCACGCTGAACCTCGGGGCCGGGCGCGGCCACTCGGTGCTCGAGGTGGTCCGGGCGTTCGAGGTTGCGTGCGGGCGGACGATCGCGAAGTCGATCGGGCCGCGGCGGCCGGGCGACGTGGCGATGTACTACGCCGACCCGGCGCGGGCGCAGACGCTGCTGCAGTGGAAGGCGACGCGCGACCTCGACGCGATCTGCGCGGATGCGTGGCGGTGGCAGAAGAACGGCGGACGGTACTGATCGTGGGCCGGAGCCGGATTCGACCTTCGCCGGATCCGCATTTCCTCGTCCTGGTCGCCACCGCAAAGGTCGAGCCCGACCCCGAGGCGTGCTTGCCGCGAGGGCCTAGCGTGCATGTCCGAGGCGGCGGCTTCTCCTGCCGGCGCGTCCGCTCCGCAAGTCGCCTCTGAACCGTGCATCCTATGCGCATCGCCGACGTCCGCACGCACGTCCTCGAGGCGCCGCTGACCGAGCCGTTCCACTGGTCGTTCAACGGGACACGGACGCGGTCGGCGTGCCTGGTCGAGGTCGTCGCCGACGACGGGACGGCGGGCTGGGGCGAGTGCTTCGGGCCGGCGGCGCTCAACGCCGCGATCGTGCAGGCGTACGCGGCCCGCATGATCGGGCGCGACGCGCTCGCCAGCGAGGCGATCTGGGCGGACCTCTACGGTGCGTACCGCGACCAAGGACAGAAGGGGCTCGCGATCAGCGCGCTGTCGGGCGTGGACATCGCGCTGTGGGACCTCAAAGGGCGGCACTTCGGCGTCCCGGTGCACCAGCTGATGGGCGGCGCGCTGCGCGCGTCGGTGCGCGCGTACGCGACGGGCACCTACCGCGTCGAGCAGGGCGATCCGTTCGAATACGTGGTCGACGAAGTCGCCGGCTATGCGGAGCAGGGATTCCACGCGGCGAAGGTGAAGATCGGCTTCGACGTCGAGGCCGACGCCGCGCTGATCCGCGCCGTCCGCCGCAAGGTGGGCCCGAAGTTCGGGCTGATGATGGACGCGAACCACGGCTACGACGCGCTCGACGCGATCGCCCTGGGGCGCGCGGTCGCGGACCTCGACATCGGCTGGTTCGAGGAGCCCGTGATTCCGGAGGACCTCGCGAGCTACCGCGAGGTGCGGCGCGGGCAGCCGATCCCGGTCGCGGGCGGCGAGTGCGAGTACACCCGCTGGGGCTTCCGCGACGTCTTCACGACGCGCTCGATGGACATCGTGCAGCCGGACACGTGCGCGGCGGGCGGGCTCACGGAGTGCCGGAAGATCGCCGACATGGCGGCCGCCTTCGGCGTCCGCTACGTCCCGCACGTGTGGGGTACCGGCGTCGCGCTGGCGGCGGCGCTGCAGCTCATTGCCGTGCTGCCGCACGCGCCGCTGCGGCGCACGCCGCGGGAGCCGATCCTCGAGTTCGACCGTTCGGAGCATCCGTTCCGGCAGGCGGTGCTGCAGGCGCCGATCGAGCACGCGGGCGGCGTCGTTCGCATCCCGGACGGCCCGGGGCTCGGCATCGCCATCGATCGCGCGGCGCTCGCCCGCTTCCGCGCGCCGGTCGCGTAGCCGCGGTCAGTCCGCGGCCGCCATCGCGGCGACCTTGATCGCCTCGACCCGGATCTGCTCGGTCAGCTGCGCCTTCAGCGCCGAGAACTCCGGCGTCGTCTTCACCGTGTACTGACGGGGGTGCGGGATCGCCACCGGCACGTCGGCCTTGATCCGGCCGGGCCGCGCGCTCATGACGATCACGCGGCTCGCCATGAAGATCGCCTCTTCGATGTCGTGGGTGACGAACAGGACCGTCTTGCGGTCGGACTCCCAGATCGACAGCAGCAGCTCCTGCATCAGCGAACGCGTCTGGTTGTCGAGCGCGCCGAACGGCTCGTCGAGCAGCAGGATCTTGGGGTCGTTGGCGAGCGCGCGCGCGATCGCCGTGCGCTGCTGCATGCCACCGGACAGCATCTTCGGATAGTGGCGCTCGAAGCCGTTGAGGCCGACCTTGTCGAGCCAGTACCGGGCGATTTCCTGCTGCTTCGCCGGCGGCATCCCGCGCTCGCGCAGCCCGAAGCAGACGTTGTCGCGGACGGTGAGCCACGGGAACAGTGTATAGCTCTGGAACACCATGCCGCGGTCGACGCCGGGACCGGTCACCGGCGCACCGTCGAGCAGCACGCGGCCGGCGGTCGGCACGTCGAGCCCCGCGACGATCCGCAGCAGCGTCGACTTCCCGCAGCCGGACGGCCCGAGGATCGTGATGAAGTCGTTGTCCGCGACCCGCAGGCTGATCGGGACCAGCGCTTCCGTGGGCGGGCCGCCGTGGACGCCGGGGAACGTGCGGGTGACGCCGTCGACGACGAGCTTGCTCATCGGGAAACGGGCTTCGCAAGGGGGCGCAGAAAAACGGAGAGGACCGGGCCAAGGCCTTTTCCGGCGTCTGCGCACCTCATCGTCGAATGGAATGCAGTGCTCACACCAGCGCCCACGGGAAGGCCTTCTGGTTCGCCCACTTGAACGCGAAGTCGGACACGAGGCCGATCAGGCCGATCACGATGATGCCGAAGATGATCTGGCCCGTGTTGAGCAGCGCCTGCGAGTCCGTGATCATGTGCCCGATCCCCGACGACGCACCGATCAGCTCGGCGACGATCACGTACGTCCACGCCCAGCCGAGCACGAGGCGCAGCGTCTCGGCGATCTGCGGCGCGGCGTTGGGCAGCAGCACGCGGCGCACGATGCCGGAGGCGTCGGCCCCCAGCGTGTAGGCGGCCTCGACCAGGTCCCGGCGCGTCGAGCCGACGATGACGGCGACCATCAGCACGATCTGGAAGAAGACGCCGATGAAGATCACGAGCAGCTTCTGCGTCTCGCCGATGCCGGCCCAGAGGATCAGCAGCGGAATGAACGCCGACGCAGGCAGGTAACGCGCGAACGATACGAACGGCTCGAAGAACGCCTCGACCGGCTTGTACGCGCCCATCGCGATGCCGAGCGGTACGCCGACCAGCGCGGCGAGCACGAAGCCGCCGAGCACGCGCCAGACGGTGACGCCGACGTCCAGCGCGAAGCCGTGCTTCGTGAACAGCGTCCAGCCTTCGGCCAGCATCGTCATCGGGTCGGCGAGGAACGTCTTCGACACGAAGCCGCCGAACGTGGCGAAGCTCCACGCGGCGACGAACACGACGAAGAACGCGATGCCGAGGGCGACCTTGCGCGCCCGGCTGACGGGGACGAGCGGCTTCACGGGCTATCGCCTGGACACGGGCCGTCGACCCCGGCCGGCAGTGCCGCCGACCCCCTCTCCCCGCGTGCGGGGAGAGGACACGGAATGCACGGCGTTGAACGGGGTCCCGGGGACGGCCGCGTTATTGAATGAAGCGCGTGTCCGCCAGTTTCGACAGGTCGGGAATCTGCTTGATGATGCCGATTTCGAGCAGCAGGTCGGCAGCCTCCTTCGAGAACTGCGCGTGCGGGCCCGCGAAGAACGCCTTGTTCGCGGCGCGGTCCTGCCAGCGCAGGTACTTCTGCGACGCCTCGAACTGCTCGGCGGTCTGCTTGACGTCGGCGCCCATGATCTCGAAGCTCCTCTTCGGGTCCTTCGCGATCATGTCGACGGCCTCGAAATAGCTGTCGGCGAGCGCCTTCGCGGCCTTCGGATTGTCGGCGAGGAATTTCGGCGTGCAGCCGAACGTGTCCATGATCATCGGGTAGTCGAGCGTGGTCGCGATGATCTTGCCGGACTGCGGCGCCGCCCGCACGGTCGACAGGTAGGGCTCGTAGGTCATCGCGGCGTCGTTCTGGCCGGCGACGAACGCCTGCGCGGCGGGGCCGGGCTCGAGGTTGACCACGGTCACGTCCTTGACCGACAGCCCGTTCTTCTTGAGGAACCACGCAAGCGTGAAGAACGGCGCGGTCCCGGGCGCGGAGGCGGCGACGGTCTTGCCCTTGAGCTCGGCGATCTTCTGGACGTTGTTGCGTACGGCCATGCCGTCGGCACCGTAGCTCTTGTCGAGCTGGAAGATCTGCGTCGTCGCGACGCCGTTCGCGTTCCAGACGATCCAGGTCTCGACGGTCGTCGCCGCGCACTGGACGTCCCCGGAAGCGATCGCGAGATGGCGGTCCTTTTGCGGGATCTTCTGCAGCGTCACGTCGAGCCCGTTCTTCTTGAAGATGCCCGCCTCCTTGGCGAGCGTCAGCGGCGCGAAGCCGGTCCAGCCGGACAGGCCGATCGCCACCTTGGTCTCCTGGGCGGCGGCGCCGGCGGCGCACGCGAGCGCGGCGACGAACACGGAAATGGAGCGGGAAAGGCGCATGGCGGGATTCTCCTGGAAATGGCGGTCGAACCCGCGAATCTAGGCGCAGCCGCGCGGTCCTGTCAACGCGGCGAGGCGCGCGGGTTTACAATCGCCGGGCGCGTGCATCGGCACCGCGACGACCGCCACCGACATGCATCAGCTGCTCTCGCCCGCCGACTACCGGCGCATGCCGTGGAAGAACGGCGGTGGCCGCACGCTCGAGATCGCCACCGAGCCGCCCGGGGCGGGAACCGCGTCGTTCGTGTGGCGGGTCAGCGTGGCCGACATCGAGCGCGACGGCCCGTTCTCGCGGTTCCCCGGCGTGGACCGCACGCTCGTGCTGCTCGAAGGCCACGGCATGCGGCTCACGAGCGACGGCGGCTTGCTGGAGATGCGCGCGGCCTTCGAGCCCGTGCGATTCCCGGGCGAGTCCGCGCTCCATTGCGCGCTCGTCGACGGACCCACGCGCGACTTCAATCTGATGGTCCGCCGGGACGCCGCGCGCGGCGATGTCGTCGTCGTGCGCGATGCCGGATGCGCGATCGAGCCCGCGCGGTGCCTGGTCTGCTTCGCGGCCACCGGCGCCTGCGAGTGCCTGATCGCGGGCTTTCCGCCGATCGCCGTCCCGCCCGGCCACGCGCTGCTGATCGCCGCGGATCCGGGCGCGGCGGTGCCCGCCGTGCACGTGCTCCCGGCGGCCGCGGGATCCGTCGCGCTGGTGGCCGTCGTCCGCGCCCCGGCGGCCGCGCAATGAAGTACTGCGCGCCGAGCGCCCTGTTGCCCGACGGATGGGCGGAGGCCGTCGCCATCGACGTCGACGACACCGGAACCATCGTCGCGATCGAGCCCGGCGCACGCACTGACGCCGCGGAAGTCCTTGCGGGTCCCGTCGTGCCCGCGATGCCGAACGCGCACTCGCACGCGTTCCAGCGGGCGCTCGCGGGGCGCACCGGGCGCACCGCGCCCGGCAACGACGACAGCTTCTGGACGTGGCGGCAGACGATGTACGCGTTCCTCGACCGCATCGACGCCGACGCCTTCGAGGCGATCGCCGCGCAGGCCTACGTCGAGATGGCGAAGGCCGGCTACGCAAGTGTGGCCGAGTTCCACTATGTCCACCACGATGCGGCGGGCAAGCCGTACGACGACCCCGCGGAGCTCGCGTGGCGCATCGTCGCGGCGGCGGAGACGGCGGGGCTCGGGCTCACGCTGCTGCCGGTCTTCTATGCGCACGGCGGCTTCGGCGGCATGCCGACGACGGCCGGGCAGCGCCGCTTCGTGCACACCGTGCACACGTTCACGTACCTGTACGAGCGGCTGCGCGAGCGCGTCGACCCGCGGATGTGCGTGCTGGGCGTCGCGCCGCACAGCCTGCGCGCCGTGACGGCCGAGGAGCTGGGTCAGGTCGTGCGCCTGGCGGCGCCGGCGGCGCCCATCCACATCCACGCCGCCGAGCAGACGCGCGAGGTCGACGACTGTTACGCGTGGAGCCGGATGCGCCCGGTCGAGTGGCTGGTGACGCAGGCGAAGGTCGACGCGCGCTGGTGCCTCGTGCACGCCACGCACATGACCGAGCGCGAGGTCGGGGCGCTCGCGGCGAGCGGCGCCGTCGCCGCGCTGGCGCCGACGACCGAGGCGGACCTGGGTGACGGCACGTTTCCCGGCGTCGCGTACCTTGGCGCGAGCGGACGCTTCGCCGTCGGCAGCGATTCCAACACGCAGATCTCGCCGTTCGCCGAGCTGCGCCAGTTCGAATGGTCGCAGCGGACGCGCGCGCGCCGCCGCAACGTGCTGCCGGCGGCCGTCGGCACGACGATCGGCACGTCGCTGTGGACGGGCGCGGCGCGGGGCGGCGCGCAGGCCCTCGCGCAGCCGGTCGGCACGATCGCCGTCGGGCAGCGCGCCGACCTCGTCGTGCTCGACACGCGAGATCCGGCGCTGACGGACCAGGGCCACGACGACGTGCTGGACGCCGCGATCTTCGGCCCGTGCCGGAATCCGGTGCGCGACGTGCTGGCGCGCGGACGGTTCGTCGTGCGCGACGGGCGTCACGTGCGGGAGGAAGCCGTATTCGCGCGCTATCGGGCAACGCTCGCGCGCCTGGCGCAGGGGCCGGACACGTGAACGCGGTCACGATCGAATGAGCGCGCACAGCCTCCGCTGCGGCTGAAGGGAGCCCGATGAACCGCTTCGACCTGCTGCTCGTCGACGTGCACCTCGCCACGATGCGGGCCGGCGGCGCGCCGTACGGCGCCATCCGCGACGGCGCGCTCGGCGTCGTCGGCGACCGGATCGCGTGGCTCGGCCGCCGTGCGGACCTGCCGCGCGACGTGCCGGCGGCGCAGACGCTGGCGTGCGGCGGCGCGTGGCTGACGCCGGGGCTCGTCGACTGCCACACGCACGTCGTCTACGCCGGCAATCGCGCGAGCGAGTTCGAGCGCCGCCTGCATGGCGTGTCGTACGCCGACATCGCGCGCGACGGCGGCGGCATCGCCGCGACCGTGCGTGCGACGCGCGCGGCGGACGAGCGCGAGCTCGCCGCGCAAAGCCTCCCGCGGATGGCGGCGCTGGCCGCCGAGGGCGTCACCACGATCGAGGTCAAGTCGGGCTACGGGCTCGAGACCGCGGCCGAGCTGAAGCAGCTGCGGGTCGCCCGGGAACTGTCGGCCGAGCTCGACATCGCCGTGCGCACGACGCTGCTCGCCGCCCACGCGGTGCCCCCGGAGTTCGCCGGCCGCGCCGATGCCTACGTCGACTACGTCTGCGGCGACACGATCCCCGCGGCGGCGCGCGCGGGTGTCGCCGACGCCGTCGACGCGTTCTGCGAAGGCATCGGCTTCACGCCGGCGCAGACGCAGCGCGTGTTCGCGGCGGCGCGCGCGCACGGGTTGCCGGTGAAGCTGCACGCGGACCAGCTGTCCGACACCGGCGGCGCCGGGCTCGCGGCCGCGGCATCGGCGCTGTCGGCCGACCATCTCGAGTACACGAACGACGCGGGCGTCGCGGCGATGGCCAGGTCCGACACCGTGGCCGTGCTGCTGCCCGGCGCGTTCTACGCGCTGCGGGACACCCGCGTGCCGCCGGTCGCGGCGTTCCGGCGCGAAGGCGTGGCGATGGCCGTGGCGACCGACTGCAATCCGGGCACGTCGCCGGTCACGTCGCTGCTGCTGATGGTCAACATGGCGTGCACGCTGTTCGGGCTGACGCCCGAGGAGGCACTCGCCGGTGTCACCGTGCATGCGGCGCGCGCGCTGGGGCTCACCGATCGCGGCGTGCTCGCGCCGGGGATGCGGGCCGACCTCGCGTGCTGGGGGATCGCCGAGCCGGCCGAGCTCGCGTACCGCATCGGAGGGAACCCGAACGCCGGTGCCGTCCGCGCCGGCCACGTCGCGCACTGGAGCGCGGGATGAACCTGTGGAGCCTGCAGCGTGGCGACGGGCCCGTGATCGTGAACGTGCCGCACGCGGGCACGTACGTTCCGCCCCCGATCGCGGCGCGGCTGACGCCCGAGGCGCGTGCGCTGCCGGACACCGACTGGCACGTCGAGAAGCTCTATGCGTTCGCCGCGGAGACCGGCGCGACGCTGATGTGCGCGACGCACTCGCGCTTCGTCGTGGACCTCAATCGCGATCCATCCGGTGCGGCGCTGTACGCGGGCGCCGACAACACGGAGATCTGCCCGACGCGGACGTTTGCCAACGGGCCCGTCTACGCGGCGGGCGCGACGTTCGCGCCGGAGGACGTCGGCGCGCGCGTGGCCGCGTACTTCGCGCCGTACCACGCTGCACTCGCCGCGGAGGTGGCGCGCGTCCGCGAGCGGCACGGCTACGCCGTATTGCTCGACGGCCACTCGATCCGCTCCGAGGTCCCGCGCTTCTTCGCGGGGTGCCTGCCCGATCTCAACCTCGGCACGGCGGACGGCGCGAGTGCGGCGGCGTCGGTACAGGCGTGCGCAGCGGGCGTCCTGGCCGGCGCCGACGGGTTCACGCACGTGGTGAACGGGCGCTTCAAGGGCGGCTGGATCACGCGACACTATGGCCGTCCGGCGCAGGGCGTGCACGCGCTGCAGCTCGAGGTCGCGCAGGCGTGCTACATGGACGAGGACCCGCCGTACCCGTGGGACGCGGCGCGCGCGGCCGCGCTCGCCGGCGTGCTGCAGCGGCTGGTGGCCGCGCTCGCCGCGTGGAAGCCCGGCGCATGATCCGTTTCTACGTCGCGCGACAGCGCTACGACGCGTGGCTCGTCGCCGATCGGCTGAACCAGGTCGGCATCCGCGCGCACGTGTTCAACCAGCACGCGTCGTCGATCGTCGGCGACGTGCCGCCGGAGATCGCACAGCCGCAGGTGTGGCTCGAGCGCGAGTGCGACCTCGAGCGCGCGCGCAACGTGCTGCGCGACATCGAGGCCGCAGCGCAGTCGCCGGCGAGCCACGCGTGCCGCGCGTGCGGCGAGGAATCGCCGGGGAACTTCGACCTCTGCTGGAACTGCGGCGCCGCGCTGTAAGGCGCAGCGCTGCAGCGTGGCGATCAGGCGCCCTGTTCGACGGGCATGCCGCGCCCGACCCATTCCGGCAGCCCGCCGCGGAACCAGTAGACCGACTTGAATCCCTTCGCCACGGCGACCGTCGACGCCTTGTAGGACTTCCAGCACTCGGCGCCGTTGCAGGCGAAGATCACGGGCTTCGCGGGATCGAGCTTGGCGAGGCCGGTGAATTCGTCCGCGGCCGGGTCGAATGCCACGTCCTTCAGGCTCTTCTCGACGTAGGGAATCCACTGCGCGCCCCGGACGTGGCGCTCCTTGTACTCCTTTTCCGAACGCACGTCGACGAAGACGGCGCCCTTGCGGACGAGTTCCTCGACTTCGGTGGCGGAGACGCGCGTCGCGCCGGGCAACTGCCCCGGCGTGAAGTGACCGAGTCCCGCCACGTATTCGTAGCTCGCGCCGTCCGCCCGGTACGCGACACGCCCGATGCCGCCGACGTAGGCACCCGGAGACTCGAACCACGCGACGAGCTTCGCGCGCGCCGGGTCGGCCAACGACCGCCTGACGGCGACGGTCATGCCGCCGGGCACCGCTTTCGACGTAAGGATGGGCGCGCCCTTTCCGGGATTCTGCCGGGCCCACGCTTCGACGTCGGAGCGACGCGCGACCGTCGCGTCGACGATTCCCGCCGACAGCGCGAGCAGCCCGGCACCGGAGGTCTTCCGGTACAGGACGTCCTGGAAGACCTTGAGTGACTGGCCGGACTCGTTCAGCATCCCGCGCGCGATGTACGTAGCCACGGAATCCTGCTGCGTCAGGTAGATCTTGCCGCCCTTGAGGTCGGCCGGCGTGCGCACGCCGGGACGCGCGATCAGCATGTACGGCTCGTCCCGCGCCGTCGCACCGACGATGTCGTAGCCGTGGGCGAGCGCCGATGCCGCGACGTGGGCAGGCGCGATGTAGACGTCGAATTCGCCGGTGCGCGTCGCGCGCATCGCGTTGCCGAGGTCTTCGGACTTGATCACCTTGACCGGCCGGCCGGCGACGGTGCCGAGCGAGTTGGCGATCGCCGTCGGGTTGACGACGAGTCCTTCGGAGTCCGACGGGTCGTAGGCGATCAGGACCTTGATCTCGCCGCCGGTCTGGGCGAGCACCGGCCACGCGAGCGCGAGTCCGAAAGCGATCCTGGCGACGAATCGAAGCATGGTGACCCTCCTCCGGCGGCGCGTCGTCCACGAACGTGGGGCGACCGCGTTGTTGCGGTGCAACTCGGTGCCGGAAGCGCGCGGAACGCCACGATTCCTCCCGGCAGCATGGGCGTGTCACTGAGCAAGACTCGTGCCTCGCCGGCGGGGGGCGGCGGGACCGGCCCGGGCCGCCCGCACCGTCGACGCCGTGAAGGGATGGCGCGGGCGGCGCCCGCGCGCGACCCGTTCACGTCCAGAAGTACCGGGTGAGGTGGAAGAAGATCGGTGCGGCGAAGACGACGGAGTCGAGGCGGTCGAGCATCCCGCCGTGCCCCTCGATCATGTGGCCCCAGTCCTTCACGCCGCGGTCGCGCTTGATCGCCGACAGCACGAGCCCGCCGGAGACGCCCATCACGTTGATCGCGAGCGCCATCAGCGCCGCCTGCCACGGCGTGAACGGTGTGATCCACCACAGGGCGGCGCCGAGCGCCGTGGCCGACGCGACGCCGCCGACGAGGCCCTCGACGGTCTTCGACGGCGAAACCTCCGGCGCGAGCTTCGTCTTCCCGAAGAGCTTGCCCCACACGTACTGGAGGACGTCGCTCGACTGCACGACGACGACGAGGAACGCGATCAGCAGCAGGTTGCGGTCCTCGTAGCCGGGTATGTCGAGCGAGAGCAGTGCCGGCACGTGCGAGATGCAGAACACGCTGATCATCAGTCCCCACTGCATCTTGGCCGTGCGTTCGAGGAACCGCCTGGTGTCGCCGCCGGCGACCTCGAGGATCGGCAGCAGCAGGAACGCGTAGACGGGAATGAAGATCGTGTAGAGGCCGTACCATCCGACGTAGACGAGCGCGTACTGCACGGGAAGCACGACGTAGAACCCGGCGGCCAGCGGCAGGTAGTCTGCGCTGCGCGTGTAGGTGAGCGTCATGAACTCGCGCAGGGCGGCGAACGAGATGAACAGGAACAGCAGCGTCACGCCCGGCCGGCCGAACAGGAACGCGAAGCCGATGACCGCCACCATCACCCACCACGCCTTGATGCGCGCGTTGAGGTTGTCGATGGTCGGATGCGGCGCCCCCTTCGCCACCGCGAGCCTGAGCGCGTAGCCGACCAGCGACGCGACGACGAGGATCGCGCCGATGCCGGCGAACAGCGACCACGTCTGCTGCTGCGGCGTCATGCGGCGGGCGGCATCAGCGCGAGGAGGGCGTTGCGCGCGCGGTCGACGAACGCGGACTTGTCCTCGCCGGGCAGGAGCCCGATCGGCGCGCCGACGGTCAGCGTGCACAGCAGCGGCAACGGGAGCAGCTTGCCTTTCGGCATCACGCGGCGCGCGTTCTCGATCCACACCGGCACGAACTCGAGGTCGGGGCACGCGTGGGCGAGGTGGTAGACGCCGCTCTTGAACGGCAGCAGCGGCGCGTCGGTCGTGTTGCGCGTGCCTTCGGGGAACACGATCAGCGAATCGCCGGCTTCCACGACCACCTCCATCTGCCGGATCGGGTCCTCGGTGCGCGTCCCCGGATCGCGGTCGATCAGCACGGCGCGGATCACGCGCTCGGCGACGTACGTTCGCAGCCGGCCCTGCCGCCAGTAGTCGGCGCCGGCCACCGGGCGCGTCCGCGCGCGCAGGTCGGACGGCAGGCACGCCCAGATCAGCGCGAAGTCGCCGTGGCTGCCGTGGTTCGCATAGTAGACGCGCGGGCCCACGGCGGGCGCGCAGCCTTGCCACAGGATGCGGGCGCCGGTGAGCGCCCTGGTGAGCGCGCACAACCCGCGCCCGACTAGCGTGTCGAGCATCGTGGGCTCCGCGGATGGACTCAGCCCAGCGCGATGGTGCCCGCCACCGCGACGAAGAGCAATCCCTGCGCGGTGGTCAGCCAGGCGAGGATGCGCATCAGCCGCAGCGCGCCACGGCAGCGCGTGTCCCAGTCGCGGTTCTCCTTCCGGTCGGGCAGCATGCCCACGCCGCGCAGCGCGCGGTCGAGGTGATCGGTGCGGAAGCCGGACTTGTGGACGGCGTCGACCAGCTCGGCGAACACCCTCGCGTCGAAGCGGACCCGCAGCGCCATCCATTTGGCGAGGAGCCCGAGGACGATCACGCACGCGAGGGCGAACCCAGCCGGCGTGCCGACCGGGTGGACCAGCCCCACGACGGTGCCGGCGACGGCGGCGAGGGTGAGGCCCGTCGCCAGCGTGTCGATCGTGGTCGCGGCCGCCAGCGCGTCGGCGGTGAGCCGCAGGCGCCACGCCAGCGATTCGTCGATGGTGTCGGTGAGGGTCATGGCGACGGGATCCGAAGTGCGCGCAGCGCGCGCGCGTGGCGATCGTCGAGCACGGCCTGCGCGCGCGCGGCGCGCACGCGCGCGAGCGCGGCGTCCACGCTCTCCGCGCGCCCCGTGGCAAGCAGCCACGCGGCGGCCGCGCAGGCGCTGCGCGAGAAGCCGAGCGCGCAGCAGACGAGGACGGGTCCGCGTGCGCGCAGGCGTTCGATCGACCGCGCGGCCTCCGCGAGCGCCGAGGTCGACGGTGCGGTCAGGTCGAGCACGGGCACGACGGCCACCGACCACGTGCCACGCGCCGTGGGCAACTCCGCGGTGAGGTCGACCACGCCGGCGAACCTGCCGGCCCGCGCGTCACGCAACGACGGCGACCGGCCCACCCAGACGCCGTCGCCGACGGCGACCGGCTCCGGATGACGCCGCGTCCACCCGCGCGAATTGAGCCAGGCGCCCGCCAGGTACGGGGCGAGCAGCCAGCGCGCGGCAAGACTCAAGCGTCCGTCGGCGTCCTTCTGGAAGCCGGCCGGGCCCAGCCCGGCATAGCACAGCGCGACGAGTGCCAGCGAGAGCGCAGGCCACGCGAGCCACAGGCCGAAGCCGCCCGTGGCGAGGGCCGCGGCCAGGCAGGCGAGGGCGCCGGTGCCGTAGATCGCGGCCAGCCGGTGACGCGCAGGGTCAGTCGCCCGCCGCCACGCGTGCCAGGGCGCGGTCGTGCCGTCGCCCGGCAGCGGCCAGAGCCAGACGGCGAACCACCCCAGCGCGAAGCCGGTGGGAATGTCGATGAAGTGGTGCTGGTACGTGGTCAGCACGGAAGCACCGATCAGCATGAACCACGCGTCGAGCAAGATGCGCGCCAACCCGCGCACCTTGCGCGCGTAGAGCACCCACAGGATCACCGCCAGCGCGATGTGCAGCGACGGGATCTGGTTGTACGGGAGGTCGAACGCGAACAGCGCGTCGAAGAGCTTCCCGAACGCCCCGTCCGCCGCCGGCCGGTCGAACGAGAACCGATGCGGTGCGGCAACGAAGCACGCGACGGCGAAGAGCTGCGCGGTGAGCAGACGCTTGGCGTGCGCGTCGAGCTCGCGCCGGGACGCGCACGCGAACAGCGACAGCCCGTACAGCACGTCGATGGACCAGTACGGCACGATGGTCCAGGCCCAGAACGGGATGGCACGCTCCCACGCGAAGGCGAGGGCGGGCACCACCGCGCGCTGCGCGGCGGTCCAATTGGCGAAGCCGTAGGTGACGAAGAAGAACGGCGCGAGGAAGGCGAGCCACGCGAGCGCGCGCTGCCACGGGCGGCCAGTCCCGTCGGTCATTGCCGGCGCGCGAGCGCGACCGTGAAGATGCCCCACGCATCGATGCGCTGGTCGATCTTGCGGAAGCCGGCGGCGGCGACCAGCGCGTCCATCTCCGCCTGCGTGCGCCGCCGCATCACCCACGCCTGTCCGCCGCGGTGGCTGGTCAGCGCACGTGCGATGAGCTCGAGCTGCGGGTGCCACGGCTGGCACGTGTAGACGAGGAGTCCGCCGGGTGCGATGGCGTCGGCGAGCCCGCGCAGCGATTCCAGTACCGGCGCGTTGTCGGGGAAGAGCTCGTACAAACCCGACACGATGCCGATGGTCGGGCGCGGCGACAGCACTGCGAGGCTCGCACGGTCGAACGCGTCGCCCGCGACGAACGACGCGACGCGCTCGAGCCCCATCGCGCGGATCAGCGCGCGGCCCGCGTCCACGTTGCGCGGGTCGTAGTCGCGCAGCAGGACCGCATCGGGCGCGCCGGCGTCGCCGGCGGCGGCGATCGCATCCAGCACGTAGCGGCCGTGGCCGGCGGCGACGTCGACGACGCAGGCGGGCGCGCCGGCCTGCCGGCGATCGGCAATCGCCTGCTGCAGCAGCTCCTCGACGTGCCGCTTGCGCACGCGAATGCCGCGCCAGCCGATCGAGTCGAGGTACGTGCGGTCGATCATGCGGCCGAGCGGCGTCGTGCCCGCCGGCGTGTTGCGGTAAACGTAGTCGAGCGTGCTGCCGGAGTCGAAGCCCGTTGCGTGTCCCAGCGCGACCCCGCGCGAGAGGAGGCCGCCGAAACGCAGCGACGCGCGCGTCAGCGACCAGTAGAGGCCGCGCGGCGACAGCGCGGGCAGCGGCGCCGCGAGCGCGTCGGCTTCCTCGCGCGTGAAGCCGCCCTGGTCGGCGGTGGTCAGGTCGGGACGCGCAACGGGTTCCGCGAACCGGCGCAGCACGAACGAGCGCACGCGGTCGAACGCGGCAGCGCGTTCGCGCTCGCCCAGCGTGTCGTGGTAGAACCCGTGCAGCACGTGGCGCTCCTTGACCGCGGCGCCGAGCCGGTCGAAGAACGCGTGCTGCGGCCCGTGGTGGACGACCCAGTCGGCGCCGGAGACGAGCAGCTGCGTGGGCACGACGATCGCCTGCGCGTCGGCGACGACGCGCAGGGCGGCGTCGTACAGACCGAGCAGCACGCGCACCGAGATCGCCTTCGCGATCAGCGGGTCGGCGTCGTAGCTCGCGATGCGCACGGGGTCGCGCGTCAGGAACTTCGCCTTCACGTAGCTGGTGACGAAGAAGTTGCCGCGCAGCCGGTGCATCAGCGCGAGGCCGGGCCGCGCGAACGGCACGTAGAGCTTGACGCGGAACGCGGGCGAGGCCAGCACCATGCAGCGGATCCGCGGCGCGTAGTCGTGCGCCCACGCGGCGGCGAGCACGGCGCCCACGCTTTGCGCGATCACGGCGACGTCCTCGGCGGCGAACCCGTGCGCGGCGCAGACGTGGTCGACGAACGTCTGCACGTCGCGCACCGAGTCGGCGATCGAAGGCGAGTCGCCGCGCGCCCCCGGCGAGCGGCCGTGGCCGCGCGCGTCCCACGCGAAGAAATCGAAGTCGGGCAGGCCGAGCTCGGCGGGCAGGTGCGCCATCCGGCCGGAGTGCTCGTGGCCGCGGTGCAGCAGCACGATCGCGCCGCGCGTCCGCGGTACGGTGGCCGGCCAATGCCGGTAGAAGAGGTCGACGCCGTCGTGCGTGCGGAACGACCGCTCGTGGGCGGCGCGCGGCAGCACGGCACGCGCGGCGGAGTCGTTCACGTCGGCCCCGCCGGTCCGCCCCGGGGGACGGACCCGCCTCGAAGGCGGACGGCGAGCGCTGCGAGCGTGCGCGTCGATGTCACGGGTTCTCAGCGAGCCCGCGGCGCACGCGATTGACGATCGTCGCGACCAGCAGCACGGCGAGTGCCGGCATCGCGTACGCGACCCAGTCGGGCAGCGTCGCCGACGTTGCGATCCACAGCCCGAGCGCGCCGAACACGAACGCGCGGTCGCTCTTGCCCATCGGACCGTCGTAGCGGCGCGACGCGCCGGCCATCGGCCCCAGCACGCCGGCGTATTCGGAGATCACGGCGAGCACGATCACCGCGCCCGTCCACAGCGGCGAGAACGGTGCGACGAACGCGAACGGCAGGTACAGCGCCGCATCGGAGATCACGTCGGTCAGCTCGTTCAGGTACGCGCCGAGGCGGCTCTTCTGGCCGAACTCGCGGGCGAGCATGCCGTCGATGGCGTTGAACGCCATCCGCACGAACATCCAGATCGGCACGAGCAGGAACGGCCACCGCTCGGGCGCGCGCAGCGCGACGAACAGGCCCAGGGCGACCGAGACGACCGCCGCGGCGACCGTCACCTGGTTCGCGGTGACGCCCGCGCGCGCGAGCGCGCCCGCCAGCGGGCGCAGCAGCGCCTGGAATTTCGGCTTCAGCGCGTAGATCGACAACCGGATCGTCCGACGGCGCGCGCGGCGCGCGCGGAAGGCGGAGTCTAGCAGGGCGGGCCGGCGGCCGCCGGCGCCTCCGGCGCGCGGCGGTCACGCGCGTGCGTCGGGCGACCGCGGCCTGACGGCGGCGACTTCGAGCAGCTTCACCAGCGCGTGCAGTGTCCGGTTGACGGGCGTGGGCACGTCCAGCGCCTCGCCGCGGCGCGCCACATAGCCGTTGAGCGCGTCGATCTCCGACGCCTTGCCGGCGTTGATGTCCTGCGCCGTGGACGAGATCTGCCCGGGCATCGTCTGCGCAATCTTCAGCACGCGGTCGAGGAGCCCGGCGGTGTCGAGGCGCACGCCGTCCGCTCGGGCGACCGCGACCGCTTCCTCCACCACCTGCGGCATCACCTGCTGCGACCACGGGCTCGCAACCATCGTGCCGTAGGGCAGCCGCGAGAGCGCCGACAACGCGTTGTACGCGCAGTTGACGATGAGCTTCGTCCACAGCTCGCCCTCGATGTTGTCCGACACCGTGCAGCGCACGCCGGCGCGCTCGAACGTCGCGGCGACCTCGCGCGCGGCCCGCGCGGCGGCGGCGGAGCCCGCGCGGCCGCCGATCACGAGCTCGCCGCGCCCCATGTGCCGGACGTGGCCGGGTCCCGCCATCTCGCAGCCGACGTAGACCACGCAGCCGAGCACCTCCGCCGCGAGCAGCGGCCGCATGCGTGCGGGGTTGTCGACGCCGTTCTGCAGGCTGACGACGATCGTATCCGGCGCGACGTGCGGCGCGAGCGACCGCGCCGCGGCCTCGGTGTCGCCCGACTTGACGCACACGAGGACGAGGCGCGCGCCTTGCGCGGCGGCGGCGTCGGTGGACGCGTCCGCACGCAGATGCTCGCGCGTGCCGCGCATCTCCAGCACGAGGCCTTCGCGCCGGATCGCGTCGACGTGCCCGGCCCGGCCGACGAGCGTCACCGGCGCGCCGGCGCGGGCGAGCATGGCGCCGTAGAAGCAGCCGACGGCGCCGGCGCCGACGATGGCGACGCGAGGCCAGCGATCACGATCGGCGGGGGCGGGTGGCATGTAGGCAGGCGCCTGCGGCGCGGTTGACCGAACGAGGACGGATTATGCCGTCGCGGCGCACGGACGTTGACGGCCTCGGCCACCGGTGGCGTTTGATTCCCCCGAAAGAGGTCCTGTCTGGCGTGCACGACAGCGCGTGCTCGCGCGAGGTCACGCGACTGCGCGCGGCCGGGCGGCGTCGGGAAACGCCGTCGCGAAGGTCGCCGGATCCATCCGGCATCGAGCCGTCCCGACGACAACGTCCCGGACGCGCCGGTACCCCGGCGGACTCCAGGCCGCGACGGACAACCCGTCAGCGATCGGGCGTGTCGAGCAGCGCGCGCGCCTTCTCGACGCCGGCGGCGGCGGCGTCGGAATCGACCGGCGCCGTGGCCTCGTCGGCACCGACATTGCGACCGCGCCTGCGGAGCACGGCGAACCAGATGGCGCCCCCGCCCAGCAGCAGCACGAACGGCCCGAACCACAACAGCCACGTGATGCCCTTGACCGGCGGGTTGTAGAGGACGAAGTCGCCGTAGCGCTGCACGAGGAACTGCTTGATCTCCTCGTCGTTCTTGCCCTGTGCGGCGAGACCGCGCACCTCGCGCCGGAGATCCTCGGCGAGCGGCGCATTCGAGTCGGCCAGCGACTGGTTCTGGCAGACGAGACAGCGTAGCTCCTCCTCGAGCTTCTTGAGGCGCGCATCGAGCGCCGGGTCCTTCTGCGCGTACGCGGGGACGGCGAAGGCCAGCGACGCGACCACCAGCAGCGCGGGCAGGATGCGCATCATGCTTCGGTCTCTTCGGTTGGGTTCGGCATGTCGCCCTCGGGGCGGCCCTTCAGGCTCATGCCTTCTGCAGTTCGCGGACGAGAGGAAGGATCTTCTGCTCCAGCGCCTCGGTCGTGATCGGTCCGATCTGCTTGTAGCGGATCACGCCGTTCTTGTCGACCACGAACGTCTCCGGCACGCCGTAGACGCCCCAGTCGATGCCCACGCGCCCGTCGGCGTCCACGATCGACAGCTTGTACGGGTCGCCGTTCTGCGCGAGCCACGCGCGGCCGAGCTCGTTGCGGTCCTTGTAGTTGAGGCCGATCACGGGAACGACGTTCGCCTTGGCGAGCTCGACCAGCAGCGGGTGCTCGACGCGGCAGGACACGCACCACGACGCCCACACGTTGAGCAGCCAGACCTGCCCCTTCATGTCGGCGGTCGAGAGCTTGGCGCCCGGCTCGTGCAGCTGCGGCAGCGTGAACGCCGGTGCCGGCTTGCCGATCAGCGGCGACGGCACCTCGCGCGGGTCGCGCGACAGGCCGACCCACAGGAACACGACGAGGACGACGAAGACGGCGAGGGGGATGAGCAGGCGCAGCGATTTCATGGTCTCGAATCCGTTTCGATGGCGCGCGTCACGCCCGCGCCGCGCCCGCCAGCGCGGCCAGCTTTTCCTTCACGGCGATCCGGTAGCGGCGATCGGTCATCGCGATGAACCCGCCCAGCGCCATCAGGAAGCAGCCGCCCCAGATCCAGTCGACGAACGGCTTCACGTAGAGGCGCAGCGCCCACGCGCCCGAGATGCCCTTGTCGGTCACCGGCTCGCCGAGCGACACGTAACGGTCGCCGAGGAAGCCCGTGTCGATCGCGGCCTCGGTCATCGGCATGCCGGTCGCGTTGTAGATGCGCTTCTCGGGTCGCAGTGTCCGCAGGAGCTCGCCATTGCGGCGCATCTCGACCACGCCCGACATGCCCGCGTAGTTGGGGCCGTTGACCGGCACGACCCCGCGGAACGTGAAGTCGGTGCCCGCCACGTTGACGGTCTGCCCGACGTCCATCGTCACGTTCTGCTCGATCCCGTAGCTCTTGACCATCGTCACGCCGACGATGAACGCAGCCACGCCGAGGTGCGCGAGCAGCATCCCGTACCACGCGGCCGAGTTGGCGGCGAGCTTGGCGGCGAGCCCCTGCTGCGGCGCGTTGCGCAGGCGCTGGACGACCAGCGTGACCGTCGACGCGACGATCCACAGCGCGAGGAAGAGCCCGAACGCGATCAGCGGCGACCAGCGTCCCATCACGAGGGGGATCAGCAGCGCGGTCACCACGGCGACACCCAGCGCCCAGCGCAGCCGCGTCCACAGGTCGGGCAGCTCGGCGCGCCGCCAGCTGGCGATCGGACCGATGCCCAGCAGGAACGCGAGCGGCGCCATCAAGGGGAAGAACACCGCGTCGAAGTACGGCGGCCCCACCGAGATCTTGCCGAGGTTGAGCGCGTCGAGGAACAGCGGGTACAGCGTGCCGAGCAGCACGCTCGCCATCGCGACGACCAGCAGCACGTTGTTGGCGAGCAGCAGCGACTCGCGCGAGAGCGGCGCGAAGCCGGCGCCGCCGCCGACGGCGCCGGCCCGCGCCGCGTACAGCGTCAGCGAGGCGCCGATCACGACGGCGAGGAACACGAGGATGAATACGCCGCGGGTCGGGTCGGTCGCGAACGCGTGCACGGACGTCAGCACGCCGGAGCGCACGAGGAACGTCCCGAGCAGCGACAGCGAGAACGCGATGATGGCGAGCAGCACGGTCCAGCTCTTGAACGTCCCGCGCTTCTCGGTGACCGCGAGCGAGTGCAGCAGCGCGGTGCCGACGAGCCACGGCATGAACGACGCGTTCTCGACGGGATCCCAGAACCACCAGCCGCCCCAGCCCAGCTCGTAGTACGCCCACCAGCTGCCGAGCGCGATGCCGATGGTCAGGAACGACCACGCGGCGGTCGTCCACGGCCGCGACCAGCGCGCCCACGTCGCGTCGAGCTTGCCGCCGATCAGCGCGGCGATCGAGAACGCGAACGCGACCGAGAAGCCGACGTAGCCCATGTAGAGCATCGGCGGATGGATCACCATGCCCGGGTCCTGCAGCAGCGGATTCAGGTCGCGGCCTTCCGGCGCCGCCGGCACGAGGCGCAGGAACGGATTCGACGTGAACAGCATGAAGAGCAGGAAGCCGATGCCGATCAGGCCCATCACGGCGAGCACGCGCGCCTGCAGCACGGCGGGCAGGTTGCGGGAGCGCAGCGCGACGAACGATGCCCAGGCGGTGAGCATCAGCACCCACAGCAGCAGCGAACCCTCGTGCGAGCCCCACGTCGCGGCGATCCGGTATTGCAGCGGCAGCTGCGTGTTCGAGTTCTGCGCGACCAGCTCGACCGAGAAATCGCTGGTCGCGAAGCTCCAGGCGAGGCAGCCGAACGCGAACGCGACGAGGAAGAACTGCGCGATCGCGGCCGGCTTGGCGATCGCCATCAGCGCGGCGTCGCGGCGCTGGGCGCCGACCAGCGGCAGCGTGCCCTGCGCGATCGCGACGAGCAGCGCGAGGATGAGCGCGAAGTGGCCGAGTTCGGGGATCATCGGGTTTCCTTCAGCGTCGACACCGACATGCCCTTGCCCTTGTGCGCCTGGTCGACCGCGGCGGCGGCCTCGGGGGGCATGTAGTTCTCGTCGTGCTTGGCGAGTACCTCGGTCGCGCGGAACGTGCCGTCCGGCGCGAGCGAGCCCTGCGCGACCACGCCCTTGCCCTCCTTGAAGAGGTCCGGCAGCAGTCCGCTGTAGACGACCGGCACGCGCTGCGCGGTGTCGGTGACGACGAACGTCACTTCGACCGAGTTCGGGATGCGCTTGACGCTGCCGTTCTCGACCAGCCCGCCGATGCGGAACGGCCGGCCCTGCGGCGCCTCCTTCTGCGCAACCTGCGTGGGCGTGAAGAAGAACACGAGGTTCGACTGGAAGGCGTTCAGGACCAGCGCGACGGCGACGCCGAGGACGGCGACACCGGCGGCGATCCACGCGAAGCGGCGATGACGGGCTTTCATTTCGGTTGCTCCGGACGCGTGGCGGCGACGAGCCGGGCGGCTGCCCGGCGGCGCGCGCGCACGCTGATGATTTCGACGACGATCGCGAGCGCGGCCACGCCGTAGGAGCCCCAGACGTAGAAGCCGTAGCCGCCCATCGCAAGAAACTCGCTCATGCCGCAGCCTCCTTGAGCCGGGGCAGGTCGGCGACCCACGCCGCGCCGCGCTCGCGCTCGAGGATGACCGCCTGCACGCGCCACAGCACGACGGCGATCGCGTAGAACCACGCGGCGAAGGACATCACCAGCATGCCGAGCAGCATGATCGACGCCATCTTCGGCGCCGCGGTGACGCTCACCGACGCACCCTGGTGCAGCGTGTTCCACCACTGCACCGAGAAGTAGATGATCGGGATGTTGACGGAGCCGACGATCGTCAGCACCGCGCACGCGCGGTCGGCGCGCCGCGGGTCGTCGATCGCGCTGCGCAGCGCCATCACGCCGAAGTACAGGAACAGCAGGATGAGCTCGGAGGTCATCCGCGCGTCCCACGCCCAGTACGTGCCCCACGTCGGCCGACCCCACAGCGCGCCGGTCCACAGCGCGACGAACGTCATGATCGCGCCGGTGGGGGCGAGCGCCTGCGCCATCATCGCCGACAGCCGCGTGTTGAACGAGAGGGCCAGCACGCTCCAGAAGCCCATCACCAGGTAGACGAACATCGACATCCACGCGGTCGGCACGTGGATGAAGATGATCCGGTACGCCTCGCCCTGCTGGAAGTCGGTCGGCGCGATGCCGAAGCCGATCCAGAGGCCCGCGACCGTGCACAGCAGCGCCGCGCCCGCGAACCACGGTGCCATGGCGCCCGCGAGCGGGTAGAACGCGGCCGGCGACGAGTATTGGTAGAGGCTCATTGTCGGCGCGATGTCAGTCCCGAAGGGCCGTCCCGAGGGACTGACCTGCCCCCGCGGGGGGCAGCGAGCGAAGCGAGCGTGGGGGTCGTTTCCCGTCCCGAAGGGCCGTCCCGAAGGGCCGTCCCGAGGGACTGACCCGCCCCCGCGGGGGGCAGCGAGCGCAGCGAACGTGCGGGAGGTTTCATATCAGTCGAGGGCGATCCGGATGCCCGCTGCCGTCGCGAACGGGGCGCCGACGAACGCGAGCAGCAGTCCTGCGCCCAGCAGCGACAGGTGGGCCGACGCGGACATCCCCGCACGCACGGCGTCGGCCGCGCCCGCGCCGAAGATCAGCACCGGAACGTAGAGCGGCAGGATGAGGAGCGCCAGCAGGCTGCCACCGCCGCGCACGCCGAGCGTCAGCGACGCGCCGATCGCGCCCAGCAGCGACAGGATCGGCGTGCCGACGAGCAGCGACAGCGTGACGATCGTGATCGCCGGGCCGTCGAGGCCGTACTGCAGGCCGAGCAGCGGTGCCAGCACGACGATCGGCAGGCCGGTCGTCAGCCAGTGTGCGAGGATCTTGCCGAACACGAGGGCGGGCATCGGATAGGGCGACAGGGCGATCTGTTCCAGCGTTCCGTCGGCGAAGTCGCTGGCGAAGAGGCGCGGCAGCGACAGCAGCGACGCCAGCAGCGCGGCGACCCACAGCACGCCGGGCCCCATCGTCGCGAGCAGCGTCTTCTCCGGCGACGACGACAGCGGGAACAGCGTGACCACGATCACGTAGAACAGCAATTGGACGCCGAGTTCCGCGCGCGAGCGCAGCGCGAGCTTCAGGTCGCGCGTGACGGCCCAGCGCAACGCGCCGAACGCGCCGTAAGGCGACTCCGTCACGGTGGCCGCGGGGGCGCTCATCCCATCACGAGCCGGTCGACCGCGCCCTGCGGCAGGTCGAGCGGCTGATGCGTCGCGGCGATCACCGCGCCGCCCGCGTCGAGTTGCCGCGCGATCAGCTCCGCGAGCAGGCCGAGGCCCGTCGTGTCCAGTGCCGTGGCCGGCTCGTCGAGGAGCCACAGCGGCCGCGCGAGCAGCGTGAGGCGCGCGAGGCCGATTCGCCGCCGCTGTCCCTGCGACAGCACGCGCGCGGGCAGCAGCCGCTTCTCCGTGAGTGCCGCCGCCGCGAGCGCCGAGCGCACCTCGGCGTCCGATGGATCCGCGCCCGACAGCGAGACGAGCGAGCGCAGGTTCTCCTCGGCCGTCAGCTCGTCCTTCAGCGCCGCGAAGTGACCGGCATAGAGCGTCTCCTCGCGCAGCCCGGCTGCGTGCGGCAGGACGGCCTCGCCGCGCCAGCGGATCGTGCCGCCCGCGGGAAGCGTCAGGCCTGCCAGGATGCGCAGCAGCGTGGTCTTGCCCGTACCGTTTGGCCCCGTGATGACCAGCGCCTTGCCGGCCGTCACGCTGAAGTCGAGGCCCGAGAACAGCACGGCGTCGCCCCGGCGGGCGGCCAGGTCCTGCGCTTCGAGGAGGGCGGGGACGGTCACGGGGCGAGGTCTGGGGCCGCACCGGCTCGCGGCGCAGGGCGTATGTCGTAAATTGTTGATTATACGATGAAATGACGATTCACCGTCACGGGACGACGCGGTCGATGGTCACGCGGACGTCGCGCGCGCCGGGTGCCACGGGCGCGCTGGTGCCGGTGAGGTCGCCGGGCTGCAGCATCGCGTTGCCGGATTTCGACACGCGCGCCTCGACGACGATGCGCTTCGCCTTGGAAATCGTCGTCGCGTCGGACATGGCCATGGCGTCGCTCATCGAGAACGCTTTCGGCAGGTCGGCGCCGGTCAGCTTGAGCGCGGCGAGCGGCATCCGCGAGCCGTCCGGGTCGCGCGCGAGCACGAACACCGTGTCGCCCGGGGCGATCTTGCCGGCGAGCTTGGGGTCGATCTCGACGCGCCCTTCGATGGACGCCGCACCCGGAGCCGCCGGCGGGGCTGCCGGCGCGGCCTTGGGCGACGGCGCGGCGACGACGGCGGCCGGCGCTGCCGGCGCCTTCACCGCCGCCGCGCTCGACGGCGGCGGCGTCACGCCGATCTCCTTCAGCGCCGCGTCGACCTCGGCGATGTTCGGATTGTCCGGCGGCAGGCTGGCCCGCAGCTTGGTCCACAGCTTGGCGGCGGTGGCGCGGTCATTGCGCTCGAGCGCGGCCGAGCCGGCCAGCGCGAGCGCCTTCTGGTAGTCGGGGTCGGCGGCCAGCGCCTTGTCCAGCAGTTCGGTCGGCAGGCCGCCCAGGCTCTTGCCCTGCGACTGCGCGACGGCTTCCGCCCACTCGGTGTAGACGGCGGCGTTCGGCGGCAGGCGCTTCGCGGCCTCCCCGTAGGCCATGGCGGCCGCCTCGAAGCGGCCCAACACGCGGTACGAGCGGCCGAGCATCGCCCAGCCTTCCCCGTCGTCCGGATTCGCCTGGAGCCGCTTGGCAAGCCCGTCGACGATCGAGGCCATCTGCGGGTCGTTGGCCGGATCCGTCATGTTGGCGTGGCCGCCGGCCTTGCCCGGCGCCGCAGCCGACATCGCGGTCGGATTGCCGAGCGAATAGTAGAGCGCGCCGGCCACGACCGGCACCAGCGCGACGATGACGATCGCGGCGATCCAGCGCGGGCGCTCGCTCGCCGGGCGGGCGGCCTGCGTCTCCTGCCGCAGTTCGTCGCCGAAGCGGCCGGCCAGATCGGCGAGCGCCGCGTCGCGCTCGGGGGCGGAGATGACGTTCGCTGCGAAATCGGCCTCGATCTGCCGCTTGTGGTCGCGGAACACGGCGGTGGCGGCCGACTCGTCGCCGGGGGCGTCGATCGCCGCGGCACGGCGCAGCAGCGGCGGCACCAGGAGCGCCAGCGTCCCGACCAGCAACGCGAACGCGAACAGCCAGAAAAGCGGTGAAGAGACCATGCCCGGAGAGGGGCGCGGGCACGGATTTCGCCCCGCGCGGGACGACTAAGAGGTGCCCGGATTATAACCGTGGGGGTTACAGCCCATTGTTGACGCAGCGCAGACTCCGGGCGCGGCCCCGGGCGCCGAGGCCCGTTGGATTATCATGGGCCATTGCTACCCGCGCACGGAAAACGACCATGTCGGACAAGGACATCCGCGAGGCCTCGCTCGAGTATCACCGGCTGCCCACGCCCGGCAAGATCGCCCTGACGGCGACCAAGCAGCTCACCAACCAGCGCGACCTGGCGCTGGCCTACACCCCCGGGGTCGCCGCCGCCTGCGACGAGATCGTCCGCGATCCGCACGAGGCGTCGAACCTGACGGCGCGCGGCAACCTGGTCGCCGTCGTGACCAACGGCACGGCGGTGCTCGGCCTGGGTGCCATCGGGCCGCTGGCCGCGAAGCCGGTGATGGAAGGCAAGGCGGTGCTGTTCAAGAAGTTCGCCGGCCTCGACTGCTTCGACATCGAGATCAACGAGCGCGACCCGGACAAGCTCGTCGACATGATCGTCGCGCTGGAGCCGACGTTCGGCGGCATCAACCTCGAGGACATCAAGGCGCCCGAGTGCTTCTACATCGAGCGCAAGTGCCGCGAGCGGATGAAGATCCCCGTGTTCCACGACGACCAGCACGGCACGGCGATCATCGTCGGCGCGGCGATCGTCAACGGTCTGCGCGTCGTCGGCAAGGAAATGAGCGCGGTCAAGCTCGTGTGCTCGGGTGCGGGCGCGGCGGCGCTCGCGTGCCTCGACCTCCTCGTGAGTCTCGGCGTCAGGCGCGAGAACATCTGGGTCGCCGATATCGAGGGCGTCGTCTACGCCGGCCGCACGAAGCTCATGGACGAGCAGAAGGCGAAGTACGCGCAGAAGACGGACGCGCGAACACTTGCCGAGATCCTGCCGGGCGCCGACATCTTTCTCGGGCTCTCGGCCGGCGGCGTGCTGAAGGCGCAGTGGCTGCCGTCGATGGCGGCGTCGCCGCTCATCCTGGCGCTCGCCAATCCCGACCCCGAGATCATGCCGGACGTCGCGAAGGCGGCGCGGCCGGACGCGGTGATCGCGACCGGGCGCTCGGACTTCCCGAACCAGACCAACAACGTGCTGTGCTTCCCGTTCATCTTCCGCGGCGCGCTCGACGTCGGCGCCACGCAGATCAACGAGGCGATGAAGCTCGCGGCCGTGCGCGCGATCGCCGACCTCGCGATGGCCGAGCAGTCGGACATCGTCGCGCACGCGTATGGCGTCGAGAACCTGCGCTTCGGCCCCGAGTACCTGATCCCGAAGCCATTCGACCCGCGTCTCATCGTGATGATCGCGCCGGCCGTGGCGAAGGCCGCAATGGACACGGGGGTCGCGACGCGGCCGCTGGCGGACCTCGACGCGTATCGCGAGAAGCTCACGCAGTTCGTCTACCACTCCGGCCTGCTGATGAAGCCGATCTTCGCCGCGGCGAAGGCGGCGCCGAAGCGCATCATCTACGCCGAGGGCGAGGACGAGCGCGTGCTGCGCGCCGTGCAGGTCGTCGTCGACGAGGGACTCGCGCGGCCGATCCTCGTCGGCCGCCCGGCGGTGATCGAGCGGCGGATCGAGCGCTTCGGCCTGCGCATCGAGCCCGGCCGCGACTTCGCGATCGTCAATCCCGAGTGGGACGAGCGCTACCGCGACTACTGGGGCGAGTACTACCGGCTGACGCAGCGCCGTGGCGTCTCGCAGGCGTACGCGCAGATCGAGATGCGGCGGCGGCTGACGCTGATCGGCGCGATGGCGATTCACCGCGGCGACGCCGACGGGATGCTGTGCGGGACGTTCGGCACGCACGAGCTGCACCGCGAGTACATCGACCAGGTGATCGGCCTGCGCCGCGGCGTGCGCAACTACGCGGCGATGAACGCGCTGATGCTGCCGAGCCGCACGGTGTTCATCGCCGACACGTACGTCAACGTCGACCCGAACCCGGAGGAGCTGGCCGAGATCACGCTGCTCGCCGCCGACGAGATGCGCCGGTTCGGGCTGACGCCGAAGGTCGCGCTGCTGTCGCACTCGAGCTTCGGGTCGTCGAAGCACCCGCAGGCGCGCAAGATGCAGGCGGCGCTCGCGCTGATCAACGCGATGGACCCTGACCTCGAGGTCGAGGGCGAGATGCACGGCGACGCCGCGCTCTCGGAAGAGGTCCGGATGCGCGTGTTCCCCAACGCGCGGCTGAAGGGCGAGGCGAACCTGCTCATCATGCCGACGGTCGACGCCGCCAACATCGCGTTCAACCTGCTCAAGGTGTCCGCGGGCTCGGGCGTCACGCTGGGGCCGATCCTGCTCGGCGTCGCCAAGCCCGTGCACATCCTGACGCCGTCGGCGACCGTGCGCCGGATCGTCAACATGACGGCGCTGACGGTCGTGGACTCGCTGACGCAGCGGCAGCGGTCGCTGCTCTGACTTCTTCCCGCAGTGTCATCCCGAGCGCAGCGAGGGATCTGCTTCGCGGCCCCTGCGGATTCGCAGCGAAAGCAGATCCCTCGCTGCGCTCGGGATGACACGGGAAGGGGCCGGCGTCACGTTGCCGGCATGCGATGCGACACGCATGCGATGCGGCACGGACTAAGATGTGGCACGGACCGCGATGCGGCACGGACCGCGATTCGGCACGGAATTCGCTAAGATTGCCCGTTGTCGCGCCCGCGGCCGGCCCCGCGTGAGTCGCTGCGCCGCCACGGTGCAGACGGCGCAATCGGCGGCCGCAAACGCCTCTCTTTCGTGCATCCCTCGGAGAACCCCCATGCGCCTGCCTGACCCCGTTCGCCGTGCCCTCGGCGCCGCGCTCGCCGCCGCGTGCCTCGCGGCCGCCGCCCCTGCCGCCGCGCAGGACACCAAGGTCGCGTTTCAGCTCGACTGGCGCTTCGAGGGACCGTCCGCGCTGTTCCTGCTGCCGAAGGCGAAGGGCTACTTCGCGGCCGAGAAGCTCGACGTCACGATCGACGCCGGCAACGGCTCGGGCAATGCGGTCAACCGCGTCGCGTCGGGCACGTACCAGATGGGCTTCGCGGATCTCGCCGCGTTGATCGAGTTCGTCGGCAACAACCCGACGGCGCCCAACAAGCCGGTCGCGGTGATGATGGTGTACGACTCCACGCCCGCCGCGGTGTTCTCGCTCAAGAAGACGGGCATCAAGGCGCCCGCCGACCTGCAGGGCAAGAAGATGGGCGCGCCGGTGTTCGACGCGGGCCGCCGCGCGTTCCCGATCTTCGTCAAGGCGAACAGGCTCGACGCGTCGAAGATCGCGTGGACGGCCATGGACCCGCCGCTGCGCGAGACGATGCTCGTCCGCGGCGACGTCGACGCGATCACCGGCTTCTACTTCACGAGCCTCCTCAACCTCAACGCGCGCGGCGTCAAGGACGAGGACGTCGACGTGCTGATGTACCCGAAGTACGGCGTCAACCTCTACGGCAACGCCATCATCGTGTCCGAGCAGTTCCTGAAGGAGAAGCCGGAGGCGGTGAAGGCATTCCTGCGCGCGTTCACCAAGGGCATGAAGGACGTGCTCGCGGACCCCGACGGCTCGATCCGGTACGTGAAGGAGCGCGACGCGCTGGTCGACGAAGCGCTCGAGAAACGCCGGATGCGGCTCGCGATCGACAGCGTCATCGCCACGCCGGACGCGAAGGCCGCCGGCATCGGCGACGTCACGCCGGCGCGGCTCTCCGACATGGTGACGCAGGTGTCCTCGGCGTTCGAGCTCAAGAACCCGGTCCGGCCCGACGCGATCTTCAACGGCGCGCTGCTGCCGTCGAAGGTCGAGCGGATGGTGTTTCCGAAGTAGCGGGCGCGTGGCCGCTGGCTCGAACGCGGATCCTCCCTCTGCCGCTCCGGGCGGCGAGGGCGCGCAGGCGTTCGTCGACTTCCGCGACGTGTGCCTGGCCTACGAGGGCCACGTCGACTTCGCCGTCGAGGACATCTCGCTGTCCATCCGCGACGGCGAATTTGTCGCGATTGTCGGGCCCTCCGGCTGCGGCAAGTCGACGTTCATGAAGCTCGCGACGGGGCTCAAACCGCCGACGCGCGGAACCGTCACCGTCGCCGGCAGCCGCGTCACCGGACCGCTCAAGATCGTCGGCATGGCGTTCCAGGCGCCCACGCTGCTGCCGTGGCGCACGACGCTCGACAACGTGCTGCTGCCGCTCGAGATCGTCGAGCCGTATCGCGCGACGTTCAAGCGCGACCGCGCGCAGTTCGCCGACCGCGCCCGCGCGCTGCTGAAGACCGTCGGCCTCGACGGCTACGAGGACAAGTTCCCCTACCAGCTCTCCGGCGGCATGCAGCAGCGCGCGTCGATCTGCCGGGCGCTCGTCCACCAGCCGCGGATGCTGCTGCTCGACGAGCCGTTCGGCGCGCTCGATGCGTTCACGCGCGAGGAGCTGTGGTGCATCCTGCGCGACCTGTGGTCGGCGCGGCGCTTCACGGTGATCCTCGTCACGCACGACCTGCGCGAGGCGGTGTTCCTGGCCGACACGGTCTACGTGATGAGCCGCCGGCCGGGGCGCATCCTCGCGCGCCGCGCGATCGACCTGCCGCGCCCGCGCGACCTCGAGGTCACGTATTCCGACGCGTTCTCGCACATCGTGCACGACCTGCGCGAGCGCATCGGCGCGATCCGCCGCGAGCCGGCCGACGCATGACGACCGACCGGCAGCGGCGACTGGAGCGCGCGGCACCGTGGATCCTGTCGGCGGTGCTGCTCGTCGTCTGGCAGGCGATCTGCTCGGCGTTCCGGGTCTCGGACTTCATCTTCCCCAGTCCCTACACCATCGCGCTGGCGCTGGTCGAGTACGCCGGGCCCATCGCCGGCCACGCGTGGCAGACGTTTTGGACGACGATGATCGGCTTCGCGATCGGCGTCGCCGTCGGGCTGGCGCTCGGCATTGCCGTCGGCACGTCGCGCTTTGTCTACCGCGGCCTGTATCCGCTGCTGGTCGCGTTCAACGCGATCCCCAAGGTCGCGTTCGTGCCGATCCTCGTCGTCTGGTTCGGCATCGGCACCGTGCCGGCCGTGCTCACCGCGTTCCTGATCAGCTTCTTCCCGATCGTCGTCAACGTCGCGACGGGCCTCGCCACGCTCGAGCCGGAGCTCGAGGACGTGCTGCGGTCGTTGGGCGCGCACAAGAGCGACATCCTGTGGAAGGTCGGCCTGCCGCGCTCGCTGCCGTACTTCTTCGCGTCGCTCAAGGTGTCGATCACGCTGGCGTTCGTCGGCACCGTCGTGTCCGAGACCGTCGCGTCCAACGAGGGCATCGGGTACCTGATGATGTCCGCGGGCTCGTCGATGAAGATGCCGCTGGTGTTCGCGGGACTGTTCGTCATCGGCGTCATGGCGATGGCGATGTACGAGCTCTTCGCGGTGCTCGAACGCCGGATGACCGGCTGGGCGCACCGCGGCGCGCACGCGAACGGCTAGCAGACGGCGACAATCGGTGAACACATTCGGACTTCGGCGTCATCGCGAGCGAAGCGAGGGAACCGCTGTTGCGACGAATCGGGTCGTTGCGCACCAGCAGATCCCTCGTCGCTGCGCTCCTCGGGATGACACAGAGATATATACAACGGCCCGTTGGTGCGCCAGCGGCAGGGCTTTTGTGGCGCGGGCACCGGCGATGACGGCTCCGACGGCGAGCGCACCCGCGGCAAGGGCGCCGCCGGGAATCCGGAGACAGTTTCCATTTCTCGTGTCATCCCGAGCGCAGCGAGGGATCTGCTTGTTACGCTGTCGCTTCGCCCACAGAAAAGCCCCCCGCTGCGCGCGAAACGACATCATTGGAATTGCAGAGTGACATGACGACGACGTTCAAGTCCCGCCTCTTCTCCCCGCTGACGCTGCGCGACGTCACCCTGCGCAACCGCGCCGTCGTCTCGCCGATGTGCCAGTACTCGGCCACGCACGGCCTCGCGAACGACTGGCACCAGGTGCACCTGGGCCAGTTCGGCGTCGGCGGCTTCGGCCTCGTGTTCACCGAGGCGACCGCCGTGCTGCCGGAGGGCCGCATCACGCACGGCGACCTCGGCCTGTGGTCCGACGCGCACGTGGCGCCGGTCAGGCGGATCGTCGACTTCCTGCACGCACACGGCGCGAAGTCCGGCATGCAACTCGCCCACGCCGGCCGCAAGGCGAGCATGCAGCGCCCGTGGTTCGGCAACGCGGCGCTCGGCGCCGCCGACCGGGAACGTGGCGACCACCCGTGGCCGATCGTCGGCCCCGTCGCGGTGCCGCATCACGAAGGCTGGCTCGTCCCGGAGGCGCTGACGCGCGAGGGCATCCGGCGCGTCGTCGAGGCGTTCGCGGCCACAGCCGCCCGCGCGCACGCGGCGGGCGTGGACGTGGTCGAGATCCACGGCGCGCACGGCTATCTCGTGCACTCGTTCCTGTCGCCGGTCGCCAACACGCGCCGCGACGAGTACGGCGGCGACCTCGCCGGCCGCATGCGCCTTGCGCTCGAGGTCGCGCGCGCGGTCCGCGCCGCGTGGCCGTCGGGGAAGCCGCTCTTCTTCCGGATGTCGACCTACGACGGCATCGACGGCGGCTGGTCGCTCGACGACGCCGTCGCGCTGGCGTCGCAACTGAAGGCGATCGGCGTCGACGTCGTCGACTGCTCGGCCGGCGGCTTCCTCTCGTCGCGGCTCGACTTCAAGCCCGGCTACCTGGTGCCGAAGGCTGCGCGCGTGCGCGCCGGTGCCGGCATCGCGACGCAGACGGTCGGCTTCATCACCGATGCGGCGCAGGCCGAGGCGATCCTGCAAAGCGGCGCAGCGGACCTCATCGCCATTGGCCGCGAGGCGCTCTCCGATCCCCACTGGGCAGGCCGCGCCGCCGTCGCGCTCGAAGGCGACGCCGGCTGGGCGCTGTGGCCGGCGCAGTACGCGTGGTGGCTGGAGCGGCGGGCGGCGCTGATGCGCAAGTTCTGACGGACGATGGCGCGCGTCAGCGCCGGGCCGTGAGTTCTCCCGTCGCGCCGTGGTGCGCGGCATCGAATCGCGCGCGGCGCTCGTCGAACACGTGCTTCCTGTGTGCGGCCGCTCCGTCGGGCGCGTAGGCGGTGACGTCCGGGCGCCGGGCCTCGGCCGCCGTTTGCGTCCGTGCATCGTCGCTGGCCGACTCGCCGATCACGGCGAGCAGGATGCCGACGGCCACGCAGGCAACGGTTACCACCGGTGGAATCGCGCCATGAACCCGGGTCACGCGCGCGGCCGGCCGCAGTTCGTCTCCCCACGTGCATTCCATGTCGGTCTCCTTGGGCATGTTCGAGGTGTCCCGTTGCGGCGGCCCGCCCGGACGTCCGTGGACATCCGTTCCGACCTCCTTCACCGGGACATACGCAGGCCCGGTGCGAAACCGGCCACGGCGCTGGCGGCAACCGATAGCGGTCGCCCGCGATCCGCGCTAGAGTCTCGGCGCCGTGGCGGGGGTGCATGTCGCAGAGGCGCCGTCCCGGCGCTCGGGACACGCGGCCGCTGGCCGGTTCGGTCACCGGATTCCGTACATCCCGACAGGGACGTGCGTTGCGGGCCCCCCCGTGCGTGCCGAAAGGACGAGGACGATGCCCCTCGACGCGGACCACCTGCGCCGTTTGTCCACGCTGCTCGACCAGGCGCTCGACCTCGCGGAGCCGGAGCGCGAGACGTGGCTCGCGCGCCTCGCCGGCGAGGATGCGTCGCTCGGGCCGATGCTGCGCGACCTGCTCGCGCGCCACGCGACGAAGGAGACCGCGGACCTGCTGCCGCCGATCCCGGCGGCCGTCGCGTCCGCGGCGGCGGGGGACGCCGGCGCCGCGGAGGCGGGACAGGCCGTCGGACCGTATCGGCTGGAACTGCCGCTCGGCCGCGGCGGCATGGGCGAGGTGTGGCTCGCGAGCCGCCTCGACGGCGCGCTCAAGCGCAAGGTGGCGCTCAAGTTGCCGCACGTCACGTGGGTGCCGGGGCTGGCCGATCGCTTCGCGCGCGAGCGCGAGATCCTGTCCGGGCTCGAGCACCCGAACATCGCGCGGCTGTACGACGCGGGCTTGGACCCGCGCGGCCGGCCGTACATGGCCCTCGAATACGTCGAGGGCATGCCGATCGACGCGTTCTGCAAAGCGCGCGCGCTGTCGATCGCCGCGCGGATCGGCCTGCTGCTGCAGGTGACCGACGCCGTCGCGTTCGCGCACAGCCGCCTCGTCGTGCACCGCGACCTGAAGCCCGGCAACATGCTGGTGACTGCCGACGGCCAGGTGCGCCTGCTCGACTTCGGCATCGCCAAGCTGCTGGAAGGGGACACGACGCGCGAGACCGCGCTGACACAGGTCGCCGGCCGCGCGTTGACGCTCGACTACGCGAGCCCCGAGCAGATTCGCGGCGAGCCGATCGGCACGGCGAGCGACGTGTACTCGCTGGGCGTGGTCGCGTTCGAGCTCCTGGCGGGTGCGCGGCCGTACCGTCTGAAGCGCGGCAGCGCGGCGGAGCTGGAGGAGGCGATCGCGACGGCGGACGCGCCGCTCGCGAGCGACGTGGCCGAGGATGCGGCGGCGAAGAAGTCGCTGCGCGGCGACCTCGATGCCATTCTCAACAAGGCGCTGAAGAAGGACGCCGCGCAGCGCTACCGGACCGTCGACGCCTTCGCGCAGGACCTGCGCAGGCACCTCGCAGGCGAAGGTGTCGCGGCCCGGCCGGACACGCTGGCGTACCGGGTCGTGCGCTTCGCGCGGCGGCGCAAGGTGCCGCTCGCCGCCGGGGCCGTCGTGGTCGCCGTGTTCGTGCTGGCGCAGGGCTTCGGTGCCACCGCAGTCGTGATCGCGGCGCTATTGGCAGGCCTGGGCGCCGCGTTGTGGCAGGCGCGGCGCGCCGGCGTCGAGCGCGACCGCGCCTACGCGCTGGCGGACCGCAACTCGGCCGTCAACGTCTTCGTCGACACGCTGCTGACCAAGGCGTCGCGCGCCGGCCCGCTGACGGCGCAGCAGCTCCTCGAGCACAGCGAGCGGCTGGTCGAGGTCGAGGTCAAGGGCAATCCGGACCAGCACGCGTTCGTGCTCGGCATGCTGGCCGGCGCGCACAGCGTCTCCGGCAGCCTGATCAAGGCGCGCGAGCTGTTGCGTCGCGCCGGCGACATCGTCGCGGCGTCGAGCGACGACGCGCTGCGCGACTCGCTGGCCGCGCGGCTCGCGCTCATCGAAGGGCAGCTGGAAGACGGGGACGCGGCGATCGCCTCGCTGGACGCGATCATCGCGCGGCCCGGCACCGCGCCCGAAGTGCGCGCCGAGGCGCACGGGCACCGCGCGTACCTGGCCGAGCTCAGGAACGACCCGGCGGGCGAGCTGCACCACGCGCAGGAAGCGCTGCGCTGGTATCGGGCGTCCCCGCGCGCGCCGAAGCGCCTGGAACCGGTCTACCTCTCGGCCCTCGCGTCCGCCTACCACTTCGACGGGCAGAACGACGCGGCGGTGCGCCATTTTGCGGCCGCGGTCGCCGCCTACGAGGCGCTCGGGCTCGCCGACAGCGGCGCCTGCGTCCTGCACCTGAGCAACTGGGCGCACGCCGAGCAGGAGCTGGGGGACCTGCCGCGCGCGCTCGAGCTCTTCGACCGCTGCGTGGCGACGCACCTGCGTGCATCGCCCGACACGCCGCTGTCGCCGTACATCTCGGCCAATCGTGCCTACGTGCTGATGCAGATGGGCCGCTGGGCCGAAGCGGAAGCCGGGTACCGCGACGCCCTCGCCGTGACGCGCCAGCGGGGCATGGCGCTCATTGCGTACAGCATCGCCAACCTGTTCGTCGAGTTGTACGTCGAGCAGGGACGCGTCGCGGACGCCGAGGCGGCGCTGATCGCCGCGCAGGACGATCGCCCGCCGTCGATCCCGGCGATGGGGCCGACCGATTCGGCGCGGCTGCGCGCCGCCGCGTGCATCGCCGCGGCGCGCGGCGACACGGCCGCGGCGATCGCGCACGCCGCCGAGTTGATCGGCGACGGCACGCCGTCCCCCGGCGTGCTGGTCGGGCTGCTCGAGCGCGCGGGCAATTACGAGCGTGCCGGCGAGCCCGAGCGCGCGCGCGCCGACGCCGACGCCGCGCTCGCGTTGGCGAAGCTGTTGCAGGGCAGCCGGCCGTGGTCGTTCCGGACAGGCCACGCCCACTTGATCCGCGCGCGGCTCGCGGCGGCCGCGGGCGACGCCGACGGCGCCCGGCGCGAGGCGCAGGCCGCGCTGCCGCACCTCGAGTACAACCTCGACGGCGCGCATCCGGCGCTGGTGCAGGCGCGCCAGTTGGCAGCGCGCGATGGCGGCGCGGGGATGGCGGGCGTCGCGAAGAGGCCCGAGCGGTAGCGACAGGGCGATGCCGTGCGTCACCGATCGCGCAGGACGTTTCCCCCCGGTGTCGTCCTGAGCGCAGCGAGGGACCTGCTTCGAGGTCCGGTCCCGCGCCGGCGCCTACTCCGGCTTGATCCCGATCGCCTTCACCAGCGCGCCGAAGCGCGCGTTGTCCATCCGCACGGTGTTCGTCATGACTTCCGGCGAGCTGCCGTTGACGACGAGCCCCGCCGCGGTCAGCCGCTCCGCCACCGGCGGATCGGCGAGCGCCTTCCGCATTTCGGCGTTGAGCTTCGCGACGATCGCCGGCGGCGTCCCGGCCGGCGCGGCCATGCCGAAAAACGTCGGGACCAGGATGTCGCCGTCGACGCCGGCTTCCGCCATCGTCGGCACGTCCGGCAGCACGGGGAACCGCTTGTCCGAGCCGACAGCGAGCGCGCGCAGCCGCCCGTCCTTGATGAAGCCCTGCACGGCGGGCACCGACGAGATCGTGACGCCGACCTCGCCCGCAACCACCGCCTGCGACGCCGGCCCCGCGCCCTTGTACGGCACGTGCACGAGGTCGATGCCGACCTTGCGGTTGAGCGCCTCGAGGTTCATCTGCGGCATGCTGCCGATGCCGAACGACGCGTAGTTGATCGTGCCCGGCTTCGACTTTGCGAGCGCGGTCAGTTCGGCGAGCGTCTTCACGTTGAGCGACGGATTGACCACCAGCACGTACGGCCCGTCGGTCGCAATGCCGACGTACGCGAAGTCCTTCAGCGGGTCGTACGCGAGCTTGGTGTACAGGTGCGGGTTGACGCCAAGCGCGCCGCGATCGGTGACCAGGATCGTGTAGCCGTCGGGCGCCGCCTTCGCGACCAGGTCGGTGCCGAGCGCGCCGTTGGCGCCGGGCTTGTTCTCGACGACGATCGACTGCCCCATCGACTCGCCCATCTTCTGCGCGAGCGAGCGCGCCGTGAGGTCCGCGCCACCGCCGGGCGGGAACGGCAGGATCAGCTTGATCGGGCGCGTGGGGTACGCGTCGCCCTGCGCGTGCGCGGCGGGAACGGCGAGCGCGGCGAGCGCGACGACAGCGCTGGCGAGCAGCACACGGCGAACGGGATTCGTCATCGGGAAAGCCCTCGCAACGGTTCGTGAATCGAGCGGACGGCGGCGCAGTTCGGACAGGACAATGCTGCCGCCCGTCCGGTGCGCGGTCAAGCGCGCGCTCGGGCGGTGGCGTCCCCTCGCGCCCGGCGCGGCGTCAGCGTGGCGGCGCCTCGGCGCCGCCGTCCGGCGGCCCGGCCGTCCGCAGGACGCGATACGCGACGGCGCCCTTCCCCTGGTGCTTGACCGAGTACATGAGTTCGTCGGCCGCCGCGACGGCACGCTCCGGCGTCGTCGCCGGATCGAGGACGGTGACCACGCCCATGCTCATCGAGATGCCGTGCTCGCCGGAGGCGATCGTCTCCGCCAGCGCGCGGGTGAGCTTGGCGACGACCTCCTTCGCGCCCGCGTCGTCGGTGTCGGGGAGGATCAGCGCGAACTCGTCGCCGCCGATCCGCGCTGCGGTGTCGGACTCGCGCAGCGACCGCTGCAGGACGCCGCCGATCGCGCGCAACACACGGTCGCCCTCGGGATGGCCCCGCGTCTCGTTCACCTTCCGGAAGTCGTCGAGGTCGATGTACGCAAGCGACAGCGGCCTCCGGTGACGGCGCGCCGTCGCGAAGTGCTGGCCGATCCGGTCCTCGAACGCGCGCCGGCCGTACATGCCGGTCAGCGCGTCGGTGCGCGCGAGGTGCTGCTGCGCGGCGAGGCTCGCCCGCAGCGCCGAGAGCAGCAGCGACGCGACGAGGAAGTAGCCGAGGCGGACCAGCGCGTTCCAGATCGCGATGGCCGGGTGCGCGTACTGGTGCCCCGCGGCGAGGTCCGCGAAGTACCAGGCGAAGCAGGAGACCGCGGCGACCGCGACGCCGGCGCGGCGCCCGGCGTACCACGCCACCATGCCGACGGGTACGAGGTAGAACAGCGACATCGACACCTCGTACCCGGTCAGGAGGTCGATGCCCGCCACCGCCGCGACGCCGCAGACGGCGTACGCGACGATGCCGGTGCGCGAAAGCCGGGCGAGCCAATGGTCGAGCGCGTCGAGCAGGCCGGTCATCCGGGGCGGCCCTTGCGTGACACGCCTACGCGCCGTCTTCCGGCGCGAACTTCGCCTTCCACAGTGCCCACGGCCGGGCGATCACGCGCGTGTTCGTCTCGTCCGCGCGCAGCGCTTCCTCGATGTCGAGGTAGGTGACCGACCCGCCGAGCGCGATCGCGCGCTGCTGCAGGTCCGCGTTGGTCTGCGTGTAGAAGGCGCGGAAGACGGCGACCGGCACGCTTTCGCCGACCGCGCAGAAGCCGTGGCCGCGCATCAGCACGACCGCGTGGCTGCCGAGCTCGCCCGCCAGCGCCGCGCCCTGCGCGTGATCGCGCACGAGCATGTCCGTCTGGCCGAAGCGCGCGCGGATCTCGAACACCGGCGCGCCCGCGCGCAGGAAGCTGCTCATGTGGTAGATCGGCTGCAACCGCACCGACGATGCCGCGAACGGCACCACCGCCGGCGCGTGGCTGTGCACGACCGCCTGCACGTCCGGCCGCCGCGCGTAGATCGCGCCGTGGATGAAGCGCTCGAGGTACGGATTGCGCGTGTCACCGTCCTGCGCGTTCGACTCGAGATCGAACGTCATGATGTCGTTGCGGGTGACCAGTTCCGGCGCGACCGAGCGCGCCAGCAGGAAGCGGTCCGGGCGGTCCGGGTGCCGTGCGCTCACGTGGCCGAAGCCGTCGAGCACGCCCAGTCCCGCGAGGATTCGGTTGGCGGCGACCAGGTCGTCGACGAGCGCGGTCAGCGTGGGCATGGCCGGCATTATCGGCGCGCCGGCCGGCCGATGGGAAGCGCCGCCGCCGGCGGTCGTGACGCCGGTGCTGCGCCCGGCTTGTGGCCCGGGACCAGGCGCCGATCGGGTAAAATGTCGCCCCACCGGAGAGGTGGATGAGCGGTTTAAGTCACACGCCTGGAAAGCGTGCGAGGGTTAATAGCCCTCCGCGGGTTCGAATCCCGCCCTCTCCGCCAGTTTCGATCGCATCGGCGACAAAAGCGACCGTCACGACGATCCAGGGTTGGGGCCCCGGATCGAGCACAGTGCGAGCGCCTTCCGAATAAGCGTCTGTCGGCCCGCCTTCAACGAAGCACTTTCGCGGCGCGTAGCCTGCGGGCCTGGCAATTCAGCAAGCGAACGAGTTCCAACTCTTGCTCAAACGTGGCAGCATCGCCGCCGGTTGCGCGAGCGGCGGATGGACGCCAGAATTGCCGGTCGGCAGCCATTGCGACGTCACACGACAACGGCGCTGGCCTCCTTCCACCCTCACCGGGCGAGTCGCCGCGTCCCTTGAAAGAACCCTTCCTCTATTCCCGGCGCGACCTCATCCGGACCGGCGTCCTCGTCGCGCTGCTCACCGCGCTGAGCCTATGGGTGTCGTTTCGCTTCCTCGATCCGTTCCCTCCGCGCAGAATCGTTCTCGCCTCGGGGCCGGCATCCGGGCTCTACCACCATTTCGCCGAGCGCTACAAGCAGGCACTGGCGGCCGAGGGGGTCTTCCTCGAGGAGCGAATGACCGATGGCGCAGCGGAGAATTATCGATTGCTGCTCGATCGCAATTCCGACGTCGACCTCGCGTTCATGCAGGGGGGCGTGGCGGCGTTTCCCGAAGCCGATTCGCTGGTGATGATCGCAAGCCTCTACTGCGAGCCGTTGTGGATCTTCACGCGGCGCGGCGAGGCGGTCGACGCGCTCTCCTCGTTCGCCGGCAAGCGGATCTCCCTCGGGAGCCCCGGCAGCGGCACCAACATGCTCGCCACTCAGCTGCTGCGCGCGAGCGAGGTGACCGCGGAAAATTCGACGCTGCTCGCCATTCCGACAAGTCGCTCGGTGTCGGCGCTCAAGGAGCGCGAGATCGACGTCGCGATGATGGTCACCGGCCCGCGCAGCACGGCCTTGCATGCCGCGCTGACCGATCCCGCGCTCGAGCTCGTCAGCCTCGCGCAAGCCGATGCGTACCCGCAACGCTTGACGTTCATCACGCGGCGGACGCTGCATGCAGGCGCCGTCAAGTTCGTTCCGTTGATACCGCCGCGCGACACGGCCGTGATCACGACCGAGGCGATGCTCGTCGCGCGCGACGACGTCCACCCGGCGATCGTCAACCTGCTGCTCGAAGTGATTCGCGACATTCACGACGACCGAGGCTACTTCGCGGCGCCGAACGAGTTCCCGAATATCGAGCGGGTGGACATTCGCGTGTCGCCCGACGCGGTGCGCCACCATCGATTCGGGCCGAGCCTGCTCTATCGCTACATGCCATTCTGGGCGGCGACCACGCTCGAGCGGTTCATCATCATCGTAGTGCCGCTGCTCGCCGTGTTCCTGCCGCTGTTCCGTTTCCTGCCTCAGATCGCGAGCTGGCGCGTGCGCCGCCTCATCTATCGGTGGTACGGCCAGCTGATCGTGCTCGAGCACGACGTGCAGGCGCGCGAGGGTGACCTGCCCGTCACGCAGTGGCTGTCCGACCTCGACCGCATCGAGCGGGGCGTCGAGCGCCTCACGACCCCGGCGAGCTTCGCGAGCGAGGTGTACACGCTGCGCGAGCACATCGATCTCGTCCGCCGCGCCGTGCTCGCCAAGTCGTCCGCCGCGAAGTCGGGCCTGGCCCCGCCCGTCCAGCCGGCACGCCCAGCCGGCGCAGTTCGGCCAAAAGCCGACTAAGGCGACAGGAGCCTATCGGCATAATCGCCGCGTCTGATGCCGCCAAAGGACCGGCTGAAGCGAAGGGCTACTCCATTGCGGTCGTAGGCCGCATGGTCGCGTGGACCAATCGGCCGATTTCAGCCTTCTCCAGCCGACCGCTCCATTGGGAGCCGGATACAGTAGCCCGTAGGCGAAACGGGCTCGAATCCCGCCGTGTCCGCCACGAAATGGCCCGCCAGCGGGCCATTGTCCTTTCGGCAACCGATCGCGCGGCAGCCCATTCCGGGACCTTCAGGCGAGGCCCGAGCTTCTTTCTCGCCGCCTCCAGCTCGTGGCTCGCTTGCAGCGCCATCCAGGATTGCTCCGACGTTCCGAAGTAGTTCGCGATACGCAGCGCCGTGCCGGCCGTCACCGCGCTCGCCGAGCACGATCTCATGGACGCGCCGTGGCGGTACGGTGATCCGGGCCGGAGACGGCACAACGCGCGGTCGCAAACCTCTCGGTGTCAACCCGAGGAGCGGAGCGACGAGGGATCTGCGCGCACACGGCGCCTCGAATCCTGGCAACGGCAGTTCCCTCGCTCCGATCGGGATGACGAGAAATTTCAGAAGTGGTCGCCCGATTCAACCGCCGGTTGCAGCTACAGCCTTGCGCCCATTGCTGCAGGCGACTGCCGCGCAGCGGCAGGTGCGTGCGTTGCCGAAGAGCGACGGCCGGGCTACGATCGTTCACGCAGCGGCGAATCCAGGGCCCGTACGATCCCCGTGGCAGTGATCGTGGCCTTGCAGGGCACGATCCGTGCTTGCAGTATCGTGCCGCGCGCGCCACGCACCGAGCGGCGCCGCCGCAATCGAGCCATCGAGGAATCGCGTGGGTTTCGCCTTGTTCGCCATCGGAGCCACCTGTCGACCCGTCCCGGCGCGCGGGGCGCCGATCCTGCTCGCGTGCGCGCTCGCGCTGACCGCGAATGCGCAGACGATGTACAAGTGCCAGAACAACGGGAAGATCGAATACACGGACCACCCCTGCTGGTCCGGCACGGAGGTCAAGCGCATCGCGCCGAACGGCGGACCGACGAAGGAAGACATCGAGCGCGCGCGCATGCGGGCCGCCGCGGAACGGGCGCGCAATGAGACCCAGGAGCGGCAGGCCGCGCAGGAGCGCAAGGCGGCGTCCGGGCAGTCGGTCGCGGCCGGCAATGACACGGCCGCTGGCGTTGCCGCCTCCCGGGACGCCGCCGACGAGAAGGTGCTCACCCACGACCGCTCGGGCTGGGACCGCAAGCCGCGGGGGCAGATCTCGGCGGAGGAAGAAGCACGACAGCAGGGACGCGAGCGCGCGCGGTCGGGCGCGGGCGACGCCGGCACGGTTTCGAAAGCGGGTCAGGGCACGTGGGGCTCGGAGAAGACCCTGACGCACAGCCCCTCCGGCTGGAACACCTCGACCCGCAGTGGCGCGGTCCAATCGGAGGCGGACCGCGCGTACCGCGACGAGAAGGCGCGCCTGTTGGCGCCCGCCACACCCGCCCCGTCCGCGATCGCGCCGAGGCCGGCCCCTGCCGGCCCGTCGATCGTCACCACCTGCGACGCGGGCGGCTGCTGGGATTCGAGCGGGCAGCGGTACACGACGTCCGGGCCGTCGCTGGTGCGCAGCGACGGCAAGGTGTGCCAGAGAGTCGGGGCGACGGTGCAATGCAATTAGTGGGCGGCGGCGGGTCAGTCGACGGCCGAATCGGCCCAATGCAGCACCAAGCAACCGTCCCAAGCCTTCGACGACGGTAGCCCCGTCTTGCGCTATGCATGGGCGATCTTAGTGATGATGGAAGACCGCGTCTAAGGCTCGACAATTGATGCGGAGCCAAATCGGAGCGCACGCAAGGTGCGCGGCAAGAAGTCCCCAGTGTGTATTGCAGCTCAGACCTACTCGAACCGGTTGACGAGCGTCCCGACGCCTTCGATGGACACCGCAACCGAGCTCCCCGGCTTCATCGAGCCGACACCGACCGACGTGCCGCACGCGATGACGTCGCCCGGATCGAGCGTCATGTCGCGCGAGATCAGGCTGACGAGGCGCGCCGGCGGGAACACCATGTCCGCCACCGGGTAGTTCTGGCGCTCCTGGCCGTCGAGTACCGTGCGCACCGACAGCCGCATCGGGTCGAGGCCGGTCGCGACGACCGGGCCGAACACGCCGAAGGTGTCGAAGCTCTTCGCGCGCGTCCACTGCGCGAACGTCGCATCCCTGTTCAGGATGTCGACGGCGGTCACGTCGTTGATGCAGGTGTAGCCGAAGATGTGGCGGGGCGCGTCGGCTTCGGTGACCGCACGGCACGTGCGGCCGATCACGATGCCGAGCTCGCCCTCGAAGATCACCTTGCCGTCGTACGACGGCGGCCGCCGGATGGTCTGGCCCGTGGCGAGGTACGAGCCGTTGCCCTTGATGAACCAGAGCGGCTCGGGCGGCACCGGGTTGCCGAGCTTCGCCGCGAGCGCGTGGAAGTTGTTCCACAGCGCGATCATCTTGCCCGCCGCGGCCGGCACGAGCACGGTGACCGCATCGAGGGCCACGGACCTGCCGATCGGCTGCGGTGACGCGAACATGTCGCCCGAGTGCACGGCGATCGTCGTGCCATCGAGTTGCCCGAAGCCGGGTACGCCGTTTTCGGCAAAGCGAATCCATTGGGTCATTCGGGACTCCTGGGGGTCTGCGGCGATGAAAGCGCCACGGCAGAGTCGCCCGCCGCGCGCGGGCGGCGCGTGCCTGCGATGGCGCATTTCTGCCATGGTAGCGGAGTCGGCATCGGCCTCGATTCACACGTGCAACGCGCCACGGTGCGAAGCCCGTGCGATGCGACCAACCCTTCGCAACGCATACCCGCCGTCACGATGCGGTACGCGCCGATCGTCGCGCGCGGCCACGCCGCGAGTGCGCGGCGCCACGGACGGCCCGCGGGTGTCCGGCACCCGCGAGAGACCGCCGCCCTGCCGCCGCAGTAGACTATGCGTCTGTCAGCAGGCAAGGAGCTAACCATGGACCGCTCGAGGTTCGATCGCATGGCCCTCGGCGGCGTCGCCGCCGCCCTCGCCGTCGCCATCGTCGGCTGCGACGCGATGTCGGGGCCCAAGTTCGCCGACGTCGTATCGGTGAAGGAGGCCAAGGAGACGATCAGGACGCCGCGCGAGGTGTGCGAGGACGTCGTCGTGCAGAAGCAGGCGCCGGTGCAGGACAAGAACCGGATCGCCGGCAAGGTGATCGGCGGCGTCGCTGGCGGCGTGCTCGGCCACCAGATCGGCGGCGGCACCGGGCAGACGGTGGCGACGATCGCCGGTGCGGCGGGCGGCGCCTACGTCGGCAACAAGGTGCAGAAGAACATGCAGGAGAAGGACGTCGTCACGACGACCGAGAAGCGTTGCAAGACGGTCGAGGACGTGTCCGAGAAGCTGCTGGGCTACGACGTCGCGTACAAGCTCGACGGCAAGGAGGGCACGGTGCGGCTCGCGTACGACCCGGGCAAGCAGATCCCGGTGAAGGACGGGCAGCTGGTGCTCTCGCCGCCGGCGGAGGCGCCGAAGAAGTAGGGCTGCCCGCCGCGGCGCGGGTCCCGCTCAGCCGGACTTCCGCAGCAGCGCCATCCGCTGGCGTTCCGCGTTGACGAGGTGCCGGCGCATCGCGGCGCGCGCGGCGGCGGGATCGCGGGCGCGGATCGCGTCGAGGATGCGCCGGTGCTCGCCGATGTTGTCGCGCCGGCGCGCCATGGTCACGAACAGCGCCTCCAGCCGCGCGTTGAGCGGCTGGTGCCACGCGGCCCACAGGTGGCGGACGATCTCGGCCAGCGCCGTGTTGCCCGCCGCCTCGGCGATCCGGGTGTGGAACAGGCGGTCGCCTTCGGAGCGCGACTTCGACGCCCGCATGTCGTCGGCCAGCCGCGCGAACGCGCGCTCGATCGCGGCGACCTGCGCGGCGCTCGCGTGGCGCGCGGCCAGCGCGGCGGCCTCGGGCTCGATCAGCCGGCGCGCGCGCAGCGTGTCGAACGGCGACACCTCGGAGGCCTTGAAGCGCAACGCCGAATTGCGCTGGCGATGCCGCCGCGCCCGGACGTACACGCCCGAGCCGACGCGGATCTCGACGTAGCCTTCGAGTTCCAGCGCGCTCAGCGCCTCGCGCAGCGACGCGCGCGACACGCGAAGTTTGCGCGCGAGGTCGCGCTCCGCCGGCAGGCGGTCGCCCACGCCGAACTCGCCGGACTCGATCAGCCCGGCGATGGTCTCGGCGATGCGCTGGTACAGGCGCGGGGCGGCGATCGGCTGGATCGGCATGGCGCCAGTGTGCCACCACGGCGGCGGCCGCGGTCGAACCGTTGACAGCGCGGGGGGCCGCGCGTAGCCTCCGCCGACTGGTATGAAAAACGAACCACTTCGACGCGGCCCGCGGCACGGCGGGAACGCGGCGGGCAGCGCCGTGCGCACGCACGACGAGGGCCGTCGCCGGCGTCAACCTGGAGGAGTCCTCGCATGAAGATGCCCGTCGGCCGCTGGGTTCGCATGATCGCGCTGTCGCTGGTCGCCGCGGTCCCCGGCCACGCCGCCGCGCAGGCCTATCCGACCAAGCCGATCCGGATCGTCGTGCCGTTCGCGCCGGGCGGCGCGTCGGACGTGCTGGCGCGGCTGGTCGGGCAGAAGCTGTCCGAGCGGCTCGGGCAGCCGGTGGTGGTGGAGAACAAGCCCGGCGCCACGACCACGCTGGGCGCGGCCGAAGTCGCGAAGGCGCCGGCGGACGGCTACACGCTGATGCTGGCGCCGGCGCCGTTCGTCATCGCGCCGCTCATGTACCAGAAGCTCGCCTACGATACGGCGAAGGACTTCACCGGCGTGGCACTGCTCGCGTCGTCGCCGCTCATCCTGACCGTGCATCCGTCGGTGGGCGTGTCGACGCCGCAGGAACTGCTCGCGCTCGGCAAGGCGAAGCCCGGCACGGTCATGTACGGCTCACCCGGCAGCGGCAGCGTCCCGCACCTCGCGACCGAACTCTTCAAGTTGCGCACGGGCACGGACTTCACGCACGTCCCGTATAAGGGCGGCGGCCCCGCGGTGACGGACCTCGTCGCCGGGCACATCGGGATGATGTTCGCGAGCCCGATCGAGGTGTCGCAGTACGTGGCGGCGGGCAAGCTCAAGTACATCGTGACGAGCACCAAGGACCGCGTTCCGTCGCTTCCGAACGTGCCCACGGCCGGCGAGGTCGGCGTCGCCGGATTCGACGTGGTCGCGTGGTTCGGCATCGTCGCGCCCGCGGGAACCCCGAAGGACGTCGTCGGCAAGTTGTCGCAGGAGATCGGACGCATCCTCGCCGCGCCGGACGTGAAGGAGAAGTTCGCCGCGCAGGGCGCGGAGATCACGTTCCTGCCCGCCGACGAGTTCGACCGCTTCCTCGCGCGCGAGCGCGAGCAGTGGGCACAGGCGGTGAAGGTCTCCGGCGCCAAGCTCGACTGACGGCGCACGAGGCACTCCGGTGACCGCCGCGCCGCCGCGCCCCAACATCCTCTGGTATTGCTCCGACCAGCAGCGCTACGACACGATCCGCGCGCTCGGCCAGCCGCACATCGAAACGCCGCAACTCGACGCGCTGTGTGCCGACGGCGTCGCCTTCCGCCGCGCCTACGCGCAGAGCCCGATCTGCACGCCGGCGCGCGCGACGTTCCTGACCGGCCGCTATCCGGCGGCGCACCAGGTGCACCGCAACGGCAACGCGTACTTCCCGGCGCACGAGAAGCTGGTGACGAAGATGTTCGCCGAAGCGGGCTACGACTGCGGCCTCGTCGGCAAGCTGCACCTGTCGGCGGCGAAGAACTTCGAGGTCCGCCCCGACGACGGCTATCGCGCGTTCTGGTGGAGCCACCATCCCACGCCGGACGCGGCGCGCGGCCACGACTACGAGACGTGGCTGCGGCACGAGAAGGGCGTGGACCCGGTGGCGCTGTACGCGCCGATCAACTATTTCTGCGGGCCGGGCGTGCCCGCCGAGCTGCACCAGACCACGTGGTGCAGCGAGATGGCGATCCGCTTCGTCACCGAGCAGCGCGACGGGCCGTGGCTGCTGTCGGTCAATCCGTTCGACCCGCACGCGCCGTTCGACGCGCCCCCGGAGTACCTGGCGCGCGTGCGCGCGGCGGACCTGCCGCTGCCGCTCTTCCGCGAGTCCGACCTCGCGCGCCAGCAGGCGTTCGCCGCGATCGACCAGCAGACGAAGGTCGCGGCCGACCCGCGCATCCGGAAGACGGTGCAGCCGGTGGCGGCCGGCGATCACGACGCGATCGCCTCGCGGCCCCCGCGCGACTACGACGCGCTGGAGGTGAAGGCGAACTACTACGCGATGATCATGCTGATCGACGATCAGCTGCGCCGGATCGTCGACGTGCTGCGCGACACCGGGCAGCTCGAGAACACGATCATCGTGTACATGAGCGACCACGGCGAGCTCTTGGGCGACCACGGGCTGATCCTCAAGGGCTGCCGCTTCTTCGAGGGACTGGTGCGCGTGCCGCTCGTCGTCTCGTGGTCCGGGCACTTTGGCCGCGGCGTGGCGAGCGACGCGCTGGTCGAGACGATCGACGTCGCGCCCACGCTGCTCGAAGCCGCAGGCCTGCCGGTACCGGTGTCGATGCAGGGACGCTCGCTGCTGCCGCTGCTGACCGGCGCGCAGGATCCGCACGTGCACCGGCCGCACGTGATCTCGGAGTACTACGACGCGATGGGCGGGCACCCGGACCACACGCACGGGACGATGGTGTGCGACGGCCGCTACAAGTCGGTGGTCTATCACGGCCACGCGATCGGCGAGCTGTACGACCTCGAGCGCGACCCGGGCGAGTTCGACAACCTGTGGGACGACCCGGCGCACCGGGACCTCAAGCGCGACCGGCTGAAGTACCACCTCGACGCGATGATGGGCACGATCGGCATCGGGCCGCCGCGGTTCGTCAATTACTAGGGGGTAGCGTGGCCGACCATCGGTGACATCCCGAGCGCGGCGTGATGGGTGTCGTCCCGAGCGCAGCGAGGGATCTGCTTCCTTCGCGATCGGCCGGTTGCGCTCAAGCAGATCCCTCGCTGCGCTCGGGATGACACATGGTAGTGGTTCCGGATGAAGCCGGAGTGTGGCTCGTGATGACAATTTGCAGTGGTTCGGGATGAAGGGCTGGCTCGGGATGACGCCGACTTGTGGAGGCCTGTGGCTGCTCCGAGGTTGGAGTGGCGCCACGACGCTCGTTCATCGTGGACATCGCTGGGGGACGCGATGAAGGAACTGAAGACCTACCCGGAAGGGACGCCGTTCACCGGCACCATCGGCCGCACGGCCGCGACGTCGGACGCCGCGTGGCCGCAGCCGCCGCGCGCGCGCCCCGGCGCGCCCAACGTGCTCGTGTTCCTGCTGGACGACGTCGGCTTCGCGCAGTTGGGGTGCTACGGCGCCGACATCCGCACGCCGACGTTCGACCGGCTGGCCGCGGGCGGCCTGCGCTACCGCGACTTCCACACGACGGCGATCTGCTCGCCGACGCGCGCGTGCCTGCTCACCGGGCGCAACCATCACTCCAACGGCGTGGGCATCATCCAGGAGATGGCCACCGGCTTTCCCGGCTACAACGGCATGGTGCCGCGCGAGAACGGGTTCCTGTCCGAGATGCTGCGGGCGGAAGGCTACGCGACGCTGGGCATCGGCAAGTGGCACCTCACGCTGGCCTCCGAGTACGCGTCCGGCGCGTCGAAGGCGCGCTGGCCGCTGTCGCGCGGGTTCGAGCGCTACTACGGCTTCATCGCCGGCAAGACCAACCAGTGGGTGCCCACGCTGGTGCACGACAACCACTACGTCGAGCCGCCGCGGCGGCCGGAGGAGGGCTACCACCTCAACGCCGACCTCGCCGACCGCGCGACGGAGTACCTGACCGACCTGCGCGGCATCGCGCCGGACAAGCCGTTCTTCATGTACTACTGCCTAGGCGCCGGACACGCGCCGCACCACGTCGAGCCGGAGTGGATCGAGCGCTACCGCGGCCGGTTCGACCTGGGCTGGGACCGCTGGCGCGAGCAGGTGTTCGCGCGGCAGCTCGAGTTGGGCGTCGTGCCGGCCGGCACGAAGCTCTCGCCGCGGCCGCCGTGGGTGAAGGCGTGGGACACGCTCTCCGCAGACGCGCGGCGCCTGTACGCGCGGCAGATGGAGGTCTACGCGGCCTTCCTCGAGCAGACCGATCACCACATCGGGCGGGTGATCGACTTCCTCGCGCGCCGGGGCGAGCTCGACAACACGCTGATCCTGCTCGCCTCCGACAACGGCGCGTCGGCCGAGGGCGGCGAGCACGGCTCGTTCAACGAGAATCAGTTCGCGAACCGCGTCGAGGCGACGGTCGAGCAGAACCTGGCGCGCCTCGACGACTGGGGCAGCGTCCGGTCCTTTCCCAACTATTCGTGGGGATGGGCGTGGGCCGGCAACACGCCGCTGCGCCGCTGGAAGCGCTACCTGCACCAGGGCGGCATGAGCGATCCGCTGATCGTGCACTGGCCGAAGGGCATCGCGGCGCGCGGCGAGGTGCGCGGCCAGTACGCGCACGTCGTCGACGTCGCGCCGACGATCCTGGAGGCGCTCGGGCTCGAGGCGCCGGCGCGGCTCGACGGCATTCCGCAGCGGCCGCTCGAAGGGGTGAGCTTCGCGCACACGTTCGACGACGCAGCGGCACCGACGAGGAAGCGCGTGCAGTACTACGAGATGATCGCCTCGCGCGCGCTGTGGGCCGACGGCTGGAAGGCGGTCGTCGAGCAGCCGCAGGGCGACCCGCTGACCGACGAGATGCTGGCGCGGCAGAAGTGGGAGCTCTACCACGTCGAGCGCGACTTCTCCGAGTGCGACGACCTGGCCGACACGCATCCGGAAAAGCTCGCCGAGCTCGTCGAGCGGTGGTGGGTCGAGGCGGGCAAGTACAACGTGCTGCCGCTCGACTCTCGGATGCAGCTGCGGATGGGCGAGCGCAAGCCGGGCACGGCGCCCGCCGGCAACCGCTTCGTGTACTACCCGGGCGGCGCGCCGCAGTTCCACTACACGGCCGTCGACGTCAAGAACCGTTCGCACACGATCACCGCCGAGGTCGACCTTCCCGAAGGCGGCGCGGAGGGCGTGCTGCTCGCGCACGGCAGCTGGTTCGCCGGCTACTCGTTCTACGTGAAGGACCGGCGCCTGCGCTACGCGCACAACTACCTGGGGCTCGCCGAGTACCGGATCGACGCGACCGAGGACCTGCCGCCCGGCCGGCATACGCTGCGGTTCCGCTTCACGCGCACCGGCGAGCACTGCGGCCGCGGGCAGCTCTTCGTCGGCGAGCGGCTGGTCGGCGAAGGCGAGATCCCGCACACGGTCCCGCACGTGATCGAGACGTCGGGCGAGGGCCTGTGCTGCGGCTACGACAGCGGGCTGCCGGTCACGCCGGACTACCGCGCGCCGTTCCGCTTCACCGGACACATCGAGCAGGTCGTCGTGGACGTCGACGACCCGCCCACCGTCGACAGCGAAGCACAGCTGCGCACGGCGCTGACCGACCACTGACGAATTCCTGAAGTGCGTGCCGTTCCACATCCACCGGTGTCATCTCGAGCCACTTCCAACGATGTGATCCCGAGCCACTTCCAACGGTGTCATCCCGAGCGCAGCGAGGGCTCCGCGGTCGCGGGGGATCGCCGCGTTGCGCGGAAGCAGATCCCTCGCTGCGCTTGTATGGTCCGCGTGTGCGCGCTCGCGGTGGATACTGCGAGGGTGCCGGGGTGGAGGGACATCGCTTTGAATCCGCCATGGTCAGTGGACGGACTTCCCGAGAGTTTCCCCACCCCACCACCAACGTCGATGAAGAATCTAGCGGCCGACGACTACGGTGCGCGGACCGCCGATTTGGATACAAGCTTACGTCGGTGGGAGTCCACCCCGGCAAGGCGTATCTAACTACGGAGGAGCCATGATGCCAAGCCCGGTGGACATCGGAGTGGATGTGGCCAAGCTCGAGTTGCAGATCGCGTACGCCGACCGCCGCGCGGTCCCGGCCCGGCTCAGCAATGACCGCACGGCGATCCGTGCCTGGCTCGGGCAACTGCCGGTGGGCAGTCGCATCGCCATGGAAGCCACCGGCGGCTATCACACGCTGCTGGCCGACTTGGCCCATGCCCAGGGACTGCCGGTGTACGTGGTCAACCCGGCCGACCTGCGGCACTACGCACGCGCGGTCGGCGTGCGCGGCAAGACCGATCGCGTCGACGCGGCGGTGATCGCCCGCTACCTGCAGCGAGAGGGCGCCGCGTTGCATCGCTACTGGCCGCCGACACCGGAACAGCGCGAGATCGACGCGCTGCTCCGGCGGCGGGCCACCGTGGTGTCGAACAAGACGCAACTGCGACTGAGTCTGGGCAGCGTGCCCGCCCTGCGCGCCGAATTGCGCACCGCGGTCGCGGCACTCGACGCCATTATCGCCACCATGGACCGCCGGCTGCGGGAGCTGGCTCGTATCTCGGCCCCCGCGCATCAGCGTGTGGAAACCATCCTCGGCGTCGGACCGCTGCTCGGCGTCGCCCTGTCCAACCTGTTCGCCCGGGTCCCGCTGCGCAACAGCGATGCGGCGGTGGCCTTCGTCGGCCTCGACCCGCGCGCCAAGGACTCCGGGCAAGCCACCGGCCGGCGCCGGCTGTCCAAACGCGGACCCGCCGAGCTCCGGCGCCTGCTGTTCAACGGCGCACGCTCGGCCAGCAGAACTGCATTGTGGCGCTCCCACTACCAAAAGAGCCTGGCCCGCGGCCTGTCCACCACCGAAGCCACCGTGATCATCGCCCGCAAACTGCTGCGCACCGCATTCTCGATCTACCGCCACGGCACCACCTTCGACCCAGCACGGATCAACCATGCTTGACCACGCCCATAGAATCTCGGGATGACACCGTAAGAGTGCCACGACCCGCCGACTGGAAATGCCACGGCCGGCCGACGGGAAACGCCACACCCCGCTGACAAGAGGAGAACGACGATGATCCGAACGCTGCTCCGCTGGCTGCTCCCGGCCGTCGCCGGCCTCTGCGCGGCCGCCGCGCTGGCGCAACCGTATCCGTCGCAGCCGGTCAAGCTGATCGTGCCGTATCCGCCCGGCGGCAACACCGACATCGTGGCGCGACTGTATGCGCAAAAGCTCTCCGAGCGCCTCGGCCAGCCGGTGGTGATCGACAACCGCGGTGGCGCGGCGGGCTCGCTGGGCATGGGCATCGCGGCGAAGTCGGGCAACGACGGCTACACGCTGGTGATCGGCGACCTGGGCTCGCTGGTCATCGGTCCGCTCTCCAAGCCGGGCATCGGCTACGACCCGCAGAAGGACTTCGCCGCGGTGAGCCTCGTGAGCACCGTGTCGATCGTCGTCACCGCCAATCCGAAGTCGGGGATCAACTCGATGCCGGACCTGCTCGCGCGCGCCAGGGCGCAGCCGGGCAAGCTCAACGCCGGGACCGGCGGCCAGGCGGGGCCGGGGCACCTGGCGCTCGAACTGCTGCGCACGATGGCGGGGGTCGACATCGTGCACGTGCCGTTCAAGGGCGGGGCGGCCGCGACGACCGCGCTGCTCGGCGAGCAGGTCGACATCGTGATCGACGGCTCCGCGATGGGGCAGGTCAAAGGCGGCAAGCTGAAGGCGATCGCCGTCACCGGCCCCCGCCTGCCGGCGCTGCCCGACGTGCCCGGCATCGGCGAGACGGTCAAGGGCTACGAGTTCACCAACTGGTGGGGCATTCTCGCGCCCGCCGGCACGCCCGCCGCGGCGGTGACGCGGCTCAACCAGGAACTCACCGCCATCGCCGCCATGCCCGACGTGCGCGAGAAGTTGAGCGACCTGGGGCTGGCGGCGCAGAGCAGCACGCCGCAGCAGTTCGCCGATCTCATCCGCACCGAGACCGACAAGGTCGCGAAGATCGTCAAGGACGCGGGAATCAAGTTCGAGTAGGGCGGCGCCTCGAGCGCCGGCCGCGAGGGGCCGGCCGCGGCGGGGCACCGTGACCCCTGGTGCCGCCGAGCGTGTCCGGCCTCACGCCGCCGCCTCGGCCAGCCGCCGCGCGCACGCCTGCGGGTCGTCGATCATCACGTCGTGCCCCGTGCCGACCGTGCGCACGGTCCACGCCGGGTCGTTCCTCACGCGCTCGTGGAACTGCGTGAACGGCGACGGGCTCCAGCCGGTCGCGTACACGTAGGTCCGGCGCAGCCGGTCGACGGCACCGGTCAGCCGAATCCGCTCGAGGAAGCACGCGAGCGCCATCGGCACGAGCTTCGACTTGACCCACGCGCGGTCGGCCGGGTTCACGTTGAACTCCTCGCACGAGATGGGCTCGGTCCGGCCCGCGTGCCGCCCGGCGCCCTCGAGAAAGTACGCGCGCTTGGGCTCCACGTAGTCCCAGATCGCCTCGCCGTCGCGCGGGACGAACGCGTCGAGGTAGACGAGCGCACGGATGCGCTCGGGCATCGCGTCGGCCACGCCCGTCACGACGGCGCCGCCGTACGAGTGGCCGCACAGCACGACGTCGTCGAGGCCCTCCCAGCGCAGCACGTTGCACACGTCGAGCACGTGCAGACTCAGGTTGACCTCCTTGCCGGCGAGGTGCGACCGCTCGCCCACTCCGGTGAGCGTGGGCGTGAAGACGTCGTGGCCCTCGTCACGCAGAAGCCTCGCCGTGCGCGGCCACACCCAAGCGCCGTGCCAGGCACCGTGAACGAGAACGAACGTCGCCATCGATCCTCCGCAGTGTTCACCGGCGTCGCCGGGCGGGTGTAACGGCAGGGGTGGCGGCCGCGCCGACCGGCCGGTACCGGCATGGCTCGGGGCGCCTGCCGACATTCGGGCCCCTCGAACCCGCTCACGCGCAAGGATAACCTTGCTTCATTTGATGTTAATTAAGGCACCGGCCTGCGGTGGGGGTTTGAATGTGCGCAACACGCTGCGGGCCAGGCGCGTTCCGAAGGGGAGATCGTCGTGTCGACGTCGCTGGAAGTGGGCAAGCCGGGGTACAGCCGCGAGCAGATTTCCGCGCTGACAGCGAGCACGCTCGCGTTCGCGGTGAACTTCGCCGTCTGGGTGATGTTCTCCGTGATCGGAGTCAAGATCAAAGGGGAGCTCAACCTCAACGAGACGGAGTTCGGCCTGCTGGTGGCGACCCCGATCCTGACCGGATCGCTGATCCGCCTGCCGCTCGGCATCCTCACCGACCGCTTCGGCGGCCGGATCGTCTACTTCCTGCAGATGCTCTCGGTGGTGATCCCCACCTGGATGCTCTCGTACGCGACCGAGTACTGGCAGTACCTGGTGCTCGGGCTCTTCATCGGCGTGGCCGGCGGGTCGTTCGCCGTCGGCATCGCGTACACGTCGGCGTGGTTCTCCAAGGAGCGGCAGGGCACGGCGATGGGCATCTTCGGCGCCGGCAACGCGGGCTCGTCGCTGACCAAGTTCGTGGCGCCGCTGATCATCGCGGCATCGGCCACCGCCTCGTGGCGCGCCGTGCCGCAGGTGTACGCGGTCGCGATGCTGGTGATGGCGGTGCTGTTCTGGTTCTTCACGTCGCAGGACCCGCTGCACCGCGCGGACTCGCCGCTGCGCAAGAAGCCGCCCACGCTGGGCGAGCAGCTGCAGCCGCTGCTCGACCTGCGCGTCTGGCGCTACGGGCTCGTCTACTACTTCGTGTTCGGCGCGTTCGTGGCCATGGCGCTGTGGCTGCCGAAGTACTACGTCGGCGAGTACGGGCTGCCCCTCGCCACGGCCGCGTTCCTGACGATCCTGTTCGACCTGCCCTCGGGCGCGATCCGCGCGCTGGGCGGCTGGGCGTCGGACAAGTGGGGCGGCAACACGGTGACGTGGTGGGTGATGTGGATCAGCCTCGCGTGCCTGTTCCTGCTCTCGTATCCGCCGACGACGATGATCGTGCACGGCATCAAGGCGGACAAGACGTTCGAGCTGGGCGTCGGCGTCGTGATGTTCACCACGCTGATCTTCATCATCGGACTGGCGCAGGGCTTCGGCAAGGCGAGCGTCTATCGCAGCCTCGCCGACCACTATCCGACCAACATGGGCGTGGTCGGCGGCATCGTCGGCGTCATCGGGGGCCTCGGCGGCTTCACGCTGCCGATCATGTTCGGCGTGGCCGCGGACGTCGTCGGCGTCCGGTCGAGCTGCTTCATGCTGATGACGCTGGTCGTCGTCGTGACGATGATCTGGATGTGGGTCGGCGAGCGCAACGAGCGCGCGGCGCTGCTGGCGAAGCACGCCGACGCGCAGGCGGCGCTGGCCGGCGCCGAGCTGATCGCACCGGGGGGCCGGCGCCGGCACGCGCTGGTCGACTGGAGGCCCGACGACGAGCCGTTCTGGACCGCGATCGGCAACCGGATCGCGCGCCGCAACCTGCTGATCTCGATGCCGGCGCTGCTGCTGGCGTTCGCGGTCTGGGTCGTGTGGAGCGTGATCGTCGTCGAGCTGCCGAACATCGGCTTCAAGTTCTCGACGGCGCAGCTCTTCTGGCTGGCGGCGCTGCCGGGACTGTCCGGCGCCGTGTTCCGTGCGCTGTACTCGTTCGTGGTGCCGATCTTCGGCGGCCGCAACTGGACGATCTGGAGCACGACGATGCTGTTGCTGCCCACGCTGTGGATCGGCTTCGCCGTGCAGGACCCGACCACCAACTACGCGGTGTTCGCGGCGATCGCATTGCTGTGCGGCCTGGGGGCGGGCAACTTCAGCTCGTCGATGGCGCACATCAGCTTCCTGTACCCGAAGCGGATGCAGGGCACGGCGCTCGGCGCGAACGCGGGCGTGGGCAACCTGGGCGTGGGCCTCGCGCAGCTGATCGCGCCGATCGCGATGTACGGCGGCGCGCTGCTGATCATGGGCGGGCGGCCGGAAACGCGCGAAGTCGCGGGCGTCACCACTCAGATCTGGGTGCAGAACGCCGGCTTCATCTGGGTGCCGCTGATCGTGCTGTCGGTGCTCGCCGCGTGGTTCGGCATGGACAACATCGTGTCGGTACGCGCGGGCTTCGCGGAGCAGGTCGCCATCGTCACGAACCGGCAGCAGTGGCGGATGAGCTGGCTGTACACGGGGACGTTCGGCTCGTTCATCGGCCTTGCGGTCGGCCTGCCGATGCTGCTGAATTCGCAGTTCCCGGCGACCGACGCCTTCAAGTACGCGTGGATCCTGCCCCTGGTCGGCGCGCTGGTCCGGCCGATCGGCGGATGGCTGTCCGATCGCGTCGGCGGGGCCAAGATCACGTTCTGGATCTTCGTCGTGATGACGATCGCCCCGGTGGTCGCCGCGTTCAGCCTGCCGGGCGTGGGGAGCGACGGCAACCTGACCGGCTTCCTGCTCGCGTTCTGCGCGATGTTCGTCGCGGCGGGTGTCGGCAACGGCTCGACGTTCCGCATGATCCCGATCATCTTCCGCACGCTGCGCGAGCGCGAGGTGAAGAACCCGAGCGACGCCGCCGCGCTGGACGCCGCGCGGCGGATCGGCGCGGCCGAAGGCGCGGCCACGCTCGGTTTCAGCTCGGCGGTCGCGGCGCTGGGCGCGTTCTACATCCCGGTGGCCTACGGCTGGTCGATCGGCGCGACCGGCAGCGCGTTCACGGCGCTGCTGTGCTTCGCCGTGTTCTACGCGAGCTGCGTGATCGGGACGTGGAAGTGGTACGCGCGGCGCGGCGCGGAGGTGGAGTGCTGACGAACGGGCGCAAGCGCGAGGTATTCGCGCAGGGCCCGATCTAGGCGGGCGGCCGCGAGTCCGGGCCGCCCGCCAGGAATTCCGCCACCCGCACCATCCCGAGCGTGTCGCGCGCGCAGTAGGCGAGCAGCGCCGCCGCCAGCGCCGCGCGGCGCGCGTCGGGCGTGTCCGGCGCGACCATCTCGAAGTACACGGGCTCGACCATGTCGCCGCTGTGCACGTCGTCGAGACCGGAATAATCCATTTCGGGCGCGATCGTCGGCAGCACCTTCTTGATCGACCACGACCCCATCATCTGCGGGTGGTAGTAGTACGCGCGCGCGAGCTCGAGCAGGTCGAACAGCCGGTCGGCCATCCCGGCGAGCGCGTGGGCGAGGTCGGGGAAGGCTTCGGCGAGCTGGCGCAGCACGCTGCCCTCGAACGCGGCGTTGTAGACCATGAGCGGTCCCGTCGTGCCGATCGCGGCGACGAGGCTCTCGGCGAACGCGCGCCGCGGATCGCCGCCGCCGCGATCGAGGAACGGCGGCAGGTGCGTGACGGTGCCGTCCGCGTCCTGCCGGTGGCACGACCACTGCATCGGGATCTTCTGGTACGGCCGCGTGCCGGGCCACAACGGCACGGCGGGGCCCACCGTCTCGAAGTCGACGAACCAGCGCGGCCACGCCAGCGCGGCGAGCGTGACGGCGGCCGCCGTGTCGAGTTCGGCCTCGCCGCGTACGGTCGCGCGGTGGATGCGCCGGTGCACCTCGTTCTGCAGGCGGTCCGGCGGCACGTCGCGCAGGTCGGCGAACCCGTCGGCGCGCAGCGCGCGCGCGAGCTTCGCGCCGTTCGGCAGCAGGCCGATCGGAAACTCGGCGGTCGCGGGCGCGCAGTGCGACAGGAACTCGCACTCGTAGGGATCCGTGCACTGCGGCCCGACGGCGATCGCGGGCATCGGCCCGGCGGTGTCGCGCTGTGCGTTGGCGATCCACTGCGGAATGTGCTCCTGCAACGGCGCGACCGCCGCGGTGACGTCGGCGAGCGCGAACAGTCCGCGGTAGTCGTGGTCCCCCGGATAGACGAACCGGTTGTCGACGTGTGCAACCTCGACGCGCTCGACGTCGAGCCCGGCGCCGCGCGCGACCCAGGTCTGGATCGCGGCGTCGGTGACGTGATAGTCCTTCACCTTCGTCGACGCCTTCACCTCGATCATCCGCCAGCGCCGGGCGCTGCGGATCAGGATGTCGGCGCGCACGAGGATCGGCCCGGTGCGCAGCGCGGGCTCGAACAGCGTCAGGTCGCCGGGCTGCGCGAGCGCTTCCTGCGTCTCCCGCAGCGCGGCCGCCAGGTCGTCGACGTGGCCGATCAGCCGGCCGCCGGGGTAGAGCGTGTGGGCGGCCGCGCCGACGAGATGGCCCTGCGCCATCCGGTTCTCGACCGCCTCGGTGCGCTGCGCGAGATCGGGCCGGTGGACCTGCAGCCACAGGCGCTTCGGGCACTGGCGGTAGGCGACCAGGCGGGACTTGGACAGGCGGAAGCGGCGCTTCGGAACCGCGTCGGGATTCGCGTCGTGGCCGAAGAGGTCGGGCGTCATCGCGCACAGTCTACCGGTGCACGCACGCGCGGGGTGCCCGGTCGCGCGGGCACGCGGCCAGGCGCGCGGCGCGGGCGCCGCGCGATCGTCGATCCGGCGGCGCCCCCTGCGCGCGGCCGCCGGCACGCGCAGGGGGCGCCGGGTCAGGGGGCTAGCACGCCGGCGGCGTCGCCAGCGGGTCCCAGCCGGAAGCCCGTTGCACCTTGACCTTGCCGGTACCCGGCAGCCGGGCGTTTCCCGTGGCGGAACGGTCAGGCAAAGCTCGGGATGCCGTCGCACCGGCACCGCCGGCGCGGGCCGGTCGCGTCGGGGCTCCGCCGAACCCGGGAAGGGGCCGTCCACCGTCCGGAATGCGCAATCTTGTCCCGGATCAAGGCAGGCGCCGGAATTCGGGATACAATGCGAATAATTCTCGTTTGTGTCCAAACCCTCAGGCCGCCCGCCCCATGTCCCCCCTCATCGACCTCCGCCCCGGCGACGACGCCACTGTCGCGGCCGTACAGGGCGACCTCCCGCTTCGGCAACGGCTCGCGGCCCTCGGCGTACGCCCCGGCCGGGCGCTGCGGCTCGTGCGGCGCGGCGCGCTGGCCGGGCCGTTGCACCTGCGCGTCGGCACCACCGACCTCATCCTGCGCCGCCGCCACGCCCACGCGATCCTCGTGCACCGCTGACCGGCCACCGCAATGAAGCGGATCGCGCTGGTCGGCATGCCGAACACCGGCAAGTCGACGTTCTTCAACCGGGTCACCGGTGCGTCGGCGCGCGTCGGCAACTGGCCCGGGGTGACGGTCGACCTCTACGCGGCGCGCGTGCTGCTGGGCGGCGCCATGGTCGAGATCGTCGACCTGCCGGGCATCTACGACCTCGACGGCATCGCCGACGACGAGCGCGTCGTGCGGACGTTCCTCGCGAACACCGACGTCGACGTGATCGCGGTGATCGCCGGCGCGCCGCAGATCGACCGGCAGCTCCCGCTGGTGATCCGGCTGCGTGCGCTCGGGGTGCCGGTCGTGCTGCTGGTCAACATGGCCGACGAGGCGAAGCGAATGGGCGTTCGCATCGACGCTGACGCGCTGAGCCGGGCGCTCGGCGTACCGGTGGCGCTGATGTCGGCGAAGCGCGGCGACGGCCACGCCGGCGCGATGGCGCTGCTCGCGCGCGGCATTGCCGGCGACGGCGCCGCCCGGCGCGTGTCGCACCTGCCTCGGCGCGACGACGCGGCGATCGAGCACGACGTCGCGCGGATCATGGCCGCCGCGGTGGACATCCCGGCGCGGCTGCCGCCCGGCGTCACCGACCGCGTGGACCGCGTGCTGCTGCACCCGCTGCTGGGGCTGCCGATCTTCTTCCTGCTGATGTTCGTCGTTTTCCAGGGCGTGTTCACGCTGGGCAAGCCGCTGCAGGACGGCATGAGCGCGCTGTTCGACACGGTGCGCCAGCACGCACTCGATCCGGCGCTGGCGCCGCTGCCGGACGTGGCGCGCGGCTTCCTGCTCGACGGCGTGTGGGCGGGCGTGACGACCGTGGCCGCGTTCGTGCCGCTGGTCGTGCTGTTCTTCCTGTTCATGGCGCTGGTCGAGGACACGGGGTACCTGTCGCGCGCCGCGTTCCTCACCGACGCGCTGATGGCGCGCCTCGGGCTCGACGGCCGCAGCTTCGTGATGGTGCTGCTGGGATTCGGCTGCAACGTGCCCGCCGCGATGGGCACGCGCATCATGCGCTCGCGCGGGCTGCGGCTGCTGACGATGCTGATCGTGCCGTTCTCGCTGTGCTCGGCGCGGCTGCAGGTGTTCGTGTTCCTCGCCGCCGCGCTGTTCGCGCCGGCGATGGGTGCGTGGGTGCTGTTCGGGCTCTACCTCGCGAGCTTCGCGGTCGCGATGCTCACCGCCGTCGTGTTCCGCCGCCGCTACCACAGCGACGAGCCGTTCGTGCTGGAACTGCCGCCGTACCGGCTGCCCACGCTGCGGCAGGTCGGCCTGCGCGCGTGGCACGAGGTGCGCCACTTCCTGCGCCGCGCGACGCGCTTCATCGTCGTCGGCGTCGTGCTGGTGTGGCTGCTGACGCACCTGCCGGCCGGCGTGGCGCCGGGAAGCCCGGACACGCTCGCCGGGATGCTGGGGCGGCTGGCCGAGCCGGTGCTGGCGCCGATCGGCATCGACGCGCAGCTCGCGGTGGCGCTGATCTTCGGCTTCGTCGCGAAGGAAATCCTGATCGGCGCGTTTGCCGTGATCTTCGGCGCCGAAGGGCAGGCGCTCGCGACCGAGCTCGCCGCGCGCATCGACGCCGTGCAGGCGATCTCGTTCATGCTGTTCACGCTGATCTACACGCCGTGCGTCTCGATGATCGCCACGCTGCGATCGGAGGCGCAGAGCACGCGCTTCGCCGCGATGTCGGTCGGCTGGTCGCTGCTGCTCGCGTGGTGCGTGAGCTTCCTCTTCTACCAGTCGGCACGCGCGCTCGGCTACTAGCCCGCGAACGCGGCCCTGGACGGCAGTTCCGGTTGATCGCCGTCAAACTCCGGGCGTCCTCGTGTAACGGACTGTTGCATCCGTCATCACGCGCCCCCGAAATGCGTTCCAATGGGCATGACCGCGAAAGCGCGGCTGGGCCCGGAGATCCGGGCACTTTCGGAACTGACGATGGAGTCGATCATGAAGAAGCTCGCAGTGGCAATCTCGGTGGTGGCGCTGGCCGTGGCGGCGTCGGTCTCGATGGCCGGCCCGGGGGGCGGTTACGGTCCGGGAGCAGGGTGCGGCATGGGTGCGGGACCGGGCGCAGGAGGTGCGAATTGCCCCGCGGGGGGCGGCGGGTTCGGTCCAGGCCCGGGCTACGGCCGCGGCGGTGGTGGCGGCGGCTACGGCATGTCGCTGCTGACGCAGGAAGAGCGCATCAAGTTCCGCGACGCGATGCACGAAGTCAAGACGGTTGCCGAGTGCACGGCGGTCGTCGAGCAGCGGCACGCGCTGATCGCGGAGCGCGCCAAGGAAAAGGGCGTGACGATTCCGGCGGCCCCGAGCGGCAACATGTGCGAGCGCATGAAGGCACGCGGCTTCATCAGCTGACGCTTCGTCGTCGATGGCCCTGCGGCCGCCGGGACGCCGTCGCGGCCGGCCGCAGGAAAACGATCGAGCAGGTCGCGGCGGCGCGGTTCGCGCGACGGATTTCCGCGTGACCACGGCGCGCCCGGGCACGCGCACCGCTGGGCCAGCGGATCAGATGGCGTAATCGAGCACCGCGACGAAGTGGCAGGACGTGCCCGCGAGCACGAAGAGGTGCCAGACCGCGTGGCCGAAGCGGAACGTCGAGTCGAACAGGAAGAAGCCGGCGCCGACCGTGTACGCGACACCGCCCGCGACCAGCCACGCGACGCCGGCGGCCGGCACGTGCGCGAGCAGGGGCCCGACGGCGAACAGCACCAGCCAGCCCATCAGCAGGTAGAGCCCGGTCGACGCCAGCGGGTGGGCGAGCCGGTCCGTCGCCTTCAGCGCGACGCCGGCCGCGGCGAGGCCCCAGACCGCCACCAGCAGCGCCGGCCCCGAGTCCCCGCGCAGCGGGCCGAGCGCGAACGGCGTGTAGCACCCGGCGATGAACACGAAGATCGCCGCGTGGTCGAGCTTGAGGAACACCCGCTTGGCCCGGCCTTCGGGCAGCGCGTGGTAGATCGTCGACACCGTGTAGAGCACGAGCAGCGTGACCGCGAACACGCTGGTGCCCACGACGTTGAGCGCGGCGCCGTGCCGCGACGTGGCGACCAGCAGCACCGGCACGAACACCAGCGCGGCCAGCAGGCCGAAGCCGTGGCTTACGCTGTTGGCAATTTCTTCGCCGAGGGTCTGCGTCCGCGAGGTCATGGTCGGGATAGTGGCATACGGCAGTGACACTGCCGTGACCGCGCTAACGCACGAGGCGTGCCAGGACCGGCCGCCGCCCATCGTGCGTCGCGCGCCGTTCGTCCCGTCGCTACAATGCCGGTCTCGTACGGGAGGTGGAGCGGCCATGCGATCGGCGTCGGCAGGTGCACTGGTGTGGCTGGCCGCCGCGTGCTTCGCCGGCCCTGCGACTGCGGCCGAGCGCGCGATCGTCAGGGACGTCGTCGTCGCGGCGTCGCCGCAGCAGGCGTGGGACGCGTGGACGACGCGCGAGGGGATCACGAGCTTCTTCGCGCCCGACGCGCAGGTCGACGCGAAGGCCGGCGGCGCGTTCCACATCTACATCGACCCGCTGGCGGAGCCGGGGATGAAGGGCGCCGACGAGATGCGGTTCATGGCGCTGCAGCCGCCGAAGATGCTGTCGTTCGACTGGAACGCGCCGCCGTCGCTCCCCGAGGCGCGGCGCCAGCGCACGTTCGTCGTCGTGCGCATCGAGCCCGTCGCGGACGGGCAGACGCGCGTGACGCTCACGCACACCGGCTGGGGCGACGGCGGCGAGTGGGACCAGGCCTACGCGTACTTCGACCGCGCGTGGGGCAACGTGCTCGCCAACCTGAAGAAGCGCTTCGAGACCGGCCCCGTGGACTGGACGGCGTGGCTCGACACGCTGCGCAAGGCGCACGCGCAGCCGCCGGCGGCGAAGTAGCCGGCGGGGCGCGCGCGGCACGCCGGCCGAGCCGGGAGAGGACGTCCGATGATCCACTGCAGCCGCACCTTCGCCTTCCTCCTGTGGATGCTGCTGGTCCCGCTCGTGCAGGCGCAGGAGCGCGCGCTCGCGCCCGACCTCGGCGGCATCGCCGACGCCGCGCGTTGGCGCGTGTACAACGCCGTACCGGAAGCGCTCGCCGCCGACGGGCGGCGCGGCGCTCGGCTTTCCGGCACCAGCGACTCGGCGCTCGGCAAGGTCGGCCTCGCGCTGGTGGAGGGCCTGGCCTTCGAGACGGGGACGATCGAAGTCGAGCTGAAGGGAAGGAACGTTCGCGGCCGCAGTTTCCTCGGCGTCGCGTTCAACGTCGCCGGCGAGAACCGGTTCGAGGCTGTGTACTTTCGGCCCTTCAACTTCCGGGCCGACGACGTGTTCCGGCGCCGCGCGGTCCAGTACATCGCGTGGCCCGATTTCACGTGGGAGCGGCTGCGCCGCGAACGGCCGGACACGTTCGAGGGGCCGATCGATCCCGTGCCCGACCCCGACGGTTGGTTCCACGCCCGCGTCGACGTCACCGCCACGCAGGTCCGGGTGTTCGTCGATGCGGCGGCCACGCCGACGCTGGTCGTCGAGCGCCTGCCCACCGGGGCCCGTGGCCGGCAGGTCGGGCTCTTCGTCGACGCGTCCGACGGGACGTTCGCGAACTTCCGCGTCACGCCCGGCCCCTGACGCGCCGACGCCCTGCGGTCGCGTCAGCCGCGCGCCGGTCGCACGATCACCGGGAAGATCGCCTCGAAGTCGGTGCCCGGCAGCGGCGCCTTCACTTCGAGTACCCAGCGCACGGCGCCCTTGGCACGCTCGTCGCCGCACGCGAGCGCCGTGGCCGGCAGGCGGAACTCGACCGGGATCCCTTGCGACGACCGCACCGACGCGGGGTCGAGCTTGCGCATGGCTTCCCACCGCACGTGGTCGCGCGTGCGGTTCTCGCCCTTCATCGTGTCGTAGGTCGTGATCGCCTCGACGCACTGGAGCGTGATCGCGTACTCCCCAGTGGGCGCCAGGTCGGAGGCGGTCGTGATCCTTCCCGTCAGCGTCTCGCCGAGCGCGACGTCGTCGCCGTCCATCGCGAACGTCGTGCCGCCGAACTTGCGCGAGACCAGCGTGCCGCGGATCGCGGGAACGAGGTTCCACAGGCCGATCGCCGCGAGGACGACCGGCACGAGCCCGAGCGGATTGAAGTCGCGCGAGCCGAAGTCGTAGTTGAGCGATCCGCGGAACCACCACCAGGTGCCGGCGGCGGCCCCGAGGAACAGGACCGCCATGGCCCAGTGGGTGATCGCGTTGGAGCCGGTCTCGTCGCCGACGGCGTTCGACCTGGCGGCGGGCGCGGCGGCGCGGCTGCCTTTCATCGGACCTCCCCGGCGGTCGCGTGGGCTCGGCGCCCACGCCGCGGATCATGCCACGCCGCGTTGGCGCGCGTCACGCCTCGACCTTGCCCCGTGCCGCCTTGACCTGCCCGCGCCGCACCTTGGCCTCCACGCGCCGGCGCTGCGACGCCCTAGTCGGTTTCGTCGGCTGGCGCGCGCGCGGCACGTGCGCGGCCGCTTCGACCAGCATCTGCAGGCGCAGGAGCGCGTCGGCCAGGTTGCGCTCCTGCGTGCGATGCTGCTGCGCCTTGACGACGACGACACCGCCGGCGGTGATCCGCTGGTCGCGGCTCGCGAGCAGACGCGCCTTGACGTGTTCCGGCAGCGACGACGCGCGGACGTCGAAGCGCAGGTGGATCGCCGACGCGACCTTGTTGACGTTCTGCCCGCCCGCACCCTGTGCGCGCACCGCCGTCCACTCGATCTCGGACTGGGGAATGACGAGCGGCGGCGCGGCGCGCTTCATCGTCGCTCCATCGTGCGCAGCGCTTCCGCCGCGGCGGGCGCCAGCGGATCGTCCTTGCGCGCCGCGAGCCGGGCCAGCGCATCGCGGTCGCGCGGGCCACCGACGATGCCGAGCCCCGCGGCCGCGTTCGCGCGGTAGCCCGTCGCGTAGCGGCGGACCTGGTCGTCGACATAGGACTGCCGGGGCACGCGCGCGAAACGCGCAAGGTCGTCGGCGGTGACGCCTTCGATCCGGTACTGCTGAAGCGGGAATCGCGCAAGCTCGGCGTGGCGCGCCTCGGCGGCCGCGCGCACCTCGCGCACCGCTTGCGGCGGCGGTCCGTCCGTCAAGGCCCGGCGGAATGCGGGTGCGAGTTGCGCGCGATGGCGCAGCAGCGCCTCGCGCAACGCGCGCTCCTCGTCGCCGACGCAGGTCGTCGTCAGCCAGCGGCTGAACGCCGCGTAGGCGTCCGGCGGCAGGCCGTAGCGCGGCTGCGCAAGTGCCGGCGCGGCGTTGTGCAGGAGCATCGCGACCACGATGCCGTGCACGGTGCGAAGGATCGTAGAGCGCATCGTCAATTGGGCACGAACGCGCCGTCGGCCCACAGGCGCCGGCGGATCGCGGGACAGCCGAGCGCCGGCGTATCGCGATCGCAGTCGCGGACCGGCAACCCGGAGCGCAGGCCGTAGACCGCGTTCAGCGCGGACGTCGAGCGCAGGTGTGCGCGGAACGTCTGGCCCTCGGTCAGGTAGCGGCGGACATTGCTCGCGGAGTGCATGATGTTCGTCGCGTCGAAGTCGGCGACGAGGTCGTCGACGTGCTCGAGGGCGAGGTCGTGCATGAGCTCGTGCGCGAGCAGCTCGGCGCCGGCGCCGGCGGCGATGGCCGCGAAGCCGCCGCCCACCGTGCACACGTTGCCGCGCGACGTCGATCCGTCGACGAGGCCGACCACGTAGACGTTGATGCGGCCCGCGCGGTTGCCGATCGCGCCTTGCAGCGCCGCGGCGTTCGCGTTCGCGTCGCCGCACGTGAACGCCGTCCACGCGGCGGCGCCCGGGTTCGCGGTGGCGTCGACGATTTCCAGCGCGGACATGCGCACGCCGAGCCGCTCGTTCGTGAAATAGAGCTGCGCGGTCTGCCAGAACGTCAGCGCCGTCTGCTGCGTCGTCGCAAAGGGACCGGCGACGACCCAGATCGTCACCGGGATCTCCAGCAGCGGCGTGAACGGGACGGTGACGACCTGGTCGGCGAGCGTGGTCGCCCACGCGGCCGGGCGGACCGTCGGCGGACGGTCGATCCCGAACGCGACGACCTCGCCGCTGCCACTGCGCGTGCCGACGTCCACGCTGTCGCCTTGCATCGTGTAGCCCTGGAAGCCTGCCGCGGGCGTGCTCGTCGCGTCGCTGACGAGCGCGCCGAACGGCGCCGCGGCGCCGGCGGTGACCCGGATCGTCGCGGTGCCCGGCGGCGCGCACATCGCGACCGCGTCGGGGCCGTAGCCTTCGGCGACGTAGCCCTGCGCGATCATCTGCGCCTTCGTCGCGACGCTCGCCGTGTAGCGGTGATTGGAGTCGAAGCGCCGGTTCCACAGGCGATACACCGCCGTCGTGCCGGCCGGGCAGGCGCCGGTCTGCGGATCGGGCAGCGCGACGAAGAACGCCTGCGCGGTCTCCTGCACGTAGCCGCTGTAGTCGGGATCGGTGAGCGCCTTCTGCGCGATGGTCGCGCACTCGGCCGGCGAGGCCGAGAAGAAGTGCGAGTCGCCGTGCGCCGGTGGAATGTAATAGCGGCACACCGGGCTGACGCCGCCGCCGCCGCTCGCCGGGCTCGGGTGCACCTTGAACGACAGGCCCGTGCGCGTCCATCCGGGCGTGCGTCCGCTGTCGAGGGCGTCGAGGTCGGGCAGCAGATCGCTCACGAAGTAGTGGTCGAGCCCCGCGTGACGGAACTCGACCGCGGTCACGGGACGCGCCGGCATCGGCGCCGTGGTGCCGGCGTAGTTGGTGGCGGTGTTGGGCGTCGGGAACCCGAGGCGCGTGATCGCGTTGACGCCGTCGGTCGGCAGTGCGGCGTAGGTCACCTGGTCGGCGCCGGCGAAGTCGAGCGTAGCGCCGTCGGTCGGCACGAAGCCGTTGGGCAGCACGTAGTCGGGCACCACGAGGCCGAGCGCGGCCATCCCCTGGCTCCCCAGCAGCACGCGCCTGCCCGCGGTGGCGCCGTCGGGCAGGTCGCGCGGAAACGTGAAGGTCTTCGCCACGCCGTTGCGCGTGGCCTTGAACGTGCGGCCGGTCCACGCGTCGCCGCCCGGGAGGCTCTGCATTTCGCGGAGCACCACGAACTGCACGGTACCGTCCGCGTTCGAGTACACCTGCTCGATCGCGAAGCTGTCGAAGCCGGCGTGAGCGGCGCCCGCCGCCAGCACGGCTGCGGCGGCGACGATCGCGGCCCGGTCACGACGCCGGTCGCCTGCCGCTCTACGCGTCATTTCATCAGCTGCAGCAGCGCGTTGGCCACGCCGGCCGGATCGACGCTCACACTCGCCGACGTGGAGCGCGAGCGGGTCGTCACGCTGCCGTCGGGATTGCGCGTCGTGCTGCTCGAGCTCGACAGCGTCGTAGACTTCTGGATCGGCTTCATCCCGCCCATCAGGCCGATGCCGGCGGCGAGCGCGTTGCGCACGGCGGGATCCATGCCGGCTGCCGTGGGCGAGGGCCCGGACGACGGCACCGCGACCGGTGTCCCCGGGCCCGTCGGCAGCGGTCCGGCCGCGAGCCGCTTCTCGTACTCGCGCTGCTCGTACGCGAACACCGTGGTCGTCTCCGGCCGCTCGTCGATCAGCACGACCAACGGGCGCCCGGTGTCGTCGTCCGGACCGTAGAGGCGCGTGACGCCGTCCGGACCCTCGACCACCTTGAAGCCGAACTCGCGCAGGCTCGCGAGCGCCTGCGCCCCGGTTTCGCCGGCGAAGACGTAGGCCTGCGCGATCAGCGCGCTGCGGCCGTCGAAGATGCCGCCGGCGGCGATCATGCCGGGTGCGCCCGTCATCTTCCACGTCGCGAGCCTCAAGTCGGGCGCCATCTGCGCCATCTCGTCCGGTGGCCCCGCGATGTAGCGGACCTGGTCCAGCGACATCATGACGCTGACCTTGTCGAGCGTCGGCAGGTCGAGCGCGGCGGCAGTGCCGGCGGTCGCGCCGGCGAACACGAACACCAGCAGCGCGCGCGGCAGGCGGCGTCCGGTGCGGCGTTGCATGTACGACATGCGGTGGCTCCCGATGCTGGCGCCGATGCCGGCGCGGACCTCGGGCATTGTTCCATCCGCCGCCGCCGCGGCGCAAGCCGCGCGATGCGCGCGCATGGCGAAAGCGTGCCGCCGTGTTAGCGTTGCGCTCGCTCGCCATGGTGCCGACCCCACGCCTCCCGGATGCGATCGCGCCTGCCGCGCGGCCGTGGCTCGGCCTCGCGCTGTCGATCGCGCTGGCCGGTGTCGCGTCGATCCTGCTGCGGCAGGATTCGAGCTGGGACCTGCAGAATTACCACCTCTACAACGCGTGGGCGTTCGTCCACGGCCGGGACGGCCTCGACTGGGCGCCGGCGCAGCTGCAGTCGTACTACAGCCCGTACCTCGACCTGCCGTTCTACGCGCTCGTCGCCGCCGGCGTTCCATCGCGCCTGATCGCGTTCGCGCTCGCGGTGCCCACGGGCATCGCGTGGTACTGCTTCGCACGCATCGTCGCCGTGCTGTTCGCGGACCTGCCGGACGCGCAGCGCAGGCCCGCGGTCGCCGCGGCAGTCGCGATCGGCGTGACGTCGCCGATGGCGGTGAGCCTCATCGGAACGACGATGAACGACTGGTACGTGGCGGCATTCGTCCTCGCGGCCCTGTGGGTCGTCGTGCGCGGCGGCGACCCGCTGGCCGCACGCACGCGCACGCTGGCGCTGGCCGGCCTGCTCGTGGGCGCGGGTGCCGGCCTCAAGCTCACCGGCTCGGTCTACGGATTCGGGCTGCTGGCCGCGCTCCTCGCGGCGCGCGGATCCGCGCGGGCACGCATCCGCGCGTCCGCGGTCGCCGGCGGCGCGATGGCGGTCGCGTTCGCCGCCACCGCGGGCCCGTGGATGCTCGTCCTGTGGGAGCGCTACGGGAATCCGCTGTTTCCGTACTTCAACGACGTCTTTCGCTCGCCCTGGGCCGACCCGGTGTCCTTCGCGGCCACGCGCTTCGGTCCGGCGTCGGTGGGCGAATGGCTGGCGTTCCCGTTCCTGCTGCTCGTCAGGCTCGAAGGCTACGTGTCCGAGCCGGAGTTCCGCGACGCGCGGCCGGCGCTGCTGTACGCGTTGACGCTGGCGGCGATCGTGGTGGCGATCGCGCAGCGCGCGCGGCCGCCCGTCGCGGCGACACCGGCGTCCGCCGGCAGCGCGGCGGCGTGGCGGTTCGTCGTGGCGTTCTTCGTCGCGTCGTTCGCAGCGTGGGCCGTCGTCTACCGGATCTGGCGGTACCTGGTGCCGCTCGAGCTGCTCGCGGGCGCGCTGATCGCGGGCCTGGTCGTTCGCCTGGCGCCGGGGAGGCGAACCGTGCTCGCGCTGGCGGCCGCGCTAGCGCTGGTCGTCGTCACGGCGAAGTTTCCGACGTGGTGGCGGCAGAAGTTCGACGAGCAGTTCCTCACGGTGACGGTGCCGCCGGTGAAGCCCGGCGCGCTCGTGCTGCTGGTTTCCGCCGAGCCGATGTCGTACGTGCTGCCGTCGTTTCCTCCGGACGCGCGCTTCGCCGGGCTGGTGAGCAACTTCAACGATCCCGACCGGAAGAACCGGCTGCAGCAGACGATCGCCGCCGCCATCCGCGACCATCGCGGGCCGCTCTACGCGCTGGCGGTGCCGCCGGGCCGGGACGAGGGAGGCGGCGCTCTCGCGAAGGTGGGGCTCGTCCGGCAATCGTGCGCCGAGATCCGGACCAACCTGCGCGTGAGCCCGCTCGAGCTGTGCGAGCTCGACCGTCCCTGACGCGGGGCCGAATTGGTTACCATTGGCGTTCCGCGGACATCCAGGGACCGCCCGACGTGAACGAGCAGGCGAAGATCCTCGTCGTCGACGACACACCGGCGAACGTGAAGCTGCTGGCCGACCTGCTGGCCGTCAAGGGCTATGCGGTCGCGACAGCCAGCAACGGCGAGGAGGGGCTCGCCAAGGTCGCGTCGGAGCAGCCCGACCTCGTGCTGCTCGACGTGATGATGCCGGGCATGTCGGGCTACGACGTGTGCCGGCAGATCCGCGCCAATCCCGAGACCGCGCTGCTGCCGGTCGTGCTCGTGACGTCGCTCGACCCGCAGCAGGAGCGGCTCAACGGCATCGCCGCAGGCGCCGACGACTTCCTCGGCAAGCCGATCAACCAGCCCGAGCTCTTCGCACGCGTGGCCTCGCTGCTGCGCATCAAGCGGCTGCACGAGCAGACGCAGAAGCAGGCCGCGCAGCTCGCCGAGTGGAGCGCGACGCTCGAGCGGCGCGTGGCCGAGCAGGTCGCCGAGAACGAGCGGCTCGCGCGCCTGAAGCGCTTCTTCTCGCCCAAGCTCGCCGAGCTGATCGTCGACGGCAGCGGCGAAGACCCGCTGAAGAGCCGCCGGCGGGAGATCGTCGTCGTCTACACGGACCTGCGCGGCTTCACGGCGTTCGCCGAGACGACGGAGCCCGAGGAGCTGATGCGCACGCTGGGCGCCTACCACGCTGCGATGGGCCGGCTCGTGCTCGAGCACGAGGCGACGCTCGAGCGCTTCACCGGCGACGGCATGATGGTGTTCCTCGGCGACCCGGTGCCGGTCGAGAACGCGGCCGAGCGGGGCGTGCGGCTGGCCGTCGCGATGCACGAGTCCGCGCTCGACCTCTCGGCGAAGTGGAAGAAGCGCGGCGTCGACCTCGGCCTTGGCATCGGCGTCGCGCAGGGTTTCGCCACCGTCGGTGCGATCGGATTCGAAGGACGGATCGACTATGGTGCGATCGGCACCGTGACCAACCTCGCGGCGCGGTTGTGCCAGCAGGCGAAGGCGGGCGAGATCATCCTGTCGCAGCGGGTCTACGCCGAAGTGAGCGAGGCCATGGAGGCCGAGGACCTGGGCGAGCTGCAGCTGCACGGGTTCGCGCGGCCCGCGCGCGCCTATCGCTGGGTGCGTGCGCTCGACCGCAACGCCGCGGCGGACTAGACACGACCGGCGCGACGTCCGCATGCGGCCTGCCGACCTGCGCGTCCACATCCGGCAGCTCTGCTGCCTCGGCGTGACGGGCGAGCAGCTGATGCCCGTGCTGCTCAAGGCTGTGCGCCAGCTGGTCGGCGCCGAGTCCGCCGCGTTCTTCTGGGTCGACGCGGAGGGCGACATGACGTCGCTGTACGCCGAGCGGCTGCTGCCGGCGCCGGTGATGCAGCTCTACTTCGAGCGGTTCTACGACGCCGGCGAGAGTTCGTTCAGGCGGGCATTCGCCGAACGGGCGCGCCAGCCGGACCCCGTGATCGCCGTGTCGGCGACGAGCGCCGCGGAGCGCACCGCGTACTACAACGAGGTGATGCGCCACCTCGACGCCCACCACGTTCTCTACGGGATCGTGCGCGAGCAGGGGCGCTCGCTCGGGCAGCTCTCGCTGTACCGGCCGAAGTCCGCGCGCACGTTCTCGACGGCCGAGCGCGGGGAGCTGTCGGCGATCATGCGCTACGTCGCGCACGGCGTTTCGCAGCGGACGGGCCACGACCCGGCGGGCGCGGGGCTGCTCGACGCCGGCGACGATGCGGTCATGCTCGTCGACTTCGCCGGCCGCGTGCGCCAGCTGCCGGCCGCGGCGCAGAAGCTGCTCGCGCTCGCGACGCACGGCAAGATCGGGCCCGGGGAAGGCCTGGCCGGATTGGGCGCGGCCGCGCAGCCGATGCTGCAGCGGTTGACGGCCATGCTGAAGGACGCGCGGGCCGGTGCCGACGTCGGCCCGCCGTCCCTCGCGGTCGACAATTCGTGGGGCCGCTTCGTGCTGCGCGCGTACGCGCTGGCCGACGAGCCCGCGACGGACGATGCACCGGTCGCCGTGCGCATCCAGCGGCAGGAGCCGATGCTGCTGCGCTTCGTCGACGCGCTGGCCGGGCTCGGGCTGTCGCCGCAGCAGCGCGAGATCGCCGCGGGCCTCGCGCGCGGCGCCTCCAACCATGAGCTCGCGGAGCGTCTCGGCCTCAGCGCGAACACCGTCGCGTACCACATCAAGCAGCTGTTCGCCCGTCTCGACACCCACGACCGGCAGCAGATGGTCGGGCGCGTGCTGAGCACCGCCGGGTCGAAGGCCTGACCGTCTCGCGGCCGCCGCCGGGCGAGTCCCACCCGCGCGGGTGGGACCGTGTGCCCGCCGCGGGGCGTACGCTTGGCGGTCATGCAGGCGATGCAGGACGATCGACGCACGCTCCGTGGAGTACGCCGGATGCCGGCCCCGCGTCGTCGTCGCGCGTCCGCGAGCCGCCGACGCTGGCGCACCGACGCCAGTCGGAGGATCATGGCGGCGCCGATGGAGGCCCCTTCACCCCTTGTGCCAAGGCTCGGGATCGCCGTGCCGCCATCCGTGCTCGTGCAGACTGACGGGTCGGTACGGTGACGCGTGCCCCATTGCCGCACTTCGCGCACGATGCACGCCGCCGCGTCCGCGCGATCGCACATTCGCGATACCCATCCGGATCCCGATGAACTCGACGAAGCGCAGAGCCGTCCTTACCGCGATCGGCGCCGCCGTCGCTGCCGCGGCGTTGCCTTCGGCCGCCCAGACGGCGCGGGCGTACCGCGTCGCGTGGGTGACGACCGACCGCAAGGACGTGCCGTCGCCGAACCGCGAGGCCTTCGGTGCCGGCATGCGCGAGCTGGGCTACGTCGAGGGCCGCAACGTGACGGTCGAGACGTGGTCCGGCAATGGGTCCGGCGAGCGCGTCGCCCAGATGGCGGCGGAGATCGTCCGGTCGCGCCCGGACGTGATCGTCGCGGCCGGAGGACTTGCGCTGTTCGCGCTCCTGCGCGCCGGCGTGACGGAACCGATCGTCTTCAGCATCAGTGCGGACCCGATCGAGGCGAAGATCGTCGACAGCATGGCCCGGCCCGCGGGCAACGTCACCGGGATCAGCCTCTTCACGCTGGCGCTCGTCGGCAAGAAGCTCGAGTTCCTCAAGGAGGTCGTTCCGGGCGCGAAGCGCATTGCGCTGATCGCGAATCCGCAGCACCCCGGCGAGCGCAAGGAGCTGGCGGCGGCGCAGGAGGCGGCCGCGAAGCTGGGGCTGTCGATCCGTTACTTCCAGGCCAGCAGCGGTACCGAGCTCGACCGCGCGCTGGCGGACATCGCGCGCAACCGGGACGACGCGGTCGTCGCGTTCGCCGACGGCTTCACGCTCGGCTTCGCCGACCGCATCGCGGAATTCTCGCTCCGGCACCGCATACCGACGGTCGACGGCTGGGCGCCGTTCGCCAGGGCGGGCAACGTGATGACCTACGGTCCGGTCCTCGAGGACGTCTACCGCCGCCTGGCGGCTTACGTGGACAAGATCCTCAAGGGCGCGAAGCCCGGCGACCTTCCGATCGAGCTGCCAACGAAGGTCGAACTCGTCATCAACGCGAAGACGGCGAAGGCGATCGGGCTTACGATTCCGCCGGCGGTGCTGGCGCGCGCCGATGAAGTGATCCGGTGATGCGGCGAGGGGTCCTGCCTTTCGAGCAGCCGACGCGGCCCGCGGGTCGTCGACCTGCGCCGCGCGATGGCGCCCGGCCCGCGGATCGGCGTATGCGCCATCGCGGAATCGGTCCGGCGATGAAGCGGCGCACGCTGCTCGCCGCGATTCCCGCCGCGCTCGCCCATCTCGCGCTCGCGCAGTCGCCGCGACGTCCGGTGATCGGCTACCTCGTGCTGCAGCCGATCCACGACCCGCCGTCGGCCGAGCGCCGGGCGTTCCTCGAAGGGCTGCGCGAATACGGCGACGAGCCGGGCCGCAACGTCGACCTCGTGTACGCGTCGGCGGAGGGGCAGGAGGATTTCGTCGACGACGTGGCACGCGACCTCGTGCGCCGCAAGCCCGACGTCATCGTGGCCTCGGGCGCGATCGCCGTGCTCGCGGCGAGCAGGGCCACGACGACGATTCCCGTCGTGATCATGGCGGTCGGCGATCCCGTCGGCATCGGCGTCGTGCGCTCGCTGGCGCGGCCCGAGCGAAACGTGACCGGCGTGTCGTTCATTTCCAGCGACCTCGCCGGCAAGCGCCTGCAGCTGATGGCGGAGTTGCTGCCGACGGCAAAGCGGGTTGCCGTGCTGTGGGACAAGCGCAACGCCAACGCGCGCGAAGAGACCAAGGTCACCACGGCCGCCATCCGGCGGCTCGGGCTCGCCGACGTGCCGCTGCCGGTCGGTGCCGAGGCCGAGGTCGCCCAGGCGCTCGAGCGCATCCGGACGCTGCGTGCGGACGCGCTCTACGTCGCGTTCGAGGGCGGCATCGTCGCCAATACCCGAACGGCCATCGCCGACCACTGCCTGCGGCAGCGCGTGCCGCTGGTGTCGGGCTGGAGCTCGCTGACCGACGCCGGCGGGCTGCTGAGCTACGCGCCGGACATCCCCGCGATCTTCCGCCGGTCCGCCTGGTACGCGCACCGGATCCTCAAGGGTGCGTCGCCGGGGGAACTGCCGATCGAACAGGCGAGCACCGTGGAGCTCGTGATCAACCTGAAGACGGCCTCCGCGCTCGGCATCGTGATTCCGCAGTCGCTGCTGCTGCGGGCGGATCGGGTGATCCAGTGAAATTTGCGACGACCTGCCGGCCTGCGGTCGTGGCGCAGCACGACCCGTCGCCGCGCCGGCGGGGCGCGACGTTCCTGCGTACACGTGCGATGTCGCTCGCGCGTGGCGGCGTGCGCGCGGTCCTGCTGGTCGTTGCGCTGGCCGCGGTCACGCAGGCAGGCGCGAGCGAGCGCACGTACCGGGTGGCGTGGCTCGCGTATTCCGCGCCGGCGCTCGACACGGAGTTCCAGGACGCGACGAAGCGCGTGCTGCGCGAACTGGGCTACGTCGAGGGCTCGAACGTCGTCTTCGAGACGCGGTATGCGCACGGAGACGCCGATCGCCTGCCCGCGCTCGCGGCCGAGCTGGTGGCGCTCGAGCCCGACGTGATCGTCTCCGGCGCGACGCCCGGTACGCGCGCGGCGGCCCGCGCGACGACCACGATTCCGATCGTGATGATCGGCGTCGCCGATCCGGTGGGCGAGGGTTTCGTCGCCAGTGTGGCGCGCCCCGGACGCAACGTTACCGGCATCGCGAACCTGGGTGTGGACACGGCCGGCAAGCCGATCGAGATGCTGCGGGAAGCGCTGCCGAAGGCGACCCGCATCTTCGTGCTCACTTCGGACAATCCGGGCGCGCTCGCCGTCGCCCGCAGCGCGCGCGACGCATACCGGGCGCGCGGCCTCGATGTGCAGACCGCGGCGGCTTCCTCGGCGCAGGACCTCGAACGGGCGGTCGCCGCGATGAAGGCCGCGCGGGCCGACGGCGTGGCCGTCGTGGCCGATGCGCTGTTGATCGCGCAGCGCGAGCGGTTGGCGCGGCTGCTCCTCGATGCGCGGCTGCCCTCGGTGTCGACGTACGCGGCGATGGTCGACGCGGGGGTGCTGATGAGCGTCGGACCGAATCCGCGCAACCTCCACCGCAGCGTCGCGCGCTACGTCGACCGGATCCTGAAGGGCGTGAAGCCGGCCGAATTGCCGGTCGAGCTGCCGGTCGAGTTCACGGTGGCCGTGAACCTGCGGACCGCGAAGTCGCTGGGCGTGACGGTGCCGAACGCCATTCTTCTGCGCGCGGACGACGTGATCCGATGAAGCGCCGCCACGTTCTCCTCCTGTTCGCCGCCGCACGCCTCACGCACGTCGGTGCTGCACGGGCGCAGGGCGCGGCGACGGCACGGCGCATTGCCATGCTCTCCGGGTTCGCGGCGGCGGACATGACGGGATTCCTGGATCTCCTGCATCCGGAACTCGAGCGACTGGGCTGGTCGCCGGGCCGCGACGTCGCATGGCTCGCGCCACGAGCTGCCGAAGGCCGCTACGAGCGATTGCCGGCCCTCGCCGCCGAGATCGTCGCGGAGAAGCCGGACGTCATCCTCGTGCAGAGCGCACCGGCAACCCGCGCCGCGATGCAGGCGACCCGCACCATACCGATCGTGATGGTCGGCACCGGCGATCCGGTCGCGTACGGCATCGTCGCCGACCTCCGCCGGCCCGGCGGCAATGTCACCGGATCGAGCTACCTGGCGGACGAGTCGGCGGGAAAGGCGCTGCAGGTCCTGAAGGAAGCCGTGCCGAGGCTCGCCAGCGTCGCGCTGCCCTACAACGCGGGCAACGAGGGTGCGGCGAAAGGGCTGAAGGAACTGGGCGCGGTCGCGGCGGCGCTTGGCGTCCGGCTGCAGGCGCTTCCCGTCGCCGGGCCGGGCGACTTCGACGAGATGTTCCGCCTGGTCGCACGCGAGCGCACGGAAGCGGTCCTGCTCATCCCGGAGCCGCTGCTGCGCACGCATCGCGAGGCCATCGCGGACATGGCCCTGCGGCATCGGTTGCCGCTCGCGATCGTGGGTGGCGCACGGTATCTGCCCGCGAACGGCCTGCTCTCCTACGGACCGACGACCGCCCAGTACGCGCGGATCACCGCGCGCTACGTCGACGCCATCCTGCGCGGCGCGAACCCCGCGGTGCTGCCGGTCGAGCAACCGGCGAACTTCGAGCTGGGCATCAGCGCGAAGACGGCGAAGGCGCTCGGCATCGTGATCCCGCAGTCGCTGCTGCTGCGCGCGGACGAGGTGATCCAGTGAATGCCGGGCGCATTGCGATCGCAGTGGCCGCGATCGGCTGCGCGGCCGCGCAAGCGGCGGCGGCTCGCGTCGTTCGCATCGGACTGCTTGGATCGGAATCCGCCGCCCGCGACGAATCCCGGGCGGCCGTGCCGAACCAGGGGTTGCGCGCGCTCGAATACGTCGCGGGCCGCAACGCCGAGATCGACATCCGGCGCGCCGGAGGCCTGATCGGCTCTTCGAAGGTTCGGACCGAGGAATGGAAACACATGGCAGGCTACGTCGACCGCATCCTCAAGGGTGCCAGGCCGGCCGACCTGCCCGTCGAGCAGCCGGGGAAGATCACCCTCGTCGTCAACGCCGTGACGGCCGCGGCCCCCGGTGTCGCGGTCCCGCCGGCGCTCCTGGCGCGGGCGGACGAGGTGGTCCGATGATGCGGCGGCGCACGTTCGTCGCCGGAATGTCCGCGCTCGCGACGGGGGTCGTCCTGGCCCAGCCACGCCCGGAAGCCGCGCGCATCGTCCGTGTCGGCATCCTGCGTCCGACGGCGCCCGCCACGACCGACTTTCCCCACACGATCTCGTCCGCGTTGCGCGAGTTCGGATACATCGAGGGCCGCAACGCCAGTTTCGAGCTCGCGTATGCCGGCGGCAACGTGGACCGCCTGCCTGCGCTGGCGCGCGATCTCGTGCACAAGCGGATGGATGTGATCGTGACCATCGGCAGCGGCGCGACGCTCGCGGTGAAGGAGGCGTCGGCCACGGTCCCCATCGTGATGTTCGGCAACTTCGATCCGCTCGCGATGGGGATCGTCGCGAGCCTGTCGCGCCCGGGCGGCAACGTCACCGGCGTGCTGATCGCCGCCGACGGCACGCTGGCGGGCAAGAAGCTCGAGCTCATCAGGGAGGCCGTGCCGAGAGCCGCGCGCATTGCCTTGCTGGTGCCGGACGACCCCAACGTCCGCCATCAGGTGAAGGAGGTCGAGGAGGCCGCGGCGAGGCTCGGGATCGCGCTGCCGGTGGCCGTGGTCCGCGGCGGCGACTACGAGGCGGCATTTCGTGCGATCGCCGGCGAGCGCGTGCAGGCGCTCTTCGTGGGCGCCACCACGTTTTTCGTCCGCGACCGCGCCAAGGTGATCGCGCTCGCGACGCGATACCGGCTCCCGGCCATCTACGAGTGGCCGGAGCAGGTGGAGGACGGCGGATTGATGGCCTACGGGGCGAGCCTCAAGGCACTCTACCGGCGCGTGGCGTTCTACGTCGACCGCATCATCAAGGGCACGCCGCCGGGCGACCTGCCGGTCGAGCAGCCGACGACCTACGAGCTCGCCGTCAATTTGAGGTCGGCGAGGGCCATCGGGCTCGTGCTTCCGCAGGCGCTCCTGCTGCGCGCGGACCGGGTGATCGAGTGACGCGCCGACGTGCGTTTCTGCGGAGCGTGGCGGCATTGGCCGCGGCGCAGGCGGCCGGCGTACGTGCACAGCCCGCGCGCAAGGTTCCGGTCGTCGGATTCCTGACGTCCGGCGGTGTCGATTCGCTCGCGCAGTTCCGCGACGCGATGCGTGACCTGGGCTATGCGGAGGGGCGCGATCTCGTCATCGAGCGGCGCTCGTCGGACGGGAAGCCCGACGGACTGCCGGCACTCGCGGCGGAACTCGTGCGCATGAACGTCGACATCATCTACGCGACGGGGCCGGCGGCGGTGAAGGCGGCCCGCGGAGCGACGGCGCAGATTCCGATCGTCGTGCTGGACCTCGAGACCGATCCGGTCGCTGCAGGATTCGCGGCGAGCCTCGGGCGGCCGGGCGGCAACGTCACCGGCCTCTTCCTCGACCAGCCGGCGCTGGCCGGCAAGTGGCTGGAGCTCCTGACCGAAATGCTGCCCGGACTTCGGCGCGTCGGCGTGGTCTGGGATACGGGAACCGGCGCGGCGCAGCTCGCCGCGGCGCGCGCGGCGGCGCGGCGCCTCCAGCTCGAACTCCGCGTGATCGAATTCCGGACCGTCGACGAGATGCAGGCCGGCCTCCGCGCCGCGGCGGAGGGCCGGTTGCAGGCCGTCGCGATGCTGACGTCGCCGCTCGTCAGCAACAACTCGAGGCTGCTTGCCGAATGGGCGACGCAGGCGAAGATGCCGGGGATCTCGCCGTTTCGCGCGTTCGCGGATGCCGGCGGCCTCATGGCCTATGGCCCCGACCTCGACGCCTTCCGCCGGTTTTCGGCGACGTACGTCGACCGCATTCTCAAGGGCGCGAAGCCGGCCGACCTGCCGATCCAGCAGCCGGCGAAGTTCCAGTTCGTCGTCAACCAGGGCACGGCGAAGGCGCTCGGCATCGTGGTGCCGCAGTCGCTGCTGCTGCGCGCGGACGAGGTCGTCCAGCGATGAACCGGCGCGCGTTCACCGTCGCGATTGCGGCCGGCGTGGCCGGACTGGCGCAGGCGGCCGCGGCGCAGGGGCCGGCGCGCGCTGCGCGGGTCGGCGTGATCGTCAACGGCCGCGAGCTCGGCGTGCAGCACGAGGCGTTCCTGCGCGGGCTGACGGACCTGGGCTACGTCGCCGGGCAGAACCTCGTCGTCGAGACACGGCTGACCGACGGACAGCCCGACCGGCTGCCGGCGATCGCGGACGAACTCGTGCGCCTGCCGGTCGACGTCATCGTGGTGGCAGGACCTGCCCCGGTCGAGACCGCGCGCCGGGCCACGCGCACGATCCCGATCGTGATGATTGCCGGGAGCGCCGACCCGGTGGGCGAGGGGATCGCCGCGAGCCTGGCCCGCCCCGGCGGCAACGTCACCGGGCTCACGTACGCGGTGTCGCCGGAGCGCTTCGGCAAGCAGCTCGAATTCCTGAAGGCGCTGGCTCCGAAGGTCGCGCGCGTCGCCGTGTGGTGGGACTTCGGCCTTCCGCTGTACCACGACGTTTGGGCGGCGCCGCTGAAGGCGGCGGCGGACAGCCTGCGGCTCGAGATCACGGGGCCGGTGCAGGTGCTGGGCGTGCAGGGCATGGACGCCGCGTTCGCGGCGTTCCGCCAGCAGCGCGCCGACGCGGTGCTCGTCGTGATGGGCGGCCCGACATTCGGCTTCCGCGACCGCGTAGCCGCGCAGGCCGTCCGCGAGCGGCTGCCGACGGTCGCGGCGTTTCGCGAGTACGTCGTGGCAGGCGGCCTCGTGAGTTACGGGCCCAATCTGCCGGACCTGTACCGGCGGGGCGCGACGTTCGTCGACCGGATCCTGAAAGGCGCGAAGCCCGGCGACCTGCCGATCGAGCTGCCGACCAACTACGAGCTCGCGATCAACCTCGGCACGGCGCGAGCGCTCGGGCTCACCGTTCCATCCGGGGTGCTTGCCCGCGCCGACGAGGTGATCCGTTGAACGCGCGGCGCGCTCGCCGCTGGCATCCGGGCGCCGCCGTGCTCGCGTGCACGCCGCGCGGTGGCCCGGGGACGCGCGCGCCGGCCGTCGGCGGCCTTGCCGGGGCGAAAGCCGATGTATTCTTCGCTCCGGCGACGCCGATGGCCGCGCCCGCGCGGTGCGCCGCGGGCCACGTGTCCATCGCGATCGCGACGATCATGGCCCCCGTCGAGCCCGATTTCACAAGCCCATTCGCGCGACCCGCCGGACGCCGCCCCGGCGGCATCCGCGCTGGCGGCTGGCCCGACCCGCGGGCGATCCCGCGATTGCGCACGTCCTGCCGCGGCGTGCGCCCGCGCGGCGTCGCGGTGCCGCGATGGCCTGCAGAGCGCGCCGACGGGGTCCTGCGATGATGGGCAACGGCAGCGCGAGGCCGCCGGAGCCCGCGGCCGCCCGATCGCCGGCGGCGGCGCCGGCGCGCCAGTCGCGGCAGGGCCGGCTGTTCCGCAAGTACCTGCTGCTGCTGCTGACGCTCGTCAGCGGCGCGCTGCTCGCGTCGGGCGCGATCTCCGTCTACTTCGCCTACCAGGAGCACAAGTCCGCGCTCGGCAGCCTGCAGCAGGAGAAAGCCGTCGCCGCCGCATCGCGCATCGAGCAATACATCCGGCAGATCCAGCAGCAGCTTGCGTTCGCCGCACTGCCGCAGCTCGACGCGTCCGACGTGGAGCTGCGCCGCATCGAGTTCCTCAAGCTGCTGCGGCAGGTGCCCGAGGTGACGGACATCGCGCAGATCGACGGCGCCGGCCGCGAGCAGGTCGCCGTGTCGCGCCTCGGCATGGACGTGCTCGCCTCGGGCAAGGATCGGTCGCAGGAGCCGGCGTTCCGCGGCGCGAAGCGCGGGCAGCCGTGGGTCGGCCCCGTGTACTTCCGCAAGGAGACCGAGCCGTACATGACGATCGCGATCCGCTCGGGCGGCGACAACGGCCCCGTGACGATCGCCGACGTGAACCTCAAGTTCATCTGGGACGTGGTGTCGCGGATCAAGATCGGCGACAAGGGCAAGGCCTACGTCGTCGACCGCAACGGCTATCTCGTGGCCGACCCGGACATCGGGCTCGTGCTGCGCAAGACCAACCTGTCGGACCTCGCGCACGTGCGCGCGGCCGCCGACCGGCGCGATTCGGAAGAGGTGGCGCTGCTGTCGAAGGACCTGGCGGGAACCCCGGTGCTGGCGTCGATGGCGCCGATCGAGTCGCTCGACTGGAAAGTGTTCGTCGAGCAGCCGGTGGCCGAGGTCTACGCGAAGCTCAATGCGTCAATCCTGCGCACGGCGTTCCTGCTGCTCGCCGGGCTCGTGATCTCGGCGGTGGGCGCGCTGGCGCTGGCGCGCGGCATGGTGCGGCCAATCCGCACGCTGTCGGAGGGTGCGCAACGGATCGGCGAGGGCAATCTCGACCAGAACATCGAGGTGAAGACCGGCGACGAGCTGGAGGCGCTGGCCGACCGCTTCAACCGGATGAGCGCGCAACTGCGCGAGTCCTACGCCGGCCTCGAGCGCAAGGTCGAGGAGCGCACGCACGAGCTGCAGGATTCCCTCGAGCAGCAGACGGCGATCAGCGAGATCCTGCGCGTCATCTCGGGATCGCCGACCGACGTGCAGCCGGTGCTCGACGCCGTGGCCGAGCGGGCGCTCAAGCTGTGCGGCGCGGCGCAATCGGTGATCGCCCTCGTCGAGGACACCGGCATCCGCTTCGTCTCGGCGTTCGGGAGCACGGCGAACGCGGTCGGCGAGGTCGTGCCGCTCCGCCGCGGCCTCGTGATCGGCCGGGCGATCATCGACCGCGCGCTGGTGCACGTGCCGGACCTGGCCGCCGTTCCGGAAGCCGAGTTTCCGGAGGGACGGGAGATGCAGCGACGGATCGGCCATCACGCGACGCTGGCGGTTCCGCTGATGCGCGAAGGGCAGGCGATCGGCGCCATCGCGCTGTGGCGCATGGAAACGCGGCCGTTCACCGAGAAGGAGATCTCGCTGGTTCAGACGTTCGCCGACCAATCGGCGCTCGCGATCGACAACGTGCGGCTTTTCAACGAGACGAAGGAGGCATTGGAGCAGCAGCGCGCGTCCGGCGAGGTGCTGGCCGCGATCTCGAGCTCGATCGCCGACACGACGCCGGTTTTCGACAAGATCCTGACCTCGTGCGAGCACCTGTTCACCGGCCGGCTGGTCGGCGTCACGCTGGTCGGCGACGACGACCGGATCCACATCGTCGCCTACCACGGGCCCGGCCGGGACGAGCTCGACAAGATCTTTCCGGCGCCGGTCGACATGGACACGGGCACTGGCGTGGCGATCCTCGAGCGGCAGGCGCTGCACTGGCCCGACGTCGAGCACGGCGACGGCGTCCCGCTGCGGATGCGACAGGGGTGCGCGGCGATCGGCGTCAAGGCGATCACGTTCGCGCCGATGATGTGGGAGGGCCGCGGCATCGGCGCGATCTTCGTCGGCCGCGAGCACGCCGGGCCGTTCTCGGAGAAGGACGTCGCGCTGCTGCGCACGTTCGCCGACCAGGCGGTGATCGCGATCCAGAACGCACGGCTGTTCCGCGAGATCGAGGACAAGAGCCGGCAGCTCGAGGTCGCGAACCAGCACAAGTCCGCATTCCTGGCGTCGATGTCGCACGAGCTGCGCACGCCGCTCAACGCAATCATCGGCTTCTCCGAGGTGCTGCTGGCGAAGTTCTTCGGCGAGATCAACGAGAAGCAGGAAGACTACCTGAAGGACATCCACACGTCGGGCAAGCACCTGCTCGCGCTGATCAACGACGTACTCGACCTGTCGAAGGTCGAGGCCGGGCGCATGGAGCTCGACCTGTCCGAATTCGACGTGCCGGCGGCGCTCGCCGACGCGATGACGCTGATCCGCGAGCGCGCGATGAAGCACGGCATCGCCCTCGGCCTCGACGTCGCGCCCGGCATCGCCGCGGCGACCGCCGACGAGCGCAAGTTCAAGCAGATCCTGCTCAACCTGCTGTCGAACGCCGTCAAGTTCACGCCGGACGGCGGGCGCGTCGACGTGATCGCCACGCGGGACGATGCGGGCATCGTCGTGGCCGTGCGCGACACCGGTATCGGCATCGCGCCCGAGGACCAGCAGGCGGTGTTCGAAGAATTCCGGCAGGTCGGCGCGCACTACACGAGCAAGGCGGAGGGCACGGGCCTGGGCCTCGCGCTGACCCGCCGCTTCGTCGAGCTGCACGGTGGCCGCATCTGGCTCGAGAGCGCGCCCGGCAAGGGCTCGACCTTCTTCTTCACCATACCGGACCGCCCGTGAGCCCGCCGGGCCGTCCCAAGGGCGAACACCGGAGCGCGCAGCGCGAAGGTAGCCTTGCGAGCCCGCCGGGCCGTCCCAAGGGCGAACACCGGAGCGCGCAGCGCGAAGGTAGCCTTGCGAGCCCGCCGGGCCGTCCCAAGGGCGAACACCGGAGCGCGCAGCGCGAAGGCAACCCTGTAAGCCCGCCGGCCCGTCCCAAGGGCGAACACCGGAGCGCGTAAGCGCGGAGGATCGACCAATGAGCCTCGTCCTGATCGTCGAAGACAACCCGCGCAACATGAAGCTGGTCCGCGACGTGCTGCAGGTCAAGGGCCACGAGACGCTGGAGGCGACCACGGCCGAGGACGGCATCGTGCTCGCCGTCGAGCGCAAACCGGACCTCGTGCTGATGGACATCCAGCTGCCCGGCATGAACGGCATCGACGCGCTGCGGGTGCTGCGCGGCGATCCCGCCACGGCGAAGATCCCGGTCATCGCCGTGACGGCGTCGGTGATGCAGCAGGACCGCAAGCTGATCCTCGAGGCCGGCTTCGACAGCTACCTCGGCAAGCCCCTCAACCTCGCCGAGTTCTTGGCCGCGGTCAATGCGGCGCTCGCGAAGAAGGCCGGATAATGCGGGCATCGCATCCGTGAATCCGGGCTCTCCATGCATTTCGACACCGTCGTCATCGGCGCCGGCATCTCCGGCCTCGCGGTCGCGCACGGCCTGCAGCGCCGCGGGCGTACCGTATCGGTGCTGGAGGCGGCGCCACAGGCAGGCGGCGTCATCGCGACCGTCCGGCGCGACGGCGCGCTTTACGAGCGGGGTCCGAACAGCACGCTCGACACGTCGCCGCGCATCGCGGAGCTCCTGAGCGAACTCGGCATTGCCGGCGATCGCGCGGATGCCAGCGCCGCCGCCGCCATCCGCTTCATCGTACGCGACGGCGGCCTGCGCGCGCTGCCGACGTCGCCGCCGGCGTTCCTCAAGACGTCGGCGTTCTCGCCGTTTGCGAAGCTGCGCCTGCTGCGCGAGCCGTTCATCGCCCCGACGCCCGCCGGCGTGGAGGAGTCGATCGCCGCGTTCGTGCGCCGGCGGCTCGGGCGCGAGTTCCTCGACTACGCGATCGACCCGTTCGTCGCGGGCATCTACGCGGGCGACCCCGAGCGCATCTCGGTCGCCGCCGCGTTCCCGCGGCTGCTGGCGCTCGAGCAGAAGTACGGCAGCCTCATCCGCGGCCAGGTCGTCGGCGCGCGCGAGCGCAAGCGGAACAAGGAAGTGGCGAAGAACGCCGCGAAGAGCTTTTCATTCCGCAACGGCATGCAGACGCTGACCGACGCGCTGGCGGCCCGGCTTGCGCATCTGGCATGCGGCGTGCGCGTGACGCGGATCGCGCGGGAAGGCGCCGCGTTCGTGGTCGAAGGCGCGTGCCGGGGCGAGCCGCTCGTGCAGCGCGCGCACTCGGTCGTCGTGGCGGCGCCGGCGCCGGAGGCCGCCGCGATCGTCGCGGGCGTCGCGCCGGAGGCGGGCCGCGCGCTCGTGACCGTCGAGTACGCGCCGGTGGCGGTCGTGGCGAGCCTGTACCGGCGCGCCGACGTCACGCATTCGCTGGCGGGCTTCGGGTTCCTGGTTCCAAAGGTCGAGCACCGCGCGATCCTCGGCACGCTCTTCTCGAGCAGCATGTTCGACGGGCGTGCGCCCGGCGACATGGTGCTGCTGACGACGTTCGCCGGTGGCCGGCGCAATCCGGAGGTGGCGGGCATGACGGACGCCGGGCTCGCCGACGCCGTGCACGCCGAGCTGTCCGACCTCGTCGGCGCGCGTGCCGCGCCCGCCTGGCGCGAGGTCGTGCGCTGGCCGCAGGCGATCCCGCAATACGACCTCGGCCACCTCGAGCGCCTCCGCCCCGTGGAAGCGGCGGAGGTGGCGAACCCGGGACTCTGGTTCTGCGCGAACTACCGCGGCGGCGTGGCCGTCGGCGACCGCATCGCGAAGGGTGATGCGCTGGCGGCCGACGTCGACGCGTTCGTGCGCCGCGCGGATGCGGGTCGCGCCGGCTGATTCGCGGCACGTGTCGCGCCGCCACGCGTCCGCGGCACGTCAGGTCGCGGCGATGCGCGCCGCGACCGCCGCCGCCAGCGCTTCGGCGTCGATCGTGCCCGTGGCATCGAACGCCACGGCGGCGGCCGCTTCGTCGGCGGCCAGCGCTTCCGCGCCGGCGAGTTGCCGTTCGAGTACGGCGAGCGTGGCTTCCGACGCGTCGGTGCCCGCGGCCTCCCGCGCGGCCACGCGCGCGCGCATGACGGCGACCGGCGCCTGCGGGGCGAGGATCACGAACGGCGCCCCGAGTTCCGCGGCGAGCGCGCGGAAGGCCGTGCGTTGCGCCTGCGCGAGGAACGTCGCGTCGACGATGACCGGGTAGCCGGCGGCGAGCACCGTGCGCGCGAGGTCCGCGAGCCGCGCGTAGGTCCGCGCGGTCATGTCGCCCGCGTAGATCCCGGCGGCGAGCCCGGATCCCGAGCGGTCGCCGGCGGGCAGCCCCGCGAGCCGCTTGCGCTCGACGTCCGAACGGATGCGGATCCAGTCGCCGGTCCCCGCCAGCCGCCCGGCGGCGAAGCTCTTTCCGCTGCCGGACGCGCCGCAGGTGATCGCCAGCGCCGCACGCGGGGCCCGCGCGCAGTCCTCGGCCAGCGCGAGGTGGGCGAGGAACTCCTGGCGGTCGCGGTCGCGCGCAGCGGCGTCCCGCTCCTGCGCGCCGCGGATTGCGGCGATCTTCGCGCGCACCATCGCGCGGTAGACGACGTAGAAGCGCAGCACGGCGAGCCCTTCGTAGTCGCCGGTCGCCTCGAGGTAGTCGTTGACGAAGCGCTGCGCGAGGTCCCGCCGACCGCGGCGGCGCAGGTCCATCGCCGTGAACGCGACCTCGGCCATGACGTCGGTCCAGCGCAGCGCCGGATTGAACTCGATGCAGTCGAACACGACGACGCGGTCGCCGAAGAGCACCATGTTCGCGAGGTGCAGGTCACCGTGGCACTCGCGCACGCGGCCGGCGGCGAGCCGCGCGACCATCGCGGGCGCGACGCGGGCGTGCTCGGCCTGCGTCCAGGCGCGCAGCGCGTCGACGCGGGGCACGACGTCGTCCGCACGCTCGAGGGCGCGCACGTGGTCGAAGTTGGCCAGCGCGTTGGCGAGTGCCGTGGCCGGGTCACCCCACGGATCGCTGCCGGTGGCGGCCGGCGCCTCGGCGTGGAAGCGCGCGACGGTGCGCGCGAGCTCGTCGATCCGCGCCGGCGGCAGCGCGTCCGCCGCGAGCAGGCGGTCGAGCTCCTGCGCACGGTCGAAGCGGCGCATCCGCACCGCGTACTCGATCGGCGTGTCGCTTCCTCCGATGCGCGGCCGCTCCGGCGTGCCCGTGATCGCGACGACGTCGAGGTAGAGCTCGGGCGCGAGCCGGCGATTGAGGCGGATCTCCTCGTCGCACGCGTGCCGGCGCCTGGCGAGCGTCGAGAAATCGAGGAATCCGAGGTCGAGCGGCTTCTTGATCTTGTACGCGAAGTCACCGGCGAGCACGACCCACGAGATGTGCGTCTCGACGACCGTGACGCCGGCGACCGGGTGCGGGAACTGCGCGGGATCGCGCAGGCGTTGCGCGAGGGGCGTCGTGGCGGGGAACGGCGAGACCATCGGGTGCCGGTCCGCCCGTCAGCCCGTCTGCTTCGGCGCCTTGTCGGGGAACCGGTAGATCGTCGTATTGAGGTAGCGCACGACGTCCTCGACCTCGTCGTCGCTCCAGTTGAGGCCGACGTTGCGCTGCCAGCGCCGGGTCTCCTCGGCGAGGCTCGTCCAGTCGGTCGCGAGCCGGCGTGCGCGCCAGTGCACTTCCTTCGTGTGGCAGGCCACGCAGTGCGTCGTGTAGAGGAGCTCGCCGCGCGACGGCGACTGCGCCGGCGCGTCGGGCGCGAGCGCCAGCAGCAGCGCAACGAGGAGGAACGATGGTCTCATCGCGAATCGGCGACGTCCGGGGAGAATGGCAGCCTCCATCATCGCACGGCGGCGCCGGCGGACAAGTCGGCGCGCGCGATCGCCGCGGCGAGCTCGCGGTGCGCGCCCGACTCGGGCGGCAGTTGCGCGAGCAGCGCGCGCCAGTGTCGCGCCGCGGCGGCGAAGTCGCGCTCCTCGAACGCCGCGCTGCCCGCCATCTCCAGCGCCTTCGGGTGCGCGGGGTCCTGCGCGAGCGCCTGCGCGACGAGCTCGCGCGGCCGGCCGGCGAGCGAGCCGCCCTGCGCCATGCCGAGCGCGTCCGCGTACTCGCACCAGACGCCGGGGTCGCGGCCGGCATTGGCGTTCGCCGCCACCGCGTTCGCGTACGCAGCGGCCGCGTCGGCAAAGCGGTCGCTGGCGAAGTCCATGCGCGCGAGCAGGATCCAGCTGCGCGCGTCGCGCGGATTGCGCGCGACGTTCGCGGCGAGGTCCTCGCGCAGCAGGTCCGCGGGCACCGTGTCGATGGCGGCCTGCGCGTCCAGCGTACGTCGCGCGTCCACGGCGCGGAAGTCGCCGAGCCACGCGTAGAGCGCCGCCGCGAGCGCGGGCACCGCGACCGCGGCCGCGAGGCCGATGCGCCGGGCGGGAATCGCGCGCCGCCCGGGCGACGCCGCGGCCGCGGCGCGGCGCGCGCGCGCCCGCCGCGCGAGCAGCGGGCGCAGCACCCAGGCGAACGCCGCCGCCGTCATCGCGACGGCGAGGGCGCCGAACACCAGCGACGCGGAACCGTCGGCGGTCACGATCGGGCCGGCTTCCGAGAAAAAGGCGAGGCCGGAGCCTCGCCTTTGCAAGCGATCATGGACGCTTCTCGTCTTATTTCGGAGCCGCCGGTGCCGCAGGCGGCGGAGCCTGTTTCGCCTTGATCGCATCGTCGAGGATCTTGATGCCCTCCTGCGATGCGGCCACCGACCTCGCCAGCGATTCCTTGGCGAGGTCGAGGTTGTGGAACGACGCGCCGTTGGCGGCCGTCCACCATTCCCAGTTCGCGTGCGCCTCGCCGTGCTTGGTGCGCGCGGCCTTCAGCGCGTCCTCCGGCACACCGACGAGCTGCGCCGGACCGAACTTCGTGACGAGCTGCGCGAGCCAGAACTCGGCGTTGCGGACCTTGCCCTGGTAGTGCGAGTACATCGACTCGATCACGTAGCGCGCCTGCTTCTCGTCCCACTGGCCGTGGCACTGCAGGCAGGTCTCCTTGATGTAGTTCTTCGGGTTCGTCTGCCAGTGCGACGTGTAGAACTTGCCGGTCTTCGCATCCTTCACGCGCGGCATGTGGCACTGGACGCAGTCGACGCCGGCCTTCTCGTGCTTGCTGCCGTAGTACGTCTCGACGTCCGGGTGCTGCGCCTTCCACAGCGCGGCGCCGGTGAACTGGTTGCGGAAGTCGCGGAACTGGATGTGGTCGTAGGCCTTCAGGATGTCGGCGGGCCCGACGAACGGGAAGTAGTTCGTCCGCTTGTCGGACATCGGGATCGCCGCGCCGGTGTTGGGGTCGAATCCGGGGTTGCAGTTGTACTCGACGTGGCATTGCCCGCACTGCAGGCGGCCGTCGTAGCGTTCCAGCATGCCGATCTTGCGCGTGTAGCCGCGCACGCCCATGTCCTTGACGTCCACCTTCGTCTTGTGCGCCGTGTCCTGCGCGTAGAGCGTCGGGAAGTCGGTGCGCGTCACGGCCTCGATCAGCGCGTCGCGGACGATGCGCGGCTTCGCGGCGTGCGGGTCGTGGCAGAAGATGCAGTTCAGCGCGTGGTTGACCGAGCGCGCGGCCTCGACGACCTTCGACGTGCGGCTCCACTTGGCACCCGGCACCGGGTCGCCCATGTACGCCCAGTCGAGGATGTGGTCCTGCGTCTTGCACGACAGGCACACCGGATTGGCGGCGGCCGCCGTGCCCGGCTTGAACACCTTCTGGTCGGCGTCGTCCGGATAGAGGTCGGTGACGACGTCCCACACCTTGAAGTCGCCGCTGCCCGCGAGGTAGCGCCACGTCTCCTTCGGCGTGAACCGGCCGCCGAACGCGCGGTCGACGACGTATTGGTCGAGCAGCGCGAACGTGTGCCCGCGCGGCAGGTTGTGCTCCTTCGTGAAGCCGTGCGGCGACATCAGCAGGTCGTACGCCGGGTCGGGCGCGGGCCCGGTCATCTGCTTCTTCTCGAAGCGCGCCGTCCGGTGGAAGTCCATCGTCGCGTACGACTTGTACTGGTTCTGGTGGCAGCCGCCGCACGTCGCGAGGTCGGTCTTCGTCGCGGGCCGCTTCTTCGAGTCGGCCAGGTGGTCGGCAGTGCCGTCGTGGCACGCGTTGCAGCCGACGCCCTTGTGCTTGCCGCTGTCGTAGAACGCCTTGACCGGCGCGTGGCAGGCGAGGCACGCCGAAGCGTCGAACGACACCTTGGCAGGCGCGGCCTTCGCCTGCGCGAAGGCATTGCCCGCGCCGACGGCGAGAACGGCGAGCGCCGCCGTCGCGACGAGTTGGACGAGTGTGCGTCCGGCGATTCTCATGGTAGGACCTCGTTCGTTGTTGGTCTTGTCGCTGCCGGGATCCGGGAAGCGCGATCGCGCGTGCTGCGCGATCGCATTCCCCTTTTCTCCCCCCTGCGTCCTCACGAACGAGTCTATCCGTGTGCCAGCGCCCTATACAGGGGCGGCCGCGAGATTCTTGATCGGAATCAAGTGGCCGACGGGAACCACGCGCAACGGAGCGCCGACGCTGCGACAAATTGTCGCGGGTAGCGCACGCCGCACGCGGCTATTCGAGTTCGAGCGCGTCGCCGACGGCGGCGATCCCGGCCTTGGCGCAGGCATCGTCGGCGTCACCACTCGGCGCCCCCGATACGCCGATGCCGCCGACGATCGCCCCCTTCGCGCGGATCATCAGGCCGCCGCCGAGCGCTGCGACGTTGGGCAGGCCGCGAATGCCGCTCAACGGGCGGCCCGCCTGCGTCGTCGCTGCGAGCTCGGTCGTGTCGGTGCGGAAGCTCACGGCGGTGGCGGCCTTGTTGATCGCCGTCTGGCTGGTGTGCGCGCCGGCCAGGTTGTCGCGCAGCATCGCGAGCGGCTGGCCGCCGCGGTCGACGACGGCGACCGCGACCGTGTACCCGTCCTTCTGGCAGCGGGCGAGCGCCGCCTGCGCGGCCTGCTGCGCCGCGAACGTCGTCAGCGACTGGTAGCTGCCGAGCAGCTTCTGGCCCGCAGCGGCGGGCGCGAGCGTGACGGCGGCGGCGGCAACCGCCGCGGTGATCGCGATTCTGGCGCGCATCGTATCCTCCCTGTTCGGCGAAACCCCGGCCGGCCACGCCGACGCCGCGAATGCGCGGCGGCGCGCCCCATGCGCACGGACGATAGACCGATCGGCGGCGCGCGCGTTGCGCGGGATCAAATGAACGTCGGGGCGCGGCTCCCGCCGGCTACTTGCCCTTGAACTGCGGACGCCGCTTCTCCTTGAAGGCCCGGATGCCCTCCCGGTAGTCGTCGCTGTCGTAGACGACGCGGCGCAGCCCCTGCACGCGCTCGAACCCCTGCGGCGACATCGGCCGCGCCCCCGACAGGATCCGCAGCTGCTCCTTCATGACGGCAATCGACAGCGGCGCGTTGGCCGCGATCTGCCGGGCGAGGCCCAGCGTGAACGGCTCGAGGTCCGCCGTAGGCACGACGTAGTTGATCATGCCGAGCTGCTCGGCGCGCGCCGCCTTGATCGGCGCCGCGGTGAACGCCATCTCCTTGACGATGCGCAGGTTGGCGGCGTTGAGGAACGTCACCATGCCGGACACGTTGTAGGGGACGCCGAGCTTGGCGGGCGTCACCGCGAACGTCGTCTCGGGCGCGGCGATCACGAGGTCGCACGCGAACGCCACCTCGCAGGCGCCGCCCCATACGGTGCCCTCGATCATCGCGATCACCGGCGCCGGGTAGTTCTCGATCTCGCGGATCACGTGGCGCAGCGGGTCGTCCCAGCCGAGCGGGTCGCGCCCGTCGGTCGGCAGCTCGGAGACGTCGTGCCCGGCCGACCAGACGGTCGACCCGGGCGGCGCGCGCAGGACCACGACGCGCACGCCCATGCCCTTGAAGTCGCCGAGCGCGCCGATGACCGCCCGGATCAGTGGCTCCGACAGCGCGTTGCGCTTCTCGGGGCAGTTCAGCGTGATGACGCCGATGTCGTCGTGCGTCGCCAGGTCGACCAGTGCCATCGCCGTGTGCCTCCGGGAAAAACGAGGGCCGGACCCGCGTTCCCCCGGCGATGGGGGAACGGCGCGGCCGACCCGCATGCTCGCTCAGATGACCTTGGAGTACTGCGGACCCTGCTTGCGCTCGCGCAGGTAGCGGTCGAACGTCATCGCGACCGTGCGGACCAGCAGGCGGCCGCGCGCCGTCACGCGGATGGCGTTGGCGTCGATCTCGACCAGGCCGTCGGCGGCGAGCGGCGCCAGCGCCGCGAGCTCGGGTGCGAACCGGTCGGCGAAGCGGATGCCGTGCGCGCGCTCGACCTCGGCGAAGTCGAGGTCGAAATTGCACATGAGCTTCTGGATCACGTCGCGGCGCAGCAGGTCGTCGGCGTCGAGGACGACGCCGCGCATCACCGGCAGCGTCTGCGCGTCGAGCCGCGCGTAGTACTCGTCGAGCGTCTTGACGTTCGCCGTGTAGGCCGCGCCGACCTTGCCGATCGCCGAGATGCCGAACGCGATCAGGTCGCAGTCGGGCTTCGTCGAGTAGCCCTGGAAGTTCCGGTGCAGCTTGCGCTCGCGCTGCGCGACGGCGAGCTCGTCGCCGGGCTTCGCGAAGTGGTCCATCCCGATGTAGACGTAGCCGGCGTCGGTCAGCTTCTCGATCGCGAGCGCGAGGATCGCGAGCTTCTGCTGCGGCGGCGGCAGGTCGGCGAGCGCGATGCGCCGCTGCGGCTTGAACAGGTGCGGCACGTGCGCGTAGCTGTAGAGCGCGATGCGGTCGGGCGCGGCGTCGATCACGCGGTCGAGCGTGGCGGAGAAGCCATCGACCGTCTGCTTGGGCAGGCCGTAGATGAGGTCGGCGTTCACCGAGACGAAGCCCGATCGGCGCGCGGCGTCCATCACGGCGCGTGTTTCCGCCTCGCTCTGGATCCGGTTGACCGCCGCCTGGACTTCCGGATCGAAGTCCTGGATGCCGACGGACAGCCGGTTGAAGCCGAGTTCGCCCAGGTACACGATGGTGTCGGGCTCGACCTTGCGCGGGTCGACCTCGATCGACACCTCGGCGTCCGGCGCGAATGAGAAGCGCGACCGCAGCGCGCGCATCAGCGTGGCCATCTCGTCGCGCGACAGGAACGTCGGCGTGCCGCCGCCCCAGTGCAGCTGCACGACTGGGGGCGCGCCTTCGATCAGCGCGCTGACGAGCGCGATCTCGCGATCGACGTAGCGGATGTACTTCGCCGAGCGGCCGTGGTCCTTGGTCAGGACCTTGTTGCACGCGCAGTAGTAGCAGATCGTGTTGCAGAACGGCAGGTGCACGTACAGCGACAGCGGCTGGTGCGGCCGGTCGTGGTTGCGTGCCGCCAGCGCCTCGACGTACTGCGCGGGGCCGAACCCGTCGTGGAACCGGTCGGCAGTCGGGTAGGACGTGTAGCGCGGCCCGAACTGGTCGTACTTGGCGACCAGGTCGGCGTCGAACGCGAGGGCGGGGAGGGGCGTCGTCACGGGGGGCGTCACAGGGGGGAGTGTGCCCGGCGGCTGCCGGGGGGTTCTTGCGGCAGGTCAAGCCGCGGCGGCCTGCCCGCGCGACGGCCCGGGCTTCGCCGGCATTGTCCCCCAAACGCACCCGGTGCCTCAACCTGCGGCACCCCGGGTGGCGGGGCATTTCCATGATTTTGCTATGGTTTTAGAGGGGGCGTGCGGAAGGGAGCCGCCTTGAAAGGCGCGGCCGGCGGCGCCACCTGCCGTCCATGCCGCTCGACCTGCCTCGCCACGACGTTCCGGGGCCGGAGGAACGCCCGCCGCTCGCGGACGCCGGCCTGCTCGACGCGTATTCGCGCGCCGTCAGCGGTGCCGTGGAGCGCGTCGCGCCCGCCGTGGCGCACGTGCGCGTCGAGCGCAAGCGCGGCGGGGACGGTGCCGGGTCGGGCTTCCTGATCACGCCCGACGGCTATCTGGTGACCAACAGCCACGTCGCGGCGGGCGCCGCGGCGATCGAGGTCACGCTCCCGGACGGCCGCACCGCCGCCGCGAAGGTCGTCGGCGACGACCCGGACTCGGACCTCGCGGTGCTCAAGGTGGCCGCCGGCGACCTCGCGTGGATCCGGTTCGGCGACTCGGCGCGCGTGCGCGTCGGCCAGGTCGCGATCGCCATCGGCAGCCCGCTCGGATTCCAGCACACGGTGACGGCGGGCATCGTCAGCGCGCTCGGCCGGTCGATGCGCGCGCAGACGGGCCGCCTGCTCGACAACGTGCTGCAGACCGACGCGTCGCTCAATCCGGGCAACTCCGGCGGGCCGCTGGTCGACGCGCGCGGCGACGTCATCGGCGTCAACACGGCCGTCGTCCGCGCGGCGCAGGGGCTCTGCTTCGCGATCGCCTCGTCGACGGCGGAGCGGGTCGCGAGCGCGCTGATCCGCGAGGGCCGCGTGCGCCGCGCCCGGCTCGGTGTGGGTGGCCAGACGCTGCCGCTGCCGCGCCGCGTGGTGCGCCACTTCGGCCTGCCGCGCGAGTCGGGCGTGCGCGTGGAAACGGTGGAGCGCGGATCGCCGGCCGCCGAGGCCGGCATCGCGCGCGGCGACGTCATCGTCGCGCTCGACGCCGCGCCCGTGCCCGACATCGATACGCTGCAGAGGCTGCTCGCGGCCGACGCGATCGCGCGCCCGCTGGCGGTGACCGTCGTCCGGCGCGACCGGACGCTGACGCTGACCGTGACGCCCGCCGAGTCGGCGCCCCGCGGCCGCTAGCGCGGCGGCGCCTTTGCAGCCCGGCGGGTCCTGTGCAACAATCGTTCCAACTCATACTGCATCAAGGTGGCATCGATGCTGGACCGTGACGGCTATCGCCCGAACGTCGCCATCGTCATCGTCAACGGCAGGAACCAGGTTTTCTGGGGAAAGAGGATCCGCGAACACTCGTGGCAGTTTCCGCAAGGTGGCATCAATCCCGGTGAGACGCCCGAGCAGGCGATGTACCGGGAATTGCGCGAGGAAGTCGGGCTCGAACCCCAGCACGTCAAGGTTCTCGGCCGCACGCGCGACTGGCTGCGCTACGACGTTCCCCAGCACTGGATCAAGCGCGAGTGGCGCGGCAGCTACCGCGGCCAGAAGCAGATCTGGTACCTGCTGCGGCTGGTCGGCCGCGACAACGACGTCAGCCTGCGCGCCTCCGAGCACCCGGAGTTCGACGCGTGGCGCTGGCACGACTACTGGATCCCGCTCGACACGGTGATCGAGTTCAAGCGCGAGTCGTACCGGCGCGCGCTGCTCGAGCTCGAGCGGTTCCTCCACTCGAAGCCGCAGACGCGGCGGCAGCGCCTCTACGGCGTCCCGCATCCGGAGATGCCCGACTCCTACGCCGAGCCGTTCGTTCCCACGGCGAAGTGATGCGGGTGCGCAGCGCGCGGGATATGCCCGCGCGTGCCGCGCACCCGCAGGAACCCGCGCGAACGGATTCGGGCGGGCGGCCGGCCTACTTTTCGCAACTGCCGACGCGCCTGGCGCTCAGCACCATCGCGATCGGCACGCCGAGGTTGTTCTTGTCGGTGACCGTCACGTTCACCTTGCCCTCGTAGGATTCGGTGGCGAACACGATCTCCGCGCGGCCGCGCGTGGTGAGCGCATCCTTCGTGCACGCGAGGTCGTACGTGGCGCGATCCGGCGTCCGCTTGACGTTGGAGAGCTTGCACTGGCCGTCCGGACGCGGCAGCGTCTTCTCGGCGTCGTCGATGTCCTTCTGCGAAACGCATTCGCGCCCGGTGGGTACCGTCTGCGGCTTGCCGTCGACGGTCATGGTCATCGTCAGTTCCCACAGGCCGGGCTGCATCGCGGCGAGCGCGGGCGCGGCCGACAGTCCGATGGCGGCGGCAACGGTCAGCGCGCGAAGGCAGGCGGTCTCGGTCATGGCGGGCGGCAGGGGGTCGGCGTCACGGCGATGATACCTGCCGGGGGAGGCCCGCGGACCGGCGCGGCAGCCGAGCGTCGCCGGGCGGCCGACAGCCGTCATGCCCGCGGGCAGGCGGTCGAGGATCGGCCGGTGCCCGGCCGGTAAACGCAGCGACGGGGGATCCGCGGGGACGCGGCGCCCCGATGCGCGGCAACACCGCGCCCTCGCTCTGCCCGGGACGATCCCGGCGCCCAAACGTGGCTTCCGAATGCGCAAGCCCGCTAGGCGAGCAGGACGAGGTTGTCGCGGTGGATGAGCTCGACTTCGTCGACGTAGCCCAGGATCGACTCGATCTCCGACGACGGTCGCCGGACGATCTTCGCGGCGTCCTGCGCGCCGTAGTTGACGAGGCCGCGCGCGATCTCGCGGCCGTCCGGCGCATAGCAGCCGACGACCTCGCCGCGGTCGAAGTCGCCTTGGACGGCGACGACGCCGATCGGCAGCAGGCTCTTCCCCTCGACCGCCAGCGCGCGCACGGCGCCGGCATCGAGCACGAGCTTCCCGGCGAGCTGCACGTGGTCGGCCAGCCACTGTTTGCGCGCGGCGAGCGAGACCGGCGACGCGACCAGCGCGGTGCCGACCGCTTCGCCCGCGGCCAGGCGCGTCAGCACGTCGGGCTCGCGGCCGCACGCGATGACCGTCGACGCGCCGGAGCGCGCCGCGCGCTTGGCGGCCAGGATCTTGGTGAGCATGCCGCCCTTGCCGAGCGCACTGCCGGCGCCGCCGGCCATCGTCTCGAGCGCGGGGTCGCCGGCGCGTGCCTCGTGCACGAACGTCGCGTCCGGGTGCTTGCGCGGGTCGGCCGTGTAGAGCCCCTGCTGGTCGGTCAGCAGCACCAGCACGTCGGCCTCGATCAGGTTGGCGACGAGCGCGCCCAGCGTGTCGTTGTCGCCGACGCGGATCTCGTCGGTGGTGACGGTGTCGTTCTCGTTGATGATCGGGATCACGGCGAGCGCGAGCAGCGTGCGCAGCGTCGTGCGCGCGTTGAGGTAGCGGCGCCGGTCGGCCAGGTCCTCGTGCGTCAGCAGCACCTGCGCCGTGTGCAGTCCGAACTTCGCGAACGCCGTCTCGTACGCCTGGACGAGGCCCATCTGGCCGACGGCCGCCGCCGCCTGCAGTTCGTGGATCGCCCGCGGGCGCGTCGCCCAGCCCAGCCGCTTGACGCCCTCGGCGATCGCGCCCGACGACACGAGGACGACGTCGCGCCCGTCGCGCTTCAGTCGCGCGATCTCGTCGGCCCAGCGCGCCACCGCCGCGTGGTCGAGCCCGCGGCCCTCGTCGGTCACGAGGCTCGAGCCGACCTTGACCACGAGGCGCTTCGCCTGCGCGACGACGCCGCCCGGCGCGCTCATGATTCCGGGTCCGGCGCGCGCCGCCGGCGCGCCCGCACCGGTGCCGGCGACACGACGACCGGCGCTTCGTCGGCGGCCTCGGCCGGCGCTTCCGCCGACACCGCCGGATGCTCGTCGAGCCACGCCTGGATCGCGAACGTCAGCGCCCGGCAGCCGTCGCCGTTCACGGCCGCGATCGCGTACACCGGGCCCTTCCACCGGTATGCCTTGACGAATGCGGCGACGCGCCGCGCGCGCTCGGCTTCCGGCACGAGGTCCACCTTGTTCAGCACCAGCCAGCGCGGCTTCTCGTAGAGCGCGACGTCGTAGCGCTCGAGCTCGCGGACGATCGCGCGCGCGTCGTGGACCGGATCGGCGGCCTCGTCGAGCGGCGCCAGGTCGACGACGTGCAGCAGGAGCCGCGTGCGCGCGAGGTGGCGCAGGAACCGGTGGCCGAGCCCGGCGCCCTCGGCGGCGCCCTCGATCAGCCCGGGAATGTCGGCGACGACGAAGCTCTTCGCCTCGCTCGTGCGCACGACGCCGAGGTTGGGCGCGAGCGTCGTGAACGGATAGTCGGCGACCTTGGGTCGCGCCGCCGAGATCGCGCGGATCAGCGTCGACTTGCCGGCATTGGGCAGGCCGAGCAGGCCGACGTCCGCCAGCACCTTGAGCTCGAGGTGCAGCCGCCGCTGCTCGCCTTCCTCGCCCTTGGTGAACTGGCGCGGCGCGCGGTTGGTGCTGGACTTGAAGTGCAGGTTGCCGAGGCCCCCCTTGCCGCCCCTGGCGACGAGCGCGCGCTGGCCGTCGCGCGCGAGGTCGGCGATCCGCTCGCCGGTGTCGGCGTCGCTGATCACGGTGCCGACCGGCATCCGCAGCACGACGTCGTCCGCGCCGCGCCCGTACTGGTCGGCGCCGCGCCCGTTCTCGCCGCGCTTCGCGCGGTGGATGCGCGCGTAGCGGTAGTCGATCAGCGTGTTGATGTTGCGGTCGGCGACCGCATAGATGCTGCCGCCGCGGCCGCCGTCGCCGCCGTCGGGCCCGCCGCGCGGCACGTACTTCTCGCGGCGGAACGACGCGGCCCCGTTGCCGCCGTCGCCGGCGATCACCTCGATCGTGGCCTCGTCGATGAACTTCACGGCGTCCTCTTGTAGAGCACGAAGCGCTCGGTGTCGTCGCCGCGCCGCGCGCCGCTCCAGATCGGCGTCCAGCCGTCGGGACGCTCGGGCTCGCCGTCGAGGCGGCCGTACTGCACGACCAGCAGCCCGCAGTCGTGGTCGGGCCGCACCTCCTCGCGCACCGTGTTGATGCCGGAGAAGTAGCGGAACACGGCGCGCTGCGGCTCGCCCAGGTTGCGGCTCGCGAGGCACGCATCGCGCGGCACCCGCATCGCGACGTTCTCGACGGTCCAGCGGTAGCTGCGCCGCGAGTCGAGGTACGGCAGCCAGATCGTCGTCGCGAGGCCCCAGATCAGCGTCACGCCGGCCGCCCAGTTGAGGATCGCGCGGCGGTTCGACCGGCGCGCGGGCCGCACCAGCGCCACCCACAGCACGGTGAGCCCGGTGGCGGCGAGCATCGTTCCCAGGTGGAACGACGGCCGGTAGCCGGTCTCGGTGTCGCGGAAGAGCCGGGCGACGTTGGCGGGCATCCCGTTGACGTACGCGTCGATCCAGAAGCCCCACATCACGATTGCCAGCAGCCCGAACGTCAGGATGCCGAACCAGTCGAGCGCGCCCGAGAAGCCGCGCTTCAGCGAGTCGACCTCGAGCGCCGCGAGCAGCGCGAGCGGCACCAGCAGCGGCAGCGCGTTGACGAGCCGCGCCTCGCGCATCGCGAGGAGGCTCGCGAGGACGACGAGCGCGAGCACGCCGGGGATCACGACGCCGGGCTCCTTCAAGCCGCCGTTGAAGCCGCGGCCGCGCAGCCAGAGCATCCACAGGATCAGCGGCAGCGACGGCCACGCGAACCACAGCAGGTTGCGCAGGTAGTACAGCGGCTCGGCGCCGCCGTTGCCGAGCACGGCGAAGAGCCCGCCCAGGGATTCGTCGCTCCACCACGCCGCGAACAGCGCCGGATCGCGCGCGTGCAATGCGAGCGGCCACGGCGCGGCGAGCGCGAGTCCCGCCGCGACGGCCACGGCGAGCGAGAGCACGTACGCGCGATTGCGCCACGCCGGCCCGCACGCGGGGAGCACCAGCGCGGTCGCGGCGAGCCACAGCGGTCCCAGCAGGCCGCGCCCGAGGAATGCGACCGCCACGCCCGCGCCGAGCGCGACGCCGCCCCACGCCGGCCGCCGCAGCGCGAGCGCGAAGCCGTACAGCGCGACGGCGACGCCGACCGTGAGGAACAGGTCGGGCGAGAGCACGTGCGCGCGGTCCCAGAAGCCGATGCTGCCGACGAGGATCAGCACGGGCAGCCAGCGGAACGCGCGGCCGTTGAGCTCGCGGCTCGCGAAGCCCGTCGCGACGAGCACGGCCGCGAGTGCGACCGCGACGACCATCCGCGCCGCGTTGTGCACCTGCAGCGGCGGCGCGAACAGCCCGATGGCGACCGCGCCGCCGATGTAGGCGAGCGGCGGATGCGGCAGCCAGGGTTCGCCGGCGAGCGTCGGCACGACGAAATCGCCGGCGCGCGCCATCTCGGCGGCGACGCCGATCGACGTCGCGTCCTCGGTCTTCCACGGGTCGTGGCCGGCAATCCCGAGCGCGACCCACGCCGCGCACAGCAGCACGAGCCCGAACTGCTTGAGCGCGCGGAACGGCGCGGCCGGACTGACCGCTTCGGGGTCGACCGGCTCGGGGACGAAGGGGCGAGGGGGGCGCATGCTGCGGGGGACGGCAATGCCGATGCTACACCACCACCGCAAACGAAAAAGGCAGCCGAAGCTGCCTTTCCGGTGGCGAATCGCGGCGCGGACCGGCGTCAGGCGGTCTTCGCGGCCGCCGACTTGCCGTAGCGCTGGCGGAACTTGTCGATGCGGCCCGCCGTGTCCATCACCTTCTGCTTGCCCGTGTAGAACGGGTGGCACTGCGAGCACACTTCGATGTGGAGCGCCTTGTTCGCGACCGTCGAGCGCGTCGTGAACTGGTTGCCGCAGCTGCAGGTGACCTGCACTTCGGCGTACTTCGGGTGGATGCCTTCCTTCATGGTGTCCTCGCGTGTGCCGGACTCGCTTGCCCGCGGTGATCGTGCTCGCGGACGCGCCGCCCCTGGTGGCCGCCGTGCCTTCGGCCAAAACAGGCCGCAGGGGGCGGAAAGCCTTGAATTATCGCCGATTTCCCTCTGCCGGGCAAGATGGGGGCGGCGCCCCCACCTGGCAAGGCGTGCCGAAAACAGGCTTTGCAAACAAAGGGTTATGGCAGGCCGCGCGTCGCCGGGGGCCAAGCGACGGCCCGCATCTCGCGCCCGCACGCTCCACGCGGGAACGACGCGACGGGGAGCGGCCGGTGCCGCATCGTTCCGAGGCCCGGCCGCGCGAGGCGGGCGCAGGCGGCCTACCCGCGCCGCATGCTGTCGAAGAACTCCGCGTTGTTCTTCGTCGCCTTGATCTTGTCGAGCAGGAATTCCATCGCCTCGAGCTCGTCCATCGGGTAGAGCAGCTTCCGCAGGATCCAGACCTTCTGCAGGATGTCGGGCTTGAGCAGCAGCTCCTCGCGGCGCGTGCCGGAGCGGTTCACGTTGATCGACGGGTAGATCCGCTTCTCGGCCATGCGGCGGTCGAGGTGGATTTCCATGTTGCCCGTGCCCTTGAACTCCTCGTAGATCACGTCGTCCATCCGCGACCCGGTGTCGATGAGCGCGGTGGCGATGATCGTGAGCGAGCCGCCTTCCTCGATGTTGCGCGCGGCGCCGAAGAAGCGCTTCGGGCGCTGCAGGGCGTTGGCGTCGACGCCGCCGGTGAGCACCTTGCCGGACGCCGGCACCACGGTGTTGTAGGCGCGCGCGAGGCGCGTGATCGAGTCGAGCAGGATCACGACGTCCTTCTTGTGCTCGATGAGGCGCTTCGCCTTCTCGATCACCATCTCGGCGACCTGCACGTGGCGCGTGGCCGGCTCGTCGAACGTCGACGAGACCACCTCGCCACGCACCGAGCGCTGCATCTCGGTGACTTCCTCGGGCCGCTCGTCGATCAGCAGCACGATCAGCATCACGTCGGGGTGGTTGGCGGCGATCGAGTGCGCGATGTGCTGCAGCATCACGGTCTTGCCGGACTTCGGCGACGCGACGAGCAGCCCGCGCTGGCCCTTGCCGATCGGGGCGATGATGTCGATGATGCGGCCGGTGATGTTCTCCTCGGCCTTGATGTCGCGCTCGAGCACCAGCGGCTTGTCCGGGAACAGCGGCGTCAGGTTCTCGAACAGGATCTTCGACTTCGCGTTCTCGGGCGGCTCGAAGTTGACCTTGTCGACCTTCACCAGCGCGAAATAGCGCTCGCCGTCCTTCGGCGTGCGGATCTCGCCCTCGATCGTGTCGCCGGTGTGCAGGTTGAAGCGGCGGATCTGCGACGGCGAGATGTAGATGTCGTCGGTGTTGGCGAGGTACGACGTGTCGGGCGAGCGCAGGAAGCCGAAGCCGTCCGGCAGCACCTCGAGCACGCCGCCGCCGAAGATCGACTCGCCCTTCTTCGCCTGCTGCTTCAGCAGCGCGAAGATGAGGTCGTGCTTGCGCATCCGGTTGGCGCCCTCGATCTCGTTCGCGTTGGCGACCTCGATCAGTTCGGACACGTGCTTGGACTTGAGATCGGATAAATGCATGGTGCGGGCAGGGGGGACGTGCCGGAACGGCAGCGGGGCGGCCGTCGGTGCGGCCGGGAAGGCGGTCAGGGGCGGCTTCGGGATCGGGGCGTCGCGTGAACTTCGCGGCGGCGCCCGGGCGATTCAGGCTGCAGGCGGCGGGTCAGGACGAAATGCGCACCGCACTACGGGACGGCAGACTATAGCGGTTGCCGGCGCCTGTCAACTGACGGCGCCGGCGCCGCGGGCCTACAGGTTGCTGTCGAGGAACGCCGTGAGCTGCGACTTGGTCAGCGCGCCGACCTTCTGCGCGTGCGCCTGCCCGCCCTTGTACAGGATGACCGTCGGGATGCCGCGGATGCCATACTTGCCGGGCGTGGACGGATTGGCGTCGATGTCGAGCTTGGCGACGGTCACCTTGCCGCCGTATTCCTTCGCGATCTCGTCCAGCACCGGCGCGAACATCTTGCACGGTCCGCACCATTCGGCCCAGAAGTCGACGAGCACCGGGTTGCCGGATTGCAGGACGTCCTTGTCGAAGGTCGCGTCCGAAACGTGCTTGATGGCGTCACTCATGGAATTTCCTCTCGATTCCGGGCCCGCCGGGGACGAGTCCCGCGTTCCCGCTCCGCGGCGGGACGACGTTGGTCGCGCCGCCGCCTCCTGAGCTTACGGTAGCCGAAGCCCACGCCCGGCGCAAGGTCGGCGCCGGCGGTTCGGGAGATGGGGGTGCCTCTGCTAGAATTCAACGTTTCCCGGCCACGAGGGGCGGCCGATCACGCCGCGCTGTCCATGACCTACGTCGTCACCGAAAGCTGCATTCGCTGCAAGTACACCGACTGCGTGGACGTCTGCCCGGTCGACTGCTTCCGCGAAGGGCCGAATTTCCTCGTGATCGACCCGGACGAGTGCATCGACTGCACGCTGTGCGTCGCCGAGTGCCCGGTCGAGGCGATCTACGCCGAGGACGACGTCCCCGACGACCAGCGGCAGTTCACGGCCCTGAACGCGGAACTCGCGAAGATCTGGAAGCCGATCATCGAACGCAAGCCCGCGCCGCCCGACGCGGACGAGTGGAAGGCCGTGCCCGGCAAGCTCAAGCACCTCGAGCGGTAGCACGGCGGCCGGGTTTGACCGCGACCGGCCGCTCCCCCTAGAATCGCGCGGTTTGACCCGCCCCGCGCGCGCCGCATCGCGCGGCGTGCGGCACCCAATCCCGAACCACGACGGACCCCATGAAGAGATTCGCCGTTCCCGCCGTCCTGTCAGCCGCGCTGCTGGCTTCCCCGCTCGCGCTCGCGCAGGCGCCCGCGCCCGCCGGCGACCCGCTGAAGGGCGCGCAGAAAGTCCAGATGTGCCAGGGCTGCCACGGCATCCTCGGCTGGCGCACCGCGTTTCCCGAGGTCTACCGCGTGCCGAAGCTGTCGGGCCAGAACGCCGCGTACCTCGTGGCCGCGCTCAAGGAATACAAGAGCGGCAACCGCGGGCACCCGTCGATGAAGGCGATCGCCGCGTCGCTGTCCGACGCCGACATGGCCGACCTCGCCGCCTACTATTCGCAGACGCCGCTCACCACGGCGACCAAGTGACCATGAGCCTTCGTATCCTGATCTCCGCCGCCGCGCTCGCGGCCCTCGCCCCGGCCGGCGCCGCGGCCGCCGACATCGAGGCCGGCAAGAAGAAGGTGCAGGAAGTGTGCGCCGCCTGCCACGGCATCGACGGCGGGCAGCCGACCACGCCCGAATACCCGAAGCTCTCGGGCCAGTACCCGGATTACCTCGCGAAGGCGCTGCGCGACTACAAGTCCGGCGCGCGCAAGAACGCGATCATGGCCGGCATGGCCGCGGGGCTGACCGACAAGGACATCGCAAACGTGTCGGCGTACTTCTACACGCAGCCGTCGGTGCTCGCGTCGAAGTACTGACCGCGGGGATCCGGCCGCCGCCATGGCGCTGCGGGACGCGGGAGCTGCGCTCCGCCGGTCCCGCATCGCGTTCGCGAAGCTCGCCGAGTACCGGCGGCACGGAAGGCTCACGCGGGCCGAGTTCGAGGTCGAGCGCCTCGCGCGCTTCCGCCGCCACCTGGCGTTCGCGGCGAGCCGGTCGCGCTACTACGCGGAGGTGCTGCGGACGCGCCGCGTCGACGCCGCCACGGCGACGCCGGCGGACCTGCCGGTCCTGACGAAGGACATCCTGCGCGAGCGCTTCGACGACATCGTCACCGACGGCCGGATCACCGCGGCCGCCGTCGCGCAGTTCCTGCACCGCTCGCGGGATTCGCGCGAGCTCTTCCTGGGCGAATTTCGCGTGCTGCACACGTCGGGCTCGTCCGGCCCTCCGGGGTGCGTCGTCTTCTCGGAGCGCGATTGGGTGCGCGGCATGGCGCAATGGCTGCGGCCGGCGTTCCGGCCGCCGGGCTCCGGCGAGTGGCGCCCGTATCGCATCGCCTACTTCGGCGCGATCAGCGGGCACTTCGGCGGCGTGTCGATGGCGACGCCCACCCACGACGGCCTGCTGCGGCGCCTGGTGCAGGTCTGCCTGCTCGACGTGGACGCGCCTCTGGCCGAGACGCTGCGCAAGCTCGACGCGCACCGGCCGGACTTCGTCGTGGGCTACGTGGTCGCGCTCAAGGTGCTGGCCGAGGCGCAGCTGGCCGGGAAGCTCGCGATCGCGCCGCGTGCCGTGCACGGGGGCGGCGAGGCGATGACGCGCGCCGACGCGGCGCTGCTGCGGCGCGCGTTCGGGTGCGAGGTGTACAACGGCTACGGATGCACCGAGCACCTGATGATGGGAATTTCCGCGGCGGACGAGAACCCGATGATCGTCTACGACGACGACCTCGTCTTCGAGATCGGCGACGACCACTGCCTGGTGACGAACCTCTACAACGAGACGCTGCCGCTGTTCCGGTACCGGCTGGACGACCGCGTCCGGTGCGCGCCCGACGCGGACCCGCGCTTCCCGTACCTCAGGATCGACGCGCTGATCGGCCGCAGCGAGATGACGGTCGTCCTGCGCAACGACGACGGCGACGCCGAGGCGCTGCTGCCGTACTCGCTCATCGTGCTGCTGACCCCGCCCTGCGTCCTCGGCTTCCAGGTGCGCGTCGACGGGGACGCGGCGCTCACGCTGCGCGTGCGGATCGACCCGGCCGCCGGCGCAGGCGCGCGCGCCGAGGCGGCCGCCGCGATGCACGCGCAGGTGCGCGGGGTCCTCGACGGAAAGCGGATGCGCGGCGTGACGGTCGCCGTCGAGGAGGTGTCCGAGCTGCCGCCCGACCCGCGCACTCGCAAGCTCAAGCTGATCGTCGACGCGCGGCCGCCGCATTGAACCGCGGGTGCCGGCGTGCGCCGGACCTCTCCGCCCACGGGCGCCATGCAGTAACATCCGGCACGGGTTGCGGTCGCGCGGACTGCGCGCCGAGTCGCACCCCCTGAAGGAATCGATGGACGCGAGCGCCGCACGCCAGCACTACCCGGACGAACTGCTGTCGCTGCACCTGCGCAGGATCCTTCCCGACGTCGAGCCGTCGGTACTGGAGTCGTTGCGCGAGAGGCTCGAGTGGGTCGAGATCGCCGGCGGGCAGACGCTGATGACGCAGGGCGAGCCGGGCGATTCCATGTACCTCGCCATCGGCGGCCGCCTGCGCGCATACGTGGTCGCCGCGGACGGGACGGAGCGCATGGTCCGCGAGATGGGACGCGGCCACACGATCGGCGAGATGAGCCTCTTCACGGGGGAGCCGCGCGCGGCGACCGTCGTCGCGATCCGCGACTCCGTGCTGGTGCGGCTGCCCAAGCCCGAGTTCGACCGGATTCTCGCGAGCAGCGCGCAGCTGTCGATCGCGCTGACGCGGCAGGTCATCGGGCACCTGCGCAACGTGAAGCCGCAGCCGGACCTCGTGCAGCCGGTGATGATCGGCGTCGTGCCGGTCACGGCGGGCGTCGACCCGCGGGCCTTCGCCGCAACCTTGGGCGAGCACCTGCGTCGGCACGGCCGCGTCCGGGTGCTCGACGCGGCCGCCGTCGACGGCGAGCTGGGGGAAGCCGGGGCCGCGCAGCGCGACCGCGCCGACGCGCTCCCCAACCGCCGGGTCGCGCTGCTGCTGGAGGAGATCGAGGCCGGCCACGACTTCGTGCTGCTGGTCGGCGACGACGGCCCGACGGCGTGGACGCAGCGGTGCAGCCGCCACTGCGACGAACTGCTGCTGCTCGCCGACACCGCGCAGCCACCGGCGCTGCATGCGATCGAGGTGCAGTGTCTCGACCGCCGGCCGGCGCGGACCGAGGTCGCCGAGACCCTCGTGCTGCTGCACAGCGAGGACGCGCCGTGTCCGCGCGGCACGCGCGCGTGGCTCGACCGGCGCGCCGTCGCCCATCACGTGCACGTCCGTCCGGCGCTCGCGCGCGACATGGCGCGGCTCGCGCGGATCGTGAGTCACAACGCGGTCGGCCTCGTGTTCGCCGGGGGCGGCGCGCGCGGCTTCGCGCACCTCGGCATCTACCGCGCGCTCGGCGAGCACGGCATCGAGATCGACTACGTCGGCGGCACCAGCATCGGCGCCACGATGGCCGCCTGCGTCGCGTTCGACCGGCCGCTCGACTTCATGCTCGCGCACGCGCGCCGCGCGTTCGGCGAGAATCCCACCGGCGACTACAACTTCATTCCGCTGCTGTCGCTGATCAAGGGCCGCCGGCTGCGGAAGGTCCTGCGCACGGCCGTGCAGGACTTCACCGGCTCCGACGCCGACGTCGAGGACCTGTGGAAGAACTTCTTCTGCGTGGCGACCAACTACTCGCAGGCGCGGCAGCACGTGATCACCCGGGGCGACCTTGCCAAGTCGCTGCAGGCGAGCGTGGCGATCCCCGGCGCGCTGCCGCCCGTGGTCGCGGACGGCGACCTGCTGTGCGACGGCGGCACGTTCAACAACTTCCCGGTCGACGTCATGCGGCGGATGCACGGCGTCGGCACCGTCATCGGGTCGACCTCGACTTCCGCAAGCCGCGGCGCATCGAGTTCGACGAGGTGCCGGACGGGTGGGCGCTGCTGCGCGACCGCCTGCGGCCGCGCGGCCGGCGGCGCTACCGGCTGCCGTCGCTGATGTCGTACCTGATGAACATGACGATCCTCTACAGCATGTCGCGGCAGTACGAGGCGCGGCGCATGACCGACCTGTACTTCAACCCGCCGCTCGAGCGCGTGGGCATGCTCGAGTGGAGCCGGTTCGACGAGATCGTCGAGCAGGGCTACGCGCACGCGCGGGACGTGCTGCGCGGGCACGGGGGCCCCGCGGACGCCGCCGCCGCCGCCGCAGAATGACGCACGGCACGCGCCGGTCGCGGTCCGCGCCGATGCATGGCGAAGGGAGTTGCGGTGGCTGACGATACGCAAGGCAAGGGGTCGCGCGAGGGCGCCGCCGAGTTCCTGACCCGCGTCGCCCGCGGGCTGCTCGACCGGATGGGGCCGGGCGGCGGCGGCGGGGCGGCCGCCGCGGGACCCGCGGCCCCGGCGCTCGACCCGCGGCTCGCGCCGTACGCCGACCGGGTGACGACGGCGGAGGACGCCGTCGCGCGCATCGCCGGCGGCAGCCACGTGTTCGTCGGCACGGCGTGCGCGACCCCGCGCGCGCTCGTGGGCGCGCTCGAGTCGATGCCGTCGCCGCCGGCGGACATCGAGCTCGTGCATTTCATCACCAACGGCGCGGTGCCGCACGACGGCCAGGGGCGCGCGACCACGCGCTTCCGCCACCGCACGTTCTTCGTCGGCTCGGACATGCAGGCCGCGGTGCGGCAGGGCCTCGCCGAATACGTGCCGCTGTCGGTGGCCCGGGTGCCGCAGCTCATCGGGATCGGCCGGATCCGCGTCGACGCGGCGCTGATCCAGGTGTCGCCGCCCGACGAGTTCGGGTACGTGAGCCTCGGCATCTCGGTCGACGTGATCCCGGCGGCCATCGCCGCCGCCGCGCTCGTGATCGCCGAGGTCAATCCGGCGATGCCGCGCTCGATGGGCGACTCGACGGTACACGTGAGCGAGATCGACCGGCTCGTCCCCGTCGACACGCCGCTCATCGAATACGTGCACCCGGCGACCGAGGCGCAGGTCGTCGAGCGGATCGCCCGCTACATCAGCGGCATCATCGAGGACGGCGCGACGCTGCAGATCGGCCTCGGCCGCGTCACCAACGCCGCGCTCAAGTACCTGTCCGACCGCCGCGACCTCGGCATCCACTCCGACGTCATCACCGACGCCATCATCCCGCTGCTCGAGAACGGCATCCTCACCGGCCGGCGGAAGTCGCGCGAGCGGGGCAAGATCGTCACGAGCTTCGCGATCGGCGGCAAGCGGCTGTACGACCTCGTCGACCGCAACCCGCTGTTCTCGTTCCAGCCGATCGACGTCGTCTGCCACCCGGTGACGATCGCCGCGCAGCACAGGATGGTGTCGGTGACGCAGGCATTCGCGATCGACCTGACCGGGCAGGTCTGCGTCGACCAGCTCGGGGGCGAGTTCTACAGCGGCATCGCGGCGCAGGGCGAGTTCCTGCGCGGCGCGTCGCGCTCGGAAGGCGGCAAGGCGATCATCTGCCTCGCGTCCACGACCGACGACGGCGAGGGCTCGCGCGTGCGCGCCGCGCTCGAGCCCGGCGAAGGCGTCACGATCGCCCGCACGGACGTCCACTACGTGATCACCGAGTACGGCATCGCGTACCTGTTCGGCAAGTCGATCCGCGAGCGCGCGATCGCGTTGATCGAGGTCGCGCACCCGAAGTTCCGCGCCGGGCTGTTCGAGAAGGCGAAGGCGATGGGCTACCTGCCGGAGTCGCAGACGCTCCGGAACATGCGGGCTTACCCGGTGGAGGAGGAAGTCACGGTCAGGCTGAAGGACGGCCGCAGCGTCCTGCTGCGTCCCGCGGCGTCCACGGACGGCAACGCCATCCGCGATCTCTTCCACAGCATGTCCGAGTCCGACGTGTACACGCGGTTCTTCCGCAAGGTGCGCGAGCTGTCCGGGCAGGACGTGCAGCGGCTGTGCAACGTCGACTTCGAGAACGAGGTGGCGTTCGTCGCGGTGACCGGCTCGCGCGAGAACCCGGAGATCGTCGCGCAGTCGTGCTACTTCATCGACGCTTCGACGAACCTGGGCGAGACGGCGTTCATGGTGAGCCCGCGCTGGCAGGGCTGCGGGCTCGGCGCGGCGCTGCAGAGGCGGATGGCCGAGCATGCAGCGGCGCGCGGCGTGCGCGGCTTCGTCGCCGAGATGCTCGCCACCAATGCGAACATGGTGCGCCTCGCGCACACGGGCACGGCCAACGTCTCGGTGGAGACCAACGGCACGACGGTCCGCGTGACGGCGCTGTTCTAGAAGGGATGCGCCGACGGGCCGCCGCAGGCGGTGACCACGTCCGGAATTCGGCGTCGTCCGGGGCGGGGCGAGGCAACCGCGGCCGCCGCGAATCCGGAAGTCGTGACCCCGCCGACCCTTCGTCGCGTCGTTCCCCGGCACGGCACGCCGACGGCTGCAACGGCGAGCTAGCGGCTCCGCGCGAGGCAGTCGAGGTAGCGCTGCCCGTCCGGCGGCGTGCGGGTGCGCTGTGCCTGCCAGACCACCTCGCCCAGGCACTCGATCACCGCGTGCAGCGCCGCGTGCTCGTCGCCGCGCGCGGCGCGGATGCGCTCGAAGTGCGCGTGGATGCCGGGCGGCTGGTCGATCGCGAGCTGCTCGGCGACCGCGAGGTGCAACGACAGGTGCAGGAACGGATTGACCTCCCCGGCCTCCGGCAGGTAGTCACGGTCCGCGTGGCGGTCGGGGTCCTCGAGCGTGGCGTGGTACTCGGCGTGCATGGCGATCAGGCGCGCGGCAACCTGCTCGAGGCCGGACAGCGGCGCGCCGGCGCGGTACTTCGCCCACGCGTCGATCAGGAAGCGGCGCGCCTCGTCGCGCGACGGATTGAACACCGGCGCTAGTCCCTGAGCGGGCGCGGCGGCGCGGCGCCCTTCGTCTTCGGGCGGAACTCGCACAGGTCGCGGATCACGCACTGCGGGCACTTCGGCGACCGCGCCACGCACGTGTAGCGGCCATGCAGGATCAGCCAGTGGTGCGCGCCACGCTTGAATTCGTCCGGAACGAACTTCTCGAGCTTGCGCTCGACCTCCTCGACGTTCCGGCCCGGCGCCAGGCCCGTGCGGTTCGCCACGCGGAAGATGTGCGTGTCGACGGCGATCGTCGGCTGGCCGAACGCCGTGTTGAGCACGACGTTGGCGGTCTTGCGGCCGACTCCGGGCAGCGCCTCCAGCGCCTCGCGCGTGGACGGCACCTGCCCGCCGTGCTCGCGGACGAGGATCTCCGACAGCGCGACCACGTTCTTCGCCTTGTTGCGGAAAAGGCCGATCGAGCTGACGTACGGGATGAGCCCCTCGACGCCGAGGCGCGCGATCGCGGCCGGCGTGTTCGCCTTCGCGAAGAGCCGCGCCGTGGCCTTGTTCACGCTCTTGTCCGTCGCCTGCGCCGACAGCACGACCGCGACGAGCAGCTCGAACGGCGTTCGGTAGGCGAGCTCGGTCGCGGGATCCGGATTGCCGGCGCGAAAGCGCTCGAAGATCGCGCGCCGCTTGTCCGGGTTCACGGGGGCGCTCCTCGCGCGATGGCGTCGAGGCGCGCGAGCCGGGCCGGCGGCACGGAGCGGTCGTCGCGGAGCAGCGCGTGCGCCTTCGCTGCCCACGGCGCGGCGGCCTTCGGGTCGCCGCGCGCGATCGCGACTTCGGCCAGCTCCTCGTAGACGTAGCCGTCGGGGTCGCCATCGCGCTCGGTCTCCGCCGCGAGCGCGCGCTGGATCGCCTCGGCCTCGTCGAGCTGGCCGAGTGCGCGGTGCCCGCGCGCGACCGTCCACCTGGCGATGCGGATCGTGCCCGTGTCGCCGGCCGCCTCGCGCAGCGGCACCGCCTTCTGCCATTGGACGAGCGCCGTCTTCGCGTCGCCCGCCTCGAAGTACGCCCAGCCGACGTTGTTGTACAGCGACGCCGCCCATCCGCGCGCACGCGCGTCGGCCGAGGCCTCCACGGCGGCGAGCGCGCGCAGGTCCCACTGCAGGCGCTCCGGCGCGGGCGCCGCGATGCCCAGCATGTGCAGCGCGTCCACGCGGTAGAAGTCGGCACCCGGCAGCGTGTCGCGTTCGCTGGCGGCGAGCGCGTCGGTGAACAGCACGACCGCGGCGGACTTCTCGCCCGCCGAGTTGCGCGTGCGTCCGCGCTCGAGCAGGTAGCGCACGCGCACGCGGGCCGGCACGGCGTCGAGCCGGGGCGCCACGCCGTCGAGCGTCGCGTCGGCCTGCGCGAACTGGCGCCGCAGCCCGTGCGTCCGCGCGATCTGCGTCGCGGCCTCCAGCGCCTCGCGCGAGCCGGCGGGGTGGCGCGCGACCTCCTCGCGGAACCGCGCCTCCGACCCGGCGGGATCGGCGAACGTCCACAGCGCGTCGAGCCGCGCGGAAAAATCGGCGGGCGCGTCCGCGGCGAACGCCGTCGCTGCCGTCAACGCCATCGCGAGCACGTACGCGCGGGCGCCGCGACGGCGGCGAACGCCGTCGCTCATGGCCGCTGGCGCCTGGCGCGCGCGCGCGCGAGCGCCGCGGCGATCGCCTCGGCCCGCCGCGCGCGCTCGGCCGCCGCGTCGGGCCGGCGATCCGCGACGCGTTCGCGCCGCGCGAGCCGGACCGCGCGTGCGTCGTGCCGGGCGCGCGCGGCGTCGGCGTCGCCGGCCGTCCACGCGCGGGCCGCCGGCACCATGGCGATGCAGTCGACGGGGCAGGGGGCGACGCACAGCTCGCACCCGGAGCACAGCGACGGCAGGACCGCGTGCATCCGCTTCGGCGCGCCGATGATCGCGTCGACCGGACACGCGTCGATGCACAGCCGGCAGCCGATACAGGTGGCCTCGTCGATGACCGCGACCGTGAGCGGGCCGTGCGTGCCGCACGCCGGATCGAGCGCCGCCCGCGCGCGCCCGGTCAGCCCGGCGAGTGCGGCGATGACCGCGTCGCCGCCCGGGGGACATCGGTTGATCGCCGTGGTGCCGGCGGCGATCGCCTCGGCGTACGGGCGGCAGGCGGCAAACCCGCAGCGCCTGCACTGCGTCTGCGGCAGCACCGCGTCGATGCGCACGGCGAGCGTGTCGCGGTCGGCGTCCATGCCGCCGATTCTAGCGCGCGGCCGACGCGCGTTTGCTAGACTGCGCTGGCGGCGAATCGCCGTGCGCCCGGGTCGTCGCCCCTCCCTTGATCGCGACCTTCGAGTTCCCGCCAGCGCCCCGGGTCGAACGGGCGCTGGACCGCCGTCCGCACGCGCGCTTCGCGGCGGCAATGCTGAGGCTGCTCGGCTGGCGGGTCGTGCTCGCGCAGCCGGTGCCGCCGCGCTGCGTGATCGTCATCTATCCGCACACGTCGAACTGGGATTTCGTCGTCGGCCTCCTTGCGAAGTGGATGCTCGGGCTCGAGCTCAACTTCATCGGCAAGCACACGCTGTTCGAGGGACCGTTCGGCCCGCTGTTCGCGCGCTGGGGCGGGATCCCCGTCGACCGCCGTGCGAGCGCCGGCGTGATCGCGCAGCTCGCGGCGCGCTTCGCGGCCGGCGGCGTGTGCCGGCTGGTGATCGCGCCCGAGGGAACGCGCAGCCGCACGGCGGCGTGGAAGAGCGGCTTCTACCACCTGACGCGTGCGGTCGACGTGCCGTTGGGGCTCGCGTTCATCGACTACGCGCGGCGCGAGATCGGCGTCGGCGCGTACCTGACGCTGACCGGCGACGTCGCCGCCGACATGGCGCGCATTGCCGCGTTCTACGCCGACAAGCGCGGCCGGCGGCCCGGGAAGGCGGGGCCCGTCCGCCTCGCGTCGCCGACGGCGTGACGCCAATCCGCGGCGCCGGATGGGGGCCGGCCTCCGGACGGGGGCCGAAAGGGGTGAGCATGTTGCCGCGGGCGGCCATGGTCCGGCCCGGGAAAGCCTCGCGCACGCGCTGCGCGATCGTCCGACCGCGCGGCGGCGGCGCAGGCGTCCGCGCCCCGACCGCGTGCGGCGCCGCCTACGACTTGCGCTCGCGCGGATCGCCGCGCGTCGTGTAGTCCGCGGGCACCTTGAAGAGGTCGGGTGCGGGCTCGCCGCGCTTCACGTTGGTCAGCCGGTACGTGGTCTCGCCGGCGCGCGGGTCGGACGTCTTCGCGAACACGACCACGTGCAGCTCCGGCGAGAACCAGCGCTCGCTGGTCACCACGATCGGCTTCTCGTTGCCGATCGCGCCGGCGGGGATCGTGTGCGTCGTCAGCGTGCCCTCGGCCTTGATGCCTTCGAACTCGCGCGTGCCGAGGCTCTTCGTCTCGCCTTTGCCGCGCGGCACGAGTGGCAGCGTGAGCGGCGGCAGCGGCGGCGGAGGCGGCACGGCACCGGCTTCGCCGCTGCCGTCGATGCGGATGACCTCGACGTGCACGTCCCTGGCCTCGGTCCCGTCGCCGCCGCCGCGGCGGACGATCACCCGCCCCGGCTGGACGTCGACGCTGCGCGCGCCGGCGGCGGGCGGCGGCGGGGGCGGCGTGCCGGCGCCGGGGGGGGCCGGCGGCTCGGGCGGCGCCGGCAGGCGCGGCAGCCGCGTCGCCGTGCGCTTCGACTCGTTGAGGACGATGCTGCGCCCCTCGATCGGATCGTAGATGAACGTGCCCGTGCGCGCGTCGCCCTTGCCCTCCTGCCGCGTGCGGCCGACGCCGTCGCGGGCGAGCAGCGTCGTCGCCTTCTTCACGATGCGATTGCCGTCCGGCAGGACCTGCACGGACTCGGTGACGGCCTCCGCCGTGTAGGGGGCGTTCTTGACGATTTCGCGCGGATTGCCGAACTCGTTGCCGACGAACGCCCACGACGACGGCAACGACATGAGTCCTTCGTCGAGCGCGAGCCACCTCGAGTCGGCATTGCCGCGCCTTCCCGGTTCCCCGACCTGCGCGACCATTTCCATGGCCTGCGCGATCCGTGCATTGATGTCGGGCACGGCGGGCGCCGGCGGCACGGCCGCGTCGCGCGGGCCGGCGGCGGTCGCCGCGAGCGCGGCGCCGCAGCCCGCGAAGGCGATGGCCGCGAGCGCGGCGGCGAGCGGACGACGATGGAACGTGGCGGACATGGGCGACTCCCTCGACGAGATCAGTAGATGAAGCGCACGGCGAGCACGGACCCGTCGCGGCGCACGAGCAGTTCGGTGTCGATCGCGTCGGCGGCGCGCGCCGGATTCACCGGCAGCCCGAGCTGCGCGAGCGTCATGCGCGGCAGCCGCGCGGGCACGACCACGGTGTCGCCGGCGCGCTCGATGTCGGCGAGCGGCACGACCGGCATGAATTCGGCAGCGGCACTCGCCGGGGCTGCGGCGGGCTCGGCGACGACGGCCTCCGGCGGCAGCGAGCGGACGACGAACGACAGTGCGGCGATCGACGCCGCGAGCGCCAGCGGCCACGCGAGCCAGCGGTCGCCGGTCGCGCGGCGCGGTCCCGGTTGCGGCGTGCGCCGCGCCGCGCGGGCCACGGCGGCCGCGATGGCGTGGTCGGTCGCCGGCGGCGGAAGCGCGTCGGCGACGGATTCCCGGAGCGCCGCGAGGCGGCGGTCGAGGTCGGAGGGGACGGGCAGCGGGACCATGGTCAACCCTTGGTGATGTGGGCGCGCGCCGGCGCGGCGTCGAGCCAGCGCGCGAGGAGGCCGCGGGCGCGGGAGAGCCGCGAGCGCACGGTGTTGAGCTCGCAGCCGCAGATCGCGGCGGCTTCGGCGTACGACCGCTCGGCCAGTTCCACCAGCACGAGGACGTCGCGGTAGTGCGGCGGCAGCGCGGCGATCGCGGCGCGCAGCCGCGCGAGGTCGCGCTGCGCGTCGAGTGCGGCCTCCGGCGCCGGATCGACGTGCGCCGGGGCCGGGGGCTCCGCGTCGTCGTCGTTGGCGACGTAGCGGGCGTCGGCGCCGGTCCGGCGATGGACGAAGTTGCGCGCGATCCCGAGCAGCCACGGCTTGAGCGGGCCGCGCTCCGGTGCGTAGTCGTCGGCCTGCGTCAGCAGGTGGACGAACACGTCCTGCGTGACGTCGGCGGCCACCGACGCCGATCCGGACCACAGCAGCGCGAAGCGGTAGACCTGCGCGCGATGGCGCTGGTAGAGCGGCGTCAGCGCCGCGGCGTCGCCGCACGCGAGGCGGGCGGCGAGCGCGGCGTCGGTCGCCTGCAGGCGGTCGGAGAGCTCGGCGGGCATGTCAGTCGCGATGGGCCGTCCCGAGCGACTGACCTGCCCCCTCGGGGGGCAGCGAGCGCAGCGAGCGTGGGGGTCGTTTCATCCTAGTCGCGATGGGCCGTCCCGAGCGACTGACCTGCCGCGGCCTCATTGGCCCCGCGCGACATGCGGGCGCCGGCGTGTCGGCCGCCGCCCTCGCGCGCGGACGCGCTCTTCGAGCCTTGCCTTCGGCCCGCGCGCGAGGACGGCTCGGGGGGCAGCGAGCGAAGCGAGCGTGGGGGCGGTTTCATCCTGGGAACGGGCATGGGCGGTCCTGCGCGTATATTCTCGCCAAGCCGCCAGAAAGTTCCCGCCCGCCATGAACGACCCGCACGCGCCCGGCGCGGCGTCCGCTGCCCACGACCACGCCCACGACCACGATCACCGTGGCGACCACCGGCATTCGGCCCCCGGCAACGGCAATCGCCGGGCGCTGACGATCGCGCTGCTGCTGACGGCCGGGTTCGCGCTGGTCGAGGCGATCGGCGGCTGGCTGGCGGGCTCGCTGGCGCTCCTGTCCGACGCGGGCCACATGGTCACCGACGCCGCCGCGCTGGGCCTCGCGCTGTTCGCCGACGCCATCGCGCAGCGGCCGCCGTCGCGCCGCGCGTCCTACGGATACGGCCGGGCCGAGGTGCTGGCCGCGTTCGTCAACGCGATCGCGATGCTGGCGGTGGTGGGCGGCATCGCGATCGAGGCGGTGCGCCGGCTGCTCGCGCCCGCCCCCGTCGCCGGGGGGTGGGTCGTCGCCATCGCGGTGGCGGGCCTCTGCGTGAACCTGGCCGCGGCGTGGGTGCTGGCGCGCGCGACCGGGTCGCTCAACACGCGCGGCGCGCTGCTGCACGTGATGGGCGACCTCCTGGGGTCGCTCGCGGCGATCGTCGCGGGCGGCGTGATCGTCGCGACCGGCTGGACGCCGATCGACCCGCTGCTGTCGCTCGCCGTCGCGCTGCTGATCCTGCGCTCGACGTGGCAGCTCCTGCGCCAGTCGACCGGCGTGCTGATGGAGGGGGTGCCGGCGCACCTCGACTACGACGCGATCGGCCGCGCGCTGGCCGCACTTCCGGGCGTGACGGGTGTCCACGACCTCCACGTCTGGAACATGTCGGCGGAGGGCATCGCGCTGTCGGCGCACGTGGGGATCGCGCGCGGCGACGACTGGCCGGCCACGCTGGCGCATGCGAAGCGACTGCTCGCGACCGAGTACGGCATCCGGCACGCCACATTGCAGCCGACGTGGCCGGTCGCGCCGGCGCGAGGCGACGACCGGCGGGTGATCCCGGTCGTCTCTGCCGACGCGAAATGAGGGTCAGGCTCGAATTTCCAGTACCGGCGTTCGCAGTGCGCCAGCCGTCACCGGAAATTCGAGTCTGACCCTCATTTCTGCGCCTACAGCCACTTCAGCTTCTTGAAGTGGTAGTAGAGGTAGGCGTCGGCACTGACCATCACCGCGACCGCGAGCGGGTAGCCGAACGCCCACTTGAGCTCGGGCATGTGCTCGAAGTTCATCCCGTAGATGCCGGCGACCATCGTCGGCACGGCGATGATGGCCGCCCACGCCGCCAGCCGCTTCGTCACCTCGTTGTCGGAGAGCGAGATCATGCCGAGGTTGACCTGGATGGCCGTGGTCAGCATCTCGCGGATGCCCTCGACCGACGCCTGGATCCGGTGCAGGTGGTCGTAGACGTCGCGAAAGTACTCGGTCATCCCCGCGCACACCGACGGCACGCGGCCACCTTGCAGGCGCCCGGTCGCCTCCATCAGCGGGTCCACCGCGTGCTTGACCACCATCAGCTTCTGCTTGAGCGCGTACAGCGCCTCGATGTTGGAGCGCGCGGCGTTGCGCTCGAAGATCTGCGCCTCGATCGTCTCGAGCTCGGTCTCCAGCGCGTCGATGACGGGGAAGTAGCGGTCGACGATGTTGTCCATGACGGCGTAGAACACGTAGCCGGCGCCGTGCCGCAGGAGCTCCGGCTCGCGCTCGCTGCGCGCGCGGACCGCGGCGAAGCCGACGTGCGTGCGGTGGCGCACCGTCAGCACGTAGTTCGGCCCGACGAAGATGTCGACCTCGCCGGTGTGCAGCTCGTCGGTGCCGTCCGGGCCCTGCTCGCGCTCGATCGTGTGCAAGGCGGCGAAGAGCTCGTCCGCGTATTCCTCGATCTTCGGCCGCTGGTGGCCGTGCCGCGCGTCGTCGACGGCGAGCTCGTGCAGCCCGAACTCGTCGGCCATCTCGTCCAGCTCGTCGTTGGACGGCTCGAACAACGCCACCCAGACGAAGCAGTCGGGGCGACTCACGTACTCGCTGATGTCCCCGATCGGGATGTCGGCAATCTTCTGCCCGTTCTGGTAGGCCACACAGCTGATCAGCATGGATGCCGGGAATGCCGCAGGGGAATCCCTGCATGATAGCCGCCCGCCGCGCCGGGACAAGTGACTGTCGGTCAGTTGCCCGCGGGCAGGGTCACCTGCGCGGGTTCCGGCCCGCCGCTTGGACGCGGGTCGCCTCGCCGGGTAACATCGTGGCCCCGTCCCGCCCGCGCATGCCGATGATCATCCCGTCGCTGCTCGACACCGACCTCTACAAATTCACGATGATGCAGGTGGTCCAGCATCAGTTCGCGGAGGCGCAGGTCGAGTACCGGTTCAAGTGCCGCAACCCCTCGGTCGACCTGACGCCGTACGCCGCGGAGATCGAGGCCGAGATCGGCGCGTTGTGCGACCTGCGGTTCACGCAGGCGGAGATCGACTACCTGCGCGGCTGGCGGTTCTTCAAGAGCGACTTCATCGACCTGCTCGGGCTCTTCCATCTCGACCGGCGCTTCGTCAAGGTCGCGCGGATTCCGGGGTCGGACCGGGAGATCGACATCACGATCAAGGGGCCGTGGCTGCACACGATCCTGTTCGAGGTGCCGGTGCTCGCGATCGTGTCCGAGGTGTACTACCGCAACACGGTGTCGGCGCCGGACTTCGCCGAGGGCCGCCGGCGCCTCGCGGCGAAGATCGCGCAGGCGAACACGCTTCCCGGGCCCGACTTCAAGATCGCCGACTACGGCACGCGCCGGCGCTTCTCGCGCGCGTGGCACGACGAGGTCGTGCGCACGCTGAAGCGCGACATGGCGAAGCACTTCGTCGGCACCAGCAACGTCCGCTTCGCGATGGACCACGGCCTGACGCCGCTGGGGACGATGGCGCACGAGTACCTGCAGGCGTGCCAGGCGGTCGGCCCGCGGCTGCGCGACTCGCAGACCTTCGCGTTCAACATGTGGGCGCGCGAATACCGCGGCGACCTCGGGATCGCGCTGTCCGACGTCTGCGGCATGGACGCGTTCCTGCGCGACTTCGACCTCTTCTTCTGCAAGCTCTTCGACGGCGTCCGCCACGACTCCGGCGACCCGTTCGAGTGGGGCGAGAAGCTGATCGCGCACTACCAGAAGATGCGCATCGACCCGCACACGAAGACGATGGTGTTCTCGGACAGCCTCAACGTGCCGCTGGCGATGCGGCTGTACGACTACTTCAAGGGGCGCGTGCAGACGTCGTTCGGCATCGGCACCAACTTCACCAACGACTTGGGCTACGAACCGCTGCAGATCGTCATCAAGATGACGCGCTGCAACAGCCAGCCGGTCGCGAAGATCAGCGACGAGCCGTCGAAGACGATGGACTACGATCCGTCGTACGTCGCATACCTGCGCGAGGTGTTCCAGGTGCCCGAAGCGCCGGCCGCACCGCCGGTCCCCGCGCGGACGCCGGCGCCGGCCTGACGCCGCGCCACCGTCAGCCGAGCGCGTGCTCGAAGGCGGCGCGCACGCCGGCGCCGAAGCACGCGAACACGACGCGCTCGATCGCGGGCGCCGCGGCCAGCGCCGCGCGCACTTCGCGCACGGCGATGGCGGTTGCGTCGCCGAGCGGGTAGCCGTAGACGCCGCAGCTGATCGCCGGGAACGCGATCGCGCGCACGCCGTGGGCGCGCGCGAGCGCGAGGCTCGACCGATAGCAGGCGGCGAGCAGCGCCGGCTCGCCGTGCCCGCCGCCGCGCCAGACCGGGCCGACCGCGTGGATCACGTACGTCGCCGGCAGGCGGAACCCGGGCGTGATCCGCGCCTCGCCGGTCGGGCAGCCGCCGAGCGTCCGGCAGGCGGCGAGCAGCTCCGGGCCGGCTGCCCGGTGGATCGCGCCGTCGACGCCGCCGCCGCCCAGGAGCGTCGTGTTGGCCGCGTTGACGATGGCGTCCAGCGCGAGCGTCGTGATGTCGACGTCGAGGGCGGCGATGCGGGCGGGCACGGACGGCGGGTGTTCCGGAATCGCAACGGATACGCGTGGGAGGCCGCCCGCAGCCGACCGGCGCGCGCGGGCGCCGCGGACCCCCGGTGTAGGATACCCGGATGGCGACCCCCGCCTCCAACGTCAAGCCGACCCCGCCGGCCGCGGGCGGCACGCCGCCGGCGGCCGGTGCGCCGCCGGGCGCCAAGCCGGGCAAGCCGGCGGACCGGCGGCTGCGCGCCGACGACATCCTGAAGCTCATGGTGGCCGACGGGCTCGTCGCGCAGGCGGAGGCCGAGCGGGTGGCGAAGTCGCGTACGCACCAGTACGAGCACCCGCTCGAGCTCATCGCCGCGCAGAAGTGGAAGTCGGCGAAGCCGCCGGGCAAGCTGCTGACGCTCGAGCTGCTGGTCGAGTGGCTGGCCGGCAAGCTCAAGGTCCCGTACTTCCACATCGACCCGCTGAAGATCGACCTGGGCGCGGTGACGGCGACGATGTCGATCTCGTATGCCGAGCGCTTCCGGATCCTGCCGGTCGCCGTCGACCGCATGACGCTGACGGTCGCGACCAGCGAGCCGTTCGTGCGCGCGTGGGCGGACGAGCTCGAGCAGATGATCAAGCTCGACGTCCGGTTCGTGTTCGCGAACCCGGTCGACATCCGGCGCTACCTCGGCGAGTTCTTCACGCTCGCCCGCTCGATGAAGAAGGCGCAGGAGACGTCGAAGGGCGACGTCTCGCTCGCCCGCAACTTCGAGCAGCTGGTCGAGCTCGGCAAGCACGGGCACCTCGACGCCAACGACCAGCACGTCGTCCACATCGTCGACTGGCTGTGGCAGTACGCGTTCGAGCAGCGCGCGTCCGACATCCACATCGAGCCGCGGCGCGACGTCGGCATCGTCCGCTTCCGCATCGACGGCGTGTTGCACCAGGTCTACGCGATCCCGCAGCCGGTGCTGATCGCGATGACGTCGCGGATCAAGCTGCTTGCGCGCATGGAGATCGTCGAGAAGCGCCGGCCGCAGGACGGCCGGATCAAGACGATCTCGCCCGAGGGCACCGAGATCGAGCTGCGCATCTCGACGATGCCGACCGCGTTCGGCGAGAAGCTCGTCATGCGCATCTTCACGCCCGAGGTGCTGGTGCGCGACTTCGCCGACCTGGGCTTCACGGCGGACGACCGCGAGCGCTGGGAGCGGATGATCAAGGAGCCGAACGGGATCATCCTCGTCACCGGGCCGACGGGCTCCGGCAAGACGACGACCCTCTACACGTCGTTGAAGCACATCGCCACGCCCGAGGTGAACGTCTGCACGGTCGAGGACCCGATCGAGATGGTCGAGCCGATGTTCAACCAGATGCAGGTGCAGCCGGTGATCGGCGTCGACTTCGCGACCGGCGTGCGCACGCTGATGCGGCAGGACCCCGACATCATCATGGTCGGCGAGGTGCGCGACCGCGACACGGCGGAGACCGCCGTGCAGGCGGCGCTGACCGGGCACCTCGTGCTGTCGACGCTGCACACGAACGACGCGCCGACCGCGGTGACGCGCCTGCTCGACCTCGGCGTCCCGCCGTACCTGCTGTCGTCGACGCTGCTGGGCGTGATGGCGCAGCGCCTCGTGCGGACGCTGTGCCCGCATTGCAAGAAGCCCACGGACCCGCCCGACGACGAGACGTGGAAGGCGATGACGGCGCCGTGGCGCGCCGACAAGCCGGAGCAGATCATGGCGCCCGTCGGCTGCCTCGAGTGCCGGATGACCGGCTACTTCGGGCGCATTGGCCTCTACGAAATCATGCTGATGACGCCGGCGCTGCGAAAATTGGTCACGCACGACGCCGACGACCGCGCGATCCGCGAGCAGGCGTACAAGGACGGCATGAAGCCGCTGCGGGTCTCCGGCGCGATGAAGGTCGCCGCCGGCATCACGACGGCCGAGGAGGTCCTCAAGGTCGCACCCCCAGCGTGACCGCGGCGTGACCAAATTGCGCGAGCCGGCTTCGCCCGGCCCGCAATTCGGTCCCGAAGCGGTCAGCGGGGAAAGCTTCGGAGCGGCCGGGCGCTTTCCCCGTAGCCAAGGCCACGAAGCGCGCCGATCACAGGTCGCTGCGCTCCCCGTTCCGTGGCGCGCGCATGCACGCTGAATGCCTATGCGTGCGTCTGCGCATGGCACCTGGTCTGCCGAAGGCTTTCAGCTCGCAGACGCGCGCTACTGAACGGGCGCGAAGCGCCTTGTGATCGGCGCGCTTCGTGCCATTGCTTCGCGAAAGGCGCCCGGCCGCCCGAAGCCTTTCGCGCTGACTGCATTCGGGATCGAATCGCGTTGCGCGAAGCGCAGCGCGATTCGATCACGCCGGGACGAACTTGAGCGCGACGCCGTTGTTGCAGTAGCGCAGTCCGGTGGGCTTGGGGCCGTCGTCGAACACGTGGCCCTGGTGCCCGTCGCAGCGGCGGCAGTGGTACTCGGTGCGCGGATAGATGAGCTTGTAGTCGACGCTGGTCGCGACCGCGCCCGCGATCGGCGCCCAGAAGCTCGGCCAACCGGTGCCGCTGTCGTACTTCGTGTCCGACTTGAAGAGCGGCAGGTCGCAGCCGGCGCAGACGAACGTGCCCTTGCGCTTCTCGTTGTTGAGCGGGCTGGTGAACGGCCGCTCGGTGCCTTCCTCGCGCAGCACGTTGTACTGCTCGGGCGTGAGCGCCTTCTTCCATTCGGCGGCGGACTTCACCACCTTGTCGGCAGCGGGTGCCTGCGCGGAAGCGGCGCGGAGCGTGGCGGCGCCTGCGATGGCTGCGGCGCCGGACGTCAGGAACGAGCGTCGATTCATGGCGAGTTGGACGGAGCGTCCGGGTTGAGGTTCCGTTGGGTCGTCCGGATAGGTGGAACCCTTACGGCAGGAAGCGTACGGCGACATGCGCTGGCGGAGGCGGTGAGATTCGAACTCACGGAAAGGTTGCCCTTTCGCGGGTTTTCAAGACCCGTGCCTTAAACCGCTCGGCCACGCCTCCATCCCGGCGAGCCGCCGGCACCTTGAATCCGGGACACGCGGCGGCATCTTAGCACCGCGGTTTCCCGGCGCCTTGCCCCTGTTGCGGACGCCGTTGAAACCCGGGTCCGTTCTGCTAGTCTAAGCGGTCGTGCCCCCAGTTGGGGCGTTTTCGGAGGCTTCATGGAAACCAAGTTCGAACCCGTCATGCCCGGTCGCCGCGCGCCGGTCGCGCCGTTGCCGGTCGCATCAACCGGCGCCGGCGACGCCGCGCTGCCGATCGCGCAGAACGCGGTCCTGCGCAACACGTACTGGCTGCTCGCGCTGTCGATGCTGCCGACGATCGCCGGAGCGTTCGTCGGCATGCAGTTCAACTTCGCCGCGGTCTTCAAGTCGGCCCCGATCATGGCGCCGCTGCTGATGTTCGGCGCGATGCTGGGATCGCTGTTCGTCGTCACGCTGCTGCGCAACAGCGCGTGGGGCGTGGTTGCGCTGCTCGGCTTCACGTTCATCGCCGGCGTGTTCCTGACGCCGATCCTGACGGTCGCCGCGGGCTTCCGCAACGGCGGTCAGCTGGTGGCGCTCGCCGGCGGCATGACGGCGGCGATCTTCTTCGCCATGGCCACGATCGCCACGGTGACGAAGAAGGACTTCTCGTTCATGGGCAAGTTCCTCATGGTCGGGCTGGTCCTGCTGATCGTGGCGTCGCTCGCGAACCTGTTCTTCCAGATCCCGGCGCTGTCGCTGACGATCTCGGCGGTCGCGGTGCTGATCTTCTCCGCGTACATCCTGTACGACGTGTCGAACATCGTGCGCGGCGGCGAGACCAACTATGTGATGGCCACGCTCGGGCTGTTCCTCAACCTGTACAACCTCTTCATCAGCCTGCTCAACATCCTGCTGGCGTTCACCGGCCAGCGCGACTGACCGGCCGGGCGGCCAATCAGCGACGGGCGCCGGCGACGGCGCCCGTTTGCTTTGTTTCCCGGGGCCCGCGTTTCGGGCACGGGTGCGCCGGTGACGGGCGCGGACGCGCCCCTGCGATGGGCGCGGCCCAAAGAAAGCCGGCCCCCGAGGGGGCCGGTGGAGGGCATCCGCGCGGCGCAAATGGCGCGGGAGGTTCGGGGTGCGGACCTCAGCTGCCGAACTTGTACGCTGCCGTCACCGCGGGTCGGAACAGGCTCGTTCGCAACGCGGCCACGTGCGGCTCACTTCGTG
>JAXMFI010000003.1:0-742435 GCA_046347835.1 Burkholderiales bacterium | reverse complement strand
CAGCGCGCGATCGCGGCGAAGGTCGGCAGCATCTCGCCCGCGTACTTCGCCGAGTGCCAGCCGCCGGCGTCGAGCCGCGACAGCTCGCGCCACGGCAGGCCGTCGGCACGCCCGCGGCCGCTGGTCGTGCGCTCGAGGGTGGCGTCGTGCAGCAGGAACGCCACGTTGTCGGCGGCGAGCTTGACGTCGAACTCGACCATCCGGTACCCGTGCGCATGACCGACGCGCATGGCCGTCAGCGTGTTCTCCGGCGCGAGCTTGCCCGCGCCGCGGTGCGCGCACAGGCGCGGGTACGGCCACGGCGGCAACGCAGCGTCCATCGTCGTCCTCCTGTCACCGGATCCGTGCGCCGGACGCGCTGTCGAACAGGAACATCCGCGCGGGGTCGGCGGCGAGGTGGATCGTCGAGCCGACCTCGTGGCGGACCTCGTGCGGCATGCGCGCGATGATCGTCTCCGCGCCGTGCCCGACGTGGATCAGCGTGTCGGCGCCCAGTTGCTCGACCATCTCGACCGGTCCTGCCAGGACCGCTTCGCCGGCGGCCGCCGGCCGCAGGTGCTCCGGCCGGATGCCGACGGTCACCGCTGCGCCGGCCGGCACGCCGTCGATCCCGGCGGTGAGCGCGCCGCCGGCGAGCAGCGCGAATCGCGTCCCACCCTCCGCACGCGCGGGCAGGAAATTCATCGCCGGCGACCCGATGAAGCCGGCGACGAACAGCGTGGCCGGGTTCTCGTAGACCTCCATCGGCGTGCCGATCTGCTCCGCGCGGCCGGCGTTCATCACGATCATCCGGTGCGCCAGCGTCATCGCCTCGACCTGGTCGTGCGTGACGTACAGGCTCGTCGTGCCGAGCCGCCGGTGCAGCTTCTGGATCTCGAAGCGCATCTGCACGCGCAGCTTCGCGTCGAGGTTGGACAGCGGCTCGTCGAACAGGAAGACGGCGGGCTCGCGGACGATCGCGCGACCCATGGCGACGCGCTGTCGCTGGCCGCCCGAGAGCTGCCGCGGCTTGCGGTCGAGCAGCGGCCCGAGCTCGAGGATGCCGGCCGCCCGGTCGACGCGCGCCCGGATGTCGTCCTTCGCGAAGCCGCGGATCTTGAGCCCGTAGGCCATGTTGTCGAACACGCTCATGTGGGGGTAGAGCGCGTAGTTCTGGAAGACCATCGCGATGTCGCGGTCCTTGGGCTCCAGCGCGTTGACGACGCGGTCGCCGATCGCGATCTCGCCCGAGGTAATGGCCTCCAGGCCGGCCACCATCCGCAGCAGCGTCGACTTGCCGCAGCCGGACGGCCCGACGATGACGATGAACTCGCCGTCGGCCACGTCGGTGGTCACGCCGTGGATGACCTCGAGGTCGCCGTAGCTCTTGCGCGCGTCGCGGAATTCGACCTTGGCCATCGTCAGGGCATCCGGTGGGTGATGCACGCCGCCGCGATCGGCGTCGCGGACGGCGCGCGGAGGTGCACGTCGAGCTCGCGGGCGACCCTGCGTGCGGGATCGCCGTCGCCATGCTTCGTCGTCCGCCCGACCCGGTCCCGTCTCATTTCTCGGTGTCCACGAGGCCCTTGACGAACCACTTCTGCATCAGCACGACGACCAGCGCCGGCGGCAGCATGGCGAGGATGGCCGTCGCCATCACCAGGTGCCACTCGGTGGCCGCGTCGCCGCCGGCGATCATCCGCTTGATCCCGATGACCGTCGTGTACATCGACTCCTGCGTCGTCACGAGTAGCGGCCACAGGTACTGGTTCCAGCCGTAGATAAACAGGATGACGAACAGCGCGGCGATGTTCGGCCGCGACAGCGGCAGCACGACGTCGCGGAAGAAGCGCATCGGCCCGGCGCCGTCGATGCGCGCGGCCTCGGCGAGCTCGTCGGGAATGGTCAGGAAGAACTGCCGGAACAGGAACGTCGCGGTCGCCGACGCGATCAGCGGCACCGTCAGCCCGGCGTAGGAGTCGAGCATCCCGAGGTCCGACACGACCTTGAACGTCGGCAGGATCCGCACCTCGACCGGCAGCATCAGCGTGACGAAGATCATCCAGAAGAACAGCGACCGGAAGCGGAAGCGGAAATAGACGATCGCGAACGCGGACAGCAGCGAGATCGCGATCTTGCCGATCGCGATCACCAGCGCCGAAATCAGGCTGTTCACCATCATCTGGCCCACCGGCGCGGACGACCCGCGCTCGGAGCCGCTCGCCAGCACGTGCGCGTAGTTGTCGATCAGGTGCGCCCCCGGCGTCATCGGCATCGGCGACTCGAGCACCTGCTCGGCAGTCAGCGTCGACGCGACGAACGTCACGTACAGCGGCAGCGCGACGACGGCCACGCCCAGCAGCAGCACGAGGTGCGAGACGAAAGTGAGCCAGGGCCGGTTCTCGATCATGTTCAGGGATCAGGAATCATAGGTCAGGGATCAGGGGCCTCGGCGACTCCCGTGGCGGCGCGTCGAGCGCCGGATGCCGCGAGGAATCTCTGGAAAGGGCACGTTGATCCACCCGATTGCGCATTCGTCCAACTCCCTCCACTCCAACCGAAACCGGCGCTCGACGCGCCGCCACCGGAAACACCCCTGCCACGGATTCCCGACCTCTGAATCCTGACTCCTGATCAGTACTGGACCTTCTTTTCGACGAAGCGGAACTGCACGACGGTCAGCGTGACGAGGATCACCATCAGGACGACCGACTGCGCCGCCGAGCCTCCGAGATCGAGGCCCTTGAAGCCGTCGTTGTAGACCTTGAACACCATGATCTCGGTCGCCCGCGCCGGCCCGCCGCCGGTGGCGGCGTCGACGATCGCGAACGTCTCGATGAACGCGTAGATGATGTTGATGACGAGCAGGAAGAACGTCGTCGGCGACAGCAGCGGGAACACGATGGTCGCGAACCGGCGGACGGGCCCGGCGCCGTCGATCGCCGCGGCCTCGAGCAGCGACTTCGGGATCGACTGCAGTCCGGCCAGGAAGAACAGGAAGTTGTAAGAGATCTGCTTCCACACGGCGGCGACGATGATGAGGATCAGCGCGTCGTTGCCGTTGAGCAGCGGGTTCCACTCGACGCCCATCCGCGTCAGCCAGTGCGCGACCAGCCCGAGCGTGGGGCTGAACAGGAACAGCCACAGCACGGCCGCCACGGCGGGTGCGACCGCGTACGGCAGGATCAGCAGCGTCTTGTAGACGGTCGCGGCGCGGATGATGCGGTCGGCGAACGCGGCCAGCACCAGCGAGATCGACAGCCCGAGCACCGTCACGGCGACCGAGAAGATCGCCGTGATGCGGATCGAGTTGACGTAGTCCTCGTTGCGGAAGAGGTCCCGGAAGTTGTCGAACCAGACGAACTCGGTGTTGGCGCCGAACGCGTCCTGAACGAGCATGGACTGCCACAACGCCTGCGTGGCGGGCCAGAAGAAGAAGACGACGGTGATCGCGATCTGCGGCGCGACCAGCGCGTACGGCAGCCAGCGGGACTGGAAGCGCGCGCGCTTTTCCATGGATCAGGAGGTTATCGGCCGGGCGCCGGCGCGCCGTGCAGGCACGATCGCCGGTCCGGGATCGAGGGTCTGCCGCTCACCGGGCCGCGAAGCCGCCGGAGCCCGCCGGGACGCGCGTCGCGAACGCGATGCCCGATCCCGGCGAACCGATGCGGCGGCACGCCGCAGCCGCGCTAGCCCTTGCCGGCCTTGTTGGCCTTGTTGAACCTGTCGATGATCTCGTTGCCGCGCTTCGCCCCGTCCTCGACCGCCGCCTTCGCCGACTTCTTGCCGGCGAGCGCCGCCTCGAGCTCTTCCTGGATCGCGTCGCGAACCTGCACGAAGTTGCCCAGCCGCACGCCGCGCGAGTTCTTGGTCGTCTTGACGATCATCTGCTCGACCGAGACGTTGGTGCCGGGGTTCTTGTCGTAGAAGCCCGACTTCTTCGTGATCTCGTACGCGGCCATCGTGATCGGCAGGTAACCGGTCTGCTGGTGCCACTCGGCCTGCAGCTCGGGCTGCGACAGGAACGTGAAGAACCTCGCGATGCCCTTGTACTCGTCGGGCTTCTTGCCGTTCATCACCCACAGCGACGCGCCGCCGATGATCGAGTTCTGCGGAGCGCCCGGCGCATCCGGGTAGTACGGCAGCGGCGCGATGCCGAAGTCGAACTTCGCGTTGCGCTTGACGTTGGCGTAGGCAGCCGAGCTCGACGTCATCATCCCGCACTCGCCCGAGTAGAACTTCGACTCGCCCTCGTTGGTGCGGCCGCCGTACGTGAAGTAGCCCTTCTTCTGCCACTCGACCAGGTTCTCGACGTGCTTGATCTGCAGCGGATTGACGATCTCGAGCTTCGCGTCGGGGCCGGCGAAGCCGTTCTGCTTGGTTGCGAACGGCAGGTCGTGCCAGGCGCTGAAGTTCTCGAACTGGACCCACGACGGCCAGCCGGTCGTGTAGCCGCACTTCTCGCCGGCGACCTTGAGCTTGGCGGCGGCGGCAGCGACCGCCGGCCACGTCTTGGGCGGGTTGTTCGGGTCGAGCCCGGCCTTCTTGAAGGCGTCCTTGTTGTAGTAGAAGACCGCGGTCGAGCTGTTGAACGGGAACGACAGCATCCGGCCGTCCGGCGTCGAGTAGTAGCCGGCCACGGCGGGGATGTACGCCTTGGAGTCGAATTTCTGGCCGCCCAGCGCCATGACTTCGTAGACCGGCTTGATCGCCTTGCCGGACGCCATCATCGTCGCCGTGCCCACCTCGAAGATCTGCACGATGTGGGGCGGATTGCCCGCGCGCGTGGCGGCGACCAGCGCGGCCATCGACTCCGGATACGTGCCCTTGAACACGGGCACGACCTTGTAGTCCTTCTGGCTGTCGTTGAATCGCTTGGCGAGGTCGCCGACGCGGTCACCCAGCGCGCCGGTCATCGAATGCCAGAACTGGATCTCGGTCTGCGCGCTGGCGGTCAGAGCGAAGCCGAACAGCGCGGCGGCCAGCGCGGCGCGCGCGTGGCCGGGGACGGAATGCGTCATGGAACCCTCCTCGTGGATCGGTCGTACGTGCGGAACGGGGCAGTCTGCCTCTTGTCAGTGACGATTCTATGTCAAATGCGGCAGCGGCGGCAGCCTCCCTGCCGCCGCTGCCGCGGAGCACCCGGTGGACGGAGCGCTAGTCGGCCTGGCCCGGGTGCGGGTGCGCCACGTGCGACGCGACGGCGGTGGGGACCTCCGCCATGCCGTGCGCCTCGACGTGCGCCTTGCGGGCGACCAGCGAGTACGCGGTGGGCACGACGAAGAGCGTCAGCAGCGTGCCGAACGACATGCCGCCGACGATCACCCAGCCGATCTGCGTGCGCGACTCGGCGCCGGCGCCGTGCGCGAGCGCCAGCGGCACCGCGCCCAGCACCATCGCGCCGGTCGTCATCATGATCGGCCGCAGCCGCAGCGTGGCCGAGTCGACGATCGCCGTCATCAGGTCCTCGCCCTTCGCGCGCAGCTGGTTGGCGAACTCGACGATCAGGATTCCGTGCTTCGTGATGAGGCCGACCAGCGTGATGAGGCCGACCTGGCTGTAGATGTTGAGCGTCCCGCCCGTCAGCCACAGCGCGAACAGCGCGCCCGTCATCGACAGCGGCACCGACAGCATGATCACGAACGGGTGCGCGAAGCTCTCGAACTGCGCGGAGAGCACGAGATAGATGAAGAACAGCGCCAGCACGAACGTGAAGTAGATCTCGCTGCCCGACGCCTTGAACTCCCGCGACTGCCCGTCGAGGTTCGTCTGCGCCGTCGGCGGCAGCACGCGCTTCGCCGCGTCGTCCATGGCCTTGAGCGCGTCGTCGATCGTGTACCCCGGCGCCAGCGTGCCGGTGATCTTGACGGCGCGCAGCCGGTTGAAGTGGTTGAGCGACTGCGGGGCGACGCCTTCGCGGACGTCCACGAGGTTGGCGAGCTGCACCATGCTGCCGTCGCGGGCCCGCACGTAGATCTCGCTGATGTCGGCCGGCGTCGTGCGGTCGAGCGGCGCCACCTGGACGATCACGTCGTACTGCTCGCCGTCGCGCTTGAACCGCGTGACCTGGCGGCCACCCAGCATCGTCTCCAGCGTCCGGCCGACCGTATCGACGTTGACGCCGATGTCGCCCAGCTTGTCGCGGTTGATGTTGACGCGCACCTCGGGCGTGTTGAGGCGCAGGTCGATCTGCAGGTTCTGCACGCCCGGGAACTTGCGCGCCTCGTCGAGGAAGCGGTCGACGATGCGCTGGAGCTCCGGATACGGCACCTGCGACATGATCACGTACTCGACCGGCGTCGAGCGGAAGCTCTGGCCGAGCGACGGCGGGTTGATCGGGAACGCGAGCGCGCCGGGAATCGACGCGAATTTCGGACGCAAGTCGTCGGCGATCTGCTGCTGCTTGCGCGTGCGCTCCTCCCACGACTTGAGGCGCAGCACCGCGTTGCCGTCCACGACGGTCGGGAACCCGGAGATCGCGGTGAACGCGAAGGCCTCGGGAATCTCGGCGTAGAACGCCTCGATCGGCTTCAGCTGGTCGGCCGTGTACTGCGGCGTCGACCCCTGCGGCGCCGTCACGATGCCGAACACGACGCCCCGGTCCTCCGTCGGGGACAGCTCCGACTTCAACGTCATGAACAGCACGCCGCCGGCGGCGATCGTCGCGAGCCATCCCGCGGCGATGACCCAGCGCGCGTGCAGCGCGGCGGTCAGCAGCCGGCGGTACCCGTTGGTGAACGCCTCGATGCCGGCCTCGATCCGGTTGTAGATCCACGAATGCTTGGCCTCGTGCCGCAACAGCAGCGAGCACATCATCGGCGTCAGCGTCAGCGCGATGAAGCCCGACACCATCACCGCGCCCGCCAGCGTCAGCGCGAACTCGATGAACAGCCGGCCCGTGCGGCCCGTCGCGAACGCCAGCGGCGCGAACACAGACGTCAGCGTCAGCGTCATCGCGATCACGGCGAACGCGATCTCCTTCGCGCCCTGCATCGCCGCCGCCTTGCGCGGCATGCCCTCCTCGACGTGCCGGAAGATGTTCTCCAGCACGACGATCGCGTCGTCGACGACGAGGCCGATCGCCAGCACCATCGCGAGCAGCGTCAGCGTGTTGATCGTGAACCCGAAGAAGTACATCAGCGCGAACGCGCCGATCAGCGACACCGGGATCGTCACGATCGGGATGATCGTCGCGCGCAGGCTGCGCAGGAAGAAGAAGATCACCAGCACGACGAGGACGATCGCCTCGACGATCGTGCTGAACACCGACGCGATCGACCGATCGATGAACACCGACGTGTCGTACGCGACCACCAGCTTCATCCCCGGCGGCAGGTTCTCGTTGATCTTGTCGACCTCGGCGCGCACCGCCTGCGACAGCTCGAGCGGATTGGCCACCGCCTGCTTGATGACGCCGATGTTGAGGGACGGCTTGCCGTTGTAGCGGGAGATCGTCCGGTCGTCGAGCGCGCCGACGGCGACGCTGCCGACGTCGCGAATGCGCACCGGGTAGCCGCCGACGTTGGCGATGATGATCTGCGCGAACTGCTCGGGCGTCTGCAGGTCGGTCTCGGCGACGACCGTGAACTCGCGTGCCGTCGACTCGATGCGGCCGGCCGGGATCTCCGCGTTCTGGCGGCGGATCGCGTCCTCGACGTCCTGCACGGTGAGCTTGTACCCGGCGAGCCTCGTGCGGTCGATGTTCACGCGCATCGAGACCTGGCGCTCGCCGAAGATGCGCACGTCCGCGGCGCCCGGGAGCACCGACAGCCGCGGCTTGATGTAGCGCGCGACGTAGTCGGACGCCTCGAGCGGGGACAGGCTGCCCGCCTCGACGGCGATGTAGACGACCGGGAACGAGTCCGCCTCGACCTTTGCGATCACCGGCTCGTCGACCGCGTCCGGCAGCTTCGCGCGAACGCGCGAGACCTTGTCCCGGACGTCGGCCGCCGCGGAATCCGGGCTGCGGGTCAGCGCGAACCGGACGTTGATCTGGCTGCGCTCGGACCGGCTCTGCGACGTCATGATCTGGACGCCCTCGATGCCGGACAGCGAGTCCTCGAGGATCTTGGTGACCTGCGACTCGACGACCTCGGCCGACGCGCCGCGGTACGTCGTGTTGACGCTGACCACGGGTTCGTCGATGCGCGGATACTCGCGCACCGACAGCCGCTGATACGAGATGAGGCCGACCAGCAGGATGATGAGCGACAGCACGGTGGCGAACACGGGCCGCTTGATGCATACCTCGGGCAGCGTCATCGTGCGGTCTCCCGGTCGCGGTTGCGCGTCAGCTCTTGGGCGGGCGCGTCGACGGGCCGTCGGCCTTCACCCGCGCGGCATCGGCCGATCCGGGCGCCGCGGCGTCGCCGCGGCCCGCCGGCGGCGCGCCCGCGGGCGGTGCACTCGCCTGCGCATCGGCGCCCTTGCCGGCGTCCGCGACCGTCGCGCGCACGGGCGCGCCGTCGCGCAGCTTGAGCTGGCCCGCCGTCACGACGGTGTCGCCCGGCGCGAGGCCGGCAACCACCTCGACCTTGCCGTCGCGGCGCTGCCCGGTCTCGACCTTCGCGCGGACGACCTTGCCGTCGACGACCTTGAACACGTACTGCTCGTTGCCCTGCGGCATCAGCGCCTGCTCGGGCACGACCATCGCGTCCGCCTGGTCGCGCGTGATGAGGCGCACCCGCGCGAACATGCCCGGCCGCAGCGACGTGTCCTGGTTGCGCACCTGCGCACGGATCACGACCGACCGGCCCGCGGCGTCGATCAGCGGATTGACCGCGACCACCTTGCCGTCGTACGCGCTGCCGGGGAGCGCGTCGAGCGTCACCTGCAGCGACTGGCCGACCTGCACCTGCCGCAGGTACGTCTCGGGCACGCGGAAGTCGACCTTGAGCGGGTCGATCGCCTCGAGGTTCACGAGGTCGGCGCCCTCCTTCACGTAGTCGCCGACGGAAACGGACCGCAGCCCGATGATTCCGGCGAACGGCGCCTTGAGCTCGGTCTTCGCGAGCTTGGCTTCCGCGAGCTGCAGCGACGCCTCCGCGACCTTGAGGTTGTTCTCGGCCTCGTCCCTCGCCTGGCCCGAGATGAAGCTGCGCTTGGCGAGGTCGACGGCGCGGTCGAACTTCGCCTTCGCGAGCGTGAGGTTCGCCTTCGCCTGCTGCACCTCCGCCTGCGGGATCGCGGGATCGAGCTTCACGAGCGGCGCCCCCTTGGCCACGCGCTGTCCTTCCTGGAACGTGATCTCGCTGATGCGCCCGGCGGATTCCGGCCGCAGCGTGACGGACTCGTCCGAGCGCAGGCTGCCGACGGCGGTGATGGTCTGGGGCATCGGCGCCGTGACGACCTTGATCGCCTCGACGGCCGTGGGCGGCGGGCCGCCGGCCGGCGCACCCGGTCCACTCTTGCCCTGCGCCGGCGTCGCGGCACCCGGACCGCCGGCCATCGACGTCGGCATCGGGCGCTGCGTGCCGAACCAGTAGCCGCCCCCGGCGGCGGCCAGGACGACAGCGATCACGACGACGGCGACGGCGGTCTTGTTCATCGGCTGGAAGGCAACCTTGACGGCGCGAGGGGCATGCCCGGTCCGCGGGCACAATCGTGCATTATGCGCGAAGCCCCGCGCGCCTCCAAACCCGGAACCCGGATGGGCCGCCATTGCTAGAATCCGTCGGATCGCCCATCACGCCCGGAGTTCCTCGTGGCCAAATTGTTACATCGTGTTACGCGCGGCCGCCGCATCGCGGCGGTCCTCGTCGGCGCGCTTGCCGCCGGCGCAGCGCTGCTGCCGGCGGGTCCCGTGCACGCGCAGGCGTATCCGACCAAGTCGGTGAAGATGGTCGTGCCGTTCCCGCCCGGCGGCTCGCTCGACATCACCGGCCGGCTGATCGCGCAGAAGCTGACCGAAGCGTGGGGACAGCCCGTCGTCGTCGAAAACAAGCCGGGGGCCGGCGGCAACATCGGCGCCGACTTCGTCGCCAAGTCGCCGCCCGACGGCTACACGATCCTCATGGGCGCGCTGTCGACGCACGCCGTGAATCCGAGCCTCTACAAGTCGATGCCCTACGACGCGGCGAAGGACTTCGCGCCGATCACGCTGATCGCGATCACGCCGAATGTCCTCGTCGTCAACGCCTCGTCGCCGGTGAACAACGTCCGGGAGTTTCTGGCCTGGGCGAAGGCCAACCCGGGCAAGCTTTCGTTCGGCTCGGGCAGCAACGGAAGCGCCGGGCACCTCGCGGGCGAGCTGTTCAAGGTCGAGACCGGCTCGGATGCCGTCCACATCCCGTTCAAGGGCGGCGCGCCGGCGACGCAGGCGCTGCTCGCCGGCGACACGCAGTTCATGTTCGACAACCTCGCCAACGCCATGGCGCAGGTCAAGGCGGGCAAGCTCAAGGCGCTCGCCGTGACGACCGCGCAGCGTTCGCCGCTGGTGCCCGAGCTGCCGACGATGGCCGAGGCCGGACTGCCCGGCTTCGACATCTCGACGTGGTACGGCTTCTTCGCGCCGGCCGGGACGCCGCCGGCGATCGTCGCGAAGTGGAACGCCGACGTGACGAAGATCCTGAACGCGCCCGACGTGCGCGCGAAGCTCGTGGCGGACGGCGCGGAGCCCGCGCCGGACACGCCCGAGCAGTTCGCGCAGTTCATCGCGCGCGAGCAGGCGAAGTACGCGCGCATCATCAAGGCGTCGGGTGCGAAGGTGGATTGAGCGAAGGCACGTCGCGCGGAAGGCGCCGCGCGGTCGCGCGTCGTTCGGCTACGCCGCCGCGTGCCTCCGCGTGTCCGGTGAACCACTCTTGTCTGGGAGGAGAAACCCGATGATCCGCACCGCACTCCGCGCCGCCGCCGCCGTGGCCGTCGCCGCGCTCGCGGCGCTCGCGCACGCGCAGGCGCCGTACCCGGCGAAGCCGATCCGCATCGTCGTGCCGTTCCCGGCCGGCGGCACGACCGACATCCTCGCGCGCGCGGTCGCGCAGAAGCTGACCGAGGCGACCGGCCAGTCCGCGGTCGTCGACAACCGACCGGGCGCCGGCGGCAACATCGGCGCGGAGCTCGTCGCCAAGAGCGCGCCGGACGGCTACACGCTGCTGATGGGCACCGTCGGTACCCACGCGATCAACGCGAGCCTGTACCCGAAGATGCCCTACGACCACGTGCGCGACTTCGCGCCGGTGATCCTGGTCGCCGGCGTGCCCAACGTGCTCGTCGTCAACCCGTCGGTTCCCGCGAACTCCGTGCAGGAGCTGATCGCGTACATGAAGGCGAATCCGGGCAAGGTGAACTTCGCGTCGTCGGGCGCCGGCACTTCGATCCACCTCGCCGGCGAGCTGTTCAAGACGATGACCGGCGTGCAGATGACGCACGTCCCCTACAAGGGCAGCGCGCCGGCACTGGCGGACCTCGTCGGCGGCCAGGTGCAGATCATGTTCGACAACCTGCCGTCCGCGCTGCCGCAGATCAAGGCAGGCAGGCTGCGCGCGCTGGCCGTCACCAGCGCGCAGCGGTCGTCGGCGCTGCCGGACGTGCCGACGGTCGCCGAGTCGGGCATCCCGGGGTTCGAGGCGTCGTCGTGGTTCGGCCTGCTCGCCCCGGCCGGAACGCCGAAGGAAGTCGTCGCGAAGCTGAACGGCGAGGTCGCGAAGTGGCTCGCCACGCCCGAGGCGAAGGAGAAGCTCGCGGCGCAGGGCGCGATCGTCGCGGCGGGCCTCGCGCCCGACGACTTCGTCCGGCACATCGCCGCCGAAACGACCAAGTGGCAGAAGGTCGTGAAGGAGTCCGGCGCGAAAGTCGAGTAGCCGCCGGCGGAACCTACTCGGCGCGGGCCGCGGTCCACGCGAGCACGGCCCAGCCGGCGAGGAATGCGACGCCACCGAACGGCGTGACGGCGCCGAGCCCGCGCACGCCGGTGAGCGCGAGCACGTACAGGCTGCCCGAGAAGAGCACGATGCCGGCCGCGAACAGCGCGCAGGCGAGACCGATGCCGCGGCGATCGGGCCAATGCAGCCGCAACGCACCGGCACCGAGCAGCGCGAGCGCGTGCCACGCCTGGTACTGGACGGCGGTCTGCCACACCGCCGCCATTTCCGGCGAGAGGCGCCCCTTCAGCGCGTGCGCGCCGAACGCGCCAGCCGCGACGGCGACGAACATCGCGACGGCACCGAGCACCAGGGCGAGGCGAGCGCTCATCGACGCGTGCATTTGCCTATAGAATTCCGGTTCCGACCCGTTTCGCGTCACAGGATACCAACATGCCCATCGAACGCCGCCACGTTGGCAAGCGCCTCTCCGAGTGCGTCGTGTTCACGCCCGGCGGCGAGCGCCTCGTCTACCTCGCCGGGCAGGTCGCCGAGGACGGCAAGGCGGACATGGCGACGCAGACGAAGCAGGTGCTGGCGGCCATCGACCGCCTGCTGGCCGAGGTCGGCAGCGACAGGACGCGCCTCATCTCGGCGACGATCTTCTTGCCCGACATGGCCGATTTCCCGACGCTCAACACCGTATGGGAAGCGTGGGTCGTGCCCGGCCACACCCCGGCGCGCGCGACCGTCGAGGCCGCGCTCGCGCATCCGGACTACAAGGTCGAGATCCAGGTGGTCGCCTCGGCGCCCGCCTAAAGCCCGTGGACGGTTCCCGATGAACAACCTCTCCGCCCAGGCCATCGTGGCCGCCACCGCGCGGCGCGACGCCGCGCCTGCGCCCTCCACCGCCGCGACGCTGCCGGTGACGCGCGCGATGTTCGACGAGCTCATGGTGCGCTGCTATGCGCCGGCGGACTTCGTGCCGGTGCGCGGCGAAGGCTCGCGCGTGTGGGACCAGGACGGCCGGATGTACATCGACTTCGCCGCCGGCGTCGCCGTGACGTCGCTCGGCCACTGCCACCCGGCGATGATCCGCGCGCTGACCGACCAGGCGTGCACGCTGTGGCACGTGTCGAACTGGTTCACCAACGAGCCCGCGCTGCGGCTCGCGAAGCGCCTCGTCGACCACACGTTCGCCGAGCGTGCGTTCTTCTGCAACTCGGGCGCCGAGGCCAACGAGGCCGCGCTGAAGCTCGCCCGTCGCTACGCGCACGACCGCCACGGCAAGCACAAGTCCCGCGTGATCTCGACGCTCAACGCCTTCCACGGCCGCACGCTGTTCACGGTGACGGCGGGCGGCCAGGCGAAGTACGCGGAGGGCTTCGGCCCGAACCCGGCCGGCTTCACGCACATCCCGTACAACGACGTCGCGGCGCTCGAGCGCGAATTTGCCGAGCACGGCGACGCGATCTGCGCGGTGATCCTCGAGCCGATGCAGGGCGAGGGCGGCATGACGCCCGGGACGCCCGCGTTCCTGCAGGCCGCGCGCCGGCTCTGCACGGCGCACGGCGCGCTGCTGATCCTCGACGAGATCCAGAGCGGCATGGGGCGCACGGGCGCCCTCTTCTCGTACATGCAGAAGGGCGTGGTGCCCGACATCCTGACCAGCGCCAAGGGCCTGGGCGGCGGGTTTCCGGTCGGCGCGATGCTGACGACGGCGGAGATCGCGAGCGTGTTCGGCGTCGGCGTCCACGGCACGACCTACGGCGGCAATCCCCTCGCGTGCGCCGTCGCGGGCGCCGTGTTCGACGTGATCAACACGACCGAGGTGCTCGACGGCGTCAAGGCGCGGCACGCGCTGTTCGTGGAGGGCCTGAAGGCGATCAACGCGCGGCGCCGCGTCTTCTCCGACATCCGCGGCGAGGGCGTGTGGCTGGGCTGCGAGCTCGACGCGCCGTGGAAGGGCAAGGCGATGGACGTCGTGCGCGCCGCCGCGGCCGCCGGCGTCATGGTGCTGGTCGCCGGGCCCGACGTCGTGCGCATCGCGCCGTCGCTCGTCATCTCGCTCGACGAGATCCTGGAAGGGCTCGCGCGGCTCGAGACCGCGCTCGGGAATGCGTTGACGTAGCGCGGGACGTCGTTCTCACAAAGAGACGCCGAGGCCCAGAGGAAGGCGATTTCCTCCGGGCCTCGGCGTCTCTTTGTGGATCGCCGGTTGCGCTCCGCGCGCTACGCCGGCGGATGCCAGCCGGCGTCGGCCCAGAGCTCGCCGCTCACGGCCGAATTCGCGAGCATGAAGCAGATGGCGTCCGCGATCTCCTCGGGACGGATGAGCCGGGAGAGCTGCGTGAACGGCAGGATGTGCTTGCTGATGTAGTCGTCGCCCATCGCGCGGACCATCGGCGTGTCGGTGAAGCCCGGGTGGATCAGGCCGCAGCGCACGCCGTAGTACACGGCTTCCTTCATGATCGTCGCCGCGGCGCCCTCGAGCCCGGCCTTGGTGCTCGCGTACGAGATCTGGCCGCGGTTGCCCTGCGACGAGACCGAGCCGATGAACACGATCGCGCCCTGCATGCCCTCCGCCGGCTGCCACTTCTTGAGCCCGCGCGAGGCGCGCTCCTCGGCGATGCGCCCGATCATCTCGAGCGCCCAGTACACCGGCGCCACGAGGTTCACCTCGACGACCTGACGGAACCGCTCGACCGGGTAGATGCGCGCCTTGCCGGTTTCCCGCTCCATGCGCACCGCGAGGTCGTCGCGCGTGATGCCGGCGGCCGGCACGCACATCGTGACGGTGCCGAACTCGCCGGAGATGGCGTCGTACACGGAGTGCCGGAACGCCTCGTCGGTGGTGTCGCCCCGGAACGGGATGGCGACGCGACGGCCCGCAGTCTTGTTCACGTCCGCGCAGACGTCCTCGATGGCTTCGCCCATGTCCACGAGCGCCATCGCGCGCACGTCGCGCCGCGCCATCTGGACCGCGACTGCCCGCCCGATGCCGCTGGCGGCGCCGGTGATGACTGCTACCTTGCCCCCGAATTCCATGAACGCTCCCCGAGTGAATGGTGCACTGCAGCATTCTAGCGCGTTCCGAACCCGGTGGCACAGGATTTTGCGCTGCAACTTGATGCGGGTCAGGGTGTGGACGCGGAAACCAGGGAGGGGCGATTCGCCCCCGGCACGTCGAACGTTCGTTCGATGCGCCGGGGCGCGGTACCGGCGTCGCGACGGTCACTCGGCCGCGACCGCCGGCAACGCCCGGTGCCGCCGCACCGGCGACCACAGCACGGCCGCCGCCGACAGTGCCAGGCCGAGCGCGCCGACGACGAGCAGCGTGCCGCGGAGGCCCACCCAAGTCGCGAGCGCGCCGCCGACGAGCGAGCCGAGCGGCGCCATCGCGACGGTCAGGAAGCGCATCGTGGCCGTCATCCGGCCGAGCAGGCGGTCCGGCGTGATCGCCTGCCGCAGCGACAGGTAGTTGATCCCGTAGAGCACGCCGCCGAAGTCGAACAGCAGCATCCCGAGGCCGAGCAGCAGCGTGGCGACCCACACGGGGCCGCCGATCAGGCCGAACGCCTGCCACGCGAGCGCGGTCAGGATGAGGCCGTGCACGATCGTCGGCCCGACGCCGAAGCGCGCGGCGAGCCGCTCGGCGCTCGCCGCGGCGACGACGCAACCCAGCCCGCCGAACATGTACGTGAGGCCGATCGCACCCGCCGACAGGCCGAGCTCGCGCGTCGCGAACAGGATCAGCACGGCGATCTGCATGTGGTGCAGGAACTGCCACAACGCCGACAGCCACGCGAGCGCGAGCAGCGTGCGATTGCGCAGCACGAGCTTCAGCCCCTCGCCGATCTCGGCGGCGACCGACGCCCGGGGCCTGTCGTGCGGAACGTCGTTGGGCGCGCGCACGCGGCGCAGCACCAGCGCCGACACGAGGAACGCGCACGCGTCGAGCACGATCGCGAACGGCGCGGTCAGCAGCTGGATGAGGCCGCCCGCCACGCCCGGGCCGACCAGCGCCGACGACGTCTCGCCGAGCGCGATCTTCGCGTTGGCCTCGACCAGCCGCTTGCGGCCGGCGAGTTGCGCCAGCAGCACCTGGTGCGCGGCGCCGCCGATCACGTTCTGCACGCCGCAGAAGAAGCCCACGCCGTACAGGATCTCGATCGTGAGGAGGTCGGTGAACGCGGCTGCGGGAATTGCCAGCAGCGCGACACCGCGCGCGACGTTGGTCAGCACGACGACCGGCAGCTTGCGCACGCGGTCGAGCAGCACGCCCGCGTGCAACGACACGAGCGCGAACGGCAGCGTCTCCAGCGCGACCAGCACGCCCATCTGCAGCGGCGTGGCGTGCAGCAGCAGCGCCGCCGTCAGCGGCAGCGCGAGGTTGGTGATCTGGGCGCCGAACGACGTGACGGTCAGCGAGATCCAGAGCTTCCGGAAGTCCGGCGAGCGCCAGAGCCCGCGGAACGTGCGGCGAAGCCGGCGTTGCAAGCGATCCATGCGCGATTTCCGTTTCCCAACGACTGCAAGCCGCTCGTGGCGGCGACGACGGAAACGCGGAGGAAGAGGAGGATGCCCGCTTGCCCGGTTCCCGCCACACCTCCCGGCGGGAAACCCGGTGGGAGGCTACTTCAGAATGCTGCGAATGCCGATGACCGAACGCGACGCGCGGCCGCCCTTGGCCCGCGGCAGGCCCCGTCCACGCCAAACATGCGCACGCCATGCCGCGTGGGGGCGCAATGGCGCGTACGCGGTCGTGGCGAATTGGCGGTCGGCGAGCATCGGAGGCGTCGGTGTCAGCATCGAAATGCGAAGCGCTTTCATTCTAAGTGACGCTGGCCCGACGTTGCAACGAAAAACGAAGAGACCGGTCGCGCGGTTGCGGACGCCTGTCGCACCGGCACCACGCACCGCCGTGGGCACGCAGGTCGCACCGGCACGATCCGGGTCCGGGCGGGTTCCGGGCCGATGGCACGTACCTTGCGTCGATCCTGCTCGAATTGCTTCCGCCAACGGAATGGAGCGTGCGCGCGATGGCCAAGCGACGTGGTAACGGATGTCCCGACCGGCAGCGTCCGCCACGGTCGGCCTCGGCCCTGCTGCTTGGGTTGGCGCTGCTCGGCATCGGGTTGCGCACGATCGACGCGGGTGCCCAGGCGCTGCCGTACCGGAACGGCTCCCCGTTCATTCCGGACACGATCCTGTTGGCCGAACGGACCGCGCCCTGGAGCTACACCATTGCCCCCAGCGCGTCACCGGTCGCGTTGTCGACGCGCGCGCCGAACGCTCGCGAGGTACGCGTGATCGAGCGCGCACGGGCGCTGCTCGCCGCGCACGATGCCAGGGCCATTGCGCTGGTCGACGGCCGCGACATCGTTCACATCGAATACAAGGCCCCCGCGACGGACGCCTCCTGGTACTTCAGCGCCAGTGTGGCGAAGACGGTGACGTCGATGGCCGTGGGCCAGGCGATATGCGCCGGCAAGCTGAAGCTCGAGGACCGTGCCGACGCGCTGGTTCCCGAACTCGCAGGCAAGCCGCTCGGCAAGGCGACGGTTCGCGACCTGCTTCGCATGGCGTCGGGCACGGCCGAGCCCGACAATCCCGCGTGCCCTTCGTGCGGCAACATGCTGACGGCCGAGGACTTCAAGCTGTGGAACGCGGGCACGCTCGACCTCGGGGTGGTGCTGGCCCGCGACGATATCGCGCGCGCCGGCCGGAATTTCCTCGTCGACCAGCAGCCGGGCGAGCGTTTCGTCTACAAGGCCACCGACCCGCTCCTGCTCGGGATCATCGTGAGCAGGGCCACCGGCATGCCCTACGCCCGTTGGGCGCAACGCGCGGTGTTCGACCCGATGGGCACGACGCGGCCCGGACGCATGATGCAGAACAAGTTGCAGCAGGTGATGTCCGACACCGGCATCCGCCTGCACATCGACGACTGGATCCGGTTCGCGTGGTGGGTCAATCAGGCGACCCGCAGCGAAGGCTGCTTCGGCGACTACGTGCGGCAGGCGACGCGCATGCAGATCGCCAACGGCACCTCGCCGAAGACGCGGAGGACGGGCGGCTATTTCGGCGGCTACGGCTATTTCGTCTGGACCGACAACCAGCTCGTCCCGAAGTCTTACTGGGCCGCCGGCTACGGCGGCCAGCGCATCGGCTGGAACCACGAGAACACCCGGATGATCGTGGTCTTCTCCAACCAGGAGGACTGGATGGGCGACCTGTATGCGCTCTACCGGGACTGGATCACCGCCGCGGACTGATCCTTCCGGCCGCGCCGATCGCAGGACGACGACCGCCTGCATCGGGGCGCAGTCCCGGCGCCTCGCCCGGCGCGCTTACCTGCCCGCTTTCTGCCGCGCGACGTCGATGTCGACGAACCGCCACGACTGCGACCGGAAGCTGTCAATCCTGTACCCCTGCACCCACGGCCGTGCGAGCACGTTCGCGATCCGGAAGATGCCGCCGCCCATCGGCGCGTAGGCGGCGACGATCCCGGTCATCCGTGCGTAGAGCCGGTCCCGCTCCGCGGCGTCCTTCGCGCGGCGGCTGCGCCGGAAGAGGTCGTCGTACTCGGCGTTGCGGAAGAACGACATGTTCGTCTCGCCGCCGTTTGGGCCGAACGCGAGCTGCATGTACGCGTCCGCCGACGTCGCCGTCCACCCGACCATCCACATCTGGAGCTGCCCGGCGCGCGCCATCTTGAGGAGGTCCGGCCACTTCTGCTGCAGGAACTCGATGCGCACGCCGATCGCGCGCATGTTCTTCTTCCACAGCTCGTCGCGGATCCGATTCTCCCCCGTCGGCGCGGAGCCCATCGTCAGCGTCAGCGGGCGACCGTCGGGTAATTCGCGGAACCCGTCGCCGTCGCGGTCCCGGTACCCGAACTTGTCGAGCAGCGCGCGGGCGAGCGCGGGGTCGTGCGGCGTGCTGGTCGCGACGCCCGCCACGTGGCCCGGAACCTCGGGCGGGATCAGCTGGTTGGCGACGGTCCCCTGCCCCTGCAGCCCGACCTTGATCAGCTCGGCAGGGTCGTAGCCCATGAGCACCGCGCGGCGCAGCGCGACCTTCTCCGGGGCGTCGCCGCCGACGACGGCATCGTTCATGTTGAAGTACGCGAAGAACGCGAGTCCGGCCTCGGACGCGCGCTGCAGCGTGACGCCTTCGCCGGCGTACGGTTGCCGCAGCCGGTTCGCGTCGTCGAGCACACGCGAGACGAGGTCGCGCGGCACCTCGACCATGTCGAGCTCGCGGCTCGCGAAGGCGAGCAGCCGCGGGTTCGACTCCTCCAGCACCGACACCTCGACGCGCCCGACCTGCGGCAGCCGCTTGCCCTTCATCGCCGCGTGCGCGGCGCGCGCGTCGGCGTCGGCGTTCGCGGGCAGCGCCGGGAACTGCTCGTCGCGGTAGCCGGAATTCGCCTCCAGCACGATCTTCTGGCCGCGCCGCCACTCGGAAAGCCGGAACGGGCCCGTCCCCACCGGGTTGGCCATCGCCCAGCCCGACGCGTCGCCGTAGGCTTCGATCACCTCGCGCGCGACGGCCGCCGTCTGGGTCGCCGTCAGCGTGTCGAGGAACGCGTAGTCGGGCTCGACGAGCTTCAACTGCAGCGTGTAGCGGTCGAGCGCGCGCACGCCGTCGATCTCGGCGTCGTAGTCGAGCCGGCCGGCCGGCTTCGCCTTCGCCATCGCATCGTCGATGCCGGCCAATCGCCCGCGCAGCAGGAACACGTTGGGCGAGCGCACCTTCGGGTCGATCATCCGCTTGAACGCGTAGACGAAGTCGTGTGCGGTCAGCTCGCGCTGCGCACCCTTGAACGCCGGGTCGTCGGCGAAGTGGATTCCCTTGCGGATGCGGATCCGCCACGTCGTGCCGTCGGCCGAGATCTCCGGCAGCGCCTCGGCGACGCGCGGGACGACCTTGTGCGGGCGCGCGAGGTAGTCGTACTCGTACAGCGCCTCGAAGATCGCCGAGTTGATCGTGTTCGAGTAGAAGTCCTGCGACGCCTGCGGGTCGAAGCCGGTCTCGGCGATCGGGATCGCCACGCGCAGGACCTTGGCCGGGTCCGCCCACTTCGCCGGGGCCTGCGCGCCCGCGGCGACGGCAAGCGCGAGCGCGGCCACCGCGGCGAGCGCCCGCTTCACTGCACGGCGCGGCGCGGCACCGCGAGGTCGATGTCGAGGTACTGCCACGGGTTCTGGTTGAACGGGTTGTACTTGAAGCCGACGACCCACGGGTAGACGGCGATGTTCTCGATCCGGTACGCGGTGAGCTTCCACGGCGCGTAGGCGGCGACGAGCTGCGACATCTGCCCGACCAGCTTCGCGCGCTCGGGCCCGTCGGGCAGGCGCTTCGACTGGTCATACAGCTTGTCGAACTCCGGCAGCCGGAAGCGCGCCAGGTTGGCGAGGCCGCTGTTCGGACCGTACAGCAGGCCGAGCACGCCGTAGCCCTCCGTCGACATCGACGTGTTCGAGAGTTGCCAGATCTGGATCTGCCCGCCGCGTGCCATCTTGAGCATGTCCGGCCACTTCTGCGTGACCATCTCCGTCCGCACGCCGATGTCCTTCATGTTGCGCGCCCACAGCTCGTCGTACTGCCGCTCGAGCGCGCTGGGCGACGTGCCGCGCTTCAGCACCATGGGCTTGCCGTCGGGCAGCTCGCGCCAGCCGTCGCCGTCGCGGTCGACGTAGCCGAACTTGTCGAGCAGCGCGCGTGCGCCGACCGGGTCGTACTTCGTGTTGGCGACGAGCTTCGGGTCGTGCCCGGACACGCCGGGCGGCACCACCATGTTGGCGAACTGGCCCTGCCCCTGGCGGATCACGCGGATCTCCTCCTCCGCGTTGTAGCCCATGCCGATCGCGCGGCGCAGCGCGATCTTCTCGTTCGTGTACCCGCCGACGACCGGGTCCTCCATGTTGAAGTACGCGTAGACGACCGACGGCTGCACGCCGCGCTCCATCCGCACGCCCGCCTTCGCGAACCGCGGCAGCAGGCGGCCGTCCTTCTCCATGACGTTCGGCACGAGGTCGGTCGGAATGTCGAGGTAGTCGATGTCGCCCTTCTCGAACGCGAGCACGCGCGGCTGGCTCTCCTCCAGCACGTAGACCTCGACGCGGCCGATCAGCGGCAGCACCTTGCCGCGCAGCCGCGCGTTGACGTCGCGGTCGGCCGGGTCGTTGCTCTCGACGTAGGGAATGCCGCGGAACGTCGGGCTGGCCTCGAGGACGATCTTCTGCGCGCGCACCCACTCCTTGAGGCGGTAGGGGCCGGTCCCGACCGGGTTGGCCATGACCCAGCCGGACGCGTCCCCGTAGGCCTCGACCACCTCGCGCGCGACCGCGCCCGCGGCGGCGCTCGTGAGGTCGGCGACGATGTCCCACCACGGGTAGTTGAGCTTCAGCTTCAGCGTGTACCGGTCGACGACCTGCAGGCCCTCGACCGGCGCGTCGTAGTCGAACCTCCCGGTCGCCTTCGCCTTCTCCACCAGCTTGTCCATGCCGACGAACCTGCCGTCGAACAGCTCGAGGTTCGGCGCGCGCGTGCGCGGGTCGACGACGCGCTTCCACGCGTACGCGTAGTCGGCGGCCGTGAGCTCGCGCTGCTTTCCCTTGAACGCGGGATCGTCGGCGAAATGGATGCCAGGCCGGAACCGGATCGTCCACTCGCGGCCGTCCTTCGAGCCCTCGGGCAGCGCGACCGCCGTGTTCGGCACGACCTTGTGCGGACGCGCGCGATAGTCGTAGCGGAACGGCGGGTCGAAGATCGCGCGGACCACGTAGCCCGAGTAGATGTCGGAGAACGCCTGCGGATCGAAGCCGGTCTCGGCCGCGCGCAGCGAGACGCGCAGGACCTTCTTCGGATCGGCCTGCGCCCACGCCCCCGGCGCCGCGCCGACACCGAGCAGCACGGCCGCCACGGCCACGACGCACCGGACACGCCCGGTCATTGCGAGCCCAGGCGGCGACGCGCCCTGCGGGCCTGCGCTCGACCTGCGGTCTCGCGCGCCGCGCTCACTGCAGCCTCCTTGCGACGGCAGCGCGACGCGCATTGCCGGCGTGTCGGCTGCCCACGCTCCCGCGGCGACGCGCCCTGCGGGCCTGCGCTCGACCTGCGGTCTCGCGCGCCGCGCTCACTGAACGGCCTTCCGCGGCATCTTCGCGTCGATGTCGAGGTACTGCCACGGATGGATGTTGAACACGTCGAGCCGGTAGCCCTCGACCCACGGGTACAGGACGATGTTCTCGTAGCGGTACGCGTTGATCTTCCACGGCGCGTACGCGGCGACGATCTGCGACATCTCACGCATCAGCTTCGCGCGCTCGGGGCCGTCCGGCAGCTGCCTCGAGGCCTTGTACAACCGGTCGTAGTCGGGCTGCCGGAACCGCGCGAGGTTCGCGAGGCCCGCGTTGGGACCGTACAGCAGGCCGAGGAAGCCGTAGCCTTCCGTCGTCGTCGAGCGGTTGCCGAGCTGCCACATCATGAGCTGCCCGCCGCGCGCCATCTTGAGGAGGTCGGGCCACTTCTGCGTGACGAACTCGATCTTCACGCCGATCGCCGTCATGTTGCGCTTCCACAGCTCGTCGTACTGCCGCTCGAGCGCCGAGGGCACCGTGCCCTTCTTCAGCACGAGCGGACGTCCGTCCGGCAGGTCGCGCCAGCCGTCCTTGTCGCGGTCGACGTAGCCGAAGCGGTCGAGCAGCGCCTTCGCGGCCTGCGGGTCGTACTTCGTGTTGCCGACGAACTTCGGGTCGTGCCCTGACACGCCGGGCGGGATCACCTGCGACGCCCATTCGGCCTGCCCCTGGCGGATCACCCGCGCCTCCTCGTCGACGTTGTACGCCATGCCGATCGCGCGCCGCAGCGCGACCTTTTCCTTTTCGTAGCCGCCGACGATGGGATCGTCCATGTTGAACCACGTGTACGTGATGCCGGGGATGATCCCGCGCTGGAGCGTCACGCCGGCCTGCCTGAAGCGGGGCTTGAGCACATTGCCCTGGTCCATCACGTTGGCGACGAGGTCGACCGGCACCTCGATGTAGTCGAGCGCGCCCTTCTCGAACGCGAGCAGGCGCGGATTCGCCTCCTCGATGACGGCGATGTCGATCGTGCCGATCATCGGCAGCCGGCGTCCCCTGAACTTCGCCATCAGCGCGCGGTCGGCCGGATCGCCGCTCTCCGGATAGCGGACGTCGCGGAACGTCGGGCTCGCCTCCAGCACGATCCTCTGCCCGCGCCGCCACTCCTTCAGCCGGTACGGCCCGGTCCCGACCGGATTCGCCATGACCCAGCCGGACGCGTCGCCGTACTTCTCCACCACCTCGCGCGCGACGGCGGCCGAAGGCGTCGACGTCAGGTCGGCGAGGAGGTCGTAGTACGGCTCGGTGAGCCTGATCCGCAGCGTGTACCGGTCCAGCACCTGCAGGCCCTCGACCGGCGCGTCGTAGTCGAACCTGCCGGTCTCCTTCGCCTTCGCGACCAGCGCGTCCATGCCAACCAGCTTGCCGTCGAAGAGCTCGAGCTGCGGCGAGCGCGTCTTCGGGTCGAGGATGCGCTTCCACGCGTACGCGTAGTCGGCCGCGATCAGCTCGCGCTTCTTCCCGCCGAACGCCGGGTCGTCGCTGAAGTACGTGCCCGGCTTGACCTTGATCGTCCACGTCATGCCGTCCTTCGCGATCTCGGGCAGCGCGGCGGCGGTGTTGGGGATGATCCGGTGCGGGCGCGACACGTAGTCGTAGCGGAACAGCGCGTCGAACATCACCCGGTTCACGTAGTTCGAGTAGACGTCCGACGACGCCTGCGGGTCGAAGCCGGTCTCGGCGATCAGGAACGCGACCTTCAGCACCTTGTTCGGGTCGGGCTGCGCCTGCACCGCGGGGACCGCGAGCGCGACGACCGCGGCGCACGCCGCGGCCAGCAGCGGGCGCCGCATCACAGCGTCTTCTCGATGTCGGCGGCGATCGACTCCGGCGTGTCGTTCGGCGCGTAGCGCTTCAGCACGCGGCCCTTGCGGTCGACCAGGAACTTCGTGAAGTTCCACTTGATCGCCTCGCTCCCCAGCAGGCCCGGCTTCTCGGCCTTGAGGTACCTGTACAGTGGCGCGGCGTTCTCGCCGTTGACGTCGACCTTGGCAAAGAGCGGGAACGTCACGCCGAAGTTGATCTCGCAGAACTGCGCGATCTCCTCCTCGGTGCCGGGCTCCTGCGCGCCGAACTGGTTGCACGGGAAGCCCAGGACGTCGAAGCCTTTCCCGTGGTACTTCGCGTACAGCGCCTCGAGCCCCTTGTATTGCGGCGTGAAGCCGCACTTGCTCGCCGTGTTCACGATCAGCAGCACGCGGTCGCGGTAGCGCGAGAGTTTGACCTTCTTCCCGTGGATGTCGTCGACGGTGAAGTCGTAGATGGATGCCATGACCCTGCTCCCGCCGGGGATTCCGGCCGTCAAGAACGCGACATTATGCCGTCGGGGAGGATTGGCGTCAGCGCCGCAGTGGCGCGCGCGGCGCGCCTTGGCCATGGCGGCGCGAGACGCGGCGCGGGCATCACTGCGCCGACCCCGGCTTCCCGAATCCGCCACCCCCCGGCGTCTCGATGACGAACACGTCGCCGGCGCCCATCTCCACCTTGCAGGTCGCGCCATAGTCCTCGCGCGCGCCGTCGGTGCGCTCGACCCAGTTGCGGCCGACGGCGCCGGGCTGTCCCCCGGCGACGCCGAACGGCGCGATGCGCCGATGGTTCGCGAGCACGACGGCCGTCATCGGCTCGAGGAAGCGCACGACCCGGCGGGTGCCGTCGCCGCCGCGGTGGCGCCCGGCCCCGCCGCTGCCGCGCCGGATCGCGAACGACTCGAGGCGAACGGGAAAGCGCCACTCCAGCACCTCCGGATCGGTGAGCCGCGAGTTGGTCATGTGCGTCTGCACGGCCGACGCACCGTCGAAGTCCGGGCCGGCGCCGGCGCCGCCGGCGATCGTCTCGTAGTACTGGTACGTCGCGTTGCCGAACGTGAAGTTGTTCATCGTGCCCTGCGACGCGGCGAGCACGCCGAGCGCGCCGTACAGCGTGTCGGTGATCGCCTGCGACGTCTCGACGTTGCCGGCAACGACGGCCGCCGGATACCGCGGCGCGAGCATCGACCCGTCCGGGATCACGATGCGCAGCGGCTTGAGGCAGCCGGCGTTCATCGGGATCTCGTCGTCGACGAGCGTGCGGAAGACGTACAGGACGGCCGCCTTGCACACGGCCGACGGCGCGTTGAAGTTGGTCGGCTGCTGCGGGCTGGTGCCGCTGAAGTCGATCGTCGCCTCGCGCCGCGCGCGGTCGATGCCGATCGTGACGGCGATCGTCGCGCCGCTGTCCATCGCGTACTCGAAGCGGCCGTCCCGCAGCACGTCGAGCACGCGCCGCACCGACTCCTCGGCGTTGTCCTGCACGTGCCGCATGTATGCGCGGACCACGGGCAGGCCGAAGTGGGCGACCATCTTCGCGAGCTCCTCGGCTCCCTTCGCGCACGCCGCCACCTGCGCGCGCAGGTCGGCGATGTTCTGGTCGACGTTGCGCGAAGGGTACCGGCCGCCGGCGAGGATCGCGCGCATCTCGTCGTCCAGGAAGCGGCCGGCGGCGACCAGCTGCACGTTGTCGAGCAGCACGCCCTCCTCGTCGACGTGCGTCGAGTCGGGCGGCATCGAGCCCGGCGTGATGCCGCCGATGTCGGCGTGATGGCCGCGGGAGGCGACGTAGAACTCGACCTTCGGGACGGCGCCATCGTCACGCAGGGAGGAGTGGCCCGCTGGCTCGTCCAGGAACACCGGCGCGATCACGGTGACGTCGGGCAGGTGCGTGCCGCCGTTGTACGGCGCGTTCAGCACGAACACGTCGCCGCGCCGCATCGTGCCCGCACGCCGGTCGATGATCGTCCTCACCGACTCGCCCATCGAGCCCAAGTGCACCGGCATGTGCGGCGCGTTGGCGATGAGGTTGCCTGCCGCGTCGAACAGCGCGCACGAGAAGTCGAGCCGCTCCTTGATGTTGACCGAGTACGCGGTGTTGGCGAGCGTGACGCCCATCTGCTCGGCAATCGCCATGAACAGATTGTTGAACACCTCGAGCAGCACCGGGTCGGCGGTCGTACCGATCGCGTGCGCGCGCCGCGCGGCCTCCGCGCGCTCGAGGATCATGTGGTCGCGCGGCGTCAGCGTCGCGCGCCAGCCGGGCTCCACCACGGTCGTCGCATTGCGCTCGCGGATCACCGCGGGGCCGGCGACGACGTCGCCGGGGCGCAGGTCGGCGCGGTCGAACACCTGCGCGTCGTGGAAGGCGCCGTCGGTATACACGCGGTTCACCTTGAGCGGCGCGAGTGGGCCGGCACGCGGCGCAAACGCCGGCGCGAGGTCGGCCGCCGACTCCGTTCGCCCGACGGCCTCCACCGCGATCGCCTCGATGACCAGCGCCTTGCCGGGCATCAGGAAGCCGTACTGCTGCCGGTAGCGCCGCTCGAACTCGGCCACGATCGGCGCGACCGCGTCGCCGAAGGAGACCTCGAGCGTCGTGTCGGTGCCGTCGTACTTGACGTGCAGCGTGCGCCGGCAGGCGATGCGCGCGGCGGGAATGCCCTGCCGCGCGACCTCCGCCGTCGCGGTCGCGGCGAGCGGCGCGAACGCGGCATCGGCCGCCGCGAGCGCCGGCGGCGCGAGCGGCGCCTCGACCGCCTGCTGGCGCAGCGCACGCACGTCGGCGAGGCCCATCCCGTACGCCGACAGCACGCCGGCCAGCGGATGGATGAACACGCGGGTCATGCCGAGCGCGTCGGCGACCAGGCACGCGTGCTGGCCGCCGGCGCCGCCAAAGCAGCACAGCGTGTACTCGGTGACGTCGTAGCCACGCTGCACCGAGATGTGCTTGATCGCGTTCGCCATGTTCTCGACGGCGATCCGCAGGAAGCCGGCGGCCACTTCCTCCGGCGCGCGCGCGACACCAGACCGCGCCGACACGTCGGCGGCGAGCTCGGCGAACTTGCGGCGCACGACCTCGGTGTCGAGCCCTGCGTCGCCGCCGGGACCGAACACCTTCGGGAAGAGGTCGGGGTCGAGCTTGCCGACCATGACGTTGCAGTCGGTGACGGTCAGCGGCCCGCCGCGCCGGTACGCCGCGGGCCCGGGATTCGCGCCGGCCGACGCCGGCCCCACGCGAAAGCGCGCGCCGTCGAACGAGCAGATCGAGCCGCCGCCCGCCGCCACCGTGTGGATGCTCATCATCGGCGCCCGCAGGCGGACGCCCGCGACCTGCGTCACGAACGCACGCTCGTACTCGCCGGCCCAGTGCGTGACGTCGGTCGACGTGCCGCCCATGTCGAAGCCGATGATGCGATCGAACCCGGCGAGCCGCGACACCTCGACCGCGCCGACGATGCCGCCCGCCGGGCCCGACAGGATCGCATCCTTGCCCTGGAACAGGTGCGCGTCGGTGAGCCCTCCGCTCGACTGCATGAACTGCAGGCGCGTTGCGGGGTTCGCGGCGCCGGCCGCCAGGTCACGCTCGACCTCGTCGACGTAGCGCCGGAGGATCGGCGACAGGTAGGCGTCGACGACCGTGGTGTCGCCGCGCGACACGAGCTTCATCAGCGGCGACACCTCGTGCGACACCGACACCTGCGCGAAGCCGATCGCGCGCGCGATCGCGGCGAGCGTGCGCTCGTGCTGCGGGAAGCGATAGCCGTGCATCAGCACGATGGCGACGGCGCGAATGCCGTCCGCGAACGCGGTGCGCAGCGCGGCCTCGGCGGCGGCCACGTCGAGCGGCCGCACGACGTCGCCGTGCGCGCCGATGCGCTCGTCCGCCTCGATCACCCGCTCGTAGAGCATCTCCGGCCGCTCGATCCGGCGCACGAAGAGCTTCGGCCGGTTCTGGTAGCCGATGACGAGCGCGTCGGCGAATCCGCGCGTGACGACGAGCGCCGTCCGCTCGCCCTTGCGCTCCAGCAGCGCGTTGGTGGCGACGGTCGTTCCCATCTTCACGGCGTCGATGGCCCCGGCCGGGAACGGCGCGCCGGGCGGCACGCGGAGCAGCTCGCGGATGCCGTGCACGGCAGCGTCGCGATAGCGCTCGGGGTTGTCCGACAGCAGCTTGTGCGTGGTGAGCGTGCCGTCGGGACGGCGGGCGACGATGTCGGTGAACGTGCCGCCGCGATCGATCCAAAACTGCCACGCGCTTCGCTCTGCCATGGTCTCTCGTGCATCGGTCGCGCGTCGCGCGCGGTGCGCCGGCCGCGCATCTGCATTCCGCAGGATCGGGTCGCCCCGGCGCCCTCGTTCGGCGCCGCGGAAGTATGCCAGATCGCCCGCCGCCCTCCGCTGCCGCGGCCGCGGCCGGCAGGCCGCCGGACCGCGAACGGCGCGCCGCCGGCACGGCCGTCGCGAGCACGGCGGCACGTGCATAATCGGGGCGCCCGCCTCCTCGCCGCTCACGCCGCGCACCACGCTCCCCGACGCCATGGCACCGGCCGCACCGCCCGCCGGACCCGACCGCGCCGAAGCCGCAGGCACGGCGGCCGAGGCGATGCTGCGCGCATTCGCGGCGGCGGGTCGCGGCGCCGCCGCCGAGGCCGAAGCGCTGTGCCACGCCGCGCTCGCCGCGGACCCCGGGCACTTCGAAGCGCAGTTCCTGCTGGGAACACTCGCCGGCCAGGCCGGGCGGATGGCGGAATCGGCGCGGCTGCTCGCGCACGCGGTCGCCCGCCACGGCGGCAGCGCGAACGCGCACAACAACCTCGGCAACGCGCTGCAGGCGCTGAACCGGCTCGACGAGGCCCTCGCGAGCTACGACCGGGCGCTCGCGCTGAACGCCGAACACGGCGACGCCCACTACAATCGCGGCATCGTGCTTGCGGCGCTCCGGCGCAACGACGAGGCGCTCGCGAGCTACGAGCGCGCGCTGACGCTGCGCCCCGAGTCGGCCGATGCACACGCCAATCGCGGACTCGTGCTGCGCGAACTCGGGCGCCACGCCGACGCCGTGGCGGCATTCGACCGGGCGATCGTGCTGCAGCCGGCGCACGCCGGCGCGCACGTCAACCGCGGCCTCGTGCTACGCGAGATGAAGCGGCTGCCGGAGGCGCTCGCGAGCCTCGCGCGAGGCCTGGCACTCGACCCCGCGCATCCGTTCGTGTTCGGCGAGTGGCTGCACACGCGCATGCAGATGTGCGACTGGGCCGGCATCGACCGCGACTTCGCGCGGCTGGCCGCGGGCATCGCGCACGGCGAGCCGATCTGCGCGCCGTTCACGGTCCTCGCCACCCCCGTCCCGACGTCGCTCCAGGCGCTGGCCGCGCAAGCCTGGACGCGCGCCAGGTTCCCGCCGGACACCACATTCCCGGCGATCGCGCGCCGTCCGCGCCGCGACCGGATTCGCGTCGCGTACGTCTCGCCCGACTTCCGCGAGCACCCGGTCGGCCGCCTCGTCGTCGCCGCGCTCGAGGCGCACGACCGCGCGCGGTTCGAGGTCACCGCCATCGCGATCGGGCGCGCGGACGGCGGCGACGTGCAGCGGCGCGTGATGCGCGCGGCCGACCGTTATGTCGATGCGCGCGCGCTCGGCGACCGCGAGGTCGCGCAGCGCGCGCGCGAGCTCGGCGTGGACATCGCGATCGACCTCGCCGGCTACACGACCGACAGCCGGCCCGGAATCTTCGCGCTGCGCGCGGCGCCCGTGCAGGCAAGCTACCTGGGCTACCTCGGCACCATGGGCGCGCCGTACATCGACTACCTGATCGCGGATCGCGTGACGATCCCCGACGCCGACCGGCCCCGCTACGCGGAGCGCATCGTCCGCCTGCCGGCCTACTTCCCGGACGACGTCACGCGGCGACCGGCCGAGCGCGCGCCGACGCGCGAGGCGTGCGGCCTGCCCGCCAGCGGGTTCGTGTTCTGCTGCTTCAACAACAGCTACAAGCTGCTGCCGGAAACGCTGGATCGCTGGACCGCCATCCTGCGCGGCGTTCCCGGCGCCGTGCTCTTCCTGTACGCGGAGAACGCCTGGGCGCAGGCGAACCTGCGCCGCGAGTTCGCGGCACGCGGGATCGGTCCGCAGCGGCTCGTGTTCGCCGCGTGGCAGCCGCACGGCGACTACCTCGCGCGCTACGCGGTCGCGGACCTCTTCCTCGATACGCATCCCTACAACGCCGGGACGACCGCGAGCGACGCGCTGTGGGCGGGGCTGCCGGTGCTGACGTACGCCGGCGACACCTTCGCGGGACGGGTCGCCGCGAGCCTCCTCGTCGCCGCCGGCGTACCGGAACTCGTCGCGGCCACGCCCGCGGCATACGTCGCCTCCGCGATCGACCTCGCGTCCCGGCCGGACCGGCTGCATGCGCTGCGGCAGCGGCTCGCCGGCCGGCGGGTGGCGGCGCCAGCCGGCCCCCCGGCCGCGCACACGCGGTGGCTGGAGTCGGCGTACGAGGCGATGCACGCGCGGTGGCAGGCCGGCCTCGCGCCCGACCACATCGAGATCGCGCGATAATGCGGGTCGAGGTGGCCCGGGCATCCCGCGCTTCGAGGTGACGGATTCCCGGGCCCCGAACCCCGATCCCCGATGCTCGGCATCCTCACCCTCGATACCGCGTTCCCGCGCGTGCGCGGCGACGTCGGCAACCCCGACACGTTCGCGTTCCCGGTGCGGCACGCGACGGTCGCCGGCGCGAGCGTCGACGACATCGTGCACCGGCGCCGCGACGCGCTGCTGCCGCAGTTCGTCGCCACCGCCAACGAGCTGATCGAAGGGGGCTGCATCGGGATCACGACGACCTGCGGGTTCCTCGTGCGCTGGCAGCGCGAGCTCGCGGCCGAGCTCGAGGTCCCGGTGCTGACGTCGTCGCTGCTGCAGGTGCCGCTGGTCCAGCGCTGCCTGCCGCGCCACCGGCGGGTCGGCGTCGTCACCTACTCGGCGGCGGACCTTTCCCCGGAGGCGCTCGAGGCGGCCGGCGCCGACCCGTACACGCCGGTCGCGGGCGTGGACCCGCGCGGCTATTTCTTCCGCACGATCCGCCACGGCGCCGCGACGATCGACGAACAGCGGATGACGCAGGACGTCGTCGCCGCCGCGCGCCGGCTCGTCGCCGAGCATCGCGACCTCGGCGCCGTCGTGCTCGAATGCGCGAACATGCCGCCGTACCGGCAGGCCGTCGAGCTGGCGCTCGAGCTGCCGGTCTTCGACGCGGCCTTGCTGATCGGCTGGTTCCACGCCGGCATCGCGGGCAGCCGGACGCGTTACTCGCGCCACAAATTGTGGTAATAATCCACGGCTTGGCGCGGCCGTTCCCGCGTGCTCCCTTCCCGCGCCCGACAGGAGACCTCCGATGAAACGAACCTTCGCCGTCGCCGCCGCGATCGGCTTCGCCCTCGCCTTGCCGGCCGCGGCGCAGACCAAGTGGGACCTGCCCACCGCCTACCCGGCCAACAACTTCCACACCGAGAACATCGCGCAGTTCGCGGCGGACGTCGACAAGGCGTCCGGCGGCAAGCTCAAGATCCAGGTGCACCCGAACGCGTCGCTGTTCAAGGCACCCGAGATCAAGCGCGCGGTCCAGGGCGGCCAGGCGCAGGCGGGCGAGATCCTGCTGGTCAACTTCGAGAACGAGGACCCGCTGTACGGCCTCGACGGGATTCCGTTCCTCGCGACGTCGTACGGCGAGTCGCTGAAGCTGTACAAGGCGTCGCGCAAGGCGCTCGACGACAAGCTCGCGAAGCAGGGGATGAAGCTGCTGTTCTCGGTTCCCTGGGGCCCGCAGGGGATCTACACGAAGCGCACGCTGGCGTCGGTCAACGACATGAAGGGCCTCAAGTGGCGCGCGTACAGCCCGGCGACGGCGAAGATCGCGGAGCTCGTCGGCGCGCAACCCGTCACCGTGCAGGCCGCGGAGGTCTCGCAGGCGCTCGCGACCGGCGTGATCGACTCGTACATGTCGTCCGGCGCCACCGGCTTCGACTCGAAGACGTACGAGCACATCAAGAACTGGTACGACACGCAGGCGTGGCTGCCGAAGAACGCCGTGATCGTCAACGCGAAGGCGTTCGACGCGCTCGACAAGCCCACGCAAGCCGCGCTGCTCAAGGCCGCCGCCGACGCGGAAGCGCGGGGCTGGAAGCTGTCGGAGGAGAAGAACGGCTGGTACGTCGCGCAGCTGAAGGACAAGGGCATGAACATCGTCAAGCCGTCCGACCAGCTGACCGCGGACCTGCGCAAGGTCGGCAACTACATGCTGGCCGAGTGGCAGCGCAAGGCCGGCGACGACGGCAAGAAGGTGATCGACAACTACCGCGCGCAGCAGTAGCCCGCACGTGCGCGTCCTGCTCGACCGCCTCTACAACGCCGCCGGAGTCCTGGCGGCGTTGTTCTTGGTGGGCACGCTCGGCATGGTGCTCACCGGCATCGCCGGCAGGCTGCTCCACTTCCACGTTCCCGGGACGGACTCGTACGCCGGCTACTGCATGGCCGCGGCGGGCTTCCTCGCGCTCGCGCACACGTTCAAGCGCGGCGGGCACATCCGCGTCACGCTGCTGCTCGAACACACGGGCGTCAAGGCGCAGCGCGCGCTCGAGCTGTGGGCGCTGGCCGTGGCCACGCTGCTCGCCGCGCTGTTCGCGTTCTACAGCGCGCGCCTCGCCTGGCAGTCGTGGCAGTTCAACGACATCTCGACCGGCAACGACGCGACGCCGCTGTGGATCCCGCAGCTCGCGATGGCCGCCGGCACCCTCGTGCTCCTCGTCGCCCTCGTCGACGACCTCGTGCTCGAGTGGAACGGCGCGCGCATGCCGAAGGCGCCGGAGGAGGCGCTGCACAATGAGTGATGGCGTCGTCACGGGCCTCCTCGTCGTCGCGCTGTTCGCTCTGCTCGGCAGCGGCGTGTGGATCGGGCTCGCTCTGGCCGGCGTCGCGTGGATCGGGATGGAGCTCTTCTCGTCGCGGCCCGCCGGCGACGCGATGGCCGTCACGATCTGGGGCTCCGCTTCGTCGTGGACGCTGACCGCGCTGCCGCTGTTCTGCTGGATGGGCGAGATCCTGTTCCGGACGCGACTGTCCGAGGACATGTTCCGCGGCCTCGCACCGTGGCTCGAGCGCGTGCCCGGCCGCCTGCTGCACACGAACATCATCGGCTGCACGATCTTCGCCGCCGTCTCGGGTTCCTCGGCGGCGACGTGCGCGACGATCGGCAAGATGACGCTGCCGGAGTTGAAGAGCCGCGGCTACCCGGAGGACATCACCATCGGCACGCTCGCCGGCGCCGGCACGCTCGGCCTGCTGATCCCGCCGTCGATCATCATGATCGTCTACGGCGTGTCGGCCAACGTGTCGATCGCGCAGCTCTTCATCGCGGGCGTGCTCCCCGGAATCCTGCTCGCCGCGCTCTTCTCCGGCTACATCGTCGCCTGGGCGCTGCTCAATCCCGGCAAGGTGCCGGCGGTCGCCGAGCGCACGACGTTCGCGCAGAAGCTCTTCGCCTCGCGGCACCTGATCCCGGTGCTGCTGCTGATCGCGCTCGTGCTGGGCTCGATCTACGCCGGCGTGGCGACCGCGACCGAGGCCGCGGCGTTCGGCGTGGTCGGTGCGCTCGTCATCTCCGCGGCGCAGGGCTCGCTCAACCGCCGCACGTTCGCCGACAGTCTGATGGGCGCCACGCGCCTCTACTGCATGATCGCGCTGATCCTCGCCGGCGCCGCGTTCCTGACGCTGTCGATGGGCTACATCGGACTGCCGCGGCACCTCGCCGAGTGGATCGGCTCGCTCGGCCTGTCGCCGTTCGCGCTGGTCGTCGCGCTGGCGGCCTTCTACATCGTACTGGGCTGCTTCCTCGACGGCATCTCGATGGTCGTGCTGACGATGGGCGTGATCCTGCCGACCGTCGAGAAGGCCGGCATCGACCTGCTGTGGTTCGGCATCTTCGTCGTGGTGGTCGTCGAGATGGCGCAGATCACGCCGCCGGTGGGCTTCAACCTGTTCATGCTGCAGGGCATGACCGGCAGGCAGATCACGTGGATCGCGCGCAACACGCTGCCGATGTTCGCGCTGATGGTCGTGGCCGTGCTGCTGATCTGGTTCGTGCCGGACCTGATCACGTTCCTGCCGCGGCAGATGAAGCTGGGGTGACGCGGTGCCCGAAGGCCCCGGCCCGTACGCGGCAAAGCTGCGCACGCCGTTCGCCGTGCTCGGCGTGCGCACCGACGGCCGCGCGGTGACGCGGCTGTCCTATCTCCCGCGCGACGAGCGCACGCAGCCCCCCGCCGACGCCGTCGCGGAATGCGCGGTGCGCGAGCTCCTGCGCTACCTCGACGACCCGCAGTTCCGCTTCACGGTGCCGCTCGCCCCGGGAGGCACGCCGTTCCAGCAGCGCGTGTGGGACGCTCTGGCCGGCATCCCGCCCGGGCATTCGCGCACGTACGGCGAAGTCGCGCGCGCCGTGCGCAGCGCGCCGCGCGCGGTCGGGCAGGCGTGCGGCGCGAACCGGATCGCGCTGATCATTCCGTGCCATCGCGTCGTCGGCGCCATGGGTGCGCTCGGCGGGTTCATGGGTTCCGGCGGGCCGGCCGCGAGCGCGCACCGTCGCGGGCCGCAACCCGGTGACGACGGCGGCCGCGACCCGATCGCGATCAAGCGCTGGCTGCTCGTCCACGAGGGCTACCGCTTCGGAGCGTGACGTGCGTGCCGCGGACGCCGACCTCATCGACGCGTTCTGCGACCAGCTGTGGCTGCAGGACGGGCTCGCGCCCGCCTCGCTCGCGAGCTACCGGCGCGACCTCGCCGCGTGGGCCGGATGGCTCGGCGCGCGCGGGCTGCTCGCCGCCGGCCGCGGCGACGTCGAGGCGTGGCTCGCGGACCAGTTTCGCGCGAAGGCCAAGGCGTCGTCGGTCGCGAGGCGGCTGTCCGCGCTGCGCCGCTTCTACCGGCTGCAGCTCGAGCGCGCGGCCGTGCGCGAGGACCCGACCGTCCGCGTGCGGGCGCCGAAGAAGGCGCGCCGGCTGCCGAAGCTGCTGAGCGAAGCGCAGGTCGAGGCGCTGCTCGCGGCGCCCGCCGTCGAGACCACGCTCGGCCTGCGCGACCGCGCGATGCTGGAGACGCTGTACGCCACCGGCCTGCGCGTCTCCGAGCTGACCGGCCTCAAGCTCGCGCAGGTCTCGCTCGACGCCGGCGTGGTCCGCGTGATGGGCAAGGGCAGCAAGGAGCGCCTCGTCCCGCTCGGTGCCGAGGCCATCGCATGGCTCGCGCAGTACCAGAAGACGGCGCGGCCGGAGCTCGCGGGGCAGGCGAAGAGCGACCACGTGTTCCTGACGGCGCGCCACGGGCCGCTGACGCGGCAGGCGTTCTGGGCGCTCGTCAAGCGCTACGCGGCGAAGGCCGGCATCCCGCCGGCGGCGCTCTCGCCGCACGTGCTGCGGCACGCGTTCGCCACGCACCTCATCAACCACGGCGCCGACCTGCGCGTCGTGCAGCTGCTGCTCGGGCACGCCGACATCACGACGACGACGATCTACACGCACGTGGCGCGCGAGCGGCTGCGCCGGCTGCACGCGCTTCACCATCCGCGCGGATGAGCCTGCGCTCGTTCGCGTACAATCGCCGCGCCGTCGCCCGCCGCCCCGATTCCGCCATGCAACGACCCGCCGCCTACGCCCGCCTGCTCGCGCAACGGCAGGCGCTGCGCTTCCTGTCGTGGCGGCGCTGGCGCGGCGTCGACGGCGGCGATCCTGCCGCGGTACCGCCGGGCGCCTCGGTCCCGTTCCGCTGCAACCTGTGCGGAACGCCGAACGCGGGAACGCTCGCCGAGCTCTCGCGCGAGGCGCAGAACTGCACGCACTGCGGTTCGAACGTCCGCTTCCGCGCGATGGCCTTTCTGGTGACGCGCGAGGTGTTCGGCCGGCCGATTCCGCTGCCGGACCTGCCGGTGCGCAAGGACATCGCGGGCCTCGGCCTGTCCGACGCCGATGCGTACGCGCGTCCGCTCGCCGAGAAGCTCGGCTACGAGAACACGTTCTACCACGCCGAGCCGCGGCTCGACATCGCGGACATCGATCCGTCGCGCGCGGGCCGGTACGACTTCGTGATCGCGAGCGACGTGTTCGAGCACGTGCTGCCGCCGGTGGCGCGCGCGTTCGAGAACGCGCGCCGGTTGCTCAAGCGCAGCGGGAAGTTCATCTTCACCGTGCCGTTCACCCTCGAGTCCGACACCCGCGAGCACTTCCCCGACCTCTTCGACTGGAAGCTCGCGGAGGAGAACGGACGGTGGACGCTGACGAACCGCACGCGCGACGGGCGCGAGCAGGTGTTCTCCGACCTCGTATTCCACGGCGGCCCGGGCTCGACGCTCGAGATGCGCGTGTTCTCGCGCGCCGCGCTCGAGCGCGCGTTCCGCGACGCCGGCTTCGCGAAGGTGCGCATCGCCAACGAGCCGTACCTGCCGTTCGGCATCCACTGGCCGGAGCCGTGGTCGGTGCCGATGGTGGCGTACGCGTGAACGGCGCGCGCCGGGGCTCGGCGAGCGGCGGCGAACGATGGGCAGGGACAAGCACCCCGTCACTGCCGCCGTGCGCGTGCTGCGCGAGCACGGCGTCGCCTTCACGCACCACCCGTACGAGTACGAGGAGCGCGGCGGCACCGCGGTGTCCGCGCGCGAGCTCGGCGTGCCCGAGCACGCGGTGATCAAGACGCTGGTGATGGAAGACGACGGCAGGCGCCCGCTCGTCGTGCTGATGCACGGCGATCGCGAGGTGTCGACGAAGAACCTCGCGCGGCAGCTCGGCGTGAAGACGATTGCGCCGTGCGAGCCCGCGGTCGCGGACCGCCACTCGGGCTACCAGGTCGGCGGCACGAGCCCGTTCGGCACGCGCCGCGCGATGCCGGTGTACATGCAGCGCACGATCGCCGACCTGCCGTACGTCTACGTCAACGGCGGCCGGCGCGGCTATCTCGTCGGCATGGCGCCGGCGGACCTCGTCCGCGTGCTGCGGCCGACGCCGGTCGACGCGATGGCGTGACGGCGTGCGTCACGCCTCGCCACGCTCGATCTCGACGCCGATCTCCTTGACGCCGGCGAGCGCGCCGAGCTTCGCGACGCGCACGCGCACCCACGGGACGCCGAACTCCGCGAGCAGCAGCTGCGCGACGCGCTCGGCGAACCGCTCGAGCAGAGGCGGCGGCGCGTCCTTCGCGAACGACTTGAGGCGCGCCACCACCTTCGCGTAGTCGAGCGCGTCGGCGATCCTGCCCGTGTGGAAGGCGCGATCCGACGGCGCCGCCATCTCGACGTCCAGCCTGACCGTTTGCGGCAGGTGCTGCTCCCAGTCGTAGACGCCGATGCGCGCCTCGACGCGCAGGTCGTGGATGAAGATCTTGTTCATGGGCTAGAATCGTCCGCGCATTCTACCCTTCGCCTGCGCCGCGCCACGCCTTGCTTGCCGCCATCCTCATCGTCGCCGGCGCCTACCTGCTCGGCTCCGTCTCGTTCGCCGTCGTGGTGAGCCGCGCGTACGGCCTGCCCGATCCGCACGACTACGGCTCCGGCAATCCCGGCGCCACCAACGTGCTGCGCACGGGCAACAAGGCGGCGGCGCTGCTCACGCTGGCCGGCGACGGCGCGAAGGGATGGCTCGGCGTGATCGCCGCGCAGTGGCTGGCGGTGCGGACCGGCACACCGGAGTGGGTGGTCCCGGCCGCGGCGGTCGCGGTGTTCCTCGGGCACCTGTTTCCCGTGCTGCACCGGTTCAAGGGCGGCAAGGGCGTGGCGACGGCGGCGGGCATCGTGTTCGCGCTCGACTGGCCCCTCGCGCTCGCGCTGCTCGTCGTGTGGGCGACGATGGCGTACGGCTTCAAGATCTCCTCGCTCGCCGCGCTCACCGCCGCGCTGCTGCTGCCGCTCGGCGCCTTCTACGTGTTCGGCAACTCGCTCACCGCGTGGGCGATGGTTCCGATCTGCGTGCTGCTGTTCTGGCGCCATCGCGCCAACATCCGGCAGCTCGTCGAAGGCAGGGAACGCACGATCGGACGATAGCCGGTCGCGCCATCGCCCGTGCCGACCTTCCGTCACGACGGCGTCGACCTCTACTACGAGGTGCGCGGGGAAGGCCGCCCGCTGATGCTCGTCGCGGGCCTCGCCGCCGACGGGTCGTACTGGATGCCGTCGGCCGACGCGCTGGCCGGCCGCTGCCGCGTCGTGCTGGTCGACAATCGCGGCAGCGGACGCACGACGCCGCCGGATGCGCCGGCGACGATCGGCGCGATGGCCGACGACTGCATGGCGCTGGCACGGCATCTCGGTTTCGCGAAGGTGTCGCTGGTCGGACACTCGATGGGCGGCATGATCGTGCAGGACTGCGCCGCGCGCCATCCGGACGCCGTCGACCGCCTGGTACTCGTCGCGACGGGCGCCGTCGCGTCCGCGCGCGACAACGACCTCTTCGCGAGCTGGGCGACGCTCTTCCCGGCGATCGACCGCGGCCTATGGTTCCGCAGCCTCTTCCACTGGGTGTTCACGCCGCGCTTCTTCGAGAACCGCGACGCGGCCGACGCGCTGGTGCAGCTCGCGACCGGCTATCCGTACCAGCAGACGCCGGAAGCGCTTTGGAACCAGGTGCGCGCGATCGCCGCATTCGACGGGACGCAGGCGCTGTCGTCGATCCGCGCGCGCACGCTGGTGCTCGCCGGGACCGAGGACCTGCTGTTCCCGGTCGCGGACGTCGCTGCGCTCGCGAAGGCGATCCCGCACGCGACGTTCGTCGCCGTCGAAGGCGCCGCCCACTCGCTGCCGATGGAGTTCCCGCAGGCGTTCGCGCAGCACGTGCTCGCGTTCCTCCGCTGATATCGGAGTCAGCGCGGCAATACCGGCGCGACGGACGCGAGATCCCACCGCGGCCGGACGACGAACGTGTAGTCGGTCGCGCCATCGGCGGCGAGCCGCAGCGCACCCACGAGCGCGATCATCGCGCCGTTGTCCGTGCAGAACGCGAGGTCCGGGAAGAACACGTCGCCGCCGCGCGCGCGAACTTCCGCCGTGAGGCGCGCGCGCAGGTCGCGATTGGCGCCGACGCCGCCGGCGACGACCAGCCGCCGGCGGCCGGTGGCGTCGAGCGCAGCCAGCGCCTTCGCGACCAGCACGTCCACGACCGCATCCTGGAACTCGCGTGCGATGTCCGCCTTGCGCGGCGCGGGCAGCGTGTCGGGCGCGCCGCCGGACGCTTCCTTGCGCGCGAGTGTCAGCACGGCCGTCTTGAGTCCCGAGAAGCTGAAGTCGAGGTCGCCGGACGCGAGCATGGGCCGCGGCAGCTTCACGGCGCCCGGCACGCCCGTCCGGGCGAGCTCGGCGAGCGCAGGCCCGCCGGGATAGGGCAATCCGAGCAGCTTCGCCGTCTTGTCGAACGCCTCGCCGGCCGCGTCGTCGAGCGTGTCGCCCAGCAGCCGGTAGCGGCCCACACCCGCGACGTCGAAGAGCTGGCTGTGGCCGCCGGACACGAGCAGCGCGACGAACGGGAATTCCGGCCGCGGCTCGCCCAGCAGCGGCGACAGCAGGTGGCCTTCGAGATGGTGCACCGGCACCGCCGGGATCCGCAGCGCGTAGGCGAGCGCCGCAGCGACGCCGGCGCCCACCAGCAGCGCGCCCGCGAGCCCGGGGCCCTGCGTGTACGCAATGCCGTCGAGGTCCGGCAGGCGGAGGCCGGCGTCCCGCAGCACCTGCTCGGCCAGCGGGACGACGCGCCGGACGTGATCGCGCGACGCGAGCTCGGGCACGACGCCCCCGTAGACGTGGTGCATCGCCACCTGCGAGTGCAGCGCGTGCGCGACGAGGCCCCGGGCGGTGTCGTAGACGGCCACCCCCGTCTCGTCGCACGAGGTCTCGATGCCCAGGACGCGCATCTCAGTCGCGATGGGCCGCCCCGAGCGACTGCGCCGCCCCCTCCGGGGGCAGCGAGCGCAGCGAGCGTGGGGGCTGTCTCATCCTGGGCGGCAAAAAGCCCGATCATACAGGGGCTTGCCGTCGCGGCGCCGATCGGATATGATGTTGGGCTGTCGCTGAACCGCCCCGCAACGGGCGAACGAAACCCAAGGATTTCCTACATGCCGAGCATCCGTGTCCGCGAGAACGAGCCCTTCGAGGCCGCGCTGCGCCGTTTCAAACGCACGATCGAGAAGACCGGTCTGCTGACCGAGCTGCGGGCGCGCGAGTTCTACGAGAAGCCGACCGCGGAGCGCAAGCGCAAGAAGGCCGCGGCCGTGAAGCGCCACTACAAGCGCATCCGCAGCCAGCAGCTGCCGCCGAAGCTCTTCTGAGCCGGGGCGCCGGTCCCGTACCCTGTGGAGAGGGGCGAAGCGATTCGCCCCTCTTCGTTTTCCCGCCCCCGATTCCCGAGGGCCCGACCCACGGCAGGACGACGTCATGACGCTGAAAGACCGCATCACCGAGGACATGAAGAGCGCGATGCGCGCGCACGAGGCCGCACGGCTGTCGACGATCCGGCTGCTGCTCGCCGCCGTCAAGCAGCGCGAGGTCGACGAGCGCACGACCCTGACCGACGCCGACGTCCTCGCGGTGATCGACAAGATGGTCAAGCAGCGCCGCGACTCGATCGCGCAGTTCGAGGCCGGCAAGCGGATGGACCTCGTCGCCGTCGAGCAGGCCGAGCTCGCCGTGCTGCAGGGCTACCTGCCGCAGCAGCTCGACGACGCCGAGATCGACGCGATGATCGCGGCGGCGATCGCGCAAACCGGCGCCGCCGGCCCGGCCGGCATGGGCAAGGTGATGGGGATGCTGAAGCCCAGACTCGCCGGGCGCGCGGACATGACGGCCGTCTCGGCCAGGGTCAAGGCGCGCCTCGCCGGCTAGAACGCCTCCGCGACGCGCTGCGAGCGTGTCCCCCGTGATAGAGACGGCAGCACCGAGGCGCCCTTCGTTCGCCGACGCGCGGCAACCGCCGCTGGCCCGACAATTGCTGCCCTTTCGCGGGCGCGGCGGTTGCCTATAATCGGGTTATCCCCTGACGCAGCGTGCGCCGAACCGGCGGGACCTCCCGCCCGGTCAGGGACGTGCGCCCCCATCGTCCGTGCCGCGATGATCCCGAACGACTTCATCCAGACGCTGCTGTCCCGGGTGGACATCGTCGACGTGATCGACCGCTACGTGCCGCTCAAGAAGGCCGGCGCCAACTACGTCGCCTGCTGCCCGTTCCACAGCGAGAAGACCCCGTCGTTCTCGGTGAGCCCCGCCAAGCAGTTCTACCACTGCTTCGGCTGCGGCGCGCACGGGACCGCCATCGGCTTCCTGATGGAGCATGCGGGCAAGTCCTTCCCGGACGCCGTCGAGGAGCTCGCGCGCGACGCTGGGCTCGCGGTCCCGCGCGTCGAGCGCCCCGGCGAGCGCGAGAAGCGCGAGGAGGCCGACGACCTCCATGAGGTGCTGCTCGCCGCCGTCCGGTTCTACCGGTCGCGGCTCAAGGAGTCGCCGCCCGCGATCGAGTACCTCAAGTCGCGCGGCCTCACCGGCGAGATCGCCGCGCGCTTCGGCGTCGGCTACGCGCCGGACGCGTGGCAGGGCCTCGCGGCGGCCTTCCCCCAGTACGACGCGCCGTCGCTGGACGCCGCGGGCCTCGTCGTCACCGGCGACGGCGGCAAGCGCTACGACCGCTTCCGGGACCGCGTGATGTTCCCGATCCACGACAGCCGCGGCCGCGTCATCGGCTTCGGCGGCCGCGTGCTCGGCGCGGGTGAGCCCAAGTACCTCAATTCGCCGGAAACGCCGGTGTTCTCGAAGGGCCGCGAGCTCTACGGGCTCTTCCTCGCCCGCAACGCGATCCGCGACGCCGGCCGCGTCGTGGTCGTCGAAGGCTACATGGACGTGGTCGCGCTCGCGCAGCACGGCGTCGAGTACGTCGTGGCCACGCTCGGCACCGCGACCACGCCGGTGCACGCGCAGAAGCTGTTTCGGCTCACCGACGCCGTCGTGTTCTGCTTCGACGGCGACGCCGCGGGCCGCAAGGCGGCGTGGCGTGCGCTGGAGAACACGCTGCCCGTGCTCGCCGACGGCAAGAACGCGTCGTTCCTGTTCCTGCCCGACGGCGAGGACCCCGACGACTTCGTCCGCAAGCGCGGCCGCGCCGCGTTCGAGCAGGCGGTCGCGCAGGCGGTCCCGCTGTCGGAGTTCCTGCTCGCGGAGCTCGCGGTCCGGCACCCGCCGGCGTCGCCCGAGGGCCGGGCGGCACTGGTCGCCGCCGCGCGCCCGCTGCTCGCGCAGATCGGCGCCCCGGTGCTGTCCGCGATCCTGCGCAAGCGCCTGTCGGAGCTCACCGGCCTGCCCGACGCCGAGTTGCGCGGCCTGCTCGCGATGCCCGCCGCCACCGGCGGCGACGTCCCCGACCGGGCGGGCCGCCCGGCGGCCGCGCCGCCGCCCGCACGCATGCCGCTGCGCCGCGGGCCCGCGCGCCGGCCGCCGTCGCTCGCACGGCAGCTGATCCGGGGGCTGCTGCTGCAGCCCGGGCTCGCGAAGACGCTCCCGTTCCCGCACCCCGACGCGTCGACGCTGGAAGCGGCCACGCTGGCCGCGCTGGTGGCGCATTGCGCGGAGGCCGAGGGAACGCTCAACACCGCGGCGGTCCTGCAGGCGTTCTCCGGGACGCCGCACGCGCAGGTGCTGGCCTCCGTGCTGGCGGCGGCCGAGGACCACCAGCTCGACGACCAGGCGATCGAGGCCGAGGTCCGCGACGGCCTCGCGCGGTGGTGGCAGAACGCCCGCCGCAGCGGACTGCCGGCCCCGACGGCGGATGCGGAGCCGCCCGAGGAGTCGAAACGCCTGCAGCAGCTCGAATACGTCCGCCAGCGGATGGCCGAGCGGGCCGCGCTGCCGCCCGCCGAGCCCGCCGACGACCCGTCCTTCGAGGGGCCCGCCCGTGATATCATTTGAGGTTTTCCTGCGCCGGCCCCACTTCCCATGCACGGGAGGGCCGCGCCGCAGTGCGCGGCCGCCCGCCCCGACCGCGCCACACCGAACGTGACCCAAGGATGACCATGGCCAAGAAGCCCGCGAAGCCCACCCGCAAGACCACGCCGAAGTCGAAGGCGAAGGCGGCGAAGTCGCCGGCCGCGGCGAGGAAGGCGGCGAAGGCCGCCAAGCCGGGCCGGAAGCCGGCCGCGGGCAAGCAGCCCGTGCGCCCGGCCGCGAAGAAGCCGGCGGCGAAGAAGGCGACGCCGAAGGCGCAGAAGAAGCCGGTCGCGAAGGCCAAGCCGGCTGCGCACAAGCCGGCCGCGGAGGGCAAGGCCGCGGCGAAGCCCGTCGCCAAGCCGTTGCCGAAGGGCGTGAAGGCGCCCGCCGCGCCGCCGAAGCCGGTCAGCGGCAAGGGGATGCCCGCGCCGAAGGCCGTCGCCAAGCCGGCCGTCCCGGTGAAGGGCGCGCCGAGCGCCAAGCCGGCTGCGCCCGCCGCGGTGCCAGGCCACAAGCCGACGGCGAGCGAGATCGCCGCCAAGCTCGCCGGCAAGCGCGCCGAGGACGCCGCCAGCAAGCGCGGCAAGAACGGCAAGCACGCGGACTTGGCGCCGCGCGAACTCACGCCCGCCGACGTCGAGGCGCGCAAGCGGCGCCTGAAGACGCTGATCGTGCTCGGCAAGGAACGCGGCTACCTCACGTACGCCGAGATCAACGACCACCTGCCGGACGACATCCTCGACGCCGAGCAGATCGAGGGCGTGATCTCGATGATCGGCGACATGGGCATCCAGGTGTACGACGAGGCCCCGGACGCCGACACGCTGCTGATGGCCGAGACGCCCGCCACGGTGCCGGCCGAGGACGTCGAGGAGGAGGCCGAGGCCGCCGCGTCGACGCTCGACTCGGAGTTCGGCCGCACGACCGACCCGGTGCGCATGTACATGCGCGAGATGGGCTCGGTCGAGCTCCTCACGCGCGAGGGCGAGATCGAGATCGCCAAGCGGATCGAGGAAGGCCTGAAGCACATGATCATGGCCATCTCCGCGTGCCCGATGACGGTCGCGCAGATCCTCGACCACGCGGACCGCATCGCGAAGGACGAGGCGAAGATCGACGACCTCGTCGACGGCCTCATGGACTTCAACGAGGAGCTGACCGCGCTCGACGAGGGCAGCGACGACGAGGACGCCGACGAGGACGAGGCCGATGCCGGCGCCATCGCCAGCGAGAACCTCGAGCGGCTGAAGGTCGCCGCGCTCGAGCACTTCGCGGTGATCCGCAGGCACTACACGCGGATGCTGTCGGTGCTGCAGAAGGAAGGCCACAAGGCGCCGAAGTACCTCGACCTGCAGCGGAAGATCAGCAGCGAGCTGATGCAGATCCGCTTCTCGGCGCGGCAGGTCGAGCGGCTGTGCGACTCCGTGCGCACCGAGGTCGACAACATCCGCCAGATCGAGCGCAAGATCCAGGACCTCGTGGTGAACAAGGGCGGCATGCCGCGCCCGGAGTTCATCCGGATGTTCCCGACCAACGAGACGTCGCTGCGCTGGATCGACCGCGAGGTCTCCGCGCACCACAACTACAGCGAGCAGCTCGCCAAGTACCGGCAGGCGATCGTCGAGCAGCAGCAGAAGCTCCTCGACCTGCAGACGCGCGTGATGATCCCCCTGAAGGACCTGAAGGAGATCAACAAGCAGATGTCGACCGGCGAGGCGAAGGCCCGCAAGGCCAAGCGCGAGATGACGGAGGCCAACCTGCGCCTCGTGATCTCGATCGCCAAGAAGTACACGAACCGCGGCCTGCAGTTCCTCGACCTGATCCAGGAGGGCAACATCGGCCTCATGAAGGCCGTCGACAAGTTCGAGTACCGCCGTGGCTACAAGTTCTCGACCTACGCGACATGGTGGATCCGCCAGGCGATCACGCGCTCGATCGCCGACCAGGCGCGGACGATCCGCATTCCCGTGCACATGATCGAGACGATCAACAAGATGAACCGGATCTCGCGCCAGATCCTGCAGGAGACGGGGCAGGAGCCCGATCCGGCGACGCTCGCCGAGAAGATGGAGATGCCCGAGGAGAAGATCCGCAAGATCCTCAAGATCTCCAAGGAGCCGATCTCGATGGAGACGCCGATCGGCGACGACGACGACTCGCACCTGGGCGACTTCATCGAGGACCAGTCGACGGTGGCGCCGTCGGACGCCGCGGTCAACGCGTCGCTGCGCGACGTCTGCAAGGACATCCTCGACACGCTGACGCCTCGCGAGGCGAAGGTGCTGCGCATGCGCTTCGGCATCGAGATGAACACCGACCACACGCTGGAGGAGGTCGGCAAGCAGTTCGACGTCACGCGCGAGCGGATCCGCCAGATCGAGGCGAAGGCACTGCGCAAGCTGCGGCATCCGTCGCGGTCGGAGAAGTTGCGCTCGTTCCTCGAAGGCGAATAGCGGCGGCGGGCGGCCCGGAATTCCGGCCGCCGGTCGCGACCCGCCCCGGCCTTCGACCGGGTGCCGTCGCGTGCCGTGGACCCGTCGCGCGAGCTCCGGGTGCGCGGACCACCGGCCGCCGCGCTGGCATGCAACGTGCTGCGCCCCTGCGGTGAGGCGCCGCCCGCATTTCCGGTCCGGGGGCGCGCCGAACCGCCGTCCCGGCGACACCGTCCAACTCGGGAGAAAGCTCCGCATGACGCTCCGCCACCTGCTCGCAATCGCCGCGCTGGCCCTCGTCGCCACCGGGTGCTCCACACTGGATCCCAAGCCGTTCGCGAACGCCACCGACTGCTTCTATCCGGCGTGCACAATCGACGTCGATGTCGTCGACGACGGCGCGGGCGGCAAGAAGCTCAAGGCCGCCGACGACGGCAACGTGCGCATGGGCACGCGGCACCGGCTGGTCGGAATCGTCTGGAAGCTGCGCACGCCGGGTTACGAGTTTCGCGGCGACAGCGTCCAGCCTTCGCGGACCCGCGCGGCGGGCGTCGCGCCCGGCCTGCCCGCGGGATCGTGGTCGCAGGAAATCCGCGCGCACCCGTATTGGTTCGACACTGTCTCCGTGACGAACATCAACGAAGGACGATCGCTGCTCGCCTACGAGCTGACCGTGTATCCGATCGCGGGGACGCCCGGCAAGCCGGTGACGCTCCAGGCCGCGATCGTGAACGATCCCTGCCCGTACCCGGGCACGTGGTGCCGCTAGACAGGCCGTTGAAACCGGCGGGAAGACCCGACGTTCGGCGCCCTCCCGGGCCCGACGAGGAAGCCGCGGTCGTCGCGGATCGAGGCGTGGCGTTCCGGCAGGTTCTTCGTCCCCACGGTCCTCGGGACGACACCGGGCGATCTTCGACGGCCTGCCGGGTGTCGCGCACCGCCCGCGCCGGGGCGCACGTCGCGGCGGCCGCGTGAGCGTTCCGGGGCACCGGCCCGGCGCGCGCGCGTCGCTTGCACGCGGCCGGCGGATCCCCGGCGCACGCTAGGAGAGCAGCAGCACCGGCACCGGGCTCGCCGCGATCACCTTCTGGGCGACCGAGCCCATCAGCAGCGTGGCCACCGCCGAGTGGCCGTGCCGGCCCATCGCGATCACGTCCGCGCCCCACTCGTTCGCGAACCGGACGATCTCATGTGCGGCGTCGCCGATCCTCTGCACGCGCTCGTAGACCACGCCGTGGTCGTCGAGCAGCGCGCTGGCAGGCGCGAGCGCCTCGCCCGACTCCTCGTCATAGTAGCGCTGGGCGGCCTCCTTGCCCGCCCACGCGACGGCGCGCGCGTACGGAAGGTGAGGATGCACGTTGATGAGCACGACCTCCGGGCGCTGCGCGAACCAGGCGAGCCGCGGCACCAGCCGCCCGAGCGCCGCGAGCGATTGCGCGGAGCCGTCGGTGGGAAACAGGATCTTCATCTCGATGCTCCTCTCCTCGTTCGCCCCCGCGGCGAACCTGGCCGCCGCGGGCCGTCGCTCATTGCAGCTCGAGCTGCGCCTTGACCTGCTCCGGATCCTCCGGATCGTCCGAGACGGTGAAGCCCAGCCCCTGCGTGAAGCGGATCATGTTCTGGTTGGCGCGCAGCACGGTCCCGACCAGCCGCTTCAGCCCCTTCTTCCTCGCGCACGCGATCAGCGCCTTCATCAGCGCCGACGCAATGCCGCGCCCGTGCCAGGCGTCCGCGGTCACGACCGCGAACTCGGCGCTCTCGTGGTCGAGGTTCGCGATGGAGCGCGCAATGCCGACCATCGCCTGCCCGTTCGGGCCCTCCGGGTCGGGCGCCAGCGCGACCAGCGCGAGCTCGCGGTCGTAGTCGACCTGCGTGAAGCGCGCGATCATCGCCGGCGACAATTCATGCAGCCGATAGAAGAAGCGGAAATAGCGCGTCTGTTCCGACAGCGCGGAGATGAACCGGCGCTCGAGCTCCGCGTCTTCCGGGCGGATCGGCCGCATCAGCAGCTGCGTCCCGTCGCGCAGCACGATGTGCGCCTCCAGCTCCATCGGATACGGATGGATCGCCATGTGCGCGTACGCCGGCAGCGGCTTCCGCTTCGGGTCGACGACGGCGCGCGCGGACGGTATCTCGACGCGTTCCTGCACGACGATCACGGGGTCGAGCGCCAGCTCGCGCACCCAGGGCAACGCGCACGCCAGCGCGGAGAGGCGCAGCACCAGCTGCACGAGCGCCTCGCCCGGTTCCGCGATGCCTGCCGCGGCGAAGAGGTCCAGCGCCAGCCGGCGATTGAGCGGAGGCAGCATCACCGCGCGCTCGCGCGGTGCGGCGACCCCGCGCACGCTCGCGCCGACGGCGATCACCGGTCCGAACACCGGGTCGGTCGACAGCGTGATCGCGCAGGCCCCCGTCGTGCCCGGTGGCGGCGCACGCTGGACGACCACCTTGAGGCGCGCCGAATCGCCGCGATCGCGCAGACTCTTCCATGCGCGGGCGAGCGCGCGCCCGTTCGCGACGAACGCGCGCTCGCCGGAGGACTCGCTCCCGGCCATGGTCAGCGTGACCGGGTAGCGCAGCCGGCGCGCCACGGCCTGGGCGTCGGCGACCGTCGTCACCTCGGCGAGCGGCGCCGTGGCGATGCCGAACACCGCCAGCAGCTTCTGCGTCTCCCAGGCATTCCACGGCGCGGCGGCGTCGCCCGCCGCGCGCGCGCGCAGCGCCTCGGCGGCGGCGAGGTCGGGCGACTCGGGGTCGGGCTGCGAGGACGGGACCTCCAGCAGCCACTCCTGGTTGCGCCGGTACGCCGCGAGGAACGCGAACGCGTCGACAGCGTTCTCGGGCGTGAAGAAGTTCGCGACGCCGCCGGCCTCGAGCGCGTCGTGCAGGTCGGGGCGGTTCACCGCGCCGAGCCACGCGCCCAGCACGGGCTTGCCCGAGCCGCGGGCGACCGCCGCGACCGCGTGCGCGGCCTCGATCGCGCCGACGATCGGCCGCGGCACGTGCAGCGCGAGCACCGCGTCGACGTTCGGATCGGCCAGCGTGGTCGCCACGGCGGCGGCGAGCCGCGCCGGCTGCGCGTCGCCGCGCACGTCCACCGGATTCTCGCGCGGGATCTCCGGCGGCAGCAGCGCATCGAGCCCCTGTACGGTTTCCGGCGCGAATTTCGCGAGCGAAACACCGGCGTCCGCGACGCAATCGGCGGCGAGCACGCCGGGGCCGCGGCCGTTCGAGACGATCGCGAGCCGGTCGCCGCGCGGGATCTTTCCCATCGCGAGAATGCGCGCGGCGGCGAAGAGCTTCGTGTAGGTCTCCACGCGGACCGTGCCGGCGCGCTTCAGCGCCGCGTCGAACACCCCGTCGTGCGTGATGAACGGCTCGCCGAGCGCGTCGACGTCGGGATGCGGCTCGAGCGAGCGGCCGGCCTTGAGGACGACGACCGGCTTGGTCCGCGCGGCCGCGCGCAGCGCGGACAAGAACGTCCGCGCGTCGCCGACGCTCTCGACGTAGAGCAGGATGCCGTCGGTCGCCGGATCGTAGACGAGCGCCTCGAGCAGCTCGCCGAACCCGATGTCGATGGCCCCGCCCACCGACGTCACCGTCGAGAAGCCGATCTGCATCGGCCCGGCGAAGTCGAGCAGGGCCGTGCAGACGGCGCCGGACTGCGCGACCAGCGCGAGCCGCCCGGGCAGCGCCATCGGCGCGCAGAAGGTCGCGTTGAGGCCGATGTCGGTGCGGACGATGCCGAACCCGCCGGGACCCAGCAGCCGGATGCCGCGCCGCTTCGCGATCGCCGTGACGTTGCGGCGCCACGTGCGCGCCGCCGCGGGATCGGCCATCTCCGGAAACGACATCAGGACGGCGCATTTCAGGCGGACCCGCTCGTCGTCGAGGATGTCGGGAATGGGCGCAGGGGGCGTGGCGATGATCGCGAGGTCGACCGGCTTGCCGATCGCCGCGAGCGACGTGTAGGCGCGGCGGCCGAAGACCCGGCGATGGTTCGGATTGACCGCGTAGATGTCCCCGGCGAACTGGCCGGAGAGCAGGTTCTCGAATACCGTGCGGCCGAGCGATCCGGTGCGGTCCGACGCGCCGACGAGCGCGACCGACTTCGGGGCGAGCAGCGGGGAGAGGTAGTGGCGCATCGACAGGCGGCGCCGGGAATCGGCGTCGCCATCATTTTACCGGCACCCCGTCGGCGGTCGTCCCCGGAGCGGCATCGGGTCCCGGGCAGCGGGAACGCTTGGCTATAATCTCCGCTCGCACGACGACGCCGGACGACGCTCGTCGCCCGCAGTCCCTTGTGACGGGCCTGTAGCTCAGGCGGTTAGAGCAGGGGACTCATAATCCCTTGGTCGCTGGTTCGAGTCCAGCCGGGCCCACCCCTTCGCTTGTCCGGAGCCCCGCGCATGCCTGGCGAGCGCTCCGTTTGACCGGCGGGCTTGTCCCCTCGATTACATATTGTTACATTTTGCGGGTTTAGCCGGGGCGCCGCGCCCTGCAGGACCATCGGATCGGGGAACGCTGCACCCCGAGGGCGCGCGTGGCCCGAAACTTCATTCCGAGACCGGCCAAGCCGGCGTCGATTCCGCTTTTGGGGGATGCCTTGCTCGATGCACAATCCGCGAAGCCGCTGGGCCCGAGGGCGCCCGCGCGTCCCGGTTTCGGATCTGTGCGCGGCCCACGGCCGTCGGCGCTGATCGTCGCCGGTACACGTCCCGAATGCATCAAGCTCGCCCCGGTGGTCCGCGAATTCGCGCGACGGCACACGTTCGCTGGCATCGTGGTCAACAGCGGCCAGCACGTCGACGCCGTGCGGCGAACGTTCGCGGAGTTCGGCATCGCGTGCGACGCGCAACTGCCGGCGCTCCTCCCGCAGCCGAACCTGACCTCTGCAAGCCGGCACCTCGCCCACGCGCTCGCCTCCGTGATCGGCCACTATCGCCCGTCGCTCGTCGTCGTGCAGGGCGACACGCTGACCGCGTACGCCGGCGCGCGCGCGGGTGCGCAGACCGGCTACCCGGTCGTCCACATCGAGGCCGGGCTGCGCGCGCCGTCGGTGTCCGATCCGTTCCCCGAGGAGTGGTTCCGGCGCCGGATCGCGCAGCACGCCGATCTGCACTTCGCGCCGTGCGCGTCGGCGCGCCACAACCTGCTCGCCGAAGGCGCGCCGGCGGAGCGCGTCCACGCGGTCGGCAACACCGGCATCGACAGCCTGCGCACGCTCCTCGCGCAGGGCGACACGCGGCGGGTGCACGCCCCGCATGTGCGCAACGAGGTGCTGGTCACGCTGCACCGGCGCGAGAACTGGGACGGCAAGGCCGACGTCATCTGCGACGCGCTGATCACGCTGGCGGCGCGCAGGCCGGAACTCACGCTGCTCGTTCCCGTGCATCCGAACCCGCGCATCGCGCCGCGCCTGCGCACGCGCCTCTCCGGGCACCCGCAGTTCTCGCTGGTCGCGCCGATGGCCTATCGCGAGTTCATCGACGCCGCGGCGCGGGCGGCGCTCATCATCAGCGACTCGGGCGGCATCCAGGAGGAGGTTCCGCACCTCGGCGTGCCGCTGCTCGTCCCGCGCGCGAGCACGGAGCGCCCCGAGGGCATCGCGACCGGCTTCGTACGCCTCGTGCCCGTCGACCGCGACGTGATCGTCGGCGAGGCGCTCGCGCTGCTCGCGCGACCGACCGCCCGGCCGCTGCCGTTCGACCGCAACGCGCCCTACGGCGACGGCAGCGCCGCAGCGCGCATCGTCGACATCCTCGAGTCCACGCTGGTCGAGTCGGCCGCCGCATGAACTTGCCGGTCGACCTGCCCGCGGCCATGGCGGGCCGCGGCGTGCGCGCGCCCGGCGACGCCCTCGCGGCGTGGCTGCTGGACGGGCCCGCGCAACTGCGGACCGGCGTGCACGCGGGTGGGATCGCCGGCACGATCGCCGCGTCCGGCGCGCCCGCCTACGTCTATCCGGAAATCGCCGGCTACTACCTGCAATGGCTCGCGTGGCGCGCGCGTGCGTTCGGCGGCCACGAGGCGCTGGCCGCGCGTGCGGCGGCCGTGCAGCGGTGGCTCGGGACGTGGCTCGCGCTCGCCAGCCCGCCGCCGACGCGCGTCCACCTCGCCGGACCCGCCGACGACTGGCGCAACGGCGCGGTGTTCTTCTTCGACGTCGCGATGGTCGCGCGCGGCCTGGGCTCCGCGGCGCACGAAGGCCTCGTCGATCCCGACCCCGACGTCGTCGCGGGGGTGTCGCGCGTTCTCGAATCGCTGATCGGCACCGACGGCCTCTTCGTCGCGTGCCGGGCGCATGACGCCGGTACGCTGCTGCCGGATCGCTGGTCGACCCGCCGCGGCCCGTTCCTCGCGAAAGCGGCGGCCGGCGTCGTCACGGCCGCGCGCACGCTGCCGGAGATCGCCGCGCCAGTGGCCGCCGCCGCGCACGCGACGCTCGCGGCGAGCATCGACTGGGCGGTCGCCAGCGCGCACCGCGAGGCCCATCCGCGGCTGTACACGTTCGAGGGCCTGCTGGCGCTGCCGGAGCACCCCCGCTTTCACGCGGCACTGCCGGCCGTGGGCGCACAGTTCGACGCGCTGCTCGCGCAGGCGGGACCGGACGGGCGCCTGCCGGAGACGCTGCACGACGAGGCCGGTGGACGCGGGCCCGCGCGCGTCGACGTGCTGGCACAGGCACTGCGCATCGGGACGCTGCTCGGCGCCCATCGCCCGGGACACGCGCCGGACCCGGCGGCGCTGGCCCGCATGCGGGACCTGCTCGCGCGCCAGGTGCAAGCGCCGGGTGCCGTCGCGTTCGCCGTCGACGCGCCGGCGGCGTCGTGCAACGTGTGGGCGGCAATGTTCGCCGACCAGGCGCTCGCGTTCGCCGCGGACCGCTCCGGTGCCGCCGCGTGGCGCCGCGGCGATCCGTTGCTCGTCTGATGGTCGCGCGCAAGCCTCCGGCGGAACGCCGCACGCGATAGTCGACCATGTGGGGGACGAGCTGGCGACAGCGACTGCGCCTCGCCCCGCTGTACGCCGCCATCGTGGCTGCGGACCGCCTGGCGGCACTCGTGCCGCCCCCCCTGCACGCCCGCCGCGGCCGTGGGCGCCCGGCATCACGGCGATCATCCCCGAGCGCGACGCACCGTCGATGCTCGCGGCAACGCTCGCGGCGCTCTTTGCGGCGCTCGATCGCGTGGACGAGCCGCGGCAGGTCGTTGTCGTCGCGAACGGCGCGCCGCGCGCCGCGTATGCCGAAGTCGCCGCGCGGTTTCCCGGCGTCGAATGGGTGCACTCGGACGCGCCACTCGCGTTCACCGAGGCGGTCGCCCGCGGCCTCGCGCGCGCGCGCCACGACGGCACGTACCTGCTCAACAACGACATGACGCTCGACGGCGAGGCGCTCGCCGAGCTCGTACGGTGGCGCGCGCCCGACGTCTTCGCGATCGCATCGCAGATCCTGCAGCGAAGCGCCGACGGACGCCGCGAGGAGACGGGCTTCACGGACTGGTACGCCGATCGCGGCGGCGTCCATCTGTATCACGCGCCGGTGCCGTCGGCGCCGGGCGTCGTGCCCCACCTGTGCGCGAGCGGCGGCGCGGCGCTGTTCCGCACGGCGCCGCTCGCGGCCTACGTGCGCGCGAGCCGCTGCTACGACCCGTTCTACTGGGAGGACGCGGAGTGGGGGCTGCGCGCGTGGCGCGACGGCTGGCGCGTGCTGTACTGCCCGGCGTCGCGCGCGACGCACGCGCACCGTGCGACCACGACGCGCTTCTATGCGCCGGACGAGCTCGCGCGCATCGTCGAGCGCAATCGCTGGCTGTTCGACGCGCGCCACGGCGCGACCGGCTTCGGCGCCGCGTGGCTGCTGGCGCGTGCGTGCGACCTGCCGTACGCGAGCCAGCGCGAGCTCGCGCAGCCGCGGCAGGCGGCAGGCGTGCTCCGGCAGCGGCTCGCGCGGAGACGCGCGCGCCCGCCGCCACCGCCGCGGCTTTCCGCGCCCGACGTCGCCGCGGTCACGCTCGCCGCGTCGTCCTACAGCTACCGGCTGCGCGCAATGGACCCGGCCCGCGCGCGCCTGCTCGTCGTGTCGCCGTTCGCCGTGCTGCCGCCCCGACACGGCGGCGCGCGGCGGGTGGCCGAGCTCATGCGCGGTCTCACGCCGGACTTCGACGTCGTGCTCGTGACCGACGAGGCGTCGCTATACGACGCACGCAGCTTCGCGGGCTTCGACGGGCTCGCCGCGGTCGATCTCGTGCAGCGCCGCGAGCACGCGGCGCCGGACGCGCCGGCCGATCCGGCGCAGCGCATGCGCACGCACTGTCACCCGGATCTCGTCGCGGCGGTCGACGCCGCGCTCGTCGCGCACCGTCCCCACATCGTCCAGGTCGAGTATGCGGAACTGGCGCCGCTCGTGCGGCGGCGCGTACCGGGCGCACGCTGGGTCCTCGACCTGCACGACGCCTACGGGCCCGGCGACTTCGCCACGCCCGAGGACGCCCGGGTGTTTGCGCGCGACCTCGCCGCGTACGACGCGCTTGTCGTCTGCTCGGACGAGGACCGCGGGCTGCTCGCGCATCCGCGGATCGCGTGCGTGCCCAACGGCAGCCGGGCGACCCCCGGCGCCTACGTTCCGTCGGAAGGCGTGCGCCTGCTGTTCGTCGGACCGTTCCGGTACGCCGCCAATCGCGACGGCATCGCGCGCTTCCTGCGCGACGCGTGGCCGGCGGTCCGGGCGCGGGTGCCGCAGGCCACATTGCTCGTGCTGGCCGGCGACGAGCATCCGGCGTTCACGCGCGACGATCCGCTCTTCGCGCAAGCCGGCGTCACCGTGTCCGGCCATCGCGACGACGTGGCCGCGCTGCTCGCCGGCAGCGCGCTGTCGATCAATCCGCAGCTCGAGATCCGCGGCTCGGCGGTGAAGCTCGTCGAGTCGCTCGCCGCCGGCCGCGTGTGCGTCAGCACGCGCGCGGGCGCGCGCGGATTCGCGGCTGCGTCGCCGGCGCTCGTGACGGCAACCGACGTCGCGGCGATGGCCGAGCCGATCGCCGCGCTGCTCGCCGACCCGGCGCGCCGGCACGCGCTGGAGACCCCGGCGCCGGGCGCCCTCGCCGCGCTCTCGTGGGAGCGCAGCGTGGCGCTGCAACGGGCGCTTTGTGACGTGCTGCTGCGCGAGCCGCCGTCCCCGTGAGCGACAACTACGACCGCATCGCCCGCTTCTACGACGTCGACATGGCGCGCAACATGCCGTTCGACGACGTCGGCTTCTACGCGCAGGTCTGCGCCCGGCACGGCGGGACCGTGCTGGAGCTCGGGTGCGGCAACGGCCGGATCCTGCTCGCGCTCGTCGCGCGCGGCATCGACGCGATCGGCGTCGACGCGTCGGCCGGCATGCTGCGCGAGCTGCAGCGGAAGGCCGCGGCCCGTGCGCTGCCGGCGCCGGTCGCGCGGATGGACATCGCGCGGCCGGCGCTGGCGCCCGGGTTCGGCGTGATCCTGTGCCCGTACTCGCTGGTGACGTACCTGACCGAAGACGGCGCGGCCGTGCGCCTCTTCGGCCGGATGCGCACGCTGCTGCGGCCGGGCGGCGTGCTCGTCGTCGATGCGTTCGTGCCGCGGCCCGTGACCGCGCAGGCCGAGTTCGCCTGCGACTACCGGCGCGCCTTCGGCGAGCTGACGCTCGTGCGCTGGAAGCGCCTGCGGCCGGTCGACGCCGCCACCAATCGCATCGAGCGCCGGTACCAGCTCCTTGCCGCCGACGGCGCGGTCGTCGAGCAGGTCGACGTGGCCGAGACCATCCGCCCGTTTCCGCCCGAGTCCCTGCGCGAGGCCATCCTCGCCGCGGGCCTCGTCCCGGCGGGCGAATGGTGGGACTACGGGCAGGCGGCCGACGCCGCTTCCGCGCAGTTCTTCACGCTGGCGGCGCGCACACCGTGACGCTCGCCTAGAATACGGAGGTGCGGCGGCCCCGGGACGATCGGCCGCCCGCATGCCGCCGCCCACGCGCACCCGACCGCGATGACCCACACTCCCCTCGTCTGGATCGGTCTGGGCGGCGTTTCCGCCGACGACAACGCGGTCGCCCTCGACTGGCAGCGCCGGCTGCACTGGATCATGGTCGCGGTCGCGCTGGCATCGGTTCCCGCCTACCTGCTCGCCACCGCCGACATCGACCCCGTCTGGCACCGGATCTCGTCGATCCTCGACTTCGTGATTCTCGGCGCGTTCGTCGCGGAGCTGGTCTGGATGATGGCGGTGTCGAGCTTTCCGTGGCGCTACTTCTTCGAGAACTGGCTGAACGTCGTGATCATCGCGGGCGCCGCGGCGGCCGCGTTCGGCGCGGCGACGGAGTGGATCGCGATCGTCCGCGCGATGCGTGCCGCAGTGGCGCTGCTGGTGATCGTGCGGACCGCCACCGAGTTCCGGATCCTGTTCACGCGCAAGGGCGCGCCGATGCTGCTGGGCGTCGCGTTCCTGACGATGCTCGCGCTGGGCGCGCTCTTCTATTGGCTCGACCCGGCGATCAAGTCGTTCTGGGACGGCCTGTGGCTCGCGTTCATCACCGGCGCCACCGTCGGCTATGGCGACGTCATCCCCACCACCGGCGGCACGCGCATCCTCGCCGTGCTGACGGTGCTCGTCGGCGTGGCGCTGATGACGCTGTTCACCGCCAACGTCGTCACCTTCTTCATCGGCGGCGAGGAAGCGCGCAACCGCGAGAGCCTGCAGCACGACATCGCGGCGCTGCGCGCGGAGATCGCGCAGTTGCTCGACGCCGAGGAGCTGCGCCTGACGATCGAGCTGCACAAGGAGATCCGGGCGCTGCGCGGGGAACTCGCGGAACTGCGCGCGGAGATGCGCGCCCTGCTGCCGCCGGCCGACGACGAGTAGCGCACCCCTACCGGGCGCGCCGCGCCGGACTCTGCGTTCCCGTCCCGGGCGGGGCCCCGTGCCGGGCATGGCCCGGCCTCGCCCGGACGCGCCGCCGCCGGGCGGCGGGCGGGGCCGGCGCTACCGGCGGTGAAGGTACCGCGCGTCGTCGAACGTTGCCACCCACTGCGGCCGGTAAACGACGAGCAGCGTGACCACCATGCCGCTCAGCGTGCCTTCCGCGAAGGCGAGATAGAGGAGGATCGGCACGTACTCGCCGAACACGACGTCGGCCTCGCCGGCGCCCGTGAGGACGAGTACCGTCGCGCTGGCCACGCCCGCCACGCCGAAGCCGAGCGCGGGCCCGAGGAAGCCGCCGGCGAACGCGTAGACGAAGAAGTTCGGCGGCAGGAAGCGCTGCGTGGCGCGCAGCAGCGCCAGCGCGACGCCCGCCGGCAGCGCGACCGACAGCAGGAACACGAGCGGGACGTCGGCGACCGGCGTGCCGTGCACGAGCGCCGAGACGGCGGCGACCAGCGCGCCGCCCACGAGCGCGAGAGGCCCACCGGCCGCGAGCGCGAAGCCTGCGGTGCCGAGCAGGTGGATGACGACGACCTGCCCGATGGTCGCGCGCACGCTCCACAGGACGACCAGCGCGAAGATCGTGCCGTACCAGACGTGGACGGCCTCGCTCGACGCGAACCGCCGCCACGGCGCGCGCCGGACCGCGTAGGCGAGGATCCCGAGCGCGGCCAGCGCGCTGCCCGCGAACCACGCCGGCGACAGCGTCACCGCGGCTACGTCCATCGGCCACCCGGATGCATTCCCGCGATTCTAGTGCAGCGGCCGTGCACGCGCGCCTCGCGTGGCGGACGCCGGCGCTGGAAGGCTCTGCGAGATCGCTCGGTGTCGTCCCGAGGAGCGTGGCTGCGCGTGAACAGCTGGACGCGACGACGTGATTCATGGCAACGACGGTTGCCTCGTTTCGCTCGGCCCGACACCGGAATTCAGATACGGTGAACCACTTCGACAGCCTGTTAGCATATGGGACGTGCCGGTGCGCCGTGCGTGCGGGCGCACCCCGACCGAGGAAACGCCATGGACCCGTTCGCCGCAAATGCCGCGCCTGGCTTCGACGACCCCCTCGGCGTGCTGCGCGCGTGCCACCGCCGCATCGAGCGCCAGCTCGCCACGCTCGGTCGGCTGCGGCGGCACCTGCCAGAGCACCACGCCGACCACGACGCCAGGACAGCGGCAACGGCGATCCTGCGCTACTTCGATACCGCTGCCGCCAACCACCACGCGGACGAGGAGCAGAGCCTCTTCCCGCGCCTCCTCCGCGTGGCCCCAGACATGGCGAGCCTCGCGACTGCACTCGAGCGCGAGCACGAGGCGCTCGCCGCGCGCTGGATGCGGATGCGCCCGCTGCTGTCGGCGATCGTCGCGCGCAGCGGCGCCTACCTCCCCGCCAAGGGCGTCGCCGAGTTGTGCGACGCCTACGCGTCGCACATCGCGCGCGAGGAAGGCGAGCTGCTGCCGCGCGCCGCCGAGGCACTGAGCGCCGCCGACCTGGCCGCGATCGGCAGCGAGATGGCCGCGCGCCGCGACATTGCGCCGGCCGGGCTCGCGCTCTGACCGGCCGCGACGCGACGCACGGCGCTGACGTCGCTGCCCGCGATGCCCGCCTTCCCCGCCGCCCGCTGGTCCGGCATGCTCCGCGCGGCCTCGCTGCTCGGCGCCGGGATCCTGGTCGCCGTCGGCGTCGCCGCCGCCATGGCCATCCCCCGCGGCACCCGGGTGCCGTTCGCGGAAACCTTCGGCATGCTCGTGGCGGTCGTCCCGCCGGCGATCGTGGTCGCCGCCGTCCTGACCGTGGTGCGGGGCTACGACGTCGACCGGAACGGCCTGCGCGTCCGGCGCCTCCTGTGGTGGACCACGGTCCCGCTCGCCGGACTCGTGCGCGTCGCGGCCGACCCGACGCTCGTCCGGGGCTCGGTGCGCGTCTTCGGCAACGGCGGCCTGTTCGCGTTCACCGGCCGCTATCGCAATCGCACGCTCGGGCCGTACCGGGCGTTCGTGACCGACTGGACGCGCGCCGTCGTGCTCGAGCTTCCCGGCCGCGCCGTCGTCGTGTCGCCGGCCGACCCCGCGGCATTCGTGCGCGCGGTCGCGGCACGCTTCCCGGCCGTCGCGGTCAGCGCGTAGCCATCCGCACGAGCGTCGCCCGCAGGCGCGGGTGCGCGTCGAGCCGCGCCGCATAATCGGACTCGCGTCGCCCGCCCTTCGCGCGGGCGACGGCGGCGAGCGCCTGCCGCTCGGCGCGGCTCCACTGCGCGACACCCGGGAGCGCGAGGATCAGCGGGCTCCAGCGCTCGAACCACAGCCGCTCGCCGCGCGTCCATCCATTCAGCGAGCGGACGCCGCAAAGCGCGGCGGCGTCGGCGGCGCACGCCGTTCCGGCGGCGGTGCGGTCCGAGCCGAAGCGCCGCGCGATGTAGCGGGTCACGGCGAGGCCGATCTCGCCGGTGGGCAGGATCCCCATCACGTCGTCGCGCGGCGCGTGCATGAAATAGTAGACGTTGTCGGCCGCCAGCCGCCGCAGCGTCGCCATGCTCGAGCGATGGCCGGGGCGCGCGCGCATCCGCGCGAGCTCGCGGCGCATCAATGCGAGCAACGCGCGGTCGCGCGGCCGGAATCCGAGCTTCTGGTAGAACCACCACGCGCCCGATTCCAGCGCCTCGTCGTTGCCGTCGCCGAGCTGGTAGGGAAACACCGTGAACGCGTCGGTGCCGAGGAGCGCGCGCGTCGCCGCGAGCACGCGCCCGTAGACATAGCCTGCCTCGCCGCCGCGAAACGTCTCGAACACGTTGTACGCGACCTCGCTGGAGCCGAAGAGCCCGCTCACCAGCACGTAGCCGATCGGCACGCCGTTCTTCAGCGTGAGGAATGCATAGACGGTTTCCAGCATCAGCCTGCGCTCCGGCAGCACGCCGATGCAGGCGAAGACGAGGCCGTCGCCGCAGTCGATCAGGCGCACGTCCGCCGGGTCGCCGTACGAGAACGCGTCGAGGTCGCGGCTCCGCGTCACCATCGCCTCGCGCGCGAGGTCGATCAGCGCGCGCCCGCGGCGGCGGTCGACCGGAAGGATCGCGCGCGGCGGATCGAGAATGGCCGCCGGCAGCCGCGGCCGCTGCGTCCGCAGCGGCCCGGCCTGGAAGGAGACCGGGAGGCCGGCGGCCCGCGCGTGCGTGCGCGACGGGCCGGCGCGTCCCCACGCCAGCGTCAGCGTCGGGTCGAGGCGATCGTAGATCTTCTCGCGCGCGAACGCGTCCATCGGCAGCGCGTGCAGCCGCCGCGCGAGGAACGCACCGTCGGACTCCCTGCCGCGCATGAGGTCGATCCACTCGCGCGGTGACAGCTCCAGGTCGTCGAGGCCGGTGGACTCGCTGTACGTGGCGAGCAGCGGGAGCAGGTTCTCGAGCTCGTCCGTGTGCTCGAACGCCTCCCAGTCCATGCGCAGGCGGCCCGGCCACGTCTGCGCGAGCCATTGCGCAACCGGGGAGAAGAAGCGATCGCGGATCGCCGTGCCCGCAATCCCGCTGTTGGCGAGCGCGTCCGCGTGCCGACGCACGTCGCGGCGCACTTCGAACCCGCGCAGGATCGCTTCGACGCGGCGCAGCACGCGCGCGTCGTCCGGATAGGCGCGCAGCCAGCAGAGCGCCTCGTGCCACTCGGTCAGCATGCGCGCCGATGCGAACGGGTGCCGGGCGAGCCGGGCGAGCACGTCGAGCTTGCGGGATGCGGCATCGCCGCCGTAGGCGGCACGCAGCGCGTGCAGGCGCCGGAGCAGGGACGGTGCGGACATGCGCGCACTCTACGGGCGCCTCCGCGTTTGTACAACCGCATCGCGCGGAGCGCCCCCGCGGCGGCATCCGGCGCCGCGACCCGCGGCCTGCCCGGCGGGCGACCGCAGCGCCCGCCAGCCGTTGTCCGGCGGTCGGCGGCCCGCTACACGGCGAGCAGCGCGCGCACGTTGTTCGCGTCCATGTCGGCGCCCTCGCCCTGCGCGACGACCTCGCCGCGCGACATCACGACGTAGTGGTCGGCGAGCGACTTCGCGAAGTCGTAGTACTGCTCGACCAGCAGGATCGCCATTTCGCCGCCCGCGGTCAGTTTGCGGATCGCGCGCTCGATGTCCTTGATGATCGACGGCTGGATGCCCTCGGTCGGCTCGTCGAGGATGAGCAGCTTCGGCCGCAGCGTCAGCGCCCGCCCGATCGCGAGCTGCTGCTGCTGCCCGCCGGAGAGGTCGCCGCCGCGCCGCCCCAGCATGTCCTTCAGGACCGGGAACATCTCGAAGATGTAGCCGGGGATGCCGGCGCCGCGCCTCTGCGTGGCGAGCCCCATCTGCAGGTTCTCCTGCACGGTGAGGCGCGGGAAGATGTCGCGTCCCTGCGGCACGTAGCCCAGGCCCATGCCCGCGCGCGCGTACGGTGGCAGCGCGCCGATGCTGGCGGCGCCGAAACGGATCTCGCCCGAGCGCGCGGGAATGAGGCCCATCAGGCAGCGCAGCAGCGTCGTCTTGCCCACGCCGTTGCGGCCGAGCAGCGTCGTGCACTTGCCGGCAGGCACGTCGAACGACACGTCGCGCAGGATGTGGCTGCCGCCGTAGTACTGGTTCAGGTTCGCGACCGAGAGCATGGCGGCCTCACCTTCCGAGGAACACTTCGACGACCTGCTCGTTCTGCTGGACCTGCTGCATCGACCCTTCCGCGAGCACGCGGCCCTCGTGCAGCACCGTCACCCGGTCGGCGATCTTCGCAACGAAGTCCATGTCGTGCTCGACCACGACGAGCGTGTAGTCGCCGGCGAGCGATTCGAACAGCTCCGCGCTGCGCATCGTCTCGTCGTCGGTCATGCCGGCAACCGGCTCGTCGAGCAGCAGGAGCTGCGGCTCCTGCATCAGCAGCATGCCGATCTCCAGCCACTGCTTCTGCCCGTGCGAGAGCAGCCCGGCGAGCCGCCCCGCTTCCGGCGCGAGGTGGATCGTCTCGAGGATCGCGAGGATGCGGTCGCGCGCCGTCGAGTCGAGCTTTGCCGTGAGTGTCGGCCACACGCGCTTGTCGGCCTTGCGCGCGAGTTCGAGGTTCTCGAACACCGTGTGGTCGGTGAACACCGTGGGTTTCTGGAACTTGCGCCCGATGCCGATGTCGGCGATCTCCGGCTCGGACAGCCGCGTCAGGTCGATCGTCTGCCCGAAGTACGCCGTTCCCGTGTCCGGGCGCGTCTTGCCGGTGATGACGTCCATCATCGTCGTCTTGCCGGCGCCGTTGGGGCCGATCACGCACCGCAGCTCGCCCGCGTCGACCACGAGCGACAGGTCGTTCAGCGCACGGAACCCGTCGAAGCTGACCGACACCGAGTCGAGGTAGAGGATGCCGCCGTGCGAGAGATCGACGCCCGGCGCCAGCACGTGGCCGTCGCTGATGCCGGTCGCCTTGCTCGGCGTCGCGCCCTCGCGCGCCTTCTGCTCCGCGTAGACGGCGAGGTTCATCATGACGGCCTCCGCGTCCACAGGCCCGCAATGCCGCGCGGCAGGTACAGCGTGACCAGGATGAACAGCAGGCCGAGCACGTAGAGCCAGTACTCGGGCAGCGCCTGCGTGAACCAGCTCTTGCCGAGGTTGACGACGGCCGCGCCGACGACCGGCCCGACCAGCGTGCCGCGCCCGCCGACCGCCGTCCAGATCGCGATCTCGATCGAGTTGGCCGGGGACATCTCGCTCGGGTTGATGATGCCGACCTGCGGCACGTACAGTGCGCCGGCGATCCCGCAGATCACCGCGGACAGCGTCCAGACGAAGAGCTTGAAGTAGACGGGGTCGTAGCCGGAGAACATCACGCGCGTCTCCGCGTCGCGGATCGCCGTCAGCACGCGGCCCAGCTTCGATGTCACGATCGCCCGGCCGAGGAACAGGAAGCCGATCAGCGCGGCGGCGGTGAGCACGAACAGCGCCATCCGCGTCTGCGGCGCGGTGATCGGGTAGCCCAGGATTCGCTTGAAGTCGGTGAAGCCGTTGTTGCCGCCGAAGCCGGTGTCGTTGCGGAAGAACAGCAGCATGAATGCGTAGGTCAGCGCCTGCGTGATGATCGAGAAATAGACGCCCTTGATCCGCGAGCGGAACGCGAAGAAGCCGAACACGAACGCGAGGAGCCCCGGCACCAGCACGACCAGCAGCGCCGCGTACCAGAAGTGGTCGGTGAAGCTCCAGTACCACGGGTACGCCTTCCAGTCGAGGAACACCATGAAGTCCGGCAGGTCGCTCTTGTAGACGCCGTCGCGGCCGATCGAGCGCATCAGGTACATGCCCATCGCATAGCCGCCCAGCGCGAAGAAGAGCCCGTGGCCGAGCGACAGGATGCCCGCATAGCCCCAGATCAGGTCCATCGCCAGCGCGACGATCGCGTAGCACATGATCTTTCCGGCGAGCGTCACCGTGTAGTCGGACAGGTGGAACACGCTGCCCGCCGGCACGACGAGGTTGCAGACCGGGACGACGACGAACAGCACGACCGCGACCGCCGCCAGGACGCCCCAGGCACGCGGGGACCACAGCCGCGGCAGCGCGCCGGTGCCGGCGGGGGCCGCCAGCGGCACGAAGGCGGGCGTCAGGGCAGTGACGGGCCTCATGCTTCGACGGTTCTGCCCTTGAGGGCGAACAGCCCCTGCGGGCGCTTCTGGATGAAGACGATGATGAACACGAGCACCGCGATCTTCGCGAGCACCGCGCCCTGCCACGCCTCGAGGAACTTGTTGGCGATGCCGAGCCCGAGCGCCGCGTAGACGGTGCCGGCGAGCTGGCCCACGCCGCCCAGCACGACGACCATGAACGAGTCGACGATGTAGCTCTGGCCGAGGTCCGGGCCGACGTTGCCGATCTGCGACAGCGCGCAGCCGGCCAGCCCCGCGATGCCCGAGCCCAGCCCGAAGGCCATCATGTCGATCTTCGGCGTGCGCACGCCGAGGGCGCTCGCCATCGCGCGGTTCTGGGTCACGGCCCGCACGAAGAGGCCGAGCCGCGTCCGCGTCAGCAGCAGCCAGACCAGCAGCAGCACGCCGGCGGCAAACGCGACGATGACGATGCGGCTCCACGGCAGCACGACGTTGGTCATGATCTCCACGCCGCCGGACATCCAGGCCGGGTTCTCGACCTGCACGTTCTGCGCGCCGAAGATCGTGCGCACCGCCTGGATCAGGATGAGGGACAGGCCCCACGTCGCGAGCAGCGTTTCCAGCGGCCGGCCGTACAGGTGGCGGATCACCGCCCGCTCGAGCAGGACGCCGACCGCCGCGCTGACCGCGAACGCGACCGGCACCGCGAACAGCAGGTACCAATCGAACGCGCCGGGCGCGTGCTGGCGGAAGAGGTTCTGCACGACGTAGGTCGCGTAGGCGCCGATCATGATGAGTTCGCCGTGGGCCATGTTGATGACGCCCATCAGGCCGTACGTGATCGCGAGGCCGAGCGCCGCGAGCAGCAGGATCGTCCCGAGCGAGATGCCGGAGAAGATGCGGGCGGCGATGTCGCCCTTGGCGAGCCGCCCTTCGACGGCGGCGAGCGACCGCTGCGCCTCGGCGCGGATCTCGTCGTCGCTCTCCACGAACTTGCCGTCCTTCCTCTCCACGATTCCCTGCAGCAGCGTCTTCGTCGCACCGGCGTCGCTCTGCGCCAGCGCGCGTATCGCGGCCAGGCGCGTCGCGCGGTCCGGGCTCGCGAGCTGGATCGACGCCTGCGTCAGCGCCAGCAGGCTCCTGATTTCGGGATCGGATTCCTTCGCGAACGCGGCAGCGATCGCGGGCAGCGCGTCCTCGTCGGCGCTGTTCTGCAGCTCCTTCGCGGCGGCAAGCCGGACGGTGCGGTCGGGCGACGCAAGCTTGAACGCCGCAATGGCCGTGGCGAGCGTGCGCCGCAGCCGGTTGTTGACGACGATGTCCTCGCGGTTGTCGGGCAGCGGCGCGACCGCGGCGCCGGTGACGGCGTCGGTTGCGGCGTCGCCCTTCACCACGAGCACGCGGTCGTCGCCCACCGTCTGCACTTCGCCGTCGGCCAGCGCCTGCAGCAGCGGCAGCGCCGCGGCGTCGCCGCCGGCGACCAGCGCGCCGATCGCCTTCGCGCGCTCGTCGCCGTCGCCGAACGCCAGCGCCTTCACGACGTTGGCGGGCAGCGCGGCGGCCGCGACGCTCGCGAAGAGTGCGAGCAGCAGCGCGCCCGCCAGGCGAACGCCCGATGCTGCCAACCCGCTAGCTCGCTCCAGCTTCACTCGTCGTCGCTCCGCGTCACCCTTGCCACGATGCCCGCCCTCGCCACCGCCCTCCCCCACCCTGGCGGGAGAGGGCCAGGGTGAGGGGTCGCGCCCCGGCACACGAATGCCCAAGAAAAACCGGCGTCGAGGCAGCGGCGCGGCCTATCCGACCGCTGCCGCCGCACCCGCGCCGGCGGGCTGCCCACCCTTGATCCCGGATCCCTCGTCGCTGCGCTCCTCGGGATGACCACGCGCGCCGCTCACGCGGCGCGGAAGGTCACTTCTTTTCGGGCTCGTCCTTCTTCGTCTCGTTGCCGGCGATGAACTGGCTCCACGGCTGCGCACGCACCGGACCCTTGGTCTTCCAGACGACGTTGAACTGGCCGTTCGGCTGGATCTCGCCGATCAGGACGGGCTTCCACAGGTGGTGGTTCTTCTCGTCCATCTTGATCTCGAAGCCGTCGGGCGCGTTGAACTTCTGCCCGGCCATCGCGGCGACGACCTTGTCGGTGTCCGTGGTCTTGGCCTTCTCGACCGCCTGCTTCCACATCCACATGCCGACGTAGGTCGCTTCCATCGGGTCGTTCGTCAGCGGCTTGTCGGCCCCGGGCAGCTTCTTGGCCTTCGCGTAGTCGGCCCACTTCTTCTTGAACGCGTCGTTGGCCGGGTTCTTCACCGACATGAAGTAGTTCCACGCGGCCAGGTGGCCGACCAGCGGCTTGGTGTCGACGCCGCGCAGCTCTTCCTCGCCGACCGAGAACGCGACCACGGGAACGTCGGTCGCCTTCAGACCCTGGTTGCCGAGCTCCTTGTAGAACGGAACGTTCGAATCTCCGTTGATCGTGGAAACCACGGCCGTCTTGCCGCCTGCCGCAAACTTCTTGATGTCGGCGACGATCGTCTGGTAATCCGAGTGACCGAACGGCGTGTACTTCTCGTCAATGTCCTTGTCATCGACACCTTTCGACTTGAGGAATGCGCGGAGGATCTTGTTCGTCGTGCGCGGATAGACGTAGTCGGTGCCGAGCAGCACCCAGCGCTTGGCGCCGCCGCCTTCCTTGCTCATCAGGTACTCGACCGCCGGGATCGCCTGCTGGTTCGGCGCGGCGCCCGTGTAGAAGACGTTCTTGGAAAGTTCCTCGCCCTCGTACTGCACCGGGTAGAACAGCAGGCTGTTCAGCTCCTCGAACACCGGCAGCACGGACTTGCGCGAGACCGACGTCCAGCAGCCGAAGACGACGGCGACCTTGTCCTGCGTGATGAGCTGGCGCGCCTTCTCGGCGAAGAGCGGCCAATTCGACGCCGGGTCGACGACGACGGCCTCGAGCTTCTTGCCCATGACGCCGCCCTTCGCGTTGATCTCGTCGATCGTCATCAGCGCGACGTCCTTCAACGACGTCTCGCTGATCGCCATCGTGCCCGACAGCGAGTGCAGAACGCCGACCTTGATCGTGTCCGCGGCCTGCGCCGGCAGGCCCATCGTGATGCCGGCCGCCGCCAGCGCGGTGGCGAGCGTGGTCCGGATGAATGTTCTGCGTTGCATAAGCGTTTCCTCGCTGAAAGAAGTTGGACGACGCGTTTCGTTGGCGTTGAAGCCGGTGCGGGACCTGTCCCGTTCCCCGCACGACCCGTCTTCGCAGTGCTGCTTTGCACGACGCATGCCAAGTGCGGCAGTCGTTGCACAAGGCCATGATTTCGTGCGTGAATCCGGCTGCGGGGACGACCGGCACACCGCCGGTTGCGCCGTCGCCGTGCACGGCGCTCGATTCATGTTGGTGCACGCACCCGCCGGGCGCACCACTTTGGAAAGGTTCCGCTGTTGAGACCGCAACGCACGCTCCGCCGCCGCATCGCCGCCTCGTTCAGGGCGTCGTTCTCGGACATCGTGTTCGGCATGGAAGACGGCACCGTGTCGATCTTCGGCCTCGTGTTCGGCGTGGCCGCGTCGACGTCCGACAGCCGGGTCGTGCTGGCCGCGGGCTTCACCGGTGCCGCCGCGGCCGCCGTGTCGATGATGGCCGGTGCGTACCTCGACGCGGAAACCGCGCGCGACCAGGCGCGTGCCGCGCGCGCCCGCGAGGCGATCGCGGATCCGACGCTGTTCGCGTCCGAGCCGGTGCGCGCGGAACTCGCCGCCGACGGCATGTCGGCGTCCGCCGTCGACGCGCTGGAGGACGTCGCGCGCAATCACCCGGAGGTTCCCGGCGCACTGCGTGCGATGTTCGACCGGCACGGCGAGGCCGAGGCGAGCCCGCTCGCGCACGCACTGTGGATGTTCGTCGCGGACCTGCTCGCGGCGCTGGTCCCCGTGGTGCCGTTTGCGCTGCTGCCGATCGACGCGGCGCGCTATGCGTCGATCGCGTGCACGGCGGCCGTGCTGGTCGCGCTGGGGATCGGCCGGGCACGGATCGGCCGCCGCCGGCTCCTGCCGACGACGCTGCAGACGCTGGGCATCGCGGCGGCCGCCGGGCTGGCGGGCGTGCTGGTGGGACGGATGTTCGGCTAGCGCGGGGACCGCGGCCGGCCGCGCCACACGCGCACCGCGACGGCCGCGATCAGGACGAGCACGATCGCCGCGCCGAACAGCTCGCGCTCGACGTGCGCGAGGTCGCCCAGCAGGCGCTCGGCCGCGCGTCCCAGCAGGTACCCGGCGCCGGCCCAGCAAGCGCTCCAGATCAGGGCGCCGATCGCATTCAGCAGCGCGAACTCGGCGAAGGCGATGCGCGTGGTGCCGATGATCGCCGGACCGGCGGCGCGCAGGCCGTACATGAAGCGCACCGAGAGGATCGTCGCCGCGCGGTGCCGCTCGACCATGCCTCGCACGCGATCGGCCGCGGGGACGAAGCGCGGGAAGCGCGTCAGCAGGTCGTGGCCGTAGTGGCGGCCGAGCGCGAAGAAGAAGACGTCGCCGAGCGCGCCGCCGACGGCGCCGACGAGGATCACGACTGGCAGCGACAGGTAGCCGCGGTGCGCGGCGAGTCCCGACAGGATCAGCAGCGACTCCCCCTCGACCAGCGTGCCGGCGAACGTCGCGGCGTAGCCGAAGCGCTCGATCAATTGGGCGTATTCGATGGACATGCTACGGCGTTGGCGTGCGGTGCCCGCCTCTCGCCCCGGCCCGCTCCCGCTTGCGGGAGCGGGCCGGGGTGAGGGCGACTTGGCGGCCTGCGCTGCTCAGACGACACGCGCCTGCAGCATCCCGCGCTCCTCGATGAAGCGGATGACCGTGTCCAGCCCCTGCCCCGTCTTCAGGTTCGTGAACACGAACGGCCTCTCGCCCCGCATTTTCCGGGCGTCGCGGTCCATCACCTCGAGCGACGCACCGACCAGCGGCGCGAGGTCGATCTTGTTGATGACGAGGAGGTCAGAGCGCGTGATTCCGGGGCCGCCCTTGCGCGGAATCTTGTCGCCGGCGGCGACGTCGATCACGTAGATCGTGAGATCGGAAAGCTCCGGGCTGAACGTCGCCGCGAGGTTGTCGCCGCCGCTCTCGACGAACACGACGTCGAGGTTGCCGAACCGCTGCGCCAGCCGGTCGACCGCCTCGAGGTTGATCGAAGCGTCCTCCCGGATCGCGGTGTGCGGGCACCCGCCGGTCTCCACGCCGATGATGCGCTCGGGCGGCAACGCCTCGTTGCGCACGAGGAACGCCGCGTCCTCCTCCGTGTAGATGTCGTTGGTGACGACGGCGATCTGGTAGCGGTCGCGCAGCGCGCGGCACAGCGCGAGCGTCAACGCCGTCTTGCCGGAGCCCACCGGGCCGCCGATGCCCACGCGCAAGGGCTGGGAAGCGTTCATGTCAGGAGCGGAACAGCCGCGAGTATTGCGTTTCGTGCCGGATCGAGGCGAGCGCCAGCCCCGGCGCGAAGCTCGTCACGTCGTCGTCGGCAAGCGCCTGCGCGCGCGCTGCAGCGTCCGGCACGTCGGCTCCGAGCGCCAGCAGCAGCTTCTGCCCCGCCACCTGCCCGAGTGGCACCAGCTTGATGGCGGCCAGCACCTGGTTCTCCAGCCACGACCACAGATAACCGGTCACCGCCGCGTCGGGCGGTACGCTGAACGCGCGCGCCGCGAGCGCGAACGCCGCGGGCAGCGTGACCGGCGGATCCGCCGCAACCACCGATTGCGCCGCGTCGTCGAGCACGCCAAGGTCCGCGAGCAGCTTGCCGAGCGAACCGCCCATCTGCTGCGTCTCCGCGACCAACTCGGCGCTCTCGCGCGACGCGCGGAACCACGCGTTCCAACGCGCGAACACACTCCAGTCACCGGAATCCGCAGCCGCACACAGGCGCGCCAGCACCGCCGCCTCGCCCTCGGCCTGCACGTGCACGAGCAGGTCACCGAGCCACGCCTGCGCGGTGGCCGCGTCGCGCACCGTGCCCGCCTCCACCGCCCACTCCAGCCCCTGCGAGTAGCTGTACGCGCCAATCGGCAGCGCAGGGCTCGCGAGTTGCAGCAGCCGGACGAGCGCGTGCGGGTCGTGGTTCATGGTTCAATGCCACCCCACAGTGTCATCCCGAGGAGCGCAGCGACGAGGGATCTGCTTGGATGCAGGTCGCCGCTCCGTTGCGAAAGCGGATCCCTCGCTTTGCTCGGGATGACACCATGACGTTCGCACGACGCGAGAGACAATGCGCGGCATGTTCTCAACGCGCCTTGCGTCCCATCATGTCGTGGATGATGCCGGCGTGCTTCGCGTCGCCGGAGTGGTGGTGGTGGCCCGCCGCGTACGCGCCGGCCTCCGGCTCGAACGGTGCCGTAACGCGCATTACCGTTGCGCCCAGCCCGCGCAGCATCGCCGCGAGCACTTCGTCGTCCGCGAAGCGCAGCGCGGCGGCGCGCACCTCGACCGGCGTGTGCCGGTTGCCCAGGTGGAACGCGCAGCGCGCGAGCGCGGTTGCGTCGGCGCACGCGGCCTCCATCAGCGCTTCGTCCGCTGCGACCACGCGCACGACGCGGCCGTCCTCGGCGCGCAGCCGGTCGCCGCCACGCAGGACGGTGCCCCGGTCGAGCATCAGACCGACGTCCTCTCCCGTCGACAGGCGCGTCAGCAGCCGGCTCCTCTGCCGCAATTCGAACGGCAGCACGAGGTCGGCGTCCGGCCGCGCACCCGCGTCCGCGCGTTCGCGTATCGTCAGCACGGGTCAGAACAGGAAGTACCGCTGCGCGAGCGGCAGCTCCGTCGCAGGGTCGCAGACGAGGAGCTCGCCGTCGGCGCGCACCGCGTACGTCTCGGGGTCGACCTCGATCCTCGGCGTCGCGTCGTTCCACTTCATGTCCTTCTTGCCGATCCGGCGCGTGTCCTTCACGGCAACGAGCGGCTTCGCGAGGCCGAGCCTGCGCATGGCCGAGTTCTTCAGCGCCGCTTTCGACACGAACGTGACGGAGGTCGAGAGCGCGCGGCCGAACGCGCCGAACATCGGACGATAGTGAACGGGCTGCGGCGTCGGAATCGACGCGTTCGGATCGCCCATCGCCGCCGCGGCGATCGCGCCGCCCTTGATGATCAGCGACGGCTTGACGCCGAAGAACGCGGGCTTCCACAGCACCAGGTCGGCGAGCTTGCCGGGCTCGACGGAACCCACGACGTGCGCGATGCCCTGCGTGATCGCCGGGTTGATCGTGTACTTGGCGATGTACCGCTTGACGCGGAAGTTGTCGTTGCGCGCGGTGTCGGGTGCAAGCGCGCCGCGCTGGCGCTTCATCTTGTGCGCGGTCTGCCACGTGCGGATGATGACCTCGCCGACGCGCCCCATCGCCTGGCTGTCGGAGGACATCATCGAGAACGCGCCCAGGTCGTGCAGGATGTCCTCGGCGGCGATCGTCTCGCGCCGGATCCGCGACTCGGCGAACGCGATGTCCTCGGCGATCGCGGGGTCGAGGTGATGGCAGACCATCAGCATGTCGAGGTGCTCGTCGACGGTGTTCACCGTGTACGGCATCGTCGGGTTGGTCGACGACGGCAGCACGTTCGCCTCGCCGCACGCGCGGATGATGTCGGGCGCGTGGCCGCCGCCCGCGCCTTCCGTGTGGAACGTGCCGATCGTGCGGCCGCCGATCGCGGCGAGCGTGGACTCGACGAAGCCGGATTCGTTGATGGTGTCGGTGTGGATCGTCACCTGCACGTCGTAGCGGTCGGCGACCTTCAGGCAATTGTCGATCGCCGCCGGCGTCGTGCCCCAGTCCTCGTGAAGCTTGAGTCCATAGGCGCCCGCCTCGATCTGCTCGGCGAGTGCGCCGGGGGTCGAGCAGTTGCCCTTGCCCATGAACCCGAGGTTCATCGGAAACGCCTCGGCCGCCTCGAGCATCCGGTGGATGTGCCACGGCCCCGGCGTGCACGTCGTCGCGAACGTGCCGGTGGCGGGGCCGGTGCCGCCGCCCAGCATCGTCGTGACACCCGACATCAGCGCCTCGTCGATCTGCTGCGGGCAGATGTAGTGGATGTGCGTGTCGATGCCGCCCGCCGTGACGATCATCCCCTCGCCGGCGATGATCTCGGTGCCGGCGCCGATCACGATGTCCACGCCCGGCTGCACGTCCGGGTTGCCGGCCTTGCCCAGCCGCGCGATCTTCCCGCCCTTGATCGCGACGTCGCACTTGACGATGCCCCACCAGTCGACGACCAGTGCGTTGGTGACGACGGTGTCGGCGACGTCCTTCGCCAATCGCTGGCCCTGCCCCATGCCGTCGCGGATCACCTTGCCGCCGCCGAACTTGACCTCCTCGCCGTAGACAGTGAGGTCGCGCTCGACCTCGATGACGAGATCGGTATCGGCGAGCCGCACGCGGTCGCCCGTCGTCGGCCCGAACATCTCGGCGTAGGCGCGGCGGCCGATCCTCATCGCTTCGCGCTCCGCTTCGCCGCCGGTTGCTTCGCGGGCTTCTTCGCGGACTTGGCCCGCCTGTCGAGCGGCCCCATCACCTCGCCGCGGAAGCCGACGACCACGCGGTCGCCCGCGTAGGCGATGAGTTCGACCGTGCGCGTCTGCCCCGGCTCGAAGCGCACGGCAGTGCCGGCGGCGATGTTCAGCCGATGCCCACGCGCGGCCGCGCGGTCGAACGCGAGCGCCGGGTTGGTCTCGGCGAAGTGGTAGTGCGAACCCACCTGCACCGGCCGGTCGCCGGTGTTGGCGACGGTCAGCGTCAGCGTGCGCCGGCCGGCGTTCAGCTCGATGTCGCCATCGGCGACGAGGATCTCGCCCGGGATCATGGAATGGGGTTATGGACTGTAACGAGCTTGGTGCCGTCGGGGAACGTCGCCTCGACCTGGATCTCCGGAATCAGCTCGGGCACGCCGTCCATCACCTGCGCGCGCGTGAGGATCGTCGCGCCGTGGCTCATGAGGTCGGCGACCGTGCGGCCGTCGCGCGCGCCTTCCATGATCGCGGCGGTGATGAGCGCGACGGCCTCCGGATAGTTGAGCTTGAGCCCGCGCGCGAGCCGGCGCTCCGCCAGCAGCGCCGCCGTGAACACCAGCAGCTTGTCCTTCTCGCGCGGGGTGAGTTCCATCAGGTCGCCCAGATCCGCGGCGGCACCGCGGTGCGCGCGGTGAGCGCCGGCCGCGCGACCGCCCACAGCGCGGCGAAGTAGGCGTGCGCGGCCTCCATTGCGTGGCCGCGCCAGCGCGCGACGAGCGCGTGCGGCAGGCGCGTGACCGCGCCGTCGCCTTCCACCGGCGCGAGCGCGCGGCAGGCGGAGACCAGGTCAGCGGGAAGCGCGGGGGCCATGGCCACGAATGTGCCAAAGACCGGCGCGCCGTTCAAGCCTGCCGGCGACGCGAGCAGCGGCGAGCCGCCGCGCAGCACCGCGCGCTCGCTCCAAACGAGTGCGTGGCCGCGCACGATTTCGATGCGCTGTCGCCACTGCCCGTGCGTGAACCGCTCCGCCGACGCGGTCCGGCCGAGGCACACGACGTCCCAGCCGATCCACACCGCCGTCGGCGCCAGTTCGACGCGCAGCGTGCTCGACGCGTCCGCACCGTCGAACACGATCGTGCCCTGCGGCAGCCACTCGAGCACCGCGCCGTCGGCCACGCGGATCGCGACGTCCTGCGCCGCGCGGCGTCCGGCCGCGCGGTACCACTTCGCCGCCCCGGGTGTGGTGAGCTGCGCGTGCGCACCCGCGCCGACCGCCACGTCGAGTTCGATCGCGTCGCCTCCGGCAATGCCGCCCGGCGGGTGCACGACGACGCACTGGCACACCTCCGGGCCCTCCGGGTGCAGCTGTTTCTGCACGACGAGCGGCCCCTGGTGCTCGCGGCGCGCGAGCGTCGTGCGCGACTGTCCATGTTCGAACGCGAGCGCGAGCCGCGCGCGCCACGGCGCGTGGCGCGGTTCGAGCGGATCGACCTGGGACAACGCGGGCGCGGCGCCGGGCATCGACGGAGTCTACCGCGGTCGGTCGGACTGGAAGCCGACGCCGCCCCGTCGCGCCATCCCCGACCTCAGCCGAGCCGATGCCCGGTCGATCGGCTCGACACGTCGGGAGGCGGTGCGGCTCGCCGGCGACCGAGTCGAGGTTCGGCGGCGCGGTACCTTGCGGATGCCGGCGCGACAACCTTTCCTCGACCGCGTTGCGCTCCCGCATCCGGATGGTCGTATCGCGCGGCGCGCTCGCGATCGCCGAAGGAAGGCGTCGCGCGCCGCACTTCCGCCGTCGCCGGAGGTTGCTCGCTCTCGCCGGCCTTGCGGGCGTCGGCGGTGCGCACGTCGATGCAACAGGTAACGCCGTCGACCTGCGAAACCCGCAGGCGGTCCCGCTCCACGAGCGATCGCTCGAGGCCCGCGCGGGCGATGTGCTGCTCGACGCCGGGCATGGCCTTCGTGGCAACCGCGCCGGACCTGCGGAAGTCGAGACGGGGTTCCATCCTGGGTTCTTCTTGGCGTCAACGAACGACGTTCGATGCGAACGAACCGGCCGTGGCGGAACGTTGCGGCGGACGGTTGCCGATCGCGCAGAACTCACCCGCGGCCACGGCGATCCGCCTGCTCACAGCAGGAAGCAACGGCGCGCCGGGAGAACGCGTCGCGCACCGACGCGATCGCGAGCGCGACGACGACGAGTCCGGCGGCGACCGCGAACGTGATCCGCATGCCTGCCGCAACCGCTTCGGGATGCGCGGTCACGATGTCGGTCGTCGCCGATCCGAGGGCGAACACGGTGCCCATGACGGATGCGCCCGTGACGAGTCCGATATTGCGGGCCAGGTTGAGCAGGCCCGATACGACGCCCCGCTGATCCGGTCGCACGCTCGTCATCACGCCCGTATTGTTGGCCGCCTGGAACAGCGCGTAGCCGGCGGTGACGACGGCGAGCGGAACGACGTAACCCGGTACGCCGAATCTCGTCGGCAGCATGGGCAGGCTGGAGGCGCCCACGGCCATCGCGACGAGCCCGACGATACTCGTGCGATGTGCGCCATACCGGTCCACCATCCGGCCGGCCGGCACGCCCATCAGTGCCGCGACGATCGGACCGGAGGACATCACGATCCCGACGCGGGCTGCGTCGAGCGCGAGCGCACCGGACAGGTAGAACGGGCCCACGACCAGCGTCGCCATCACCACCGTCGTAACCAGCGTGCTCGTCACGACGCCCGCGCGCAGCACCGGATTGCGGAGCATCGCCAGGCCGACCAGCGGCGACGTCGCCCTCGTCTCGGCCAGCGCGAAGCCGCCGACGCCGATGACCGCAACGATCAGCAAGGCGACGTTGATGGCGCCGAATCTGCCACGCCCGATCGTCATCGCGAGTGCATATGCGGCGAGCGTGAGGGCCAGCAGCGCCGTGCCCAAGGGATCGAAGCCGGCGCGGCCAGCCTTCGCCTGGCGATCGACGGGCAGGTAACGATGGGCGAGGACAAAGGTCAAGAGGCCCAGTGGCACGTTGGCGAAGAAGATGGATCGCCAACCGAGGCCGGCGATCAGGACGCCGCCGAGCGATGGTCCGAGCGCGGTGCCGATCGCGGACATGGTTCCGAGCACGCCCATGGCGCGACCGGTTTGCTCCTTGGGAACCGTCTCCCCGACCAAAGCCATCGTGAGGGCCATCATGATCGCCGCACCGAGTCCCTGCACCGCGCGCGCGGCAATCAGCAGCCCGAGGGTCGGGGCGACGCTGCACAGGACGGAGGCCGCCGTGAAGAGGAAGACGCCGGCCAGCAGCAGTCGGCGGCGGCCGGTGATGTCACCGAGACGTCCGGCGCCGACGACGAGGGTGGTGATGGCAAGGAGGTAGGCGAGAACCACCCACTGGACTTCCTGGAAGGAGGCGGCGAACGCCTGGGCGATCGTCGGCAGGCCGACGTTGGCGCTGCTGGTGCCCAGCGAGGACAGCAGCATGGACAGCGAAAGGCTGGCCAGCGCCCACCGCACCGAGGGTGTCCATGGCGTACCGCCCGCCGCTGCGGCAGCACGGCGAGTCGTCGCCGTCGCTTGCTCGTCGTGTTCCCGCGTCCGGCGGATCACGCCGGTCATCGCGGAGGACCCGGCGAGAACGGTCTCGTCGCTTCCTGTGGCAACCGCCTTCGAATCGAACGTCACGTCGAGGACCCGGCAATGGAGATGCCTGAATCGTAGGGGCTCGAATGGGATGGCGGAAGGCGCAGCATTTGCACTTTATTCATGCGTTTGACGCCATGTCATGGCGGACCGTGTTACGGTGAGCCCGTGTCCAGACCCGACCTCAACCTGCTCGTCGCCCTCGACGTGCTGCTGGCGGAAGGCAACGTCGCGCGCGCCGCCCGCCGGTTGCGGCTCAGCCCGTCGGCGATGAGCCGGACGCTTGCGCGGTTGCGCGAGACCACCGGCGATCCCCTGCTCGTACGGGCGGGACGCGGCCTGGTACCGACGCCACGCGCGCTCGAACTTCGTGACCGGGTCAGTCGGCTCGTGCAGGACACCGAAGCGGTGCTGCGCCCGGCCGAGACGCCCAACCTCGAACACCTCGTCCGAACGTTCACGCTGCGGACCAGCGATGGCTTCGTGGAGAACTTCGGACCCGATCTCGTCGCGCGCGTCGGCGCGCAGGCGCCCGGCGTGCGGCTGCGCTTCGTGCAGAAGCCTGACAAGGACAGCGCCTCGCTTCGTGACGGGGACGTCGATCTGGAAACGGGTGTCGTGACGAGCACGACGGGTCCGGAAGTGCGGACGCAGGCGCTGTTCCGGGACCACTTCATCGGCGTCGTGCGCATGGGGCACCCGCTGAGCCAGGGCCCGATCACGCCCGCGTGCTACGCAGCCGGCAGGCACATCGGCGTCTCCCGGCGGGGGCTCGCCAAGGGCCCCATCGACGAAGCCTTGAGTCCGCTCGGGCTGGAACGGGCGATCGTCACCATCGTCGGCGGGTTTGCGACGGCCTTGGCCCTGGCCCGGGCATCGGATCTGATCGCCAGCGTTCCCGAACGCCATACCGGAAATCTTCGTGCCGGGATGCACAGCTTCCCACTTCCGTTCGTCACGCCGGAGATCACGGTTGCCCTGCTCTGGCATCCGCGGATGCACGCCGACCCGGCGCATCGCTGGTTGCGCGGCCTCGTGATCGAGACCTGCGCGGCGACTCGCTGAGCGCTCGGGCCGGCGCGTGCCGGTCGGCACGGCAGTGCTCGTGTCGGGGGAGTCCGGGAGACGGCGAATGCGGCGTGGTCATGTCCCCGTGCGCATCCGTCCGCGGAACAATGGACGCGGCATGCCGACCCCTTGGGTGGCGTCCCGTCGCTACCGGCGTCCTCGATACGGGCGGTCAGCCGTCATGGCCACGCCGCGGGAAACCGAGCGCGTCGTCCACCTTCGCGCTTGCGTGACCCGTGCGCCGTCGTCACGGGTCTCCTGCGCGGTTCCGACTGCGCCGCAAGCGATGGTGCGACGTGGCCGCGCCGCCTCGCTTTCGCGAGGCATGCGGTACGCGCCATTTCAGGGGCGAATGTACGCGTAGCCTTCCCGTTGCTTTTGCATCAGCTCCACCACCCCGGCCGGCACGTAGCCGATGTCGGGGAGCATGTCCGCGCGTACGATCTTCTGGGCCCTCATCGTGTTTTCGCAGGCGACCACCTTGACGCCGTCCTTCAGCGCGTCGGCGACGCGGTTGCCGACCACGGACTCGGACTTCAGCATGCCGATCCCGGGCCCGTAGACGACGATTTCGAGCTCGACCGCATCCTTCCCGAGGTCCTGCTGGACGTTCTTCGCGTTGTTCAGCGCCAGGTTCCATTTTTGCGGATCGCTGTCGCTGACCTGAAACACGGCCTTTTGCTTGGCGGCGCCGGACTGGGCATGCGCCGAGAACGGCACGAGCACCGCGACGGCCACCGCGAAGGCCATCGCGAGGAAAGAACTGCGCACGATCCGGGTCATCTGGGTCTCCGTTCGTCGGCTGGGGAGGAAACGGCGAAAGCGGGCCGCCGCGGCCCGTCTTCGGACGGATGGCGCCACGTCACTTGGGCTGCTCGTTGCCGTAGGTCTTGACCAGGTAGTCGACGATCGCCGGCATGTCGGCGTCGTCGATGGGCGCCTTGAACACCACCTTCATCCGGGTGACCATCGCATCCCAGTAGCCGCGCGGCGCCGTGGGGGGTTGATACAGCATGTATTCGGCCGAGTGACACGACACGCAGTTGGTCTGCGCCTTCGCATATCCGGGCAGCGGACTCGCCTTCAGCTGCACGGTCTCGGCAGGCAGCGTGATGGATTTCGCGTCCGCGAGCGTCGTGCTGCCGAGACCGAAGGCGAGCGTCGCGCCGGCGGCCAGCAGGAACGATTTGGCTTTCATGGCTGTACCTCCTAGGCCGCGGTGACCGCAACGTGCTCGACGACGTTGCGCATGTAGCCGGCGGGCTGCCACAGCGCCGTCATCGGCTGGCTGGCGCCCGAGCGGTTCCAGGCGCGCACGAGCAGGTCGTGCGTTCCCCTCTCGGGTGTGAAGGCGAACGTGAACTCGCGGAACGAGTACCGCCCCAGGTCGCTGCCCAGCGCGGCCTCGCGCCAGCTCTTCCCGCCGTCGGTGGAATACGCGACCTCGCGGATGCCCTGCCCGCCGTCGAAGGCGATGCCGCGCACGACCGTCTGCTGCCCGGCAGGAATCCGGGCACCGTTCTGCAGCGACGTGATGAACGAGCGCACGGTGAAGCGGCCGATGGGGCGCGTCGCTGCCGGTGCGGTGCCGGGCTCGACGCAGGCGCAGTCGTTGTCGGGTATCCGATAGGCGGGCTTCATCCAGAAGCCTTCGTAGGTCTGGTCGATCACCTCGATCTCGGACAGGTGCTTCACCCAGTACGTCCCGTAGTAGCCCGGCACGACCAGCTTCACCGGATAGCCATTGAGCATCGGGATGTCGGTGCCGTTCATCTGGTAGGCCAGCATGACCTCGCCGTCGAGCGCGTGATTCACGTCGAGCGACTTGACGAAGTCGCCGCCGCCGAACACGGCCGTGTCGAGCCCGTTGAACGTGACCTGCTTCGCGGTGTTCCTGAGCTCGGCGCGAGCGAGCACGTCCTTGAGCGGCACGCCGACCCAGCGCGCATTGCCCATCGCGCCGTTGGTGAGCTGCCCGCCCGTGACGCGCGGGGCGAACAGGCCGCGGCTGTTGCCCGAGCACTGGTTGACGGCCACGTATTCGATCGGCTTGAACTGCGATCGCAGGTCGGCCACGGTCAGCTCGAACGGCTTGCCCGCGGCGTTGCCGCCGATCCTGATCACGTGCTTGTCGCCGTCGATGCTGGTGGGGATGCCGGCGTTGTGATACCGGACGAAGAACGCGTCGTTCGGCGTGATGACGCCCTCGTTGAAGATCTCGAACGGCGTTTCGAGCTGCGGCGGGCGCGTCGTCAGCACGATCAGCGGGCGCTTTTCCGGAAAGGCGACGACGTTGCGCCTGCCATTGGCGATCGGCAGGTCGACGGTCGACGCTTGCGCCAGAGCGCCGCGGCTCAGCGTGCCCAATCCAGCGGCCGCCAGCGCGCCGGCGCCGCCTGCCACGAGCCTGCGCCGCAGGCGGTTGGTGTCGTCACTCATGTCTTCCTCCAAAGTTACAGCGACGTCGAATGGTCTTGTCGTTCTGGTGCCGCGCACTTGCCGATCGACGGTCAACCGCTTTTCAGCATCCGTTCCGTTTCGGCCAGCGCCCGGGCGTTGTCGGCCAGCATCAGCACGGTCTTCCCCGGAATGCCTTGCGCAAAGCGCCAGTGGCGCCCCAGCCAGCTCCCCTGCCTGCCGGCCAGCTCGCCGGCCAGCGGCTGTTCGAAGGCGAGGATCGTCACCATCCCGCCGCCATGTTCGAGAAAGGTCGTCACGTGGTAGGCGACGTGCCCGTCGACGTCGCAGGGCCGCTGCAGTTGCATGAGGCCGGGCAACGGCGCGCCGTCGCGCAGCCCCAGGGCCGCGAACAGCGGCTTCTTGTCGGGCTGGAAGTCGCCGCGCAGCGTTTCTTCCCGGTGCTCGTGCGCGAGCGCCTCGCGCACGAGCGCGGGCGGATAGACGTAGGCAGCGAAGCCCCAGATGCCCAATACGACGGAAACGACGACGCCGGCGAGCACGGTGGCCGAACGCCTCCAAGGCACCTCCCGGTACATCGACTCGGGTGCCGAGGGCACGTCGGTCGCGTCCTTGAGTGCGGCGGCAAGTTCGAAATCGGCATGCGTCCAGCGAACATCGTGCCGGCGCTCGGAATCGCGGTTCCGGTTCATGTTGTTCTTGAGTACTCAGTCGTGATGGCGGCCGCGTGTGGCCGGGTTGGGGAAGTCGAGCACCCGGCCCATGGCCTCGGTACCCGCGGTTACCGGTTGCATGCGCTGGCGCAAGGCATCGCGCGCGCGGTTCAGCCGCGACAGGACCGTCCCCGGCGCGACATCGAGCGCCAGGGCCATCTCGGCCACCGGCATGTCCTCGAAGTAGAAGAGCGTCAGGACTTCCCGATGGATGGCCGGCAGCGCCCGCATGGCGACCAGAATGTCCATGCGCTGCTCGACGGTCGCGAGGGCGTCCGCGCCGGCCCGGCCGTCGGCGCTCTCGTCGTAGGACTCGAGCGGCGGATCGGTGGGCGGCGCGAGATTGCGATAAGCCTCGCGCCGGAGGATCTGGAAGAGCCAGGGGCGCGCAAGCGTCCGGTCGCGCAGCTGGTCCATGTGCCGCCACGCCAGCTCGAAGCAGTCCTGCACCACGTCCTCCGCGACCGTGCGGCTGCCCGTCAGCGCCCATGCGCTTCGGAACAGGAAGCGGTAATGGTCGCGGACCCAGCCGTTGTAGAGGCGCTCGCGGGAACCGAACATGGACAAGCCGATGGACAGGACGATAGTGCTATAGAGGGCCATTCCTTGCGGGATATTCCACGAATCCGGGAAAAATTCGCTGGCCCGTGGGCCGGGTTGCCCTTCCCGTGGCCGGAAGCCTGCTCCCCCAGGCGAAACCGCGAGCGTCGGCGACGGATCGCCGCGCACCGCGTGACCGGCCCATGACCGCGGCACTTGCGCGCCGTCCACCCGTCGAGGCGGTCGGCTCCTCGCCGCAATGCGCCTGCTTCTTCGTCTTCTCGCGCCGTGCAAGGGAACCGCGGCGACAGCTTGCCTCTGGCCCGACGGCTGCATTTTCCGGGCCCAGCGTCGGCGCCGCTCGACTTCGGCATCGCGCCCACCGCGGGCGCGCTGGCGGACGTCGGGTTCTTCGCCGTCGAGGCGGCAAGCGAAGGACCCGGGCCAGGCACGCGCCGTTGCCGATCCGTGCACGGTTCGCACGATCCTCGGGCGGGCGCCGCCGTCGCCGACCGACCCTCCGCGCCATGGCCGCTCGGCCCACGCGAACCAACGCCGATGCGCGGTGCCGTGGCGTCGGATCGCCGCTCCGCCGGAAGCATGGCAGGTGCATGCAGCTCGCGTTACGCGGACTCGCTCCGCGCAACGACGCCTTCCCGCCTACACCCCCAGACGCGCGGTCAGCGCCTGTGCGTCCGCGACGAGCGCCGCCGACGCGTCCTCCAGCACGAGCCGGCCCTTCTCCAGCACGACGGCGCGGTCGCTGTGCGCAAGCACCGAGCGGAAGTTGCGGTCGACGATCAGCGACGCGATGCCCGACGTGCGAATCTGCCCGATGATCCGCCAGATCTCGCGGACGATGAGCGGCGCGAGCCCTTCGGTCGCCTCGTCGAGGATGAGGAGGTCGGGATTGGTGGACAGCGCCCGCCCGATCGCGAGCATCTGCTGCTCGCCGCCGGAGAGCTGCTGGCCGCCGTGGTCGAGCCGTTCGCCCAGGCGCGGAAACGTCGCGAGGATGCGGTCGAGCGGCCAGTCGTCGCGGCCGGTGACGCCGGGCCGCGCGGCGACGACGAGGTTCTCGCGCACCGACAGGTTCGGGAAGATCGCACGCCCTTCGGGGACATAAGCGATGCCTGCACGCGCGACGCGGTCCGGACGCATGCGCGTGCCGTCGGCGCCGCGGATCTCGATCTGCCCGCCGGACGCGCGCACGTGGCCCATGACGGTGCGGATCAGTGTGGTCTTGCCCATGCCGTTGCGGCCCAGCAGCCCGACGGTCTCGCCAGCGCGGATCGCGAGCGACACGCCGCGCAGCACGTGGCTCTCGCCGTAGTGGACGTTGAGGTCGCGCACGGCGACGAGCGCGGCGTCAGTGGGCATCGCCTTCCCCGAGGTACGCCAGCTGCACTTCCGGGTCCGCGCGCACGGCGGCGGGCGCGGCGCTCGCGATCACCGCGCCGTTGACCATCACGGTGATGCGATCGGACACGCGAAACACCGCGTCCATGTCGTGCTCGACCAGCAGGATCGCGTGCCCGGCCTTGAGCCCGGACAGCAGCTCGAGCATCCGGTCCGTCTCCTCCGGTCCCATGCCGGCGAGCGGCTCGTCGAGCAGCAGCACGCGCGGCCGCGTCGCGAGGCACATCGCGATCTCGAGCTGCCGCTTCTGGCCGTGCGACAGCACGCCGGCCACGCGCTGCGCGAGGTCGGCGAGCCCGGCCTTCGCGAGACCCTCGCGCGCGGCCTCGCCGCTGAGCGGGCACGCGGCCGCCGGCGACCACCAGCGCCACGGCATCGGATTGGCGGCCTGCGCGGCGAGCCGGCAGTTCTCGAAGACCGTGAACTTCGGGAACACGGTCGTGCGCTGGTAGCTGCGGCCGAGGCCGTTGCGCGCGCGCTTCGGCTGCGACCACGTCGTCACGTCGTTGCCGAGCAGCTCGACGCGGCCGCTGGTGATCGGGATCTCGCCGGCCAGCACGTTGATCAGCGTCGACTTGCCGGCGCCGTTGGTGCCGATGACCGCGTGAATCTCGCCCTCGACGAGGTCGAGCGAGACATCGGACACCGCCGTGAGCCCGCCGAAGCGGCGCGTCACGCGCTGCGCGCGCAATAGCGGCGTGCGCGCGTCAGCCACCGCCGCCTCCGCCGCGCCGCCGCGCGAGCCAGCCGCGAACCTGGGCCGGCAGCCCGATCAGGCCGTCCGGCATGAACGCGACGCACGCGATGATCGTGCCGCCCAGCAGCAGCTGCCAGTGCTTCGCCGCGGCACCGAACACGACGTCCCACTGGAAGAAGAGCTGCAGCAGCGCGAACACGAAGGCGCCGAGCACGGCGCCGGACAGCCGGCCGATGCCGCCGAGGATCAGCATCAGCAGCACGGCGCCGGACTCGTGCCACGACAGCATCTCCGGGTTGACGAAGCCGTCCTTCACCGCGACGAGGAACCCCGCGAGCCCCGCCAGCGCGCCCGCCAGCGTGAACGCAGCGAGCTTGTAGGAGAAGGTCGGGAAGCCCGCCGCGCGCATCCGCTGCTCGTTGCTGCGGATGCCGGCGAGCGCCCGGCCGAAGCGGCTCGCGAGCAGCGTGGCGAGGAACGCGAAGACCAGCACGAGGCACGCGAGCACGACGTAATACAACGCGAGCGGCTTGCCGAGGTCGAGGAGCGGCACGCCGAACGCCGCGACGGACGGCTTCGCGTTGAGATAGATGCCGTCGGTGCCGCCGCCCAGCTTCGTGTCGTGGAACACGTAGTAGGCCATCTGCGCGAACGCCAGCGTCACCATGATGAAGTAGACGCCGCGCGTGCGCAGCGACAGCGCGCCGATGACGAGCGCGTACGCCGCCGAGCAGGCGATGGCCGCCGGCAGCAGCCAGAAGACGCTGGCCGCCGCGTACTTGGGCGACAGCAGCACCGCCGCGTAGGCGGCGATCCCGTAGAAGGCGGCGTGGCCGAGACTCACCAGCCCGGTTGCGCCGACCAGCAGTTCGAGCGACAGCGCGAAGATCGCGAGGATCATCACCTTGGTCGTGAACTCGAGATAGAACCCGGACGCCAGCAGCGGAAACGCGACCAGCGCGGCGACCACGACCAGCGGGACGGCATACGTACGGGTGCGATCGCTCATCGCGGGGTCAGCCTTGCCGGAAGAGGCCCTCGGGCTTCCACAGCAGGATCGCCGCCATCAGCAGGTACACGAGCATGCCCGCCGCCTGCGGGAACAGCACCTTGCCGAACGTGTCGACGATGCCCACGAGGATCGCCGCGAGGAACGCGCCGCGCACCGAGCCGATCCCGCCGATCACGACGACGACGAAGCAGATGATCAGCACCTGCGCACCCATGTTCGGGTACACCGACGACACCGGCGCGGCGATCATCCCGGCCAGCACGGCGAGCGCCACGCCCGCGGCGAACACGACGCGGTACAGGAACTTGATGTCGATGCCGAGCGACTGGACCATCTCGCGGTTGGAGCTGCCGGCGCGGATCATCATGCCGAGCCGCGTGCGCGCGATGACGAAATACAGGAGCGCGGCGACGCCGAGGCACACCGCGGAGATCGCGAGCCGGTACACCGGGTACTGCATGAGGTCGCCCAGCTGGATGCTGCCGGCCAGCATCGGCGGCACCGGCACGCCGTGCACGTCGTTGCCGACGAGGATGCTGCGCAGCTCCTCGAACACGAGGATCAGGCCGTACGTCATCAGCACCTGCTGCAGGTGGTCGCGCTCGTACAGGTACGAGATGAACAGCCACTCGAGCACGTAGCCGAATGCGACGGCGAGTACCAGGCCCGCGCCGAGCGTGACGAAGAAATTGCCCCCGAACAGCGGCGCGAGCGAGAACGCGAGGTACGCGCCGATCATGTAGAAGCTGCCGTGGGCGAGGTTGATCACGCCCATGATCCCGAAGATCAGCGTGAGCCCGCTCGCGACCAGGAACAGGAGCAGCCCGTACTGCAGGGCGTTCAGGCACTGGACGAGGAACGTGGGCAGGTCCATCGGTCGGGCGGGCGCGGCGTCACGCCGGATGTTACGCGAGCGGACGCCCCCCGCGGCAACCCGCAGGGGGCGAAACGGGACATTCGCCGGGAAATGCCGCAGGCGCGCCGGCCGCCGCCCGCCGGCGGCCGGCGCGCCCGCCGGAGGTCACATCGTGCAGCCGCGGCCGGGATCGGCAAGCGCCTTCACGGCGACGCCGACGACCTTGTTCTCCTTGCCCTCGACCTTGCGCAGATAGATGTCCTGCACCGGGTCGTGGTTCTTGCCGAGCGTGAACGCGCCGCGCGGGCTGTCGATCTTTGCCGCGGCCATCGCGTTGTAGAGGTCGGTCTTCTTCGTGAAGTCGCCCTTGACGGCGGCGAGGCCGATGCCCAGCAGCTGCGCGGTGTCGTAGCCCTGCACGGCGTAGACGTCGGGCTGCATCTTGTACGCGGCCTGGTACGCGCTGCGGAACGCCTTGTCCTTCGCGTTGGTCAGGCCGTCGGCGTAGTGCAGCGTGGTGAGCAGCCCCTGCGCCGAGTCCCCCTGCGCCTCCAGCGTGCCGTCGGTGAGGAACCCGGCGCCGTACAGCGGGATCGTCTTGTTGAGGCCCGCCGCCGCGTAGTCCTTGACGAACTTGACGGCGCCGCCGCCGGCGAAGAACGTGTAGACGGCGTCCGGCTTGGCCGCGGCGATCTCGGTGAGCAGCGCCTGGAACTCGACGTTCGGGAACGGCAGCGTCAGCTCCTTCACGATCGTGCCGCCGCCCTTCTCGAAGCCCTCGCGGAAGCCGGCGACCGACTCGTCGCCCGCAGCGTACTTCCACGTGATCGTGATGACCTTCTTCGCGCCGCGCTCGGCGGCGACCACGCCCATTGCGTAGCCGGGCTGCCAGTTCGAAAACGACGTGCGGAAGATGTTGGCCGCGCACATCGGGCCAGTGATCGCGACCGCACCGGCATTCGGGATCAGCAGCAGCGTGCCGGTCTCCTTCGCGACCTTGGCCATCGCCATCGCCACGCCGGAGTGGACGGTGCCGACGACGACGTCGACGTTGTCGCGCTTGATGAGCTTGTTGACGTTGTCGGCGGCCTTCGACGGCTCGGACTCGTCGTCGACCTTGACGAACTCGATCTCGCGGCCGCCGAGCTTGCCGCCCTGCTCGGTGACGTAGAGCCGGAAGCCGTTCTCCACGGCGTTGCCGAGCGCGGCGAACGTGCCGGTGTACGGCAGCATGAAGCCGACCTTGAGCTTGCCGGCGGCTTGCGCCAGTGCATCGGCGGCCGGGACGGCCAGCGCTGCCGCGACAGCCAGCGCGGTCAGCAGACGGGTCTTGCGCATGTTCATCTCCTCCGTGTCGAACCTGTTGTCGGGCGTCCCGTCCGCATGGCGGGAGCACCGGTTGCCACCCTCGGGTCGCGTGACCCGAACCTTACCCCAACGGGCGCGCCGTGCGAAGGCGCGGCCCCGTCCTGCGAATCCCGCGCCCGCGCTAGCGTGCGCCGGCCGCCCCTGCCACCCCGTGCTGCCGCAGGAACGCCACTGCGGCCTCCGTCAGCGCCGCCGGCTGGTCGCGGTGCGGCGAGTGCCCGCAGGCCGGCAACTTGACGAGCCGCGCCTGCGGCACGAGGCGCGCGATGCCCTCGATCTGCGCCATCGTCCCGTACTCGTCGTCCTCGCCCTGCACCGCCAGCACCGGGCAGCGGATCGCCGGCAGCGCCGTCTCGATGTTCCAACTCCGGAACGCGGGGTCGAGCCAGACGTCGTTCCACCCCCAGAACGCCGAGTCCGGGTCGGTGTGGTAGCGGGCGAGCCGCGCGCGCAGGTCCGTCGCGCCGTAGGCCTCGCGCGCGGCACCGATGCTGCGGACCGACACGTCCTCGACGAAGATGTGCGGCGCGACGGCGATCACGCCGGCCACGCGGTCCGGATACTCGGAGGCGTACAGCAGCGCAATCGACCCGCCGTCGCTGTGCCCGAAGAGCCACGGCCACTCGCGGACGGCCAGGTGCGCGAGCAGCGCCGGCAGCACGTCGTGCGCCTGCCGGTGCATGAAGTCGACCGGCCAGCGCTCGCCTTCCGGCCGCGGCGTCGATCGCCCGTAGCCCTCGCGCGAGAACACGAGCCCGCGCGTGCCGGCCGCGCTGCACAGCGCGGCCGGGTAGTCCTTCCACATCGCGAGCGAGCCCAGTCCCTCGTGCAGGAACACGAGGACCGGCGCATCCGCGCGCGCGGCGCCGACCCACGCGTACTCGACGCGCACGGGACGGCCGGCGATCACGAGCGGCGCGAAGCCCGCCTCCTGCGCGCGCGCGGCCGGAGGATCGCGCGACGGCCTCCTCATCCGTTCGCGCTCGCGCGCAGCTTGAAGCGCTGGATCTTGCCGGTGGCCGTCTTCGGCAGCTCGGCGATGAAGCGGATCTCGCGCGGGTACTTGTACGGCGCCAGCTGGTCCTTGACGAACGCCTTCAGCGTGTCGGCCATCGCGTTGTCGCCTTCGCGTCCGGGCTTCAGCACGACGTATGCGAGCGTCCGGGTCAGGCCCTCCTCCGACCGGCCGACGACCGCGGCCTCGAGCACGGCCTCGTGGCGCATCAGCGCGGCCTCGACCTCGAACGGCGACACGTACTGTCCCGAGACCTTCAGCATGTCGTCGCTGCGCCCCGAATACGTGTAGTAGCCGTCGGCGCCGCGCACGTACTTGTCGCCGCTCTTCGTCCACGCGCCCTGGAACGTCGCGCGCGACTGCTCGCGGTTCGCCCAGTACATGAGCGCGGCGGACGGACCGCGGATGTAGAGGTCGCCGATCTCGTCGTCGGCCACCGGCCGGCCGTCCTCCCCGCGCAACTCGACGTCGTAGCCCGGCACCGGCACCCCGGTCGTTCCGTAGCGGACCTCGCCGGGGCGATTCGACAGGAAGATGTGGAGCATTTCGGTCGAGCCGATGCCGTCGAGCACGTCGCAGCCGAAGCGCGCGGCGAAGCGCTCGCCGATGTCCTTGGGCAGCGGCTCGCCCGCGGATGCGCAGCGGCGCATCCGCACGTCGGCGCGCGTCGGCAGTTCGGGCGCGGCGAGCATCGCCGCGTACAGCGTGGGCACGCCGCAGAAGATCGTCGGCGTGCGCTCGACCAAGCGCTTGAAGACCGCCTGCGGCGTGGGCCGCTCGGCCATCAGGACGGTGGTCGCGCCGGCGGACAGCGGAAACGTCAGCGCGTTGCCCAGCCCGTACGCGAAGAACAGCTTCGCCGCGGAGAACACGACGTCGTCCTCGCGGACGCCGAGGATCGGCAGGCCATAGGTCTCGGCGGTCGCGTACAGGTTCCCGTGCGTGTGGACGGTCCCCTTCGGCCGCCCCGTGGACCCCGACGAGTAGAGCCAGAACGCGATGTCGTCCGCGAGTGTCGCCGCCGGCGGCGGCGACGCGGCCGGCTGGGCGGCCAGCAGTGCGGCGAAGTCGTGGGCGCCGGCGGGCAGGGGCCCGGTCGGTCGCGACACGACCACGTGGCGGATCTCGTGCGCGGCCTTCGCCATCGCCTGCGCGAGGACGGGCAGCAGCGCGCCCGAGACGAACAGCGCCTGCGCGCGGCTGTGCTCGAGCATGAACGCGTAGTCGTCGGCCGTGAGCAGCGTGTTGATCGCCGCCGGCACGACGCCCGCCTGCAGCGCGCCCAGGAAGGCGACCGGCCAGTCGACCGTGTCCAGCATGCACACGAATACGCGCTCCTCCCGGCGGATGCCGAGCGCGCCGAGCGCACCGGCCATCCGGCCCGCCGCGCGCTCGAGGTCGCCGTAGGTCAGCGTCCGGTCGTCGTCGACGTACGCCGCCTTGCCCGCGCGCCCGGCGTTGCGGTCGAACACGTGCCGCGCGAAGTTGAAGCGCGAAGACGACACTGCGCCGGGAACTGCCATGGCTCCTCCGTTGGCGATGCTGCGAGTCTCGCGGTCGGCGCGACTCCGCCTCGACGGGCGGATTGATCGCGGTGTTGCGGTCTGGTACCTTAGTGCAACGGAATTCACATTGTCAAGCATTGGACTGCACCTTCCGGGCGGCGTAACCTCGCCTTCATGAATCAGAGTTCCGATACGCTTTCGGTGACTGGAGACAAGGACCCGTTTCTGGGGATCCTGGGCGACCGCGTCCGCATGCTGCGGGCCCGCCACGGCCTGTCGCGGCGGGCGCTGGCGCGCGCCGCCCGCATCTCGGAGCGGCATCTCGCCAACCTCGAGTCCGGCCACGGCAACGCGTCGGTGATGCTGCTGCGCCAGCTCGCGCAGGCGCTCTCCTGCACGATCGGCGAGCTGGTCGGCGAGGAAGCGCCGACGTCGCCGGAGTGGGCGTCGATCCGGCAGCTGCTCGCCGGCCGGGACGACGCGGCGCTGGCGCGCGCGCGCCGCGCGCTGGCCGAGGTGTTCGGCGCCGGGCCGCCGGATCCGGCGCGCAGCGGCCGGATCGCGCTCGTGGGCCTGCGCGGCGCGGGCAAGTCGACGCTGGGACGAATGCTCGCGGACGACCTCGCCGTGCCCTTCGTCGAGCTCGACCGCGTGATCGAGCGTCTGGCGGGCTGCGACGTGCGCGAGATCCACTCGCTGTACGGGATGGCCGCGTACCGGCGCTACGAGCTGCGGGCGCTGGAGGACACGGTGGCGGGCCACGCGCGGGTCGTCGTGGCGACCGGCGGCGGCATCGTGTCGGAGCCGCTGACCTTCGACCTGCTGCTTGCGCGCTGCTACACGGTGTGGCTGCGGGCCGCCCCCGAAGACCACATGAAACGCGTGATCGCGCAGGGCGACTTGCGCCCGATGGCCGGCAACACCGAGGCCATGGCGGACCTGAAGCGCATCCTGGCCGGACGCGAGGCGGCGTACGGCCGCGCCGACCTGACGTTCGACACCAGCGGAAAGGCGCTCGCGGACGCGTACCTCGAGCTTCGCGCAAACCTGATCCCGCTGGTCGCCGCGGCCGCCTGAACCTCGGCGGGTCACCGCCCGCAACATGCAGTTTAGTGCTTGACACCCGAATTTTGCATGCATTATCGTGCACGTCCGCCCGCTCGGCCTCGCCCGGCGCGGGCGGAATCCGGAGGAAACCGATGTCGACAGACCCCAAGGTGGATTACCGCACCGAGCCGTCGCGCTACCGGCACTGGAAGCTCGCCTGCGACGGTCCGATCGCGACATTGACGCTCGACGTCGCCGAGGACGGCGGCATCCGCGACGGCTACAAGCTGAAGCTCAACTCGTACGACCTCGGCGTGGACATCGAACTCCACGATGCGCTGCAGCGGATCCGCTTCGAGCACCCGGAAGTCAGGAGCGTGATCGTGACGGGCGGCAAGGACCGGATCTTCTGCTCGGGCGCCAACATCTTCATGCTGGGCCTGTCCACGCACGCGTGGAAGGTCAACTTCTGCAAGTTCACGAACGAGACGCGCAACGGCATCGAGGACGCGAGCCGCCACTCGGGCCTCAAGTTCGTCGCGGCCGTCAACGGCGCGTGCGCCGGCGGCGGCTACGAGCTGGCGCTCGCGTGCGACGAGATCTGGCTGGTCGACGACCGCTCGTCGACGGTCGCGCTGCCGGAAGTCCCGCTGCTCGGCGTGCTGCCCGGCACCGGCGGGCTCACGCGCGTCACCGACAAGCGCCACGTCCGCCACGACCTCGCCGACGTGTTCTGCACGGTCACCGAGGGCATCCGCGGCCAGCGCGCGAAGGACTGGCGGCTCGTCGACGAGATCGTCAAGCCGGGCGAGTTCGCCGCCGCCGTGCGCCGCCGCGCGGAGGCGCTCGCGGCCGGCAGCGACCGGCCGGCCGGCGCGCGCGGCGTCGCGCTCACGCCGCTCGCACGCACCGACGACGAGAACGGGTACCACTACGAACACGTCGAGGTTGCGATCGACCGCGCCGCGCGCACGGCGACGTTCACCGTTCGCGCGCCGGCGACGCCGCAGCCGTCCGACGTCGCGGGCATCGAGGCCGCCGGCGTGCGCTGGTGGCCGCTGGCGCTCGCGCGCGAGCTCGACGACGCGATCCTCACGATGCGCACGAACGAGCTCGCGATCGGCACGTGGCTGCTGCGGACCGAAGGCGACGCCGACGCCGTGCTCGCCGTCGACGCGACGCTCGCGCGCCACGCCCGGCACTGGCTGGTGCGGGAGACGACCGGCTTCCTGCGGCGGACGCTCGCCCGGCTCGACGTTTCGTCGCGCACGCTGTTCGCGCTGGTCGACCGCGGCTCGTGCTTTGCCGGGACGCTGCTCGAGCTGGCGCTGGCCGCCGACCGCACGTACATGCTGCGGCTGCCGGACGACGCCGCGGCGGAGCCGCGGATGGCCGCGTCGGCGCTGAACTTCGGCGCGTATCCGATGGTGAACGGGCAGACGCGCCTCGCCCGCCGCTTCTACGACGACGCGGCGCGGATCGGCGCCGTCGAGCGCACGCAGGGCACGGCGCTGCCCACGTCCGTCGCCGACGAGCTCGGACTCGTCACCAGCGCACCCGACGACCTCGACTGGGACGACGAGATCCGCATTGCGCTGGAGGAACGCGCGAGCATGTCGCCCGACGCGCTCACCGGGATGGAGGCCAACCTCCGGTTCGGCGGCCGCGAGACGATGGAGACGCGGATCTTCGGGCGGCTGTCCGCGTGGCAGAACTGGATTTTCATCCGGCCGAACGCGGTCGGCGACAGGGGCGCGCTCAAGGTCTACGGCAAGGGCGGCAAGGCGCAGTTCGACTTTCAGCGCGTCTGACGCGCGAGGATTCCGACATGGCAGGCATCGACTACAGCGAAAAGATCCCCAACAACGTCAACCTGGGCGGCGACCGCACGCTGCAGCGTGCGCTCGAGCACTGGCAGCCCAACTACCTCAAGTGGTGGTCGGAGATGGGGCCGGACGGCAGCGCCGACTTCGACGTGTACCTGCGCACGGCAGTGAGCGTCGATCCCTCCGGCTGGGCGCACTTCGACTACGTGAAGATGCCCGAGTACCGCTGGGGCATCTTCCTCACGCCGACCGATGCCGCGCGCCAGATCCACTTCGGCGAGCACCTGGGCGAGCCGGCGTGGCAGGACGTGCCGGGCGAGCACCGCGCGAACCTGCGCCGAATCATCGTCACGCAGGGCGACACCGAGCCCGCTTCCGTCGAGCAGCAGCGCCACCTGGGCCTCACCTGCCCGTCGCAGTACGACCTGCGCAACCTGTTCCAGGTCAACGTCGAGGAAGGCCGCCACCTGTGGGCGATGGTGTATCTGCTGCACCGCTACTTCGGGCGCGACGGCCGCGAGGAGGCCGAGGCACTGCTCGAGCGCCGCTCCGGCGACACGAACAACCCGCGCATCCTCGGCGCGTTCAACGAGAAGACGCCGGACTGGCTGTCGTTCTTCATGTTCACGTATTTCACCGACCGCGACGGCAAGTTCCAGCTGTGCGCGCTCGCGGAGTCCGGCTTCGACCCGCTCGCGCGCACGACGAAGTTCATGCTGACCGAGGAGGCGCACCACATGTTCGTCGGCGAGTCGGGCGTGTCGCGGATCATCCAGCGCACGTGCGACGTCATGAACGAACTGAAGACCGACGACGCCGGGAAGCTGCGCGCCGCCGGCGTCATCGACCTGCCGACGATCCAGCGCTACCTCAACTTCCACTTCTCGGTCACGATCGACCTCTTCGGCGCCGACCAGTCGTCCAACGCCGCGACGTTCTACAGCGCCGGCCTCAAGGGGCGCTTCGAGGAAGGCAAGCGCGCCGACGACCACAGGCTGCACGGCCAGACGTACAAGGTGCTCGAGATCGCCGACGGCCGGCTCGTCGAGCGCGAGGTGCCGATGCTGAACGCGCTGAACGAGGTGCTGCGCGACGACTACATCAAGGACTCGGTCGGCGGTGTCAACCGCTGGAACAAGGTCATCGAGAAGGCGGGCATCCCCTTCCGGCTGGCCGTGCCCCACAAGGCCTTCAACCGGAAGATCGGCACGCTCGCCAACGCGCGCGTGTCGCCGGACGGCCGCGTGGTGTCGGAGGCCGAGTGGAGCGCGCACGTGCGCGAGTGGCTGCCGACGGCCGAGGACCGCGCGTTCGTCGCGTCGCTGATGGGCCGCGTCGTCGCGCCGGGCAAGTTCGCGAACTGGATCGCGCCGCCGTTGATGGGCATCAACAAGCAGCCGGTCGACTTCGCCTACGTGCGGTTCAACTGAGCACCTCCCACGAAGCGACGCAGGGACGCCGAGGACGGCCGATCGGAAGTTCTCTGCGCCGCTGCGTCCCCATGTGATACCGACGCCTACCCCATGACCGAAGCCGCCGCGCCGGACGTGCTGCGCCAGCACCTGATCGACCCGGAGATCTGCATCCGGTGCAACACGTGCGAGGAGACGTGCCCGATCGACGCGATCACGCACGACGAGCGCAACTACGTCGTCGATCCGGCCAAGTGCGACGCGTGCAACGTGTGCATCGCGCCGTGCCCGACCGGCGCGATCGACAACTGGCGGCAGGTCGTGCGGGCCGACGCGTACACGATCGCGCAGCAGCTGTCGTGGGACGCGCTGCCGCCGCCGCAGGCGGTCGACGCGCCGGCGTCCTCCGACATCCCGCAGGAGGTCGCGCGGATCACCGCGGTCGCGACCGCCGGGCAGGGCGGGGCCTCGGCGCCGCCGTGGTCGGCCGCGCACCCGTACGTCAACCTGCACACGCTCGCGAAGCCCGCCATCGCGACGGTGTCCGGCAACTTCCGGCTGACCGGCGACGGCGCGTCGTCGGACATCCGGCACATCGTGCTCGACTTCGGCTCGACCGCCTTCCCCGTCCTCGAAGGGCAGACGATCGGCATCGTGCCGCCCGGCACCGACGCGCAGGGCCGGCCGCACTTCGTCCGCCTCTACTCGGTCGCGAGCCCGCGCGACGGCGAGCGGCCGCGCTACAACAACGTCGCGCTGACCGTGAAGCGCGTGACGGAGGACCACGAGGGCAAGGCGGTGCGGGGCGTGGCGTCCAACTACCTGTGCGACCTCGAGAAGGGCGCCACCGTCAACGTCGTCGGCCCGTTCGGCACGAGCTTCCTCATGCCCAATCACCCGGGCTCGAGCCTGCTCATGATCTGCACGGGCACGGGCTCGGCGCCGATGCGTGCGATGACCGAGCGGCGCCGGCGCCGGATCGCGCTCAAGGAGGGCGGCCGGCTGATGCTGTTCTTCGGCGCGCGCGCGCCCGAGGAGCTTCCCTATTTCGGCCCGCTGCTGAAGCTGCCGCGCGACTTCATCGACATCAACTTCGCGTTCTCGCGCGTGCCGGGGCAGCCGAAGCAGTACGTGCAGGACGTGATCCGCACGCGCGCCGACGCGGTGGTCCGCCTGCTGCAGGACGAGCAGTGCTACGTGTACGTCTGCGGCCTGAAGGGCATGGAGGACGGCGTGACGGAGGCGTTCCGCGACGCTTGCCGCGCCCACGGCCTCGACTGGGACGCGCTGCTGCCCGCGATGCGGGAGAAGGGGCGCTATCATCTCGAGACCTACTGAAATGAAACGACCCCCACGCCCGCTGCCACCGCGATGCGCTTCGACGAACTGACCCCCGGCCGCGTGATCACGTGCGGGCCCGCGTCCCTGACCGAGCGCGAGATCGTCGAGTTCGCGCGCGCCTACGACCCGCAGACGTTCCACACGGACCCGGCCCGCGCCGCGGGGAGCCCGTGGGGCGGCGTCATCGCCAGCGGCTGGCAGACGTGCGGCGTGGCGATGCGGATGATGGTCGACCACATCCTCGCGGGCTCGGAGGTCATCGGCTCGCCGGGGTTGGCCTACCTCAAGTGGCAGAACCCGGTGCGCGCCGGCGACGCGCTGTCGCTGAAGGTCGAGGTGCTGGAGCGACGCACGTCGTCGTCGAAGCCGACGCTCGGCGTCGTGCGCTGGCGCTGGACGATGACCAACCAGCGCGCCGAGCCCGTGCTCGAGCTCGAGGCGACGAACTTCTACGACCTCACGGCGTCCGCTCAGGCCTGAGCTCGAGCGCGCGCGCGTAGACGTCGTCGCGCGGCGCCCCGGTCACGGCGGCGACGATCCGGGCCGCACGTGCCGGCGGAAGCGCCTCCAGCAGCGCGGCCAGCCAGCGCTCACCATCGGCGTCGAGCCCCGCCTGGCGCGGCGTCCGCGCCGGCGGCGCGTCGACGATCAGCACGAATTCGCCCCGCTCGCGGTTGGGATCGGCGGCAAGCCACGCCGGCGCATCGGCGAGCGGCATCGTCGCGATCGACTCGAACGTCTTGGTGAGCTCGCGCGCGATCACGAGCGTCCGCTCGGGCGCGAGCACCGCGGCCAGGTCGGCCACGGCCGCGCGCACGCGGTGCGGTGATTCGTGGAACACGAGCGCGGCGGGCAGCGATGCAAGGGCCGTCAGGCGCTCGCGCCGCGACTTCGCGCCGTGCGGCAGGAATCCGGCGAACAGGAAGTCCCCGGCCACGAGTCCGGCCGCCGACACGGCGGCCGCGACCGCCGAAGGGCCCGGCACCGGAATCACCGGGTAGCCGGCCGCGCGCACGCGGCGCACGACGTGCGCGCCCGGATCGCTGATCGCGGGCGTCCCGGCATCGCTGACGAGCGCCACCGATTCGCCCCGCGCCAGCCGCGCGACGACGGCGTCGGCCCGCTGTGCTTCGTTGTGCGCGTGCAGCGACAGCGTCCGCGCGGCGATGCCGTAGTGCCGCAGCAGGACGCCGGCCGTCCGCGTATCCTCGGCCGCGACGACGTCGGCGGACGCGAGCACGTCGAGCGCACGCAGCGTGAGGTCGCGCAGGTTCCCGAGCGGCGTGGCGACCACATATAATGCCCCGGGCACCGCGCGGAATCGCGCATCCGGCTCCGGTGCCGCCCGACCCTCCCCGGAATCACCGCCCGCTCCCGTCACGCCTTTCCTTCACGTCATGCCGGCCTTTGCCACCGCGCGGTCCGCGGCGCCCCTGCTCTCGCGGCTCGCGGGCCTCGCGATCGCCGCGGCCGCCGCATTCTCCGCCGCGCAGGCGCCCCCGGCAAGCGACGCGCCGGCACCGGCCGCACCCGCGGCCAGCACGGACGCGCCGGGCGCGCCGCCGCCGACGCCGACGCCGATCGACGTCGCGCTGGTGCTGCCGCTCGAGTCGCCGGCGTATGCGCGCGCCGCCGACGCCGTGCGCGCAGGCTTTCTGGCGGCGGCGGAAGCCGCAGGCAACCGCGCGCCGCGAACGAAGGTGTTCGCGCACGGTGACGATGGCGTGCTGCCCGCGTTCGAGGCCGCGCAGGCCGCGGGCGCGAAGGTGATCGTCGGACCGCTGACGCGCGACGACGTGCGGGTCGTGGCATCGATGGCCCTGGAGCTGCCGTACACGATCGTCCTCAACCAGCTCGACGACGGCGCGTCCGCGCCGCCGCGGCTCTACACGTTCGCGCTGGCGATCGACAGCGACGGACGGCTCATCGCCCGCCGCGTCCGTGCCGATGCGCCCCCGGCTGCGGCCGGCACGCCGCCCGCCGCCCCGCCGAGCGTCGTCGTCGTCGGCGCCGACACGCCGCTGATGAAACGGTTCGCCGGCGCGTTCGCATCCGAATGGACGATGGCGGGCGGCGCCGCGCCCGGCGCATACGGTTTCCAGCCGAATCCCGATGCCATGTCGACGATGCGCCGCGAACTCGCCCGCAAGCCTCCCGCCGCCGTACTGCTCGCGCTCGACAGCACGGGCGCGTCGTACGCGAAGCCGTACCTCGGGACGCTCCCCGCCTATGCGAGCGGGCTCGTGTTCGAGCGCGAGGCGCTGGCTGCCGCACGCGACCTGGACGGGCTGATGGTGGTCGAGATCCCGTGGATCGTCGACCCCGGCGCCCCGCAATTTGCCGCCCTGCCCAAGCGCGAGTACGCGAGCGCCGCGCTGACGCGCCTCTACGCGCTCGGACTCGACGCGTTTCGCGTCGCGCAGGCGTTCGCCGAGGGCCCGCCCGAGCACTTCACGCTCGACGGCGCCACCGGCCAGGTCACGCTCGTCGACGGGCGCCAGTTCGCCCGCGAGGGCCGCCTCGCCGTGTTCCGGACCGGGCAGCTCGTTCCGCTCGATGCGCCGCGCTGAGCCGTCCGCGCCCGCGCGCGCGGTCGCCGGGGCACGCGCGGAGGCGCTCGCCGCCGACTTTCTCGGCCGGCGCGGGCTCGCGATCGTCGCGCGCAACTTCCGCACGCGCATGGGCGAGATCGACGTCATCGCGCGCGACCGCGGCACGCTGGTGTTCGTCGAGGTGCGGCTGCGCTCCGGCGCCGCCTTCGGTGGCGCGGCCGCCAGCATCACCGCGGCCAAGCGCGCGCGACTGCTCGCCGCGGCCGACGCCTACCTCGCGACGCTCGATCGGGTGCCGCCGTGCCGGTTCGACGCCGTACTGCTCGACGCGCTCGACCCGGCGCGCATCGCGTGGGTCCGCGACGTCATCGAGGCGTAGCCGGGCCGCCTGCTAGAATCGGCGGCAAATGATCGACTACGTCAAGCGCATTCGCGAGCACTTCGCCGAAAGCGCGCGCCTGAAGCTCGACGCCGGCGGGGCGCTCGCCCCGCAGGTCGCGCGCGCCGCGGCCGTCCTCACCGAGTGCCTGCTCGCCGACGGCAAGATCCTCGCGTGCGGCAACGGCGGCTCCGCCGCGGACGCCCAGCACTTCGCCGCCGAGCTCGTCGGCCGCTTCGAGCGCGAGCGGCCCGAGCTCCCGGCGATCGCGCTGACGACCGACACGTCGCTGCTGACGGCGGTCGCCAACGACTACTCGTTCGAGCAGGTGTTCGCCAAGCAGGTGCGCGCGCTGGGCGCCAAGGGCGACGTGCTGCTCGGGATCTCGACGTCCGGCAACTCGGGCAACGTGATCGCCGCCATCGAGGCCGCGCACCAGCGCGAGATGCGCGTGATCGCGTTCACCGGCAAGGGCGGCGGCCGCATCGGTGAACTTCTGGCGCCCGAGGACGTCCATCTGTGCGTGCCGCATCCGCGCACGGCCCGCATCCAGGAGGTCCACTTGCTGATGATCCACTGCCTCTGCGACGTCATCGACGCCACGCTGCTGGGGGACGAGGCATGAGCGCGGCGGGCGAGACCGACGGTCGAGCCAAGGCCCGAAGGGCGCGTCGCCGCGCGATTGCCTGGAGGCCGACAACTCGATTCCCGCGCGCCGTGGGAGGACGAGGAGGCCGAGGCGTGAGCGCCGGACGCGTGCTGCGCGTCGCGGGCGCCGCAGCGGCCTGCATCGGCCTGCTGGCGTCGCTTGCCGGGTGCGTGCCGGCGGTGATCGCCGTCGGCGCCGGCGGCGCCGCGATGGTCGCGACCGACCGCCGCACCGCCGGCGCGCAGGTCGACGACGAGAGCATCGAGCTCAAGATCGTCACCCGCGCCAACGAGCTCTACGGCGACCGCATCCACCTCAACGTGACGAGCTTCAACGGCGTCGTGCTGCTGACCGGCGAGGTGCCGGACCAGGGCGCGTGGGCGAGCCTCGGCAACCTCGCGAAGACCACGGAGAAGGTCCGCGTCGTGCACAACGAGCTCGTCGTCGGGCCGCTGTCCGACCTCGGCAGCCGCAGCAACGACACGTACGTCACGTCGAAGGTTAAGACGCGGATGCTGGAGGCGTCGAAGTTCCCGCCGAACGCCGTGAAGGTCGTCACCGAGCGCGGCGTCGTGTACCTGATGGGCATCGTGAGCCGCGCCGAAGGCACGGCCGCCGGCGAAATCGCCGCGACGACCGAGGGTGTGCAGCGCGTCGTCAAGGTGTTCGAGTACACGGGCTAAAGTGAGCACCCCGCCGACCGCGTCGGCAGCGAAGGTCGCGACGCGCGCCGACGCGGTCGCGCGCATCGCGCGGCTGCCGCGCCCGCTGGTGATGACCAACGGCGTCTTCGACCTGCTGCACCGCGGCCACGTCGCGTACCTCGAGGCCGCGCGTGCGCTGGGGGCGGCACTCGTCGTCGCCGTCAATTCGGACGCGTCCGTGAGGCGGCTCGGCAAGGGCGACGACCGCCCGCTGAACCCGCTCGACGACCGGATGGCGGTGCTGGCGGGGCTCGCTGCGGTCGACCTCGTCGTTCCGTTCGACGCCGACACGCCGCGCGACCTCATCGTCGCGGCGATGCCGGACGTGCTGGTCAAGGGCGGCGACTATAACGCGGAAACGACGGCGGGTGCCGCCGAGGTGATCGCGCACGGCGGGCGGTTCGTCGCGATCCCGTTCGAGTTCCAGCGGTCGACGTCGAACCTCGTCGCGAAGATCCGCCACCGCTAGCGTCTCTGCACGCCGCACCTCGGCCTTCTCCGGGCACGCGGGGGGCCGGATTGCGGCGACGTGCGCGGGTGCGGCGGCACCGACTCATGCCGGTGACCCCCGTCTCGCCGCGGGCGCGGGCGAGGGCTGGCGCGAGCGGCCGACGGACGAGAGGCGGCGCGCAACCGGCCGCGACCCGAGGCGGCGCGCAACGGGGCGCCCGCGGCCAGGGCTAGCGGCCGTACCGGTTGAGGAAGTCGGCGACGATCCCCTTCTGCGACCGGTCGATCGCCGCGTCCAGCGTGCGGTCGTTGGGATCGTACTGCTTGGCCTTGCGGAACGCGGCGATCGCGTCCTGGTGGTAGCCCTGCGCCTGCAGCGCCTGGCCGAGGCAGCGATACGACTCGGCGTTGCCGAGCTCGAGCTCGGTCCACGCGCGGCAGAGCTCGGCTGCGCGCCGCCAGTTGCCGGCGCGCAGCATCCGCGGACCTTCGGCGCTCACGACGGCGATCTTCGCCCTGCGCTCGGCAAACAGCGCGGCCACGTCCGTGTCGATCGGCAGCGACGGATCGGCCGGTCGTGCGGTGCTCGGCAGCGCGGCCGCCGGTGTCGCCGGCGACGACGCCGTGGCCGGCAGCGTCGTGATCGGCGCGGTCGCGCGCGCGGAGGTGGCAGGCACCGGCGCGGCCGGCGGCGGCAACCCGGAAATGCGCCCGGCGCCGCCGGCGAATCCGCCGGTCAGCGCGGTCGGCGACGGCATCGCCTCGGCGATCGTCGTGCGCGCCCACGCGATGGACTCCGCCATCGGCTGGTGCCACGCGACGCCGTACAGCCACAGCATGGCCGCAAGCCCGCACACCCCCGTCACCGTGTTGAGCACGCCCGGCGGGCCGTGCGTGACGAGGACGTCCTGCGCGAAGTCCCAGTCGGTCTCCTGGTTCTGCGCGAGTTTCTCGTACGCGACCGCGATCAGGACGGGCGCGAGCAGCGGGAATCCGGCGCCCACGCCTTCCCACCAGACGCGGAACGAGCGGCGCAGCGCGCGGTCGAGCTGCGCGCGCGTGTCGCGCCGCGCGTACGCATCGGAGATCGAGAACTGCAGGAACACGCCGAACAGCCACTTGCCCGGCGTCGTCCCGATCGACGCGATGAGCAGCGCCTCGATCGGCACCCACGTACCGGTGATGAGCATCGGCGCGAGCAGCGGATGCCCGAGCCAGAACGCGAGGTCCGGCGGCACCAGTCCCAGCCCGCGCAGCTCCGACAGCAGCAGCGCGAGCACGAGGCCCCAGATCGCGTAGTCGAAGATGCGCGCGGCAAGGCGCTGCCACGGGCGCGGCTCGCTCGTGCGCCCCGACTTCGCGCGCTCGAGCTCGGCCATGCGCAGCTGGAAGATCCAGCTCGCGTCCTCCTGCGGCTGGTTGGTGCCGAGGAACACGCTCTTCTCGCGGCGCCAGTTGAGGATCGCGAGGTCGGTCTGCGGCACGAGGCCGGGCTGCGGCGCGCCGCGCCGGCGGTTCCAGTACGCGACGCCGTGAACCGCGCCGTAGATGAGCGTCAGCGCGAGCAGCGTGATCGTCAGCCACACCAGCACCTGCTTCGCGACGAGGATCGTGTCGGCTGGCGTCACGAACACGATCGCCGCGGCGATGAACGCGCCGAAGAACGCGCACAGCGCGACCGTCACGATCGGCGAGCGGCCGAACGACGCGACGCGCTCGGTCAGCCCCGGATGGTGCGGATTGCGCTCGGCCGGCGGCTCGTCGGCGTCGAGGCCCGTCTCGAGCTCCGCGTCCATCGCCTCCTGCGACTTCGCCTGGACGGGCTCGGCGATCCCGCCGACGTCGGTCTGCTCGCCGGCCTCGGCGACCGCGTTGCTGACGACGTGCTCGATGCGCTGCTCCGTCGTGCCGGCGGAGATGGCGAGCTCCTCGTCGTACCGCACGCGGCGCTCGGGGTCGGAGAGGATGCGGCTCGCGTGGTTGATGAAGCGCAGCGCCTCCTCGACGTTGCCCTGGCCGTCGCGGGTCTTCGCGTAGTACTTGCGGATCAGCCGGCGCAGCGCCGCCCGCACGTCCTCGTCGGAGGACGTGGGCAGGATTCCAAGCGCTTCATACAACGTTGCCTTCATGCGTCCGGCGCGGGGAAGACCGTCGATTATGCCAATGGAATCTTGGGCGAAAAGCCCCTCCAAGGCAAGCCAAGCAAAAGCAAGATCCGGGCCGCGGGTGGAATTGCGCCGATTTCGGCCCCTTTGCGTCGGTGGCGAGGACGTCGCGCGCCCGCAAAAAGCAAACGGCCCGCAGGCGGGCCGTCTGGCATGTTGCGGCGCATCCGTGCCGGACGCGCGAGGCGGGCAGCCGCTACTCGGCCTTGCCGCCTTCCTTGTGGTCGAGCTTCTCGCGGATCCGCGCCGACTTGCCGGAGCGCGCGCGCAGATAGTAGAGCTTCGCGCGGCGGACGTCGCCCTTGCGCTTGACCTCGATCGAGGCGAGCAGCGGCGAGTACGTCTGGAACGTGCGCTCGACGCCTTCGCCGCTGCTGATCTTGCGGACGGTGAACGACGAGTTGAGCCCGCGGTTGCGCTTGCCGATGACCACGCCCTCATAGGCCTGCACGCGCTTGCGCTCGCCTTCGACGACGTTGACGTTGACGATCACGGTGTCGCCCGGGGCGAATTCCGGGATCGTCTTGCCGAGGCGGGCGATTTCTTCCTTTTCCAGCTGCTCGATGATGTTCATTGCTGTTTTCCTTTCGCTTCGCGCAGCGCAGGGCCCTTCCCTGATGCGCGCGTTTTGTTCGCGGTCAGCCCGCGGTCTCCGGGCCGAGCAATGCGGCCTCTTCCTTCGTCAGCCCCCGGCCGGCCAGCAGGTCCGGGCGCCGCTCCCGCGTGCGCCGCAGCGACTGCTGCAGGCGCCAGCGGCGGATCTCCTCGTGGTGGCCCGACATCAGCACGTCGGGCACCGCCATTCCTTCGTACACCTCCGGCCGCGTGTAGTGCGGACAGTCGAGCAGCCCGTTCGCGAACGAATCCTCGCGCGCCGACTGCTCGTCGTTCAGCGCGCCCGGCAGCTGGCGCGCGATCGCATCGATCAGCATCAGCGCCGGCAGTTCGCCGCCCGACACGACGAAGTCCCCGACCGCGACTTCCTCGTCGACCTCGCGCGCGATCAGCCGCTCGTCGATGCCTTCGTACCTTCCCGCCAGCAGCACGTACCCCGCGTTCGCTGCCGTCGCCAGTTCCATCACCCGCGCGTGCTTCAGCGGCGCACCGGCCGGCGACAGGTGGATCACCCGGGGCGTCGCCACGCCCTCCTGCCGCTGCGCCGACTTCGCCGCCGCGATCGCCTGCGCCAGCGGTCTGGGCAGCATCACCATGCCCGGCCCGCCGCCGTACGGCCGGTCGTCGACGGTCCGGTGGTTGTCCGTCGCGTAATCGCGCGGATTCCACAGTCCCAGCCGCCACAGTCCGCGCTGCAGCGCGCGTCCGGTGACGCCGATGGCCGCGGCCGCGCCGACCATCTCGGGGAACAGCGTCACGACGTCGATCCGCACGCGCCGCGCCCCGCGCTCAGTAATCCGGCTGCCAGTCGACGACGATGCGCTTCCCGGGCAGATCCACGCCGTCGACGTAGGCGTCGACGAACGGGATCAGCCGTTCCACGCCGCGCTCGCCCTGCACACGCAGCACCGGATGCGCGCCGAAATCCGCCACCTCGCGCACGTCGCCCAGCGCCACGCCCTGCCTGTTCACCACCGCGAGGCCGACCAGGTCGGCCCAGTAAAATTCGTTGTCGCCGATCGCCGGAAGCGACGCGCGCGCCACGCCCACGTCCGCCCCGGTCAATGCCGCCGCCGCCTCGCGGTCCGGCAGTCCCGACAATTGCGCGAGCAGCGTCGCGCCGTGCTGCCGTCCCGATTCCACCGCGTGCATCCGCCACTGCGCGCCGCCCCTCGGACGCACCCACCACCGCGCGTACGCGAGCAGCGTGTCGGGTTCGGCGCTCAACGGCAGGACCTTCACCCAGCCCTTGACGCCGTACGGGGCGGCGATGCGCCCCATCACGACGATGTCGGAGTCGCTCAGCGGAACGTCAGGCCGCCGCGGCCGGCGCCGTCGCGGCCGGCGCTGTCGCCTTCCGCTTCACGAGGCCCGCCACCGTATCCGACAGCTGCGCGCCGCGCTCCTGCCAGTACGTGATCCGGTCGAGCGAAAGGCGCAGCGCCTCTTCCTTCTCGGTCGCGATCGGGTTGTAGAAGCCGACGCGCTCGATGAAGCGGCCGTCACGGCGGCTGCGCGAATCGGCGACGACGACGTTGTAGAAGGGGCGCTTCTTGGCGCCGCCCCGGGCAAGGCGAATGACGACCATGGTGTGGGTTCCGCGTGAAGCCGAAAAAGACGTTGATTCTACGACGAAAACGAGGGCTCCGGCAAGGGCGGCGGACGAATCGGGCTCCGGCGGGCACCTGGGCAGCGCCGCCACCGATCCATTATGGATCATGGACTTACGCAGTGCCTCGGCCGGCGGCTACACTGCGGGAGGCGCCGGCGCCACGCCTTGGCCCCATTGCGCGATGCTCGAGCCCCTGCCCCTGCCCAAGTCCCGGCTGGAAGCGCTGACCGACGGCATCTTCGCCGTCTCGATGACGCTGCTCGTCCTCGACCTCAAGCTGCCCGAGCACATCGGCGCCGACACGTCGCAGGTCATCGCGAGCCTCCTGCGGCTGCTGCCGTACGTCGACGACTACGTGATCAGCTTCGTCGTGCTGTGCCTGTACTGGCTCACGCACCTGCGGCTGATGCAGCGCGTGCGCGACGTCGACGGCGCGTTCGTGTGGCTGAACCTCGGGTTCCTGCTGTCCACGACGTTCGTGCCGCCGCTGACCTCGCTGATCGGCAACAACCCCGGCCAGCCGGTCGCGGCGATCGTCTATGGCGGCAACCTGCTGCTGCTCCTGCTGTTCGAGGCCCTGCTGTGGCGTCGCGGGGCACTGCACCTGTCCAACGAGACCGTCGTCGACGGCGCGGCGCTGTGGGCTTTCATGCGCAGCCGCTTCCTGTTCGCGGGCGGCGTGATCGTGCTGGCGATCGTCGCCGCGCTCGTCGAGATCGAGTTCGGCACCAAGGTCGGCTACGCGACCTACGTGTACCTGCTGCTGATCGTCGTCGGCGTCGCGCGGCCGCGCCACGCGCCGAGTCCCGTACGGCACCGGCACCCGCCGGCCGCATGACCACGACGGGCGTGCGGAACGTCGCGCGCGCCGCACGCGTCGATTCCGGTGGCCGGCACGGCGGGCGGCCGGGGCGCGTACCGCGGGGTCACGACGGGAACCGTATGCTCTCGAGCATGCGGTCGAACACCGGCACCGACTTCTTCAGGCCGAGGAACGTCGCGACGAACAGGTGATTGCCGTGCACGAAGTACGCCTCGCGCCCGAAGAGCTGGCGGTCGGGGCCGTCGAACGTGTAGTCGACGACGACGGCGGGCACGCCCGCGATCGTCGTCTCGCGGCGGTCGAGGACGAGCCAGCGGATCGGCTCCTGGCGGCGCTCCGGCGCGAATTCGACCGCGGCGACCACGTCGGGAAGCGCGAACGTCAGTCGCTCGGCCTCGCCGAGCGCCAGCTCGAGCTGCACGCGGGCCTCGTCCCGGTCGTCGCTCAGGTAGGCCGCGGTCGCGCGGTCGAGCGCCGCGTTGATGCCCTCGGCGACCTTCGCTTCGAGCGGCGTGAACGGTTCGGTGGTCTGCGCGTGCAGCGTCCGCGCGGCGTTCGCGAACGACCGCGGGTCGAGCGCGTCGAACCGATCGACCAGACGCTGCAGCTCGGCGCGGCGCAGGCGACGTGCGAGCTGGTGATAGTCCGCGATGCCGATCGCTTCGCCGACCGAGCCTTCCTTCACGAAGCGCACGCCTTTCAGGCCGCCGCTCGTCTCGCCCTCGCGGTGCCAGCCGGAAGGCGGCGGCGCGACCACGATGGGTTCGCCCGCCCAGTCGAACGTCTCCGGCCTCCCCGCCGGGGCGAGCAGGCCGGAGTCGCAGGCGGCGACCAGCAGTACCAGCGCGGCCGCTGCGGGAGCGACGAAGGGGCGGATGGCGCGCATTCGCATGGCGAAGCCGGGACGACGTCGGCCGCCGGCATGCCGGGCATCATCGCAGGCGCGAATCGCCGATGCAATGTTGCCGCGGCCACGACACGTGCCCGACCGTTCGCGAACGCGGGACGACGGCGCCGTGGCCCCGATCCACGCCGAGGCCGGAAGCCGCCGCTGCCGGCGCGACGATCGGTGTCGCCTCCGCCGAGCGGGGCCGCAGAAGGTCGAGGTCGGCAACGCGTTCCGCAGGCCGATGGCCGACGGCGTCGCGCTGCCGAACGATCCGGGACGTCGATCTCGCGAACAAGATCGGCGTGACGCAGCCGTCGCCACTGGAACGCGGGCCGGACCCCGTGCCCGGCCCAGGCCGCGCACGCCGGTTCGGCGCCTTGGCGCTATGCCATGAAGCCGAGGTTCGTGATCGCGAACGCGCCGATGTTGGGGAACACGTAGGACAGGTCGCCCTCCGCGATGCCGAGCCACCGCACCAGTGTCGCGCCGTACTGCTCGACGGAGGTCGTCGGGATCCAGCGGCCGCCGTTGCCGAAATCGTCGGGACCGTTCAGCGCCTGCGTCGGCAGCGTTCCATGGGAGTCGCCGCCCTTGACGGCACCGCCGATCGCGAAAGCGTAGTCGCCCCAGCCATGGTCGGTGCCGGCGTTGGCGGCTGGCTTGAACGTGCGGCCGAACTCCGAGAGCGTGAACACCGTCACGCTGCCGGACAATCCGAGAGCCGCCATCGCGTCCTGGAATGCGGCGAGCGCCTGCGACAACTCCCCGAGGGCCTGCCCTGCGTGTTGAGCTGGTCGCCGTGGGTGTCGTATTGCCGCTGGTTGACGAAGAACACCTGTCGCGCGAGGCCGATCTGCGTGGGGCCCTCGACGAGCAGCGCGACGTTCCTGAACCGGCTGGCGATGCTGCTTGAAGGGCCCGCGAACAGGGCCGCCACAACCGAGGACGAATTGCGCAACAGCGGCCGCACGACCGAGGATGCGGAGAGACCGTCCTGCGCATACCGCTGCGCCGCGCGGGAGAAGAGGCCGCCGAAGTCCTCCGCGAGCAGCTCGCGCATGGCGGCCTCGCGCAGCGTGTCGTAGGCACCGTCACGGCGCGCACCACGATGAAGACCCGCACGCACCCGCGATCGGTGCGTCGCGCAACGGCCGGGCGGGCGGCTCCTCGCCTGGCGGACCTGCGGCGCCCGCTACCGCATCCCCGGCAGCATCCCCTTCATGCCGCGCAGCATCTTCTGCATGCCGCCCTTGGCGACCATCTTCATCATCTTCTGCGTCTGCTCGAACTGGTTGAGCAGCTGGTTGACTTCCTGCACGGTCACGCCGGCGCCGGCGGCGATGCGCCGCTTGCGCGACGCCTTGAGGATCTCGGGCTTCGCGCGCTCCTGCGGCGTCATCGAGTCGATGATGCCCTCGATGCGGCCGATGCGCCTCTCGTCCACCGACGCGCCCTGCGCGGCGCGCGCGAGCTCGGCGGGCAGCTTGTCCATCAGGCCCGCGAGGCCGCCCATCTTGCGCATCTGGCCGATCTGCGCCTTGAAGTCGGTGAGGTCGAAGCCCTTGCCGGACTTCACCTTCTTCGCGAGCTTCTGCGCCTCCTCGACGTCGACGGTCCTCTGCGCATCCTCGATCAGCGACAGCACGTCGCCCATGCCGAGGATGCGCGAGGCCATCCGCTCCGGATGGAAGACTTCGAGCCCGTTGATCTTCTCGGACACGCCGGCGAACTTGATCGGCGCGCCGGTGACGTGGCGCACCGACAGCGCGGCGCCGCCGCGGGCGTCGCCGTCGAGCTTGGTCAGCACCACGCCGGTCAGCGGCAGCGCTTCGCGGAACGCCTTGGCCGTGTTGATCGCGTCCTGGCCCTGCATCGCGTCGACGACGAACAGCGTCTCGATCGGGTGCACGGCGGCGTGCAGGTCGGCGATCTCGCGCATCATCGCCTCGTCGATCGCGAGCCGGCCCGCGGTGTCGACGATCAGCACGTCGTGGTAATGCCTGCGCGCCCAGTCGATTGCACCCTGCGCGATCGCGACCGGTTGCTCGCCGGTCGCCGACGGGAAGAAGTCGACGCCCACCTGCGCGGCCAGCAGCTTCAACTGCTCGATCGCCGCGGGCCGGTAGACGTCGGTCGACACGACCAGCACCTTCTTCTTCTGGTCCTCGCGCAGCAGGCGCGCGAGCTTGCCGGCCGTGGTCGTCTTGCCGGCGCCCTGCAGGCCGGCGAGCAGGATCACCGCGGGCGGCTGCGTGGCGAACGACAGCGGCGCCGCGGCGCCGCCCATCAGCGCGGCGAGCTCGCGGTGGACGACGCCGATCAGCGCCTGCCCCGGCGTCAGCGAACCCATCACCTCCTCGCCGACCGCCTTCTCCTTGACCAGCGCGATGAAGTCGCGCACGACCGGCAGCGCGACGTCGGCCTCGAGCAGCGCGAGGCGGACCTCGCGCAGCGCGTCCTGGATGTTGGCGTCGGTCAGGCGCGCCTGGCCGCGCAGGCCCTTGACGACGCGCGACAGCCGTTGCGTGAGATTTTCGAGCATGGGCGGAGTCCGGTGGCGCTGCGCGCGACGGCATGCGGCGCGCATCGGGTACACTGGTCGAAGCCGGGCGTCCGGCCACCCGGCCGCCTGTCCCGGCGCTGAATCCGTGATTTTACTGTACGTCGCAGTCGCTGCCCTGTACGGCGCCGCCGCCTGGCTGCGCAGCGGGTCCGCGCCCGCGCGGACGCGCACGCAGGCGGCCGCGGTCGCCACCGCCTTGGCGCTCGTGCTGCACGCCGTCCTCATCGGCAACGCCGTGTTCGCGCCGGAGGGCCTCGACCTCTCGTTCCAGCATGCGCTGTCTCTGGTCGCGTGGCTCACGGTGCTGGTGGCGGTCGTCTCGGGCGTGTTGTCCAAGCTGCCGGCCGTCAGTTCGGTGATCCTGCCGGTGGCCGCGGTCTGCGCGCTCGCGCCGGCCTTCGGCGGCGCGCCGCACCACTTTCCGTACGCCGGCGACTCGCTCGCCGCGCTGCACATCGCGGTGGCGCTGGTCGCCTACGCGCTGTTCGCCGTCGCGGCGCTGCAGGCGCTGCTGCTCACCGGCCTCGAGAAGCGGCTGCACCGCGGCCTCGCGCCGATGGAGGCCGAGGGCTCGGTGCCGTTGCTGACCCTCGAGCGCTTCCTGTTCCGGCTGGTGGGGCTGGGGTTCGTGCTGCTGACGCTCACGCTGGCGAGCGGCCTGCTGTTCTCCGAGCAGCTCTTCGGCAAGCCGGTCACGTTCACGCACAAGAACCTGTTCTCGGTGCTCGGCTGGCTCACGTTCGCCGTGCTGCTGTTCGGCCGCTGGCGGTACGGCTGGCGCGGCCGGCGCGCCCTGTACTGGATCGTCGGCGGCACGACGCTGCTGGTGCTGGGCTACCTCGGCAGCAAGTTCGTGGCCGAGATCCTGCTGGGTCGTTGACACCGGCGCATTGACAGGGCGGCCGGCGCCGCCGAATACTGGGGCGCCGCCCGGCCAAGCCCCGCATCCTTGGACGAATTCCCCCTAAGCTCGCTCGTCGCCGCCCTCGCCGTCCTGCTGGTCGTGTCGGGCTTCTTCTCGATCGCCGAGACGGCGATGATGGCCGCGAACCGCTACCGGCTGAAGCACCGGGCGCAGCGCGGCAACCACGGCGCCCGGGTCGCGCTCGCCCTGCTCGGGCAGACCGACCGCCTGCTCGGCGTCATCCTGTTCGGCAACAACCTGCTGAACGCCGGCACGGCCACGCTCGCCGGCGTGATCACGGCGCGGCTCCTCGGCGAAGGCGAGCTCGCGCTCGCCGCGTCGACCGTCGTCGTGACGTTCCTGATCCTCGTGTTCTCGGAGATCACGCCGAAGGTGATCGGCGCGACGCACGCCGACCGCGTGGCCCCGCTGGTCGCCTACGTGCTGGCGCCGATGTTGCGCGCGCTGACGCCGGTCGTCTGGTTCGTCAACCTGTTCGTCCAGGGGCTGCTGCGGCTGCTGCGGGTCAAGCCGGCGCCGGACGCCGGCGCGCAGCTGACGCAGGAGGAGCTGCGCTCGCTGGTGCTCGAGGGCTCCCAGTATTTCCGCGGCAAGCACAAGACGATGCTCGCCAACCTGATGGACCTCGAGGCGATCACCGTCGACGACGTCATGACCCCGCGCAACCGCATCCACGCACTCGACCTGACCGAGCGGCCCGCGCTGCTGCGCCAGCAGCTCGCCACGTCGTACCACTCGCGGGTGCCCGTGTACGAGGAGTCGCTCGACAACCTGGTCGGCGTGCTGCCGCTCAAGTCCGTCGTCAACCTGCAGCTGTCGGCGGGCGAGATGACGGCCGACCGGCTGCGCCCGCTGCTGCGGCCTCCGTACTTCATTCCCGCCGGGACGCCGCTGCTCACGCAGCTCACGCAGTTCCAGGCCGACCGCCAGCGCCTCGGGCTCGTCGTCGACGAGTACGGCGAGCTGCAGGGGCTCGTCACGATCGAGGACATCGTCGAGGAGATCATCGGCGAGTTCACGACCCAGGCGCCTGGCGGCGCCGAGATCTACCGCCGGGAGCCGGACGGCAGCGTCGTCGCATCCGGCATGGCGTCGCTGCGCACGCTCAACCGGCGGCTCGGGACCCAGTTCCCGCTGGACGGCCCCAAGACGCTCAACGGGCTCATCGTCGAGCACCTGGGGGACATTCCGGACGCCGGGCTCAAGTTCCGCGTGGAGGGGCAGTTGCTGGAAATCCTCCAAACCCAGGACCGGGCGGTCAAGGTCGTCAAGCTTCTGCCGCCGGTCGGCCGGGGGAACACGCCTTTACAATCAACGGTCGAGCGGGCATCATCGACCGGATAAGTTTTATGCAGATGGAATAGCCGGCGTCCGCGCCCCGGGCTTTGGTGCCCGGGCACGGCGCTTGCTTGCGGTCTACAACTAGACCGACCGAACGCCCGACCGAGCCCACCGACGCCATGGCCACGCACGCCGCCGCCACCCGCAACATCAGCGGCCTCGCGCGCGCGCTCGCGCAGAACGGGCTCATGTCCGAGTACGAGGCGGAGGCGCTGCACACGCAGGCGCATGCCGCGGGCATCTCGTTCGTCGAGCAGGTGCTGGTCGGCAAGCGGATGACCGCGCAGCAGCTCGCGGTGTTCGCGTCGCGCGCCTTCGGCACGCCGCTGCTCGACCTCAACGCGTTCGACACCGACCAGATCGACAAGTCGCTCGTCGACGCCAAGATCGCCGTCGCGCGTCGCGTGCTGCCGCTGTACAAGCGCAGCAACAAGCTCTACGTCGCGCTCTCCGACCCCGCCAACCTGCAGGCGCTGGACGAGGTCCGCTTCAAGACGAACCTCGTGCCCGAGCCGATCGTCGTCGAGGACGACAAGCTCGGCGCCGCGATCGCCAAGATCCTCGAGAGCGCCGGGACGACGCTGAAGGAGATGTCCAACCTCGAGGACATGGAGGTCGGGCTCGAGGAAGGCACGCCGGCGCCGGCGATCGAGGACGAATCGGACGTCGAGGACGCGCCGATCGTCAAGTACATCCAGAAGCTCCTCACCGACGCGATCGCGACCGGCGCCTCCGACATCCACTTCGAGCCGTACGAGCGGTACTACCGTGTCCGCTATCGCGTGGACGGCATCCTGATGGAGATCGCGCAGCCTCCGCTCGCGATCAAGGACAAGGTCGCGTCGCGGATCAAGGTCATCTCGAAGCTCGACATCTCCGAAAAGCGGGTGCCGCAGGACGGGCGGATGAAGCTCGTGCTGTCCAAGACCAAGACGATCGACTTCCGCGTGTCGACGCTGCCGACGCTCTACGGCGAGAAGATCGTGATGCGGATCCTCGACTCCGCCGGCGTCAAGCTCGGCGTCGAGGCTCTCGGGTACGAACCCGACCAGCAGCAGGCGCTGATGCACGCGATCCAGCGGCCGTACGGAATGATCCTCGTGACCGGCCCGACGGGCAGCGGCAAGACCGTGTCGCTGTACACGTGCCTCAACATCCTCAACCAGCCGGGCGTGAACATCGCCACGGCCGAGGACCCGTGCGAAATCCAGCTGCCGGGCGTCAACCAGGTCAACGTCAACGACAAGGCGGGCCTCACGTTCGCCGCCGCGCTGAAGGCGTTCCTGCGGCAGGACCCGGACATCATCATGGTCGGCGAGATCCGCGACCTCGAGACCGCCGACATCGCGATCAAGGCGGCGCAGACGGGGCACCTCGTGCTGTCGACGCTGCACACGAACGACGCCCCGACGACGCTGACGCGGCTGCTCAACATGGGCGTGGCGCCGTTCAACGTCGCGTCGTCGGTGATCCTCATCACCGCGCAGCGCCTCGGCCGGCGGCTGTGCACGCAGTGCAAGACGCCCGAGGACATCCCGCCCGAGGCTCTGCTGCGCGCGGGCTTCACCGAGGAGGACCTGGACGGCTCGTGGCAGCCCTACGGTCCCGTCGGCTGCGACCACTGCAAGGGCACCGGATACAAGGGACGCGTCGGCGTCTACCAGGTGCTGCCGATCACCGACGAGATGCGCCAGGTCATCATGCGCAACGGCAATGCGCTGGACATCGCCGAGCAGGCGCGGAAGGAAGGCGTGCGCGACCTGCGCCAGTCCGGATTGCTCAAGGTGAAGAGCGGCATGACGTCGCTCGAGGAAATCGAGGCGATCACCAACGAGTGACGCGGCGATAGCGCCGCCGCGCGAAGGAACCCCTTATGGCCACCGCAACCTCCGCCCAGCGCCGCGACGTCAAGGAATACACGTTCCTCTGGGAAGGCGTCGACCGCAACAACCGCCAGGTGCGCGGCGAGTCGAAGGCCGCCTCCGAGACGGTCGTCACGACCAACCTGCGCCGGCAGGGCATCCGCCTCACCAAGATCCGCCGGCAGACGTTCCGCGGCGGGCGCAAGGTCAACGAGAAGGACATCACGTTCTTCACGCGGCAGCTCGCGACGATGCTGAAGGCCGGCGTGCCGCTGCTGCAGTCGTTCGAGATCGTCGCGCGCGGCCACAGCAACGCGCGCTTCTCGCGGCTGATGATGGACATCAAGAACAAGATCGAGGCCGGCTCGTCGATGTCGCAGGCATTCCGCGAGCACCCGAAGTACTTCGACGCGCTGTACTGCAACCTGGTCGCGGCCGGGGAGGCGTCCGGCACGATCGACGCGATCCTCGACCGGATTGCGACGTACAAGGAGAAGATGCTCGCGATCAAGAGCAAGATCAAGTCGGCGCTGTTCTACCCGGTGTCGGTCATCGTCGTCGCGATCGTCGTCGTCTGGGTCATCATGATCTGGGTGATCCCGTCGTTCAAGAAGGTGTTCTCCAACTTCGGCGCCGACCTGCCGGCACCGACGCTGATCGTCATCGCGATGTCGGAGTTCGTCGTCGCCTGGTGGTGGCTGGCGTTCCTCGTGCTGGTCGCGACCATCGTCGCCTTCGGGGTCATGTTGCGGCGGTCCGTGGCGTTCCGCTACGCGTTCGACCGGACGATGCTCAAGCTGCCGGTGATCGGCGGCATCCTCGAGAAGGCGACGATCGCGCGCTGGACGCGCACGCTGCAGACGATGTTCGCGGCGGGCGTCCCGCTGGTCGAGTCGCTCGACGCGGTCGGCGGCGCGTCGGGCAACGCCGTCTTCGCCGCGGCGACGAAGAAGATCCAGACCGAGGTCTCCACCGGCACCAGCCTCACCAACGCGATGGGCAACACCACGCTGTTCCCGACGATGGTGCTGCAGATGATCCAGATCGGCGAGGAGTCGGGGTCGCTCGACAACATGCTGGGCAAGATCGCCGACTTCTTCGAGCGCGAAGTGGACGACGCGGTGGCCGCGCTGTCGAGCCTGCTGGAGCCGATCATCATCGTGTTCCTCGGCATCGTGATCGGCGGCCTCGTCGTCGCCATGTACCTGCCGATCTTCAAGCTCGGCGCCGTGGTATGACGGCACGGCCGGCCGGCCCGGCGCGGCCCTGATGCCGGCGTTCCTGCTGGATCCGGCGACGGCCGCGATCGTGGCCGCCGTCGTGGGGCTCTGCGTCGGCAGCTTCCTCAACGTGGTCGTGCACCGGCTGCCCAGGATGATGGAACGTGCCTGGCAGCGCGAGTGCGCCGAGCTCGCGGGCAACCCGCCGGCCGAGGCGCCGCGGTACAACCTGGTGGCGCCTCGCTCGGCGTGCCCGGCGTGCGGCCACCGGATCACCGCCGCCGAGAACATCCCGGTCGTGTCGTGGCTGGCGCTGCGCGGCAAGTGCAGCGCGTGCGGCGCCGCGATCTCGGCCCGGTATCCACTGGTGGAGCTGCTGGGCGGCGCGGTGGCCGCCGGCGCGATCTGGAAGTTCGGCCCGACGTGGCAGGGTGCTGCCGCGTGCGCGTTCCTGTGGACGCTGCTCGCGCTCACGTTCATCGACTTCGACACGCAGCTGCTGCCCGACGACCTGACGCTGCCGCTGCTGTGGGGCGGCCTCCTCGCGAACCTGTACGGGCTGTTCGCGCCGCTGGCCGACGCGGTGATCGGCGCGATCGCCGGCTACCTGACGCTGTGGTCGATTTACTGGCTCTTCAAGATCATTCGGGGCAAGGAAGGGATGGGGCACGGCGACTTCAAGCTGCTCGCGGCGCTCGGCGCGTGGCTCGGCTGGAAGATGCTGCCGCTGATCGTGCTCGGCTCGTCGGTGGTCGGCGCATTCATCGGGATCTCCCTCGTCGTGCTGAAAGGCCGCGACCACAACGTGCCGCTCGCCTTCGGCCCCTACCTCGCCATCGCCGGGATGCTCGCGCTGTTCTGGGGCGCGCCGCTCGCGAAGATCTGGTTCCCCCACTAGGATGAATCGGCCCCCACGCTCGCTGCGCTCGCTGCCCCCCGCGGGGGCAGGTCAGTCGCTCGGGACGGCCCTTCGCGACTGACATGCCCTACGTCGTCGGGCTCACGGGCGGCATCGGCAGCGGCAAGTCGGAGGTGACGCGCGCGTTCGCAGCGCTGGGGGTTCCGGTCGCCGACGCCGACGCCGCCGCGCACGCGGTCACCGCGCGCGGAGAGGCCGGGTTCGATGCCGTCGTCGCCGAGTTCGGCGCACAGGCGCGCGGCCCCGACGGCGGCCTCGATCGCGATTGGCTTCGCCGGACGGTGTTCGCCGACGCGACTGCCCGCAAGCGGCTCGAGGCGCTGCTGCACCCGCTGATCGGTGCCCGGCTGGACGCCGAGATCGGCCGCTGGCGCGGCCCCTACGGAATCCTGTCGGTGCCCCTGCTGATCGAGCGGGGGAACCTCATGTCGCGCGTCGCGCGCATCCTCGTGGTCGACTGCCCGGAGGAAGAGCAGGTGCGCCGCGTCGTCGCGCGCAGCGGCATCTCCGAGTTCGACGTGCGCGCGATCATGGCGACCCAGCTGCCGCGCGCCGAGCGCCTCGCGCGCGCCGACGACGTGATCGACAACGGCGGGCCGCTCGCCGCGCTGGCGCCCCAGGTCGCGCGCCTCGATGCCCGCTACCGCGAGCTCGCCGCGCTTGAACCGGCGGGCGGTTCGCTCCAGAATGTGGCGCGCCATCGCGCGGCCCCCGACCCACCGTGATCCGGTACGAGCACCCGCTGAACGAACGCGTCCGCACGCTGATGCGGCTCGAGGACCTGTTCGCGCGTGCCGGGTACTTCGCGGCGCAGGACGCCGCGCAGGACCACCACGGCGCGCTGCTCGCGCTGTTCGAGATTACCGACGTCGCCGCGCGCGCCGACCTCAAGACCGATCTGCTGCAGGAGCTCGAGCGGCAGCGGCAGATGCTTTCGCCGCTGCGCGAGAACCCGCAGATCGACCAGCGCACGCTCGACCTGCTGCTCGCGGAGATCGACGCCGTCAACGCGCAGCTGCTCGCGCAGGCCGGCAAGGTCGGCGCGCACCTGCGCGACAACGAGTGGCTGATGGCGATCAAGCAGCGCACGGCGATCCCGGGCGGCGTCTGCGAGTTCGACCTGCCCGCCTACCACTGGTGGCTGCACCAGGAGCCGGGGGCGCGCCGCAACGACCTCAAGGGCTGGCTGGAGCCGTTCGCGCCGATCCGCGCCGGGTCGGCGATCGTGCTGAAGCTGCTGCGCGACAACGGCCGCGCGAGCCGCCACACCGCCTACCGCGGCGTGTTCCAGCTGATGCTGACGACGACCAAGGTCGCGCAGCTGCTGCGGCTCACCGTCGCGAAGGATCTGTCCTGCGTGCCGGAGATCAGCGCGAACAAGTACGCGCTCAACATCCGCTTCATCGGCGTATCCGGCATGGACCGCGGCGCCGTCTACGACGGCGACGTCGAATTCGAGCTGATGTTCTGCAACCTGTAGCGGACGCCATCCGCCGGTCCGCGCGGCGGTGGTCGCCGCGCGGCCGGATGCCCGCCACGACCCCTGCCCCCGCCGCCGATGAACGCCACCCGCTACGTCGCGTGCCCGCGGTGCGGCGCGCGCGTCGCCTGGGCGCCGTCGTCGCGCTGGCGTCCCTTCTGCTCGGAGCGCTGCAGGCTGATCGACCTCGGCGCGTGGTCGGCCGAGCGCTACCGCGTACCCGCCGTGGAGCCGCCGGACGACGATCCGGAAACCGGACGCGACGGGACGCCCCGGCGTGACGACTAGGGCGTCGCCCCCACATCCGCCGGCCAGGCGGCGCGGCGCAGCTCGACGCCGTTCTCCGCGCCCCGGACCGCGCAAGCGTGCTACGTCGGTGCGGCGCTGCGGTCGCTCTTCCCCGACCGGACGATGCGGCGCACGTCCCGCGGCGGAGCGGCATGACACGCGTCGTGCCATGCCCGCGCTGCGGGGCTCCGGTGCCGTGGACCGCCGAGTCGCGGTGAAGGCCGTTCTGTAGCAAGCGCTGCAAGCTCACCGACCTTGCCGCCTGGGCGGCCGAGCGCTATCGCGTCCCGGGTGCCGCGCCGCAGGAGGCCGTCGGCGAGCACGACCCCGAAGCCGGCCCGCGCAGATGAAGCGCGCCTACTTGCCCGAGTCGTCCGAATCGCGCGGCGGCGACACCGCAGTGGCCGCCTTGGTCGACGCGGTCACGCCGGGGACGATTCCGGCGCCGTTCTCGCTGCTCGACTGCGGCGGCATCGCGAAATCGGCGCCGAGTGAGAACCGATAGCCCGGAATTCCGCTCAGGTTCGGCTCGTCGTCCTGACTGTCGGGAAGCAGGAGTTGCACCTTGAGCCTGCCCATGGTCGCGATCGTGTACGTTTTCTGCCCTGCGCAATCCGTGACCGTGTGCGGCAGTAGCTTGCCCTCGAGCGAGAACCCGTAGGCGCCCTGTTTGGTGTCCGCCTGGACGCCGAACAGCGCACGCGTCACCGGCATCCCGGTCGACAGGCCCTTCTGAGCGGCAGCGCTCGGGTAATCCCAGCTTCCCGACAGCGTGGACGTGCACGGACCCTGGCTCCACGTCCCCGAAGCGGTCACCGAGATCTTGCTGTCCCTGGTCGCGAATCCGCCGCGCTCGGCATAGTGCACCGGTCCTCCCGGCTCGGTGCGCCAGCCGGCCACGTCGCCGCGAAAACGCATCGATCCGCCACCCTTGAACTTGAACGACCCCATCAGCGGCACGGTCTCGGTGAATTCGACGTCGACCGACCATTGCGTGATCTGGCGCGCGTTGCTCTTGACGCCGCGCACCTCGACCACCACGTCACCGCTCGAGCCCGCGCCGGTCAATGGCAGATTCGCGGCGATTTCGTCGGCTGCCCAGCTCACGATGCCGAGCTTCTCGCCACCCACGGTGACGGTGCCCCCGTCCGTGCCGAAGTACCCGTGCAGCGTCAGCAGGCCGTCGATCTCGTCGACCGCCGCCATGCGAATGGAAGGCGCGAAGATCGGCGGATGCGCAAGCCCCGGGGCGATGAAGGAGCTGAGCTTCGCCAGCGTCACCGGGTCGATGTCCAGGCCCTTCCGGGCCATGTCCGCCAGCACGAGGGAGGCAGGAAACGCGCGCTGGGGCGGCGACTCCTTGTCGCTGTGCATGTTGCTGCCGAGCATGCGGTCGACGAAGTACGGCGGCACCTTGTCCGCGGCAGGCCCGGTGCAGCTCTCGCTCCATCCGAGATACAGCGCGGCGCCCTTGCGCAGGAACGCGCTGACGAAACGATCGTTGCGGCCGCTGTGGCACCCGTTGATGAACACGACGCTGCCTGGCGGAAAGCTCATGAACCGGTCGACGAAGCGGTACGAGAACCCGTAGCGCGTGTCGTACCCGCGCCTCACGCCGCCGTCGGCACCGACAAACTCGTCGCCGTTCTCGGCCGTCATGGGCGCGAGTTGCAGCGAGGCGAGCTCCGCGGCATAGGCCCGGTCGAGCGCAGGCCTGACCACCGTCGAAGACTGGAGCCAGAACATCTTGCCGTCGGGCTCGGAGAGGTCCTTGACCTCGAGACGGAACGTGTGTGTGTTGATGTAGAAGAATCCCTTGCCGGCGACGTTGCGCAGGGTCTCGACATTGGCGTCGCCTTCCGCCATCGACTGCACGTTCCAGCCTTTGGCCACGAAGTAGCGCCGCATGTCGTCGATCGCCGCCTGATTCTGGAAGTTGCGGCCGAACGGGTGCAGGAGCAGCGCCTCCATGCGCGCCGGGATCTCCGCGCCGTCCCGGGCCAGCGGCAGAACCTGCAGTGCGGCTTCGGAGCGAGGCGCCGGGTCACGGTTGGCCGCGAAGCCATGCATGCTGCCGTTGTCGAATCGCCCCCACGCGGTGCTCGTCTCGGCGTCCACGCCGCTCGCCACGTATTCGGAGCGCGTCGCCATGAACCCGGCGACGGCCTGGGCGAGCGCGAGTCTCGTCAGGCCGGAGTTGCGAAGTTCCTGGGCGCGCTGCTCGACCGCAGCGATCGCCCGCAGCCTCGTCGCCACGGCATCCTCCGCGGCGACCACGCCGACGCCGATCACTCGCGTGACGCTGAACCCTCCGTCTTCGCTCGCGGTCACGGCCAGAGGCGCGAGGTCTTCCGTGAGCGGAGCGGAGGACGAGGCGGCGATCCGCAGGCTCGCCGAAACGGCACCGGTTCCGACGCCCAGCGACGCCGAGCTCAGCTGGGCCGTCACGCCCGACGTCATGCCCGTCACGCCCAGCGCAACCGTGCCGGCGAAGCCGCCGCGCGGGCGGACCGTCACCCATACGTCGCGCGATTCGCCGGGCAGGAGCAGCAACGAAGCGGGCGCGATCGTGACCTCGAAGCGCTCGACCGCGGAGGGCGCGCACATCGCGACTCCGTCCGGGCCATAGCCCTCGGGAACGTAGCCCTTGGCGACCATGGCGCCGCGCACGGCGGCGTCGGTGGTGTACCGATGATTCGTGTCGGCGCGCCGGTTCCACAGCCGATACACGGGCACCGTGCCGGGCGCGCAGGCCCCGGTCACGGGCTCGGGCAACCCCTCGTACATGACCGCGGGCGACTCGTAGCTGAAGCCGGGAAACTTCTGCGCGACTTCGGCGCACTCCGCCGGCGACGCCGAGTAGAAATGCGAGTCGCCCTGCGCGGGCGGAATGTAGAAGCGGCAGACCGGACTCGCGCCGGCGGCGGCACCGCCATAGGCCTTGAACGAGAGGCCCGTGCGCGACCAGCCCTTGAAAGTGCCGCTGTCGAGCGCGCCGATGTCGGCGGCGAGCGAGCTTACGAAGTAGTGGTCGAGGGTGACGTTGTAGAACTCGACCACGTCGACGAGGTTGCCCTGCGCCTGCGCGCCTCCTGTGCACAAAGCTGCGAGCAGCGCGGCGGCGAGACGGCGTACCATGCTGTCCTCCCCACCCGGCGCGGGCGGGGCGGTCGCCTCGGGCGCGCGTCGAAGACTCTAGCAAGCCGCCGGAAGCCGCGCAAGGCGATCATTCGCCCCCGGACGGCTCCCGCCAGGCGGCACGGCGCAGCGCGACGCCATGCGCGCCGGCCTCGACGGCCCGCTCGAGGTCCGCGGGCACGAGGCCGCCGAGCGCATAGACCGGCAGCCGCGTGCCGGCAACGCACGCGGCAAGGCCGTCCCAGCCGAGCGGCACGGCCTCCGGATGCGTGGGCGTCGGCAGCACCGTGCCCAGCACCGCGAAGTCGAGGCCGAGCGCGCCGACCTGCGCGACCTCCGCCGCCGCGTGGCACGACGCCGCGGCGAGCAGCCCCTCGGGGCGCGCGGTCGCCCGCGCCAAGGCGGCGGCGGTCCAGTGCACGCCGTCGCAACCGGCTTCGCGCGCATCGTCGGCGCTGCCGTTCCACAGCACGCGCGCGCCGAAGCGATGCGCGAGCGGGACGAGCCGGCGCGCGAACGCCAGCCGGCGCGCGTGCGGCCACGTCCTGTCGCGCAGCTGCACGAGGCGCAGCCCCGCCGCCAGCGCGCGCTCGGCGCGCACCAGGAACGCGTGCTCGTCCGAGTCTTCCGCGCAGGTGATGCCGTAGACGGAAGGAAGGTCGAGTGCCGCGAGGATGCGGGTGTTCGCCGGCAGCAGCGGCGCGACCGACCACCTTCCCGGCACCTGCCACGCGAAGGCCTGCCCGTCGTGGCCGTGGAGTTCCCCGTCCCACGCGAACACGCGGAAGAAGTGGAGCTCGACGTGCGCGTGCGGGTACACGAACTCCTGCACGAGCCACGGTGACGCATTGCGGACGTCGATGCCGAGCTCCTCCTTGAGCTCGCGCGCCAGCGCGTGCCGCGGCGTCTCGCCCGGCTCGAGCTTGCCGCCAGGAAACTCCCAGTAACCGGCGTACGGCTTGCCGGCGGGCCGCTGCGCGAGCAGCACCTGCCCGTCGGGGCGCAGCAGCACGGCGGCCGCCACGCGGACGATGCGGCCGCTCACGGCCGGCGCGACTTCAGGGCCTGCGCCCCTGCGAGGTTCTTCGCGAACTGCCACGCGACACGGCCGCTGCGCGACCCCCGCTGCAGCGCCCACTGCAGCGCCTCGCGCGTGCGCGCCTCGGCCTCGCGTGCGCCCGCGGCGGGCCTGACGCCGAAGTGGGCGAGCCAGCCGGCCACGGCCGCGAGGTAGTCGTCCTGCGCGAACGGATAGAACGAGATCCATAAGCCGAAGCGCTCGGACAGCGAGATCTTCTCTTCCACCGATTCGCCCGGATGAACCTCGTCGCCGACGTGCTTGGTCTCGAGGTTCTCGCTGAAGTACTCGGGCAGCAGGTGCCGGCGGTTCGACGTTGCGTAGATGACGACGTTGCCCGCCGCGCCCGCGATCGACCCGTCGAGCATCACCTTGAGCGCCTTGTAGCCGGCCTCGCCGGCGTCGAACGTGAGGTCGTCGCAGAACACGACGAACTTCTGCGGCAGCCCCTCGACGCGCTCCGCGATGTCGGGAAGGTCGACGAGGTCGCCCTTGTCGACCTCGATCAGGCGCAGGCCCTTGGCGGCATATCGCGCGAGCATCGCCTTCACCAGCGACGACTTGCCGGTGCCGCGCGAGCCGGTCAGCAGCACGTTGTTCGCCGGCAGGCCGGCGACGAACTGGCGCGTGTTCCGGTCGATCGCCTGCTTCTGCTCGTCGATGGCGACGAGGTCGTCGAGCCGGATCGCGTGCGGGTGCGCCACCGCCTGCAGGTACCCGCGCCCGCCGCGCTTGCGCCAGCGCGCCGCCGTCACCTGCGTCCAGTCCGGGTCGGGCTGCGGCGGCGGCAGCAGCGCCTCGACGCGCGCAAGGACAGCTTCGGCGCGGCCGATCAGGGCGGCGAGGTCGTGATCAGGCGACGGCATGGGCAGGTGACGATTCGCTCCGCTGGTGCTTCGCATTCGGGACCGGACTCGAATTTCGCCGGATCCGCGGCCCCGCGCAAGCACGGAAAATCGAGCCCGGCTCCATTTCCGTGACGCGGCCGCTAGGATCGGTAGTCGGCGTTGATCGACACGTAGTCGTGCGAGAAGTCGCACGTCCACACGGTGGCGGCCGCCTTGCCGCGGCCGAGGTCGACGCGGACCGCGATCTCGTCCTGCTTCATCACGCGCTGGCCGTCCTCTTCGCGATAGGTCGCGGCGCGGCCGCCGCGGTCGACCACCAGCACGTCGTCGAGCCAGAACGACACGCGCGCGGGGTCCGTGTCCGGCGCCGCCGTGTTTCCGATCGCGCAGACGATGCGGCCGAGGTTCGGGTCCGACGCGAAGAAGGCGGTCTTGACGAGCGGCGAGTGCGCGATGCCGAACGCGACGCGCCGGCATTCGTCGACGGATTCCCCTCCATCCACCCGGATCGCGATGAACTTGGTCGCACCCTCGCCGTCGCGCACGATCGCCTGCGCCAGGGCCACGGCGCACTCCTCGATCGCGCGGCGGATCGGCACGAGGCGCGCGTCGTCGAGCGCGACGATCGGGTCGAGCTGCGCACGGCCGGTCGCGGCGAGCACGAAGCTGTCGTTGGTCGACGTGTCGCCGTCGACGGTCGCGCCGTTGAAGGAGACGTCGGCGACCTCGCGCACCACGTGCGCGAGCAGACGCGCGGACAGGGGCGCGTCGGTCGCCATGAACGCGAGCATCGTCGCCATGTCCGGATGGATCATGCCGGCGCCCTTGGCGATGCCGGTGACCGTGACCGGCACGCCGTCGACGGTGACGCGCCGCGACGCGCCCTTGGGCACGGTGTCGGTGGTCATGATCGCCCTCGCCGCGGCGAACCAGTTGTCGGCGCGCGCCGCGGACTTCGCCGCCGGCAGCGCCGCGACGATCTTGCCGACGGGCAGGGGCTCCATGATCACGCCGGTCGAGTACGGCAGCACGTCCTCCGGCGCGCAGTCGACGAGGCGCGCGACGGCCACGCACTCGGCGTGCGCGTCCGCGAGCCCCGGCCCGCCCGTGCCGGCGTTCGCGTTTCCGGCATTGACGACGAGCGCGCGGAAGCCGCTGTGTCGCGCGTGCTGCCGCGCCAGGTGCTCGCGGCAGACCGTGACCGGCGCCGCGCAGAAGCGGTTCTTCGTGAACACCCCGGCCGCCATGGTGCCCGGATCGCAGACGACGAGCAGCACGTCGTCGCGGTCCCAGTTCTTGATGCGCGCAGCGGCAGTGCCGAGCGCGACGCCCGCGACGGGCAGCAGCGATTCGGCGGTGGGAGGCGAGTAACCGACCGGCACGGAGGCTCCTATGAGCGCAGCGCCCGCATGACGCTCGTTGTTTCGTGGCTCTTGATCACGGGCGCCGCCCGGCCGCCCGAAGGCGCCCGTCTGACTATGAATTGACCCGATGCAAAAGGCGCAACGCCGATCCCTCGTCGGCCACCGACCTCGCGAACGCCTTTTGCATCGGCTAGATTTTCCCGTGGCAGTGCTTGTACTTCCTGCCCGAGCCGCACGGGCACGGGTCGTTGCGGCCGACCTTCTCGCCGGCGCGCGTGAACGGCGGCGGCGGCGCGACGGCGACGTCGCCGTCGCCCACGGGCGCGGCGAGCGCCTCGTCGTAGCCGGCGTGCTGGTACTTGACGTTGGAGACGGTCTCCGCCTCCTCCACCGCCTGCACGTCCTCCTCGGTGCGGACCTGGACGGTCAGCACGACCTTCACCACGTCCTGCTTGATCCGGTCGAGCATGTCGGAGAAGAGCTCGAACGCCTCGCGCTTGTACTCCTGCTTCGGGTTCTTCTGCGCGTAGCCGCGCAGGTGGATGCCCTGCCGCAGGTGGTCGAGCGACGCCAGGTGCTCGCGCCAGTGATGGTCGAGCGTCTGCAGCATCAGGCTGCGCTCGAACTGGCGCATGAGCTCGGCACCGACCATCGTCTCGCGCTGGGCCCAGGCGTCGAGTCCGAGCTCGACGACCCGCTCGCGCAGCGTCTCGTCCGTCAGTTCGGCATCGTGCTTGACCCATTCGGCGACCGGCGCCGTGACCTGGTAGTCGGCCGCAAGCGCGGTCTCGAGGCCGGCGACGTCCCACTGCTCCTCGACCGACTCCGGCGGCACGTAGCGCTTGACGGTGTCCTCGATCTGCCCGCGGACCATGTTGCGGATCGTTTCCGCGACGTCGGTGCTCTCGAGCAGCTCGTTGCGCTGTTGGTAGATGACGCGCCGCTGGTCGTTGGCGACGTCGTCGTATTCGAGCAGCTGCTTGCGGATGTCGAAGTTGCGCGACTCGACGCGGTTCTGCGCCTTGGCGATCGACCGGTTGACGATCGGGTGCTCGATCGGCTCGCCCTCTGGCATCTTGAGCTTCTGCATGATGACGCCCAGGCGCTCGCCGCCGAAGATGCGCAGCAGCGGGTCCTCGAGCGACAGGTAGAAGCGCGACGACCCCGGGTCGCCCTGGCGGCCCGAACGGCCGCGCAGCTGGTTGTCGATGCGCCGGGACTCGTGCCGCTCCGTGCCGATGATGTGCAGGCCGCCGGCCTTGACGACCGCCTCGTGCCGGACCTGCCAGTCGGCGCGCAGCTTGGCGATCTCGCGCTCCTTCTCGGCCGGCAGCAGCGCCTCGTCGTCGCGGATCTTGAGGATCAGCCGCTCCAGCATGCCGCCCAGCACGATGTCGGTGCCGCGGCCGGCCATGTTGGTCGCGATCGTGATCGCGCCGGTCTTGCCCGCCTGGGCGACGATCTCGGCCTCGCGCGCGTGCTGCTTGGCGTTCAGCACCTCGTGCGGCAGCTTCTCCTTCGCGAGGTACGTCGACAGGAGCTCCGAGTTCTCGATCGACGTCGTGCCGACCAGCACCGGCTGGCCGCGCTCGTGGCAGCCCTTGATGTCGGTGATGATCGCGTCGACCTTTTCCTGGAACGTGCGGAACACGAGGTCGTTCTCGTCCCGCCGGACCATCGGCATGTGGGTCGGGATGACGACCGTCTCCAGGTGGTAGATCTGCTGGAACTCGAACGCCTCCGTGTCCGCGGTGCCGGTCATGCCGGCGAGCTTGCCGTACATGCGGAAGTAGTTCTGGAACGTGATCGACGCCAGCGTCTGGTTCTCGCGCTGGATCGGCACGCCTTCCTTCGCCTCGACCGCCTGGTGCAGGCCGTCCGACCAGCGGCGGCCCGCCATCAGCCGGCCGGTGAATTCGTCGACGATGACGACCTCGCCGTTCTGCACGACGTAGTGCTGGTCGCGGTGGTACAGCGAGTGCGCGCGCAGCGCCGCGTACAGGTGGTGCATCAGCGAGATGTTCTGCGCGTCGTAGAGCCCGGAGCCGGCGGGGATGAGGCCGGCCTGCCCGAGGATGCGCTCGGCGTGCTCGTGGCCCTCCTCCGACAGCAGCACCTGGTGGGCCTTCTCGTCGACCCAGTAGTCGCCCGGCCCCTTCTCCTCGGGCTGGCGCGTGAGCTGCGGCGCGAGCTCGTTCAGCCGGTAGTACATCTCGACGTTGTCGTCGGCCTGCCCGGAGATGATGAGCGGCGTGCGCGCCTCGTCGATCAGGATCGAGTCGACCTCGTCGACGATGGCGTAGTTGAGGCCGCGCTGCACGCGCTCGCCCGGCGCGAACACCATGTTGTCGCGCAGGTAGTCGAAGCCGAACTCGTTGTTGGTGCCGTACGTGATGTCGGCGCCGTACGCCGCCTGCTTGTCGGCGTGGCTCATCTGCGACAGGTTGACGCCGACGGTGAGGCCCAGGAACCGGTAGATGCGTCCCATCCAGTCGGCGTCGCGCTGCGCGAGGTAGTCGTTGACGGTGACGATGTGCACGCCCTTGCCGGCGAGCGCGTTCAGGTACGCCGGGAGCGTGGCGACGAGCGTCTTGCCTTCGCCGGTGCGCATCTCGGCGATCTTCCCGTTGTGGAGCGCGATGCCGCCGATCAGCTGGACGTCGAAGTGGCGCATCTGCAGCACCCGCTTGCCGGCCTCGCGGACGACGGCGAACGCTTCGGGCAGCACGTCGTCGAGCGACGCGCCTTCGGTCACGCGCGACTTCAGCTCCGCGGTCTTCTCGCGCAGGCCGTCGTCGGACAGCGCCGAGATCGCGGGCTCGAGCGCGTTGATCTGGCGGACCGCCTGGGCGTACTGCTTGAGCAGCCGCTCGTTGCGGCTGCCGAAGATGCGGGTGAGGATGTTGGAGATCATCGGGATGGAATCCGCCGGACGGCGTTCGGGCTACGTTCGGCCGCGAGGGCCAAAAAACAAGGGGGTGAGGACCGCCTCACCCCCGCGTCGGAACGATCCGGACCGCCGTCAGCTTAGGTTGGGGGATTGCAGGAACCGTGCCGGGTTCTGCGGCACCCCGTTCAGGCGAACCTCGAAGTGGAGGTGGGGCCCGGTGGACCGCCCCGTCGAGCCGACCGTGGCGACGCGCTGGCCGCGCACGACGAAATCGCCTTCCTTCACCAGCAGGCCGGACGTGTGCGCGTAGCGCGACACGAGTCCGTTGCCGTGGTCGATCTCGAGCATCTTACCATAGGCGGGGTGCCAGTCCGCGAACACGACCTTGCCGCTCGCGGCGGCCACGATCGAAGTTCCCGTCTCGGCCGGGAAGTCGATGCCTTCGTGCATCGAGTGCTGGCCGGTGAACGGGTCGATCCGATAGCCGTAGTTGGATGAGAACCAGCCGTCGACGATCGGGTAGAGCGTCGGCAGGAACTTGCGGTTCGTCGAATCGTGCACCAGCAGCGCCTCGAGCACCGACAGCTGGTCCCCCCGCCCGTCCATCTGCCGCGCGAGCTGGTCGACCAGCTCCGCGAACTCCTCCACCGACAGGTTGCGCGACGGCAGCGACGATTCGGCGCCGCCCCGTCCCGGCGACGTGCCCGGCTGCAGCGACGGCAGCTCCTGCGGGCTCAGTCCGGCGGACTTCGCGAGCCGCTCGCCGAGCCCGTCGAGGCGCAGCATCCGTGCCTGCAGCTCGCCCAGCCGCACCGCCATCGCGTTCAGGTGTCCCTGGACGCGCTCCTGCACGCGCGCGGCTTCCGCGCGCTGGTCGGCGAGCACGATGGCGGACAGCCACGGATGCTGCATCGCGGCCGCCCACTTGAGCGTCACGAAGTTGAACGCGAACGTGAAGGTCAGGAACAGCACGAGCAGCGTGGCGCCGCCGATCGCCCAGTGCCGCCAGTCCAGCGTGATCGTGCGGGCCCGCGCATTCGCGCCCGCGACCAGAATGATGTTCAATTGCGTACCCTCCACCCGCACGCGCCACGCATCCGAACCGGCCGGGGGCGCTCCGAAGCATGGCGAAACCGAATCCCGCGAAACCGCTCTCCCGGATACTCGCCGGCGACGCACAGATCGCCGCGTGGCGCGACCGGGCCGAGCGGGAAGCCCGCTTGACGACCGCCGTGCGCCGCCATTTGCCGCGGGCGCTGGCCGATCGAGTGCGGGTTGCGGAAGCAGAGCCGGGCGCACTGACGCTTGCGGCCGCTGCCGGCGCCGTCGCCGCGGTGGTCCGCCAGCGCTCGCCCGACCTCCTCGCCGGCCTTCGGCGGGAAGGGTTCGACTTTACTGAAATACGGGTGCGCGTGCAAGTGCGGACCGAGGCGCCGCTACCCGGCAAATTCCTTGTAAATCAATCGGGTAAAGTTGTCTCCGCGCCGCTGCGGCGGCTCGCGTTCGGGCTCCCCGACGGACCGCTCAAGGCTGCGGTCGAGCGGCTGGCGCGGCGCGGGAGCTAGGCGGCCACGCTAGACCATGATCACGAGACGCTCGAGCAGGAAGAAGAGGAGAACGCCCGCCAGCAGCCACACGGTGAACTTGGCGACCTGGACCAGGAAGCGCAGGTAGCGGCGGTCGCGCGTGAACGTGTAGAGCAGCCCGGCGACGAGAACCGCACCGATCGCCAGGACGAGGAGCAGCCGGACGAGGACCACGGGTCGGCGCCCCGACGCGCGCTACGCCGGCTTCAGCACCCAGTCGTGGAAGGCCGACGGCACCGTCTTTTCGTCGGCGAACGTGACGATCTCGAAGGCGTCCGCGCGCGCGAGGAGCGCGCGCGCCAGCTGGTTGTTCACGGCGTGGCCCGACTTGTACGCCGTGTACTGACCGATCAGCGGATGCCCGAGCAGGTAGAGGTCGCCGATCGCATCCAGCACTTTGTGCCGCACGAACTCGTTGTCGTAGCGCAGGCCCTCGCTGTTGAGGACGCGGAATTCGTCGAGCACGACGGCGTTCTGCAGGCTGCCGCCCAGTCCCAGCCCCGCCGCGCGCATCGCCTCGACGTCCTGCATGAAGCCGAACGTGCGCGCCCGCGCGACCTCCTTCGCGTACGAGTCGAGCGCGAAGTCGACGACGATGTTGCGGTTCTCGGAGCCGAACACCGGGTGCGGGAAGTCGATCGTGAAGTCGAGCCGGAAGCCGTCGAACGGCTCGAAGCGCGCCCACTTGTCGCCGTCGCGGACCTCGACCGGCGACGTTACGCGCAGGTAGCGCTTCCGCGCCTTCTGCTCGACGATGCCGGCCGACTGCAGCAGGAACACGAACGGACCGGCGCTGCCGTCCATGATCGGAAGCTCGGGGCCGGCCACGTCGACGTGGAGGTTGTCGATGCCGAGTCCGGCGAGCGCCGACATCAGGTGCTCGACCGTCGACACGGATGCGCCTTCGCCCTTCAGCGTCGACGACAGCCGCGTGTCGCCGACGTTGGCGGCGACCGCGGGAATCGCGACGGCGCGCGGCAGGTCGGTGCGGTGGAACACGATGCCGGTATCCGGCGCCGCGGGGCGCAGGACCATCTCGACGCGCGCGCCCGTGTGCAGGCCGACGCCGGTGGTCCGGGTGAGGCTCTTCAGTGTGCGTTGTTGGAGCATCTCGGGCGTCCGGGCACTTTGGATAACCCCCGCCGCGTCAACGGGTTAGCTTGCAATCATACCACAGCGGACCGCCGCCGTCGCCAGCGCCGGAACCGGCGCCGGCAGCGGGGGCGGACCGGGGGCGCAGCGCGCGCCCCGGCCGGCCCTCGCGCGTCGCCCGCGCGCGGCGTGGCCACCCTTTTAGTCCGCCTGCTTGCGCAGGAACGCCGGGATCTCCGACGCGTCGAACGCCGGCGCGGCCCCCGCCGACGGCGCCACACGCCCCTTGCGCATCACCGCCGGCGCATCGAGGTTCTCGTAGTTGATCGTCTCGACCTGCACGCCCATGCCGTCGGTGCCGGTGCGCTCCGCGACCGCCGCATTCTCGAACACCTCGAGCTTCAGCGGCCGCTTGGCCACGGCCGCGGCGCCGCCCAACCCGGTCGCGATCATCGTCACGCGCAGGTCGTCGCCCATCGAATCGTCGATCACCGTGCCCACGATCACCATCGCGTCGTCCGCGGTGAACTCCTTGATCGTGTTCATCACCTCGTAGTACTCCTTCATCTTGAGGCCGGCCGACGCCGTGACGTTCACGAGCACGCCGCGCGCGCCCGCGAGGTTGACGTCCTCGAGGAGCGGACTGCGCACCGCCTGCTCCGCCGCCTGCCGGCCGCGCTCGACGCCGCCCGCCGTGGCCGACCCCATCATCGCCATGCCGACTTCGCCCATCACCGTGCGCACGTCGGCGAAGTCGACGTTGACGAGCCCGGGGTTGTTGATGACCTCGGCGATGCCCGCGACGGCACCGTGCAGCACGTCGTTGGCCGCGGCATACGCGTCGAGCAGCGCGATGTCGTCGCCGAGGACGTCGATCAGCTTGTCGTTGGGGATGATGATCAGCGAGTCGACCTTTTTGCCGAGTTCCTCGATGCCGGACTGCGCGACCTTCTGCCGCTTCCCCTCGAAGCGGAACGGCCGCGTGACGACGGCAACCGTCAGGATGCCCATGCTCTTCGCGATGTCGGCGATCACGGGCGCCGCGCCGGTGCCGGTGCCGCCGCCCATGCCGGCGGTGATGAACAGCATGTCCGCGCCGGTGATCATCTCGGCGATGCGGTCGCGGTCCTCCATCGCGGCGTCGCGGCCGATCTCCGGCTTGGCGCCCGCGCCCAGGCCGCGCGTGAGCGTGGAGCCCAGCTGCAGCTGCGTGCGCGCCGTCGAGCGCTTGAGCGCCTGCGCGTCGGTGTTGGCGCAGATGAACTCCACGCCCGCGAGTCCACGGTCGATCATGTGCTCGACGGCGTTGCCGCCGCAGCCGCCGACGCCGATGACCTTGATGACCGCGCCTTCTTCCTGCGCCTGATCGATGATCTCAAACATGGTGTGCTCCTTCTCCTGTCGGTTCGAATCCACGGAAATTGCGGTGTCCCGGCTGCCGGTGTCGTCGTCGTTGTCGTATTCGTCGTGGCGCGCGCAGCCGGCTCCGCGCGTGCGCGCGCGCTAGAAATTCGCCTTGAACCATTGCTTCATCCTCTCGGCGGCCCCGCCGATGCCGGCGACCTGCGCGCGGGCGGCCTGCCCGCGCAGCAGCTGCTCGCGACCCTCGAGCAGCAGGCCCACGGCCGTCGCGTAGCGGGGGCTCCGCACCACGTCGGCGAGGCCGCCCACGTAGGCGGGAACGCCGACGCGCACCGGCATGTGGAAGACCTCCTCGCCGAGCTCGGTGATCCCCTGGAGCAGCGCGGAGCCGCCGGTCACGACGATCCCCGACGAGATCATTTCCTCGAAGCCGCTGCGGCGCACCTCGGACTGCACGAACTGGAACAGCTCCTCGATCCGCGGCTCGATCACTTCCGCGAGCATCGGGCGCGACAGCTTGCGCGGCGCGCGCTCGCCGACGCCGGGCACTTCGATGACGTCGTTGGGGTCCGCGAGCTGCCGCAGCGCGCAGCCGTAGCGGACCTTGAGCTCCTCCGCGTCCTTGGTCGGCGTGCGCAGCGTCATCGCGATGTCGTTGGTGACCTGGTCGCCGGCGATCGGGATCACCGCCGTGTGACGGATCGCGCCGCCGGCGTACACGGCGATGTCGGAGGTGCCGCCGCCGATGTCGATCAGGCACACGCCGAGGTCCTTCTCGTCCTCGGACAGCACGGCGGTCGCCGACGCCAGCGGCTGCAGGATCACGTCGCGGACCTCGAGCCCGCAGCGGCGGATGCACTTCGTCACGTTCTCGACCGCGGAGACCGCGCCGGTCACGATGTGCACGTCGACCTCGAGCCGCACGCCGCTCATCCCGAGCGGCTCGCGCACGTCCTCCTGCCCGTCGATCGTGAAGCCCTGCGGCACGATGTGCAGGATCTGCTGGTCGTTCGGGATCGGGATCGCCTTGGCGGTCTCGACGACGCGGTCGATGTCCGCCTGCATGACTTCCTTCTCCTTGATCGCGACCATGCCGTGCGACGAATAGCAGCGGATGTGGCTGCCGGCGATGCCCGTGTAGACCTCGCGGATCTGGCAGTCGGCCATCAGCTCGACCTCCTCCAGCACGCGCTGGATCGACGCCATCGTCGCCTCGATGTTGACGACGACGCCCTTCTTGAGGCCGCGCGACGGCTGCGTGCCGAGGCCGATCACGTTGAGCGCGCCGTCGGCGCCGACCTCGGCGACGATCGCGACGATCTTCGACGTGCCGATGTCGAGGCCGACGATCAGGTTCTTGCTGTCCTTCACCATGCGCTCATCCCCCGCTGCATCCCCGCCGTCACGCCTTCGGCCTGCCGGCCTTCTCGCGGAACGCCGGAATCCGTGCCGCGAAGCCGTTCCGGTACCGCAGGTCCACCGCCTCGACGCGCGTGCCCGCCCGCGCCAGCGCCCCCAGCGTGCGGCCGTGCGCGGCGACGAAGCGCGCGAGCCGCGCGTCGGGGTCGTCGCGTCCCAGCTCGATCGCCAGCGCTCCGCCCGGGCCCGCGGCCGAGAGCTGCCAGCCCCCGCGCTGCGAGACGCGCACGCGCGTGACCGCGAGCGCCAGCGGCGCCAGGTCCTCCGACCACGCACGCCAGCGCGCGGCGACCTCGGCCGCGCGGCCGTCGGGCCCCTCGAACTGCGGCAACTCGGCCGCCGTCGGCGCGACGAACACCTCGCCGCGCTCGCTGACGAGCGCGTCGTCGTTCCAGCGGGCGAGCGGCTCGTGCTCGTCGACGGCGACCTCGAGCCGGTCGGGCCACTGCCGGCGCAGCGCCACGCTGCGCACCCACGGGACCTCCCGCAGCGCCGCGCGCGCGCGGTCGAGGTTCATCGTGAAGAACGTGCCCGTCAGCTCCTCGCGGATCACCGCCTCGAGGTGCGCGCCGCTGGCGCGCACGAGCGGCGTCGTCACGACGACCTCGCGGAACGCAAACCACGGCTGCCGCACGGTCCACGCGAGCGCGACCCACGCGAGGCAAAGCGCGGCGAGCGCGGCGAGCGTGGCCGCGAGCGCGTTCATCTGCTTCGCGTCATCCCACATGACCGCCGCCGGGCCGCCCCAAGGTGGTCATTGCGCCCCCTTCGGGGGCAGCGAGCGAAACGAGCGTGGGGGGGCCAAACCTGGCTCCCGCGAGGATCTCCACGCACAGGTCGGGGAACGAAATGCCGGCCTGCCGCGCCGCCATCGGCACCAGGCTGTGCCCGGTCATGCCGGGCGACGTGTTGACCTCGAGCAGCGAGAACGTGCCGTCGCTGCGCAGGATGAGGTCGAGCCGGCCCCAGCCGCGGCAGCCGACGATGTCGAACGCGCGCAGCGACATCGCGCGGATCTCCTGCTCCTTCGCGTCGGGCAGGCCCGCCGGGCAGAAGTACTTCGTCTCGTCGGAGAAGTACTTGCTGTGGTAGTCGTAGTTGCCGTGCGGCGCCTCGATGCGGATCAGCGGCAGCGCGCGGCCGTTGACGATCGACGCGGTCAGTTCCTGCCCGGAGACGAACTCCTCGACCAGCACGAGCGGGTCGTGCCGCGCGGCGAGCGCGTACGCCGCGGCGAGCTCGCCGTGGTCGACGCCGGCCACCTTGGTGATGCCGATCGTGGATCCCTCGCGCGCCGGCTTCACGATCAGCGGCAACCCGAGCTCGGCGACGACGTGCATCCAGTCCGTCCCGGCGTCGACGACGCGGTAGCGCGGCGTGGGCACGCCCGACGCCAGCCAGACGAGCTTCGTGCGCCACTTGTCCATCGCCAGCGCGGACGCCATCACGCCGCTGCCCGTGTACGGGATCTGCAGCGTCTCGAGGGCGCCCTGCACGGTGCCGTCCTCGCCGAAGCGGCCGTGCAGCGCGATGAACACACGGGCGAAGCCTTCGCGCTTCAGCTCCCACAGGTCGCGCTCGGCCGGGTCGAACGGATGCGCGTCCACGCCCTTCTCGCGCAATGCGGCCAGCACGGCGTTGCCCGACATGAGCGAGACTTCCCGCTCGGACGACGGTCCGCCCAGCAGCACGGCGACCTTGCCGAATTCCATCTTCATGTGTGCCCCCACGCCCGCGGCCGCGCCGCGGCGATGCCGGGCGACGGGTCGCGATTCGCGGCTCGGGGCGCGCTCATTGCGCGTCCCCCACGATCCGCACCTCCGGCTCGAGATCGATGCCGGTGCGCGCGCCGACGGTCGCGCGCACGTGCGCGATCAGCGCCTCGATGTCCGCGGCGCGACCCTGCCCGCGCGGATTGACGATGAAGTTCGCGTGCTTCTCGGACACCCGCACGCCGCCGAGAGCAAAGCCCTTCAGGCCGCACGCCTCCACCAGGCGCGCCGCGTGGTCGCCCGGCGGGTTGCGGAACACGCTGCCCGCGTTCGGCAGCGACAGCGGTTGCGTCGCGATGCGGCGCGCGAGCAACGCCTTGATGCGCGCGCGCGCGGCCGCCGCGTGGCCTTCGGGAAAGCGGAACCACGCCGCCGTGAAGATGCCGTCCGGCGCCGCACCGTCCGCGCGCCGGACCGTCCGGTACCCGATCGCGTAATCGGCCGGCGTGCGGATCTCGAAGCGGCCGTCGCGCGCGAGGACCTCGACGCGCGCGACGTAGCGCCACGTCTCGCCGCCGTAGCAGCCGGCGTTCATCGCGAGCGCGCCGCCGACCGTGCCCGGAATGCCGGCGAGGAACTCCGCTTCGGCGCAGTCGTGGTTCGCCGCGAAGCGCGCGAGCTTCGGGCTCGCGAGGCCCGCCTCGGAGTAGATCAGGCCGTCGGCCACGGCCAGCGCGGCGCCGGGGTCGTGCAGCACGATCACCGTGCCGCGCACGCCGCCGTCGCGCACCAGCGTGTTGCTGCCGAGGCCCAGCACCGTCAGCGGCTCGTTCGCCGGCAGCTGGCGCACGAACGCGGCCAGGTCGTCGCGGTCGGCGGGCACGAACAGCGTGTCGGCCGGGCCGCCGGCGCGCCAGCTCGTGTACCGCGCGAGCGGCGCGTCGTGCGCGAGCGTGCCGCGCAGGCCGGTGAAGTGGAGGGGCTCGTTCATCATCATTGGGACAGCTGCGCCGCGACGGTGCCGATGGAGCCGGCGCCCATGGTGAGCACGACGTCGCCGTCGCGCGCGATCGTGCGGATGGCGCCCGGCAGCTCGGCCACGCTCTCGACGAACACCGGCTCGACCTTGCCCGCGACCCGCACGGCGCGCGCGAGCGCGCGGCCGTCCGCCGCGACGATCGGCGACTCGCCCGCCGGATACACGTCGGCCAGCACCAGCGCGTCCGCCTGCGACAGCACGCGGACGAAGTCCTCGAACAGGTCGCGCGTGCGCGTGTAGCGGTGCGGCTGGAACGCGAGCACGATCCGGCGGCCGGGGAAGCTCGCCCGCGCCGCCGCGAGCGTCGCCTCCATCTCCACGGGGTGATGGCCGTAGTCGTCGATCAGCGCGAACGCGCCGCCGCCATCGAGCGCGACGTCGCCGTAGCGCTGGAACCGGCGCCCGACGCCGCGGAACTCGGCGAGCGCCTTGGCGATGGCCGCGTCGGCCACGCCGGTCTCGCGGCCGACGGCGATCGCGGCCAGCGCGTTCTGCACGTTGTGAGAGCCCGCCAGCGCGAGCTCGACCGGCAGCTCCGGCGCGCCCTTCCCGCGTGCGACGAAGTGCATGCGGCCGGCGACGTTGACGACGTCGGTCGCGCGAAGGTCGGCGCCCTCCGCGAGCCCGTAGGTGACGAGCGGCTTGGTGACGTCGGGCAGGATCGCGCGCACGTTCGGGTCGTCGAGGCAGACGACCGCCACGCCGTAGAACGGCAGCCGCTGCAGGAAGTCGACGAACGCGCGCTTCAGCTTCTGGAAGTCGTGCCCGTACGTCTCCATGTGGTCGGCGTCGATGTTGGTGACGACCGCGAGCACCGGCGACAGGTAGAGGAACGACGCGTCGGACTCGTCCGCTTCGGCGACGAGGAACTCGCCGTGGCCGAGCCGCGCATTCGCGTCGGCCGACAGCAGGCGGCCGCCGATGACGAACGTCGGGTCGAGCCCGCCTTCGGCCAGCACCGAGGCGATCAGGCTGGTCGTCGTCGTCTTGCCGTGCGTGCCCGCCACCGCGATGCCCTGCTTCAGGCGCATGAGCTCGGCCAGCATCAGCGCGCGCGGCACGACCGGGACGCCGCGCTCGCGCGCGGCGACGACTTCCGGGTTGTCGGCCGCCACGGCGGTGGACACGACGACGGCGTCGGCGCCGGCGACGTTCTCCGCGGCGTGGCCGATGCGGATCGCGGCGCCCAGCCGGGCGAGCCTGCGCGTCGCCCCGGACTCGGCGAGGTCGGATCCGGACACGCTGTAACCCTGCGTGACCAGCACTTCCGCGATGCCGCTCATGCCGACGCCGCCGACGCCGACGAAGTGCACGCGCTTGACCTTGTGCTTCATCGCCGCGTCCCCAGCTCGACGCACACGTCGGCGACGCGCGCCACCGCGTCGGCGCGGCGCAGCGCGCGTGCCGCACGCGCCATCGCGAGCAGCTGCTCGCGCGTGACGCCGGAAAGCCACGCGGCGAGCGCCTCGGGCGACAGGTCGCGCTGCAGGATCAGCACGGAGGCGCCGCGGTCGGCGAGCTGCCGTGCGTTGTCGACCTGGTGGTCGTCCGCCGCGTGCGGGAACGGCACCAGCACGCTGGCCGCGCCGACCGCGGCGAGCTCGGCGACCGTGGTGGCGCCCGACCGCGCGATCACCACGTCGGCTTCGGCGTAGCGCCGGCCCATGTCGGCGATGAACGCGACGCACTCCGCGGCGACGCCCGCTTGTGCATATCCGGCGCGCAGCGCGTCGATGTGCTTCTCGCCCGCCTGGTGCGTCACGACGGGACGCCGCTCCGGCGGCATCAGCGCCAGCGCGCGCGGCACGCACTCGTTCAGCGCGACCGCGCCCAGGCTGCCCCCGACGACCAGCACGCGCAGCGGTCCGGCCCGCCCGGCGAAGCGCTCGTCCGGCGGCGGCACCGCGACGATGTCCGCGCGCAGCGGATTGCCGACCCATTCGACGCGCGGGTCGCGTCCCTCGCCGAGCACGCCGGGGAAGCCCGTGAGCACCCGGTCGGCGCCGTAGCGCAGCACGCGGTTGGCGAGCCCGGGCTTCGCGTCGAGGTTGTGGACGACGAGCGGGACGTTGCGCGCGACCGCCATCAGCGCGCCCGGGAACGACGCGAAGCCGCCGAAGCCGATGACGACCGACGGCCGGCGGCGCCCGAGCACGCGGAACGCCTGCACGCACGCGGCGAGGATCGCGAACGGGCCGAGCAGCAGGCGGACCGGGCCCTTGCCGCGCACGCTGCGGAACGCGATGCCCTCGAAATCGATGCCGTGCTGCGGCACGAGCCGCGCCTCCATCCCGTCGCGCGTGCCGAGCCAGAATACGTCGAAGCCGCGCCCCGCGAGCTCCGCCGCGACGGCGATGCCGGGGAAGATGTGGCCACCCGTGCCTCCGGTCGTGATCATCGCCGTCCCGGTCATTCGGCGAAGCCGCGCAGCAGCCGGCGGTTTTCGTAGTCGATTCGCAGCAGGATCGCCACCGCGACGCAGTTGGCGACGACGCCGCTGCCGCCGAACGACAGCAGCGGCAGCGTCAGCCCCTTCGTCGGCAGTACGCCCATGTTCACGCCGATGTTGATGAACGCCTGCACGCCGATCCACACGCCGATGCCCTGCGCGACCAGCGCGGCGAACGGCCGCTCGAGCCGCGCGGCCTGGCGGCCGATCGCGTACGCGCGCAGCAGCAGCCACGTGAAGAGCGCGATGACGACGGCGACGCCGGCGAAGCCCAGCTCCTCGGCGATCACCGCGAGCAGGAAGTCCGTGTGCGCCTCCGGCAGGAACAGGAGCTTCTCGACGGACGAGCCCAGGCCCACGCCGAACCATTCGCCGCGGCCGAACGCGATCAGCGAATGCGACAGCTGGTAGCCCTTGCCGAGCGGATCGGACCACGGGTCGAGGAACGCGGTCAGTCGCTGCAGCCGGTACGGCGCCGCGACCAGGATGCCGGCGAGCGCGACGGGCAGCAGCAATGCGAGCCCGAGGAAGAGCCGCCAGTCAAGGCCGCCCAGGAACAGGATGCCGAACGCGATGGCGACGATGACGACGAACGCGCCGAAGTCGGGCTCGAGCAGCAGCAGGCCTCCGGTGACGACCATGACGGCGAAGAGCGGCAGGAAGCCGCGGACCAGCGTCTGCCGCAGTGGCTGCTCCGCGTGCAGGAACGCGGCGCGGCGCACCGCGTAGCTCGCCGCGTACAGGACGACCGCGAGCTTCATGAATTCGGACGGCTGCACGTTGACGACGGCGAGCGACAGCCAGCGCCGGGAGCCGTTCACCGACCGGCCGATGCCGGGCACCAGCACCAGCACCAGCAGGACCGCGCCGGCGATGAACAGCCACGGCGCGAGCTTCTGCCACGCGCGCATCGGCACCTGGAACGCGACCGCAGCGGCCGCGAGCCCGACGGCGACGAAGGCGCCGTGCCGTGCGAGGAAATACCACGCGCGGTTGCCCGTGTGCGCCGACGCCTCGGCCGTCGCGATCGACGACGAATAGACCATCACGAGGCCGATCGCGAGCAGCAGCAGCGCGGTCCACGCGAGCGACGCGTCGTACGCGGCGAGCGCGCGCGCGTCGCGGCGCGCCGCCGCGAGGCCGCCCGGCGCACCGGCGCCCGCGAGCGGCCGCAGGCGCAGCCGCGGCGCGCCGCCGGCCGGCGTGGCGGCGAGGCTCCTACGCATGGGCTTCGAGCTCCGCAAGGCGTGCGCGCACGCGCGCGGCGAACCGCTCGCCGCGCTCGACGTAGCTCGCGAACTGGTCGAGGCTCGCGCAAGCGGGCGACAGCAGCACGGCGTCGCCGGGCTCGGCGAGCTTGATCGCGCGGTCGACCGCGGCGTCGAGCGTGCCCGCCATCTCGACCCTCGCCGGCGTGCCCTCGAGCGCGCTCGCGATCGCCGGCGCGTCGCGTCCGATCAGCAGCACGGCGCGGCAGTCGGCGTCGACCGACGACTTCAGCGGCCGGAAGTCCTGCCCCTTGCCATCGCCGCCGGCGATGAGCACCGCCGGACGCTCGATGCCGTCGAGCGCCGCCTGCGTGGCGACCACGGTCGTCGCCTTCGAGTCGTCGATGTAGACGACGCGGCCGGCCTCCACGATCCGCTGCATCCGGTGCGGCAGTCCCTGGAATCCCTTGAGCGCATCGAGCACGTCGCGGTTGATCCGCGTGACCGTCGACACGAGCGCGAGCGCCGCGAGCGCATTGAGCGCGTTGTGGCGGCCGACCAGCGACAGCGACGACGTCGGCACCAGCAGGCCGCCGCCGTGCGCGAGCCACGTCGTCCGGTCGAACAGCACGAGCCCCCATTCGCCTTCGCCCGCCGGCACGCCGGCGCCGAACGACTCCACGGTGCGGCCGGGCACGCGCATCGCGAGCGACCGGGCGTCGTCGCGATTGAGCACCTGCACGCCTCCGGCGGCGAAGATCCGCGCCTTGGCCGCCGCGTAGTCGTCCACGCCGGCATACCGGTCGAGGTGGTTCTCGCTGACGTTGAGCACGGTCGCGGCGGTGGGCCGGAGCGACGCCGTCGTCTCCAGCTGGAAGCTCGACAGCTCGAGGACGAACACGTCGGGCCACCGCCGCGTCGCGCCGCGGCCCTCGAACGGCGCCAGCGCGTCGAGCACGGCCTCGCCGATGTTGCCGGCGACCACGGTGTCGAGACCCGCGGCGCGGCAGAGCGTGCCGGTGAGCGCCGTCACCGTCGTCTTGCCGTTGGTGCCGGTGATCGCGAGGACCTTCTGACCGGACGGCAGCGCGCGCGCGAAGAGCTCGATGTCGCCGGCGAGCTCGACGCCGCGCGCGACCGCGGACGCGATCGCCGGCTGGTCCTTCGGTACGCCCGGGCTGATCGCGATGAGGTCGGTGCCGGCGAACGTCGCGTCGGCCAGCGGCCCCGTTTCGAGCGGCACGCCCGGCAGCTCGGCCGCGAGGCGGGCGGCGTTGGGCGGCGCGTCGCGCGTGTCGGCGACGCGCACGCGCGCGCCCTCGCGGACGAGGTAGCGCGCGAGCGACAGGCCCGTGAGCCCGAGGCCCAGCACGACGGCGTTGCGGTTCTCGTAGCGCATCGTCAGCGCAGCTTCAGAGTGGAAAGGCCGAACAGCACGAGGAGCATCGTGATGATCCAGAACCGGACGACGACCTGGTTCTCCTTCCAGCCCTTGAGCTCGAAGTGGTGGTGGATCGGCGCCATCCGGAACACGCGCTTGCCGCGCGTCTTGAACGAGATCACCTGGATCATCACCGACAGCGTCTCGACGACGAACACGCCGCCCATGATGAACAGCACGATCTCCTGCCGCACGATCACGGCGATCGTGCCGAGCGCGGCGCCCAGCGCCAGCGCGCCGACGTCGCCCATGAACACGTCGGCCGGGTACGCGTTGAACCACAGGAAGCCGAGCCCCGCGCCGGCGATCGCGCCGCAGATGACGGCGAGCTCGCCGGCGCCCGGGATGTTCGGGAACCCGAGGTAGCGCGCGAAGATCGCGTTGCCGATCACGTACGCGAAGATGCCCAGCGCGCCGCCGACCATCACCGTCGGCATGATCGCGAGGCCGTCGAGCCCGTCCGTCAGGTTCACCGCGTTGCTGGTGCCGACGATCACGAAGTACGTGAGCGCGATGAAGCCCCACACGCCGAGCGGGTAGGACACGCTCTTGAAGAATGGCACGATGAGGTCCGCCTTCGGCGACAGGTCGACGTTGAAGCCGCTCTGCGCCCACGCGCCGAGCAGCCGCACGAACTGCGTGTTGTCGGGCGCCGAGATCGAGAACGCGAGGTACACGGCGGCGACCAGCGCGATCGTCGACTGCCAGAAGAGCTTCGCGCGCGCCGACAGCCCCTTCGGGTTGCGGTAGACGACCTTGCGCCAGTCGTCGACCCAGCCGACGGCGCCGAAGCCCAGCGTGACCAGCAGCACGACCCAGACGAAGCGGTTGCCGAGATTGCCCCACAGCAGCGTGGTCACGACGATCGACACGAGGATCAGCGCGCCGCCCATCGTCGGCGTGCCGGCCTTCGCGAGGTGCGTCTGCGGCCCGTCGTCGCGCACCGACTGGCCGATCTTCATCCGCGTCAACCACGCGATCATCCGCGGCCCGACCAAGAACGAGATCACGAGCGCGGTCATCGTCGACAGCACCGCGCGCAGCGTGATGTAGCCGAACACGTTGAACGCGCGCACGTACTGCTCGAGCCACTCGGACAGGGCAAGCAGCATCAGTGCGCCCCCGCCGCGGCCCGGCCGGCGAGCGCGGCGACCACGCGCTCCATCCGCATGAACCGCGAGCCCTTGACGAGCACCGTCACGCCGGCCCTGGCGTCCCGCGCGACGTCGTGCGCCAGCCCGTCGGCGTCCGCGTAATGCGTGGCACCCTCGCCGAACGCGGCCGCCGACGTCCGCGCGAGCGTGCCCAGCGCGTAGAGGCGCGCGACGCCGCGCTCGCGCGCGTAGGCGCCGATCTCGCGGTGGTACGCCGGACCGGCGTCGCCGACCTCGCCCATGTCGCCCATGACGAGCCAGCGGTCACCCGGCGCCGCGGCCAGCACGTCGATCGCGGCGCGCATCGAGTCGGGATTCGCGTTGTACGTGTCGTCGAGCACGACGGCGCCCGCGGGTGTCCGCAGCGCGACCAGCCGGCCGGCCACCGCGCGGAACGCCGCGAGTCCCGCCTGCACGGCTGCGAGAGGGGCGCCGGCGGCGAGCGCGGCGGCGGTCGCCGCGAGCGCGTTGCTCACCATGTGGCGCCCCGGCACCGCGAGCGCGACCCGCACCGTGCCGGCGTCGGTGGCGATCGCGACGTCGCTGCCGTCGCTGCGCAGCGTCCACTCCGCACGCACGTCCGCGCCGGGCGCGAGCCCGAAGGTGACGACGCGCGCCCCGGCAGCGGCCGCCGCCGCGCGCCACACGTGCGCGTGCGCGTCGTCGCCGTTGATCACCGCGACGCCGCCGCGCGGCAGGGCGGCGATCGCGTCGCCGTGCTCGGCGGCGACTTCGGCCACGCTCGCCATGAACTCCTGGTGCTCGCGCTGCGCGTTGTTGACGACGACGATCGTCGGCTGCGCGATCGCCGCGAGCGCGCGCGTCTCGCCCCGGTGGTTCATCCCGAGCTCGACCGCCGCCGCGCGGTGCGCGGCCGTCAGCCGCAGCAGCGTCAGCGGCAGCCCGATCGCGTTGTTGAGGTTGCCCTCGGTCGCGAGCACGCCATCCGCGCCGCAGGCCTCGCGCAGGATGCGCGCGAGCATTTCCTTGACCGTCGTCTTGCCGTTGCTGCCGACGACGACGGCGACCGGCAGCGCGAACTGCCGCCGCCAGTGCGCGGCGAGGCGGCCGAGCGCCGCGAGCGGGTCGGCGACGGCGATCAGCGTGCCGGCGAGCGCCGGTGCGCGGTCGGCGGCGACCATCGCGGCGACGGCGCCGTGCGCGAGCGCGGCCGGCACGAAGTCGTGCCCGTCGAAGCGCTCGCCCTTCAGCGCGACGAAGAGGTCGCCGTCGGCGAGCGCGCGGCTGTCGGTCGTCACGCGCCGGAAGCGCACGGACGCGCCGAAGAGCCGGCCGTCGACGACGCGGGCGGCGGTGGCCGTGTCCATCATGCGCCGCTCCAGGCGGCGAGCGCGGCGGCGGACTCCGCCGCGTCGGAGAACGGCGTGCGCTCGCCCGCCCGCTCCTGGTAGGTCTCGTGGCCCTTGCCGGCGACCAGCACGACGTCGCCGACCTGCGCCGACGCGACGGCGTGGGCGATCGCGGCGCGGCGGTCGAGCTCGACCTTCCAGCGGTGGTTGCCGGCGTCGCGGATGCCCTTCACGACCGCGCTCGCGATCGCGTCCGGATCCTCGCCGCGCGGGTTGTCGCTGGTGACGACGATGCGGTACGCGTGCTCGGCAGCGACGCGCCCCATCTCCGGGCGCTTGCCCGGGTCGCGGTCGCCGCCGCAGCCGAACACGCAGATGAGCTGCCCGCCCTCGACGACCGAGGGCTTCAGCGCGACCAGCGCCTTCTCGAGCGCGTCCGGCGAGTGCGCGTAGTCGACGACGACGAGCGGCCGGTCGTCGCCGCCGAAGCGCTGCATGCGGCCGGCAGGCGGGGCGAGCCCGGCGAGCGCCGCGACCGCGTCGGCGAGCGGCACGTCGCTCGCGAGCAGCACGCCGAGCACGCCCAGCAGGTTCTGCGCGTTGAAGACGCCGACGACCGGGACGAACACCGTCGCCCGGCCCCACGGCGTGCCGATGTCGAGGTGGATGCCGCGCCGGTCCGTCGTCAGCCCGTTCGCGACGACGTCGGCGTTCGTGAGGCCGTAGGTCAGCACGCGCTGCCCGCGCGCACGCGCCGCGTCGATCAGGCTCTGGCCGAAGGGATCGTCGGCATTGATCACCGCCGTGCGCAGGCCCGGCCACGCGAAGAGCTTCGCCTTGGCGGCGCCGTACGCGGCCATCGTCTTGTGATAGTCGAGGTGGTCGCGCGTCAGGTTGGTGAACAGCGCGACGTCGAACCTGGCGCCGTTGACGCGGCCCTGGTCGAGCCCGTGCGAGGAGACCTCCATCGCGACCGCCTGCGCGCCGGCGGCGGCGAACTGGCGCAGCAGCTCGTGCAACACGGTGGCATCGGGCGTCGTGTGCGAAGCGGGCGCCAGCGTGCCGACGAGCCCGTTGCCGAGCGTGCCGAGGACGCCCGAGCGCCGGCCGCACGCGTCGAGCGCCTGCGCGATCCACAGCGCGCACGACGTCTTGCCGTTGGTGCCGGTCACGCCCGTCATCCACAGCGCCTTCGACGGGCTGCCGTAGATGAAGTCCGCAATGTGGCCGAGCCGCGCCTGCAGGCCCTCGACGCCGACGTTGGGCGTGCGCCACTTCGCGTCCCACGCGAAGCCCTGCGCTTCCCAGAAGACCGCGCACGCGCCGCGCGCGATCGCGTCGGCGACGAAGCGCCGGCCGTCGGCGTGCAGCCCCGGAAACGCGGCGAACGCGACGCCGGGCTCGACCCGGCGGCTGTCCGCGGTGATGCGGCGCGGGAATACGCCGAGCTTCGCCAAGAGCGCGGGCACGTCGAACTGGGCGAGGGACGCGGCGGGCACGGCGCTCACGTCTCCTCGCGGATCTCGGCGCCCGGCGGCGGCAGGATCACGTTGTCGACCGGGGCGTCGGTCGGCACGCCCAGCATGCGCAGCGCGCCGCCGACGACGTTCGCGAACACGGGCGCCGCAACCGCGCCGCCGTAATACTGGCCGGCCGACGGCTCATCGATCATCACCGCGACGACGATGCGCGGCTGCGACACCGGCGCGAAGCCGACGAACGACGACACGTACTTGTTCGCGTAGCCGCGGCCCTCCAGCTTGTGCGCGGTGCCGGTCTTGCCGGCGACGCGGTAGCCGATCACCTGCGCCTTCGGAGCCGTGCCGCCCGGCTGCGTCGCGAGCTCGAGCATCCTGCGCACGGCGAGCGCCGTCTCCAACTTGATCGCGGGCCGGCCCGCGACGTTGCCGTCGGTCCGGAACAGCGTGACCGGCTTCACTTCGCCGTCGGTCGCGAACATCGTGTAGGCGCGCGCGAGCTGCACGAGGTTCACCGAGATGCCGTGGCCATAGGCCATCGTTGCCTGCTCGATCGGCTTCCACGACTTCGGCGGCCGCAACCGGCCGCCGACCTCGCCCGGATAGCCGGTCTTCGGCGGCGCGCCGAAGCCCACGTCGACGAACATCCGCCACATCGTCTCCGCCGGCAGGCCGAGCGCAATCTTCGCGGCGCCGACGTTCGACGACTTCTGGATCACCTGCTCGACCGTCAGCGCGCCCGCCGGGTGCGCGTCGTGGATCGTGTTGGGGCCGATCGTCAGCGCGCCGCCGCCCGTCTGGATCACCGAATCCGGACGGACGGTGCCGGCTTCCAGCGCCGCCGCGATCGTGAACGGCTTCAGCGTCGACCCCGGCTCGAACACGTCGGTCAGCGCCCGGTTGCGCATGGCGTCGCGCGCGACGCGGTCGCGGCGATTGGGGTTGTACGTCGGCCAGTTCGCGAGCGCCAGGATCTCGCCGGTGGCCACGTCGACGATGACGAGCCCGCCCGCCTTCGCGCGGTTCGCCTCGACCGCCGCCCGGAGCTCGCGGAACGCGAGGTACTGCAACCGCGTGTCGAGCGACAGCACGAGGTCGCGTCCCGCCTGCGGCGCGCGGATCGCCGCGACGTCCTCGACCGCCTCGCTGCGCCGGTTGATGATCACGCGGCGGCTGCCCGGCACGCCGGCGAGCCACGACTGCTGCGCGAGCTCGATCCCTTCCTGCCCGGCGTCGCGGTCGCCGGTGAATCCGATGACGTGCGCCGTCACCTCGCCGCCGGGGTAGAAGCGCCGGTACTCGTTCTGGTCGTGCAGCCCGCGGATGCCGAGCGCCATCGCGCGTTCCGCCGTCTCGGGCGGCACCTGCTTCGCGACGAACGCGAAGTCCTCGTTCGCGGCAAGGCGCGCGGCGAGCTTCGCCGGCGTCGTGTCGAGAATGCGCGCGAGCGCGGCCAGCTGAGAGGGCGTGGCTTCGAACTTGTCGGGGAACGCCCACAGCGTCCTGACCGGTGTCGACAGCGCGAGCGCCTCGCCCGAGCGGTCGACGATGCGGCCGCGGTGCGCCGCGACCTCGAGCTCGCGGGAGTGGCGCGCGCTTCCCTGCGTCTGCAGGAACTCGTTGTCGATCCATTGCAGGTACACGGAGCGGCCGGCGAGGCCGGCGAACAGCAGCACGAGCGCGCAGAACACGATCGGCGCGCGGAAGCGCGGCAGCGCCGGGGCCGGCGCGTCGCCGCGCGCGCGGCCGCCGAGGGCGGACGCGTGAGCCTTCATCGCGGCGGCTCCGCGCGCGCGGGCACCGTGACGACCTCGGTGCGCGCGGTCGAGGGCAGCTGCATCTTGAGCTGCTCGCGCGCGATCTTCTCCACGCGCGCCGGCATGCCCCAGGTCGACTGCTCGAGCTGCAGCTGGCCGTACTCGGTCTCGAAGGCGCGCGCGTCGGCCTGCGCGCGCTCGAACTCGACGAAGAGCCGCCGCGCCTGGTGGCGGGACGTCACGAGCGACAGCGCGCACGCGATCAGCACGGCCAGCAGCGCCAGGTTCACGCGGGTCACCTAGGCGGCCTCGGCCACGCCGCGCGGCCAGTCGGCCGGCAGCGGCGCGCCGGTGCGCTCGGCCACGCGCAGGATCGCGCTCCGCGCGCGCGGGTTGCGCGCCACTTCCGCGGCGCCGGGCTTGATCGCGCGCCCGACGAGCGCGAGCGCGACGGGCGGCAGCTGCGCGTCGCGCAGCGGCAGCCGCGCCGCGCCGGCGTCGCCGGCGAACGGCTGCGAGGCGCGGGCGAAGAAGCGCTTGACGATCCGGTCCTCGAGCGAGTGGAAGCTGATCACGGCGAGCCGCGCGCCCGCGCGCAGGAGCGGCACGATCCGGGGCAGCGCCAACGTCACTTCGGACAGCTCCGCGTTCACGAAAATCCGAAGAGCCTGGAACGTCCGCGTGGCCGGATCCTGACCCCAATCACCCCGCGTGCGCGCGCCGACGGCTTGGCCCACGAGGTCCCGCAGCTGCCGCGTGCGGACGACGGGTTCCCGCGCGCGCGCCGCCGCAATTGCTCCTGCAATCGATTGAGCAAACCGTTCTTCACCATAGTCGCGGATGACCTCCGTCAATTCGCGCACCGTGGCGCGGGCAAGAAAATCGGCAGCGGACTCCCCGCGCGACGGGTCCATCCGCATGTCGAGCGGGCCGTCGTGGCGGAACGAGAAGCCGCGCGCGGCGTCGTCGATCTGCGGCGAGGAGATGCCGAGGTCGAGCAGCACGCCGTCGACGCCGCCGGGCGCCAGTTCCGCGACGACGGCGGGCAGGTCGGAAAACCACGCGCGGCGGAACACGAAGCGGGGATCGAGCGCGGCGAGTGCGCGGGCCGCCGCCTCGGCGGCCGGGTCGCGGTCGATCGCGACGAGGCGGCCGTCCGCGGACAGCGCAGCGAGCACGGCGCGCGCGTGGCCGCCGCGGCCGAACGTCGCGTCGACGTACGTCCCGGCGCGCCTGACCCGGAGCGCCGCCACGGCTTCTTCGAGCAGGACGGGGACGTGGACGCCATCGGCCATCAGAGCGTGAAGCCGGAAAGTTCCGGCGGCAGCGCGTCGGCGGGGAACGTGATCGCCTGCGCGGTCGCGTGCTGCCACAGCCCTTCGTCCCACAACTCGAACTTGCGCCCCTGCCCCACGAGGACCACGTGCTTGTCGAGGCTCGCGTAGCGGCGCAGCGCGGGCGGCACGAGGATGCGCCCCGCGGCGTCGAGGTCGACGTCGTCCGCGTGGCCGACGATCAGCCGCTGCAATCCGCGGATCTTCTCGTCGAACGACGAGAGCGCCATGAGTCGCGCCTGGATCGGCTCCCACGCGGCGAGCGGGTAGAGGAGCAGGCAGCGGGACGGGTCGGCGGTCAGCACGAGGCGCCCGTCGCCGCCGGGCGCGAGCGCGTCGCGATGCTTCGCCGGGATCGCGAGCCGGCCCTTGGCGTCGAGGACGAGTTGCGCAACGCCGCGGAACAGCGGCGCGCCGGCGCCCGCCACCCCCGCTCCGCCCGGCACGTCTGCCGCGTCGTCCGCCTGTCCCGCCACGCTTGCCGTCTCCTCGTCGTCGGGTCGGTGGTGAGCGCTTGTTCACTCGCGGGGGCCGTCGATGGCGACGACACCCCGAAAATCCCACTTTGACCCACTTTTTACCACTTCGGCGAACTATACGCGGGGACTTGGCGCCCGGTCAACGGTTTTCCGTATTCCGAACAATGACTTAGCACCGATTTCGCAACAATTATGTTTTTCGATTATAAATAGGTACTTAGTGGTCATTCCGAAAGTGAAATGAGAGGATTGGCTCCACGCAAGTCCCACCATCGAACGAACGTTCGTCACCCGTGTCGTGGAAGGCCCAATCCGTTGCGAAAATCGGCCGGAACGGCCCGTCGGACCGCCCGCCCTGTTCAGCACAACGTTGATGCCGGCGGCATGGCTTTCGTCGCATCGACAATGCCGGGGACCCGCACTACCATCGCCGCTTTTGTCCGGATGGACCGCCCCATGCAACGCCGCTGCTGGATCGCCGCCGCCCTCGCCGCCCTCCCCGGCCTGCCGCTCGCGCAGGCCCTTCCGCCGGGAACCACCGTCGGCAGCGCCGCGCTGACCGGGATCGCGCAACTCGACACCGACCTCGACGCGGGCGGCAGCGTCCGCTGGGCGGGCGGCATCGCGTCGGGGTCGCTGCTGCGCCAGTTCACGCCGCAATTCGCGGCGGGCATCTCGCTGCAGTACGACTACCAGCAGTGGCGGTTCGACAAGCCGGTCGCGTTTCGCGGGATTGCGCCGTGGGGCGACATCCAGCAGCCGCGCATCGGGCTCACGTTCGCGTACGCGCCTGCGGCCGACTGGCGCGTCCTCGTGTCGCCGTCGGTCGCCTGGGCGTACGAGAACGGCGCGTCGGCCGGCGACGCGCTCGAATACGGCGCCGTCGTCGTCGCGTCCAAGGTGTTCTCGCCCACGCTCACGCTCGGGCTCGGCGCCGCGATCTACCGGCAGATCGACCAGACGAAGACGTTCCCGTTCCTCGCGATCGACTGGAAGATCGACGACCAGTGGCGGCTGTCCAACCCGTTTCCGGCGGGGCCCGTCGGCGGCGCCGGGCTCGAGCTCTCGTACGCGTTCGCCGAGGGGTGGGAGGCGGGCATTGGCGGCACCTACCGGTCGTACCAGTTCCGCCTCGACCGCGACGGTCCGGTACCGGGCGGCATCGGCGAGAACCGCGCGGTGCCCCTCTTCCTCCGGCTTTCTCGCAACATCGGCAAGGACGCCCAGGTGGACTTCCACGCCGCCGCGCTTGTCAACGGCCGCCTGAGAGTGAAGAATCAGGATGGTCAGGATCTTGCTTCCGACGATTACGCGACCGCGCCTGCGCTGGGCCTGACGGTCCGGTACCGGTTCTGACCCCCACGTCCGCCCCTCCGGAGGCCTCATGCCCGCCATTGCCCGCCACCTGTTGCGCGCCACCGCCGTCGCCGCGCTCGTCGCGCTGTCCGGCTGCGCGACGCGCTACGACGCGTTCGGCAATCGCATCTTCGTCTGGCAGTTCGGGCAGGACACGAATCGCGGGATCGACTATTCGAATCCGCGCCTGCCCATCCTGCCGCGGCAGCAGCCGAACTTCGACCTGTGGGAGATCCCGAGCCCGCTCCAGCCGCGCGACCTGTCGCAGTACTCGTTCCTGACGCCGCCCCCGGCGCAGGCGGGAACGGTCGTGGCGATCGGCGATAATGCCGCCTGTGCCGCTCCCTGCGATCAGAATGGGCTCGTTGCGCTGGCGGCTGCTGGCGATCACGCTCACGACGGCCGCCGCGCTCTCACCGCAGGACGCTGACGCGCAACCCGCGGCGCCGGACACGCCCGGCGCCGAAGCCCGCCAGAAGGCGGACGACGCGATCCGCTATCGCGTCACGGTCGTGGCACCCGCGCCCGTCGACGCGACGCTGCGCGGCGCGGTCGACCTCATCCGCTGGCAGGAATTCGCGGACATGACGGAGGACCTCTTCGCGCGCCTCGTGCGCGAGGCGGTCCCGCAGGCGCGCGAGGCCGCGGCGACCCACGGCTTCTTCTCGGCGTCGGTCGACGTCGCCGTCGACCGCGCCACGCAGCCGGCGACGGTGACGCTGACCGTCGTCCCCGGCGAGCCCACGCGGATCGCGAACGTGACGATCGACGTCAGCGGACCGGCGCGCCAGTCGCCGGAAGGCGCCGCGGCCATCGCGAAGCTCTCCGACACGTGGCTGCTGCCCAGGGGCGACGTCTTCCGGCAGCAGACGTGGACCGCGGCCAAGGATTCGGCCGTCACCACGCTCGCCGCCAACGCGTTCGCGGCGGCGCGCATGACGGCGAGCGAGGCGCGGATCGATCCGGAAGCGCGCACGGCCGACCTCTCGGTGGCGATCGACAGCGGCCCCCCGTTTCGCATCGGCGACATCGACGTGCGCGGCCTGTCCCGGTACACGCCGGCGCTGGTCGAGAGCTTCGCCAACGTGCGCACCGGCGACCCCTGGAACGAGCATCCGGTGGACGAATACGTGCGGCGACTGCTGCGGTCGGGCTACTTCGCGAGCGTCCAGGCGGCGATCGATCCCGATCCGGCGCAGGCCGAGCACGCGCGGCTCACGCTGTCGGTCATCGAGGCGCCGCGCCGGCGCCTCGAGTTCGGCGCGGGCTTCTCGACCGACACCCAGTACCAGGGCAGCTTCCTCTACAGCGACATGGCCGTCGACGGCCGCGCGCTGCAGATGTACGTGAACGCGCGCATCGAGAGCAAGATCCAGCAGGCGGACGTGCGCTTCGTGCCGCCGCCGCGGCCCGGCGGCATGCTCGGCTGGCTCTCCGACCACTGGATCGACACGTACGCCGGCGGCTGGCAGCGCACCGACATCGAGAATCTCGTGACGACGACGTGGGCGGTGACCGCGCGCACGCGCGGGCTCTCCGAGCGGCGCACGCCTGCGCTCGGCGTCGGATTCTTCGAGAACGACCAGGCGCCGGAAGGCGCGCCGAGCGAGCAGTCGCACGCTGTGTACGTGGACGCCGAATACACGTGGCGCGAGGTGGACGACCTGCTGGCGCCGACGCGCGGGTGGATGGCGAACGTGCAGGCGGGCGTCGGCGTGCCCGGCGTCTCGACCGAGTCGTTCGGCCGCGTGATCGGCAAGGCCGCCGCGTGGTGGCCGCTGTCCGAGAGCAACAGCCTCTACTTCCGCGCCGAGGCCGGCGCCGTGCTGGCCGCGTCGCGCGTCGGCATCCCCTCGAACTTCCTGTTCCGCACCGGCGGCGACACGACCGTGCGCGGCTACGCGTTCGAAAGCCTCGGCGTCGACCAGGGCGACGCGGTCGTCGGCGGCCGCTACTACGCCGTCGCGAGCGCGGAAGCGACGCACTGGATCAACCCGACGTGGGGACTCGCGGCGTTCGTCGACGCGGGCAACGCCGTGGACAAGGTCTCGGAGCTCCATCTCGCCGTCGGCTACGGCGTCGGCGCGCGCGTCCGCACGCCGATCGGCCCGTTCCGCCTCGACCTCGCGTACGGCGTCGACTCGAGGAGCGTGCGCCTCCACTTCTCGGTCGGGCTGTCGTTCTAGCATGGATCCGTCCGCAGTCCCGCCAACCGCGCCGCGGCGCCGCATCGGCCGCACGCTCGTGTGGCTCGTCGGCGAGATCGCCATCGTCGTCGTTGCGCTGGTCGCAGGCGCGTGGGCGCTGCTCGGCAGCCAGGCGGCGCTCGACTACGTGCTGCAGCGTGCGGTGCGCGAGTCGGCCGGGCGCCTCACCATCGAGGGCGGCGAAGGCTCGCTGCTGTCGACGGTTCGCGTCGCGCGCATCGCGTGGCGCGGCGACGACGTCGCCGTCGAGGCGCGCGAGGTCGCACTCACGTGGAGCCCGCTCGACTTCCTGTCGCGCCGGATCAAGGTCGAGGGGCTCGGGGCGAAGCGGCTGTCCTTCGACCTCTCGCGGGGTGGCGGCGCGGGCGGCGGCCCGCCGGCCAGCCTCGCGCTGCCGCTCGAGGTCGACATCCGCAACATCGGCGTCGAGCGCATCGAGTGGCGGACCGGCAGCGGCGACGGCTACGTGACGGGCGTCGCGTTCGCGTACGCGGGCGGCGAGACGGCGCACGCCGTGCGCGACCTCGCGATCGTCACCACGCAGGGCACCCTCACCGGGCACCTGCGCATGGGCGCCGCGCCGCCGTACGCGCTCGACGGCGCGCTCGCGTTCGCCGGCGACGGCGGCTATCGCGGCGGCCGCGCGCGCCTCTCGGTGGCGGGCACGCTCGAGCGGATCGCCGTCGACGCGGAAGGCGAGCTGCGCAATGCCGGCGTCAAGGCCAAGGCCGTGCTCGAGCCGTTCGCGCCCGCGCTGGTCGAATCCGCGGACGTCACGGCCAGCGCCGTCGACCTCGCGCAGTTCGGCGAGGGGCTTCCCGCGACCGCGCTCGCGCTCGAGGCGTCGGCACGGCCCGAGGGCGCGGGCTTCGCGGGCGCGCTGTCGGCGCGCAACGCCGCGGCCGGCACGCTCGACGCGGGTCGCGTGCCGCTCGCCTCGCTCGCGGCGCGGTTCCGGTGGGACGGCGCCACGGCCGCTCTGTCGGACATCGATGCGGAGGTCGCCGGCGGCGGCCGGGTGACGGGATCGGCGGCGATCCCGGCGCGCGGCGGCGCGGTGACGCTCGACCTGGCGCTCGCTTCGATCGACCTCGCACGCATCCGGTCGTCGCTCACGACCACGCGCCTGTCCGGCACGCTGACCGCGGAGGTCGCGCAGCAGCGGCAAGTCGTCCGCGGCGACGTGCGGCAGGCCGATCTCGCGCTCGCGTTCGCGGCGACCGTGGAGGGACGGCGGGTCGTCGTCGAGCGCGCGCGCGCGCGTGCGGGCGCCGGCGAGATCGCCGGCAGCGGCAGCATCGACTTCGACGGCGCGCGCCCGTTCACCATGAACGCGCGCGCGACGAAGTTCGACCCGGCACGATTCGTCGCGATGCCGCCGGCGGCGCTCGACGGTACGCTCGAGGCGCGCGGCACGCTGGCTCCGGCGTGGGACGTCACCGCGAGCGCCGTGCTGGACAAGACGAGCCGTTTCGCGGGCTTCCCGGCGAGCGGCACCGCCCGCGCCCGCGCCACGCCGGGTGCGGCCAGGGACGTGGCCGTGCAGTTGCACGTCGGGTCCGCCGCGGTGAAGCTCGACGGCGCGTTCGGCAGCGCGGGCGACACGCTCGCGTACGCGCTCGACGCGCCGAAGCTCGCCGAGCTCGCGCCGCTCCTCGCACGCTATGCGCGGGACGCCGTACCCGCGAAGGTGGCGGGCGCGCTCGCGGCGCGCGGCCGGATCGCCGGCGCGATGCCGAGCCCCGGCGTCACGGTCGACGCGCACGGCAGCGGCCTGCAATGGGGCGACGCCTGGCGCATCGCGAAGCTCGACGTCGCCGCCGACGTCGCGCCCGGCGTGACGCCGGCCGGCCCGGTCGCGCTGTCGGCGCGGTCGGTCACGCTGGCCGTCTCCGCCACCGGCATCGCCGCACCTGCGGGCGAGCTCGCGTCGGTGCGCGCGAGCGTCAAGGGGACGCTCGCCCAGCACACGGGCACGCTCGCGGCACGTGCCGACGGCGTCGATGTCGCCGCCGCGCTCGGAGGCAGCGTGGTCGAGACCAGGCGCGCGGACGGCAGGCGCGAGCTCGGATGGACCGGCGTTGTCGATTCGCTCGAGAACCGGGGCACGTTCGCGTTCAGACTCGAAGCACCGGCCGCGCTCGAGCTGGCGGCGGGCCGCGTGCGCGTCGGGGCGACGCGCATCGCCGTGGCCGACGGCCACGCGGACATGGCGAGCCTCGCGCTCGACGACGGGCGGCTCACGACGCGCGGCTCGTTCACCGGCATCCCGTTCAACGCGCTGGTGCGCCTCGCCGGACGCCCGCCGCCGTTCACGTCGACGCTCGTCGTCGGCGGCGACTGGTCGATCGCCGCCGCGCCGCGGCTCAATGGCGAGATCAACGTGCGTCGCGAGCGCGGCGACTGGTACGGCACCGACAGCGCGGCACTCGACGCGGCAGGCCTCGCGCTCGGCATCACCGAACTCACCGCGTCGGCGCGGCTCGTCGACGACGCGCTGGCGGGCTCGGTGCGCTTCCGCTCCGTCCGCGCGGGCAACGCCGACGCGTCGGTGAAGATCGCCGCGGGCCCGGAGCCCGGGCGCATCGCGACGGCGGCCGCGCTCGACGCGGCGCTGACGGCGGACCTGGCGTCGTTGAAGCCGCTGCAGCCGTGGATCGGGACCGCGGCGGTGATGGATGGCCGCGCGCGCATCGAGATGACCGCGCGCGGAACGCTCGGCGAGCCCGTGCTCGCCGGGACGCTCGCCGGCGACGCGCTGCGCTTCGACCTGCCGCAATACGGCGTGCACCTGACCGACGGGCGCCTGCGCGCGCACGTCGCGGATCGCGCCCTCGTACTCGACGAGCTGTCGCTCGCCGGGGGCGACGGCCGGTTCGCGGCCCGCGGCACGCTCGTGTCCGCCGCCGACGGCCCGGGTGCGCGCAGCGGTGGCCGCGTCGAGTGGAACGCGAAGGACTTCACCGTCGTCAACCGGCCGGACCTGCAGCTGGTGGCCGACGGCGACGGCACGCTCACGCTCGAGAACGGCCGCCTGGTGCTGGCCGGAACGATCAGCATCGACCGCGGCCGCGTGATCTACGAGGCGACGAGCGTCGGCCGTCTCTCCGACGACGTCGTGATCGTCGGGCAGCCACGGGTCGCGCCGTCCGCCGCGGCGCCGAACCTGCCGCTGATGCTGGACGTCGACGTGGCGCTCGGGCGCGACTTCCGCTTCAGCGGCGAGGGGCTGGAGACGCGGCTCGCCGGCCGCGTGCGCGTGACGACGACGCCGGCCGGCACGCTTGCCGCCACCGGCACCATCCGCGCGGTCGCCGGCACCTACTACGTGTTCGGCCAGCGCCTCGACATCGACCGCGGGCAGCTCATCTTCGACGGGCCCGCGAACAACCCGGCGCTCGACATCGTCGCCGTGCGCCGCAATCTCGCGGTCGAGGCCGGCGTCGAGGTGTCCGGCACCGTGCGGCAGCCGCGCGTGCGCCTCGTGTCGAATCCGCCGGTGCCCGACGGCGAGAAGCTGTCGTGGCTTCTCACGGGCCAGGGGCTCGACCGCGCCGGCCGCGCGGATCTCTCGTTGCTGTCGGCGGCGTCGGCGTCGCTGCTCGGGCAGGGACGCAAGCCGATCACGCAGCAGCTCGCCAACACGATCGGGCTCGACGACATCTCGGTGCGCGAGACGACGGCCGGCGTCACCGGCGGCACGTCGGGGCAGGTCGTCGCGTTCGGCAAGCGCATCTCCGACCGCCTGTCGCTCGTCTACGAGCAGGGGCTGACCGTCGCGACCAACGCGCTGCGCATCGAGTACACGCTGTCGCGGTCGTGGACGCTGCGCGCGGAGGCGGGCGTGGTCAGCAGCTTCGGCATCTTCTTCCGGCGCACCTACGACTGACGGGCGCGAGTCGCGCCGGTCCCCGCCGCTTCGCGGCTCGGTCGGTCGCCCGCGCTTGCCGGCTGAATGTCCCGGCCGGCCGGATTCGTCGGGCGCACGGCGTCAGCGTGCGTTCGCCGCGAGCACTTCCCCGGCGACGGCGACGACGTGCGCCGGCTCGAAGCCGAATTCCTGCTGCAGCGCACGGAGCGGCGCGGAGGCGCCGAACGTGTGCATGCCGATCACGGCGCCGCGCGCGCCGACGTAGCGCTCCCAGCCGAACGTCGACGCCTGCTCCACGGCCACGCGCGCCGTCACCGACGGCGGCAGCACGCGGTCGCGGTACGCCTGCGGCTGCCGCTCGAACAGGTCCCAGGACGGCATCGACACGACGCGCGAGCGCACGCGCTGGGCGACGAGGAGGTCGTGCGCGGCGACGGCGAGCGCGAGCTCGCTGCCCGACGCGATCAGGATGACTTCGGGATCGCCGGCGTCCGCGTCGACCAGCACGTAGGCGCCCTGCGCGACGCCGGACGCGGGCGCGCAGCGCGCGCGGTCGAGCGTGGGCAGCGGCTGCCGCGACAGCACGAGGATCGCCGGCCGGTGCCTGAAGCGGAGCGCGCACCGGTACGCCTCGGTCACCTCGTTGGCGTCGCCCGGGCGCAGCACCGTCATGCCCGGGATCGCGCGCAGCGACGCGAGCTGCTCGATCGGCTGGTGCGTCGGCCCGTCCTCGCCGTCGCCCATCGCGTCGTGCGTGAACACCATCAGCGTGGGCAGTTCCATCAGCGCCGACAGGCGGATCGCGCCGCGCGCGTAGTCGCTGAAGATGAAGAACGTCGCGCCGAACGGACGCAGCTTCGACAGCGCCATGCCGTTGACGACCGCGGCCATCGCGTGCTCGCGGATCCCGAAGTGGAAGTTGCGCCCCGCGGGTGTCTCCGGCTGGAAGTCGCCGGCGAACTCGAGCGTCGTCCTGTTCGACGGCGCGAGGTCGGCGGAGCCGCCCATGAACCACGGGATGCTCCGCGCGAGGGCGTTCAGCACCCGGCCCGACGCATCGCGCCCGGCGATGCCGGCCGCGTCGGCCGGGAACACCGGCAGTTCGCGGTCCCAGCCGTCGGGGAGGTCGCGCCGCTGCATCCGCTCGATCTCGTCGGCCAGTGCCGGGTGCCGGGTGCGGTAGTCCGCGAACTTCGCGTTCCACTCGGTGCGCGCCTGCGCGCCGCGCGCGCCGATACCGGCGGCGAAGTGCTCGCGCACGCCGTCGGGCACCAGGAACTGCGCGTCCTCCGGCCAGCCGTACGCACGCTTGGTCAGCCTCGCCTCCTCGACGCCGAGCGGCTCGCCGTGCGCGGCGGCCGTGTCCTGGCGGTGCGGCGAACCGTACCCGATGTGCGTGTCGAGCACGATCAGCGTCGGCCGGCCCGTCGTCGCGCGGAACACCGCGAGCGCGTGCTCGATGCGCTCGATGTCGTTGGCGTCGCCGACGCGCAGCACGTTCCACTGGTAACCCAGGAACCGCGCGACGACGTCCTCGGTGAACGCGATCCGCGTGCTGCCTTCGATCGTGATGTGGTTGTTGTCGTAGATCCAGCAGAGATTGTCGAGCGCCAGGTGGCCGGCGAGCGACGCGGCCTCCGCGCCCACGCCTTCCATCAGGCAGCCGTCGCCGCACATCGCGTAGACGTCGTAGTCGAAGACCGCGAACTCCGGCACGTCGTAGCGCGCGGCGAGCCACTTCTGCGCGATCGCCATGCCGACGGAGGTCGCGATCCCCTGACCCAGCGGGCCGGTCGTCGTCTCCACGCCGGACACGAGGTGGTACTCCGGATGTCCGGGCGCGTGGCTGCCGGGCTGCCGAAACCGCCGGATGTCGTCCAGCGTGACCGCCAAAGCGCCCGGCACCTCGTAGTCGGGATTGACCGCCTTGACGCCGGCGAGGTGCAGCAGCGACCACAGCAGCATCGACGCGTGGCCGTTCGACAGCACGAAGCGGTCGCGGCCCGGCCAGATCGGGTCCGCGGGATCGAACCGCAGTACGCGATTCCACAGCGTGTAGCCGGCCGGCGCGAGGCCCATCGGCGCGCCCGGATGGCCGGAGTTCGCCGCCTGCACGGCGTCTATCGTCAGCGTGCGGATCGTGTCGATGCAGAGCGTGGCGATGTCCTGGTCGTGCGGGAATGCCATCGGCGCCTCCTCGGCGTTCACGCGTTCGCGCCGCCCGCGGCCGCGGCGTCGGCCATGATCAGCGCACGCTGCCCGGTCACGCGGCCGGCCGGAATCGCCGGGTCGCGGCGCACGAGCCGCGCGACCATCGCCGCCTTGTCCGCGCCGGTCACCACGAACAGCACGGTGCGCGCGCGGTCGAGGACTGGGTACGTCAGCGTCATCCGGCGGCGCCCCTGGTAGGGCCCCGTCAGCGCGACGTCGGCGTGGTCCTCGGCGAGCACCGGGTCGCCGGGCACGAGCGAGGCCGTGTGCCCGTCGGGGCCGAGACCCAGGTGCACGAGGTCGAGCACCGGTGGCGTGCCGGCGAACGTCGCGAGTTCCTGCGCGTAGGCCGCCGCCGCGGCGGCGAGGTCGGTGGCCTCCACGCGCATCGCGTGCAGGTTGAGGGGCGGCAGCGCGACCCGCTCGACCAGGTTGTCGTAGACGTGCGAGAGGTTGCGGTCGGGATCGCGCGGCGGCGCCACTCTTTCGTCGGCCTGGAACACGTGGACGTTGATCCACGGCACGTCCTCGCCGGCGAGCGCGCGCAGCATCTGCCAGGGCGTGTGCCCGCCGCTCACCGCGAAGTTGAAGCGCCCGCGTGCCATCACGGCGTCGCGCGCCTTCCCCGCGATGTACGCCGCCGCGTGCCGCGCGACCTCCGCGGGATCGGCGAACGCCTGCAGTTCGATCGACGGCATCGGCGCGTCGCCCGCGGGGCTACGCCGCGGCGGCCGGGTCGCTCCAGCCGCCCGGCGGCGCCAGCCGCTGCGCTTCCGGCGGCCCCCACTGCCCCGGCTCGTACGGGTGGACCGGTACGCCGGCCGCGAGTGCCGGGTCGACGATCCGCCACGCCTCCTCGACGTAGTCCTCGCGCGCAAAGAGCGTCGTGTCCCCGGCCATCGCGTCGCCCAGCACGCGCTCGTACGCGTCGGGCTCGTGGCCGTCCGGATGGTGACTCGCGAGCAACTCGACCTGCGCCCCGGTCGCGCGCTCGGCGGCGTCCATTACCGTGGTGCCAAGCGCGATCGTGACGTCCGGGCTCACGCGGAACCGGAGATGATTCGGCGGCGCCGAGCACGTCGGGTACACGGTCGGCGGGCGCTTGAGGCGCAGCAGCACCTCGGTGCACGTGACCGGCAGGCACTTGCCGGCGCGGATGTAGAACGGCACGCCCTGCCAGCGCCACGAATTGATCGCGAGCTTCACCGCGGCGAACGTCTCGACGTTCGAGCCGGGCGCAACACCCGGCTCGCTGCGGTAGCCGCGGAACTGGCCGCGGACGAGGTCGGCGGCGTCGAGCGTGGCCACGGCCCTCAGCACCTTGACCTTCTCGTCGCGGATCGACGTGCTGTCCGTGCGCACCGGCGGCTCCATGGCGAGATTGCACATCACCTGGAACAGGTGGTTCTGCACGACGTCGCGCACGGCGCCGACCTGCTCGTAGAACGCGCCCCGTCCCTGCACGCCGAAGCTCTCGGCCATCGTGATCTGCACGCTCTCGACGTGCGTGCGGTTCCACAGCGGCTCGAGGAACTCGTTGGCGAAGCGGAAGAACAGCATGTTGTGGACCGGCCGCTTGCCGAGGTAGTGATCGATGCGGAAGACGTGCTCCTCGTCGAACGCCCGGTGGAGGATTGCGTTCAGCTGCTGCGCGGACGCGAAGTCGCGGCCGAACGGCTTTTCGACGATCACCCGCGCGCCCGCCGTGCAGCCGGCGCGCTGCAGCTGCTCGACCACCGTGCCGAACAGCGACGGCGGGATCGCGAGGTAGTGCGCGGGGTGCGCCGAGCCGTCGAGCTCGCGGCGCAGCGCGGCGAACGTCGTCGCGTCGGCGTAGTCGCCGTCCACGTACCGCAGCAGGGAGACGAGCTTCGCGAACGCGGCCTCGTCCACGCCGCCATGCGTCTCGACGCTGTCGCGGGCGCGCGCGCGGAACTGGTCGAGGTTCCAGCCGGCCTTGGCGACGCCGATCACCGGCACGTCGAGGTGGCCGCGCCGGATCATCGCCTGCAGCGACGGGAAGATCTTCTTGTACGCGAGGTCGCCGGTCGCGCCGAAGAACACGAGCGCGTCGGAACGGACGGTGTCGGTCACTTGGCGGGCTTCTCGTGGTGGCCGCCGAACTCGAAGCGCATCGCCGACAGCAGCTGGTTCTGGAAGTCGGCCTCGCCGCGCGAGCTGAACCGCTCGTACAGCGCGGTCGTCAGCACCGGCGCGGGCACCGCCTCGTCGATCGCGGCCTTGATCGTCCAGCGGCCCTCGCCGGAATCCGACACGCGCCCCGCGAACGCGGAGAGCGCCGGGTCCTTCGCGAGCGCCGCGGCCGTGAGGTCGAGGAGCCACGACGCGATCACGCTGCCGCGGCGCCAGACCTCGGCGACGTCGGCGAGTTCGAAGTCGTACTGGTAGTGCTCCGGATCGCGCAGAGGCGTGGTCTCCGCGTCGGCGTCGTGGCTGCGCTTGCCGACGTTGGCGGACCGCAGGATTCCGAACCCCTCGGCGTACGCGGCCATCAGCCCGTACTCGATGCCGTTGTGCACCATCTTCACGAAGTGGCCGGCGCCGCTGGGCCCGCAGTGCAGGTAGCCCTGCTCGGCCGTGCCGCGGCCGGGCGGGCGCCCGGGCGTCCGGTCGATCGCGCCGATCCCCGGCGCCAGCGTCCGGAAGACCGGGTCGAGCCGCGCGACGCCGTCGGCCGGCCCGCCGATCATCATGCAGTAGCCGCGCTCGAGCCCCCAGACGCCGCCGCTCGTGCCGACGTCGACGTACTCGATGCCCTTGTCCGCGAGCGCCCGGCTGCGCCGGATGTCGTCGACGTAGTACGAGTTGCCCCCGTCGATCACCGTGTCGCCGGCGGCGAGCAGCGGCGCGAGGTCGGCGATCGTCGCGTCGACGACGGCGGCCGGCACCATCAGCCACACGCAGCGCGGCGGCGCGAGCTTCGCCACGAAATCCGCGAGAGACGCGGCGCCCGTCGCCCCTTCCGCCGCCAGCGCGTCGACCGACTTCGGGAACGCGTCGTACACGACGCAAGCGTGGCCGCCCTTCATCAGCCGCCGCACCATGTTGGCGCCCATGCGGCCCAGTCCGATCATTCCGAGTTGCATGCCTGCGTGCTCCCCTGCCTGCGGTGACGAATACCTTTCACAAGGCGGCGCAGACGCGCCGAGAAGGCCCATCGCAATCGGGTTTCTCGGCGTCTCCGCGTCTCATGGTGAACAGCCCTTCCCGAAGTTGCGCGCTTGCGCGCGGCGTCAAGGCGGCGCCCCGTGCTTCAGCCGCCGGTACCGGCGGATGAGCGCCGCCGTCGATCCGTCGTTCGCGGGCGCTGGCGGCGCGCCGCCCGCGAGCTCCGGCACGATCCGCTGCGCGAGCACCTTGCCCAACTCCACGCCCCACTGGTCGAACGAGTCGATCCGCCACAGCGCGCCCTGCGTGAACACGCTGTGCTCGTAGAGCGCGACCAGCGCGCCCAGCGCCGCCGGCGTCAGCCGCGGCAGCAGCAGCGTGTTCGACGGCCGGTTGCCCTCGAACACGCGGTGCGGCACCAGCCACGCCGGCGTGCCCTCGGCAGCCACCTCCTCCGCGGTCTTGCCGAACGCGAGCGCCTGCGCCTGCGCGAGCACGTTGGCGATCAGCATGTCGTGGTGACGCCCGAGCGGATTGAGCGGCTGCGCGAACGAGATGAAGTCGCACGGGACGAGCCGCGTGCCCTGGTGCAGCAGCTGGTAGAAGGAGTGCTGGCCGTTGGTGCCGGGCTCGCCCCAGTAGATCGGGCCGGTGGCGACCTCCACGCGCGATCCGTCGAGCGCGACGTGCTTGCCGTTGCTCTCCATCGTCAGTTGCTGCAGGTACGCCGGAAACCGCTTCAGGTACTGCTCGTACGGCAGCACGGCAACGGTCTGCGCGCCGAAGAAGTCGTTGTACCAGACCGCCAGCAGCCCCATCAGCACCGGCAGGTTGCGCTCGAACGGCGCCGTGCGGAAATGCTCGTCCATCGCGTGGAAGCCCGCCAGCATCTCCCGGAAGCGCGCGGGGCCGATCGCGAGCATCGTCGACAGGCCGATCGCGGAGTCCATCGAGTAGCGGCCGCCGACCCAGTCCCAGAAGCCGAACATGTTCGCGGTGTCGATGCCGAATGCGGCGACCTTCGCGTCGTTGGTCGACACGGCGACGAAGTGCCTGGCGACCGCGTCGGCGGCGCCGCCCAGCGCCTGCAGCAGCCAGTCGCGCGCCGTCTGCGCGTTGGTCATCGTCTCCAGCGTCGTGAACGTCTTCGACGCGACGATGAACAGCGTCTCGGCGGCGTCAAGGTCGCGCGTCGCCTCGGCGAAGTCGGTGCCGTCGATGTTCGATACGAATCGGAACGTCATCGTGCGGTCGCTATAGTGGCGCAGCGCCTCGTACGCCATGACGGGACCGAGGTCCGAGCCGCCGATGCCGATGTTGACGACGTTGCGGATTCGCCTGCCGGTGTGCCCCTTCCACTCGCCGCCGCGCACGCGGTCCGCGAACGCGCTCATCCGGTCGAGCACCGCGTGCACGTCGGGCACGACGTCGTGCCCGTCGACGACGAGCGAGGCGCCGCGCGGCATGCGCAGCGCGACGTGCAGCACCGCCCGGTTCTCCGACACGTTGATCCGGTCGCCGCGGAACATCGCGTCGATGCGCTCGCGCAGGCCGGCTTCGTGCGCGAGCTGCACGAGCAGCCGCAGCGCCTCGTCGTCGACGCGATTCTTCGAGTAGTCGAGGTAGACGCCCGCGGCCTCGGCCGTCAGGCGCTCGCCGCGCGCCGGGTCGGCCGCGAACAACTGGCGCAGCGTGGTGTCGCGGATCGCCGCGTGGTGCGCGGCGAGCGCCTGCCAGGCGGGGAGCGTCGTCGGCGCGGAGGCGGCCATCGGCTACCCTGCGCGGGTACCGCGCGCGCTCGCGCGTGGCCGCGTGCCCGCCCAGAGGCGAAAGCCGCCGGGAAACGCGTTGGTGTTGTCGCCGACGCGGCACCGGGACGGCAGCTCGCGGAAGCGTCGCGCGTTGCCGCCGCCCAGCACGATGTCCTCCGGTTCCAGCGCGGCGGCGAGCCGCTCGATCACGTCCACCGCGTGCCGGCGCCACTTGCGCTCGCCGAAGCGTTCGAGCGCGTGCTCGCCGACGTAGTCCTCGAACGTCGCCCGCCTGTACGGCAGGTGCGCGAGTTCCATCGGCACGACCGTCCCGTCCACGATCAGCGTCGTGCCGAGTCCGGTGCCGAAGCCCAGGAACAGCATCTTGCCGCCCCGGTAGCTGCCGAGCGCCTGCATCGCCGCGTCGTTGATCATCCGCACCGGACGCCGGAACGCCGCCTCGTAGTCGAAGTCGACCCATCCGCGCCCGAGGTTGTGCGGCTCGGCGGTCGGCCGGTTGCGCACGACCGGGCCCGGATAGCCGATCGCGACGGCGTCGTACCTCCAGCCGCGGGCCAGCGTGCGCACGCCGGCGGCCATCTGCGCCGCGGTCAGGCCCGACCCCGACTTCATCTTGCGCTCGGTGGTCCGCCCGGTGGCGAGGATCTTCACGTGCGTGCCGCCGACATCGATCACGAGCACGTCCATCGCCGCGACCCTACGCGGCGCGCGCGAGCGCCGCGCTCTTGCTCGCCAGCACGGCCATGAGGTCGTTCCACGACTGCACGAACGACGCGGCGCCTTCGTCCTGCAGCCGCGCCGCGAGCGCGTCGAGGTCGATCCCGGCGCGCGTGAACTCCGCGAGCACCGCCTCGCAGTCGCCGCCGTCGGCGGGCGCCGCCGCCGCGATGCGGCCGTGATCGGCGACGGCGAGCAGCGTGGCCTCGGGAATCGTGTTGACCGTCAGCGGCGCGGCCAGCGCCTCGACGTAGAGCGTGTCCGACGCCTTCGGGTCCTTGGTGCCGGTGCTCGCGAACAGGAGCCGCTGCGGGCGCGCGCCCGCGTTCATCGCGCGCCGCACCCGCGGCGAGGCGACCAACTCGTCGTACGCGCGCAGGCAGCGCAGGGCGATCGCGATGCCCAGCCGATTGGCGAGCGGCGCCGGCACCTTGCCGGCGACCGCGACGTCCCAGCGGCTGACGAACAGCGACGCGACCGACGCGACGTCCGGGGACAGGCCGGCGGCGATCCGCCGCTCGATGCCGCGCAGGTACGCGTCCGCCGCATTGGCGTACTGCTCGCGCGAGAAGAGCAGCGTGACGTTCACCGGAACCCCGGCGAAGATCGCCTCCTCGACCGCGGGCAGCCCTTCCCGCGTGCCTGGGATCTTGATGAAGAGGTTCGGGCGCGCCGCGCGCGCGTGCAGCGACTTGGCCACCTCGAGGGTCGTCGCCGCGTCGCGCGCGAGCAGCGGCGACACTTCGAGCGACACCCAGCCGTCCACGCCGCGCGTGCGCTCGTGCACCGGCCGGAACAGGTCGGCCGCGCGCGTGATGTCCGCGAGCGCCAGTTCGAAGAAGAGCGCCTCCCCCGTCTTGCCAGACTTGAGCTTGCTGCGGATGGCGGCGTCGTAGTCGGCGCTGCCCTTGATCGCGTGATCGAAGATTGTCGGGTTCGATGTGAGGCCCGTGACCGACAGTTCGGCGATGTAGCGCGCGAGCGTGCCGCTCTCGAGAAGGTCGCGCGTGATGTTGTCGAGCCAGAGGCTCTGACCGAGGTCGCGCAGCGTGCCGGTGGCGTTCATCGCGTCGTCCGGGGAAGATTCGGGAAGGCGGCAGGGCCGGCCGCCCGGCCGCGCCGTGCGCGCCGGCCGGCCATTTCACGCTGTTCCGGCATGCGTGGCAAGGGGGGACGCCGCGTCGTTCCACGTCCGAATCGCCGGTTCCGTCGCCGCGTGCTCGTAGCCCAGCACGCCGACGCTCGCGGTGCCGAGCAGGAAGTGGCGGCCGCCGCCCGCGTCCAGCCCGAGCCAGCGCGCGGCGACCGTACGCAGGATGTGCGCGCTGGAGAAGAGCAGCGCATTGCCGGTAACGGCGCGGACACGCGCGACGACGCGATCGGCGCGCGCGGCGACGTCCGCGGGCGCCTCGCCTCCCGGACAGCCGTCGCGGAACAGCACCCAGCCGGGGCGGCGCGCGAGAATCTCGGCGGTCGTGAGGCCTTCGTAGTCGCCGTAGTTCCACTCGGCGAGATCCGGGTCGACCACGGCGACCGCGTCGAAACCGGCGAGCGCGCACGTGCGGCGCGCGCGCTGCAGCGGGCTCGTGAGCACCTGCGCGAACGCGACGCCGGCAAGCCGGCCGGCGAGCCGACGCGCGTTCGCCTCGCCCGCGCCCGTCAACGGCAGGTCCGTGGTGCCTGTGTGCCGCCCCGAGGCGCTCCACGCGGTCTCGCCGTGGCGGGCAAGAAAGACGAGCGGCAGCGCGACGCTCATCGCGGGACCCCATTTTCCATCGCGGGATTGTACGATGGCGGTCACCTCGGTCCAAACGCCGCGCCCGCGGGCGCCCGTCAGGTCACGCCACCCCTACACCGCCATGGAGTCCGAGACGAACGCAGCGACCATTCCCGGCGCGGGCGGGCTGCCGATGGTCGTGCTGGCCGCCGCCGACGGCGCGCGGGCCGACGTCTACCTGCACGGCGCGCACGTGACATCGTGGCGCCCCGTCGCCGGCGCGCCCGACCGCCTGTTCCTGAGCGCGGCGTCGCGCTTCGCGCCCGGCACGCCGATCCGCGGCGGCGTTCCGGTGTGCTTCCCGCAATTCGCCGACCAGGGGTCGCTGCCGATGCACGGCTTCGCGCGCACGCTGGCGTGGCGTCTCGTGCGCGCGGGAGCGATCGCGGGCGGGGCCGCGCAGGCGGTGCTGCGCCTGACCGACTCCGCGGACACGCGCGCGCAGTGGCCGCACGCGTTCGCGCTCGAGCTCGCGGTGACCGTGACGCACGACGCCCTCACGCTCGCGCTCTCCGTGACGAACACCGGCGCCGCGCCCTTCGCATTCACCGGCGCGCTGCACACGTACCTGGGCGTCGCGGACATCGCGACGACCTCGGTGCGCGGGCTCGCGGGGACCCGCTACCGCGACAAGGTGACGAAGCAGGACGACGTCGCGGAGACCGCGCCGACGCTCGCGATCGATCGCCCGCTCGACCGGGTCTACCGTGCCGCGCCGAGCGACCTCGCCGTCGTCGAGCCGACGCGCGCGCTCGCAGTCCGCGCGACCGGATTCGCCGACACGGTCGTCTGGAATCCGGGGCCCGCGAAGGGCGCGGCGATCGCCGACCTCGACCGCGACGAACACGCCCGCTTCCTCTGCGTCGAGGCCGCGGCGGCCAGCGCACCGGTCACCGTCGCCCCCGGCGCGACCTGGCACGGGACGCAGGCGCTGAAAACCGCCTAGCGGATGCGCGGCGCCGCTACGCGCTCAGGGCGCGAGGCCGCTGCGCGCGCCGCCCGCGTAGCAGGAGCCGGACCCATTGTCGGGGCAGATCACGACGAACATCGAGCGCTGCCCGCAGCCGGTGACGCCGACCGTGTACTCGGCGCGCTGCGGCCCGGAATAGCGGAACGTCTGCAGGACCGGCTGCAGCGTCTCGCGCGAGATGACCTGCCCCGTCGCGCTCGGGCAGTTCATCTCGAACTGCGCGCGGCGGACCGCCATGTTGACCGCCTCCGGCTGCATCGCGTCGATGAACGGCGGGCCGGACTGGCAGCCGGCGAGCAGTGCGGCCGCACCGGCCGCCAGCAGGGAAGCGCGAATGGTCATGGCAAGTCTCCAGGTTGTACGTGCATGTCCATCGCACCCGGCTACCGGCCGCGCGCGACGGACGTCGATGGAAAGGATAGCAGCGCCATGCCCATGCCGCCACCGGCCGTGCGCGACGCCCGCGTCGCGGCCGGAAGTCGAGCGACCCTGGCCACGGGCACGCGATGGCGGTTGTCGGCCGCGCGGTCCGCCCGCACAATGGCACCGCGCGTCCGATTCGCCCGGCACGTGCAACCTGCGCGCTCCCGATGACTGCCGCCGCCCCGCCGCCCACCGCCGAGGAGGCGCGCCTCGCCGAGGCGCGCGAAGGCAAGGCGCCGTGGCGGCTGTGGGGCCCCTACCTGTCCGAGCGGCAGTGGGGCACGGTGCGCGAGGACTACAGCGCGGACGGTAGCGCGTGGGAGTACCTGCCGCACGACCACGCCCGCTCCCGCGCGTACCGGTGGGGCGAGGACGGGATCGCCGGAATCTGCGACGACCAGCAGCGGCTGTGCTTCGCGCTCGCGCTGTGGAACGGCGCCGACCCCTTCCTCAAGGAGCGGCTCTTCGGCCTCTCCGGCCACCAGGGCAACCACGGCGAGGACGTGAAGGAATACTACTTTTACGTCGACAACGTCCCCAGCCACGCGTACATGAAGTACCTGTACAAGTATCCGCAGCGCGCGTTTCCGTACGCGGACCTGATCGACGTGAACCACCGGCGCACGCTGCAGGATGCGGAGTACGAGCTCCTCGACACCGGGATCTTCGACGACGACCGCTACTTCGACGTCGAGGTCGAGTACGCGAAGGTCGGCCCGACCGACGTGCTCGTACGCGTGACCGCGACCAACCGCGGCGCGCAGGCGGCGCCGCTGCACGTCCTGCCGACGCTGTGGTTCCGCAACGACTGGAGCTGGGCGGCCGGCCAGCCGCGGCCGCGCATCGCCGTCGAGCGCGACGGCGCCGGCGTTCTCGTCCTGCGCGCCGAGCATCGGGCGCTGCCGCCGTATCGGCTGCATTGCGATGCGCCGGGCGAGGTCCTGTTCACCGAGAACGACACGAACGGGGCGCGCCTGTTCGGCGTGGCGAACGCGTCGCCGTACGTAAAGGACGCCATGCACGAATGCGTCGTGCACGGCCGCCGCGACGCCGTCAATCCGGCGCGGAACGGATCGAAGGCGGCGCCGCACTACACGCTCGAGGTCGGCGCCGGCGCCGCGGCCACGATCCGCCTGCGCCTCACCGCCGACGGCGGGCTCGCCGACGCCTTCGGCGCGGACTTCGACGCCACGTTCGCGCAGCGGCGCGACGAGGCCGACGCGTTCTACCGGCGCATCACGCCGTTCGCGCTGCCCGACGACATGCGCAACGTGCAGCGGCAGGCGTTCGCCGGCATGCTGTGGAACAAGCAGCACTACCACTACATGGTCGAGCGCTGGCTCGAAGGCGACCCGGCGCAGCCGCCGCCGCCCGCGGCCCGGTGGCACGGGCGCAACCACGCGTGGTGGCACGTGTCGGCCGAAGACGTGCTCTCGATGCCGGACAAGTGGGAGTACCCGTGGTTCGCCGCGTGGGACATGGCGTTCCACATGATCCCGTTCGCGATGATCGACCCGGACTTCGCGAAGGAACAGCTCATCCTGCTCACGCGCGAGTGGTACATGCATCCGAACGGGCAGATCCCCGCCTACGAGTGGGCGTTCTCCGACGTCAACCCGCCCGTGCACGCGTGGGCGGCCATGCGCGTGTTCCAGATCGAGGAGAAGTTCTACGGACGCAGCGACCGCGAGTTCCTCGAGCGCGTGTTCCAGAAGCTGCTCATCAACTTCACGTGGTGGGTCAACCGCAAGGACTCCGAGGGCAACAACATCTTCGAGGGCGGGTTCCTGGGCCTCGACAACGTCAGCGCGTTCGACCGCACGGCGGGCCTTCCCGGCGGCGGCCGGCTCGAGCAGGCCGACGGCACGAGCTGGATGGCGATGTACTGCCTCACGCTGCTCGGGATCGCGCTCGAGCTCGCGAAGAAGGACCGCGTCTACGAGGACGTCGCGACCAAGTTCTTCGAGCATTTCGTCTACATCGGCGCGGCGATCAACCGGATGGGCGCGGACGGCAGCGGCCTGTGGAACGACGACGACGGCTGGTACTACGACCAGCTGAAGCTGCCCGACGGCCGCTGCCTGCCGATCAAGGCGCAGACGATCGCCGGCCTCATCCCGGTGTTCGCCGTCGCGGTCGCCGACCGCGACGCCATCGCGTGCTTCCCCGACTTCGCGAAGCGGCTGCGGTGGTTCATGAAGCACCGTCCGGAGCTGCTGCGCGGCCTCTCCGACATGACGGTGCCCGGCTTCGAAGGGCGCACGCGGCTCGCGCTCGTCGACACGGGCAAGCTCGCGCGCATCCTGCGACCGGTGCTCGCCGACGACGCGATGCTGTCGCCGCACGGCGTGCGCTCGGTGTCGAAGCGGCACCGCGACCAGCCGTTCGTCCTCGCCCTCGACGGCCGCACGTTCACGCTCGACTATGCGCCCGCCGAGTCCACGACGAACCTCTTCGGCGGCAATTCGAACTGGCGCGGCCCGGTCTGGTTCCCGCTCAACTACCTGCTGATCGAGGCGCTGCAGAAGCACGACTACGCGCTGGGCGATGCGTTCCGCGTCGAGTGCCCGACCGGCTCGCAGCGCGAGATGACGCTGTGGCGGGTGACGACCGAGATGACGCGCCGCCTGGTCGCGCTCTTCACCCGCGGCGACGACGGGCGGCGGCCGGTCAACGGCGACCGGGCGAAGTTCCAGAGCGACCCGCACTGGCGCGACCTCGTGCCGTTCCACGAGTACTTCCACGGCGACACCGGCGAAGGGCTGGGCGCGTCGCACCAGACCGGGTGGACCGGCGTCGTCGCCAAGCTCATTCACCAGTACGCCGAGTACGGCCTCGGCGCGGGCTCGCGCGAGCACGGCCCCGAGTTTGGCCTCGGCCGGTGGGACAAGCCGCGATGACGCAATTGCCACGGCCGCGCACTTCCGCGACGCCGGATGCCCGCGCGAGGAGCAGACCTTGAAGAAGGACCCGGCGCGCGCGATCCGCAGCACGTTGCTGGCCGGCCTGGCGGTCGCCGGCCTGGCGGGCGCCGGGGGGGCCGGCGCGCAGGGGCCGGTGCTCGAGCGCGGCGAGTACCTCGCTCGCGCCGGCGATTGCGTGTCGTGTCACACGGCGCCCGGCGGCGCGCCGTTCGCCGGCGGCCTGCGGCTCGACACGCCGTTCGGCTACATGCTCTCGCCGAACATCACGCCCGACGCCGACACGGGCATCGGCCGGTGGTCAGGCGACGACTTCTACCGGGCGCTTGCCGCCGGAGTCAACAAGCACGGCCGCGACATGTACCCGACGATGCCGTTCGATTTCTACACGAACGTCGCGCGCACCGACATCGACGCCATCTACGCGTACCTGCGCACGGTGAAGCCGGTGCGCAACGCGATCGACGTCAATCACCTCGACTTTCCGTTCAACGTGCGCTGGACGATGGCGGCGTGGCGCGAGCTCTACTTTCGTCCGGGCCCATTGCGCCCCGATCCGGCGCGATCCGCGGCGTGGAACCGCGGCGCCTACCTGGTCGAGGGACTCGGCCACTGCGGCGACTGCCATTCGCCGCGCAACGTGCTGGGTGGCATCGAGCAACGCCGCGACTTCACCGGCGCCGCGATCGACGGCTGGTTCGCGCTCGACCTCACGTCGGACATCGTCACCGGCCTCGGCGCGTGGAGTGCCGCGCAGATCGCGGCGTATCTCAAGACCGGGGTCGGCCGGGACCGGACGACCACGCTCGGTCCGATGGCCGAGGTCATCCGCAACAGCACGAGCCACCTCACCGACGACGACCGGCTGGCGATGGCGGAATACCTGAAAGCGATCCCGCCGGAGTCGCGGCTGCGCGCAGGCCGTGTCGCGCCGGACCCGACCCGCGTGCGCGGCGCGCAGCTTTACCTCGACCACTGCGGCAGCTGCCATCAGGCCGGCGGCCGCGGGATCCCGGGCGTGTTCCCGCCGCTTGCCGGCAACGGCGTCGTCGTCGCGGCGAGTCCCGATGACGTCGTGATGGTCGTCGACCGCGGCGTGCCGGCGCGGGGCGGCCTCGTCGCGATGCCGCCGTTCAGGACGCAGCTGACCGACCAGCAGGTCGCCGAAATCGCGAACTACGTGCGTACGAGCTGGGGCAATCGCGCCCCTCCGAATGCGTCGTCCGCGCAGGTGGCGCGGCTGCGCGCGGGGCCACCCTGACCAACATGGCGCCCGGCGTTGTCCGCGGCGGCCGCGGCACCGCGCGGTAAGATGTATGTCCGACGGTGCGCGGCACGCCCGCTGCGCTCGCCGGTCGCCGAACGCCCGTCCCTGCCGTCGTGGGATGAACGCCGCCTCGGCAGACGAACGCACGGATCCACGCCGACATGACCCAGGAATCCCCTGTCCCGCCTGCGGGCCCCGCGCCCGACGCCGTCGAAGCCGGGACGCCGGCACAGGCCGCACCCGCCGCACCCGCCGCACCCGTCGCACCCGCCGCACCCGTCGCACCCGCCGCACCCGCCGCACCCGCCGCCGTGCCGGAGCCGCCGTCGGCGCCGACGCCGGAAGCGATCGCCGCATTCCGTGACGCCGTCGTGAACAAGCTCACGTACATGGTGGGCAAGGACCCCGGCCACGCGCAGGAGCACGACTGGCTGATCGCCACGGCGCTTGCCGTGCGCGACCACGTCGTCGACCGCTGGATGGACGCGACGCGGCGCACCTACCACGACGGCCGCAAGCGCGTGTACTACTTCTCGCTCGAGTTCATGATCGGACGCCTGCTGTTCGACGCGCTCGGCAACCTCGGCATCACCGAACTCGCGCGCGCGGCGCTGCGCGACCTGTCCGTCGACCTCGACCGCCTGCGCAAGCTCGAGCCCGACGCGGCCCTCGGCAACGGGGGCCTCGGCCGGCTCGCTGCCTGCTACATGGAGAGCATGGCCACGCTCGGCATTCCCGCACACGGCTACGGGATCCGCTACGACCACGGCATCTTCCGGCAGGCGCTGAAGGACGGGTGGCAGGTCGAACTGCCCGAGGACTGGCTGTCCGCGGGCAACCCGTGGGAATTCGAGCGGCCGGAGGTCACGTACGCGGTGAGCTTCGGCGGCACCGTCGACACGATCGACGCCGGCGACGGCGGCACGCGCGCGGTGTGGGACCCCGCCGAGAGCGTCAACGCGGTCGCCTACGACACGCCGCTGCCCGGCTGGCGCGGGCGCCACGTCAACACGCTGCGCCTGTGGTCGGCGCGCGCAAGCGATCCGCTGCGGCTCGAGGACTTCAACCGCGGCGACCACGTCGGCGCGCTGGCCGACCGCGTGCGGCTCGAGGCGATCTCGCGCGTGCTCTACCCGAGCGACGAGACCGAGGCCGGGCACGAGCTGCGGCTGCGGCAGGAGTACTTCTTCGCGTCCGCGTCGCTGCAGGACCTGCTGCGCCGGCACCAGGCGCAGCACGGCGAGCTCGCATCGCTCGCCGACCACGTTTCGATCCAGCTCAACGACACGCACCCGGCCATCGCCGTGCCGGAGCTCATGCGGCTGCTGATCGACGTGCACGGGATGCCGTGGGAGCTCGCGTGGGACATCACGACGACGGTCTTCAACTACACGAACCACACGCTGCTGCCCGAAGCGCTGGAGACGTGGCCGGTGTCGCTGATGGAGCGCCTGCTGCCGCGGCACATGCAGATCGTCTACCTGATCAACGGCCTGCACCTCGACGCGCAGCGCACGGCCGGCCGCGACGACGCGTTCCTGTCGGCGGTGTCGCTGATCGAGGAGAACCACGCGCGGCGCCTGCGGATGGGCCACCTCGCGTTCCTCGGGTCGCGCCGCGTCAACGGCGTGTCCGCGCTGCATACCGATCTGATGCGCCGGACAGTGTTCCGCGACCTGTGCACGATCCATCCGGAGCGCGTCGTCAACAAGACCAACGGCATCACGTTCCGCCGCTGGCTGTTCCAGGCGAACCCGGGTCTTACGGCCCTCGTCACCGACGCGATCGGCCCGCAGTGGCAGGACGACGCGGCGGGCCTCGACGCGCTGGTGCCGTTCGCCGACGACGCCGCGTTCCGCGAGCGCTTCCACGAGGTGCGCCGCGCGAACAAGGTGGCGCTGGCGCGGCTCGTCGCCGAGCGCCTCGGCGTCGGCATCGACCCGGAGGCGCTCTTCGACGTGCACATCAAGCGCATTCACGAGTACAAGCGGCAGCTCCTGAACCTGCTCGAGACCATCGCCTACTACAACGCGGTGCGCGCGCAGCCGACGCACCCGTGGGTGCCGCGCGTCAAGATCTTCGCCGGCAAGGCGGCGGCGGGCTACCAGCAGGCGAAGCTCGTCATCAAGCTCGCCAACGACGTCGCGCGCATCGTCAACCGCGACCCGGTCGTGCGCGGGCGGCTCAAGGTCGTGTTCCTGCCCAACTACAACGTGAGCCTCGCCGAGGCGATCATCCCGGCCGCCGACCTGTCCGAGCAGATCTCGACGGCCGGCATGGAGGCCTCCGGCACCGGCAACATGAAGCTCGCGCTGAACGGCGCGCTGACGATCGGCACGCTGGACGGCGCCAACATCGAGATCCGCGAGCACGTCGGCGCTGACAACATGCTGATCTTCGGCCTCACCGCCGACGAGGTCGCACAGCGCCGCGCGGCGGGCATCGACGCCACGGCGACGATCGCCGCGTCGGTGGCGCTCGCCGACGTGCTGAAGGCACTGGAGACCGGCGTGTTCTCGCCCGACGATCGCGACCGTTACCGCGGGCTGGTCGACGGGATCCGCCACCACGACTGGTTCATGGTCGCGGCGGACTTCGACGCGTACTGGGCGGCGCAGCGCACGGCCGGGCGGCTGTGGCAGGACCGGCCCGAATGGACGCGCAAGGCCGTCCTGAACACCGCGCGGATGGGCTGGTTCTCCGCGGATCGCGCGATCCTCGACTACGCGCGCGAGATCTGGGGCGCGGAGCCGGCCGAGCGCTGACTCGATGGCTGCCGCCCTCACCCGTGCCGCGATCGACGCGATCGTCGAGGGACGGCACGCCGACCCGTTCGCGGTGCTCGGCCTCCACGACGTCGACGGCGTGGCCGTCGTGCGCGCGTTCGTGCCCGGCGCGGAGACCGCCGAGGCGGTGGGCGCCGACGGCGCGCTGCTGGCGCCGCTCACGCGCCGCCACGCGGCCGGCTTCTTCGAAGGTGCGCTGCCGCGCCGCGGCCGCTACCGCGTGCGCGCGGCCAACCCCGGCGGCACGTGGATCGTCGACGACCCGTACGCGTACGGCCCGGTGCTGGGCCCGCTCGACGACTGGCTCGTCGGCGAGGGCACGCATGCGAAGCTCTACGACCGGCTCGGCGCGCACGCGATCCTGCACGAGGGCACGGCCGGCGTGCACTTCGCCGTGTGGGCGCCGAACGCGCGGCGCGTCTCCGTCGTCGGCGACTTCAACGCGTGGGACGGGCGCCGCCACGCGATGCGCAAGCGCGTCGACACGGGCGTGTGGGAGATCTTCGTGCCGGGACTGGCCGCCGGCGCCATCTACAAGTACGAGATCGTCGGCGCCGCCGGCACGCTGCTGCCGCTCAAGTCCGACCCGGTCGGCTTCCGTGCGGAGCTGCGGCCGTCGACGGCGTCGATCGTCTGCGCGACCGACGCGTTCGCGTGGTCGGACGGCGGCTGGATGGCCGCACGCGCGCGACGGGATCCGCGGCGCGCGCCGCTCGCGATCTACGAGGTGCACCTCGGCTCGTGGCGGCGCGGCGCCGACGGGCGCTGGCTCGACTACGACGAGCTCGCGGACACGCTGGTGCCGTATGCGGCCGACATGGGCTTCACGCACGTCGAGCTGATGCCGGTCAACGAGCACCCGCTCGACGCGTCGTGGGGCTATCAGCCGATCGGACTCTTCGCGCCGACGGCGCGCCACGGCGAGCCGGCCGGCTTCGCCCGCTTCGTCGACCGCTGCCACGCGGCGGGGCTCGGCGTGATCCTCGACTGGGTGCCGGCGCACTTCCCCGTCGATCCGCACGGGCTCGCGCAATTCGACGGCACCGCGCTCTACGAGCACGCCGACCCGCGCCTCGGCTTCCACCCGGACTGGAGCACGGCGATCTACGACTTCGGCCGCCGCGAGGTCGCGAACTTCCTGATCGCCAATGCGCTGTTCTGGCTCGACCGCTACCACGTCGACGGCCTGCGCGTGGACGCGGTCGCGTCCATGCTCTACCTCGACTACTCGCGCAAGCCCGGGCAGTGGCGGCCGAACGTGCACGGCGGCAACGAGAACCTCGAGGCGATCGCGTTCGTGCGCAAGCTGAACGAGGCCGTGTACGGTCGTCACCCCGGCGCGATCACGATCGCGGAGGAGTCGACCGCGTGGCCCGCCGTGTCGCGCCCGACTTACACGGGCGGCCTCGGTTTCGGCTTCAAGTGGAACATGGGCTGGATGCACGACACGCTCGACTACCTGCGGCACGAGCCGGTCCACCGCCGGTGGCACCACGACCGGATGACGTTCGGCCTCATGTACGCGTTCGCCGAGAACTTCGTGCTGCCGCTGTCCCACGACGAGGTCGTGCACGGCAAGGGTTCGCTGCTGGCGCGGATGCCCGGCGACACGTGGCAGCAGTTCGCCACGCTGCGCGCGTACTACGCACTCATGTGGGCGTACCCGGGCAAGAAGCTCGTGTTCATGGGGCAGGAATTCGCGCAGGGCCGCGAGTGGGACTTCGACGCGGGGCTCGACTGGAGCCTCCTCGACCTCGACTGGCACCGCGGCGTGCAGGCGCTGGTGCGCGACTGCAACCGCCTCTACCGCAGCGAGCGCGCGCTGCACGAGCGCGACTGCGAGGCCGACGGGTTCCGCTGGGTCGTCGTCGACGACCGCGACCACTCGGTGTTCGCATGGCTGCGCTCGGGCGGCGACGGCGCGGCGCCCGTCGCGGCCGTCGCGAACTTCACCCCGGTGCCGCGCGACCGCTATCGGATCGGCCTGCCGCGGCCGGGCCGCTGGCGCGAAATCCTCAACACGGACTCGGCGCTGTACGGCGGCTCCGACCGCGGCAACGCGGGTGGCGTCGTCGCGCGGCGGGGCGACTCGCACGGCTTCCCGTGCCACGCCGTCGTCGCGCTGCCGCCGCTGTCCGTCGTCTGGTTCGTTCACGAAGGCGAGGACTGACCCTCGCGCACCCCGGAAGATCGCCATGGACCGCGTGACCTACTCGACCCCGCTCGCCCGCTCGGCGATGGCGTACGTGCTGGCCGGCGGCCGCGGCAGCCGGCTGATGGAGCTGACCGAGCGCCGCGCCAAGCCCGCCGTCTACTTCGGCGGCAAGTCGCGGATCGTCGACTTCGCGCTGTCGAACGCGCTCAACTCGGGCATCCGCCGCATCGCCGTGGCCACGCAGTACAAGGCGCACAGTCTGATCCGGCACCTGCAACGCGGCTGGAACTTCCTGCAGCCGGTGCGCAACGAGAGCTTCGACATCCTGCCGGCCAGCCAGCGCGTCGCCGAGGACCAGTGGTACGCGGGCACCGCCGACGCGGTCTTCCAGAACATCGACATCATCGACGGCTACGCGCCCGAGTACCTGGTGATCCTCGCCGGCGACCACGTGTACAAGATGGACTACGAGCGCATGCTCGTCCAGCACGTCAACGACGGCGCCGACGTCACCGTCGCGTGCCTCGAGGTCCCCGCGTCCGAGGCGAAGGGCTTCGGCGTCATGCACGTCGACGCCGCGGACCGCATCGTGTCGTTCGTCGAGAAGCCGGACGTGCCGCCCGAGATGCCGGACCGCCCGGGCTTCGCGCTCGCGAGCATGGGCATCTACGTGTTCCGCCGCGAGTTCCTCAACGAGCAATTGCGGCGGGACGCCGCGGACCCGCACTCGACGCGCGACTTCGGCCGCGACGTCATTCCGCACCTGGTGCGGCACGGCAAGGCGGTCGCGCACCGCTTCGCGCGCTCGTGCGTGCGCTCGGCCGACGAGTCGGAAGCCTACTGGCGCGACGTCGGCACGCTCGACGCGTACTGGGAGGCGAACATCGACCTCACCGACGTGGTGCCGGCGCTCGACCTGTACGACCGCAACTGGCCGATCTGGAGCTACGCGGAGATCACGCCGCCGGCGAAGTTCGTGCACGACGTCGACGGCCGGCGCGGCATCGGCGTCTCGTCGCTGGTGTCCGGCGGCTGCATCGTGTCGGGCTCGACCTTGCGCCGCTCGCTGCTGTTCACCAACGTCCACCTGCACTCGTACGGTCACGTCGAGAACGCCGTGATCATGCCGGGGGTCGAGATCGGCCGCGGCGCGCGGCTCACCAACGTGATCGTCGACGCCGACGTGCGCATCCCGCCGGGCCTCGTCGTCGGCGAGGACCCGGAGGTCGACGCCGCGCGCTTCCGCCGCACCGAAAGCGGCATCTGCCTCGTCACGCAGCCGATGATCGACCGGCTGCCTGCGTGATGCGCGTCCTGTCCGTCGCGTCCGAGGCGTATCCGCTCGTCAAGACCGGCGGGCTCGCGGACGTCGTCGCCGCGCTGCCGCCGGCGCTCGCGCGCGAGCGCGTGACCGTGCGGACGCTGGTGCCCGGCTATCCGGCGGTGGTCGACGCGCTGCGCGAGGCCGAGGCCGTCCACGCGTTCCCGCGCCTGCACGGCGGCCCCGCGCGCCTGCTCGCCGCGCACGCGGCGAATCTCGACCTCATCGTGCTGGACGCGCCCCACCTGTTCGCGCGTCCGGGCAATCCGTACGCCGGCCCGGACGGCAAGCCGTGGCCCGACAACGCGTTCCGGTTCGCGGCGCTCGCGGAAGCCGCCGCGGCGGTCGGCCGCGGTGCGCTCCCGCGCTTCGTGCCCGACGTCGTCCATGCGCACGACTGGCAGGCCGGACTCGCGCCTGCGCTGCTCCACTATGGCGGCACGCCGCGCCCGGCCACCGTGATGACCGTGCACAACCTGTCGTTCCAGGGGCAGTTTCCGCGCGAGCTGCTGTCGGAAATCGGCCTGCCGCCGCACGCGTGGGCGATCGACGGCGTCGAGTACTACGGCACGATCGGGTATCTCAAGGCCGGACTCGCGTTGGCCGACCGCATCACGACGGTGTCGCCGACGTACGCCGACGAGATCCGCACGCCCGAAGGCGGGATGGGCCTCGACGGCCTGCTGCGGCAGCGCACGAATGCGCTCACCGGCATCCTCAACGGCATCGACGACGCCGTGTGGAACCCCGCGACCGACGCGCACCTGCCGGCGCGCTTCGACGCGCGGCGCCTCGCGCGCCGCGCCGCGAACAAGGCGGCGCTGCAGGAACGCTTCGGCCTCGCGGCGGAGCCCGCGACGTTCGTCGTCGGCGTGGTCTCGCGCCTGACGCACCAGAAGGGGATGGACCTGCTGGTCGAGGCGCTGCCGGCGCTGGTGGCGGACGGCGTGCAGCTCGCGTTGCTCGGCACCGGCGACCCCGCGCTCGAGCGCGCGTTCGCGGCCGCCGCCGCGCGCCACCCCGGACGCGCAGCCGCGGTGATCGGCTACGAGGAGACGCTCGCGCACCTCGTGCAGGCGGGCGCCGACGCGCTGCTCGTGCCGTCGCGCTTCGAGCCGTGCGGGCTGACGCAGCTCTGCGCGCTGCGGTACGGCGCGATTCCGGTGGTCGCGCGCGTCGGCGGGCTCGCCGACACCGTGATCGACGCGAACGCGATGGCGCTCGCGGCGGGTGCCGGCACCGGCATCCAGTTCGCGCCGGTGACGCGTGCCCACATCGAACTCGCGGTCGGCCGCGCCGCCGCGATGAAGCGCGACGCCACGCTGTGGCGGCGGCTCCAGGCACGTGCGATGGCGACCGACGTCGGCTGGACGCGGCCGGCAAGGCAGTACGCGTCGCTGTTCCGCGCGCTCGCCCGGCCGCGCGCGTCCTGACCGTGCAGGTCGGACCCGGCAGTCCCGAGCCGCTCGGCGCGACGCCGGTCGCAGGCGGCGCCAACGTCGCCGTCTGGTCGGCCCACGCGACGGCGATCGAGCTGTGCGTGTTCGACGCGGCCGGCGCCGTCGAGCGGGCGCGCATCGCGCTGCCGGCGCGCACCGGCGACGTCTGGCACGGCTTCGTCGCCGGCCTCGCGGCGGGCGACCGCTACGGACTGCGCGCGCATGGGCCGTACGCACCGCACGACGGTCACCGCTTCAACGCGGCGAAGCTCCTCGTCGACCCGTACGCGCGCGCACTCGACCGGCGGTTCGCGCTGCACCCGGCGATGTTCGGCGCGGGCGCCGACGACGGCGTGCGCGACGCGACCGACAGCGCGCCGTTCGTGCCGAAGGCCATCGTCACGCCGTGGCCCGCCACCGCGTTCGCCCGGCGTCCCCGCGTCCCGTGGAGCGAAACGGTTGTCTACGAGCTGCACGTGCGTGGCTTCACGCGCCTGCATCCGGACGTGCCGGAGGCGCTGCGCGGCACGTGCGCCGGGCTCGCGCATCCGGCCGCGCTCGCGCACCTGACGCGCCTCGGCGTCACGACCGTCGAGCTGATGCCGCTTGCCGCGGCCATCGACGAGCGCCACCTGCTGGAACTCGGCCTCACCAACTACTGGGGCTACAACCCGGCGGCGCTGTTCGTCCCCGAACCGCGGCTCGCTCCGGGCGGCATGGCCGAGGTGCGCGACTGCGTGGCCGCGCTGCACGACGCGGGCTTCGAGGTGATCCTCGACGTCGTGCTGAACCACACCGGCGAAGGCGACGCACGCGGACCCACGCTGTCGCTGCGCGGCCTCGACAACCTGACGTACTACCGCACGCTGGCCGAAGACCGCGCGCGCTACGCCGACGACACCGGCTGCGGCCACGCGGTCGCGCTCGACCGGCCGCCGGCCCTGCGCCTGGCGCTCGACGCGCTGCGCTACTGGGCGCAGGCGGCCGGCGTCGACGGGTTCCGCTTCGACCTCGGCACGACGCTCGGCCGTCGTGACGACGGGTTCGATCCGGCGGCGCCGCTGCTGCAGGCGATCGCGCAGGACCCTGCGCTGCGCGACCTCAAGATGATCGCCGAGCCGTGGGACGTCGGGTTCGGCGGCTACCGTCTCGGTGCGTTTCCCGCGCCGTGGGGCGAGTGGAACGACCGCTTCCGCGACGCGGCGCGCCGGTTCTGGCGCGGCGACGCGGGCATGGTCGGCGAGCTCGCGACACGTTTCGCGGGCTCCGCCGACGTGTTCGCGGCGCGCACGCGCCCGCCGTCGCGATCGGTCAACTTCGTCGCCGCGCACGACGGCTTCACGCTCGCCGACCTCGTGGCGTACGCGACGAAGCACAACGAGGTCAACGGCGAGGGGAACCGCGACGGCGCCGCCGCCAACCACGCGTGGAACCACGGCGTCGAAGGCCCCACCGCCGATGCGGCGATCGCCGCGGCGCGCACGCGCGACGTGCGCAACCTGCTCGCCACGCTGCTGCTCGCGCGCGGCACGCCGATGCTCGCGATGGGCGACGAGCTCGGGCGCACGCAGCACGGCAACAACAACGGGTACGCGCAGGACAACGCGACGACGTGGCTCGACTGGGCGCACGCGGACGACGCGCTCGCCGCGTGCACGGCCAGGCTCGTCGCGTGTCGCCGCCGGCACCCGGCGCTGCGCGCCGACCGCTGGCTCGCCGGCGCGCCGCCGGATGACAGCGGCGTGGTCGACGTCGAGTGGCGGCATCCGGACGGCCGCGCGATGGGCGACGCCTGGACGGATCCGGACGTCCGCACGCTCGTTGCGGTCGTCTACGCGCCGGCAACCGCGGCGGGCGCGGCGGATCGCGTGGCGGTCGCGCTCAACGCCGGCGACACGCCGGTGACCGTGCAGTGGCCGGCCCCGCGCGCGGGGTTCGCGTGGCGCGCGTGCGTTGACACGTCGTCCCCGGCCGGCGAGCCCGGTGCGGCGAACATCGCCGCGCCGACCACGAGCGTCGTGCCGCCGCATGCGGTGGTCGTCGTCGCCGAGGAAGCGCTCCCCGACACGCAGCGCGCCGCGCCCGCCGCGCTGCAGGAGGCGCTCGACCGGCTGGCCGCCGCGGCCGGAATCGCCGGCGAGTGGTGGGACGTCGGCGGCACGCGCCACGTCGTCGCTCCTGACACCAAGCGCGCGTTGCTCGCCTCGATGGGACTTCCCACCGAGACGCGCGACGACGCGCTCGCGCACCTGGCCGCGCTCACCGCCGCGAAGGCGGCCGCGGCATCCGGCGCCGGAACCGCCGAACGTTGTCATCTGCCGCCCGGCTTCCGCGCGGGCGCGCGCCGCTTCGGGCTCGCCGCGCACCTGTATGCGCTGCGCCGCGACGGCGATGCGGGGATCGGCGACTTCACGACGCTCGCGCGCGCGGCCGAGGCTACGGCGCGCGCCGGTGGCGCCGTCGTCGGGCTCAATCCTCTGCACGCGCTGTTCGCCGAGGATCGCGAGCGCGCGAGCCCGTATCATCCGTCCGACCGGCGGTTCCTCGACCCGATCTACGTCGATGTCGACGCGGTCGCCGACCTGGCCGCCTCCGCCGACGCGCGCGCGCTGCTCGATCGCGCCGGCCCGCGCATCGCCGGCCTCGCCGCGCGCGCGGACGTCGACTACGCGGGGGTGTGGGAAATCAAGCGCGCGGCGCTCGCCGCCTGCTTCGCGGCATTCGAGCGGCGCGCGCCCACCGACCCGCTCGTCGCCGACTTCGACGCCTTCGTCGCGGCGGGCGGCACGTCGCTCGCGCGCTTCGCGCTGTTCGAGGCAATCGCGGCCGCGCACCCGCGCGTGCCGTGGCAGCGCTGGCCCGACGGCTTGCGCGCGCCGGACGCGCGCGGCACAGCGGCGTTCGCCGTGCAGCACGCGCGCGCCGTCCGCTTCGCGCTGTACCTGCAGTGGCTCGCCGACCGGCAGCTCGCGACGGCGGCCGGGCGCGCGCGGGAGGCGGGCCTTGCACTCGGTTACTACCGCGACCTCGCGGTCGGCGCCGCGCCCGACGGCGCCGAGCCGTGGGCGAATCCCGGCGCGTTCGCGCGCGGCGCGTCGATCGGCGCGCCCCCCGATCCGTTCTCGCCGTCGGGGCAGGTGTGGTGCCTGCCGCCGCCGAACCCGCACACGATGCGCGCGTCCGGCGCCGCGGGATTCCGCGAGCTGCTCGCCGCGAACATGCGCCACGCGGGGGCGCTGCGCATCGACCACGTGATGGGGCTCTCGCGTCTGTTCTGGGTTCCCGATGGCGCGGCGGCCGTCGACGGCGCCTACGTCGACTATCCGCTCGCGCTGCAGCTGCGCGTGCTCGCGCAGCAGAGCGCGGCCGCGCGCTGCGTGGTCGTCGGCGAGGACCTGGGCACGGTGCCGGAAGGCTTTCGCGAGCAGCTCGCGGCCACCGACGTCCTCTCGTATCGCGTGCTCCTGCTCGAGCGCGACGGCACCGATTTCGTGCCGCCCGCGCGGTATCCGGCCACGGCGGTCGCGTGCGTATCGACGCACGACTTGCCGACGATCGCGGGCTGGTGGAGCGGTGCCGACATCGACGAGAAGCATGCGCTCGGGTTGCTGACGGACGCTGCGGCACGCGAGGCGCGCGTGGAGCGCGGCGCGGAACGGGCGGCGCTCGCCGCCGCGCTCGATCGCGCGGGCGCGACCCCGGGCCACCGCGTGGAGCCGTCGGCGACACCCGACGCCGAGCTCGTGGCGGCGATCCATCGCTTCGTCGGCGCGGCGCCGTCCATCCTCGCGATGGTGCAGGCCGACGATCTCGTCGGCGCGACGACCGCCCTCAACCTGCCTACGACGGACCAGGCGCGGCCGAACTGGCGCCGCCGGATCGGCGTCGACGTGGACGCGCTCTGGACGACCGACGCGGGAGTGCTGACGGCCGCGGGCCTCGCGGAACGGGGGGGGCGCGGCCGCGGTTAGCGGATGCCGCGCCGCATGCCGGCGCGGGTCTGCGGAAACTGGCGCGCCCGACAGGATTCGAACCTGTGACCCTTGGCTTCGGAAACCAATACTCTATCCAACTGAGCTACGGGCGCGGAACGTGCAATTGTAGCGTTCGCGAGGCACCCCCGTCCAATGCGGTTCCGCTCCGCCGGGGCGGGACGGTATAATCGCCTGTTGATCCGGCCGGAGCCCGCAACCGCGCCGCGCACACGAAAATCCACCCGCCGCGACCATGACCGAAGAGCATTCCTCCCCCATCAAGACGCCGAAGCAGCTCGTGATCGTCGTGCTGCTGGCCTTCGCCATCCCGATCACGCTCGCGGTGATGATCTCGCAGCTCGTGACCAGCGGCGAGAAGGGCACGCAGGACAACGACAATCTCGTCCTCGCGCGGATCCAGCCCGTCGGCAGCGTCGTGCTGGCCGAGGCGACCGGCCCCAAGGGCATGCTGACCGGCGAGCAGGTATACAACCAGGTGTGCAAGACCTGCCACGAGACCGGCCTTGCGGGCTCGCCGAAGGTCGGCGACAAGGCGGCGTGGGGCAAGGTCATCGCGCAGGGCGAGAAGCTCGCGTTCGAGCACGCGCTCGGCGGCATCCGCGCGATGCCCGCGCGCGGCGGCAACAGCGAGCTGACCGACGACGAGGTCAAGCGGGCAGTCGTCTTCATGGCGGGCAAGGCGGGCGCGACGTGGACGGCCCCGGCGGTTGCGGCCGCGCCGGCCGCGGCAGCGGCCGCGCCCTCCGAGCGCACCGGCGAGCAGGTCGTCGCGGCGACGTGCGGGAAGTGCCACGAGACGGGCGTCGGCGGCGCGCCGAAGATCGGCGACCGCGCGGCGTGGATCCAGCGGGCGAAGCTCGGCCTCAACGGCGTGTACCAGTCGGCGCTGCGCGGGCACGCCGGCATGCCCGCCCGCGGCGGCATGGCGGACCTTTCGGACACCGAGGTCAAGCGCGCCGTCGAGTTCATGCTGAACAGCGGCGCGGGCACGCCGGTCGCGGCGGCCGCACCTGCAGCCGCGCCCGCCGCAGCCGCCGCACCCGCCGCCGACGGCAAGAAGGTCTACGACGGCGGCTGCGTCGCGTGCCACGGCGCCGGCGTGGCCGGCGCACCGAAGTTCGGCGACAAGGCCGCGTGGGCACCGCGCATCAAGACCGGCATCGACGCGCTCTACACGTCCGCGCTGAAGGGCAAGGGCGTCATGCCGGCCAAGGGCGGCAACCCGTCGCTGTCCGACGCGGACGTCAAGGCGGCCGTCGACTACATGGTGGCCGCGGCGAAGTAGTCGTCCCGCGCCGAGGGCAGCACGCGCGAACGCGGCCTCCGGGCCGCGTTTTGCATGGCGCGGCACCCCCGCGGCATCAGCGCTCCGGATGCACGAGCACCCGCTCGATGCGCCGGTCCGGCACCAGCCACGCGAGCGCCACCGCCACGTAGATCGCCTGCGCGACCCACGGCTGCCACGGCGTCGAGGCGATCGCGACCACGTACGCCACCGGCGAGAGCCGGCCCTTCCAGTCCCGTCCGACCGCGCGCTTCAGCGTCGACGCGCCGCCCTCGGCCGCGATGATCGACTGCTGCAGGATCCAATAGGCGACCGCGGCCATCAGCAGCACGCCGCCGTAGAGCGCCGACGGCATGGCCGCGAAGTGATTCTCGCCCATCCAGCCCGTCGCGAAGGGGAACAGCGACAACCAGAACAGCAGGTGGAGGTTCGACCACAGCACGGCGCCGGACACCTTCGTGCACGCGTGCAGCATGTGGTGGTGGTTGTTCCAGTAGATGCCGACGTAGACGAACGACAGCACGTAGCTCAGGAACACCGGCAGCAGCGGCGCGAGCGACGCCAAGTCCTCGCCGTGCGGGACCTTGAGCTCCAGCACCATGATCGTGATGATGATGGCGAGCACGCCGTCGCTGAAGGCTTCGAGCCGCGTCTTGCCCATCGCGTTCCTCGCATCGTGGCGGACCGGGTCCCGGGCCGCGGATTGTCGCACCCGCGCGCCGGGCGCGGCGCCGGCAAGAAAAGGGCGCCGGTCGGCGCCCTCGAAGTCACGCGGCGGGAGAACTCGTCACGGACACGCCGTCCACGTGGTCGGCCCGGTCTGCGAGCAGACGAATCCGCCCGTCACCGAGTTCGAGTACGCGTTCTTCACGAACGCCGTCGTCGCCTCGAACCCGAACGACGTCGGCGACGTCTGCCGGATCTGGTACACGGTCGGATCCCCGGCCACCGGGGGCGTGCTGAAGTTCGCCCACGCCGTTCCGCTGGTCGCGAGGTACCCGCCCAGCGCAATGTACGGCGCCTCGAAGAACAGCCCGCCATAGGGCGGCGACGCCGTCGTGTACGCGTTGTAGATCGGCACGAACGTCTGCAGCGTCGTGCCGGCCTTGAACACCGCGCCGCCCGGCCACTGGAATGGCGCAAGCGTGACGATTTCGCTCGCCGACGGCCGCGGGGGCAGCGGGGGCGTCACCGACGGCCCGGCCACCTGCATGTAGCCATCCGCCTGCAGGATCAGCTGGCTGCCGAGGTTCCCCTGCGGGACGCCCGCCGGCAGCCCGCCCGTCGTCAGCGTCACGCCGATGAACGGCGTCGTCGTCGCCCCCGAGTCCACGATCGCATCGCCCAGCACCCGCAGGTTCACCGCCTGGAACCCGCCTCCGTTGGCCGTCACGCTGACCAGTACCGGCGGCAGCGCGGCCGGCGACGCCAGGCCCGGCGAAACTGCACCCGGCGTCGCCATCGCGGCGAGCGGCATGATGTCGAGCGAGTTCAGCAGCCAGTTCGTGTTGCCCGCAACCGGCGCGTTGATCGAGCCGGTCAGCACGACGTTGAGGTCGTGCGTGGCCATCTGCGCGGCCGGCTTCTCGCCCGTGTTCGCGTATGGGTCGCCCGCGGCGTTGACGCCGGTGAAGGTGAGCCCCATGAGGTCGATCGCCGGCGCGGTCAGCACGCCGGCCGGCGTCAGCCTGGTCATCGCCAGCAACGCCTCCACGCCGATGTGGGCGCCCGCCGTCCACGGCCCGTCGATCAGCAGCGACGTGCCCAGCACCTCCGCGCCGACGTTTCCGCCCGCCATGATGCCCATGCCGCCCAGCTGCGCGTTGCCGTCGCTGAACAGGTTGACGTCGTAGAACGCCGACAGCGCGCCCGACACGAGCAGCTTCCCGGTCGCCTGGCCGTAGTGCCGGACGTTGATGTTGCCCATCGTCGACGTCACGCTGCCGTCGATCGTCGTCGTGTTGCCCGCGGCATTGCCCAGGTTCTCGAGGTTGATGTCGTCGTCGGCGGTGATGCTGCCGGAGATCGACAGCGGCTTGGCCATCGGGGAAACGGTGTTGAGGACATGGACCCACGATCCGGCCTCGACGCTGCCGCTGATCGTCGTGTGATTGCCCGCCCCGGTGCCGTTGTTGTGGATGTCGACTTCGTTGTTGACGTTGACGACCCCGCCGGAGATCGTCAGCGGGCCGTTGGTGGCGACGTAGATGCCGCCGCTCGAGCTGCCCGGCACCCTCAGTTCACCGGAGATCAGCGTCGGGGCGCTGTCGTTGGCAACCCGGATGCCGCCGACGCCGTTCGCGTCCGTGTCGGACAGCACGTGGGCGGAGATCGTCAGCGGGCCCTCCCCGAGTATCCGCACGTCGTCGCCGGCGCCGACGTCGGCCGCAACGTCGACGGTCGTGCCGTCGATCACCAGCGAGGCCTTGCCCTGGATGCCGCCGTCCGCATTGCTCCTGTGGTTGATGGTGGACAGGATCGACACGTCGCCGCCGAAGATCCGGACCTCGCCCGTGGTGGCGATGCTCGAGGGCTGGGAACCGGGCGTGATCGCGTCGATCGTCACGTCGGCGCGGTAAGGCATGGCGGAGCCGATCGCGCCCCGGTTGACGTAGAGGAACGGCAGCGACGTGTTGGTCGTGTACCCGGACACGACGTTGTACAGCTCGACCATGCTCGTGTTCGAGTACGAATCGATCGTGATGCCGAAGTCGGAGAAGAGCCCGACCTGGTCGTCCATGCTGCCCATGATGCCGCTGCGGACGTTGCCGCTCGCCTGGATCAATAGCCGCGGACCCAGGCCGATGCCGTTGGCGGCGGTCACGATCCTGTCGCCGCCACCGCCGCCGCCGCCGCCCAGCGCCGCCGAGATCGAGCCTTCGTTGACGACGTTGCCGGTGATGCCCTTCACGAGCGTCAGCTCGCCCGGGTTCGGCCCGACGGTGCAGCACGCCCGCTCGTCGCCGGCGTCGACGCTCCACAGCCGGTTCACCGTCTGGTTGGACAGGCCGCCGACCGCAGCGGACGTCGCCGTCGCCACGACGCCGGCATCGAGCTCGACGATCTGGCCGAACACGTTGCCGGTGTTCAGCACGTTGATGTTGTTGCCGGCAACGAGCACGAACCTCGCCGGTACGTTGGCCGAGATGTCTCCGTTGATCCTGCCGCCGATGACGATGTTGCCGTTCGCGGGAATCGTCGGAAAGGTGAGGAAGGACTCGCCGAGCGTCTGCGCGGCCGGCATCACCCAGCCGTTGTTGGCGGTGAAATCGTTGAGCGACGTCGCATTGTCGAGGTCGGCGCCGATCAGTCCGATCCCCTCGGGGGCGACGATGCGCGCGGACGGCCCGACGATGATCCCGTTGGCGTTGGCGACGAATACCGACGGCGTCCAGCCGCCTTTCGACGTGGCCTGCAGGAGACCGAAGATCTGCGACGCGTTGCCGCTGGCGTCGATGTTGAGCACCGACGACTGGGATGAAGTCCCGGTGAACACCAGCGCCGCGTTGACGCCGAGGTTGAAGCCGTACGGGTTGGAGGTCTCGCCCGCCGGCGCGCCCGGGCCGCCCCAGCGGATGACCACCTTGCCGTCGACCGCGATGTTGTCGCCATTGGTAAGGTTGACGTAGGTCGTACCCAGCGCCGTCGTCGAGCCCAGGCTCGTCGCGGCGACGATGCCTGCACCCGGCATCTGGTTGGGCGTCGGCGTGGCGTGCGCCCAGCCGGCGGCCGCGGCGAGCGCCACGGCCGCCGCGAGAGGTTTGAGGGCAAACGGGTTCGGGACGATCGACTGGTTCATGGCCTCGGGGCTCCTGTCGCGGATCCTGGGGGGCTGCGCAATGGCGCAATTCCGAAACCCTAGCACGGTTGACCCCGGCGGCGACAGCGAAACACCCCTTGCGCAGGGCAGGCGCCCCCGGCGCCGTGGCATGGACCACGAAAGCCGGCGCAAAAACCGACGCCCATCGCCTTTGGAGATCCCCCGGCCGGCACGTGGAACGCCAGCCGCATCGCGGGCGGTCGCACCCGGCTTCGCCCGCCGTCTCAGCCGCGCAGCATCGCCTTCAGCGACTGCAACCTGACGCTGCCGGCCGCCTTTTCGTTCGCGGCCTCGTCGGGGGACAGCGGCGCGTCGGCGTAGCGCAGGTCCTCCTGCGCGAGCTCGCCGATGAACCGCGACGGCTGGCACGCTGCGCGCTCGCCGGCGCGCTTGCGGGCGCGGCACCACGACACGTGCAGGCTCTGCCGCGCGCGCGTGACCCCGACGTACATGAGGCGCCGCTCCTCGTCGACGTCGCCGGCGTCGATCGCCTCGCGATGCGGCAGCAGCCCCTCCTCCACGCCGACCAGGAACACGTGCGGGAACTCGAGCCCCTTGGCCGCGTGCAGCGTGGACAGCCGGACCGCGTCCGCGCCCTCGCCGTCGCGTCCCTCCAGCATCGTGACCAGCGCGACCATCTGCGTGAGCTCGACGAGGTTGCGCCCTTCGGTGTCGCCCTTGCGCGCGAGCCAGTCGACGAAGTCGCGCACGCTCTTCGTCCGTGCCCCCGCGTCGGCGCGGTCGAGCGTGTCGGCGAGCCACTGCTCGTAGCCGGTCGCCGCCATCAGCTCCGCGAGCAGCCGCGACGCCGGCTCGCGCGCGGCACGGTAGCGCAGGTCGTTGATCAGCGCACAGAATTCCTGCAGCGTCTCGCGCTGCCTCGCCGGGACGCGCGCCGGCAGCTCCGGCGCGAACGCCGCAGCGAAGAGGCTCTCGCGCCGCGCCGCCGAGATCTCCGACAGCCGCGCGAGCGTCGCCTGGCCCACGCCCCGCTTCGGCGTGGTGAGCGCGCGCACGAACGCCGGGTCGTCGTCGTCGTTGGCGATGAGGCGCAGGTACGCGACGACGTCCCGGATCTCGGCGCGATCGAACAGCGAGGTGCCGCCCGAGATGTCGTACGGGATGCCCTGCGCGCGCAGCGCGGTCTCGAAGACGCGCGCCTGGTGGTTGCCGCGATACAGGATCGCGAAGTCCGAGTACCTCGCGCGCCGCTCGAAGCGCATCGCCGAGATCCGGTGCAGCACCATCTCGGCCTCCGCCTCGTCGTCGGCGGCGGGCGCGACGCGGATCGTGTCGCCGGTCCCGAGGTCGCTCCACAGCCGCTTGTCGTAGAGCTTCGGGTTGTGGCCGATGAGCGCGTTGGCCGACCGCAGGATGCGCACGGTCGACCGGTAGTTCTGCTCGAGCTTGACGACCTTGAGACCCGGGTAGTCGCGCGGCAGCGCCGCAAGATTGTCGAGCGTCGCGCCACGCCAGCCGTAGATCGCCTGGTCGTCGTCGCCGACCGCGGTGAACGGCGTGCCGGCGCCGGTCAGCGCACGCAGCAGCCGGTACTGCGCCGCGTTGGTGTCCTGGTATTCGTCGACCAGTACGTGCGCGCAGCGCGCCCGCCAGCGCGAGGCCGCACCCGCGTCGGTCTCGAAGAGGCGCAGCGGCCGGACGATGAGGTCGTCGAAGTCCACCGCCCGGTACGCGGCGAGCGCCTCGTCGTAGTTCGCGTACGCGCGCGCGGCCGCGCGCTCGTCGTCGGTCTGCGCCGCGGCCAGCGCCACCGCGGGCGCGACGAGCGCGTTCTTCCACGCGGAAATCCGCCATTGCGCGGCGCGCGCGCGGCCGCGGTCGGCGGTGGCGACCAATTCGGCGACGATGCCCTCGAGGTCCGCCGGGTCGAAGATCGAGAAGCCGGGCGGCAGCCCCGCCGCCTTCGCTTCGCTGCGCAGGATCGAGAGTCCCAGTGCGTGGAACGTCGCGATCCTCACGTCTCGCGCGAGGTCGCCCTTGCCCTGCGCGGCGAGCAGCGCCGCCGCGCGCTCGCGCATCTCGCGCGCCGCCTTGTTGGTGAACGTGATCGCGACGATCGCCGCGGCGTCCACCCCCTGCTCGATCAGGTGCGCGATCTTCGCGGTGATGACGCGCGTCTTGCCGCTGCCGGCGCCGGCCAGCACCAGCAGCGGGCCGGCGCAGTAGCGCACGGCCTCGCGTTGCGGGGCGTTGAGGGAATCGTGCAAGAGTTCGCATCGCACAAAGAGACGCCGAGGCGCAGAGAAATGCCGTCCTCGGCGTCTCGGCGTCTCTTTGTGAGTCGCCTTTGGCTACAATCCGGGCGATTGTAACGCCTCGACCCCGAGTCCATGGCCCTCTACGCGATCGGCGACATCCAGGGCTGCCACGCCGAGCTCTGCCAGCTGCTCGACGTCGTCGGCTTCTCGCCGGCGCGCGACCGGCTGTGGCTCGTCGGCGACCTCGTCAACCGCGGGCCGGGGTCGCTCGCCGTGCTGCGCGAAGCGATGGCGCTCGGCGACGCGGCGGTGGCGGTGCTCGGCAACCACGACTTCCACCTGCTGACGATCGCCGCCGGCCACCGCAAGCCGCACCGCGACGACACGCTCGACGCGATCCTCGCGGCGCCCGACCGCGACGCGCTCGTCGCGTGGCTCGCCGCGCGCCCGCTCGTCGTCGCCGAGGGCGACCTCGTCATGGTGCACGCGGGCTTCCTGCCGGCGTGGACCGTCGAGCAGGCGCTCCTGCTGTCGCACGAGGTGCAGGCGATGCTCGCCGGCGAGCGCGCGCACGCGTTCCTCGGCGCGCTCTACGGCGACGAGCCGCGCACGTGGTCCGACGAACTCGAAGGCTTCGACCGGCTCCGCGCCGTCGTCAACGCGTGCACGCGCCTGCGCTTCTGCACGGCGGACGGCACGATGGAGTTCCGCGAGAAGCGCGGCCCCGGCCACGTGCCCGACGGCTTCCTGCCGTGGTACGCGCACGACCACCGCCGCACCGCCGGCGCGACCGTCGTGTGCGGCCACTGGTCGACGCTCGAGCTGATGCTCGCGCCCAACGTGCTGATGCTCGACTCGGGTTGCCTGTGGGGCGGCACGCTCACCGCGGTGCGGCTGCCGGACCGGCGCGTGTTCCAGGTGCCGTCGCGATCGCCGGTTCAGCCAAAGCCGTTCGGATAGCGGCCTCGGCGGCGCGGGCGAGTTCGCGCCGGTGCGCGGCACGCGCGTGCAGCGGCGGCGGCGCGGAGAGCAGGACGGCGATCCGCCGCTCGCCGCACACCGCCCAGAACGACTGCACGAACGTCGTGTCGCCGACCCACGCGGGCGCGAACGACACGTCGCCGTCGGGCGTCCGATAGCGGATCGCGACCGGCTGCACGTGGCCTTCGGCCTCGACGATCGGCTGCAGCAGCGAGCTCTTGAACGGCAGCAGGTCCGTCCCGTCGGTCGTCGTCCCTTCCGGAAACACCGCGACCATGTCGCCGGCCGCCAGCACCCGCGCCATCTGGTGGTTGACGCGGTGCGTGTCGCGCCGGCGCTCGCGCTCGATGAACACGGTGCCCGCGCCGCGGATCAGCTGCGACACCACCGGCCAGTTCGCGGTCTCGGACTTCGCGACGAAGCGCAGCGGGCGATGCGCGTTGAGCACGAAGATGTCGAGCCACGAGATGTGGTTCGCGACGACCAGCACGTTGCCGCGATGCGCGTTGAGGTCGCCCTCGATCCGCGCCTCGACCGCGAGGATGGCGAGCAGGCGGCTGCTCCAGCGCTGGACGAGCGCGCGACGCCGCGCTTCTCCGACCAGCGGAAAGACGACGAGCGTCGTCGCCACGCCTTCCAGGACATGCACGCACGTGCGCGTCGCCCGCCAGCAGCGCACGGGCAGCGGATTGCGGTGCCGGCCCGCGGTGGCCATCATCGCGCGCCGCCGCCGCCGCTCACCAGAGGTCGGTGCCGAATGCGGTGCGGTAGAGCGCGCCCACGACTTCCCGGTTGACGACGTGGTTCTGCCCGCCGCGCGACGCGATCTTGAGCGCGCCCATGACCGACGCCAGGCCGCCCGTGCGTTCCCACTCCCAGCCGTGCGCGATCCCGTACAGGAGGCCCGCGCGGTACGCGTCGCCGCAGCCGGTGGGATCGAGCACGGCCGCGGGCTTCGCCGCCGGGATCGCGAACGTCGCGCCGTCGGCGTGGATCACCGAACCGTCGCCACCCAGCGTGACGATCAGCGCGTCGACCATCTCGGCGATGCCGGCGAGCGGAATCCCGGTGCGCTCGGCGAGCAGGCGGCCCTCGTAGTCGTTGACGGCGACGTAGTCGGCCTTCCCGATCATCGTCATGAGCTCGGGCCCGCTGAAGAGCGGCATCCCCTGCCCCGGGTCGAACACGAACGGGATGCCCGCCTGCGCGAACTGCTCGACGTGCGTCCACATGCCTTCCTTGCCGTCGGGCGCGACGATCCCGAGGCCGATGCCCGCGACGTCGCCGATCCGGTTCTGGTGCGAGAAGCTCATCGCACCCGGATGGAAGGCCGTGATCTGGTTGTCGGCGAGATCGTTGATGATGAACGCCTGCGCCGTATACGTGCCCGGCACGTGGCGCACGCCGTCGAGCCCGATGCCGAACGCCTCCATTCGCTCGCGGTAGTCGTCGCCGTCGTCGCCGATCGTCGCCATCACCACCGGCTCGCCGCCGATCTGCTGCAGGTTGTACGCGATGTTCCCGGCGCAGCCACCCCACTCGCGCCGCATCTCGCCGACCGTGAACGACACCGACAGCACCTGCGCCTGCTCCGGCAGGATGTGCCGGGAGAAGTGGTCGGGGAACACCATGATGGTGTCGTAGGCGAGCGAGCCGCAGACGAGCGTGCGCATGGAATCGTTTCCAGACCGGGTTTTGCAGGAAGAGGCGCGAAGTGTAGCGCCATCGCCGGCGCGACGGGCGCGCGGTCGATACTACGCATGCAGGCTGTTCGCGCGGAAAGGGGCCCGCAGGAGCAGTCAGCCCGCACGCCTCGTGCCCTTTCCGCAGGAAATCGTCGGGCTCCGCCCGCGATTTCCCCCTGATCAGCCTCTCGCCAAACGATCGGCGTCCAGGATTTTTCCAAGGGGGGAGCGGCCGGCAGGCTCGCGACCCCCTCTGACTTATCTAGACGTTAACCCGACCCACGTCCCGCACGACGAACTGCTGCCGGCGCGAGACCGGCAGCGTCTCCGCGAGCCCCGTCAGCAGCACTTCCCAGTGCGAGTCGCCGTCGTCGTTGACGCGGCGCTCGAAGCCGCGGATGAAGTCGCGCGACACGAGGCAGTTGCGGTGGACGCGCACGAAGCGCGCGCCGAATTCCTGCTCGAGCCTCGTGAGCGACTCCTCGAGCAGGTATTCGCGCTGCACCGTGCGGATCGTGATGTACTTGAGCTCGGCCTTGAGATACACGATCTCGTCGAGCGGCACCAGGACGACGCGCGAGCGCTCGGTCACCGACAGGAACCTCCGCGCGGACGCCGGCAGCTGCGCGAGCTTCTCGGCGCTGACGGGCTTCAGCCGCGGCACCTTCTGCAGCGCGGCCAGCAGCCGCTGCACGCGGACCGGCTTCATCAGGTAGTCGATGGCGTTGACCTCGAACGCCTGCACCGCGTGCTCGTGGAAAGCGGTGGTGAAGATCACGACCGGCGGGTGCGGCAGCTTGAGCAGGTGGCGGGCGAGCTCGATGCCGTCCATGTCCGGCATGTGGATGTCGGTCAGCACGAGGTCGGCCGGCGCCGACTGCAGCAGGTCGAGCGCCTCGCGCCCGTGCTGCGCCTCGCCGATCACGGCGAGCGGAAGCGCCGCAGCGCAGTCGTCGAGCAGGTCGCGCATCCGCCGACGCGCGGGTGCCTCGTCGTCGACCACCAGCACTCGCAGAGCGGGTTCAGCCATGCACGATCCCCAGCACGGCCCGTGCCAGCGTCCCGCGCGCCGCGCGCGCCCCGCCCGGTCCGGTCGCGACGAGCGCCAGGACCGCGCGCCGGCTGGTGCCCTTGCCGCCGCGATCGCCGCCCGCCGGGCGCTCGCGCGGCGGCGGCCCGTTGGGCGTGGCGTCCCGGTCGGCCTTCCGGTACGGCAGCCGGATGTGCACCTCGTAGCCGTCCTTCGTCACCCGCGACTCGAGGCTCGCCTCGGCGTCGAAGTGCAGCGCGAGCCGCTCGCGCACGTTGGCGAGCGCCATCTTGTTGCCGGAGTGGTGGCTGCCCCCCTCGGCGCGATACGGGTTGCGCAGGATCGCATGGACCTCGCCGCGCGCCTCGAAGATGTTGACGGAGACGAGCCCGGGCGCGCTGGACGGCTCGATGCCGTGGTAGACGGCGTTCTCGAGCAGCGGCTGCAGCACCAGCGGCGGCACCTGCGCGTCGCCGGGCATGCTCTTCAGATTCCACTCGACCTGCAGCCGGTCGCCCAGCCGCAACTGCTCGAGCTCGAGGTACTGCCGGCACAACTCCACCTCGTCGGCGAGCGGCGCCAGATTCCGGTTGTCGCGCATCAGCACGCGGAAGAGATCGGCCATGTCCTGCAGCGCGTGCTCGGCGCGCGCGGGTTCGGCGCGCACCAGCGACAGCACGGCGTTGATGCTGTTGAACAGGAAGTGCGGGCGGATGCGCGCCTGCAGCGCCTGCAGCCGCGCCTCGGTGATCGCCGGCGACAACGCGCGGGCGCGCAGGTGGAACCAGTACGCGAGCGCAGCGACCGCGACGAGCGACCAGACGAGCCAGCGCAGCGGGCTGGTCGGCGCGGTCGGTGCCATCTGCCGGAACAGCGGATAGAACGCGAGCGACGCGACGATCGCGACCAGGGCGACGACACCGACGCCGGTCATGAACGGCAGCCGGGCGAGCCGCTTCGACGCCACCCACAGCACGGCGAGCGTCGCGAACAGCGGCGGCTCGACCATCGTCGTCGCGAGCGTCCAGTCGGCGAAGAGCGCCGCGGGCGCCGACTGGCGCGCGAAGGCGCACAGCACGGCGCCCGCGTTGACCGCGACCAGGATGCGCAGGACCACGCCCAGATTGCGGAAGTCGGGCAGGGCGGCTCGAGGGGCGTTTTGTCTTATAATCGACCGCATGATCGGTGGCGGCATGCAAGCATCATGCCCGTACGCCGCGGCCGGCGCTCGGGCCGGCGCCGGCCTTGCCCGGCCCGGCGTCCCGGCGGCAACGGCCGCGGGACGACGCCCGCGCCGGCGCGAAGCTCCCCGCTAACTATTGTCGGCATCCGCCGCGGCCGGCGCAAGAACCCACCGTAGACGCGATGCCCGAGCCCAAGCCGACCGCAGACGCCGCCCCCGCCTCCGGCGGCTGGTCCGGCCGTTTTGCGGAGCCCGTTACCGAGCGCGTCAAGCGCTACACGGCGTCGGTGACGTTCGACCAGCGACTGGCGGACGCCGACATCGCCGGTTCGCTCGCCCACGCGCGCATGCTCGCCGCCGCCGGCGTGCTCGCTCCGCAGGACCTCGCCGACATCGAGCGCGGCATGGCCGCGATCCGCGCGGAAATCGCCGCCGGCACGTTCACGTGGTCGGTCGACCTCGAGGACGTCCACCTCAACATCGAGCGCCGGCTGACCGCGCTGGTGGGCGACGCCGGCAAGCGGCTGCACACGGGCCGCTCGCGCAACGACCAGGTCGCCACCGACGTGCGCCTGTGGCTGCGCGGCGAGATCGACGCGCTGATGGGCCGGCTCGTCGCGCTGCGCCGCGCGCTCGTCGACCTCGCCGAGACGCACGCCGACACGATCATGCCAGGCTTCACGCACTTGCAGGTCGCGCAGCCGGTGACGTTCGGGCACCACCTGCTCGCGTACGAGGCGATGCTCGCCCGCGACAGCGAGCGCATGGCCGACTGCCGCCGGCGCGTGAACCGCCTGCCGCTCGGCGCCGCGGCGCTCGCAGGCACGTCGTTCCCGATCGACCGCGAGCGCGTCGCGCGCGAGCTCCGCTTCGACGGCATCGCGTCCAATTCGCTCGACGCCGTCGCCGACCGCGACTTCGCGATCGAGTTCGAGGCCGCCGCGGCGCTCGTCATGGTGCACCTGTCGCGCTTCGCCGAGGAACTCGTGCTGTGGTCGTCGCCGCGCTTCGGCTTCGTGCGCCTCGCCGATCGCTTTTGCACCGGCAGCTCGATCATGCCGCAGAAGAAGAACCCGGACGTTCCCGAGCTCGTGCGCGGCAAGAGCGGCCGCGTCATCGGCCACCTGGTCGCGCTGCTCGTGCTCATGAAGGCGCAGCCGCTCACGTACAACAAGGACAACCAGGAAGACAAGGAGCCGCTGTTCGACACGGTCGATACCCTCGCCGACACGCTGGCGATCATGGCCGACCTCGTTGCGACGGGCATCGTCGTCGACGCCGCGCGCATGCGCGCCGCGGCGAGCGAGGGCTTCGCCACGGCGACCGATCTCGCGGACTACCTGGTGCGCCGCGGCGCGCCGTTCCGCGACGCGCACGAGGCGGTCGCGCGCGCGGTGCGCCACGCGGAAGGCAAGGGCGTGGACCTGGCCGCGCTGCCGGTGGCCGAGTTGCGGCAGTTTTCGCCGCTGGTGGGCGACGACGTGCACGCGGTGCTGACGCTCGAAGGCTCGGTCGCGAGCCGCGACCACCCCGGCGGCACCGCGCCGGCGCAGGTGCGGGCGGCGGCGGCCACCGCGCGCCGTGCGCTGCCGCCGGCGTGACCGCGCGATGGCGCTCGTGCCGGCCGACGTGCTCGGCCTCGCCGCCGGCGGGCTGACGACCGTCGCGTTCGTGCCGCAGGTCGTGCGCATCGTGCGCACGCGCTCGGCGTACGACATCTCGTGGTGGCTGTTCGGCATCCTCGCCGTCGGCTCGGCGCTGTGGCTCTGGTACGGCATCGCGCTCTCGTCGCTGCCGCTCATCGCGACCAACGTGGTCACGTTGACGCTGCAGCTCGCGATATTCTGGTTGAAGTGGCGCTACGGCCGCGCGCCGCGGCCGGCGCGCGCGCAACCCTGGGAGGAACAACTGTGAGACTTGCATTTCTGGGCCTGGGCGTGATGGGCTTTCCGATGGCGGGCCACCTCGCGCGCGCCGGGCACGACGTGACCGTGTACAACCGCTCGGCCGCGAAGGCCGCGCAATGGGTGGCGACGCACGGCGGCCGCAGCGCGGCCACGCCCGCCGCCGCCGCGAAGGGCGCCGAAGTGGTGATGATGTGCGTCGGCAACGACGACGACGTGCGCGCGGTCGCGGCCGGCCCCGAGGGCGCGCTGTCCGGCATGGGCGCGGGATCGATCCTCGTCGACCACACGACGGCGTCGGCCGAAGTCGCACGCGAGATCCACGCGACCGCGCAGGCGCGGGGCATTGCGTTCCTCGACGCGCCAGTCTCGGGCGGCCAGGCCGGGGCGGAGAACGGCAAGCTCACGATCATGGTGGGCGGCGACGCGGCGGTGTTCGCGCGCGCGGAGTCGGTGCTCGCCACCTACGCGCGCGCCGTGACGCTGATGGGAGGCCCGGGCAGCGGCCAGCTGACGAAGATGGTGAACCAGATCTGCATCGCCGGGCTCGTCGAGGGCCTGTCCGAAGGCATCCACTTCGCGATGCGCGCGGGGCTCGACGCCGAGCGCGTGATCGACGTGATCTCCAAGGGCGCCGCGCAGTCGTGGCAGATGGAGAATCGCGGCAAGACGATGATCGCCGGCAAGTTCGACTTCGGCTTCGCCGTCGACTGGATGCGCAAGGACCTGTCGATCTGCCTCGCGGAGGCGCGCCGCAACGGCGCCGTGCTGCCGGTCACCGCGGTCGTCGACCAGTTCTACGCGCAGCTGCAGGCACGCGGCGGCGGCCGCGCCGACACGTCGAGCCTCATCCGCCTGCTCAACGAGCCCAAGTGAGCGCGCGGCGCCTGCTGCTGGTCGCCGTCGCGGCGCTCGGGTTCGCCGGCGCCGCGGCCGCCGCCGACGTCGTCACGCTGCGCAACGCATGGATGCGCCCCGCCCCGGCAGGCGCGGCGTCCGCGCGCGCCTACGTCGACATCGACAGCACGGCGGCGGTGACGCTGGTCGGCGCGGCCACGCCGCTCGCGCGCAAGGTCGAACTCGTCCGCGTGAAGGTGATCGACGACCCCGCCACCGAGGAAACGGTCGCGACGATGCCGGTTGCCGCCGGCGCGACCACCCGCCTCGCCTACCGCGGCGACCACCTGCGGCTCGTCGGCATCACGCGCGACGCCGGCAACGGCGACCCGGCCCCGCTCACGCTGACCTTTCGCGACGGCAAGGGGCGGCTCGTCAAGGCGACGACCAGCATCACCGTGCGCGGATTGCTGCTGCCGCAGCAACGCCCCGAGGCTTCCCGCGACGCAACAACCGACGCGCCGGCCTCCGGAGCCCCGGAGCCCGGTCCCGCCATGCGGATGTAGCGCGGTCAGGCCGTACCGGCCGCCGGCGCGGGCACCCGGTCGCCGTCGACCAGGACAAGGTCCCAGGTCACCTCGGCCGTCTTGCCGAGCATGATGGTGGCCGAGCAGTACTTTTCCTTCGAGAGCAGGATCGCCCGCTCGACGTGCCTGCGGTCGAGGCCCCGCCCGGCCACCGTGTACACGTAGTGCAGCCGGACGAACACCCGCGGCGCCTCGGGTGCCCGCTCCGCTTCGACGGTCACGGCGACGTCGGAAACCGGGTGTCGTCCCTTCCGCAGGATCGTCACGACGTCGTAGGCCGTGCAGGCAGCGGCGCCCGTCAGCAGCATCTCCATCGGCCGCATCCCGATGTTGCGCCCGCCGCCGTCCGGCGCCCCGTCGACCACGACGGCATGGCCGCTCCCCGACTCGCCGGCGAAGGCGACGCCGTCGATCCACTTGACGCGGGTCTTCATGTCCATGTTCGGATGCGAGATCCTGTGTGCGTTACGGAGAGAGTGTTCACTCACACACTGCGATTTTCGCAACACGCGGTTGCAATTTGGGTTGCTGCAGCGCGGGAGAATTCTTGAATTGTGCGATGCAATATGCGAGGATCATAAGCGTCTGCGGACCCAGCCGTCATCCTCCGTCGGCCCCGCAGACGCATTCCTCCATTCTCCTCCTATGGTGGAATCCTCCGGGCGCGGCCCCAACGGCCGCGCCCTTTTTTTGCCCCGGCCGGCCGGCCGGCCCGTCGGCGGCGCGGCGCGGTCCGGCCGCCACCGCACGCATGCCGGCCGCGCGCCGCCGCGTTGACCGAAAAAGCCTGCGAACAGTATAATGGCGGACTTTTGTGGCCGATCCCGGGCCGGGCCGATCCCGCCTCGGCGCCGATCGTGCACCGGCCCAACCCACGAGCGAGACCGATAGCACCATGAAGACCTTTTCCGCCAGACCGGCCGACATCACCCGGGATTGGTACGTCGTCGACGCGACCGACCAGGTGCTGGGGCGCCTCGCGAGCCAGATCGCCCTGCGCCTGCGCGGCAAGCACAAGGCGATCTACACGCCGCACATGGACACCGGCGACTTCATCGTCGTCACCAACGTCGACAAGCTGCGCGTCACCGGCAACAAGGCCGAGGACAAGCTCTACCACCGCCACTCGGGTTACCCGGGCGGCATCTCCACGACGACGTTCGCCAAGATGCAGGCGCGCTTCCCGGGCCGGGCGCTCGAGAAGGCCGTCCGCGGCATGCTGCCCAAGGGGCCGCTCGGCTACGCGATGCTGAAGAAGCTCAAGTACTACGCGGGCCCGGCGCATCCGCATTCGGCGCAGCAGCCGAAGACGCTCGACCCTGTCCGGTAACCGCCGCCGCCACAACCGAGAAGACCCGACCCCATGATCGGCAACTACTACTACGGCACGGGCCGCCGCAAGACGTCGGTGGCGCGCGTGTTCATCAAGCAGGGCACCGGCAAGTTCGTCGTCAACGAGAAGCCGGTCGACGAATTCTTCACGCGCGAGACCGGCCGCATGGTCGTGCGCCAGCCGCTGCTGCTCACCAACCACGCGACGACGTTCGACATCATGGTCAACGTCATCGGCGGCGGCGAGTCCGGCCAGGCCGGCGCGGTCCGCCACGGCATCACGCGCGCGCTGATCGACTACGACGCGCAGCTCAAACCTACGCTGTCGAAGGCGGGGCTCGTCACGCGCGACGCGCGCGAGGTCGAGCGCAAGAAGGTCGGCCTGCACAAGGCCCGCCGCCGCAAGCAGTTCTCGAAGCGCTAGCGCGCACGCGCCGTTGCACGCGAAGGGCCGCCGGCGAGGCGGCCCTTTCGTTTGCGAAATGAGGGTCAGACTCGAATTTTCCGGGGGCCGGCAGCAGCGACGCGACGGCGCGCGGCGAAAAATTCGAGTCTGACCCTCATTTCGCGGGCTAGAATCGTCGTTCCCCGACACGAGGTCCCCCAATGCTCAAGATCGGCATCGTCGGCGGCACCGGCTACACCGGCGTCGAGCTGCTGCGGATCCTGGCGTCGCACCCCGACGCCGACGTGCGCGCGATCACTTCGCGGGGCGACGCCGGCACGCGCGTCGTCGACATGTTCGCGAGCCTGCGCGGCCACTACGACGGCCTCGCGTTCACGGCGCCCGACGCGACCGACCTCAAGTCCTGCGACGTCGTGTTCTTCGCGACGCCGCACGGCGTGGCCATGGCGCAGGCGCGCGAGCTCGTCGGCGCCGGCGTCAGGATCATCGACCTCGCCGCCGACTTCCGCATCCGCGACGCCGCGCTGTTCGAGAAGTGGTACAAGCTCCCGCACGCGTGCCCGGACCTGCTGGCCGAGGCCGTCTACGGGCTGCCGGAGTTCCACCGCGACGAGATCCGCCGCGCGCGCGTCGTCGGCAATCCGGGCTGCTATCCGACCGCGATGCAGCTGGGCCTCATCCCGCTGCTCGAGGCCGGCGTCGTCGACAGCGAGCACCTGATCGCCGACTGCAAGTCCGGCGCGTCCGGCGCCGGCCGCAAGGCCGAGGTCGGACTGCTGCTCGCCGAGGCCTCGGACAACTTCAAGGCGTACGGCGTGGCGGGCCACCGGCACCATCCGGAAACCGTGCAGGAGCTGCAGGGCCGGAGCGCGTCGCCGGTCAGGCTCGTGTTCACGCCACATCTCCTCCCGATGATCCGCGGCATCCACGCGACGCTGTACGCGCGGCTGACGAGGCCGGCCGTCGACGTGCAGGCGCTGTTCGAGCAGCGCTACGCCGGCGAGCCGTTCGTCGACGTCATGCCGGCCGGCTCGACGCCGGACACGCGCAGCGTGCGCGCGTCCAACGTCGCGCGCCTCGCGGTCCACCGTCCCGGCAACGGCGACATGGTCACGGTGATCGTCGTCGAGGACAACCTGGTCAAGGGTGCGGCGGGCCAGGCCGTGCAGAACATGAACCTGATGTTCGGGCTGCCCGAGACCGCCGGACTCACCGCGGCGCCCGTGCTGCCGTAGGGTTTACCGCGCCGTGGCCACGCCCCTCTGGTGGCGCCGCGTGCGCCAGCACTTCGGCATCTCCGCCCCGCGGATGGCCGTGCGCACGCACCTGCCGTGGTGGGGGCGGGTGACGATCGTCGCGTCGCTGCTCGCGATCATCGGCGGCATGTGGTGGTGGGGCTTCGATTTCGGCCAGATCTTCGGCGGCTTCAACCGCAAGGAGGTCGAAGCGCGGCTCGCGACGCTCGAATCCGAAAGCACCCGGCTCCGCGCCGAGACGGCGGAGCTGCGCGCGCGCAATTCGGCGCTCGAGTCCGAGCTCGCGATGACCCGGGGCGCGCAGGAAGGCCTGACCAGGCAGGCGGCCGAGCTGTCCGGCGAGAACGCCCAGCTCAAGGACGAGCTCGCGTTCCTACAGAAGCTGCTGTCCGACTCCAGCAAGGCGATCGGCCTGCAGATCCAGCGGCTGGCAGTGGAGCCGGACGGCGAGGACACGTGGCGCTATTCGCTGCTGCTGGTCCGGGGTGGCAACCCGAAGGACGAGTTCGTCGGGAACGTGGTCGTCCAGGCGTCGCTCGCGCCAGCCGCCGGCGGGACGGCCCAGGTGCGCACGATCGTTCTGCCGGAGGACGACCCGGCCACCGCCTCGGCACTGGTGCTCAAATTCAAGTATTATCAGAGGCTTGAAGGCAGGATTCGCGTTCCGGCGGGCAGCCGGGTCACCGCGGTCGCCGTGCGGGCGTACGAGACCGGCCAAGGCACCCCGCGGGCGACGCGGACCTTGACGCTGGGCTAGGAGGCCACCATGTTCGAACGGAAGAAGAACGCGCCGGCGCAGAAGCGCATCGACAGCCTGATCGGCGCCGGCACCACGGTCGACGGCGACGTCACGTTCAGCGGGGGCCTGCGCATCGACGGCATCGTCCGCGGCAACGTCGCGACGGCCAACGGCGAGAACGGCACGCTGGTGGTGAGCGAGCAGGCGCGCGTGGACGGCGAGGTGAAGGTGTCGCACGTGGTCGTGAACGGGATGATCAATGGCCCTGTTACCGCCAATGACTTTCTGGAGCTGCAGGCCAAGGCCCGGATCGTCGGCGACATCGAATACCGGTCGCTCGAGATGCACATGGGCGCCGTCGTCCAGGGGCGCCTGCACCACGCCGAACCCGGGACCGCGAGCGTGGTCGAATTGAAGCGGGTGACGGCGGACTAGCGGGTTTGCGCCAGGACAAGGTGCGCGCGGGCGGCGCTTTACGGATGCCGACCGCTGCGCGATGATTGCGCAGGACCGGGGCGTGGCGCCCCGCGCGGAATCCAGGCTGGAGGAGTCGACGATGAATGCAATGAACGAGATGCCGGCACCGCTGATCTTCACGGACTCGGCCGCGGCGAAGGTCAGGCTGCTGATCGAGGAGGAAGGCAACCCCGAGCTCAAGCTGCGCGTGTTCGTGTCCGGCGGTGGCTGCTCCGGCTTCCAGTACGGCTTCACGTTCGACGAGGTCGCCAACGACGACGACACGTCGATGGTGAAGGACGGCGTGACGCTGCTGATCGACCCGATGAGCTACCAGTACCTGGTCGGCGCCGAGATCGACTACCAGGAAGGCCTCGAAGGCGCGCAGTTCGTGATCAAGAACCCGAACGCGACGACGACCTGCGGCTGCGGGTCGAGCTTCTCGGTCTGACGACGCGCTGCCGGCATCGGAGCAACGGGGCCTTCAGGGCCCCGTTGTCGTTTCCGCCATGCGCGGCGTTCAGCGCGGATAGATCGCCCCCAGCACCCGCGGCCCGGCGGCGCCGGTGACGGCGGGCAGGTTCCCGGGCCGGCCCGCCAGCGCTTCGCGCGCGAGCCAGGCGAACGCGAGCGCCTCGACGTGGTCGGTCGCCACCCCCTCGGACTCCGTCGTGTCGACGGCGACGCCGGGCAACGCCGCCGCGAGCGAGCGCATCAGCGCCGCGTTGCGCGCGCCGCCGCCGCACACCAGCACGTCGCTCGTCTCGGGCGCGTGCACGCGCACCGCATCGGCGATCGTCCGCGCGGTCAGCAGCGTCAGCGTCGCCTGCAGGTCCTCCGCGCGGCCGCGCCACGGCGCGCGCAGGAGTGCCGCATCGAGCCAGCCCGCATTGAAGAGATCGCGGCCGGTGCTCTTCGGCGGCGGCGACGCGAAGAACGGCTCGTCCAGCAGTGCCGCGAGCAGCGCCGCGTCGGCGACGCCGGACGCGGCCCACGCGCCGCCCTCGTCGTACGGCGCGCCCAGGTGGCGCTGGCTCGCGAGGTCGAGCAGCACGTTGCCCGGCCCCGTGTCGAAGCCGCGCACGTCGCCGCGCGCGGGCAGGATCGTGACGTTCGCGATGCCGCCGACGTTGACGACGACGCGCGCGCGGCCCGGGCGCGCGAACCGCGCGGCGTGAAAGGCCGGCACCAGCGGCGCGCCCTGCCCGCCGGCGGCGACGTCGCGCATCCGGAAATCCGCCACCACGGTCATGTACGCGCGCTCGGCCAACCGCGCCGGATTGTTGACCTGCAGCGTCCAGCCCTCGTGCGGACGGTGGCGCACCGTCTGCCCGTGCACGCCCGCGGCGACGACGTCGTGCGCCGCGACGTCCGCGGCGAGGCAGACGCTCTTCAGCGCGTGGACGTAGAGGTCCGCGAGCGCGTTGGCGGCGCGTGCCGCGCGCACGATTTCGTCGGGGCCGGCCTCCTGCAGCGCGGCGAGCTCGCGCTTCAGGTCGGACGGGAACGCGACGTGCGTCGCCGCGAGCAGCGCGCCGGCCGCGGGTCCCGGCGTGAAATCGGCGAGGACGGCGTCGACGCCGTCGAGGCTCGTGCCGGACATGACGCCGGCAAAGATCTCGCGGCGCGCGGTCATCCGGCGCCTCGCCGCCGGCTAGCGCGCCGCGGCGAGCGCGGTGCCGGACAGCGTGCGCGCGAGCGCGAGCGTGTCGGCGTGGGGCGCGATCGCCGCCCGGAACGCGGCCAGGCGTTCCGGCACGATCGGCTCCGCCGTAGGCATCGCGACCGTCAGCGGATTGCGCGCCTCATCGGCAATGCGAAACTCGTAGTGCAGATGCGGCCCGGTCGCCCAGCCCGTCATGCCGACGAACCCGATCGTGTCGCCCTGGCGCACGCGCGCGCCGGCCCTGACGGCGGGAGCGATCCGTGAAAGGTGGCCGTACACGGTCGAGTACGTACCCTGATGGCGCAGGACGATCGCGTTGCCGTAGCCGCCCTGCCAGCCGGCGGCCGCCACGACGCCGTCGGCAGTCGCGCGCACCGGCGTGCCGGCCGGTGCCGCGTAGTCGACACCCTGGTGGGCGCGCCACTGCTGGAGGATCGGGTGGAAGCGCGCGAGCGAGAAACCCGACGTGATCCGCGAGAACTCCATCGGCGAGCGCAGGAACGCGTTGCGCGCGCTCCGGCCTTCTTCGGTGAAGTACGCGTCGCGGCCGTCGGCGTCGCGCCACAGGAACGCGCGCAGCGTCGTGCCGCGGTTGACGAACTCGGCGGCGACGATGCGGCCGGTGCCGGTCGCCTCGCCGTCGACGTAGCGCTCCTCGTATACGACGGTGAAGCGGTCGCCGCGCTGGAGGTCGTGGTGGAAGTCGATGTCGCCGGCGAACACCTCGGCCAGCGCGATCGTCACCGCGTCCGGGATCCCGGCGGCGTCGGCCGCGCCGAACAGCGACGTGCGGATCTCGCCGGAGCGCAGGACCGTGCGCACGTCGGCGGCGGCGGCGCTCTTCGTCGCGCGAAAGGCCTCGCCCGCGCGCTCGACGGCGAACGACTCGTCGGCGCCGGTGCGGAACGCGAGCGCGACCAGCGCGCCGTTGTCGTCGACCGCGACGCGCACCGGGCGGCCTGGGCGCAGCTGGTAGAGCGGGCGTGCGTCGGCGCTGGTGCGCAGGAACCGCATCGCGTCCGGGTCGTCGACGCCCGCCCGCGCGAGCAGGCTGCCGATCGTGTCGCCGCGCTGCACGCGCTCCTCGCGCCAGTACACGGTCGCGGCCGCGTCCTCGGCGGGCAGTGCCGGCAGCGGCAGCGCGCGCTCGACCGCGCGGGTCGGGACCGTCGGCAGCGTCGTGTCCGGCGCGAGGCCGAAGGCCGCCACGCCCGACAGGGAAAGCACGGCGATCGCGAGCCAGTGGCCGGGCGTCGGCAGGCTGAAGAACGGCCGCGCCGGCAGGGCGCCGGGCGCGCCGGACGGTTGCGCTAGAATCGGGGGTTCGCTCGCGGACAAAGGGCAGGTCTTCCGGCTTCGACCGGCGGATTCTAGCAAGACGGCGCCCGGCCGGCGCCTGCCCGCACCCATTCCGTGCCGAACCCATGCGCCGCGCCCCGCCGGCGCGGCCGAGGACCCGACCAGGATGAAACCGCTCCCACGCTCGCTGCGCTCGCTGCCCCACTTGGGGACAGGGGAGTCGCTCGGGACGACCCTTCGCGACTGGATGGAACGGCCCCCACGCTCGCTGCGCTCGCTGCCCCCCGAGGGGGCAGGTCAGTCGCTCGGGACGGCCCTTCGCGACTGACCTGCCCGTGGACATCGCCCACCAGCTCGCCGTGTTCAAGCGCGGCGCCGACGAACTCCTGGTCGAGAGCGAGGTCGCGCAGAAGCTCGCGCGGGGCAAGCCCTTGCGGATCAAGCTCGGGCTCGACCCGACGGCGCCCGACATCCACCTCGGGCACACGGTCGTGCTCAACAAGATGCGGCAGATGCAGGACCTCGGGCACCAGGTCATCTTTCTCATCGGCGACTTCACGTCGATGATCGGCGACCCGTCCGGCCGCAACGACATGCGCCCGCCGCTCACGCGCGAGCAGATCGAGGCCAACGCGAAGACCTACCACGCGCAGGCGTCGAAGGTGCTCGACCCGGCGCGCACCGAGATCCGCTACAACTCGGAGTGGAGCGAGCCGCTCGGCGCCGCCGGCATGATCAAGCTCGCGGCGAAGTACACGGTCGCGCGGATGCTCGAGCGCGACGACTTCGCGAAGCGCTTCGCCGGCAACCAGCCGATCGCCGTGCACGAGTTCCTGTACCCGCTGATGCAGGGCTACGACTCGGTGGCGCTGCAGGCCGACATCGAGCTGGGCGGCACCGACCAGAAGTTCAACCTGCTGGTCGGGCGCGAGCTGCAGCGGCACTGGGGGCAGGAGCCGCAGTGCATCCTGACCATGCCGCTGCTCGAGGGGCTCGACGGCGTCGAGAAGATGTCGAAGTCGAAGGGCAACTACGTCGGCATCACCGAAGCCCCGGCCGAGATGTTCGGCAAGATCATGTCGGTGTCGGACACGCTGATGTGGCGCTGGTTCGAGCTCCTGTCGTTCCGGTCGCTCGACGAGATCGGGCGCCTGCGGCGGGAGTGCGCGGAAGGGCGCAACCCGCGCGACGCCAAGGTGCTGCTCGGCCGGGAGATCGTCGCGCGCTTCCACTCGGCTGCGGCGGCCGACGCGGCGCTCGCGGCGTTCGAGGCGCGCTTCCGCGACCACGCGCTGCCGGAGAGCATGCCCGAGGTCGCGCTCGCGACCGCCGGCGCGGGCCTGCCGATCGCGCAGCTTGCGAAGCAGGCGGGGCTCGTCGAGTCGACGTCGGAGGCGCTGCGGCTCATCGCCCAGCGCGGCCTCAAGGTCGACGGCGATGTCGTCGCCGACCGGGCGCTGGTGCTGCCGGCAGGCAGGACCTTCGTCGTGCAGGCGGGCAAGCGCAAGTTCGCGCGGGTGACGCTGCACTGACCGGGGCGCCGGTCGCGCCTGCCGGAGGCCGCGATGGGGTTCGTGCCGGCGCTGCTGTACGCGCTGCTGATGAACGTGGTGCCGCTGGTCGAGGTGGTGGTCACCGGGCGCTCGCCCGCCGTGCTGCTGCTCCTCTACTGGTTCGAGACGGTGCTGCTGGTCGGCACCGGCGCCGTCCGCATCGTCGTGCACCGGCGCGCCACGGACAAGGCCGGGCACTACGCGTCGATCGAGGCGACGGCCGACCCCGACGCCGGCGCCGCCGAGACGCGGCGCTCGCTCGCCGACCGCAATGCGTACCTGCGAAGCTTCCTCGGCATCACCGTGATCTTCACGATCGCGCACGGCGTGTTCGTGGCGGCGCTCGTGTTCCTGTTCGGCATCGCGGGCCCGGTGTCGTGGCCCGACGCGCGCGCGGCGCTGTACTACGCGATCGCCGTCCAGGGCCTCTTCCTGCTGTGGGACCTGCCGCGCGTCGCGCGCTGGAGCTTCGCGGAGCTCGCGCGCAGCGCCGGCTCGGTGTCGCTGCGCGTGCTCGTGACGCAGGTCGGCCTGATCTTCGGTCTGCCGGTGGCCGGCGTGACCGGATCGCCGTGGGGGCTCGTCGGCACGTTCGTCGCGCTGCGCGCGCTGGGCGATGCCTGCATCGTCTGGCTGCAGGGATTCGTGAAGCAGCGCGACCTGCCGCCGGGCCTGGCGCGCGTCCTCGCGCGCACGAGCAGGCAGTCGCCGGCGTCACTCGAGGCCGAGTTCGACGCGCTGAAGGCGCGCGGCGCGGACGTGGAGGCGCTGCTCGAGCTGCCGGTCGGCGAGGTGCGCGCGCGGCCGCGCGGCACCGCCGGCCCGGCGCGGTAGTCCCGGCCATTCCCCTCGCCCGGACGAATCCCGTATCCTTGCGCCTCCGCGATGCGTGCGAGGTGCCGATGGCGCAACTGACCGAACTGCTCGCCGCCGCCAGGCAAGGCGACCAGAAGGCCGCCGGCGAGGCGTTCAGTCAGCTCTATGCCGAGCTGCGCCGGCTCGCCCGCTCGAAGCTGCGGCAGCACCAGTCGATGACGCTGCTCGACACGACGTCGCTGCTGCACGAGTCGTTCCTGCGCCTCGTCGGCGCGCAGGCGTTGCCGGTGTCGGACCGGCATCACTTCTTCACGTATGCGGCGCGCGTGATGCGCTCGGTGATCGTCGACTTCGCGCGCGCGCGGCTCGCCGAGCGGCGCGGCGGCGACGCCGACCGGGTCGTGCTGGACACGGGCATTGCGGCCGAGGTTGCCACGCCCGAGAACGACGTTCTGCGCGTGCACGAGGCGCTCGAGGTCCTCGCCAAGGCCGACGCGCGCCTTGCGCAGGTCGTCGAGCTGCGCTACTTCGGCGGCATGACCGAGGCGGAGATCGCGGAAGCGCTCGAGACGTCGGAGCGCACGGTGCGGCGCGACTGGGAGAAGGCGCGGCTGCTGCTGTTCGCGGCGCTCGAGTGACGCGACTGGCCGGTTCCGGCGCACCGCAACGTACGCAGGTTGTCATGACGCCCGAGGATCTGGCCCGGCTGTCGACGCTGCTCGACGAGGCGCTCGCCCTCGACGCCTCTGCGCGCGAGCGGTGGCTCGCGGCGCTGCCTGGCGATGCGCGATCGCTCGAGCCGACGCTGCGCAGGCTGCTCGCGCGGCAGGCGGCGCCGGAAACCGGCGACATCCTCGACCGTCCGCCGTTCTTGAGGGCGCCGGACGCGGGCGCGGACCACGCGTTCGCGCCGGGCGAGACCGTCGGGCCGTACCGGCTGCTGCGCGAGCTCGGCCGCGGCGGCATGGGCGAGGTGTGGCAGGCGGAGCGCGCCGACGGCACGCTGAAGCGCAAGGTTGCGCTGAAGCTGCCGCATGTCACGTGGGCACCGGGACTGCCGGCGCGGTTCGCGCGCGAGCGCGAGATCCTGGCGTCGCTCGAGCATCCGAACATCGCGCGGCTGTACGACGCGGGCTTCGACGCGCACGGACGGCCGTACATGGCGCTCGAGTACGTCGAGGGCCTGCCGATCGACGAGTACTGCCGGCGGCGCGCGCTGCCCGTGGAAGCCCGGCTCCGGTTGCTGCTGCAGGTGGCCGATGCGGTCGCGTTCGCGCACAGCCGCCTGGTCGTTCACCGCGACCTGAAGCCCGGCAACATCCTCGTCACCGGCGACGGCCAGGTCCGCCTGCTCGACTTCGGCATCGCCAAGCTGATGGAGGGCGACTCGGCGCAGGAGACGGCGCTGACCCGCGCGAGCGGCCGCGCATTGACGCTCGACTACGCGAGCCCGGAGCAGATCCGCGGCGAGGCGATCGGGACGTCGAGCGACGTGTACGCGCTGGGCGTGGTGGCGTTCGAGCTCGTCGCCGGTGCGCGGCCGTACCGGCTGAAGCGCGGCACCGCGGCCGAGCTCGAGGAGGCCATCGCGGTCGCCGACGTTCCGCTCGCGAGCGAGGTCGCCGCCGACCCGGCGCTTCGGAAGCGGCTGCAAGGCGACCTCGACGCGATTCTCAACAAGGCGCTGAAGAAGGCGGTCGCCGATCGCTATCCCACCGTCGACGCGCTGGCGCAGGACTGGCGGCGCCACCTCGACGGCCAGGCCGTGACCGCGCGGCCCGATACGCTCGCGTACCGCGTCAACCGTGCCCTGCAGCGGCACCGCGTGCCCGCGGCCGCCGCCGCCGTCGCCCTGCTGGCGTTCGGCCTCGCCATCGGCGTCGGCGCGACGGCCGTCGTCATCCTCGCGCTCCTCCTCGGCCTGGGCGTGGCGCTGTGGCAGGCGCGGCAGGCCGCGCGTGCGCGCGACCGGGCGCTGGCCCTCAACGCGCGCAACGAGGCGGTCACGGAGTTCCTGAACACGCTGCTCACGCAGGCCGCGCGCTCCGGCGAGGCGCTGACGGCCGAGCAGCTGCTGGCGCGCAGCGAGGCGCTGATCGAGCGCGAGTTCAAGGACAACCCGGAGCACCGCGCCGCCGTGCTGGCGATGATGGGCATGAACTCGCACTCGCTCGGCAATCCGGCGCGCGCGGTAGCCCTGATGGAGCGCGCGCTCGCCGCGACGCGCGACGCCGCCGACCAATCGTTGCGCGACAAGCTCGTGATCGAGCACGCGCTCGCCATCGCCTGGATCGGCCGCATCGACGAAGCCTGGGCTACGCTCAGCGCGGTCGTCGCGCGGCCGTCGACGCAGCCGGACGACCTCGCCGAAGCGCATCACTACATGGCGTCGCTCGCGCACCAGAGGAGCGACGCCGCGGCCGCGATGCACCATGCCACCGAGGCGCTGCGCTGCCTGCGCCTGACGGCGCGTCCGTCGGCACGGATGGAAGCGTCGCTCATCGCGTCGCTCGGCCACTCGTGCCACGTCAACGGCCGCAACGACGAAGCCGACCGCCACTACGCGGACGCGTTCGCGCGGATGGAGCGGCTCGGGCAGGAGCGCAACCCGAACGCCATCGCGATGCTCAACAACTGGGCGATCGTCAACGAGGGCGCGGGCGACGTGCGAAAGGCGCTCGCCCTCTACGACCGCGCGCTCGACATCGCGACGACCGATGCTCCGGACGCGCCGAAGTCGCCGATCATCACGGTGAACCGGGCGCGCGCGCTGGAGCTGGTCGGCCGCCTGCCGGAGGCGGCCGCCGCCTACGAGGAAGGGCTCCAACTCTCGCGCGACCAGATGCTGCCGCCGGGGCAGCAGTTCGCGCTGCTCGGCATGGCCTCGCTTGCGCTGGAGCGCGGCGACGCCGCCGAGGCCGCGCGCCATGTCGCGCTGGGGTCCGAGGGCCCGGCCGCTACGCCGGGCGGCAAGGTCGCGCTGCTGCGCGCGCAGGTCGAGGGCCGCCTTGCGCTGCTGCGCGGCGACGCCGATGCCGCGACGGCGCAGTTCACGTCGATGATCGGCGAGCGTCCGCCGACGGCGGCCACGGTCGTGGGACTGCTCGGCCGGGCCGACGCGCATGGCGCGGCCGGCCGGCGGGACGCGGCAGTCGCCGATGTCGACGACGCGCTGGCGCTGGCGCAGGCGCTGCAGGGCACGAAGCCGCACTCGTTGCGCACCGGGCTCGCCGCGCTGGCGCTCGCGCGCCTCCACCGGGAGCGGGGCGATCTCGCCGCGACGCGGGCGGCGGCGGGCCTCGCGGCGACCCAGCTGGCGGGCAGCGTCGACCCGGGCCACGCGGCGCTCGCCGCCGCGCGGCGGCTGGCGGACGTCGCGGCCGGCGCCGCGACGGTAGCCTAGCGGCGGCCGCGTCAACGCGATTATTCCGGCCGGCGCCGTGGCCGGATTGCGGCGCGCCGTGCGTACGTCCGGGCAAGGGGCAATCGTGCCCCGCCGGAGGTCCGCCATGCTGCAACTGCTCACCCCCGATCTGTCCGCCCCTGCGCTCGCGATGCTGCTCTTCGTGCTGGCCACCGCCGGCCTCGTCAGCGGAATGTCCGGCTTCGGATTCTCCGCGGTCGGCGCGGCCATCCTCGCGCTGCTGCCGCCGACGCAGGGCGTCCCGCTGCTGATGGCGCTGTCGACCGCGAACCAGCTGCTGTCGTTGCGGCAGCTCAAGGACGAAATGGCGCCGGTGCGCGAGTGTTGGCCGGACGGGCCCGGCCCCTACCTGGCGGGCGGACTGCTGGGCGTTCCCTGCGGGCTGTGGCTGCTGGGGCATCTGCCTGCCGGCGCCCTGGTGGTGCTGTTCGGCGGGCTGCTGTTCACGTATGCGACGTTCTCGTGGTTCCGGCCGTCCCACTGGCGCGCCGCGCCCGGCGGCTGGCGCGCCCGCGCGCTGGTCGGCATGGCCGGCGGCGCGATCGGTGGCTTCACCGCCTTTCCGGGCGCCGCCGTCGTCGTGTGGCTGAACCTCACCGGCGCCCCGAAGGCGGTCGCGCGCGCGACCACGCAGCCGTTCATCCTCGGCATGCAGGTCGTCGGTCTCGCGCTGCTCGCCGTCGTGCGACCCGAGTCGTTCGGGCCAGACTTCGCGCGGCTGTTCGCGCTGTGCCTGCCGGTCGTCCTGCCCTGCACGCTGGCGGGCGTGGCCATCTACCGTCGACTGTCCGACCGCAACTTCCGGCACGTGACGCTGATGCTGCTCGCCGTGTCCGGGATCGGCCTGCTCGGCAAGGGCCTGGTCGCGTAGCCCCCGCCGTGCCGTGGCCGGATTCACGGGCCGGCGCCGTACGAAACCACAGAGGCCGCGAACCGTTCGCTGCCGCTCAAGCAAACGCAACGGAGGACGTCATGAGCACGATCACGCATTCGTCGCGGCGCGCGACGGGAACGGGGACCTCGGCGGAACCGGCGGCGCCTGCCGCGTCGAAGCGCTCCGCATGGGCGCGATGCGCACGCCTCGTCGGCGTCGCGGCCTTCGCGGCGCTGGCCGCCGGGCCGTCGCTCGCGGCCGCCGGGGACGACGGCTTCGTCACGGCGATGCGGGCCTACGAAGAGGGCCGCTATGCCTTCGCATACGGCCGGCTGGTCCTGCTCGCCGACGCCGGGCACGCGGAGGCGGCGCGCATCGCGCTGCTCATGCTGCGCTACGGGCCGCAGCTGTACGGCAGCCAGTGGTCCGCCGCACCGAACCAGATCGAGCACTGGCTCGCGCTGGCCGGCACGCCGTCGCCGACGCTCGTGGCCGAACGCGGCGAGTGAGCGGCGCGGCGCCGGCCGCGCGCGTCAGGCGGACATGCCGGGATTGCCGGACATGCCTTCGATCACCGGCAGGTTGAGCGTGCGGGGCGGGATCGTCTTTCGTGCGCGCAGGTGGCGCGCGACGACGTCCCAGATCGCCTCGCCGCCGGCGGCCTTCGCCTCTTCCGACACCGGCGCCCAGCCCGCGACCTTGTACTTCCGCGCGGCGTCGATCGGCACGCCGTCGAGCTCCATCCGCGAGATGCGCGCACCGGCCGCGGCGCGCGGGTCGATCGTGTACCTGAGGCCGCCGACGCGCACCATGTCGCCGCCCTGCTGGTAGTACGGATCGGGATTGAAGAGGTTGTCGGCGACGTCCTCGAGGATTGCCTTGATCGTCTCGCCGGTCAGCTCGTTGACGGTGACGTACGGGTACGTGATCGCCGTCTGGTCCATCACGTGCTCCATCCGGATCGGCTGACCCGGGAGGATCGTCGTCCCCCAGCGGAACCCGGGCGAGAACGCGATCTGCGCGTTCTTCTCGGCGAGCAGCGCCTCGAGGATCAGCTGGTCGGACGTGCCGTTGAAGTTGCCGCGCCGGTACAGCAGGCCCTCGGTCGTCGCGAGCGGCTCGGCGAGCTTCGCCGCGTACGGCGCGCGCACCTTGCCGATCAGCGCGCTCATCGCCGGGTCGGCGGGCAGCAGCGCGCTGAACACCGGCAGCAGCCGGTAGCGGAAGTCGGCGACCTTGCCGCCCTTGACGTCGAGATCGAGGACCGCGAGGAACTTGCCGTTGCTGCCGGCATTGCCGACGAGCGTCCGGCCCCCGCGGTTCGCGACGAGCGTCGGCTGCGGCACGCCGTCGTGCGTGTGCCCGCCCAGGATCGCATCGATGCCGGCGACGCGCGAGGCCATCTTGAGGTCGACGTCCATCCCGTTGTGCGAGAGCACGACGACGACCTGCGCGCCCTTCGCGCGCGCGTCATCGACGACCTTCTGCATCTCCTCTTCCTGGATGCCGAACGTCCACTCGGAGACGAAGTAGCGCGGATTGGCAATCGGCGTGTAGGGGAACGCCTGCCCGACGATCGCGACCGGAATGCCGTTGACCTCGCGGATCACGTAGGGCTTGAACACCGGGTCGCCGAAGTCGGTCGTCTTCACGTTCTGCGCGACGAAGTCGACCCGGCCGGCAAAATCCTTCTCGACGATCTCCTTCACCCGGTCGGCGCCGTACGTGAATTCCCAGTGGCCGGTCATCACGTCCACGCCCAGCTGCTTCTGGGCGTCGACCATGTCCTGGCCTTTCGTCCACAGCGAAGTCGCCGACCCTTGCCACGTGTCGCCGCCGTCGAGCAGCAGCGCGCCGGGACGCACGGCCTTGAGCCTCGCCACCAGCGTCGCCAGATGCGCGAACCCGCCCACCTGGCCGAACGCGCGCGCGGCCGCGGTGAAGTCGACGTACGTGAACGCGTGCGCGTCGCGCGTTCCGGGCGCGATGCCGAAGTGCTTGAGCAGATGCTCGCCGACGAGGTGCGGCGGCTGCCCGGCCGCCGCGCCGACGCCCAGGTTCACATTGGGCTCGCGGAAGAAGATCGGCAACAGCTGCGCGTGGCAGTCGGTGAAGTGCAGCAGGCCGACGTTGCCGAACGGCTTGACGGCGCCGTCGTAGAACGACGCGTCGGCCGCCGCGCCCTCCGCGGACACACGGCCGACCGGCAGGCCGGCGGCGGCCGCCACCGCGACGGCCTCCAGGAACTCGCGGCGGTTCATGCGGCGATCGGGCGCCACGCGGAGCCGCCGGGGCACCGGGAAGCGCGATCGCCCGGGTCGACAGCGCCTCCGGCGGACCGACGACCGGGCGACCGCCGGGGTACGCCGCTCGACTTCGCCGCGCTTCGGCGCCTCGTCGTCGTCATCTCAGCCGCTCATTTGTTGACGGGCGAGTCGGGGTCCATCAGCAGCGCGACCACGTCCTTCACCTGCTGCTCGGACAGGATCGCGCTGTGGCCGAAGCGCGGCATCAGCGAGCACGCGCTGTACGCGTCGGAGTTCCAGACCTTGCCGTACGCGTACTTGCGGATCTCGTCGTTGTAGCCGCGCAGCTTGCCGAACTGGTACAGCGACGGGCCGATCGTCCCGTACGACACCTCCTGCGGCGCGAGCTGGTGGCACGCATAGCAGTTGCCGCCGACCGGGCCCGCGGGGTCGTCCGAATACTGCTTGCCGCGGCCCTCCTGCGCGATCCGCTCGCCGTTCTTCCAGTCGCCCAGGTACTTGCCGTCCGCCGGCCACTTGATCGTCGCAAGGTTCAGTTTCTCGATCTTCTCGGCGACGTCCTTCGGCGGCGCCTTGGTCCCGTACTCGGTGCAGAGCTTCTGCGTCTCGTCCTGGTCGAGCCGGTCGAGGCCGGCCTGCCCACGCGCCTTGAACGACGCCTTCAGCACCTGCGTCGCTTTGGCGCTCACTTCCGCATCTGACGGCCCGGTCGCGCAGCCGACCACGCCCAGTGCGGCGCACGCGGCGGCCGTCCACCCGATGATTCGCTTGTCCATGACCGGTCTCCCGTCAGCGCTTGATGGCGGGCGCGTCGAAGGGCGCGCCGTTGGCGTTCATCGCGAGGAACATCGTCAGCGCGATCGACGCGTCCGACGTGAACACGAGTTCGGGGAAGCGCTGCTGGCGGAAGCAGTCGTTCAGCCGCCACTGGAAGGAGCGCAGCTCGCCCTGCGACACGCGGTAGGCGGGCCACGTCGTGTACGCCTTCTGCGCCCCCGCCTTGCTCGTGAGGTTCGGCAGGTCCTGCAGCCGGATGCGCTTGCCGTCCTCGCCGTGGCAGGTCGCGCACGCGAAGTCGTGCGGCCCGCCGCGGAAGAAGAACATCTTCTCGCCCAGCCGGTAGGCTTCCTGCTCCTTCGGATGCGTGCCCGCGACGTTCATGCGGACGCCGCGCGACTCCGACGTGACGTAGGCGACGAGCGCCTCGATGTCGGACTTCACGCCGGGGTTCCCGAACGGGGTCTTCTTCGCGTCGGCCTCGGTGAAGCCCTGCAGTTTGACCATGCACCAGACGAGGCGCGTCTCGAGGTCCATCACGCGGTCGGCGTCGGCGAAGTAACGCGGCAGCTGCGCGTAGGCCCCCTTGACCACGCCGGGGCCGAGTCCCAGGTCGCACTTCTCGAGCGAGACCTTGTTGGGGCCGCGCGGCTCCTTCCACAGGCCCTCGCCGCGCGCTTCCCACAGCTCGGCCGGGTTGCCGTCCTGCAGCGCGGCACGGTACTTGGCGATCTCGTCGACCGCCGAGGTCTGCGCGATGGCGGTGCCGACCGCGAGCGCGGTGGCCGCCGACAGCAGGACGCCGCGGGCGCGAGCCCGCTTTGGGGACTTGCTCATCGTTCGCCTCCTAAGGTTGACTGCGCCGGGCGCAGCGGGGCGCCCGGTGGTCCGAGGCCGTCGTCGCCGGCGCGCGCGAGGCGCGTCCGGTCGCGCGACCTTCGTTCTCGTCCGCGCGCGCCCCTACGCGATCGTCGCTTCGTCGGTCCGCTTCTCGCCGCGGTTGTCGACCCACGTGATCTGCACCTTGTCGCCCTTCACGCCGCCCTTGAACTTGAACGATAGGAACGGGTTTTTCGAGATCGCGGGCCCCCATTGGGCCGCCAGCACCGTCTTGCCGTTGTGGGTCGCGGTCACGTTCTGGATGAACCACGCGGGGATCACCTTGCCCTGCGCGTCCTTGCGCTGGCCGGTCTCCATCTCGTGGTTCATCAGCACCTTCACCTCGGTCGCGTCGCCGACGACGCTCGCGCGGATTCGCATCGGATCTGCCATGGCTCTCTCCTGGACGGGTCTTCGTGCGCCGCGCGTCAGCCGCCGCAGCCGCCGAGCGTGACCTTGATTTCCTTGGTCGCGACGTAGTACTTGCCGTCGGCCCTGATCAGCGCGTGGATGTTGGAGCTCTGCCCCATCTTCACGCGCGTCGACACCGACGGCTCGGTCCCGGCCGGGATGTCGAAGACCGCCGCAAGCGCGTTCGGGTTCTTCTCGATCAGGATCGCGATCGACTCGGTCTTGGGCACCGAGCTCGTCACGCCGATCGGCACGACCGCGCCGTTCTCGGCGATGTCGGGCGTCTGCACGAACGCGATGTCCTTGCTCTGCGCCGGCGCCGAGCCTCCGAGGGCCTTCACGACCTCGTCGAGCGTCTTCGCCTCGAACGCGCCCTTGTTCCAGGCCTGCGCAAGCGCGTCGCCCGGCTTCAGGAAACCGGCCGCGGCAAGCAGCGTCAGCAGCGTGACGCCGCCGCCCGTCTTCAGCACCTCCCTGCGATGCGTGTCCATCGTGCCTCCTCCTCCGAATGACAACGTGGCATTGTAGCGCCGGGCGCGCGCGGTGCCCGGAAACCCGGTGCTGCGTGGAACCGCGCCCGGCGGGCGACCCGCCGGCCGGGGTGCCGGCGCCCCGGGAACAACATTTCTTCCGTCGGCCCGCGATGCGTGCCGCAGCGTCAGTGGCGGGCGGCGAACTGCAGCAGGTCGCGCCGCAGCGGGGCCTGCGTATCGAGCCGGCTCGCGATGCGCTCGCACATCCGGCGGCAGATCGCGACGAATTCCGGATCGGCCATCCGGTACAGCACGGCGTGCCCGTCGCGCCGGCGCTCGACGATGCCAGCACCCAGCATCAGCGACAGGTGCCGCGACACGTTGGGCTGCGTCGCCCCGGTGGCCGCGACGATCGCCGACACCGATTGCTCTTCGTCGCAGATCGCGTGGAGGATCTTGAGGCGCGTCGGCTCGGCCAGCACGCGGAAGTACCGGGCCACGACCGCCAGCACCGGGTCGAGCCCACCTGCCGCACTGCCCTTGGCACGCGCCTCCGCCCCGCGCCCGGCCTTCGCTGTCCGCCTCGCCGTCATATGAATATGAGCATATGCGCATGTTCGGCGGCCTGTCAACGGGCCGGCCGGGCGCGGCGGGCGGCGGCGCCGCGCTAGGCCGTCATGCTCGCCGCGTTCAGCAGGCCGACGGCCACGGCGAGCGCCGCGAGCAGCGTCGCGCCCGCGACCTGCCCGTTGCGGATCGCCTCGGGGAACCGCGGCACCAGCTTGCCCACGAGGAGGAACACCACGACCTGCACGACGAGCGCGACGCCGCCCCACGCGACCAGGTCGAGCGCGGAGACGCTCTGCGTGACGGCGCGCGCGAGCGGCAGCACGAAACCGACGGTTGCGCCGGCGAGCGAGATGGCCGCGGCGGCGTTGCCCTGCCGGATCAGCGCGAGCTCGTTGTACGGCGTGACCGCGAGATAGACGGCGAGGAACGCCGCCAGCAGTGCGAGCGACAGCGCGAAGTAGAGCAGGAAGGCCGGCAGGCCCGCGAGCGATTCGGACAGCGTCATCAGCGACCTCGACTCTAGACGAAGTAATGGGGAACGAAGCGGCTCGTGTTGCGCGTGATCGGGCTCGCGTCTTCGCGCAGCCCGATGCCCGCGGGCTCGTCGCCGACGATCCACGCGCCGATCGTCGCGTAGTCGTCGCCGAAGCGCGGAATCGGCGCGTATGCCTGGAAGATGCGTCCTTCCTCGCCGTATTCGCCGCCGGACGCGATGGTGCGACCGTCGCGGTGCACGACGACGTTCGCCCCTTCTCGCGACAGCAGCGGCTTCTCGACGTAGTCGCCGCGGATGCGGCCGGGCTCGAAGTACGCGGGCAGCAGGTTGGGGTGGTCGGGGAAGAGCTCCCACAGGATCGGCAGCAGTCCCTTGTTCGACAGCAGCATCTTCCAGGCGGGCTCGATGACGCGCAGCTGCGACGCGAGCAGGTGCGGGCCGAACGCCTCGTCGGCGAGCCACTCCCACGGGTAGAGCTTGCACAGCACGCGGATCTCCTCGTCGCGCTCGTCGACGAAGACGCCGGCGGTCTCGTCCCAGCCGATGCTCGCGATAGGAATGAAGCGCGCTTCGACGCCGCCCTGCGTGGCGACGTCGCGCAGGTAGTCGAGGTTGCCGCGATCCTCCTCGGAGTCGGCGGCGCACGTGAAGTGCACGGGCGTGCCGTCCGACCACGTCACCGCGAACGCGCGCCAGCTCGCGATCAGCTTCTCGTGCAGCGAGTTGAACTGGTCGGCGTCCGGGTTCGCCGGACGGACCTTCTGCTCGAGCCAGCGCCACTGCGCGACCGACGCCTCGAGCAGCGCGGTCGGCGTGTCGGCGTTGTACTCGAGGAGCGTGGGCGGGCCCTTGCCGTCGTAGGCGAAGTCGAAGCGACCGAAGAGCGACAGCTCCTTCGCGCGCCACGAGCGCGCGACGCGCGCCTGCCACGCCCGCGGGATCGCGAGCGCGTCCATCCGGTCGTGCGCGACGATGTGCTCGGCCGCGTCGAGGCAGCGCGCGTGCAGTTCGGCGGCCGCCGCCTCCAGCGCGTCGACCTCCTGCCACGTGAAGCGGTAGCAGCGGGACTCGTCCCAGTACGTGCCGTCGATCGAGTGGTACGAGAAGCCGATCTCCTCGCAGTCTTCGCGCCAGTGCGCACGCGGCTCGCACGGCTCGCGGATCATGACGCGGACGATCCGTGCGAGCCGAAGCCGCCGCGCGACACGCTGTGGCCGCCCGACGACGGGCTGCCGCGCGAGCCGCCGGTGCTCGACCGGCTGCTGCCGCCGTAGCTGCGGCCCGAACTCGTCGACGGGCCGTAGAAGTACGAGCGGGAGCCGCCGCTGCGCGTCTCCTGCTCCTCGCAGTCCCGGGGATCGCCCCAGTCGGCGAGGCATGCCTCCTTCGTCGCGTAGGCGGAGCGCCGGTTGGTCGACGGCGATTCGCCGCAGCCGGACAGCGCGGCGGCGCCGATCAGCACCAGCGTGACGCAGGCGGAGGACTTGCGGGGGCGGGGCGGCATCCGGGCTCCGGGAGCGAGGCCACAAGCTTGCCACAGCCTCGTGCCGGACCGGCGCGTCCGCCGGACGTGCGGCGCTGGCCCCGCTTTCCGAATCGCCACGGGCGGGCGCAACCCCCGTCAGGAAGAGCCTCGGAAGGAATTCGATCGACGCTGAGGGCTATCGCCGCTCCCGCCGTGTCCTCCAGGGGAGCGACGCGACGTGGGATCGGCCTTCACGCCACTTGCCCATCGGTCGCAACAGCGGATCTCTCGCTTCGCAGGATGACACCTGCCGTTGGCGGGCCCGGGACGACACCTGCCGTTGCCAGTCTGTCGAACCTGGCGACCACGTCCGAAATTCAGTGTCATCCCGAGCGCAGCGAGGGATCCGCCGTTGCCACGAATCACGGAGTGGCTACCCGCGGATCACGCGTCGCTGCGAGCCGCGCGAGGACACCGCGCGACCATCAAGAGCCTGTTGGAGGTCGGCGCAGTAGCGGTCGGCGCCATCTTCACGGCCTGCTAGTGCAGGACCGCGCTGCTGAGGAAGCGGACCAGCGCGCCGCTCCTGAGGCGGAACACGCCCTCGCCCACGCCCTCGGCGTCCTCGATCTCGGCGCGGGTGAGGTCGATTTCCGTCTCGCCGTTGCGCGCCTCGACGACCACGTCGTCGGCAACGGTGAACTCGTCGGGCACGCGCACGTAGCCGGCCGCGAACACGACCCCGTCGATCATGACGTAGTCGGCGCCGGACATCGCGTCGAACAGGCTTTGCGTCTGCATCGCTTCCCTTTGTCGGCGGGCCGCCTCGCGGGCGCCCCTCGCTATCCGATATCGGGGCGACGGCGCGTCGGTTCAACCTGCCGCCGGCGCGCCCGCCTGCGTACATGAACGATGCCGATGACGTCGGCGCGGACCCGCCCCGCCCGGCGGCGCAACGAACGCGACGAACGGCGCGGCGGCGGCGCGTCCTAGGGCTGGCCGTCGGCGCGCGGGCCCGGCGCGTCCCCGGCCGGTACGAAGAGCGCGCCCACCAGCATGCGGGCGGCTTCGGGCAGCGGGCAGGCGGACCCGGCCGCTCGCGCCGGCGCGACGCCGAGCGCTGCCTGCACCCGCTCGCGCTGCGCGCGCGCCCGCGCCAGCAGCGGCAGCGCCAGCCGGTCGCGCGCGGCCTCCGTCGCCGCGAGCACGTTCGCCGCGACGGCGACCGCGCCGTCCTCTGCGCAGAGCAGCGCGCCCGCCTCCAGCGCTTCGATGAGGTGCGCCTGCGCGCCGGTCTCGGCGAGGATCCGCACGCCTTCCGCCGCCATGCGGCGGGCGGCCACGGCGTCCCCGTCCGCACGCGCAAGCATCGCGAGACTGGCGAGCGCGGTACCGGCGACCGCGCGGAACGGAAGGCGCCGGCCGAGGTCGAGCGCACGCGTGAAGTGCGCGCGCGCCGCGGCCCCGTCGCCGCGGTCGAGCGCGAGCTCGCCCAGGTTGGACTCGCCCATGCACTCGACGGCGCCGAGGCCGTGCGCACGGGCGAGCCCCAGCGACCGCTCGTGGTAGTCGAGCGCGCGGTCCCGCTCGCCCAGGTCCATGGCGATCGAGCCCAGGTTGAGCAGCGCCGTCGCCTCGGCCGCGCGATCGCCGACGCGGCAGAACATCGCATACGCCTGCTCGTGCAGCGCGCGCGCGCTCACGAGGTCGCCCTGATCCTGCCGCACGTTGCCGAGGCTGCCGAGCGCCGCCGCCGCGTCGCGCTCGCGACCCTGCGCCGCGAACGCGACGCTCGCTTCCTCGAGCCGGCGCGCGGCTTCCGCGAGGTCGCTCTGGTTCTTCGCGAGCGCGCCCGCCGCGTACAGCGCGTCGGCGCGCGACGGCGCGGCGTCCGTCGCGGCCGGCAGCGCGAGCGCGCGCTCCGTGTGCGCGCGCCCCTCGGTCATGCGCCCGGTGAGGTGCCAGTAGCGCCACAGCATCGCCGCGAGCGCGAGCGCCTCGTCCCCGGGCGTCGCGCGCTCCGCCGTCCACGCGAGCGCCCCGCGCAGGTTGTCGAGCTCGGCGTCGAGCCGCTCGCACCACGCGGCCTGCCCGGGCCCGCGCAGCGCGTCGTGTGCCTTGCGTGCGAGCTCGACGCACCACGCGGCGTGCGCGTCGCGCAGGGCGGCCGCGTCCTCGCCGGTGCCCAAGCGCTCGCGGGCGAACTCGCGGATGGAATCGAGCATCCGGTAGCGCGTGGCGCCGTTGCGCTCGTACGCCAGCACGAGCGACTTCGCGACGAGCGCGTCGACGAGCGCGACCGCGTCGTCCGCGTCCGCGCAGACGCGCTGCACGGCGTCGAGCTCGAAGCCGCCGGCGAACACCGACAGCCGGACGAACAGCACCCGCTCGGCGGCCTCGAGCAGCTCGTACGACCACGCGATCGTGGCTTCGAGCGTGCGCTGCCGCGGCAGCTGCGCGCGATGGCCGCCGGTGAGCAGCCGGAAACGGTCGTCGAGCCGGCGCCCGATCTCCGCCACGGACAGCGCGCGCATGCGCGCCGCGGCGAGCTCGATGGCGAGCGGAATGCCGTCGAGGCGCCGGCACAGCGCACCGATCGCCTGCAGGTCCGCCTCGGCCGGCGAGAAGCCGGGGCGCGTGTCGCGCGCGCGCTCGACGAACAGTCTCACGGCCGGCGCGAGGCCGGGCGCAGGGTCGTCGTCCACCGGCACGCCGAGCGGCGCGAGCGCCCACACGCGCTCGCCGGCCACGCGCAGCGGCTCGCGCGACGTCGCGACGACGGCGAGCCCGGGCGCCGTCGCGAGCAGCGACGCGGCGAGCTCGGCGCAGGCGCCGACCAGGTGCTCGCAGTTGTCGAGCACGAGCAGCAGCTGCCGGTCGGCGACGTGCGCCGCCAGCGCCGCGGCGACGGGCGTCGACGCGTCCTCGCGCACGCGCAGCACCTGCGCCACGGTCGTGGCGACCTGCCCGGGCTCGGCGAGCGGCGCCAGGTCGACGAGCCACACGCCGTCGACGAAGCGCTCGACCGCGTCGGCCGCGACCTGCAGCGCGAGCCGCGTCTTGCCGATGCCACCGGGACCCGTCAGCGTCACGAGGCGGCCGCCGTCGAGCAGCGCGCGCACCTGCGCGGCGTCGGCCTCGCGGCCCAGGAACGACGTCAGCTGCAGCGGCAGGTTGTTGGGCGTGGCGTCGAGCGAGCGCAGCGGGGGGAAGACGTCGGGCAGCGCCGGGTGCGCGAGCTGGTACAGACGGTCGGGCCGGGCGAGGTCGCGCAGCCGCGCGAGCCCGACGTCGACGAGCCGCGCGCCGTCCGGCAGGCGCGCGCCCGCGGCCTCCGCGACCGCCTGCGACAGCAGCACCTGCCCGCCGGCGCCGGCGCTCATGATCCGCGCCGCCCGGTTGACGGTCGGGCCGAAGTAATCGCCGTCGCGCGCCTCGCATACGCCGGTGTGCAGGCCGCAGCGCGCGCGCAGCGGCAGCCCGTGCGCCGTGGCGAGCGCCGCCAGGCCGACCTGGAAGTCCACGGTGGCCGCGAGCGCGGCCGCGGCGTCCACGAAGGCGGCGTGGAGGCCGTCACCCGCGGTCTTGACGACGGTGCCGCCGCGCGCGGCGACCACGCGCCGGGCGAGCGCGTCGTGCGCGGCAAGCGCGCTGCGCATCGCATCCGGCGCACGCTCCCACAGCAGCGTGCTGCCCTCGAGGTCGGTGAACAGCTGCGTGACGGCGGTCCCGGCGCGCGCGGCTGCGGCGCACGCGTCGTCGGGACCCGGCACGCCGGACACGGTGCCCGCGGCCCGCCGCTACGCCACCAGCGCGCGCACGAAGTTGGGCAGCGCGAACGCCGCGCGGTGCGTGTCGCCGTTGTAGAACGCGAGGTCCTTCAGGTCGCGCTGCGCGATCCGGCGGTCGACCTGCAGCGGCGTCATCGTGCGGGGGTCGAGCAGCGTCGAGCAGCAGGCCATCATCCAGAGGCCCCCGTACAGCGGCACCGACGTCAGGTACGGCGCGACGACCGGGAACGCGGTGCGCAGGTTCGCGATCGTCGCGCGGATGCGGTCGGGGTGCGCGACGGGGCTCGCGATGTGCAGCGTCATCGCGCCCATCGGCGTCAGGCGCGCCGCGCACGCGCGGTAGAACTCGGGCGTGTACAGCTTGAGCGAGGGGCCGCCGGCGTCGGTCAGGTCGAGCACGACGAGGTCGTAGAGGTCCGCCGACTCGCGGACGTGCGCGAAGCCGTCGCCGATCTTCAGCGTGAGCCGCGGATCGTCGAGCGCGCCGCGGTGCACGGCGCGCAGGTACTTGCGCGAGACGTCGACGACGGCGAGGTCGATCTCGGCCAGCGTCACCGACTTCACGGACGGGTGCTTCAGCACCTCCTCCGCCGAGCCGCCGTCGCCGCCGCCCACGATCAGCACGCGCTCCGGCTGCGGGTGCGTCACCGCGGCCACGTGGACGAGGTTCTCGTGGTAGAAGAACTCGTCGCGCTCGGACGTCATGAAGTGACCGTCGAGCCGGAACAGCTTGCCGAACGGGACGGTGTCGTGGACCTCGACCGTCTGGTACGGCGAGTTGAATCGCTCGTACTGGCGGGCGCTGCGGACGAAGAAGCCCCAGTCGTCCGTCATGAACTCGGTCATCGCGCCCGGCGCGATGTAGCCGGCGGGAGGCGGTCCGTCGCCCGGCCGGTCAGGCATCCTTGCCCCCACGGTGGATCGAGTGGAACTTCGTCCGCCGCGGACGCAGCGCGACCTCGAGGTCGCGGAACACCTGTTCGGCCTTGGCCGTGTTGTCGGTCGTCAGGTTGCACACGTAGACGTCGACGGTGACGAAGCCCGCCTCGGGCCACGTGTGGATCGCGATGTGCGACTCGGCCAGCAGCACGGTGCCGGTGACGCCCTGCGGCTCGAACTGGAAGAAGCGCTCGCCGACGACGCTGAGCCCGGCATTGCGCGCGGCGCCCACGCACAGCTCGCGCAAGGCCGCGGCCTGCGTGAATTCCGGCGTGTCGGCGGGGCAGCCGTACCACTCGCCCAACAGATGAATGCCGTCCATGTACCGCTCCCTTCGATTGTCGCCGCGTCGGATGGCGCCTGCAGTCGTCCGTTGCGGAACGATCCGGCGGGACCCGGCGCCTGCGGCTCCGTCGCCGCGCGAGGGATGCCGCAGGCGGCCGGGCCCGTTTCGCCCGACGATCGAATTCGCCTCGAGAAAACAGAAAACGTATAATTATTGCACACGAATCGCGCGGCAGCGATAATTACCGGTCGTTCCGCAATGCGTCACGCGTGCCGCACGCTGTCCCGGCCGCTTCCACCCCCGCCCTTCCGCAGGCCGCAGACCATGAGCGTTCCGACTGCCGCACGCGCCTCCGACGTTGAACTTGCCAACGCGATTCGCGCGCTCGCGATGGACGCGGTCGAAAAGGCCAAGTCCGGGCATCCGGGCATGCCGATGGGCATGGCGGAAATCGCGGTCGCGCTGTGGACCCGCCACCTGCGGCACAACCCCGCGGACCCGCAGTGGCCGGATCGCGACCGCTTCGTCCTGTCCAACGGGCACGGCTCGATGCTGCAATACGCGCTGCTGCACCTGACCGGCTACGACCTGCCCATGGCCGAGCTCGAGGCGTTCCGGCAGCTCCACTCGAAGACGCCGGGGCACCCGGAGACCGGCGCGACGCCGGGCGTGGAGACGACGACCGGACCGCTCGGCCAGGGACTCGCCAACGCCGTGGGCATGGCGCTCGCCGAGGCGCTGCTCGCGCGCGAGTTCAACGTCCCCGGCCACACGATCGTCGACCACCACACGTACGTATTCGTCGGCGACGGATGCCTGATGGAAGGCATCTCGCACGAGGCGTGCTCGCTCGCCGGCACGTGGAAGCTGGGCAAGCTCGTCGCGATCTACGACGACAACGGAATCTCGATCGACGGCCACGTGTCCGGCTGGTTCACCGACGACACGCCACGGCGCTTCGCCGCGTACGGCTGGCACGTGATCGCCGACGTGGACGGCCACGACGTCGGCGCCGTCGACGCCGCCATCGCGGCGGCGAAGGCCGTTGCCGACCGGCCGTCGCTCATCTGCTGTAAGACCGTCATCGGCCGTGGCGCGCCCACCAAGGCGGGCACGGAGGCCGTGCACGGCGCGGCGCTGGGCGAGAAGGAAGTTGCGGCCGCGCGCAGCGCACTGGGCTGGACGCACCCGCCGTTCGAGATCCCCGCGTCGATCTACGCGGCGTGGAGCGCGCGGGAGCGCGGCGCGCAGCGCCAGTCCGACTGGGCCGCGCGCTTCGCCGCCTATCGCGCCGCGCATCCCGCGCGCGCCGCGGAGTTCCTGCGCCGCGTCGCCGGCGACCTGCCCGCGGACTTCCCGGCGCAGGCGGCGGCGTTCGTGGCCGCCCAGGCGGCCAGGGCCGAGACCGTCGCCACGCGCAAGGCCTCGCAGCAGGCGATCGAGGGGTTCGCGAAGCTGCTGCCGGAACTGCTCGGCGGCTCGGCGGACCTCACCGGGTCGGTGTTCACCGACTGGTCGGGCAGCAAGGCGCTCGCAGCGGACGGGGACGCGCGCCTGTCCGGCAACTACATCCACTACGGCGTGCGCGAGTTCGCGATGAGCGCGATCGCCAACGGCATCGCGCTGCACGGCGGCTTCATCCCGTACACCGGCACGTTCCTGACGTTCTCCGACTACGCGCGCAACGCGCTGCGGATGGCCGCGCTGATGAAGCTGCGGTCGATCTTCGTCTACACGCACGACTCGATCGGCCTCGGCGAGGACGGCCCGACGCACCAGTCGGTCGAGCACGCGGCCGCGCTGCGCCTCATTCCCGGCATGGACGCGTGGCGACCGTGCGACACCGTCGAGACGGCGGTCGCGTGGGCGGCGGCGATCGAGCGCCGGCACGGGCCGTCGTGCCTGCTCTTCACGCGGCAGAACGTGCCGTTCGTGCCGCGCAGCGAGGCGCAGGTCGCGGCGATCGCGCGCGGCGGCTACGTGCTGGCCGACTTCGACCCCGCGGTCACCGGTGCGCTCGCCGTCGTGCTCGCGACCGGCTCCGAGGTCGCGCTGGCGCTCGCGGCGCGCGCCACGCTCGCCGCGGAAGGCATCAACGTCCGCGTCGTGTCGATGCCGTGCACGAGCGCATTCGACCGGCAGGACACCGGGTACCGCTCGTCGGTGCTGCCGGCGGGCGTTCCGCGGGTCGCGGTCGAGGCTGGCGTCTCCAACGCGTGGCACAAGTACGTCGGCGCCGCCGACTATGCGCGCGGCGCCATCGTCGGCATCGACACGTTCGGCGAGTCGGCGCCGGGACCGGTGCTGTTCAAGCACTTCGGCCTGACCGCCGAGCGCGTGGCCGAGGCCGTGCGCGGCGTGCTGTAGGCCGCACGGGCGCACCGGACCGCGCACGTGCGCGCGCCGACCCCCGAACCGGATCCCCGATGACCGAAGCCGCCATCCGCCCCGCCGTTCCCGCCGACGCCCTCGCGATCGCGCAGGTGCGCGTCGACGCGTGGCGGACGACGTACCGGGGCATGATGCCCGCCACCTACCTCGCGACGATGAAGGTCGAGGACAGCCGGGCGCTGTGGGACCGCGTGCTGACCGCGGCGCCGAACACGACGAGCACGCTGGTCGCGGAGGTCGCCGGCCGCGTGGTCGGCTTCGCGTCGGCGCTGATGCTCGCCGAGCCGAAGTTCGGGCTCGACGCGGAACTCTCGGCCATCTACCTCGACCGCGACCGCCAGCGCGCCGGCCTCGGGACGAGGCTCCTGGCGGCGGTCCTCGCGGCCCAGCGCCGGCACGGCGCCACCGGGTTGTTGACGTGGGTCATCGCGGAGAACCGGGGAGCGCGGGCATTCTACGAGCGATACGGAGCGGAGCTCGTCGTCGAGCAGCCGTTCCAGTGGGACGGCATGGACCTAGTCGAGGCGGGCTACGGCTGGCGCGACCTCGACGCGCTCGCCGCGGCCTGCGCCGCGGCGGGCACTACTCTGCACTGACAATTCCTCAGGAACGCGGGAGACACGCATGGCGATCAAGGTTGGCATCAACGGGTTCGGCCGCATCGGCCGCATGGTGCTGCGCGCGGCGGTGCGCGACTTTCCGGACATCGAGGTGGTCGGCATCAACGACCTGCTCGAGCCCGACTACCTCGCATACATGCTGCAGTACGACTCGGTGCACGGCCGCTTCAAAGGCACGCTCGCGGTCGACGGCAGCACGCTGGTCGTCAACGGCCGGCGGATCCGGCTGACCGCCGTCAAGGATCCCGCCGAGCTCAAGTGGGGCGAGGTCGGCGCGGACGTCGTCGTCGAGTCGACGGGGCTGTTCCTGACCAAGGAGACCGCGGAGAAGCACCTGGCCGCCGGGGCGAAGAAGGTGATCATGTCGGCGCCGTCGAAGGACGACACGCCGATGTTCGTCTACGGCGTCAACCACCAGTCCTACGCCGGGCAGGCGATCGTCTCCAACGCGTCGTGCACGACGAACTGCCTTGCGCCCGTCGCCAAGGTGCTGCACGACACGTGGGGCATCAAGCGCGGGCTGATGACGACCGTGCACGCGACGACGGCGACGCAGAAGACCGTCGACGGGCCGTCGAACAAGGACTGGCGCGGCGGCCGCGGGATCCTCGAGAACATCATCCCGTCGTCGACCGGCGCCGCGAAGGCCGTCGGCAAGGTCATTCCCGCGCTCAACAAGAAGCTCACGGGAATGTCGTTCCGCGTGCCGACGTCGGACGTCTCGGTCGTCGACCTCACCGTCGAGCTCGTGAAGCCCGCGACCTACGAGGCCATCTGCGCGGCGATGAAGGCGGCGTCCGAGGGCGCGATGAAGGGCGTGCTCGGCTACACCGAGGACAAGGTCGTCGCCACCGACTTCCGCGGCGAGAGCCGCACGTCGGTGTTCGACGCCGACGCCGGCATCGCGCTCGACGACACGTTCGTCAAGGTCGTCGCGTGGTACGACAACGAGTGGGGCTACTCGTGCAAGGTCCTGGAGATGGTGCGCGTGATCGCGAAATAGCCGCGCACGCGCGCCAGGCATCGACCTTCCACTCAGCGGGAACCGCCATGAGCTTCAAGCGCCTCTCCGAGATCGACGTCCGCGGCAAGCGCGTGTTCATCCGCGCGGACCTGAACGTGCCGCAGGACGACGCGGGCCGAGTCACCGACGACACCCGCATCCGCGCGTCGGTGCCGGGCATCCGCGACGCCCTCGCGCGGGGGGCGGCGGTCATGGTGACCTCGCATCTCGGCCGGCCCACCGAGGGCGAGTGGAAGGCGGAGGACTCGCTGGCGCCGATCGCGGCGCGGCTCTCCGAGCTCCTCGCGATGCCGGTGCCGCTCGTCCGCGACTGGGTCGACGGCGGCGACTGGAATGCGAAGCTCGCGCCCGGGCAGGTGGTGCTGCTCGAGAACTGCCGGTTCAACAAGGGCGAGAAGAAGGACAGCGAGGAGCTCTCCCGCCGGATGGCGAAGCTCTGCGACGTCTACGTCAACGACGCGTTCGGCACCGCCCATCGCGCCGAGGCGACGACGCACGGCCTCGCGCGCTACGCGCCGGTCGCGTGCGCGGGGCCGCTGCTTTCGGCGGAGCTCGACGCGCTCGGCCGCGCACTCGCGAACCCGCAGCGCCCGCTCATCGCGATCGTCGCCGGCTCGAAGGTGTCGACCAAGCTCACGATCCTGCGTGCGCTGGCCGCGAAGGTGGACATGCTGATCGTCGGCGGCGGCATCGCGAACACGTTCGTGCTCGCCGCCGGCGGGCACATCGGCAAGTCGCTCGCCGAGCCGGAGCTGGTCGGCGAAGCCAAGGCCATCCTCGACGCGTTTCCGGGCAAGGTGCCGATCCTCGTCGACGCCGTCGTCGCGAAAGAGTTCTCGGCCACCGCGAAGACCGAGCTCAAGGCGCTCGAGAACATCGAGCCCGACGACATGATCCTCGACGTCGGGCCGACGTCCGCGGCCTTCGCGAAGATCGCGATCGCGACCGCGGGCACGATCGTGTGGAACGGCCCGGTGGGCGTGTTCGAGTTCGACGCGTTCGCGGAGGGAACGAAGGCGATCGCGCACGCCATCGCCGAATCGCACGCGTTCTCGATCGCCGGCGGCGGCGACACCCTCGCGGCGATCGCGAAGTTCGGCATCGCGGACAGGATCGGCTACATCTCGACCGGCGGTGGCGCGTTCCTCGAGTTCCTCGAAGGCAAGACGCTGCCGGCGGTCGCGGCGCTCGAAGCACGCGCCGCGGGCTAGAGCGGCGGCGCCAGGCGCACCGCCCCGACGCTCGCGCCGTACCGGGGAGGGGGACCGACGGGGCGGACCGCCGGACGGGATTCGCGCGCGCCTACTTCGCGAGAAAGGCCCGGATCGCCTCGCCCTGCTTCGCGACGTTGAGCACGCCGTCGAGGTGCCCGCCGTCGCCCTCGATCACCGCGACCTCCGCCACGCCGCCCTGCGCCCTGTATCGCTCGGCCGCGCGCTTCGACAGCTCGGGCGGGAAGATCTCGTCGGAGGACGCCGGCACGAACAGGATCTTCGCCTTCATCCCCTTGACCTCGTCGTCGGTGAGCCGGTAGAGCTGGTTCGACTTCGCCATGTAGATCAGCGAATTGGCGTCGGTGGTCTTCGCGCGCGCCGCGCCGGTCTTCATCAGCGTGTCCTGGATCGCGAACGCGTTGGCCATCGCGTCGCCCGGGTTCTTCGCGGGGTCGGCCCACTTGTAGCCGAACGTCCGCTCCGCCCACCCGAACGAGCGCGCGGTGATCGTCACGTTCATCAGCGCGACCGCGACGCCGTCGACCGGCTCGTCGCGCCCGTAGTAGTCGCCCTTGTTCCACTTCGGGTCGAGCGTGATCGGGACCGCCCAGACGTCGAGCAGCTGGATCACGTACGGGTGGATGTCGAACCCGGGGCCGATCACGTGCACGACGCGCTCGACGAAGCCCGGATACAGCGCCGCCCACTCCATCGCCTGGATGGAGCCGCCGGAGGCGCCCGCGACCGCCTGCAGCTTCTTCACGCCGAGCGCGTCGACGAGCGCTTTGTGCACGCGCACCGAGTCGCGCATCGCGACCACCGGGAACGACATCGCGTACGGCCTGCCGGTGGCCGGATCGATGCTCGCCGGCCCGGTCGTGACGACGTTGGGGTCCTTCGTGTTGAGGTTCGACAGCGTGTCGGCGCTGATCACGAAGTACTTGTCCGTGTCGATCGGCCGGCCGGCGCCGATGACCGGGTCCCAGTAGCCGGGCGCCGCGTCGCCCGGCTGATACTTGCCGGCGGCGTGCGACGTGCCCGAGAAGAAGTGCGCGACGAAGATCGCGTTGTCGCCGGCGGCGTTGAGCTTGCCGTACGTCTCGTAGCCCACCTTGACGTCGCGGATCGTCCTGCCGCCGACCGTCGTGTACGACGGCAGCGTGAACGTCTTCTTCTCGACCGGGCCGTCGTAGGCGGCGGCCATGCCGGCCGCCAGCGCGAAGGCGGCCGCGACGAGGCGAGCGGTTGCCATTGCGATGCGCATGTCGTTCTCCCCTGGAAACGCGCCGGCGGGACCACGGCCGGCAGGCACGCATTCTAGCGCCGTGCGGCCGCAGCCGGCCGGCGGGCGTATCTGCCGGCGTGGAATTCCCGTAACATTCCGGGCCGATCATCGCGATCGAAGCGAAGGGAGCCCCGTGTTGCGCAACACGAAGATCGTTGCCACGCTCGGACCCGCGTGCAGCGACGCCGAGACGCTGGAGCGGATGCTGGCGGCGGGCGTCGATGTCGTGCGCCTCAATTTCTCGCACGGCGTCGCGGAGGACCACGTCGAGCGCGCGCGGCTCGTGCGCGAATGCGCGCGCCGCCTGTCCCGCGAGGTCGCGATCATGGCCGACCTGCAGGGACCGAAGATCCGCGTCGGCAGGTTCGCGGGCGGCAAGGTCGAGCTGGTGCCCGAGCAGGCGTTCGTCCTCGACGCCGAGTGCGAACTGGGTGACGCGACGCGCGTCGGGCTCGACTACAAGGAGCTGCCGCACGACGTCGGTCCCGGCGCGGTGCTGCTGCTCGACGACGGCCTCATCCGGCTCGACGTCGAGTCGGTCGAAGGCCCGCGCATCCATACGCGCGTGGTGATGGGCGGGGTCCTCTCGAACAACAAGGGCATCAACCGCATGGGCGGCGGCCTCACTGCGCCGGCGCTGACGGCGAAGGACATGGACGACGTCAAGACCGCCGCGCTGCTCGAGGCCGACTTCCTCGCCGTGTCGTTCCCGAAGAACAAGGAAGACATGTACATGGCGCGCCAGCTGCTGCGCGCGGCGGGCGGCCACGCGCTGCTGATCGCCAAGATCGAGCGCGCCGAGGCGATCACGTACCTGGACGAGATCATCGAGGCCTCCGACGGCATCATGGTCGCGCGCGGCGACCTCGCAGTCGAGGTCGGCAACGCGTCGGTGCCGGGGCTGCAAAAGCGGATGCTGAAGCTCGCGCGCGAGCAGAACAAGCTGACGATCACCGCCACGCAGATGATGGAGTCGATGATCCACGCGCCCGTCCCCACGCGTGCCGAAGTTTCGGACGTCGCCAACGCCGTGCTCGACGGCACCGACGCGGTCATGCTGTCCGCGGAGACCGCCGCCGGCAAGTACCCGGTCGAGACCGTGGCGGCGATGGCGCAGATCTGCGTCGAGGCCGAGAAGTCCGACACCGTCGAGCTCGACCGCGACTTCCTCGACCGGACGTTCACGCGCGTCGACCAGTCGATCGCGATGGCGACGCTGTTTACCGCGTTCCACCTCAAGGTCAAGGCGATCGCCGCGCTGACCGACTCGGGCTCGACGGCGCTGTGGATGTCGCGGCACAACTGCGGCTGCCCGATCTACGCGCTGACGCCGCGTGTCGCCACGCAGCGCAAGATGGCGCTGTACCGGAACGTGCGTCCGCTCTACCTCGAGCAGAGCGGCGGCCGCGACAGCGTGTTGATCGCCGTCGAGGAACTTCTGGTCGCCCGGGGACAGGTGAAGGACGGCGACCTCATCGTGCTGACGGTCGGCGAGCCGATGGGCAAGGTCGGCAGCACGAACACGATGAAGATCGTCCGGGTCGGCGAGCATCGCGCCTGACGGCGACGATTCGTTCGTCGTGCGCCCGGCGGCCGCGCGCTTCGGACCGCGCGCGATGCGCGTCCGGGGAACGACCCGACGCGCGCGCCGCCGCGGCGCCGGCGCCCGACCCCCGTTGCGGCGAAGTAACCGGATGGTTAATATGGGCGGATGACGCCCGCCGTCCGCACCAAGTCCGCGCCGGCCGCCCCGGCCGCGAAGCCCGCGCGCAACGCGGAGCGCACGCAGGCGGCGATCCTCGCCGCGGCGACGCAGGAGTTCGCGCGCCACGGGCTCGGCGGCGCGCGCGTCGACCGCATCGCGGCGCTGGCCGGCACCAACAAGCGGATGCTTTACTACTATTTCGGCGCCAAGGACGCGCTGTTCCTCGCCGTGCTGGAAGCGGCGTACGCGCAGATCCGCGGCGCCGAGCAGCGGCTCGACCTCACGCGCCGCGAGCCGGCGGAAGGCATGCGCGAGCTGGTGACGTTCACGTGGCGCCACTTCCTCGCGCACCCCGAGTTCATCTCGCTGCTCGCCACCGAGAACCTGCACCGCGCGAAGCACCTGAAGCGCTCGGCCCGGATCCGGTCGCTGCACTCGCCGCTGGTCGCGACGATCTCCGACCTGCTCGAGCGCGGGCGGCAGGCCGGCACGTTCCGCGGCGACGTCGACCCGGTAGAGCTCTACGTGTCGATCGCCGCGCTCTCCTATTTCTACCTGTCCAACGCGTACACGCTGTCGACGATCTTCGGCCGCGACCTGCTCGCGCCGAAGGCGAAGGCCGCGCGCCTCGCGCACGTGGTCGACCTCGTGCTGCGCGCGCTGGCGCCGGAGGGCGCGAGGGACTTGCGCGCGACCGCGCCCGCGCGCGATACTGATTAACCAGCCGGTTACCTCGGGCGGAACCCACCGCCCCGCAACCGCCACCAGGAGGAAGCCATGGACCGCAGCAAGCGCACCGCCCTCGCCGCCGCCATCGCGGCGTCGCTCTCGATGCTCGTCGCGCTGCCCGCCGCCGCGCAGGCGACGTGGAAGCCCGCGAAGCCCATCACGATCATCGTGCCGTGGGCCGCCGGCGGCTCGACCGACCAGGTGACGCGCGTCACCGCCGCCGAGCTCGAGAAGGCGCTGGGACAGAAGGTCGTCATCGTCAACCAGCCCGGCGCGTCGGGGTCCATCGGCACCAAGAACGCGCTCGAGGCGCCGAAGGACGGCTACACGTGGACCGCCGGCGCGGCGCAGGACCTCGGCACGTACGCGGTGCTCGGCATGCTCGACACGAAGATTGGCGACTGGGCGCTGTTCCTCAACGTCGCCAACGTCTCGACGCTTTCGGTCAATCCGGCCACGCCGTACAAGACGCCGAACGAGCTCATCGACGCGATGAAGGCGAAGCCCGGGGCGATCAGCGTGGCCACGGCGGGCGTCAACTCGAGCGGCCACAGCGCGATGGAGGCGATCGCGAAGGCGACCGGCGTGAAGTACAAGCACGTCACCTACGACGGCGGCAATCCCGCGGTCGTCGCGACCGTCGCCGGCGAGACCGACGCGACGTCGCAGCTCACGGTCGAGCAGGCCGAGATGATCCGCGGCAAGAAGCTGCGCCCGCTCGCCGTGATCGGCGACAAGCCGGTCGAGCTCGACGGCTTCGGCGTCATCGAGCCGCTGACGAAATCGGTGCCGGGCTTCAAGGCGCCGGCCAACTACTTCGGCATCTTCATCCCCAAGGGCGTGCCGCCCGAGGTGATCGCGACGGTCGAGAAGATCTGGGCCGAGCAGATCGCCAATTCGGCGGCGCTGAAGCAGTACGCGACGAGCCGCGGCGCGCAGTTCGCGCCATACGCCGGCGCGGAGGCGCAGAGGGCCGTGTTCCCCGCCGTGCAGGCCAACGCGTGGTCGGCGGCCGACACCGGCAAGGCGAAGGTCGCGCCGGACACGCTCGGCATCCCGCGCCCGTAGTCGCGCATGGCGGTGCGCCGGCGTCCTCGCGGATGCCGGCGCCGCCGCGACGGCCATCGGCATGTCGACCGAGACCTTTCCGTCGTCGCCGCGCCGCGACCTGCAGGGCGGCGTCGCGTGGACGCTGCTCGGCGCGCTGATCGTCGTGCTGTCGTGGCAGATGGACCGCATGACGTCGCAGGGCGCGACCGTGCACACGGCGCCGGGGCTGTGGCCGGGCCTGGTCGGGCTCGTGCTCGCCGCGCTCGGCGGCGTGCTCGTGCTGCGGTCGTGGCGCCGCGCGCAGCGCTTCGGCTGGGACACGGCCGAAGCGGACGACACCGAATACGCGCCGCTGTCGAGCTTCGCGCTCGCGTCGGCGATGTTCTTCGTCTACGCGCTGCTGCTCGTCGGGCGCGGGCTGCCGTTCTGGCTCGCGACCGCGATCTTCGTCGCCGCGTTCGTGTTCCTGTTCCAGCACGCGCAGCGGAAGGCGAACGGCACCGTCGCGCGCGGGGTCGTCGTCGCGCTCGCGTGCGGCGGCCTGACGGCGCTGCTCGTCACGCTCGTGTTCGAGCAGCTGTTCTACGTGCGGCTGCCCTAGCCGCCTGCCGCGCGTCCCCGGCCCGCCACTGCCATGTTCGACGGCCTCGTCGCATTCGGACATTCGCTCTGGACGTTCTGCGACCCGCTGAGTCTCGGCCTCATTCTGCTGTCGTCGCTCGTCGGCGTGATCATCGGCGCGCTGCCAGGGCTGACGGCGACGATGGGCGTCGCGCTGATGACGACGATGACGATCAAGATGCCGTCGGCCCAGGCGCTGCTGGTGCTGATCTGCACATACGTCGGTGCGATCTACGGCGGCTCGCGCTCGGCGATCCTGCTCAACATACCGGGGACGCCGGCGTCCGCCGCCGCGTGCCTCGACGGCCACCAGCTTGCCAAGCAGGGACTCGCGGGCCGAGCGATGGGCATCGCGACCACGGGATCGGTGCTGGGTACGCTGATCGGAATGTTCTTCCTCGCCTTGTTCACGCCGATCCTCGGCAATCTCGCGCTCAAGTTCGGCGCGTACGAGTTCTTCTGGCTGGCGCTCTTCGGCGTGATCATCGCCGGCACGCTGACCGGCACCGATCCGCTGAAGGGCTGGATCGCCGGGCTGGTCGGCATCTTCAGCGCGGCGATCGGCCAGGAGGCGATCTACGCGTACGACCGCTTCTCGTTCGGCAGCCGCGACCTGGCCGGCGGCTTCCAGCTCGTGCCGGCGCTGGTCGGCGCGTTCGGCTTCGCCGAGCTGCTGATGGCGGTCCGCGAGAAGCCGGCGCCGGTGAAGATCAACCCATTCGACTCGGTGATCCCGAAGCTCGGCGACGTCACGCAGTACTGGCGCACGATCGTGCGCTCCGGGATCATCGGCACGTTCATCGGCATCCTGCCCGGCGTCGGCGAGGACGTCGCCGCCTGGTCGTCGTACGCGGCCGCGAAGCGCGCGAGCAAGGAAAAGGAGAAGTTCGGCAAGGGCTCGATCGACGGCCTGATGGCCGCCGAGACCGGCGACAACGCGTGCGTGCCCGGCGCCATCATCCCGGTGCTCACGCTGGCCATCCCCGGCTCCGCGCCCGCCGCCGTGCTGATGGCGGCGATGCTGATCCACGGCGTGCGCCCCGGGCCGATGATCATGGTGGAGGCGCCGACGTTCGTCTACGACGTCGTCGCGATGATGATGTTCGCGACGATCGGCATCCTGATCTACGGGCTCACGCTCACCAACCTGCTGATCAAGGTGCTGATGGTGCCCAAGCCCATCATCCTGCCGATCATCTTCGTGCTGTGCGTCGTCGGCTCGTACGCGATCTCGCAGCGGCTGTTCGACGTGTACGTGATGCTGGGCTTCGGCGTACTGGGCTACGTGCTGCGGCGGCTGCAGTACCCGGTCGCGCCGCTCGTCCTCGGCATGGTGCTGGGGGACCTGATGGAGAAGGGCTTCCGGCGCGGGCTCGTCCTCTCGGACGGCGACCTCACGCCGTTCTTCACGCGGCCCATCTCCGCCGCGCTGTGGATCACGATTGTCGCCGTCATCGCGCTCAAGATCCCCGGCCTCACCGACCGGCTCGCCCGCCCCTTCCGGCGGCGCGCGGCGGCGGGCGCGAGGTGACCGCCGCAAGGCAAAGGAGTCGACGGTGAAGACGATACGCGTCGGCGTCGTGATGAACGGCGTCACCGGGCGGATGGGCACGAACCAGCACCTCGTGCGCTCGATCAACGCGATCCGCGCGCAGGGCGGCGTGGCGCTCGACCCGGGAACGCGGATCGTGCCCGATCCGATCCTCGTGGGGCGCAACGCGGAGAAGGTGGAGGCGCTCGCCCGGGCGCACGGCGTCGCGCGCTGGACGACCGACCTCGACGCCGCGCTCGCCGACCCTGACGACGCGATCTACTTCGACGCCGCGTCGACGGGCCTGCGCGCCGAACTGATCGCGAAGGCGATCGCCGCCGGCAAGCACGTGTACACGGAGAAGCCGGTGGCGACGACCGTCGCCGCCGCGCTCGACCTCTACCGGCGCGCGGAAGCGGCGGGCGTGAAGCACGGCGTCGTGCAGGACAAACTGTGGCTGCCGGGGCTCCTCAAGCTCAGGATGCTGATCGACTCCGGCTTCTTCGGCCGCATCCTGTCCGTGCGCGGCGAGTTCGGCTACTGGGTGTTCGAGGGCGACTGGCAGCCGGCGCAGCGGCCGTCGTGGAACTACCGGAAGGAGGACGACGGCGGCATCATCGTCGACATGCTGTGCCACTGGCGCTACGTGCTCGACAACCTGTTCGGCGGCGTGCGCTCGGTGAGCTGCCTCGGCGCGACGCACATCCCGCGCCGCTGGGACGAGAGCGGCAAGCCGTACGACGCCACTGCCGACGACGCCGCGTACGCGACGTTCGAGCTCGAAGGCGGCGTCGTGGCCCAGATCAACAGCTCGTGGTGCACGCGCGTGCGCCGCGACGACCTCGTGACGTTCCACGTCGACGGCACGTTGGGCTCGGCCGTCGCCGGGCTCACCGACTGCGTGATCCAGCCGCGCGCGGCCACGCCCAAGCCCGTGTGGAACCCGGACGTGCCGAAGACGATCGACTTCCTCTCGACGTGGCAGGACGTGCCGGCGAACGTCGCGTACGACAACGCATTCAAGGTCGAGTGGGAGCTCTTCCTGAAGCACGTCGTCGCCGGCGGCCCGTTCCGGTGGAACCTGCTCGAAGGCGCCAAGGGCGTGCAGCTTGCGGAGCTGGGCCTGCAGAGCTGGCGCGAGCGGCGCTGGGTCGACGTGCCGGCGCTCGAGGCTTGAAGCGATCGCGGGTGCGTGAAATTCCCATGGACGCGAGCGTGACCACACTGCGCCTGCCGACCGCCACCGGCACGCTCGAATCCTTCACGCTGCGCGCACCCGCCGCGTGGCCGGCGCCGTCGTCGCCACCCGCGTGGAACCGCGTCGCGTTCGCTGCCGCGCACGTCGTCGCCGACCCGTTGGCCGACGTCGACCCGTGGCTCACCGCTGCCGTCGACTGGGACGCGACACTCGCGTTCCGTCGCCACCTGTGGGCGCACGGCTTCGGCGTCGCCGAGGCGATGGACACCGCGCAGCGCGGCATGGGACTCGATTGGCCGACGTCGCTCGAGCTGATCCGCCGCAGCGTCGCCGAGGCGCGCACCGTCCCGGGCGCCGTCGTGTTCTGCGGTGCCGGTACCGACCACTTGGCGCCTGGTGCGGACGTGACGCCCGACCGCGTGATCGCGGCGTACGAGGAACAGTGCGCGGCGGTCGAAGCGGCCGGTGGCCGCATCATCCTGATGGCGAGCCGCGCGCTCGCCGCGTGCGCGCGCTCGCCGGACGACTACGCGACGGTCTACGGCCGCGTGCTCGCGCAGGTGCGCGCGCCGGTGATCCTGCACTGGCTGGGCGAGATGTTCGACCCCGCGCTGGCCGGCTACTGGATCGGCGCCGGCGGAATCGCGAGCGACCCGGACCATGCGCGGGCGACGCAGGTGTGCGCGCAGGTGATCCGCGCCAACGCCGCGAAGGTCGACGGCGTCAAGGTGTCGCTGCTCGACGCCGGCAAGGAGGTCGCGCTGCGCCGCCTGCTGCCGCCCGGCGTGCGGATGTACACCGGCGACGACTTCAACTTCGCCGAACTGATCGGGGGCGACGCTTCCGGCCACTCCGACGCGCTGCTCGGCATCTTCGACGCGATCGCGCCCGCCGCGTCGGCGGCGCTCACGGCACTCGGCGCCGGCGACCGCGCACGCTTCGACGCGATCCTCGCACCGACGGTGCCGCTGTCGCGCCACGTGTTCGCGACACCGACGCGGTTCTACAAGACCGGCGTCGTGTTCATCGCGTGGTTGAACGGCCACCAGTCGCACTTCGCGATGGTCGGCGGCCAGCAGAGCGCGCGCAGCATCGTCCACCTCGCGCAGCTCTTGCGCCTCGCCGACGCCGCGGGCCTGCTGCGCGACCCGGAGCTCGCCGCCGCGCGGATGCGGTCGTTCCTCTCCGTGCACGGCGTCGACGCCTAGCCAGACGATGAGCGAGCCCGACGAAGGCCTCCTGTCGCTCAACACCGCGACGGTCCGCGCGCAGTGGAAGATGCCGGACATCGTCGCTGCCTGCGCGCGCCACGGCATCCGCGGCATCTCGCCGTGGCGCGACCAGGTGGCGGCAGCGGGGCTCGAGGACACCGCGCGGCGCATCCGCGACGCCGGGCTCGTCGTCTCCGGCTATTGCCGCGGCGGGATGTTCCCGGCCGTCGACCGGGAAGGCCGGCGCGCGGCGCGCGACGACAACCGGCGGGCCGTCGACGAGGCGCTGACCGTCGGCGCGCGCTGCCTGGTGCTCGTCGTCGGCGGCCTGCCGAAGGACCGCGAAGGCCGCATCGGCTCGAAAGACCTCGCGGGCGCGCGCGAGATGGTGCGCGACGGCATCGGCGAGCTGCTCGAGTACGCGCGCCCGGCCGGCATGCCGCTCGCGATCGAGCCGCTGCATCCGATGTACGCGGCCGACCGCGCGTGCGTGAACACGATCGCGCACGCGAACGACCTGTGCGACGAGCTGGGCGCGGGGCTGGGCATCGCCGTCGACGCGTACCACGTCTGGTGGGACCCGCAGCTCGCGCGCGAGATCACGCGCGCGGGACAGGCGACGCCGTCGCGGCTCCTCGCCTACCACATCTGCGACTGGCTGGTGCCGACGGTGGACCTGCTGAACGACCGCGGCATGATGGGCGACGGCGTCATCGATCTGCCGCTGCTGCGGCGGTGGATGGAGGACGCCGGCTACCGCGGCATGCACGAGGTCGAGATCTTCTCCGCGAACAACTGGTGGAAGCGCGACCCCGACGAGGTCCTCGCGATCTGCCGCGCGCGGCATCGCGACTGCACGTAGCAGCCCGGGCACCGACGCGCGCGGTCCACGGCGCCTTGACCGTCGTCAACACCGGGCGAGATCGGCATCGCGCCGGCAAGTCGAGGGATGGCGCGCGGGTGCAATGGTGACCTGTGCAAGTGCAGCGGGGGCGGTAAAATGAACATTCCCCGCCATCTTCTCCAGGAGACCGTCATGGCCCTCGTATCCATGCGCCAGCTGCTCGACCACGCGGCCGAGCACGGCTACGGATTGCCCGCGTTCAACGTCAACAACCTGGAGCAGGTGCAGGCCATCATGGCCGCCGCGGCCGAGACCGACAGCCCGGTGATCATGCAGGCGTCCGCCGGCGCGCGGAAGTACGCCGGCGAGATCTTCCTGCGCCACCTGATCGAGGCCGCCGTCGAGAGCTACCCGCACATCCCGGTCGTCATGCACCAGGACCACGGCCAGTCGCCGGCCGTGTGCGAATCCGCGATGAGGCTCGGCTTCTCGTCGGTGATGATGGATGGCTCGCTCAAAGAGGACGGCAAGTCGATCGCCGACTACGACTACAACGTGGGCGTCACGCAGAAGGTCGTCGCCATGGCGCACGGCATCGGCGTGACGGTCGAGGGCGAGCTGGGATGCCTCGGCTCGCTGGAGACGATGCAGGGCGACAAGGAGGACGGTCACGGCGCCGAGGGCAAGATGACGCGCGAGATGCTGCTGACCGACCCCGACCAGGCGGCCGACTTCGTGAAGGCGACGCAGCTCGACGCGCTGGCGATCGCGATCGGCACGTCGCACGGCGCCTACAAGTTCACGCGCAAGCCGACCGGCGACATCCTCGCCATCGACCGGATCAAGGCGATCCACGCGCGCATCCCCAACACGCACCTCGTGATGCACGGCAGCTCGTCGGTGCCGCAGGACATCCTGGCGCAGATCCGCAAATACGGCGGCGACATGAAGGAGACGTACGGCGTCCCGGTCGAGGAAATCCAGGAAGGCATCCGCCACGGCGTGCGCAAGGTCAACATCGACACCGACATCCGCCTCGCGATGACGGCCGCCGTCCGCAAGTTCCTCGCCGAGAACCCGTCGAAATTCGACCCGCGCGAGTTCCTGAAGCCGGCGATGGCCGCCGCGAAGGCGATCTGCAAGGAGCGCTACGAGCAGTTCGGGTGCGCCGGCATGGCGTCGAAGATCAAGCCGGTCCCGCTCGCCGCGGTCGCGAGGAAGTACCAGACGGGCGAGCTGCGGCAGGTCGTGAACTAGCGACGCCGGGCCGTCCCAAGGCGCTCGCCCCCCTTTGGGGGGAAGGGCGCGCAGCGCACTCGGGGGGCCCTTGGCGCTTTCAGTCGAGCGCGCTGTTCCTGCGGTCGCGCAGGAACAGCGCGCCGACGACGGCGGTCGCCGCCGCCACGCCCACCGGGTACCAGAGACCGTAGTAGAGGTCGCCGGTCGCCACGGCCATCGCCGTCGCGACGAGCGGCAGCACGCCGCCGATCCAGCCGTTGCCGACGTGGTACGGCACCGACGCCGACGTGTAGCGGATGGCCGTCGGGAACAGCTCGGCCAGGAACGCAGCGATCGGCCCGTACGTCAGCGCCACCGGCAGCAGCAGCGCGATCAGGACCGCGAGCGCCGCCGGCCAGTCGATGGCTGCCGTGTCCACGCGTGCCGGATACCCGGTCGCCGCGAGCGCCGCCGCGAGCGCCTTGCCGTCGCCGAACCCGCGGACCTCCAGCGCGCCGATCCGCGTGACGACATCGTCCGCCACGTCCGCCGGCAGGTCGGCGCGCCGGAACGACAGCCCTGCCGTCGTCAGGAAATCGCGGACGCGGTCGCACTCGGAGAACGACGTGAACGGCGTCACGAGGAGGTGCACGTTGCAGTCGCGCGCCGCGACGCTGATCGCGTGCGTCGCCTGGTACTGCACGAGGGCGGGGTTGACGGAACGGGCGAGCCCGGCGAAGAGCGGCATGCACGTGAGCGCGGCGAGCACGCATCCGGCGACGATGAGCGGCCGGCGACCCAGGCGATCGGACAGCCATCCGGCGAGCACGATCAGCGGCAGCGCCAGCGCGAGCGCCGCCGCCATCAGCGCGTAGCCGGCGCGATCGTCGACGCCGAGCGTGATCGTGAGGAAGAAGAACGCGTAGACCTGCGCGACGTACCAGACCACGCCCTGACCCGCCGTCGCGCCCAGCAGCGCGAGCAGCATCGTCCGGTTGTTCGGGTACGTGAGCAGCGCCTCGGCCAGCGGCCGGCGCGAGGCGCCACCGGCCGCCTTCATCCGGCGGAACACCGGCGACTCGGCCAGCGTGAGGCGCGCGTACGCCGAGAAGATCGTCAGCAGGATCGCCGCGAGGAACGGGATCCGCCAGCCCCAGGCCATGAACTCGTCGGCGGTCATGATGCCGGAGAAGCGGCACGCGCCGATGACCGCGAGCGTCAGCAGGAAGCCGGCGGTCGCCGCCGTCTGCATCCACGCGGTCAGCAGGCCGCGCCGGCGCGGCGCCGCGTGCTCGGCGACGTACACGGTCGCCCCGCCGTACTCGCCTCCGAGCGCCAGTCCCTGCAGCAGGCGCAGTGCACCGAGCAGCACCGGCGCCCACCAGCCGATCGCCTCGAACGTCGGCAACAGGCCGACGGCGAACGTCGCGATCCCCATGACCAGCGTCGCGGCGAGGAATGCCGGCTGGCGCCCTCCGGCGTCGCCGAGCCGGCCGAAGATGAGCGCGCCGAGCGGACGCACGAGGAAGCCCGCCGCGTAGATGGCGAGCGACGAAAGCAGCGCGGCGGTGTCGTTGCCCGGCGGGAAGAACAGCACCGCGAACACCGGCGCCAGCGTCGCGAACAGGTAGAAGTCGTACCACTCGACGATCGCGCCGATCGACGTGGCGGCGATCACGCGACGCTCGTCCCGGCCGGCCGCCGCCGGCGGCGTACCGGGTGCCGCGGTGTCGGTCATTGCCGCTCCCGTCCGCTCATCGCGCACAGCGTGCGTCCGGCCACGGCCGCCCGTCAAGCCGCCTGCGCGGCAAAAAACGTCACGCGCATCGTCGTACCCCGACCGCCGGGGCCGTCGAGCGCCTCCGCGACCGCCCCGTGCGCGACGGCGATCGCCCGCACGATCGCAAGCCCCAACCCCGTGCCGCCGGACGGCACGTCCGCGCCGCGATAGAACGGGTCGAACACGCGGTCGCGCTCGCCGGCCGCGATGCCCGGCCCGCTGTCGGCCACCTCGATGACGATGTCGCCGCCGTCGCGCGCGCGGATGGCGAGCGTGACGGTTCCGCCGGGCGGCGTGTAGCGCAGCGCGTTGTCGACGAGGTTGGAGACGAGTTCGCCGATCAGCACCGGGTCGGCGCGCGCGAGCGTCGGCGCGCCGGCCTCGTCGACGTCGACGCCGAAGTCGATGCTGCGCTCGACCGCGCGCGGCACGAACTCGCCGGCGATCTCCCGCGCCAGCGGCACCAGCGGGACGGCGACGTGCGCCGGTGCGTGCACGGTGCCCGCGCGCGCCAGCGCGAGCAGACGGTTGGCGAGGTGGATCGCGCGCTCGCTCGACTGCTCGAGTCGTCGCAGCGCCGCCCGCATGACTTCCGGATCGGCCGCCGCGAGCGCGACCTCGGTCTGCGACTTCAGGCCGGCGAGTGGCGTGCGCAGCTGGTGCGCCGCATCGGCGATGAAGCGCCGCTGCGCCTCGAAGTTTTCCTGCACGCGCACGAGCAGTGCGTTGACCGACTCTATGAGCGGCGCGATCTCGGTGGGTGCCTGCGCCGGGTCGATCGGCGTGAGGTCCAGCGAATCGCGATCGTCGATCGCGAGCTTCAGCCGGCGCATCGGCGTGATGACGTACGTGAGTCCGTACCAGACGAGCCCGCAGGCGCCGGCCAGCAGCACGAGCTGCGGCAGGAACGACTCGGTGCGCAGGCCGGCCGCGAGGTCGTACCGGCGCGACATCGTCTCGGCGACCTGCAGCACCGCCGTCGCACCGCCGGCGCCGGGCACCGCGAGCGGCATCGCCGCGATGCGGACCGGGTCCTCGCCCAGGAGCCCGCTGCCGAGCGTCACCGCGTCGGCGCGCAGCGCCCCCACGACCGGCGGCATGTCGGGGTCCCCGGCGAACACGTGTCCGGCGGCGTCGCGGAGCGCGTAGTGCCGGTCGTCGAAGCGGTCGAAGCGCAGCAGCGCATCGCCCGCGGCGGACAGCCGCAAGGGCACGCGCGGATTGCCGGTGGGCACGACGTGCGCCGCGACCGCGTGCGCGAGGTCCTCGAGCCGCGCGTCGAAGCTCTCGTCGACCGCGCGGGTGATCATGAAGATGCCGGTGGCCGCGGTCGCCAGCCACACGAAGACGAGCGGCCCCAGCAGCCACTCGACGAACTTCGCGGCAAACGACAGCCGCGGAGGCTCGTACCTATTTTGCAAGGTAGTACCCGAGTCCGCGCACGGTGACGATCTTCACGTGCGCCGGCTCGAGCTTCTTGCGCAGCCGGTGCACGTACACCTCGATCGCGTTCGGCGACACGTCCTCGTCGAACGTGCACAGGTGCTCCAGCAGCTGCTCCTTCGCCGTCACGCGGCCCGCGTGCCGCAGCAGCAGCTCCAGCACTGCGACCTCCCGCAGCGAGAGGTCGAGCCGCTCGCCGCCGACGCTCGCCGTGCGGGTGGCGGCGTCGAACGCCAGCACCCCGTGCGTGACGACGTTCCGGTCGTGCCCCTGGCTGCGGCGGATCAGCGCGCGCACGCGGGCGTCGAGCTCGACCAGCGCGAACGGCTTGACGAGGTAGTCGTCGGCGCCGGCATCGAGGCCGGCGACGCGGTCCGCCAGCGCGTCCTGCGCCGTGACGATGAGCACGGGGGTCGCGTCGCGGCGGTCGCGCATCCTCTCCAGCACCACGCGCCCCGGCATCCGCGGCAGTCCGAGGTCGAGGATCACGAGGTCGAAGTGCTGCGCGTGCAGCGCGGTGTCGGCGCCGACGCCGTCGCGCAGCCAGTCGACGGCGTGGCCGCGGCTCTTCAGGTGCGACGCGATCGCGTCGCCCAGCTGCACATCGTCTTCGGCCAACAGTATCCGCACGGCACGAACGCTCCCTGCGGACGATGGTAAGGGCGGCTCATCCCCCGCCGCAAGCAGGTAGCGTCAACGTCTGCAGCACTTCGCCGGTGGCCCGGTCCAGCACGACGGCGACGAGCGCCGGCGCACGCCCGCGCTCGGCCGGGGGCGCGAATGCGACCTCTGCCGTCGCCCTGCCGTCCGCGCCGACCTCGAACGGGCCGCGCCAGGCGCGCACCACGTGGTCGTGCGCGAGGTGGACGCCACGGTTCTCGCCCGCCTTCACGTCGGTCGCGAGCCCGCTGTCCGTGTACGCGAGCCACAGCGCCGCGTCCCGCACCGTCGCGCGGTCGGGCAAGGACACCGTCGCGCGCACGACCTGGGCAGCGCCGTCGCCCTGGATCACGTCGACCGCAATGGCCGCCCGTGCCGCGCGCTTGGCAGCCGCCGCGACGAGGCCGGGCACCGTGCCACGGCGGCTCGGCGCGACGTCGCGGCCCTGCACCAGCACCTGTGGCGTGTACGCGAACGCCCCGCTGCCGGCCGTCGCCACGGCCACGCGCTGGCGCTCCGTGTGCGCGGGCGAGGCGAACCGGTCCTTCCAGCCGAGCCGGTCCCAGTAGTCGACGTGGAACGCGAGGACGGACACCCCGGAATCCGGCCGGCCGGGTGGAAATGCCGCGGACAGCCAGCGATCCGCCGGCGGACAGCTGTCGCAGCCTTCGGACGTGAAAAGCTCGACCAGCGGCAGCATCGCGGCGCCGCTCTTCGCCGCGCAGGCCGGCGCGGCGGCGGCGCCCGGCGCAGCAAGAAGCGCGAGCGCCGCACCCAGCGCGGCGGCAGCGGCAAGCCGGTTCATACGGCCACTGTCGTGACGAGGTCCCGTGAACTTACGCGCGTGCTACAGTGAGCCCGCTGGGTCACGATCGGACCCGCGTCGCAAGGCGCGGTCCCCGTCACCGCGGAGGACATCATGGGCATCATGGGCATCATCTGGATGATCGTCGTCGGCTTCGTCGTCGGTCTGCTCGCACGCTTTTTTTATCCGGGCGCCGTCGAGATGGGCTTCTGGATGACGACGCTGATGGGCATCGGGGGCTCGCTGGTGGGCGGCGTGGTCTCGAGCATGGTGTGGAAGACGCCGGACGGCCGGTTCCATCCCGCCGGCTTCTTCCTGTCCATCATCGGCGCACTCGTCCTGATCTGGGGCTATCTCAACGTCTGGCGCGGCTGACGCGCCCTTTCGCCGGCCGGTGCCCGGGCTGCCCCGCGGCCGCCGACGCCGGCCGGGCGGATGGACGCCGGCAACCCGCGCGCGGCGGCGGCAGGGACCACGCCGCAGCGTGGCACAATGCGCCGGTCCGCCGTGCTCCGCAGCTTTCCGTGATCGACAAGATCGTCCCCTCCGCGGCCGCCGCCGTGGCCGACATTCGCGACGGCGCGACCGTCATGATCGGCGGCTTCGGGACCGCCGGCATTCCGTTCGAGCTGATCGACGCGCTGATCGCCACCGGCGCGCGCGACCTCACGGTCGTCAACAACAACGCCGGCAATGCGGACACCGGCGTCGCGGCGCTGCTGAAGACGAAGCGCGTGCGCCGAATCGTCTGCTCGTTCCCGCGGCAGGTCGATTCGCACGTGTTCGACGCGCTCTACCGCGCCGGCGAGATCGAGCTCGAGCTCGTGCCGCAGGGCAATCTCGCCGAGCGCATCCGCGCGGCAGGCGCCGGCATCGGCGCGTTCTTCACGCCCACCGGCTACGGCACGCAGCTCGCCGAGGGCAAGGAGACCCGCGAGATCGGCGGCCGCCACTACGTGCTCGAGCATCCGATCCACGTCGATTTCGCGCTGATCAAGGCGAAGGCCGGCGACCGCTGGGGCAACCTCGTCTACCGGAAGACCGCGCGCAACTTCGGCCCGATCATGGCGTCCGCGGCGAAGTGCACGGTCGCGCAGGTCGCGTCGGTCGTGGGCCTGGGCGAGCTCGACCCCGAGACGATCGTCACGCCGGGTATCTTCGTGCACCGCGTCGTCGCGATCGCCGACGCCGCGACGCCGGCGATTGCCGCCTGACCCTCGCGTGCCCGCCGCTGCGAAGCCCGCGATGAAGCGCTTCGCCCGTGACGAGATGGCTGCCCGGGTGGCGCGCGACATTCCGGATGGCGCGTACGTGAACCTCGGCATCGGGCTGCCGACGCGTGTGGCCAACCACCTGCCGGCCGACCGCGAGATCGTCCTGCACACGGAGAACGGGCTGCTCGGCATGGGGCCGGCCCCCGACCCGGGCGCCGAGGACTGCGATCTCATCAACGCGGGCAAGCAGCCGGTGACGGCGCAGCCGGGCGCGTCGTACTTCCACCACGCGGATTCGTTCGCGATGATGCGCGGCGGGCACCTCGACTTCTGCGTGCTCGGCGCGTTCCAGGTGTCGGCGGCGGGCGACCTCGCGAACTGGCACACCGGCGGCGCCGACGCGATTCCGGCCGTCGGCGGCGCCATGGACCTCGCGATCGGCGCGAAGCACGTCTACGTGATGATGGAACACCTGACGAAGGACGGCGCGAGCAAGATCGTCACGCGCTGCACGTATCCGCTGACAGGACTCGCCTGCGTCGACCGCGTCTACACGGACCTCGCCGTGATCGACGTGACGCGGGCGGGGCTCGTCGTCGTCGACATCGTGCCGGGGTTGCCATTCGCCGAGCTCGCGCGCCTCACCGGGACCCCGCTCACCGACGGCACCTCCCGGCACGCTGCCTGAAAGGAACACCGCCATGCCCGAAGCCTTCATCTGCGACGCCGTCCGCACGCCGATCGGACGTTACGGCGGCGCGCTCGCGTCGGTGCGCACCGACGACCTCGCCGCCATCCCGATCCGCGCGCTGATGCAGCGCAACGCCGGCGTCGACTGGTCCGCGCTGGACGACGTCGTCTACGGCTGCGCGAACCAGGCGGGCGAGGACAACCGCAATGTCGGGCGCATGGCGCTGCTGCTGGCCGGCCTGCCGCCCGAGGTGCCGGGTGCGACGGTCAACCGTCTGTGCGGCTCGAGCCTCGACGCCGTGATGACCGCCGCGCGCGCGATCCGCGCGGGCGAGTCCGATCTCGTCATCGCCGGCGGCGTCGAGAGCATGACGCGCGCACCGTTCGTGCTCGCGAAGGCCGACTCGGCGTTCTCGCGCACGGCGAAGATCGAGGACACGACGATCGGCTGGCGCTTCGTCAACCCGCTGATGAAGGCGAAGTACGGCATCGACTCGATGCCGGAGACCGCCGAGAACGTCGCCGCGGAATTCGGCGTCGCGCGCGCGGACCAGGACGCCTTCGCGCTGCGCAGCCAGGAGCGCGCGGCGGCGGCCATCGCCGCCGGGCGCCTGGCCGAGGAGATCGTGCCGGTGACCATTCCCGGCAGGAACGGCGATCCGGTCGTGTTCGCGCAGGACGAGCACCCGCGCGCGACCACGCTCGACGCGCTGGCGAAGCTGAAGGGCATCGTCCGTCCGGACGGGACCGTCACCGCCGGCAACGCCTCCGGCGTCAACGACGGCGCAGCGGCGGTCCTCATCGCGTCCGAGGCGGCGGTGCAGCGGCACGGCCTCGTGCCGCGCGCACGCTTCGTCGCGTCGGCGGTCGCGGGCATCGCGCCGCGCATCATGGGCTTCGGACCCGCACCCGCGACGCGCAAGGCGCTCGCCAAGGCCGGCCTCGCGATCGGTGCGATGGACGTGATCGAGCTGAACGAGGCGTTCGCCGCGCAGGCACTCGCGGTGACCCGCGACCTCGGATTGCCCGACGACGCCGCGCACGTGAACCCGAACGGCGGCGCGATCGCCCTCGGCCATCCGCTCGGAGCGTCCGGCGCGCGGCTCGTCACGACCGCCGTCTACCAACTGCAGCGCACCGGCGGCCGCTACGCGCTCGCCACGATGTGCATCGGCGTCGGCCAAGGGATCGCGGCGGTGTTCGAGCGCGTCGGCTGACGGCACGGTCCCAGGAGATCCGCGCATGCACGTCGCCCCCGTTGCCGGCACACACCTCCACTACCGGCTCGACGGCGACCGCGCCGCGCGGGTACTCGTGCTGTCCAATTCGCTCGGCACGACGCTCGACATGTGGGAGCCGCAGGCGGCCGCCCTCGCGCAGCGAAACTGCGTGCTGCGCTACGACACGCGCGGGCACGGGCAGTCCGGCGTGCCGCCGGGGCCGTACACGATCGACACGCTTGGCCGCGACGTGGTCGCGCTCCTCGACCACCTGGAAATCGCGCGCGCGGCCTTCTGCGGCCTCTCGCTGGGCGGCATGACCGGCATGTGGCTCGGCGTGCACGCGCCGCAGCGGATCACGCGCCTGGTGTTGGCGAACACATCGGCGTGCATGGGCGCCCCGGCGGCGATGGACGAGCGGATCGCCGCCGTCACCGCGGGCGGCGTGGCCGCGATCGCGCCGGCGGTGCTCGGCCGCTGGTTCACGCCCGCCTTCGCCGCGCGGGAGCCGGCGCGCGTCGCCGCCGTGAAGGCGATGCTCGATGGCTCGCCGGCGGTCGGCTACGTCGCGTGCTGCCACGCCATCCGCGACATGGACCAGCGCGCCGACGTCGCGCGCATCGGCGTGCCCACGCTCGTCGTCACCGGCACGCACGACACGTCCACGCCGCCGTCCGCCGGCAGGTTCCTCGCCGACCGGATCCCCGGCGCGCGCTACGTGGAACTGCCGGCCGCCCACCTGTCCAACATCGAGGCCGCGCCCGAATTCAACGCGGCGTTGTCGGCGTTCCTCGCCGACTAGCGGAGCCCCGCATGCCGACCCTGGCCGACATCGAAGCCGCCGCGCGCAACGTGTACGCGGCGATGAACCCGACGCCGCAGTACGCGTGGCCGCTGCTCGCACGGCGCGCCGGCTGCGAGGTCTGGGTCAAGCACGAGAACCACACGCCGACCGGCGCGTTCAAGGTGCGCGGCGGGCTCAACCTGCTGGCCACGCTCTGTGCGCGCGAGCCGGACTTCCCCGGCGTGGCGAGCGCGACGCGCGGCAACCACGGCCAGAGCCTCGCGTACGCGGCGCGGCGCCACGGCAAGCGCTGCCTGATCGTCGTGCCCGAGGGCAACTCGCGCGACAAGAACGCCGCGATGGCCGCGTTCGGCGCGGAACTGGTCGTGCACGGCCGCGACTTCGACGAGGCGCGCGAGCACGCTGCGAAGCTCGCACGGGTGGAAGCGCTGCGCTTCGTCGGCCCGTTCGACCCCGAACTCGTGGCGGGGGTCGCCACCTACGCGCTCGAGTTCCTACGTGCCGCGCCTCCTCTCGACACGGTGTTCGTGCCGATCGGCTGCGGCTCCGGCATCTGCGGACTCATCGGCGCGCGCGACGCGCTCGGGCTCGCGACGCGCATCGTCGGCGTCGTGTCGAGCCACGCCAATGCGTACGCGCAGTCGTTCCGGGCGGGCAAGCGCGTCGAGACCGCATCGGCGGCGACCATCGCCGACGGCATGGCCGTCCGTGTGCCGGTGCAGGCCGCGCTCGACATCATCGCGCGCGGCGCCGAGGACGTCGTCGAGGTGACGGACGGCGAAGTGGAGGCGGCGATGCGGGTCTGCTTCGACGACATGCACCAGATCGCCGAGGGCGCGGGCGCGGCACCCATCGCGGCCCTGCTCAAGTCCCCGCACCGCGCCGGCAAGCGGATCGGCGCGATCCTCTCCGGCGGCAACGTCGATCGCGACGCGTACGCGCGCGTCCTCGAGGACGTCCAGTGGCGGCCCGCGCTGGTCTGAGCGCCGATCGGCGGACGCGACCGGGCACGAGCGTGCCCGGCGCAATGCGTTGGAGTGACGCACGATGAACGATGCGCTCGCCAATCCGCTACTCGCCCGCTGGGACGGGCCGTTCGGCCTGCCGCCGTTCACGGACATCCACGTCGAGCACTTTGCGCCCGCGCTGGACGCGGCGCTGGCCGACCACCTGCGCGAGGTCCGCGCGCTCGCCGACGCTGCGGAGCCGCCGACGTTCGCGAACACGATCGTCGCCTTCGACTGCAGCGGCCGCGCGCTGGAGCGCATCGCGCCGGTGTTCTTCACCCTAGCGGCCACGTGCACGACGCCCGCGCTGCAGGCCGTGGAGCGCGCGTACGCACCGCGGCTCTTCGCGCATCACGCCGCGGTTCGTCTGGACGAGCGGCTGTTCGCGCGGGTCGATGCCGTGTACGCGCAGCGCGACGCACTCGGCCTCGCGCCGGAAGAAAGGCGCCTCGTCGAGCGAACCTGGCTCGACTTCGTGCACGCGGGCGCGCGGTTGCCTGCCGACGCACGGCGGCGGGCCAGGGAGATCGAGGAGCGCATGGCGGCGATCTCCACGCAGTTCCGCCAGAATCTGCTGGCCGAAGAGGCGGACTGGCAGCTCGTGCTGCGCGACGAGGCCGACCTCGCCGGCCTGCCGGCCGACGTGCGCCACGCCGCGCGCGCGGCCGCGCAAACGCGCGGCATCGCCGATGCGTGGGTTATCACGCTGTCGCGATCGCTGGTGGTACCCTTCCTCGCGCACTCGGACCGGCGGGACCTGCGCGAGCGCGCGTTCGCCGCGTGGATCCGCCGCGGCGATCACGACGGCCTGCACGACAACCGACCGCTCGTCCGCGAGCTCGTCGCGCTGCGCGGCGAGCTCGCGCGCCTGCACGGGTACGCGACGTACGCCGAATTCGCGCTGACCGACCGGATGGCCGGGACGCCGGCCGCGGTCGAGGCGCTGCTGATGCGCGTGTGGGCGCCCGCATGCGCCAAGGCCGCCGCCGAGCGCGACGCGCTGGCGGCCGCGGCGCGCGACCGCGGCCACGACGGTGAGATCGCGCCGTGGGACTGGCGCTACTACGCCGAGAAGGTGCGCGCGTCGCGCTACCGCCTCGACGAAGCGGAAGTGAAGCCGTACTTCGCGCTCGACCGGATGGAGGCGGCGGCGTTCGACTGCGCGCGGCGCCTGTTCGGCATCGAGTTCGTCCGGCGCGCCGACCTCGCCGGCTGGCACCCCGATGTCCGCGTCTACGAGGTGCGGGCGCGCGACGGCGCGACGGTCGGCCTCTTCCTCGCCGACCACTTCGCGCGGCCGGGCAAGCGCAGCGGCGCGTGGATGAGCACGCTGCGGATGCAGTCGCGCGCCGGCGGCGACGTGCTGCCGATCATCGGCAACCACAACAACTTCGCGCGCGCGCCGGCGGGCGAGCCCACGCTCCTCTCGGCCGACGACCTGCGCACGCTGTTCCACGAGTTTGGCCACGGCCTCCACGGCCTCCTGTCGAGCGTCACCTACGAGCGGCTGGCGGGGACGAACGTGCTGCGCGACTTCGTCGAGATGCCGTCGCAGCTGTTCGAGCACTGGGCGTTCGAGCCCGAGGTGCTGCGCCGGCACGCGCGGCACTGCCGCACCGGCGAGCCGATCCCGGAGGCGCTCTCCGCGCGCTTCCGCGAGGCCCGCCGGTTCGACCAGGGCTTCGACGCCGTCGAATACACGGCGAGCGCGCTCGTCGACCTGGCGCTGCACGCGCATCCCGATCCCGCGCACCTGGACCTCGCCGCGTTCGAAGCCGCGGAGCTCGCGCGGCTCGCGATGCCGAACGAAATCGTGATGCGGCATCGGCTGCCGCACTTCAGCCACCTCTTCAGCGGCGGGTACGCGGCCGGCTACTACGTCTACATGTGGGCCGAGGTGCTCGACGCCGACGCGTGGGCGGCGTTCGTCGAGGCGGGCGATCCGTTCGACGCGGCCACGGCCGAGCGCCTCCATCGCTTCGTGTACTCGGCTGGCGCCACGCTCGACCCGATGGAGGCGTTCCGCGCGTTTCGCGGCCGCGATCCACGCGTCGAGCCGATGCTCGCCGAGCGCGGACTCATCGAATAGCCGCCCGCGCAGCGGCCGACGAGGCCGCTCGCGGCGGGAATTGCCTGCCCGAATTCCGGCGGCACGGGCCACCGCGACTGGCTAGAATCCGCTTCATGTCGCACCTGCCCGCCCCCGCCACGATGTACCGCGCGTTCGTTCGCCACGACCCGGCGTACGAGGGTGTGTTCTGGCTCGGCGTGCGGACGACCGGCATCTTCTGCCGGCCGACGTGCCGCGCGCGGACGCCCAAGCGCGAGAACGTCGAGTTCTTCGCGGCGCCTGCCGAGGCGTTGCACGCGGGGTATCGGCCGTGCCGCAAGTGCCGGCCGCTCGATCACGGCCGCAAGCCGCCGCCGCTGGTCGAGAAGCTGCTGGTCGCGGTCGAATCGGAGCCCGGCCGCCGTTACCGCGACGCCGAGCTCGCCGACATGGGCATCGACCCGTCGACGGCCCGGCGCCAGTTCAAGCGCTACTGCGGCATGACGTTCCAGGCGTACCACCGCGCGCGCCGGATGGGGCTCGCGCTGCTCGACATCAGGAAAGGAAGGACCGTGCTCGACTCGCAACTGGACCAGGGCTTCGAATCCGGCAGCGGCTTCCGCGACGCGTTCGCGCGCCTCGTCGGCACCGCGCCGTCGCGCGCCAGGGACGTCGGCGTGCTGCACGCGAAGTGGCTGGAGACGCCGCTGGGCGCGATGCTCGCGCTCGCCGACGACCGCGGCCTGCACCTGCTCGACTTCGTCGACCGGCGCGGACTCGAGCGTGCGCTCGCGCAGCTGCAGAAGCGCCTTCACGCGCGGGCGCTGCCCGGTGAACACCGCTACCTTGCGCAGATCGAGCGCGAGCTCGGAGAGTACTTCGCCGGCACGCGGCGCGTGTTCGACACGCCGGTCGCGCTGACCGGCTCGCCGTTCCAGCTTGCGGTGTGGAAGGCGCTGCAGACGATTCCCGCCGGCGCCACGTGGTCGTATGCCGAGCTCGCGCGGAAGATCGCCCAGCCGAAGGCCGTTCGTGCGGTCGGCCGCGCGAACGGCGACAACCGGCTGTCGATCGTCGTGCCCTGCCATCGCGTGATCGGCGCCGACGGCGCGCTAACCGGCTACGGCGGCGGGCTCGCGCGCAAGCAGAAGCTGCTCGATCTCGAGCGCGCGGCGGCCCCGGCCGCCGGCACCGCGCCGACGCCGCCGGCGAGACCGGCCGCGGCCTGACGGCCGGGCCCGGCACAGCAACGACCCGCAGGCACCGCGGCCGATGTCGACGCGATCCGGCGCGCTGCTCGTGCTGCTCGGCGCGCTGTGGGGCGGCTCGTTCGTGTTCATGCGCGTCACGGTGCCGGCGCTCGGCCCCGTCGCGCTGTCGTTCGTGCGCGTCACGCTCGCCGCGGCGATCCTGCTGGCGGTCGCGGGCGCGCAGCGCAGGCTGCCCGACCTGCGCCGGCGGTGGCGCGAGTTCGCGGTCGTCGGCGCCGTCAACTCGGCGCTGCCCTTCGTGCTCTTCTCGTATGCCGCGCAGCACATCACGGTCTCGACGCTGGCGATCCTCAACGCGACGAGTCCGTTCTTCGGCGCCGTCATCGCCGCGGCCTGGTTCGGGGAGCCGCTGACCGGACGCAAGCTCGCGGGCCTCGCGCTGGGCATCGCGGGCGTGGCCGTACTGGCCGGCTGGCAGCCGGCCGCGATGGCCGGTGCGACCGGCCTCGCGATCGCCGCGAGCCTCGTCGCGGCGCTCTGCTACGCGCTGGCCGCCGCCTTCGCCAAACGCAGGCTCGCCGACGTGCCGAGCTTCGCGGTCGCAGCGGCGAGCCAGCTCTTCGCGGCCGTCGCGCTGGCGCCCGCGCTTCCGTTCACGAGCGTGCCAGGGCCCGTCACGCCGCTCGTGATCGCGAACGTGGTGGCGCTCGCGGCGGCGTCGACGGCCGTCGCCTACCTCATCTACTTCAAGCTGATCGCCGACATCGGGCCCGCGCGCGCGCTCACCGTGACGTTCCTGATCCCTCTGTTCGGCGCGCTGTGGGGCTACGTCTTCCTGGGCGAGGCGCTGACCGCCGACATGTTGGCCGGCGGCGCGTTGGTGGTCGCCGGAACCGTGCTGGCATTGCGGGGGAAATCGGAGCCTGGCTCCTAGCTCCCGCGCCGCACGCGCGTCTGCGACTGCTCGCGCATGTACTGCAGTACGTAGTACAGCGAGCCGCCGGCCTTGCCGGTCGAGCCCGAACCCTTCCACCCGCCGAACGGCTGGTAGCCGGGCCATGCGCCCGTGGTCGCCCCCTGCGGGCGGTTCGCGTAACACACGCCGGCCTCGATCCCGGCGAAGAACTGCTCGGTTTCCTCCGGCGAGCCGTAGAAGCCCGCGGTGAGGCCGTAGTCGGACGCGTTGGCGCGCGCGATCGCCTCACCCACGTCCTCGACCGGCGCGACCAGCACGAACGGCACGAAGAGCTCGTCCGCCCAGAGCGGATGGTCGAGCGGCGCGCGCGCGATCGTCGGCGCGCAGTAGTGCCCGTGCGCGAGGTCGCCGTGATCGAGCCGCGCTCCGCCATGTACGATGCTGCCCGCCGGGCCCAGCGCCCGGATCCTCGCCGCGGCGTCCTCGAACCGCGCAACGGCCGCGGTGTCGATCACCGGCCCCATCCAGTGCTCGCGTCGCGTCGGGTCGCCGACGGCGACCTTCGCCGTCGCCGCGTGCAGCGCCGCGACGAAATCGCCGAACACCGTGTGCTCGACGTACACGCGCGAGCACGCCGAGCACTTCTGGCCGGAGAGCCCGAACGCCGAGCGCATGACGCCGGTGGCCGCGTCGGCGAGGTCGCCGTGCCGCGAGACGATCGCCGCGTTTTTCCCGCCCATCTCGGCGATGCACGGCCGCGGCCAGCGGCCGGCGGCGAACGAGCGGTACAGGTGCATGCCGACGCCGTAGCTGCCCGTGAACGTGACGCCGGCGACGTCCGGATGCCGGATCAGCGCCTCGCCGAGCGAGCCGCCCGGGCCGGTGACGAAGTTGAACACGCCCGGCGGGACGCCGGCGTCGCGCAGCGCGTCGGCCAGCAGGCGGCCGCTCCACGGCGTCGTCGAGGCCGCCTTGAACACGACGGTGTTGCCGGTCACGAGCGCCGCGCCCGCTGGGCCGCCGGACAGCGCGAAGGGAAAATTGAACGGCGCGATCACCAGCCACGGTCCGTACGGCCGCAGCACGCTGCGATTCTCGCTGACGAAGCCGGGCAGCGGGTCACGCGCCATCGGCTTCGCGAAGCCGTCCTCGGCCTCCATCCGGTCGCACGAGTACGCGATGAGGTCGGCCGTCTCCTGCGCCTCGCCAAGCGCCTCCATCCGGTTCTTGCCGACTTCCAGCGCCAGCGCCGCGCCGATGAAATAGACGCGCTCCTCGATCAGCGCGACCGCGCGGCGCAGGATGCGCACGCGCGCCTCCCACGGCGTGGCCGCCCATGCGGGAAACGCGGCCTTCGCCGCGGCGACCGCCGCGCGCGCGTGCACGTCCTCGCCCGCCTGGAAGCGGCCGACGGCGATGCGCGTGTCGATCGGCGAGCGGACGGCGAACTGCCGCGGCGCGCGCTCGTCGCGGCCGCCGATCAGCATCGCGTGCTCGGCGTCGAGGTGCGCACGGATCGTGCCGATCGCAGCGTCGAAGCGCGCGTGCAGCTCCGCGGGCGGATCGAACATCGTCGAGTAGGTGAGCTTGAAGTCCGGCATCGGGCCTGGTGCAGCCGACGGGATCAGGAAGGACGCAACCGCATGCGCACGCCGGGCGCGACTACACGAGATCGGCGGCCGGCCCCAGGATCTGCTCGCGCAGCTCGCGATACCGCGGCAGCTGCGGCGGGTAGACGCAGATGTACTTCACCTGCGCCGCCTGCAGGCACCGCTGCTTGATGACCTCGAGCTTCTGGTCGCGCGGATTGATGACCTGGTCCGGCTCCTTCGAGTCGACGATCGCGATGATCGTCATGTCGCGGTCGCACACGACGAACCCGACGTGCTGGTTGGCGATCTTGCGGAACGCGCGCAGGCGTTCCATTCCCTGCGGGCCGATCTTGACCTGCAGCACGTCCGCGAGCCGCACCCGCGCGAAGATCTCGTTGCGCGGGAACGCCGCCTTCAGCAGCAGGTAGACGACGCTCTCGGCCTTGGTGAGGAAGCGTGGGCGCAGCAGGTAGAGCCCCGGCAGCTCGGCCGAGGACAGCAGGCGCGTCGTCTCGCCTTCGGTCCACTGCGCGACGGTGTTGGGGGAATCGGACCCGCCGCGCGCAGTGCCGCGCGACGCCCGGTTGCGCCGGACGAACCCGATGACGACGACGACCACGAGGATCGCCATCATCAGCGCGAACAGGACTCCCTGGCTAAGCACGAGCAATCCCCAACGGGCCCGCCCCAAGTTGTGCGCGACAAGATTCGCGCGGCAAGTGTTGTTGTGGTGCAGCTTTGGCTAATAATCTCTTGTAGTGTAAAGCATTTCGCCGCGGCAATGCCAAGGCGCGGCCGGCCCGGGGCCGCGCAGGGCCGCGCGGAGGCGCCATTGCCTTCGCCGCCTGTGCAAGGCGGCGCGCGCACGGGTTTCATTCCGACCGCTGCCCCGCTGGCGTCCCCGTGCGAATGCACGGCGCCATGCGCCCGGCGCCATGCCGTTTGTAGCGGGCAACGTCGACGCCCCGGGTGTCGCGGCGACGCAACAGCAGCGCGGCCTGCCATGGGCTGGCCTTGAATTCGGAGGGCGGGAACGACGCTCCGGTCCGATCGGACGCGCACCCAACGAAAAAAGGCCCGGCGCACCGCGCCGGGCCTTTCGACTGCCTGATGCCGGGTGCGTGGACTTACATGTCCATGTCGCCCATGCCACCCATGCCGCCGCCGCCCATGCCGCCGCCCGCGCCCTTTTCGTCCTTCGGCAGTTCGGCGACCATGGCTTCGGTCGTCAGCAGCAGCGAGGCCACCGACGCCGCATTCTGCAGCGCGAAGCGCGTCACCTTGGTCGGGTCGACCACGCCCATCTCGACCAGGTCGCCGTACTCGCCGGTCTGGGCGTTGAAGCCGAAGTTGCCCTTGCCTTCGACGACCTTGTTGACGACGACCGACGGCTCGTCGCCGGAATTGGCCACGATCTGCCGCAGCGGCTCCTCGATCGCACGCAGCACGATCTTGATGCCGGCGTCCTGGTCGCCGTTGTCGCCCTTGAGGCCCTTCAGGTTGGAACGGGCGCGCAGGTAGGCGACACCGCCGCCCGCCACGATCCCTTCCTCGACGGCCGCGCGCGTTGCGTGCAGCGCATCTTCCACGCGCGCCTTCTTCTCCTTCATCTCGACCTCGGTCGCCGCGCCGACCTTGATCACCGCGACGCCGCCGGCGAGCTTGGCCACGCGCTCCTGCAGCTTCTCCTTGTCGTAGTCGCTCGTGGCTTCCTCGACCTGCTTGCGGATGTTCTTGACGCGCGCCTCGATCGCCGCCTTCTCGCCGGCGCCGTCGATGATCGTCGTGTCTTCCTTGCCGGCCTCGACCTTCTTCGCGCGGCCGAGGTCCTTCAGCGTCGCATTCTCGAGCTTGAGACCCAGCTCCTCGGCGATGACGGTGCCGCCGGTCAGGATCGCGATGTCCTCGAGCATCGCCTTGCGGCGGTCGCCGAAGCCCGGCGCCTTGACGGCGGTCGTCTTCAGGATGCCGCGGATGTTGTTGACGACCAGCGTGGCGAGCGCCTCGCCGTCGACGTCCTCGGCGATGATGAGCAGCGGCTTGCCGGCCTTCGCCACCTGCTCGAGCAGCGGCAGGAGATCGCGGATGTTGCTGATCTTCTTGTCGTGCAGCAGGATGTACGGGTCGTCGAGCAGCGCGACCTGCTTGTCCGGATTGTTGATGAAGTACGGCGAGATGTAGCCGCGGTCGAATTGCATGCCTTCGACCAGGTCGAGCTCGTTCTCGAGGCCCTTGCCGTCCTCGACGGTGATCACGCCTTCCTTGCCGACCTTGTCCATCGCCTCGGCGATCGTCTTGCCGATCGACGCGTCGGCGTTCGCCGAGATCGCGCCGACCTGTGCGATTTCCTTGCTGGTCGTGCACGGCTTGCTGATCTTCTTCAACTCGCCGACGATCGCGATGACCGCCTTGTCGATGCCGCGCTTCAGGTCCATCGGGTTCATGCCCGCGGCGACGTACTTGAAGCCTTCGTTGCAGATCGACTGCGCGAGCACCGTTGCCGTCGTCGTGCCGTCGCCGGCGACGTCCGACGTCTTGGACGCGACTTCCTTCACCATCTGCGCGCCCATGTTCTCGAACTTGTCCTTGAGCTCGATTTCCTTCGCGACCGACACACCGTCCTTGGTGATGGTCGGCGCGCCGAAGCTGCGCTCGAGCACGACGTTGCGGCCCTTCGGGCCGAGCGTGACCTTGACGGCATTGGCGAGGACATTCACGCCGACCATCATCTTGTTGCGAACGCCTTCGCCGAAGCGGACGTCTTTGGCTGCCATGATTCGTTTCTCCTCGTGCGGATCTTGGGTTGGGCGTCAGCCGACGATGCCGATGATGTCGTCTTCGCGCATGTGCAGGTAATCGGTGCCGTCCATCTTGAACTCCTGGCCCGAGTACTTGCCGAACAGGATCTTGTCGCCCGACTTGACGCCCGGCGGGATCAGCTTGCCGTTGTCGTCCGTCTTGCCCGGGCCGACGGCGATCACCTCGCCCATCGACGGCTTCTCCGCGGCGGTGTCGGGGATGACGATGCCGCCAGCCGATTTACGCTCTTCCTCGAGCCGCTTGACGATCACGCGGTCGTGCAGGGGACGCAGTTTCATGGTTAGCACTCACTCCAGGTGAATTTGATTGAAAAACAGCGCGTTACCGTGCGAATTCGGCCGGGACGCACGGCGCGGGGCGCGCCCGGACGCGTCCGCGGCCGGCAGGGAAATCGCGGCAAGGCGCTGTTAGCACTCAATTGCCACGAGTGCTAATAGTACGGCTGCGGCCGATCGATTTCAAGACCCTCGCGGGCGCGAGCCGGCCGGCAGGGCGGGCGCGCGCACCGAGGCCCGCGGTTCCGCGCGGCGTCGTCAAGGCGGCGGGCCGGGACCGGGGCCGGCTTGGAGTAACCTTGGCCGCGTCATGCTGAGCGATCCCCGCGTCTTCTTCGCCGCCGAGCGCACGCTGCTGGCGTGGGTGCGAACGGGGCTGACCGTCATGGCGTTCGGCTTCGTCGTCGCCCGCTTCGGGCTGTTCCTGCGGCTCCTCGCCGTCCAGATGGGCGCCTCTGCGCCCGAGGCGATCCTCCATCATCAGGTTTCCAATGTCGTCGGGATCGCGCTGGTGCTGATCGGCGTCGGCTGCATGGTGCTGGGCGCCGTGCAGCACCGGAGCTACGTCGCGACGCTGCCCCCGGCCGACGTCCCCCGCTCCCACGCGGCGATCTACCCGATCTCGCTGTCGATCGTGCTCGCCGCGCTCGGGATCGTGCTCGCAATCTATCTCGCCATGTGACCGCGCGGGCGCCGGCTTGCCCGGCGCTGGCGGAAACGCGGCCGGGAGCGCGACGGTGAACGCGCGGCACCTTCCCGTCGGCCTCCGAAGGCGATTCGCGATCGCTCGCCGCCCTTCGGGCCTCGCCGCTCACGCCTCGGCCTCCGCCGGCGTCGCCGTGAACCGGGGCACCTTCCCGTCGGCCTCCGAAGGCGATTCGCGATCGCTCGCCGCCCTTCGGGCCTCGCCGCTCACGCCTTCATTCCCGCCGCTCGTAAGCCGGGCCACCACGCGGCGGCGGGCGGGATTAGTGTGGGGCCGCAACCCGAGAACACGGACCCGGACATGCTCCAGCCCGCCCACGTCGGCCACCTTGCCATGCTGCGATCGCTGATCCGGCAGGGTGCGCAGGACGGCAGCTTCGACCGCGAGCTCGGCGCGACGTCGCCGCAGGCGGAGGAGTTCTTCGCCAAGCTGAAGCGCGCGCTCGTCACCGGATACTTCGTCGAGGAAGGACGGTCGGGCCGCATCGACACCGTCGCGGTTCCGGGCTACGTCTTCTGGCCCGACGACCGGACCAGCGGTTCGCAGCCGGTCGGCTTCGGCCTGTTCCGCGCGATCGACGGCGGCTACGAGCTGTGGCTCGCCGGGCTCGACCTCTCCGCGCGCGGCGACGGCCACGGCCGAGCGCTGCTCGCGGCGCTGTTCGCCACGCAGCAGGGACAGAAGACGTGGGTCGTGCGCGTCCAGCGCGGCTCGCGCTACGTGACCGCGCTGGAGCACCTGCTCGGCGGGTTCGGCTTCTCCCCGGTCGGCGACACGCTGCGCCTGCGCTGGTTCCTCCGCGACTCGGCGCCGCCCGAGCTGGCGCTTCGCGTGCGCGACGCCGTCGCGGCGCGCGGCACGATAAACTAGGCGGATCACCGATCCTCCGCCGGCGGCGGCGCGTCCCGCGACGCCGCCGGTGCATGCGTGCCATGGCCGTCTCGCGCGACAACGCACTCAACGTACTCGGCGGGCCGCTCGCGCCGTGCAGCGTCGCGCCGCGCACCGGGTTCTATCGCAACGGCTGCTGCGACACGGGCCACGACGACGTCGGCATGCACACGGTGTGCGCCGTCATGACCGACGCGTTCCTCGCATACTCGCGGCTCGCGGGCAACGACCTGTCGACGCCGCGTCCCGAACTGGGCTTTCCCGGCCTCGCCGCCGGCGACCGCTGGTGCCTGTGCGTCGGGCGCTGGCGGGAGGCCTTTGCCGCCGGAGTGGCGCCGCCGGTCGTGCTCGCGGCGACGCACGAGGAGGCGCTCGCCGTCGTGCCGCTCGAGGACCTCGAGCGGCACGCGCTCGCGTGACGCGCACCCGGCCGCCCGCACACTGAAATCATGGGGAGAGGGCAATGACGAATGCAGGCGACGAGCCGCGCGTGGTGGCCGCGGGCCGCGGTGCCGGCTGGTGGGCCGACGGCCTGTCGCTCTTCAGGTCGGGCTTCTGGACGTGGCTCGGCATCATGGTGATCTACCTCATCATCACGATGCTGATCAGCATGGTGCCGTACGTCGGCAGCATCGGCCACTGGCTGCTCACGCCCGTGTTCATGGGCGGCCTCATGCTCGGCTGCCGCGCGCTCGAACGCGGCGAGCCGCTGCGCGTCGCGCACCTGTTCGAGGGGTTCCAGGGCGCGCACTTCGTCCCGCTGATGATCATCGGGGCCGTCAACATCGCGATCACGCTCGGGATCGGCACGCTTGCGGTCGTCGGCGTCGCGGGCAGCCTCAAGATCGCCGACCTCGCCAGCATCGGCAGCGCCCGCGATCCGCTCGACGCGCTCATGGGCTCCGCGAGCGGCCTCGGCGGGACCGGCCTGCTCGTTTCGCTGCTCATCCTCGTCATCGCGACCGTGTTCGCGATGCTCAACTGGTTCGCGCCGGCGCTGGTCGCGCTGCAGGGCGCGAACGCCGTCGACGCGATGAAGCGGAGCTTCGTGTCGTGCCTGCGGAACTGGGTGCCGTTTCTCGTCTACGGGCTCATCGCGATCGGCGTCATGATCGCGGCCGCCGTGGCGTTCGGCGGGATCGCGCTCGCCTTCGGCGCCGGTGCGCTGTTCAGCGGCGGCAACTCGGGCAGCTGGATCGCGATGGCGGCGGTGCTGTTCGTGCTGTTCATGCTCGCCGTCGCCGTCGTCGCGCTCTTCGTCGGGCCGATCGTGTTCGGATCGACTTACGCGGGCTACAAGGACACGCTGGCCGACGACGGCGTCGCGCCGGCCGATCCCGCGTTTCGCTGAGCCCGCCGGCGCGCGCCGGCGGTCAGTGCGCCTCGTCCCAGTTGGCGCCGGCGCCCACGTCGACGACCAGCGGCACGTCGAGCTTCGCGACGCCGGTCATCAGCGGCGGCAACTCGCGCAGCACGCGCGCCTTCTCGCCGTCCGGCACCTCGAGCACGAGCTCGTCGTGCACCTGCAGCAGCAGCTTCGTCCGCAGCCGCTCGCGGTCGAGCCAGCCCTGCACGGCGATCATCGCGAGCTTGACCAGGTCCGCCGCCGTGCCCTGCATCGGCGCATTGATGGCCGCGCGCTCGGCGCCGGCGCGGCGCGGGCCGCTCGCCGCCTTGATGTCGGGCAGGAACAGCCGCCGGCCGAACACCGTCTCCACGAAGCCCTGCTCGCGCGCGAGCTCGCGCGTCCGCTGCATGTACTCCGCGACGCCGGGATAGCGCGCGAAGTACTTGTCGATGAATTGCTGCGCGGCGCCGCGCTCGATGGAAAGCTGCTGCGCGAGGCCGAACGCGCCCATGCCGTAGATGAGCCCGAAGTTCACGGCCTTGATGTAGCGGCGCTGGTCGGCGGTGACGTCCGCCGGCGCGACGCCGAAGATCTCCGCCGCCGTCGCGCGATGGATGTCCTGGCCCTCGTGGAACGCGCGCACCAGCGCCGGGTCCCCGGACAGGTGCGCCATGATCCGCAGCTCGACCTGCGAGTAGTCGGCCGACACGAGCACGTGCGCGGGCGGCGCGACGAACGCCTCGCGGATGCGCCTGCCTTCCGGGGTGCGCACCGGGATGTTCTGCAGGTTGGGATCGCTCGACGCGAGGCGGCCGGTCACCGCGGTCGCCTGCGCGAACGTCGTGTGCACGCGGCCGGTCGCCGGATTGACCATTTGCGGCAGCTTGTCCGTGTACGTCGACTTCAACTTCGACACGGAGCGGTGTTCGAGCAGCACTTTCGGCAGCGGGTAGTTTTCGGCGAGCTCGGCCAGCACCTCCTCGTCGGTCGACGGCTGCCCGGTCGCGGTCTTCTTCAGCACCGGCAGGCCCATCCGCTGGAACAGGATCTCGCCCAGCTGCTTCGGCGAGCCCAGGTTGAACGGCTGCCCGGCCAGCTGGTGCGCCTGCTGCTCCAGCGCGATGACCTTCTCGCCCAGCTCGCGGCTCTGGCGGGCGAGGAGCGCCGCATCGACGAGGATGCCGTTGCGCTCCATCCGGAACAGCACCTCGCGCACCGGCATCTCGATCTCCCGGTACACGTAGCCGAGCCTCGCGTCGGCGGCGATCGCCGGATACAGCGCGCCGTGCAGGCGCAGCGTGATGTCGGCGTCCTCCGCCGAGTACTCGGTCGCGCGGTCGACGGCGACTTCGTCGAAGCCGATGCGGTTGGCGCCCTTGCCCGTCACTTCATCGTAGGTGATCGTCTTCACGCTGAGGTGCCGCCAAGCGAGACTGTCCATGTCGTGCGGCTTGTGCGCCTCCAGCACGTACGACTCGAGCAGCGTGTCGTGCGCGACGCCGCGCAGGACGAGTCCGTCGTTGGCGAGCGCGTGCTCGTCGTACTTCACGTTCTGGCCGAGCTTCGGCCGCGCGGGGTCGGCGAGCCACGGCGCGAGGCGCGCGAGCGTGGCCGCGCGGTCGAGCTGGTCGGGGGCGCCCGGGTAGCGATGGCCGAGCGGGATGTAGCATGCGCGCCCCGGCTCGACCGACAGCGAGACGCCGACGATGCGCGCCTGCATCGGATCGAGGCTCGTCGTCTCGGTGTCGAACGCCGTGAGCTCCGCGCCGTCGATCGCCGCGAGCCAGCGCGCGAGCGTGCCCTCGTCGAGCACGGCCTCGTAGTGCTTGTGCGCGGGCGCGACTGGAACTGCGGCCGGCGCCGGGTCGGCCGCGGCGTCCCAGCGGCGGCCGGCGTCGTCGGTGGCGGCGCGCTTCGCGATCGCGTCCGCCGCGTCGGGCCGGCCGCCGCCGGCGCCCGCGGCATCGCGCAGCCAGCTCTTGAACTCGAACCGCTCGTAGAGCGCCTTGATCGCGGCGGCGTCGGCCGGCGCGATGGCGAGGTCGGTCGGCTTCACCGGCAATTCGCAGTCGGTCTTCACCGTGAGCAGGCGCTTCCCCTGCGGCAGCCACGGCAGCGCCTCGCGCAGGTTGGCGCCCACCACGCCGCCGATGTCGTTTGCGTGCGCGACGATGTTGTCGAGCGTGTCGTACTGCGCGAGCCACTTCGCCGCGGTCTTCGGCCCGACCTTGGCGACACCGGGCACGTTGTCGACGGCGTCGCCGGTCAGCGTGAGCATGTCGAGCACCTGGTCGGCACGCACGTCGAACTTCGCGCGCACGCCGGCCTCGTCGTACGTCTCGTTGCTCATCGTGTTGACCATCGTGATGCCGGGCCGCACGAGCTGCGTCAGGTCCTTGTCCGACGACGAGATGACCGTGTCGATGCCGGCGGCCGCGGCCCGTGTCGCGAGCGTGCCGATGACGTCGTCGGCCTCGACGCCCTCGACCATCAGCAGCGGCCAGCCGTGCGCGCGCACCAGCGCGTGCAGCGGCTCGATCTGCTTCGCGAGATCGTCGGGCATCGGCGGCCGGTTCGCCTTGTACTCGGGGTACCACGCGTCACGGAACGTCTTCCCCGGCGCGTCGAACACGACGGCGAAGTAGTCCGGCTTGCCGTCCTCCACCAATCGGCGCAACATCGACAGCACGCCGCGCAGCGCGCCCGTCGGCTCACCGTTCCTGGTGCGCAGGTCGGGCAGCGCGTGGAACGCGCGGTACAGGTACGAAGACCCGTCCACCAGCACGAGCGTAGGCATGCGTCAGACCCACAAGATCCCGGAACTCATCGATCCGCAAGCGCTCCACACGTCGAACGGCCAGGAAGCGTGGCGGGTGCTGGGGATTATGGCAGAGTTCGCCATCGCGACCGAACGGTTGCGCGGCATCCGCCCCGCGGTCAGCGTCTTCGGCAGCGCGCGCATCGCGGCCGGCCATCCGTACTACGAGAAGACGAAGCGCATCGCGCGCCTCCTGTCGGACGCGGGCTTCGCCGTGATCTCCGGCGGCGGACCCGGCATCATGCACGCGGCCAACGAGGGCGCGCACGGCGGTGCGTCGCCGGCGATCGGCCTCAACATCATGCTGCCGTTCGAGCAGGGCGGCAGCGAGTACCAGGACGTCTCGTACGACTTCCGCTATTTCTTCACCCGCAAGATGATGTTCGTGCGCTTCGCGTCGGCGTACGTGATCCTGCCGGGCGGGTTCGGCACGCTGGACGAGCTCTCCGAGGTGCTGACGCTCGTGCAGACCGGCAAGAGCCGCAAGATCCCGGTGATCCTCGTCGGCGGCGAGTTCTGGCGCGGCCTCCTCGCGTGGATGGAGGACAAGCTCGTCGGCGAAGGCATGATCAATGCGAAGGACATGGAGCTCATGCAGGTGATCGAGGAGCCCGAGGCGATCGTCGAGGCGATCTTCCGCTTCTACGAGAACCGCGGCTTCGTCCCCTCGCGCGAAGAGCGCGAGAAGATGCTGAATTTGTAGCGGCCGCGAATCGTGTAGGCCGTGCAAGGGGCTTCGCCCATTGCGCGGCCTACGCGATTTGCGGCCGAAGAAGTCAGCGCGAAAGGCTTCGGGCGGCCGGGCGCCTTTCGCGCGGCAAAGGCACGAAGCGCGCCGATCGCAGGGCGCTTCGCGCCCGGCTCGGTAGCGCGCGCGTGCGGCTTGAATGCCCATGTACGCGATCGTGCAGTGCGAATGCCTCCCGTGGACGGCCGCGATGGCAACCGATGCGCCGCAAGGTCCGCCACAGTCGTCGCGCCGGTGGCTCCCTCTCCCCCGCACCGCGGGGAGAGGGCTGGGGTGAGGGGCTGTCTCGCGAGTAGCGCGGTGCGCGGGCGCACGATCCGATCACGCCGGCCGTCCCATGTCGTACGCGCCTTTCACCCGCGTGGGCGGCACGCTACAATGCCTCATGCTCACGCGGCCCGCCATGCACCTTATCTGTGCGCTCGCGCTGGCGACCGCCGCCCACGCGCAGTCGCCGTCGCCGTCGACCGTGCCACCGCCGCCTCCGCTGCCGCCGGCGTCCGCGTCGGCTCCCCCGCCGCCACCGCCGCCGAGCGCGGATGTCGCCGGCGACCAGGACCTCGAGCCCAAGGTGACGATCATCCGGCGCGAGACCGAGACGGTCGAGGAAGTGCGCGTCGGCGGCGAGCTGCGGTACGTCAAGGTGACGCCGCGCATCGGACCGCCTTACTATCTCGTGCCGCGCAGCCCCGGAGGCCCGCTCCAGCGCTTCAATTCGCTCGACTTCGGCCTGAGCACGCCGATGTGGCTGCTGTTTTCCTGGTGAACTGAAACGTCCCGAACGATGCAACGCCCGCGCGGCCACCGCGCCGGCGGACGCAACGCATGTCCGTCTACACGCCGGTCACCGCTTCCGACCTCGACGCCTGGCTCACGCGCTACGCGCTGGGCGGGCTCGCCGATCTCGAGCCGATCGCCTCGGGCATCGAGAACACCAATTATTTCGTCACGACCGACCGCGGTCGCTACGTGCTCACGCTCTACGAGCGCCTGCCCGCGGCCGAGCTTCCGTTCTACCTCAACCTGATGGCCCACCTGGCGCGCTCGGGTGCCGAGGTTCCGGCGCCGGTGCCCGACCGCACCGGCGCGTTGTTCTCGCTGCTCAATGGCAAGCCGGCAAGCCTCGTCGCGCGTGTCGAGGGTGCGCCGGTGGCCGCACCCACCGCCGACCACTGTGCGCGCGTGGGTGCGGCCCTCGCGCGGCTCCACGTCGCGTCGCAGACGTACCGCGCACGGCTCGCCAACCACCATGGCCCCGCGTGGTGGCGCCGCGCCGCCCGCGCGGTGCGCCCGTTCCTCGACGACGGGCAGGCGGCGCTGCTCGACGCCGAGATCAAGTTCCAGGCCGGCTTCGGCCGCGGCAAGCTGCCGAAGGGCGCGATCCACGGCGACCTCTTCTGCGACAACGTGCTGTTCGCCGGCGATCGCGTGGCCGGCATCATCGACTTCGGCTTCGCCGCGACCGACTTCTTCGCGTACGACCTCGCGATCACCGTCAACGCCTGGTGCGTCCACGGGGACGGCACCCTCGACGACGCGCGCGTCGCGGCGATGGTCACCGGCTACGATGCCGTGCGGACGCTGACCGCCGACGAGCGGGACGCGTGGCCTGCGCTGCTGCGCGCCGCCGCGCTGCGCTTCTGGCTGTCGCGGCTCTACGACCTGCACCTGCCGCGGCCGGGGGAGCTCGTGCACGCACACGAACCGATGCAGTTCGAGCGGATCCTGCGCGACCGTACCGGCCGGCCCGCGCGCATTCCGCTCGCCGCGATGGCGTCCCGATGAGCGACATCCCGCGCGAATTCGTGTTCACGCGCTACCCCGCGCGGCAGGGCCTCGTGTGGCTCGCCGCCGCGTATGCGATGTTCCGGGCGCACCGCCTCGCGTGGGTCGTCCTCGTGCTCGCCTACTTCCTCGTGCTGCTGATCGTGCGCGTGATCCCGTTCGTCGGGCCGTATGCGATGACGGTGCTGAAGCCGGTGCTGGCGGTGGGACTGCTCGCCGCCGCGTGGACGCAGGAGCGCGGCGGCACGCCCGCCGTGAGCCAGCTGATGCAGGGATTCCGCGCGAACCTCTGGTCGTTGCTGGCGATCGGCGTGTTCTTCGTCGTCGGGATCACGATCGCCGTGTTCGGCTCGGCGCTCGTCGACGGCGGCCGGCTCGTCGAGCTGCTGGGTGGCGGCGGCGCGATGACCGAAGCGGAGGTGACGGCGGCGCTGGCCGACGGTCGCCTGCAGCTCGGCATGGCGTTCTCGGCCCTCCTCTCGCTGCCGGTCGTCATCGCCACGTGGTGGGCGCCTGCGCTCATCGTCTTCCAGGACGCGAGCGCAGCGGCCGCGCTGACGGCGAGCCTGCGCGCCGCCCTCGCCAACTGGAAGCCGCTGGCCATGTACGGGCTCGGCGTATTCTTCTATGGCGGCGTCGTGCCCGGCCTCATCATCGCCGTGATCGCGCTGGTCCTGCCACCCGACGTCGGCAGGCTCTTCGTGATCGCGCTGCTGCTTCCGTATTCGCTCTTCTTCGCCGCAACGCTGCACGTATCCGACTACGTGAGCTACCGCGAGGTGTTCCACTCCGGCGAAACCCTGGCGCCGCTGTCCAAGGGAAGCTGACTGCAGTCCAGGGCGATGGCCACACCGCCGGCGCCGACGCGCGGCACCGCCTTCGAGCGCTGGCTGCCGGGGATCGCGCAGCTCGTCCACTACCCTCGCGGCGCGCTGCGCGGCGACCTGGTCGGCGGCGTCTCCGTCTGCGTCGTCATGGTGCCGTCGGTGCTCGCGTACGCGGAGCTCGCGGGCGTCGCGCCGGCAGCCGGGCTGTATGCCGCGCTCGCGGCCATGATGGCGTATGCGACGTTCGGCTCGAGCCGGCGGATCATCGTGGGTCCCGATGCGACGATCGCGCTGCTTGCCGGATCGGTGATCGTGCCGCTCGCGGCGGGCGACCCCGCGCGTGCCGCCACGCTCGCCGCGCTGCTCGCGCTGATGGCGGGCGTGCTGCTCGTCGCCGCCGGCCGCATCGGCCTCGGCAACGTCGCCGACCTACTGTCGAGCCCCGTCCTCGTCGGCTATGCCAACGGCGCCGCGCTGATCCTCGTCGGCACCCAGCTGCCTTCGCTGCTCGGCGTGCCGCTGCCGCGCGACGCGTTCGTCTACCGGATCTACGATGCCGTGGCGGCGCTGCCGCAGGCGAACCCCGCCACGCTCGGCCTCGGCGTCGCGCTGATCGCGCTCATCGTGCTGCTGGCCCGCCTCGTGCCGAAGGCGCCCGCGGCACTGATCGCGTGCGCCGCGGCAATCGCAGCCTCCGTCGCGCTCGACTTGCCCGCGCACGGCGTGGCCCACCTGCGGCCTCTCGCCGCGGCATTTCCCGCGCCGGCGCTGCCGCGGGTGTCGCTGCCCGACCTGCAGGCGCTCGCGCCCGGGGCGATCGCGATCGCGCTGCTCGTATTCGCCGAGGGCGTGCTACTCGCGCGCACACTCGCCGCGAAGCACCGCGAGCCGGTCGACCCCGACCAGGAGCTGACGTCGCTCGGCGCCGCGAATGCCGCAGTCGCGTTCGTCGGCGGCTTCCCGGTCGGCGCAAGCACGTCGCGATCGGTGACCGCCGACGCGAACGGCGCGCAGACGCAGCTCGCGCAGTGGTTCGCCGCGCTGCTGCTGGCGGCGTTCGTCCTGCTGCTGGCGCCCGCGCTCGACGCGCTGCCGCGCGTGGCGTTGTCCGCGATCCTCGTCGGCGCCGGCATCCGCCTGTTCGACGCCGGCGCGCTCGTTGCGCTGCACGCCCTCGACCGGCGCGCGTTCTGGCTAGCGGTCGCGGTGGCGCTCGGCGTCCTGCTGCTGGGCGTCCTGCCGGGCGTGCTGCTCGGGGTCGGGCTGTCGCTCGCGCGGGTGCTGGTCGAGGTGGCGCGACCGCGCGACGCGCTGCTGCGGCGCCTGCCCACGGACCGGCGCTACCACGACCTCGCCGACGACGAGGGCGGCACGTCGACGCCCGGCGTGCTCGTCTACCGGCTGTACGCGCCGCTCATCTTCGCGAACGCGCGCCACGTTGCCGACCGGCTGCACGCGCTGGTCGCGACGGCGGAGCCGCCGCTGCGCTGCCTGGTTCTCGACCTGCAGGCGGTGACGCAGATCGACGTCACCGCGCTGTCGACGCTGCGCGCGCTCTACGAGGACCTCGAGGGGCGCGGCATCGACGTCCGCTTCGCGCGCGTGAACCGTCCGCTGCGCGAGCAGCTCGTGCAGTGGCTGGGCGACCACCGGTTCGGCGCCGAGCGCTTCTTTCCGTCGGCGTCCGCCGCCGTCGACGACTTCCTGGCAACGCGCGGGGGCGCGCGCGCCTAGCCGTTCGTTGAAAGCCTCGCGGAGTCATCGCGAGAAGTGTGGCGACGAGGGATTCGCGGGCGCGGCTCTCGTTGAATCGTGGCAGCAGCAGATCCCTCGCTTCGCTTGTATGGTCCGCGTGTGCGCGCTCGCGGTGGATACTGCGAGGGTGCCGGGGTGGAGGGACATCGCTTTGAATCCGCCATGGTCAGTGGACGGACTTCCCGAGAGTTTCCCCACCCCACCACCAACGTCGATGAAGAATCTAGCGGCCGACGACTACGGTGCGCGGACCGCCGATTTGGATACAAGCTTACGTCGGTGGGAGTCCACCCCGGCAAGGCGTATCTAACTACGGAGGAGCCATGATGCCAAGCCCGGTGGACATCGGAGTGGATGTGGCCAAGCTCGAGTTGCAGATCGCGTACGCCGACCGCCGCGCGGTCCCGGCCCGGCTCAGCAATGACCGCACGGCGATCCGTGCCTGGCTCGGGCAACTGCCGGTGGGCAGTCGCATCGCCATGGAAGCCACCGGCGGCTATCACACGCTGCTGGCCGACTTGGCCCATGCCCAGGGACTGCCGGTGTACGTGGTCAACCCGGCCGACCTGCGGCACTACGCACGCGCGGTCGGCGTGCGCGGCAAGACCGATCGCGTCGACGCGGCGGTGATCGCCCGCTACCTGCAGCGAGAGGGCGCCGCGTTGCATCGCTACTGGCCGCCGACACCGGAACAGCGCGAGATCGACGCGCTGCTCCGGCGGCGGGCCACCGTGGTGTCGAACAAGACGCAACTGCGACTGAGTCTGGGCAGCGTGCCCGCCCTGCGCGCCGAATTGCGCACCGCGGTCGCGGCACTCGACGCCATTATCGCCACCATGGACCGCCGGCTGCGGGAGCTGGCTCGTATCTCGGCCCCCGCGCATCAGCGTGTGGAAACCATCCTCGGCGTCGGACCGCTGCTCGGCGTCGCCCTGTCCAACCTGTTCGCCCGGGTCCCGCTGCGCAACAGCGATGCGGCGGTGGCCTTCGTCGGCCTCGACCCGCGCGCCAAGGACTCCGGGCAAGCCACCGGCCGGCGCCGGCTGTCCAAACGCGGACCCGCCGAGCTCCGGCGCCTGCTGTTCAACGGCGCACGCTCGGCCAGCAGAACTGCATTGTGGCGCTCCCACTACCAAAAGAGCCTGGCCCGCGGCCTGTCCACCACCGAAGCCACCGTGATCATCGCCCGCAAACTGCTGCGCACCGCATTCTCGATCTACCGCCACGGCACCACCTTCGACCCAGCACGGATCAACCATGCTTGACCACGCCCATAGAATCTCGGGATGACACCGAATCTCGCACGCGGTCGCCAAGTTCAGCCGCCGCGGATTCGTTGAAAGCCTCCCTGAGTCATCCCGAGGGGTGTAGCGACGAGGGATCTACGCGCACGCCGCTCGCTGACTCGTGGCGACAGCAGTTCCCTCGCTTGGCTCGGGACAACACCGAATTTCGCAGGCGATCGCGAAATTCCACCGCCGCGGGTCAGGCGGCCTCGAGCTTCGCGTACTCCAGTGCCAGCCATTTGACGCCGGCGTCGCGGAAGTTGACCTGCACGCGCGCGTCGGCGCCGCGGCCTTCCGCGTCGATGATGACGCCCAGCCCGAACTTCGCGTGGCGGACGCTCTGCCCGATGCGCCAGCCGGTCGGCGCGGGCGTGGCCTGCGGCGCGCCGGTCACGCGTCCCCACTCGGCGTCGTCGACGTCGATCGCGCGCCGCCGGTACGGCGACAGCCACTGCAGGAGGTCCGGCGGCACCTCGCCGACGAAGCGGGACGGGATGTTGTAGCGCGTCTGCCCGTGCAGCATCCGGCTCTGCGTGTGCGTGAGGTACAGGCGGCGCCGCGCACGCGTGATCGCCACGTACATGAGCCGCCGCTCCTCCTCGAGGCCGTCGGCCTCGGACAGGCTGTTCTCGTGCGGGAACAGGCCCTCCTCCAGGCCGGTCACGAACACCGTGTGGAACTCGAGTCCTTTCGCCGAGTGCACGGTCATGAGCTGCAGCGCCGGCTTGCCTTCGGCCGCCTGCGTTTCCCCTGCCTCGAGCGCCGCGTGCGCGAGGAACGCGGTCAGCGGATCCGTCGCGCCCTCGTTCGCGCCGCCGTCCGGCGACGGCGCCTCCGGCTCGACGCGCTCGGAGAGCATCGGCGCGTCGGTCGCGAGCTGCGCCTCGCGAACGAAGTTGTCGGCGGCCGTCACGAGCTCCGCCAGGTTCTCGACGCGGTCCTGCCCGTCCTTCTCGGCCTCGTAGTGCGCCACGAGGCCGGACTTCTCGATGACGTGCTCGACCGCCTCCGGCAGCGGCAATGCCTTCGTCGCCTCGCGCAGCGTGCCGACGAGCTGCACGAAGCCCGCGAGCGCCGCGCCGGCCTTGCCGGAGAGCGTGCCGCCGGAGGCCACCTGCCAGAGCGTCGCCTCCTGCGCGCGCGCCGCGTCCTGCAGCTGCTCCAGCGTGCGCGCGCCGATGCCGCGCGGCGGGAAGTTCACGACGCGCAGGAACGCGCCGTCGTCGGACGGCGCGGCGATGAGGCGCAGGTAGGCGAGCGCGTGCTTGACCTCGGCGCGCTCGAAGAAGCGCATGCCGCCGTAGACACGGTACGGGATGCCGGCGCCGAAGAGCGCGTGCTCGAGCACCCGCGACTGCGCGTTCGACCGGTACAGCAGCGCCACCTCGTCGAGCGGGACGCCGTCCGCGGAGATGCCGCGCACGACGTCGACGATGAACGCGGCTTCGTCCTGGTCGGTCGGCGCCGCGAATGCGCGCACCGGCTCGCCCTTGCCCTCACTCGTCCACAGGTTCTTGCCGAGCCGTGCCTGGTTGTGGCGGATCAGCGCATTGGCCGCGTCGAGGATGTGCCCGTGCGACCGGTAGTTCTGCTCGAGCTTGATCAGCTTGACCGGCTGCTCGGGCGTGGCGAAGTCGCGCTCGAACTGCTGCATGTTGGCGACCTTGGCCCCGCGGAACGCGTAGATCGACTGGTCGTCGTCGCCGACGGCGAACACCGCCGTGTGCGGCCCGGCGAGCATCCGCAGCCACTTGTACTGCAGCGTGTTGGTGTCCTGGAACTCGTCCACCAGCAGGTGCGAGAAGCGCCGCCGGTAGTGCTCGCGCAGCGCCTCGTGGCCGGCCAGGAGCTCGTAGCTCCGGAGCAGCAGCTCGGCGAAGTCCACGACGCCCTCGCGCTGGCACATCGCGTCGTAGAGCGCGTAGTGCTCGACCTGGCGGCGCGTGAACTCGTCGCCCGCCTCGACCATGTTCGGGCGCAGTCCCTCCTCCTTGGCGTCGGCGATGAACCACTGCAGCTGCTTCGGCGGATAGCGTTCGTCGTCGATGCCGTGCGCCTTGTACATGCGCTTGATCAGCGACAGCTGGTCCTGCGTGTCGAGGATCTGGAAGAGCTGGGGCAGGTTCGCATCGCGGTGGTGCGCACGGAGCATCCGGTTGCACAGGCCGTGGAACGTGCCGACCCACATGCCGCGCGTGTTCACCGGCGTCAGCGCGGAGAGCCGCAGCAGCATCTCCCGCGCGGCCTTGTTGGTGAAGGTCACGGCGAGGATCGAGAGCGGGCTCGCCTGCCCGGTGGCGAGCAGCCACGCGATCCGCGTCGTCAGCACGCGCGTCTTGCCGCTGCCGGCGCCGGCGAGGATCAGCGCCGACGCGTGCGGAAGCGTAACGGCGGCGAGCTGCTCCGGATTGAGGTTCTCGAGGAGGCGGGCGGTCATGCGCTGCGAGCGGCCAAATGTGAATGATAGCCGACGCGCCGCGGCGCCCGAGGCTCTATAATCGCGCGCACTCCGCCCGTTTCCGCGCCCATGCCCCGCCCCCCCGCCGGCCCGCCCGCCGCCAACTCGGCGACGATGCGCGCATTCGTCCACCTGATCCGGTCCGCGGCGCCGTACGTGCACGCGTTCCGCGGCCGGACGTTCGTCATCGCGTTCGGCGGCGAGGTCGTCGCCGACGAGGAGTTCCTGGGCGTCGTGCACGACCTCAACCTGCTGCACAGCCTCGGCATCCGCCTCGTCGTCGTGCACGGCTGCCGCCCGCAAGTCGAGGCGATCCTCGCGGCGCAGGGCATTCCGAGCCGCTACGCGCACGGTGTGCGCGTGACCGACGCCGACGCCATGGACTGCGTGCTGGAGGCCGCCGGCCAGGCGCGCGCGCGCATCGAGGCGCTGCTGTCGCTCGGGCTCGCGAATTCGCCGATGGCCGGCGCCCGCAACCGCGTGTCGAGCGGCAACTACCTGACCGCGAAGCCGATGGGCGTGGTCGGCGGCGTCGACATGGAGCTGACCGGCGAGGTGCGCCGGATCGACACCGAGGCCATCCAGCAGCGGCTCGACGACGGCGACATCGTGCTGATCTCGCCGATCGGCTACTCCCCGACCGGCGAGATCTTCAACCTGACGCTGGAGGAGGTCGCCACGCAGGTCGCCGTGCGCCTCGAGGCCGCCAAGCTCATCTTCCTGATGGACACCGACGGCGTGCGCAACGGCCGCCGCCAGCTCGTCACGGACCTGTCGACGACGGACGCCGAGGCGCTGCTCGCCAAGGGCGACAAGCTCGCCCCCGACGTGCGCCTCTACCTGCCCGCCGCGATCCGCGCGTGCAACAACGGCGTCAAGCGCGCGCACCTCATCAGCCGCAGGCTCGACGGCGCGCTGCTGCTCGAGCTCTTCACGCGCGACGGCGTGGGCACGATGGTCGCGGCGACCGCGCTCGCCCACATCCGCAACGCGACGATCGACGACGTCGGGGGCATCCTCGCGATCATCGAGCCGCTCGAGGAACAGGGGGTGCTCGTGCGCCGGTCGCGCGAGCGCCTCGAGAGCGAGATCGAGCGCTTCGTCGTCGCCGAGTACGACAACCACATCGTCGGTTGCGCGGCGCTGTACGCGTTTCCCGACGAGAAGGTCGGCGAGCTGGCGGCGCTCGCCGTGCAGCCGGACTTCCGGCGCGAGGGCTACGGCGAGGCGCTGATGCGCGAGATCGAGGGGCGCGCGAAGAAGCTCAGGCTCACCGAGCTCTTCGTGCTCACGACGCGCACCGCGCACTGGTTCCTCGAGCGCGGCTTCCGCAGCGCTACAATTGCGGACCTGCCGCAGCAGAAGCAGGCGCTCTACAATTACCAGCGCAAGTCGCTCGTCTACCGCAAACCGCTGTAAGGACACCACCGATGGCCCGCATGGTCCACTGCGTCAAGCTCGGCCGCGAAGCCGAGGGGCTCGACTTCCCGCCCTACCCGGGCGAGCTCGGCAAGCGCATCTACGAGAGCGTCTCGAAGGAGGCGTGGCAAGGCTGGGTCCGCCACCAGACGATGCTCGTCAACGAGAACCGCCTGTCGCTGGCCGACGCCCGGGCGCGCAAGTGGCTCGCCGAGCAGATGGAGAAGCACTTCTTCGGCGGTGGCGCCGAGATGCCGTCGGGGTACGTTCCGCCGGGCGCCTGACCGATCAGGCCGCGGCGCGGGATCGCCCGCGACCGCGACCGGAATTGCGCCCGTTGCGCCGGGCGCGGAAGTACCAGCGCTTCGCGGTTTCGGTCGCCGCGACGTAGCCGACGACGATCGCGGTTGCCGCCGCGAGCAGCGGCCACGGCAGCGCCACGAATCCGAACACGCGGGCGAGCGGCGCGACGAACGGCAGCGCCACGGCGGCCGCGCACACGGCGACGGTCGCCCCGAGGAGCAGGCGGCTCGGCACGCTGCGCCACGCCGGGCCGTGCGTGCGCAGCACCAGCAGCACCGCCAGCTCGGTCAGCAGCGACACCACGAACCATGTCGTCTGGAACGTCGGCTCCGACGCGTCGAACACGCGCAGCAGCACCAGGAACGTCAGCAGGTCGAACACCGTGCTGATCAGGCCGAACACGACCATGAATCGCCTGACGCCGGCGACCTCCCAGCGCTGCGCCCGGGCAAGGCGCTCGGCGTCCACGTTGTCCGTCGAGATGGCGATCGACGGCAGGTCCGACAGGAAGTTGTTGAGGAGGACCTGCTTGGCGGCGAGCGGCAGGAACGGCAAAAGCGGCGTGGCGATCGCCATGCTGACCATGTTGCCGAAATTGGCGCTGGTCGTGATGGCGATGTACTTGAGCGTGTTCGCGAACGTGCGCCGCCCGTCGTCCACGCCACGGCGCAGGACGTCGAGGTCCGGGCGCAACAGCACGACGTCGGCGCTCTCGCGCGCGACGTCCACGGCCTGGTCGACGGAGATGCCGACGTCCGCCGCGTGCAGCGCCGGCGCGTCGTTGATGCCGTCGCCCAGGTAGCCGACCGAGTGGCCGGTGCGCTGCAGCGCACGGATGATCCGCTCCTTCTGCTGCGGGTCGACCTCGACGAAGAGATCGGTGCGGGGCGCGAGGTGCCACAGCGACTCGTCCTTCATCCCGGCGATCGCCTCGCCGGTCAGCATCGCCTTCGGATCGAGGCCGATCGTGGCGGCGACGTGGCCGGCCACGTGGCGGTTGTCGCCGGTGATCACCTTGATCCGCACGCCGCGCGAGGCCAGGTCGCGCACGGCCTGCGGAGCCTGCGCCTTGGGCGGATCGACGAACAGCAGGAATCCCTCGAACACCATGCCGGCTTCGTCCTTGCGCGAATAGCGCGCCTGCGCCGGCGAACGCCTGGTCGCGAGGGCGAGCACGCGAAACCCTTCGATGCCCTTGTCTCGGTACCACGCCGCGAGCCGCTCGCGCGTGCGCTGGTCGAGCGCCGTCGTGGCGCCCGCGCTCGCGCACGACGTGCACGCACGCAGCACGTTGTCGAACGCCCCCTTCGTAATGATCCGGTGGAATCCGGGGTCGCCTTCGTCCGCGACGACGATCGTCAAGCGCTTGCGGAGGAAGTCGTACGGGATCTCGTCGACCTTCGTGCACGCGGACGCGTCGAGACCCGCCTTCGCGCCCGCCGCGACCAGTGCGGCATCCAGCGGGTTCTCGATGCCGGTCTCGAACGCTGCGTTGAGGTAGGCCAGGCGCAGCACATCGCCGGACGGGGCCCCGTCCGGGTCGACCGTCGCGTCGAGCGCCATGACGCCGGTGGTCAGAGTGCCCGTCTTGTCGGTGCAGAGCACGTCCATGCTGCCGAGATCCTCGATCGCGTCGAGGCGGCGCACGATCACGCCGCGGCGGGCCATGTCGCGCGCGCCGCGCGCGAGCGTGACGCTGACGATGGCGGGCAGCAGCTCGGGCGAGATGCCCACGGCCAGCGCCACCGCGAACAGCAGCGACTCGATCGCGGGCCGGCCCAGCAGCTGGTTCACCGCAAGCACGAAGAACACCATGACCACCATGATGCGTACGAGCAGGTACCCGAACTGCCGCACGCCGCGCGCGAACTCGGTTTCCGCCTGCGGCACCGTCAGGCGCGCGGCGACGTCGCCGAAGGCCGTGGCCCGGCCCGTCTTCACCACCAGGACCGTAGCAATCCCGCTGCGCACCGACGTCCCCATGAACGCGCAGTTGGTGCGGGCGGACAGCGACGCTCCCGCCGGCACCGCGCCCGGCTGCTTCTCGACCGGCATCGACTCGCCGGTGAGGCTCGCCTCGCTCACCAGGAAGTCCCGGGCGCCGAGGATGACACCGTCCGCCGGGACGAGGTTGCCGGCGGAGAGTTCGATCACGTCGCCCGGCACGATCGCGCTCGCGACGACCGACTGCACCGCGCCGTCGCGACGCGCGCGCACGGTGAGCGCCAGCCGCTGGCGCAACGCCGCGACCGCCGCCGACGCGCGGTACTCCTGCGTGAAGCCCAGCAGCGCGCTGCCGATCACGATGACGAGGATCATCGCCGAGTCGATCCAGTCGCGCACGAAGAGGGAGACCACCGCGCCGAAGACGAGGATCAACACGAGCGGGCTCTCGAACTGGCGCAGCAGCAACCGGGCCGTCGCGACGTCGCGCGATTCCTCTACGGCGTTGGGTCCGAAGCGCACGAGGCGATCGGCCGCCTCGGCCGACGACAGTCCGCCGGATGACGCGGCGAGCGCCGCGAGCACGTCCGGCACTTCGCGGCTCCAGTACGTCTCGGGCGGGACGACTGCGGACGGTAGCGATGCGTTCACGGCTGTCGTGTCCACTGCATTGGCCTGCGACGGCCGACCGCGGGCACGTCCGTGCGGGCCGGTCTCGGGCGCAGCGTGCCGCGCGTCCGGGCACAGAGGCGCGCCGCGGGGTTGCGACCCGCGAACCCCCAACCCGCAGCTCCGCGACAGCACATGGGCACCCTGCTCCCGAGCTCGCACGGCGCCGGCCACGCGACGCCGATGCGTAGCATCGACCCGCGGCATCGGGCCACGCCTTGACGCGGCGCAAGGCGCCCTCAATCCGTCCCGGCGCATGATGGACTGGGCGCCGGCGACAGGAAAGGCGAGGGAGCGCGGGTTCCGCTGCCCCCGTCGGTCGCCTCCGGGCGGTGCCGCACGCGATGCGCAGGACATGAGCGCGAAGCGATTCGTCGTCGTGACCCTGGCGATCGGGCTGGCCGCCTGCACAGCGAGCGGTCCGCGCTACGCCGACGAGGTCGCGTCGCTGCCCGGCATACCGTCGCACCTCGCCCGGCTCACGTTCTTTCGGACGGCGGACCGCCTGCAGTACTCCGGCCGCGCCGCGACGATCAGCATCGACGGCAACCCGCGCCGCGCGTGCGAGCTCGCCGGCTACCATATGGTGCACGTGCCCGCGGGGCCGCATGTCCTCAGCGTCGACCTCTGGGACGCGCCGGGAACCTGCAGGTTCTCCGTCGACGTCCTGGGTGGCGAGGAGTACTTCTACGAAGTGTCGCCGCGGACCGAGAGCGGCGCGGCCATGTTTCTGGGCACGCTCATCGGCGCGTTCGGCGGCCGCGCCGCAATGGGTGGCGCCCCCTTCGCGATCATGGGCGCGGAGTCCTCGGGCAAGGCGTGCGGCGGCGCGTTTTCGATCGTGTCGGTGCAGGAAGGCGCCGCGCGCCGCAGGCTCGAAGGCCTGCACCTGTCGCGGTGACGCGATCGAGCGCGCAATGAGGTCCGCGCGGCGGCCGCGCACCGGTCCTTCGACACGGCGGCCCGGAGCACGGTCGGATCGCAATACGGAATGGCCCGCCGGCGACGCGGACGTTCGTCGCGAAATCGGCTTCGGCCGAGTAGCGGCCACGGGAGGAATACCTGCCGTTCGCCGGTCAACAGCACCTGCGGACCTCACACCCGACGGTCAACGGCGCGTGTACTTAGGCCGGAACCGACCCATTCCGGTCGATCACGATCGTCTGATCAACTGACCGGTGCAGATCCGCAACTGGCCGCTCGCAGCGGTCGACGCGGGAATCCGGGATCAGCGATAGCCGCTGTTCGCGCGGATCGCTGTCACCGCGAAGGTTGGCGTGTTCGACGCTGAACCGGCAAGCCATGCGACCATCGGTCGGTCGCGGGGTCTGTTGGCAATGTGCGCGCACATCACTGCTTCTTCCAGATGTGCTCGCAGCGACGGCGCTATTCGAGTCCGGCTTTGCGCATCCCTTCCACGAACTTGACCATCGGGCCGGGCGTGTAGGGAACGTGCTTTTCGATCCATGCAATCGACAGGTCGGGGTGCATCTCCTTCAAGTGCGCGAGCGCCGTGCGGGCTTCATCGACCTGACCCACCTGAGCGAGACTCGCGACGCAAATGCGGTTGCCGGCGGTGAATCCGGAGCGCTGTTGCAGTGCCTTGCGGCCGAAGCCCACCGCTTCGGCATAGCGCCCTGAGAGGTAGTGGACGACCGCGATTCCCGTGTTGAATATGAGGTTCTGTGGATCGTGCGGGCTCATGCGGATCGCCAACTCCAGATGAGAGAGCGCCTGGTCCGCCTGGTCGTCGAAGGCGAGCGCGAAGCCCAGATAGCCATGGGCGGCTGCGAAGTTCGGATTGAGGTCGAGTGCGCGCCGGAATTCCTCGACCGCTTCGTCGGTGCGCCGCTTGAAGAAGGCCAGCAAGCCGAGCGCGAGATGCGCCCACGGATCGCTATCGTCGAGTTCGGCTGCGCGGGCGGCGAACGGCGCTGCCTGCTTCACTTGCGGGTCCATGAAGCTGCAACCAACGTAACCCCACACGAGCAACATGAAGGCAAGCATGCTTTGGGCCGGCGCGTAATCGGGGAACCGCTTCACGGCCCGTCCGAGAATGCCGATCGCGGCTTCGACTTCCGCCGTGGTGAGGCGCCAGAACAGGAAGTTCGCTCGGATCACCATGTCCCACGCGCCGAGATCGTCCGGCGATCGGTTCTGCGAACGGATGCCTTCGACCTCCAGCAGTTTGGGCTCGATCGCGGCGACGACCGTCCTCGTGATCTCGTCCTGCAGTGCGAAGACGTCGGTCAGGTCGCCGTCATAGCGATCCGCCCACAGGTGATTGCCGGTCGACGCGTCGATCAGCTGGGCCGCAATTCGCACGCGGCTGCCGCCCTTGCGTACGCTGCCCTCGAGCACGTAGCGAACGCCCAGCTCGCGGGCGACACGCTTCACGTCGACTGCCATACCCTTGTAGGTGAATGACGAATTGCGTGCGATCACGAAGAACCAGCGCAATTTCGACAGGCCTGTGATGATCTCCTCGGAAATGCCGTCGGCGAAGTATTCCTGCTCCGGGTCGCCGCTCATGTTGACGAAAGGCAGGACGGCGAGGGTCGGCCGGTCCGCGTCGGAGTCTTTGGGGTCCGCGTGGTATGAGGCAGGTCTTGCTATCGCCGGGCGCGCATCCCCGTCGAGGCCGATCCGGTAGATGCCAATCGGCCGGGCAATGTTCTTGACCGTGTGCTCGCCCAGATTCTCGAACCTGAAGCTCAGCTTGTCGCGAACCTGGTCGTACACATTTTGCGAAACGAAAACGCCTCCCGGATCGGCGAGAGCCTCCAAGCGTGCCGCGACGTTGACGCCGTCGCCATAGATATCGTTGCTGTCGATGATGATGTCACCGACATTGATGCCGATGCGGAATTGAATGCGGCTCTCCGTCGGAACCCCGGCATTGCGCTCGGCCATTCCCTGCTGCACCTCAACGGCGCAGCGCACCGCATCGACGACGCTCGGGAATTCCAGCAACAAGCCGTCGCCTGTCCCTTTGACGATGCGGCCGTCATGTTCGGCAATCTTGGGATCGATGAACTCCCGGCGATGGGTCTTCAGCGCCGCCAGGGTGCCACTCTCGTCCGCTCCCATGAGCCGGGAGTACCCGACCACATCGAGCAGGAGGATTGCCGCCAGTCGTCGTTGGTCCCGCGCCACGCACTCCCCCCCGGAGGCGTCGAACCCTTCGCCGTGTCATTGAACAGCCGCTACCCGCTCAATGTACCACCGGCTATGTCCACGAGCGCCCGGACTGGGATGGGCGACCCGTTGACAGCCATTATAGGCGCATGCGCTACGGTGGCGGCCAAATGCGGATGGACCGGTCTTGTATCCGCGACCAGCCGTCATCCGGCGCCTGATGGCCCGAGGGAATTGCCCTCCTTCTCGCACACCAACGCCACCATGTCGACAGGATCGCTGCTTGTACCGACCAACATCGTCACCGACGCCAGGGCCGTGGGCCCTGGCACTGTCCTTACGTGCACACTGGCCACGCTGTGCCAGGCCGAAGAGTCAACGCTGGCAGACGACGACGCGCGGAAATGTCCGGTCAATCCGGCGGACCGGTCATTGGCATCGACCGGTCCCGATCTTGTGTCTGTCCAGATCTGGCCGTATTCTGCCGGCCACGAGCAATCAGGCGCCGGCCTAGTCCGGGATTGGTCTGTTTCGCGCTGGTAGACTAGGTCGCATGGATACGCCCTCGATCAGCCGTTATCCCGTCCCGAAACTCGAAGACTTGCCCGAGGACATTCGCGCGCGCATTCTCGCGGTCCAGGAAAAGGCGGGCTTCGTCCCGAACGTGTTCGTCACGCTCGCGCACCGGCCCGCCGAGTTCCGCGCGTTCTTCGCGTACCACGACGCGCTGATGGACAAGGAGGGCGGCCTCACCAAGGCCGAGCGCGAGATGATCGTCGTGGCCACGTCCGGGGCCAACGACTGCCTGTACTGCATCGTCGCGCACGGCGCGATCCTGCGCATCTACGCGAAGAACCCGCTGATCGCGGACCAGGTCGCCGCGAACTACCGGAAGGCCGACATCACGCCGCGGCAGAAGGCCATGCTCGCGTTCGCGCTCAAGGTCGCGCTGAAGAGCACCGAGATCGGCGACGAGGACTTCGCCGCGCTGGGCGCCCACGGCTTCTCGGACGAGGACGCGTGGGACATCGGCGCGATCGCCGCGTTCTTCGCGCTGTCCAACCGCATGGCGAACCTGATTGCCATGCGGCCGAACGACGAGTTCTACCTGCTGGGGCGCGTGCCGCGGGCGAAGTGACGCGACCGCCCGCGTGCCGAAGCGCCCCCGGCGACCGGCCCCGACGGCGCAACACCCGCCGCTACAGCAGCGCGACCGCGAGCAGGCACGCCCACGCGCCGAGCGCGGCGCCGATCACGACGTGCGCGGCGCCGGCTGCCTCCACGGCGTCGCGCGCGCGACCGAGCGCGAGCAAGCCGTTGTGCACGATCGCGCACGTGAGCGCGAGGCCGGCAACCGCGGTCAGCGCCGCGACCGCGAGGCTCGGCGCGAGAAGCCCGAGCGCCGACAGCCACATCGGGATCGGCGCGACCGCCGCGAGCAGGAACGCGTCGCGGTATCCGAGCGTGAAACGGCGGGTCAGCGCGACCTGGCGGATGAGCCAGCCCATCCCGAGCAGCGTCGCCATCTCCGCCGCGAAGAAGGCAGCGGCGAAGCCCCCCCACGCCCGTCCGGCGAGCCGGTCGCCGAACAGTCCAGGGTCGTGGGTGCCGGCGACGTACAGGACGACCGGCGGTACCAGCGACAGCGGCAGGACGACCGCCAGGAACAGCCGCAGCAGGCGGGAGCGGGCGCGGGCAAGCTCCGGCCAGCCCTCCTCCGCGGACAGCGGCAGACGCGCCAACGTGACGAGATCCATTGCAGTCCTCCTTCGGCCCCCCAAGTCGGGGTCCGGCCATAATATCACGTCATGATATAAATACCAGACCCCGGTTGCCGCCGATGCCCAAGCCCGCCGCCCCTGCGCTCGCCGCGCTCCGCAAGGACGACTACGAGCGGCTGTCGCACTTCCGCCACCGGCTGCGCCACTTCCTGCGCGCGAGCGAGCTCCTGTGCAAGCAGCACGGGCTGACGCCGCTGCAGTACCAGCTGCTGCTGCACGTGATGGGCTTCCCCGGCCGGACCTGGGCGACGGTCGGCGAGCTCGCGGAGCGCCTGCAGGCGCACCACCACGGCGTCGTCGCGCTCGTCGACCGCTGCGCGGCGCTCGGGCTGCTCGAGCGGCGGCCGGGTCGCGACGACCAGCGCGTCGTGGAAATTCACCTGCTGCCGAAAGGCGAACGGCTGCTGGCCCGCGTGGCCGGACTGCACCAGAACGAGCTGGCGCGCCTCCTCACCGAGTTCGCGCCCAGGGCTTAGGCGGCCGGACCGGCCGCGGGCACGCGGCCCGGAAAGGGAACGGGCGGCTCAGGCCGCCCGTTCGCGTGGTCGGACGCGCGCCGCGGCGTCAGAGGTTCAGCTTGAACCACGCGATCATCTTGTTCCAGGCGTCTTCGGCCTGCGCCTTGCGGTAGCTCGGCCGGTAGTCGGCATTGAACGCGTGCGGCGTGTCCGGGTAGATGATGTGCTCCGAGCGCACGTTGCCAGCCGCCTTCAGCGCGGCGAACATCTTCTCGACGGTGTCGGTGGGAATTCCGCCGTCGGCACCGCCGTACAGGCCGAGCACCGCCGCCTTGATCTGCGGCGCGACGTCGAGCGGGGTCCGGTCCCCCTGATGGAATGCGCGGGCGGTGCTCCCGTACCAAGGAACTGCCGCCCGGACGGCGGGATTGTGCGCGGCGTACATGAGCACGAGGCGCCCGCCCCAGCAGAAGCCGGTGATGCCGAGCCGCGTGGTCTCGGCCTTGCCGCTGGCCTTCGCGTAAGCGACGCACGCGTCGAGGTCGGCGAGCGCCGTGGCATCGGCCGCCTTCGGCAGGATCTCCGAGACGATCTTCCCCGTATCCGCGATCTTCGACACGTCGCCGTAGCGGGCGAAGAGCTCGGGCGCGATCGCGAAGAACCCGGCCTTGGCGATGCGCCGGCAGACATCCTTGATGTGCTCGTGCACGCCAAAGGCTTCGTGGACCACGAGGACCACCGGGAAACCGCTGCCGGTCGCCGGCATTGCGCGGTAGGCGGGCATCGCCCCGTCGGTCGTCGGCACCTTCACCTCGCCGGCGACGAGTCCTTCGGCCGACGTCGTGATCGTCTGCGCCGTCACCGGCAACACCGCCATCGCGAATCCGGCCGACAACGACGTGATCACGAACGCGCGGCGGTCGACAGTGCGCTCGCCGAGCAGGCTCGTTAGGTGCGCGGTGACGGATTCGTTCAAGTGCTCCTCCCCGTGACGGACAAGTAACGTCGCCCCGCGCGCTTCAGCCTTCGAAGACGAACTGGCCGGCGATCATCGTGTGGCACACCTTTCCCGGCACCTCGAGCCCGAGGAACGGCGTGTTCTTCCCCTGGCTCTTCAGCGCCGCGCGCTCGACCTTCCAGGACGCCTGCGGGTCGAACACGCAGACGTCGGCCGGCCGCCCGACACCGAGGTCGCCGGCGCCCGCCGCGACGAGCCGCGCCGGGGCGCTGGTGATCTTCGCCAGCGCCGCGGACAGCGCGACGCCGTCCTCGGCCGCCCATTTGAGCGTGAGCGGCAGCAGGAGTTCCAGCCCCGTTGCGCCGGACTCGGCCTCGCCGAACGGCACCTGCTTGGCGTCGTCGTCGACCGGCGCGTGATCGGAGCAGATGACGTCGATCGTGCCGTCGACGAGGCCCGCGCGCAGCGCCGCGCGGTCGCGGGTCGTGCGCAGCGGCGGCACGAGGTTCGCGTTCGAGTCGAACCAGCCGATGTCGATGTCCGACAGGTGCAGGTGGTGTACGGCCACGTCGGCGGTGACCGGCAGGCCGTCGCGCTTGGCGGCGCGCACCATCGCCACGCTCTCGGCACACGAGAGGCGCGTGAGGTGAACGCGTACGCCGGTCTCGCGGACCAGGGCGAGGATCGTCGCGAGCGCGATCGTCTCCGCGGCGGCGGGAATGCCGGAGAGTCCGAGGCGCGTCGCGACCTCGCCGTCGTGCGCGACGCCGGCGCGGCCGAGATACGGGTCGACGGGCCGCAGCCACAGCGCGTGGCCGAACGTCGACGCGTATTGCATCGCGCGCCGCAGGACGTCGGTGTCGGCAAGCGGCACGTCGGCCTGCGAGAACGCGACGCACCCGGCCTCGGCGAGTTCGCCCATCTCGGTGAGCGTCGTGCCTTGTAGCTGCAGGGTGAGCGCGCCGACCGGGTGCACGTGCGCGCGGTTGAGCGAACGCGCGCGGTGCTTGAGCATCTCGACCAGCCCCGGCTCGTCGAGCGCGGGGTCGGTGTCCGGCGGGCACGCGAGGCGCGTGACGCCGCCGGCGACGGCCGCCTCCATCTCCGACTCGAGCGTGGCGCGGTACTCGAGGCCGGGCTCGCGCAGCCGCGCCGAGAGGTCCACGAGGCCGGGCGCGACGACGAGTCCGCGCGCGTCGACGACGCGGTTCGGATGCCAGCCTTCCGGCGCCGCGCCGATCGCGGCGACGCGACCCGCCGCGATGTACAGCGACGCCACGCGGTCCACGCCATTGACGGGGTCGACGACGCGGCCGTTCGCGATCTCGATCTTCACTGGATTCTCACCGGAGGCGCAGACACGCCGACATAAACCGAGCGGAGCTCGATTTCCCGAGAAAACGAGCCTGGCTCGGTTTCACTTACGGCGCCTCTTCGCGGATCCACGGTCAATTTCCCGCGATGATGCTCATCACCGCCATCCGCACGGCGATGCCGAAGGTCACCTGCGGCAGGATGACCGAGCGCTCGCCGTCGGCAACCGCGGAGTCGATCTCGACGCCCCGGTTCATCGGGCCCGGGTGCATGACGATGACGTCCGGCCTCGCCAGCGCGAGCTTTTCCTGCGTCAGTCCGTAGTGCTTGAAGTACTCGCCCGCCGACGGCAGCAGCGCGCCCTTCATCCGCTCGTTCTGCAGCCGCAGCATCACGACGACGTCCACCCCCGCGATACCCGCGCGCATGTCGTCGAACACGCGCACGCCCATCGCCTCGACCTGTGCCGGCATCAGCGTCTTCGGGCCGATCACGCGCACCTCCGGCGTGCCGAGGGTGGTGAGGCCGTGGATCAGCGAGCGCGCGACGCGCGAGTGCAGCACGTCGCCGACGATCGCCACGGTGAGGTTGTGAAATTCCTTCTTGTAGTGCCGGATCGTGTACAGGTCGAGCAGCCCCTGCGTGGGGTGCGCGTGGCGGCCGTCGCCGGCGTTGACCACGTGCACGTGCCGGCGCTCGTGGGCGTTGAGGTGCGCGGCGATCAGGTGCGGCGCGCCCGACTGCGAGTGACGCACGACGAAGATGTCGGCGTCCATCGCGACCAGGTTGTCGACGGTGTCGAGCAGCGTCTCGCCCTTGCTGGTCGACGACGCGCCGATGTTGAGGTTGATCACGTCGGCGGACAGCCGCTTGGCGGCGATCTCGAACGTCGTGCGCGTGCGCGTCGAATTCTCGAAGAAGAGGTTGAACACGGCCTTCCCGCGCAGCAGAGGCACCTTCTTGACCTCGCGCTCGCCGATCGACACGAACGGTGTCGCCGTATCGAGGATGCCGCGGATCACGTCGGCCGGCAGGCCCTCGAGCGTCAGCAGGTGCGTGAGCTCGCCGTGGGCGTTGAGCTGCGGGTTGCGCATCGGCCGTCAGCTCCCCTGCTTTTCCGCGTCGAGCCGCAGGCGGCCGTCGTCGCGCGACAGCACGATCGACAGGTCGCGCGCGACCGCGAGCCGCGCGCCGCAGTACGTCGGCTCGATCGGCAGCTCGCGGCCGCCGCGGTCGATCAGGACGGCGAGCTCGATGCGCGCGGGGCGGCCGAAGTCGAACAGCTCGTTGACCGCCGCGCGCACGCTGCGGCCGGTGAACAGCACGTCGTCGACGAGCACGATCGACGCGCCGTCGACGTCGAACGGCAGCTCGGTGCGCTTGGTGTTCGGCTTCAATCCCGTACGGGAGTAGTCATCGCGGTAGAACGACACGTCGATGTAGCCGACCGGGTGGTTGCCGGGGACCAGCGCCGGCAGCCGTTCGGCGAGCCACGCGCCGCCGGAGTAGATGCCGACGAACGCTGCGTCGTGCGCGACCGCGCCGCGCATGCGTTCGGCGAGCGCGAGCAGCGTGGCTTCGGCGTCAGGCAGTTCCGTCGCGGCGCTCATCGAGCCATCCCTGCAGGATCAGTTGCGCGGCGACCTGGTCGCGCGCCGCGCGTGCGTCGCGGCCGCGCACGCCAGCATCGGCCAGCGCCGAGCGCGCCGCGTGTGTCGTGTGCCGCTCGTCGGCCGCCTCGACGGGCAGGCCGAACCGCTCGCCGAGCTGGCGCGCGAACCGCCGCGCGTGCGCAGTGGTCGCGTGGGGGGCGCCGTCCGCGTGCAGCGGGATGCCGACCACGAAACGCTGCGGCTGCCACTCCGCCACCAGCGCCGCGACGGCGGTGAGGCGCGCCGCGTCGTCGGCCGCCGCGATCGTGGTCAGCGGTCGCGCGGTGCGCGTCAGCGTGTTGGCAACGGCGACACCCGTGCGCCGCGTGCCGAAATCGAAGGCGAGCACGGTCTCGGGGTTGGCCGGGCGGTCCCGCGTCACGCGTGACCGACGTCTTCCGACAGACGCGAGAAGTCGATGCCGAGCAGGCGCATCGCCGCCGGCAGGCGCTCTTCAGCGGGCACGCCGAACAGCAGGTCGGCGTTCGCCTCGACGGTGAGCCAGGCGTTCTGCGCGAGCTCGCTTTCGAGCTGGCCCGCCGACCAGCCGGCGTAGCCCAGCGACACGAACACATCCTTCGGACCGTCGCCGCGGCCGACGGCCTCCAGCACATCCTTGGAGGTGGTGAGGCCCATGTCGTCGCTGATCGCGAGGGTCGACTGCCAGTTGCCGAGCGGCCGGTGCAGCACGAAGCCGCGGTCGACCTGCACGGGGCCGCCGTAGTGGACCGGCGCCTCGCGCAGCCCGGCGTCGGCGAGCGGGACGTCGATCTGCTCGAACAGCGCCGACAGCGTCATGTCGATCGGCTTGTTGATGACGATGCCGAGCGCGCCGTCGTCGTTGTGCTCGCAGATGTACGTCAGCGTGTGGGCAAAATGCGGATCGGCCATGGCGGGCATGGCGATCAGGAAGTGGTGGGTCAGGTTGACGGTGCCGCCCATTGCGTCGAATTGTAATCGCTCGGGGGGTGGGCCACAATCGAGCGCTTGACCTCGACCCGCCCACCGATGCCGCGCCCGCGCGACGCTGCGCCCGCCGCAGGAGACGGCAGCGCGACCGGCGCCGCGGCGCGCTGCGCGCGTGCGCTCGTCTGGTTCCGCCGCGACCTGCGTGACTTCGACCAAGCGGCGCTGTGCCGCGCGCTTGCGGATGCGCGCAACGTCTACTGCGTGTTTGTGTTCGACCGCGAGATCCTCGACGCGCTGCCCCGGCGCGACGACCGCCGCGTCGAGTTCATCCACGCGTCGCTCGCCGAGCTCGCCGCCGCACTTGCGGCGCACGGCGGCGCGCTGATCGTCCGGCACGGATTTGCGCGCGAGGAGGTCGGCCGGCTCGCGGCGGAACTGGGCGTCGACGCCGTCTACGCGAACCGTGACTACGAGCCCGCGACGCGCGACCGAGACGACGCCGTCGCGCGCGACCTCGCGCGCCGCGGCATCGCGTTCCGGACGTGCAAGGACCGCGTGATCCTCGAGCCGGACGAGGTGCTGACGCAGTCCGGCCGGCCCTTCTCGGTATTCACGCCGTACCGCAACGCGTGGCTGCGGGCGCTGACGCCGCCGCACTTGCGCTCGCACCGGCCGCCTACTGCCGGCGGCGTGCTGGCGCAGCCGCCGCGCGGGCTCGCCGCGCCGCTGCCCCCGCTGGAAGCGCTGGGATTCGCGCGCACGAACCTCCGAGAGCTCGGCATCGCCGCCGGAATGTCGGGCGGCGCCAGGCTGTTCGCTGATTTCCGCGACCGCATCGACGCGTACCGCGACGCCCGCGACTTCCCGGCGGTCAAGGGCCCGTCGTACCTGTCGGTCCATCTGCGCTTCGGCACGGTTTCGATCCGCGAGCTCGCGGCGTTCGCGCACGCGCGCTCGCTCGAGCCGGGCGGCGAAGGCGCGGCGACGTGGCTGTCCGAACTCGTCTGGCGCGAGTTCTACGCGCAGATCCTCTGGCACCACCCGCACGTCGTCGCCACGAGCTTCCGGCCCGAGTACGCGGACCTCGAGTTCTCCAACGACCCGGTGCTGTTCGACGCCTGGCGGCGCGGCGCGACCGGCTACCCGATCGTCGACGCCGCGATGCGCCAGCTGAACACGACGGGCTACATGCACAACCGGCTGCGGATGATCGCCGCGTCGTTCCTCGTCAAGGACCTGCTCGTCGATTGGCGCTGGGGCGAGCGCTACTTCGCCGAGACGCTGATCGACTTCGACCTCGCGTCCAACAACGGCGGCTGGCAGTGGGCGGCCTCGACCGGCTGCGACGCGCAGCCGTACTTCCGCATCTTCAACCCGGTGGCGCAATCGCAGCGGTTCGATGCCGATGGCAAGTTCATTCGCCGCTACGTGCCGGAACTGGCGGCGCTGCCGGCGTCCGAGATCCACGCGCCGTGGCTGGTGCCGGCGGTCGTGCAGCAGGCGAAGGGGGCGGTCGTCGGCCGCGACTATCCGTTGCCGATCGTCGATCACGCCGCCGCGCGCGCAGCCGCCCTCGCGCTGTTCCGCCGGCGGTAGGCGGCTGGATCCGGAAGCTTCGACCACCGCGCTGTCCCGGCGCCGGTCGCGGCGCAATCCATTCGGGCGACCCGGCGACGGCGCCGGAGATCGCGCGATCGCGCGCGACGACCATGGACGCGACGCGGGCATTGCGCAAATTGTTGTCCAATATTTGTCCAGGATAAACGGCGAACCAAACGAGGAGCACTCCGGTCCAGACGCCACCGCCGGGCCGCCGAAGGCCCGACCGGATTCCATCCACCTTCGACCGGAGACTCGCCATGACCTCGCTTGTCCGCACTGCCGTCCTCGCCCTCGGCCTGTCGTTCGTCGCCGTCTCGCCGCACGCCGTCGCGGCCCCCACCGCGAAGATCACCGGCGGCTATACGCTGGTCGAGTTCCTGCCCGAGTTCGTCGGCGCGCTCGCGTCGCTGCTGATCGCACCGACGAAGGTGCTGCCGGGCACCCTCTACCAGCGGATCGGCTACTTCCCGATCACCGGCGGGCGCATCGACGCCGCGACCGCGAAGGGCGAGGTGCCGCATGCGGGCGGCCTCGCACTGACGCGCGGCAACACGCAGGTGATCCTGTCCGACTTCATCATCGATACCGCGTCGGGCGCGCCGAAGTTGACCGGCCTGGTCACCGCCGACGGCTCGCTGGTCGGCCGCGTCCACCTGTTCAACATCGCGCTGCCGGCTGGGATCACGCTGCCGCTCACGGTTCCGCCCGGTCCGGACATCCTCCTGATCGAGGGCAACAAGGTCACGCTGTCGGCGGACGCTGCCGCCGCGCTGAACGGGCTGTTCGCGACCAACGCGTTCACTGCGGGCTTCAACATCGGCATCGCTTCGGTGTACGGCAACTACTGACGCCGCGGCGCCGCCTGCGGGCGGCGAACGCCGGGCCGGGCCCCGCCGCGGGGCCCGGCCCTTTACTTTCGGGAAGCAGGCCGGGACTTGCACCAGGGCCGGCGTCCGACGACCGGCCGGTCAGGGTGACCGCGTTGCCGCGCCTGCACCGATATCCTTGACCCCTTGCGCGCCCGCGCCGCGTTGAACGCGACATCGGACACCCCAAGGAGGCTCCCATGTCGTCGTTTGCCGCACGCGCGGGCGCGTGGCTCGTGGTCGTGGTCGCGCTCGCGCTCTTTTTCTCCTTGTGCTCGCCGGCCGCGGAGGCGTTCTGCGGGTTCTACGTCGGCAAGGCCGACGCCGGCCTCTTCAACGACGCGTCGCAGGTGATCATGGTCCGGCGCGACAACCGGACCGTGATCAGCATGGCCAACGATTACCGCGGTGACCTGACGGAGTTCGCGCTGGTCGTCCCCGTGCCGACCGTGCTCGAGCGCGGGCAGATCCGCATCGGCGACCGCAAGCTCTTCGAGCGCATCGACGCGTACAGCGCGCCGCGGCTCGCCGAGTACTTCGACCCCGACCCGTGCCGCGTGCAGAAGACGATGGAGCTCGCGGCGCGGTCGGCGCCGATGCCCGCCTCCGTCGCGCAGGACAAGCGCCGCGACCAGGCGCTCGGCGTGACCGTCGAGGCGAGCTACACGGTCGGCGAGTACGACATCGTGATCCTCTCCGGCACGCAGTCGGACGGCCTCGAGACGTGGCTGCGCGAGAACGGCTACCGGATCCCGCGCGGCGCGTCGGCGGCGCTGAAGCCCTACATCCGCCAGCAGATGAAGTTCTTCGTCGCCAAGGTCAACCTCGACGAGCAGGCGCGCACGGGCGTGGCGTACCTGCGGCCGCTGCAGTTCGCGTTCGAGTCCGAGCGCTTCATGCTGCCGGTGCGCCTCGGCATGCTCAACGCGCGCGGGCCGCAGGACCTCGTGCTGTACGTGCTGACGGCGAACGGGCGCGTCGAGACGACCAACTACCGGACCGTGAAGCTGCCGGCCAATGTCGAGCTTCCCACGTACGTCCGCGGCGAGTTCGCGCGCACGTACAAGGCGATCTTCGCGGCGCAGGCGGCGCGCGAGGACCACCGCGCGATCTTCACCGAGTACTTCTGGGACATGAGCTGGTGCGACCCGTGCGCGGCGGAGCCGCTGACGCCGGCGGAACTGCGCGAGGCGGGCGTGTACTGGGTCGGCGACCGGTCCGCGCGCGGCGGCGGCCAGCCGGTGATGCTGACGCGGCTGCACCTGCGCTACACGCGCGAGACGCTGCCGGAGGACCTCGTGTTCCAGGAGACGCAGGACCGCACGAATTTCCAGGCGCGCTACGTCCTCCGGCATCCGTGGAACGGCAGCCCGGACGCGTGCGAGGCGGCGAAGCCTTACTTTGCAGAGGTCGACGCCCGCCGCGAGCGGGAGGCGCAGACGCTCTCCGCGCTGACCGGCTGGAAGCTCGCCGACATCCGCACCCGGATGGAACTGCCGCTGCAGACGCCGCCGCGCTGGTGGGAGTCGCTGTGGAAGTGACGGCGCGCCGGCTGCCCCTGCGCGCACGCGACGCATGGGACGCGCTCGCGCGGCGCCATCCGCTGTTGCGCGACGCGCGGCTGTTCCAGATCGCATTCCTCGCGACACTGCTGTCCATCGGCGCCCTCGCCCGCGACTTCGCCCTCCTGCCCGCGCAGATGGCGCTGGCGTTCGCCGCGGGGCTCGCGACCCAGTCGCTCTGGATCCGGGCGCTGAAGATCGAGCACCGCGGCGTGCTGTCGGCGGTCATCACGTGCTTCGGCCTCTCCATCCTGCTGCGCGCGGACTCGCTGTGGGTGCATCCGCTGGCGGCCGCGCTCGCCATCTCGTCCAAGTTCGTGCTGCGGGTGCACGGCAAGCACGTGTACAACCCGGCCAACCTCGGCGTGATGTGCGCGCTGCTGGCGCTGCCCGGCGCGTGGGTGTCGCCGGGACAGTGGGGACAGGACGTGGCGCTCGCCGCGCTCTTCGTCGCGCTGGGCGGGACCGTCGTGCAGCGGGCGCGGCGGATGGACGTGGCGTGGGTGTTCCTCGCCGCCTACGCGGCACTGCTCGCGCTGCGGATGATCGCGCTGGGCCAGCCGTGGACGATCCTCGTGAACCAGCTCGCCAACGGCGGGCTGCTGCTGTTCGCATTCTTCATGATCTCGGACCCGATGACTATTCCCAACCGCCACGGCGCGCGCGTCGGCTATGCGATCCTCGTCGCGCTGGTCGCATTCGCGTGGCACTTCGCGCTGTTCCGCCCGAACGGGCTCGTGTGGGCGCTGTTCCTGTGCACGCCGCTCGTGCCGCTGATCGACCGGCTGTGGCCGGGAGAGAGGTTCGAGTGGCGGTCTCCACCGCAACTGCGCGTCGTGAAGTGAACTCGCAACCGTGCCGCTTCGCACCGGCCGCCCCTCACCCCGGCTCTCTCCCCGCGATGCGGGGAGAGGGAGCCGCACGGGGCGTGCTCGCGCCAATGAATCCGAGCGGACAGGGCGCTACACCGAGGTGAGACGCAGCAAACCCGGATTGGCAAGAGACGCATCGCACGGCGCGACGCGCATCGAAGGCAGTCAGCCCGCATGCGCGCGCTACCGAGCGGTCCGCGAAGCGGACTGCGATCCGCGCGCTTCGTGCACTTACTACGCGGAAACCGCCCGGCCGCCCGAAGGTTTCCGCGCTGACTTCTTCGGGACCAAAACGCGCGTGCGCAGCACGCGCGTTTTGGTCACGTCGCTAGGCCTCTTCCTCGTGGTGCCGGTGCTTGGCGTACTCGGTGGAGAGCTGCTGCTGCAGCACCGGCGGCGCCTGCTCGTAGTGCGACAGCTCCATCGACCACGCACCCTGCCCGCCGGTCATCGACTTCAGGCGTGCCGCGTAGCCGTCGAGCTCGACCAGCGGTGCGAGTCCGGTCACCGCGAGGACGCCGGCCTGCATCGTCTTCGTTCCCGTCACCTGGCCGCGCCGCGACGACAGGTCGCCGGTGACGTCGCCCATGTTGGCGGCCGGGCAGTTCACCTCGATGCCCACGACCGGCTCGAGCACGATCGGCTTCGCCTTCGCGATCGCGTCGAGGAACGCCTTGCGACCGGCGGCCACGAACGCGACTTCCTTGGAATCGACGGGATGGTACTTGCCGTCGTAGACGTTCACCCGCACGTCCTGCAGCGGAAAGCCGGCGAGCGGCCCCTCCGACAGGACCTGCTCGATCCCCTTCTGCACGGCCGGGATCAGCGAGGTCGGGATCGCGCCGCCCTTCACGGTGTTGACGAACTCGAAGCCGCCGCCGCGCGGCAGCGGCTCGATCTTGAGGTAGACCTCGCCGAACTGGCCGGCGCCCCCGGTCTGCTTCTTGTGCCGGTGGTGCCCTTCCGCCGGCGCGGTGATCGTCTCGCGGTACGGAATGCGCGGCGGGCGCGTGGTCACCTCGAGCTTGAACTGGCTCGCCATGCGCTCCAGCACCGACCGCAGGTGCAGGTCGCCCAGTCCCCAGAGCACCGTCTCGTTGAGGTTCGTCTGCTCGAGCTTGAGCGTCGGGTCCTCGGCGATCATCCGGTGCAGCACGTCGGAGATGCGCCCCTCGTCGCCGCGCCGCTTGGGCTCGATCGCGACGCCGTGCATCGGCGTCGGGAACTCGAGCGGCTTCATGTGGATCTGGTCCTCGTCGTGCGAGTCGTGCAGCACGCAGTCGAACTCGATCTCGTCGACCTTCGCTACCGCCGCGAGGTCGCCGGGCACCGCGCGGTCAATCTCGACGTTCTTGCCGCCCTGCAGCATGAACAGGTGGCCGACCTTGAACGGCTTGCGCCCGTCGCCGACGAAGAGCTGCGTGTCCTTGGTCACCGTGCCCTGGTGCACGCGGAAGATGCCGAGCTTGCCGACGAACGGGTCCATCACGACCTTGAACACGTGCGCGAGCACGTGCTTCGCCGGATCGGACTCCGAGTGGAACTCCGTCGCCGCGTCGCCTTCGCCCCTGGTGAACAGCGGCGGGTTGCCCTCGGTCGGGTTGGGCAGCAGCCGGTCGAACACCTGCAGCAGCTCCGCGATGCCCGCGCCGGTGCGCGCCGACACGAAGCAGACCGGCACGAGGTGTCCTTCGCGCAGCGCCTTCTCGAACGGCGCGTGCAGCTGCTCCGGCTCGATCTCGCCCTGCTCGAGGTACAGCGACATCAGGTCCTCGTCGACCTCGACGACCTGGTCGACCAGCGCGCGATGCGCGGCGTCGACCGACGAGAAGTCGGCGTCGCCGGAGGGATTGAAGAAGCAGTCGACGACGCGCTTGCCGCCGTCCGCCGGCAGGTTGATCGGCAGGCACTCCTTGCCGAACGCCGACTGGATCGCCGCCAGCACCCCCGGCAGGTCGACGTTGTCGGCGTCGATCTTGTTGACGATCACGATGCGGCACAGCGAGCGCTTGCCCGCCCACTCCATCATCCGCGACGCGATCATCTCGACGCCGGACTGGGCGTTGACCACGACGGCGGCCGTCTCGACCGCGTCGAGCGCCCCGATCGCCTGTCCGATGAAGTCGGGAAAGCCCGGCGTGTCGATGATGTGGATGCGCGTGCCGCCGGTCTCGCAGTGGAGCAGCGACGAGCGCAGCGAGTGCAGGTACTGCTTTTCCAGCGGGTCGAAGTCGCTGGCCGTCGTTCCGCGCTCGACGCTGCCGGCCACCGGCAGCGCACCGGCCTTCACCAGCAGCGCCTCGGCCAGCGTGGTCTTGCCCGCCGAGCCCTGGCCCACCAGGGCTACGGTACGAATGTGTTCCGTGGCGTAGTTCGCCATGCCGTTTCCTCCCGTTGTGTTGCGTCATTCTACGATCTTCGCGGGAGCCCTCCTTGCTGCGACGCAAAATCCGCGGCCGCGCGCACGCGCGCCGCGGGAGTTCAGTCGCGTGCCGGTTCGCCCAGGTCCCAGAAGATGCCGGTCATGATCGCGAGCCCCTCGCGCGCCGTCGCGACCAGCAGGTGCTCGTCGGGCGCGTGCTGCGCGCAGCCCGGGTACGAGTGCGGCACCCAGACCGTCGGCATGCCGACGATCTCGGCGAAGCAGTCGTTCGGCAGCGAGCCGCCGAGCGACGGCAGGATCACCGGCGGCCGGCCGGTCGTGGCCTCGACCGAGCGCGCGATCCTGCGCACCCACGGATGCGCGGGATCGAGCCGCGTCGCGCGCATCGGCGGCGCGCTTGCCGCGGCCACGTCCACGCGCTCGAAGCCGTGCGCGTCGAGGTGCGCGCGCAGCGCGGGGACGAAGCGCCGGTCGTCGGTGCCGACGACGTAGCGCAGTTGCAGGTGCGCGGTCGCGCGCGGCGGAATCGCGTTGACCGGCCGCGCCACATTCCCGGCGCCGAACGCCAGCACCTCGAGCGCGTTCGCCGCAAATACGCGCAGCGCCGGCGAGAGATCCGGCTCGCCCCAGTCGACGTCGATGGACGGCCCGCCGGGCTCGCCTGGCGCGACGTCGGCGAGCGCGGCGCGCACCGACGCCGGGATCGGCGGCGTCTGCAGGCCGGGGACGAGGATGCGCCCGCGCGCATCGACGAGCGACGCGATCGCGTTGGCGAGGATCGTGGCGGGGTTCGCCAGCAGTCCGCCCCAGTTGCCCGAGTGGTGCGCGCCATCGCGCAGCGCGACGGTGAGGTCGAAGTTGAACGCGCCGCGCGAGCCCAGGAACAGCGTCGGCTGCGCGGCCGCGAGGCGCGGGCCGTCGGAGGCGATCAGCACGTCCGCCGCGAGTGCGGCGCGCTCCTGCGCGCACACGTCCGCGAGGCCGGGCGAGCCCGTCTCCTCGCCGGTCTCGACGAGCAGCCGCATGTTGAAGCCCAAGCGACCGCGAGCGTCGAGCACGCGCGCGAGCGCGGCCAGGTTGATCGTGTGCTGCCCCTTGTTGTCCGCGCTGCCGCGGCCGAACCAGCGGTCGCCGGCGCGCGCGAGCGTCCACGGCGAGCGGCCGTCGCGCCACTGGCCGTCGTACCCCCAGACGACGTCGCCGTGGCCGTACGTGAGCACGGTCGGCAGGTCGGCGCCCTCGCGCCGCTCCGCCAGCAGGAACGGGCCTCCGCCCGGCACCGGGTTGGCCACGACCCGCCACGCGAAGCCGAGCTCGGCGACGGCCGGACCGATCTCCTGCTCGAGGTAGGCGCGCAGCGCGTCGCCGGCGTCCGGGCCCTGGCTCTCGGTGCGGCACGCGACCCGGCGCGCGAGCAGCGCCTCGAATGCGCCGCTGTCGAACCACGCGGTTGCGGCCGCGATCGCGCACTCGCGCGTTGCCGCGCGCGCGTTGCCGTGAACGCCCATGCCCGAATCCTACACGCCGGCCAAGGCCGGCGCGGGCGCCACGCCAACGGGCTGTCGGAACTCTCCCGGCGTGATCCCGGGGCGACACCGCATTTCAGGCGGGGCCGCCCACTGCGACAGCCGGCTAGTGCGCGACGGCGACGCCCGTCATCTCGCGCAGGTGCTGCAGCAGCTCGTCTTCCTGGTACGGCTTGCCGAGGTAGAGATCGACGCCGAGCTCGGCGGCGCGCTTCCGGTGCTTCTCCGCCGTGCGCGACGTGATCATGACGATCGGGATGCTCGCGTACTTGGCGTCGCCCTTGATCGTCTTCGCGAACTCGAAGCCGTCCATCCGCGGCATCTCGATGTCGAGCAGGATGACGTCCGGCACCTGCTCGGCCAGCACCTGCAGCGCGTCCACGCCGTCCTTCGCGGTGGCCACGGCGAAGCCCGCGCGCTGCAGCAGGCGGCTCGTCACCTTGCGCACGGTCAGCGAGTCGTCGACGATCAGCACCAGCGGCTGCGTGCTGACCGGCGCCGCCGCCGCGCGGGGCCGATCGCCGATCGCGCGCTCGTCGCCCGCGGCATCGTGCCGCGGCACGTCGGCGCGACCGGCGAGCTGCACCGGGTTGATGATCAGCACGATCTCGCCGGTGCCGAGCACGGTCGCGCCGGAGATGCCCGAGACCCGGGCGAGCTGCGGCCCGATGTTCTTCACGACCACTTCCTGGTTGCCGATCATCTCGTCGACGTGGACCGCGGCGTGGCTCTGGCCGCTGCGCAGCAGGAGCACCGAGTTGTAGCGCTTGGTCTCCGGATTGTGCGCGGTGTCGCCGAGCAGGCGCGGCAGGTAGTGGAACGGATACGTCCGCCCCTGCCACTCGACCTTGCGCTGGATGTAGATGTCGAGCAGCGCCTGCGACTTGAGCTGCTGCACCTGCTCGACCATCGGCGCGGGCAGCGCCCACAGCCGTCCGCCCGCCCGGACCAGCACGGCCTGCGCGACCGCCAGCGTCAGCGGCAGCGTCAGCACGAAGCGCGTGCCCTTACCGGGTGTCGACGCGATTTCGACGCGGCCGCCGAGCGCGGCGACTTCGCTGCGCACGACGTCCATGCCGATGCCGCGTCCCGAAACCTGCGTGACCTTCGCCGCCGTCGAGAAGCCCGGCGCGAACACGCACTCGGTCAGCTGCGCCTCGGTGGGCGTCGCGTCAGCGGCGAACATCCCCAGCGCGACCGCGCGGTCGCGCACGCGCTCGAAGTCGATGCCGCCGCCGTCGTCGGCGAGCTCGATGACGACCTCGTTGCCGACCTGGCGCACCGTCAGCGCGATCTCGCCGGTCTCCGACTTGCCGGCATTGCGTCGCGCCTCGCGCGACTCGATGCCGTGGTCGAGCGCGTTGCGCAGCATGTGCTCGAGCGGGCCCACCAGCTTCTCCAGCACCGAGCGGTCGAGCTCGACCTGGCTGCCGTGGATCTCGAGGTTCGCGCGCTTGTCGAGCTCGCGGGCCGTCGCCCGCAGGATCCGGTACAGCCGCTCGGACAGGCTGCCGAAGGGCACCGTACGGATCGAGAACAGCCGCTGCTGCACGTCGCGCGACAGGCGCGCCTGCGCGAGCAGCGCGGCGTCCGCGTCGTCGAGGTTCTTGAGCAGCGACTGCTGGACCGTCGAAACGTCGTTGATGCCCTCGGCGAGCGAGCGCGTCAGCTCCTGGAAGCGCGTATAGCGGTCGAATTCGAGCGGGTCGAAGTCGCCGTGCTGCTCCTGCAGCTGCATCTGCGACTGGATCTGCGATTCGGCCTGGATCTCGATCTCGCGCATCTGCGTTCGCAGGCGGATCACGTTGCTCGTCAGCTCGAGCAGGTTGGCCTTGAGCGCGCGCAGCTCGCCCTCGACGCGCGCACGCGCGATCGCGACCTCGCCCGCCTCGTTGACGAGCCGGTCGATCGTGTCGGCGCGCACGCGCAGCTGGGCGCGGGCGCCGGTCTCCAGTTCGGACGCGGCCTCGATACGCGGTGCGGGCGGCACGGCGGCCGGCGCGGGCGCCGCGACGGGCATCGCCGGCGCCGCCGCCGGCGGCGCGAGCGGCACGACGATCGGGCGCTCGGGCGCGGGCGGTGCCACGGGCTCCGGGGGTGCCACCGGCGCGGGTTCCGGCACGGCTGCGGTTTCCGCGGCCGCGAAGCCCGGCAGCGTCACGTCGACCTCGCCCCGGCGCAATCCGTCGAGCACGAACGCGATGCGGTCGAGGTCTTCGTCGAGGGCATCGAAGAGCTGCGGCGACGGCGCCGCCGGCGCGTCGCCGTCGAGGAGCCGCGACTCCATCTGGTGCGCGAGCTCGCCCAGGCGCATCGCGCCCGCCATCCGCGCGCTGCCCTTGAACGTGTGCAGCGTCCGCCGGAGCTGCCCGGCGACCTGTCCGTCAGTCGGACTGCGCCGCCACGCGCGCAGCTGCTCGCCCGACTGCGGGAACAGCTCCGCGGCCTCGTCGAGGAAGATCGGCAGCACCTGCGCGTCCACGTCATCGCGGATGCCGGCCAGCGGATCGGAGGCGTCCTTCGGCAGCGTGATCTCGATGGTCTCGGCATCGACCGCGTGCAGCGTCTCGACCGCCGCGAGCGGCGCGACGACGGGCGCCTCGGGGGGCCCGCCCGCGGGCGCCGTCGCCGGCGGCGGCGCCACCGCCTCTTCCTCGAGGCGCGCGACCAGGGCCGCGGCGGCCTCGGCGTCACCGGCTTCGGTGGCCGCTTCCTGGCGCAGCTCGTCGAGCTCGCGGCGGATGTCCGCGGCCTCCTCGACGTCGCCGTGCGTGAACGGCGCCAATGCCTTGATCCGCGCGACGAGCATCGCGAGCCCCGCCACTGCGCGCGCGAGCACCGGCTGCGCGGTGCCCGGCAGCGGCGCGCCGTGCTGCTCCAGCGCGATCAGCGTCTGCTCGAGCGACTTGGCCGTGGTCGCGACGACGGGGAAGCCGCCGGTACGATGGATGCCGCACAACGTGTGACTCGCGCGTACCATGTCAGCGCGCGGCACCGCCTGCGGATCGAACTGCAGAATCGCGAGCTCGTTCTCGAGCGTGGCGACGTGCTCGTCGGCCTCGTCGCACAGGATCGACCACAACATGCGCGACAGCGTGACGTCGCCGATCGCGACGTCGTCGGCTTCGGCCGCCGGCGCCGGCACCTCGTCCGACGGGATCGCTGCACCCGCCGGCTCCGCTGCGTGGGCAGCGGGCGCCGCGGCCGGCGCGTCGTCGGCCACGAGCTTCAGAATCGGCGCGCCCGCCGGCAGCGGCGGCACGTCGACGACTTCGATCGTCTCCGCGACGGGGTCCTCCTCCGCCAGCGCGGGGATCTCGTCGTCGCCGAATCCGAGCTCGGGCAGCTCGATCAACTCGAGCGCGGGCGGTCCACGATGTACGGGCGGTTCCGCCGGCGGCAGTGCAGCAGGGCGCGGCAGCTCGATCACGTTCGACCTCGCCGGCGCCTCCGGCGGTGCCGCCGGCACCGCGGCCGCGGCGCCGGTGGACGGCAGCTCGCGCTCGACCGCCGCGAGCGCGGCGTGCATGGCGCGCGGATCCGCGGTGACGCGACCGTCGCGGGTCAGCGCGTCGACCCACGCCCGGAAGCTCGACTCGGCGGCGTCGATGAAGGCGAGCACCGCGCCGGTGACCGGCCGCTCCTCCTCCAGAAGGCGGTTGAAGATCCGCTCGGCGTCGTACGCGTAATCGCCGAGTTGCGTCAGGCCGACCATGCGCCCGCTGCCCTTCAGCGTGTGGAAGCCCCGGCGGATCGTGCGCAGCGCCTCGCGGTCGCCCGCGTTCGCGGCAAGCGTGCGGTGATTCTCCGAGATGGCGTCGAGCACCTCGGCCGCCTCGGACAGGAAGATCTCGAGCAGCTCCTGATCGAGTCCGCTGGCGTCGGTGGCCAGCAGGCGCTGCGTCTCTTCCGAGATCTCCGGGGCCGGGGCCGACGTGTCGGCGATCGCGTCGGCGGCCGCGGCCAGCCGCGCGGTGTCGCCGGCTTCGAGCTCCGCCAGCAGCGCGGTCGCCTGTGCGGCCAGGTCGGCGTCGCCGATGAGATCGGCGTCGTCCTTCAGGTTCACGAGCTTCTGCTTCAGGCCCTCGCGCGCGCCCGCGTCGCTCGGCGCGCGGTGGAGCTCGTCGACGAGCTTCGGCAGCGCGGCGCGCAACTCGGCGACCGCGGCCTCGACCGAGTCCTGGTCCGGCGCCGCCGGCGCGGGCGCCTCGCCCAGCCGTCTCGCAATCAGCGGCGCGATCAGCCGGTCGCGGTCCGGCCGCTGCTGCTCGACCGCCTCGATGTAGAAGCCCAGCCCGGACAGCGACTCGGCGAGGAGCTCGAGATCGTCGTTGCTGACCGCGGCGTCCGGATCCGCATACGCGGCGATCTGTTCCTCGCACAGGCCGAGCAGGCGATCGGCGTCGTCGAGCCCGAGAATGCGCAGCGCGCCGCGGATCTGCGCGCTGTCCTTGGCGAGCGAGGCCAGCTCGGCACGCTTCGAATTGTCGCGGAAGAACGCGTCCAGCACCTGCTCCATGTGGCGCAGGTTCGCCTGGATCTCGCGGCCGACCTGCGCGAGCAGCACGCGCTCCTGCGCGCGCTTGCTCATCTCGTCGAGCATCGGCGCACCGCCGCCGGCCGGCGGGATGCCCTGCCGCGCGGCGTCGAGCCGCGCCAGCATCGCCTCGACCTGCTTCGGGAAGTCCGGCGACAGGTTCGCGTAGTTCTCGAACGCGGACTCGGCGAGCAGCAGCGCCGTCGCGAACTCCATCGCGACGGGCTCCGACACGCCCGCTGCCGGCATCCGGTCCAGCCGCTCGACCAGCGCGGCCGTCAGCTTCATCAGCGCGCCGTTGTGGATCTCGGCGGCCTTCGCGTGCACGGACGCGAGCGTCTGCTTCAGCTTCGGCAGGTTCTCGGCACGGCCCGACGCGGCCTTGAGCCACGAGTCCTTCGCGCCCGCCAGCTGCTCGCGCGCCTCGCGCAGCAGTGGCTGCAGCCGGACCACGTCGGCCGACAGCACTTCCGCCGAGGGAATGAGGCCCGACAGCTTGAACGCGCGCTGGACGGCCTGCACCTGCGGGCCGACCGGCGCGCAGATCGCGACGAAGTACAGGACCTCGCGGCGCAGCCGGTCCGCCACCTTCGCGCTGCCCTCGGAAACCCGGCGGATCTGCAGGTCGATGCGCGCCGCCAGCTGCTTGACCCCGAAGCCCCGGTCGAGGCCGTCCTCGACCAGCCCCTCGAGCAGCGCGCCGACCGTCCACCAGAAGGCCCGCAGGCCGCCTTGCGTGGTCACGTCCTCGATGCCGGCGATCGCGTCGCGCATCGTCGCGGCGCCGCCGTCGTCGCCGCGCAGCCACGCGAGCAGCCCGCGCTGGTAGAGCCGGCGCTGCTTGACGAGGTGCGACGGCAGGCGGTTGGGGGCGATCGCCTCGCGTGGCGCGATGCGCGGCGCGCGCGGCGACAGGTCGGGATAGAAGAGGTCGGTGGGCGCGGCGGCCTTCACGCCCCGCGCCGCCTGCATCGCCTCGTACTCGGGGAACAGCTTGAGCGGGACCGGCGGCACGCCGTTGACGAGCTCGTCCAGGAAGATCTTGAGCTTGCGGCAGGCACGATCGACGACCTCGCAGCCGGCGGCGGCCTCGGCTTCGGGCAGCTCCAGCAGCCGCGCGAGCTGGCGCTCGAGCTCGTCGGTGTAGGCGACGACCGCGTCCAGGCCGACCATCTGGATCGCGCCGGCCGCCTGGTGCACGTGCGAGCGGGCGTGCTTGAGTGGCGTGCTGTCCGCGGGCTTCGCGCGGAATTCCGCGAGTCCGTCGAGGCCGCGCGTCAGCGCCTGGTCGATCTCGCCCTGCACCCACGACAGCGGGCCGAGATCGAATTCGGGGGTCGGTTCAGTAGCCATGGACCCGTATCAGCAACTTTCGCGCCCGATCTGGCAGGCGGCTCGCATGACGCCCGGTCTTGCGTGGCCTTTTCCGGCAGGCGCCGCCGGGCCGTTCCCAAGGCGCCTGCCTGACCAATCCCGATGCACAAGGTGCAGCGCCCCCGCTGCGAGCGCCACCGGCCCCGCGGACACCTTTTGCATCGGTCAGACTTTGAAGCCGGCGACCGACGAGCGCAATTCGGCCGCGAGCTTGGTCAGCTGGCCGATCGACACGTTCGTCTGCTTGGTGCCCTCGGTCGTTTCCTCGGTGATCCGCAGGATGCCCTGCATGCCTCGAGTGACGTCGGTGACCGACGTCGACTGCATCTGCGTCTGCGCGGAAATCCGCGAGATCAGGTCCGCAAGGTCGCGCGACACCTTCTGGATCTCCGTCAGCGCCTGGCCGGCGGCGTCGGAGAGCTTCGTTCCCTCGACCACGCCGACCGTGGACTTCTCCATGGCGGCCACCGCGTCCTGCGTGTCGGCCTGAATGGTCTTCACGATCGCCTCGATCTGCTTGGTGGCCTCGCCGGAGCGCTCGGCCAGCCGCTGCACTTCCTCGGCCACGACCGTGAACCCGCGGCCCGCCTCGCCCGCCGAGGCCGCCTGGATCGCCGCGTTCAGCGCGAGCACGTTCGTCTGCTCGGTGATGTCCGAGATGAGCTCGACGATCTCGCCGATCTCCATCGACGACTCGCCGAGGCGCTTGATCCGCTTCGACGTGTCCTGGATCTGCGTGCGGATCTCGTTCATGCCGGCGATCTGGTTCTGCACGACCTGCCCGCCCTTCTCGGCGGCCGCCAGCGACTGCTGGGCGACTCGCGCGGACTGGTTGGCGGTCTGCGACACCTCGTTGATCGACTGCGCCATCTGCAGCACGGATGCCGATGCCTGCTGGATCTCCCGGTTCTGCCGCTGCGAAGCCTCGTACAGGCGGTTCGAGATCGCCTGCGTCTCCTGCGTAGCCTTCGTCACCTGGTCGGTCGCCGAGTTGATGCCGCGCACCAGCGTGCGCAGTTCCTCGATCGTGAAGTTGATGGAGTCCGCGATGGCGCCCGTCACGTCCTCCGTCACCGACGCCTGCACGGTGAGGTCGCCGTCCGCGAGGTTGCCCATCTCGTTGAGCAGCCGCAGGATCGCTTCCTGGTTGCGCTTGTTCTCGCCTTCGCTCTCCATCGCGCGCACGCGGGCGTCGTCGAGGAACACCTTGCCGAGCAGCACCAGCATCAGCAGCGCGAGCAGCGCGAACGTGATCGCCACGCCGAGCGTCCACTTCCGGATGGGGCTCGCCTCGTAGCTCTCGGCGAGCTTCGTCGTGTCGTTCAGCAGCGGCTCGGCCTCGGTGTTGATGCCGCGCGCCGCCTGCTTCGCGACGACGAGGCGCGGCATGTTGGTCAGGATCGCGTTGATGCCGCCCTCGTAGGCGGCGAAGCGCTTCTGCAGCTCAACGAGCGTCGCGCGCGCCTCCTCGCTGCGCACGGGCGCGAGGCGCAGCGTGTCGCTGCCCTTCAGCAGGCCGTTCAGGACGTCGCGGAACGTGCCGGCGTCGCGCCCCAGCAGGAACGCGACCTCGGGGTCGATCTCGTCCGACGACGCCAGGGTGTTGGCGTTCTTGGCGATCCGCTGCGACAGCACGGCGAGCTGGTTCGTGTACTCGATCTCGCGCAGCGTGCCGCCCGACTGGCCGATCTGTGCCGCCGCCTGCTGCGCGAGCTCGAGCAGCGACGTGTTGCCGGCATTGAGGGCGTCGAGGCCCTTGGCCAGCGTGGTCAGGCTGGTCTCGTTGGCCAGCAGGCGCTCGGCCGCCGCGTCGACGCGCTCCCAGCGCTGCTTGACGTTGGTCAGCAGCTTCACGGCGGCCTCGTCCTGTGCGACGTCGAGGCTGACGCCGCGCACGGTGCCGCCGTTGAGCAGCGCGTCCAGGTCGGCCTTGAAGCGGTCGCGGCTGTCCTTGACCGCCGCGAACGCCGACGCCTGCCCCTGCGCGGCCAGCGCGCTGCCGCGGGCCAGGCGCTGCGACAGCATCTGCATTTCCGTCGCGGTCGCGGCGGCCGCGCCGCCCTGCGCCGACTGCCGGTTGTCGAGGAACACCATCAGCGCCGCGAACACCAGGAACGTCACGAGCAGGATGCCGAGCGTCTGGAACTGCTTGACGACCGGCAGGTGGCCGATCAGCGGGATCCGCTTCGGCACCGACATCGTCGCGGTGGCCGACCGCAGCTGCTCCATGATCGACACGGACGCCAGCGGGTCGTAGCCGGGCTGCGCCTGGCTCATCTTGACCTGCGTCGTCGGCATGTCGAGGTCGGCGTCCGCCGGCTTCGCCTTCTCGCTGCCGAAGAGCTTCCCCAATTTGAGCGCCATCGCCATTCTCCTGGTGCGCACCGGATGCCGGGCGCGTCTCCCTAGATACCGACCTGCAGGAACGCCGGATCCCGCGCGAGCAGCGCGAGGTCGATTTCCTGCCAGGCGTCGCCTTCACCGTCCATCCACCGCTGCGCGTACCACGCCGGCGCACCCTGCGGCGGCGCGGCCGGCGCGAGCTCGGCGACGTTGCGCAGGCCCAGCACGCGCTGGACGACCACGCCCGCGTTCATTTCCCCGGCCCGCGGCCCGAACAGCACGAGCCGCAGCTGGCCGCCGGTCGGCGCGTCCTTGCCCAGGAAGCGCGCGAAGTCGACGACGCTGTAGAGGTTGCCGCGGATGTTGGCCACGCCGAGGTACCACGGCCGCGTCAGCGGCACGGGCACGATGTCGGGGACCGTCACGACCTCGCCGGCATCCGCGAGGCGGATGAGCCAGCGATCGCCGCCGCACGAGAGCCCGAGCCGCGAGGACTCCACCTGCGCGGCCGTCTTGGTCGCGAGGCGGGACGCCAGCTCCTGCTGGAACGTCCGGAGGTCGAGCTTGGCGGCGCGGGCCATGGTCGTGGGGGTCCGGTCAGCCGATCGCCGCGATCTTCTCGAGCAGCTCGTCGCGGTTGACGGGCTTCACGATGTAGTCGCGCGCCCCCTGCCGCATGCCCCAGATCTTGTCGGTCTCCTGGCTCTTCGACGTGCACAGGATGATCGGGATGGCGCGCGTGTCCGGGTCGCGGCTGATCGCGCGCGTCGCCTGGAAGCCGTTCAGCCCGGGCATCACGACGTCCATGAGGATGAGGTCCGGCTTCAGCGATTTCGCCTTCTGGATGGCGTCCTCGCCGTTGTCGCTCGCGACGACCTCGAAGCCCGACTTGGTCAGCATGTCGTTCAGTACATGCCGCTCGGTCGGGGAGTCGTCGACGATGAGGATCTTGCGGATTGCCATGGTTCCACCCTGTTGTTTCGCCTCCGCGTACTCGCGCGCCAGCGCGGACGCGCGGAGGTCATCGAGCCCCATTGCCCACCATCGTCCCGGCCTCTGCGGACCGGTGCTCCACCCGGCGCGCCGGACGCGCGCCGTTGCGGACGCGCCGCGAAGCGCGCCCGCCGTTGCCACCGCGGCCGTCACGCCGCGGCACGGTTGACATGGGCGGCGACCGCCTTGAGCAGGCTTTCCTTCGTGAACGGCTTCGTCAGGTACTGGTCCGACCCCACCATCCGGCCGCGCGCGCGGTCGAACAGGCCGTCCTTCGACGACAGCATGATCACCGGCGTCCGCTGGAACTTGGCGTTCTTCTTGATGAGCGCGCAGGTCTGGTAGCCGTCGAGCCGCGGCATCATGATGTCGACGAACACGAGGTCGGGCTGGTGGTCGGCGATCTTGGCGAGCGCGTCGAACCCGTCCTCGGCGAGGATGACCGTGCAGCCGGCCTGCAGCAGGAAGATCTCCGCGCTGCGGCGGATCGTGTTCGAGTCGTCGATCACCATCACCTTCACGCCCTGCAACGGGATCTGCTCTGCCAAGGAATGCCCCCCTGCCCCGACGGGCAACGGTGGCGGTGCGCCCGCTGACGCCCGCACTTGTCGTGTTCAAGTCTGCCACGGACCAAGCACCCTGCCTAGAGCATAAAGCTTGCCGGAATCGGCTTGCCGGGACGAAAACGCAAAAAATGCAACAGTCCGGCAAATTTCGCGGGGGCGGACTGCCGTCCCGCGGCAGGGTCTGCCGCCTTGCGGCGGGCGCGGCGGGCCGGATCAGCGGCCGAGGAACATCCGATAGGCGGGATTGGCCGATTCGTCCACGTACGTGTAGCCGAGCCGGTCGAGAAACTGCCGGAAATCGGCCTTGTCCGACGGCGGGACCTGCATGCCGACCAGCACGCGGCCGTAGTCGGCGCCGTGGTTGCGGTAGTGAAACAGGCTGATGTTCCAGCCGGCGCTCATGCTGTCGAGGAAGCGCATCAGCGCGCCCGGGCGCTCCGGGAACTCGAAGCGGTAGAGGATCTCGTTCTCGGCGGCCGGCGCGTGGCCGCCGACCAGGTGGCGCACGTGCAGCTTCGCCATCTCGTTGTCGGACAGGTCGAACGCCTCGATCCGGTGGCGGCGGAACGACGCGAGGAGCTCCGCGGTCGCCCGCCGGTCCGCGACCTCGACGCCGACGAAAAGGTGCGCGGTCGCCGGGTCGGCGTAGCGGTAGTTGAACTCGGTGACGTTGCGGTTGCCGAGCAGCGAGCAGAACGCCCGGAAGCTGCCCGGCCGCTCGGGGATCGTGACCGCGAAAATCGCCTCGCGCTGCTCGCCCAGCTCGGCCCGCTCAGCGACGAACCGCAGGCGGTCGAAGTTCATGTTGGCGCCGCAGGCGATCGCGACGTACGTGCGGTCCTTCGGCCGGTGCTGCGCGCACCACTGCTTGACGCCCGCGACCGAGAGCGCGCCCGCCGGCTCGAGGATCGACCGCGTGTCCTCGAACACGTCCTTCAGCGCCGCGCACGTCGCGTCGGTGTCCACGGTGATCATGTCGTCGACGTACTGCCGCGCCAGCCGGAACGTCTCGCGCCCGACCTGCTTCACGGCCACGCCGTCGGCGAACAGGCCGACGTGCGGCAGCGCGACGCGGCGGCCGGCCGCGAGCGAGCGCGTCATCGCGTCGGAGTCGACCGGCTGCACGCCGATCACCTTCACCTCCGGCGCCACCCGCTTGATGTACGCGGCGATGCCCGAGATGAGCCCGCCGCCGCCGACGGCGACGAAGATCGCGTCGATCGGGTCCTGGTGCTGCCGCAGGATCTCCATGCCGATCGTGCCCTGCCCGGCGATCACGTCCGGGTCGTCGTACGGGTGCACGAACGTCGCGCCCGAGGCCTTCTGCAGCCGCTGCGCGTGCTCGTACGCGTCCGAGTACGAGTCCCCGTGCAGCACGACCTTGCCGCCGCGCGCCGCGACCGCCGCGATCTTGATCTGCGGCGTGGTCACCGGCATCACGATCGTCGCCGTGCAGCGCAGGCGCTGCGCGGCGAGCGCCACCCCCTGCGCGTGGTTGCCTGCCGACGCCGCGATCACGCCCTTCGCGCGCTCGGCCGGCGTCAGGTGCGCCATCTTGTTGTACGCGCCGCGCAGCTTGAACGAGAACACCGGCTGCTGGTCCTCGCGCTTCAGGTACACGCGATTGCCGAGGCGGCGCGAGAGCGTGGCCGCGAGGTCGAGCGGCGTCTCGACGGCCACGTCGTACACCTTCGCGGTCAGGATCTTCTGCAGGTAATCGATGGACATGACTGCACGAGCGTAGCAGGATCGCCCGCGCGCCGGAATCGGCGCGTTAATCGGGCGAGCGACCGCTGCGCCTTTCTGCTAGGCTTCGCGCGGCCCCGACAACTTCCGCGGTCCGCACCCGATGCTGCGCGCCCTCTCGCGTTCGCTCACTCCCAGGTCGCGCCCGACGACGCTCGCCGTCGTCGACCTGGGCTCGAACAGCTTCCGCCTCGAAGTGGGCCGCGTCGAGGGCGACCAGATCTTCCGGCTCGACACCTGGCGCGAGACGATCCGCTTCGGCGCCGGCATCGACGAGAAAGGCCACCTGACGCCGACGGCGCGGCGCGCCGCGCTCGCGTGCCTGACGCGCTTCCGCGAGCGGCTGTCCGGGCTGCACGCGTCGGCGGTCCGCGCCGTCGCCACCAACACCTTCCGGGTTGCGAAGAACGCCGGCACGTTCCTGCCGCAGGCGGAGGCCGCGCTCGGCTTCCCGATCGACATCATCGGCGGCCACGAGGAGGCGCGGCTCATCTACTCCGGCGTTTCGCACGTGCTGCCGGCCTCGCCGAAGCCGCGCCTCGTCATCGACATCGGCGGCGGGTCAACCGAGTTCATCATCGGCCGCAACATGACGCCGGACCGGCTGGAATCGCTGAAGCTCGGCTGCGTCAGCATGTCGCAGCGGTTCTTCCCCGAAGGGCGCCTGCGCGCCGACGTGTTCGTCGCCGCGGAGACCCACGCGCGCGCGGAGATCGAGGCGATCGCGCGGGAGTTCGGGCGCGAGCACTGGCACGAGGCGTTCGCGTCGTCGGGCACCGCGCTCGCGCTGGCGGCGATCCTCGAGGAGAACGGCCTGTCGGCCGGCGGCATCACGCCCGACGGGCTCGCGCGGCTGCGCAAGCGGATGATCGGCGCCGGCCACGTCGCGCGCCTGCAGCTCGAAGGCGTCAAGCCCGAGCGCGCGCCCGTGCTGGCCGGCGGGTTCGCGATCATGGCGGCGGCGATCGCCGAGCTCTCGGTGCCGCGGATCAACCCGGTCGGCGGCGCACTGCGCCTCGGCGTGCTGTACGACCTGCTCGGACGCACGGTCCAGCGCGACAGCCGCGCGGCGACCGTCGACAGCCTGCTCGACCGCTACCGCATCGATCGCGCGCACGCGGAGCGCGTCGCGGCGATGGCGAAGGCGCTCTACCTCAAGGCGGCGCCGGACCCCGATCCGGAAACCGCGCAGCGCGTCGAGTGGGCGGGCCTGCTGCACGAGATCGGATTCACCGTCTCGCACATCGGCTTCCACAAGCACGGCGCCTACATCCTGGAGAACGCCGACATGCCCGGCTTCTCCGCGCAGGAGCAGCGGCGTCTCGCCGTGATCGTGCTGGGGTGCCGCGGCGGCCTGTCCAAGATGGTGGACCTGCTGCACGACCGCGACGCCGCCGCGCAGATCATCGCGTTGCGGCTCGCCGTGCTGTTCCACCACGCGCGGCGCGCGATCGCCGCGCCGCGCATCGCGCTTTCCGTCGGGCGCACCGTCCGCTTCGGCGTCGGCAAGGGCTGGCTCAAGGCGCACCCGCTCACGTCGCACCTGCTCGACGTCGAGCGCGCCGAGTGGGCGGACCTCGGGCTGCCGTGGCGCGAGCCGCGCAAGAGCGCCTGACGCGAAGCCGGTGCGGCCCCTCACCTCGGCCCACTCCCCGCAAGCGGGGGGTCGGCGTGACGGGCGCACGGTACTGCGGCCAGCAAAGGCTTTCAGCCCGCATGCGCGCGCTACCGAAGGGGGGCGAAGCGACCTGTGGAACGCCCTTCCGAGCGGGGCGAAGCCAAGGCGCGCCGCGCGCGTCCGCGAGGACGGGCGGGCTGCCGACACGCAAGCGCACAGCGTGGCACGTTGCCCCAAGGAGGCAGCGGCGCGCTTCGTCGCCGTTGCTACGCGAAAGTCGCCCGGCCGCCCGAAGACTTTCGCGCTGACTCGCATCGAAAGCAAGACGCGAAGCGTCTTGCTTTCGCCTAGACGTAGTCCGGCCCGAGGACCACCTTCAGCACGACCGCGGCGCCGCGGTCCTTGTCGCGGTTCGACAGCCACCAGACGGCGCCCTTGCGCATCGACCAGTAGGCCTCCTCGCCGGACAGCAGGAACGACGCGACGGCGCCGAGCGTCGGCTGGTGGCCCACGACCAGGACAGGCTCGCGCGAATCGGGCCAGTTCACCACCGCCAGCACCTGCGACACCGGGGCCCCCGGCGCGAGTTCCGGCACCGTCCTGAACTTGCGCTCGAGGGCGGCCGCCGTCTGCTGCGCACGGTCGGCCGGCGACACGAGGATCCGGCAGGTGTCCGGCAGGTGCGCGTCGAGCCATGCGGCCATACGCTCGGCCTGCTTCACGCCCTTCGACGTGAGGCGCCGGCCGAGGTCCGGCTCGCCGGGTTCCGCCTCGCAGTGGCGCCAGAGGATGAGGTCCATGTGCGGGTCCGCTACGCGTGTTCGTCGGTCTCGCGCATCCGCGCGAGCAGTTCCACCTGCGCGGCACGGCGCCTCGCCCCCCGCCGCGGCCTGACCTTGGTCCAGCGCCCTTGCGCGTCGAGTTCCCACGCCTCGCGGTTGTCGGCGAGGTAGGCCTTCAGCCCTTCGTCGACGACGCGCCGGCGCAGCGCCGGGTCCCGCACCGGGAATGCGACCTCGATCCGCCGGAACAGGTTGCGGCCCATCCAGTCGGCCGACGCGAGCCAGACGTCCGGGTCGCCGCCGTTCTCGAAGTACCAGACGCGATGGTGCTCGAGGAAGCGGCCGAGGATCGAGCGCACACGGATGTTGTCGGACACGCCCGGGACGCCGGGCCGCAACGCGCACGCGCCGCGCACGACGAGGTCCACCTTCACGCCGGCCGCCGACGCCGCGTAGAGCGCGCGGATCACGCCCTCCTCCACCAGTGCGTTCATCTTCGCGATGATGCGCGCCGGCCGGCCCTCGCGCGCGTGGCGGGTCTCGCGGCGGATCATGTCGAGCACGCGCCGGTGCATCGTGAACGGCGCCAGCAGCAAACGCGACAGCCGCCCGGCCTTGGCGAGGCTCGTGATGTGCAGGAACACCTCGTTGACGTCGGCACAGACGCGCGGATCGGCCGTCAGCAACCCGAAGTCCGTGTACAGCCGCGTCGTGCGCGGGTGATAGTTGCCGGTGCCGAGGTGCGCGTAGTAGGCGAGCCCCGGGCGCCCGCGCGCGTCGCGCTCGCGCCGGACCAGCAGCGCGAGCTTCGCGTGCGTCTTGAGGCCGAACACGCCGTAGACGACCTGCGCGCCCGCGCGCTCGAGGCGCTCGGCCCAGTTGATGTTGGCCTCCTCGTCGAACCGTGCCATCAGCTCGACGACCACCGTCACTTCCTTGCCGCGCCGCGCCGCCTCGATCAGCGCCTCCATCAGCACCGAGTTGACGCCCGTCCGGTACACGGTCTGCTTGATCGCGACGACGTCGTCGTCCTCGGCCGCGCGGCGGATGAACTCGACGACCGGCTCGAACGACTGGTACGGGTGGTGCAGCAGGATGTCGTGCTCGCGGACCGCGGCCAGGATGTCCGGCGCGTCGCGCAGCCGATCGGGCACCCCGGGGACGAACGGCGGGTACTTGAGCGCGTCGATGTCGACCTGGTCGGCCAGCGAGGCGAGCCGTGCCACGTTGACCGGGCCGTCGCAGCGGTAGAGGTCCTCCTCGCCGAGCCCGAACTGCTGCAGCAGGAACGCGGCGAGGTGCGGCGGGCACTCGGCCGCGACCTCGAGCCGCACCGCCGAGCCGAACTGCCGCTGCGGCAGCTCGCCCTGCAGCGCCTGCCGCAGGTTCTTCACCTCTTCCTCGTCGATCCACAGGTCGGCGTCGCGCGTGACGCGGAACTGCGAGTAGCCGCCGACCCGCCGGCCGGGGAACAGCTCGGCCAGGTGCGCGTGGATCACCGACGACAGCATCACGAACGCGTTGTCGGCGCCGGCGACGTCGCGCGGCAGCTTGATCACGCGCGGCAGCACGCGCGGCGCCTTGACGATCGCGATGCCGGTGTCGCGGCCGAACGCGTCGTTGCCGGAGAGCTCGATGATGAAGTTGAGGCTCTTGTTGACGACCTGCGGGAACGGGTGCGCCGGATCGAGGCCGATCGGCGTCAGCAGCGGACGGACCTCGCGCGCGAAGTACTGCGCGACCCACTGCCGCTCGGCGCGCGTGAACTCCGTGCGCCGCACGAGCCGCACGCCGGCCGCCGCCAGCGCCGGCAGCACGTCGTGGTTGAGCACGCGGTATTGGTGCGCGACCAGCGACCGCGCGCCGGCGGCGAGGCGCGCGACCAGGTCGCGCGCCTCGTGCAGCGTGATGCCGGGCGGCGCGATCTTCGCGCGCAGCTGCTCCTTGAGGCCAGCGACGCGGATCTCGAAGAACTCGTCCAGGTTGCTGCCGGCGATGCACAGGAACCGTAGCCGCTCGAGCAGCGGCACGCTCGCGTCCTCCGCCAGTGCCAGCACGCGCCGGTTGAAGTCGAGCAGCGACAGCTCGCGGTTGATCGGCGGGACGACGGGCGAAGACAAGGCGGCGGCGTGGGCGGCGGCGTCCGCGCCCGGCGCGCTATCGGGCATCGCGGTGGCCGGCCGGGTCGGGTAGTCCATCATCGTCGCCGCCGAACGTTACCGGATCGTGACCGTCGCGGCGCGTCAGCCGGCGGCCGCCGCGCGCCACACGCAGCGGCCTTTCGACTCGCGGTCGAGCGCGTCGAGATACGCCGCGTGCGCCGCGAGCTCCTCCGCGGTCGGCGCCAGCACGACGAGCGGCACGCGCGCCGCCGGCGCGCCGGCCGCCTCGGCCACGACAGTGGCCGGTCCGGTCCCCATGTCGATCGTCAGCGATTCCTGCCCGCGCGTCATCGCGAGGTAGACCTCGGCCAGCAGCTGCGCGTCGAGCAGCGCGCCGTGCAGCGTGCGCTGCGCGTTGGACACGCCGAACCGCTCGCACAGCGCGTCCAGGTTGTTGCGCTTGCCGGGAAACGCCTCGCGGGCAAGAGCGAGCGTGTCGACGAGGGTGCCATAGACGTCGCGGCACAGCGCGAGCCCGGCGAGCTCGAACTCCCGGTCGAGGAAGGCGATGTCGAACGGCGCGTTGTGGATGATCCACTCCGCGCCGCGCGTGAAGTCGGCGATCTCGCCGGCGAGCTCGCGGAATTTCGGCTCGCCCTTGAGGTCGTCCCACGACTTGCCGTGCACCTCGGTCGCGCCCGCGTCGATCTCGCGCTCCGGGTCGAACCGCAGGTGGAGGTTGCGGCCGGTCGGCCGCCGGTCCACGAGCTCGAGCGCCGCGAACTCGATGATCCGGTGCCCCTGCCTGGGATCGAGGCCGGTGGTCTCGGTGTCGATGATGAGCTGGCGCATTCAGGGATCAGAGGTCAGGAATCGGGAATCAGAGTGCGGCAGGGTTTCCGGCGGCGGCGCATCGAGCGCCGGGAGGCATTGTCGCTGATTCGGGGGGCGGCTGCGTGGTGCGATGCCAGTTCGCGGCATTCGGACTGCGGCACCCTGCGCAATGACCGGTCCATCAGGCTCCCAGCGGCGCTCGATGCGCCGCCCCCCGGAAACGCCGGTGTGTCTGATTCCTGATCCCTGACCTCTGATTCCTGACGATCCGGAAGTCCGGCGCGTTCAGCGCCGGTACTTCTGGATCGTCGACTGGATCTCCTCGATCGCGTGCTCGATCTCGTCGTCGGTCAGGTCGCGCTGCGTGCCCTTGCGGTCGGTGAGCGTCAATGTGCGGTCGATCTGCGTCTGGAACTCGCCCAGGCCCAGCGTCTCGGTGATCGTCGTCGTCTGCTCGTCGGTCAGCGTCTCCGGACCCCAGCGCACGATGATCGCCGAGAGGTTGTCGCCCTCCGGGCCGCCGCGCTTCTCGCCCTCGCGCATCATCTGCGGCGCCGTGGTCAGGATCGGCGTCGACGTCAGCCACGTGGCGATCTCGCGCTGGTCGAACACGCTCCACAGGCCGTCCGTGCACAGCACGAGGACGTCGCCGTTGCGCAGCGGCGTCCGCCGCGACAGGTCGATCACGGGGTCCACCAGGCCGCCCAGGCAGCTGAAGATCTTGTTGCGGTCCGGGTGCGACACGACCTCGTCGGCGCCGATGATCCCTTGGTCGACCAGGTACTGCACCTTCGAGTGGTCCTTGGTCGAACCGATGAGGCCGCCCTGCCGGAACAGGTAGAGCCGCGAGTCGCCGACATGGCACCAGTACGCGTGGTTCGCCTGCACGATGCACGCGACGCAGGTCGTGCGCGGCGTCTCCAGCATCGAGAACTGGTTCGCGTACGAGCCCAGCGCCGAGTGCGCGCGGACCATCGTGTCCTGCAGGAACTTGAGCGGGTTCTTGAGGATCGGCTTGGCTTCCTGCTGGAAGCGCTCGATGAAAAGGCGCACCGCGATCTGCGCGGCGATCTCGCCCCCCGCGTGCCCGCCCATGCCGTCGGCGACGACGAGCAGCAGCGCGTCGCGGCTGAACGTGTACGCGATGCGGTCCTGATTGACCTTGCGGGAGCCCTTGCGCGACTCCTGGAAAATCGTGAAGCGCATGCGCGCGAGTGTACTTCAGTGGCCGAGGCGGCGGGGAAGGTCGACGGCGGAACGGGCCGGGCCCCTGCCCTGGTCGGCACGCCCGACGGCCGCGCGGGTCCGGCCTAGGCGCTGATCTCGGAGAACAGCATCTTCTTCAGGCTGCCGAAGAACGAGACCTTGCGCTTCGTCTGCGGGATGTCGCGGATGGCCTTCTGCAACGCGAACACCGACTGCGGGCGCTCGAGCGGGTCGAGCCGCAGGCACCAGTCGATGACCTCGAGGATGTTGTCCGAGTACTGGCCGGCCCAGATCTTCTTGGCCGACACGAGGTGGTCCTCGGACATCCGGGCGTCGGCCGCCTGCGGCGCGAAGGCGGCGAGGCACGCGAACATCGACGCGCCGACGCCGTACACGTCGGTCCACGGGCCCAGCCGGTCCGGCTCGCGGTACTGCTCGGGCGCCGCGAAGCCGGGCGTGTACATGGGGGCGAGCTTCGGCCGCGCGCTGGTCAGCGTCTGCCGCGCGGCGCCGAAGTCGAGCAGCACCGGCGAGCCGTCGGTGCGCAGGTAGATGTTCGCGGGCTTGATGTCGAGGTGCAGCAGCTTGTGCGTGTGGACCTCGCGCAGGCCGTTCAGCAGGTGCATGAACACATGGCGGACGAGGCGCTCGGACATCTGGTCCTGGCGCATCTGGATCTGCTGCTGCAGCGTGCGGCCGCGCTCGTAGCGCATCACCATGTACACGGTCTCGTTCGCGCGGAAGAAGTTCAGCACGCGCACGACGTTCGGGTGGTTGATCTTCGCGAGCGCGCGGCCCTCCTCGAAGAAGCACTTCATCCCGTACCGGAACGACGTCAGGTTCTCGGCCGAGCTCGCGCGGACGATGTCGCCCTCGGTGCGCAGCACCAGCGACGACGGCAGGTATTCCTTGATGGCGACCGGGGCCCCGTCCTCGTCGAACGCGCGGTAGACGATCGAGAACCCGCCGCGGCTGATCTGCCGGTCGATCCGGTAGTTCAGCAGCTGGTAGCCGCCGGCCAGGGCCTGGTTGGTAACGGGCATGTGGGTGGGTGGTGGTGGCGTGCCGGTCCGCGCCTCGGGGCGCGCGGCGCACGATCCCGTCGAACAGTGGCAATTCGCATGCCAGCCGGCAGCCCGGTGGGTTGCGCACGTGGCCGATATTGCATACATTCTCGGCAACCCGGCGGCCAAAGTAAAGGAACCGCCGCGACGTGGCCGGTGCGATCCGTGCGCGCGCCGGATCGCGGAAACTCACCAAAACCCGCGGATTCCCCCACTTTCGCGGGAACGTGCCAGGAAGTCCCCAATGATCCTCAGCATGACCGGCTTCGCGGCGGTCGCCGCGGAGCTGCCGGGCGTTTCGCTCGCCGTGGAGCTGCGCTCGGTCAATCACCGCTACCTCGACGTCACGCTGCGGCTGCCCGACGAACTGCGCGCGGTGGAACCCGCGCTGCGGGAAACGCTCGCCGGGGCCCTGAAACGCGGGAAGGTCGAGTGCCGGATCGCGCTCAACCGGACCGCGCAGGCGTCCGGCGCGCTGGCCGTCGACACGGCCCGGATCGGCCAGCTGGCCGCGGCTGCGTCAGAAGTGACGCGGGCCGTCCCCGCCGCGGTGCCGCTGTCCGTCCACGAGATCCTGCGTTGGCCTGGCGTGCTCGCCGAGCCGTCGGTGCCGCCCGCCGAGCTCGCCCAGCGCGCGACGGCGCTGGTCGAGCAGGCGCTCGCCGACCTGGCCGCCGCCCGTGCCCGCGAGGGCGCGCGCACCGCCGCGGTGCTGGAGGCCTGCTGCGCCGGGATCGAGGCCCAGGTCGCGCGCGTGGAGCCGCGGGTGCCCGCGATCCACGCCGCCTTCAACGAAAAGCTCGCCACGCGGTTGCGCGAGGCCGGCCTCGACCCCAACGAGGACCGGCTGAAGCAGGAACTCGCGCTGTTCGCGACCAAGACCGACGTCGCGGAGGAGCTCGCGCGGCTCACCGCGCACGTCGCCGAGGTGCGCCGGGTATTGCTCGCCGGCGGCAGCGCGGGCAAGCGCCTCGACTTCCTCGCGCAGGAACTGCACCGCGAGGCGAACACGCTCGGCTCGAAGTCCGTCGACGGCGAGATGTCGCAGGCGTCGCTCGAGCTCAAGGTCCTGATCGAGCAGATGCGCGAGCAGGTGCAGAATGTGGAGTGAGCGCGGGGGCCGAGGCGAAGCCGAGGGAGGCGCGCAGCGCGCGTCCCCGCGCGATCGACGGCGGCCGACACGCAGGCGCGTCGGCTTGCAGCGCCGGCCCAAGGAGGCCCCGAGTGAGCGCGGGGGCCGAGGCGAAGCCGAGGGAGGCGCGCAGCGCGCGTCCCCGCGCGATCGACGGCGGCCGACACGCAGGCGCGTCGGCTTGCAGCGCCGGCCCAAGGAGGCCCCGAGTGAGCGCGGGGCCGAGGCGAAGCCGAGGGAGGCGCGCAGCGCGCGTCCCCGCGCGATCGACGGCGGCCGACACGCAGGCGCTTCGCATCGCTCCGCCGAACCAATGAGGCCGCGCGAAAAACCGAGCCAGGCTCGGTTTTTCTGGGCCAGACTCCAATTTCTGCTCCGCCGATGCCGCGCGGACCGGCCCGCTGATTCGCCCGCACGGCGAAATTCGAATCCGACCCCAGACGACCCGCAACGCGTGCCGGCCATTCAGCCCACCGTCATTGCCACCAAGGCGCCGCCGGCGTCCGGCTGCCTGTTCGTGCTCGCGGCGCCGTCGGGCGCCGGCAAGACCAGCATCGTCCGCGCGCTGCTCGAGCGGGAGCCGGGCATGCGGCTGTCGATCTCCTACACGACACGGCCGCCGCGCCCGGGCGAGACCGACGGCGTCGACTATCACTTCGTCGACGAGGCGAAGTTCATGGCGCTCAAGGCCGCAGGCGAGTTCCTCGAACACGCGTACGTGCACGGCAACTGGTACGCGACGTCGGCGACGTGGCTGCGCGCCGAAGTGCAGGACGGCCACGACGTGCTGCTCGAGATCGACTGGCAGGGCGCCCGGCAGGTGCGCACGCTCATGCCCGACGCGGTCCTCGTGTTCATCCTGCCGCCGTCGCTCGCGACGCTGAAGGAGCGGCTGGAAAAGCGCGGCACCGACAGCCCCGAGGTGATCGCGCGCCGGCTGGAGGCCGCCCGGGAGGAGATGCGGCACTGCGGCGACTTCGATTATGTTATTATGAATCAGGACTTTGCGAGGGCCGTCGACGACCTGTCGGTCATCGTGCGTGCAGCGCGCCTGGCCGCGACCCGGCAGCAGGTGCGCCACGCCGCCCTCATCGCCAAGCTGTTGAACCCATGACCCGCCGGAGCGCCCGATGGCCCGCATCACGATCGAAGACTGCCTTGCCAGGATCCCCAACCGGTTCGAGCTGACGCTCGCCGCGACCAACCGCGCCCGGCAGATCACCGCCGGGTCGGCGCCGATGGTCGACTCGGACCGCGACAAGCCTACGGTCATCGCGCTGCGCGAGATGGCGGCCGGCAAGATCGGCATCGAGATGCTGACCAAGACCGCGCCGGTTCTGCCGACCACACCGCAGAGTTGACGCCCGCCGGTTTCGGACCCACGTAACCACGTATGTCCGAGATCGCGGAGTTCACCCGGCACCTGGGCCACTACCTGCCCCCGCCGGACGTCGCGCTCGTCAACCGCGCGTTCGAGTTCTCCGAATCCGCCCACCGCGGGCAGTTCCGCAAGTCGGGCGAGCCGTACATCACGCACCCGCTCGCCGTCGCGAGCATCCTGTCGCAGTGGCGCCTCGACGCGCAGGGGCTGGCGGCCGCGCTACTGCACGACGTGATGGAGGACACCTCCGTCACCAAGTCCGAGCTCGAGCGCAGCTTCGGCAAGCCGGTCGCCGACATGGTCGACGGCGTGTCGAAGCTCGACCAGATCGAGTTCACGTCGCGCGAGGAAGTCCAGGCCGAGAGCTTCCGCAAGATGCTGCTCGCGATGGCGCGCGACGTCCGCGTCATCCTGATCAAGCTCGCCGACCGGCTGCACAACATGCGCACGCTGGACGCGATGGCGCCCACGCACCGCAAGCGCATCGCGCGCGAGACGCTCGACATCTACGCGCCGATCGCCAACCGCCTCGGCCTCAACTCGCTCTACCTCGAGCTGCAGGACCTGTCGTTCAAGCACCTCAACCCGGTGCGCTACCGCGTGCTGGCCGGCGCCATCAAGGCGGCGCGCGGCAACCGGCGCGAGGTGATGAACCGGCTGCTCGACAACATCCGCGAGGGGCTCGCCCGGGAGCACGTGCTCGCCGTCGTCAGCGGCCGCGAGAAGACGATCTACTCCGTCTACAAGAAGATGCGCGAGAAGCGGTACACGTTCGCGCAGGTGTTCGACATCTACGGCGTGCGCATCCTCGTCGCCGACAAGACCAACTGCTACGCGGCGCTCGGCGTCCTGCACGAGCTGTACAAGCCGATTCCCGGCAAGTTCAAGGACTACATCGCGATCCCGAAGGCCAACGGCTACCAGTCGCTGCACACGACGCTGTTCGGTCCGTTCGGCACGCCGCTCGAGGTGCAGATCCGCACGCACGACATGCACCGCGTCGCCGAGGCCGGCGTGGCCGCCCACTGGCTGTACAAGGCCGGCGGCGAACTCGACCTCGCGGAGGCGCAGCGCGAGACGTCGCGCTGGTTGCAGAGCCTGCTCGACATCCAGTCGGAATCCGGCGACTCGAAGGAGTTCCTCGAGCACATCAAGGGCGACCTCTTCCCCGACGAGATCTACGTGTTCACGCCGAAGGGCAAGATCATGGCGCTCCCGCGCGGCGCCACGGCGGTCGACTTCGCGTACGGCGTGCACACGGACATCGGCCACCACTGCGTGGCCGCGCGCATCAACTACGAGCTGCTGCCGCTGCGCACGGAGCTCAAGAACGGCGACCACGTCGAGATCCTGACCTCGCCCACGGCGCGGCCCAACCCGTCGTGGCTGTCGTTCGTCGCCACCGGCAAGGCGCGCTCGCGCATCCGCCACTACCTGAAGGGGCTGCAGCAGAAGGAGTCGGCGGCGCTGGGCGAGCGGCTGCTCAACCAGGCGCTCGCCACGCTCAAGGTCGAGCCCGACGCGATCAAGTGGGACCGCTGGGAAGCGCTCGCCAAGGAGTACGGCGCCAAGAGCCAGCTCGACATCCTCGCGGACATCGGCCTCGGCAAGCGGCTGTCGTTCGTCGTCGCGCAGGCGCTGACCCGCGCGCCCGGCAAGGCGGAGGAGTCGCCGGCGCCGGCGAACGCGAAGCTCGGCACGCTGTCGCTGCGCGGCGTCGAGGGCGTGGCGATCCAGTATGCGAAGTGCTGCCGCCCGGTGCCGGGCGACACGATCATCGGCCAGTTCCGCCGCGGGCAGGGGCTCCTCGTCCACACGCGCGAGTGCGTGACGCTCCGAAAGCAGCGGCTCGACCCGTCGGAACTCGTCGACGTCGAATGGGCGCCGGACGTGCAGGGCGTGTTCGGCACCGGCATCCGCCTGCTCGTCGCCGACCGGCGCGGGCTGCTCGCGGACGTCGCCCTCGCGATCGCGGATGCCGGCGCGAACATCGACACGGTGTCGATGGAGCGGCCCGACGGCGGCGACGTGCTCGCGATGTTCTTCGGCGTGCAGGTGCGCGACCGTCGCCACCTGGCGCAGGTGCTGCGCGGGCTGCGCCGCGTGCCCGACGTCCGGAAGGCGCAGCGGACGCGGACGTAGCCGGCGCGGCGCGCGCCCGTCGGCCGGGCATCGCGCCGACGGCGCAGGCGCGGGCTCAGCGCCGCCCGATGAGCCGCGCGAGCACGCCGCGCCGCGACGCCTTCCAGCCGCCGTCGCGCAAGGCCGGCACCGCGACCACCTCCGCGGGCGGCCGATCGTCGAGCACCGCCTGCGGCCGGTCGAGCACCAGCCGCTGCGCTTCCTCCCGGCCCACGCGCTTCTCCGCTGCCTCTCGCCCTTCGGCGAGCAGCGGCGGGCGATGGCGCAGGCTGTGCGCGTCGGTGCCGAGGACGTGCACGAGGCCATCGTCGAGCATCCGCTCCGCAACCTGGCGCGCCGCGGGGCCGAAGCGGCCGGTCAGGCTGCCGGCCGTGACCTGCGTCCACGCGCCGCTCCTGACCAGCGCCGCGAAGACGTCGTAGTGCTTGCGGATCCAGGTGAGGCGCTCCGGATGCGTGATCACCGGCACGTACCCCGCGTTGACGAACGCGAACACCGACTCGGCGAAGCGCGGCGGCGCCACCGTGTGCGGCGGTTCCAGCAGGAAATAGCGGCCCCCGCCCAGCGTCGGCACCGTCCCCGCGCGCAGGCGCGACAGGAGTTCCGGCGTCAGGTGTGCGTCGGCGCCCGTCGTCAGCGCGAGCGCGACGCCTTCCTCTTCGAGGCGCCGCTTAAGCGCGCCGACCTTCGCGGCAATGCCCGCGGTGTCGTTGTCGAACAGCCCCGGGTAGACGTGCGGCGTGCACGCCGCCGTCGCGATGCCGTCGGCCACCGCGATGCGCGCCATTGCGAGCGCGGTCGCTTCGTCGGGCGCGCCGTCGTCGATGCCCGGAAGCAGGTGGCAATGCAGGTCGATCATCGGGTCGCCGCGTGCGGCACGGGTGAGACGCCGGGATGCAGCATGATGCCGGCCAACGCGGCGAACCACATGGCGTTCGCCGGCATGTGCAGCGAGAAGTCGAACGCGCTGTGGAGCAGCGACGGCACGAGCGCGATCCCGGCGGCGATCTGCACGAGCGTGAAGCTGCGCCCGTCGCGGCGCCGCAGGAGCTCGCGCATCCGCCGGCCGTACGCGACGAGCAGCAGCGCCACGACCAGCGGCGCCGCGATCCCGACTTCCAGCAGGAACTGCAGGTAATCGTTGTGCGCGTAGTCGACGTACCCGCCGAAGACGCCACCCTGGAAGCGCGGGAAGACGATGGCGAACGTAGAGAGTCCGCTGCCGAATGGCAGGAACTCGACGGCCGCGCGCCACGTGGCCATGGAGAGCGCGAGCCGCCCGCCGCCGGCAAGCCGCAACTCGCCCGGCTCGAATTTTTCCAGGACCGGCGCGAGCCCGATCGCCGCCGCCAGCACGAGCCCGGCGCCGATCAGTGCGCCGACGATCAGGTTGGCGTGCCGCCCGCGGCCGTGCGCGCGCACCAGCAGCACCGCCGAGAGCGCGAGTCCGGCGAGCGCGAAGGCGATGCCGCCGCGCGAGAACGTGAAGACGAGGCCCAGCAGGGCCAGCAGCGCGCAGGTGAACAGCAACGTGCGCTGCGCCAGCAGGTTCGCGCCCGCCCTGGGATCGTGCTGCCGGCCGGCGCGCCGGTGGCGCAGATCGTAGACGAGCAGCCCGACGATCACCGGGAGCATCATCGCCAGCATCGCGGCGTAGTGATCGCGGTTGACGAAGGTTCCGGTCGCCGTGTCGTAGCCATGCGCGTTGCCGAGGTAGAAGATCGAGTCGCGGCCAGCGCCCACCTGCAGCAATCCGAGCAGCCCCTCGAGCCCGACCACGGCCGCCATCGCAACGAGCAGGCGCACCGCGTGCGCCGGCGCGAGTTCCCGCACGCCGAGCAGGCACGCGAGCGGCGGCAGCAGCGCGAGCCAGCCGTATTCGGTCGCCGCCGGCTCGATCGAGATCGGCCGCCACAGCCGGTCGCCACCCGGCGCGCCGAAGTGGTCGACGATGGCGCCGTACGCGGCCCGCCCCGGCAGCGCGCGCCACAGCGCGTCCGGCAGCGGCACGAGCTGCAGCAGCGGGTAGCCGAACAGGATCACGAGCGCCACCGTCAGCGTTCGCGGCAGCGGCGACGGCTCCGCGTACCGGCGGCGCAGCGCCACTGCGACCAGGATCGCGATCGCGGCCAGCTCCAGCAACAGCAGCGGCCACGCGCGGTTGCCGGCCCGGAAGACCGGCGCCGCCAGCACGAACAGGCCGAGGCCGAATGCGAACGTGGAGCCCGCGGGCTCCACGCTCTCGCTGCGCGACGACGTGCGGATGGCGATCAGTTCGGGCTGACCGACGGTCTTCGGTACAGCACGTAGATGCCGTAGCCCAAGCCGCCGAGGAGTGCCGTGCCGAGAACGGCATCCGCGGCCGTGATGCCCGCCGTGCCGATCCCGCCTCCGATCGCGCCGGGCGCGGGGCCCAGCGGCACGACCTCGCCGACCAGCACGGCGCACTCGCCGGCACGCACGGTGAAGCGCTCGTTCTCCTTGAGCGCGACGTCGCAGCCGACGTCGTAGCTGACGACGACGCGGGCGCCGGCCATGGTCAGCACCCGCGTGCCGACGGCCACGCGCTGGTTGTTGGCGGCGGCCACCAGCGCGTCGCCCTCGCTCACGAGCACGTTGCCTTCGAGGCTCGTAAGCCGGGCCACGGTGGCGGGCGCCTGGGCGGCCGCCGTCCCGCCGCCGAGCATGGCGGCCAGCGCAAACAGGGCAGCGGCGGCGCGAAGATTCATCGGAGTCGTTCGGGAATCGCCGCCGGACCCACACCCGGCCGGAAGGCAACATCCCATTATGGCCGGCGGCAGGGCCTAGTCAAGGCTGCGCACCCGCAGGTCGTCGAACCAGACGGTGCCGCGCAGCCGGACGGCGCCGCCGCCCGGCGTGTCGGCATCGCGCCGCGGGTTGGCGAGCTCGAGGCGCAGCAGCTGGACCGGGCAGTCCCCGGGCACGGTGAACTCCCCGCGCAGGTCCTCCCATCCCGACGTGCCGACGAAGCGTCCGCTGCGGACGAGCTGCCGCTCGCCGCGTCCGCTGCGCGGCAGGCAATAGAGCCCCCACTGGATGCCGAGCCACGTCTGCAGACCGTCGGCGCGCCCGCGCCCCTCGAGGCGATACCGCCCCGGGACGAGCATCAGGTACTGCTGGACGGGCGGCGCTTCCCACAGCTTGTTCACGAACTCCACCCGCAGCGCGCGCCGGCCGGTCGCGCCTTCGAGTGGCGCCACCTGGACGTCGACGTTCTGTTGCGCCGGCATCGTCCAGTCGAAGCCCACGTTCGACAACGGCCACTCGAAACGGCCGTTGAAGACGTAGCCGACACGCTGCCGCTGCGCCGCCGGCAGGCTGTTCAGCCACACCTGGTAGGCGTGGGCCCACCGGTCGTCGCGCTGCAGGCGGTCGATCAGGCAGCGGCGCTCGCCGGCGTCGGCGACGGAGGCCGCGAGTCGCGCCGCGAACACCCGCTGGAGCGCGTCCGCGTCGGCCGACTTCTGGCACGCGTACCGGAAGAACTCCGGCCACCATTCCGGATTCGCGCGCGCGACGCCGGCGAAGAATTCCTCGGCACGGCCGCCGTCGAGCGCGGCGGCGAACACCGGCCACATGCGCTCGCGCACGTCCGGATGCAGGTCGGCGGCACGCCGCAGGATCGGGAGCGCCGAACCCGCGTCGCCGTGGCGCAGGTGGAACGCGCCCGCCTCGAGCAGCGTCCGCCGGTCGACCGGCGCCAGGCCGAGCGCTTCGCCCATCGCCGCGCGCGCATCGGCGATCTTCCCCTGCCGCTCGAATTCGCGCGCCAGCGACACCAGCGCCACGTAGTCCGCCGGGTTCTGCGCGATCTGCGCGCGCCACGCCGTCTCCGGCGCGTCCGCGGTGACCGGCGCGAGCGGGCGCAAGCCGAGCGCCGCGGTGTCGCCGAATTGCAGCGCGGTCGTTCCGCTGACGACGACGCGCCACGCGAGCAGCAGCGCGACGACCGCGACGATCGCCGTCCACGCATGACCGCGACGCCACGGCCGCGCGGCGACGTCCGCCGTCAACGCGCGCCCGGCTCGTGCGCGAGCCGCGTGATGAGCGCGCGCCCGTCGCGGCGTGCCACTTCGACGTCGACGGCAACGCTCTGGCGGGCAACGCGACCGTCGCGCCAGCCGATCCGGACCTCGAGCTCGCCGCTCGCATGGGCGCGGTCGCCCGTGCGCCGCCAGTCGAGCTGCCGGATCCGCATCTGTCGCCACTCCGACAGCCGGAACAGCTCGTCGTACTCGCCGCGGATCGCGGCCCGCCCCTGATGGAGGTTCGTCCGCGCGTCGTCGGCGAACAGCGCGGCGAACGCGTCCACGCGGCCGCGATCGTAGGCGTCCGCGAGCGCCGCCGACAGCGCGTCGAGGTCGGCGACGGTGAGGGCCTGCGGCCCCGCGTCCGGCGGCGGGGCGGTCTCCAGGCGCACGGGCACGACCTCGGCATCCTGCGCCGGCGGCGGCACGGCCGGGGCCTCCGCCGTCGCCACCGGCGGCGCGGCCACCACGGCGTTCTCGCCGCCCACCGGGTCGCCGGATTTCGCGGCCGGCGGACGCGTGGGATCGGGCGTGGCCGTCGCGGCCGGCGGCGCGGCCCGCGGCGACGGCACGCCCGAACCCGTGTCGCGATCGGCCGGGAGCGGTGCCGCAGGCACGGTCGCGGTCGCCGTCGGTGCGGCGACGGGCGCGGAGGCGGCTGGTGCCGCGACGCGCGGCGCGTCGGCATCGCGCATCAGCGATCCCGGCGGCCGGTTCCAGCCGGCCATGCCGATGACCAGCGCACCACTGCCCAGCAGCAGGGCAAACGCCACCACCGCCGGGTGGCGCCGCACGAAGCCGCCGACGCCGGCGGTCAGCCATTCGGGAAGCAACGGGCGCGGGGGCGGCCGCCGCACGGCAACGGGCGCGAGCGCTCGGCGCGGCGATGCGGTCGCGGCCGCGGCCGCCGCCTTCTGCTGCTTCGCGCGGGCGCGTGCCGCGCGCTCGGCCTCGTCGCGGTCGAGCTTCGCGCGCGCCTCGTCGTTGCGCAGCACGTCGTGTGCGCGATTTGCCCGCGCGGCGAAGTCCTCCGGCCAGACTGCATGCGCGTCCTGCCGGTCCGGGTGCACGAGCTGCATCAACAGCCGGAAGTTCTCCTTGACCGCCTGCGCGGAAGCGCCGGGAGGCAGGCCGAGGATCTGGTAGGCGGTCGCGCCCGGAGCGAACATCGCGCGCCGCACGTAGGCGGCCGCGGCGTCGCGCAACGCGGCAGCGTTCGCGCCGCGCATGGCGGGGTCCGAGAATTCGACGCGATGGCCCAGTGCGAGCCTCAGTACCACCTCGCCGTCGAGCGGCGGCGCATCGCGGCGCCGCGCCTCGGCCCGGTAGCGCATCGGGTCCCGCGTGAACCAAAGGAGCAGCTTCGCCGTGCGATCCGCGGCGGCGCGGTCAGGCATGGCTAGTCCGGTGCGGTGCAGGCCCGGGGCGGCCGGCCGGCACGCCCGAAGTCCGGCCGGATGCGCGCCTCAAGCGAGCCGCGGCGCATCGTTGGTGCTGCGATAGTAGTAGTAGGCGCTCTGGTAGCCGTACATGCCGTCGCGCAGGTCGAGCTTCGTCATCACGGCGCCGACCGGCGCGACGCTGGCCTGCCGCAGGCGCTTGAGCGCCGCGCGCAGGTGCGCCTTGCGCGTGGTGCCCGCCGCGACGACGAACAGGACGGCCCCGACCTGGTTGCCGAGCACCAGCGCGTCGGCGATGCCGAGGACCGGCGGCGCGTCGAGGACGATCGCCGAGAACCGGGCACCGAGCTCCGCCAGAAGCTCGAGCAGCTTCGGCCCCGACAGCAGCTCGACCGGATTCGGCGGCAACGGTCCCGCCGGAATCACGTACAGGTTCGGCACCGACGTCGTGCGCACGACGGAAAGCGCAGGCAGCTCGCTCGAAAGGAAATTCGAGAGCCCGCGGCTGTTGTCCACGCCGAGCAGCGTGTGCAGCGACGGATTGCGCAGGTCCGCGTCGATCAGCAGCACCGACTGCCCCGCCTGCGCGAAGTTGATGGCGAGCGCGACCGCCGACGTCGACTTGCCTTCCTTCGCCGTCGTGCTGGTGACGACGAACTGCCGGGGCGCGCCCTCGCGCGTCGAGAACTGCAGCGCGGTTCGCACCGAGCGGTACGCTTCGGCGAACGCGGAGCGCGCGTCCAGATGCGAGAGCATCGCCAGCGCGTCGGTCGTCGATCCCTTTCCGGGCTTGATCCGGGGAATCACGCCCAGCACGGGCAGGTGCGCGACGCGCTCCATGTCGTCCGGCTGCTGCATCGTGTCGTCGAGGTATTCGAGGAAGAACGCGAGGCCGATGCCGAGCGCGATGCCGAGGAGCGCGGCGAACTGGAGGATCAGCGAGACGTTGGGCTTGAAGGGAGCGCCCGGCACCAGCGCGGAGTCGACGACGGTCACGTTGTTGGTGCCCACGCCGCCCTGGACGCCCACCTCCTTCAGGCGCTGCAGCAGGCCGTCGTAGAGCGAGCGGTTGGTCTCGACCTCGCGCTTGAGGACGTTGTAGCGGATGCTCCGGCCCTGCAGGTCGAGCACGTCCTTCTTGACGGCCTCGAGCTTGGCCCTGACGCTGACGTCCTGCTGCACCGCGACGTTGTACGCGCCCTCGATCGAGCGGCGGACGATGTCGGACTCGTCCTGGATCTTCTTCTCGATCTCGTCGATCGCCGCCTTGAGCTGCTGCATCTTCGGGAACGCGGGCTTGTAGATGCGCAGCTGGTCCTGGTACTCGACCTGCAGCTTCGTGCGCTGCTCGCGCAGCGCCGCCATCGACTTGTTGTCGACCATCTGCGGCGAGGCTTCCGGCTTCTCCCGGAACTCGCGGTAGAGCGCCTCGGCCCGGAGGCGGTCCTCGCCCGCCTTGGCCGCCGCCGCGTTGTACGCAGCCAGCGTCTGCGCGAGCACGTTCTGCTTCTCGTCGACGTTGATGATCTGCTGGTCGCGCTGGAAATCGACGAGCGCCCGCTCGGAGTCCTCGAGCTTCGCCTTGGTCTGCGCGAGTTGCTCCTCGAGGAACGTCTTCGCGTAGGAAGACGCGTCGTAGCGGCGCTCCAGGTTGACGGCGATGAAGTTCTGCGCGAGCGCGTTCAGCGCGTCCGCCGCGAGCTTCGGGTCCGGCGAGTCGAAGTTCACGCGCACCAGCCGCGAATTGCGGATCGGCTCCACGTTCAGCGCGCCGAGGAACGCGCCCACCGCCGCCGCTTCGGAATCGCGCGCGGCCTCCTTCGGCGGATCGGCGGCCGGGCGGTCGCCCGCGTCGGGGCCGCGCCGGAGGAGCCCGGACCACCAATGGCCGGGCGCGGGGCTCTTCGCCGCGTCACGCTGGCGCAGGCTGAGCTGCGCCACGACGCGCTCCGCCAGCGACCGGCTCTTCAGCAGCTCGTACTGCGTCCGGTAGAACTCGAGGTCGCCCGCCTCCTCGGGCACGACGCTGCCGCCCTTGAAGTCGATGACCTTCGACGCCTCCCGCTCGATCTTGAGCGTGACCGTCGCCCGATAGACCGGCGTCGTCATCAGCGTCGCCACGAGGGCGGTGACCAGCACGATGAGGAACGCCGAGATGACCACCCACTTGCGCTTGACGACGACGCGCCACAGGTCGCGGAAGTGGATCGCCTCGTCGTCGGCGCCGGCCGCGACCTGCGGCAGCACGTAGGTCGACAGCGCGGTCGGCGCGCGCACCTGCACGGCGCCGGTGGCGGCGGTCGCCGGGACCCCCGGCCTGTCGTTGGTGGCCATCGGCGGGGCTCAGTACCGCGGCAGGTAGTTGAACGGGTTGAAGATGCCGATGACGTCGCCGAGGATCGAATCGCGCAACGCGACGCGGCCCGGATTGCGCTTGACGACGACGATGTCCTCGTTCACCAGCGACGGGTCCTCGAGCTCGCCCGCGCGGATCTTCTCGAGGTCGTAGGTCAGTATCTTCTTCTCGCCGCCCTCGCGCCGGTAGACCTTCACTTCGCTGAGCTCGGCGAGCTGGCCCTGGCCGCCGGCGATGGCGATCGCCTGCATCAGCGTGGTGTCGCCGCGAATCGGGTAGATGCCGGGCCGCGCCACCGCGCCCTCGAGCGTGATGCGCTGGCTCGTGAACTCCTTGATGAAGACCGACACCTGCGGATCGCGCAGGTAGTCCTTCTCGTACATCGACGCGATCAGCGTCTCGGCCTCCTGGCCGGTGAGGCCGCCCAGGATCACCGTGCCGATCAGCGGCAGCGAAATCGCGCCGCGCGAGTTGACCCGGACATCGCGCTTCAGGTTGTCGATGCCGAAGACCTGGATCTCGATCAGGTCCTGCGGCCCGATCCGGTAGTCGTCGGCGGGCACCTGTCCCGCGGGCAGCGGCGCGACGCGCGGGGCGTTGGGCGCGAGCGGCGCCGGTCCGGCGGCGGGCGCGCCCTGCGGCGCGGCGCGAACGGCCGAACCCGGCGCGTTGACGGCGCTGCCGGATGCCGGCGCTCCCTGCGCCAGCGCCGGTCCGTTCGCCGCCAGCGCCGCGGCCAGCGCGAGCCCGGCAGCGCTCGCCGCGCCCCGCCTTCGCCACCAGCCCGGCCGGACGCCGTGGCGCCGGACCAGCGGCCACCCGTGGGTGCGAATTCGATCGGCAAGGGGCAATTTCACGACCTTGTATTCTAACGAGTTGCCTGGCAAAAGGGCGGCCGCCGGCCCCCCTCCCGGGGGCCGCCCGGCGCCCGGGTGGGCCCCCGGCCGCCGCCGGTGCCATCCCCACCAGCAAGCGCCGCGCCAGTTCGGCTCCGAAGGAATGCCCGCGTTCGCCGCCGCGCGCGAAACCCTCCGATGTCCCGGGCGAGGCCCGGGCCGCAGGGCTAGAATCGGGCGTCGGCGCATTCCCCGGACCTGTCGAGTCCCATGAAGATCACCGTTCCCGAAAGCGTGCTGTCCACGGAGCTCCAGGACGAGGGCGTCCTCCTCAACCTGGAGACCGGCGAGTACTTCGGGCTGGACGAGGTCGGCCTCGACATGTGGAAGGTGCTGGGCGCGACCGGAACCCTGGACGCGGCCCAGGCCGCGCTGCTCGACCGCTACGACGTCGCCGAGGACGTGCTCGCCGGCGACCTGCGGGCGTTCGTGGCCCAGCTGGCCGAGCGCAGGCTCGTGGTGCTGACCGATGAATAGGTGGCGCCGCTGGCGTGCGCTGTCGTGGAGCGACCGGCGGCGGCTTGTGCACGCGGCCGCGCTGCTGGTCTACGCGCGCATCGTGCTGCCCTCGGTCGACTTTCGCGTCGATCCGGATGCCGTGGTGCCCGGGGCGTCCGCGGCCGCGTCGCAAGCCGCGGTCGCGCGTGCGCGCGCCGTCGCCCGGCTGGTGGGGATCGCCGCCGCCCACGTGCCCGTGCGCGTCACCTGCCTGCATCGTTCGGTGGTGCTGTGGTGGCTGCTGCGGAGGGACGGCATTCGTTGCGAGTTGCGGCTGGGCGCACGCGCCGGGGCGGGACCGTTCGCGGCGCATGCGTGGGTGGAGTACGAGGGAGCCGCGCTCGGTGAGCCGCCCGGCCGACTCGTGCGCTATGGCGCGTTTCCTGTCCCCCTGAGGCCCCGGCGCCTCGCTTCCCGCGCGTGGCTGGCGCGCCGGGCGCACGTGAACCTGCGCCCGCAGCCGACCGGTCGCTCGTCGCCGGCCCAGTGAGCGGCATCGCCGGGATCGTCCAATTCGACGGCGCACCCGCGCCGCCGGGACTCGTCGAGCGAATGACCGCGGCCATGGCGGACCGCGGTCCGGACAGGATCGACCACTGGACCCATGGCGCGGTCGCCCTCGGACAGTGCATGCTGGCCACGACGCCTGAGTCGCTCGACGAACGCCAGCCGCTCGCCAACGAAGACACGTCGGTGGTGCTCGTGATGGACGGGCGCGTCGACGACCGGGACGAGTTGCGGCGTGAACTGCTGGCACGCGGTGCCGTCCTTCGCGACCGCACGGATGCGGAGCTCGTCCTGCGGGCATACGAATCGTGGGGCGAGGATTGCCCCCGTCACCTGATCGGCGAGTTTGCGTTCGTCGTCTGGGACGGACGGCGGAGGCGCCTGTTCGCCGCGCGCGACGCGGCAGGCACGCGTTACTTCCACTATCGCGCCGGCGACGGATGGTTTGGATTCGCGTCCGAGATCGGCGGCCTGCTTGCGCTCGGTCGATTTACGCCCAGACTGAACGAAACCAGGCTGCTTGACTACCTCATCGTCGAGTTCGACCGCGACGACGAGGTCGGCACCTTCTACGAGGGTGTCCGCAGGCTGCCGGCGGGCCACGCGATGACCGTCGATTGGCGCGGCACGAGAACGTGGCGATACTGGGACCCCATGCAACTTTCGCCGCTTCGCTTCGGGTCGAAGCAGGAATGCGCGGAGGCCTTTCTCGACACGCTTCGCATCGCGGTCAAGTGCCGATTGCGCGGCAACGGACCCGTCGGCGCGGCGCTGAGCGGAGGCCTCGACTCGTCGTCGATCGTTGGCCTGATCCGCAGCGAGTTTCGTTCCGAGTTGCAGCGTCCCCTGCGCACGTTTTCACTGATCCGCGATGACCGCGAGAACTGCGCGGATTGGCACGGCATTTCCGCGATGCTGCGCGAAGGCTGGATCGAGCCTACGATCATCACTTCCGCAGCGGCGCGCGACGCCGGGGCGACGTTTCTCGCGGACCTGTGTCGCACCGACGAGCCGTTCACGCTCTCTGGCGGATTCCCGGACATGCTGGTCTGGGACGCGGCGCGCGCCGCCGGATGTCGGGTCCTGCTCGACGGAATGGCCGGCGACCTGCTGTTCCTTCACCTTCGCCAAAGCCTCGCGGCCGCCGTCGCGGACGGCGAGCTGGCGCACGTTCCCGGAGTGTTGACGGCATATCGACGACACGGAGTCCAAGGCGGACCGCGTGACGCGGCCTCCGTTTCCTTGCGCCGTGCGGCGCCCGAGCGATTGCGCGCGCTCTACCGCAGGCTGCGCCCGAGGCGTGCAAGCGGCGGCGGGCGCAGCGAGATTGCGGGCGATCTTCGCCACGTCGTAGCGCCCGCGCTCGCGATGCAGCACGTCAATCGTCGCATCGCCGATCGCCTGCGCGCGTGCACACGGGACCGCGCGAATGGTCACCGTGCGGTGCACGCGCGCAACTTCACGACGGGCTGCCTGTCATTCGCGCACGAAGTGAACGGCCAGGCCATGCTGGCGCGCGGGCTGGAGCCGCGCAGCCCCTTCTCGGACCGCAGGCTGCTCGAGTTCGCGGTCCGGATGCCGCTCTCCGCCAAGATTGCGACGGGTTGGTACAAGCGACTTGCGCGGGAGTGCACGTCGGGCATCCTGCCCGACGAGGTCCGCTGGCGCACGACGCTTGGCCAGCATCCCGGGCCAGCCTACTACGATGCCCTGATCGGCCGCCTGCGCGCCACAAAGGGAGGGATGTGGAGCTTCGACCGCTTGAGTGATACATTGGGACACTGGGTTTGCGCAACGCGACTACGGACGATTTGGAACGAGCAACTGCAACCGGACGCGCGCAGCGCAGGCTTTGACGTCCTGATGCTCGCGATCCTTGGCGAATGGATAACCGCCCGTCGTTCCGTGCAAGCGCTCGCCGACTGAAACGCTTACCTCGATCCGCACATCGACTCCATGGACACGCCCAAATCCGCCGCACCGTTTCCGCAGCCCCCGGTCGGTAAGCCGCGCAAGACCTATCGCCCGCCGTCGCTCGTTGCGTACGGCCAGGTGCGATCGCTGACACAGGCGACAACCTCCGGATCGGCGGAGGGGTCTGGCGGCAATCCACCGTTCATGACCATGTCCGACGCCGCCGCCAAGCAGAACGCGCTGCGCATCGGCACGCATCCGCTCGGAATCGGACTCTACCTTTTCGAGTACAAGCCCCAATTTCGTGCGCGATGGGGTTACGGCCGCCAGTTGGGCGTCATGGCCGACGAAGTCGAGAAGGTGATGCCCGACGCGGTGCGTGTTGGAATCGATGGTCTCAGGGTCGTCGATTACGCGCGGCTCGGCGTCGCGCGCCCACGGCGGTAGTTCTCCCGCCGCGAGTCGGCGTGCAATGCTCGACGAGCATCTGGGCTACGTCTCGGATCGGATCCGGCTCGATCGATTCCGCGCCGCGATCGCCGAAGTACTGCGGCCCGGGGACCGCGTAGCAGACCTCGGTTGCGGGACCGGCGTTCTCGGACTCCTGTGCCTGCAGGCGGGCGCGTCGCACGTCTATGCGATCGACGCCTCGGCCATTCTCGAGGTGGCCCGGCAGACGCTGACGCGCGCGGGATTCGGTGACCGTACGACGTTCGTCCGCGGCTTGTCCCAGCGCATCGACCTGCCAACGCGCGTCGATCTCGTGATCTGCGACCACGTCGGCTTCTTCGGATTCGACTACGGAATCCTGGATGTGCTGAGGGACGCGCGGCAGCGTTTCCTCGCAAACGGCGGAAGGCTGGTCCCCTCCAGCATCCGACTGCACGTCGACGCCGTCGAATCGCTGGCGTTCCACGGTTTGGCCGAGGCGTGGCGCGGCGACGGCGTCCCTCGGGAGTACCGTTGGCTTCGGCAAGCCACGGTCAACACGAAGCACGCAGTCCGGATTCCGCGCGACGCGGTACTGAGCGCCCCGGCGGTGCTGGGCGAACTCGACCTCGCCGCCACGAGCCCGGACTTCCTCTCGTGGACGGCCGACCTGCGGATCATTCGCGATGGCTTCGTGCACGGGCTGGGAGGCTGGTTCGATTGCGCGCTTTCACCCGGCGTGCGGATGGACAATTCACCGGTGTCTGGCCACGCGATCGACCGCGACCAAGCCTTTCTTCCCCTGGACGAGCCGATCGCGGTGAGGACGGGCGATTGCGTCACGGTGCGCGTGATGGCTCGCCCCGCCGACAACCTTCTCGCATGGGTCGTCGCATTTCCGTCCAGCGGCCGACGATTCAGCCACTCGACCTGGAATGGCCTGCTTCTCGCGCCCGGGGAACCCGCGCGATCGCGTCCCGAGCGCGTGCCGCGCCTCACCCGCGAGGCACAGGCACGCGAGATTGCGCTTCGCTACTGCGACGGCACGCGAAGTGCTGGCGACATCGAGCGGGCCGTACTGCGCGACCATCCTCATCTCTTCCCTTCGACGGAGGAAGTCGCGCGCTTCGTTGCGCAAGTGCTGGCCCGGGACACGGACGCATGACTTCGATGGAGCGCAGTCCTGACGCACGATGCCGGCCAGGAGGGGGCACCTACCGCATCGCGCCAGTGCGACCGCAGGCATCATTGGCAACCGTGCCTTTCCACGTGCTGACGACACCGGACGGCTCGCGCTGGACCGAATTCCATCGCGTCGAAGGCGGCTACGTTCTGCGCTTTCCGGACCTCGCGGATTTTGCCGTTTCCGCGAACGGATTCGACATCGTCGCGTTTCCGGCGCCCGGCGTTGCGGATTCGACTGCGCAGCACCTCTACGTCAACCAAGTGCTGCCGCTCGCGCAGAGCAAGCAAGGACGGCCGGTGTTCCACGGGAGCGCTGTCGAGGTCGACGGTGAGGCGATCGCGTTCATCGCCGGGTCCGGCTGCGGCAAGTCCACGCTCGCCGCAACCTTTGCCCGATCCGGCTGCCGCTTCCTGACCGACGACGGACTGATGGTCGCGCCGGCGGAACACAACTGGCTCGTCGAGCCGGGCCACCCGTCGATTCGACTTTGGACGGACAGCGAACAGGCGTTGCTTGGCTCCGGCATGCCGCGCGCGCCGGCTCTGCCTTTCACCGCCAAGGCGCGTTTCGTCGCCGGCGAACGGTTGCCTTTCTGCAACGAGCCTCGGCCCCTGCATCGGGCATACTTTCTCGGCAACGGCGAGACGCCGGACATCGTGATCCGCTCCCTGACGGCGCGCAACGCGATGATGGCATGGGTCCGCCATTCGTTCCTGCTCGACGTCGACGAGCAATTGCCGCTCACCCGGCACTTCGAGCAGGTCGCGCGCCTCGCGTGCGAACCCATTCATTTCGAGCTCGACTATCCGCGTCGTTTCGACGAACTCGACCGCGTCCTCCGCGCGATATTCCACCACGCCGGCACGTCAGGTTCCGTCGCGTGAACGGTCCATCGCAGCAGGCGACGGCGCCCACAAGGAGCATCTTGGCGACGCTTGCCCCCGCAGCAGCCGACGACCTCCCGGCGCTCATCGCGTCAATGCTGCGTGGGGACGAAGCCGCGCGGCACCACGGTTCCAATGATGCCGGCGCGGCCGCGTTCGTCGCATGCGCCCGGGGCCACGGGATCGCACCGCTGCTCGACGCACGTTGGCGCGGCGCGTGCACCGGCGCCGCAATGCCGGGCGCGGTCCGCCAGGCGTGCCACGAGGAAACGGTTGCGTGCGCCGCAAGCGAACTCGGGAGGCGCAATGCGCTCCGGCACGCGCTCGCGGCGCTCGCTGCGGCCGGCATTCACCCGCTGCTGGCCAAGGGCGCGGCGCTCGCCTACAGCCACTATGCGACGCCCGCGTTAAGACCGCGGGTCGACGATGACCTTCTCGTGACACCCGCCGAAACGCAAGCCGCCGCACACATCCTGTTCGATCTCGGCTACCGCCGCGTGGCGGGGCCCGCGGGGGCCGGCGTCGGCTTCCAGGTCGAACTGCACCGAGAGGACCGGAACGGCATCACCCACAATGTCGATCTGCACTGGCGCATCAGCAACGCGCAGTCGTTCGCGTGGCTCCTGCCCTTCGAAGAACTCGCGGCAGCCTCCGTTCCCGTGCCGGCTCTCGGCCCGTACGCTCGGCGCCTGGGCGACGTGCACGCTCTCCTCCTCGCGTTGATGCACCGCGTCGGCAACAACCTGTTCGTGGCGCCGGGTTTCGGCGACCGACTGATCTGGCTCTACGACATCCATCTGCTGGTCGAGGCCATGACCGACGACGACCTCCGGTGCTTCCGGCATTGCGTCGAGCGCACCCGCGTCGTCGCGATCGCGATCGAAGGCTTGCGGCGGTGCGCAGCGCGTTTCGGGTCGCCGCGGGTCGCGGCGCTGGCAACCGAACTCGAATCCAGCCCGGTGGCCGCGTCGGGCGCCAGGCTGCTCCGCGCCGGGAAGCTACACCGCGAATGGCTTGAACTGTGCGCGGTTCCCACGGCCACCTCGCGCGCGCGCTACGTCGCCAGCCGCGTGTTCCCGTCCCGGGACTACCTGCACGAGCGCTTCCCCGATGCCGCCGACCGCGCGCTCCCCGCGCTTTACGCGCGACGCTGGCTTGCGCGAGTGCGCGCGGCCGTGCGCGGGCGCTGACCACGCGAGCGCATTCGATGCCCGCGAAAGACCTGGCCGCATTGCGCGCGTTCGCCGCGCCGTACCGCGCGACGCTGGCGCTGTGCGTGCTGCTGATGTTGCTGGAGAGTGCGGCGGCGCTGGCGGCGCCATGGCTCGGGGGGCGTCTCGCCGGAGCGCTGTTGCCGGGCGAGACCGCCGCTGCCGCGCGCGTCCCCGCGATCCTCGCCGCGATGCTCGCGCTGTTCGCGGCGCAGGCACTGCTCAAGTTCGGCAACACGTTCCTGCTGGGCGGGACCGCGGAGCGCATCGTGTCCGATCTCAAGGTGCGGCTATACGACCACCTGCAAGCGCTGCCTCTTGCCTATTTCCAGCAGCGCCGGCACGGGGAGACGCTGGCACTGCTGACGCGCGACGTGTACGTGGTCAGCGGGTACCTGAGCGGAACGGCGCTGTCGGTCGTGCCGCTGCTGTTCACGGTCGCGGGCGCGGCGCTCTTCATGTTCCGGTTGCAGCCCTCGCTCGCCCTGGTCGCGCTCACCCTGATCCCTCTCTTCTACCTGCTGCTCAAGATCGTCGGCCGCCGGATCCGGCCGCTCGCGGCCTCGCTGCAGGACGAACACGCGACCGCGATTGCGATCGCCGAGGAGAATCTCGGGCTGCTGCCGGCGATCAAGACGTTCACGCGCGAGGGCCACGAGTCGGCGCGGTATCGCCGACAGCTCGATCGCATCCTGAGCCTCACGCGCCGGCAGCTGCGGATCCACGCCGCGCTAGGGCCTGCCGTGCAGTTCGTGGCCGCCGCCGGCATCGTGCTGCTGCTCTGGCTCGCGGGCGTCGAGCTTCCGGGGGGTCGGATGTCCCCGGCCGAGCTGGTGAGCTTCCTCCTCTATGCGCAGCTCCTCGCGCGGCCGGTCGCTGGGCTCGCCGACGTCTACGGCCAGACACAGGCGGCGCGCGGCGCGCTCGCGCGCCTGCTGCTCGCGCTGGACGAGCCGCCGGAGCGGGTCGCGCCGGGCGCGGCGGCGTTGCCGCCGGTGAAGGGCGATATCGCGTTCGACGACGTGTCGTTCGCCTACCCCGGACGGCCGCCCGCGCTGCGTCACGCGCGGCTGCATATCGCGGCCGGCGAAACGGTCGCGATCATCGGTCCCAACGGCGCCGGCAAGAGCACGCTCGCGCACCTGCTGATGCGACTGCACGAGCCCTCGCAGGGGCGCATCACGATCGACGGCCGCGACATCGCGGGCGTGGCGCTCGCAAGTCTGCGCAGCCAGATCGGTGTCGTCCCGCAGCACGTGCTGCTGTTCAATGCGAGCGTGCGCGACAACATTGCGTACGGGCGGGCCGAGTCGACGCCATCCTCGATCGAGGCCGCGGCACGACTTGCCCGCGCGCACGAGTTCATCGTCGCGCTGCCGCAGGGCTACGACACGCTGGTCGGCGACCGCGGCGTGCGCCTGTCCGGCGGCCAGCAGCAGCGCGTCGCGCTCGCCCGCGCGCTGCTCAAGGACCCGCCGATCCTCGTCCTCGACGAGGCGACCGCGATGTTTGATCCACAGGGCGAACGCGAGTTCCTCGCGGAGGCGCGCGACGCGCTGCGGGGCCGCACCGTGCTGCTGATCACGCACCGCGCGGCGAGCCTCGCCGTCGCCGACCGGGTACTGCGGATGGAGGACGGTCGCATCCTCGAGGAGACTCGGCACATGCCGGAGGCCGCCCGCCAGGCTGGCTGACCGGCCGTTGAGATCGGTGGCGACATTTGAAATTCGGTGCCGTCCAGGGTCAAGCGAGGGAACTGCGGTTGTCGCGAATCAAGACGTTGCGTACCAGCAGATCCCTCGTCGCTACGCTTCTCGGGATGACACCGAGAGGTTTTCAGCAGCCTGCTAGCGCTTGGCGACGTAATAGCCGAGCTTGATGAATTCCATGATCACGAACCCGCCCGATCGCTCTTCGCGCCACCAGTCGCCCGGCGACCACCAGTCCGGCCGCGATGCCACGAGCACGTACTCCAGGCCGGAGTCCGCGAAAACGCGTCCCCACGTCCACGAAAGGCGGCGCATGTGGGGCGGATCGCTGACGACGATCACCGTGCGCCAGCCCTGCTGCCGCATCAGCGCGAGGACGTTGACGGCCTCGGTGTAGCTGTTCTTGGAGTCGACCTCGAAGCGCAACGCCGAGCGCGGCACGCCGCGCGCTTCCAGGAAATCAGCGCGCCACGTCAGCGCGGCCGGCGGCGCCGCGTCTCCGTATTCGAGCCCGGTCAGCACGACCGTCGGCGCGTAGCCCTCGCGGTACAGCCCCAGCGCGCGCAGTGCGCGATCGCCTTCGTCGCCGCCCAGCACGACGATCGCGTCGGCGCGGCGCGGCGCCTGCATCGGCGCCTCGAGCCAGTAGCCCGCCCGTGCGGCACCGAACGCAACGGCCACGGCGACGAGCGCGGTGGCGAGGGCCAGCCAAAGCAGGATCCGGCAGCACGTGCTCTTCATGTGGTGTGCGAGGTCGTCATCGGTGCATTGCCGTCCGGTGCGCCATCGGCATCGCGCTGCGCTCGTCGGGTTTTCGAGAGGGTTGCCCGTTATTGTAAGATCGACCGGTGCATCCCGATTCCCGCATCTACGTCGCCGGCCACAGCGGGCTCGCCGGCTCTGCGCTCGTCCGCGCGCTGCATGCCAGGGGCTACGGAAACATCGTCACCCGCACGCACAGCGAGCTCGACCTCACCGACGCACGCACGACCGCGGACTTCTTCCAGTCCGAGCGGCCGGAAGTCGTGTTTCTGGCGGCCGGGCGCGTGGGAGGCATCCTCGCGAACAACAGCTACCCGGCCGAGTTCATCCAGGAGAACCTCGCGATCGAGATGAACGTCGTGCACGAAGCCTGGCGCGTCGGCGTGAAGGAGATGCTGTTCCTCGGCTCGTCGTGCATCTACCCGCGCGACTGCCCGCAGCCGATCCGCGAGGAGTACCTGCTCACCGGGCCCCTCGAGCCGACCAACCGGCCGTACGCGGTCGCCAAGATCGCCGGCATCGAGATGTGCTGGTCCCACAACCGGCAGTACGGCACGCACTATTTCTGCGTGATGCCGACCAACCTGTACGGCCCCGGCGACAACTACGACCCGCAGACGAGCCACGTGCTGCCGGCGCTGATCCGCCGCTTCCACGAGGCCAAGGTGCGCGGCGACAGGTCGGTCGCGCTGTGGGGCACGGGCGCGCCGCGGCGCGAGTTCCTCTACAGCGACGACATGGCGGCGGCCTGCGTGCACCTGATGCAGCTCGGCCCCGAGGCGCGCAGCGCGATCGTCAACGCGGACGCGCCGCCGATGGTCAACGTCGGCTGCGGCGAGGACCAGACGATCCGCGAGCTGGCCGAGCTCATCCGCCGGATCGTCGGGACCGACGCCACGATCGAGTGGGACGCGTCCAAGCCCGACGGCACGCCGCGCAAGCAGCTCGACATCGGCAAGCTGACCGCGCTCGGCTGGCGCCAGACGATCGGCCTCGAGGAAGGCATCCGGCGCACTTACGCCGACTTCGTGGCGACGCATGGCTGACGCGCCAATCCCGGCGCGCGTCACCCCGCTAATCCGGTAGCGGCCCGCCCTCTGCCACCGCGCGCAGCAGTGCGCGCCACTTCCCGACGCCCATCGGCTTGTCGTAGCGATCGTCGAAGAGACGGCGCGCGTTGCGGCCCATGCGCTCGCGCACTTCCGCACTGTCCCGCATCTCGCGGATGGCCGCGACCAGGCCGGCCACGTCACCCTGCCGCACGCTGCGTCCGCACTCCGCGGCTCGGACTTCCGATCCGATCTCGCCCTCGGGATCGCCGACGAAGATCGCCGGCCGTGCGGCGGCCGCGATGCCGTAAAACTTGCTCGGTACGATGAGGCCCTCGAGCTCCGGTCGCAGCGTCACCAGATGCACATCCGCCGCACCCAGGCTGTGCGCCAGGCGGTCGCGCGGCTGGTAGGGCTTGAGCAGCAGGTTGGCGAGCCCGCGTTCGGCCGACGCGGCCGCAATCACTGCCTTCTGCGCGCCGCCGCCGATGAACAGGAATACGATGTCGCGGTCCTCTCGCAGCGCCGCGGCCGCATCGACGATCGTGAGGAACTCGTGCGCCTGCCCCATGTTGCCCGAGTAGCCAACGACGAACTTGCCGGCGAGGCCCCAGTCGGCGCGCAGCGGATTCGCGTCGCGCGGCACCGGCGCCACCGCCGCGCCGTCCGCCCAGTTCGGGATCACCGCGATGCGACGCGGAGCGACGCCCTGCGCCGCCACGCGATCGCGCATCCGCGCGCCGATGACGACGTTCGCCGCCGCCTCGCGCAGCGAGCGGTCGCGCAGCCACGTCGCCGCGCGCCCGAGGATGCCACGCGCCACGGCCATGCCGAGCTCGGCCGCCACCTCCGGAAAGACGTCCTGCAACCAGTTCACGCGCCACGCGCCCCGGAGCCTGCCTGCCCAGCCCACAGGCACCGAGATCAGCGGCGGATCGGTCTTGGCCACCACGACGTCGCCACGCCGCAGCAGCGCCAGGAGCCGCACCGACGCCGCGACGTAGAAGCTCGCATAGTCGAAGGCGCGCCCGGGCAGCGTGCCGCGCCCGAACGACGTCGTGCGGACGCGATGCACGCAAACGCCGTCGAGCGTCTCGCTCGGCGCCAACCGGTCCGCGGGATCGTCGTACCGCAGGCGGCTCGTCACCACGTGCACGTCCGTGCCGTCCGCCGCCAGCGCAACCGCGAGGTCCGTCAGCATCTGGCTCGTCGCCGAGTGGTCGGGCGCGTAGAAGCGGTTGACGAATACGATCTTCAAGGGTTCTCGCCCATGACGTGCAACACGGCGCGCGTGTACGGGCGCCGTCGCTGCCGTGCCGGGGACATCGTGCGGGGCACGGTCAGGTCTCAACGCGCGAGACGAGCCAACGGCCGAGAACCAGGACATCCATCTTCGTCCGCAGGAAGCAATCGAGCGCCTCCTCCGGCCGGCAGACCACCGGCTCGTTCTCGTTGAACGACGTATTGAGGAGCATCGGGACGCCCGTGAGGTCGCGGAACGACTCGATCAGCCGGTGGTACAGCGGATTGCTCTCCCGGCGCACGGTCTGCAGGCGCCCCGATCCATCGACGTGCGTGACGGCCGGAATGCGTGCCCGCCGCTCCTCGCGAATCGGGTAGACCTGCATCATGAACGGCACGTCGCCGTCGAGGTCGAACCAGTCGCGAACCGCTTCGCGCAGGATCGAGGGCGCGAACGGCCGGAAGGACTCGCGACGCTTGATCTTGTGGTTGAGGACTTCCTTCATGTCGGCACGGCGCGGATCGCCGAGGATGGACCGGTTCCCCAGCGCACGCGGCCCCCATTCCATGCGTCCCTCGAACCATCCGACGACCCGTCCGTCGGCGATCGCGGCGGCCGTCCGGCGGCACAGCGCGTCCGCGCTGTCGACGCACTCGACGGTGCAGCCGGGCGCGAGTTCGGCGCGCCGGGCGACGAGCAGCTTCGCGATCGCGTCTTCGTCGCAGCCCGGGCCCCAATAGGCGTGGTCCATCGCGGGCCCGCGCACGCCTCCAAGTTCATGCCACACCGAGCAGGCGGCGCCGATCGCGCCGCCGGCATCGCCGGGCGCCGGCGGCACGTAGACCTGCCGGAACGGCGTGTGTGTCGTCACCTTGCCGTTGGCGACCGAGTTGTTCGCGCAGCCACCCGCGAGGACCACCGCGTCGAGCCGGTGGCGGCGATGCAGCGCATTGAGCAAGTGCAGGAAGGCCTCCTCGTACACCGCCTGCACCGAGCGGGCGATGTCCCGGTGACGCTGCTCGACCGGCTCGCCCCGGCCACGCGGCGCGCCCAGCAGATCCAGCAACGCTGGCGAGTAGAGCGGTCCGACCGCCGGCGCGCCGTCCTCCCACTCGTAGTCGATCTTCTCCCGGTGGTGGCGGAAGAACGCGAGGTCGAGCTCGAATCCGCCGTCCTCCTGCAAACGCACGACCTGCCGCAGGTCCGGTAGGAACGCCGGCTGCCCGTAGGGTGCGAGACCCATCACCTTGTACTCGTCGCCGTAGTCGGGAAAGCCCAGGTACTGGGTGAGCGCCTGATAGAAGATGCCCAGCGAGTGCGGGAAGTAGATCCGGTCCTCGACGTCGATCCGCGTGCCGCTCCCGCGTCCCCAGGCGGCGCTCGCGAAGTCCCCGAAGCCATCCAGCGACACGACCGTCGCCTCGGCGAACGGCGACACGTGGAACGCCGACGACAGGTGCGCGCGATGGTGCTCGACCGCGTGCACCTTGCCGTTGAACGGCTCCCCCGGAAAGGCAGCGACCAGATGCGACTCGACGCCGGCGCGCTCCCGCTTGTTGCGAATGCGGTCGAGCACCATGGAAAGGTCCGGCCGACGGGCCAGCGTGAAGGCGATCTTCCGGACGAGATTGGCGGTCGCATCCTGGTTGAGCGCAACGTGATCGAGTTCGGACAGGCGAACGCCACCCTCCGCCAGGCAATAGCGGATCGCCTCCATGGGGAATCCGGCCCAGTGCTTGACCCGACGGAAGCGCTCCTCCTCGGCCGCCGCGACCAGGCGGCCATCGCGGATCAGGCACGCGGCGGCGTCGCCGTGAAACGCGTTGATGCCGAGGATAGTGGTCAACGCCGCCTCCTGCCGGCCGGTGCGAGTCCACCGCCGCGCGGCACGGCCGCGCCGATGAACCTACCGGCTCGCATACCGGCCCAACACATCGCCAATCAACGCAACCATCGCGGGCGTCGTTCCAGCCAGTGGGACGTTGCTCTGTCGCGCGAGCGCGTCGCGCGCAGCGGACAAGAGACCCACCGCCTCGTGGGCGATGACGATGCGCCCAGCAGCGGCGAGCTCGCGCGCGAACTCGAGCTGGTGATCATCGATGATCTCTCCGTCGGCTACACGTCGTGGCATGACTACAGGCACTTTGCGCTCCTGCAAGGCAGTGATGAGCGTGCCGGCGCCCGCGTGCATGATCAGCAGCGTCGAATGCCTGACTCGGTCCTCAAACTCCTTCATGCCCAGAAAGGGCGCTCCTTCGCAGTTGTCCGCTTGAAACGGCGTGCTGCCGCTTTGCACGTACACCGGCTGCGGCAACTCGCTGGCAATGGCCGCGACGCCGTCGAGAAGCCTTCGGAACGGCTGCGTCGCATTGCCGACGGAAACGAACGTGCTCACAGCAGCAACCCGCCGTAACGCCCTTTCGGGAACCAGCGGGCGAGACCCTGCCATTGATAGAAGAAGTCGTGCGCGAGGCGGTACATGAGCCGCCCGGTCAGCGACGGCCGGTCGATCCGCGTGATGGTCTCGACGAACACCACCCGCGTGCCGAAGAAGAGCCGCCCCACCAGCGCGAACGGCACGACAGGACCCGCGCCGGTGCTCAGGATCACCTGCGGACGCTCCCGCGCCAGGATGGCGATCGCCTCCCACACGTTCTTCAGCACCCGCCAATCGCGTTCCGCGTGGGTGATGAACTGGGTTCTTCCTTCCATGTCGGCCGGCAACAGCGCCTTGTCGTTGAGCACGTAGAAGTGATCGAAGCGCTCGTACGCCGGCTTCAGGCAGCGAACCTCGGTCAGGTGGCCACCGCAGGAGGAAACGATGCAGATCTTCAACGCGCGCGCCTCGAGGTTCCGGTGCACCCGCCTATCGCGATGCGCCGTTCTTGCAAAAGACGAACGCGTGCACGTTGCCGACGTCCGGATCGTATTCGAGCAGCGAGAGGTCCGCCGCACGACCCCAGTCCTCGATCTCGCGCTTGGTGTGGAACGATGCCTGCGGCGTCATGATGTAATCGTGGAAGAAGTGCCTGGCCCCGCGCCACGTGCGCTTGCCGCCGGACTTGGCGAGGTGGACCAGGTAGTAGACCGGCAGCAGAGTCGCATGGACCAGGCGGAGACCCCACGGCCGCTTCGCCAGCCAGCGTATGGGCACGCCAAGATACGTATAGACGTAGAAATAGTAGCCTCGCCGATTGTAAACCGCGACGTAGAGGTGGCCTCCGGGCTTCAACACCCGGACGGTTTCGGCGAAGGCGCGCCGCGGATCCGGCGTGTGGTGGATCACGCCGTCCGCGACGACCGCGTCGCACGATGCATCGGGTAGCGGCAATTGCAGATTGGTCGCGGCGACGTAGGATGCCTCGGGCGCGCGGCGGCGTGCGAGCAGCAGCGACGCGAAACTGAGGTCGACCGCCGTCACCGCGTACCCGCATCGCGTCAGGTACAGGGTTCCCCGGCCCGGGCCGCAGCCAATCTCGGCAACGCGCTGCCCCCGTCGCACATATGCTTCGACGAACCGGCGAAAGGGCCGCGGCTGCCACTCCTCGATCCTCGCCTCGTCCTCGGGCGTGAGGAAATCGAAGGGGTGCGCGTCGTAATGCTCCGCGGTACGCGCCTGCAGGCTGGCGATCTCGCGTTCGTCGCTTCCGCTCCGGCTTTCCACGCGTTCTACCTTGCACTCACACGCGCGATCGCGCCGAGCGTATCGGCCGCCGCGCGATCCCACGAATACCGATGCGCAATCGAAAGACTGCGCAACGCCTGCGTCCGATGCGACGCGGCGTCGGCCAGAACGGACTCGACCGCATCCGCGAGGCCGCGCCAATCTCCGGGGGCGAACGCCGGCGCACCATCGCCGGCGACCTCGACGTTGCTCGGCGTGCGCGCAACCACGACGGGCACCCCGCGCGCCATCGCCTCGACCAGCGGAAACCCGAACGACTCGCACCGGGACGGAAATGTGAACGCGTCCAGTCCATCGTACAGCGCCTGTATCCCGGCGATTCCGAGCTCGCCGTGATTCTCGACGTACTTCGCGACGCCGAATTCAGCAGCAAGGCCTTGAACCATTGCGGCACCCGGCTGCGCCTGGTCGAGCGTCAGGACCAGCGTCGCATCACGGCCTCGGGACCGCAGCTCCCGCAGCGCCTGCAACGCAGCGGCAAAGTCCTTCTGCACGCCGTACTTGCTCACGTAACCGATCCGCCACGGTCGTCCTTCCGGCCACGGCGTCGGCCGATCCGCGTGGACGACCAGCCCCGGCCCGTGCGCGACCACGTCGATCCGATCGGCGGAAGCCGGGATCCGGGCACCAATCGCCTCGGCGAGGGCGGCCGTTTGCACGATCACCCGATCGGCGGTCCGCACCGAGTTCTCCACCCACGCGGTCTTCCTGCGCCACGCCGTGACCGACCACCGGCTTGCGAGCTCGCGCTCCATCAACTGTCCGAATTCCGCCGAAAAGTGGCCGGCATGCTGCTCCAGCAGCAACGTCGGGCAAGCAACGCCTCGGCGCGGCAGGTAGTTCGTCTGCGAGAACAGGACGTCCGCGCCGAGGCGCCGGACCAGGCGCGGCAGCGCGACCTCGTACCAATAGATCACGTGCGCCGGAGACTGGTCGATGCCGGCAGACGTCCAAAGCGTCACCGCGTCGGGAAGGATTCGCTCTCGCGCAATGCTGGGGTGAACCGCGGCGTGCCATTCGATGTCGGGTCGGCCTGCCGCCATCGCCTCGAGCAACCGCAGCAGGACGACCCGCGAGCCGCCCTCCTTGATCGAGACCGCATTGACCAGCACTTTCAAGCAATCCCACCTTTCGCGCGCTGCACCCACCGGAGGTAATCCCAGTCGCCGCGCACGACCGCCTTGAAGTCCGCGAGCGAGTAGTCCTGCGCGACGTTGATCCGGGGAAACGCCATCGGATCGAACCCGGGTCGTACGGGTCCGTGCCGCCCCCCGGCCGCATACCGATAGCCGCATTGCGACACCAGCGCGCGCAGCCGCGGCGTGCTGCGTCCCCACGTGTACGCAAAGTGTGCGCAGCCGACTTGCAGGTGCTGTTCGATGTCCTTCCGGGACAGTGCGAGTTGCCGCGCGCACTCTTCCACCGACGCCCGCGTGAGGTCCAGGTGATCGACGCCGTGCGAACCCACCGTCCAGCCCGCCCGGACGAGCGCTTCGGCATCGGACCACCGCAGGAACGTCTCGCCAGGGTAGTGCCCGAGCTCAGGTCGCGATGGTCGTGCGTCCGTCTCGCCGATCGAACCGGTGTTCAAGTAGACAGTCGCCGACAGCCCCAGCGCCGTGAGCACCGGGAGTGCGCCATCGTGGACACTGCCATAGCCGTCGTCGAACGTGATGGCGACGTGCAGGTCCCGCACGGTCTCCGCAGCGAGCAATGCATCGAGCGAGACCACGCGCACCTCGCTGGCCAGCCACTCCATCTGTGCCCGGAATGCGTCGACGCCGATCGCCATCGGCCCCGACCCGACCGCGTGGTAGAGCAGCACGACGCGGCGCGCCGCGGCGCGAGGCATCAACCGCATCACGGCGCCCATGCGCCTCTTCCAGACGAGGCGGCCGCTGATCGCCGTCGCTTTAGCCGTCGCCACGACGCGCGCCGTGTCGCTGCCACAGCCCCGCGGGAACCGGATCTGCAACGCGTCGCAAGGCGATCAGCTGCTTGCGGCACTCGATGCTCAGTCCAACCGCGACGCCGCTCATCGCCCAAAAGTAGGCCGCCTCCGGAGAACCCGGCGCCACCCACCACGCCTCGAACAGCGACTGCACCGTCTGCCCCGCCAGCGCCCCGAACACCAGCGCGCCCATCACTTTCATGTCGCGATCGGGTGCCTGCCGCATCGGCCACGCCGCCTTGCGAAACAACACAGCGAGGAAGATGAGATACAGCAACAGTCCGACGACGCCGGTCTCTTCCATGATCGCCAGCTGCGAATTGCCTTTCTCGCGGCCGTACCCGACCGCCGTGAGCCCGCCCCGGAACGCCGTCTCGCCGATCGTGACGCCGTAGCCGCCGCCGACGAGTCCACCCTGCACGGCCAGCTCGTACGATTCCTCCCAGACCTCCTGTCGTGAGCCGAAGAGCTCAGGCTCGGTACCCGGTCGTACTTTGAGGATGTAACGCTGCGCAAGCGTGTCATAGACGTCCGGAGCCGCGAAGAGTGTGCCTGCTGCGACGACGGTCGCCAACGCGTACGCGATCGCAATGCGCCGGATGCCGACGACCGACAGAAACACGACACAGGTCACCAGTGCGGCCAGAATCGAAGATCGCGAAACGGAAAGCAGCAAGACCCCGACGATGATGCCAAGCAGTCCCAGCCAGAGGACAAGGCGCCCGCGTGATGTCCTGTTGCTGTAGCACTGCCACAGCAGCAAGGGAATCGCCATGTTCATCAGCGAACCGAGCATGTTGGGGTTGCCCGTGAGACCTTCATATAGGACCAGCAGCTCCGACGACGATTCGATTGCCGACTGCCCAAAGACGCCCGCGAACAACGCCAGCGCCAGCACGGGGGACAGGAAATCCAGCGATTGGTCCCAACCCCGCCGTGAAGCCCACAGCTGACCGCCTGCAAACATGCCGACGCCCACCAGCGCAAGCGCGCCAGATTTCATGAGCGTGAGTTCGGGCACGTCCGACCAAGCAGACGTCAGCACGCACCAGGCGACGTACGCGAGCAAGGCGGAGCCAACGTCGTGCCGCAGGATCGCGAACGCCCGCCCAGTGGCAATCAAAGCAAGGAGCAGCACCCCCGCGACCACCCACCGCGTCGTGGTGGTGAAAAGCACATTGACGTACGCGACAGCCGGCGCCACGAATGCCAGCACGGCGACCGGAAACACCAACGACCAATGCGGCCGCTTCATGCCGGCGCCACCCGGCGCCATGCATCGACCACGATCGCTGCCTCGGCCTCGATCGTCCAGCCGGCAATGCGCTCGGCTCCCGCGACCCCCATCGCACGTCGCAATGCCGGGTCGTCCGCTAATCGCAGCATCGCGTCCGCGAGCAGCTGCGGACTGTCGGCCTCGACCACAATCCCCGTTTGCCCATCGATGACCAGATCATCCACGCATCCGACGCGATCAGTGGCGATGACCGGAAGGCCCGCCGCCATCGCCTCGTTCACGACCAGCCCCCAAGGCTCGAACACCGATGGGAGCACGAAGACGTCTGCGGTCGCATAGGCCTCGAGCAGCGCGGGGCCGGTAATCCGTCCCAGCCAGCGGACCCGTGCCGTATTCGCTGTCGCGCGCTCAACCATGTCACGCTCGATGCCATCGCCGGCAATGCGCAAGCGAATCTCGGCGCCACGAGTTACGGCCAACGAGAACGCCTCCAGCAGTACCGCGATGCCCTTTGCCGGATCCAGCCGACCCACGAACAGGAAGACACACTCGTCGGGCGCGACGCCCATCGCTGCGCGCTGCGCCTCACGTGCCTCGACCGAAATCGCAAACACCGCATTCACGATGGCCGTGACGTCAACGGTCATTTGCGCAACAACGATCCGGCCGTCCGGGACGCCGTAATGTCGCAAATATCGCTTCTGCCGGGTGCCGCCAGGAAGAAACATGGCAGGTATGCGAAACATCATCGGATAGAGCAGCGACTTGGTCGCACGCTTCAGCCACGACTGCGTGACGGGCAGTGTCGAGTCTGTCTCAACGGCTACCGCAATGCCACGCAGGCGCGCGACAAGCATCGCAGCCAGCAGGACGGGATGGCCCCATCCGGCCAGGTGTACGACGCGGAACGCTGCCGAGTCGAGCTTCCTCGCGATCGCACGCGTTGCTGCAAGCGTACCGTGCGGCAGGTATCTTCCCGGGACGCCTTCCAGCGACAAATCCCACGCCTGCGAGACGTTTCCTGCAATGAACAGGACCTCGACGGGCGCGTCCGCGAACGACAGGATCCGGCGAACGAGAGCCAAGACGTAGGGCGTCGGCTCGATATAGATCATCAGCGCAGATCCTCCGACGGGGCGCTCAGCTCTCACCGAGCGCCTCCCGATACACCGCGATCAGCTTCTGCGCATGCGCGGCCCATGTGAAATCTGCCCGGACCAGTCGCTGACCCGCCGCAGCGATCCGCCGCATTTCCGAGACGTCCTCCGTTACGCGCCTCATCGCATCGAATAGCGATTCGACGTCGTTGGGGCGTACGAGCAACCCGGTCCCTTCATGCGCGATGAAGGCCTCGGGCCCCTGCCCGCTCACGCCGATCGCGAGCAGGCCCAGTGCCATTGCCTCGAGATACGCGATACCGAAGGCCTCACGGTACGATGGCAGCACGAACACGTCCGCCCGAGACAGGACCCGCATAGCCTCATCGTGAGGCATCCTGCCGTGAAAACTCACGCGGTCGCGCAGTCCCAGCACATCGGTGATCGCTTCCAGGCGAGATCGTTCCGCGCCGTCGCCGACGATTTCGTACGACCAATTGGTGGCCCCGGACTGGCGCAGTCTCGCCAGTGCCCGTAGCGTCAGGTCGATTCCCTTGCCTTCATGCAGATTGGAGACGCTGATCAGACGCAGAAACGAGTTCGCATTCCCGAACGCAGTCCCCGCGGCTCGATCCGGCACCGTGAAGCCGTTCGGCACAATCCGAAAATGATCCTCGCGACCTGCAAGGGCGCTGAAATGGGCACGCAAAGGCTCACCGACAAGCACTACGCGTTTGGCGGCGCACAAGGCTTCACGCATGCGCCGCCGTTTCCAAGGCGTGTCGAGCAGGCGGCTTTCAGTATTGATCCCGTGGAGCGTGACGACGACCGGGATACCGCATGCGCGCGCGATGGGCCGGATCGCGTAGCCCGCGAGCTCCGTATGCGCGTGGATGAGGTCTGGCGCCGTCTGTCGAATCTGCCGACTGATTGAAGCGCGGGTACCGAGCCGAAAGAGAGGTCCCGCAAACTCGTTGAGGTAACTGCGCGGAATGCTCGGAAAATGGCTGACGGTGATGTGTAACGCCGGATCGAACGTCTCCCTGTGCAACGGTGGACGGTCCCATTCGGGACGGAGCTTGCCGAGCATGCGCGGTGTCCACGGCCTTGTCACAATCACGGAGAGCGCGATGCCGGCATTGCGCAATGCCTGCACCGAGTGCAGGACGAAATTGCCTGACTGATCCGTCGGACGACTTGGAAACCACGGCGTAATCACCAACACCCGCAATGTCGTGCTCCATCGGACGGGTCCGGGAACAGCCGGGGCAGCGCTTTGGCTTGACGTGCCGAGAAGCCCTACACCCCGCCGAGCATCTTTACCCCGAGCAACGCGACCTTGCCGCGTAGGCCGAGCGCAGAAGCACGAATCGGGGGAACGGTCAGCAACTTGCCCCGCAACTGTCGCTTGAACTCATAGACGCCGCGATTCCCTTCCGGGTCCATGCCGCCAAGATCATAGCGCGTTACATCTGCAGCCATCGCCGCCTTCATGGCGGTCCATTGCAGCAACCGGCCCGGCGACGGTTCATTGCGCCCCGACGCACTGAACATGAGCTGCATGCTCTTGCCCACAATCATGACCAGCACGCCGCCTCGAAAGCTGTCATCAAGCGACGCACAATACAGTTTCGCGACGACATCTGGAGTGCTGGAGTCTCGCAGGAGGCAGGAAATGAGCGGTTCGCTGCCTTGATACCGAAAGCCCTTGGAGGTGCTGAGCTGCACGCATTCTGCTACGAACTGTCGGATGGAGTCCGAGTCGTCCGCCTCGGCTACCCGCATTCCGCTGCGCTCCGCGGCGCGCACATTGTTGCGCCAATTCGAGCTCAGGCGGTCCCACAGCATCCGTTCGCCGACAGAAAGGTCAACCACGCTGGTGTGTGCCGGCCCGCCAAAGGGCGTTCCGTGTTCGCGGTACCGTGGCGGCGCTTCGGGATAGGGACTCTCGAAACACAGGTGGTATCCACGCGACTTGAGCTCCGTCTTAAGCGCGAGGCTTCCTTCGAATGCCAAGTCCAGGTCTACGAACACCGGCCCCTGCGGGATCCACGCGACCTTGCCCGCCAACCTGTGCCGTCGCACTTCGACTCGCGCGAGCAGCACAAGTCTACCGTCACGCTCAAGTACGAAGCGCTCGCTCTGCATGCCATCCGCGTTTGCGCGCGCCGCTGCCCAAAGTGCGGTCTGCAGCGGATTCCCGCGATTCGCCGCGACCAATGCGTCCCATCGCGCGGAGTCAAGATGCTCGTCGAATTTCCACATGCATGTGTGGATCAGCTGCTCGCCTTCCGGCGCAGTATTGTCGCGAGCTCGCGACGTGCAACGGCGAGTATGACCGACGCGTAGATGACCGCTCCCAATGCCACCTCCAGCCAGACATTCATTCCCCCCCCGCCAAGTCCGACCAGTGTTGCCGCCATGACAAAGCTTCCAACGACCGGCGTGGCAACGAGGCGACCACGCCAGAGCCCGGACAAATCAGAGGGGGCCAACTTCGATGCGACCGCCGCGACGACCAGTTGGCTGCACACGTAGGAAATGCACGCGATCGAAATTCCCATCAATGGAATCAGCAGCGCATTGACCGAGATTCCGAATATGGCTCCGGCTGTGGTCGCGAGCAGGTACTGGTGACGCAAGCCGAGCGCGTAGAGCAACGTGCCGGCAAAGAATGTTGCCAACGAATTGGTGAGGAAATAGAAGCTGACGACCCTGAACAGTCTGCCGCCCGCCTCGTAACCGGGACCGAGTACCGATGCCGCCAAATCAGGCGCGAGGACGCTTCCGCCCACCGCAAGCGGCACGCTGACCGTCCACGCCAGGACAAAACCGTGTTGAGCAAGCTTGCGCCGCTTCTCGTCGTGACTGGAAGATAATGCCATGCGTGGCATCAGCAGGCCAAAGAAGATGCCGACGAAGCTGAAGATCACTTCTGCGAGCCGGACGACGGCGGCATAGAGACCCAACGCAGTTTCGCCCAGCGCCCACCGCACGATGACGTGTCCCGACCGCGTATAGACCTGCGACGCCAGCGCTGCTGCGCCGAGAGGCAGGCTCTGCCGCAGCAACTCGAAAAAGCGAGTGGGCGCCCACGTCCAGCGAAGACGGTAGCCGAGTTCCGCCAGCTTGATCCACCCGAGCGCGGTGGACAGCGCTAGGCTTCCCAGGGAGATCAACGCCAGCGCGACGAGGTCCGCGTCCGTCCTGATGAGCGCGAACACTGCGATCGCATAGGCGCCCTGCGCCACCACCTGCTGCATCGACGCCCAGTGAAAGCACTCGCTCGACGTCAGGAGATAGGATGACTGGAGCGCGCCGACCAGGAGAAAGGGCACTCCGTAGACCAGCAGCAGGCCCTGCGTCGCACGATCCGACTCGACGCCCAGTGCGTACGCGGTGAGTAGCAACGCGCCGGCGACGCCGAGCGCCGCCCGCAGCGTGAAGACCTCGGAGACCAGCACGTTCGCGCCCGTTCGATGAACGGCGACCTCGCGCGATGCGTAGGCGACCAGCCCGGGGTTCACGACCAGATCGAAGAACCCGACCACCGCGAGAACGTAGCTCCAGCGTCCGAATCCCTCGACGCCGATCACGCGCACGAGGAACGGGAACGTGGCCGCGGAGAGGAGCATCGCCGCGAATCGTGCGCCGGCGACCGAAAGGAAATATTGGACGTAACGCATCACGGCCAGCGGTTTCGGTGCAACGACACGGGCGGCACCGGGCGACGCGCGCGCATGATCACGCGGCGCCCCCATGCGCCAGTTCCACGAGATGCTGCTCCCAGCGACCTGCAACATCGTCCCAGTCACAGCTCTGGGCTAGGGCCAGCCCGGCGGCGCCAAGTTCGCGTCGCAGTGGCTCGCTCTCAATCAACTCGCCAAGCCGCACCTCCAACTCCCGATCGCTCCACACCAGGCAGCCGCTCTTGCCGTCCAGGACCGATGGCGGCTCGTAGAATCCGAACGCGACGACGGGCAGGCCGCACGCGGCCGCCTCCAGCGTGACTTTCGGCACGCCCTCCGACAGCGACGGAAGCACGAAGACGTCGGCATCGCGCAATGCCTCGGCCAGCTGGGCCGGGCTCCGGGCTCCGGCAAACTCGACGTTGGACAACCCGCGCTTGCCGGCCTCCGCGACCAGGCCGGCGCGCTCGTCGCCATCCCCATACCATCGGAAAGCGACATGCGGCCAGCGGGCCGCCAAGTCCAGCGCAATGCGCGGGCGTTTGCGAATGCCGAGGCGCCCGGCGAACGCGACCGTGATCCGCCGTGCGGACGCGGGGCGGGCGCGCGGATGGAATGTGGCAGTGTCCACTCCCAGCGGCAGGACCGAAAACTTGTCGCCGTGCAGGATCCGGCCCATGCGGGCGAGGAACGGACTGATCGCGATCACGTGATCGGCACGATCGAGCATCGCGCGCGTACGCTTCAGTATGCGTTGCTCGACCCGGTGGCAATGCACCTCGTGACCAGCGACTTCGCTCAGCCGCCTCTCGGTGTCGGCGTCACCGGCCAGCCCTTCGAGCGTCGCAATCACCGGGACCCGCCGTCCGAGGCGAGACCGCCAACGCAGACCGGCTTCGTCGAACCACTCCGCGCCGGGGTAGAAGATGGCATCCACGTCGCGCTGGTATTGCCACACCGCGTGCCACGGCCAGAGATGCCGCCGCCACAGCCGCGCGAGGCGCACCTGCGGATTGGCTGCCACCGCCTGATCGGGTGGACCGTAGTTCAGTCCGTACCAGGTGACCTCGGGGCGGCGAAAGCGCGCCAGCAGGGCCTTGGCGTTCAGGTTCTGGGCATTGGTGTTCCCGGCGTCGAACAAGCGCGGAACCAGCACGCGAAGGCGGCCCGCCTGGTCACCCATCGGTCACTCCCGGCCGCAGGGCCGGGTCAGACGCGCGAGCCCCGCCCGCAGCGCGTCAGCCGGCGTGGCCGCGAGGAACGGCTCGGTGCTCTTTGCGTACGGGGCCAGCCGACCGTCGATGGCGTCCGCGACCAGTTGCTTCAGCTGCGACAGATCGGGCGCGAATCGAAAGACGCCCCACCGCTCGATCTGCGCCCTGAAGCTGAAGTCGTGCCACGCGAAGCTCACGATCGGGACACGATGGCGCAGGCAGTCGAGGAAAACGGTGGAGCTCAAGGTCACCGCGACGGCGGCCCGGCCAAGAACGTCGTCCAGTCCCGGCCCCTGGCTGTAGCTCACCTCGGGAGCAGCCGACATCCCCTCCAGGAGGCCGCGTACGCGCGTACGGTAGTGCGCCACCTGCTCGAGCGGATGCACGCGGATCACCAACTCGCGGCCCGCCTCCTTCGCCGCGGCCACGAGAACCGCCAGAATCGCGTCGAGATCGCGCCCGTCGAGGAACTCCTGCAGGGCATAGGGCGTCGAGATGAAAACCACGCTAGCGCGATCCGTCGGCGCGGCGCGCGGGGCCGCGATGGCTGGCGACGGATCGAGTACGCATGCCCTGCGCCGCGCCTCCGGTGCCAGGAAGTCCTTCCAGAACTCGCCACGAACGACGTAGTGATCGACCGGGGGATCGATGAACTGGCAGAAGTCGCCGAGAATCCCATGTTGCAGCAGGACGGTTGGGATCCCCCTTCGGCGCGCCGCGTGCAGCGCATAGGCCTCGAACACGGGGTTGCCCACGATGACGGCATCCGGCCGCACCGTCGCGACCCAGCGATCGAACAACGCGGTGGCGAACAGCCCCGACGGCAGCAGGCGCCGGAGAAACGTGTGCATGAATGCACCGCGCACGAACACCGATCGCGCCAGCGCCTCGTCGCCCTCCAGCGGCACGCCTTCGACGTGGGCGATCAGCGCGGCAGCGGCGTCGCGGGCCTCGCCAGCCTTCGGCGCATCCGCCCACGAGGCGAACTCGTATACGCTGACGAAAGGGCGCCCGCGCTCGCGCAGCGCGCGCCCGCCCGTCATCGCGTTCTCGACCAGGAACTCGAAAGGTGTGGGGAAGTGCGGCTCGTAGAGGAGGCCTATCGTGGTGTACGTGTATGCCGTACCGTAGAACCACAGTCCGCCGCGCCGGTGCGCGCCGCGCGGCAGCAGGGCGCGGCGCCTGTGAAACGGATCGATCCGGTCCAGCACCAGCCGCAGCTCGGCGCGGCACGCCGCGCCGGAGAAGCGCGAATGCCGCAGCCGCCGCGCGCTGTTGGCCAGGCTCCGGACAACCGTCGAACGTCCGGGCTCGGCGGGCGCGTCAATCTCCACGTCGAGCTCTCCGCGTCGACGCAGATCCGCAAGGGCCTGCGCCAGACGTGAGGTCCTCATGAACCTGCACCGGCGGACGCCCATCACGCCCAGCTGCCGGCGCAGGTGAAGCGCATGCAGCGCGAACTGCAGCTCCCGGATCACGACTTCCTCGAAAACGGCCAGCTGCCCGATGCCGCGCAGCGAAGGCTCTCCGGCGAGGAGGCGCGCGGCAAGCCCGCTTGCCCGCCGCTTGACCGTGTCGAAGTCCCCGATCAACTCGCCCAGCGCCGCCGCGCCGGGATGACTGCGACGCGCCTGGCTGTCCGGTGCGCACTCGAACAGCATACCGACCGGGCCCGTGATCCGGTCGATGGGATCCCCCGGCTGCAGAAGCGTCAGCTCGGTCAATTTCAGTCCAGCAGGTCCCAGCGCAGCGGCGTGCCACGCGCAACCGGGCCCCGGACGCGGCGTCCGAGCACGGCGTCGAGATGCTTCGGCGGCAACCCGCCCCCTGGGCGGATGGCTCGCACGTTTTCCGAGGTCAGCGTGTCGCCTGCGGCCAGGTCCTGCACGAAGTAGAGCGAGCGCCGGTATGCGAGCGACGGCAGCTCCGCTTCGGTCGGGCCGTAAGCGACACGTCCCAATGCGCGCCACGCCCGATCGGACTCGACGACGAGAGCACGCATTTCGTCGGGCTCCATCGAGAACGCCGAGTCGACTCCACCCTCCGCACGGCTCAACGTAAAGTGCTTCTCGATGACCGTCGCACCGAGCGCCACGCTCGCCACGGCGACGCCGATGCCGAGCGTGTGATCCGAGAGGCCCACTTCGGTCCCGAATCGGTCGCGCAGGTGCGGAATCGTCAGCAGGTTCGAGTTCCCGGGGGTCGCGGGGTAGGTGCTCGTGCACTTGAGCAGGATCATGTCCCGGCATCCTGCCTCGCGCGCGGCGCGCACCGCGTCGTCGAGTTCCTCCTCGTTCGCCATCCCCGTCGAAACCATCACCGGCTTGCCCGTGGCCGCCACCTTGCGGATCAGCGGCAGGTCGGTGTTCTCGAACGACGCGATCTTGTAGCAGGGCGCATCGAGGCTCTCCAGAAAGTCGACGGCGGAACCATCGAAAGGCGTGCTGAAGGGGATCATTCCCAGCCTGCGCGCGCGATCGAAGATCGGGCGGTGCCACTCCCAGGGCGTATGCGCCTTCCGGTACAGGTCATGGAGCGACTGCCCGGCCCAAGGGCTGCCGGGATCGGAGATGCGAAAGCCGCCGTCGGCCAGATCCAGCGTCATCGTGTCTGCCGTGTAGGTCTGGATCTTCAGCGCGTGCGCGCCCGCGGCCGCCGCGGCCTCGACGATCGCCAGCGCCCGCTCGAGCGACTGGTTGTGGTTGCCGGACATCTCGGCGATCACCAGTGGCCCGGCGTGGCGACCGACCTCCCGCTCGGCGATCTTCACGGCTCAGCCCTTCTGGACTTCGCGAACGTACACGAGGCGATCCGCCTGGAATCCCGACTTCGCGAACGCGCGAACGGATGCCCCGTTTCGCGCGTCGATCTCGGCGCGAACCTCGGTGATCTCGGGTCGATGTTCCCGCAGCCACGCCTCACCCTCCCGGATCAGCACGCTGCCGAGGCCCTTGCCCTGTCGCCCGGGAACCAGGTAGACGGAAATCGTGGCCGTGCGCCCGGCCACGTCGTAGCGCAGAACGCCGACGGCGCCATCCTCGTTCTCACCTATCAGGAGGATCCGTTCGGGGTCGCGCAGAACCGCCTCGTACCACTCCTGATGCTCGGCCGGCGCGATGCAATCGGGATTGGAGGAACCGCGGCGGACGGCGGCGTCGTTGCGCCATCGCCAGACATTCTCGCAATCGTCGGACGTTGCGAGCCGCAGCAGCAGGCGCCCTCGACACAGACTCTCCACCACGCGGCCGCACCCGCGCCCGTCTGCGATCGTCCCGGCCATCAGTCCCAGGTGCCGTACGAGTTCCGGTGCTGCAAGCAGAAGTTCGACCGTGTGCGCAAGCCGCTCGCCGGACACTTCGGATGCGTCGCCCAGAAAGATCGCGCCGCCGCGTTCCGCGAGCGCGCGCGACCCCGGGCGTTGGTTGTCGGCGAGGGCGATGATTATCGCGGGAAGCGCCATTGCGCAGCGCTCGAGCAGAGTCACGCCGCCGCCGCCGATCGCCAGGTCTGCCGCCGCCATCAACTCCGACATGTGCGGAACCTGACAATGGAAGCGATGCAGCGGGCGGGCCAGGCATGCCTGCTCGATCTCTCCCCGGTGCGGATTCGCTGCGCCGACGACGACATCCACGAGTACGTCCGCACGTCCCAGTGCGGCGAGTGCATTGATCGCCATTCCGGTCGCATTCCCCGGGTCCGTGCCGCCGAAGAAGACAAGGATCCGGCCAACGGCCCCGGTTCGCCCGCCTACGCGCTCGTGCGCCGTAGCGAACTCCCGGCGCAGGAGCGCGTACTCCGGGCCGAGCAGCCTGCGGCACGACGCCGGCACGAGCGCGTCATACCGTGTTTCGCGCTCGGCGCCGCAGTTCTGATTCAGCAAAAGGTCGCAGTCGTGCCGCCTGTCGGCAAGATCGTCGATGGCCATGACGCAGCGGGCGACAGCCCTCAGTACAGACTCCCACCGGACATCGAGCGCATAGTGATCGACCACCAGCCAGTCCGCCCCGCCCCATTCCTCGATGGCGCGCCGCGTTTGCCTTGCATCGTCCTCCCAGGACGCTCCGAGCCAGCCGGCGTGCGGCGGGCTGTCTGGCCCGGACGTGCCGGGGCCGCCAGCACCCGCTGCCACGGGCAGCCGGACGACGTCGAAGCCTTGCCGGACAAGGTCATCGTTGCGATGACCGGAATGCTCACGGCTGACGAAGAGCACTTGCGCGCCGGCAAGCCGGAGGGCGTTTGCCAGGGTGACGCAGCGCGCGACGTGCCCGCTGCCGATCGCCACGGACGCGTCGGCGCGAAAGACGACTTTCATTGCTTTCGCAGCAGGAACCACGTGACGTCGTCCATCGGAAACACGCTTGCACGATGATATTCGAACCCGCAGGCGACCAGCCGCAAGTCGGGAAACCGGTCGAGCATGTCACCCGCGAAGTCGCGCTTGAACAGCACGTCGCCGTGTCCGCGATAGGAGACCGTCACGGGCGACCGGCTGTAGTACTCGCAGATGCAGATGTAGGTCTTCGCCGCCGCGTGCAGGAGGTCGTACGCCTTCCCGAGCTGGTCCGGGGCGACGTGGATGAGCACGCCCTTGGAGAGCGTCATGTCCCACTGCCGGTGCGCACGGAACTCGAGCAGCGACTGGACGTGCACGCGCGCGTGGCCCCACCGCGCGAGCTCCTCCGCCGCCGATTTGTTCAGCTCGACCGCATCGAGCTCGACGTCGGGAAGCAACGACCGGATGGCGTGGAGGTTGAGGCCGATGTTGGCGCCCAGCTCGAGCACGGATGTCACGCCGGGCGCGTGCTCGAGGATCTTCGAGAAGAGATGTACGTTGCTGGCCAGGATCCCGGCGCCTGTGTTGCGACGACCGTACTCCGTACCGAACTCGCCGGCCCAGAAAGCCTCCTGTGGAGTTGCGAAGCGCTTGACCATTTGCGTTCGGGTCGCTCAGATTGAGACGCGCGACCAGGCGGCGCGCGCCGGATGGCTGCTCGGCTCGCGGTCCGGAAATCCACGTACGATGCCGCGATCGATACTTGCGGCCGAACCAGACATATTCACCGCCTCTGCCCTTCCACTTCCAGTCGCCACGCCCGATGCAGCAGCTCGGCCCGATGCCAATCCTCCTCCGTGTCGATATCCTGCACGAGATGCCGTGGCAGGATCACCGGCGTGGAAGCGGCGGAAAATGTCTCGACATCGTTCAGAAACGCCTCGGCCGTTCCCCAATAGAACTGGCCCGCATCGTGATATGCCTGCTCGAGATCCTGAGAGCGTGTACGCACGTGCTCCGGGAACATCGGCTCGACCGTGCCATTGGAGCCGATACGAATGGCACGCTGGATGGGAAATGGAAACGTCGTCACTGAAAACGCAAACGCGCTGCCGCTTTCGACGAGACAGGCAAATCCCGCGCGCAATCGGCTTGCTTGCAGGAACGGCGCGGTGGCGTAAATGCAACAGGCATGCGTCACTGCCCCGGCATTGTCGATCGCCCAGGTGATCGCGTGCTTGGCGACCGCATTGGTGCCGGTGTGGTCGTCGGACAACGCGGCAGGACGAACGAAGGGAACCTCGGCGCCGTACGCCCTGGACACCGCGGCAATCTCGTCGTCATCGGTCGAAACGAGCACCTTGTCGAAAATTTCGGCGGCAAGTGCGGCCTCGATGGAGTAGGCGATGATCGGCTTGCCCGCAAAGGGCCGAATATTCTTGCGCGGGATGCGTTTGCTTCCGCCGCGGGCCGGAATGACTGCGATCTTCATTGCAGTGCGTTCCCGAGCGCGGCAATCACCCGGTCCTGGTCCGTCTCGGTCAGGCCGGAAAAGAGCGGCAGCGTGAGGGCTCGCTCGTAGTACGCGTCGGCCTCGAGAAATTCGCCGCGCGCCGTGCCGAGCTGCCGATAGTAGGGCTGTCGATGCACGGGAATGTAGTGGACATTGACGCCGATGCCGGCGGCACGCAGCGCGTCGAACACGTCGCGCCGGCTTCGCAGACAGCGCTTAGGGTCCAGCTGCACGACATACAGATGCCATGCCGACGCCGTATCCGGATGCTGCCAAGGCAGGATTACCGGCAACTCAGCCAGCAGGCGATCGTAGCGGGCGGCCAGCCCGCGCCGGCGCGCCACCAATGCATCGAGCCGCCGAAGCTGGCTGGCTCCTAGCGCCGCCTGCAGATCGGTCATCCGGTAGTTGAGGCCGAGGTCGAGTTGCTCGTAATACCACGGTCCCTCGCTGGCCTGCTTCATCAGCGCCGGATCGCGGGTGGTGCCGTGGGCACGCAGGCGCTCCATGCGGGCGGCCAGCGCGCCGTCGCTGGTCATGGCCATCCCGCCTTCGCCCGTCGTGATGATCTTGACCGGATGGAAGCTGAACACCGTGATGTCGCTGTAGCGGCAGCTTCCGACGGGCTCGCCCAGGTACCTCGCGCCAACGGCGTGCGACGCATCCTCGACGATGCGAAACCCGTACGTTTCCGCCAGCGCGCGGATTCCGCGCATGTCGCACGATTGTCCCGCGAAGTGAACGGGAACGACAACCTTCGGCAGGCGGCCGCTGCGCCCGGCCTCGTCCAGCTTGGCTGCGAACGCCGCGACACTCATGTTGTAGGTGCGCGGGTCGATGTCGACGAAATCGACGCTGGCTCCGCAGTACCGCCCACAGTTGGCCGACGCAAGGAAAGTGTTGGGGCTGGTCCAGAGCCAGTCCCCGGGCCCGAGATCGAGCGCCATGCACGCGACGTGCAGCGCGGAAGTCCCGCTGTTGACCGCGACTCCGTGCAGCACCCCGCAATAGCCGGCAAGCGCACGCTCGAAGGCTGGCACTGCCGGTCCCTGCGTCAGCCAGTCGGACCGGAGGACTGCAACGACTTCGTCGATATCCTCCTGCCGGATGTCTTGCCGGCCGTAAGGAATCATGCCGCCACACCGCCAATCAAACGGCGCAACTCCGCAACGCCGAGAAACCGCGGATTCGCGCCGGAGTTGTACTCGAAGTCCTGCGAAACGGACCGGCCCGTCTCGGCGAGCGCATTCGTGTCGTAGCGTGGGTGCCGCGCAAAGGTGATCGTCGGCTGGATGACGTAGTGGTCGTCGAATTCGAGCGTCAAGTGCGCCTCGTCCCGCGGGCACATGACTTCGTGCATTTTCTCGCCGGGCCGGACGCCGACGATCTTCACGGCGATGCCCGGCTTCAGCGCTTCAGCGATGTCCACGATGCGCGACGACGGGATCTTGGGCACGAACAGCTCGCCACCCTGCATGCGCCGGAAACTCTGCAGCACGAACTCGACGCCCTGGTCGAGCGTGATCCAGAACCGCGTCATCCGTTCGTCGGTGATGGGCAGTTCCGTCGCCCCATCCGCGAGCAGCTTCCTGAAGTGCGGAATCACGGACCCGCGCGAGTCCACGACGTTGCCGTAGCGAACGACGGAGAAGCGGACGTCGCGGCTTCCGACCATGTTGTTCGCCGCAACGAACAGCTTGTCGGAGGCGAGCTTCGTCGCGCCGTACAGGTTGATCGGATTGGCGGCCTTGTCGGTCGACAGTGCGATCACCCGCGCGACGTTGCACTCGATTGCCGCGGCGATCACATTCTCGGCGCCGTGAATGTTGGTCTTGATGCACTCCATCGGGTTGTATTCCGCCGCGGGCACCTGCTTCAGCGCGGCCGCGTGCACGACGCAGTCCACGCCTTGCATTGCCTGCACGAGACGGGTCCGGTCGCGCACGTCGCCGATGAAGTAGCGCATCCGGGCATCCGAGAATTCCCGGGCCTGGCTCATCTCGAACTGCTTCAGCTCGTCGCGGGAGAAGACGACGACCCGCCGCGGGTGGTGGTGCGCCAGCACCTTGCGAATGAACGCGCGGCCGAAGGAACCGGTACCACCGGTTACGAGAAGCGACTTGTCATTGAACATTGCGATTGGTGAATGTTGCTGGCGTTGGGGCCGCGCTGCCGGAGAGCGCGGGAGACTCCGGCCGATTGCGTGGCACCGCCGGTATCGGGGTGATGGGCGGACAGCGCGCTAACGTGAACAAGGCCGACGGCTCCGTGCCCGGCGACGCTTCGTCGAGGTTGCGCTACCGCATAGGCTTAGCCGCATCCGCCTCCCGCTCAACGGGCGCCGGCGGTCGCGCGTGCCGCTGTCCGAATCTCACCAGCGACCGATACCGGCTCACGTAGAACGCGGCGTACACCAGCAGGCACCCCCACAGCGCAGGCGTATTGTCGTGGAACAGGACCGCCAGCGCAAAGCACAGCGCGCCGTGCACCCACAGTCGCGGCGCGACGCGCGCGTTGGCGCGCCGCAGGTTCACCAGCCGGCGGTCGCGCTCGCCCTGCCGTCGCTCGCCGCGGCGGCGCTCGACGAGCGGCGCGGCGGCCTGCGTCGCTGCATGGCCGCGGCGCTCGCCAATGCGCCGTTCGGCCGCCACGCGGGCGCCGGCCCGCATCTCGAGCGGGACCGCGATCCTGCGGTACACCAGCGAGTGCAGGTGCAGGCCGTCCGGAGACATCAGCGGCAGCCCGCGCACGACGCCGCGCCGGTACATCGAGAACAGCGTGTCGACGATCGGGTAGCCGGCCAGCACGATCACGTACCACGCGGAGATCCCGGCATTGCGCGCGACGAGCTGGATGGCGAGTTCCGCGTACATGAAGCCGACGAAGTAGGCGCCGGCATCGCCGAGGAACACCCGGCCGCCGGGGTAGTTCCACGCCATGAAGCCGGCGAGCGCACCCATGACGGCGAGCGTCGGCGCAAGCGTCGTCGCGTCCCCCGACCCGTGCGCCGCGAGCGCGATGCCGCCGAACATGATGAGCGCCGTGCCGGCCGCGAGGCCGTGCGCGCCATCGATGAGGTTGATCGCGTTGCACGCGCCGACCACCATGAACCACGTCAGCGGCAGCGCGAACCACGCATACGCGAGGAGGCGATCGACGAAGGCGACGTCGATTCGGGGGACGACACCGCCTGCGTACACGCCCGCCAGCGCGGCCGAGACCGCGGCCGCCAGCAGCCGGTAGCGCGGCCGGACCGCGCGGGTGAGATCCTCCACCAGGCCGATCATGACGACGGGGAGTGCAGCGACGGCCAGCGGCATGGCGGCACGCATCGCCGGATCGCCGCCCGAATGCGCGACGCCGAGGGCGGCCAGGAACGCGACGAAGATGACGGCACCGCCCAGCCGCGAGGTCGGGGCGTCGTGCACCTTCTGCACGCCGCCGACCTGGTCGTGGCCGATCGAGCGCGCCCGGATCGCCAACGGCATCAGGGTACCGGCGCAAGCGGCGGGCACGACGAAGGTCCACCAGTCGAAGGGCATTGCACCACCACTGTCATCGTGGATCGGCGGTCGGCGCGGCAATCGCGCGCCGCCGCGCCGTCCCATTCTAACCGGTCGTGCCCGGCGCGGCGCCGCGCCGGCGACCGCCGGCAGGCGCGTCGGCCGCAGCGCCGCTCGTTCGATGCACTATCATCCGGCGATGGCCACGGCTCCCGACGACCGGTCGACACGCCCGCCCGATCCCGCCGGCCTCGCGGACGCCGTCGCGGACCTCGAGCGGCACCCGCGCCGCTGGCTCGTCACCGGCAGCGCCGGCTTCATCGGCTCGCATCTGGTCGAGGCGCTGCTGGGACTCGGGCAGCAGGTCGTCGGCCTCGACAACTTCGAAACCGGCCACGCCCGCAACCTCGACGACGTGCGCGCGGCGGTCGGCGAGTCCGCCTGGCGCGGGCACGCGTTCGTCGAGGCGGACATCGTCGACCTCGCCGCGTGCCGGCGCGCGTGCGACGGCATCGACGTGGTCCTGCACCAGGCGGCGCTGGGATCGGTGCCGCGATCGATCGCCGATCCGCTGCGCACGCACGCGGTCAACGCGACGGGCTTCCTCAACATGCTCGTCGCGGCGCGCGACGCCGGCGTCGGCCGGTTCGTGTACGCGGCGTCGAGCTCGGCCTACGGCGACCAATCCGGGCAGCCGGTCGCCGAATCCGCGACCGGATCGCTGCAGTCGCCTTACGCCGTCACGAAATTCGCCGACGAGCTGTACGCCGGCGTCTTCGCCCGCTGCTACGGCATGGCCACGGTCGGGCTGCGCTACTTCAACGCGTTCGGCCCGCGCCAGGATCCGGCGGGCGAGCACGCGCCGGTGATTCCGCGCTGGTCGACCGCGATGCTGGCCGGCCGTCCCGTGACGATCCACGGCGACGGCTCCGCGACGCGCGACTTCTGCCGGGTCGGCGACGTCGTGCAGGCGAACCTGCTTGCGGCGACGACGCAACGCGCGGACGCGCTGAACCAGGTCTACAACGTCGCGGGCGGCACGCGCACGTCGCTGCTCGAGCTGTTCGACGTGCTGCGCGCGTGTGCGCGCGAACTGCATCCGGACCTGCACGTGCCCGATCCGTCATTCGCCGACGCGCGCCCGGGCGACGTCCTGCACTCGCACGCCGACGTCGACAAGGCGCGGCGGCGGCTGGGCTTCGTTCCCGTGGGCGACCTGGGCGCCGGCCTGCGCGACGCGTTCGCCTGGTACTCGCAACAGGCCGCGACCGGGATCGCGGTCCGCACGAGGCGCTCCGCCTAGCGTGCGTCCACCGTCGGCCTCACCACGCCGTCTCCCGCTCCGCCGTCGCGCTGATCTTGTGGATCGTGAGGTCCGCGCCGTTGAACTCCTCCTCGGGGTCGAGGCGCAGGCCCACCGTCGCCTTGAGGGTGCCGTAGACGATCGCCCCGCCGGTCACGGCGATCAGGATGCCGAGCGCTGTCCCCGCGAGCTGCGATCCGAACGCGACGCCGCCCAGGCCACCGAGCGCCTTCGCGCCGAAGATCCCCGCGGCGAGCCCACCCCACGCGCCGCAGATCCCGTGCAGCGGCCACACGCCCAGCACGTCGTCGATCTTCCAGCGGTTCTGCGTCTGCGTGAACAGGAACACGAACAGGCCGCCGGCGACGAGGCCCGTCACCAGCGCGCCCAGCGGATGCATGACGTCCGAGCCCGCGCAGACGGCGACCAGTCCCGCGAGCGGCCCGTTGTGGACGAAGCCCGGGTCGTTGCGGCCGACGACGAACGCGGCGATCGTGCCGCCGGCCATCGCCAGCAGCGAGTTCATCGCGACCAGCCCCGAGATCTTGTCGATCGTCTGCGCCGACATCACGTTGAACCCGAACCAGCCGACCGACAGCACCCACGCGCCGAGCGCCAGGAACGGGATCGACGACGGCGGGTGCGCGGCGATGCCGCCCTCGCGGGAATAGCGGCCGCGGCGCGCGCCCAGCAGCAGCACGGCGACGAGCCCGATCCAGCCGCCGACCGCGTGCACGACGACGCTGCCGGCGAAGTCGTGGAACTCCTCGCCGAACGCGCCCTTGAGCCACGCCTGCACGCCGAAGTGCTGGTTCCACGCGATGCCCTCGAAGAACGGGTAGACGAAGCCGACCAGCATGAACGTGGCCGCGAGCTGCGGGTTGAACTTCGCGCGCTCCGCGATGCCGCCCGACACGATCGCGGGGATCGCCGCCGCGAACGTGAGCAGGAAGAAGAACTTGACGAGGTCGTAGCCGCTCTTCGGAACGAGCGACTCGGCGCCGGTGAAGAACGTCACGCCGTACGCGACCGCGTAGCCGACGAAGAAGTACGCGATCGTGGACACGGCGAAGTCGACGAGGATCTTGACGAGCGCGTTCACCTGGTTCTTCTTGCGCACGGTGCCCAACTCGAGGAACGCGAAGCCGGCGTGCATCGCCAGCACCATGACTGCGCCCAGCAGGATGAACAGCGTGTCGCTCGCCGCCTTCAGCGTTTCCATCGTCTTCCCCCTCGTTGGCGATTGTCGTGACGTGCGGGGCCGCGCCGCCGCATGGACGAAAAAAGGGCCGCTCGCCGGCGGCCCCCGTCCCTTGCCCTGTCGATCGTGCCGCCCGTCAGGCGGTCTGCCGCGGCAGCACCTTCTGCAGCTCGCCGCTCGCGTACATCTCGCGGACGATGTCGCATCCGCCGACGAACTCCCCGTTCACGTAGAGCTGCGGGATCGTCGGCCAGTTCGCGTACTCCTTGATGCCCTGCCGGATTTCCTCGTCGGCGAGCACGTTGACCGAGAAGTAGCTCGTGACGCCGCAGCGCTTGAGGATCTCGGCCACCGTCGCGGAGAACCCGCACTGCGGGAACTGCGGCGTGCCCTTCATGTACAGGACGACCGGGTGCTGCGTGACCTGGTCGCGGATGGTGTCGTGGATCGTGCCCATGGCGGTAGGACTCCGTGCCTGCTGCGAAACCGCGTATTCTACGCCCGCCCGGGCGCGGGTGCGCCGCCCGTCCGGCTACTCCTTGACGGCGCCCGTCAGGCCCGACACGTAGTACTCGACGAAGAACGAGTAGAGCACGGCCACCGGCAGCGACCCGAGCAGCGCCCCGGCCATCAGCGATCCCCAGTGGTAGACGTCGCCCTCGACCAGCTCGGTCACCACGGCCACCGGCACCGTCTTGACCTCCGACGACGACACGAACGTCAGCGCGTAGATGAACTCGTTCCACGACAGCGTGAACGCGAAGATGCCGGCCGAGATGAGCCCCGGCACCGCGAGCGGCAGCACGATCCGGACCAGGATCTGCAGCCGCGAGGCGCCGTCGATCAGCGCGCATTCCTCGAGCTCGAACGGGATCGACTTGAAGTAGCCCATCAGCAGCCACGTGCAGAACGGCACGAGGAACGTCGGATAGGTCAGGATGAGCGCGAGCCGCGTGTCGAAGAGGCCGACCTGGTAGATGATCGTCGCCAGCGGGATGAAAAGGATCGACGGCGGCACGAGGTACGCGAGGAAGATGCTCATGCCCACGTAGCGCGCGCCGCGGAAGCGCAGCCGCTCGATCGCGTAGGCGGCGAGCACGCTGGCGACGAGCGACAGGAAGGTCGCGACCACGGCGACCAGCATCGTGTTCCAGAGCCAGTCCGGGTACGCGGTGTCGAACAGCAGCTTCTTGACGTGCGCGAGCGTGGGGTTCTTCACCCAGAACGGATTGCCCTCGCGCGACAGCAGCTCCTCGTTCGGCTTGAACGTCGTGATCGCCATCCAGTAGAACGGGAACAGCAGCACGAACAGGAACGCCGCGAGCGGCAGGTAGAGCGTCACCACGCGCCGCGGCAGCGATACGAGGTAGTCCATCCCCTGCGAGTCGACGGACTCGGGCGTGGCGTTCTGCTGCGTCACTTGTCGGCGCCTCCCTGCTGCCACGCACGCCGCTGCAGCCCGAAGTACGAGACGAGGATCGCCGCCATCAGGAACGGCACCATCGCCGTGGCGATCGCCGCGCCCTCGCCCAGGCTGCCGCCGGGGATCGCGCGCTGGAACGAGAGCGTGGCCATCAGGTGCGTGGCGTTGAGCGGGCCGCCGCGCGTCAGCACGTAGATGAGCTGGAAGTCGGTGAACGTGAACAGCACCGAGAAAGTCATCACGACGGCGATGATCGGCGTCAGCAGCGGCAACGTCACGTAGCGGAATTGCTGCCAGTCGGACGCGCCGTCGAGGCTCGCGGCCTCGTAGTACGACGGCGAGATCGTCTGCAGCCCCGCCAGCAGGCAGATCGCGACGAACGGAACGCCGCGCCAGATGTTGGCGGCGATCGTCGAGAACCGGGCGAGCCACGGGTCGCCGAGGAAGTCGATGTAGCGGTCGATGACGCCCCACTTCACCAGCACCCAGCTCACGATCGAGAACTGCGCGTCGTAGATCCACCAGAACGCGATCGCCGACAGCGCGGTCGGGACGATGAACGGCAGCAGCACGATCGCGCGGAAGAACGACTTGAACGGCAGGTGCTTGTTCAGCAGCAGCGCGAGCCACAGCCCGAGCGCGAACTTGATGACGCTCGCCACCGTCGTGTAGAAGAGCGTGTTGAAGAGCGCGAGGCGCGTGACGTCGTCGCCCCAGAGGAAACGGAAGTTCTCGAGGCCGATCCACTCGCCGCCGCGGCCGATCTTGGCGTCGGTGAAGCCGAGCCACGTGCCGAGCCCCAGCGGGTACGTGAGGAAGACCAGCAGCAGCGCGCCCGCGGGCACCATGAACAGCGCGCCCAGCAGGTGCCGGTTGTCGAGCGCGCGGGCGAGCGCGGACGTGTGAGCGGCCATCAGTCGCTCATGGGCAGGCGCCCCGCACCCCGGCCCTCTCCCCGCTGCGCGGGGAGAGAGAGAGGGATGCCGGGCGTGCGGCCATGCGCATCGAGCAGACGATCGGCGATCAGACCTTGTAGTACCGCTCGGCCCGCTTCTGCGCGCGCTCGGCGGCTTCCTTCGGCGTCTTCGACCCGGACGCCGCCTCCGCGACCATGTTGACGATGATGAAGTCCGACAGTGCGCCCGCCGACGCGTAGCCCATCTTGCCGGCGTAGCCCGACGGGATCATGTTGACCATCGAGTTGCGGTACGGCGTGTGCTTGGGGTCGACGGTCCAGATCGGGTTCTTCTCGTAGTACTTGAGCGCCGGCGTCACGTAGCCGATCGACGCCTGGACCCACGGGTCCATCTGCTCGGCTTCCATCATGAAGCGCAGGAACTCCTTGGCCGCCTTCGGGTACTTCGTGTAGCGGAAGATCATCTGGTTGAAGAACAGCTGGAACTCGGTCGGCCGGCCGACGGGCCCGATCGGCATGTTCGCGTGATTGATGTCCGCGGCCATCTCCTTGACCTTCGGGTCCTGCGAGTTCTTCGCCGCGTAGTAGATCGAGATCCCGTTGTTGGTCAGCGAGATCTGGCCGTCGAGAAACGCCTTGTTGTTGTTCGGGTCGAGCCACGACAGCGTGCCCGGCACGAACGTCCCGTAGAGCTCCTTCACGTACTCGAGCGCCTTGATCGTCTCCGGGCTGTCGATCACGACCTTGTTGTTGGCGTCGACCAGCTTGCCGCCGAACGCCCACACCAGCCACTGGCACCACGTGTTGCCGTCGCCCGTCGCGTTGCCGAGCGCGAAGCCCGACGGCGTGCCCTTGTCCTTCAGCGCCTTGCACAGGCGCAGGAAACCGTCGGTGTCCTTCGGGAAGCTGTCGAAGCCGGCGGCCTTGACGTGGCTCTCCCGGTAGACCATCGCCACGCCGGCCACGCCGAGCGGGACGCCGATCCACTTCTTGCCGTCCGGCTTGAGGTACGGGTCGCACACCGGGTACCAGCCGCCGTACTTGGCGCCGAGGTAGTTGCAGACGTCAGTGACGTCGACGAGCTTCTCCGGATAGAGGTTGGCGTCGTCGTTGGTCGACAGGATGATGTCCGGGCCCGCGCCGGTGTTCGCCGCGACCGCGGCCTTCGGGCGCACGTCCTCCCAGCCTTCGCTGTCGACGCGCACCTCGATCCCGTACTTGTCCTGGAACGCCTTGACGTTGACCATGTACCGGTCGATGTCGCCCTGGACGAACCGGCTCCAGCGCAGCACGCGCAGCTTCGCGCCCTTCTCCGGCGCGTTGCTCCACTGCGCGTTCGCGTCCTTCACCCAGATGAACGGCCCGACCGCGGCCCCGGCGGCGACCGCCGCCGACGATTGCAGGAACCTGCGACGCTTGAACTCACTCATGGCACTCTCCTCCCGTGGTGGACGTCACTGCACTTCCTGTCCGATGTCCGATCGGAACGTCAGGCGGCGAGGCGCGCTCCGCTCGCCGCGTCGAAAACGTGGGCCCGCGCGAGGTCCGGCGCGAGGTGGACCCGGTCGCCGGGCCGGGCGTCGGTGCGGTCGCGGATCGTCGCCGTGACCTCCTGCGCGCCGAACCGGCAGTACAGTTGCGTGTCGGCGCCGGTCGGCTCGACGACGACCACGTCGACGGGCAGTCCCGCCGCGCCGAGCGCGCAATGCTCGGGGCGGATGCCGTAGAGTACGTCGCGGCCCGGCTCGGCGCGCGCGCCGGCCGGCAGCGGCAGGGTCGCCGCCTCGCCGAACGCCACGCGGCCGCCGTCGCGGACGACGCCCGGCAGCATGTTCATCGCCGGCGAGCCGATGAACCCGGCGACGAACGTGTTCGCCGGCCGGTCGTACAGCGTGAGCGGGTCGCCCGTCTGCTCGATCAGGCCGTCGCGCATCACGACGATCTTGTCGGCCATGGTCATCGCCTCGATCTGGTCGTGCGTGACATAGATCGACGTCGTCTTCAGCCGCTGGTGCAGTTCCTTGATCTCGGTGCGCATCTGCACGCGGAGCTTCGCGTCGAGGTTCGACAGCGGCTCGTCGAACAGGAACACCTGCGGGTCGCGGACGATCGCGCGGCCCATCGCGACGCGCTGGCGCTGCCCGCCCGACAGCTGCCGCGGATAGCGGTCGAGGTAAGGCGCGAGCCCGAGGATGTCGGCCGCCTTCGCGACGCGTTCCGCGATCTCCGGCTTCGCCAGGCGCGCGAGCGTCAGCGCGAACGACATGTTGTCGCGCACGGTCATGTGCGGGTAGAGCGCGTAGTTCTGGAACACCATCGCGATGTCGCGCTCCTTGGGCGGAACGCGGTTGACCACGCGGTCGCCGATGGCGATCTCGCCCTGCGTGATCTCCTCGAGCCCCGCGATCATCCGCAGCAGCGTCGACTTGCCGCAGCCCGACGGGCCGACGAGCACGCAGAACGCCCCGTCGTCGATCGCGACGTCGACGCCGCGGATCACGGGCGTCGTACCGAACTGCTTGTGGACGCCGGCGATGGTCACCGCGGCCATGGTGCCTCCTCGCCCCTGTCGTTGTCGCCGGGCGCGCCGGGCGAAGCGCGCCGCGTCGTGGTGGCGTCCGTGGTTACGGCTTGCGCGTGCCGCGGACGACGACGTACTCGGGGCGCCCGGTGGCGAGCCACGTGATGATGTTCTGCGCGGCCTTGCGCCGCAACTCCTTCTCCGCCTCGACCGAGTAGAACGCCGCGTGCGGCGTCAGGATCACGCGCGGGTGCCCGAGGAGCTTCGAGTCGCGGGGGACCGGCTCGACCGGCAGCACGTCGAGACCGGCGCCGCCCAGCGTCCCCGCCGCGAGCGCCTGCTCGAGCGCCGGGATGTCGACGACGGCGCCGCGCGCGGTGTTGACGAGGTGCGCGCCGGGCTTCAGCGCCGCGAAGAACGCGGCGTCGATCATCCCGCGCGTCTCGGCGGTGAGCGGCGTGTGCAGCGACACGACGTCGGACTGCTGCGCGAGCTCCGCGAGCGTCGCCGCGCGCTCGACGTACGCGGGGAAATCGCCGTCGATCAGGTACGGGTCGTAGGCGACGACGCGCCGGAACACGTTGCGCGAGATGTGCGCCATCCGCTTGCCGATGCGGCCTAGGCCCACGATGCCGAGCGTCAGCTGCGACGGCCGCGCAAGCTTGCCCGACGACATGAAGTACCAGTTGCCTGCCGCGATGTCGCGATGGTAGGCGACGATGTTGCGGATCGAGGCGAGCGCCAGCGCCAGCGCGTGCGTCGCGACCTCGCCGACGCCGTAGTCGGGCGAGTTGCCGACCCACACGCCGGCCTTCTCGCACGCGTCGGTGTCGACGGTGTCGTAGCCGGCGCCGATCCGGCTGACGAGGCCCACGCCGGGAAGCGCCGCCAGCACCTTCGCGGTGATCGGCGCGTACTGCAGGAGGATCGCCCCACAGCCCTGCGCATGGGCGATCACGTCGTCCTCGGCCTTGCACTGCGCGGCGACGAGCTCGATGCCGGCGGCGGCGAACATCGAGCGCTCGAGCTCGATGTCCGCATAGTCGTTGTCGGCGTACAGGACCTTGGGCATGGGTGCGGGGAAAGCGTTGCGGGAGGGGACGGCGCCAGCGGCGGCAAGCGTACGGGCGAACCGCGCGAGTGGTCAAGTGGCCCGACCGGATGCGGCCTCGTCCGGCCCCCTCACCCCGGGCCTCCCTTGCCGGGCGCGCATTCGTGGCATGCTGTTGACCCCCCACGCACCGCCCCGACGGATACGCCCATGCTCATCCCCACGACGATCGCCGGAAGCCTCCCCAAGCCCGCGTGGCTCGCGGAGCCAAAGGCGCTGTGGGCGCCGTGGAAACTCGACGGCGACGCGCTCGCGCAGGGCAAGCAGGACGCAGTGCGGCTCGCGCTGTTCGACCAGGAGCACGCGGGCATCGACATCGTCACCGACGGCGAGCAGACGCGCCGCCACTTCGTGACGACGTTCATCGAGGGGCTCGACGGCGTCGACTTCGCGAACCGGCAGCGCGTGCGCATCCGCAACCGCTACGACGCCGACGTGCCGGTCGTGAAGGGCCCGGTCGCGCGGCGGCACCCGATCTACGTCGACGACGCCCGCTTCGTCCGCGCCGAGACGACGCGCCGCGTCAAGTACACGCTGCCGGGCCCGATGACGATGGTGGACACGCTCTACGACGCCCACTACCGGAGCCGCGAGAAGCTCGCCTGGGTGTTCGCCGAGATCCTGAACGAGGAGGCGCGCGCGATCGCCGCCGCCGGCGTCGACGTCGTCCAGTTCGACGAGCCGGCGTTCAATGTCTACTTCGACGAGGTGCGCGACTGGGGCGTGGCGACGCTGGAGCGGGCCGCGCAGGGGCTGCCGTGCACGACCGCCGTCCACATCTGCTACGGCTACGGCATCCAGGCGAACATCGACTGGAAGAAGACGCTGGGCGCCGAGTGGCGGCAGTACGAGCAGACGTTTCCGCTGCTCGCGCAGTCGAGGATCGGGCAGGTGTCGCTCGAGTGCGCGAACTCGCACGTGCCGCTCGAGCTCATCGGGCTGCTCGCCGGCAAGGACGTGCTGGTGGGCGCGATCGACGTCGCCACCGACCGCGTGGAGACGCCCGAGGACGTCGCCGCGACGCTGCGGGCGGCGCTGGCGTTCGTTCCCGCCGAGCGGATGGTCGCCTGCACGAACTGCGGGATGGTGCCGCTGTCCCGGGAGGTGGCGCGCGGCAAGCTCCGCGCCCTGGCCACCGGGGCCGCCGTGGTGCGCCGGGAGCTCGGGCAGGCCTGAAGGCCGGGCCGCGACGGTCCGGTCGGCCGGCTGGCGGGGGTCGGCGAGCCCATTTCCCTGCAGAATTGTAGGGTATTCCCAAACGGGCCCGAATCGCGTATCCTCCCAAAGGTGTTTTGTTTCAAGTACTAAAGCACGTCCAAGCCCGGCAAGTTTCAGCGCCGCGGTCCCGTACTTTTCTGTCCTTGAGAATGAAACATGGGGCGGGCATCCGCCCGCCGATTATTTTTTCTTGAGGAATTACGGAAAATGGCAACTGGTACCGTGAAGTGGTTCAATGACGCGAAGGGTTTCGGATTCATCACGCCGGATGGCGGCGGCGAAGATCTCTTCGCGCATTTCTCCGCGATCAACATGCCCGGCTTCAAGACGCTGAAGGAAGGCCAGAAGGTCTCCTTCGAAGTCACGCAGGGTCCGAAGGGCAAGCAGGCCTCGAACATCCAGGCCGTCTGACCTTCGCTGCGCCGTCGCATCGAGAAAAAAGCCGGGGGTGACCCCGGCTTTTTTCATGCGTGGCCGGCGGCTCAGCGCCTGCGCGCGCCGCGCATGCGGGTGCCGCCCACCAGCGCGAGCAAGGCCGCCAGCAGCACCAGCATCGCCGGCGCATTCACCGGGATCTGCATCACGATGGGCGGACCGAAGTCCACGACGTTCTTCGCCGAGTTGTTGGCGCCGTTCGTGTCCCCGCCTCCCTTGACCTCGACGACGTTCACCACCGGCGACGGGGCGTCCGCCGCGATGTTCACCGTCAGCGTGATCGCCGGATAGCTCGCGCCCGGCGCCAGCGGATCGCTGCGCGTGCACGGACCCGCCGGCTGCGTGCACGCCCACCCCGCGCCGCCGATCGCCGTGGCGGTCAGCCCCGGCGGCAGCGTGTCGGTCACCGTCACCAGGCCCGACGTCGGCACCGTGCCCACGTTGGTCACGACGATCTCGTACTGCGCGCCCACCTGCCCCGGCGCGAATGGGCCGGTGTTCTGCTTCGCGATCGCGAGGTCCACGACGGCGTTCGCCACGATGGGGTCCGAGTCCGTCGACGTGTTGTTGCCCGGGTTCGGGTCGGTGGTCCCCGGCGGCGGCGCCACGCTCGCGGTGTTGGTCAGGGATCCGCTCGCGCTGCCCGACAGCGTGCCCGTCAACGTGAACGTCGCGGTTCCGCCCGCGAGCAGGTCGACGGTCGCGTTGATGCTGCCGCTGCCGGACGCCGGACAGCTGCTGCCCGCGGACGCCGCGCACGTCCACGTCACGCCGGTGAGCGCCGCCGGCACGGTGTCCGTCACCGTCGCGCCGATCACGGCCGCGGGACCGTTGTTGGTCACGACGATCACGTAGGTCACGACGCTGCCCGGCGTCACCGACGTCACGTTGTTCGTCTTGGTGATCGCCAGGTCGGCGACTGGCGATCCGGGCGTCGTCACCGTGATCGGGGCGCTCGCCGGTGGCGCGGTGCCGCCGCCGGTCTGCAGGCTGCCGGTCGTGTTGACGACGGTGCCGGGCGTGGACGACGTGATGGTGACGACGATCGTGCAGCCGCCCGGCGGGATCGTGCTGCCCGCGGCCATCGCGATCTGCGTCGCCGTCACGGTGACGCCCGCGCAGGTGCCGGCATTGCCCGACGTCGTCGTGACGCCCGCGGGCATCGGGTCGGTGAACGCCGCGGCGAGCGTTTGCGGCAACGCGGTGGGATTGCCGAGCGTCAGCGTCAGCGTCGCCGTGCCGCCCGGCGCGATCGACGCGGGTGCGATCGACTTCGCGAGCGTCGGCCCGGCACCCGCGGCAAGCGTGTCGGAATCGGACGCGCTGCCGCCTGCTCCGGACGCGAGGTCCTGCACCGTGACGGTGTTGACCAGCGGGCTGGTGGTCATGCCGGCCGCGAAGGCCACCGGGACGATGAACACGAGCCGGTTGGCCAGGCCCGCGCCGACCTTGGCGCCGGTTGTGCCAAAGCTCGTCTGCCCGGCGCTGCCGGTGACCGCGCCGCACTGCGCAGTGCCCGCCGGGGTGCACGTGACGTCGGCCGCGAGCGTGACGCCCGGCGGCAGCGGATCGCTGACCGTCACGTTCACCGCGTCGGAGACGCCGGTGTTGGACACGATGATCGTGTAGCTCGCGGTGCCGCCCGGCGTGTACGTGGGGCTGCCGTCGGTCTTCGTCACGGCCAGCGAAGTCTTCGCCGACAGCGTGTCCGTGTCGGACGCGAGCACCGGCGTCTGCGTGCCTTCGGCCGCCGACACCGTGTTCAGCAGCGGATTGGCGGTCATGCCCGGCGCGAACGCGACCGGCGCCGTGAACGTGAGCGCATGGCCCGGCCCGGCAGCGATCGTGGCGCCGGTCGTCCCGAAGCTCGCCTGCCCGGCGCTGCCGGTGACCACGCCGCAGGTCGCCGTGCCCGCCGGCACGCAGGTCGCGTTTCCGGTGAGCGTCACGCCGGCGGGCAGCGGATCGCTGAGCGACAGCGCCACCGCGGCCGAGGGCCCCGCGTTGGTGACGGTGACGACGTAGGTGCCGGTGCCGCCCGGTGTGTAGGTCGCGCTGTTGTCGGTCTTCGTGATCGCGAGGCCGGTGCGCGACGCGCGCCCGTCGCTGTCCGAGCCGCTCGCCGTCGCGCCGGACGCAACGTCGGTCGCGGTCGCCGTGTTGACCAGCGGGTCGTCGGCCAGCGTCGCCGCGAAGGCCACCGGCGCCGTGAACACGAGCGAGTTGCCGGCGCCGGCGCCGATGCCCGCGCCGGTCGCGCCGAACGCGGCCTGGCCGCTCGTGCCGGTGACCGTGCCGCAGGTGGCGATGCCGTTCGCGACGCACGCGACGTTGCCGGTCAGCGTCACGCCGGCCGGTAGCGGGTCGTTGACCGTGACGTTCAGTGCGTCCGACGTGCCCGTGTTGGTGACGGTGACCACGTAGGTGCCGGTCGCGCCTGGCGTGTAGGTGGCGGCGTTGTCGGTCTTGGCCACGACCAGCGTGACCTGCGCCGCGCGCGTGTCGCTGTCCGAACCGGAGCCGGTCGCGCCGGTCGGGCCGTCGGTCGCGCTGGCCGTGTTGACGAGCGGGTCGGTCGCGAGCCCGGCGGCGAAGGCCACGGGTACCGTGAACGTCAGCACGTTGGCCGCGCCGGCGACGATGACGGCCCCCGTCGCGCCGAAGCCGGTCTGGCCGGCCGTCCCGGTCACGGTGCCGCAGTTCGATGCGCCGCTCGCCGCGCAGGTCGCGCTCGCCGTCAGCGTGACGCCGGCCGGCAGCGCATCGGCGACGGTCACGTTGTTGGCCGTGGACACGCCGTTGTTGCCGACGGTGATCGTGTACGTCGCGCTGCCGCCAGGCGTGTAGGTGTTGCTGCCGTCGGACTTGACGACCGCGAGGGTCACCTGCGCCGCGAGGCTGTCGGAGTCCGAGCCGGTCGCGCTCGCGCCGGTCGCGACGTCCGACGCCGTCGCCGTGTTGACCAGCGGATTCGTCGTCATGCTGGCCGCGAACGCCACCGGCACGGTGAACACCAGCGAGTCGCCGGCGCCGGCGCCGAGCGTGGCGCCGGTGGTGCCGAATGCCGTCTGCCCGTTGCTGCCGGTGACGGTGCCGCAGGATGCGACGCCGTTTGCCGTGCAGCTCACGTTGGCCGTCAGCGTGAGCCCCGCCGGCAGCGTGTCGGCGACCGTGACGCTGACCGCGTCGCTCGGGCCCGTGTTGGTGACGGTGACCGTGTACGTCGCGGTGCCGCCCGGCGTGTACGTCGCGCTGCCGTCGGTCTTGGCGACGACCAGCGCGACGCGCGGCGACCGATTGCTGCTGTCGCTGCCGGACGCCTGCGGGCTCGACGGATCGGAGGCCGTGGCGGTGTTGGTCAGCGGGTTCGCGGTCATGCCGGACGCGTACGCGACCGGAACGGTGAACGTGAGCGCATTGCCGGCGCCGGCGGCGATCGACGCGCCGGTCGCGCCGAAGCTCGTCTGCCCGGCGATCCCGGTGACGCTGCCGCAGCTCGCGGTGCCGGTCGTCGCGCACGTGACCGTGCCGTTCAGCGTGACGCCCGCCGGCAGCGCGTCGGCGACCGTGACCGCGGCCGCCGCGGACGGTCCGCCGTTCGTGACGACGACCGTGTAGGTGCCAGTGCCGCCCGGCGTGTACGTGGCGCTGCCGTCGGTCTTGGTGACCGCGAGGCTCGACACCGCCACCGGCGACGTGCCGGCGGACGCCGTGTTGTTGTTCGGATTCGGGTCGGTCGTCGTCGTCGTGCCGGTGGCCGTGTTGAGGTACGGCCCGGCCGGCTGCACGGTCGCCGTGACCTGCAGCGTGGCGGACGCGCCGCTCGCGAGCGTGCCGATGCCGCTCCATACGCCGGTGGCCTGGCTGTAGCTGCCCGCCGACGGCGTCGCCGACACGAACACGTAGCCCGCCGGCAGCGCATCGCTCACCTGGACGTTCGCCGCGGACGACGGGCCATTGTTGGTCACGGTGATCGTGAACGTCACGTTGGCGCCGACGTTGGGCGTGCCGTTGCTCACGGTCTTCTGCACGGCGAGGTCGGCCTGCGCGACGGGCGTCGTGCCGGCGCTGGCCGTGTTGTTGTCCGGGTTGGGATCCGTCGTGGTCGCCGAGATCGTCGCGGTGTTCGTGTACGACCCGCTCGCGAGCACCGTGGCGGTGATCGTCAGCGTGGCGGACGCGCCGTTGGCGAAATTGCCGATCGTCCACACGCCAGTGCCGCTGTTGTACGACCCGACGGACGCCGTCGCCGACACGAACGCGTAGCCCGCGGGCAGCAGGTCGGCGACCTGCGCGCCCGTCGCGTCGTTGGGACCGTTGTTCGTCGCCGTGACCGTGAACGTGACGCTCGTGCCCACGGCCGGCGTCGCGTTGCTCACGCTCTTGGCGACTGCGAGGTCCGCCTGCGCGGTGACGGTCGTCGATGCCGTTCCGGTGTTGTTGCCCGGCACGATGTCGATCTCGTTGACCGCGGTCACGGTCGCCGCGTTGACCAGCGGATTGGCGCCGGTGTACGGCGCGTTCACCGTGACGTTGATCGTCAGGGTCGTCGAGGCGCCCTTGGCGAGCGCGCCCAGCGTGCAGGTCACGGTGCCGGTCGCGAACGCGCAGCCGGGGCTCGCGCTGACGAACGTGACGCCCGCCGGCAGCGTGTCGGTGACCTGGGCGCCGTTGCTGGCGGCCGGGCCGTTGTTGGTGATCGTCAGCGTCCACGCGAGCGCGCTGCCGGGAATGACGCTCGCCGGGGCGCTCTTGGTCAGCGCGAGGTCGGCCGCCTGCCGCGACGTCGTCGAGTGCGTCGTCGAGTTGTTGGAATTGAGCGACTCCGTCTCGTTGGCGGTGACGGACGCCGAGTTGAACGTCGTCCCCGACGTGCCGCTCGCGATCGACTCGGCGCGCATGTCGTACGTGACGACCACCGAGGCGCCGCTCGCGAGCCCCGCGAACGTGCAGGTCAGCGTGCCCGACGTCGCGTTGAGCGCCGGCTCGACGCAGCTGCCGCCGCCGCTGGCCGTGATGTTGCCCTGGTAGCTGAACGTCGCCGTCGGCGCGCCGGCCGGGAAGTTGTCGGTCATGACGACGTTGGTCGCGAACGACGGGCCGCCGTTGGTGACGGTGATCGTGTACTTGGTGAGCTGGCCGAGCGCGACCGGGTCGACGCTGTCGACCTTGTTGATCACGAGGTCGACCGCCGCGGCCTGCACGGTGGTCGTCGCCGTCGCGCTGTTGTTGGCCGCGTTCGACTCGGCGGTCGTCGTCGTGATCGTCACGTCGTTCTGGACGCTGGCGGCGCCGGTCACCGGGCGCACGATCACGGTCGCCGTCTGCTGCGTGGCGCTGGCGATCGTCGCCCACGTGCAGGTCAGCGTGCCGCCGACCGAGTTGACCGCCGGCGTCGAGCACGTCGGGCTGCCGGTCGTCGCCGACAGCGACAGGAACTGCGCGTTGGAGGGCAGCGTGTCGGTGATCGTCACGCTGGCCGCCGTCGACGGTCCGTTGTTGCGCGCGGCGATCACGTAGGTGAGCGGCGTGCCGGCCTGCACCGGGTCCGGCGTGTCGGTCTTGGTGACGGTGACGTCGGCCACCGCGGTGACCTGGCTCGTGACCGATCCCGAGTTGTTGTCGCGGTTCGGGTCGCCGACGTCGGGCGACGTGACGGTCGCCGTGTTGGTGCGGTTGGCGGTCGTTGCCGTGGTTGGGCGCACGACGATCGTGACGGTCGCGGTGGCGCCGCTGGCGAGCGTGCCGAGGTTGCAGGTCACGGTCACGTTCGGGCCGGCGGTCACGACGTTCGGCGTGCACGACCCCTGCGAGGGCGTGGCCGACTGGAAGCCGCCGGTCGTGACGAGCTGGTTGTTCCCGGTGGCGCTGAAGACGTCGGTGACGGTGACGTTGGTCGCGGTGCCCGGCCCGTTGTTCGCCACGGTGATGACGTACGTGAGGTCCTGGCCGGCCGCCACCGGGTTCGGGCTCACGGTCTTCGACACCAGCTGCAGGTCCGCCGCGACGATCGCGTCGGTCGCAATGACGTTAACGCCGCCGCAGTCGTTGGCCGCGGTGCCGTCGGACGGCCCGGTGCCCGAAAGCGCCGCGCACGCGGTGTTCGTCGTCGTGCCGCCGACGTTGGCGACGGCCTGCACGGTGATCGTCGGGAAGTTGCTGTTCGCCCCCTGCGTCGCCGCGAGCGTGCGCGTGCACGTGAACGTGATCGGGCCCGCGGCCGGGTAGATGGTGCCGCCCGGCACCGAGCAGGTCCAGCCGGTGCCGGCCGGCAGCGCGCGCAGCGAGATGCCCGCCGGGATCGTGTCGGTGACCGTCACCGTCTGGCCGATCGCGACTGGCGACGGGCCGTTGTTGCGCACGACGATGGAGTACGTGAAATTGAACCCCGGAACGACCGGGCTCTGCGACACGGTCTTCGTCGTCGACAGGTCTGCGGAATTGCTCCCGGTCACGTTGACCGACGACGAATTGTTGCCCGGCACCGGATCGGCCTCGGGTGCCGAGATCGACGCCGTGTTCGGGATCGTGCCAGTGGCGTTCACCGTCGCGACCAGCGTGATGTCCGGCATGTTGGTAAAGTTGGTCGAGAACGGACCCGGCCGCGTGCAGGTGAGCGTCGGCGCCGCGAAGCTGCACGTCCAGCCGGTGCCGCTGGCCGACACGAACGTCAGGTTCGCGTTCAACGTGTCGGTGACCGTGATGAGGCCGCCGCCCTGGCCGGCCGGTTCGCCGCCGTTCAGCCGTCCGCGCAGCGTGTAGCTGACGTTGCTGCCGACCCCGACCGTCCCCAGCGACGCCGTCTTCGTGATCGAGACGTCCGAATAGCCGCTGTTGACCGTCGTCGTCGCGGTGGCCGTGTTGTTCGCCATGTTGCCGTCCGGCAGCGGCGAACTCACGGTGAACGCGCCGGTGATCGAACCGCCGACGTTGGCGACGGCGTTCACGGTGACGTTGGGGGCGCTGGCACCGGAGGCGAGCGACGTGTTGCGCGTGCAGGTGATCGTCTGGCCCGCGCAGAGCGGTGCCGCGGCCGTCGGCAGCGGCGCGCAGGTCCAGCCGGTGCCCGAGGGCCCCGGCGTCGTCACGCACGCGCCCGCCGGGACGGCAAACGTGATCGTCTGCGAGGCGGCCGCCAGCGGGCCGTTGTTGGTCGCCGTCAGCACGTACGTGTACCCGGCGCCGGCGTTGACGGGGGCCACGGGGCTCACGACCGAGATCGCCATGTCCGTCGCGTTCTGCGCCGTCGTGCTCTCGGTGACGTTGAGGTTGTTGGACGTGTTGGGGTCCGCGGTGGCCGCGGTCGCCGAAACCGTATTGGTGTAGACGCCCGGGGTCGGCAGGATCACCTGGATCGTCACCGTCGCGTTGGCGAGGAACGTCAGGGTGCCGAGCGCGCAGTTGACGACGCCGCCCGCCGGCGGGCTGCACGTGCCTTGCGTGGTCGTCACGCCGACGAACGTCGACCCCGGCGGCAGCGTGTCCGCGAAATTGATGCCGGTCGCGGTGTCGGGGCCGTTGTTGTCGACGCGGATCGTGTAGGTGAAGACGCCCCCGGCGGGACCGGGATCGGGGCTGTCGGCCTGGTTGACGACGAGGTCGGCCGATTGTGCGGCGGCCGGGGCGGATGCGAGCGCGAAGCCGGCGAAGAGTACGACGGCGGCCATTCCCGCCACGCGAGGCACAAGCGCGCCTGCGCGCGTGAAGCACGAACCGATCATGACGACCCTTGTTATTGGCATTGCCGCGCCCGCGCACCGGCAGGGCACCCGCGCTCCGGAATGACCTCCCCCGGGGGTATGCGGGCAGCCGCACGGACCGCGACCTCCGACCGCGTTGTCGGCAATCGGCGTTCCGCCGGCGAAGCGCTGCTTTACTGCCCGTTCAAGGGCAATTAACGTGCCTGACGTGTTGTGCTGCGCAACATCGATCGCCCGGCCGGCTTTGCCGGGCCAATCGACGTGCGGACGACAATCGTGGCGGCGTTTGTACTATGCAAGACTGCGCAATTCGCGCAGCGCGACGGACAGCATTGCCGCATCCGGGGCGGGCGCGGCGCGCAGTTCCGTCAGCAGCTGCGCCGCGCGCTCCAGGGCGCGGCGGTTGCGGTCCTGCCACGCGTCGACCAGCTGCGCGGGGGCGGCGTCGCCGCTGCCCACGACGTCCGCCGTGACGCTGCGCGAGAGGCCGGACAGATCGTCCTGCATCGCGCCGCGCGCGAGGCGATCCCAGTGCGCGTCGCCGGGCAGCGCGGCAATCTTTTCCGCCAGCCACCCCAGCCCCAGCCGCTCCGCCACGGCGAAGTAGACGGCGGCCACCGGCTCCACCGGCTTCTTCGCGGTGGCCGCGACCTCGGCGATGTCGAGCGCCGCGTGCAGCGTGTCGAACGTGACGACCCGCTCGGCCAGGTCGCGCGGCACGCCGGCAGCGGCGAGCTTGGCGACCCCCGCGTCCACGCGCGCGCGCGCCGCCGGGGCAAGCAGCTTGGGGAGCTGCGCGGATAGCGCCTCCACCAGCGGGCCGAAGTGCGCGATCGTCGCCGCCATGTCGTCGGCGAGTCGCCGCGACCGCAGGAACCAGACCGTGCCGCGCTCGAGCTGCCCGCTGGTGTCGACGAGCATCGCCGACTGCACGGCGTCGTCGACCTTGTTGTCGAGCGCCTCGATCGCCTTCCACATCGGCACGAGGCCGAACACCTCGCGCGCCAGCAGGTACGCGCGCACGACCTCGTGCGGGCGCGCGCCCGTGGTCTCCATGAGCCGGTGCACCAGCGTGCTGCCCACGCGGTTGACCATGCTGTTCAGCACGTGCGTGGCGATGATCTCGCGCTTGAGCGGATGGCGCGCCATGTACGCGCCGTACTTGTCGCGCACCGCGGCCGGGAAGTATCGCGTGAGCGTGGTGGCGATCCACGGGTCGTCGGGCAGCGGCGAGGCGGTGAGCTCGTCCGCGAGCCAGAGCTTGCAGTACGCGAGCAGCACCGCGGCCTCGGGGCTCGTGAGTCCCCGGCCCTGCTTCCGGCGCGCGGCGATCTCGTCGTCCGACGGCAGGAACTCGATGGCGCGGTGCAGCCGTCCGTTCTTCTCGAGGAAGTGCATGAACCGCGCCTGCGCGTCGAGCAGCGTCGGCGCGATGCGGCCCGTCACCGACAGCACCTGCGTCTGGAAGTAGTTGTCGCGCAGCACCAGCGCCGCGACGTCGTCGGTCATGCTCGCGAGCAGCGTGTTGCGCTGCTTCTCCGTGAGCTCGCCGTCGTCGACGGCGAGTCCGAGCAGGATCTTGAGGTTGACCTCGTGGTCGGACGTGTCCACGCCCGCCGAGTTGTCGATGGCGTCCGTGTTGATGCGGCCGCCCGCCGCCGCGAACTCGATGCGCCCGAGCTGCGTGCACCCGAGGTTGCCGCCTTCGGCGAACACCTTGCAGCGCAGCTCCCGGCCGTCGACGCGCAGCGCGTCGTTGGCGCGGTCGCCGACGGCACCGTGCGGCTCGCCGGTCGCCTTGACGTACGTGCCGATGCCGCCGTTGTAGACGAGGTCCACCGGCGCCTTGAGGATCGCATTGACGAGCTCGGTGGGGTTCAGCGCCACGGCCGTGATCCCGAGCACGGCCTTGACCTCCGGCGTGATCGTGATCGACTTCGCGCTGCGCGCGTGCACGCCCCCGCCCTTCGACACGAGACGCAAATCATAGTCGGCCCACGACGAGCGCGGCAGGCGGAATAGCCGCTCGCGCTCGCGGATGCTCGCGGCCGCGTCCGGAGCCGGGTCGAGGAAGATGTGCCGGTGGTCGAACGCGGCGACGAGCCGGATGTGCGGCGACAGCAGCATCCCGTTGCCGAACACGTCGCCCGACATGTCGCCGATGCCGACGACCGTGAAGTCGGTCGCCTGCGTGTCCACGCCCATCTCGCGGAAGTGGCGCTTGACCGCCTCCCAGGCGCCGCGCGCGGTGATGCCCATCGCCTTGTGGTCGTAGCCGACCGACCCGCCCGACGCGAACGCATCGCCCAGCCAGAACCCGTACTCCTTGCTCACGGCGTTCGCATAGTCGGAGAACGACGCGGTGCCCTTGTCCGCCGCGACGACCAGGTACGGGTCGTCGGCGTCGTGCCGCTTGACCTGCGGCGGCGGCACCACGCGCCCGCCGACGAGGTTGTCGGTGAGATCGAGCAGGCCGCGCAGGTAATCCTGGTAGCAGGCCACGCCCTCCTTGAGGTACGCGTCGCGGTCGCTTTGCGCGGGCGGGCGCTTCAGCACGAAGCCGCCCTTGGAGCCCACCGGCACGATGACGGTGTTTTTCACCATCTGCGCCTTCATGAGCCCGAGCACCTCGGTGCGGAAGTCCTCCGCGCGGTCCGACCAGCGCAGGCCACCACGCGCGACCGGCCCGCCGCGCAGGTGGATGCCCTCGAACCGGGTCGCGTAGACGAAGATCTCGAACGCGGGCTTCGGATCCGGCAGGCCGGGGACTCTCGCGGGATCGACCTTGAACGACAGGAAGCTGCGCCGCCGGCCCGCGGCGTCGCGCCGCCAGAAATTGGTGCGCGTCGTCGCGTTGACCAGCGCGAGCAGCTGCCGCAGCACGCGGTCCTCCGACAGGTTCTCGACCGACTCGAGCGCCGCCTCGATCGCGCGCTCGCGCTCGGCGGCGCGCGCGCCGGCGCCCTCGCCGCCGTCCGGGTCGAAGCGCGCGCGGTAGAGTTCGATCAGCAGGCGGGCGATGTCCGGGTGCGCCGACAGCGTGCCCTCGACGAACGCCTGCGACAGCGGGAAGCCGGTCTGGCGCATGTACTTCGCGTATGCGCGCAGCACGACGACCTCCTCCGCCGGCATCCGCGCCGCCACGACCAGGCGGTTGAAGTCGTCGTTCTCGACCTCGCCGCCGAAGATGCGGCCGAACGCGTCCTCGAACACCGCGTGCAGCGTGTCGACCTCCATGTCGACACCGGGCAGCGCCGACTGGATGCCGAAGTCGTGCATCGCGATCGGCGGCAGGCCCTGCGGCGTGATCCGGTGCGGGTGCTCGTCCAGCACGCGCAGCCCCATGTGCTCCAGCATCGGCAGGCTGTCCGAAAGCGTGACGGACCGGCCGAGGTGGATCAGCTGGAACCGCAGTGTGCCCGGCGCCGCCTCCAGCGGCCGGTACAGCGAGAGCGCCAGAGGCTCCGCGTCGGTGAGCTTCGCCATCAGCTCGATGTCGGGCACGGCGTCGCGCGCCGGAAACTCCTCGCGATAGCCGGCCGGGAACGCGTGTCCGAACCGGCGATGCAGCTCGAGGCCGTGCGCCTCGCCCTGCGCCTCGATGAGCGCCGACTTGAGGTCGTCGGTCCACCGGCGCGTCGCGTGGACGAGCCGTGCCTCGACGTCGCGCACGTCGAAGTCGGCAATCGCGCCGGGCGTCGTGCGCACGGTGATGTGAATGCGCGCGAGGATCGACTCGGACAGGCTCACGTTGAACTCCGAGCCGGTGCCGTTGAACGCCGCGATCAGGATCGCCTGCCACTTCTGGCGCAGCTCCGTCGAGAAGTTCTCGCGCGGCGCGTAGATGAGGCACGACACGAAGCGCTCGAACGGGTCGCGGCGGACGAACACGCGCAGGCGCTGGCGGTCGTACAGGTGCAGGATGCCCATCGCCGTGCGCAGCAGGTCGTCCTCGCCGATCTGGAACAGTTCGTCGCGCGGAAACGTGGCGAGGATGTTGAGCAGCGCCTTCGCGGCGTGGCTGCCCTCGGCCAGGCCCGCACGCGCAACGACGTTGCCGACCTTCCGGCGCAGCAGCGGGATCTCGGCCGGGTTGGCGCTGTACGCGGCGGAAGTGAAGAGGCCGAGGAAGCGGTCCTCGCCGGTGACGTTGCCGGCGGCGTCGAAGCGCTTGACCGCGATGTAGTCGAGGTAGCCCGGCCGGTGCACCGTCGAGCGCGACGTCGACTTGGTGATGACGAGGAGCTCGGGGCGCCGCGCGTAGGCGCGGATCTCGGGCGGCAGCGCGGCAAAGCCCGTCGCGTGATCCTTGCCGGACTTCTCGCGCAGGATGCCGAGGCCCGACTCCGGTACGATCTTCAGCGCGTCGTGCCCGTCGACGGCGACGAGCTCGTGCCGCCGGTAGCCCAGGAACGTGAAGTGGTTTTCGGCAAGCCAGCGCAGGAACGCCCGGCCTTCGCCCTGCTCGTCCGCGGGAATCGTCGGCGGCCGGTGCTCGAGTTCGGCCACGAGGGCGAGCGCCGCCTTCTGCATCGCCTTCCAGTCGCCAACCGCGGCGCGCACGTCGGCGAGTACGCGCGCGATATCGCCCGCGAGCGCCTCCAGCGTCGCCGCTCCGGTGACACGGTCGACCTCGACGTGGATGAACGACTCGCGCAGCGACCCCTGTGCCCGGTCCGTCGCGACCCCGGCCAGCGTGCCGTCGGCCGCGCGCGCCACGTCGATGATCGGATGGACGATGAGGTGCAGCGTCAGGCCGTGCCGGTTCGCCTCCATCGTCACCGAGTCGACGAGGAACGGCATGTCGTCGTTGACGATCTCGACGATCGTGTGCGTCGACTGCCAGCCGTGCTCCTCGATCGTCGGGTTGAACGCGCGCACGCGCACCTGCCCCGGCGTGCGCTTGCGCGCGAAGCCCCAGTGCGACAGGACAGCGCCGTACAGGTCGGCGAGCTGCCGGTCGGCAAGGTCGTCGGGGTCGACCTGCCCGTAGTAGGCGCGCAGGAACGCCTCGAGCGTCGCGCGCTCCGCCGGCGCGACCTTCGCGTGCACGAGCGACGCGAGCTCGGCCAGCCGTTCCGCGCGCCGGTCCTGTTCGACCGAGTTTCCTTTCATCGTGCCTCCTCCTTGGGCCCGCGCCGGCGCGGATCGATCGTCGCGCGCCTCGTCAATCGTGCGTGGGTGCCTCCGGTACCCATTATCGCCCGGTTCGCCGACCGCGTGGACGTGTACGCCGGCCGCGTTGCGCGGCGCGCCGCGGCGATCGCCGCGCATCCGGACGCGCCGCCTATTTCGCCTTCGACGGCAGCTTCCGGCGCTCGCCGGCGAACATGAACAGGCCCCTTCCGCCGTGGTGGATCGTGCGCGGATCCTTCACGCGTGGATCCACCCACGCCTGCACGACCTCGACGACGAAGAAGCAGTACTTGCGCACCATGCGCGTGTCGACGACGCGGCACTCGAAGTTGGCGTAGCACTCGTCGACGAGCGGCGCGCGCACGCGCGTCGCCGGCACCGGCGTCAACCCGACCGCCGCGAACTTGTCGCCGCGGCGGCCGCTGACGTTTCCGCAGGCGATCGCGCGCCGCGCGATGTCGGCGGTCGGAATCGCGATCACGCATTCCTTCGTCGCGACCAGCGCGGCGTAAGAGTAATTGCGGTTGCTGACGACGCAGCCCACGAGCGGCGGCTCGAACTCGAGCATCGTGTGCCACGACATCGCCATCACGTTCGCGCGGCCGCCGCGCGACGTCGTCAGCAGCACGACCGGCCCCGGCTCGAGGTGCCGGTACACATCGCCCAGCGGAAGCGATCGCCTGCCCATGCGTCCGACTGTGCCAAAGCGGTGCTCTCGCCGCAAGCGCCGGCGCGCGCGATGCACCGCTCCGACGCAGTGGTTCACGGCGCGGGCGCAGTGCGCCCGCTTGCGCGCCGCGCCGGTGCGCGGCGCGGCCTATCCGCATACCCGATGGCCTCGATCGGAATTATCGAATTGACCCGGGCAAGGCATGCCCGGATATTGGATTTGTGCGGCGCACCATCCCGCGATCCCGATCATCGGTTCCGGCAGGCGCGGCACGCGTGTTCAATCGACAGGAGTGTGCATGGAAGACCAGACGACAACGCGTAATCCCGGCTTCGACCTGCGGACGCGCGAAGGCCGCGCGTACGTGGCGTACGGCGCGTGGCTGCGCGTCGCGATCACAGGCGCGGGGGCGACCCTCGGCGGGATCGCGCTCATGCTTTCCGGCGACGCTGCACCGGCGTCCGGCCTGGCGCTCGCGTTCGGCGGGGCCGCGGTGGCGTACGCCAGCTGGCGCCGCGCGGTTGCCGTGCTCGAAGCCATCGGCGCGCCGCCCGCGGTGTCGGCACCGGCACCCGAGCGCGGTCAGCGCGCGCCGCTCGCGCGCCCGATGACCTCGTAAACGACGCGCAGGTCGGCGATCGGCATCTGTCCCGGCGCCGAGCTGCCCTCGCCAACGGCGAACGACAGCGACGAGCCGAACAGCCCGCCGACCATGCGCGTGACCGCGCCCAGCGGACCCATCGACATGCTGATCAGCGGGATGCCGGCCTTGGCGTGCGCCGTCGACGTCGCGGACAGCAGCGCCAACACGTCGGCGGCGTCGCGCGGCATCACGGCGACCTTCGCGACGTCGGCACCGAGGCGCTCGGCCTCGAGGAAACGCTGGACGAGGAAGTCCGCGCCCGGCGTGTAGCCGAAGTTGTGGTACGACAGGATCGTCCGCGTGCCGTGCGCATGCGCGGCCGCGACGACACGTCGCACGTGCTCGGGGTCGTTGCCCATCTCGAAGTCGAGGAAGTCGACCTGCCCGGTCGCGCCGACGGCGTCGTACAGGACGACGACGCCGGCGTCGTCGAGCGGGATCGGCGTGCCGCCTTCCTTCACCGAGCGCCGCGTGAAGATGACCGGCGCGTCGCCGACGGCCGCGCGCAACGCCGCGAGCGTGCCCAGCACGGCCGGCGTGTCGCCGATCGCCTCGAAGCAGTCGACGCGCCACTCGACGACGTCCGGCTTCTTCGCGACGACGCTCGCCGCCTCGGCGAGCACGCGCTCGCGCGTGCGGCCGACGAGCGGCGTGCAGATCAGCGGCGTCGCGCCGCCCAGTGTCCGGCCCCGGACCTCGATGCGCTTCGTGGTTTCCATCGTCGTGTCTCCTTTGACCTGCCAAGCATAGCAATGCGCGCGCGAGGGCGCCGGCCACGTCACGACAGCCCAAACCGGACGACCGGCCCCGCCCACGCACGGCGGCCGGCGCGATAATGCACGGCTGACACACGCGCCGGTGCGCGCGGAGGAATGCCATGCGGTTCGACCTGACCGAAGAGCAGCGGCTGCTCGTGCACACGATCCGCGACTTCGTCGCGACCGAGCTGATCCCGCTGGAGGAAGAGATCGAGGCGACGGGCCGGCTCGCGCCGGAGAAGGCGCGCGTGATATTCGAGCGTTCGCGCGCGCACGGCTTCTATGCGACGAACATCCCCGCGGAATACGGCGGCGGTGGCCTCTCCGCCGTGGACACCATGCTGGTCGAAGAGCAATTCGGCCACACCAAGGACATCCTGATCCGTCGCGCGTTCGGCAACGTCTACGAGTCGCTGCTGGAGGGGACGCCCGAGCAGAAGGAGCGTTTCCTGCTGCCCGCGGTGCGCGGCGAGCGCACGTGCTCGATCGCGATCACCGAGCCGGACGCCGGCTCCGACGCGGCGTCGATCAGAACGCGCGCCGTCCGCGACGGCGACGGCTGGACGGTCACCGGCACCAAGCACTTCATCAGCGACGGGCTCTTCTCGGACTTCTTCATCGTGTCGGCCGTGACCGACCCCGACGCACGCCCGCGCCACGTGTCGCTGTTCCTGATCGACAAGAGCCAGCCGGGGGTCGCCGTCGGGCGCGACCAGCCGATGATGGGGTTGACCGGCACCAGCCACGTCGAGCTCTTCTTCGAAGGCGTGCGGGTCGGCCGCGACCGGCTGCTCGGCGCCGAGGGGCAGGGGCTCGCGATCGCGTACTCGACGCTCGGCCGCGTGCGACTCGCGCAGGTCGGCGCGCGCGCGATCGGCAAGGCGTGCCGGCTGATGACGCTCATGACCGGCTACGCGAACGAGCGCCGGCAGTTCGGCAAGGCGATCGGCGAGTTCCAGATGATCCAGCAGATGATCGCCGACAGCGCCGTCGAGATCAACGCGGCGCGACTCATGCTGCTGCGCGCCGCGTGGGAGATCGACCAGGGCCGGGACGCCCGCGAGTGGATCTCGATGGTGAAGGTCGAGGCCGCCGAGACGCTCGGTCGCGTCGCCGACCGCGCCGTGCAGATCTTCGGCGGCATGGGCTATTCCGCGGCGCTGCCGATCGAGCGCCTGTATCGCGACGCGCGGATCTACCGGATCTTCGACGGCACGTCCGAGATCCACCGCACGGTGGTCGCGAAGGGCGCACTGAAGCTCGGCGGCCGGCTGTGGGACATCGGCGCCTGACGTACCGGCACGCTTCAGGCGAGCGGCACGGCGAGCGACGCAATCGCCTCGCGCGTCTCTGGCCGCACGCCGCGCCACCATGCGAAAGCCTCGGCCGCCTGCTCGCACAGCATGCCAACGCCGTCGGCGAGCCTGCCGGCACCGGCGTCGCGCGCCAGAGCGAGGAACGGGTTCAGCCCCTTGCCGTAGACGACATCGTACGCAAGACATCCCGGAGCGAACGCGGAGCGCGGCACAGGCGGCAGCTCGCCGCGCATGCTCGCCGACGTCGCGTTGACGACGACGTCGAACGCTTCGCTTCCCAGGTCCGCATAGCCGCCCGCGAGGAATTCCGGGTGGCCCGCGACCTGCTGGCGCAGTGCCAGCGCCTTGCTCACCGTCCGATTCGCGACGACGAGGCGCGCCGGCCCGGCGTCGAGGATCGGCAGCAGGGCACCTCGCACGGCGCCGCCCGCGCCCAGCACCAGCACGCGCCGGCCGGCGAGCGCCACGGCCTGGTTGCGGTGGATGTCGTTGACGAGCCCCACGCCGTCGAAGTTGTCGGCGAGCACGTGGTCGCCCTCGAACTTGAGCGTGTTGACGGCACCGGCGAGCCGGCCGCGCTCGGAGTGGCGGGTCGCGAGCGCGAATGCCTCGAGCTTGAACGGCATCGTGACGTTGGCACCGCGGCCGCCGCTCGCGCGGAACGCCGCGACCGCGGCCGGAAAGCCGTCGAGCGGCGGCTCGATCAGCTCGTAGGTCATGTCCTGCCCGGTGGCGCGCGCGAACCCGCCGTGGATCTCCGGCGACTTGCTGTGGCGGATCGGGCTGCCGAACAGTGCGTAGCGGTCGGTCATCCGTTTCGCTCCGTCAATGCGCCGCGGCCAGCCGGGCCACGGCATCCTCGGCGTAGAGCACGCCGTCCTTCACCATGGCGTCGATCTCCGCCGCCGTGTAGCCGAGCGTCGCGGCGACGTCGCGGTTGTGCTGACCCAGCAGCGGCGCGACGCTCTTCGGCGACGTGTCGCAGTCGGAGAACCGGAACGGCAGATTCGGCATCCGGATGCGGCCGAGCACCGGGTGGTCCTGCTCGACGATCATGCCGCGCGCCTTGATCTGCGGGTCCTCGAGCACCTCGTCGATTCGCTGCACTTTCGCGCAAGGCACCTCGACCGCGTTCAGCGCGGCAATACAGGCGGCCACCGACGGCTGCGCCATCGCCCATGCCCGCAGCAGCGGCAGGATGACCTCGCGGTGCGCGTTGCGGCCTTCGGGCGAATGGAAACGGGTGTCGGCCGCGAGCGCGTCGCCGCCGATCAGCTTCGCCAGGCGCTTCCACGCATCGTCGACCTGCGCGGCGACGACGAAACAGCCGTCGCGGCCCTCGAACACGCCGTAGAGCGTCGACTGCGGCAGGTCGTGGCCAGTCTGCACGGGAATCTCCTTGCCGCCGGACAGCGTGTAGCACTGCACCGCGTACTCGTGCATCGACACCATCGTGTCGTAGAGCGCCATGTCGATGTGCTGGCCGCGGCCGGAGTTCACGCGGCCGAGCAGCGCCGCGCACACGGCGGCCACGCCGTGGATGCCCGTGTACATGTCGGCCAGCGCGATGCGGAACAGCGGGGGCACGTGGCCGGGCTCGCCGATCATCGCCATCGCGCCGCACTTGGCCTCGGCGATGAGCCCGAATCCCGGCTGCGCGGAATCCGGGCCGGTGTGGCCGTACGCCGACACCGAGCAGTAGACGAGCCGCGGATTGCGCGCACCAAGCTCGGTGTAGCCCAGGCCCAGCTTTTCGAGCGCGCCGGGCCGGTAATTCTCGACGAACACGTCGGCCGTGTCGGTGAGCCGGTGCACCAGCGCGAGGCCGCGCGGGTCCTTCAGGTTGACGCACAGCCCCTGCTTGCCCATGTTCTGCTGCAGGAAGTATCCGCTTTGCCCATCGATGAAGTACGGGTGCGCGCGACCGGCATCGCCTGCCTTCGGGCGCTCGACCTTGATCACGTCGGCGCCCAGCGCGGCAAGGCAGCGCGACAGGAACGGTCCGGCGAGGAAGTGGCTGTAGTCGACGACACGGATGCCGGCGAGCGGTAGGGGCTGGGTCATGCGGTGGTCTCCGCGGCGTCTTGGGTTCGGGGCGGCGCAGGGCTGCGCTAGTGCGTTTGCGGCCGGCGCGGAATCATGAGCCGGTGCTCGCCTTTCTGCACGACCTCGCCGCGCTGGTTGACGAGCTCGGACGGCAGCACGACGATGCCCCAGCCAGGCCGCTTCGTCGCGCGCATGCTGCCGACCCTGAAGCGCACGTGCAGCGAATCGCCGATCCTGATCGGGAGGGCGAAGTCCCACGTCCAGCCGAGCGACATTCCCGGCAGGAACCGGTAGTCGGCCTGCGTCTTCAGGCCATCCGCGAGCGACAGCCCGAGGAGGCCGTGCGCGACGCGTGTGCCGAACGGCGTCGTCTTCGCGTAAGCCTCGTCGACGTGAACCGGCGTGAAGTCGCCGGTCAGACGCGCGTAGGTCATGATCATGTCCTCGGTCACCGTGACCGACGGACTGACCGCCTCGTCGCCGACGGTGGCGTCGTCCCAGTAGCGTTCGGCCGGGCGGCCGTCGTTCGTCGTGCTCGTCACGTCGTCCTCCGTCGACGTCGCCGCTACGCGGCAGCGGCGTCGGCCGCGGCGCGCAGCCCGAGCAGGTAGCTGTCGAGCCCGAACCCGCAGATCTGGCCCTTGACGACCTCCGCGAACACCGAATGGTGGCGGAATGCCTCGCGCGCGTGGATGTTCGACATGTGGATCTCGACGATCGGCACCGTCAGGATCGCGAGCGCGTCGCGGATGCCGTAGCTGTAGTGCGTCCACGCTCCGGCGTTGATGACGACGGCGTCGACCCTGTCCAGGAACGCCTGGTGGATGCGCTCGCACATGGCACCCTCGCTGTTGGTCTGGAAACTCGTCACTTCGACACCGAGCGCCTTCGCGACGTCGCGCATCTTCGCGTCGATCTCGGCCAGCGTGATCGTCCCGTACTGGACGGGGTCGCGCTTGCCGAACATGTTGTGGTTGATGCCGTGGAGCATCAGGATCTTCTTCATCGCCGTTCCTCGTCTCGTTGATGGGCGCCGTCCCGCAAATGCCTTCAGGCGCGGGGATCGACGGCGAGCGCCTGCGCGACCGCGCCGGCGCTCGCCTGGATGATTTCGACGCAAAGTCCGTCCGGCAGCGCGACCCAGTTGCGGCCCTGCGGCAACGGCTGGACATCCCAGCGGTAGACCTCCGCCAGCGCGGCCTCGAGGTCCTCCGTCATCACACCGAGGTGCGCGAGCCGCCCTTCCGGCCCGGCGAACTCGGGGTCGGCGATCAACTGCATGCCGCCGACCGTCCACACCTGCCGCGGCGCGTCCGCCGCGCCGTCGACCTCGCGGACCGTCATGCCGAGCGCCTCGCGGAAGAACCGGACGTGCCAGTCGATGTCCCTGACGTGCACGGCGACGTGCTCGACATACGAACGCTTGGCGTAGCTCATCGTGCATTCCTCGTCAGGCGTTGGTTGCGGGCTGCTGCATCGCGCGCTCGATGCCCTTCACGCACGCGACCAGCGTCTGGTTCACCGGCGTCGCCACGCCGTGCTTCGCCCCCCAGCGCACGACCGAGCCGTTGATGAAGTCGATTTCAGTGGGGCCGCCCTTCTCGAGGCTCTGCAGCAGCGACGTCCTGAACTCCGGCGGCAGACCTTCGGCCGCCTTGACCCATGGCCCCTCCGGATCCGTGTACGAGATCGCCACCCCAGCGGCCTTCGCAACCGCCATCCCTTCGGCGACCGCCGCAAGTGCGCAGGCTTTCAACTCGGGCACCGCGTACAGTCCGCCGTACGGCAGCCGCGTGATGCCGGCCAGCGCGCCGGTGGCGACGTTGATCAGGAGCTTGTCCCACATCGCGCCCATGATGTTGGCACTGACGGTCATGGCGAGGCCCGCGCGGTTGAAGGTGTCGGCGATGCGCGTCACGCGTTTGGTCACGCGCCCGTCGAGCTCGCCGATGATCGTCTCCTTGCCCCTGACGCCGGCAATCACGTGGCCGGGCGCCAGCAGCACGCCGCCCTTGTACGTCTTGCCGGCCAGCACGTGTTCGCGCCCGACGACGTCGGCGAGGATCTCCTCGTGGCCGAGACCGTTCTGCAGCGACATCACGGCCGTGTCCGGTCCCACGAGCGCGCGCGCCCGCTCCATCGCTTCGCGCGTGTGGAACGACTTCACCAGCACGATCACGAGGTCCATCGGGCCGACGCCGTCCGCGCCGACGACGGCCCGGACCTTGACGGTGCGGTCCGCGCCGCCCTCGCGCAGCGTCAGGCCGCTGCGGTTCATCGCATCGACGTGCTCACGCCACGCGTCGACCAGCGTCACGTCGGCGCCGGCCTCGGCGAGCGAGCCGCCGATCGCGCTGCCCAGCGCGCCCGCGCCCAGAAAGCAGATCCTCATCGCCCGAACCCCTTCATCGCGCCGCCGCGGCCACGCGGATCGCCGGCCCGTCCGCTCCGTGCGGCGCCCTGCGGCCATCATCGGGTTGCGCGTGATCTTTGTCTATGCAATGATCGTAAAGCTTACCATTGCAAATTCAAATGTACTTGCCGCGATGACCACCGACGCGCTCGCCACCGCCTTCCGCGACACCCGGTTGCTGGTCATGTTCGACGAGGTCTACCGCAGCCAGAGCCTGACGCGCACCGCCGAGACGCTCGGCGTCAGCCAGCCGACGGCGAGCATCTGGCTCGGAAAGCTGCGCCGGCAGATGGCCGACCCGCTGTTCGTCCGCACGTCGTCCGGCGTGCGGCCCACCCCGCGCGCCGACGCCCTGATCGGCCCCGTGCGCGAGTCGCTGGCCGCGCTGCGGCGCCTCGGCGGCGACGTGCCTGCGTTCGACGCGGGCACGTCGGAGCGGATGTTCCGGATCGCGATGACGGACGCGTCGCACATCACGCTGCTGCCGATGCTGCTCACCCGGATGCGCGCGGTCGCGCCGAAGGCGGGGATCGAGGTCGTGCCGATCTCGGCACGCACGGCGCGCGCGCTCGAGGAAGGCGAGGCCGACCTCGCGCTCGGCACGATCGCGGGGCTGGAGGCCGGCTTCCACGAGCAGGTGCTCTACGCGCAGGACTTCGTGTGCCTGGTCAGCGCGCGCCATCCGCGCATCGGCGCCGCGATGACCGCGCGCGCGTACCGCGACGAGGCGCACGTCGGCATCCTGTCGTCGGCGAGCTACAGCGCGTTGTCCGGGTCGCTGGCGGCGCAGCACATCCGGCGGCGCGTGCTGCTCGAGCTGCCGGGCTTCCTCGGCCTCGCGACCATCGTGTCGGCGACCGACCTCGTCGCCACCGTTCCGCGGCACATCGGCGAGACACTCGCCTCGTCCGGCGCGATCCGCGTCGTGCCGTGTCCGGTGAAGATCGCCGGGTTCACCGTGAAGCAGTATTGGCACGGCCGCTATCACCACGATCCCGGCCATCGCTGGCTGCGGGCTGCGTGCGCCGAGCTCTTCACGCGGCGGGCGTCGCCCGGGCGCGCCGCCGGCTGACGGCAGTCGGTGCGCGGCGGTGCCCTCGGCCGCCCGCCAGGCGTCGATCGTCGACCCGACGCCACCGGCCCCGACGATGCAACAGCGCTCCGGCGTCAGGCGGTCGCGACGGCGCACCCGGTCCGGGCGGCCTCGACGATCGCTTCGGTGACGCGCAGGTTCGCGAGGCCGTCGCGGCAGGTCACGAGCGGCGCGGCCTCGCCGCGGATCACCGCCGCGAAGTGCTCGATCTGCCTGGCGAGCGGGTCGGCACGCTCGAGCGGCTCGGTGCGCGTCGCGAAAGGCTTGAACCAGGATCGGTCCGCAGGCACCTCGTAGAGCCGCAGCCGCATGGTCGGCACTCCGAGCGAGCCCATCGTGCCGATGATCGTGTAGGCATCCTCGTCGGCGTAAGTCGGGTACGCCTTGTTCTCCTGCGACGTCTGCTCCCAGCTCTTAGGCGAAGCGGCCGTATCGGAGAGCATGAACGTCCCGAGCGCCCCGCCGGCAAAGCGCAGGCAGATCGCCACGGTGTCCTCGACCTCGAACCCGCGTGTCGCGCTGGACGCGAACGCCTGCACGGCGACGATCTCGCCGACCATCGCGCGCAGGTTGCCGACCTCGTGGATCATGTTGATGAGGATCGGCCCGCCTCCCGGCCGTCTGCGCCACGCATTGGGCCCGTCGTAGTAGCCGTCGGCGTCCGGCTTGTAGAAGACGGCGCTGCCCATCACGCCCACCAGCGGCCCCAGCACGCCCGATCGCACGATCTCCACCGCCTTGTGCAGGATCGGGCTGTGGCGGCGATGGTGCCCGACGAGGACCTTCGCCCCGGCGCGCTCGGCCGCCTCGCACAGGCGGATGCCGTCGGCCAGCGTGTGCGCGACCGGCTTCTCGATCAGCACGGGCACGCCCGCCGTGATGCATTGAAGCCCCTGCTCGACGTGCAGCGCGTTCGGCGTGGCGAGAACGACGCCGTCCGGCCTGTCCTTCGCGAACAGGTCGAACAGCGAAGTGTAGAGCGGCACGCCGGCCTCGCGCGCGACGTCGGCCGCCTTCGGCGCGACGTCGACGATCGCGGCCAGCGCCGTCGCCCGGCCATTGCGGATTTCCTCGATGTGACGCCAGCCGATCAGTCCGGCGCCGGCGACGGCGATGCGCACGCGGGTCATGGCCGGTCGCCGGGAGGCCGTGTCCGCCGCTGCGGCGCCGCCGTCAGCCGGCGTATCCCATGAGCCGCGGAAGGAACAGCACGAAGCCGGGCACGAACGTGATCAGCGCGAGCGCGCCGAACGTCACGTACAGGAAGGGCATCAGCTCGCGCACCATGTCCCGCAATGAAACGTCGGCGATCTTGTTCATCATGAAGAGCAGCAGTCCGTAGGGCGGCGTCACCAGCCCGACCATGATGTTGACCACGCACATGACGCCGAAGTGCACCATGTCGATGCCAAGCGACTGCGCCGTGGGCAGCAGGACCGGCAGGATCACGAGGATGATCGTCGTGCCTTCGAGGAAGCAGCCGAGGATCAGCAGCAGGACGTTGACGACGAACAGGAACACGAGCGGCGAGAGCTCGTAGGTCTTCAGCATCGCGCTCAGCGTCTTCGGGATGTTCTCCGACGTGATGACGAAGTTGAACACCAGCGCGCCGGCGATCAGCATGCTGATCGACACCGTGACGCGGGCGCTCGAGACGAGCGAGTGGTAGACGTCCTTCATGCGCACGCTGCGGTACAGGAAGGCCGAGATCAGCAGCGCGTAAAGGGCCGCGACCGCCGCGGCCTCGGTGGGCGTGGTGATGCCGCTGTACATGCACCCCAGCAGGATCACCGGCATCATCAGCGCCGGCATCGCCTCCCAGGTCACGCGGGGCATCTCGCGCAGCGGGACCTTCTCCTCGATCGGGAAGTTGCGCCGCTTGGCCGTGAAGGCGACGAGCCCGCTCTGGACGGCGCCGAGGAGCAGGCCGGGAACGATGCCGCCGAGGAACAGGAAGCCGACCGAGGTGTCCGACACCAGCGCGAAGAGCACCAGCGGAATCGACGGCGGGATGATCGGACCGATGATCGACGACACGCAGGTCAGCGCGGCGGCGTAGGCGGGCGGGTACTTGCCGTCGCGCGTCATCAGCGTCTGCATCAGCTTGCCGGAGGCCGCGGCGTCGGCGAGCGCGGAGCCCGACATGCTCGCGAAGATGACGCTCTGCGCGACGTTCACCTGCGCGAGGCCGCCGCGGAAGCGCCCGACGATCGCGTTGCAGAAGTGCAGCAGCTTGTCCATGATGCTGCCGGTATTCATGAACTCGGCGGCGAGGATGAACAGCGGGATCGCGAGGAGCAGCTGGCTCGCCATCATGCCGTTCAGCAGTTGCTCCGCGGCGGTCCCCATGTCGAGGCCGGACGCGAACAGCCACAGTATCGAGCCGCCGATCATCGCGTAGGCGAGCGGCAGTCCGGTGACGCTCAGCGCCACGATCACGATGAGCGAGAGGGTGAACGGGCTCGGCATGCTCATAGTCCGGAGGTCGTCTTGGTGATGTCGATCTCCTCCGGTGCCTGGCCGCGCACCAGGCTCACGATCGCCCACGCGTAGCGGACGATCACGGCCACGGCAAACACGACGTAGACCGAATACAGGACGTCCAGGCGGATCTTGAGGTAGGAACTGCTCTCGACCTTCATGAACGCCACGTACTTGATCGTGGCCGGCAGCGCCATGCCGAACAGGATGACCGCCGCGACGGCCACGAACAGGCCGAGCACGCGTCGTCCCAGCGGCCCCAGCGCGCCGGAGATGAGGTCGAACCGGATCTCGTCGCTTTCCTTCAGCCAGAACGCGGAGCCGAGCAGCGTCATGTACAGCCAGGTGACGACGGAGAGCTCGGACGACCAGCCGATCGGAAAGTTGAAGAAGTAGCGGAAGACGATCTGGACGAGGAACGCGACGAACATGACGCCGAGCAGGCCGGCGACGACGTTCTCCGCACGGCGCCGCATCCAGCCGACGACGGCTTGCACGGTGGGGTGCACGATCTTCCTCCCTCGCCCCGTTGTCGGGTGCGCGCCGGTGGCCCGGCGCCGATGGTCACCAATGTCCCGGAAGGCCGGGGTGCCGCGGGCCGGTGGTCGGCCCGCGGCGGCTTGCCGCTACTTGACGGCCGCGATCTTGTCGAGGATTCCCGGCGCCCACGTCTTCGCCTCGTCGGAGGCGAGGTACACCTTCTGCGCGTAGGTGCGGAACGCGTTGATGTCCGGCGTATAGAGGTCGAGCCCCAGCTTCTTGAACCCATCGGCGAGCTCCGCCTCCTTCTTCAGGTGCTCGGCGACGCTCCACGCCAGCGCCTTGTCGACCGCCGCCTGGAACCTCTTCTGCTTGTCCGGGCCCATGCTGTTCCAGGTCTTCTGGTTCATGCACAGGACGTCGAACGCGATCAGGTGCGAGGTCAGGACGATCTGCGACATGACCTCGTAGAACTTCACCGCCTGCACGTTGGGCAGCGGATTGTCCTGGCCGTCGACGGCGCCCGTCTGCAGCGCCGTGTAGGTCTCGGCGAACGCGAGCGGCGTCGGGTTGGCGCCGAGCGAGCGGCCGAGGAGCTGCCAGGCGTCGCCCGGCGGCATCCGCAGCTTGATGCCGGCCAGGTCGGCGGGCGTGTTGATCTTCTTCTTCGGCTTCAGGCCGACCTGGCGCGTGCCGAAGAACGTCGGTCCGAGGATCTTGATCTTCAGCTGATCCTCGGCCTGCTTGATCATCTGCGTGCCGACGTCGCTCTTGAAGAAGGCCAGCACGTGATTGGCGTCGCGGAACGTGTAGGCCGACGTCAGCACGGACCACGGGACGATCTGCTTGCTGATGTCCTGCGGCGCGATGTTCCCGACCTCGAGGTTGTCGCGCTGGAGCGCGACCAGCTCGGTGCCCTGCTTGAACAGGGTGCCCATGTAGTAGGGCTCGAACCTGTAGTCGGCCGAGAGATCCTTGATGATCATGTTGAACATCTCGGCGCGGATGTCCTTGTCCGAGAACACCGCGGACATGCGGATCAGCGGCTTGTCCTGCCCCCACGCGGGCAGCACCTGCGACGCGGCCAGCGCGGCGCCGGCCTTCAGCGCGGAACGACGATCGATGTTGAAATCCATGACTTCCTCCTCGGTGAAAACCTCAATTGCCGGACTGACGAACGGACGCGGGCTCGAGCCAACGCAGGACGATGTCGGCCACCTGTCGGCGGCGGCCGGGCACATCCCCCTTCGCGCCCATGGCCCGCTGGAAGATGGCGCCGAAGGTGAACTGGTTCGTGACGTTGAACATCCCCAGCGCGGCGATCGTCATGTGGACGTCGATCGGGTCGACGTCGTGGCGGAATGCCCCGTCGACCTGGCCCCGCGCGATGACGCCGCCGAGCAGGTCGACGATGGGGCGGTTGATCGCGCGCAGCGCCGGCGAACGCTTCATGTGCCGGCCCTTCGCCTGGTTCTCCGCGACGACGAGGCGCACGAAGTCCTCGTGCGCGACGTAATAGTTGTAGGTGAACTCGACGATGCGGCGGAGCGCCTCCACGGGCGGCAGATGGTCGAGCTCGAGGTGGTGTTCGGCCTCGCGGATTTCCGCGTACACGCTCTCGAGCACCTCCAGGTACAGCCTTTCCTTGCTGCCGAAGTAGTAGTTGATCAGCGCGCGGGTCGTGCTGGTGCGCGCCGCGATCGCGTCCATGCTCGCGCCCTTGAAGCCGCGCGAGGCGAACTCGGCGACGGCCGCCGCGAGGATGCGCGCGCGGTTGGCTTCCGGCGCCTTGGGCTTGCGCATGGCCGTCGTGCGGGACGGCTGGAGTTGCGTGGACATCGAGCTCGGATTGTGCAGTTTCGCAGGCGGAATTTAACAGCCTCGCCAATTTCGTGCAACGCGGTCCGATGGCGCGGCGCAACATCGATGCCGCTGGCGGCGAACGTTGCCAGGACGTCATCGGCGGGGCCGCGAATCCTGCAGGGATGCACCCGGAACGGCCCCGACGAGGATGATCGCGGGAGCCGCGACTCGCGATGCCGCCTGCCGCTTCGTCCGATGTTCGGCGGACGGGATCCTCATACCTTGCCCGTCGGACTGCGCGAGCCCGCCATCCCGCCGATCACCGACAGGAGCGCCAGCCCGACGCCGATCAGAAGCATTCCGACGACTTCGGCGGCCTGGAACTCTTCGCCCAGCAGCGCGCGCGAAGAAACGAGCGCGACGACCGGCGCGCCCAGCACGGACAGGCTCGCCTCCCAGGCGGGCACGCGATCGAGGATGTAGGTCCACAGCCACCAGCCCAGCGCGGTGCTGACGATCGCAATGAACGCCAGGATCCCGACGTACTGGACGGACCAAACGGTCGCACGGTCGGGGATGACAACCGCCAGCAACGACAGCGGAACGGCACCGATCAGCAACTGCCAGGCCGTCAGCGAGACCAGGTCGACTTCGCATCGCGACCGAAGTCGCTTGATCAGGATGCTGCCCGCAGCCCAGCAAAGCGCAGCCGCCAACCCCAGGACGCTGCTGAGGAGGCTCCCCTGCACGTTCCAGGGTTCGACGATGAGCACGAGCCCGACCAGGGCGCAGATCGCGGCGAGCCACTGCAGGCCGCGGATCCGCTCACCAAGGAACAGCCACGCCAGCAGCAGCGTCCAGATCGGCATCGTGTAGTTCAGGACCGCCGTCCGGCCGGCGCCGCCCTCGACCAGTGCCCAGGTCTGGACGATCAGGAACGCGGCGACATTGACGAGCGCAATCACCAGCGTCTGCGCCGGCGCGACCAGGCCCATGGGCCGGCCGAGGAGCTTGAGCGCGAGGAACAGCGCCAACGCGCCGCCGACGCAACGCTGGGCCGCAAAGGCCCATGGGGATGCGTACGCCAGTCCCTGCTTGGCCACGACCCACGTCAGGCCCCAGGCCAGCGAGAGCGCGAGCAGCGCCACCGCCGGCCGCCAGCGGCCCGCGGGTCGTGCACGCACGCTTTCGGCCGCAGCGGTTCGCATGAGCACGCCGATCTCGTCGTCATCGGCCTTGGCCGGGCATGGACTGCCGCGCCTCCGGCCCGCCGTTCACCGCCTGCGCTGCCGGCGCGCGCGCGTTCCCCCGCGGACCCGCGATCAGAACATCTCGCCGCCGCGGGAGCGGCGGATGATGTCGAAGACCGTGACGAGGTCGCCGATCGGAATCTGGCCCGGCGCCGAAGCGGATTCACCGACGGCAAAGCTCAGCCACGAGCCGAACAGGCCGCCGACCATCCGCGACACCGACCCGAGCGGCCCCACCGACATGCTGATCAGCGGAATGCGGGTCTTGTCGTCGGCCTCGGCCGTCGCCGCGAGCAGCCGGAGCACGTCGGCGCGCTCGCGCGGCATGACCTGCACCATGGCCACGTCGGCGCCGAGCCGCTCCGCCTCCAGAAACCGGTCGACGAGGTAGTCGTATCCCGGCGTGTAACTCCAGTTGTGGTACGAGAGGATGAGCCGAATCCCATGCCGCTGCGTAAGCTCCCGCACGCGGCGCAGATGCCCGGGATCGTGATCCATCTCGAAATCGACGAAGTCGACGAGGCGCGTCGCCGCCACGGCGCCATAGAGCTCGACGACCTGCTCATCGCTGAGGGCGATCCGCTCGCCGCCCCCGCTCTCCGCGCGACGCGTGAAGATGACGGGGCGCTTGCCGACGACGTCCCGCAGCGCCCGCGCCGTATCGATCACGGCGCCGGTGTCTCCCACGGCGTCGAAGAAATCGACGCGCCACTCGACGATGTCCGGCTTCTGCCTGATGACGCTGGCGGCCTCCGCGAGCACCCGGTCCCGGGTCCGGCCGACCAGCGGCGTGCCGAGCAGCGGGGTTTCACCTCCCAGCTTCCGGCCATGGGCATCGACTGCCTTGATGTGCTTCTTCATGACATGCGCTCCGCCTTCTGGGCCGCGACGGCGCGCCGGTTCCCGGCGGCCGGGCGTCCGGCGCGGCGCTTGTCGCGGGCGCCCTTCTCCGCCGGATGCAGGGCGAGATACGCCTTCAGCGTCTCGAGGCACCGCGTCGCGTGCTCGGCATAGCCGATCTCCTCGTGCCGCTCCTTGTTGGGCAACTCGATCGAATAGACGCAGTGCGGGATATGCGCCAGGATGCCCGCGACGTCGATGCCACCTTCGCCGACGTAGAGGCGCGCCTCGCGCAGGATGCGGATCATCTCCGCGCGCTCGGTCGGAATCTCGGCGGGAGCGTCGCACAGGTGGGCGAAGTGGAACCACTCGCGCGGCAGTGCGTCGAGGTCGGCCGGATTGTCGCGGGCGCGGTGGAAGTGGTGCATGTCGACCATCAGCCCCGCGTTGCTGCGGTTGGCCGCGCGCAGCACGTCGGCCGCCTGCGCCAGGTTGGCCACGGCCGCGATGGGGACGTACTCGAGGTCCACGGTCAGCCCGAACGGCTTGGCGAGGTCGCAGATCTCGCCGAACTTCTCGACGTAGAACTCGCGCTCGCCCCCCCAGATGCTCGACAGGACGGCCTTGGCGCCGAGCTCGGCCGCGACCTCCATGGCCGGCAGGTACTTCGTCGGGTGCAGGCCTTCGTACACGCGGGCGAGCTCGATGTCGTGCACGCGCACCCCGGTCGACGCGAGAGCGCGCTTCGTCTGCCGCAGCATCTGCGGATTGTCGGCCAGCGCATAGTTGGGCTCGCCGGGCAGACCCATGAAGATGGGACGGATGCTCACGTAGTCGTAGCCGGCCCGCGCCGCGATGTAGATCATCTCCGGCGGCGCACAGCCCAGCACCGTCAGGTGGGCGAGTGAGAATTCCTGTTTCACGATCGTCGCGCTCCCGTCATTGGTCAATCGCCGCGTGATGATCCTTCATGCCGGGCGAATGGATGCAAGCGAGGTTCCGGTGCCTGCGGCTCGGTCCGGGCGATGCGGCCGCCGGTCGCCTTGCAACCGGCGCCACCGCCGCCCATGCGCGCTCGGCCTGCACGCTCAGTACACGACCTTGGCCGCCGCGCGCAACTCGTCGCTCGTGGCCGTGCCGAAGCCGAAGAATTCGAGATACGCGGGGATCATCGCGAACAGCATGTCGGTGCCGACCTGGATCCGGCATCCGCGCTCCCGCGCGGCCTGCAGCAGCGGCGTGATCTCGGTCTTCATGACCACCTCGCCGACGAACGTCGAAGGCGCCAGGCGCGTGACGTCGACGGGAAGCGGATCCTCCGGCCGCATGCCGAGCGGAGTCCCGTTCACGACCAGGTCGTAGCCGGCGGGATCGCTGGTGCCCACGCGGACCGCCAGCCCCGGGTAGTGCCGGGCGAGCCGCCCGGCGAGGCCCTCCGCGGACGCCTGGTTCGTGTCGTACAGCGTGATGGCACCGACACCGTCCGCGGCCAGCGACGCCGCGATCGCCGAGCCCACGCCACCGGCGCCGACGACGAGGCAGCGCGCGCCGCGGCACGCGAAGCCCTTCTGCTTCAACCCACGTGTGAACCCGACGCCGTCGAACATGTCGCCGAGCAGCGTGCCGTCCGCCCGCTTCAGGATGGCGTTGCAGGACCCCGCGACCTTCACCGTCGTCGTGACCTCGTCGAGCAGCGCCACGGTCGTGACCTTGTGCGGCATCGTGACCAGCGCCCCGCGAATGTTGGTCAGCTTGAATATCGACCTCATCACGACGGGGTAGTCCTCGGCCTTCACGCCCATCGGCATGACGACTGCATCGATACCCCGCTGTTCGAACCAGGGGTTGTAGATGAGCGGCGCCTTGAACGCGTCGGTCGGGTAGCCCATGTGGGCAATCAAGGTCGTCTTGCCGCTGATCATTCGAGGCTCCAATGCCCGTATCCCGTCACACCGGGAGCTGCGCGATCCGGTCCGCCGGACTTCGCCAATCGTCGTTCGCTCCGACGAACCGTCGCGCCTCCCCGGATTCGACGGACACTTCCATTGCGCGCGGGTTCCGCACCCCGTCCCGGCAGGTCACGCGACACCACTGCTCCGGGCCCAAGCTGCGGCGCGTGCGTCGCGAAGGGCGCGTGACGTCGATCCGAACCATGCGCATGTGCCGTCCCGTCCGAGATCAGGGGAAAACTCCGGGGCAGGGCGGAACCCACCCCGGAACCTGCGGCAACGGCGGACTACTTCGCGGCGCGGACCTTTTCGACCTCGGAATAGACCTGCTTCGCGAAGTCCGCCCCGACCTGGGCGCTGTACTTGTCGATGACGGGCTTCAGCTTCGCGCGGACCTTCGCGATCTCGGCCGGCGGCAGCTCGGTGTACTCCATCGTCTTCTTCAGGTTGGCGAGCGCCGCCTCCTGCGCGTCGCGGGAGAATTTGCGCTGGAAGACGGCGGACTCCTTCGCGGCGTCGAGCAGGACCTGCTGCTCGTCCTTGTTCAGGCGGTCCCACGTCTTCTTGCTGATGAACATCGACTGCGGGTTGTACATGTGACGCGTGCCCGCGAGGAACTTCTGCACTTCCTGGAACTTGTTCGCCTCGATCACGGTGAACGGGTTCTCCTGCCCGTCGATCGCCTTCTGCTCGAGCGCCGTATAGACCTCGGTGAACGCCATCGGGACGGAATTGGCGCCCAGCGCGTTGAACGTGTCGACGTAGATCGGCGACTGGATCACACGGATCTTGAGGCCGGAGATGTCGTCGGCCGTCTTGATCGCCCGCCTGCTGTCGGTGACGTTGCGGAAGCCGAGGTCGTAGTAGGCGAGATGGACGAGTCCCTTCTCCGGCAGCTTGTCGGCGAGGGACTTGCCGATCGGGCCATCGAGCACCGCGTCCACTTCCTTCGCGTTGTCGAACAGGAACGGGAAGTCGACGATCGCGTACTCCTTGATCTGGCCCTGCAGGATCCCGGAATTCATCGAGGCCATGTCGATCGTGCCGCCCTGGACCGCGGAGAGCACCTGCACGTCCCCGCCCAGCACGCCGCCGGGGAACAGCTTGACCGTCATCTTGCCGCCGCTCTTCTGCGCGACGAGGTCGGCGAACTTCTGGCCGCCGACCGGGATCGGATGACCGGCCGGGTTGGCCGTCGTCCACCTGAACGTCTGCTCCCGGACCTGCGCCTGCGCGCTCGACACGGCAAGGAACAGTCCACACGCCATCGCGATGGCGGCCGGTACGAATCTCTTCACGTCTGTCTCCTCTACGTTTTGACTGCAGTGACCCGATCGCGGAAGCGCAGCTGCGCCGGCCACGACGTCGATTTACGTCAACCTCCGAACCACTTGGCCGGCCCCGTCACCAGGATCGGGAAGATGATCAGCAGCGCCAGTACGACGAGCTGGGCGACCATGAACGGCCACACGCCCCTGATGATGTCGTCCATCTTGATCTTGGCGACCCCGCAGACCACGTTGAGCACCGTCCCGACCGGCGGCGTGATCAGCCCGATCGCGTTGTTGATGATGAACAGCACGCCGAAGTAGATCGGGTCGATGCCGGCTGCCTTGACGAGGGGCATCAGCACCGGCGTCAGGATCAGGATCGTGGGCGTCATGTCGAGCGCGGTGCCGACGATCACGACCAGGACCTGCATCGCGATCATCAGGAGCATCGGGCTGCCCATCAGCGGCTGGAGCAGCGCCGTCACCTGCGCGGGCAGTTCCGCGATCGTGATCAGCCACGCGGACACCAGCGCCGCGGCGACGAGGAACATCACCACCGCCGTCGTCTCCGCCGCGGTGGCGAAGACGCGGTAGAGGTCCTGCCACTTGAGCTCCTTGTAGATGAACATCGCCACGAAGAGCGCGTAGACGGCGCACACGACGGCCGCCTCCGTCGGCGTGAAGACGCCGAACTTGAGCCCGAAGATGATGATGCCCGGCAGCGCCAGCGCCCACGCGCCGTCGACCAGCGCGCGCACGACTTCCTTGTGCGACGCCTTCGGCGGCGGGACGCTCGTGTCCCTCCGCGTGTCCCACCACCACGCCACCGCGAGGCCGGCGCCGATCATGATGCCGGGCACGATCCCGGCGAGGAACAGCTTGGAGATCGACAGGCCGGCGGCGACGCCGAAGATGATGAATCCGATGGACGGCGGAATGACCGGGCCGATGATCCCGCCGGCGGCGATCAGCCCGGCCGACTTCGCCGGATCGTGCCCTGCTCTGACCATCATCGGAAACAGCAGCGCGGACAGTGCCGCGGCGTCGGCAACGGCCGAGCCGGACAGTGCGGCGAGAATGCAGGACGCGAGAATCACGACGTAGCCGAGCCCGCCCTTGACGTGACCGACGAGCGTGAGCGCGACGTTGACGATCCGCTTGGACAGCCCGCCGGAGTTCATGATCTCGCCGGCGAGCATGAAGAACGGCGCGGCCATCAGCGGAAAGCTGTCGGCGCCGTTGATGAGGTTCTGCGCGATGATCTGCGCGTCCATCATGTCGAGCTGGTACATCAGCGCGACGCCGCAGACCAGCAGCGCGAAGGCGATCGGCATGCCGAGCGCCATCGCGCCGAGCAGCGAGAAGAGGAACACTGCGATCGTCATGGTCGTCTTCCCGCCCTAGGCGTTGCCGCCGTTGCCGTTGCCCTTGCGGGTGCCGGACCCCTGCTCCTGCTTGTGCAGGAACTCTTCCTTCGCTTCGTCCTCCGTCTCGCGCACCTGGATCAGGTCGTGCTCGGAGATCCTGCCGGACGCCGCCCGCCAGAGATTGCGCAGGAGCAGGACGGCGGCCATGACCGAGAAGAAGACACCGACGCTGTAGTAGTACCAGCCCTGCGAGATGCCTGTTGCCGGCGACATGTTGCCGATGTTGATCTTCACCTGGGCCACGCTGCCCTGGAAGAACAGCCAGACGCAGTACAGCATCAGCACGTTGGAGAGGAGGAAGCACGCCTTCTTGCCCCACGCCGGCAGCCGCGACACGACGGAGTCCATGCCGAGATGCGCGTGGTCGCGCAGCGCGATCACCGCACCGACGAAGGTGAGCCACACGAACAGCCAGCGCGAGAGCTCCTCGGAGACGCTGATCCCCGAGTTGAACGCGTAGCGCAGCACGACGTTGCCGAACACCAGCACCACCATCCCGGCGAGGCACGCGGCGATGAAGAACCTCAGGCCGCGGAAGTACCAGTTCATGATACGTGTCATGCCGTGCTCCCCTGGTGGCAGGCGCGTTGTTTCAGCCTCGCCATGCCATCCGCCTCGTTGCACGGGCTGCGGGCACCGCGCACGGCAGGACGTGCCGGCGAACGGTCGTGCGTCATCTCGAGTCCCCCGCCTGCCGCGCTCAGTCGGCCGCGACCGTGCCGGTGCTCACGTGGTGGACCTTCCGGCCGGGCGAGTAGATGTCCATGATGTTCCAGTGTCCATCGGTCGGCACGGGCTCGTTCTGCATGTAGACGTCGATCACGCAGGGGCGCTTGGCCTTGATCGCCTTTTCCAGCGCCGGCTTGAACGCCGCCGCGGACTCGACCTTGATGCCGTCCACGCCGTAGGCCCGGGCGATCGCCGCGTAGTCCGGCGACCACGTCTTGCCGTTCTTCTGGAACACCGTCCCGAACGTCGTGCCGTAGTGCGCCGCTTCGAGCCCGGCGATCGTCCCGAACGCGTGGTTGTTCATGATCACCCAGATGACCGCGATGTCGCCCTCGAACGCGGTGGCGAGCGCCGCCGGATTCTGGCCGAAGCCGCCGTCGCCGATCAGCGCCACCACGACCTTGTCCGGCAGCGCCACCTTGGCCCCGAGCGCCGCCGGCGACCCGAAGCCCATCGTCGCGAAGCCTCCCGGCGTGAACACCGTGCCCGGCGTGTAGATCGGGTATTGCTGCGCCATCCCGTTCTTGTTCCAGCCCACGTCGGTGCACAGGATGGAGTCGCGCGGCATCGCGGCGCGCAGGTCGGCGAGGATGCGCTCCGGCCGCATCGGCCAGGCGTCGCTCGTCATCGCCTTCCTGTTGCCCGCGACGAACTGCTTGCGGTTGGCGGCCATCTCGGCCACCAGCTTCGGCCTCTGCACCCCCTTGGGCGCCAGCTTGCGCGCGACGCGGTTGAGCACTTTCAGCGCTTCCTTGAGGTCCGCCACCGCCCCGATCGCGACCGGGAAGTTGCGGCCGATCTCGGCCGGATCGATGTCGATGTGGATGAGCTTCGTCGGCGGAATGTCGAACGTGTACTCGGACTCCCAGGAGCTGCAGTCGGCTTCGGAGAAGCGCGTGCCGAGCCCGAGGATCCAGTCGGCGCCCCGGGTCTTGTCGTTGATGTACTTGGTGCCCCAGAAGCCGGTCATCCCGAGGATCAGCGGGTGGTCGTCGGGCAGCGCGCCCTTGCCCATCAGCGTGTGCGCGACCGGCAGCGACAGGTGCTCGGCCAGCTCGCGCAGCTCGTCGGCCGCGTCGGCGAGCAGGATGCCGCCCCCGACATACAGCAGCGGCGTCTTCGCCCCCAGCAGTGCGCGGATGATGCCCTCGGCCGCCGTGTCGTCCAGCGAAGGCTTGTGCAGCGACTTCGCATTCGCCAGCACGCGCTTGAACAGGCCGACGTCGATCTCCTTCGAGAAGATGTCCATCGGCACGTCGACCAGCACCGGGCCGGGCCGCCCGCTTTCGGCCAGCGTGAAGGCCTTCTCGAGGATCTCGGGGAAGAGATGCGGCGAATCCACGCGCCACGCGCGCTTGACGAACGGCCGGTAGATCTCGTACTGCGACGCGTCGGCGTGCAGGTTCACTTCCTGGTGCGGGTGCTTGCCGTAGTAGTGCGTCGGCACGTCGCCGGAGATCACGACCATCGGGATCGAATCGAGCGCGGCGTTCGCCACGCCCGTCGCGGCGTTGGTGAGGCCGGGCGACAGGTGCGTCAGCAGGACGGAGGTCTTCTTCGTCGCCCGCGCGTAGCCGTCGGCCGCGTGCGCGGCGACCTGCTCGTGCCGCGTGTTGACGAACTTGATCTTCCTGCTCTTCGACAGCGCTGCGAGCACGGCGATGTTCGTGTGGCCGCACAGGCCGAAGATGTGCTCGACGCCGCGGGCCTCGAGATACTTGACCAGCTGGTTCGAGATCAGGTCCTTTTTCATTGCCTGCTCCTCCGTTGCTTGCGGCCGCGGCTCCTGCCCCGGCTCGTCGTCGTTCAGTGGTCGCTCAGTCGTCGCCGCCCGCGGCGGGCACGGGGCGGCGCGCCGGGCCGGAATAGCGATAGGGGATTTCCCTCGGCATCGGGCCCTTGATCCGCACGCCCTTCTGCTTCTGCTCCCACGCGTGCGCGAGGATGCCGACGGCGCGCGACAGGACGAAGAGGCCGCGGCCGAGCTCCGGCTCGAAGCCCAGCTCGCAGAAGATGACGGCGGTGATGCCGTCGATGTTCATCGGGATGTGCCGCCCCTTGATGGCCTCCAGCGCGGCCTCGACCGCGTGCCCGATCGCCGCCCAGCGTCCGCTGACGGCGCCCTTGGCCTTCGCCTTCTCGACCAGCGCGAACAGCGGCGCCGTGCGCGGGTCGATCGGGTGGAAGCGGTGGCCGAAGCCCGGCACGATCTTGTCGCCGGCGGCCATGCGGCCGCGGATGATCTTCTCGGCCGCCGCGACGAGGTCGCCGTCCGGGCCGGCGGCGGCGTCGATCTCGCGGTAGAGCTCCATGCACTGCTCGCCCGCGCCGCCGTGGACGTCGTCGAGCACGTTGATCGCGGAGGCCATCGCACCGTTGACCGGCAGGCCGCAGGAAATGGCCATCTGCGAGATCGCGATCGACGGTGCGTGCGGGCCGTGGTCCACGCCGGGGACCATCGCCGCCTCGAGCAGGTCGCCCTGCGCGCGCGTCGGCAGCTCGCCGCGGAGCATGAGCCAGATCATGTCGGGAAAGCGGACGTTGCCGATCAGCTCCTCGATCGGATAGCCGCGGATCGCGATCTTGCCGGGGTGGATGTCGATGATCGACGTGTCCCACCAGGCGCTGCAGTCGGCGATCAGTTGTTCAGGGGTCTTCCTGGGCATGACGGCCTCGTCGGTTCGTGGAGGGCGGCGGCGCGGCGCGCCATCAGGTCGTGATCGTCTCGACCTCCGCTTCCAGCGCCGGGTCGTAGAACGGCCCGAACAGCTCCTCGTCCGACGGCTTGTCCTCCTTGATCGGCACCGAGACCCACGTCGTGTTCAGGTAGTGCTTGAGGTGCACGTTCTCGGACACGATGTTGCCGCCCCACGTGCCGCAGCCCAGGCTCGAGGTCATCGGCATGCCGTTGTTGAACGCGCCGGCGTTGGCCTTCGACTGCGGCTGCCTGACCATGATCCGCGACACGGGTGCGGCCATCGCCAGCCGGTGGATGTGGTCCTGGTCGAACGAGTAGATGCCGCAGGAGTGGCCCTTGCCGCCGACCTCGTAGATGCCGCGCATCATCGCGAGCGCCTGGTCGAATCCGTTGTACTTGTAGACGGCGAGCAGCGTGGTGAGCTTCTCGCCGGAGAACGGGTGCTCGCGGCCGATGCCGTCGCCGTGCACGATGATGAACTTGCGGTCGGCGGGAATCGTGAAGCCTGCGGCCTGCGCGAGCTGCTGGGGCGCGATCGCGACCGTATCCGGCGTGCGGTGCGCCTCGTCGTCCCACATCACGCGGCGCAGTGCGGCCTTCTCCTGCTCGCTCGCGAGGTACCCGCCCTCGGCCTGCAGCTGCGCGAGCAGCTTGTCGAAGATCGACGCCTCGATGATCAGGTTGCCGTCGGCCGAGCAGCCGGAGCCGAAGTCCGAGGTCTTCGACAGTCGCGTGTTGCGGGCCGCCTCCTCGATGTTCGCTGTCTCGTCGATGATCATCGTCGAGTTGCCGGCGCCGACGCCGTACGCGGGCGTGCCCGAGCTGTAGGCGGCGCGGACCATCGGTTGGCCGCCGGTGGCGATGATGAGGTCGGCGCGCGCCATGAGCGCCTGCGACATCGGGATGTTGACCTTGGTGAGGCACTGCAGGATGTCGGCCGGCGCGCCTTCGCGCTCGAGCGCCTCGCGCATCAGCCGCACGGTCTCGAACGACGTCTTCTTCGAGCGCGGGTGCGGCGAGAAGATCACGCAGTTGCGCGCCTTGATGCCGTAGATCGCGTTGCCGGCGGGCGTGAGGTCCGGGTTCGTCGTCGGCACGATGCACGCGATGATGCCGACGGGCTTGCCGTACTTGACGATGCCCTTCTCCGGCAGCTCCTCGATGATGCCCACGCTCTTCTGGCGCAGCGCGTCGCGCAGCACGCCGCGGATCTTCATCCGCTTGCCCATGCGGCTCACCGCGTCGCCGAGGCCGCTCTCCTTGATGCCCATGTCGACGAGCCGCGTGAACGTCTGCTTGTTCGCAACGGCCCACGCGACGGCCTGGCACAGGCGGTCCACGCGCGCCTGGTCGTACGTCTCGATCACGGCGAGCGCCTTCCGCGCGCGCGCGAACACGTCGTCGAGTTCCTGCTGCTGCTCCTCGGTGATGCCCTTCCTGGGCTCGGTGGCGGCCATCGAACGTTCCTCCTTCGGGTCGGCGGTGCGGCGTCGCGGATTTCTGCAGCGCACGTCTAATGGGGTCGACGATATTCCGGCCGCAGCAACGCGACAAGTAGATATTCGGACATTCTGTGCGCTATTCGCCCACTTTGCGCTAAATCGGAGCCTTCAATTCGGCCGTTGAGCGATTTTCGGGGCGATTGGAGCATCAGTTGGTCGAGTAACGCCCACACTGTTCGTTATTGGCGTACCATCGAGTTACCCGAACGAACCTTTCACGCCATGGAAGATACGCCGTCACCCATTGCCGTCGAACCAAGCCTCGCCGAGGAACCCGGACAGGCTGCGCGTTCGGCCGCACGCCTCGACGCCGCCGACGCCCACGCGGTACTCGCCGACCAGATCGAGCGCTTCGGCGACGACCCGGATTTCGTGACCGCGCTCGCGCGCGGGCTCGCGGTCCTGCTCGCGCTTTCCGACAAGCGGCGGCGCATGTCGATCGCGCAGGTGAGCCACCGCATCGGCATCCCCCGCGCAGCCGTGCGCCGCAGCCTGCACACGCTCGCGAAGCTCGGCTTCGTCGCCGTCGACGACGCGCGCCGGTTCTACCTGCGGCCGCGCGTGCTTTCGTTCTCGCACGGCTACCTGTCGGCGTCGCCGCTCGCGATCCTCGCGCAGCCGATCCTCGACCGCCTCGGCGAGTCGCTGCGGGAGGCCGTGTCGCTCGCCACGCTGGACGGCGACGAGATCGTGTACCTCGCGCGCTCGGCGTCGTCGCGCATCATGTCGCCGTCGCTCAACGTCGGCCGCCGCCTGCCGGCCTACTGCACGTCGATCGGGCACGTGCTGCTCGCGCACCTGCCGCCGGCGGAACTGGACGAGTATCTGCGCCACGTGCGGTTCTACCCGTACACGCAATACACGCCGACGTCCGCCGAGGCGCTGCTGCCGCACCTCGCGTCCGTGCGCGAATCAGGCTACGCGTTCGCGAGCCAGTTGATGGAGCCGCGCCTGTGCACGCTGGCCGTGCCGGTGCGCGACGCCGGCGGCCACTACGTCGCCGGCATCAACCTCATCCTGCAGGGCCGCCTCGTTTCGCGCGAGGAGATGGCCGAGCGCTACTACCAGCCGCTGCTGCAGGCGGCGATGGACCTCGGCGCGTCGCTGCTGCCGTAGCGGGCAGATTTCGCACGCCTGCGCCAGACCCGCCGGCCGAACGCGGCGACAGGGGACGCCGCTACTTGGCGCCGCCCGCTTCCGGACAGCCGGGCCCGTCGCGCCGGCCGCGGAACGTCGCGACCTCGAACACGACGGTTCCATCCGCCTGCGCATAGGGCTTGCGCGCCGGCGAGTCCCACGCGAGCCTCGCCTGCCATTCGCGCGCGCGCGGCTCGCTGAAGTGACGCTCGGGCCGGACCATCAGCACGTCGCGCCCTTCGCACAGCCGTCGCCGCGGCTCCGGATCGTCGATCTGGTCCGACATCGGGACGCTTGCGCGGGTCAGCATGACGAGCGGCAGCGCGAGCGCGGGTTCGGGGAACCACAGGAACGGCTTCTCCGGCATCGCGTTGAGGTCGTCCGCGAAGCGGTGAATCGCGTCGGACAGGAAGCCCTTGCCGCGGGTCTCTGCAAGCCGCTCGGAAATGCGCGCCTGGCTCGCCACGTTCAGCGCCGCGAGCGCGACGAGCGGCACGACGGCCACGGCGCGCGCGCCGATGCGGCCGGACGGGCGCAGCGACCACACGCCGACACCGAGCGCCGCGTACAGGAGCGGCACGAGCGTGACGAAGTGATGCCCGCCCAGGCGATCGCCGAACAGCAGCGACACCGCGCCGAACGACACCGGAAGCGCGACGAGGAGGCGCTGCGGCGACGACGCCCGCCGCCGCGCCTCGGCGACGATCCACAGCACGTACGGCAGTCCCGCGACCAGCGCGACCTTCCATCCGGCACCGGGCACCGGCGTCATTTCGCCCGCGAACATCATCGCCTGGTGCCACGCGCTTCCGACCGTCGCCTCGACCATCCGCCACGCGTGGGCGAGCCGCGCGTCGAGCGGCTGCGTCGAGCGAAACGCGCCGATCGTCGCCTGCTGGCCGCGCACGAAATCCAGCAGCTCGGCCAGGCTGCCCGCCTTGCGCACGACGAGCAGGACGCCGATCGGATAGGCGGCACCGCCCGTGGCGAGCCCGCCGAACCAGCTCGCCCACGCCGGGCGTGCGAGCGGAACGCCCCGCATCCATCGCAATGCCGCCAAGGCGACCGGCGGCAGCACGAACGCCCAGACGAAATAGCCGACGGCCGCCAGCCCGCAGAGCGCGCCGCTCGCGAAGAGCCACCGCTCGGGATTCGCCGCGTTCGCCTCCGCCGCCCGCAGCAGGCTGACCAGGCCGAGCAGCAGCCACGCCGCCGGCGCCACCGTGATGTAGGCCTGCGTGCGGAATGCGTACGAGAACGACGGGTCGAGCGCCAGCGCGACGCCGACGGCCGCCGCGAGCCACGGCCGGACGCCCGTTCGCAGGAGGAGTGCGTGCAGCGCGACGAGCACGCCGAGCGCGAACGTCGCGTGCGTGAGCCGCACGCCGGTGACCGTGGTGCCGAAGAGCGCGTACAGCGGCAGCCCGAGCCAGTACTGCTGCGATCCGTGATACAGCGAAATCAGGACCGGTGCGCGGTCGCCGAGCAGCGAGTTGCCGAACAGCACCCAGACCATCGTGCGCTCCGGATGCGGATTCAGGATCCGCGCGACGAGGTAGTCCGGGTTGATCGCGTCGGCGAAGATGCCCGGTAGCGCCATCCGGTGTGTCGCGACGAGCGCGTAGACGAGCGCGACGGCGGCGAACGGCAGCCATGCGCGACCGCCAGTGGCCACCGGCGAGCGCAAGCCGGTCGCTTGCCGCAAGGTGCGTCAGGCGCGGCGCCGGCGCGGCGTCACGGCGCGAGCCGCTCGCGCAGCCACGCGCCGTCGGGCTGCAGCGTGTACCGCAGGCGGTCGTGCAGGCGGCTCCGGCGCCCCTGCCAGAACTCGAACCGGTCCGGCACCAGCCGGAAGCCGCCCCAATGCGGCGGGCGCGGCGGGTCGAGGTGAAACTTCGCACCGTACTTGGCCGCCGCCGTCACGAGCGCGACGCGTGACGGAATCACGCGACTCTGCGGCGACGCCCACGCGCCGATGCGCGAGTCGAGCGGGCGCGAGCGGTAGTACGCATCGGACTCCTCGTCGGATGTCCGGCCGACGCGGCCCTCGATGCGCACGACGCGCTCGAACTCGACCCAGTGGAATTGCAGTGCCGCGTGCGGGTTACCGGCGAGCTCCTGCCCTTTCCGGCTCTCGTAGTTCGAATAGAAGACGAGGCCCCGGGCGTCGCAGCCCTTCAGCAGGACGACGCGCGTGGACGGCCTGCCGTCGGCGCCGACCGTGGCCAGCGTCATCGCGGTCGGCTCGGGCAGCCCGCCCTTCAGAGCTTCGGCGAGCCATGTCTCGAACTGGTGCAGCGGCGCGCTCGCCGCCGACGCCTCGTCGAGTTCGGCGCGATCGTAGTGCTTGCGGACGTGCGCGAGTTCATCCATCGGGAGCCGTGCGCGTACCACAGGAGGCCGCGCCGTCGTTCAGTTTACGTCAATCGCGCGCAGGCACGGACGGCGGCGCGAGCGGGGCCCGGCAGCCACGCACGGCGCTCCCCTCACGTACACTGCGGATGAACCCGGGTATACGCGCGGCCATCGCAGATCCTCCTGCCACCGCACGCGGCGACCCGCCACCTTTCCACGCAACGCTCACCGGATGGAATTCCATGACGCGATTCGAGCACCTGTTCCCGGCGAAGTGCTTCGTCGCCATCGGCGCGCTGACGGTGGCGCTCGTCGCGGGCGCTGCGGCCGCGGCCGCGCCGAGCGTCGACGAGAGCGAGTTGCGCAACCTCGGCTTCAAGGTGCTCGTCGCGACGAACAAGGTCCAGGAGGATTGGGTGCGCAGCCTTCCTCACGGCAAGATCCGACCGATGCAGCGCACCGGGAAGAAGTTCTACATCGTCCCGGACGCCGCCGCGAAGCGAATCTTCGTCGGCGGCCCCGCGGAATTCGACGCGTACCGGAAGCTGCATCCGGAGCAGCAGCAGGCCGCGCGGGACGCGGCGGCCAAGACGACCGCGTACCGCAGCAAGCAGGACGCCACGATGCGCGCGGCGACCGCGCGCGACCTGTCGGATCCCTTCCTGGACGTCAGCTGGGCCGACCTCGGCTGGTGAGGGCGATGCTCGAGCGGTCGGCGACGGGATCGCGCGGATCCGGTCGCCTACCGGGTCACGCTTCGGCTACTGCTGCCGGCCGCCCCTGATGTTGCCGGCGACGCCGCCGGCAACGCCGCCGATCGCCGCGCCCGTCCACGCGTTGCCGCCCGAGATCGCGGCGATGCCCGCGCCCGCGCCGGCGCCGATGGCGGCGCCGCTCAACGTGCCCTGCTGCTGCGGCGTCATCGACGTGCATCCGACGAAGCCGACCACCGCGGCGATTGCCGCCAACGTTCCAATGCGCTTCATGTGCTGCCTCCGCTAGCTGGGTTTCGCGAGCCCGGGGACGACCATCTCGAACCAGATCGTCTCGAGGACCGGCCGCTGAATGCGCTGGGGATTCGCGGCGTACCACTTGTTGAGCGCGTCCTGCACGCTGTTGAGCGTCTGTCCCTTCAGCCCCTTCGCCATGCGGGGGGCGATGCTCTGCGCATCGGACGCCGGCGCGGTCCCGCCGTATGCCGCCTCGACCTGCAGGACGTTGGCGATGCCGATCAGGTAGGCCTTCTTCTGCTCGTCGGTGGACTTGGTCCAGTGCTCGCCGGTGATCAGCGGAATCTCCTGGGCGCGAACGCCACCCGACAACACTGCGAGCGCCATGGCCGACACGAACAGCACGCTGCGAAATGTGCATTTCATCAGTTTCTCCTTGCACGGGAAGCCTCGATGGTACTACACGGCGCGAGGCGCCCGCAGGCCGCTGCAAATTTCTCGGCGTCATCCAGGGAAGCGTAGCGACGAGGGATCGCCCGGTACGCAAATGCCTGCTTCGCGACAGCCGCATTTCCCTCGCTCCGCTCGGGATTGCGCCGAGCGGTGCTCGCCAATCTGCTAGAGATTGCCGAGCAGCATGCGCGTCACGCCGACCAGGGCCGCCAGCAGGAAGAACACGCTGAATCCGGCTGCCGCGCCGCGCCACCACGCGATGCCGGTGTCGATGACGGCATTGGACGGGTCGGCGGGATCGTAGTGGACGTCCACGCGCTTGCCGTTGGGATAGTTGCGCCGCTCCTCGACGATGAACTGGTTCATCTTGTGTGCCGGGCCGTCGCTCGTGAACGAGAATCGGTGCCCGTCGTAGGTCTTGCCGCCGACCGCATAGCGATAGCGGATGCGCAGTTGATAGGTCCTTTGGCCGCCTGCCCGCCTCGGCGCGATCTCGTCGACCGCGGTGCCGGTGACCGTGCCGTCGACGTGCGGCCAGCGTCGACTCGACCACGTGCGCACGACGGGTCGGCCGAAGAGAAAGGTCCCTGCGGCGCCGGCGGCGAGGAGGATCAATCCGCTCTGCAGCGTGTTGGCCATCGTGGCATTCCTCCGGGAGAAGAATGGTGGACCGGACGTCGTCCGGTGCAATCTATCATGGGTCGCGCACCCCGGGCAGCGCGGGACGTCGCCACGCGCGGCCACGACCCTGCATCCAATGCCAGCCGACGCGCCGCAGATGTGTCCGGCGCTCGCCGCGCTCGAAGCGTCGCCGCGCAAGCGCGCTCAATCCACCGTCCGGCGCGACGCGCAGGACCGTGCCACTCCGCTGCGCACCCAGCCCGGAACTGCGCAATCGTCCCGCCCACCCGGCCGCAGACCAGCCCCGAGTCGGGCCGAGCGGACGTCCGGGCATGCGTCGATCGGCGCATTGTTGCCGGTGCCCCCGACGACATGCGCGCGGCCGCACGGCTCGGCACTCCGTCGAGAATCTCCCCGTGCCCTCCCGGTGAGCGCAGCGACGAGGGATCTGCGGGTTCGCAACGCCCTGATCTGCGGCAACGGCAGTTCCCTCGCTCAGGGATGACACCGATTGCCGGAGGTCGTCACGAACTTCGAAAAGCTGTCAATCCTTCCGCGTCCCATCGCCGCGTTGCCGGTAGTCGTCGTACGACATCCTGGTGTTGCTCAAGCAGCGTTCGCGCTCCGCTTGATCGGGCACCCGGTAGCAGGCGTTGCGCTGCCATCCCTGCGCGGACAGATACGCCTGCTGCCACGTGCACCCCGGCGCAACCGCGACGATCGCGGCCGCGATGGCGGCAAGGGCGGTCAGCCGCAGCATCCGTGTTGCTCCTGCATCGGAGGACACTTCACCGAGCCGAACGAGCAGAACACGCAGCAGTCTCCCGGCTTCGGGCGCAGCAGCGCCTTGCATCGACCGCACTCGTAGAAGAACAGGCACGCGTCCACGGGCATCGTCTCCTGCGCGGCGAACCCGCAGTGCGGGCAGGTCAGCACCGACGCGCGCGACACCGTGCTCACGAGGAAGCTGACTCTTTCGCAAGGGTCGATTCGAGCTCGCCGCTGTCGATGAGCCGCGCGAGGTCGTCGGCACCGCCGACCAGTACGCCCTTGACGAACACCATCGGGAACGTCGGCCACCCCGTCCACATCTTCAACGCGTTGCGCCGCCGCCACCCCTCCAGGTAACTGCCGTATTCGAGATACCGGTACGGCACGCCCGCCGCATCGAGCGCCTTGCGCGCCTTCCTGGGGAACGGGTTCTGCCTCATGCCGACGACGACCACGTCGCTCGCGGCCATCGCGGCCTGCACGTCGCGGACGATGTCCGCGTGGTGGCTGGCGATGGTCTGCCTGATCGCCGGATGGATGTGAGCGTCGTCGAGAATGCTGCGCGCCATGGTTGGCCTTTCGACGGCCGATGCCGGAGATGAGGTTCGGCGTCGTCCGCGCCGGCGCTCATGCCGTCATCGGCGCGCTAGTTGCGGCAGGATTCCTGGGGACGATCCCTGCGCAATTGCGGTGGGCTCGCCAGCAAAAGAGTTTTGCCGTCGTGGGAGACGCGCAAGCCTCACCGTAATTGGCGGCCAAGGGCAGGTTTCCCACCTTGGCCGATTTTGCGGGTCGCTGCGCGCTCCGCGAAATCTGGTGGCCAAGGGCGTCTTGCCCACCTTGGCCGATTTTGCGGGTCGCTTCGCGCTCCGCGAAATCTGGTGGCCAAGGGCGGAATTGAACCACCGACACAAGGATTTTCAGTCCTCTGCTCTACCAACTGAGCTACTTGGCCAAGAGGGCGATTATAGCAAAATCCGCCCGTCCGCCGACCCCCGCCCGCGACCCGCGCCCGGGCGCGGTCAATCCACCTTCGCACCCGACCGCTTGACGATGTCCGCCCACTTGTCGCGCTCGGTGTCGAGGAACTTCGCGAATGCGTCGGGGCCCTGCACGTTCGCCTCGGCGCTCTGCGACGCGAACCGCTCGCGCACCTCCGGCGACTCCATCACGGCCGCCAGCTCCGCCGCGAGCCGGTTCACGATCTCGGGCGGCGTCCCGGCCGGTGCGAGCACGCCGAAGAACGACGCGACCTCGAAGCCCGGATAGCCGCTCTCGTCGAGCGTGGGCACGTTCGGGAACGCGGCGAGGCGCTTCTTCGACGTCGCGCCGAGCACGTTGAGCTTGCCGGCCTGCACCTGCTGCGCGACCTCGATGGGCGTGGCGAACATCAGGTTCACCTGCCCGCCGACGAGGTCGACGATCGCGGGGCCGCCGCCCTTGTACGGCACGTGGACGATGTCGACGCCCGCGCGCAGCTTGAAGAGTTCGCCGGCCAGGTGCGGGACCGTGCCGTTGCCGGCCGAGCAGAACGTGAGCGTGCCGGGCTTCGCCTTCGCGAGCGCGACGAGCTCGGCGACGGTCTTCGCCGGGACCGCCGGATTGGTCACGAGAATGAACGGCGACGTCGCCAGCAGCGACACCGGCGCGAAGTCCTTCTTCGGGTCGTACGGCAGCGTCGGGTACACGACCTGCGAAATCACGAACGGCGTCGGCGCGAAGAGCAGCGTGTAGCCGTCGGGCCGCGCCTTGGCGACCTCCGCGTTGCCGATGGTCGTGCCGGCGCCCGGCTTGTTCTCGATGACGACCGACTGCCCGAGCCGGTCGGAGAGCTTCTGCGCCACCGTGCGCGCGATGATGTCGGTCGCTCCGCCCGGCGCGAACGGCACGATCATCCGCACCGGCTTGTTGGGGTACGGCTGCGCGGCCGCAGGCGCGACCGTGAGCGCCGCCGCCAGCACGCCTGCGAATGCGAGCGCGACGCGGCGTGATGTCCGGAACCGGTTCATGGCGTGTCCTCCCAGTGCGTGTTCACGACGCGCCCGCGAAGAACGCCGCGAGCTCGGCGAGTGTCGCCTCCGGCGCCTCTTCGGCGACGTAGTGACCCGACGGCAGCGCGCGGCCGCGCACGTCGACCGCCACGGTACGCCAGTCCGCGACCGGCGTGAAGTACCGGTGCACGACGCCCTTGTCGCCCCACAGGACGAGCAGCGGGCACGCGACCTTGCGCCCGGCCGCCACGTCCGCGTCGTCGTGCTCGAGGTCGATCGACGCGGCCGCACGATAGTCCTCGCACGTCGCGTGGATCGTCCGCGGATCCGCGAAGCACCGCTCGTACTCGGCGTACGCACGCGGGTCGAAGATGTCCGCGGCCGAGCCCCAGCCGCCCGTCTTCTTCCGCAGGTAGTACCCCGGATCCTCGCCGATCATCTTCTCGGGCAGGTCGAACGGCTGGATGAGGAAGAACCAGTGGTAGTACGCGGTCGCGAACGCGCGGTCGGTCTGCGCGAACATGAGCCGCGTCGGCGAGATGTCCAGCACGGCGACGGCCTCGACGGCATCCGGGTGGTCGACGCAGAGGCGATGCGCGACGCGGCCGCCGCGGTCGTGCCCGGCCAGGCGAAAGCGCGGGTAGCCGAAGTGGCGCATGACCTCGACCATGTCCTGCGCCATCGCGCGCTTCGAGTACGCGGCGTGCGCCGCATCGCTTTCCGGCTTGTCCGAGTCGCCGTAGCCGCGCAGGTCCGCGCAGACGACCGTGTATGTCGCCGCGAGCGCCGGCGCGACCTTGTGCCACATCGCGTGCGTCTGCGGATAGCCGTGCAGCAGGAGGAGCGGCGGCCCGCTGCCGCCCTTCTCGCAGTGGATGGCCGCGCCGGACGTCGGGACGCGGTGCGCGGTGAAACCGGGGAAGAGTTCGCTCATCGGTGGACTTTCGTCGGCGTGGTGCCCGCGCGCCCGTCATCCCAGGCGCGGGTCGAGGTTGGCGCCGGCCGCGAGCTCGGCGTAGGGATGCGCGGCCGCAACGGCGCGGTCGAGCGCAGCGCCGAGCCCGGGAGCCGCCGGCACGACGAACGCGCCGTCGACGAGCGGCGCGACGGGGCCGCCGACGAGCGCCTCGAACAGCGGCGTCTCGCTCCACTGGTGCTCGAGCCAGAGCAACGTCGGCGCGACGGCGCAGGCCTGGAGGCTCGCGCAATGCGCGATCGGCCCGGTCGGGTTGTGCGGCGCGAAGTCCACGCCGTGCGCCGCGCACACGCCCGCGATCGCCTGCATGCCCGCATAGCCGCCCGCGTACTTGATGTCGGGCATCAGCACGTCGTAGAGCCTGCCAGTGCACATGGCCAGCGCCTGGTCGGCGCCCGCGATCGCCTCGCCGCCCGCCGTGCGAATGCCGCGCTCGTGCGCGAGCGCCGTGAGGCGGGCGATCGAGCCGTACCCCAGCGGGTGCTCGGAGATCATGCACTCGACCCAGTACGGCTTCGCCGGCGCGATGTCGGCGAGCAGCGTCTCCGCCCGATCGACGTCGAAGCGCCAGTGGCAGTCGACCATGACGGCGACCTCGGCGCCGACCGCCTCGCGCACGGCGAACACGCGATCGAGCCCCGCGTGCGTGCGTGCGTCGATCGGCGTGCTCGCCGCGTCCATGGCGATCACGCCGTCGAACGGCGCCAGCTTCACGGCACGGTAGCCTGCGGCCACCGCGCGCCGCGCCGCGTCCGCGAATCCCGCGGGCGAGCGGTCCACCACGCTGCGGTTGACGTTCGCGTACGCGGGCACGGTCGCGCGGGGCGCATCGCTCAGCCAGCGCGCGACGGGCCGCCCGGCGGCACGTGCGCGAAGGTCCGTCAGCGCCTGCTCGACGGCGCTCTTCACCGCGTGCGCGACCAGGCCTCCGGGCGAGTGCGGCAGGTACCGGACGAGTTCGACGGCGTCGTCCGGGTCGCGTCCGATCGCGTCGCGCGCCAGCATCCCTGCCTGCGCCACGAGCAGCGGCTCCCAGCCGTTGAGCGAGCACTCGCCCCAGCCGACCGCGCCGTCCGCGAGCGTGACCGCAATGAACGTCCAGTTGGTCTTCGGCGAGACGTGGACGACGACCGGCTCCAGCGCAGCGATCGCGGCCATCGCGCTACGAACTGGTCGGGCAGCCGATCCGTCGCCGCTGCGCGGCGCCGGACGACGGGACGCGTGCGCACATCACGTCAGTCGACCTTGATGCCGACCTTCTGCGCCAGCGGCTTCCACTTGGCGATGTCGCGGTCGATCACGGCCTTGAACTCCTCCGGCGTTCCGCCGACGGGCTCCGCGCCCATCGCCGTGAGCTTCTCGCGCATTTCGGGCGTGCGCGCGATCCTGCCGATCTCGGCCGACAGCCGATTGACGATCTCCGGCGGCGTTCCCGCCGGCGCCAGCACGCCGAACCATGCGACGGTCTCGTATCCCGGCAGCGTGTCCGCGATCGTCGGCAGCTCCGGCATCAACGCGGAGCGGCTCCGTGTCGTGACCGCAAGCGCGCGCAGCTTGCCCGCCTTGATGTGCGGCACCGTGGGCGGCATGTTGCCGATGAACACGGCGACCTGCCCGCCGATCAGGTCGGTCAGCGCGGGGGACGAACCCTTGTACGGCACGTGCTGCACGTCGATGCCGGCCATGGACTTGAAGAGCTCCATCGACATGTGCGCGCTGCTGCCATTGCCGCCCGACGCGTACGAGAGCTTGCCCGGCTGGCTCCTGGCATACGCGATGAACTCGGCGACGCTGTTCGCCGGAACAGCCGGGTTGATCACCATCACGTTCGGCGCGATCGCGACCTGGCTCACCGGCGCGAAGTCGCGCTGGATGTCGTAGGGCAGCTTCGAATAGACGGCGGCGTTGATGCCGTGCGAGCCGGCGTTGCCCATGATCAGCGTGTAGCCGTCGGGCGCGGACTTCGCCACCGCCTCGGACCCGACGACGCCGCCGGCACCCGGCCGGTTCTCGACGACCACCTGCTGCCCGAGCACCGCCGCGAGCTTCTCGGCGACGAGGCGCGCGATGACGTCCGGCGCATCGCCGGGCGTGCTCGGCGCGACGAGCCGGATCGGCTTCGCGGGCCACGCCTGCGCGACCGCCGCCGCCGGGAGCACCGCGCACAGCAGACCCGCAACCCACGCGATCATTGGCTTCATTCACGGCTCCGGTGATTGGCAGACTGCCGAAAATCTCTCGGTGTCATCCCGACGAGCGCAGCGACGAGGGATCCGCTGGTGCGCAGCTCCGCGATTCGCGACAACAGCAGTTCCCTCGCTTCGCTCGGGATGACACCGAATTTCAGGCGTGGCCGCCGATTGCAACAGCCTGTCGGGGGTCCGACCCTCGGCATGACGACGGCACCGCGAATGCCTTGTCAGTGGATCTCCGGCTCAGGTGTGGGCGCGGTGCCCTCGAGGAAGTCGAAGTCGCAGCCCTGGTCGGCCTGCGTAATGTGCTGCTGGTAGAGCGCACCGAAGCCGCGCGCGAAGCGCGGGGCCGGCTTCGTCCAGGCGGCCCGGCGGCGCGCGAGCTCGTCGTCGCTCACCTTCAGCTCGAGCCTGCGCGCGGGCACGTCGAGCTCGATCAGGTCGCCGTCGCGGACGAACGCCAGTGGCCCGCCGACGAACGACTCCGGCGCGACGTGCAGCACGCACGCGCCGTAGCTGGTGCCGCTCATCCGCGCGTCGGAGATGCGCACCATGTCGCGCACGCCCTGCGCCAGCAGCTTCTTCGGGATCGGCAGCTGGCCCCACTCCGGCATGCCGGGCGCGCCGAGCGGCCCGCCGTTCTGCAGCACGATGACCGAATCCTTCGTGACGGGTAGCGCCGGGTCGTCGATGCGCGCCGCCATGTCGTTGTAGTCGGCGAACACGACGGCGGGCCCCGTGTGCCGCAGCAGGTGCGGCTCGGCCGCCGCCGGCTTGATCACGGCGCCGTCGGGCGCGAGGTTGCCGCGCAGCACGGCGAGGCTGTCCTTCGCGACCAGCGCGCGGTCGCGCGACAGGATCACTTCGCGGTTGAACACCTCGGCCCCCGCGATGTTCTCGCCCAGCGTGCGGCCGTTGACCGTGCGCTCGCCGAGCGCGAGCAGGTCGGAGATTCCCGCGAGCAGCGCGCGCAGCCCGCCCGCGTAGAAGAAGTCCTCCATCAGGTACTTTCCGGCCGGCCGCAGGTTCGCCACCAGTGGCGTGCGGCGGGACAACGCGTCGAAGCGGTCGATCGTGAGCGGGATGCCCGCCCGCCGCGCCATCGCGACCATGTGCACGACCGCGTTGGTCGAGCCCCCGAGCGCGAGGATCGTCGTGATCGCGTTGTCGATCGCGCCCGCGGTCGCGATGTCGCGCGGCTTCACATCGTCCCACACCATCTCGACGATCCGACGGCCCGTCTCCGCGGCCATCCGGGCGTGTCGCGAGTCCGCGGCGGGGATCGACGACGCGCCGGGCAGCGTGAAGCCCAACGCCTCCGCGGCCGACGTCATCGTCGACGCCGTCCCCATCGTCATGCACGTGCCCGGGGACCGCGCGATGCTCTCCTCGATGCCGAGCCACTGCTCGTCGCTGATGTTGCCCGCGCGCTTCTCGGCCCAGTACTTCCACACGTCCGACCCGCTGCCGAGGATCTGGTCGCGCCAGTGGCCGGCGAGCATCGGCCCCGCCGGCATGAAGATCGCCGGCAGGTTCATCGACAGCGCGCCCATCAGCATCGCGGGCGTGGTCTTGTCGCAGCCGCCCATCAGCACCGCGCCGTCGACCGGGTACGAGCGCAGGAGCTCCTCGGTCTCCATCGCAAGCAGGTTGCGGTAGAGCATCGTCGTCGGCTTCTGGAACACCTCGGCGAGCGCGAGGGCGGGCATCTCCAGCGGGAAGCCGCCCGCCTGCAGCACGCCGCGCCGCACCTCGTCCGCGCGCTGCCGGAAGTGCGCGTGGCACTGGTTGATGTCGCTCCACGTGTTGACGATCGCGATCACCGGCCGGCCCTGGTAGTCGGCGCGCGAGTAGCCCATCTGCGCGATGCGCGAATGGTGGCCGAAGCCGCGCATGTCGGACTCGCCGAACCACCGGTGCGAGCGCAATTGGTCGGGCGTCTTCCTGGCCATCAGCCGCGGCTCCTGTCGTGCGCAAGGCGCGCGCTCGTGATGCTTCCGGTCTTCACTGCCGATCCCCCTTCGCCGTGATTATACGAACGGGCGCCGCCGCTCACCACCCGTGCGCCTGCGCCACCGCCGTCCGGTTGCGCGACGCGAGCGCCGCGCTATAGTAGCGACTCGGGCGCGCACGACGCTCGCGGCACCGTTCGACATTGCGGGCGGGCGGTGCAACGTGCGTCCCGTCGCCGCGGGAGGCCTGCCATGACCCCGACTCGAGTCCGGACATTCGCAGCGCGCGCAACCCGCGCGCTCGCCGCCGCCGCGGTGTGTGCATCGCTGGCGCTGGCCGTCTCCCCTGCCTCGAGCCAGACGAAGCTCGCCGACGCACCTGCGGCGACCGCCGGCATCGACGCGTCCCGGATCTTCGGTGCCATCGTCAAGGTCAACGCGCACGCCGTCCCCGACGCGCGCAGCGCGGCCTCCCTCGGCAGCGAGCGCGAGGGCACCGGCGTGGTCATCGGCGAGAACGGCCTCATCCTGACCATCGGCTACCTGATCGTCGAGGCGGAGGAGGTCAGCGTCGTCGACAGCAAGGGCCGGACGCTCGCCGCGCGCGTCGTCGGCTACGACCACGCGACCGGTTTCGCGCTGCTGCGCACGATCGCGCCGCTCGACGCGAAGCCGGTGGCGCTCGGCGACTCCGCCAGGATCGCGGACCGGCAGCCGGTGATGATCGCCTCGTCCGGCGACGACAACGTGTCGTTCGCGTACGTCGTCAGCAAGCGCGCGTTCTCGGGCAACTGGGAATACGCGCTCGACCAGGCGATCTACACGAGCCCGCCGACGCTCGACTGGAGCGGCGCGGCGCTGTTCGACCGCGACGGCAAGCTGCTCGGCGTCGGCTCGCTGATCGTGCGCGACGCCACCGACGAGGAGCCGCGGCTGCCCGGCAACATGTTCGTCCCGATCGACCTGCTGAAGCCGATCCTCGCCGACATGGTAAGCGCCGGCCGGCGCGCGGGCCCCGCGCGTCCGTGGCTCGGCGTGGCGACGGACGAGGTGCAGGGTCGCCTCGTCGTGACCCGCGTGTCGCCCGACGGGCCGGCCGAGCGCGCGGGCATCCAGGCCGGCGACATCATTCTCGCCGTCGGCGGCGAGACCGTGCGCACGCAGCCGGAGTTCTACCGGAAAGTCTGGGCACGCGGCGGCGCCGGGACCGAAATTCCGCTCAAGCTGCTGCAGGGCGTGGACGTCAGGGAGCTGCGCGTCGCGTCGATCGACCGCGTCGAGTACTTCAAGCGGCCGACGACGCACTGACCGGGCGTCGACACCGGCGCGTTGCCGGGCGGCATTTCGCGCCGGGACCGCGTGGGCAATGCCGGCTCTCTCGCCCGCGGAGCGTCGGCCGTGCGGACGACGCGCGGCGCATGCGCGCGGACGCGACGCGCGCTACGGCGACTTCGGCGTGCGCCGCGCGAGCATCGCGTGGATCGCGCGCAGCCGCGTCTCCACCAGTGGCGCGAGCGCTGCGGGGGAGAGCTCGCGCGCAACCGTCTGCAGGCCGCGCCGGCCGAGGCGCTCGCGCAAGGCCGGCGACTCCGCGACTTGCCGCATCGCCTGCGCGGCGGACGCGACGTCGGGCTCGGCCCACGTCTGGCCGCGCCGGTAGGGTCCGAGATCGCGCGCGAGCTCGACCAGCGTGTACTCGACGAGCAGCGCATTGTCGGCGCGCGTGAAGTCGACGTTGCCCGACCACGGCGTGGCGATCACCGCCTTGCCGCACGCCATCGCCTCGGCCATGCCGAGGCCGAAGCCCTCGGCACGGTGCAGCGACACGAAGCAGTCGACCGACGCCATCAGCGTCCACAGGTCCTGCCGCGCGAGGTAGCCCTCGACGAGCGTGATGCGCGGGTCCGCCTTCGCGAGGTCGCCGAGGCGGCCCTTGAGGTCGGGCTGGAACTCGAGGTTGCCGATCTTGAGGAAGAGCCGCACCGCCTCGTGCCCCGGGAACGCGGCGCGGAACGCCTCGGCCACGCCCAGCGGGTTCTTGCGCTCGGGCACCGACAGCACGTCGCACATCGCGAAGAACGCGACGTCGCTGGCGGCGAGGCCGAAGCGCGCGCGGTCGGGCGCGACCGGCGGCGCCTCGACCGAGTGCGGCACGCGCAGCACGGGCACCGGGGCCTTGACGGCGATCGCCTGCTGGCAGAACGACGACGGCACCCAGATCTCGTCGACGAGGTCGAACGACGGCACCCACGCGTCCGGAAACTCCCGCAGCTCCCACGCCCAGTAGCCGATGTTGTAGCGGCCCGCGAACAGCGACGCGCCCAGGTGGTCGCGCGCGACGAACATCTGGTCGGCGTTGATGTGGAAGAGGTTGACCGCGTGCAGGTGCTCGGTGGCCGCCACGCCGGGGATCGACTCGTGCATCCGCGACAGGTTGCCGACCTTGAAGTTGATCGGGGCCACGGGCAGGTCGGCCGCCTTGACGATCCGCAGCATGGAGCGCGCGGATTCGCCGATGCCGCTCTCGGCCGCGAGGTAGCCCACGACGTTGACGCCGATCGCGCCGTCGTCGTCCGCGCCGCGCACGTGCGCCGGATAGGCGGCCTCGGCGGCGGCCGGCGCGGCGTGCGCAGCCGCGGCCACCAGCGGCGGCGTCGCGTAGCTGTCGTCGAAGTACGCCTTGCGCAGCAGCAGGTGACGCACGCGGTGGCGGAACGCCTGCGTGGTCAGCGGCTTCACGGCGCCGCGCACGCCCCACGCGACGCGGTATGCCATCCGGTAGATGCGGCGCAGCGGCCCGCCTTCGGGCTCGGCGGCCGGCGCGGCCGCGACCGGAATGCCGGCGGGCGTGTCGGTGACAAGCGCAGCCGCCGCAGGCGCATCGGCCGCCGCGCGCGCGCCTCGCCGGCCCGCGAGGGCCGCGCGCACCGGCGCGATGAAGGGCTCCGGCAGTCCTTCCTGCGCACCCGCCTGCTCGACGAGCCAGTGCGCGTACGCGCGCCCGTGATGTCCGGCGAGGTCCGGAAAGGCGGCCTGGATGTCGGGCCGCATCCGGTACAGCGTCGCCGCCAGCCGTGTCACCCACGGGGCGCGCCCCGGTGCCGGGCGATTCAACCAGTCGACGATGAACGACTCGCCGTCCGGCGTCCACAGGTCCGGATGCGGCTCGTCGACGGGAAATTCCTCGCGGTAACAGCGGCGCACGAGGTCGGGGATCGGCACGCCGCCGGGGAAGCGGCCGAACGCATACGGTACCGTCCGGCACTCGTCGGCCCCGTTGCGCACGAGCTCGTCCGCGTAGTCGTCGGCGAGCGCGCGCACGGCGGGCGGCAGGTTTTCCAGCGTGTACCGGTTCTGGTGCTTGCTGAAGATTCGCGCGCCCGGCGCGAAGCCCGAGTAGTGGAAGAACAGCAGTGGCCGCCCGTCGACGAGGCAGCGTCCCTCCGCGTCGCGCGTCACCGCGCGGTGGTTGAGGTTCCAGTACGCGACGTTCCAGCCCGGATCGCGCTCGATCGCCACGCCCGGATACATGCCGGGCACGAGGTCGATCCACTTCTGGTCGGTGAACAGGCCGCGCGGAATGTCGACGACGCAGTCGCGCTCGAGCTTGCCCTGCCACCACGCGACGAAGCGCTGCGTCGCCGGCGTCCGGTTGAGCGCAATGAACCCCAGGTTGTAGCTGCCCGACTGCAGGATCGCGAGCTCCGACGGGTGGCCGCCGTCGTCGAGCGGGCCGGTGAGGTGCGGCGTCAGCACGATGTCCGCCGTGTCGAGACGCGCGAGCACCGGCGCCACCGGACCGTACAGCCGGATGTCCGGGTCGAAGTAGACGACGCGCTCGTACCCGCGCGCGAACAGCGCGGCGAACACCCACGGCTTGATCGCCGTGTTGAGCTCGAGGATCGTGTACTGGAACGTGAAGCGGTCGAACCGCGGCAGCCCGAGGTCGCGCACCGGGATCTCGGCGTACGCGTCGCGCGGGTCGCGCGCCGGGAGCGGAGCGTCGCAGATCGCGACGAACGCGTCGACCTCCGGCGACTGCGCGCGCACGCTCGCCACCAGCGCGCGCGCGAAGTGGCGGTAGTTGTTGGAGACGATCGTGAAGTAGCAGGTCTTGCGCATCGCGCGCGGGCCGCGCGGCCCGTCGTGTTCGTCGGTGGCGCGGCCGCAGCCGGGCGCGCGCGGCGTCAATTACAGCACATCGGCCGCGCGGGGACGCCCGCCCGCTTGCGCATCGTCCTCGCGGCGCGTCAGGCCGCGGACCGGAACGACAGCATCCGCTGGTCGCGCGGGTGCCCCCACGGGCCGATCAGCTCGACCGTCATGCCGGCCGCCTGCGCCATCCACTGCATTTGCGCGAACGCGTAGTGGTACGGGTCCGCGTCGTAGTGCGTGACGATGCCGCCCGGCGCGTGCGGCAGCGGCGCCAGGTGCGGGTGATCCGGCGCCTCGAAAAAGCTCGCGTACAGCGCGGCTCCCGGGCGCAGCACGGCGCGCGTCTCCGCGAGGCAGCGGACGATGTGGTTCATCGGCAGGTGGGTGAAGAGCGATACGGCGAGCGCGCAGTCGAACGCGCACCCGAAGCGCGACAGCGCGAACCTGTCGTCCGCAAGCAGGTGCGGATCGCGGTCCGCGAGGCCGGCCGCGGCGAGCTCGCGCCGGCCGGCGTCGAGCAGCGACGCATTGACGTCGAGCCCGTAATATCGGCCCGGTTGCAAGTAACGGACGAAGTGCACGCCGCCGCGCAATGCGCCGCAGCCGATGTCGACCAGCCGGTGCGACGGCGCGAGGCCGCGCGCGCGCAGGAACTCGAACTGCAGCGTCCCGACCTCGTCCCACAGGCCGCCGACCATCTCCCGGTGGCGGGCGGCGGCGATTTCCTCGGGGGTCAGCTGGCGGCCGTAAACGTTCACGTCCATCGGGCGAGCGGGCATTCGGGCGCGTGGTGAATCGGCGATTCTCGCCCGTCGCGGGGTTCCGCTCAAGCGGCGCGCCGCCCCGGCGGGCGGCCACGGGCCCCGCGTCTTGCCTTGCGCGCACGCATTATGACATTAGCATATTCGTCGGCCTCGCCGGCGCGCTCATGCGGACCGGTCCAGACGAGGATGCCGTCGAATTCGCTGGCCACGTCTGAAGTTCGGTGTCATCGCGGGCAACGCGAGGGAACTGCTGTTGTCGCGAATCGAGGCGTTGCGTCCCGGCAGGTCCCTCGTCGCTACGTTTCCCGGGATGGCGCCGGGCGCTTTTCCGAGGTGCCCCGGGCGGTCAGCCGCCGCGCCAGCCGCTGCGACGGCAGCTCCACCCACCGGTACGAGGCGGCGCTCACCGCGACGACCGTGGCGAACGCGATCGCAAGCGCCGCCGCGTAGCCGGTGTGCGGATACAGCAGCGTCAGCGCGACGATGCCGAGCCCGCCGTGGTTGAGGTACAGCGAGTAGCTGATGCGCGAGAAGAACATCGGCACCGGCGGCACGCGGACGTGGCGGTCGACCAGCAGCAGCGCGACGAACACGAGCCACCCGAACGCGTACGAGACGCCGTAGCCGGACAGCGTCAGCGGCGGCTGCACGACGATCTTCGCCATCCCGAAGACGAACAATGCCCAGAACGCGGCGCTGGCGGCGACAAGGAAGCCGTTGCCGATGCGTCCCGACCAGCGCATCCAGACCAGGCTGCCGAGGAACATGAACGCGACGTACGTTCCGTTGACCGCGACGAGGAACACGAACGCGTTCGTGCGCGCGAACGCCTGCAGCAGCGCGAGCCCGGCGAGCGCCGCGACGATCGCGGTGCGCGGCCGGGCCTTCAGCAGCGGGAGCAGCAGCAGCACCGTCGCGTAGAACAGCACCTCGATCACCAGCGTCCACGCGACGCCGTTGACCGCCGGCGTCCCGATCAGGTAGTTGCCGAGCGTCGCCGCCGCGAGCACCCACGGCACCGGATTCTCCTGCGCGAGCACCTGGTTGATCTGGAATCCGCGCAGGCCCGGGGCGTCGCTCGCCGCGAGGGCAATACTGAACACGACCAGCAGCAGCGCGATCGACACCCACAGCGGCGGGTAGATGCGCAGCGCGCGGCGGATCGCGAACGTGCGCCGCGACTCGCGCTGCGCGACGTGCACGATGATGAAGCCGCTGACCATGAAGAACAGCGCGACGCCGAACGCGCCGCCGTGCTGCATCACGTGCAGCGGCTCGAACACCCAGCGCTCGAGCAGTTGCCCGGCGGGGACCGCAACGCCGTGGCGAGCCGGCCAGTCGCCGACCAGGTGATCGTAGACGACGAGCAGCGCCGCGACCGCGCGGATCAGCGCGATGCTCGGGAAGAAATCCGCCGGCGCACGCGCGGGACCGCCGGACCCGGCCATCGCGCTACGGCAGCCGCGGCACCGCGAACGCCTCCGGCGCCTCGCCGCGCTGCGCGCGCTCCCACATGGCGACGTAGGCGGCCTCGAGGTGACGGCAGAACCGCTCGGTCGCGAAGAGCGGGCACGTGGCGCGCCCGGCGGCAAGCCGCTCGCGCAGCGCGGCGAGGCTTCCCGCGTCGCGCGCGAGCGCCAGCGCCAGCGCCTCGTATTCCGCCAGCGACGCCACGACGAGTTCCGGCAGCCCGGCCGCCCGCAGCAGGCTGCCGGCGACGCGTCCCGCGAACGTGGTACCCAGGCACGTCACGACCGGCAGGCCCGCCCACAGCGCATCGCTGGCCGTCGTGTGCGCATTGACGGGCAGCGTGTCGAGAAAGAGGTCGGCCAGCCGGTGGCGCGCGAGGTGCTCGGGCAGCTTGCGGCGCGGCGCGAAGACCAGCCGCTCCGGCGCCACGCCGCGCGCCTGCGCCTCGCGGCGCAGGTTGGCCGGCGCGACGCGGTTGCCTTCGAGCAGCCACAGCACGCTGCCGGGGACCGCGTCCAGCAGCCGCATCCAGACGTCGAACACCGGCGGCGTGATCTTGTACGTGCTGTTGAACGAGCAGAAGACGAAGCCGGACGGCGGCAGCCCCTCGTCCGCGCGCGAAGGCGTGGCCGCCGCGATCGCGCGCGCGTCGTCGTTGCCCTGGTAGCTGTCGGGCAGCCGGACGATGCGCTCCGAGTACCACGGCGTGTCGGCGGCCGGCACGATCGTCTCGTCGGCCAGCAGGTAGTCCATCCACGGCGCGCCCATCGTGCCGGGGAATCCCAGGTAGCTGACGTGAACGGGGGCGGGCCGCTGCGCGAAGATGCCGGGACGGCTGTCGTACGTGTAGCCCTTGAGGTCGACGGCGATGTCGACCTCGAGCTCGCGCAGCAGCTCCGCGATCCCGCGGTCGGACCGCTCGCGCACGTCGACGAAGCGATCGAACGACCGGCGCAGGCGCGCGCGCATCGGGTCGCCCGTGTCCGGCCCGAACGACACGCCGATGGTCTCGAAGCGCGCACGGTCGTGCCGCTCGAACACGCCGGCGAGCAGGAACGCCGTCGCGTGCTCGTGCAGGTCGGCCGAGAGGTACGCGACGCGGATGCGGTCGTGCGCGTAGCGCTCGCCCGTCCATAGCGGCGTCGCGGCCGCGGGCACCTTGTCGCGCGCCCAGGCACGCATGCACGCGAGCTGCGCCGGCGCCGACCAGGTCGTCGTCACCATCTGGAACGGCTCCGATACGGGTTGCCCGGCCTCCGCGTCGGCGGCGAGCTGCGCGACCGTGGCGTCGTAGTCGCGCCAGTCGCCGCAGTGCAGCCGTGACTTCAGCAGCGCGCCGCGCACGTATGCGAAGTGCGGGTCGACCGCGAGCACCTGCGCGAAGTCGCGGGCCGCGTCGTCGTGCTGCTGCAGGTACGCGAGGACCGATCCGCGGTTTTCCAGCGCCGCGGTCTTGCGGGGATCGAGCGCCAGCGCGCGCGTATACGCGTCGACCGCCTCCGGGAAGCGCGCCAGCGACGACAGCGCGCAGCCGCGGTTGTGATGGGCCTCGGCCTGGTCGGGGTCGAGCGCGAGCAGGCGGTCACTCGTGGCGAGCGCCTCGTCGTAGCGCGCCAACGCCGCCAGCGTGCCGATGCGGTTGTACAGTGCACGCACGAAGTCCGGCCGCAGCGCGAGCGCGCGGTCGTAGCTCGCGAGCGCCTCCTCGTAGCGCCCGAATTCGTGCAGCAACGCGCCGCAGTTGCGGTGCACCTCGGACAGGTCCGGGTCGAGCGCGAGCGCGCGCTGCCACTCGGCCAGCGCCTCGTCGCGGCGCCCCAGCTGGCGCAGCACGTCGGCGCGTCCGTTGATCGCCGCGATCAGGTTCGGATCGAGCGCGAGGGCGCGGTCGTAGCTCGCGAGCGCCTCGTCGTGGCGCCGCAGGGCGTGCAGCGCGGCGCCGCGGCCATACACGGCCTCGGGCGCGTCCGGCCGCAGCGCCAGCACGCGGTCGAACGCCGCCAGTGCGTCCTCACCCCGCCCGAGCGCCAGCAGCGCGAGGCCACGGTGGCCATGGACTTCCGCCAGCCCGGGCTGCAGCGCCAGCGCGCGGTCGCAGCTCGCGAGCGCCTCCGCGTGGTGCCCGAGCGCGCCGAGCGCGGCGGCGCGATTGACGTGCGCCTCGACGAGGTTGGCGTTGGACGCGAGCGCACGGTCGCAGCTCGCCACCGCGTCGGCGTGCCGCCCGAGCGCACGCAGCGCGGCTGCGCGGTTCGACCAGGCGAGCGCATAGCCCGGGGCGGCCGCCACGGCACGGTCGTAGCTCGCGATCGCCTCGTCCATGCGGCCGAGCGCCCGCAGCACGTTGCCGCGGTTGTTCATCGCGGCGACGAAGCCGGGCGCGCTGCCCAGCGCGCGGTCGTAGCTCGCGAGCGCCTCGTCGTGCCGCCCCTTGGCCTGCAACGCGACGCCGCGATGGTAGTGCGCCTCCGCGGTGTCCGGCGCGATGGCGAGCGCCGCGTCGCAGCTCGCGAGCGCCTCGTCGTGGCGTCCGAGGTCGAGCAGGAGCCCGGCGCGGATGTTGTGGACGCCCGCGTTGGCGGGGTCGAGCACCAGCGCGCGATCGACGTGCGTCAGCGCGGCGTCGTGGCGGCCGAGCTGCTTCATCACGTTGGCGAGGTTCGCCTGCGCCGCCGCCGATGCCGGGTCCGCGTCGACGGCACGCCGCAGCAGCGTCGCGCCCTCGCCCGGATGCCCGGTCTGCGCGCACAGGATGCCCAGCATGTGCAGCGCCTCGAAGTGCTCGGGGACGGCGTCGAGCACGGCGCGATAGATGCGCTCGGCGTCGTTGAGACGCCCCGACTGGTGCAGCGCGAGCGCCTGCCGCATCGCGTCGGGGATCGCGACGCGGCCATCCGCGGCCGGCGCGTGGGTCGACGCGGGGCTCATCGCCGCCCGCCCGCCGCGAAGCGCGCCGGATGCCGCAGCGTCATTCGGGGTACAGCGCCGCGCGCGCGAACGTGGCCACGTTGTCGTCGACCGCCTTCATCATCGCGGCGCGCACGGCCGCCGGCTCCGTCACGTTGCCGCCGTCACGCTGGATCGCGAGCGCTCCGGACTCGACCAGCAGGGCCAGCTCCGCGGCCACCGTCGCGCGGTCGCGCGTGCCGTCGAGCCGCATCGCCAGCTGGCGGTTGAACTCGTCGAGCTTCACGATCTCGTGCCGCAGGTTCGGGACCATGGACCCGTCGGCGGCGGCCAGGCGCGCGACCGCCCACACCTCCGGGCGCTCGCGGACCTGCAGCGTGAACGGCGCGTGCCCGGTGCGCAGCTCGACGATGCCGGCCGCCGCCATCGGAACCAGCTCGCGCGCCAGGACCTCGGCATCCTTGGCCGCCTGCGCCGGGTCGGGCGCCGCGGTCGGCAACGTGCCGAGCCGGCTCCTGGCCGCGCTGCACAGCTCGCGGAACGGTACCGTCTGCGGCCAGTGCAGCGCGAGCACCGAGAACGCCGCCTTGGTGATGGGGCTCGCCAGCTGCAGCGACATGCCGTTGGGCAGCGTGTATTCGGCCATCGCGTCGGAACGCTCGTCCACCGGAAGGCGGTTGGCGCGCGCCCCCGACGCGATCTCCATGTCGACGAGCACGCCGCCCTCGAGGGTCCTCCGGAGCGCGACCTCGCGGTGCACGAGCAGCGTCTGCCGGAAGGCGCGGTTGTGCAGGAAGTCCATGTACTGCTCGACGCGCACGAGGTCGGGGGCGATCTTCTGCAGCGTCTGCGCGACCGGCGCCGGCAGGTGGTGCGGCATCATCGACCGGAACTCGGCGTCGCCCAGGTACTGCAGCCCGTGCCGGCTCGAGCGCTCGACGAACTGGTGGAAGTAGACCGGGAGGTTCACCGGCTCGAGGAACTCGTGGTACAGGTACGAGTCGCTCTGGTTACGCAGGTCCTCGACGTCGGCCTTGAGCTGCCGCGCGTACGGGCTGTCCTCCGCGAGCGCGCTCTGCGCGATGAAGTCGAGGACGGCGCGCGCCTGCTGCACCTGCGTCGTCGCGCCGTCGAACTGGCGCGCGTGGTACTGCATGATGTCGCGGATCGTGCCGCGCATGCGCCAGCCCGGATATGTGTTGTAGCTGACGAAGGCCACGCCCTGCGCCGACAGGTGGGCGGCGCACAGCGCGAGCAGCGCCTCCTGCACCTGCGGCGGCACCCACGAGAAGACGCCGTGCGCGATGATGTAGTCGAACACCGGCAGCGACGGTCCGACCGTCGCGATGTCGGCCTCGCGCAGCTCGATGTTGGTGAGGCCGAGCGCGGCGATGCGCGCCCGCCCCGCCGCGATCTGCCGCGGCGACAGGTCGAGGCCGACGAACGTTGCGTCCGGCATCGACGCCGCCATCGGGATCAGGTTCGCGCCCGACGCACAGGCCAGTTCGAGCACGCGGCAGTTGCGCAGCGGCGCCGGCGCCATGCCGAACAGGCGGGCGACGACCGCCAGGCGATCGGGATGCGAATACGCGTACGAGTTCCCGTCGTATGGGAGTTCGTCGTAGGTGTTCTTGTGGGTTGCGTCGTTCATGGATGGCTCTCTGCGACCGCCCGCCGGCGGCGCCAGGCGCGGCCGGATGCCCGCAACTCGCGGGCTAGCGGAACTTGATGGCGACGCCCTTGAACGCGGGGACCATCTGGCCGCCGAGCGTCTCGTAGGTGCCGGTCGTGGGGTTGAGGCGCTGCGTGGACGGGGCCGGGCGCGACTGGTCGGTCAGGATCACGGCGTCCGCGCCCAGTTGCTGGGCCTTGGAGCGGATCTGGGCGAGGACCTGCGCGCGCAGCGCGCCCGGCTCGCCGGGCGCGTCGATCGTGCCCAATTCGACGTAGGGACGGTCCGGCGGGCGGTCGAGCAGCTCGACGAATGCGGTCGGCGGATACACGGGCGCACCGGGCGCACGTACGACGTCGGGTTGCGGCGCCGCGCACGCGGCAAGCAGGAAAGCCAGCGCCGGCAACAGCCGGCGCGGTAGGACGGGCATCGTGACGTCTCCGAAAAGGGGTCGCCGGCCGCGGGTTTGCGAGTAGCCGGCGCGGCGCGTTCCGGGGCGGCCATCACGATGGCCGCCCCCGAACGCCTAGGTCGAACTATACCGCGAGCGGGGGACCTTCCCCAAAAAAAAGGGCGCCCGAGGGCGCCCTTGAAGTCGAGTCATGGGAGAAAACTGTTACGGGCACGCCACCCACGTGGTCGGGCCGGTCGTCGAGCACACGAAGCCGCCGGTCACCGTGTTCGAGTAAGCGTTCTTCACGAACTTGTCCGTCGCTTCGAAGCCGAACGCCGTATCCGACAGCTTGCGGATCTGGAACACGGTCGGATCGCCGCCCACCGGTTGCGTGCTGAAGTTCGCCCACGCCGTTCCGCTCACCGCGAGGTAGCCGCCGAGCGAGATGTACGGCGCTTCGAAGAACAGCCCGCCGAACGCCGGCGATTCCGTCGACCACGCGTTGTAGACCGGCGCGAACGTTTGCAGCGTCGTGCCCGCCTTGAACACCGCGCCGCCCGGCCACTGGAACGCCAGCAACGGCCCGAACAGCGACAGCGTCGGCGTGCCCCAGACCTGCATGTAGCCGTCCGCCTGCAGGATCAGCTGGCTGCCCAGGTTGCCCTGGAGCCCGCCCGCCGGCAGCCCGCCCGTCGTCAGCGGCACGCCGATGAACGGCGTCGCCGTGGCGCCCGAGTTGGCGATCATGTCGCCCAGCACGCGCAGGTTCACCGCCTGGAATCCGGCGCCGTTGGCCGTCACGCTGACCGAAACCGGCAGCAGCGGGAACAACGGCGAGATATCCAGCGAATTGTTCAGCCAGTTCGGCGTCACGGCCGCAGCACCCACCTTGTCCGGTGCGGGCGGCGCCAGCGGCGCGTTGATGGAACCCGTCAGCACCACGCCCAGCGTGTTCGTCATGAACTGCCAGCCCGGCTTGTCGCCGAGGGTCGCATACGGCATCCACGACGAATCGACGCCCTGGAACGACACGCCGGTCAGCGCGATCGTCGGCGCCGACAGTGTGCCGGCGGGGTTGAACTTCGCGAGCGCCAGCGGCGACGTGATGTTGACGTAGTTGCCCGCCGACCACGGCCCGTCGACGTGCAGCGACGTGCCACCGATGATCCCGAAGATGTCGTGGACCGCGGTGATGCCCGTGCCGCCGAGGACCGCGTTGCCGTCGCTCGCCATGGTGACGTCGTAGCCGGTCACCAAACCCGACACCGTCAGCAGGCCCGTCTGCAGCCCCGCGTTCAGGATGTTGACCTGGTCACCGGCCTCAACGGCGCCGGCGATCGTCGTCGTGTTGCCCGCCGATGCCCCGAGGTTGACGATGTTGATGTCGCCGAGTGCTACGACGACGCCGGTTGGAGCGATCGTGATCGGCGCGTTCGCCGGCGAGATGGCCTGCGTAATGAACACGTCCCGTTCCGCCGACACGAGGCCGTCGATCGTCGTGAAGTTCCCGGCGCCCTGCCCGTTGTTGTTGATGTTGACGTCGTACGAGTTGTTGACCAGCGAAGAGCCCGAGATCGTCGTCGGGCCCAGCGTCGTAACGTTGAGGTTACTGGGGTACGACGCCCCGGCCGGCACCAGCACATGGCCCGAGATCGTCGTGGTCGCGCCGGCCCCGATGTTGTTGATGTAGATGCCACCGCCGTACGAGCCGCCGCTCTTCGTGTCGGACGTGACGTCGGCCGGGATCGTCAGCGGGCCGTTCGACGTGATCCGGACTTCGGCACCGGCACCGACGGCCGCCCCGATGTTCACCGACTTGCTGCCGTCGATGACGAGGTCGTAGTCGCCGGCCACGCCACCCGCCGTGTTCAGCTTGTGGTTGATCGTGCTCAGGATGTTGACGTTGCCGCCGTAAATCATGACGCTGGTCTTCGGCGCCACGACAAAGGCGATGTCGTCGGTCGTCGTGATGCTGGACGGCTGCAGGCCCGGCGTGATCGCGTTGATCGTGACGTCCGGACGGAACGACGGCGTCGAGACGCTCGCGAGGTAGCCCACCTCCAGGAACGGCAGCACCTTGTTCGTCGTGTAGCCGGACACGACGTTGTAGAGTTCGATCGTCGACGTGTCCGAGTACGAGTCGACGAAGATGCCCTGGTCGGAGAAGAAGCCCTTCAGCACGTCGGTGTTGCCCGAGATGCCGCTGCGCACGTTGCCGGCCGCCTGGATCGCGATCCACTCGCCCACGCCCGTGCCGGCCGCCGAAACGGAGCCTTCGTTCAGGACGTTGCCCGTGATCGCGCCGCCGATCAGGCTGAAGTCGGTGGGCCCCGGCCCAACCACGCTCTGCGCCACTTCGGCGCCGGTGTCGACGTTCCACAGCCGCTGCACCGTCTGGTTCGAAAGGCCGCCGACGGCGTCCGTCGAGCCGGTGGCCACGATGCCCGCGTCGACCGTGATGTTGAGGCCGAACACGTTGCCCGTGTTCATCACGCTGATGTTGTTGCCGGCCAGCAGCACGTACTTGGCCGGGAGGTTCTTCGTGTAGTCGCCGTTGATCGCGCCGTTGATCTCGACGTTGCTCTTGGTCGAGACCTGCGACGCGGCGTACGAGATGTACGACTTGCCGTATGCTTGCGGCGCCGGGATCACCCAGCCGTTGTCGCCGACGAATTCGAGGATCGAATTCCCCTTGGTCAGGTCGGCGCCGATGAGGCCGAGGCCCGCCGGTGCGACGATGCGGCCGCTCGCGCCCACGACGATGCCGTTCGCGTTCGACACGAACATCGCCGGCGCGAAGCCCGCCGAGGGCTCAGCTTCCAGGCGGCCGAAGATCTGCGACGGATTGCCGCTGATGTCGATGTTCAGCACGGCCGACGTCGCGGTCTTGCCCGTGAAGAACAGAGCGGCATTCGAGCCGAGGTTGAAGCCGAACGGGTTCTTCGACTCCGCGCTGGCGGGGTTGCCCCACTTGATGACCACCTTGCCGTCGACGGTGATCGTCGTCGGGTTCACGAGGTCGATGATCGGGCCCAGCGGCGTCGTCGAGCCCAGGCTCACGTTCGTCACGTCGCCCGCACCCGGCATCTGATTCGGCGTCGGGGCTGCGTAAGCCGCGCCCGCAGCCGTTGCCAGCGCCAGCGCCGCCACGACAGGCTTCAACGCGAATTTTTGGTTTACCACGGAAGTCATGATGGTGTTTCTCCCATTACTTGTTGATCAAACCTACGTTTCTTTTCACCGGGCGCCCGGCACTAGCCACGACATATGCTACTGCGGTCCCGGCGCGATGGCAAACGGACGCGCCGCATCTGCCGGGACCGGGGATTCCTCGGTCGATGCCCACAAAACGGATTTAGCTATGGGCGGGGCGCCGTTGCAAGCGTTGGCCCGATTTTATGCGCCGGCGCGCCCCCGCTGTCGTTTCCTTACAACATGAAGATTCACGCCGCCGCCGGGGCGGGCGTCGCCGGGAAGCGACAGTCGAATGGGCCAAAATGCGGGATTTCGCCCGATGCGGCCCCCTGTGCGCATTTTCGCGCAGGTCAGAACGACTGGTTGAGCGCGAAATAGAGGTTCGCGCGGTTGCTGTCGACCGAATCGCGGACGGCACCGGACACGTTCCGATACCACACCGGCCACGCGTAGGCAAGGGTGGCGGTGAGCCCGAACGTCGCCGAGCCGGTGAGCGCCAGCCCGACGTCGGCCAGCGACCGCGTGACCGGGTCGCCGGCCGGCCGCTCCGAGTAGCGCGACAGCCCGCCCTCGGCGAACGCGGTGCCGGACAGGCCGAAGTCGCCCCAGCGGTACGCCGGGGTGTTCACCGACAGCCGGGCCAGCGCGCCGGAGTCGCCGACCAGCACCGCCGGCAGCCACGCCGTCAGGTTGCCGAAGCCGCCGATCACCCACTGCTGGTTCTGCGGCAGCGTGTCCTCGGTGTACTGGCCGCTGACCGTGACGCTGGCCGCGAACCCGGCCGGCAGCGACGTCGACAGCCCGGCGTTGGCCTGGCCGAGCGCGTAGCGCGGGTTGGGCACGCCGGGCCCGTCCGGCTGCAGCGAGCCCGACCGCCCCGACAGCCCCTGCTGGTACGTGGCGCCGGCGGTGAGCGCGGCGTTCTGGCCGAGCAGCGCCACCGAGCGGCTGTACGACGCGCCAATCGACGCGTACGTGTAGTTCTGGTCGGTCAGCGTCGTGAGGCCGTCGAACACCGTCTGCACGTTCGACACGCGGATCAGCGACTCGGTCAGCGCGAGGCGCGACGAGTCGTCGGCGTAGACGAGCTGCGTGCCGGTGAGGCCGCCGGTCTCGATGTCGCCGCTCGGGTACAGCGGCGCCGTGCGCTCGCCGATCCGGTATTGCGTCTTGCTGTAGGCTAGCGAGTAGAGCCCCCACGGCGTCACCAGCGACGCGCCCAGCTGCGCGGCCCGGTACGAGCTGCCCGCGCTGTCGCCGGTCAGTCCCGGCAGGCCCTGCGTGTAGCCCGCCGTGAGCTCGAGGCCGCCGCCCGGCCGCAGCGCGCCGGTCGCGGACGCGGTGTAGCGGCTGGAGAAGCGGCTGCCCAGATTGCCGAACGCGAGTCCCGCGTTCCACGGCTGCGCGCCGGCGACGGGCTCCTCGACGACGGTGAGCCGCGTGCCGCCGACCTGCTCGGCCTTGGCGAACTCCGCCTTCGCGCGCGTCCCCTGGCGCGCCGTGAAGAGGTCGATCATCGCCGTCGTGCGGACGAAGTCGCGGCGCGTGAGGTCGTCGCGGCCGACGATTCGGCGCAGGAACGGCAGCAGCGCGTCGGGCGCCTCCAGCTCGCTGATGCGCCCCTGCAGCACGCGGATGGCGACCAGCCGGTTGTTGACCTGGCCGCCGACGACGACGAACAGGTACCCGGCCTCGCGATACGCGCGCTCGAGCCCCTCCACCGCTTCCTTCGGGCTCTTCGCGTCGCGCAGCAGCGCCTCCACGTCCTCCCTCGGCAGCAGCGTGTTGCCGACCACCGAGAACACGAAGTCGTTCGCGTCGACGTTGATCGGCGCCGCCTCGGCGGGCGCGGCCGCGACGATCGCGGCGGGGGGAGCGTCGGGGGTTGCGGGCGGCAGGTCGGCGGCCATCGTTCGGTCGTTCCTCTTGGGAAGCTGCGGGGCGGGCGTCTGCGCGACGGCGCCGCCGGGCATTGCGCGGTTCGGTGGGCGTGCTCGGAAGCGTTTCGGAACCCCCGGCTCCGGCACTGCCGGGGACCGGCGGCGACGACGAAGCCGCAGCCGGGGCAAACCGCCGATTTTAGCATCGGCGAGCCGTCCGCGCCGGCCGGCGGGCGGTAGCTACGACCGGACCGGCGGCGCAAGGTTCCGCGCCCGGCGCAACCGCTCGGACCGTCAGCCGCGGATGCGCTTCAACAGCATGCGGCCGAGCGCGCGCTCGGACAGCCGCGCGAGCGTCGCGTGCGCCGCGACGAGTTCCGCGTCCTTGCGCGCGACGGTCGCGGCGAGGTCCTCGTTGTAGGCCCGCGCATCGCGCATCTCGGCTTCCTTGCGGCCGACCGTCGCGCGCAGGTCCTCGTTCCACGCGCCCGCCGACGCGAGGCTCTCCCGCGCCCACGCGAGCTCGCCGGATAGCCGCGGCACGTCGTCGGCGGCGCGCTCGGCCGCGGCGGCGTAGGCCAGCAGCGGCGAGAACGCGCGCAGGCGCGCGAACAGCGCGTCGATCTCCTCGCGCACGGCGGGCGCCCCGGGGTCCGAGTCGCCGCGGGCGAGTCGCTGCGCGAGCGCGTGCGCGGCGGGGACGAGCGGCGGGACGCCGGCGGGATTCACGTCGGCCGCGTCGTATCGCGCGTGCCGCAGCTCGGCCGAGAGGAATCCTTCCGCGTAGTCGCGCGCGGCCGCCTCCGCCGGCGGCGGCAGCCCCAGCGCGGCGGCCATGCGTGCGAGCTCGCGCGCGGGCGCCTCGAGCAAACGGTCGTAGTCCACAACCACGCGGCGGCGTCCCTGCGTGTAGCGGAGCGCGCACGCGACGTGGGTCAGCCACAGCCACGCGCTGCGCCGCGGGTCGAGCGCATCGCGCGCGGTCAGCGAGTCGACGACCGCGCGCGGATGGCGCACGGCGACGACGTACGCGTCCGCGAGGCCCGTGTCCGCGCACGCGTGCTGCCAGAACGGCAGCGCGCGCGCCATCCGCGGATCCTTGCAGCCGAACGTCGCGCAGCGCGCCGTGCGCGCCGCAAGGAGCGCCCGCGCGGCGGCGGCGCGCGGCGCCAGTGCCGCGGCGCCCCAGTCGACGTCGTCGAGCAGCGCGACGCTCTTCCAGTCGGCGCCGTGCGCGGCCAGCAGCGCGTCGTCGAGCGCGACGACGTCGACGTCCTCGAAGAAGCCGCGCGCGTTCTGCCGGACGTCGGCCGACATCAGGCGCTCGCCGAGGTCGACGCCGAGCGCCGCGAGCGCGCGCGCGACGGCGCTGGTCCCGGCGCGATGCATGCCGGCGACGAAAACCACGCGCGGAAGCCCGGCGGCGCTCACGGGAGCGCCTTCGCGCGGCGCGCTGCGGTCATCGTCCTCGGGGCGGCCCGCCGCGCTCATGGTGCGGGCGCCAGCGACGCGTTCACTTCGAGGTCGACGTGGCCGGACGGTCGCAGCGCCGCGTCGGGCTGCACGCGGAACACGGCGGCGTCGACCAGCCGGTGCAGGTACGTGTCGGTGCCGTCGACGTCGCCCATCAGGCCGGCGTTGAGGAAGTACGTGCCCGCGAACAGCCGGCAGCGGAACGCGAACGACAGCCGCACGCGCGCGCCGGCGGCGAATCCGTCCGCGGGCGCGCCGGCCGGCGGGAACGTGCCGCCGCCGAGCTCGATGCCGGTCGTCGTCTTGACCATCATGCCGAAACGCACGCGGCGCGCCGGCGCCGTGAACTCGACGTCGTACGCGACGACGTACGGGTCGCCGCGCACCAGCACGTTGACGGGCGCGCCGGCGGGCGTCTCGATACGGGGCGCGCCGATGCGCGCGCCGTGCTGCGCGTACTCGACGATCGAGGCCGAGCGCAGCGCGGGGTCGAAGGACGCGGCGGCGGGGCCCGCGTCCGCCGCCGCGGCCGCGGCGTCCGCCTCCGCCGTGGCGGGTCGCGCCGCCTGCGCCGCGTCGCGCAGCCGCGCGGCCTCCTCGGGCGGCGCGTACAGCAGCCGCTGGTACTCGGCGACCACGCGGCGCGGCTCGTCCATCAGCAGCATGCGCCCGCCGTCGAGCAGCAGCGCGACGTCGCACAGCTCGAGCACCTGCATCGGCGAGTGCGACACGAACAGCACGGCCGCGCCGCCCTCGCGGATCGCCTCGATGCGGGCGAAGCACTTGCGCTGGAACGCCTCGTCGCCGACGGCGAGCGCCTCGTCGACGATGAGGATCCGCGGCGCCACCGCGGTCGCGACGGCGAACGCGAGCCGCAGCGCCATCCCGCTCGAGTAGGTCTTGACCGGCTGGTCGACGAAGTAGCCGATGTCGGCGAACGCGAGGATCTCCGGCAGCAGCGCGCGCATCTCTGCGCGCGCGAGGCCGAGGATCGCGCCGTTGAGGAACACGTTCTCGCGGCCGGAGAACTCCGGGTTGAAGCCGCTGCCGAGTTCCAGCAGCGCGGAGACGCGGCCGGCGGTCTCGACGTCGCCGGTCGTCGGCGCCAGCGTGCCGGCGACGAGCTGCAGCAGCGTCGACTTGCCGGAGCCGTTGCGCCCGACCACGCCGAGCGCGCGGCCCGGCGCGAGCGTGAAGCCGACGTCGCGCAGCGCCCAGAACTCGCGATAGAACTGGCGACGGCCGCGCCACAGCGTCTGCTTCAGGCGGTCGACCGGCCGCGCATAGAGTTCGTAGCGCTTCGACAGCTGCTGGACGCGGAGGGCGGGCGTGGCCATGGGTGCTCGGTGGGCGCGCCGATTATATGCGGCGGCGCCGTGCGCAGGGACGCGCGCCGGTTGCGGTAAGATGCCCGTCGCGTCATGCAACCCCGGCGCGCACGCGCGCGGCGCGCCGACCCGGCGATGCGTCCTTGCTCCTTCCCGACCCCCGCCCCCGTTCCGGACCGCGCGTGATCACGTCCGCCCAACTGCGCGCGGGATTCGCGGTGCTGCGCCGCCACCTGCGCTACGCGCGCGGCGACCCGCGCAAGCTCTGGTGGATCGCGCGCCGCACGCTGGCGCTCGCGCGCGGCGGCGCGCTCCCCGGCGTGCTCGAGCGCCACGCGACGGAGGCGGACCTCTACGGCGACTACGGCGAATGGTGCCGGCGCCACGAGCCGGCGGACCCCACGGCGTTCGCCGCGCGCGTCGCGGCGCTGCCGGCGCGTCCGCTGATGTCGGTGCTGCTGCCGGTGTACGACCCGCCCGTCGCGCTGCTCGAGGCGACGCTGGCGTCGGTGCGCGCGCAGGCCTACCCGGACTGGGAGCTCGTGGCGATCGACGACGCGTCGACCGACGCCGGCGTGCAGGCGTGCCTCGCGCGCGCCGCCGCCGCCGACGCGCGCATCCGCGTCGCGCGCCGCGCGGGCAACGGCGGCATCGCGCGCGCCACCAACGACGCGCTGGCCGCGGCGCGCGGCGCGTGGTGCGCGTTCCTCGACCACGACGACACGCTCGCGCCGGACGCGCTGCTGTGCATGGCCGAGGCCGCCGCCGCGCGCCCGGACGCCCAGGCGCTGTTCTGCGACGAGGACAAGCTCGACGAGCGCGGCGTGCGCACGCGGCCGTTCTTCAAGCCCGCGTGGGACGGCGAGTGGCTGCGCACGACCAACTGCGTGCTGCACTTCCTCGTCGTGCGCACGGAAATGCTGCGCGCGCTCGGCGGCGTCGCCGAGGGCATCGACGGCGCGCAGGACTGGGACCTCGTCCTGCGGCTCGAGGAGGCCGCGGGCCCCGCGCGGATCGTGCGCGTGCCGCGCGTGCTCTACCACTGGCGCGAGCTGCCGGGCTCGACGGCCGCCGCAGCGTTCGAGAAGCCGCGGCTCGTCGCCGCGCAGCGCCGCGTGCTGGAGGCGACGCTCGCGCGCCGCGGCGAGCGCGCGGCGGTCGCGCACGGCGCCGATGGCTGGCGCATCGCGTGGGCGCTGCCGTCGCCGCCGCCGCGCGTGTCGATCGTGATCCCGACACGTGACCGCTGCGAACTGCTGTCCGCGTGCGTCGAGTCCATCCGCGCACGCACGACCTACGCGGACCGGGAGCTCGTGATCGTCGACAACGGCTCGACCGAGCCTGCGGCGCGCGACTACCTCGATCGCCTCGCCCGCGACGGGGACGCGCGTGTCGTCGCGTGGGCGCAGCCGTTCAACTATGCCGCACTGTGCAATCTCGGCGTGCGCGAGGCGCGCGGCACGATGATCGCGCTGCTCAACAACGACGTCGAGGTCGTGACGCCCGGCTGGCTCGACGAGCTCGTCGCGCTCGCCGCGCGGCCGGGCATCGGCCTCGCCGGCGCGACGCTGTACTATCCGGACGGCACGCTGCAGCACGCGGGCGTGGTCCTCGGGCTGAACGGCGTCGGCGACCGGCCGTGGATCGGCACGCGGCGCGGCTTCGCGGGACCGTACGGGCGCGCGCGCGCCGTGCGCGAGGTCGGCGCGATGATCACGGCGTGCGCGGTGATCGCGCGCGACCGCTACGTCGAGGTCGGCGGCATGGACGAGTCGCTGGCCGTGTCGTGCAACGACCTCGACCTGTGCTTGCGGCTCGCGCGCGCCGGCTACCGCAACGTGATCACGCCGTTTGCCGAGCTCGTCCATCACGAGTCCGCGTCGCGCGGCTACGCGGACGACCCGGCGAACGCGCGGACGAACGCCGACGAGGAGGCGCGCTTCGCCGCGCGCTGGCCGCGGGAAGTCACCGACGACCCGCTGTACAACCCCAACCTCGCGCTGCGGGGCGCCGCGTATGCGCTGGCGTGGCCGCCGCGGACGGGAGCGTGCGCGCGGCGCGAAGGCGGGGACCCGTGAGCGCGGCGCGCTTCCCGGTCTCGCCGCGCGCGCTGTTCGCGGCCGTCACCGAGCACGGCAGCCTGCTGTGGCAGTTCGCGCGGCGCGAGGTCTCGGGTCGCTACCGCGGATCGGTGCTCGGGTTCGGCTGGGCCGTGGCGAGCCCGCTGCTGCTGCTCGCGATCTACACGTTCGTGTTCAGCGTCGTGTTCCGCATGCGCTGGGACGGACCCGCGGGCGACCGCACGGGCTTCGCGCTGGCCGTGTACGCGGGCATGATCGTCCACGGCTTCTTCGCCGAGTGCGTGACCCGCGCGCCGACGCTGGTCGTCGACCACCGCAACCTCGTCAAGCGCGTCGTGTTCCCGCTGCAGATCCTGCCGTGGTCGGCGCTCGTCGTCGCCGCGTTCCACTTCGCCGTCGGCGTCGCGCTGATCGTCGCCGGCACGCTCGCGCGCACCGGCGCGCTGCCGGCGTCCGCCATCGCGCTGCCGCTGGTGTTCGTGCCGCTCGCGCTCACCGCCCTGGGCTTCACGTACGCGTTCGCGGCGCTCGGCGTGTACCTGCGCGACCTCGCCCAGCTGGTCGGCTTCCTCGCGCTGGCGCTCCTGTTCGCGAGCCCCGTGTTCTACCCCGAGTCCGCGGTCCCCGCGGATTGGCGCTGGGTGATCGCGGTCAACCCGATCGCGACGTTCATCGAGCTCACGCGCGGCGCGCTGCTGTACGGCGCGTGGCCGCCGGCGCGCACGCTCGCGCTCGCGTGGGTCGGCGGCGCCGCGATCGCCTGGGCGGGCTTCTGGTGGTTCCAGCGGACGCGCCGCGGATTCGCCGACGTGCTGTAGCGCGCGGCTCGCGCGCCCCCTCCTGTGGCAAAATCGACGTCCATGCGCCCCTGCGGGCGCGCGGGCCCGCGGCCCGCGGCAACCGCGCCCTCTCCGATGACCGACACCGCACCTTCCTACCCGCCCGAAGCCTCCCCCGCGCCCGCCACGACGAGCCCGCCGGACGTGCCCGAGATCGAAGTCATCGGGGACTTCGCGCGCGTGCTGCGCGAGAACCGGATCTCGCTGCTGGTGTCGACCTACGACACCGGCAAGGTGTTCATCCTGCGCGCGGTCGGGCCCGGACTCAACGTCCACTTCGTGTCGTTCGACCGCGCGATGGGCATCGCGGCCAGCACACGCGCGATCGCGGTCGGCTCGTTCACGCGCATCCACGAGCTCTTCAACATGCCGGCGCTGATTCCCCGGCTGCCGCCGTCCGAGATGAAGGAGTCGCCGTACGACGCGTGCTACGTGCCGCGCATCGACTACTACACCGGCGACATCCAGATCCACGAGATGGCCTACGCCGGCGACGAGCTGTGGTTCGTCAACACGCGCTTCTCGTGCCTGTGCACGCTCGAGAAGCCGCACAGCTTCGCGCCGCGCTGGCGCCCGCCGTGGATCAAGGGCCTGTCCGCCGACGACCGCTGCCACCTCAACGGCCTCGCCATCCGCGATGGCCGGCCGGCGTACGTGACCGCCTTCGCGACCAGCGACGAGCCCGCGGGCTGGCGCCCGACCAAGGCGACCTCGGGCCTCGTGGCGGAGGTACCGTCCGGCCGCATCGTCACGCAGGGACTGTCGATGCCGCACTCGCCGCGCTGGCACGCGAACAACCTGTGGGTGCTCGACTCGGGCCGCGGCACGATGGCGCGGGTCGACCCCGAGACCGGGCAGACGCAGACGTTCGCGGACCTCAACGGCTTCACGCGCGGGCTCGACTTCCACCGGACCCTCGCGTTCATCGGCCTCTCGCGCGTGCGCGAGAGCAACATCTTCGGCGGCCTTCCGCTGACGGAGCGGCTCGCCGAGAACGAGCGGTTCTGCGGCCTGCAGGCGCTGAACCTCTCGACGGGCAAGGTCGAGGCGGCGCTCAAGTTCACGAAGGGCGTCAACGAGATCTTCGGCGTGCAGGTGCTGCCCGGCATCACGTTCCCGGCCGTGCTCGATAGCGACGACGAGCTCCTCAGAACCACCTACGCGCTGTCGCCGCAGGCGCTCGCGCAGGTCCGGCAGTAGCGCGCGGCGGGCGCCGCGCCGGGGAGGCGCGCCCGCGCGACGGACGGCGATGACCCGCATCCTCGGCCTCTCGGCGTTCTACCACGACAGCGCGGCCGCGCTGGTCGAGGACGGCCGCATCGTCGCGGCGGCGCAGGAGGAGCGCTTCTCGCGCCGCAAGCACGACGCGCGCTTTCCCGCGCAGGCGATCGGCTACTGCCTGGACGAGGCGGGCGTGCCGCTCTCCGGCGTCGACCACGTCGTCTTCTACGACAAGCCGCTCGTCAAGTTCGAGCGCCTGCTCGAGACCTACCTCGCCTTCTCGCCGCGCGGGTTCGCGTCGTTCGTGCGGGCGATGCCGGTGTGGCTGAAGGAGAAGCTCTACCTCAAGGCGCTGCTGAAGCGGGAGCTGTCCGGGCTCGCCGGCGACAAGGGCGCGCGGCTGCCGCAGCTCCTGTTCACCGAGCACCACGAGGCGCACGCGGCGGCGGCGTTCTACCCGTCGCCGTTCGACGAGGCCGCGATCCTGTGCCTCGACGGCGTCGGCGAGTGGGCGACGACGTCGGTCTGGACCGGACGCGGCCGCCGGCTCGCGCCGCACTGGGAGATCGACTTCCCGCACTCGCTCGGCCTGCTGTACTCGGCGTTCACCTACTACTGCGGCTTCCGGGTGAACTCGGGCGAGTACAAGCTGATGGGCCTCGCCCCTTACGGCGAGCCGCGCTACGCGCAGCGCATCCGCGACCACCTGGTCGACGTGAAGCCGGACGGCACGTTCCGGCTCGACATGCGCTACTTCGACTTCGCCACCGGCCTCACGATGACCAACGCGCGCTTCGACGCGCTGTTCGACGGCCCGGCGCGTTCAGCGGAGTCCGAGCTGACGCAGCGGCACATGGACGTCGCGCGCTCGATCCAGGACGTCACCGAGGACATCGTGCTGAAGCTCGCGCGCACGGTCGCCGCCGAGACCGGCATGCGCCGGCTCTGCCTGGGCGGCGGCGTCGCATTGAACTGCGTGGCCAACGGCCGGCTGCTGCGCGAGGGGCCGTTCGACGACCTCTGGATCCAGCCGGCCGCCGGCGACGCGGGCAGCGCGATCGGCGCGGCGCTTGCCGCGTGGCACGGCTACCTCGGCCGCGAGCGCGCACCCGTGCAGCCGGACGCGATGGCCGGCGCCTACCTCGGGCCGGCGTTCGGCGCCGGCGAGGCCCGCGCGCAGCTCGTCCGGGCGGGGGCCGTGTACGACGAGCGCGACGACGCGGCGCTCGTCGCCGAGACCGCCGCCGCGCTCGCCGCCGGCGAGGTGGTCGGCTGGTTCCAGGGCCGCATGGAATTCGGCCCGCGTGCGCTCGGCAACCGCTCGATCCTCGGGGACCCGCGCAACCCGGAGATGCAGCGGACGATGAACCTCAAGATCAAGTACCGCGAGTCGTTCCGCCCGTTTGCACCTTCGGTGCTCGAGGACCGCGTCGGCGACTACTTCGAGCTCGACCGCGCGAGCCCGTACATGCTGCTGGTGGCGCCGGTGCGGGAGGCGCTGCGGGTCGCCGATCGCGGCGACGCGAACGCCTTCGGCATCGCGCGGCTCAACCAGCCGCGCTCGACGCTGCCCGCCATCACGCACGTCGACTACTCGGCCCGCGTCCAGACCGTGACCGCGGCCGGCAACCCCCGCTACCACGCGCTGCTGCAGGCGTTCTGCGCGCAGACCGGCTGCGCGGCGCTCATCAACACGTCGTTCAACGTCCGCGGCGAGCCGATCGTCCGCACGCCCGAGGAGGCGTATCGCTGCTTCATGCGCACCGAGATGGACCGGCTCGTCGTCGGCAACTTCGTCATGCGCAAGGCGGCGCAGCCGGCGGTGCCGAAGGACGAGCGCTGGCAGGCCGAGTTCGAGCTCGACTAGGATGAAACGACCCCCACGCTCGCTGCGCTCGCTGCCCCCCGAGGGGGCAGGTCAGTCGCTCGGGACGGCCCATCGCGACTGACATGGACGCACCACCCCGCACGCCCCGCGAGCTGCGCAAGTTCGGCGCCGTGCTCGCGGTCGCGTTCCCGGCCGTGTTCTGCCTGCTGCTGCCGTGGCTCTTCGCGCGGCCGGTGCCGTGGTGGCCGCTCGCGGTGTCCGCCGTGCTGCTGGCGCTCGCGGCCGTGGCGCCTGCGGCGCTGGCGCCGGTCGAGCGCGCGTGGCTGCGCGTCGGCCACGTGCTCGGCTGGGTCAATACGCGGATCCTGCTCGCGGTGCTCTTCTTCGTGCTCGTGCTGCCGCTCGGGCTGCTGCTGCGCCTGCTGCGCAAGCTGCCGATCGCGCGCAGGTTCGACCCGGACGCCGCGAGCTACCGCGTGCCGAGCACCCGCGACGACGACCCGAAGTCGATGGAGAAGCCGTTCTAGCGGGGCAGACCGGGTAGACCGAGCGAAGCTCGGCATTCGAGGCTAGAACAGCGTGTAGATGAGCGGGGCCAGCGCCGAGCCCTGCCCGAGCACCAGCAGCGCGCCCAGCAGCACCAGCAGCACGATGATCGGCGTCAGCCAGAACTTCTTGCGGGCGCGCATGTACGCCCAGAGGTCGGTCAGCAGGTCGAGCATGGCGGCGCGGATTCGTGACTGGCCGCGATGTTACACCGCGGCGTGCCGCCGACGCGCGTAGAGCCACGCGCACGCGGCGGTCAGCGCGTACAGCGCGAGGCCGGCGACGAGTGTCGCGCGGAATCCCGCGAACAGGCCGACGATGCGGCCGCCGAAGATGCCGACGATCGACAGGCAGCCGTTGACCGCCCACAGCCACGGCACGAGGCTGCCCGACGCCGTCGTCGCGAGCCGCATGCCCAGCGGGAACAGGAAGCCCATCGGCAGCGCGAGCGGCGCGATCACGAGCACGGCGGTCGCGATCCGCCCGGCGTCGGAGAGCTCGATCGTCCGCTCGAACACGGCGGGCCACAGCGCCGCGAACGCGGCGCCGTAGGCGACGATCGCGGCGACCGCCCACGCCGCCACGCGCGCCGGCGGCGCGGCCCGGAAGCGGTTGGTCAGCGCGCTGCCGATGCCGCTCGCCAGCAGGAACGAGAAGAGGCCGACCGACAGCGAATACGTGGGCTTGCCGAGGTAGAGCTGCAGCTTCAGCAGCACCGCCATCTCGATCATCATGTAGCCGGCGCCGATGCACGCGAAGTACGCGAGCAGCGGCGCGATGCGGACGGCGCGCGCGGCGACGGGCTCGCGGCGCCGCCAGACGGCGAGCGGTCCGGCGAGGAACAGGACCGCGATCGCCGCGAACACGAGGCCGGTGGACGTGATCGGGTTGTTCCACAGCAGCGCGGCGAATGCCGCGGCCGACGGCACCGCGTGCCACGCGAACGCGTAGTGGAACGGCCGGTCGTCCGTGGCCGGGCGAATGTTGAACGGCAGCGTGCGCTCGAACGCCGCGAGGTCGGGCGCGCGGACGATGTCGGCGTACAGGTTCGTCCCGGTTCCGCCCGTCGGGTAGAGCGGGACGAACCCGAGCTCGGCGACCCTGCGCTCGAAGCGCGCGCGCTCCTCCGCCGTGAACGGCGACCGGCTGACGAAGATGTGCACGAGGTCGTAGCCCTTCGCCATCACGCCGGGAAGTCCGGCGACCAGCACGTGGTCGGCGAAGCGCGTGCCCGGCTGCATCCGCTCGAGCACCATCCGCAGGCCGGTGAGCGTCTTCAGCGCCGGGATGTACGGCAGGTTCGCGACGAACGGCTGCCGCGCGGCGGCGGCGACCAGGTCCGCGCTCGTGTTGTACATCACGTACGAGAACACACCGTCCGGGGCGAGGTGTGCCAGGTAGGTCTCGAGCGCCTCGACGGTGAACAGGTCCTCGACCTTCATCACGTCGAGCTTCTCGATGTTGGTGCCGCCGACGATCGTGAAGTCGAGCAGGTCGTACGTGCGGCCGCTGCGGCGGACGAAGCTGCGCCCCTCGTCGGCGACCGCGGTGACGCCGGGACGCTCGTACAGGCGGCCGGAGAAGTCCGCGAATTCGCCCTTCATCAGCCGGTCGATCGTCGCGCGCGAGATGTCGACCGCCGTGATGTCGGTCGACCCGTGGTTGAGCGCGTTCAGCACCTCGCGGCCGCCGCCGGCCCCGATGTTGAGCACGCGCGGGTACGTGCGGCCGATCGCGTAGTGCAGCGCGATGAGGTCGGCGTCGAGGTACCGCGACAGCTTGCCGATGTCGCCGTCGAATTCGGTGACGTACGTCGAGAAGCGCAGGTTGTAGTTGACGAGCCGCATCCGCGGGACGGGCCCGTCGTAGTGCTTCGACAGCCCCCAGCCGCGGAAGCGCTCCCACTGCTGCGGGATCGATTCCTTGCGCACGATCGTCCACGCGTCGAGCGCCCACTCCTCGAAGTCGAGGTCGCGCGCCGTCGCGCGAAACGACCGGTACGACGGGTTGTCGACCTCGCCCAGCGTGTTGAACGACTTGACGGCGAACACGGGCACCCCCAGCCCGGCTGCGGCCTCGACCAGCACGTAGGGGACGACGACGAGCACGGCGGCCGCGATGCGCCCCCGGCGCGCGAGGTGGACGAACGCGAGCGCCGCCGCCGGCACCGTCGCCCAGACGATCGCGCGCGGCGCGCCCAGCGGGGCCATCGCGGCGACGGCGGCCATGCAGCCCAGCGCCGCGCCCGCGAGGTCCCAGAAGTACAGCGTGCCGATGCGCTCCGGCCACTTCGTGAACGCGCACGCGATCGTCAGGCCGCCGACGAAGAACGGGACGACGGCGGCGACGTACGCGGCGAGCTTCCACGCGTTGGCCGCGACGCTCGGCGCGTACGAGAAGTCGCCGTGGTTGATCGGCAGCGCCATGATCGCGACCGTGCACGCGAGCGTCGCGAGTGCGGTCGCCGCCAGCAGCGCGAGAATGCGGGTCTCGGTCAGCCGCGCCGCGGCGAACGCCGGCGACACGTAGGCGACGATGCCGCTCGCGGCGAGGCCCAGCATCGCCACCGAGATCGCGACGAGCGCGTTCTGCGCGCCGATCACGACGTTGAAGATCGCGCTGATCATGATCTCGTTGACCAGCAGCGCGAACGCGACTGCGAAGACGGCGAGGCGGCCGGTGCCGGGACGGTCCACGGAGCGCAGGGGAGTCGGGGCGAGCGCGCGCGTGCGCGCGGCGCCGGCGGGGAACGCCCGGGTCAGAACACCTGGTAGATGAACGGCTCGGACTGCGGGCCGCGCGTCAGGAAGACGAGCGCCAGCGTGACCACCACGTAGACGATCAGCGCCGCGATGATCCACTTGCGGTACCGCGACCAGAACGAGGCGAGGAAGCTCTTCAGTCCCATGTCAGTCCCGGCGGGCCGTCCCGAGGGACGGACCCGCAACGGCCTTTGTGTGAGTGCGCGAAGTCCGGATCGTAGCGCGTCGGCCGCCGCCCACGCGCGCGCGGGCGGCCACGCCGGGCGACGGACGGAGCGGGCGCCGGGGCCTTGGCATCCTAGTCCTTCGCGAGGAAAGGCGCGACCGCCCGCGCGATGATGGCGTGCGCCTGCGCGTTCGGATGCGCGTCGTCGGGCGCCACCCAGAGCCGGATCGGGTCGGTCACGCCGGCGAACGCCGGCGTCACGTCCAGCGCCGCGATGCCGTTGCGCGCGAGGAACGCCAGGAGCTTCGCGTGCTGCTCGGCGAACGGGTAGTGCGCCGGGTCGTGCAGCTCGGGCAGCAGCACGACCTTGAGCGCGATGCCGCGCGCGTCGAGCTCGCGCTTCAGCTTGAGGAACGCCTGCTGCTCGGCCTGCCAGCCCGGCTCGGCGTCGCCGTAGAGGCCCGCGTAATAGCCGTGGAACGACTTCCGCTCGTCGAGTCTCGAGGACAGGCTCTTGAGGCGCGACCAGAAGAACGTGACCAGCCGGCTGTGGCCGAGCAGTTCCCACCGCGACACCTTCGGCGTCGGCTCGGCGTCGTTGATGAACCAGAACACGACGACCTCGTCGGGCTTGTATTTGAGCCCCTTGGCCAGGAACAGCTCGACCTCCTGCTCGGTGTTGTAGTTGCCGGTGCCGAAGTTGATGATCTCGGTCGGCGCGCGCTGCGAGAGCTCGCGCTCGAGCAGCGACTCGAAGCGGTCCTCCTCGCGCACGCCCCACCCGAAGGTCAGCGAGTCGCCGAGGACCGCGATCCGGCGCGCGCCCGTCCGCTCGACCGGGTACTCGCGGTCGCGCAGGCCGTCGCTGTTGATGCGCACGGGCACCCCCATCAGCGTCGCCTCGGTGCCGGGCCGGTGCACGTGGCCGATGCGCGGGTCGGCCGCCTGCTCCTTGATCCCCATCGCATAGCGCGTCATCTCGACGTCGTAGAACTGCACGGCGGACGTGTACACGCGCAGCAGGACCTCGCCGGCCGCGAAGAACACGGCAAAGGCCACGCAGGTCGCGAGCAGCGGGAGCAGCCAGCGCTTCACGAGGCGCCGCCGGGAAACGCGCGGGCGATGACCGGTACGGCGACCTCCGCGAACACGCGCTGCGCGCGCGCGTTCGGGTGCTGGTCGATCCGGTAGATCGCGTAGTCGGCGAGGTCGGCGCCGGCGAACGCCGCGGTCGTGTCGACGACGCAGGAGGCGTGGCGCGCCGCCGCCTGCGCGAGGAGCTCGGCGTTGCGGCGCATCCGCGGGTCCATGTTGAGGACGACGAAGCAGATCGGCACGCCGTGGCCGCCCGCGATCGCGGCGGCGCGGTCGATCGCCTCCTCGATCCCCGCCAGCGCCTCGGGCGGATACGGCGACGGATCGGCCGCGGGGGTCGCGAGCTGCGCCCGGAGCTGCGCGACCACGAAGCTCTGCCAGAACGGATGCGTGCGCGACGCAGCGACGAACGCGCGCCGGTGGAATTCGTCGGACTGCGTCATGTACGGCAGGTGCGTCGTCAGCTCGAACAGCACGACGTCGGGCTCGTACGCGAGCGCCTTGTCGGCGAGCACCGCGAGGTTCTGCCGCACGTTGTAGCCGCCGACGGCGAAATTCACGACCTCGTGATGCACGCCGGGGCGCCGCGCGTCGAGCATCCGCGCGGCCACCTGGTGCCACGCGTCCTCGAGCGCGACGCCCGCCGGCATCGAGAACGACGAGCCGACCATCGCCGCGCGCGCCACCCCCGGCGGCTTGCGCGGTGCGCGCTCGACGTCGCGCAGGCCCTGTGCGTTCGTCCTGAGCGGCGCGAGCTTGAAGTACGTGTCGAGCGCGGGCTTCAACTCGAACGAGATCTCCGGATTGGCGGCGGCGCGGATCAGGCCCGACACCCACAGGTCGTGCACGCTGTTCATCCGCTCGTAGCTCCACGCCGCGCGGCCGAACACGAACACGCGGTACGTCTGCTCGACGGCGAGCGCCACGGCCGCCGCCAGCGCGATGGCCACGAGAGCGCGCCCCGCGAAACTCGCGCGGCGGGCCGGGGCGGAGGACGTGGCGGGCATGGCGGGCGGAACCGGCGGGAGGTGTCGGCGCGTGGCGGACGGATCTCGGGTGGCGCTCCGCGCGGTCCGGCCCGGGCGCGGCCGCCCCCGCGCCGCGCCGCGCGAGCGAACGAGCGCAAACCGGTGATTATACAACGCGCGCGCATCGCGGCCGGACGTGCGCGGCGCCGGTGCTATCATCGGCCACGACATCGCGCGCGGCGCACACCGCCCGCCATCGCCCTGCAGAACGCCACGGCCACCGCGCACCGATTTCGCCGGCACGATGACCCGCCTCCATATCGACGCCCGCCTGCTCGGGTATTCCGGCATCGGCACCTACCTGCGCGAAATGCTGCCGCGCGTCGTTCCGCGCGTCGCCGCCTGGCGGCCGCGCGTGCTGACGGGCGTGGCACAGCGCGGCGCGCTCGCCGCGCTCGTCGGCCACGACGCGGACGTGGACGCGTGGGACGTCGCGCCGCTCTCGGTCGGCGACCTCGTCTCGGCGCCGCCGCTGATCGCATCGCGCGACCTCCTTTGGACCCCCCACTTCAACGTGCCGCTGCGCAGCGCTTGCCCGCTCGCCGTGACGCTGCACGACGTCCTGCCGCTGTCCGCGCCCGAACTCGCCGGCTACGGCCGCTCGCTGCCGCTGCGCGCATGGCTGCGCGCGATCCGCGAGCGTGCAAGCGCGGTGTTCTGCATCTCCGAGTTCACGCGCGGCGAGGTGATGCGCCTGGCGCAGATCGACCCCGCCCGCGTTCACGTCACGCTCGCCGGCGTCGACCGCGCGTGGTTCCCCCCCGCGCACGGCGGCCCCCCCCGTGCCGATCCGCCGACGATCGTGTTCGTCGGCCTGCTCAAGCCGCACAAGAACGTGCATCGCCTGCTGCGCGCGTTCGCGCGCATCCGCGACCGGATCCCGCACCGGGTCGTGCTCGTCGCGCGCTTCCGGGACATCCGCAACGTCGACCGCGAGGCGCTGGAACTGGCTCGACGACTGGGCGATCGCGTCGAACTCGTCGAGGATCTGCCGTTCACCGACCTCGTCGCACGCGTGCAGTCGGCACAGATCGCGGCGCAGCCGTCGCTGCACGAAGGGTTCTGCCTGCCCGCGGTCGAGGCGATGGCCGCCGGCACGCCGGTGCTGGCCGGCCGCGCCGGCGCGATGCCGGAAGTATGCGGCGACGCCGCGCACTACTGCGATCCGGCGTCGGACGACGACGTCGCGCGCGCGCTTCTGGAGCTCGCGACCGATGCCGCGCTGCGCGCGCAGCTCGCCGACGCCGGGCGCCGACGCGCCCACGCCTTCTCGTGGGATGCGTGTGCGGCGGACACCGCGAACGCGCTCGTCGCGGCGATGGGCGCGCTGCGCGAGGCGCCGAGGTGACGGCACCCGCACGAGTCCGTCAGCCGCTGCGCGCGAAGACGACCCGATGACCGCTCCGCGCGTCGCGCTCGTGCACGACTGGCTCGACACGTGGGGCGGCGGCGAGAACGTGCTGGCCGAGCTCATCCGCGCGTATCCGGACGCCGACCTCTTCGCGCTGGTCGACTTCCTGCCCGACACGCTGCGCCCGCTGCTCGCGGGCAAGCGCGCGCGCACGACGTTCCTGCAGCACGTGCCGGGGGCGCGCCGGCACTTCCGCATGCTGCTGCCGTTGTTCCCCCGCGCGATCGAATCGCTGGACGTGTCGGGCTACGACCTCGTGATCTCGGACTCGCACGCGGTCGCGAAGGGCGTGCGCACGGCGCCCTCGCAGCTGCACGTCTGCTACTGCCACACGCCGATGCGCTACGCGTGGGAACTGCGCGACCAGTACCTCGGGCCGCGCGGACTCGCCGCGGGCTGGAAGGGCGCGCTCGCCCACCGGGTCCTCGACCGCCTGCGGATCTGGGACCGCCAGGTCAGCGGGCGCGTCACCGAGTTCGTTGCCAACTCGGAATTCGTGCGCGACCGCATCGCGCGCTGCTACGGACGCACCGCCGTCGTCATCCATCCGCCGGTGGACACCGCGTACTTCACGCCGGCCGCGCGCCGCGACGCGGCGAGCCGCGACTACTACTTCGCGGCGTCGCGCTGGGTGCCGTACAAGCGGATGGACCTGATCGCGCGCGCGTTCCGCGACCTGCCGGACCGGCGGCTCGTGATGGCCGGCGACGGCCCCGAGCGCGAGCGCGTGCGCGCGGCCGCGGGACCGAACGTCGAGTTCGCGGGCGCCGTGTCGCGCGAGGCGATGCGCGACCTCCTGCGCGGCGCGCGCGCGTTCGTGTTCGCCGCCGAGGAGGACTTCGGCATCCTGCCCGTGGAGGCGCAGGCGTGCGGCACGCCGGTCGTCGCGTACGGCCGCGGCGGTGCGCGCGAGACGGTCCGCGACCGCGCGGACGGCCATCCGACCGGCCTCTTCTTCGACGAGCAGACGCCCGCGGCACTTGCCGCGGCCGTGTGCCGGTTCGAGGCGGAGTTCCCGCCGATCGACGCGCGCGATTGCCGCGCCAACGCCGACCGGTTCTCGGCGGATCGCTTCCACCGCGAGTGGACGGCGTTCGTCGCGCAGGCGCAGGACGCGTTCCGCCGCCGGGGGGGATAATCGGCCGCCATGCCCCGCAGCGTCCTCAAGCCCCACGCCACGCTGTTCGCGACAATCCTGCGCATCTGCGATCCTGCGCTGTCGCTCGCCGTCGGCGTCGCCGCGCACCGCGCGTACCTGGGCTCGTTCGCGCTGCCGGAGCACTACCTGCTGTTCCTCGGCGCCGGCGCGCTCGCGGTCGCCGCCGTGTTCCCGCTGTTCCGGCTCTACGAGCCGCAGCGCGGCGCGAGCCTCGGCGAGGACGTGCGGCGGCTGCTCGTCGCGTGGCTGTTCCTCGCGGCGCTGACCGGCGGCACCATCTTCGCGACCAAGACGGGCGACGGCTTCTCGCGCGTGTGGGTCGCCGCGTGGCTGCTGGGCGGGTTCGCGGCGACCGTCGCGCTGCGCCTGTCGGTCCGCCTCGCGCTGCGCGCACTGCGGCTGTCCGGTCGCAACCTGCGGCACGTCGCGATCGTCGGCGCGGGCACGCTGGGCCGCACGGTCGCGGCGCGCCTGTCGGCGTCGCCGTGGGCGGGCTTCGCGGTCTCCGCGTTCTACGACGACGACCCGGCGCGCGCCGGCGAGACGATCGCCGGCCGGCCGGTGCACGCGCTCGGCGACCGCCTGCGGGCCGACGTCGCGGCGGGGAGCATCGACCAGGTGTGGATCGCGCTGCCGCTGCGTGCGGAGGCGCGCATCCGCGAGATCCTGACGATGCTGCGCGAGCACGCGGTCGAGATCCGCTTCGTCCCCGACATCTACGGCTTTCACCTCATCAACCACTCGGTCACCGAGGTCGCCGGCCTGCCCGTGATCTCGCTGACCGAGACGCCGATGTCGGGCGTCAACCGCATCGTCAAGGCAGTCGAGGACTACACGCTCGCGGCGCTGTTCCTGGCGCTCGCGTCACCGCTCATGGCGCTGATCGCCATCGGCGTGAAGCTGTCGTCGCCGGGCCCGGTGTTCTACCGGCAGGAACGCGTCACGTGGAATGGCGAGCGCTTCGCGATGCTCAAGTACCGGACGATGCCCGTCGACGCCGAGGCGGCGAGCGGCCCAGTGTGGTCGCGCCGCGGCGAGCGGCGGGCGACGCCGTTCGGCGCGTTCCTGCGCCGGACGAGCCTCGACGAGCTGCCGCAGTTCCTCAACGTGCTGCAGGGACAGATGTCGCTGGTGGGGCCGCGGCCCGAGCGGCCGGAGTTCGTCGAGCGGTTCCGCCAGCAGATCCCCGGCTACATGCAGAAGCACCTCGTGAAGGCCGGCATCACCGGATGGGCGCAGGTCAACGACCTCCGCGGGGACAGCGATCTCGCGCTGCGGATACAATACGACCTGTATTACATCGACCACTGGTCGCTGTGGTTCGACCTGCGCATCCTGGTGCTGACGCTTTGGCATATCCTGAAGAGCCGCAACGCCCGCTGACTGCGCCCGCCGCAGGCCACGTGGAACGCCCGGCCGTCGTGCCTGCATCCGCTCCGTCGCGCGGCCCGGTGCGCGCCGCGCTCGCGCTGTTCGCGCTGGTGCTCGTCCTGCTGTTCGGCGCGTTCACGGCGGCGAACGTCCCCGGCGCGTGGTTTCCCGCAGCCGGCACGCGCACGATTCCGGCGCGCGACCTCACGCTGACGCGCGGCACCGGCGCACCCGACCGCAACGCGCTCGCGGTCACCGCGGCCGACGCGTCCGGCATCGCGCTCGTCACGGCCAACACCGACTTCCGGTCGGCCGACTACCCCGTCGTCGCGTGGGACGGCTGGAACCTCCCCGACAACGCCGACGTGCGCTTCCTGTGGCGCACCGACGTCGCGCCGAACAAGCTCAACACGGTGGCGGTGCCCGTCGCGGCCGGACGGCCGCTGCCGGTCACGATGGCGGGCAATCCCGACTGGATCGGGCGCGTCACCGGCGTGGCGCTCGTCGTGCGCGGCCCGCTCGCGCGTCCGGTGTACGTCGCGGGCCTGGCGGCGAAGCCGGGCGGCGTCGTCGGGCAGGCCGCGGATCGACTGCAGGAGTGGTTCGGATTCGAAGGCTGGTCCGGCGCGTCGATCAACACGGTCACCGGGCGCATCGACGTGCAGGAGCTGCCGCTGCCCGTGCTGCTGGTCGCGACGCTCACGCTCGCCGCCGTCGCGTGGCTCGCGCTTGCGCGCCGGCGCGGCTGGGTCGCGATGCTCCCCGCCGCGCTCGCCGCGCTGTTCGTCGTCGCATGGGTCGTCCTCGACGCCGGCTGGTCGTGGCAGCTCGCGCGGCAGGTGGCCGCGACGCGCGCGCAGTTCGGCGGCAAGGACTGGCGCGGGCGCATGGTCGCCGCCGACGACGGCCCGCTGTTCGAGTTCGTCGAGCGCGCGCGCGCGAAGATGCCGGCACCGCCGGTGCGCGTGTTCGTCGCCGCCGACGCCGCGTACTTCCGCGGGCGCGCCGCGTACCACCTGTACCCGCACAACGTGCTGTTCGATCCGTTCCGGGACACGCTGCCGCCCGCGTCCGCGCTGCGGGCGGGCGACTACCTGCTGGTGTTCCACCGGCGCGGCGTCCAGTTCAACCCCGACGAGAAGAAGCTGCGTTTCGAAGGCGGCGATCCGGTTCCGGCGGAGCCGGTGCTGGTCGAGCCGGGCGCGGCGCTGTTCCGGATCCTCTGAATGGACGCGATCATGCTCGCCGTGGGCCTGCTGCTGACGTGGCTGCTCGGGATCGGCGCGGTGCTGCTGCTGCGCGCGCCGGTCCCCGCGCCCGACGCCGAAGGCGAGGCCGCGTGGATCGCGGGCGCGGGCGGCCTCGCCGGCGCGTTCCTCGCGACGGTCTGGATGCGCGTGCTGTCGGCGGCCGGGATCCGCTTCGGCCTCGCCGCGGTCGCGCTGCCGCTGGCGATCGCCGCCGTGGCGCTGCTCGCGCTCGCGTGGCGCCGCCACGGCGCCGTGCTGGCCGCCGCGGCGCGCCGCGCGGTCGCGACGCCGGACGGCCTCGCGGGCGCCGCGCGCACCATCTGGTGGATCGGCGTCGCGTGGCTCGCGCTGCGCTTCGTGCTGCTCGGCACCGAGCTCGCGTCCCGCCCGCTCTATCCGTGGGACGCGTGGACGCAGTGGGCGACCAAGGCGCGCGTCTGGTACGAGTTGGGCTACCTGGCACCGTTCGCGCGCGTCACCGAGTGGCTGGCCGCCAACGGCGCCGTCTGGTTCGACGCGTCGCCCGAGTATCCGCCGACGATGCCGCTCCTGCAGGTCTACGCGTGCCTGTGGCTCGGCCGCTGGGACGACGCGCTGATGAACTGGCCGTGGTGGCAGATCGGCGTCGCGCTGGCGCTCGTCGTCTACGGCGGGCTGCGCTCGCTCGGCGCGACCGCGGGGGTCGCGCTGGCCGGCACGCTGCTCGCGGCGTCGCTGCCGCTCGCGAACGTGCACGTCGCGCTCGCCGGCTACGCCGACCTGCCGATGGCGGCGTTCTACACCGCCGCCGCCGTCGCGCTGCTGCGCTGGGCGGCGTCGCGCGACCGCCGCGATGCCGCGCTCGCGCTGCTGTTCGCCGCCGCGTGCACGCAGATCAAGAACCCGGGCTGGTTCTGGGCGGCCACGCTGGCGCCGGGCCTCGTCGTGACGCTGCTGCCGCGGCGCGGTCTCAAGGTCGCCGGCATCGGCTTCGCGCTCGTCGCCGTCGCGCTCGTCGTCCTCGCGCGATTCAAGTTCACGCTGTTCAACTACCGGATCGACGCGACGTTCGCCGCCCCGTGGGGCGACCTCGCCCAGAGCTTCTTCCTGCTCGGCAACTGGCACCTGCTGTGGTACGCAGCGATCGTCGTCGCGCTGGTCGCCTGGCGGCAGCTGCTCGCGCCGGCGCTGGCGCCCCTCACGCTCACCGTCGCAGCCGGGCTCACCTTCCTGTTCTTCGTGTTCGCGTACACGACGGCGAGCGCGTACGTCTCCGACCAGACGACCGTCAACCGCGCCGCGCTGCACATGGCGCCGCTCGTGGCCATCTTCGTCGTGCTCGGATGGCAGGCGTTCGCGCGGCGCTGGGTCGAGCTGCACCCACCCGCAACGCCGGCGGCGCCCGCGCCCCTGTCCTGACCGCCCGCGGGCGCCCTTAAGGAATTCTTAGGGTTGCGTAAGCGATCATTTAGCGACGCGTCCGCCCGCGTTGCGCGAGACTTCCTCCATGCGATTCGCGCGCCGCGCGAAGCCCTTCCCCGGAGGAAATCGGCATGGAAGCAGTCCTGGAGCTCACCCGCCCCGCCGCGTCGGCCACGCGGCACGACATCTACGCCGCCATTCACAAGGCGCTGCGCGCGGCGCTGACCGACGCGCTGCTGGCGGCGGGCCGGCTCGACAGCGGCGACGTCCGCGACGTCGAGCGCACGCTGGCCGCGGTGCGGGACACGCTCGCGTTCTGCCGCGAGCATCTCGAGACCGAGAACGCGTTCGTGCACCCGGCGATGGAGGCGCGCCGGCCGGGCTCGACGCGGGGAATCGCCGCCGAGCACGTCGAGCACGCCGCCGCGATCGCGCGGCTGCGCGACCAGGCCGACGCGCTGGAGCACGCTCCGCGCGCCGGGCGCGCCGCGCTGGTGGCCGCGTTCTATCGCGAGTTCGCGCTGTTCGTCGGCGAGAACTTCGTCCACATGCACGCCGAGGAAGTCGACCACAACCGCGTGCTGTGGGACACGTACACGGACGCGGAGCTCGTCGCGCTGGAGAACGCGATCAAGGCGCACCATCCGCCGGCGGCGATGACGCGTGCGCTGCGCTGGATGCTGCCGGCGATGACGCCGGGCGAGCGGGCCGCGACGCTGACCGGCATCCGTGCCGCCGCCCCGGCCGCCGTCTACGGCGCGGTGCTGGCGCTCGCGCGCGCGCACGTCGACGCCGGGGGCCTCGCGAAGCTCGAGGCGGCGCTCGCCGCCTGACACGGCGCGCACGACGGCCATGCCGCACATCGCCGAGGCCGCCGGACCGTGGTCACGCGCGGGCGGCCGTCACCTCGACCAGCTGGACCGGCCGTCGCACGCACAGGCGGAAGCGGCCGCGTCCCGTCTTTTCGAGCGACAGGAACGGCACGCGCTCGGCGACGCGCCGCTGCAGCAGTATGAGCCGCGCCTCGAGGTTGTCGGTGAGATCCGGTAGGCGGATCGAGGGGTCGAGGCGCAGCTCGCGGTTCGTGAACTCGGTGCGGCCGTCGCGCGTGTAGTCGCGCAGCAGCTTCCAGAAGATCGCGCCGGCGACCCCCTTGATCAGGTAGTCGTCGCCGACGAAGACACTGTCGTCGGCGCCGTAGTGCCGGACGGCCACCGCCGGCCCCGCCGCCGGCGCCGGGCCCGCCCGCGCGGGTCCGGCCTCCGCCGCGGCCTCGGCGAGCTCCTGCATGCCACGGATGGTGGGCCCCAGCAGCGCCGCAACGGCGACGAGCGCGTCCTCGTCGTCGTAGTCGAAGCGCCGGTCCTGCACGTCCTCGACGTAGAGGATCGCGGACAGGCTGCTGCCCACGACGACGGGCACGGCGAGCTGGCTGCGCGAGTCGGGCAGCCCGGGCAGCGGGATCTCGGTGTCGACGAGGCCCGCCATGCCGCGCGCCGCCGCGCTGGCGCGGATCGCGCGGCCGTAGCCCCACTCGTTCGCGCGGTGCATGATTCGGATCGGCGTCATCTCGCGCGCGGACACGCCGATGACGCCCTCGCCCAGCGCGATCTCCGAGCCCACGCCGGACGCGTCGTAGCCGCGGCTCGCCACCGTGTAGAGCCGGCCGGCGCGGTTGTCGGCCATCAGGATCATCGCGTAGCGGATGCCGAGGCAGTCGTCGAGCGCCGCGAGCGCCTCGTCGAGCAGGTGCGACAGGTCCGCGCACGCGGCGATTCGCTGCGCGACGGCACGCACGGCGGCGAGGTGCCGCCGCTGCGGCGCGGCGCCCGGTAGCGTGAAGCCCGCGACCTGCGCGATGTCCAGTACGCGGTACACGTCGGCGCCCTGCAGGCGGAACACGCCGGCCATGCCCGTGTGCGACGCGATGCCCGCCAGGTGCGCCTTCATCCGCTCGAACAGCGGGCCGCTCGTCTCGAGCCGCAGGTACTCGAGCGCGATGCGATACCGCGCGTACGAGACCGGATCGATGACGAGCGCCGTGGCGCGGCGCGTCGCGAGGACGTTCTGGCGCGTCTTGTTGAAGAACTGGTACGACAGCGCCACGTGGCCGGGGTCGACGTAGTACACCTGCGAGACGTACGAGATGTTGGGCACGCCGTCGGCCGAGCACGTCGCCACGGTCGCCGGGATGGCGCCGTCGAGCGCGCCGCGGATGGCGTCGACGCTCGCGGTCATCGCGGCGAAGGCAGCGGCGTACCGGCGTTGGGCCCCGGCGTCTGCTCGAATGCCGCGTTCGGCGTGAAGTCGATCGCCAGCAGGTCTCCGTCGACGCACGCGACGAGCGTGCGCGCCTGCGCGACCGTGTGGCCGATCCTGCCGATGTCTTCGGCGAACGCGCCGGCGTAGCCCTCGGGCACCGCCGCCTCGTCGCCGGCGAGCGACCGCACGACGGCGTCGTCGCCCTTCAGCTGCAGCGTACGGTGCGTCGACGGCCGGCTGAACACGACGGCGATGCGGCCGCACGCACGGAGGTCGGCCACGAGCTCCGGCGCCTGGCTCCCCGCGACGAAAACCGTCACGCGCCGGCGGTCCGCCGCCACGCGGCAGCCGACGGCGCGGCCGATCGACGGAACGAAGGCCGCGTCGCGCGAGGCCGCCACGATGGAAACGCCGCCCTGCACGAAGGCGGCGCCCTCCTCGTCGAGCAGCGGAAGTGCGTCGGCGGCGGCCACGCGCCGATGTTAGCAGCCGCGCACGCGCGCCGCGAGACTCCGCCCCGGTGCCATTACAATGCGGGCTCGCGCGCGCGCGCCTGCCCGTTCCCCGACCTCCCGATGCTGCTCTACGCCCTGACGATCTTCGGTAGCGCGTTCCTGCTGTTCCTCGTCCAGCCGATCGTCGCCAAGCAGATCCTGCCGTGGTTCGGCGGCTCGGCCGCCGTCTGGGCGACCTGCCTCGTGTTCTTCCAGACCACGCTGCTGCTGGGCTACGCCTACGCCGACTTCACGGTCCGCCGGTTGTCCGCGCGCGCGCAGGTCCGGCTCCACGTCGCGCTGCTGGCGGTGAGCCTCATCGCGCTGCCGATCGTCCCCGGCGCGTTCTGGAAGCCCGGCGGCGACGAGAATCCGATCTGGCTGATCCTGGGCCTGCTGTTCGGCACGATCGGGCTGCCGTACTTCCTGTTGTCGACGACGAGCCCGCTCGTGCAGGTCTGGTTCGCGCGCCGGTTCCCCGGTCGCAATCCGTACCGGCTCTTCGCGCTGTCGAATTTCGCGTCGCTGGTCGGCCTGCTGGGCTACCCGTTCCTGCTGGAGCCGTGGGTCGCCACGCGGATGCAGGCGTGGGGCTGGTCCGCCGGCTACGCGCTGTTCGTCGGCCTCGCGGCGGCCGCGGCGTTCGCGAGCCTCGGCAGGGCCGCGGTCCGGCTCGAGTTCGGGGCGGGTGCGCCGGCGGACGCCGCGGCGGCCGGCGCAGCCGGGTCCGGGGCCCTGCCTCCGCCGCCCACGGCGGCGCGGCAGGTCCTGTGGTGCGCGCTCGCCGCGACCGCGTCGGTGCTGCTGCTCGCGGTCAGCAACCACATCACGCAGAACGTCGCATCGGTTCCGCTGCTGTGGATCCTGCCGCTGTCGCTGTACCTGCTGACGTTCATCCTCTGCTTCGACAGCAGCGGCTGGTACAGGCGCGACGCGATGCTCGCGATGCTCGCCGCCGCGCTCGGCGTGATGGCGTGGACGTACGCGGACCCGAGCATGACGCACGAATTCGCGATCCAGATCGGCGTGTTCTGCATCGGCCTCTTCCTGGCCTGCATGTTCTGCCACGGCGAGCTCGTGCAGCTCAAACCCGCGCCCGCGCACCTGACGCGCTTCTACCTGATGATCTCGCTGGGTGGCGCGCTGGGCGCAGCACTGGTCGGCATCGTCGCGCCGCTGGTCCTGCCCGCCGACTTCGAACTCGGCGGCGCGCTCGTCGCATGCGCGCTGCTGCTGCTGTGGCAGGTGCGGCGCGAGCCGATGGTGTACGGCGTGCTCGCGCTCACGTCGCTGTTCGTGACGATCGGCTGCGGCGTGTGGGCGGTCGGCGAGTTCTACGAGTCGGCGATCGTCGTGTCGCGCAACTTCTACGGCGTGCTGCGCGTGCAGGAGACCGGCACCGGCATCGACCGGCGGCGCCAGCTGGTGCACGGCAACATCATGCACGGCAAGCAGTTCCTCGACGCCGACCTCAAGACGCAGCCGTCGAGCTACTACACGAGGAGCTCCGGCATCGGCCGCGTCATCGAGTCGCTGCACCCGCGCCGCGACCCGATCAAGGTCGGCATCATCGGCCTCGGCGCAGGCACGATCGCCTCCTATGGCAGCAAGGGCGACGTCTACCGGTTCTACGACATCAACCCGGGCGTCGTCGCAATCGCCCGGCGCGACTTCTCCTACCTCGGGGACAGCGACGCGAAGATCGAGCTGCCGCTGGGCGACGCGCGCCTGAGCCTCGAGCGCGAGGCGCCGCAGGGCTTCGACGTGCTGGCGATCGACGCGTTCTCGAGCGACGCGATTCCCGTGCACCTCATCACGCGCGAGGCGGTCGAGGTGTACCTGCGGCACATGAAGCCCGACGGCGTCATCGCCTTCCACGTGACGAACCGCTACCTCGACCTCGTGCCGGTCGTCGAGGGCATCGCGCACGAACTCGGCCTCACGGTGCTGTGGATCAACGACCCCGGCGCGGACGCGCTCGGCAATTCCTCGTCGTGGGTGCTGGTCGCGAAGGACCCGGCACGCCTCGCGGACCCGGCGCTCACCGAGGCCGCGTCCGAGATCACGCCGCGCCGCGACTGGCGCGTGTGGACCGACGATTTCAACAACCTCGTGCAGGTGATGAAGTAGCGGAGATCGGGGGCCGAGCCGCAATGCTCGGTCCCGAACGTCCTCCGGCGATGCGACGCGTCCGCGCTGCCCGGGCATTGCGGCTCCGACCCCGATTCCCCGACCCCGTTTTCCGGCGCGCTAGAATCCGCGGATGCGACGCGACGGACTTCCGCTGCACGAGGATCCGGCACCGTACCGCGCACTGGTGCGGCCGCCGGGCGCCCGGCACATCGACGTCATCGACCAGCGGGCGCTGCCGCACGCGCTCGTGCGCGCCAAGATCGCCGATGCCGACGCGGCCGCTCTCGCCATCCGGCGGATGTGGATTCGCGGGGCGCCGCTGATCGGCGCCGTGGGCGCCTACGGCTTGGCCCTCGCCCTCGACCGCGACGCGTCGGACGCCGCGCTCGCGAAGGCGCACGCGGCACTCGACGCGACGCGGCCGACCGCCGTCAACCTGCGCTGGGCGCTCGACCGCGTGCGCGCCCGCGTGGCGCCGCTTCCGCCGTCCGCGCGCGCCGACGCCGCCTGGGCCGAGGCCGACGCGATCGCCGCCGAGGACGCCGCATTCAACCACGCGATCGGCGAGCACGGCCTTGCGCTGCTGCGCGGCATCGCGCAGCGGCGGCCCGGTCCGGTGCGCGTGATGACCCACTGCAACGCCGGCGCGCTCGCGACCTGCGGCTGGGGCACGGCGACGGCGCCGCTGTTCCTCGCGCACGCGGAGGGGCTCCCGCTGTCGGTCTGGGTCAGCGAGACGCGGCCGCGGATGCAGGGCGCGAATCTGACCGCGTGGGAACTCGCGCAGCGCGGCGTTCCGCACACGCTGTTCGCCGACGTCGCTGCCGGCCTGCTGATGCAGCGCGGCGACGTGGACCTCGTGATCGTCGGCGCCGACCGCGTCGCGCGCAACGGCGACGTCTGCAACAAGATCGGCACGTACGACAAGGCGCTCGCCGCGCGCGACAACAACGTGCCGTTCTACGCGGCGGTCCCGTCGCCGACCATCGACTGGAACACGAGCGACGGCGCCGCAATCCCCATCGAGGCCCGCGACACCGACGAGGTGCTGACGGTCGCCGGGCGCGACGACTACGGCCAGACCGTGCGTGTCGCCATCGCGCCGCACGGCACCAAGGCGGTCAACTACGCGTTCGACGTCACGCCGGCGCGGCTCGTCACGGGCCTCGTGACCGAGCGCGGCATCACCCGCGCGTCCCGCGACTGGCTCGCCGCGATGTTTCCCGAGCGAGCATGAGCCAGGCGGGCGAGACCGCAGGTCGAGCCGAGGCCCGAAGGGCGCGGCGCCGGGCGATGGCTCCGAGGCCGACGACTCGCGGCGTGCATTCGGCGCAGGCGCGCGGAGGCCGAGGCATGAGCCCGGCGGGCGAGACCGCAGGCGGAGGCCGAGGCATGAGCCCGGCGGGCGAGACCGCAGGTCGAGCCGAGGCCCGAAGGGCGCGGCGCCGGGCGATGGCTCCGAGGCCGCACCGCGCCGCGGCTCGTGGCGGACGAGGGCGCCGCACGTGGTGACCGACGAGCGCACGCTGCGCGCCGACGTCATCGCGACCGCGCTCGCGATGAACGCGGCTGGCATCAACCGCGGCAAGTCGGGCAACGTCAGCGCACGGCTCGCGTGCGAAGGCTTCGACGGCTTCCTCGTCACGCCCACCGGCATGCCGTACGCGGGGCTCGCCCCGGACGACGTCGTCGCGATGACGCTTGCCGGGGAGGCGGCCGGCGGGCGCGCCCCGTCCTCCGAGTGGCGCTTCCACCGCGACATCTACGCGAGCCGCCCCGACGCGAACGCCATCGTGCACGCGCACGCGCCGTTCGCGACGACGCTGGCCTGCCTCGATCGTGGCATCCCGGCGTTCCACTACATGATCGCCGTCGCCGGCGGCGACGACGTCCGCTGCGCGCCGTACGCGACGTTCGGCACGCAGGCGCTGTCCGATCACGCGCTCGCCGCGCTCGCCGGCCGCAAGGCGTGCCTGCTCGCCCACCACGGCATGATCGCGCTCGGCGCGACGCTTGCCGACGCGCTCGCGCTTGCCGTCGAGGTCGAGTCGCTCGCGGAGATGTACTGGCGCGCGCTGCAGGTCGGCGAGCCCGCGCTGCTTCCGCCGGACGAGATGGCCGTCGTGATCGCGAAGTTCGCGACCTATGGCCAGCCGGCGTGGCGCGGCTGACGCGCAGCGACCGTCAGCGCGGCAGCGCGATGCGCCGCAAGACCGCGGCGAACAGGGCGTCGACGCTCTGGTCGACGCTCTCGGTCCCGGTGGCGAGCTCGATCGCGGGCGTGGCCGGCACCTCGTAGGGCGCGCTGATGCCGGTGAAGTCCGGGATCTCGCCGCGCCGCGCCTTCGCGTACAGGCCCTTGGGATCGCGCCGTTCGCAGGCGTCGATGCCCGCCGACAGGTAGGTCTCGAAGAAGCGCTCGGGGCCGATGATCTTCCGCGCCATCGCCCGGTCCTCCTCGTACGGCGAGATCAGCGCGGTGACCACGACGAGCCCGGCGTCGTTCATGAGCCTCGCCGCCTCCGCGACGCGCCGCACGTTTTCCTTCCGGGCCTGCGGTGTGAAGCCCAGGTCGCGCGTGAGCCCGTGGCGGAGGTTGTCGCCGTCGAGCACGAAGCACGCGCGGCCTGCGTCGATCAGCCGCCGTTCCAGCGCGTGGGCCACCGTCGACTTGCCGGACCCGGACAGGCCCGTCAGCCAGATGGTGAGCGGCGCCTGGCCGAGGACGCGGGCGCGCTCGCCGGGCTCGACCCGGCTCGCCTGGCGGAACACGTTGGTGCTGACCTGCCCGCCCGCGTCGCCGTCGGCGGACTCCGGCGAGGCACGGCGGTCGATGGCCATGCCCGCGGCCACCGTCGCGTTGGTCGCCGGGTCGATCAGGATGAAGCTGCCGGTCCCGCGGTTCTTCCGGTATTCGTCGACGAAGAGCGGCTGGTACAGCGTCAGGCGCACGCGGCCGATCTCGTTCAGGCCGAGCGCCGTCGCCGGCTCGCGGTGCAGCGTGTCCGGATTCACGCGATACACGACCTTGCCACAGGTCGCCTTCACGGTCCGCGTCGTGTGCTTGACCACGTACATGCGGCCTTCCGCGAGCGGCTCGTCCGCCATCCACACGACCATCGCCTCGAGGGAACGCTCGACGGCCGGGACGTTGCGCGGATGCGCGATCATGTCGCCGCGGCTCACGTCGACGTCGTCGGCGAGGCACAGCGTCACCGACTGCGCCGCGAACGCGTAGTCGAGGTCGGGACCGCGGGTCACGATGCGCGAGACGCGCGTGCGGATGCCCGACGGCAGCACGACCACCTCGTCGCCGGGACGCACGACGCCGGACAGCACCTGCCCGGCGTAGCCGCGGAACGACTGGTCCGGGCGCACGACGCGCTGGACGGGGAACCGGAAGTCGATCAGGTTGGCGTCGCCCGCGACGTACACGTGCTCGAGGTGCGTCAGCAGCGACGGTCCGTCGTACCACGGCATGCGGCCGCTGACCGTCACCACGTTGTCGCCGGCGAGCGCGCTGATCGGAATGAACACGAGGTCGGCGAACCCCAGGCGCGCCGCCCACGCGCCGTATTCGTCCCGGATGCGCTCGAATACCGCGGCGTCGTAGCCGACCAGGTCCATCTTGTTGACCGCGACGACGACACGCGGCACGCCCAGCAGCGACACGATGAACGCGTGCCGCTTCGACTGCGTCTGGATGCCGAGCTGCGCGTCGATCAGGATGACCGCGAGGTCCGACGTCGACGCGCCGGTCGCCATGTTCCGCGTGTACTGCACGTGGCCGGGCGTGTCGGCAATGATGAAGCGGCGCTTCGGCGTCGCGAAGTAACGGTAGGCGACGTCGATCGTGATGCCCTGCTCGCGCTCCGCGCGCAGCCCGTCGGTGACGAGCGCGAGGTCCAAGGCCGCGCCGGCCGCCGGGGCCCTGCCGCGCAGCGCCGCCAGCTGGTCCTCGTAGATCGCGCCGACGTCGTGCAGCAGCCGGCCGATCAGCGTGGACTTGCCGTCGTCGACGCTCCCCGCGGTCGTGAAGCGCAGCAGGTCGGGCTCGCGCGCCGCCGGCGTTTCGGCGACGGGCCGGTCGGGCGCCATCAGAAGTAGCCCTCGCGCTTCTTCTGCTCCATCGAGCCGTCCTGGTCGTGGTCGATCACGCGCGTCACGCGCTCGGAGAACCGCGTCTCCTCGAGCTCGGTGATGATCTGCCCGACCGTGCGCGCCGACGACGCGACGGCGCCCGTGCACGGGTAGCAGCCGAGCGTGCGGTAGCGCACGAGCAGGCGCTCCGCCCGCTCGCCGGGCAGCAGCCGCGTCTTCGCGCCGGCGGGAATGAGCTGGCCGCCGCGGCGCACGACCTCGCGCTCGGTGGCGAAGTACAGCGGGACCACCTCGATGTCCTCCTGCGCGATGTAGCGCCACACGTCGATCTCGGTCCAGTTCGACAGCGGGAACACGCGGATGCTCTCGCCGGGCAGCACGCGCCCGTTGTAGAGGTTCCAGAGTTCCGGCCGCTGGTTCTTGGGGTCCCACTGGCCGTGGCGGTCGCGGAACGAGTAGATGCGCTCCTTCGCGCGCGAGCGCTCCTCCTCGCGCCGGGCGCCGCCGATCACCGCGTCGTAGTTGCCGGCCCGCAGCGCCTCCAGCAGTCCCTGCGTCTTGAGGAGGCCGCAGCACTTCACCGTGCCCAGGTCCCACGGATTCGCGTCGGCGGCGAGCGCCGCCTCGTTGCGCAGCACGCGCAGCTCGACGCCCGCCTCGGCGCACGCGCGGTCGCGGAATGCGTACATCTCGGGGAACTTGTACGCGGTGTCGATGTGCAGCAGCGGGAACGGGATGCGGCCCGGGTGGAACGCCTTCTGCGCGAGCCGCAGCAGCACCGACGAATCCTTGCCGACCGAGTACATGAGCACCGGCCGCTCGAACTCGGCGGCGACCTCGCGCAGGATGTGGATGCTCTCCGCCTCCAGCCGGCGCAAGACGGACAGCGAGAAGGTCTCGGTCGTCATTAGCGGCCGTCGCCTTCCTTCAGCGCGCGCTCCGCCCACTTGCGCAGCGCGCCGGAGAGCCGGACGCCATGGCCCTGCGGGAACAGCGCCTCCGGATAGACGACGCCGGCGACCGCGCGCTTCTTTTCCGCGACGATGCGCAGCACCTGCCCGTTGCGTGCCGGATCCGCCGAGTTCGCCGCGAGGAACGCGCGCACGGCGCCGGGCAGCGGCATGTCGTAGTAGTCGACCGTGGACAGCGACTCGATCCCGAACCCGTGCGCCTCGAGCAGCGCCCGGCACTCGCCGGCGGTCCACAGGTGCGGGTGGCCCGACTCGATCGACTCGTAGAACTGGTTGCGCCCGTTCGGATTCACCTGCGACAGCAGGTTGACCAGCACGTCGTAGCCGCAGGCGTTCGGCGTGGTCAGGAATAGCCGCCCGCCAATCTTCAGGACGCGCGCGATCTCGGCAATCGTCCACGCGGGATCGCGGAAAAGGTGCTCGAGCACCTCGGTGAACACGACGTCGCTGACCGAACCGTCCGCGAACGGGAACGGCTCGCTCTCGATGTCGATGCGCGTGATCGGGTAGGGGCTGAACGGGATGTCGATCGAGATCGTGTGGACGCGCGCGCCCGGATTCATCGTGCGGAGGTGGTGCGTGATGAACGGCTTGTCCGAGCCGAGCTCCACGATCTCGGCGCCGAACGGCTGCGACAGCATGTCGAGGTAGCGCACCTTGTGGTAGAGCGCGTCGCCGATGAACAGGTCCTTCACGTCCGCCGGCAGGTACGCGTAGAACTCGCGGACCCGTTCCTCGTAGTGCGCGGCGAGGGCGGCCACTTCGGGATTGCCGGCTTCGGCGGCGGGCGCCGGCGACTGCCGGCCCGGCCCTTCCGTCGCCGCGGGCGGCGTGCGCAGCGCGCGCCGGCCGTGCCAGGCCAGCCAATGGCGTAGTCGCTTGCGCACGCTCATCGGGAGAACCTGTCCTCGTCGCCGCGCAGCGTCGGGTCGGCATAGACCCAGCCGCCGTTGTACTCGAGGATGCGCGGCTTGCTGCCCGGTGCCCGCCGGTCCGTCGGGTACCCGGTGGCCGACGAGTAGTGCGTCACCAGGGACAGCCTCGTCAGGCCGCTGTCCTTCACCGTGCCGCCGCGGTGCGCGAGCGCGGCGTGCCAGAAGAGGACGTCGCCCTTCCGCGGCGCGAAGCACTGCAGCGCGAGACCCGCCTTCGCGGCTTCGCCTTCCAGGAAGTCGCGGAAGTCGATGTCCGTCATCGTGGACTCGGGCGTGAGGAACATGCCGTTGCCGAAGTCGAACACGGGAAGGCGGTGCGACCCGGGGAAGTACTCGAGGGGGCCGGCGTCGGGATGGACGTCCTCCAGCGCGACCCAGGTGGCGGCGAGGTGGCTCGGAATCCGCGAGACGACGTACGCGAAGTCCTGGTGGGTCCACTGCTCGCTGCCGCGCCAGAACGTGAGCGTCTGCATCGCGACGACGCGGTCGCGAAAGACGTGCCCAAGGAACGCGACGATGTCCGGGTGCAGGATGATCCGCTTGGCGGCGACCGACTGGTTGTGGAAGTCCATGATGCGCGCGTGCGGATGGCGCAGCTCTTCGTCGGTCGCATCGCGGATTGCCTTGATGCCGACGCCCTCGATCAGCACCCGCGACCGGTGGTGTGCGCGCTGGGCGACGAGGTCGGCCAGGTCGGCGCGGTAGGCGTCGATCAGCGCCTCCGGAATCAACTTCGGGAACACGACGTAGCCGAAGCGCCGCCAGTGCTCGAGTTTCTCCGCGAGGTCGAAGCGCGGTCGCTGCGCCGGGTCGAGCGCGGCGACGTAGCCGGCGATGTCGGCGCGCTCGCGGTCGAGCCACGGCAGCGTGGCGGGGTCGAACGCCATCGGGTGCCCGGCCGGGACCGCTGCCGGCGGCGGCGGTGTACGCCCGCCGACGCGCGCGAGCCGCCCCTTGATCTTGCGCAGCACGACTCCAGGCAGGCTCATCGACTTCTTCGTGGTGGTGGGCGCAACGGTCGCGCGGTCGCGCCGCGTCCCGTCGCAGCGCGAGTACGAGCGATGATAGCAGCCGATATCGCGCGGGCCGAGACGTGCGCTTGACGGTGGCCGTAAAGCAAAAGGCCCACCGAGGTGGGCCTTGTGCTGGGAGGGGTGCCTGACGATGACCTACTTTCGCACGGGAGCTCCGTACTATCATCGGCGTGCCGCCGTTTCACGGTCCTGTTCGGGATGGGAAGGGGTGGTTCCAGCGGGCTGTGGTCGTCAGGCGTTGAGCGGTGAGGCTGCAACGCGTCGTGGAGACGCGCGGGGGGAAGGCAAGGAGGGGTCGAGCGGTATCGGTGGCGCAATGAGGCGTCCACAATTATGAGGTCAAGCCGCACGGGTTATTAGTACCGGTTAGCTGAACGCATTACTGCGCTTCCACATCCGGCCTATCAACGTGGTGGTCTGCCACGGCCCTTCAGGGGGATCGAGTCCCCGGGAGATCTCATCTTCAGGCACGTTTCCCGCTTAGATGCTTTCAGCGGTTATCGCTTCCGTACATAGCTACCCAGCGATGCCTCTGGCGAGACAACTGGTACACCAGCGGTACGTCCACTCCGGTCCTCTCGTACTAGGAGCAGCCCCCGTCAAATCTCCAACGCCCACGGCAGATAGGGACCAAACTGTCTCACGACGTTTTGAACCCAGCTCACGTACCACTTTAAATGGCGAACAGCCATACCCTTGGGACCGGCTACAGCCCCAGGATGTGATGAGCCGACATCGAGGTGCCAAACACCGCCGTCGATATGAACTCTTGGGCGGTATCAGCCTGTTATCCCCGGCGTACCTTTTGTCCGTTGAGCGATGGCCCTTCCATACAGAACCACCGGATCACTAGGTCCTACTTTCGTACCTGCTCGACTTGTCAGTCTCGCAGTCAAGCTCGCTTGTGCCCTTGCACGTCCAGCGCGATGTCCGACCGCGCTAAGCGAACCTTCGAGCTCCTCCGTTACGCTTTGGGAGGAGACCGCCCCAGTCAAACTGCCTACCATGCACGGTCCCCGATCCAGATGATGGATCCAGGTTAGAACCGCAATGACGTCAGGCTGGTATTTCAACGTCGGCTCCATGAGAGCTAGCGCCCCCACTTCATCGCCTCCCAGCTATCCTACACAAACCTCATCACAGTCCAATGCAAAGCTACAGTAAAGGTGCACGGGGTCTTTCCGTCTTGCCGCGGGGAGATTGCATCTTCACAAACACTTCAACTTCGCTGAGTCTCAGGAGGAGACAGTGTGGCCATCGTTACGCCATTCGTGCAGGTCGGAACTTACCCGACAAGGAATTTCGCTACCTTAGGACCGTTATAGTTACGGCCGCCGTTTACCGGGGCTTCGATCAAGAGCTTGCACCCCATCACTTAACCTTCCGGCACCGGGCAGGCGTCACACCCTATACGTCGACTTTCGTCTTAGCAGAGTGCTGTGTTTTTGTTAAACAGTCGCAGCCACCGATTCTTTGCAGCCCCTCTCGGCTCCCCCTGTACGGGTTCACCTAACCGAGGCACACCTTATCCCGAAGTTACGGTGTCAATTTGCCGAGTTCCTTCTCCTGAGTTCTCTCAAGCGCCTGAGCATATTCAGCTCGCCCACCTGTGTCGGTTTGCGGTACGGTCACCCAACGACTGAAGCTTAGAGGCTTTTCCTGGAAGCATGGTATCCGCCACTTCAGACTGGCAAGCCAGTCCTCGTTGACACGCCTCGACTAAGCCCACCGGATTTGCCTGGCAGGCACGTCTACACGCTTGAACCGGGACGTCCAACACCCGGCCGGCATAACCTTCTCCGTCCCCCCATCGCATCGTTGGCTGGTGCGGGAATATTGACCCGCTTCCCATCGACTACGGCTCTCGCCCTCGTCTTAGGGGCCGACTCACCCTGCGCCGATGCACGTGGCGCAGGAAACCTTGGGCTTACGGCGAGAGGGCCTTTCACCCTCTTTATCGCTACTCATGTCAGCATTCGCACTTCCGATACCTCCAGCATGCCTTACGACACACCTTCACAGGCCTACGGAACGCTCTCCTACCATCTGCACGCTCCATTAAAGACATTCGCGCCTCAGCGACCGCTTGCGCAGCGCAGGACGTCTCGACTTTGATGGGTGCATTGCCGCAGCTGACGCTGCGTCAAGCTCCATGTCGGCGAATGCCTTTAATGGAGCGTGCAAATCCGCGATTTCGGTGCCTAGCTTGAGCCCCGTTACATCTTCCGCGCAGGACGACTCGACCAGTGAGCTATTACGCTTTCTTTAAATGATGGCTGCTTCTAAGCCAACATCCTGGCTGTCTGAGCCTTCCCACCTCGTTTCCCACTTAGCTAGATCTTGGGGACCTTAATCGGCGGTCTGGGTTGTTTCCCTCTCGACACCGGACGTTAGCACCCGATGTCTGTCTCCCCTGCTCGCACTTGCCGGTATTCGGAGTTTGCTATGGCGTAGTAGATCGCTATGACCCCCACAACCATGACAGTGCTCTACCCCCGGCAGTGATACAGGAGGCACTACCTCAATAGTTTTCGGAGAGAACCAGCTATTTCCGGATTTGTTTAGCCTTTCACCCCTAGCCACAGCTCATCCCCGTCTTTTTCAACAGACGTGGGTTCGGCCCTCCAGTAGGTGTTACCCCACCTTCAGCCTGGCCATGGCTAGATCATCCGGTTTCGGGTCTACGCCCTGCAACTAGGTCGCCCTATTCGGACTCGCTTTCGCTGCGCCTCCCCTAGTCGGTTAAGCTCGCTACAGAACGTAAGTCGCTGACCCATTATACAAAAGGTACGCAGTCACCCCAGCTCAATCAGCCCTCGATCCATCATCAGGATCTGCTTCATCGCTCGGGTCTTTTGCCGCACTTGCGTGCGTCAAAAAACCCGCGGCACGAAGACTGATTGAGCTGGGGCTCCCACTGTTTGTATGCATGCGGTTTCAGGATCTATTTCACTCCCCTTCCGGGGTTCTTTTCGCCTTTCCCTCACGGTACTGGTTCACTATCGGTCGATTACGAGTATTTAGCCTTGGAGGATGGTCCCCCCATCTTCAGACAGGATTTCACGTGTCCCGCCCTACTTGTCGCAAGCCTAGTTCCACGATCGCCCTTTCGCGTACGGGGCTGTCACCCACTACGGCCGCCCTTTCCAGAGCGTTCCGCTAGCGCGATCGCTAAAGCTTGCCGGCTGCTCCCGTTTCGCTCGCCACTACTCCGGGAATCTCGGTTGATTTCTGTTCCTCCGGCTACTGAGATGTTTCAGTTCACCGGGTTTGCTCCCTCCACCCTATGAATTCAGGTGGCGGTGACCCTCGCGGGCCGGGTTTCCCCATTCGGACATCTGCGGATCAATGCTCGTTTGCCAGCTCCCCGCAGCTTTTCGCAGGCTGCCACGTCCTTCATCGCCTGTAATCGCCAAGGCATCCACCACATGCACTTAGTCGCTTGACCCCATAACTGTAGATCCTCGAGGGACCCACGTCATGGCTGTGTTTGCGCCACCCGCCATCCCCTTTTAAAGACGGCAGGCAAGATACAACTCAACCCTTTGCGCATCGAGCTCTCATCAAGCTCGATGCACCCTTACCTTCCCAATTGTTAAAGAACGCGTGCAGCTCTCAGAACTGGACTCGGCTTCCCGAGCCCACTGCTGAGCGCTGACCGTGCAACCGATAGACGGTGGTGGAGCTGATCGGGATCGAACCGACGACCCCCTGCTTGCAAAGCAGGTGCTCTCCCAGCTGAGCTACAGCCCCGGTCCGGCCGGGATCGGAGTCCGGGTCCCGGATCCTGGTGGGTCTGGATGGATTCGAACCATCGACCCCCGCCTTATCAAGACGGTGCTCTAACCAACTGAGCTACAGGCCCGGTGTCTCGTCGTTGCACGCGGCGTGCAACCGATAGGTTGTGGGTACTCGCAACCGGAGTATGGGGATGGCAGAGCGGGGGCAGGTCTCATCGCTGATCCCTGACCTCTGACCTCTGATCCCTGCTTCCGAGAAAGGAGGTGATCCAGCCGCACCTTCCGATACGGCTACCTTGTTACGACTTCACCCCAGTCACGAAACGCACCGTGGCAACCGCCCCCCTTGCGGTTAGGCTAGCTGCTTCTGGTACATCCCGCTCCCATGGTGTGACGGGCGGTGTGTACAAGACCCGGGAACGTATTCACCGCGACATGCTGATCCGCGATTACTAGCGATTCCGACTTCATGCAGTCGAGTTGCAGACTGCAATCCGGACTACGAACGGCTTTCTGGGATTGGCTCCCCCTCGCGGGTTGGCAACCCTCTGTACCGTCCATTGTATGACGTGTGAAGCCCTACCCATAAGGGCCATGAGGACTTGACGTCATCCCCACCTTCCTCCGGTTTGTCACCGGCAGTCTCCCTAGAGTGCCCTTGCGTAGCAACTAGGGACAAGGGTTGCGCTCGTTGCGGGACTTAACCCAACATCTCACGACACGAGCTGACGACAGCCATGCAGCACCTGTGTTCCGGTTCCCTTTCGGGCACAGCCACCTTTCAGCAGCCTTCCAGACATGTCAAGGGTAGGTAAGGTTGTTCGCGTTGCATCGAATTAATCCACATCATCCACCGCTTGTGCGGGTCCCCGTCAATTCCTTTGAGTTTTAACCTTGCGGCCGTACTCCCCAGGCGGCTCACTTCACGCGTTAGCTACGGTACCAAGGAATCGCTTCCCCAACACCTAGTGAGCATCGTTTAGGGCGTGGACTACCAGGGTATCTAATCCTGTTTGCTCCCCACGCTTTCGTGCCTGAGCGTCAGTGTTGGCCCAGGGGGCTGCCTTCGCCATCGGTGTTCCTCCGCATCTCTACGCATTTCACTGCTACACGCGGAATTCCACCCCCCTCTGCCACACTCAAGCCCGCCAGTTTCCAATGCCGTTCCCAGGTTGAGCCCGGGGCTTTCACATCAGACTTAACGAACCGCCTGCGCACGCTTTACGCCCAGTAATTCCGATTAACGCTCGCACCCTACGTATTACCGCGGCTGCTGGCACGTAGTTAGCCGGTGCTTATTCCGCCGGTACCGTCAAGAACACGAAGTATTAATCCGTGCCTTTTCTTCCCGGCTAAAAGCGGTTTACAACCCGAAGGCCTTCTTCCCGCACGCGGCATGGCTGGATCAGGGTTGCCCCCATTGTCCAAAATTCCCCACTGCTGCCTCCCGTAGGAGTCTGGGCCGTGTCTCAGTCCCAGTGTGGCTGATCATCCTCTCAGACCAGCTACCGATCGTCGCCTTGGTAAGCCATTACCCCACCAACTAGCTAATCGGACATCGGCCGCTCCCAGAGCGTGAGGCCTTGCGGTCCCCCACTTTCCTCCTCAGAGCATATGCGGTATTAGCGCCGCTTTCGCGGCGTTATCCCCCACTCCGGGGCACGTTCCGATGGATTCCTCACCCGTTCGCCGCTCGCCGCCAGGGTTGCCCCCGCGCTGCCGCTCGACTTGCATGTGTAAAGCATGCCGCCAGCGTTCAATCTGAGCCAGGATCAAACTCTTCAGTTCGATCTCTGCAAGTAAACTCATACTGACGTTGGCCCTGACCCAGAAGACTTCTCCCCCAGGCCAAGACGTTCGGCTCGGCTACCCTCGCGGGCACCAAGCCTCACTGCGTCGTGTGAGCACTTCGTTTGTCTTGGAACCCCCCAGACACCACCTTCCGGCAGCACCCAGGGCCCCGACCACGAGCACCCACACCTATCGGTTGCAGATTGTTAAAGAGCAGGCTGACCATCCCCCGGGCCAAGCGAACATCCCGGGAAAAGGAGCAGCAGAGAGGCGCGATTATACAACGAAAACAGGGGAGGTCAACACCCCCACTCGGTCCGCCGCTGGAATCCCAGATGGGGGTTGCCCCTGCCGAAACAAGGGGTGATGCCGGCACGCCACCGCGCATCGGATACGATCGCCCCGACGCCCGGCGCCGGGCGCCACCACCCCGGCCCGAACCTCGCGCATGCTTCCGGACAGTCCGCCCATCGGCCGCAACGACCCTTGCCCCTGCGGGAGCGGCCGGCGCTACAAGCAGTGCCATGGGACGCTCGGCGGCGGACCGCCGCCGCCCCCCGCGTCCGCCACGCCGGAGACGCTGACGCGGCAGGGCATCGACGCGCACCGCCGTGGCGACCTCGACGTGGCCGAGCGCTCGTACCGTGCCGCGCTGGCGACCGCGCCCGAGTTCGCGGCGGCCCTGCACTACCTGGGCGTCGTCCTCTACCAGCGACAGCGGCTCGCCGAAGCGCTGCCGCTGCTCGCGCAGGCGGTCGCGCGGGTGCCCGACGAGCCCGAGTTCCACAGCAATCTCGGCCTCGCGCTGGCCGCGGCCCAGCGCGACGCGGAGGCGATCGCCGCCTACGGGCGCGCGCTTGCGCTCAAGCCCGACCACGCGGGCGCGCTGTCCAACCTCGGGCTCGCGCTGCAGGCGACCGGCGACGTCGACGGCGCGATCGCCGCCTACCGCCGCGGGCTCGCGATCGCGCCCGATGTCCCGCAGCTGCACTGGAACCTCGCGCTCGCGCTGCTGCTGCGCGGCGACTACGCGGAAGGCTGGCGCGAGTACGAGTGGCGGCTGCGCACGCCCGAGACGGCCGCGCAGCTCCGCGCGTACGCCGGACCCGCGTGGTCGGGCGAAGCGCAGCCCGGACAGACGGTGCTGCTGCACGCCGAGCAGGGACTGGGCGACGCGCTGATGAACCTCCGCTTCGCGCGCCACGTCGCCGAGCGGGGCGCGCGCGTCGTGGTCGCCGTTCCCGCCGTATTGCAGCGCCTCGCCGCCACCGCGCCGGGCGTGGCCGCGACCTGCGCGGTGGGGGGTCCACTGCCCGCATACGATGCGCACGCGTCGCTGATGTCGCTGCCGGGCGTGCTCGGCGTGACGCCGCGGACCGTCGCCGTGCCGGTGCCGTACCTGCGCACCGACGACGCGTTGCGCGGCACCGCGCGTGAGGAGGTCGCGCGCGCCGGCGGCACGCTGAACGTCGGCATCGCGTGGTCCGGCGCGCCGGACAACACGCTCAACGCGCGCCGGAGCTTCGCGCTGCGGGAGGCGGCGACGATGCTTGCCGTCCCCGGCGTGCGCTGGTTCTCGCTGAAGCGCGAGGGCGAGGCGCTGACACCGGACGACGCTGCCGCGACCGCCCGGCTCGTGCAACTTCCGATGCGCAACGACTTCGACGGCCTCGCGGCGCTGGTCGACGCGCTCGACCTCGTCGTCAGCGTCGACACGAGCCTCGCGCACCTCGCGGGCGCGCTCGGCAAGCCCGTTTGGGTGCTGCTGTCGCGCGTGCCGGACTGGCGTTGGTTCCTCGATCGCCCCGACAGCCCGTGGTACCCGACCGCCCGGCTCTTTCGCCAGCGGCGTCACGGCGACTGGTCGCAGCCCTTGGCCGAAGTCGCGGACGCGCTCGCCGCGCTGCGCGCGCACCGCTAGCCCAACCCGCGTTTTCGGGCGCCCGCCGTCCACGGTATGATGTTCGCTGCGCGCGCCGCCTCGGCGCCTGCGTCCCGCGTCCGCGCCCCGGACCCCCGCCTCACCCTCCATGAACGCCACGCCGCTGCCGAAACAGCCGCTCGCCGTGTTCGCGAGCTTCTGGAACCATCGGACGCTGATCGTGAACCTCGCGAAGCGCGACGTGATCGGTCGCTACAGCGGCTCGATGCTGGGGCTCCTCTGGTCGTTCTTCAACCCGCTGCTGATGCTCTGCGTCTACACGTTCGTGTTCGGCGTCGTGTTCAAGACCCGCTGGAGCCCCGACGGGTCAGGGAGCGTGCTCGAATTCGCGGTGATCCTGTTCTCGGGCCTCCTCGTCTTCGGCATCTTCTCCGAGTGCGTGAACCGCGCGCCGACGCTGATGCTCCAGAATCCGGGCTTCATCAAGCGGGTGATCTTCCCGCTGGAGGGACTGCCCTGGGTCGTGCTGTGCTCGAGCCTGTTCCACGCGGCGATCGGCCTCCTCGTGCTCGCCGCGGTCATGCTCGCGGTCATGGGCTCGCTGCCCGTGACGTGGCCGCTGATCGTGGTCGTGCTGGTGCCACTGGTGCTGTTCGTGCTCGGATTCTCGTGGGTGCTCGCCGCGCTGGGTGTCTACCTGCGCGACCTCGCGCAGACCATCAACATCGCGACCGCCGTGCTGATGTTCCTGAGCCCGATCTTCTACCCGGCGACCGCCGTGCCCGCGGAGTTCCGTTGGGCAATCGAGTGGAACCCGATGACGTGGTTCGTCGGCGAGGCGCGGAACGTGCTGATCTTCGGACGCCTGCCCGATTTCGCCGGCCTCGCGTGGATGACGGCCGCCGGCCTCGCGGTCGCGTGGCTCGGCCTCGCGTTCTTCCAGCATGCGCGCGACGGCTTCTCCGATGCCCTCTGACCTCGCCGTCCGCGCCGAAGGCGTGGCGAAGAGCTTCCGCCTCTTCGCCAAGCCGCGCGACCGTCTGAAGCAGCTGTTCCTCGGAGGGCGCCGGAAGTACTACCAGGAATTCTGGGCGCTGAACGACGTTTCGTTCGAAGTCGCGCGCGGCGAGACCGTCGGCGTCATCGGCCGCAACGGCTCGGGCAAGTCGACGCTGCTGCAGATCGTCTGCGGGACGCTGAAGCCCACGGCCGGCCAGGTCGAGACGCACGGGCGCATCGCCGCGATGCTCGAGCTCGGCGCCGGCTTCTCGCCCGAATTCTCCGGCCGCGAGAACATCTTCCTCAACGGCTACATCGTAGGACTCACGCAGCAGCAGATCGAGGCGCGGTTCGACGCCATCTGCGCATTCGCCGACATCGGCGAGTTCATCGAGCAGCCGGTCAAGACCTACTCGACCGGCATGGCGGTGCGCCTCGCGTTCGCGGTCATGGCGCACGTCGACGCCGACATCCTGGTGATCGACGAGGCGCTTGCCGTCGGTGACGCGCGCTTCGTGCAGAAGTGCATGCGCTTCCTGCGCGACTTCAAGGAGCGCGGCACGCTGCTCTTCGTGAGCCACGACACCACCGCCGTCGCCAACCTGTGCGACCGGGTGCTGTGGCTCGACGGCGGCCGCGCGAAGGCGATCGGCCCCGCCAAGCACGTGTGCGACCTGTACCTCGAGAACCTGTTCGAGTCGGTGCAGGGCGCGTCGCGCGAAGCGGCGCCGGCCGCGGCGCCCGTGGCCGCGACCGCATCCGCCGCCCCGCCCCGCGACCAGCGGCTCGACATCCTGCAGGCGTCGCCGTACCGCAACGACATCGAGATCTTCGAGTTCCACCGCGAGGCCGCGTCGTTCGGCAAACGCGGGGCGCGCATCGCCGACGTGCGCTTCGAGCATCGCGACGGACAACGTCTCGCGTGGGCGGTCGGCGGCGAGACCGTCGTCGTCGCGATCGACATCGAAGCCTCCCTTCCGCTCGCGCGCCCGATCGTCGGCTTCCTCGTCCGCGACCGGCTCGGCCAGAACGTGTTCGGCGACAACACGTTCCTCACGACGCAGGCGACGCCGCTCGCGCTCGCCGCCGGCGACGTGGCGACGGCGCGCTTCGAGTTCGACCTCCCGCTGCTGCCGCCCGGCGACTACTCGATCGCGGTGGCCGTGGCCGACGGCCGGCAGGACGATCACGTCCAGCACGAGTGGATCCACGACGCGCTGACGTTCCGTGTCGAGACGAGCAGCGTCCGCCACTCGCTGGTGGGGCTGCCGATGCGTTCGATCCACTTCGAGCGCGGCGCCCGGCCGCCGGCCGGGGCGGCGGCGCCGGGCGTTCGCGACGCCACGACATGAGCGCGACGACGCGGTGCGCGGTGTGCGGCGCCGACGGCATCGTCGACGTCGACGTGCTGTCGCCGGCGCTCATCGCCGAGTGGGAGCTCGCTCCCCCCGAGGTCGCCTACGTGAACCGGCAGCAGGGGCGGCACTGCCCACGCTGCCGCAGCACGCTGCGCTGCATGGCGCTCGCGACGGCGATCCTGCGGTTCGCCGGCGCCGCGGGCACGTTCGCGGAATTCGTGCATACCGATGCGGCGCGCCGATGGCGCGTGCTCGAGATCAACGAGGCCGGCGGCGTGTCGGCGTTTCTCGCCGGGCTTCCGCTGCGCGAGTTCGCCGAGTTTCCGCGCGTCGACATGCAGGCGCTGCCGCACGCCGACCGCACGTTCGACCTCGTCGTTCACTCGGACACGCTCGAGCACGTGCCCGACCCGGTGCGCGGCCTCGCGGAGTGCCGGCGCGTGCTGCGCGACGGCGGTGCCTGCGTGTACACGGTGCCGATGATCGTCGGCCGCCTGACGCGCAGCCGGGCCGGCCTGCCGCCGTCGTATCACGGCACGCCGGCGGACGGGGCCGGCTACCTCGTCCACACCGAATTCGGCGCCGATGCCTGGCGCTGGCCGCTCGCCGCCGGATTCGCGGACGTCCGCGTCGTCGCCGTCGAGCCGCCCGCCGCGCACGCGTGGACCGCGATCCGCTGACTGGCGTCGCGATGGGTGGCCACGCCTGAAACTGGGCGTCGTCCCGCGGAGCGAGGGAACTGCCGCTGACGCGAGTCAAGGCGTTGCGAACCAGCAGATCCCTCGTCGCTGCGCTCCTCGGGATGACACCGAGAAGTTTTCGGTGTCATCCCGAGATTCTATGGGCGTGGTCAAGCATGGTTGATCCGTGCTGGGTCGAAGGTGGTGCCGTGGCGGTAGATCGAGAATGCGGTGCGCAGCAGTTTGCGGGCGATGATCACGGTGGCTTCGGTGGTGGACAGGCCGCGGGCCAGGCTCTTTTGGTAGTGGGAGCGCCACAATGCAGTTCTGCTGGCCGAGCGTGCGCCGTTGAACAGCAGGCGCCGGAGCTCGGCGGGTCCGCGTTTGGACAGCCGGCGCCGGCCGGTGGCTTGCCCGGAGTCCTTGGCGCGCGGGTCGAGGCCGACGAAGGCCACCGCCGCATCGCTGTTGCGCAGCGGGACCCGGGCGAACAGGTTGGACAGGGCGACGCCGAGCAGCGGTCCGACGCCGAGGATGGTTTCCACACGCTGATGCGCGGGGGCCGAGATACGAGCCAGCTCCCGCAGCCGGCGGTCCATGGTGGCGATAATGGCGTCGAGTGCCGCGACCGCGGTGCGCAATTCGGCGCGCAGGGCGGGCACGCTGCCCAGACTCAGTCGCAGTTGCGTCTTGTTCGACACCACGGTGGCCCGCCGCCGGAGCAGCGCGTCGATCTCGCGCTGTTCCGGTGTCGGCGGCCAGTAGCGATGCAACGCGGCGCCCTCTCGCTGCAGGTAGCGGGCGATCACCGCCGCGTCGACGCGATCGGTCTTGCCGCGCACGCCGACCGCGCGTGCGTAGTGCCGCAGGTCGGCCGGGTTGACCACGTACACCGGCAGTCCCTGGGCATGGGCCAAGTCGGCCAGCAGCGTGTGATAGCCGCCGGTGGCTTCCATGGCGATGCGACTGCCCACCGGCAGTTGCCCGAGCCAGGCACGGATCGCCGTGCGGTCATTGCTGAGCCGGGCCGGGACCGCGCGGCGGTCGGCGTACGCGATCTGCAACTCGAGCTTGGCCACATCCACTCCGATGTCCACCGGGCTTGGCATCATGGCTCCTCCGTAGTTAGATACGCCTTGCCGGGGTGGACTCCCACCGACGTAAGCTTGTATCCAAATCGGCGGTCCGCGCACCGTAGTCGTCGGCCGCTAGATTCTTCATCGACGTTGGTGGTGGGGTGGGGAAACTCTCGGGAAGTCCGTCCACTGACCATGGCGGATTCAAAGCGATGTCCCTCCACCCCGGCACCCTCGCAGTATCCACCGCGAGCGCGCACACGCGGACCATACAAGCAAAGCGAGGGAACGGCTGTTGTCACGAATCCAGGCGTTGCATACCGGCAGATCCTTCTTCGCTGCGCCTCGGCATGACACCGGGGAGATCGGCAACAGCCTGCCGGCGCGCGTGCTGTCCGCACGCACGGCCGCCGTACCGCCCTGTCCCGGCCGCCGGCGGCAGGCGGCCCCTATGTATTCGCCTGCAGCCACCGCGCGAGCGCCGCGACGGGCGCCGGGTCGTCGAAAATGCGCGGTCCCGCCGCGGCGATGACGCGCGACAGTTCGTCGCGCCGCGCGCGGTCCGTTGCCAGCGACGCGGCCGTCCGCACGTAGTCGTCTTCGTCCCGCGCGATGCAGGCGTCCACGCGCATCAGGCCCAACATGCCGGCGCTTTGCCGCCCGCGCATGAAGCGGCCCGGCAGCGTCACGAGCGGCAAGCCGCACGCGAGCGCGTCGAGGCTCGTGTTGCCGCCCGACCAGTGGAGCGTGTCGAGCATGACGTCGCACAGCGTGTTGACGCGCAGGTAGTCGTCGTGCCCGCACTGCGGCAGCAGGCGCACGCGCTCCGGCGCGACACCGGCGGCCGCGAGGCGCGCCGCGTACTTCGCGGTGAGCCGGGAGTCGCGGCCGGCGAAGCCCACCAGCAGCGCGTCGGGGACCGCGGCCAGCACGCGGGCGAATAGAGCGTCGTTGTCCGGGTGGATCTTGAACAGCGACTGCGGGCACAGCAGCAGGGGCACGCCGGCGGGAAGGCCGAAGCGGTCCCGCGTCGCGTCGCGCGGCACCGCGGGCGCACGGTAGCGCGTCCCGATGCCCGGCAGCATCACCAGCCGCTCCGTGTAGTGCGCGGCGCCGTCGGCCGGCTCCATCGCAGCGCTGGAGAAGAACACGTCGATCGTCGCGTGACCGGTGGTCACCGGATGGCCCCACGCGGCGCACTGCAGCGGCGCGAGCCGCAGCGCGGCGAGCGCGAATGCGACCGTGTCCATCCCGAGCTCCGGGTACACGAGCACGTCGAGCGCGTCGGCGCGGATGCGCGGCGCGAGTTGCGACGGTCGCCACCAGGGGCAGTGCCGGAAGGTGTCGGCGCGCTGCGCGAGCCGCTGCGCCAGCGCGTCGACGCCGGGCAGCAGGTGGTAAACGTGCACATCGAAGGCGTCGCGCGGAAGCGCGGTGATCCAGTGCTCGAAGTAGCGTCCGGCCGTGCCGTCGCGGAAGAACGCCGACGCGAAGCCGACTTTCACGCGCGCGTTTCCGCGCACGCGCGCGGCCAGCGGACGCCGCCATTCCGGCGCGCGGGCATCGACGATACCGGCGACGATGCCGGCGAAGCGCGCCTGCAGCGGCTTGTCGTCACCGCCCTGGTACGCAAGCAGGAAGTTGGTCCAGCGCAGCTCGTCCAGTGCCCGCTCCGGGGAGAGTGCCGCCGCGCGCGCGGGCACGTCGGCCGCAATGCGTGCGAGGCCTTCCGCGAATGCGGCGCGCGCCGCCGCGACTTCCGGTGCGCCCGCGGGGACCATCGGCAGCGCCAGCCACTGCCCGAACAACGCGCGCAGCATCCGCGGATCGCGCGCGAGCGCCTGCGCGCAGGCGGCGCGTGCGCCATCGAGGTCGTCGGCCTCGGCAAGCGTGCCGCCGAGCTGGAACATCGCGTTGGCGTCTCGCGGATCGAGCCGGCCGGCGCGCGCGAACAGCTCGGCGGCCGCCGCAAGGTCGCTGCGCTCCCGCAGCAGCCCGGCGAGCGTGGTCACGGCGCCGCGCTGGTTCGCGTCGAGCGCCAGGGCGCGCCGCAGCGCGGCTTCCGCCCGCGCGTCGTCGCCGGTCTCGCGCGCGAGCGCGCCCAGGTTCGCCCACGCGAGCGCGTAACCCGGGTCGGCGGCTACCGCACGACCGGCGGCGCGCGCGGCGTCGTCGCTGCGCCCCGCGGCGCGCAGCGCGTTGGCGAGATTGTTCCACGCGCGCGCATAGCCGGGATCGACGCGCGTCGCGCGCTCGAACGCCGCCACCGCGCGGTCGTGCAGGCCGGCGTCGGCGGCGACGAGGCCCAACTCGTTCCACACGCGCGACTGGCTCGGATCGAGCGCCAGCGCGCCGTCGAGATCGGCGATCGCCTGCGACGGGTCGGCGACCGCCTCGTGCGCGCGGGCCCGCAGCACGAGCGCCGCCACCCGATCCGTCGGCGGCAGTGCGGCGTCGCGCAGCAGATCGTCGGCGAGCGCACGCGCGCCTGCGGCGTCGCCGGCGGCGAGTCGCGACTGCACGGCGGCGAGACGCGGATCTGGCACGCGCGTCAGCCCGGCGACGACGACCGATCGGCGAGGGCGCGCAGGTAGGCGGCCTCCAGGTTGCGCGTGTGCTGCGCCATGTCGACGAGCGGCGACCCGGCGAGGCCCGTGGCGATCGCGGCGCGCACGGACGCGCGGAACGCGGGGTCGTCGGCCAGCCGCACTGCGACGTCGACGTAGTCGTTGCCGGTGGCGGCGATCGTCGCATCGACACCGAGGTTCATGAGGATCGAGTAGGTCGTGCGCTCGCCGTGCCGGCGGCCGACGAGCGTCACGACCGGCACCTGCATCGCGAGCGCCTCGATCGTGCCGTTGACGCCGCCGAAAGGCAGCGTGTCGAGCACGAAGTCGACGAGGTGGTAACGGGCCTGGTTTTCCGCGTCGTCACGTCCCTGCGGCAGGAACAGCAGCCGGTCCCGGTCGATGCCCGCCGCGGTGGCGAGCCGCACGTACACGTCGCGCAGCGCGGGATTGACGGGCGAGAACGCGAGCTTCGCGCGCGGAATGCGCGCGAGCACGTCCCGCCACAGTCGCAGGCAGCGGCGCGAAAGCTTGAGCGGGTTCACGAACGCCCCGATCACGATCGTGTCGGCGGCGATGGCGAGCCGCGCGCGCTCGAAGGGATGCTGCGCCGCGGGCGGCACGCTCCGGTACGGGAACACGCAGCCGTCCATCACCAGCATCCGCTCGATCTGGAACGCCTGGCTTTCGGGCACGTCGGCGTAGCGGTCGGTCAGCTTCCAGTCGATCGCCGCGAGGCCGACGGTGCCCGCGCTCGCCACGTGCGTGACCTGCACGCGTGCCGGCTTGCGCGCGAGGATGCCCGGCCGCGCACCGCGCGTGTGCGTCGACAGGTCGACGAGAAGATCCAGGTCGTCGGCGGCGATGCGCGCCGCGGCGGCCGCATCGTCCAGCGCGGCAACCACCTCGAAACGGGTGGCGGCCGCGGCGAACTTCTCCGTCCATGCGTCGCGAACCGCCGACGTCGAATAGAAGTAGAGCTCGAAGCGGGCGCGGTCGTGGTGCTCGACGACCGGCCACATCATCTTGCCCATCACGTGGTTGCGCAGGTCGGCCGACAGGTACCCGACGCGCACCGGCCCCGGGCGGCGAACCGGCGGCCGCGGCACCGGCTCGCCGTGCAGCCGCCGCGAGACCGCGTCGTACGCCTGCGCATAGCGCAGCATCGTCTCCGGCTCGACGTCGAAGAACAGCAGCAGGTACAGCAGCTCCTCGAGCGCGTCGACCAGCGCCTCGTCGCCGTCCGCCTTGAACTCGTCGCGGCGCAGGCCGTCGAGGTAGCGATCGAGGCGCGCGAAGTCCGCCTGGAACTGGCACGCCTCGAGCGCATACACGGCGAGCGCGAGTGCCTTCGGGCAACGCCGTTCGAACGCGCGGAAGTTGGCCTGCCATGCATCGATCTGCCCGTCGGCGAACAACGCCTCGCCCAGATTCTTGTACGCGGCCGCATTGGCCGCGTCGCCGGCGAGCGCATTGCGGTATGCGGCGATCGCGGCCCGGTGGTTGCCCTGCTGCTGGAACAGGACGCCCAGATTGAAGTCGGCGGCGGCCATGTCCGGCGCGAACGTCAACGCGCGTTGATAGGCACGCGCTGCGCCGCCCGCGTCGCCGGCCCTCTGCAGCGCGACGCCGTGGTCGAAGTGCACGCCGGCATCCGCCGGCGCCAGCGCCAGCGCCCGCGCCAACGCGGCAGCGGCACCCGTGCCGTCGCCCCGCGCGAGCTGCGCGCGGCCGTTCACGCGCCACAGCGCGACGTTGTCCGGCGAGCGCGCGAGGCCGTCGGCCGCGATGCGCGCCGCCTCGTCGGGGGCGCCGCGCGCGAGCGCCAGTTCGGCGGCGGCGAGGCGCGCGTCGACGAATTCGGGCGCGGCCGCGATCGCGGCCGCGTGCGCTGCGGCCGCCCGATCGAGATCTCCCTGCGCGCGCGCGACTTCGCCCGAGAGGTGCAGTGCCGGCGCAAAGTCCGGCTGCACGCCGAGGACGCGGACATAGCCGGCGTCGGCGCGATCGAGGTCGCCTTGCTGGTGCGCGAGCACGGCGGCGTCCCACAGCGTCCCGAGCTCCACCGCCGACTGCATGCAGACGCTGCCCGCGGCGATCGCATCGCGCAGCCGCGCGAATGCCTGCGCAAGTTCGGCGCCGTCGGCGATCGTTCGCTGCACGAGCGGCTCGCAATGAAGGGGCTCGCCGGCGACGAGACTCCACGTCGCGCGCGCCGGGCGAGCGGCCAGCATGCCGACGACGTCGGCGGTGAGGCCGGCGCCGTCGACCAGCACGTCGCAATCGCGCGCGGCAAGCGCCTTTGCCGCCGCCGCGTCCGCGCGGCCCGGCAGCGCGATGCACGGCGCACCGGCCAGCGCCGTGCCGGCGAGCGCCGAGCGGATGGCGGCAACGTCGAACGGGCACAGCACCACGTGATCGAAACCCGCGCTCGCGCCGTTCAGTGCCTGCAACGCGGAGCGGAACGACGGCCAGGCGGTCCCCGCCGGCGATGGCGCGATCCACGCCACGCGCAGTTCCGCGCCGGCGGTTCGCCTTGGCCACAGCAGCGGCACCGGCGGCGGCGGCGTCATCGCGCCGAGCGCACAGTACGCCTTCGCGAGGCGCCTCGCCATCGGCGCGGCGCGCGGCTGCAGCGCCACTGCGAGCCGCCGCAATCCGCCGAGGTCGGACAGCGTGAAGCGGCGCGCCGCGAAGCCCTCGGGGATCGGCACACCGCGCTCGGCCAGCGCCGCGACGAGCACCAGCGGCAGCGTCGGTACGTTCGGCGCCAGCGCATCCGCCAAGGCGACGCCCGGCTCTCCCGCGGCCGCGGCGAGCGCCGCCGCCAGCGCGGCCGCGAGCGCCGGCGAATGCGCCGGCCCGGCATCGGCCGCGATCCGCGCGGCGGCGTCCGCCAGCGCGGCGCGATCGCCGAGGGCGGCGGCCACCACGGCGTGCGTGACCTGCGCGCGCGCATCGTCCGGCGCGGCCGCGACGGCTTCGCGCGCGGATGCGAGCGCCGATGCGAAGTCCGCGCGGTTGAGTGCGGCTTCCGCCAGCGCGAGTCGCGGCGGCGCGAATTCGCGGTCGAGATCCGCGGCCGATCGCCACGCGCGCTGCGCGTCGTCGGCGAGTCCGAGCTGCCACAACGCCTCGCCGAGGTGGAAGTGCGGCAGCGGCGAGCGCGGGTCCTCGCGCATTGCGCGCCGGAAGCACGGCAGCGCATCGGCCGGACGCCCCTCCTGCAGGTGCGCGCGGCCGCGCAGCACCCAGTCGGCGAGGACGCTCGCGGCCATCAGCGCAGCCGCGCGCGCAGGGCGGCGCGAATCCGCGCCGGCACGAGCCGTGCGAGCACGCGCGCCGCGCGCGTGCGCCGGGCCCGCGCGAGTGCGCCGGACGCGTGGTCGTGCGCAGGATCCGCCGGCATCCGTGGCGGATGCCACGGCACGTACCGCAGCCCGTGCCGCAGCCTCGCGGGCGCGAGCGGCTGCGCGCGCGCGGAGCCCTGTGGCGCCTGCATCAGCGCTCGCTCGTACAGCCCGAAGGTCGCGTCGGCCATCGCGGCGAGCGTCGCGTGCGGAAGCGCCCGCGCCGCCACCGCCGCCGCGGCGAGCACCGTGCGCGCCGAAGGCGCGACCATGGCAACGATGCGCTCGAGCATCTTCGCCTCGTCGCGCCACTCCTCGTCGGTCAGCACGGTGCCCGCGCCGGTGCCGGCCACGCGCTCGGCCAGGGCGCCGATCGGCGGCACCAGCACGGGCCGTCCGGCCGCCCAGGCCTCGGTCAACGTGTAGCTGAACGTCTCCGGACCGGCCGACGGGTACAGCACGAGGACGGCGCGATAGTGGGCGAGCAGGTCAGGGAGGTCGGCGGTCTCGTAGCGCCCGTGCACGGTGAGCACCGCATCGTCGGATTGCCACGGCCCGTGCTGGACGTCCATGTAGCCGATCAGCACGAAGCGCACGCGCGCGCCGCGCGCACGCGCGAGCGCGGCGAGCCGCTCGAGCCGGCGCGCGCCCTTGTCGGGGCCGATCGCGCCCAGCACGGCCACCGTCGGCACGTCGTCGTCCGGCAGCATCACCGTCGTGCGCACCCCCGGGGCGCGCGGCGGCAGCCCGTCCGGCGAGCCATGCGCGATCACCGTCGCCGCGCAGTCGGGAAAGTACCGGCGAAGCGTTTCCGCGACCCAGCGCGACGGCGCAATCCGGAACGCCGCGCCCGCGAGCAGCATGTGATGGCGCGCGCGCCATGCCGCGATGTCCACGCCGGCGAACGCCGGCTGCGCCGCCAGGCAGCGGGCGCACGCCGTCGCGTCGGTGACCGCACCGCAATACATGCCGTCGGGGCCCAGGAACGTGATCGTCGGGCACGCGAAGTTGAGGTCGTGGACCGTGTAGCCGTACGGAACCGGCAGCGACGGGAGCGCGGTGAGGATGCCGTCGCGGCACGCGGAAACGTTGTGCAGGTGGACCAGCGCGATGCCGAACGTGGCCACGATGCCGCCGATGAAGTCGCGCCACGGCTCGTCCGGGTCGCGCGCGAGGTCGAACGTGACGACGGTGCCGTCGGCGCGATGCTCCTCGATCTGCCAGTGGTCGTCGACGGCAATCGCGAGGTAGTGCCGCCAGCGATCGCGGGAGCCATTGACGAGCGCGCGCACGTGCGTCTCGGTGCCGCCGCCGTGATGGTGGATCACGTGGAGTACGCCGCGCCCGGGCTTCGCGGCGACGGCGAGCCGCATCGCCGCGGCCTCGCGCAACGGGCGCAGCGGGTCGGCGGCGATGTACGCGCGCACCATGTCGAGGTAGTGCGGGTGGCGCTCGAGCAGCAGCGCCATGTTGCGCGCGCCGAGCTCGCTCTTCTGCCCGGCGAACGAGCGACCGCCCGTGTGCACGACGAACGCGTTGTCGGCCAGCACGTTGCGCCACCCCGCACGCGCGGCCTTCAGGCACAGGTCGTTCTCCTCGCCGTACCCCAGCCCGAAGACGGGATCGAAGCCGCCGACCTCGTCGAGCAGCGCGCGGCGGACGTACATGCAGAATCCGACGCCGGTCGGCAGGTCCGGATACGTGGGGACCGCGGTCTCGGCCAGCGCCGCGCGCACCGGTTCGGGATCGGCGCCCGCGGGCCACGGATTGTCCTCGCAGAACCGCGGGAACGAGCAGATTTCCGCGTTGTTCGAGAACGGCGTGATCGTGCCGGTGCGCGGGTCGGTCGCCGCGCAGTGCATGATGGCGTCGAGCCAGCCGGCGGTCACGATCGTGTCGGAATTGAGCAGCACGACGTCCGCGCGGGACAGTTGCATGCCGCGGTTCGCGGTGCCGGTGAAGCCCAGGTTGCGCTCGTTGCGCAGCAGGACCACCTGCGGATGCGCGAGCCGCTCGACCTCGGCGAAGTACGCGGCGATCCGCGGATCGGGCGACGCGTCGTCGATCAGCACGACCCGCACGTCGGGTCGCAGGTGGGCGAGCACCGCATCGAGACAGAGCCGGACGTCGTCCGGCGCGTTGTACACCGGGACGACGACGTCGATGACGAAGTGCGGCGCCGCCATCGGTCAGGAGCGGAACAGGCGCCTGAGCGCGAGCCCGGCGCGTAGCCAGGGCAACGCAAGCCACCAGCGCGCGCTCTGCCGGTACGCGATGATCCGCTCCTGCGCGGCCAGCGCCCGCTCGAGCCGCTCGATCTCGGCGGTGAGCGCCGCATGCGCCTGCTGCGCCGACGCGAGCGCGGCGTCGCGCTCGGCCAGCGCCGCCTGCCGCAGCTTCGCGACGGTGTCGCGCTCCGCCGCGATGGCGTCGCGCTCGCGCGCGAGTGCGTCGCGCGCCGCCGTCGCCTCTTCGCGCGCGGCGTTCGTCGCCGCGAGCTGCGCATCGCGCTCGACGACGATGCGCTCGCGGTACGCCGCGATCTCCTCGAGGTGGCGGACGTGCGCCGCCTGCCGGTCGAGCGCCGCATCCCGCTCGGCGAGCAGCGCGTCGAGGCGCAGCACCTCGACGGCGCGCGCATCGAGGCGCCCGAGCTCGCCCTCGTCCCGGTCGGTGAACAGTGTGAGCGCCGGCCCCGGCGGGGGCAGCGCGGCCGCGTCGCGTGCCGCGACGGCGACGACATACATCGCGGGCGGCGGCGCGGCAGGCTCGATCCGCGCGCCGTCGCCGGTCCACGCCTCGAACGTCGCGTCCCCGCGCTCCTCGCGCCAGAGCGCGGATCCGAACCAGCGCCGCTGGCGATACCAGCGGCGCGCGGCGAAGTGCACAGCCAGCAGCGCGTCGAGCTCGTCGCGCGGCGGCTCGTGGAGGTGATGCGGATTGCGGTAGCCGCGCTTGTCCGAGTACTCGGCGGGATCGGGCGCCGAGAGCACGAGCACGCCCGAAGGCGTCAGCACCCGCGCGAGTTCCGCGAGCATCCGCGGCTGCAGCGCGCGCGGCAGGTGCTCGATCGTCTCGAACGATACCGCGACGTCGACGCTCGCGTCGGCGAGCGGCAGCGCGGCGGCGGACGCGCGGACGAAGCGTACGTTCGCGCGCCTGCCGTACGTCGCGCACGCGTGCGCGACCGCCTCGGCCGCAATGTCGACGCCGGTCACGTGCGCCGCGACGTCCGCGAGCAGCGCGCTGCCGTAGCCTTCGCCGCACGACACGTCGAGCACGCGGCGCCCGGCCGCGAAGCGCCGCGCGAACGCGTACCGGTGCCAGTGCTCGTGCGCGATCTCGCCGGCGACGCCTGGCACGAAGCGCTCGCCGGTGAATTCGAGGTCGGAGGGCATGGACGTGTCGCGCGCGGGAGCGCTGCCGGATCCTGCGATGTTACGCCTCCCGCACGGCGCGGCCGTACCGGCGCCCGGGCGACGCGCGCCGGGGACCGGCTGCGTCAGCGCGGCGCGGCCGGCAGCGCCCCGGAAGGCGGCGGCGGGTCCAGCGTGCGCAGCGCGGAATCGACGTCGATGCGCGGCACCATCGCGCCGATCGCGTCACGGTTGACCTGCGTGGCGGGATCGCGGCGGACGGCACTGATGGCCTCGTCCCGCTTCTCGTCGACGAAGCGCTTCTTCAGACTGGCCATGATCGTCTCGCGCACCTCGGCGTAGGTCTTGACGGCCGCCGGCTGCCGTCCTTCCAGCCGGATCACGTGCCAGCCGAACGCGGACAGGACGGGTTCCGAAACGTCGCCCGGATTCTTCAGTGCGAACGCGGCCTCCGCGAACGCCGGATCCATGTCCTTCTTCGCGAAGTAGCCGAGCGCGCCCTGGTTGCGCTTGGCGCTCGGGTCGTCGGAGAGCTCGCTCGCGAGCGCGGCTATGTCGGCGCCGGCGACGATTTTCGCGCGTGTTTCCTGCGCAAGCCGCTTGGCCTCGTCGGCGCCGCGCTTCTTCGGGTCGAACAGCACGTGGGTCGCGCTCACCATTTCGGGCGAGGCCAAGCTCGCCCGCTCGACCGTGTAGAGCTCGCGCGCGCGCGTCTCGAATTTCGCCTGATTGGCGTCGAATTCGGCGGCGGCGTCCGCCTCCACCCGCTCGATCATCAGCTGCGCGAGCAAGCGGTCGAGCTCGAGCTGCGCGCGCACTGCGGCCTCGGGCGACGCGTCGAGCTTCGCCGCGCGCGCCTGCGCAGCCAGCGATTTCTGCACGAGGATCCGCACGAGCAGGTCGTTCACGCGCCGCGGGTTGCTGGCGAAGCCGGCACGCGCGTCGGCGGGGAGCCTCAGCACTTCCGCATCGAACTCGGTGCGCGTCACCCTGGCCGTGCTGTTCGACATAAGGACCGTGTCGCCCGGGACGGCGGGGGCGGTGGCGTTCTGCGCGGCCGCGGGACCGGCGGCCGCGACGCATGCGGCGAACGCCATCCGCGCCAGGCGCGGGCACAGGAAGGATCGGATGTTCATCGGAAAGGTCGCGGCCGCCACGGCGGCCCCGGAGTGGAAGAAAAAGGGGCGAGGATCGCTCCTCGCCCCACGGTGCTGCTGGTACCGACGCGTTTACCGGACGTCGGTCGTAACCTTGTGGTTGAAGTTGCCGCCGTAGTTCGACTGGACCGCGGAGCCCGGGCCGACCGACAGCGTCTCGTTCTCGAACGTGATGCCGGCGAAGCCGATGACCGGCAGGCCGTTGAACGTCGTCGCCGAACGCAGGAACGTGCCGCCCGTGACCGTGTTGAAGCCCTGCGACGGCCCGCCGATCAGCTGGTGACGCGTCGCCGGAACCGTCGGACCGCGGAAGTTGAGCGCGACCCAGCCGGCGATGAACGACGTGTTGATCGAGTTGCCGTTCTTCGAGCCCAGCACCGTGCGGGAGCCGATCGTGAGAACGTTCGCTTCCCAGCACAGCGAGTCCGTCTGCGTCGGGGGCGGCGGCGAGAACGACGTCTGCGAGATGATCGTGCGCTCTTCGCGGTCGTACTGCGTGACCACGACGTCGTCGCACGAACCCTTCGAGCCGAAGTTGCTCTGGAAGAGCTTGGACGCCGAGCCGGTGCCGACCGCGACGTACTCGCGCTTGGTCGGGAACGTCACAACCCAGTCGGTGCCCGACTTGGTCCCGGTGTCGACGACGAACTCGTTGTACACGTTGTCGTGCATCAGCACGGCGGAGACCGGATCGGCGTTGTTGCCGGAGGTCGCCCAGTCGGTGATGAGCACGTCGGTGTTCGCGACGACGACCGACCGCTTCGGGTTGACGTCGGCCAGCGTCGGCTTGACGTCGCCTTCCGGGAACCACAGCGCGCGCGTCGAGAAGCCGACCAGCGCCGTCGGATCCACGCCGAAGTCTTCGCCCTTGAGGACGTTGATCAGCGTAATCGAGCCGAACAGGCCGCCCGAACCGGCGACCGTGTTGTTCGGCGCCACGGGGGCGGCGAGCAGCGGGTCGAACGGGGTGACCTTGTCGCACGGCGGGACGCCGTTGACGTGCGTCGCAGCGACGGCGGTCGTGCCGACCACGTCGCCCATTTCGATGATTTCGACGTAGCCTTCACGCGTGCGGTCGAGCGACGTGCCGCCGTTGTCGTCCGCGGAACCCGTGTAGCCGTAGTTGACGAACGCCGTCGGGGCCGTCGAGCTCGTCGAGACGCGCGGCACCGTGCAGGACTTGTCCGCCGTGTAGATGCCGGCGCCGTCGGTGGTCGGGATGATCGCCGCGGTCCAGACGTCCTTCGGCGACAGGTACAGGTTGAAGTCGAGGACTTCGCGGCTGTTCTTGCCTTCGAGGAAGCGGACCTTCACCGCCTTGGCCGAGGCAGTGGAGTTGACGACCGACAGCAGCGAGTTGTACGCGGCGTCGACGACCGTGGGGGGCGTCGTGGCGACCGGGATCGCGACCGTCCGCACCGTGTAGTACGGATAGATCAGGACCTGACCCAGTCCGTCGTGGTTGACTGACACCGCTTGCGCGACGCCGGTCGCGGCAAGCGCGCCCAGACCCGCGACAGCAGCGTACAGCGACTTGTGTTTGAACGTATTCATGGTAGGTGACGACTCCTTTTGATTGCCGTTTAAAGTGATCACTTTAAAGCCAACAGCACGCGAATCTTATTACAGGCTACCCCTTTTGACAAACGAAACGGACGGCGGCCGACCGTCGGACTGTGGATTTTGCGCAACGTCTCAAACCGGCGACACCCTCTGGCGAGTCAGCGGCCGCCGTACACGTACCAAGCCTGTCCGGCGTCGATTATCCACGATTCCGTCAGCGGTGTCGTGATGCCTTTCATGCGCGGGTGATCGTAGGTCACGTAGACGACGACGATGCAGGCGTCGCCGTCGCAGGTGACCCTGTCCACCCGGCCTTCGCGGTAGGCGCCGCGGCGCGTGTTCGCCTTGAATTTCTCGAGTGAAGTGGTGTCCCGCGACCCCGGGCTCAGGAACGCGTACGCGGCCTCCATGTCGTCGCGGACCAGCGCGTCCCAGCGGGCCTTGGCGCGGGCGGCGACCGCCGCCTGCTTCGCCTCGGGGGTGGCGAGCGTCGCCGGGACCCCGGGGGCCCCGCCCTCGGGCGCGGAAGCGCAGGCCGTGACGGCCAATACGCCAACTGTCGCCAACGCCCGACAGAGGTGTCGGGAAACAACGACGCTAATCGATCGAAATCCGGCCGCGCCGGAAAAACTGCCCAAAACCATCAATCTGGATGCTTCCTGCGTGGCGGCGCGGTACCGCGAAAGGACCAAACCATCCGTTGCGACCGCCCCGCAGCTTCGGCCGCCAGACTATAGAAATCGCTGCCGAGCGTCAATCGAACGCGCAGTCCGCGACAGTGCCGCGGCACGTCAAAATCGGCGCACAACCGCATGTTTTTTCGATTGCGGTCATTGCGGCGTGGGGGCGGGCGCGCCCGGGGCCGCCTGCGGCGCCGGCGCGCCGGGGCTGCCCTGCGGAGCGGCGCGCTCCGGCGGGAACACCTGGGAGCTGAACGGCGGGATGTACGGGAACAGCCGGTCGAGGTTCTCCATCCTGCGCCGCAGGTCGTCGATCGCGCCGCGGACGTCGACCTCGTTCTCGACGACGCGGGGCGTGATGAACAGCACGAGCTCCGTCCGGTCGTACTTGAGCGTCTGGTTGCCGAACAGGCCGCCCAGGAACGGGATGCGCGCCAGCAGCGGCAGGCCTTCGGAGTTGTTCTGCCGCGTGTCGCCGATCAGGCCGCCCATCACCATCGTCTGCCCGCTCTGCACGGACACGTAGGTCTGGACCGAGCGGGTGTTGATCGGCGGCGCGTCGCCGGGCTGCGCAGGATTGCCCGGATTGCTCACCTCGGCCTGCACGTCGAGCGCGACCAGGCCGCCGGCGTTGATGTGCGGGGTCACCTGCAGCAGCACGCCGGTGTCGATGTACTGCGACGTCGTCGTCACCGCGTTGGTCGTGCCGCCGACCAGCGTCTGCTGGCTGATCGGGATCCGGTTGCCGGCCTTGATCGTCGCCTTCTGGTTGTCGAGCGCCGCGATGTGCGGGTTGGCGACGACCTTGGTGTTGCCGTACGTGTCGAGGAGGTTGAGCACCGCCTGGATGCCGCCGGGGAACGCCGAGTTGCTGATGAAGTAGACGAAGCCCTGCGCGATGCCCGAGCCGAGCCCCTTGGCGGGTGCCGTCCCGGCACCCGGGTTGAACGGCGCCGTCGAGTTGAACAGGCCGCCGGCGCCGCGGCCCGACGGCGCGGCGTTGCGGAACAGCCACTCGACGCCGAACTCGAGCTGGTCGGTCAGGCTGACCTCCGCGATCGTCACGTCGATCAGCACCTGCCGCTGCGGAATGTCGAGCTTCTTGAGCGCCGCCTCGATGACCGAGTACTCGGCGGCCGTGGCGATGATCAGCAGCGTGTTGGCATCCTTGTCGGCGACCACCTGCAGGTTGCGGACGACACCGGTGCCGCCGGCCGCGCCCGGCGCCGCGGCAGGTGCGGGCGCCGGTGTCGCCGGGGCCGGGTTGGCGACCGGCACCGCCGGCTGTGCCGAGAACGCCGGCGGGTTGACGATGGTGCCCGCGGGCGTCCCGGGCGCGAGCGTCGGTGCCGCCGCGGCCGTCTGCTGGGTGACGCGGCCGGTGAACGCCTGCTGCAGCAGCGGCGCCAGCCGCTCCGCGCGCGTGTTCTGCAGGTTGTAGACGTAGAACTGGAGGCCGCCGCCGGCGTCCGTGGCCGTGCGGTCGAGCCGCTCGATCCATTTCTTCACCTCCTCGAGATACGCCGGCTGCGGCGTGACCACGAGCAGCGCGTTCAGCCGCTCGATGGGCAGGATCTTGAGGATGCCGGTGAGCGGGCTCGTGTTGCGGTCGCCGACGACCTTTTCGAGCTCGGTGATCACCGTCTTGACGTCGCTGTTCTTCAGCGTGAACACGCCGGCCGACATGCCTGCCATCCAATCGATGTCGAACATGTCGATCGTGTCCATCAGGTGGCGCAGCTCGCGCTCCGTTCCCGACAGGATCAGCAGGTTGCGCAGCTCGTCGGGACGCACGGCCTGCGCGTCCTTCGCGAACGGCTCGAGGAGCCGCAGCATCTCGCGCACGCCGACGTAGCGCAGCGGCACGATCTGCACCGAGAACCCGGGCGGCAGCGCGCGCGTCGTGTTGCCGAGCTGCGGCGTCGTGTTGCCGCGGACCGCCGCGGCCTGCGGCACCACCATGTAGAGGCCGCCGCTCCGGATCATCGTCGCGCCGTTCTGCCGCAGCAGCGTCTCCAGCGTGGCGGGCAGCGCCTCGCGCGGGATTCCCGACGACGTGCGGATGGTCACGGTTCCCCCGACCGCCGGGTCGATCGTGTAGTTCTCGTTGAGGATGTCGCCCAGGATGTTGCGGACGACCTCGCGCAGGTCGGCGCCCTCGAAGTTGAGCACGACGTTGCCGCCCGCAGCTTGGATGGGCGGCCCTGGCGGCAGGCCGCCGCCCGGCTGCAGTCCCTTCACGAGCACGCCGCTGCCGCGGTACATGTGCGCCTGCAGCTTTTCCTGCTGCGTCGGGGGCCCCGCCTGCGCCTGCGCGGTCGCCTCGGTCAGTGCCGGCGAAAGCGGCGCGGAACCGGCCGCGAGCTTCTCCTTCGGCATTGGCGCCTGGTCGGAGCGCGTCGGCGCGGGCGCCTGGCACGCGGCGGCGGCGAGCGCAACGGCAGCGGCGAGCGCCAGGCGAACGAACGTTCGATCGAGCATCGGCTGAATGGGTGTCGCTTGTTGTTCGTGTCGGTTGCGCATGCCGCTCCCCGGCGGCGGCTCGCGATTATCGCAGGCCGCGTGCAGTCTCTGGTCGTCGCTGCGCGTCACCGCCGCGGTTGCTGGTACCTCTGGTACACGCTGCCCCAATTCGGATCGTTGATGTTGGGTATGACCGTCGGCGCCGTCTGCATCGACGATCCGACCGCCGACGGCGGCGGCGTCTGGGATGGCGCCTGGGCCTGCGGTGCCGGTTGCGCCGGCGCGGCGCCGGGCAGCGGCGCGCCCGGAGGCAGCCCGGCCGCGGCGGCTTCGGCCGCCCGCGCTGCCCGCCGGCGCTCGGCCAGGACTTCGGCCACGTCCCGCACCTGCGGGGTCGGCGCCGGCGCGGCGCCCGCCGCCGTCGCCCCGGCCGTTCGCGTGGCGGCGCCCGCCACGACGGGCTGGACCGTGGTCCTGGGTCCGACCGCCAACTTGAGCGCAAGTTCTTCGCTCTCATCGCCGAGCGTGAGCCGGACGCGGTCGGGCCGCACCTCGGCGACCAGCATGCCGTTGACCGTTTCGCCCTGGAGGACCCGGCGCGACTTGCCGCCGGCCGTCTCGCGCAGGATCGCCGACGCCTTGCCGTCGATCAGCAGCGTGCCGGCGAGCGCGAACTGTCCGCGCTGCATTTTCGGCTTCGCCGCCTCGGCGGCGGCCGTCGGGGCCGGGCGCCGGGTCGGGTTGAACAGCGTCCGCTCGACGATGTCGCGGCTACCCTCCGGCAGCGCCACCGGCTGGTATTCGGGCAGCAGCGCAAGCTTGAGCGGCTGCGATGCGGTGTTGGACTCCGGCGGCGGCACGCGGTGGAGCGCCGTGCCCCACTCGGTCTGCCAGAGGATGAACACGACGAGCGCGGCGAGCGGCAACAGCCAGTAGAGATAGCCGCGCATCGAGGTTCGCAGTGCGTCCATCGTGCCCTCCCGTCACTTCGGCGGCGCCGCGGGGCGCGGCGCGTCGGGATACGCGAGCGCCGAGACGTCGAGCTGGACGTTGTTCTCGGGCTCCTGCCCCGGCGCCGGCTTGAAGCCGCGGAACGCATTGAGCGGCCGGATCGTCATGTTGTCGACGATGAGGTACGGAACCTGCGTGTCCAGCGCATGCAGTATCTTCGCGAGATTCGGCGTCGTTGCGAAGAACTGCACGTTCACCGTGAGCTGGCGGAACCGGCCCTCGTCGCGCGGACCCGGGTTCTGGCTGGTCGTGATCCGCCCGCCGTTGTTCTCGATCGCCGCGCGCACGAGATCCGCGAGCTCGGCGCCCGCGAGGTTCGGCGCCGTGTTCTTGAGGAAGAAGCGACGCCCGTCCTTCTCCTTGACGAGCTCGAGCGCGCGTCGCAGCTCCGGCGCCTGCGCGGCCACGCGCCGATAGCGTTCGAGCCGGTCGGTGAGGTCGTCGATCGCCCGGTCGTAGTGCCGGTGCAGCGCGACGAGCGGACCCAGCGCGATGGCAAGCACGGCCGCGACGGCCGCGACGAGTAGCACGACGGCCGTCGCGCGTCGCTGCGCCGGCGTCATTCGTGCGGCGAATTCGGGCGTGATCATTTCTTCGGGGCCGGCGCGGACGACTTGCCGCTGTCGGTCGGGTTCGGGGCGGTTGCCGCGGGCGCCGGCGGTTGCGCGGCGGGCGGTTGCGCGCCGGGCGGTTGCGCGCCGGGCGGTTGCGCGGCGGGCGGTTGCGCGGCGGGCGGTTGCGCGGCGGGCGATTGCGTGGCGGGCGGTTGCGTGGCGGGCGTTTGCGTGGCGGGCGCTGTGCCTGCCGCCGGCGCAGCCGGACCCGATGGCGCGCCGGGCGCGGGCGGCGCTGCGGCACCGGTCGCGGGCTCTTCGGGCGCCGCGGGCGCGGGCGTGCCGCCGACGACGAGCGCCAGTCGTTCCGGCAGCGCGCGCGGCTTGACCTGCGCCCCCAGGTCGAAGATCTCACCGGGGCCGGGCTGGATCTTCGTCGTCGGTCCCCGTTGCGCGGCCTGCGCGAAGAACTGCGATTCCTCGAACAGCTGGACGAGGCGCCCGGCGTTGGCGGTCTCGCCCCGCAGCATCAGCTCGCGCTGCGTTTCCTTGCCCTTCGCGAGCGTCTTCATCTCGAACTGCGTGATCCACGTGTCGTCCGGCAGCACGCGGCTCACGGTGTCGACCACGGCGAGGACGCCCGGGAACGCGAACTTGCGCTCGAGCGCGGTGTTGTAGTCGGCGATGCGGTTGTCGAGCTCGAGGCGCAGCGTCTCGGAGACGGCGGCGCGCGCGCGGGCCTGGTCGGCGAGTGCCTGCAGGTCCTTCACGTACTCGCGCTTCTGCCACAACGGGATCGCGACCGCGGTGAGCGCCAGCAGGGCGAGCAGCGCGAGCGGAAGCAGGAACTGCCAGCGCAGCCACGGGTTCGTCCCGGTGCGCAGCTCCGACGGCAGCAGGTTGAGCCGCGAGCGCGCGGCGCGCTCCGGCGGCTCGGGCACGACTGCGGCCGCCTGCGCGCCCCACGCCGCCAGGTGGCGCAGCGCGGCATCGACGACCGTGCGCTTCGCGGCCGCGAGATCGACCACGATCGTCCCGCGCGCGGGGTCGCGATCGACGACCGCCACGTCGAAATAGAGCTCGCTCGGCGGAAACGGCGTGTGCCGGTCGAGGTCGTACGCGAGCGCCTGCCTCAAGTCCTGGTCGACCGCCGCCGGCAGCACGATGCGCTTGCGCAGCACGTCGCGCGCCGGAATGCTGACGACGGCGCGGCCGGCGCCTGCGGGCCCGCCGTACACCATGCGTGCCATCGGCGCCAGCGCGGCGCGACCCGCGGCGGCCACCGCCGCCGTGTCGCCGGCGAGCGCGATCTGCGCTTCCTCCACCATCGCGGCGCGGCCGGATTCGAGGGACGGCCGCCACAGCGTCGCGTGGTCACCGGCGAACACGATCACCGGGCGCATGCGCCGGCGCTCGAGCGCAGCGCGCGGCGCACCGGGCACCAACGCGTCGAGCTCGCGCGTCCACCACGTCCAGAAGCCCGCGACGCCCAGCCGGCGCGACAGCTCGCGCGTGCGCGCGCGCAGCGTGGGCAGCGTCAGTTCACGGTCGGCCATGGGCGGGGTTGTCGTCGCGTCGATCGGTTCCGGGAGCGGCGGCCACCGGCGCAGGCGGAGCCGACGTGGCGCCCTCCTGCCACGACAGCGTGAGCAGCGGCCGGCGGGCGTCCCCCGACGGACGCACCACCGCTTCGCGGGCGAAGGTTACACCATCGGCGGCGCGCGCCTCGGCACGAATGCGCCAGACGGGGACGGCGCCCGCCGCGAAGCCGGAGGCGGGCGGAAACGGGGGCACCGGCAGCTTCGCCGTGCGCGCGTCGTTGCGCTGCGCGATGTAGGCGTCCACCGCCTCGGGCGTCGCGCCCGGCAGCGCGAGCAGCACGTCGCGGGACGCGGTCTGCGCGTTGATGCCGGGCTGGCGCGAGTGCACGGTGAGCGAGGGCGCGATCCGCGCGAAGATCGCCGGCGTCACGCCCATCACGCGCGCGAGTTCCATCACCGTCTCGAAGCCCATGTTCGACGGCTTCTGCGGAAGGCCCGCCGCGCGGTAGTCGGCCTCCTCCGCGCCGTTCGGGCGCCGCGTGTCGTCCGGATCGCGCCAGTCCTGCACCGCGTCGGCGAGCTTCGCCGCCGTAGCGCTGTCGACGCCCGCGACGTTCTCGAACAGGCCGCGCAGCAGCGTCTCGGGCGCCGCGTTGATGTCGATCTTCGCCGACTCGTCGACCGCCGCCGCCGCGATCTCGGTGTCGCCATCGCGCCACGTGTGCGGCACGCCGTCGCTCAGCCACGCCGCCGGGTAGCGCGGGCGCGACAGCTCGTACGCCATCCGCTCGACGGCGCCGTCGGCGGCCGCCCGCGCCTGCGCGAGCGACAGCGCGTTGCGCGCGGCCTGCGCCTCGCTGCGCATCGCGAACGCGAAGCCGGCGGCGATCACCGTCAGCAGGATCGTCAGCCACAGCACGATGATGAGCGCGATGCCCCGCGCGCGGCGAGGCGGCGCGCGCAACCGACCCCGCACCGGCGTTCCCCGCGTCGTCATACGCCCACGCACTGGCGGCGCACCGTGTCCCACGACCGGCAGCCGGCCTCCGGCGCGGTCCGCGGCGCGACCGTCAGCGGCGGCCACGGCGGGCCCTCGCGCGGCTTGACCTCGACGCGGACGAGGATCGGCATCTGCTGGGCATCGTCCCAGCGGCTGCGCCACGTCGGCGTCGCGTCGGGCGCCGCGTTGCGATCGCGCCCGTAATACGAGAACTCGACCTCGCGCACGTCGTCGGCGAGGACCGAACGCTCGGGGTCGGTGAACGCGGGCATCGCGAGCGCGTCGAGATCGGGAATCACGCGCTCCAGCACCAGTGCCGGCTCGCGCTTGCCGGGCACCGGCGCGACGACGAGCCGGTAGTACCACATGCCGCCGACGCCCACGCGGCCGGGCAGCGGCGCGGCGAAGCGCAGTTCCTCGCGCTCGCCGCCGAAGAGCAGCGGGAACTCCTGCAGCTTGTGCATCCGCTGCGGGTGCTGTGCGGAAAGCTGCGTGCGCAGGAACTCGCCCGCGAGCCGCATGCCGGACGAGGCCTCGGCCTTCGCGTCGCCGGCGTCGGCGCTGCGGCCGGCCAGGCGCAGCGATCCGAACAGCACGCCCGACATCAGCGCGAGCAGGCCGAGCGCGACCAGGAGCTCGATGAGCGTGAAGCCGCGGCAGGAACGCGCGGGTACGGCGCGCCCGCGCGGCGCGCTCGCCGGACCCCCTGCGCGCTTCGGGCTCACGCCGGATTCCTCGGCCCGACGCGGATCGTCCCCAGCGAGAACGTGCGCTCGCGCCCGTTCGTGCCGGTGAAGCGGACGTCGACGGTGACGCGGTACATCCGCGTCCCCAGGCCCTCCGACGCGCGCTCGAGGTCGGGGTCGACGTCCGGCGCATCGTAGGGCGCCACGCGCGTTTCCCACTGCACGCGTCCGGAGGCGTCGCTGCCGCGCTCGCCACCCTCGCGCAGCGGCTGGGCGCTCGCGGCCTCGTCGAGCTGCGATTCGGCGACGAGCAGCGCCCGGCTCCAGTCCTCGGCCGCCGCCGCGTTGCCGAGCGAGTCGCCGAACAGGCGGAACAGCGCCGTCGCGACCAGCGCGAGGATCACGAACGCCACGAGCACCTCGATCAGCGAGAAGCCGTGCCCGCGCCGGCGCGGCGCGCCGGCGCAGGGCACCGGGACGGGGCGGCGACGTTCGCGAACGAGGGCGCTCATCGGATCACCGTCAATCGAGGATCGCGACGCGCCCGGTGAGCCAGTCGACGTCGACTTCGTACTTGCGCTCGCCGGCGCCGACGGTGATGCGGCCGCCGTTGCTGCCGCCGTCCGGGTAGAAGCGGATCGAGCCGATCTTGTCGTCGACCAGGTCCTTCTGCGCCGTGTACAGCTTGAGCTCGACGTCGCGGGGCAGCGCGTGCTCGGCCGGGTCGCGGTCGACCTTGAACCGGCGCCCCGCCACGTCGAGCACGAGGAACGTCTCGCGCCGCTGCGCGACGGCCTCGCTACGCGCGAGGCGCAGGCCGGCTGCGAGCTGCCGCGCCGCGCCGCGCAGCTCGGCGTTCGAGACGCCGCCGGTGAACACGGGAACCACGATCGCCGCGGCGAGCGCCATGATCGTGAGCACGATCAGCAGCTCGAGTATCGTGACGCCGGCCATCGGGCACGGGCCGGTCGGGCCGCAGGCGCGCGCGACCGGACGGTGCGCGGAACGCGCGTGCGCGCGGCTCGCGTCGTCCCGTTGCCGCGCGCAAGGCACCCGGCCGCCCCGAACCTCTCCGCGCCGACGTCCATCGGCGGCCCAACGCGGCCGGGACGAACCCACCGTCCGGACCGCGCATTGCAAGCGTCGCCTAGTTGGTGATGTCCTTGTTCGGGCCATCGCCGCCTTCCTTGCCATCGGCGCCGTACGAAACGATGTCGTAAGGGCCCTTGGCGCCGGGCGACGTGTACTTGTACTCGTTGCCCCACGGGTCCTTCGGGAGCGTCCCGTTCTTCCAGTAGGGACCGTTCCAGTTGGCGACCCCCGAAGGCGCCGTGATGAGCGCCTGCAGGCCTTCCTGCGTGGTCGGGTACTTGCCGACCTCGAGCTTGTAGAGGTCGAGCGTCTGCCCGATCTGGTTGATCTCGATCTTCGCCGCGTCGCCCTTGGCCTTCTCGCCCTTGCCGAGGAAATTACCGCCGACGATGCCCATCACGATGCCGATCAGCACCAGCACGACCAGGATCTCGATCAGCGTCATGCCCCGCGCGGGGCGGCGCATTCCGCGCATTCCACGCATTTCACGCAGTCCGTTCATCTTCCGCTTCCCTTTTCACGGCCCGCCGCCGGATGCTGGCATCCCCGCGGCGGGCGTTCCAGTGTGTTAAGACGCCCGATCAGGCGACGAGTTCGCTCATGCCCATCACGCCCAGCAGGATCGAGAACACGATCCCGCCGATCAGCACCGCGAGTCCCAGGATCAGCGCAGGCTCCAGCACCGCCAGGAAGCGCTTGATCGCCACCTGCACCTCGCGGTCGTAGACGTCGGCGATCCGGCCGAGCATCTGCTCGAGCCGCCCCGATTCCTCGCCGACCAGGATCATCTGCGACGCGAGCTTCGGGTAGAGGCCCGTCTCGGCGAGCGGGCGCCCGAAGCCCTTGCCCTCGCGCAGCCGCGCCACGACGCCGTCGAGCGCGTTCGCCATGACCACGTTTCCCATGATTTCCCTGACGATCGAAAGACCGGACAGCAGCGTGACGCCGTTGGCGAGCAGCGTGGCGAGCGTGCGCGCGAAGCGCGCCGTCTCGATCTTCGCGACGAGGTCGCCGACGAGCGGCAGTGCGAGCAGGCGGCGGTCACGCGCGAGCCGGATCGCCGGGTCGCGGCCGCGCCGGCGGAACCAGGCGACGGCGACCACCGCGCCACCCAGCACCGCCCACCACCAGCCACGCATGAACTTGCCGACGGTGACGACCACGAGCGTCGGCAGCGGCAGCGCGCGGCCGGCCTGGGCGAAGGTCGTCTCGAACTGCGGCACCACCCACACGAGCAGCAGCGCCACCGAGACGACGGCGACGCCGATCAGGATCGCCGGGTAGATGAGCGCCGCCTTGACCGACTCGCGCAGCTCCTTGTTGCGCTCCATCGTGTCGGCCAGCCGCTGCAGCACGACACCGAGCGCGCCGCCCGCCTCGCCGGCACGCACGATGTTCACGTAAAGGCGCGAGAACACGTCGCGCCGCGCGTCGAGCGCCTGCGACAGCGCCTTGCCCCCGCGAACGTCATCGCGCACGCCCTGCAGCAGCGCCGCCACCGGCGGCGTCGGCGCGAGCCCGATCAGCATCTCGAGCGAGCGGTCGAGCGGCAGCCCCGCCTGCAGCAGCGTTGCAAGCTCGCGCGTGAACGCGAGCAGCTGGTCGCGCGTCACCGTCTTCGGCTCGAACAGCGAGCGGCGACCGCCGCGCGCGGCGCCCGGCAGTGCGGCGACGGTGCCCGCGCCACCCGCCGCGTGCGCGATCTGCGTGGGCATCAGGCCCTGGTCGCGCAGCCGGCCGACGATCTCGCCCTCGTTGGCGGCGTCGAGTTCGCCGACGGCGACCTCGCCCGACGGGCTCACGGCGCGGTAACGGTAGAGAGGCATGGCGGCGGCCGCGGTCAGCCCTCGCGCGTCACGCGCAGGACTTCCTCGACGGTGGTCTGGCCGGCGACCGCCTTGCGCAGGCCGTCGTCGTACATCGTCAGCATGCCTTCGCGCTGCGCCTCGGACTTGAGCTCGCTCGACGTCGCGTGGCGCATCACGAGGCTGCGCAGCGGGTCGGACATCGGCAGCATCTCGAGGATGCAGAAGCGGCCGGAGTACCCGGTCTGGCTGCACTGCGGGCAGCCCTTCGCGTGGTACAGCGTGACGTCGCCGTCGCCGGCGAACTTCGCGAGCCCGAGCTCCCGCACCACCTCCGGCAGCGCGTGGTACGGCTCCTTGCAGTGCGGGCACAGCCGGCGCACCAGCCGCTGGGCGAGGATGCCGACGACCGTCGACGTCAGCAGGTAGTCCTCGACGCCCATGTCGAGCAGCCGGTTCACCGTCGACGCCGCGTCGTTCGTGTGGACGGTGGACAGCACGAGGTGGCCGGTCAGCGCCGACTGCACGGCGATCTGCGCGGTCTCGAGGTCGCGGATCTCGCCGATCATGATCACGTCCGGGTCCTGCCGCACGATCGAGCGCAGCGCGTTGGCGAACGTGAGGTCGATCTGCGGCTTCACCTGGATCTGGTTGACGCCGACCATCTGGTACTCGACCGGGTCCTCGACGGTCAGGATCTTGACGTCCGGCTGGTTCAGCCGGTCGAGCGCCGTGTACAGCGTCGTGGTCTTGCCGGAGCCCGTGGGCCCGGTGACGAGCAGGATGCCGTGCGGCTGCATCAGCACGTCGAGAAACGACTTGAGCGTGTCGTCGAGGAAGCCCAGCTTCGCGAAGTCGAGCGCGACGCCGCCCTTGTCGAGGATCCGCATCACGACCGACTCGCCGTGCATCGTCGGCACCGTCGACACGCGCAGGTCGATCTCCTTGCCCTGCACGCGCAGCCGGATGCGGCCGTCCTGCGGCAGCCGGCGCTCGGCGATGTCGAGGTTCGCCATGATCTTGATCCGCGAGATCACGGCGGCGGCGAGGCGCTTCGGCGGCGACTCGACGTCGTGCAGCACGCCGTCCACGCGGTAGCGCACCGCGAGGCGGTTCTCGAACGGCTCGACGTGGATGTCGGACGCGCGCATGTCGAGGGCATTGGTGATGATGAGAGACACGAGGCGGATCACCGGCGCCTCGGACGCCAGGTCCTTCAGCTGCTGGACGTCGGCGTCGAACGCGAGCTCGTCGACGCGCGTCTCGACGTCGCCGATCACCTGGCTCTGCGCGGAACGGCCGGTGCCGTACAGCCGCTCGAGCGCGGCGTCGAGCTCGGTCGGAATCGCGACCAGCGGCCGCACCGCGCGGCCGGTCACCATCTCGAACGCACCGATCGTGTACGCGTCGGTCGGGTCCGCCATCGCGAGCGCGACCTCGGCGTCGTCCTCGCGCACCGGCAGCGCGCGCGCGTCGCGCAGGAAGCGCGCGCTGACCGTCTCCTCGAGGATCGGGAATTCCGGGTAGCCCGTCGCGTCGACGAGCGGCAGCGCGAGCTGCGTCGCGAGCGCCTCGGCGACGTCGCGCTGCGCGACCACGCCGAGGGTCACCAGCAGCGCGCCGAGCTTCTCGCCGGACGAATCCTGCTGCAGCCGCAACGCGCGCTCGAGCGTGCCCGCATCGAGCTTGCCGCGCTCGACGAGGATCTCGCCCAACCGTTTGCGCACCGGGGTGTCCACGCGTGGAAGGTTTTGAAATTAAAAGAAAATCTGGTCAATCATAGCATGGGGTCCGCTGCCGATGCGCGCGCCGGGGCTCATATGACCGAGCGCCGCGCGATTGGTTGCGTTCGCGGTGTCGCCGCGCGGCGACGGTTGCCGGTGCGACGGCCGACTTCACGCAGAGGCGCAGGGAAGGCCGATGCGGTTCCCCGGCGTCCCTGCGTCACATTGCGACAGGCGTCCTCTACCCGTCGTCGAGCCTGCGCGGAAAGCTCCTGTGCAGCAGGCGCGACAGCGCACGGTCGGCGAGCACGGTGCCGCCGGTCTGGCAGCGCGCGCAGTAGTTGCACTCGCTCTCCGCGTACACGATCCGCTGCACCGGCGCACCGCAGTCCGGACACGGCTGTCCGAAGCGACCGTGCACGGCCATCCGCGGCCGGAACGCCGTGACTTTCGCCGGGAACGCGCCGGCCGCCTCCAGGCGCAGGCGCTCGGTCCACTCGGCGAGCACGCCGCGCGCGGCGGCGTGCAGCGCCGTCACGGTCGCATCGTCCATCTTCCGGGTGAGCGCGAGCGGCGAGACGCGCGCGCGATGAAGGATTTCGTCCGAGTACGCGTTGCCGATGCCGTCGAACAGCGCGGGATCGGTGAGCGCGCGCTTGGCCGTGTGGTTCTCGCGCGCGAGCCGCGCGGCGAACGCATCGCGGCCGGCCGCGAGCACGTCGAGTCCGCCGGCGTCGAACTGCGCGAGCGCGCCTTCGCCGTGCACGCAGTGCAGCGACGCGCGCCGCTTCGTGCCGGCCTCGGTCACGACGAGGGTGCCGGTGGCGAAGCGGAGGAGCGCCAGCGTGATCCGCGCCGGCGCCTTGCCGCCGGTGCCGGCCGCCAGAGGCAGCCACTGCAGCCGCCCGGCGATCATCAGGTGGACGACGAGGAAGTGGTCGTCGTCGAACGCGAGCACGATGCGCTTGCCGAGCCGGCGCACCGACCGCACGGTGCGGCCCTCCAGCACCGAGAGCGGCGGGACGGCCGTGCGCAGCACGAACGGATTGCGCAGGTCCGCGCCGAGGAGCGGCACGCCGGCGATGCGCGCCGCGAGCGCCTCGCGGTAGACCTCGACGTCCGGAAGTTCCGGCACCGCGCGCTACGTGACGGCGAACGCGCCCTCTGCCGCGCGGAGGGTCGCGGCGATGTCGTCGGTCGTGTGCGTTGCCGAGACGAAGCCCGCCTCGTAGGCGGACGGGGCGAGGTAGATGCCCGCGTCGAGCATCGCGTGGAAGAACCGGTTGAAGCGCGCCTTGTCGCACGCCATCACCGTGTCGTACGAATCCGGGACGCGCGGCGCGAAGTAGAGCCCGAACATGCCGCCGACCGACTGCGCGCAGAACGCGACGCCGGCCGCGCGCGCCGCCGCCTCCATGCCCTCGACGAACGCGCGCGTCGACGCGGCGAGCGTGTCGTAGAATCCCGGCGCCTCGGTCGCCGCGAGCGTGGCGAGGCCCGCGGCCACGGCGACGGGATTCCCCGACAGCGTGCCCGCCTGGTAGACCGGCCCGAGCGGCGCGATCTTCTCCATGATGTCGCGGCGGCCGCCGAACGCGCCGACCGGCATCCCGCCGCCGATCACCTTGCCCAGCGTCGTGAGGTCCGGCGTGATCCCGGTCATCCCCTGCACGCCCTGCGGATGCACGCGAAAGCCCGTCATCACCTCGTCGAAGATCAGCACCGCGCCGTGACGGTCGCACAACGCGCGCAGGCCGGCCAGGAAGCCCGGTTTCGGCATGACGAGGTTCATGTTCCCGGCGATCGGCTCCACGATGACCGCGGCGATCGCGTCGCCGTCGGCGCGGAACGCCGCGGCGACCGCGTCGAGGTCGTTGTACGGCGCGACGACCGTCTCGCCGGCGATCGCCGGCGGCACGCCCGCCGACGACGGCTGCCCGAACGTCAGCGCGCCGGAGCCCGCCTTCACCAGCAAGCTGTCGCCGTGGCCGTGGTAGCAGCCCTCGAACTTCAGGATCTTCGGCCGGTTCGTGTAGCCGCGCGCGAGCCGCAGCGCCGACATCGTCGCCTCCGTGCCCGACGACACGAGCCGCACGAGCTCGATCGAAGGCAGCCGCCGCACCAGCGTCTCCGCCATCTCGATCTCGGCTTCCGTCGGCGCGCCGAACGACACGCCGTGCACGGCCGCCTCCTGCACCGCGCGCACGACGGCCGGATGCGCGTGGCCGAGAATCGCCGGGCCCCACGAGCCGACGTAGTCGATGTAGCGGCGGCCGTCGACGTCCCAGATGTACGGGCCCTGCCCGCGGGTGACGAACCGCGGCGTGCCGCCGACGGAGCGAAAGGCGCGGACCGGCGAGTTGACGCCGGCGGGAATCGTGCGCTGCGCACGCGCGAACAGCTCTTCGTTGCGGCTCATGACGGGGCTCGTCGCTCTACGTGGTGGATTCGAAGCAAGCGGCGATCGCGGCCGCCGCGCGCGTGACGTCGGAGAGGTCGTCGTGCGCGAAGACGTCGGTGATCACGGCGACCGCGTCGGCACCCGCGTCGACGAGCGAGCGCGCGTTGCGTGCCGTGATGCCGCCGATGGCCACGACCGGCACCGCAAGCGGCCGCGCCTGCCGCAGAAGCGCGAGGCTCGCCGGCCGCGCGTCCGGTTTCACCGCCGACGGGAAGAAGCTGCCGAACGCGACGTAGTCGGCGCCCTGCGCGACGGCCAGCTGGGCGCGCGCCAGGTTGTCGTAGCACGACACGCCGACGATCCGGCCGCCGCCGACGAATTCGCGCGCGAAGCCTAAGCTGCCGTCGTTCTCGCCGACGTGGACGCCGGCGGCGTCCACGGCGTGCGCGAGGCGGGGGTCGTCGTTGACGATCAGCAACGCGCCGTGGCCCGCGCACACGCGCGCGAGCCGCGCCGCCTGCTCGCGCCGCAGCGCGGGGGACGCCGACTTGTTCCGGTACTGGATCGCGCGCGCGCCGCCGGCGATCGCGGCCTCGACCAGCGCGGCGAGCCGCGCGGTGTCCGCCTCGTCGGGCGTGACGGCGTACAGGCCGGCGATCCGCGCCTTGCCGGCCGCGACGCGCGGTGGCTCAGTGGCTGCCGCGGGCATCGGCCGCACGCGGCGCCTGCGGCTCCTCGCCGCGGGCGTCCGCCTCCTCGCGCGCCCAGAACAGCCGGTCGGGCAGGAACTGGCCCATGCCGGGGCGGTAGGCCTTCTTGAGCGTCTGCCACGTGTACTCCTGCGCCTCGCGCACGGCATCGGGCAGGTCGAGGCCGTTCGCGAGCATCGCCGCGATCGCCGAGGCGAGCGTGCAGCCGGAGCCGTGGTAGGTGCCCGGCAGCCGCGGCCAGCTGTCGCTGCGCACGACGCCGCTCTTGCCGTACAGCGTGTTCACGACCTGCGGCGTGGCCTCGTGCGTGCCGGTGACGAGCACGAACTCGCAGCCGGACTCGACGAGCTTCGCCGCACAGTCCGCGAGCGGGCGCTCGTCGTCGTCGTCGGCCTCCGCGAGCCGCCGCGCCTCGTGGCTGTTGGGCGTGACGATCGTCGTCTGCGGGAGCAGCAGCTCGCGCAGCGCGTGCGTCATCTCGTCGCTCGCGAGCTCGTCGCCGCGACCGGATGCCAGCACCGGGTCGAGGATCAGCGGGACGTCCGGGTAATCGGACACGATCTCGGCGATCGCCGCGATGTTCTCCACGCTCCCGAGGACACCGACCTTGAACGCGTCGACCGGCATGTCCTCGAGCAGGCAGCGCGCCTGGTCGGCCACCCAGTCGGCGTCGATCGGCAGCACGCCCTCGACGCCGAGCGAGTCCTGCACGGTCAGCGCCGTGATCACCGACAGCGGATGGCAGCCCATGCTCGCCAGCGTGAGCAGGTCGGCCTGAACGCCGGCACCGCCCGACGGGTCGGACGCCGCGAACGTGAGCACCAGGGGAGGGAATCCGGATTCGCTGTCGGGCATGGCGGTCCTGTCTCGAAGGCGCGGCAGCGAGCGGCGCCCGGCGTGCGCGACGCGTCACGCTACAATTGGGCAGTTTACTCCAGTGCGACGCTCCCGCTTCCGATGAAAAAATACATGTGCCTGATCTGCGGCTTCATCTACGACGAGGCGGCCGGCGCGCCGGACGAAGGCATCGCGCCCGGGACCCGGTGGGAGGACGTGCCGCCCAACTGGACGTGCCCGGAGTGCGGCGCGCGGAAGGAGGACTTCGAGATGATCGAGTTCTAGGATGAGGCGCGCCCCGCGCACGACGCCCGCGCGGACCGCGCGCGGGCAGGCCGGTGCCTCGAACCGCACGAAGGAATTCAGATGAAGATCCTGCACACGATGGTGCGTGTCGGCGACCTGCAGCGGTCGATCGCGTTCTACACGGACGTGCTCGGCATGAAGCTCAAGCGGACCACCGACCGACCCGAGCAGCAGTACACGCTGGCGTTCGTCGGCTTCGCCGAGGACCCGGACGGCGCCGAGCTCGAGCTCACGTACAACTACGGCGTCGACCGGTACGACCCCGGCACCGGCTACGGGCACGTCGCGGTCGCGGTCGCGGACGCGGCGGCGGCGTGCGCCGCGGTGCGCGCGCGCGGCGGCAAGGTCACGCGCGAGGCGGGGCCGGTCAAGGGCGGCACGACGGTGATCGCGTTCGTCGAGGACCCGGACGGCTACAAGATCGAGTTGATCGAGAAGCGGGCGTAGCCCAACCGGCGCAGCATTCGGCGTCGTGCGGGGGTCGCGGGCGACGTCCACTGCGCGCGATGGAACGTCGTTCGTGCCGGCCGCTACGCTACTTCACCGTGGCGTTCGGCGTTGCGCCGCGCGCGACGTCCTCCAGCATTCGCTCGAACGCGCGCGTGAATCCGGCGGTGTCGAAGAGCGGCAGCGTCGCACGTCCGCGCTCCAGGCAATCGCGGTAGTGCGCGAGCCGCGCGCGGTCCGCGCAGAGTTCGCCCAGCCTTCGCGCGTAGTCGGCCGGAGTTTCCGCGATGAGGCCGGGCAGCCCCACTGCGTGCAGCAGGCTTGCGCCGACGCGCCCGGCGAACGTGGTGCCGCGGCACGTCAGCAGCGGCACGCCCGCCCACAGCGCGTCGCTGCCGGTCGTGTGCGATCCGTACGGCAGCACGTCGAGCGCCAGGTCGGCACACGCGAGGCGCGCCATGTGCGCCGCTTGCGGAAGCGTCGGCGCGAACACGATCCGGTCCGGCGCGACGCCGGCGGCCGACGCGGCCGCGCGGAGGTTGGCACGCGCGAGCGCATGCGGGACCGTGAGCCACAGCACGGCGTCGGCGTGCGCGCGCAGTGCGTCCATCCACGCGGCGAAGAACGGCGCAGTCAGCTTGTACGTCTGGTTGAACGACGCCAGCACCAGCGCGCGGTCGGGCACGCCGGCCGCGGCGCGCGACGCGGGTGTCGGCACCGGGCGCCGGCTGTCGTTCACCTGGTAGCACACCGGCAGCCGCAGCACGCGCTCCGCGAACTCGCCGTCGCAGCCGGCCGGCGCCGTGACGGCGTCGGCGATGAAGCCGTCGACGGCGCCGCAGGCGATCGTGCCCGGGAAGCCGAGGTAGTGCAGCTGCACCGGCGCCGGGCGCCGCGCGAGGATGCCGAGACGGGCGCCGTGCGTGTGGCCCTTGAGGTCCACGAGGACGTCGAGCGCGTCGGCGGCGATGGCCCGCGCCGCCGCGTCGTCGGCGAGCGCGCGGACGTCGCGCCAGTGGTCGAACGCGCGCACGAGGCGCTGCCGCATCGCGCTGCCGTCGTCGGCTTCGAGCGCGTACGCGAACGACTCGACGCGCGCGCGGTCGTGGTGCTCGAACAGGCCGGCGGCGAGGTGCGCGGTCGCGTGGTCGTGGAAATCCGACGACAGGTAGCCGATGCGCAGCCGGTCGCCGCGGCGCGCGACGATGGCCGGGGCCGCGGCCTGCGGCAGCGCCGCGCGGGTCCAGCCCGCGATGCCGGCACGCTGCGCGGCCGGGTCCGCGAGCAGCGCGACCGCCATCATCGGCGAGCACGCGAAGTGCGCAGCGTCGACCGTGTAGCGCTGCACGAGCGCCGCCAGCGCGGCCTCGGCGCGCGGCCAGTCGCACGCGTAGCGCGCGGCCATCGCGCGATGCGCGTGGACCGCGGCCGCGGTGGGCTGCAGTTGCGCGGCGCGCGTGAACGCGTCGAGCGCGCGCGCGAGCATGCCGGCCGCGTCGCCGTCGGGCACCTCGCCGCCGGCGGTGCGCGCCGCCTCGACGCGCGCGAATTCCGCCTCCATGCAGGCGTTGCCCGCCGCCGTCCACGCGGCCGCGTTTCCCGGCGTTGCCGCGGCGGCTGCGGCCAGCGCTTCGGCCGCGGCCGCCGGGGCGCCGGTCGCACGCAGCGCGTGCCCCAGCGCCGTCAGCAGTCCGGCGTGCGCGGGCTCGGTGGCGAGTCCGGCGCGGCAATGCGCGACCGCACGCGTCGCGTCGCCGGCGGAGAGCGCGATCACCGCGAGTCCGTGGCACGCCGTGGGCTCGCCGGGTGCCTCGGCGAGCACGCGTTCCCACGCGGCCCGCGCGGCCGGGGCGTCGGCCGCCGCGGCATGCACGCCGGCGAGCGCGAGCAGGACCGGTGCCGCCGGCCTCCCCGCGGCCTGCACGACCGACAGCGCCCGCTCGAGCCGTGCGCGCGCCGATGCCAGGTCGCCGGCATCCTGGTCGAGCAGCGCGAGCCGTACCAGCGCCCCGGGGTGGTCGGGCGCGGCGGCGAGCGCCTGCTCGTAGAGCGAGCGAGCGCCACGCGCGTCGCCGCGCCGCTCGACCGCGAGCGCGCGCTCCAGCGTCTCGCGCACCGGATCAGCGCGCACCGGCGAGCCCCTCCAGCAACCGCTCGAAGTCGCGCGTGAATCCGGCGGTGTCGAACAGCGGGAGCTCCGCGCGCCGCGACGCGAGATGATGCCGGTACGCGCGCAGGCGCTCGCGGTCGCGGACGAGCGTGCCGAGCAGCGTCGCGTACGCTTCGACGGTGTCGGTCGCGAGGTCGGGCAGCTGCACCGCGTGCACGAGGCTCGTCCCGACGCGGCCCGCGAACGTGTCGCCGCGCACCGTGAGCAGCGGCACCCCGGCCCACAGCGCGTCGCTGCCCGTCGTGTGCGCTCCGCACGGCAGCACGTCGACCGCGAGATCCGCCGCGGCGAGCCGCGCGACGTGCGCTTCCTGGGCGACGGCCGGCGCGAACACGACGCGCGTCGCCGGCATCCCCAGCGCCGCCGCCTCGCGCGCGAGATTCGCGCGCGCCGTCTCCTGCGGCGCGAACAGCCAGAGCACGCAATCCGGCACGTCGCGGATCGCGTCGATCCAGAGCCGAAGAAAGCGCCGCGACAGCTTGTACGGCTGGTTGAAGCACGCGACCACCGTCGCATCGGCGGGCAGGCCGAGCGCGTCGCGCGGCGACGCCGGCGGCGACGGCCGGCGGTCGTCGTTCACCTGGTAGCAGCGCGGCATCCGCACGACGGTCTCGCTGAAATGCGCGGCATCGGCCACCGGCGCGACGACGTCGTCGGCGACGAGGTGCGTGACGGCGTCGAACCCCAGCGTGCCCGGGAAGCCCAGGTAGTGGACCTGCACGGGTGCCGGCCGGCGGGCGAGGATCGCGAGCCGGCTGTCCTGCGTGTGCCCCTTGAGGTCGACCAGCACGTCGATCGCGTCGGCACGGATCCGCTGCGCCGCCGCGTCGTCGTCGACGCGCGCGAAGTCGACCCAGTGGTCGAACGCGCGGACGAGCCGCGTGCGCATCGCGCTGCCGTCGTCGCGGCCGTGGCTGTACGCGAAGGTCTCGAAGCGCGTCCGGTCGTGGCGCTCGAACAGTCCGGCCGCGAGCCGCGCCGTCGCGTGCTCCTGCAGGTCGGACGACAGGTAGCCGACGCGCAGGCGGGTCCCGCGCGTGCGCACGAACGCCGGTGCCGCGGCGGCGGGCACCGGCAGCGTGCGGCGCGACCACGCGCGCGCGATCTCGAGCTGCTGCCGCGGCGACGTGTCGTCACGGACGGCGACGAACGGATTCCAGCGCGGATCGACGCCGCCGCGTGCGCGCCGCGCCTGCCACTGCCGCTCGGCTTCGTCGAGCCGGTCCCACGCGCACAGCGCGCGCAGCGCATCGATCAGGTTGCACCACGACGGCGTGGCCGTCGCGTCGAGCGCCACCGCGCGGGCGTAGGCGTCCGCCGCGCCTTCACCGTCGCCGCTGCGCCTGCGCGCGGTGCCGAGGTTGTCCCACGCGCGCGGATTGCGCGCGTCGGCCGCCACGGCCCGCTCCAGCGCCGGCAGCGCTTCCGCGAAGCGACCCGCCTCGATCGCGAGCGCGCCGAAGCTCACCAGCACCGCAGCCGCCGGCCGCGCCTCGCGCACGCGTGGTGCCAGCAGCGCGTACGCCTCCTCGCGCGCACCGGCGCCCTTGAGCGCGTCGGCCAGCGCCGCCGCGAGCGCCGGGTGCTCCGGCCGGCGCGCGAGCGCGGCGCGGCACGCGGGTATCGCGGCGGCCGGCCGGCCGCACTCGACCGCCGCCGCCGCGAGGACCTGGCACGCCGCGGCCGAATCCGGCGCGAGATCGACGGCACGTTGCGCGCATCGGAACGCCTCGTCGGCATTGCGCTGCGCCGACAGCGCGACCGCGAGATTCGCCCACGCGCCCGCCGCATCGGGATTCGCCCGCAATGCTTCGCGCAGCACGCGCTCGGCCTCCGGCGCGTCGCCGCTCGCGAGCGCGGCCGACGACACGGCGAGCGCCGCGACCACGTCGCCCGGGGCCGCGGCGAGCATGCGCCGGAACGCCGGCAGCGCGGCGGCCGGCGCGGCGAGCGCCATGTGCGCGCGGCCGAGCGCGAAGTGGATGTCGCGCACCGGTCCGCCGCGCCGGTCGGCGGCCGCGGCCGCGCGCAGGAGCGGCGCCACCGCGTCGGCGGGACGCCCGCTCGCGAGCGCGTGCTCGGCGAGCCCGAGCAGCGCGACCGGGTGGTCGGGATCGAGCGCGAGCGCTTCCTCGTACGCGCGCAGGGCCGGGGCCGCGCGCCCGGCCGCCGCGTGCGCCGCGGCGGCGGCGAGCAGCCCGTCCGTCGTCTGCGGCATGGACGTCGCCGGTCCCGCGGCGCCGTCAGCCGGCGCCGGAGCGGAGCAGCGCCTTGAGGTCGTGCGCGAACACGTCGGGCGCCTGGCCGTGGCTCGCGTACAGCCGCAAGCGACCCTGCGGATCGAACATGAAGACACCGGCCGAGTGGTCGACCGTGTAGCTGCCGGGCGTGGCACCCGGCTGCTTCTGGTAGATCACCTTGAATTCCTTCGCGACGCGCTCGGTGGCGGCCGCGTCGCCGCGAAGGCCGACGAACCGCGGGTCGAACGCGGGCACGTACTCCGCCAGCAGCGCCTGCGTGTCGCGGTCGGGATCGACGGTCACGAACAGCACCTGCACGCGTTCGGCGTCGGGACCCAGCGCCTTCATCGCGGCGGCGAGCGTGGCGAGCGTCGTCGGGCACACGTCCGGGCACTGCGTATACCCGAAGAACAGCACGACGGCCTTGCCGCGATAGTCGGCAAGCGTCACGGCGCGGCCGGTGTGGTCGGTCAGCGCGAACTCGCGCCCGAACGAGGAGCCGGTGACGTCCGACGTCCTGAACTTCGGTGCCTCCGGGCTGCAGCCGGCGACGAACGCGAACGCGAGGGCGGCGAGTGCCAGGGCCGCGGCGCGGCGCATCACTGCCAGTAGTGGTCGACCAGCAGCGCCGAGAACAGCGCGGCCAAGTAGAGGATCGAGTACTTGAACGTCGCGCGCGCCAGCGCGTCGCTGTAGCGGACGTACATCGTCGCGGCGCGCCAGAGGAACACGGCACCCAGGCCGAGCGCCGCGCCCAGGTACAGGAATCCGCTCATCCGGATCGCGAACGGCAGCATCGTGACGGCGATCAGCGCGACCGTGTAGAGCACGATCATGAGCCGCGTGTAGCGCGCGCCGTGCGTGACCGGCAGCATCGGCAGCCCCGCCTTCGCGTAGTCCTGCGTCCGGTACAGCGCCAGCGACCAGAAGTGCGGCGGCGTCCACACGAAGATGATGAGGAACAGCAGCAGCGCCTCGGGGGCGACGTCGTTGGCGACCGCCGCCCAGCCCAGCACCGGGGGCATCGCGCCCGACGCACCGCCGATGACGATGTTCTGCGGCGTGGCGGGCTTCAGCAGCACCGTGTAGACGATCGCATAGCCGACGAACGTCGCGAGCGTCAGCCACATCGTCAGCGGGTTGACGAACCGGTAGAGCAGCCAGAGGCCCGCGCCGCCGACCATGCCCGCGAACACCAGCGTCTGCAGCGACGTCAACTCGCCGCTCGGCAGCGGGCGCCGGCGCGTGCGCAGCATGACGGCGTCGATCTTCTGCTCGACGAGGCAGTTCACCGCGGCGGCGGCGCCCGCAACGAGCGCGATGCCGACGGTGGCCATGAACACGACGTCCGCGGGCGGCAGCCCGGGCACGGCGAGGAACATGCCGATCACCGCGCAGAACACGATGAGCGTCACCACGCGCGGCTTGGTCAGCGCCAGGAACTGCCGGAAGCGCGACTCGGCAAGGGCAAGGGAGGTCATCGTGTGCCTGGGCTGCGGTTGGCGCGGCGAAAAGTCGAGCATTCTACACGGACGCGTCAGCCGATGCGCGACGCCTTCAACAGGCGCGCGAGGTCCTTGGCCATCGCCTTGATGTCGGGATCGCCAGGAAAGGCCAGCACCAGGTTGCCGAGGGGGTCGACGACGTAGATGCGTTCGGTACCCCGGCCCCATGCGGCGAGCGCCCCGGGCGGCACGCGCGCCGCGAGGAGGTCCGGGTGCTGCGCCAGCAGCGCGGACGGCGGCGCGACGTCGTCGTCGACGAGCCAGACGCGCACGACGCGGTCCATCTCGCGCCCCTGGATCGCCCGCGCCTGCCGCGTCGCATACAGCGCGTGCTGGCACGCGGCGTCGCACGCCCCGGGCGCCGCCATCGCGACCACCCACTTGCCGGCGAGACCCGCCACGCGGAACGGCGCGCCGTCGAGCGCCGTGCCCGCGATCTCGGGCGCGGGCCGCGTCGGCAGCAGCTCGCCGTAGTTCGCCCGCGCGTCGCGCGGGAATAGGTAATACGCGGCGTAGGACGCGAGGACCGGCGCGATCGACACCAGCGCGATCAGGATCAGCGTCCGGCGCCCGCCCCGCTTCGCCCGGGCGTCCGGCGGCGGCGCGTCGCTCATCGCCGCCGCCGGAACGTGAAGTACAGCCAGAGCGCGGCCGCCGTCGCCGCGAAGGCGTACCACTGCAGCATGTAGATCCGGTGCTTCTCGACGCCGAAGTCGGGCGCCGGCCACTCGCGCACCAGCGCGTCGCCGCCGCCCGTCGCCGCCGTCTGCTCGACGACCACCGGCAGCACCGCCACGCCGGTCGCCTGCGCGAAGCGCGCCGGATCGAGGTTCTGCCACACGCCGTCCGGCGCCGCGTCGCGCGCGAGTTCGAGGTAACCGGTCGCCGGAATGTTGAGGCGGCCCTGCACCCGCACCGGCCCCGCCGGCGGCGGCGCCGTCGGCAGCTCCGCGCGCGTCGGGCCCGCCGGAACCCAGCCGCGGTTGACGAGCACGACGCGCCCATCGTCGAGCGCGAGCGGCGCGACGACCTCGAAGCCCACGCGTCCGCCGTGAACCCTGTTGTCGAGCAGGAACTGCCGCTTGCCGTCGAACGTGCCGCCCGCGACGACGGTCCGGTAGCGCCATGCGGCCCAGTCGGCGGCCGGCGGCAGCGCCACCGCCGGCGCGGCGTTCGCCGCGTCGAGCTGCGCGCGCAGCGCGAGCTTCTGCTCCATGCGGTCGCGCTGCCAGTGGCCGGCGGCGAAGCACACGCCGACGACGGCGACCGCGGCCAGCGTCGGCGCCAGCGCAATGCGGACGCGCCGGGGCGCTCCGGCAGCGGGCTCGTTCATCGCGGCAGCAGGCACGGGGGCGGCATATTGTTTACACTGGGCGGAACGCAGTCATTGCGGCCGAGCCGTCATGAAAATCGTCGTCGTCGCGATCCTGATCGCGATCGTCGCCGCGCTGTTCGCGGCGCTCGTCTTCCTCTACCGCGACGCCGGCCGCGGCAAGCGCGTCGTCTGGATGCTCACCGTGCGCGTCGCGCTCTCGGCGAGCCTCATCGCGTTCCTGCTGTTCAGCTACTGGATGGGCTGGATCGGGTCCGGCGGCATCCGCTGAGGCGCGCCCTGCAGCGAAAAAGCCGCACGGCACGCCGTGCGGCTCTCTCCCGGGCTCGTGCGGCCCTTCCGTCAGACCAGCCAGTACACCAGCACGAACAGCAGCAGCCAGACGACGTCGACGAAGTGCCAGTACCACGCGGACGCCTCGAACGCGAAGTGGTGCTCGGCGTCGAAGTGGCCCTTCAGCACGCGGAACAGCATCACGAGCAGCATCGTCGCGCCGACGGTCACGTGCAGGCCGTGGAAGCCGGTCAGCATGAAGAACGTCGAGCCGTAGACGCCGGTCGACAGCTTGAGGTTCATCTCCGAGTACGCGTGCATGTACTCGTACGCCTGGAACCCGACGAACGTGAAGCCCAGCACGATCGTCGCGAACAGCCACAGCGTGAGCGCGCCGCGGTGGCCCGCCTTCAGCGCGTGGTGCGCGATCGTCAGTGTGACGCCCGACGTGAGCAGGATGATCGTGTTGAGCAGCGGGATGCCCATCGCGCCCATCGGCGTGAACTGGCTCTTCTCGTACGGCCCGTTGGTCGGCCACTGGGCCGCGTAGTCGGGCCACAGCATCTTCGCCGACAGGCTTCCGAGGTCGGGGACCGAGATGTTGCGGATGTAGAACAGGGCGCCGAAGAACGCGGCAAAGAACATCACCTCGGAGAAGATGAACCAGCTCATGCTCCAGCGGAACGACAGGTCCACCTTCTTGTTGTAGAGCCGGCCCTCCGACTCGCCGATCACGGTGCCGAACCAGCCGAACAGCATGAACACGAGCGTGGCGAAGCCCGCGGCGACCATCCACGGCCCGGCCGGATAGCCGTTGAACCAGAACGCCGCGCCCGAGCCCATCAGCAGCAGCGCGAGCGAGCCGGTGATCGGCCAGTGCGACGGCTGCGGAACGTAGTAGTAGGGCTTGGCGCCGTTGGCGGCTGCGCTCATCGTTCGATCTCCAAGAAACTCCGTACCGGATCACAAGGTCGGGCCGGCTGCGCCGGCCCGTTTCCACGATAACTCTTCTACCCGCCGCCTTCGACCTCGAAGAACGTGTACGACAGCGTGATCGTCGCGAGGTCGGCCGGCGCGGCCGGGTCCACGACGAACACGACGGGCATCTGCCGCACCTCGCCCGGCCGCAGCGTCTGCTTCGCGAAGCAGAAGCACTCGAGCTTCTGGAAGTACCGCGCCGCGTGCTGCGGGCCGTAGCTCGGGATCGCCTGCCCCGTGATCGCGCGGTCCGTCGTGTTCGCGACCTCGTAGACGACCTGCCGGACCTCGCCCGGGTGGACGTCGACCACCGTCTCCAGCGGGCGGAACGTCCACGGCAGGTTGCGCAGGTTGGAATCGAGCTCGATGCGCACGCTGCGCGTCGCGTCGAGCTGGGTGTTGCGCACGACGTCGGCCTGCGCCACGTTGCGGATGCCGGTCACGAGGCAGATCTGCTCGTAGAACGGCACCAGCGCGAACCCGAACCCGAACATCCCGGCAGCGACGACGGCGAGCCGCTTCAGCATCGCGACGTTCGCGCGACGCTGCAGCGCGCGCTCCTGCGCCACGTCCGCTGCCGCGGGATCTCGCATCGGCTACCGGCCCCGGAGGTTCCGGCCGATCGCGATCAGCAGGAACAGCAGCACCGCCACGCCGAGGACGGTCATCCCGGTCGACGTGTCGCCGACGTACTTCGCGACCAGCACGCCGAAGAAGAACACGACGGCCACCGAAAGCAGCGCCAGCGCCGTGCGCACGTTGGCGGCGCGCGTGCGCGCCTGCCCCTGCTGCTGCGGCACCCTGGTCGGCCCGGCGGTCACGGACGCCATCCCTACCGGACCACCGGCGGCGTCTCGAACGTGTGGTACGGCGCCGGCGACGGCACCGTCCACTCGAGCGTATTCGCGCCGTCCCAAGGCTTCGCCGGCGCCTTCGCCCCGTCGCCCTTCAGGCACTTGGCGAGCACGTAGACGAAGACGAGCTGCGAGAAGCCGAACCCGAACGCGCCGATCGAGGCGACCATGTTCCAGTCGGCGAACTGCTGCGCGTAGTCCGGGATCCGCCGCGGCATGCCCGCCAGCCCCAGGAAGTGCATCGGGAAGAACGTGACGTTGAAGAAGACCATCGACAGCCAGAAGTGCCACTTGCCGAGCGTCTCGCTGTACATCGTCCCGGTCCACTTCGGCAGCCAGTAGTAGGCGCCCGCGAAGAACGCGAACAGCGACCCCGCGACGAGCACGTAGTGGAAGTGCGCGACGACGTAGTAAGTGTCCTGGATCTGGATGTCGACCGGCGTGATCGCGCAGACGAGGCCGGTGAAGCCGCCCATCGTGAACAGGAACAGGAAGCCGATCGCGAACAGCATCGGCGCCTCGAACGTCATCGATCCGCGCCACATCGTCGCGAGCCAGTTGAACACCTTCACGCCAGTCGGCACGGCGATCAGCATCGTCGCGTACATGAAGAAAAGCAGGCCCGCGGCCGGCATGCCGACCGTGAACATGTGGTGTGCCCACACGATGAACGACAGGATCGCGATGCTCGCGACCGCGTAGACCATCGACGCGTAGCCGAACAGCGGCTTGCGCGCGAACGTCGGGATGATCTCGGAGATGATCCCGAACGACGGCAGGATCATGATGTAGACCTCGGGATGCCCGAAGAACCAGAACACGTGCTGGAACAGCACGGGGTCGCCGCCGCCGGCGGCGTTGAAGAACGACGTGCCGAAGTGCCGGTCGGTCAGCAGCATCGTGACCGAGCCCGCGAGCACCGGCATCACGGCGATCAGCAGGTACGCGGTGATCAGCCACGTCCAGACGAACAGCGGCATCTTCATCAGCGTCATGCCCGGCGCGCGCATGTTCAGGATGGTCGTGATGATGTTGATCGAGCCCATGATCGACGACGCGCCCATGATGTGCACGGCGAAGATCGTGAGGTCCATCCCCATCCCGGCCTGCACCGACAGCGGCGGGTAGAGCGTCCAGCCTCCCGCCGCCGCGCCGCCGGGCACGAAGAACGAGCCGATCAGCATGATCGCCGCGGGCGGCAGCAGCCAGAAGCTCCAGTTGTTCATCCGCGCGAACGCCATGTCGGGGGCGCCGATCATCAGCGGGATCTGCCAGTTCGCGAAGCCGACGGCGGCCGGCATGATCGCGCCGAAGATCATCACGAGCCCGTGCAGCGTGGTGAGCGAGTTGAAGAACTCCGGATGCACGACCTGCAGGCCCGGCTGGAACAGCTCGGTGCGGATCGTGAGCGCCATCACGCCGCCCACGAAGAACATCGTCAGCGAGAACAGCAGGTACAGCGTGCCGATGTCCTTGTGGTTCGTCGTCGTGATCCACCGCATGATCCCCGAGGGGTGGTGATCGTGGCTGTGGTCGCCACCGGCGACGTGGTCGTGCGGGATGCTGCTCATCTGTGGCTCCTGGCTTGGTCCTGTCCTGCTCGAAACTCTCGCGGATCCGCGCGCGTCACTTGCGCGCGGACTTCACCGCGCCCGGCAGCACGTCGCCGCCCTTGTTGCCCCAGCTCATCCGCGTGTAGGTGATCACCGCCGCGAGGTCGGCGTCCGACAGCTGCTTCCACGCGGGCATCGCGGTGCCGGTCTTCCCGTTGAGCACCAGCGCGATCTGGGCGTCGGCCGGCCCGTTGACGATCGCCGAGCCGTCGAGCGCGGGAAAGGCGCCGGGTACGCCCTTGCCGGTCGCCTGGTGGCAGGCCACGCAGTTGGCCGCGTACACGGACGCGCCCTTCGCGACCAGCTCGGCCGCGGTCCACGCCTTGTTCGGGTCGTCGGCGGCGGCCTGCGCCTTCTGCTTCTGCTCGCCCACCCACTTCGCGTAGTCGTCCTTCGACTTCACCTCGACGACCACCGGCATGAAGCCGTGCTCCTTGCCGCACAGTTCGGCGCACTGGCCGCGGTACACGCCGACCTTCTCGGCCTTGAACCAGGAGTCGCGCACGAAGCCCGGGATCGCGTCCTGCTTGACGCCGAACGCCGGCACCCACCACGCGTGGATGACGTCGTTCGCCGTGATGACGAGCCGCACCTTGGTGTCGACGGGGACGACCAGCGGCCGGTCGACCTCGAGCAGGTAGTTGGCGCCCTTGGGCTCGCGGTTCTCGATCTGCGCGAGCGGCGTCGTGAGGTTCGAGTAGAAACCGAACCCTTCCTGCAGGTAGTCGTATCCCCACTTCCACTGGTAGCCCGTGACCTTGACCGTGAGGTCCGGTGCCGTCGTGTCCTTCATCGCGAGGATCGTCTTCGTCGCGGGCCAGGCCATGAACAGCAGGATCAGGAACGGGATGACGGTCCAGACGATCTCGACGGTCGTGTTCTCGTGGAACTGCGCGGCCTCGTGCCCCACCGACTTCCGGTGCTTGAAGATCGAGTAGAACATCACGCCGAACACGCCGATGAAGATCACGACGCAGATCCAGAAGATGTACGAGTGCAGGTCGAACATCTGCTGCGCGATCGGCGTCACCGGCGGCTGGAGGTTCCAGTCCCACGCCGCGTGCGCGAGCGCCGGCGAAAGCGCCGTCCCGAGCGCGAGCGTGCGGCGCGCGATCCCGTTTCCAATGTGCTTGCGAACCATGCTTTCCCCGATCCCTCTCACCGATCCCGGCCCTGTCGTGCCGCCCGTCCCGCCCCGGCGCGCCGTCCCGCGTGGCTGCGCGGCGCTCCCGGCCGGCCGCGGGCCGTGGGTTCGCTACGCTCGCCAAGGGGTTCCACCGGACCTGCGCCTGCGGGTGCGCGCGTCGGCGCCGGAGCCGACGCCACAAAGCGGCGGATACTAGCACGCTTCGCCCCGCACACGCACGCCCGCCCAGGAGACGCGCCCGCCCGCGGCCGTCAGCCGGGCAGCAGCCCGAGCGTCGCGAGCGCGCTGCCGGGCAGCGCTGGCGCCACGCCCCAGGCCACGTCCGCGACGAGCGGCGCCGGGAGCCGCGCCGCCAGTTCGGCGACGCTGTCGGCGGCGCGCGCCATGCCGGGGTCGATCCGGTTCGCCACCCAGCCCGCCAGCGCCAGCCCGCGCGCCGCGACCGCGTCGGCCGAGAGCAGCGCGTGATTGAGGCAGCCCAGCCGGACGCCGACAACGAGCAGCACCGGCAGGTCGAGCCTGCGCGCGATGTCGAGCATGTCGCGGTCGGGCCCGAGCGGGACCCGGACGCCGCCCGCGCCCTCGACGACGACGACGTCGGCCGCCGCTGCGAGCCGCGCGTGGGCGGCGGCGATCGCCCCGACGTCGATCGCCGCGCCGGCGTCGCGCGCCGCGACGTGCGGCGCGATGGCGGGCGCGAACGCGTACGGGTTGCGGTCGGCGAGCGGCACGGCGAGCCCGTCGGCGGCGGCCAGCGCCGCGACGTCGGCGGCGACGTCCTCGCCGGCCGCGATGCCCGCGGCGACCGGCTTCATCCCGACGGCGCGCACGCCGGCCGCCGCCAGCGCGCGCAGCAGCGCGACGGCGACGAAGGTCTTGCCCACGCCGGTGTCCGTGCCGGTGACGAAGAGGCCGCGCGTCATCCCGGCGGTCCGGTCACAACGAGACGCAGAGGCGCAGAGGACGGCGGTGCGCTTCCCGAACAGCCGCCCGAGCGCCGCGCGCACCCGGACCGGCCTTTCCTCTTCTTCTTGGCGCCTCGTCGTGAAATCGCCATCACCGCCGCCCCGGCCGCTCGACGCGCACGATCGGGTGCCCCTCCGGCGTCCGCGTCGGCTCGCCCTTCCACGCGTGACCGTACACGACCTCGAACGTGGCCGGTATCCGGCCGTCGCGCCTGCCCGCGTCGAGCGCGGCGAGCATCCGCTGCCAGCGCGCGCGTCCCATGAGCCCGTGCGGGCGGCCGCGCGTCGCGTTGGTCGCGCCCAGCGCCTTCAGTTCGCGCAGCAGCGCGCCGGCGTCGGCGTAGGTGAGCGTGATCTCCTCCATGTCCATCACCGGGTCGGCGAAGCCCGCCGCGACGAGCATGTCGCCAACGTCGTGCATGTCGGCAAAGCGGTTCGTGTGCGTGTGGCCGTCCACGCGCGCGAACGCGCGCCGGACCTCGCGCAGCGTGTCCGGGCCGAACGTCGTGAACGTCAGGAGGCCGCCGACCTTCAGCACGCGCCGGAACTCGGCGAAGGCGCGCGGCAGGTCGTTCACCCACTGCAGCGCGAGGTTGCTCCACGCGAGGTCGAACGCGACGCCCGGCAGCGGCATCGCCGCGATGTCGGCACAGACGAACCACGGCGCGCGGCGCGGGCCGGCGAGCGCGCTCGGCAGCAAGCGCGCGAGCAGCGACTGCCCGCGCGCCGCCCGGGCGCGCGCCGCCGCGACCATCGGAAGCGCCACGTCGAGAGCGACGACGCGCGCCCCGGGGTAGCGGGCGGCGAGCTCGCCGACCGCGTCCCCGGTGCCGCAGCCGGCGTCGAGGATCGCGGCGGGCGCCATCTTCACGACGTCGAGCCGCGTCGCCATCCGCGCGCCCACCTCGCGCTGCAACGCGGCCGCGGCGTCGTACGTCGCCGCCGCGCGCGCGAACGCGCGCCGCACCGCGCGCGGGTCGACTTCGCGCGGGTCGGGCGCCGGGAACCGGGGCTCAGCGGGCATCGAGGAATCCGTGGAGCGCGGCGTCGAACCGCCGCCGGTGCGAGAGAAACGGCGCGTGCGCGGCGCCGTCGATCCCGACGTGCCGCGCGCCCGGCAGCGCCTGCGCGAGCCACGCGCCGGCGGACGGCGGCGTCAGCGTATCGCGGCCGCCGGTGACGACGAGCGCCGGCGCGGCGATCGCCGCGACCTCGTCGCGCAGATCGGTCGCCGCGAGCAGGTCGAGCGCCGCCGCGAGAGTCGCCGGTGCGGGCTCGCCGCGCGCGAACAGCGCGCCGCGCAGCGCGGCGAGCGTCGCGCGCCCCTCGTCGCTGCCCTGCACCTGCAGCGTGAGGAAGCGCTGCAGCGTCGCGCGGTACGCCACGCGCAGCTCGTCGGCGAAGCGCGCGAGCGTGACCGGCGCCATCGCGTGCGCCCAGCCGTCGGCGGCGACGAAGCGCGGCGTCGCGCACACGAGAACGAGCCGCGCGACGTGCACGGGCGCACGCAGCGCCCACCGCAACGCGACGGTTCCGCCCAGCGACCATCCGAGCACGGTCAGCGGCGCGGCGCGTGCGAACCGGTCGTCGAGCCGCGCGACGATTCCGTCGAGCGTGTAGGGGTCGACCGCCGGCGAGTGCCCGTGGCCCGGCAGGTCGACGACGTGCACGCGGAAGCGGCGGGCGAGCGCGGGCACCAGCGGCGCGAACAGGCCACCGTGCAGCGCCCAGCCGTGCAGCAGCACGAGCGGCGGGCCGCTGCCCGCGCTGTCGACGTGCAGGCCGTGCGCCGTGGCGCCGGCGCCGCTCACGCGCACTCCGCGAGCGCGGCGAGCAGCGCGTCGACGTCGGCGGCCGTGTGCGCGGCCGACAGAGAGACGCGCAGCCGCGCCGTGTTCGCCGGTACCGTCGGCGGCCGGATCGCGGGCACCCAGAAGCCGCGGTCGGCCAGCTGCGCCGACAGCGCGACCGCCGCCGCGCTGTCGCCGACGACGATCGGCTGGATCGCGGTCGGCGACGGCGGCACGCGCCACGGCAGCGCGCGCGCACCGTCGCGAAAGCGCGCGATGTTCGCGTGCAGCCGTGCGCGCCGCGCGCCGTCGGCACCGACGATTGCGAGCGCGGCGCGCAGCGCCTCCGCGAGGAGCGGCGGCGCCGCCGTCGTGTAGACGTACGGGCGCGCGGCCTGCACCAGCGTCTCGATCACCGCCGGGTGCGCGGCGACGAACGCCCCGGCGACTCCCGCCGCCTTGCCAAGCGTGCCCATGTACACGATCCGCTCGGACGCGACGCCGCAGTGCGCGAGGCTCCCGCGGCCTTCGCCGAGCACGCCGAATCCGTGCGCGTCGTCGACGACGAGCCACGCGTCGTGCCGCTCGGCGAGGTCGAGGAGCCGCGCGAGCGGCGCGACGTCGCCGTCCATGCTGAACACCGCGTCGGTCGCGATCACCTTGCGCGGCGCCGCGCTCGCCGCGAGCCGCGCGGCGAGCGCGTCCGCGTCGCCGTGCGCGTAGCGGACGAGCTCCGCGCGCGCGAGCAGCGCGCCGTCGTTGAGGCACGCGTGGTTCAGGCGGTCGGCGAACACCGCATCGCCGCGGCCGGCGAGCGCCGTGAGGATCGCGAGGTTCGCCAGGTAGCCGGACGACAGCGTGAGCGCGCGGGCCCCGGCGCACGGCGCCACGAACGCGGCGAGTTCCTCTTCCAGCGCCTCGTGCGCCGCCGTGTGCCCGCAGACGAGGTGCGACGCGCCGGCCCCCACGCCCCACCGCAGCGCGGCGTCGCGCGCGGCGGCGACGATCGTGGGATCGTTCGCGAGGCCCAGATAGTCGTTGCTCGCGAAGGCGACGAGCCTGCGGCCGTCCACGTCGACGCGCGCGCCCTGCGGCGAGGCGACCGTCCGGCGCGTGCGCGCGAGCCCATCCGCGCGGCGCCGCGCGAGCGCGTCCTCGAGCTCGGCGATCCGGCGCGCGCCGGGATGGCCTTCCCGCTCCGCGCTCCGGTGTTCGCCCTCGGGGCGGCCCGTCGGGCTCATCGGAATACCTTCCCGCTCCGCGCTCCGGTGTTCGCCCTCGGGGCGGCCCGTCGGGCTCATCGGAATACCTTCGCGCTCCGCGCTCCGGTGTTCGCCCTCGGGGCGGCCCGTCGGGCTCACGGCTGCGGCGAAAGCCCCAGCTTGGCGAAGAGCGCGCGGTCCGCGTCGACGTCGGGATTGCCCGTCGTCAGCAGCCGGTCGCCGTAGAAGATCGAATTGGCGCCGGCGAGGAAGCACAGCGCCTGCACGGGCTCGGAGAACTCGCGGCGACCGGCGGACAGCCGCACCATCGCCTTCGGCATCGTGACGCGGGCCACGGCGATCGTGCGCACGAACTCCAGGGGGTCGAGCGCCGCCTCGCCGTGCAGCGACGCGTGCAGCGGCGTGCCCTCGACCTGCACCAGGTGGTTGATCGGCACCGACTCCGGATACGGATCGAGGTTGGCGAGCTGGGCGATCAGCCCGGCGCGCTGCGCGCGCGATTCGCCCATGCCGACGATGCCGCCGCAGCACACGTGGAGGCCGGCGCCGCGCACGCGGTCGAGCGTGTCGAGCCGGTCGGCGTACTCGCGCGTCGACACGATCGCACCGTAGAAATCCGGCGCCGTGTCGAGGTTGTGGTTGTAGAAGTCGAGGCCGGCGTCGCGCAGCTGCTCCGCCTGCCCGTCCTTCAGCATGCCGAGCGTCGCGCAGGTCTCGAGGCCGAGCGCCTTCACCTCGCGCACCATCGCGAGCACCGGCTCCAGCTCGCGCTGCTTCGGACCGCGCCACGCGGCGCCCATGCAGAAGCGCGACGCGCCCGCCGCCTTCGCGGCGCGCGCGGCGGCGATCACGGCGTCCACGTCGAGCATCGCCTCGCCGTCCACGCCCGTGTGGTGGCGCGCCGCCTGCGGGCAATACCCGCAGTCCTCCGGGCAGCCGCCGGTCTTGATCGAGATCAGCGTCGACAGCTGCACGGCGTTCGGCGCGTGGTGCGCGCGGTGCACTTCCTGCGCGCGGAACATGAGATCGGCGAACGGGAGCACGAAGAGGTCCGCGACCGCGGCTACCGGCCAGCGCGGCGGGACCGCGGCGGCGTCCGCCGCGCACGGCGGCTGCAGCACCGTGGTCACGATGCGCCGGCCATCGTCCGCACGGACGATGGCGATGAGGGACGGAACGGCATCAGCATGGGCGGCGCGGCCTCGACGAAGTCCCGACAGCCTACCCGACGATGTCAAATCCGATTGCGCGAACGCTTTACAACTCGGCGGTGCTGCGCTCGGCCCGCGCACTCGCGCTGCCGCAGCGCTGCGCGCTGTGCACGGCCGCCGCCGGGGCCTCGCTCGTCTGCGCTGCGTGCTTCGCTGCGCTGCCGCGTCCGGGCCCGGCGTGCCCGCGCTGCGCGCTGCCCACGCCCGGCGGCGCCGTGTGCGGCGCATGCCTCGCCCGCCCGCCGCCGTTCGCGGCGACCCGCGCCGCATTCGTCTACGCGTTCCCGGTCGACCGCCTGGTCCAGGCGCTGAAGTACGGCGGCGCGCTCGCGCACGCCGATTTCCTCGCAGCGGCGCTGGCCGCCACGGTCGGCGGCGGCGACGCCGAGGTCGTCGTTGCGCTGCCGCTGTCGCCGCAGCGGCAGCGGCAGCGCGGGTTCAACCAGGCGGGCGAGATCGCCCGCCGCGTCGCGCGCCTGCTCGGGCTGCCCGCGTCGCCGGCGCTGCTACGCGTCCGCGACGCGCCGGCGCAGGCCGGCAGGCGCCGCCGCGACCGGCTGCGCCACCCCCGCGGCACGTTCGTCGCGCTGCCGGAACTTGCCGGGAGGCGCGTGGCCATCGTCGACGACGTGATGACGACCGGCGCGACGATGACGGCGGCGGCGCGTGCTGCGCGCGCCGCAGGGGCTGCGCGCGTCGACTTGTGGGTCGTCGCGCGTACACTGCCGCCATCGTGAATTCGTGGGAAGGCGCGCAGCGCATGTTCGCCGTGGTGCTCGTGGCGCCGGAAATCCCCCCCAACACCGGCAACGTGATCCGGCTCACCGCCAACACGGCGACCGAACTGCATCTGGTCGAGCCGCTCGGGTTCCGGATGGACGACCGCGACCTGAAGCGCGCCGGCCTCGACTATCACGAGTACGCGCGGGTGAGCGTCCACCGCGACTTCGCCGCGTGCCGCGCGGCCCTCGCCGGCCCACGCCCGCGCCGCTGGTTCGCGCTGACCACGCGCGGGGCGCGCTCGCTCTACGACGCGCGGTTCGCGCCGGGCGACGTATTCGTGTTCGGCGGCGAGACGGCCGGGCTTCCGGCCGCGCTCGTCGGCGAGTTCGCCGACGAGCGCCGGCTCGCGATCCCGATGCGCGCCGGCGTGCGCAGCCTCAACCTGTCGAACGCAGTCGCGGTGACCGTGTACGAGGCGTGGCGCCAACAGGGCTTCGCCGGCGCCGGGGAAGCGGGGTCGGCGCGGTAACCGGACCGGGCCAGGTGCCGAAGCCCGCGGGTGCGCCCGCGCTACAGCTCCGACCCCGACTTCGGCTCGCGCCGCAGGAGCTCCAGCACCGCGTCGCGCGGCGCGAGTCCCTCGTGCAGCACGCGGTCCACGGCCTCGCAGATGGGCATCTCGGTCCGGTGGTGCGCGGAGAGCGCCCGGACGGCCCGCGCGGCGCGCACGCCCTCGGCGACATGGCCCAGCTCCGCGAGGATCGCCGGCAACGGCCGGCCCTGCGCGAGCGCCAGGCCGACGCGGCGATTGCGCGACAGGTCGCCCGTGCACGTCAGCACGAGGTCGCCCAGTCCCGCGAGCCCCATCAGCGTCTCGCGCCGGCCGCCCATCGCCAGCGAGAGCCGGCCGGTCTCGGCCAGCCCGCGCGTGACGAGCGCGGCGCGCGCGTTGTGGCCGAAACCCAGCCCGTCGCTCGCGCCGGCGGCGATCGCCAGCACGTTCTTGACGGCGCCGCCCACCTCGACCCCGGCGATGTCGTCGGTTTCGTAGGCGCGCAGCGTGTCGCCGCGCAGCAGCGTGGCGACCACGGCGGCGAGTTCGGCGTCGGCGGACGCGACCGTCAGCGCCGCGGGCAGCCCGCGGGCGACCTCCTCGGCGAACGTCGGCCCCGACGCGATGCCCACGGGTGCCGGCCAGTCCGACGCGATCAGCTGATGCGCGAGCCCGAAGCCGGCCGGGAAGGACGGCGACGCCACGAAGCCCTTCGCCAGCCAGACGAGCGGTGCGCGCGCGCCGTCGGCGGCAAGCTGCCTTACGAGGTCGGGCAGCGCGTCCACCGGCACGGCGGCGATCAGCAGCTCGGCGCGCGCAGCGGCCGCGAGGTCCGCCGTCACGGCGAGCGACTCGGGCAGTGCCACGCCGGGCAGGTAGCGCGCGTTGTCGCGCGCGGCCGCCATCACCGCGGCCTGCGCCGCGTCGCGGGCCCACAGCGTCACCGTCGAGGGGTGCGCGGCACGCGCGGCCAGGTGGCACGCGACGGCCGTTCCCCACGCGCCGGCGCCCAGGACCGCGACGGTGGTCGTCATGCCGGAACGAAGCGGCGCGGCACGGAGGCTAGAGCCCGAAGACCTGCACCAGCCGGATGTACCCGCCCTGTCCGTCCCGATGGCGGACCTTCACCCAACCCGGCGAGGCGGTCGTGGCGGGGGACGTCGCCGGCTCGGCGAGTTCGAGCAGCACGTTCTGCTCGGCGCGGAACACGACGGGCGCCGCATCGTCCGGGTTCGCGCGGACGTCGGCGACCGGGACCCGCACGACGAGCATCCGGCGTTCGACGAGCCCCTTGGCGGCGATCCAGCCGATCGCGCCGCCCGCGTCGCGGACCTTCGTCCAGCCCTCGACGCCCACCAGCACCTCGAACGGCACGTCGCGCCCGTAGACGAACAGCGGGCGCGCCCGCGCCGACGGCGCGTCGTACAGCAGCGTCGGCGCCTCGGCGGCGACGCGGAACTCGGCCGCGTGGGCAACGGCCGCGGCCAGCGCCGCAGCCGCGGCGGCGACGCGTGTCGCGAGCGGCGCGGTCGGGCGCGGCATCGGGCGGGTCAGTTCGTGACGGCCGGGGCCGCCTGCTGCGCCTGCGCCATCTGCTGATGGTAAAGCGCCTCGAAGTTGATCGGCGCGAGGTGCACGGGCGGGAAGCCGGCGCGCATCACCGCGTCGGCGATCGTCTCGCGCGCGTACGGGAACAGCACGTTCGGGCAGGCGATCATCAGCACCGGCTGCATGTCGGCGGCCGGCACGCCGCGGATGTTGAACAGTCCCGCCTGCGCCGCCTCGACCAGGAACACCTTCTTGTCGCCGGCGGTCGCCGTGACCGTCAGCGTGAGGACGGCCTCGTAGACGTCCGGCGCCACCTGCTCGGCGCGCGTGCGCAGGCCCACTTCCATGCTCGGCGCCTCGGTGAGCTGGAACGACTGCGGCGCGCCGGGATTCTCGAGCGACAGGTCCTTGACGTAGATGCGCGCGATGTCGAAGCCCGCCTGCTGCGGGCCGGCCGCCGGCGCGCTGCCGTCGCCGCCGGCTGCGGCGTTCTCTTGATCTGCCATGCTGAAATGTCCTTGGGGTGTGGGGGAAAACTTGCCATTTTACCCCACGGTGCGCCCCCGGCGCCCGCGCGGTCAGGCCGGGCGGCCGGCGAGCAGCGGGACGAGTCCGCCGGCGCGGTCGAGCGCCACGAGGTCGTCGTAGCCGCCGACGTGCGTGTCGCCGATCCAGATCTGCGGGACCGTGCGCCGGCCGGACTTCTCCATCATCTCGACCCGGCGCGCGGGCTCGAGGTCGACGCGGATCTTCGCGATGTCCTGCACGCCCTTCGCGCGCAGCAGCCGCTCGGCCTGCACGCAGTACGGGCACACGGCGGTCGCGTACATCGTCACCGCCGCGGCCGCCGGCGGCTCGCCGCGCTCCGCCACGCTCGTCGTCCTGCCGTCGCTCAGCATCGGCTAGGCCTTCTCCAGCGGCAGGCCAGCGTCCTTCCACGCGCCGATGCCGCCGTGCAACGAATAGATCTCGGCGAATCCCTGCTTGGCGAGCGCGCCGCCGGCCGCGCGGCTGCGGTTGCCGCGCGCGCAGTAGACGACGATCGGGCGACCGGCGAAACGGGCGAGCTCGCCCGCACGGCCGGCGAGCTGCGACAGCGGGATGTGCACGGCGTTGGGCAGCTTGCCGCCGGCGAGCTCGGCGGCCTCGCGCACGTCGAGCAGCACGGCGTTCTGGTGGTTGATGAGGTGCGTCGCGTTCAGGTTGCCGATGTCCTTCACCGGCGAGAAGCGCCGCTGGATGATCGGCCAGATGAGCATCGCCCCCGACACGAACATCACGAGGATGAGGATCCAGTTCTTCTCGATGAACGACATGCGTGCGCGGCCTGGAGTGGCGGCAAAGCGTAAAATGATACCCGATCCCGCCACCCGCCCCGCCGCATGCCCTCCGTCCCCGCCGCGCGCGCCGCGCGCCCCGCCGTGCGCCCGCTCGTGCTGCTGATCCTCGACGGCTTCGGCTGCCGCGAGGCGGCGCCGGACAACGCGATCAGCAACGCCGCGATGCCCAACTGGACGCGCCTCCTCGCGACGTGCCCGCACGCGACGATCGACGCATCGGAGCTGCGCGTCGGGCTCCCCGAGGGCCAGATGGGCAACTCGGAGGTCGGCCACCTCAACATCGGCGCGGGCCGCGTCGTCTACCAGGACTACACGCGGATCGACCGCGCGATCGTCGACGGGCAGTTCGCCGCGAACCCGGCGCTCGCCGGCGCGTGCGATGCCGCGCGCGCGGCCGGCGGCGCGCTGCACGTGCTGGGTCTCCTGTCGCCGGGCGGCGTGCACAGCCACGAGCGGCAGATCGCGGCGATGGTCGACCTCGCCGCCGCACGCGGCGTTCCGCGCATCCTCGTCCACGCGTTCCTCGACGGCCGCGACACGCCGCCTTCGAGCGCCACCGCGTCGCTCGCGTTCATGCAGACGGTGTGCGCGCGCCACCCCGGCGCGCGCATCGCGTCGATCGTCGGCCGGTATTACGCGATGGACCGCGACCAGCGCTGGGAGCGCGTCGCGCCCGCCTACGAGCTCCTCGTCGACGGGCGCGCGGCGTGCGTGGCGACGTCCGCGCAGGCGGCGCTCGACGGCGCGTACGCGCGCGGCGAGACCGACGAGTTCGTGCAGGCGACGGCGATCGTCGACGCGACGGGCCGGCCGGCGACGATGGCCGACGGCGACGCCGTCGTGTTCATGAACTTCCGCGCCGACCGCGCGCGGCAGATGACCCGCGCGCTGACGGACCCGGCGTTCGCCGGCTTCGCGCGTGCGCGCGTGCCCAGGCTCTCCGCGTACGTGTGCCTGACGTCCTACGGCGACGAGTTCGCCAGGCTGCCCGTCGCGTTCGCGCCGCAGACGATCAGGAACGGCTTCGGCGAATACATCGCGGGACTGGGCCTCGCGCAGCTGCGGATCGCCGAGACCGAGAAGTACGCGCACGTCACCTATTTCTTCAACGGCGGCGTCGAGGCGATCTACCCGGGCGAGGACCGCATCCTCGTGCCGTCGCCGAAAGTCGCCACCTACGACCTGAAGCCCGAGATGAGCGCGCCCGAGGTCACCGACCGGCTGGTCGCCGCGATCGCGTCCGGCCGGTACGACGCGATCGTCTGCAACTACGCGAACGGCGACATGGTCGGCCACACCGGCAACTTCGCCGCCGCGAAGCGGGCGGTGGAGACGCTCGACGCCTGCATCGGCCGCGTCGTCGCCGCAACGCGGGAGGCCGGCGGCGAGGCGCTGATCACGGCCGACCACGGCAACGCCGAGACGATGTTCGACCCGGCCACCGGGCAGCCGCACACGGCGCACACGCTGAACCGCGTGCCGCTCCTCTACGTCGGGCGTCCGGCGGCGGTCGCCGACGGCGGCGCGCTGTCGGACATCGCGCCCACCATGCTGGCGCTCATGGGCCTGCCGCCGCCCCCGGAAATGACCGGGCGGCCGCTGGTGCGTCTCGCCTCACCCTGACGCGGTCAGGGTCGATCCGCCGGGGAACTTGCGCCCCCGGCCGCGGCCCAACGTGCTCGGCAGGCCTCGGACGCCCCCTCGACAGGGCGCCGGCGCCGCCGGTCGGTCGGACAGGACCGGCCGGCCGCCGCCCCGCGCGGGCGGACGGCGGGCGTATACTTTTTCCTTTTTGGGGCGGGGCGGGGGCGAGGCAATGGCGAACGAAGAACGCGGCAGGCGCGAAGGCTGGAAGAAGGCGGGGCTCATCGGCCTCGGCACGGTGCTGGGCGTCCTGCTCTCGCTCAACTTCTCGGCGATCGCGCAGCGCGAGGCGAAGACGCCGATTCCCTACGAGGACCTGCAGCTGCTGTCGGCGGTCTTCGGCAAGATCAAGAGCGACTACGTCGAGCAGGTGCCCGACGACAAGCTCATCAAGGAAGCGATCAACGGCATGGTGCGGGGCCTCGACCCGCATTCGGACTTCCTCGACGCCGAGGCGTTCAAGGAACTCCAGGTCTCCACGCAGGGCAAGTTCGGCGGCCTCGGCATCGAGGTGGGCATCGAGGACGGCGTCGTTCGCGTGACCTCGCCGATCGAGGACACGCCGGCGTTCCGCGCCGGCATCAAGGCCGGCGACCTCATCGTCAAGATCGACGACACGGCCACCCGCGGCCTGCCGCTGTCGAAGGCCGTCGAGAAGATGCGCGGCAAGCCGGGCACGCAGGTCGTGCTGACGGTCGTGCGCAAGGACGCCGATACGCCGCTGACCTTCACGCTGACGCGCGAGGAAATCAACGTCAAGAGCGTGCGCGCGAAGATGCTGGAGCCGGGATACGGCTACATCCGCATCCGCAACTTCCAGGAGCGCACCGGCGAGGACCTCGCGAGGGCGCTGAAGGACTTCTACGCGAAGGGCGACCTGAAGGGCCTCGTGCTCGACGTGCGCAGCGACCCGGGTGGCCTCCTCAACCAGGCCGTGGCGGTGTCGGCGGCGTTCCTGCCGAAGGACGCGCTCGTCGTCTACACGGACGGGCGCACGCCCGACGCGCGGATGCGGCTGCTCGCCACGAAGGACAACTACTCGCGCCGCGGCGAGGACTTCTTCCGCGACCTGCCGCCGGCGGTCAAGAAGGTGCCGATGGTCGTGCTGGTCGACGGCGGCACCGCGTCCGCGTCGGAGATCGTCGCCGGCGCGCTGCAGGACCACAAGCGCGCGACGGTGATCGGCAACCAGACGTTCGGCAAGGGTTCGGTGCAGACGATCCTGCCGCTCGGCAACAACGCGGGCTTGAAGCTCACGACCGCGCGCTACTACACGCCGTCGGGCCGCTCGATCCAGGCGAAGGGCATCGAGCCCGACATCAACGTCGACGATGGGCGCGACGTCGGCGCCCGCATCCGCGAGGCGAACCTCGAGCGCCACCTCGAGACCAACAAGCCGGGCGCCGCAGCCGCTGAGCCCGCGAAGGGCGCCGCGCCCGCGGCCACCCCGTCGAAGCCGGGCGACGGCAACCGGTCCGAGGCGATGCCGCTGCCGCCGCGCTTCGAGTACGGCGCCGACGACGACTTCACGTTGCAGCAGGCGATGAACCACCTGAAGGGCCTGCCGGTCATCGCGTCGACCAAGGCGGTCGCCGCGGCGAACGCGGCCACGCCGGCCGCGAAGCCGTAACGCGCGCTGCGCCCAACCCGCGAACGCCCGGCGCCGCCGGGCGTTTTCGTTGGCGGCCGGGGTTCCGCAGGTCGATCGCGTCGAACATCGCTGCCGGGCGTGCTTCGGCACGCGGGGCGACGCAGGCGGGCCGCGGGTATGTGGTGACGGGGACCGGCGAGTCGCCGCAACCTTGACGCGGGGCAACGTCCGCGACAGGCGTCCTGTCTACACTGTTCCGGCCAGCGTCCACACCGTGATGAGATTCCGTCGCCACCGCCGTCGGCTCGCTTCCCTGTTTCTGGGAGCGTGGCTGTTCGCGCTGTTCGTCGGGATCGCGCACGCCCACGTCGTCGACGCGCAGAGCCACGCGACGGCCGCGGTCGCGACGACCGGCACGGACTCGGGCGACGACTGCGACACGGACGGATGCCGCCAGTTCTGCGACAACGACACGCCGATCGTCGCCAAGGTGAAGCCGCTGCAGGACCCGCCTGCGGATCACGCGGCCGCGGTTCCGACGCTCGGCATCCGGGATGCGCCGCCGCCCGGCATTCCGGCGGCCGCAGGCCGCCACGCGCACCCGCCCGCCCGGGTGCCGGTCATCCTCCGCACGCTTCGGCTCGCGCTGTAGCCGGCGTTCGCGCCCGGGCCGGCCGGCCCGTGCCCGTCGTGTGCGTCCTCGCGGCGTTCCCGGCGCGCACGACCGCCGCACTTTGCATCGACGCCCTGTCGGTCGCAGCCATCCACGAACCCGAAAGCGAGTGACGACCATGAACGCTTCCCGAATCCTTGCCAACGCGGTCGCCGCCGCCGTTCTGGCGGTGGCCGGCCTCTCGACGGCCCAGATGATGCCGGGGCCGATGGCGACGACGAACTACTTCCCCGTCGTCGACGGTGCGCGCTACGACTACGTGTTCGTCGGCGGCCACCGGGCGACGGCGACGGCCGTCATGCACACCGGCCAGCCGTGGGCCGGCATGACCGGACTCACGGGAGTCCACACGACGTATGCGTGCCACGACGGCGTCGCCTGCGATCCCGACGACATGGCGTTCTACTCGATGGGGCCCGACGGCATGCACTACCACGGCGGCGCCGCGACGATGCCGGACGGCACGCACTACATGCTGAGCCTCTCGAGTCCGGAGTGGCTGCTCAAGAATCCGGTGATGCCGGGCGGCATGATGGGTGGCGGCATGGGCTACCGGAATCCCGAGATGTGGCAGGCCGGCGTCAGCGGCACGAACACGATGATGGGAATGCAGGTCCACACCAGCCACTATCAGGCGATGGCGGTCGAGACCGTGGTCACGCCCGCGGGGACGTTTCCGGACGCGCTGCGCGTGCACGAGCAGCGCGGCCCCGGCGACGAGCGCGACGTCTGGTACGCGGCGGGCGTCGGCGTGGTGCGGTGGCGCGACGCCGCCGGGGAAGCGGTGCTGACCGCCTACGCCAGGGCGGCCGGCGCCGTCCCGAAGGTGGTCTTCGCGATCGAGTTCTACCACGCCGGGCTCGACCACTATTTCGTGACGTCCGACCCGGACGAGACGGCGGCGCTCGACGACGGTCGTCTCGCCGGCTGGCAGCGCACCGGGATGGGCTTCAACGTCGTCGCGCCGACCGACGCGACCGGCGCCGCACGCCCGGTGTGCCGCTACTACGGCAATCCCGCGTACGGGCTCGATACGCACTTCTACTCGGCCTCGACGGAGGAGTGCGCGGAGACCGGTCATCGCTGGCCCGCGCAGTGGACGCTCGAGTCGCCGCACGTCTTCGGCATGCTGCTTCCGGACATGGCGACCGGGGCGTGTCCCGCCGGGACCATGCCCGTGTACCGCAGCTGGAACGGTCGCACCGACAGCAATCACCGCTACACGACGGACCCGGCGGTGCACCACGGCATGCTGGAACACGGCCACGTCGCCGAAGGGTACGGCCGCACGCCGGTCGCCATGTGTTCCCCGCAGTAGTCTGCCGCGCGCGTACGCGGCCGGCCGCTGCTCCGCGCGCGTGCCCGCACCGGCCGTGACTCGCGCCGAGCCGAAGGACACGCGGTCGGTGCGTTCCTGCTAGTCTTGGCCGACGCCCGGTGTCCGGGCACGAGGGAGCGCGGGGCACGATGCACACTGGCATCCTGTTCGGCCTTTTGTCGGCCGTGCTGTTCGGGGCAAGCGTTCCGCTCGCGAAGGCACTCGTCGGCGCGACGCCGCCGATCTGGCTGGCCGCGCTGCTCTACCTGGGCGCAGGCGGCGGACTGCTCGTGGTGCTTGCCGTGCGCCGCCGCGGCCGCGACCGCCGATCGATCGCGTGGCCGAACCGCGCCGATTGGCGCTGGGTCGCCGCCGCGATCGCGGCCGGCGGCGTGGCCGGACCCGTCGCGCTGATGTACGGCCTCGCCCTCACCAGCGGTGCCGCGGCGTCGCTGCTGCTCAACCTCGAGGCGGTGGTGACCGCGCTCGCGGCGTGGTTCCTCTTCGGCGAGAACTTCGACCGGCGCGTCGCGCTCGGCATGCTGGCCATCGTGGCGGGCGCCGCCGTGCTCGCAGCGTCCCCCGGCGCAGTGCCGGCGGGCATCGCCGGACCCGCGCTGATCGCGCTCGCGTGCCTGTGCTGGGCACTCGACAACAACCTGACGAGAAAGGCTTCGGCGAGCGACGCGGTCCTGCTCGCGGCGCTCAAGGGACTGGTCGCGGGATGCGCGAATACCGTCATCGCACTCGCACTCGGGTTCGCCGCGCCGCCGTGGGAGGTGGTCGCGGGCGCGGCCGCGGTCGGCTTCCTCGGATACGGCGTCAGCCTAGTGCTGTTCATCGTCGCGCTGCGCGAGCTCGGGACCGCGCGGGCAGGCGCGTACTTCGCGGTGGCCCCATTCTTCGGCGCCGCGCTCGCGGTGGCGATGGGTCAGGACAGCGTGACGTTGGCACTCGGCATCGCGGCGGTCCTGATGGGCGCAGGCGTTTGGCTGCACGTGGCGGAGCGCCACGACCACGAGCACCAGCACGCGCCGCTCGAGCACACGCACGCGCACCGGCACGACGAGCATCATCGGCACGCGCACGCCGTCGCGTGGGACGGCCGCGAACCCCACGTCCACTCGCACGTCCACGCGTCACTCCGCCACACCCATCCGCACTACCCGGACGTCCACCATCGGCACGGGCACTAGCGACGCCGCCGGCCCGCCCGGCTCGCCGCCCTTGAGGCGTGGCGCCGCCGCCCGCGCAGTAGAATCGCCGCAGGACCCACCCCATGGACGACGCGCAACTCCTCCGCTACAGCCGCCACATCCTGCTGAACGAGCTCGGGCCCGTCGCGCAGGAGCGGTTCGCGGCGGCGCACGCGCTGATCGTCGGCATGGGCGGGCTCGGCGCGCCGGCGGCGCAGTTCCTCGCGGCTGCCGGCGTCGGCACGCTGACGATCTGCGACGCCGACCACGTCGACCTCACCAACCTGCAGCGGCAGATCCTGTATGCGACGGCGGACATCGGCGCCGCGAAGGTCGACGCCGCCGCGCGGAGGATCGCCGCGATCAATCCCGACGTCCGCGTCGAGCGCGTCGACGCGCGCGTCGGGCCCGTGGAGCTCGCGCCGCTGGTCGCGGCCGCCGACGTCGTGCTCGACTGCTGCGACAACTTCGCCACGCGACACGCGGTGAACGCGGCGTGCGTGGCTGCGGGCAGGCCGCTCGTGTCGGGCGCCGCGCTGCGCTTCGACGGCCAGATCGCCGTGTTCGACCCGCGCGACGCGGCTTCGCCCTGCTACCACTGCCTGTTCGGCGAAGGCGAGGACCTCGAGGAGACGCGCTGCGCGACGATGGGCGTGTTCGCGCCGCTGGTCGGCATCGTCGGGTCGACGCAGGCGGCGGAAGCGCTGAAGCTCGTCGCAGGCGTCGGGACGTCGCTCGCCGGCCGGCTGCTGCTCGTCGATGCGCGGACGATGGAGTGGCGCTCGCTGACCGTGCCGCGCGACCCCGCGTGCCCGGTCTGCGCGCGGAGGCCGGCGTGAGCGGCTTCGCACGCGCCCGCCGCGCGCTCCTCACCGTGCTGATCGCGGCGCCCGCGTTCGCCGCGCCGCCGGCGCCGCCGCCGTCGCTGCCGGCCGCCGAATGGAAGGCGATCCGCGAAGTCATCGGCGCCCAATTGTCGGCGCTCAGGGCCGGCGACGGCGCGACGGCGTTCACGTTCGCGGCGCCCGGCATCCGCGTGCAGTTCGGCACGCCGACGAACTTCCTGCGCATGGTGCGCGAAGGCTATGCGCCGCTCCTGTCCGCACGCTACACGGCGTTCCTCGACGGTGCGGTGATCGACGGCGCGACGATCCAGCCGCTGCGCCTCGTGCTGCCGGACGACACGGTGTTAGTCGCGCTCTACCAGATGCAGCGGCAGCCCGACGGCCGCTGGCGCATCGCCGGCTGCGTGCTGGCGCCGTCCACCGTGCAGGCGACGTAGCGGCGGAAGTCGGCACGATCGGCGTCCCGCAGGCTGTCGGTGCGCCTGCGCGGACGATCGAGCCGGTGGCGAAGCGACCCGTGAGCGTCGCGCGTCGCCGCAGTTGCTACGCGAAAGACGACCGACCGACCGCAGCTTCTCGCGCCGACTTCATCGGGCCGCCGAGCGCACGCTCGGCTGCAAGGCGGCCGCTGGTGCGCTGTGCAGACACGAAGCCACCTCGCCGTCGCGCGCATCGCGCACGAGACGTGCCTCCCACTGCGCGACGGCGCGGGCGCGCGCCGCCGCGTCGGCGGACTCGAGGCCGGCCGCGATGGCGTTGCCGGTCTCTGCGCACTCGTACGACTGCCGCTGTAGGTCGGCAAGCCGCTGTCCGGCGGCGGTCCGTGCCGGGCCGGGGGCGGCGCTGCGCTCGGCGAGCCGCGCGCCCGCGATGCGCAGCGACCACGTCGCCGCGCGCTGCGCCATCGCGGCGCCGGCGGCCGCGCACGCCGCGCGGATCGCGTCGGTCGGCGCCTGGCCGTCGCGGCACAGCCCGTCGACGGCGCCGGCCGCGAATGGGCTCCAGAGCGCGCCGTACGACGCCGCGAGCAGCGCGCGAGCGGCGGGATCGTAGGCGCCGGGCAGTGCGCGCACCTCCTCCCAGATCACGAGCGCGCCGCGGTTCCGGTAGTCGTCGAAGCGCGGCCGCTGCGCCGCCTCCTCGAGATACGCGAGCAGCGCCGCCGGGTTGTTGCGCTGGCGCGCGCGGTCGGCGAGTAGCAACGACGGCACGCCGTTGTCGACGTCGCGCGTCGCCCAGTCGGCGAGCCGGTCGGTCGCGTCGCACTCGGCGGGCCGCGGCCGCAGCGGCGCGAGGCAGGCGGTCGCGAGCGACGCCAGGAACAGCCGGTTGTCGGGCGTGGCCACGCGCGCCGACGCGAGGCGCGTCACCTGCGCCGCCGGGTCCCCGGTGTCGAGCGTGCCGGCGAGCCAGTCCGTGCGCGGCCCGGTCGCGACCAGCCACTGCGCGCGCATCGCATCGTCCATCTGCGCGCTCTGCGCGCTCCACCGCGAGGCCGGCGCCGGCGCCTCGGCGCCCGGCTTGCCGGGCTGGGCCAACGCGACCGCCGCGGCCGCGGCGGCCACGGCCGCCGTCAGCGCCCGCGCGATGGCCGGCACGGCCGCACGCGGCAGGACCCGCGCACCGCCGCTCGGGAGCGCAGAGGCGTCCGTGCCCGCGCGCCGCATCAGCCGAACAGGAACTTGCGCTGCAGCGCCCACCCGTCCTGCGGCGTGCGCTTGAACCCGCTCTTCGCGTAGAGCTGCCAGCGGCCCAGGACGTAGGCGATCAGCACCGCGGCATCCGCCTGCGCATCGCCGTGCCAGCCGTTGGCCGCCTGCGCGATGCGCAGCGACTGCCGCAGCGACGCCTCCAGCTTGTCGGTGAGCTGGTTGATCCGCGCCTGCAGCCGCTCGTCCTCGTTGACGAGCGCCTCGCCGATCAGCACCCGCGTCATGCCGGGGTTCTTCTCGGCGAACGACAGCAGCATGACGACCGCCTGCTCGGCCTGCGCCACGCCGTCGGTCGTCTCCGCCGTGATCTTGTTGACGAACGAGAACAGCGTCGTCTCGATGAACTCGATCAGCCCCTCGAACATCTGCGCCTTGCTGGCGAAGTGGCGGTACAGCGCCGCCTCGGAGACGCCGAGCTTCGCCGCGAGCGCGGCGGTGGTCACCTTCTCGCCGCGCGGGTTCTCCAGCATCGCCGCCAGCGTCTGCAGGATCTGCAGCCGGCGCTCGCCCGATTTCATCGCCATGGTGCCACCGTGCGCCCGGGGCTCAATGGGCAACCTTCGCGTTGCGCGCTCCGGTATTCGCCCTCGGGGCGGCCCTTCGTGCTCATGCGCCGTACCGCGGCGGCGTGTCGTCGGCGCGGATCATCGTGCCGACGCCTTCGTTGGTCAGCACCTCGAGCAGCAGCGCGTGCTCGACGCGGCCGTCGATGATGTGCGAGCTCGCCACGCCGTTCTTCACGGCGTCGAGCGCCGAGCCGATCTTCGGCAGCATGCCGCCGGAGATCGTGCCGTCGGCGAACAGCGCGTCGATCTCGCTCGACGTCAGGCCCGTCAGCAGCGTGCCGTGCTTGTCGAGCACGCCGACCGTGTTGGTCATCAGCACCAGCTTCTCCGCCTTCAGCGTCTCGGCCAGTTTGCCGGCGACGAGGTCCGCGTTGATGTTGTAGGCCTCGCCGCCCGTGCCCACGCCGATCGGCGCGACGACCGGGATGAAGTCGCGCGAGTCGAGCAGCTGGATCAGCTCCGGGTCGATGCGCTCGATCTCGCCGACGAGCCCGATGTCGACCGGCTCGCCGTCGGCGGTCTCGGGCTTCAGCAGCATCTTCCGCGCGTGGATGAACGCGCCGTCCTGCCCGGTGAGGCCGACCGCCTTGCCGCCGTGCTGGTTGATGAGGCCGACGATCTCTTGGTTCAGCTCGCCCAGCACCATCTCGACGACATTCATCACGCGGTCGTCCGTCACGCGCATGCCCTGCCGGAATTCGCTCTCGATGCCCATCTTCGCGAGCAGGTCGCCGATCTGCGGCCCGCCGCCGTGCACGATCACCGGGTTCATGCCGACCAGCTTGAGCATCACGACGTCGCGCGCGAAGCCGGCCTTCAGCCGCGGCTCCGTCATCGCGTTGCCGCCGTACTTGACGATGATCGTCTTGTCGTGGAAGCGCCGGATGTACGGAAGCGCCTCCGCGAGGATCTGCGCCTTGAGCGAAGTGTGGACGGCGTCGTCGGGCATGGCGGGAGGGCGGCGCGTGAACGGGGCGTGCGGGTCGGTCGCGCGGATTGTACCGCGAACGCGAACCCCCTCCTCTCCGCGGCTTTCGGCGGCAGTGAGCGCCAACCGATCACGGTCGCGGCCGCGCGCGGGTGCCCGCGGATTTTGGTATCGTGCGGACCATGGCGAGCCCGCTGCCGGATCCGGTTCCTCTGCACCACGTCCGTCGCGCGCTCGTCACGAAACTGCGCCACCATGGCGACGTCCTGCTCGCGTCTCCCGTGTTCACCGCGCTCGCGCGCGCGGCGCCGGACGCCGAGGTCGACGGCCTCGTCTACGCGGAGACCGCGCCGATGCTGGCCGGCCATCCGGCGGTGGCACAGCTGCACACGATCGACCGCGGCTGGAAGGCGCGCGGCGCGCTCGCGCAGGCCCGCGGCGAGTGGGCGCTGCTGTCGGCGCTGCGCGCGCGCCGGTACGACCTGCTCGTCCACCTGACCGAGCACCCGCGCGGGCTCACGCTCGCGCGCCTGCTGCGCCCGCGCTGGTCGGTGACGCGCGAGCCCGAGCGCCGCGCAGCGCTGTGGCGCCGGCACTTCACCCACTTCTACCGCGTCCCGGCGCGCACCGAGCGGCACGTGGTCGAGCAGAACCTCGACGCGCTGCGGCGGATCGGCGTGCAGCCCGACGAGGCCGACCGCCGGCTCGTGCTGGTGCCCGGCGCCGCTGCCGACGCGAAGGTCGCCGCGCTGCTCGCCGAGCGGGCGCTCGCGCCGCGCACGTTCGTGCAGGTGCATCCGGGCTCGCGGTGGCTGTTCAAGTGCTGGCCTGCCGAGCGCACGGCGGCGCTGATCGACCGCGTCGTTGCCGACGGCCTTCCGGTGGTCGTCACCGGCGCGCCCGACGACCGCGAGCGCGCGCTCGCGGCCGCCGTGCTCGCGGCGCTCTCCCCGGCCACGCGCCCGCGCGTAGTCGACCTCACCGGCATGCTGTCGCTGTCGGAACTCGCCGCGCTGACGGGCCGCGCGCGCGCGTTCGCCGGCGTGGATTCCGCGCCGATGCACATCGCCGCCGCGATGGGCACGCCCGCGCTCGCGCTGTTCGGCCCGTCGAGCGAGTACGCGTGGGGGCCGTGGCGGGTCGCGCACCGCGTCGTCGCGTCGGACGCGCACACGTGCCGCCCGTGCGGGCTGGACGGCTGCGGCGGCGGCAAGGTGTCCGAGTGCCTGACGACGCTGCCCGTCGCAGGCGTCCACGCGTCGCTGGCGGCGCTCATCGCGCAGACGCGGGACACGGGCGCCTGATGCGCCTCGCGATCATCCGCCAGCGCTACACGCCGCAGGGCGGCACCGAGCGCTTCCTCGAAGGGGCGCTGGAGGCGCTGCTCGAGCGCAACGTCGCGATCACGCTGTACACGCGCGAGTGGCCGCAGACCCACCTGCAGCTGATCGAGCCGCACATCTGCAACCCGCGGTACATCGGCCCGCTGTGGCGCGACTGGGGCTTCGCGCACGCGGTCGCGCGCGAGATCGCCGGCGCGCGCGCGAACCTCGTGCAGTCGCACGAGCGGCTGCCGACGTGCGACGTCTACCGCCCGCCCGACGGTGTCCACGCCGCGTGGCTCGAGGAGCGCCTGGCCGACGCGCCGGCCTCGCTCCGGTGGCGCGTCGCGATCGACCCGTGGCACCGCTACACGCTCGCGATGGAGCGCCGGCTCTTCGCGAGCCCGTGGCTGCGCGCGGTGCTGTGCAACTCGAAGATGGTGCGCGACGACATCAAGGCGCGCTTCGGGCTGCCCGACGAGCGGCTGCCGGTCCTCTACAACGGCGTCGACTCGAACGTCTTCTCACCGGCGCTCGTCGCGCATCGCGAGCGCATTCGCGCGCGGTACCGCGTGCCCGCCGACGCGATGCTCTTCCTGCTGGTCGGCTCCGGGTTCACGCGCAAGGGCGTGCCGGCGGCGATCGCGGCGATCGCGCGGCTGCCGGAGACCGCGCACCTCGTCGTCGTCGGCGACGATCGCCGGACGCCGGCGTTCAAGCGGCTCGCACGCGAGCACGGCGTCCGCGAGCGCGTGACGTTCGCGGGATTCCAGACCGACGTCGCACCGTTCTACGGTGCGGCGGACGCGTTCGTGCTGCCGGCGCTGTACGACGCGTTCCCGGACGCCGCGATGGAGGCGCTGGCGGCGGGCCTCCCGGTGGTCACCAGCCGCCGCACCGGCGCGGCGGAGCTCGTGACGGAGCACGACGCCGGCTTCGTCTGCGACGCGCGCGACCCGGCCGCGCTGGCCGCGCACATGCAGGCGCTCTACGACGCGGACACGCGCGCGCGGCTGTCCGCGAACGCGCGGCGCGCCGTGGAGCCGCTGACGCCGGCGGCGATGACGCTGAAGCTCGTGCTGCTGTACAAGGAGCTGCTGGAGGCCTCCGTCGCGCACAAGCTCGCCGCGCGCGCCGCGCGCGAGGCGAAGACGGACGCGCCGGCCGAGGCGCCGCCGCTGCACGGCGAGGACGGGCTCGAGTCGGAGACGCTGCCGCACGACCCGGCGCGCCCGGTGCCGCCGCCCGCCGAGCCGCGCGGCTGATGCGGCTCGCGATCGTCCGCCAGCGCTACACGCCGTACGGCGGCGCCGAGCGCTTCGTCGAGCGCGCGCTCGCCGCGCTCGTCGCGCGCGGTGTCGAGATTTCGCTCGTCACGCGCCGCTGGCCGGAAGGCGGCGATCCCCGGATCACGCCGGTCGTCGTCGATCCGCCGTATCTCGGCCGCACGCTGCGCGACGCGGGCTTCGCGCGCGCGGTCTGCGCGGCGGTCGCGCGGATGCCGGGCACGCTCGTGCAGTCGCACGAGCGCATCGCGTGCTGCGACGTCTACCGTGCGGGCGACGGCGTGCACGCGGTGTGGGTCGAGGAGCGCCTGCGCGAGCTGCCGGCGTGGCAGCGTCCGGCGTTCGCCGCGAGCCCGTACCACCGCTACATGCTGGCCGCCGAGCGGCGCCTCTACGCGAGCGCGCGCCTGCAGCGCGTCATCTGCATCTCGCGGATGGTGCAGACGGAGATCCACGAGCGCTTCGGCCTGCCGCGCGAGCGCCTGCCCGTCATCTACAACGCGATCGACCCGGCGGCGTTCCACCCCGGGCTCGCCGCGCATCGCGCCGCCGTGCGCGCGCGGCACGGGATCGCCGCCGACGCGTGCGTGTTCCTGCTCGTGGGCTCGGCGTACGCGCGCAAGGGCGTCGCGCGTGCGCTGGAGGCGCTCGCGGCGGTCCCGGCGCCGGCGCACCTCGTCGTCGTCGGCCGCGACCGCCACCCGGTCCGCTACGCGTCGCTCGCGCGGCGCCTCGGGGTCGCCGGACGCGTCACGTTCGCCGGCCCGCAGACGGACCCGAAGCCCTATTACGGCGCCGCCGACGCATTCGTGCTGCCGACGCTGTACGACGCGCTGTCCAACGCGGTGCTGGAAGCGCTGGCCTGCGGGCTGCCCGTCGTCACCAGCGACCGCTGCGGCGCGGGCGAGCTCGTGCTTGCGCACGGCGCCGGCGCCGTCTGCGGCGCGCGCGACATCGGCGCGATCGCCGCCGCGATGACCGGCCTCGTCGACCCCGCCGCGCGCGCGCGCGCGGGCGCCGGTGCGCTCGCCGCGATGGCGCCGCTCACGCCCGACGCGATGGCGGCCGCGCTCGTCGGCCTGTACGACAGCCTGCTCGCCGGATGACGCCCCGATCGCGGCGGGGCGCCGGCGGCGCTGCGCTATACTCGTCGCCGACCTGCGGGCGCCCCGCCGCCCGCCAATCCGCAAGCTGCGGCGCCGCGCGTAACGCGCGGCCCCCTCGATCCCGATGACGGGCGCCACCCATCTCTACTCCCGGCTGTTGCGCTACGTCCGCCCGTACCGCTGGGCGTTCGGCATCGCGGTATTCGGCATGCTGGTGGTCGCCGTCGGCGACCTCATGCTCGCGTGGCTCGTCATCCCGATCGTCCGCAACTTCGAGTCGCCCGATCCGCTCGGCACCAAGTGGCTGCCGTTCACCATCGTCGGCGTGTTCTTCCTGCGCGGCGTCGGCGCGTACATCTCCGAGTTCGGCATGGGCTGGACCGGCTACCGCGTCGTGTTCGACCTGCGGCGCGACCTCATCGACAAGCTGCTGCGGCTGCCTACGCCGTACTACGACACCCACGCGGCCGGCGTCATCCAGTCGAAGGTCTCGTTCGACGCGCACCAGCTCGCGTCGGCCGCCTCGGGCGCGATCACCAACGCGATCCGGTCGACGCTGACGATCGTCGTCAGCTTCGGCTACCTGATGTGGCTCAACTGGCGGCTGACGCTGCTGACGTTCATCGTCGTCCCGATCGTCGGCTTCGTGATCCGCTACTTCAGCCGGCGGCTGCGCCGGATCGCGCGCGACATCCAGGACCGGTCGGGCTCGCTGACGCAGGTGCTGGAGGAGCTGATCGGCGGCCATCGTGTCGTCCGCATCTTCGGCGGCGAGGACTACGAGCGCCAGCGGGCGGTGGCGGCGGCCAACCGTCTGCGCAACTCGATGACCAAGGAGTCGTCGGCGACGGCCGCGAGCTCGCCGCTCACCGTGTTCTTCGCCGCGTGCGCGGTCGGCTCGATCGTGTGGATCGCGCTGCAGCAGAGCGAGGGCGGCCGCTTCGACTTCGCGCTGTTCATGTCCTACGTCGTCGCGCTGCTGACGCTGCTCGAGCGGCTGAAGGGCCTGTCGAACATCAACGCGTCGATCCAGCGCGGCCTCGCCGCGGCCGAGAGCATCTTCGGGCTGCTCGACCACGAGGAGGAGGCCGACAACGGCACCGTGGCGCTCGGGCAGTGCCGCGGCGAGGTGCGGTTCGAGCGGCTGTCGCTGCGGTACGCGGCCAACGAGCGCGAGGCGCTGTCCGACATCACGCTCACGATCGCCCCCGGCGAGACGGTCGCGCTGGTCGGCGCGTCCGGCAGCGGCAAGACGTCGCTCGTCAACCTGGTGCCACGCTTCTACGAGCCCACGGCCGGGCGCATGTTCATCGACGGCCACGACGTCACGACGCTGACGCTCGCGAGCCTGCGCGCGCAGATCGCGATGGTGTCGCAGGATGTGCTGCTGTTCAACGACACCGTGGCGGCCAACATCGCGTACGGCGCGATGGCGGACGCGTCGCGCGAGGACGTCGAGCGCGCGGCCGCGGCCGCGCACGCGCTCGACTTCATCCGCGCGATGCCGGAGGGGTTCGAGACGCTCGTCGGCGAGCACGGCATCCGGCTGTCCGGCGGCCAGCGGCAGCGGATCGCGATCGCGCGCGCGATCCTCAAGAACGCGCCGATCCTGATCCTCGACGAGGCGACGTCCGCCCTCGACTCCGAGTCCGAGCGGCAGGTGCAGGCGGCGCTCGACACGCTGATGCGCGGGCGCACCACCATCGTGATCGCCCACCGGCTGTCGACGATCGAGGACGCCGACCGCATCGTCGTGCTCGACGGCGGGCGCATCGTCGAGATCGGCACCCACGCGGCGCTGCTCGCCGCCGACGGCACCTACGCGCGGCTGCACCGGATCCAGTTCACGCACGCGGCGACGGCGGAGGCCGAAGGCGCGGCGCTCGCGCGCTGAAGGCGTCAGGCCGGCACCACTCCGAGGCCCGCGATCGCGGCCACCACCGCCGGTGTCCCGATCGCTTCCATGCACCGCGCCTGCGGGCAGCGCTCCGGCGGCTCGCCGTGGAGGCGCTCGCAGCGGCGCACCCACGGCACGTCGCGAAAGAACTGGATCGTCTGGTCGCGGCACGGGAACGGATCGACGGTCACCGCCTGCCCCGGTGCGTCGGCGAAGAAGTCGCCCGGGCCGCAGATCACGGCCGACCCGGGGCCGAACAGCGTGACCGTCGGCGTGCCGACGATGCGTCCGAGATGCGCGATGCCGGTGTCCGGGCACACGAGGAGCCGCGCGCCCGCGACGACGTGCCACAGTTGCGCGAGCGAAAGCGTGCCCGCGATGCGCGCATCGGCGCGGGGCGGCGCGATCGCGTCGACGATCGCCGCTTCGCCGGGGCCGGCGCTCCAGACCACCGGCACGCCGCGCGCGGCGAGCCATTGCGCGAGCGCGCGCCACCGCTCGGGCGGCCACAGCTTCAGCGGCGAGCTCGCGCCGACGTGCAGCAGCGCGTAGCGCGCCGGAAGCTGCGGCAGGTCTTCCGCCGGTGGCGCCGGCCAGTCGCGCGGGCGGTAGCGCGGCGGCGGCGCGCCGGCGACGAGCTCCGCGGCCGTGTCCGCGAACGCCGTCGGTCGCGGCGAATACGGGACCCGCTCGTCGACCGGCCAGTTCTTGTGCACCGGACGGTCGCCGGCGAGGCCGACGATCCAGCGCGCGCCGATGGCGCGCGCGAGCCACGACCAGCGGTTGTCGGCTGGCAGGATCGCGACGTCGAAGCGCGGCAGCGCCGCGAGCGCGCGGAAAGTGGCGACGTCGCGGGGGTCGAGCACGTGCGCGGTCACGCCGTACGGCCGCCCCGCGTACAGCGGCGCGTACGCACGCGCAACCGTCATCGCGATCTCCGCGTCCGGATGGCGCGCGCGCAGCTTCGCGAGCAGCGCCGTGACCATCAGCGTGTCGCCGAGCAGCAAGTGGTGCAGCAGGAGGATCCGGCGCGGCGCCGCGGGACGGCGCCGCCGCAATCCCCAGCGCGCGAGCGCGCCGGCCACGCTCGCGACGCGCATCGGCGCGCGGCTACCCGCCATCGACCGCCTCCCGCGCGAGCTGCGCGAGGCTCTCCGCGAGGATCGCGAGCGACAGCACCTGCTCGGCGAGCGCGGGGGTGTCCGCATACGCGCCGACCATCGCCGCCACGCGCGCCGCGTCGAGCTGGCCGCCGGTGAGCTCGCCGAGCGCGCGCGCGATGCCCGGCAACCGGTCCGCGAGGTCGCCGTCGAGCCACGCGGCGACCGGCGGATTGAAGCCGCGCTTCTTGCGCGCGAACGCGCCCTGCCGCTCGAGCTCCGGCGCGAGCGTCGCGAGGAACTTCTTCGGCGGCGACGTGAACCGTTCGCGCGGTGGCAGCGCCAGCACCGCCTCGACGAAGCGGTGGTCGAGAAACGGCGCGCGCGCCTCGAGGCCGTGCGCCATCGTCATCAGGTCCGATTTGCGCAGCGCGTATTCGGGCAGGTAGTTGGCGAAGTCCCAGCGGAGCAGCCGGTCGTGCCGTTCGCCTGCCGCGAAGTCGGGCGCGCGCCAGTAATGCGCCGGCAGCGCGGCCGCGTGCGGCTGCAGGAAGCGCCGCTGATTGGGCGTGAGCCCGGAGAAGCGCAGCGCGTACGCCGACTCCCAGTCGAGCGAGAGCTCGCCCGCCGCCTTGCGCCAGCCCTTCGGTCGCGCGTCGGGCAGCACGGGCAGCGGCACCGAAAGCGCGCCACGCCACGCGTTGCGCAGGTGCTTCGCGATGCGCTTGTACCCGCCGAAGAGCTCGTCGCCGCCGTCGCCGCCCAGTACCACCTTGACGTGCCGCTCGGTCGCGCGTGCGAGGTACCACGTCGGGAACGCCGACGGATCGGCGAACGGCTCGTCCAGCGCCGCCACGATGCGCGCGAAGTCGTCGCCGACCGCGGTCGGCACGACGATGCGCTCGTTCGGCAGCCCCAGCGCGGCGGCCGTCGCCGCCGCCTCGGCGCTCTCGTCGAGCGCGGACCCGGGAAACGCCGCCGAGAACGTGGACACCGAGCGGTGGCCCGTCGCCGCGACGCGGCACGCGATCGTCCCCGAGTCGATGCCGCCCGACAGGAATACGCCGAGCGGGCGGTCGGCGACGAGCCGCAGCGCGATCGCGTCGTCGAGCAGCGCGCGCGCGTCGGCCGCGGCGACCGCGTGCGGCGACCAGTAGCGGTGGACGGTGAGCGTGCCGCGGTCCAGGTCGTACTCGAGCCGGTGGGCATTGGGCAGCCGCGCGACGTGCGTGAAGATCGTGCGCGGCGCCGGCACGTAGCGGTGCGCGAGGTACGCGTCGATCGCCTCGGGCGCGAAGGCGCGGCGGTCGCGCGGCAACCACGGCAGCACGCTCCGCACCGTCGAGCCGAACGCGAGGCCTTCCTCGCCGTGCGCGTAGACGACCGGCTTCTCGCCCATCCGGTCGCGCACGACGTGCACGCGGCGGGCGCGGAAGTCGACCAGCGCGAACGCGAACATGCCGGTCAGCCGCGGCAGCAGCCCGTCGATCCCCCACGCCTCGTAGCCGCGCAGGATGAATTCGGTGTCCGAGCGCGTGCGGAACGGCGCCCCGCGGGCCGCGAGCTCGCGCGCGGCGTCGCCCCAGCCGTGGACCTCGCCGTTGTAGCAGATCCACACGGCGCCGTCGGCGCTGCCCATCGGCTGGTCGGCCTCGGGCCGCGGGTCGATGATCGACAGCCGCGCGTGCACGAGGCCCGCGGCGGCCGCCGCGTCGTCGGGCAGCCGCGCGCCGTCCGCCGCGAACGCGGCGACGTGCTGCGCGTCGGGTCCGCGGCTCGCGAGCGCCGCCAGCATCCGCGCGCGCAGGTCGGGCCCGCGCGGGCGACCGAAGTGGCCGCCGATGCCGCACATCAGCTCCGCCCTCCGGCGACGCGCGCGAACACCGCCTCCATCGCGTCCAGCATCGCGTCGATGCCGAAGTTCGCCTGCGCGTACGCGTGCGCGGCGGCGCCCATCCGCGCGCGCAGGTCCGCATCCGTCATCAGCCGCACCAGCGCGTCGGCGAGCGCCGGCGGCGCACGCGGCGGCACGAGGATGCCCGTCTTCCCGTCGACGACCGCTTCGGGAATCGCGCCGATCGGCGTGGCCACCGCCGGCAGCCCGCACGCCGCCGCCTGCATCAGGCTCTGCGGCACGCCCTCGTCGCCGTACGACGGCAGCACGGCGATGTCCGCGCACGCGTACCACGCCGGCACGTCGTCCTGGTTGCCGGCGAAGCGCACGTCGCCGGCGAGCCCCAGCGCGGCCACGCGGCCCTCGAGGTGCGCGCGCCGCGGCCCGTCGCCGATCACGAGGAGCTGCCATCCCGGGACCCGCTCGCGCAGCAGCCGCCACGCGTCGAGGAGGTCGTCGTGGCCCTTCCAGTCGCGCAGCGTGGCGAGGATCGCGACGGCCGGGCGCGCGTCGACGCCGCAGCGCACGCGCGCCCGCGCGCGGTCCAGCGGGCGGAAGCGCGCGAGGTCGATGCCGGTGCGCACCGACGTGATCCGCTCCGCGTCGATCCCGTTGTCGCGGACGAGCTGGCGCTTGAGCGCTTCGCCGGTGACCACGAGGTGCGCGGTCGCGCGCCGGTACAGCCAGCGCGTGGCCGGCGCGTTGTTGACCGGCGTGGACACGTGGCGCGTGCGCACGACCGGCGGCATCCGCGGCAGCGTCGCGCACGCGAGCGCGACCAGCCATGCGTCGGTCGAGCTGTGCGTGTTGATCACGTCGAACGCCGCGCCCTCGCGCGCGAGCCAGCGACGGACGGCGACGAGCCCCGTGAGCTTCTTCGCCTCGATTGGCAGGCCGGTCGCCGCGAGGCCGCGCGCGCGCGCCGCCGGCAGGATGTCCGCGGTGCCTGCCGTCAGCAGGTGCACGCGATGCCCGCGTCGCGCCATCCCCTCCATCTCCGTCAGGATGCGCAGCTCCTGGCCGCCCCAGCCGATCGACGACTCCGTGTGCAGGATGGACAGCGGCCTCACGCCGGTCGCGGCCGGGGGCGTCACGCCAGCGTCCACGACGGCGCGTACCGCCGGAACCAGCGCTCGAGGATCAGCAGCGCCCACAGCCGTCCCGCGTGGTTGCGGCGGCCGCGCCGGTGCTCGTGCAGGAGCCGCGCGAGCGCGCCGTCGCGGAAGAGGCCGCGCCGCGCGAGGCCGCCGGTGCCGAGGTGCTCGTCGAGCTGGCCCGCGAGCCGTCCGGCGAGCCACTCCGACAGCGGCATCACGAAGCCCTGCTTGCCGCGGTGCACGATCTCGTGCGGCAGGTAGCGCTCGGCCACGCGCTTCAGCACGTGCTTGTGCGTCGTCCCCTGCACCTTGAGCTCGGGCGCGAGCTTCGCGCAGAACTCGACGAAGCGGTGGTCGAGGTACGGCACGCGCGCCTCGAGCGAGTGCGTCATCGTCGCGCGGTCGACCTTGGTGAGGAGGTCGTCCGGCAGCCACAGCGAGAGGTCGACGTGGAGCAGCCGGTCGAGGTAGTGCGCCGACACGCCTTCCTCGAACGCCGCGGCGGCGAGCGCGCCCACGTCCGGCGCGCTGCGCGTCGCCGCCAGGAATGCCGGCGACAGCAGCGACGGGTGCAGCAGGACGTCGAACACGTTCGGGATCGTGCGGTAGCGGCGCGGCAGCGGCTCGGTCAGCGAGCGCAGCAGCCGGTCCTTGCGCAGCGCCACCGGCAGCGCGCGCACGAGCGCGGGCAGCGGCGACGCCGGATGCGCGAGCCAGCGCGTGAAGCGCTCCTCGCGCACGCGCTTGCGGTAGTTCGAGTAGCCGCCGAACACCTCGTCGGCGCCCTCGCCCGTCAGCACGACGGTGACGTCGCGCCGCGCGAACCCGGCGAGCAGCATCGTCGGCAGCGCCGCCTGATCGGCGAACGGCTCGTCGAAGACGTCGATCCAGCGGTCGAACGCGTCGAGCACGTGGTCGGGCGAGAGCATCAGCGCGTGGTGGCGGCTGCCGATGTGCTCGGCGACGCGCGCGGCTTCGCGGTGCTCGCTGACGGCGACGCCGCCCTCGAAGCCGATGTTGAACGTGTCGATCGGCGCACCGGAGACGTCGGTCATCAGCGCCGCGATCAGGCCGGAGTCGATGCCGCCGCTGACGAATGCGCCGAGCGGCACGTCGGCGACCAGCATGCCGGCAACCGACGCACGCAGCTCCGCGTCGACGGCATCGGCCGCCTGCGCTTCGGACAGCCGCAGCTTCTCGCCGTACGAAGGCGACCAGTAGCGCGCAAGCGACAACGCGCGTCCGGCGAGCTTCAGCGTGTGGCCGGGCGGCAGCTTGCGCACGCCGCGGAACACCGAGTGCGGAGCGGGGATGAACTGGCATTCGAGGTACAGCCGGAGCGCGCCGGGATCGACCTCGGCGGCGACTGCGGGATGCGCGAGCACCGCCTTGAGCTCCGACCCGAACACCAGCGTCGCGCCGTCCCACGCGTAGTGGAACGGCTTCACGCCGAGGTGGTCGCGCGCGGCGAACAGCGTGTCGCGCTCGCCATCCCACAGCGCGAACGCGAACATTCCGCGCAGGTGCGCGACGACGTCCTCGCCCCACGCGGCCCAGCCGGCGAGCAGCACCTCGGTGTCGCCGTTCGTGCGGAAGTTCCAGCCTCCGCGCGCGAGCTCGTCGCGCAACTCGCGGAAGTTGTAGATCTCGCCGTTGAAGACGACCGCCACCCGGCCGCCGGGGCTCGTCATCGGCTGCGGGCTGCCGGCGATGTCGATCACCGACAGCCGCCGGTGGCCCAGGTGCGCGCGCCCGGCGGCGAAGAACCCGTCGGCGTCCGGCCCGCGGTGCGCGAGCGACCGCGTCATCGCCGCCAGCACTTCCGGGGCGAGCGCCGTGTCGCTGACGTAACCCGCGATGCCGCACATAGGGATTCGGTTGGAGGCCGCGCTGCGCGAGGGGCCCGCGCGTGGGGCGCGGGCCGGCGGGAGCGCACGCGCCATTCGACGTGATCGGCGCGAAGTCTACCCGAATTCCTCTCGCGCAGGACCTGCGCATGCCCCTGCGCTATACTTTTCTCGCCTGCGCACGTCCGCGCAGCGAGGCGACGCCGGCCCGCCCGCGCCGCCGATCCCCGCCCGCCCGATTCCGCATGCCCGCCTCCCGAACGCGCGCGCCGACCCGGCCGCGGCCCCGCCGATGAGGTTCCGCAGCCGCGGGCGCTTCAACTTCAGGCGCTGGAGCCGGATCCTCGCCGATCGCGTGCGCGGCACGCCGTTCGAGCGCGCGGTGTCCGCGGCGAAGCGCGAGGGCCGGCACGACTTCGTGTTCGGCTGGAACCGCGGCCTGGGCGACATCGCGCTCGGCCTCGTGCCGTTGTTCGCGCGCATTCGCGCATCCGATCCGCGCAGCCGCATCGTCGTGTTCACGCGCGCCGACCTCGCGGACGCATTCCGGCTGACCGACGCCGACGCCGTGCACGTGGTCGCGACGGCGACGCGCGGACCACCGATCGACGTGCGGCCCGCGGCCGCGGCCGCGGGCGTCGCGCTGCCGCCGGCGGCGACCGTCTTCGCGGATCCCGATCCGACGCGCTGGCTCGACGGCCGCCGGCAGGCGTATCCGCCGGCGCTCCGCTGGGACCCGGCGTGGAACGCACGCGCCGACCGGCTGGTGCCGGCGATCGCCGGCACCGTCGACATCGGCGCCCACGTCAGCTCGGAGACCGCGCAGCACTACGGCTACGTGAAGGACTGGCCCGCCGCGTCGTGGCGCGAGCTCATCGCGCGCTTCCCCGCCGAGCGCGGCGTGCGCTGGCTGCTGCTCGGCAACGAGGCGACGACCGCCTTCCCGCAGTCCAACGTCGTCGACCTGCGGGGACGCACCGATTTCCTCGACCTCGTCGCGCTGGTCCGCGCGCGCTGCCGCATCCTCGTCGCGCCCGACAGCGGCGTGCTGACCGCCGCCTACTACCTCGCGCAGGACTTCCCGCTGGAGGTCGTCTCGCTGTGGTCCGATCCGCGGCAGGGCATCCTCAAGCAGGGCTGCAGCTCGCCCAATCCGCGCCTCGTGCACGCGCCGCTCGTCGGCCGCGACGAGGACGTGCGCAACCTGCGCTGCGCCGAGGTCGAGCGCGCGCTCGCCGCCGCGCTCGACCGCTGCGTTCCGGCCGCGCGTGCGGCCCGTGCCGATGCGGTCGCGTCCTGACGCCGCGAGCACGCCGTCGCGCGGCGCCTTCGTCCGCGCGCGCGTGTTCGCGCTGCTTCAATTCTCGACCGCCTTCTGGGCGTGCACGTACTTCGCGCTCGTCGCGATCAGCGGCCACACGTATTTCCGCTCGCTCGCGTTCGGCCTCGCGGCGGCGTTCGCGCTGTGGCTCGTCCTGGGGTCCCTCTTCTCCGACAACGAGCCGATGCCGGTTCCCGACGGCTGGCTCGTGGCGGCCATCCTCGCGTGGGCCGGATGGTCGGCCGCCTCGCTCGCGTGGTCGATCAATCCGGCCTTCTCGCGCGCGGAGTTCGGCACCGAAGTCGGCTGGGGCCTCGCCACCACCGGGGTCTTCTACGTCGCGGCGCGCGGACCCGCGCCGTTCCGCGCGGTCAATGCGACGGCGATCGCCGTTGCCGCGTTCCTGTCGGTGCTGGCCGTGCACCTGCTGACGGCGCCGGGTAACGCCGGACCGGAAGTGGTGCTGCAGCGCTCGCACGCCGGCGTCGGCGCGTTCTCGACGCTGCTCGTGCTGGTGCTGCCGCTGCTGCCGCTGCTGCTCGCGCCGCGGCCGGTCGGCTTCGGCGCCGGGCCGTGGCAGCTGGCCGTCGCGGTCGTCGTGTTCGCGCTGCTGCTCGTCGCGGCGCGTCTCACCGAGAACCGGATGATCTGGGTGGCGCTCGCCGCGGGATTCGTCGTCGCCGCATTGCTCGCCGGCTGGCGCTGGCGTGCGCGCCTCGCGCGGGCGCCGCTGCGCTGGGGCGCCGTCCTGCTCGTGCTGCTGGTCGTGCTCGCCGCGCTGTTCGTGGACGCGATGCGCGAGCGCGCGCGCACGGACTTCAACGGCAGCACCAGCGTCGCGCAGGCCATCGCCGAGGATCCGCGGCTCGTCCTCTGGCAGCACACGTTCGAGCGCATCCGCGAGCGCCCGTGGACCGGCTTCGGCTTCGGCAAGTCGATCCTGCGCGAGCAGCTGCGTGCGGAGACCGGCCATCCGCTGCTGCTGCACGCCCACAACCTGTTCGTCAGCCAGTGGCTGCAGACCGGCGCGATCGGCGTCGCGACGCTGCTCGCGCTGCTCGCGGCCGTGGCCTGGCGCTACTGGCGCTTCCTGCGCGCGCCCGACGGGATACTCGCGGTGATCGGACTCGCCGGCCTCGTGATGCTCGCCGCGTTCGTCGTCAAGAACCTGACCGACGACTTCATGGTGCGTCCGACTTCGCGGGAGTTCTGGGCGCTCAACGCGTGCCTGATCGGATACGGCATGCGCCGGGCGAGAATCGCATAGCGACGCGTCGGCGTCAGCGTCGGCGCCGCAGCGGCAGCGGCTTGGCTTCCTCGCGGCCGGAGGGCGCGGCGGTGGGGATGGGCTTCACCGGCGCGCCCGCGGTCGGCGCGTAGTCGGGAATCCACGTGCGCAGCCGCGCGCGCACCTCGGCGTCGTCGGCGGCGCGATCGGACTCGCACCACGTCACCATCTGGCCGACGGCGTTGCGGTCGGCGTCGCGCGCCTGCGCGATCCGCAGCTTGGGGTGCGGCGTCGGCTTGGTGGCCTCCTCGGTCGCGAGCACCTCCTCGAACAGCTTCTCGCCCGGCCGCAGCCCCGTGTAGACGATCGCGATCCGCTCCGGGTCCGCGCCCGAGAGCTTGATCATGTCGCGCGCGAGGTCGACGATCCGCACCGGCTCGCCCATGTCGAGCACCAGCACCTCGCCGTCCTTGCCCTGCAGCCCCGCCTGCAGCAGCAGCTGGGTCGCCTCCGACAGCGACATGAAGTAGCGCGTGATCTCCGGATGCGTGACGGTCACCGGGCCGCCGCGTGCGATCTGCTCGCGGAACCGCGGGATCACGCTCCCCGCGCTGCCGAACACGTTGCCGAAGCGCACGAGCACGAACCGCGTGCCGCCGCCGGCGAGGCTCTGGCACGCCATCTCGGCGAGCCGCTTGGTCGCGCCCATCACGTTGGTCGGGTTGACCGCCTTGTCGGTCGACACGAGGACGAACTTTTCCACGTGCGCCGCGACCGCGGCACGCGCCAGCACCCACGTGCCCCACGCGTTGTTGCGCACCGCCTGCCACGCGTTGGTTTCCTCCATCAACGGCACGTGCTTGTACGCAGCCGCGTGGAAGATCACGCTCGGCCGCTCGCGCGCGAGCACCTCGTCGACGAGCGCCGCGTGCTTGACGTCGCCGACGATCGCCGCGACCGCGAGCTGCGCGAACTCGTCGGTCAGCGCGGTCTGGATCTCGTAGAGCGCGGCCTCCGAGATGTCGAACAGCACGAGCCGCGCCGGGCGGAACCGTGCGATCTGCCGCGCGAGCTCGGCGCCGATCGACCCGCCCGCACCGGTCACCATCACGACGCGGTTGCCGAGCCACTCCGCCAGGCCGGCGCTGTCGAGGACGACCGGGTCGCGTCCGAGCAGATCGTCGAGCTCGACGTTGCGGATCGTCGTCAGCGCGAGGCGCCCGCTGATCAGGTCCTCGTACGACGGCACGGTCAGCGCCTCGACGCCGGCGGCCGCGCAGAGCTCGGCCACGCGCCGGCGCACCACGTGATTGGCCGACGGCAGCGCGATGATCACCTTGCGCACGCCGTACCTCGCGCACCACGCGCCGAGGTCGCCGATCGGCCCCAGCACGCGCAGGTTGCGCAGCAGGCGCCCCTGCTTCGCCGTGTCGTCGTCGAGCAGCCCCACGACGCGCCACTGCCGGCTGCGCGCCAGGTCCTTGGCGAGCCGGGCGCCGGCCTCGCCGGCGCCGATGACGAGCACCGGCTCGCCCAGCGCCTCGAGCGGGCTGTACAGCCGGTGCTCCTTCCACACGCGATACGCGAAGCGACTGCCCGCCATCAGGAAGATCAGCACGACCGGATAGAGGATCAGCACGCTGCGCGGCACGACGGCCTGCAGCTGCAGCATCACGAGCACGACCGGAACCAGCACCGCGCCGAGCGCGGCGGCGAGCACGATCCGCTGGAGGTCGACGAGGCTCGCGAAGCGCCACAGGCCGCGGTACAGGCCGAGCGCCATGAAGATCACCGCCTGCAGCGGCACGATCCACGCGAGCGTCCGCCACATGTCGGCGACGTAGGGCTCGGGGAGGTCGAGATTGAACCGCAGCCAGTAGAGCGCCACCCACGCGAGCGCGGCCGCGCACACGTCGTGCACGAAGGCGAGCGAAGCCCGCAGGTTGATCGGTGTCCGTATCACGGTGGCGGCCGGCGTTTGCGCCAATGATAATCAATCGCCGCGAACAGCACGGCGCACGCGGCGCACCAGGCGGCGAGCGCGGCCTCCCCGAGCGCGGGTGCGACGCACGCGCAGGCCACGGCCGTCCCCGCGGTGCCGAACATGAGCGCGCCCCACGCGGCGAGCGTGCCCCGATGCCCGGCGCCCATCCGGTGGAGCCGCTGGTAGTAGTGCGACTTGTGCGCCTCCCAGAAACGCTCGCCCGCGAGCACCCGCCGGACGAGCGTGACGGTCGCGTCGGCGACGAAGGGCAGGAACACGAGCGGCGGGAACCACGCGCCCCACGCGCCGTCGATCACGCCGGCGGCGCCCAGGGCCGCCGCGAGGAATCCGAGCGGCACGGCGCCGACGTCGCCCAGGAAGATGCGCGCGGGCGGCAGGTTGACCGCGAGCACCGGCAGCGCCGCCGCGGCGAGCGCGAACGGCACGGTCGCCGGTAACCCTTCGTGTAACAGCACGGCTCCGTAGGCGACGAAGCCCGTCACCGTCATGGTCGCCGCGAGGCCGTCGCTGCCGTCCATGAAGTTGTAGAGGTTGAGCGACCACGCGACGAGCACCGCGAGCAGCGCGAGCGGCACGGCCGTCGCCACCGACGCACCGAGCGCCGCGGCGGCGAACCAGAGCGCCGCGGCAGCGTGCACGGCGAGCCGCGGCGCAATCGGAACGGCACGCATGTCGTCGCGCAACGACACCGCGACGAGCAGCGCGAGCGGAACGCCCCACGTCGCGATCGTCATCGTCGGGCTCGCGTGCGCGGCGAGTGCCACGGGCACGAACCCCGCCCAGACGGCGAGCCCGCCGACCCGCGGGATCGGCGCCGTGTGCAGCGTCCGCTCGTTGCGGACGGCGAGCGGCAGCCGCGATTTCCAGCGCATCAGCGCGGCGGTCGCGGCCGCGGCGAGCACCGCGGCCGCCGCGACGAGCGCGGGCCCGCCGCCGTTCACCCGGAGCTCGCGCCCGTGGCCGTCTTCGCGCGGGTCGCGCGGATGGCGGAAAGCAGCGCAATATCAGGGCACTCCACGCGCCGGGCGGCCCCGCGGGCAAGCGGGCGCGTAGCGCCAAATCGGGGCAAATCGATCGAATGCCTTCCGAAGTCGCCCTCGCCGCCAAGATTCAAAATTTTCTGATTTGTTTTCATAATCTTATACATCGTACTTCGAGCATAGTCCCGGTGCGGCAGCGCGCTGGAGGCGGCCCCGGCGCGCCCGTTCGGCCCCGATTTTCTGTTGCTTCGGCACAACACGGGCCAAGACGGCCAGACCCCGGTCTGCCTTCGGCTTGCCAGTGCAAGGGAGCCTTTGGCAAAATGGGTTGCAACTTCTCGCAGATTTGAGAAGGTTCCGATGGCAGGCGCAAAAGGCTTGAAACCTTGCCAATTTTATCCGTTAGAGGAGAGACTCCATGAATAAAAAGCTCGTCGCTGTCGCAGTAGCGGGTTTGCTTGCCGCCCCGCTCGCTGCGCAGGCGCAAACCGCCAATGTGACGCTGTATGGCCGCCTCAATCTCACGATGGAAGCGGTCAGCGGCTCGGCGGTCGATCCGAACCTGCCCGCCACGGCCGGCCCGCAGAACCGTACGGTTTACCGCGTGAACTCGAACTCGTCGCGCTTCGGCATCCGCGGCAGCGAGTCCCTCGGCGGCGGCCTGTCCGCGATCTTCCAGATCGAATCGAACGTCCAGGCGGACGCCGGCGGCAGCACGCTGGCCACGCGCGAAACGTTCGTCGGCCTGCAAGGCACGTGGGGCACGTTCAAGATGGGCAACTTCCTTGCCCCGTACGACGACATCCACCCGATCTTCGGTAACGTCCCGACGCTGACGACGTCCATCCTGTCGACCGCCGCGGTCTGGGCGCAGGGCTCCCAGTCGAAGGACAACGGCGGCTTCGACGCGCGCCTCAACAACTCGATCCGCTACGACTCGCCGCGCATCGGCGGCTTCGCGGGCTCGGTCCAGCTGTCGGCGGCGGACACGTCCAACCAGACGCTCGCGCAACAGCAGCGCCACGCGTACGTGCTGTCGATGGGCGGCTTCTACGCGAACGGCCCGTTCCAGGGCGGTATCGCGTACGAGGCGAACAACAAGTACCGTTGCACGACGTGTAACGACTGGGCGCTGTCGGTCGCGGCCAACTGGAACTTCGGCGTGATCAAGGTCGGCGGCGTGTACGAGCGCCTCGACTACGACGTCACCGGTGGCAGCCTGACCCGCAACTTCTGGGGCATCAGCGGCACCGTGCCGATCGGCCCGGGCGAACTGTACGCCTTCTACGGCGACGCCGGCGATGGCTCCGGCCCGGCCGGCACGAAGGTCGGCCAGCTGGCCGCCGGCAACAGCACGGGCGCGGCGCAGTGGGAAATCTCCTACACGTACGCGCTGTCGAAGCGCACGCTGGCCTACACGGGCTTCGTGCAGACGCGCAACGACAACAACGCCGCCTACAACTTCAACATCAACCCGTACACGGTCGTCAACGGCGCCAACGCCAGCGGCTTCGTGATGGGCCTGGTCCACTTCTTCTAAGAGCACCTTCGGCAGCAACGGGTCTCTTCGCAATGGCAACGGGCGCCTTCGGGCGCCCGTTTTTTTTGCCCGATCGCCGGTGGTACGATGCGCGGATGATCGATCGCTGGATCGTCGGCTTCGACCGCGCGCTGCGCACGCTGTCCGGGCTCTCGCGCACCGCCCGTCCCGTTCCCGGCGCCGGCCTGCCGGAGGCCGACATGACGCCCGAGGAGCGGCGCCACGCCGCCGGGCTGATGCGCGTCAATCACACCGGCGAGGTGTGCGCGCAGGCGCTCTACTCGGCGCAGGCGCTGGTGGCGCGCGATCCGTCGATCGGCGCCAGATTCGCGTCCGCGGCACGGGAGGAGGAGGAGCACCTCGCCTGGACGCAGCTGCGGCTGTCCGAGCTCGCCGACCGCGCGTCGTTGCTCAATCCGATCTGGTACGCGGGCTCGTTCGCCATCGGCGCGCTTGCCGGCATCGCCGGCGATCGCGTGAACCTGGGCTTCGTCGTCGAGACGGAACGGCAGGTCGAGGAGCACCTCACGTCGCACCTCGACCGGCTGCCCGACGCCGACGTGAAGAGCCGCGCGATCGTCGACACGATGCGCGAGGACGAGGCGCGGCACGGCGCGATGGCGCAGGATGCCGGCGCGGTCGACCTGCCGCTGCCCGTCAAGGGCGCGATGCGCGTGGCCGCCGGCGTCATGAAGGCCGTCGCCTACCGCATCTAGCGGTGCGGCGCCTCCTGCGTCACCGGCGCCGCCACGTCCGATCACGGCGGCGCCAGGCCTCGCCGCCAGGCCCGCAGCGCCTTCAGCCGCGCGCTGCGCACGGCCGCGGCGATCGCATCCTCCGCTTTCGCACCCGGCCGCCGCCCGACGCCCTGCGCGATCGCGCCGGCATCGACGGTCTTCACTGCCGCGAGCGCGCCGCGCAGGATGCGCGCGGGCGCGTAGTCGGCGGCGGCACCCGGCCGCGAACAGGCGTCGGCCGCGCACGCGTCGAGGAGCGTGGCGAGGCGCTCCGGGCGCCGCAACGCGTCCGCCCCCGCGAGAACGTCGAGCAGCGTCGCCGGCCGCAGTTCGGCGGCCCGGTGGACCACGCCGTGCCAGCGCGCGGCAACCGCCGCGGCATCGCGGCAGGCGAGCGGCACGCGCAGGCGTGCCGACAGCCGCTGGGCGAGGCGAACGCTGCGCTGCTCGTGCGCGATGTGCCGGGGCAGCGCCGCCTCCGGCGTCGTGGCCTTGCCGAGGTCGTGCGTCAGCACCGCATACCGCGCCGGCAGCCCGAGCGCGTGCGCGGCCGCCCAGTCGAGCGCCTGCGCCACGTGCACGCCCGCGTCCACTTCCGGGTGGTGCACGGGCGGCTGCGCGACGCCGTACAGCGCGTCCAGTTCCGGCAGCAGCGCCGCCAGCGCGCCGCAGTCGCGCAGCACCGCGAGCATTCGCGACGGCCGTGCCTCCATCAGCCCTCGCGCGATTTCCTGCCACACGCGTTCGGGCGCGAGCGTGGCGAGCTCGCCGGACGCCACGACCGTGCGCATCAGCGCCTCGGTGGCCGGCGCGACGGCAAAACCGAAGCGCGCCGCGAACCGCGCCACGCGCAGCACGCGCAGCGGATCTTCGGCGAACGCCGCCGAGACGTGGCGCAGGACGCCGGCGGCCAGGTCGGCGGCGCCTCCGTGGGGATCGACGAGGACGCCGTCGTCGCCGCGCGCCATCGCATTGATCGTCAGGTCGCGCCGCGCCAGGTCCTCCGCCAGGGTGACGTCGGGCGAGGCGAAGAACTCGAAGCCGCGATAGCCTTGTCCGTGCTTGCGCTCCGTGCGAGCGAGCGCATACTCCTCATTCGTCTCCGGATGCAGGAACACGGGGAAGTCCCGGCCGACCGGCCGGTAGCCCGACGCCATCATGAGCTCCGGCGTGGCGCCGACGACGACGTGGTCGCGGTCGGCGATCGGCCGCCCGAGCAGCCCGTCGCGGACGGCGCCCCCGACCTCGTAGATCCGGACCGGCTGTGGCAAGGGGCGCGCCATCGGTGCCTGCCGTTCGCGCGGCCGCCCGCGAGCCCGCGCTACCGGCCGCCGGTCGCGCGAAAGCGGTCGAACGCGCTGCGCTGCGCCGCCGGCGCGAGGTATTGCGGAGCGATCGCCTCGAGCGCGGCGGGCGAGATGCCGAACACCGCCGGAAACGGGCAGTCGCAGACGTTGTCGGTCTCCGTCGACCGCAGGTTGTCGCGGCTCATGAGCTTGCCCGGCAGGTGCTCGAGGACGGTCGCCTGCAGCCGCGAGAGCCCCGGACCGAGCGGGACGACCGGGCGCACGGCGCCGGCGACCTCGCCGACGTAGCGCACGAGCTGCTGCAGCGTGTACACCTTGGGGCCGCACAGGTCGTAGCGCGCCCGCTGCGTGAGGTCGTCGCCGAGCGCGTGCACGATGCAGTGCGCGACGTCCTCGACGAAGATCGGCTGGAAGCGCGCGTTCGGCGCCGCGAGGACGACGACGGGAAGCGTCCGCGAGAGGCGCGCGAACAGGTTGAGGAACGTGTCGTCGCGACCGAAGATCACGGACGGCCGGAAGATGGTCCAGGCGAGGCCGGACGCCGCGACGATCGCCTCGGCCGCCGCCTTCGACCGCAGGTACCGCGACGGCCCGTCCGGTGCCGCGCCGAGCGCGCTCATCTGCAGGAATCGCGGCACGCCGGCAACATGGCACGCCGTGACGGCGTGCCGCGTCACGTCGACGTGCACGCGCTCGAACGTCGCGCCGGCGCTCTCGTTCAGGATGCCGACGAGGTTCACCAGCGCGGACGCGCCCGCACACAGCGACGCGAGCGCTCGCGGGTCGTGGACGTCCGCCTCCACGACGTCGACCGTCGGCAGCAGGATCAGGGGCTTCGCGCTCTCGCGCCGCCGCGCCGGCACGACGACGCGATGTCCGGCGGCCGCCAGCCGCGCGACGACGTGGCGGCCGACGAACCCCGCGCCGCCCAGCACGACAATGGTCGCGGCGGTCATCGGCTATTCGGGCTCGAGCACGGCGGCCGTGACGGCTGCGCCGCCGGCCGCGCCGCCGGTTCCGTTGCGCGGCGCGACGGTGCCGAGGCGCGTCGTCAACGGCTGCTGGCTCGTGTTGAACGCCTGCGCGTACACGATGGCGTTGGCGAGGACCTTCTTCACGTAGTCGCGCGTCTCGTTGAACGGGATGGTCTCGACCCAGATCGCGCCTTCGAGCGGCGCCGGCGGTCGCCAGGCCTGCGCGCGGCCCGGGCCCGCGTTGTACGCCGCGGCCGCGAGCGCCGGCATGCGATCGAGGCGCTCGAGCCAGTATTTGAAGTAGTACGCGCCGAACAGCGTGTTGAGCTCGGTGTCGCCGATCTGCGCCGGGCGGTAGTCGTTGCGCGCGAGCTGCTTCGCGACCCAGCGCGCGGTGCCCGGCATCAGCTGCATCAGCCCGACGGCGCCCGCGGAGGAAACGATGTCCGAAGCGAAGCGCGACTCCTGCCGCGCGATGGCGTACAGCAGTGCGACGTCGACGTCGTGCGCCTTCGCCGCCGACTCGAATTCGGTGCGGTATGGCGCGAGGTAGCGCAGCGCGTAGTCGTGGCGCGCCTGCGTGCGGTCGGCGGTGTTGATCGCGCGGTCATACAGCCCGACGCTGCGCGCGTAGCCGGCGGCGAGCAGCAGCGCCTCGTCGTCGGGCAGCCCGCGCACGATGTAGATCCATTCGCGCTGCGACTCGGGCCGCAGGTCGAGCTCGGCCAGCTTGACCGCGCGCCTCACCTCCGGGCGCGCCGCGAACGCCGCCACCGCCTCCGCGGACGGCGTCACCGGTGCGCTCGCCGGCGGCACGAAGCGCCGGCCCAGCGCTTCCGCCGCGAGCACGCCGTAGAAGTGCGTCTCGCCGGCGAGCACGCCCAGCAGCGCGTTCGCGTCGTCGGGTCGGCCCTGCGCCGCGAACGCGCGGGCGCGCCAGTAGCGCCACGCCGCCTCCTGCCGCTGGGCATCCGGCATCGCGTCGATTGCCGCCGCCACGTCGTCCCACGCGCGTGCGCGCAGCGCCGCGCGCACGCGCCATGCGAGCGCGTCGGCCGACAGCGGCGCGTCGGCCGCCTCGCGGAACCACTCGTTGGCCGCCGGGTTGAGCTGGCGCGCCGCGTAATACGCGAGCCGCGCATTGCCGTAGCGGCGATCGGCCTCGGGCATCCGGTCGCGCACTTTCACCCACGCGGGGCGCGCGGCGCCGGCGTCGGTGCGCGCGGCGCGCTCGAGCGCATACAGCGCGAGTTCGCGGCCCCCGCCGGTCGACCACGCGAAGCTCCCGCGGTCGAGCGCCCGCAGCGGATCGCTGCTCACCTCGCGGAATTCGCGCTCGGGCACGCGCTCCTTGCCCGGGAGGTCGCCGCCGACGGCCTGGGCGACACGCAGGTTGCCGGCCTCGTAGGCCAAGCGGAAGCGTGCGCGCCGGTCCGCGAGCGTCAGGTCGCCGCGCCGGATCAGGGCGGCGAACGCGGGCTCGCACGCATCCGGCGTCGACTGGCCGGTGAACCACAGCGGCTTCGCGGCGGCCAGCGCATCGTCGCCGTCGCGTTGCCACTTGTACAGCACGCCGTAGCAGGCGAGCTCGACGTCGTCGTTGGCGGGCGGCGGCCAGTCGACGGCAAACCGGTACCAGATGCCCTTGCGGCCGAGCAGCTTCAGCCAGTCGATGCGCAGGCGATCGGCCAGCGGCGTGTTCGGGTAGCGATCGAGATAGGTGCGGATCGCCTCGGGCGACGCGTCCTCGAGCCCGAGCTTCAGCTGCCAGTAGCCGACGTACGGCGCGAGCACGTGGCCGGAGAGCTTCGGCACGAGCGCCGTGAGCTTCGCCCGGTCCCCGCGGTCGAAGGCGGCCTTCGCGGCGAGGAAATCGGCGTCGCTCTGCGCCCATGCGGGCGCGATCGGCCACGCGATGGCGAGGAGCGCCAGCGCCGCGGCGGTGCGGAAGGCTTTCGTCGAAGGCATTGGACCCGATTCTCTGTGAGCGCGCCCGGTGTGGCAAGGAGCATGCGTCCGCGCCACGCGCGGCGGCCGGTACGCGACGACCGGCGGCGGGGACCCGATGCGCCCGCGCGCCATGCCGTTAGTATGCAATTTCCCTCGAACGTTCCAGCCGCGGGATCGGTGGACAGCCGCAGGTGCGCAACCCCGATGATAAGATTCCCGCCGACAGACGACGCGTCGCGGGCTCGGGGGAGACGGCATGGGGCAGCGCAAGGCGGCACCGCTGGCAGGCGTGGTGATGGGCAGCGACAGCGATTGGGAGATCATGCGCCACGCCGTCGCGCAGCTCGACGCGTTCGGCATTCCCAACGAGCCGCGCGTCGTCTCGGCGCACCGGATGCCGGACGACATGTTCGAGTACGCCGAGGATGCCGGGCCGCGGGGATTGCGCGTGATCATCGCCGGTGCCGGCGGCGCCGCGCACCTGCCCGGCATGCTGGCCGCCAAGACCATCGTCCCCGTCCTCGGCGTGCCGGTTCCGTCGAAGTACCTGCGCGGCGAGGACTCGCTGCTGTCGATCGTGCAGATGCCGAAGGGCATTCCGGTCGCGACGTTCGCGATCGGCGAAGCCGGCGCCGCGAACGCGGGACTGTTCGCCGTCGCCATCATCGCGGCGACGGATCCGGTGGTCGCGAAGAAGCTCGCGGCGTTCCGGCTGAAGCAGACGAACACGGCACGCGCGATGCGCGTCCCGCCGGCCACCTGACCGGCGGACGGTGCACCGGATGGCCGCGATTGCGCCCGGGGCCTGGCTCGGCCTGCTGGGCGGCGGCCAGCTCGGCCGCATGTTCTGCATGGCGGCGCAGAGTCTGGGGTACAAGGTGGTCGTGCTCGACCCGGGCTCCGATAGCCCCGCGGGAAGCGTCGCCGACCGTCACGTCGCCGCCGATTACCTGGACCCGCACGGCCTCGCGGAGCTCGCGTCGGTCGCCGTGGCCGCCACGACGGAGTTCGAGAACGTCCCGGCGACCGCGCTCGACTACCTGGCGCGCACGGCGCGCGTGACCCCGGCGGCGGCCAGCGTGGCGATCGCGCAGGACCGCGTCAGCGAGAAGACGTTCCTGTCGGGCCACGGCTTCGCCGTCGCGCCGTTCGCCGTGCTGCGCAGCGATGCGGACGCGCGCGACGTCGGCGATGCCCTCCTGCCCGGCATCGTGAAGAGCGCGCGCTTCGGCTACGACGGCAAGGGCCAGGTTCGCGCGCGCACGCGCGAGGACGTGCGCGCGGCGTGGGCCGAAATGCGCGGCCAGCCCTGCGTGCTCGAGCGGATGATCGATCTCGCTTGCGAGGTGTCGGTGATCGTCGCGCGCAACGAGCGCGGCGCGACCCTGACGTGGCCGGTCGCCGAGAACCGGCACCGCGACGGCATTCTCGACGTGTCGATCGTGCCTGCGCGCGTGGCCCCCGACCTTGCGGCGCGGGCGCGGGCCGTCGCCACGGGCGTGGCCGACGCGCTCGACTACCGCGGCGTGCTGTGCGTCGAGATGTTCGTCGCCCGCGACGGTGCGCTGCTCGTCAACGAGATCGCGCCGCGGCCGCACAACAGCGGCCACTACACGATCGACGCGTGCGTGACTTCGCAGTTCGAGCAGCAGGCGCGCGTGCTCGCCGACCTGCCGTTGGGCGAGACGCGGCAGCACACGCCGGCCGTCATGGTGAACCTGCTCGGGGATCTCTGGTTCGAGGATGCCGCGGCGGCGACGCCGCGCGAGCCGGCGTGGCAGGAGGTGCTCCGGCATCCGGAGGCCAAGCTGCACCTCTACGGCAAGTCGCAGCCGAAGCGCGCGCGCAAGATGGGCCACGTGACGTGCCTCGGCGCGACGCTCGCCGACGCGCTCGCGACGGCGCGCTCCGTGAAGACCGCGCTCGGCATTCCGGGCGCACTGGAAATCTAGGCGACGGCGGCGATACGCCGCGCGTCCCGCTTCGGCCTACCGCCGCTTCGCGCCGACGGGCAGGTGCGCCACGCGCTCGTACTCCGGATCGGCCCAGTGCTGGCCCGCGGCCAGGTAGTCGGCCGCCATCTGCGTCGCGTCCGACCCCCAGAACAGCTCGTCGCCGATCGCGAGCGTGGGGACGCCGAACACGCCGCGCGCGATCGCCTCGTCGGTGTTGCGCCGAAGCGCGTCCTTCACGTCCGCGTCCGCGACGCGGCGCTGCGCGTCGGGCAGCCTCAGGTCGGCGACGAGTTCCGCCCACTCGATCGGTAGGTCGGGCAGCCGGCCGTCGCGCCACACGAAGCGGAAGATCCGGTGTACGGCGTCCGGCGTGGAATCGCACGCGATCGCGAGCCGCAGCAGCGGCAGCGGATTGAACGGGTGCTCGGGCGGCATCCTGAACGCAATCCCCAGCCGCTTCGCCTGCCAGACGGCGAAGCGATAGGTGAACACGCGCTTGCGCGCGATTTCCGCGGGCCCCTTCTGCCCGTTCGCGTCGAGCAGCGCCGCGAACAGCACCGGGCGGTAGCGCAATCGCGTCTTCGGGCCGAGCAGCCCCAATTGCTCGCTCTGCAGGTACGCGAACGGCGATACGAAGTCGAAGTACCAGTCGACGGCGGCCACGTTCGTCACTCGTTCGTTTGCGGGCGCGCGGCGCGCGCGCCGGCCTGCGCACGGCGGACGCCGATGCGCACCCACACGTCGCGCCGCTCGCCGTCGTCGAGCACGCTCCACGCGGCGATCTCGTCGAGCGTGCGCAGGCAGCCGGCGCACAAGCCGGTGGCCTCGTCGATCGCGCATACGCTGATGCACGGCGACGGCACGCCGTTGGTGGCCGGCTTGCCCATCGTCAGTAGCCCCGCTCGCGGTCGACGACGCCGGTGACGGGCGCCCCGCCTTCGAGGCGGCGGATCTTCGCGGCGATCTGCGCGACCGTGTCCTCGGGCACCGTGAGCCCGGCGATGTGCGGCGTCACCGCGATCGCCGGCCGGTGCCAGAACGGGTGCGCGGGCGGCAGCGGCTCCTCGCGGAACACGTCGAGCGTCGCGCCCGAGAGCTTGCCGCAGTCGACGAGGGCGACGAGATCCTCCTCGACCAGTGCACGGCCGCGGCCGACGTTCACGACATGCGCGCTGTCGGCCAGGCGCGACAGCGCCGCGTGGTCGAGGATGCCCGCGGTCTCCGGCGTGTCCGGCACGACGGACACGAGAAGGTCGAGGCCGTCGAGGAACGGCGCGAATTCCGCCGCGCCCGCGAAACAGCGCACCCCGTCGACGCGCCGGCCGCGGCGCGCGTGGCCGCGCACGGCGAAGCCCTGGGCCACGAGCGCCCGCGCGATCTCGCCGCCGATGACGCCGAGCCCGAGGACGCCGACGGCCAGCGACGCCGGTGCGCGCGGCGGGTGCTGCTCCCACCGGACTGCCCGCTGCTGCGCCGCGTACGTATCGAGGCGCTGCGCGAAGCGCAGCGCTGCCGCGAGCACGTAGCGAACCATCTGCGGCGCCATGCCGGCGTCCTCGATGCGGACCAGCGGGACGCCGGCCGGCAGGTTCGGCTGGCGCAGCATGTGCGCCACGCCGGCGCTGGCGGTGAAGATCGCCTTGGGCGCCGGCTGCTCGTCGAACACGGTCCGGCACGGATGCACGGCCACGACGTAGTCGGACCGCGGCACGCCGCCGGCAACGGGCGCGTCGGGCTCGCGCCGTGCGAAGCACGCTTCGGGCAGCGCGGCGTTGAAGAGCGCCATCCACGGCGACGCGTCTTCGGCGGCGAGGCAGACCGTCACGCGCATGCGCCGTGCGCGAGCAGCGCGCGCAGGTTCGGTGGCGCAATCACGGCGAGGGTCGATGGCTCGACGCGCCGAGCCATGCGCCGATCCGGCGCGCGACCGCGCGCACGGCGCGCCACACCTTCGGCAGCAGCCAGATCATCAAGGCGACGAGAAGCGCGAGCACGACGAGCGCCGCCACCGGATGCGCGAACGCCAGCCACAGCACCGTGCCGACGGCGAATTCCTCGCCGAACGAGGCCGCCCAGTTCGAGAACGGCTCGGGCGACGTGTTGATCAGCGCGCGGCCGCCGGACTTCGCCGCGTGGCTGCCTGCCGCCAGCGTGCCGCCGACGATGGCCGCCGCGAGCATCGTCGCCGCAGGCGCGTCGCCGAAGACGCTCGCGGCCAGCGCGGCGCCCGCCGGGATGCGGACGAACGTCTGCACGACGTCCCACGCGGAATCGACGCCGGGCACCTTGTCGGCGAAGAACTCGACGAAGCACATGAAGCCGGACGCCGCGAGCACCAGCGGGTGCGCGAGGACGGCGAGGCCAGACGGCAGGTCGGCCCATCCCAGGTACCCGACGCCCCCAACGATGAACAGCACCGCGTAGAGGCGCAGGCCGCTCGCCCAGCCGAGCGCCGCCGCCAGCGCGACCAGCTGCACGGTGTCGAGCGATGCCAGCGCCGGTGTCATTTCGGCGTCGCGAGCTCCGGCGGCACCCACGCGGCCGGACGCTTGCCGAGGAACGCCGTCATGCCCTCCTTCGCTTCGGGGGTCGAGCGCACCGCCGCGATCCGGCGCACGGTGTCGGCGACGACCTTCGCGTCGATCGGCCGCCCCGCGACGGCGCGGATCAGCGCCTTGCACTCGCGCTGCGCGTGCGGGCCCGCGAGCAGCAGCGGCCCCAGCAGCTCGTTGACGCGGTCGTCGAGCTGCGCGATCGGCACGATGTCGTGCACGAGGCCGATCCGGAACGCCTCGGCCGCGTCGAACCGCTCGGCCGTCAGGAAATAGCGGGACGCCTGCCGCGCGCCGATCGCGCGGATCACGTACGGCGAGATCGTCGCCGGGATGATGCCGAGCTTCGCCTCCGACAGCGCGAACTTCGCCTCGGCCGCCGCGATCGCGATGTCGCAGCACGCGGTGAGCCCGACGCCGCCGCCGTACGCGGCGCCGTGCACGCGCGCGACCGTCGGCTTCGGCAGCTCGGCCAGCGTGTGCAGCATCTTCGCGAGCGCCCTGGCGTCCGCGACGTTCTGCGCGCGGCTGTAGCCCGCCGCCTTCTTCATCCAGTTGAGGTCCGCGCCGGCGCAGAACGTGGGGCCGTTGCCCGCGAGGACGACGACGCGCACGTCGTCCTCGGCTTCCAGCGCCACGAGCGCGTCCGTCAGCTCGGCGATCAGCGTGTCGTTGAACGCGTTGTGGACGTCGGGCCGGTCGAGCGACACGATGCCGATGCCGTTGCGGACGTCCACGCCGATCGTCGTGTAGCCGGCCGGCGCCGGGACTGCCTTCTTCCTTGCCATGGGATGCCTCGCGTCATGCGGCCGCCGGGCGCGGATGCCCCGGCAGCAGCTCGTAAGGGTGGCGCCAGCGTGGCGTGGCGGCGATGCGCGCGAGCCACGCGGCGACGTTCGGGTACGCCGACCAGTCGACGCCGATCTCGTCGGGCCAGAACAGGTAGCCGCACATGGAAATGTCGGCGATCGTCAGTCGGTCGTCCACCACGTACTGCCGGCCGGCGAGATGCGCGTCGAGGACGCCCCACGCGCTCTCGGCGCGCCTGCGGAACTCCGCCAGCGCGCCCGGATCGGGGTCCTTCGCGAACGTGCGCATGAACCGGTACGTCGCCGTGTAGCTCGTCAGCTTGTGGTTGTCGAAGAGCAGCCAGCGCAGGATCTCGCGCCGCTGCCCGTCGTCGTGCGCGCCGAAACGCCCGAGCGTGCCCGCGAGGTAGTCGAGGATCACGCCGGACTGCGTCAGGCGCAGGCCGTGATGCTCGAGCACGGGCACCTCGCCCATCACGTTGATCGCGCGGTACGCGGGGGTGCGGGTCTCGCCGCCGAAGTAGTCGACGAAGCGCGGCGCCCAGTCGGCGCCCGCGAGTTCCAGCATCAGCGCGGGCTTGTACGCGTTGCCCGACTGCGCGAACCCGTACAGCGTGTACTCGGCCATGGCAGGGTCAGAACGGGCCGTGCGCGAGCCAGCGCTCGATCTGGTCGAAGCGGTCCATCCCCCAGAACGGCTCGCCGTCGACGATGACGAACGGCGACCCGAACACGCCGGCCGAGATCGCCGCCTCGACCTCGCGTTTCAGTGCGTCCTTGATCGCCGGATCGTCGACGGCCGCGCGCGCGGCCGCCGCGTCGAAGCCCGCGCGGCCCGCGACACCGGCCGCGACGTCGGGCTGCGAGATGTCGAGGCCGTCGACGAAGAATGCGCGGTAGAGCGCCTTCGCCACCTTGGCCGCATCGGCCGGGTTGCGCTGCTTCGCCCACAGCACGATGCGCGCCGGTGCCTGCGCCGGGATCGGGAACACCGGCGGCATGTTGAATTCGACGCCGTGGAAGCGCGCGCTCCGTGCGAAGTCGCGCTTCGAGTACGGGCCCTTCACCGGCACCTCGGTCAGCGGCGCCGCGCCGGTCTGCCTGAACACGACGCCGAGCAGCATCGGCCGCCAGTCGACGCTGCGCCCGTGCTTCGCCGCCAGCGCGTCGATCTTCTGCGCGGCGAGGTAGCCGTACGGCGACGAGAAATCGAAGAAGAACTGGAGGACGCTGCCGCTCATGAAGGTTCCGTTGGCGAGGAAGTCGGGAAATCGCCGCGATGATACGTGGGTTGCCGCGTCAACCCGCGAGCGCCCGGCCGATGACGAGGCGCTGGATGTCGCTGGTGCCCTCGTAGATCTGGCACACGCGGACGTCGCGGTAGATGCGCTCGACCGGAAAGTCGGCGACGTAGCCGTAGCCGCCGTGCACCTGGATCGCGTCCGAGCACACGCGCTCGGCCATCTCCGTGGCGAAGAGCTTCGCCATCGACGCCTCCTTGAGGCACGGCCGCCCGGCGTCGCGCAGCGCGGCCGCGTGCCAGACGAGCTGGCGCGCGGCCTCGATCTGCACGGCCATGTCGGCCAGCCGGAAATTGACGGCCTGGTGCTCGACGATCGGCTTGCCGAAGCTCACGCGCTCGCGCGCGTAGGCGAGTGCCGCGTCCAGCGCGGCCTGCGCCATGCCGACCGCCTGCGCCGCGATGCCGATGCGCCCGCCTTCGAGGTTCGACAGCGCGATCCGGTAGCCGGCGCCCTCCGGGCCCAGCAGGTTTGCCGCCGGCACTTCGCAGTTCTCGAACACGATCTGCGCGGTGTCGGACGCGTGCTGGCCCAGCTTTTCCTCGACGCGCGCGACGACGTAGCCGGGCGACTTCGTGTCGACGATGAAGCCGGATATGCCCTTCTTGCCCGCCGCCTTGTCCGTGACGGCGAACACGACGGCGACGTCGGCGTTCTTGCCCGACGTGATGAACTGCTTGACGCCGTTCAGTACGTAGCGGTCGCCCTTCCGCTCTGCCCGCGTGGCGATGGCGCCCGCGTCCGAGCCGACGTGCGGCTCGGTCAGGCAGAAGCAGCCGAGCCGCTCGCCGCGCGCGAGCGGCGTCAGGAATCTCTCCTTCTGCGCGTCGGTGCCGAACGCGTTGATCGGCCCGCACACGACCGAGTTCTGCACGCTCAGGATCGTCGACGTCGCGCCGTCGCCCGCAGCGATCTCCTCCATCGTCACCGCGAGCGACACGTAGTCCATGCCGGCGCCGCCCCACTGCTCGGGCACGACCATCCCCATCGCCCCGAGCTCGCCCAGCGCCCGCAGCTGCTCGCGCGGGAAGTGCGACTCGCGGTCCCAGCGTGCCGCGTTCGGCGCGAGCTGCTCGCGCGCGAACGCGCGCATCGTATCGCGTACGAGCTGCTGCTCTTCGTTCAGCAACATGCGGCCGGCCCCGGTCCGTCAGCGCCGCGCGTCGAAGGCGAGCTTCGCCGCGATGGCCGCGAACACCCCACCGAGCACCCAGCGCTGGGCGGCGGCCCACACCGGGCGATCCGCGAGCCACCGCGCCACCTGCGCGGCCGCGAGCACGAACAGGAGGTCGCCGACGAAGGCGATGGCGATCTGCACGGCCCCGAGGAACAGCGACTGCAGCAGGACGCTGCCGCGGGCCGGATCCACGAACTGCGGAAAGAGGGCGACGTAGAAGAGCGCCACCTTCGGGTTGAGGATGCTCGTGACGATCCCGGTCCGGTAGAGCGTCCAGCGCGGAACCGCGGGGAGGTCGCGGCGGGCGAACAGGCCGCCGCCGCCGTGCGGCCGCACGGCGTCCCACGCGAGGTACAGCAGGTAGGCCGCGCCGGCCCAGCGCACGACGTCGTAGAGCACCGGGATCGTGACGAACACGACCGAGAGCCCCAGCGCCGCCGCGACGATGTGCACGAGGAACCCGGTCGTCGTCCCGGCGAGCGACACGACGCCGGCCGCCCGCCCCTGGCACAGCGTGCGCGAGACGAGGTACAGCAGGTTCGGACCCGGCGTCAGCACCAGCAGCACGCACGCCAGCACGAACAGCCAGAAGTCGGACCAGGGCATCATCATGCGGGCCTCCTTCAGACGAGCTCGATGCCGAGGGCGGTCGCCTCGCCGCCGCCAATGCACAGCGAGGCGACGCCGCGCCGCTTGCCGTGCTTGCGCAGCGCGCCGAGCAGCGTGACGACGATCCGCGCGCCCGACGCGCCGATCGGATGGCCGAGCGCGCAGGCGCCGCCGTGGACGTTGACCTTCTCGTGCGCGAGGCCGTGCTCCTTCATCGCCGCCATCGTGACGACGGCGAACGCCTCGTTGATCTCGAAGAGGTCGACGTCCTTCGTCGTCCAGCCGGTCTTCCGGTACAGCTTCTCGATCGCGCCGACCGGCGCCGTCGAGAACCACGCGGGCTCCTGCGCATGCGTCGCGTGCGCGACGATCACGGCGAGCGGCTTCACGCCCCGCCTCTCCGCCTGCGACCGGCGCATCAGCACCAGCGCAGCGGCGCCGTCGGAGATCGAGCTCGAGTTGGCCGCCGTCACCGTCCCGTCCTTGCGGAACGCGGGCTTCAGCAGCGGAATCTTGTCGGGCGCGGCCTTCGCGGGCTGCTCGTCCCTGTCGACGACGACGTCGCCCTTGCGCCCGCCGACCGTCACCGGCGCGATCTCCCACGCGAACGTGCCGTCGTTGTTCGCGGCGAGCGCGCGCGACAGCGACGCCAGCGCGAACGCGTCCTGCGCCTCGCGCGTGAACGCGTACTTGCCTGCGCAGTCCTCGGCGAACGTGCCCATCAGCCGGCCCTTTTCGTACGCGTCCTCGAGGCCGTCGTAGAACATGTGGTCGAGCACCTGCTGGTGGCCCATCCGGTAGCCGGCGCGCGCCTTCGGCATCAGGTACGGCGCGTTGGTCATGCTCTCCATGCCGCCGGCGATCATCACGTCGGCGGCGCCGGCGACGAGCGCGTCGTGCGCGACGATCGCCGCCTCCATCGCCGAGCCGCACATCTTGTTGACGGTCGTGCAGGCGACGGAGATCGGCAGCCCCGCCTTCAGCGCGGCCTGCCGCGCCGGCGCCTGCCCCTGCCCCGCGGGCAGCACGCAGCCGAAGTAGAGCTTCTCGACGTCGGCCGGCCCAATGCCGGCGCGCTCGACCGCCGCCTTGATGGCGACCGCGCCGAGGTCGCTCGCGGCGAGCGAAGCGAAGTCGCCCTGGAAGCCGCCCATGGGGGTCCGGGCTGCGCCGACGATGACGATCGGGTCGTTGCTCATGTCGTCCACCTACTTCGTCTCGTTGAAGAGCTCACGGCCGATCAGCATCCGCCGTATCTCGCTGGTGCCCGCGCCGATCTCGTAGAGCTTGGCGTCGCGCCACAGCCGGCCGGTCGCGTACTCGTTGATGTAGCCGTTGCCGCCGAGCGCCTGGATCGCCTCGCCGGCCATCCACGTCGCCTTCTCCGCCGCGTACAGGATCGCGCCGGCGGCGTCCTTGCGCGTCGTCTCGCCGCGGTCGCACGCCTGCGCAACCGCGTAGACGTACGCCCGGCACGCCATCATCGTCGAGTACATGTCGGCGATCTTGCCCTGCATCAGCTGGAACTCGCCGATCGGCTGGCCGAACTGCGAGCGCTCGTGCACGTACGGCAGGACGACGTCCATGCACGCGGCCATGATCCCGAGCGGCCCGGCCGCGAGCACCGCGCGCTCGTAGTCGAGCCCGCTCATCAGCACGTTGACGCCGCGCCCTTCCGCGCCGAGGACATTTTCCGCCGGCACCTCGCAGTCCTGGAACACGAGCTCGCAGGTGTTCGACCCGCGCATGCCGAGCTTGTCGAGCTTCTGGGCGGTGGAGAGTCCCTCCATGCCCTTCTCGATGAGGAACGCCGTGATGCCGCGCGGCCCCGCGTCCGGGTCCGTCTTCGCGTACACGACGAGCGTGTCGGCGTCGGGGCCGTTGGTGATCCACATCTTGTTGCCGTTGAGCACGTAGCGGTCGCCGCGGCGGTCGGCGCGCAGGCGCATCGACACCACGTCGGAGCCGGAATTGGGCTCGCTCATCGCGAGCGCGCCGACGTGTTCGCCGCTGACGAGCTTCGGCAGGTAGCGGCGCTTCTGCGCCTCGTTGCCGTTGCGGCGGATCTGGTTGACGCAGAGGTTCGAGTGGGCGCCGTAGGAGAGCCCGACCGACGCCGACGCGCGCGAGATCTCCTCCATCGCGACGCAGTGCGCGAGGTAGCCCATGGCCGTGCCGCCGTAGTTCTCCTCGACCGTGATGCCGAGAACGCCCAGGTCGCCCATCTTCCGCCACAGGTCGGGCGGAAACTGGTTCGCGCGGTCGATATCGGCGGCGCGCGGCGCGATCTCGTCGGCGGCGAACTGCGCGACCGTCGCGCGCAGCATGTCGATCGTCTCGCCGTGGTGGAAGGACAGCGAAGGATAGTTCAGCATCGTCGCTCCGTTCGTTCTCCGGGGCCGCGCAGCGCCGGCCGCCTCATGCGTCCGCCTTGCCGTGCATGACCATCAGCGTCTGCTGCATCAGCGCGACCAGCGTGCGGCGCCCGGCGCGCTCGGCGTGCACCTCGCCGCGGGTGATTGCGAGCGTGCGCCCCGGCTTGACGACGAACCCCTCGGCGCGCAGCACGTCGCCTTCCGCCGGCGCCAGCAGGTTGAGCTTGAACTCCACCGTGAGCACCGAGGTCCCGGCCGGGAACAGCGTGAAGCCGGCGTAGCCGCCCGCCGAGTCGACGATCGCGGCGACGACGCCCGCGTGCACGTAGCCGTGCTGCTGCGCGACCTCCGGCCGCGGCACGAGGGAGATCGCGCAGTAGCCGGGCGCGACCTCGTCGAGGCGCGCGCCCATCAGCCGCATCGCCCCCTGCCGTGCGAAGCTCGCGCGGATGCGCGGCTCGTAGTCCGGATCCTTGGGCACGAACACGCGCTCGGTCATCGCCTCCGCCTTCCGGTTGCGCGCCGCTTGCGGCGCCGAGGGGCCCGCCGGCCGCCGGCCGCCGGCCACCGGCCCGATCCGGAATTGTCCATAACGTTTACGTAAACGTCAACCTGCCTTGCCTGCCGTCGCCTGGGCCGCGCCCGGCACGGCCGCGCGCCCCTGCCGCGCCTCCTCCTTCAGCCGGCGGCGGCACTCGCGCTCGACGCCGTCGATCTCGGCCAGCACGGCGTCGATGTCCTCCTTCTGCTGCAGCAGGCGCGCCCGCCGCTCGGAGAGCACCTCGAGGAACAGCGCGAGCTGCGCGCGCTCGTTGCGCCCGACCTCGTACAGGTCGAGCAGCTCCGCGATCTCGGACAGCGAGAGGCCGAGCCGCTTGCCGCGCAGGATGAGCTTCAGCCGCACCCGCTCGCGCTCGCCGTACACGCGGGCCTGCCCGCGCCGCGCCGGCGCGAGCAGCCCCTCGTCCTCGTAGAAGCGGATCGCGCGCGTCGTCAGCGCGAACTCGTGCGCGAGCTGCGAGATCGTGTACGTCGGCTCGCGGACGGTCTGCGCGGCGGTCTTGCGGGCGGCGGGCATGGGGGCGCGGCGGCGGAAGTAGCGGGTCCGCGGGGCGGGGCGGGCTGGCCACGATACCATATCGGTTTACCGAGGGACCGCATGAGACGACCCCCACGCTCGCTACGCTCGCTGCCACCCGAGGGGGCAGATCAGTCCCTCGGGACAGCCCTTCGGGACTGACATGACCGCGCCGCACCCGGCCGTCCTCGACTATCCGCTGGCCGCGCCGCCCGCGCCCGGGCTCGCCCTGCCGGTCGCGCCGGGGATCCTGTGGCTGCGGATGCCGCTGCCCTTCGCGCTCGACCACATCAACCTGTGGCTGCTCGAGGAGGCCGACGGCTTCACGCTCATCGACTGCGGTTACGCGAACGCGGACACGCGCGCGCTCTGGGAGCGGCACTTCGCCGGCACGCTCGGTGGCCGGCCGATCGTCCGGATCGTCGCCACGCACTGCCACCCGGACCACCTCGGCAACGCCGCGTGGCTGGCCGAGCGCTTCGGCTGCACGGTGACGATGACGCACGGCGAGTTCCTCGCCGCGCACGCGATCATCGACGAGCGCGCGGCGCACGCGCCTGCCGACACCTGCGTCCTGTTCCGCGCGCACGGAATGGCGGCGGCGGAGGTCGACGCGCTGGCCGCGCGCGGCAACAGCTACCGGCGCGGCGTCCCCGTCGCGCCGGCCAACTACCACCGCCTGCTCGCCGGCGACGAGGTCCGCGCCGGCGGCACCGCGTGGCGGGCGATCGTCGGCTACGGCCACTCGTCGGAGCATGCTTCGCTGTTCGCGCCCGCGCACAACGTGCTGATCTCCGGCGACATGCTGCTGCCGAAGATCAGCACCAACGTCAGCGTCTGGCCGTCGGACTCGGACGGCGATCCGCTGGGCCGCTTCCTCGACTCGCTCGCGTCCTTCGAGGACCTGCCGCCGTCGTCGCTGGTGCTGCCGTCGCACGGACTGCCGTTCCGCGGCATCCCGCTGCGCATCGCGCAGCTGCGCGCGCACCACGACGCCCGGCTGGCCGAGCTGGTCGAGGCGCTGGCCGGCGCCGGCGGCCCGGTGAGCGCGGCGCAGATGGTCCCCGTGCTGTTCCCGCGCGCGCTCGACCTGCAGCAGACCTTCTTTGCGATGGGCGAGACCATCGCGCACCTCAACCACCTGTGGCGGCGCGGCCGCGCGCGCCGCACCGTCGCGGCCGACGGCGCGATCCGCTTTGCCGCGTAACACCCGCGCACCACGACAACGACGAGGCTCCCGATGTCCACACCCGCCACCGAACCCACGGCCCCCAAGGTCGATCCCGTCGCGCTCGCCGAGTCGCTCGCCTCGGCCGCCGAGAAGAGCGCCAAGGTGATCGGCGACTTCGCTGCGCGCAACGCCAAGACCGGCGCGACGATGCCCTCCGACGAGCTCGGCCTCGGCAAGGCGTTCATGGAGCTCGCCGCGCAGATGCTGTCGAACCCGGCGCGGCTCGCCGAGTCGCACATGAACCTGTGGTGGGAGTACATGAACCTGTGGCAGGGCTCGATGATGCGGATGCTGGGCGCGCCCGCCGAGCCGGTCGCGGTGCCGGCGCAGGGCGACAAGCGCTTCAAGCACGAGGACTGGCAGGAGCACTTCCTGTTCGACTACGTCAAGCAGAGCTACCTGATCGCCGCGCGCTGGCTGCACGACCAGGTGGCGAAGGTCGAGGGGCTGGACGACCACACGAAGAAGAAGGTCGACTTCTTCACGCGCCAGTACATCGACGCGCTGGCGCCGTCGAACTTCGCGCTGACCAACCCCGAGGTGTTCCGCGAGACCGTCTCGACCGGCGGGCAGAACCTCGTCAAGGGGCTGCACAACCTGCTCGACGACATCGAGCGCGGCGGCGGCCAGCTCAGGATCTCGATGACCGACGCCAAGGCGTTCGAGCTCGGCGTCAACATCGCGACGACGCCGGGCAAGGTCGTGTTCCAGAACGAGCTGATGCAACTGATCCAGTACGAGCCGTCGACGAAGAAGGTGTGGAAGCGGCCGCTGCTCATCATCCCGCCGTGGATCAACAAGTACTACATCCTCGACCTGCGCGAGAAGAACTCGTTCATCCGCTGGGCGGTCGCCGAGGGCCTGACGGTGTTCGTGATCTCGTGGGTCAACCCCGACGAACGGCTCGCGCACAAGAACTTCGAGGACTACCTGACCGAGGGCACGCTGGCCGCGCTCGACGCCGTCGAGCGCGCCACCGGCGAGACCGACGTCAACGTGATCGGCTACTGCCTCGGCGGCACGCTGCTCGCCGCGACGCTCGCCTACCTCGCGGCCAAGAAGGAGAAGCGGATCGCCAGCGCGACGTTCATGACGGCGCTCGTCGACTTCACGGCCGCCGGCGAGCTCGAGGTGTTCATCGACGAGGGCCAGGTCGCGAGCCTCGAGAAGAAGATGAACGAGCGCGGCTACCTCGAGGGCAGCGAGATGGCCACGACGTTCAACATGCTGCGCGCCAACGACCTCATCTGGTCGTTCGTCATCAACAACTACCTGCTCGGCCGCGACCCGTTCCCGTTCGACCTGCTGCACTGGAACTGCGACTCGACGCGGATGCCGGCGGCGATGCACAGCTACTACCTGCGCAACATGTACATGCGGAATGCGCTGCGCGAGCCCGGGGCGCTGACGCTGGCCGGCGTGCCCATCGACGTCACGAAGGTGACGACGCCGACGTACTGCATCTCGGCGATCGAGGACCACATCGCGCCGTGGAAGACGACCTACGAGACCACGCAGATCCTCCGGGGCAAGTCCCGCTTCGTGCTCTCCGGCTCCGGGCACATCGCCGGGATGATCAATCCGCCCGCGGCGAACAAGTACGGCTACTGGACCAACGACCGCGTGCCCGACACCGCGGACGCGTGGTTCGCGGGCGCCGCGCAGAACGAAGGCTCGTGGTGGCCGGACTGGCGGCGCTGGCTGACGCCGTTCCTCGGCCGCGAGGTGCCCGCGCGCGTGCCGGGCAAGGGCAAGCTCAAGGTGCTCGAGGCCGCGCCGGGCACGTACGCGCGGATCCGCGCGGACGGCCGCTGACGCGGCCCGGTAACGCGGCGTGTCGAAAGGAGTGCGACGATGAAGCGCAGCCTGGCAGCGGCGACGATGCTCGCGGCAGTCGCGTGCGCGTTCGCCACCGGTGCGGTGGCGCAGTCCACGTGCGCCGAGTGCGGCGTCGTGCAGTCGATCCGTGCGGTCGAGCAGAAGGGCGAAGGGTCGGGAGTCGGGATGGTCGCCGGCGGGGTCGTCGGCGGCGTGCTCGGCCACCAGATCGGTAGCGGCCGCGGCAACACGGTGGCGACGATCGCAGGCGCGGGCGCCGGCGCCTACGCGGGGCACCAGGTCGAGAAGAACGTGAAGTCGAAGACGACGTGGTCGGTCGCCATCAGGATGGACTCCGGGCAGGTGCGCACGTTCACGTACAGCAGCGCGCCGACGGTCAGGGAAGGCGAACGCGTGAAACTCGTCGACGGCGGCAAGCGGCTCGCGCTGGTCGCCAAGTAGTCCCGGTCACGCGCCGGCGCGATCGCGGCCGCGCGCCCGCTTCGCCGCGCGAAGCCGCCACGCCGCGGTGGGCGGCGGCCTCGCGCTCGGAGCGTGACGCTCGCGTGCGTCGCGGCCCGGGTCGGACCCCGACCGGCGACGCGCCGCATCCCCGCGGGACCCGCCCGGGAGCCCGACGGGCTCTTGGCTATCGCTTGTCGGGATTCGTCCCGTCCCCCCGCTGGCGCGTCTGATTCCCGTCGCCGGCGGGCTTGGACTGCGCGGCGGGGGTCGGCGCGGGCGCCGGCGTGTGGGCCATCGGCGCCGGATGCGCCTGCGGTGCCTGCACCGGTGCCGGCTGCGAACGCGCCATCGGCGCCTGCGGCACGGTCGGGACCTTCTGCGGGATCGGCTGCGCCTGAGGGGGCGGCATCGCCACGGGCTGGCGCCCCATGCCTGCGGACGGCTGCGCCGAGAGGGTGGCCGGCGTCGACGGCATGGGACGCATGTACGTCGAGCGCGAGTCGGTCTGCGACTCCCTCTTCGGCGTCGACGAAGCTGGCGCCGCCGTGCCGCCCATTCCGGTCTGCGGCGTCACCTTGGGCGCCGGCTGCGCGGTGCCGGTCGCGCCCGCGATCCCCGGCGCGCTTCCGGCCGGCGCCGGGCGCGCGACCCCGGTCGCGCCACCCTGCGGGCCGCCTACCCCCGGCGTCGCGGGCGCGAACTGCCGCGTCTCCCGCGTCTTCGGCGACGTGGCGCCCGGGGTCGCGAGTCCCTGGCGCATGTCGGACGACGGTGCGGGACGCGCGAGCGACGATGCGGGGGCGGATCCCGGCGTGTCCGTCCGCGTGCGGGTTGCCGGCACGACGGTATTGACGGGCGGGCTTCCCGGTGCGACGCCCATGCCGGCGGGCCGTGCCGTTGCCGGGTAGAACGTCGACGCCGGCGGCGGGGCGCCTTCGCCCACGCGCCGCGTCGGAACGCGCCCGGGCTCCACGCGAACCATCGGCGCGCCGGTCATGACCGGGGCGTTCGTCGCGACGCCGCCCGGCACCGCCACCAAGTTCTCGCGCACCGGCTTGCGCGCGGTCAGCGCATTGCCCGCCATCGCCGACATGCCGCCCGGCGCGTTCCAGTTGACGAACCGCGTCGGCGGCGGGCTCCACGGCCGCACCACGGTCACGTTGACGGCGTACGGACGATTGAAGCGGTCCCAGCAGCCCGTCGAGCAGCGGCCCCACCACGGCCGGAACGGCTCGCCCCACGCCAGCGGGGTCCAGCCCCACACCGGCGCGCCGACGGACAGCGACAGGCCCCAGCCCGGGCCGCCCGCCCAGCCGACCATCGCGGGCGCCCACAGCGGGCGCGCGACGTACGCGCCCGGGCACCAGCCCCAGCGGCTGCCGACGAACACCCAGCGGCCGTAGTGGAACGGCGCGTAGCCCCACGGCGCGAAGTCGACCCACGTCGGCCCCCATGCGCCGACATCGGTCCAGTAGCCGTTGCGGTACGGCGCCCAGTCCGCGGGAACCTCGTTCGGGTACCAGACGGCGCCGTATTGCGGAACCTCCGACCACGAGCCGTACTGGTCGAGTTCGGCCGCGCCGACCATCTGCGGCGACACGTAATTGGCCGAGCGGCCGCGCTCATATCGGCGATCGCGGCTCGCCGCCCATGCGTCGAAGCCGTCGGCGCCGATGCCGTTGCTCACCGTTGCGTAGCGCGGATCCGCGCCGTCGACCAGCGCGGTCTGCCCGGGCAGCACCTGCTGCAACGCGCCGCCGGTGAGCACGTTCGCCTCGCCTTCGCGCACGACGAGCCGCGTGTGCTCGCGATCCTCGGACACGTCGACACGATAGAACCCGGGGCGGGTGAGCACCACCTGCGCGTTGGGCGTGTCGACCCTCGCGGTCTCGCCCGGATCGAGAAAGCGCACGCGCAGGCTCACCCGGCCCTGCGCGACGAACAGCGCGAACTGGCGATCGTCGAGGCGCGACACGTGCAGGTTCGTGTCCCCGGCGAGCCGGAACTGCCCGGCACCGAAATCGACCTCGGCACGTGCGTCGTTGCCAGCCCACAGGTTGTCGCCCGTGGTGACCGGATAGTTGATGCCGATCGCCTGCCACTGGTCGGGCGCGTCCTGCGGCGACAGGTAGAGCTCGCCCGCGGCGTCGGCCACGCGCCCGACGCGTCCGGGCAGATCGTCGTCGGCCCGCGCGGCGGCCGACCACGCGAGCGCGGCGGCGAGCGCGCACGCGATCCAGGCGATCGCCGACGTTGCGCGGCGCAGCATCGAAGCGGGAGCGGGGTTCATGGCGTCCTTTCCTTGCGATAGCGTAGACAACGTGGCCGCCGGGGCGTTCGTTGACTGTCCCGGGCGCAGCGTCGCCTTTTGCTCTAGAATTCGCGGGTTGCCGCGGGCCGGACAGCCGGCCTGCGCAGGCATCGCAATCGACTCGTCACGGAGAATCATCATGCGGAAGTTTCGTCCGACCCACGTCGCCTGCGCACTGGCCCTCGCGCTCACCGCCGGCTCCGCGTCAGCGCAGTTTACAAATGCTTACGCTTTCGGCGACAGCCTGTTCGACGCCGGGCAGTATGGCGCGCGCTTCACGACCAACCCGGGCCTCGTGCCGCCGATGTACGTCGCCCAGAACTGGGGGCTCGCGTTGACGCCGTCGTTCACCGGCGGCAACGACTATGCGCAGGGCGGCGCGCTGGTCAACGCACCGCAGGGTGACCTGCCTCCCGGCACGCCCGACCTGTCCGTCAACGCGCAAGTCAACCTGTTCCTGTCGAAGGGCCTGCCCGATCCGCGCGCGCTCTACCAGATCGACGGCGGCGGCAACGACCTCTTCAAACAGTTCACGGCGTACGCGACCGGCCAGATCACGCAGGCGCAGCTGCAGGCCAATGTTTCGCAGGCTGCGATCGACCTCGCCACGGCCGTCGGCAAGCTCAAGGCCGCCGGCGCCAATTACGTGATCGTGTTCAACCTGCCCGACGCCGGCAAGTCGCCGGCGGCGGCGCCGTTCGGCCCGCAGGCACAGGCCGCGCTGACGCAGCTGTCGCAGCTCTTCAACTCGACGCTGAACCAGGCGATGACGCAGGCCAACCTGCAGGTCGTCCAGTTCAACGCGTACGCGCTGATGAACGAGATCATCGCGCAGCCGGGGCCGTACGGCATGGTCAACGTGACCGGCGCCGCCTGCACGACCTCGAGCGCGCTCAACTGCACGCCGGCGACGCTCGTCGCGCCGAACGCGAACATGAATTACTTCTTCGCCGACGGCAAGCACGCCACGACCGGAACCTACGTCATCCTCGCCGCCGCGATGGAGTCGATGATCACCGGGCCGCAGCAAATGGCGGCACTCGGGCAGGCGCCGGCCGACGTCGAGCGCGCCGCGTGGCGCGCGCTCGACGGCCGCATGATGTCGGCGATCAACGCGCCCGCCACGGGCGGCAAGCTGCAGACGTGGGCGGCGTACGACTACGGCAACGCCGACATCTTCGGCGCGTCGCTCTCGGGCAACGGCGACCTCAACACGGTCTCCGTCGGCGCCGACATGGTGTTCTCCGACAAGCTGCTCGCGGGCGTCCAGTTCTCGTACACCGAGTACGACGGCGACTTCGGCGGCGGCACCGGCGACTTCAAGCTGCGCGAGCCGATGATGACGCTGTACACCGGCTACGGCGGCGGTCCGTGGTACGTCGGCGCGACCCTAGGCGCCGGTTCGCTCGACTTCTCCAGCAGCCGGAACATCGTGCTCGGCCCGACGACGCGCAACGAGTCCGGGTCGACCCGCGGCTACCACACGATCGGGCGGCTGCTCGGCGGCTACTGGTTCAAGTTCCAGGATTGGGACCACGGCCCGTTCGCGAAGCTGACGTACGAGAAGATCATCGTCCGCCAGTTCAGCGAGAATGGCAACGACAGCACGGCGCTCACTTACGGACAGCAGAAGAACGACTTCACGTGGTCCTCCATCGGCTGGCAGGCCACCGGCAACCTCGGCGGCTTCCGGCCGTTCGCGCGCGCGACGTGGGAGTACAACTTCAACGCGGAGGACAAGCAGGTCTCGGCCAAGCCCAACACGTTGAGCACGTGGTACACGGTGCCGGGCTTCGCGCAGGACGACAATTGGTGGCTGTTCGACGTCGGCGTATCGCGCGACTTCGGCAAGGTCACGGGCTTCCTCGCGGGCAACGCGTCGGCCAGCAAGGGCGACGGCAACTACTGGGGCATCACGCTCGGCATCCGGGTCCCGCTGTAAGCGCAGCGACCGGGTGAGCAGGGGCCGCCGTCACCGGCGGCCCTTTTCTTTGGCGGAAGCCGCCCGTGCGGCCGCGGAATCAAAGTGGGTCCGTGCGCGCGTGAAAGTCGGCGCCGCACCCAACCTTCCCGGCGCGACGGTCGCCGGGCCTTCGGGATCGTGCCCGCGCGGAGAACCGGCCGTGGCACCATGGGACATGCGCCACATGTTCGAGCCCGCCCTCGTCAACGGCCCGTTCGGCGACCCGGGCCTCTTCGTCGACTTCCGCGACGAGCGCCGCGCGCTGCTCCTCGATCTGCCTGACCTGGCGGCGCTGCCGCCGCGCAAGCTGCTCCGCGTGTCGCACGTGTTCGTCTCGCACGCGCACATGGACCACTTCAACGGGTTCGACCGCCTGCTGCGCGTCGTTCTCGGGCGGAAGGTGCGCGTGACCCTCACCGGCGGGCCCGGCTTCGTTGCGCAGGTCGAGCACAAGCTCCGCGCGTACACGTGGAACGTCGTCCAGCATTACGAGGTCGCGCTGACGCTCGACGTGCGCGAGGTGCGGCCCGACGGCAGCGGTGCGCGGGCGTCGTTCTGCAGCCTGACGGGGTTCGCGCGCGAGGGCGAGGGAGCCTTCGCGGCGGACGGCGACGTGCTGCACGACGAGGCGGTGTTCCGCGTCCGCGGGCGGTTCGTCGACCACGGCGTGCCGTGCCTCGCGTTCGCGGTCGAGGAGAAAGCACGCGTCGCGCTCGGCCGCGACCGCATCGAGGCGATGGGCTACGGCACCGGCGCGTGGCTGCGCGCGCTCAAGGCCGCCGTGCTCGCGGGCGCGCCCGACGACACGCCGATCGACGTCTGCTGGCGCGACCGCGCCGGCGACCACGCGGCGCAGCGGACGGTCGGCGACCTGCGCGCGCTCGTGCTCGACGTCGGCCCCGGGCGTCGCATCGGCTACGCCACCGACCTGAGGTACACCGCGGCCAACCTCGACGCGCTGGCGGCGCTACTCGACGGTGTCGACGAGCTGTTCGTCGAGAGCGTCTTCCTCGCCGCCGACGTCGACCACGCAACGCGCAAGCACCACCTGACCGCGCGCCAGGCGGGCGAGATTGCGCGCCGCGTCGGCGCGAAGCTCGTCGTGCCGTTCCACTTCTCGCCGCGCTACGAAGGGCGCGGCGCCGAGCTCGTCGCGGAGGTGGAGGCGGCGCGCGGTCCCGAGGGTCGGACTCGCGGGTGCCCGGAATGCGCGCGATGACGGCCTGACCGTCGCGCGCCGACGCCAACCGGGTCGCATCGCGCTCTGCCGCGAAGCATGCGCGCCGCCGAACGCCTCAGGCGGCCGCTGCGCCCGCCAGCCGGGCCCGCAACCGCGCCAGCTCGCGCATGCCCGCGATCGCCCGCACGCCGTACCACGACGTCCACTCGCCTTCGACGAGGTGGACCGGCTTCCTCGCTCGCTGCGCGAGACCGTCGGCGTCGCGCGCGCGAAAGGCGTACGGCTCCGTCGACAGCAGGATGCGCTGCGCGTCGGTCCACGCGGGATCGTCGTCGGCAAGTTCCGGATAGCGCGCAGCGGCCGCCGCCGGCAGCGTGTCCCACCCCACCTGCGCCAGCGTCGCGCTCACGTACGTCGCGCGCGCCACGGTCATCCACGGCTGCCGCCAGATCAGGTACAGCACGCGCTCGCGTGCAAGGCCGTGCGTCGCGCGGTCCGCCTCGGCGACCGCGCGTGCGAACTCGGCGGCGAGAGCAGCGGCCTCGCGCTCGCGCCCGAACAGGTGCCCGAACAGCGCGTAAAGGCGCGGGTTGTCCTCCGGCGCCTCCGGGTGCGTGACGATCACGTGCGGCACGAACGCGCGCGCCGCGTCGACGACTTCGCGCCGGTTCTCGTCGACGTTGACGACGAGGTGCGTCGGCGCGAGCGCGCGCAGGCGCTCGAGGTCCGGGTCCTTCGTGCCGCCGACCTTCGGCACGCGCCGCGCCTCGCGCGGATGCACGCAGAAGCCGGTGCGAGCGACGACGTGCGCCGAGAGCCCCAGCGCGAACAGCAGCTCGGTGAGGCTCGGGACGAGGCTCGCGATTCGCGGCGCCGCGGTCGCGGGCGCGTGCGCGACCCCGGTCCAGTCGACGCCGGCGCCGGCGCGCATCGCGTCAGTCGCGATGGGCCGTCCCGAGCGAGGGACCCGCCCCCGCGGGGGGCAGCGAGCGCAGCGAGCGTGGGGGCCGTTTCATTCGCGATGGGCCGTCCCGAGCGAGGGACCCGCCCCCGCGGGGGGCAGCGAGCGTGGGGGCTGCTTCATCCTAGCCCTCGGCGCGCGGCTTGCGCTTGCGGCCGGAGAGCGCGCGGTCGTAGAGGAAGCGCGGCGCGACCCTGAGCACGCGTCCGAGCCACGCCATCGGCCACGGCAGCACGTAGAACCGCCGCCGCCGGGCAATCGCGCGCGCGATGAGCCGCGCCGCGCGGTCGGGGGCCATGAGGAACGGCATCGGATACGGATTGCGCGCGGTCATCGGCGTGGCGACGAAGCCGGGGCACACAGTCACGACGGCGACGCCGGAGCCGTGCAGCTCGACGCGCAGGCTCTCGAGGTAGGCGATCGCCGCCGCCTTCGACGCCGAATACGCGCCCGATCCCGGCAGTCCGCGGAAGCCCGCGATGCTGGCGATGCCGACCAGCGTGCCTTTGCGCGCGGCGCGCATCGCCGCGACGAACGGCGCGAACGTGTGCACGATGCCGAGCACATTGGTCTCGACGACCGCGCGGATCACGTCGAGGTCGGCGGGCTCCTCGGTCAGCGCGCCGCGCGAGACGCCGGCGTTCGCAATGACGATGTCAGGCGTGCCGAAGCGCGCGACGAACTCGGCGCCGGCGCGGGCGAGCGCACCGGCGTCGCGGACGTCACCGGCCCAGGTCGCCACCGTCGCCGGCGCGAGACTCCCGGCGAGGCGCGCGAGCGCGTCGGCGCGCCGCGCGAAGAGCCCCAGCGTCGCACCCTGCGCGGCGTAGTGTCGCGCGAGCGCCTCACCGATGCCGGACGAAGCGCCGGTGAGGAAGACGCGCATTCGCGCGACCTTACGACTTCGGCCGCTCCGCGCGTGCCTTGGCGACCAGCGCGTCGACGGTCGCGGGCACGCCCGCGTGCCCGTTGGGCAGACGCTCGGGACCGGTGGTGAACTTGCCGTCGACGATGATCGTCGGCACCGATTGGATCTGGTACGCGCCCGCGAGCTGCTTCGCGCGATTCACCTTGCCGGCCACGCCGAACGACTTCCACATGTCCTCGACCTTCTTGCGGTCGAGGCCCTTCGCCGCCGCCCAGTCGAGGAAGACCTTCTCGTCCCACAGCTGGAGGCCCTTGCCGTGCACGGCGGTGAAGACCTCCGGCGTAAGCTTCGCCTCCTCGCCCAGCGCGTCGAGCGTGTAGTAGACCCTGGCGAGGCCCTCCCAGCGCGGCTGGAACATGACGGGAATCCGGCGGAACGTCACGTCGGCAGGCTTGTTCTTGAGCCACGACTGCAGGTGGGGTTCGAGCTCGCCGCAGTGCGGGCAGCCGTACGAGAAGAACTCGATCACCTCGATGTTCTTCCCGGACTCGACCGGCTGCGGGTTCTTGATGCGCAGGTACTGCGTGCCCTCGGCGAGCCCCTGCGCGCCCGCGCCTGCGGCGAAGGCGGCGGCCGCGCAGAACGCGACGATCGCGCCGGCGATCCGGCCGGGGCTCCCGAACTTCAATGACATGCTCATGCGTTCTCCAATGGCTCGCGCACGGTGCGGCCGTGCACCGGGTGGAAATGCCTGACGCGCGTTGGGCCGGTCCGGCGTGCCGCAAGTTCCCGGACCGCGCGCCGCGCCAGCGGTCAGAACTTGATCACGGCGACGTCGAAACCGTTTTTCGCGAGGTCGGTCCGCATCCGGTTGAGCTCGTCCGTGTTGTCGAACGGGCCCAGGCGGACCCGGAAGCGCACGCCCTTGTCGGGCAGCGATCCCTGCTGGACCGACGCCTGCCAGCCTGCGAGCGCCAGCCGCGCCTTCAGGTTCTCGGCGTCCGCCTCGCTCGCGAAGGACCCGGCCTGCAGCCAGAACCGCTCGGGAAGCTTCGCGGCGGCCACCGTCTCCGCCGCCGGGGACTTCTCGGGCGCCTTCGCGGCGGTCTTGTCGCCCGGCTTCTCGGGCGCCTTGTCCGGCGTGCGCTCCTTCGCCTGGTCGACGACGGCGCGGTCCGGCGTCTTCTTCGCGTCCGCCGCGACCTTCGGCTCCTCGATGCCCGGCAGGATCTTGTAGAAGTCGAACCGCGGCTTGTCGGGCGCGTCGCCCTTGTCCGCCTTCGCGACCTTCGCGGGCTCGCGCGCGGCCTCGCGCGCGCCGCTTGGCACGGCGAACGGGCCGTTCGCCTTCATCAGGTAGTACGCCACGCCCGCCGCGAGCCCCAAGCCCAGCACCAGGCCGATGAACACGCCGATCAGCGTGCCGCCGGCGCCGCGGCGGCGCGACGGGCGCTGGCGCGGCACGGCCGGGGCAGGACGGGAGGTGTCGCGGCGTGACGTGGTGGCGGGCATGGCCTACATCTGCTCCGGCGCCGAGATCGCGAGCACCGCGAGACCGTTGCGCAGCACCTGCCCGGCGGCCACCGCCAGCGCGAGCCTCGCGTTGCGCACGGCGGGATCGTCGAGCAGGAACCGCTCGGCATTATAGTAAGCGTGGAACTCGCGCGCGAGGTCGGTCAGGAAGAACACGAGCTGGTGCGGCGCCAGGTCGCGCGCCGCCGTGGCGAGCTCCGCCGGGTAGTCGGCGAGACGGCGCAGCAGCGCTTCCTCGTACGGGCTCGTCAGCGGCGACGTGTCGGCGCCAACGAGCCGCGCCGGCGCCTCGCCCACCGGAATGCCCGCCTGCCGCAGCACCGAGCACATCCGCGCGTGCGCGTACTGCACGTAGTAGACCGGGTTGTCGTCCGACTGCGCGCGCGCCAGGTCGAGGTCGAACACGAACTCGCTGTCGGCCTTGCGCGAAACGAGGAAGAAGCGCACGGCGTCGCGGCCCGCCTCGTCGATCAGCTCGCGGATCGTCACGTAGCTGCCGGCGCGCTTGCTGATCTTCACCTCCTCGCCGCCGCGCATCACCGTGACCATCTTGTGCAGCACGTAGTCGGGGTAGCCCTCGGGAATCCCGAGGTCCATCGCCCGCAGGCCCGCGCGCACGCGCGTGACCGTGCTGTGATGGTCCGACCCCTGCACGTTGATGACGCGGCCGAAGCCCCGCTCCCACTTGGTGACGTGGTAGGCGACGTCCGGCACGAAGTACGTGTACGCGCCGTCGGACTTGCGCATCACGCGGTCCTTGTCGTCGCCGAAATCGGTCGTCTTCAGCCACAGCGCGCCTTCGTGCTCGTACGTCCGGCCGGACGCGGCGAGCCTCGCGACGGTCGCGTCGACGCGACCGTCGGTGTAGAGCGAGCTCTCGAGGTAGTAGTGGTCGAACTTCACGCCGAACGCGAGGAGGTCGCGGTCCTGCTCGCGCCGCAGCTCGGCGACGGCGAAGTGGCGGATGCGCTCGATGTCCGACAGGTCGTGGCCGACCTCCGACAGATAGCGCTGCGCCAGCTCGCGGATGTACTCGCCGTGGTAACCGTCCTCCGGGAACGCCGCGCTTTCGCCCAGCAGCTCCTTCGCGCGCGCGCGCACGGAGACCGCGAGGTTCTCGATCTGCTGGCCGGCGTCGTTGTAGTAGAACTCGCGCGTCACCGTCGCGCCCTGCGACTCGAGGAGGCTCGCGATCGCGTCGCCGAGCGCCGCCTGCCGCCCGTGCCCGACGTGCAGCGGGCCGGTCGGGTTCGCCGACACGAACTCGACCATCGCGCGTTCGCCATCGAGCGTGCGCGCGCGCCCGTACGCGTCGCGCTCGGCGAGCACACGGCGGACGACGGTCTGGCGGGCCGCCGGCGTGAGGAGGAAGTTGATGAAGCCGGCGCCGGCGATCTCGGCGCGCGCGAGCACCGGCGACGCCGGCATCGCCGCGAGCAGCGCCGCCGCGAGGTCGCGCGGGTTGCGCCGCGCGGGCTTCGCGAGCGCGAGCGCCACGTTCGACGCGTAGTCGCCGTGCGCCGCCTGCCGCGGGCGCTCGACGGCGACGGCCGCACCGTGGTGCTCCGGCAGAACGGCGGCCACGGCGGCGGACAGCGCGCGCTCGAGTTCGGTCTTGGGGTCGTTCACGTCACGCAGAGGCCGGCGGTCGTCCGCATCCAAAACGGAAGATTATAGCCCGCCGCACCGCCGGCGACGGCTGCGATGTACGGCTGCGCATGCGGTGACCGTCCCGGCGCACCGGTGACTCGGCGCGGGGCGCGCCGGCGACGACGTCAACCGAATCCCGCCGGGTCGACGTCGAGCGCCCAGCGCACGCGCCCGCCGCGCAGGTCGCCGAGCGCGGCGCGCCACGCGGCGAGAAAGCGCTGGAGCGCGGGCCTCTGCGCGGACTGCACGACGAGCTGCGCGCGCTCGTAGCCGGCACGCCGCGCGAGCAGCGCGGGAACCGGCGCGTACACGGTCACGGCCGGGCCGGACTCGCCGGCGATGGCCGTCGCCGCCTCGTGCGCGCGCCGCATGAACGCGTCCACGTCGTCACGCCGGTGCGCTTCGGCCGCGAGCAGCGCCGCGTGGACGTACGGCGGCAGCTGCGCGGCGCGGCGCTCCGCGAGCAGCGCGTCCGCGTAGCGCGCGTAGTCGTGCGCGGCGAGCGCGCCGTACACCGGATGGTCGGGAAAGTCGGTCTGCACGACGACCTCGCCCGGAAGCCCGGCGCGGCCCGCGCGGCCTGCCACCTGCATCAGCAGCGCGGCGAGCCGCTCGGTGGCGCGGAAATCGGCGCTGTACAGCGCGTTGTCGGCGCCGAGCACGCACACGAGCGTGATCCGCGGGAAGTCGTGGCCCTTCGCGAGCATCTGCGTGCCGACCAGGATGTCGAGCGTGCGCGCCTCCACCCGGTCGCGCACCGCCGCGAACGCGTGCCGCGCGCGCGTGCTGTCGCGGTCGACGCGCGCGATGCGCGCCTCCGGAAACGCCTCCGCCAGCGCGCGCTCCAGCCGCTGCGTGCCGAAACCCAGCGGTACGAGATCGACGTTGCCGCACTCGGGGCACGCGCCCGGCACGCGCTCCACGTGGCCGCAGTGGTGGCAGCGCAGCCGCGGCGGCTCACGGTGCGTCGTAAGCCGCGCGCTGCAGCGCGGGCACTGCGCCTGCCACCCGCACGCCGCGCAGACGAGCGAGGGCGCGAACCCGCGGCGGTTGACGAACACCAGCGACTGCTCGCCACGCGCGAGCCGTTGCGCGAGCGCCGCGCGGATCGCCCCGCCGATGCCGTCCTGCGCGACCGCGGCGCGGTTGGGGGCGAGCACGACGCGCGGCAAGGAGGCACGCGGATCGGCGCGCGCGGGCAGGTCGAGCCGCCTGTACCGGCCTTCGCGCGCACGCAGCCACGACTCGAGCGAAGGCGTCGCGCTGCCCAGCACGACCGGCACGCCGCGCCGGCGCGCACGCCACAGCGCCGCGTCGCGCGCGTGATAGCGGACGCCGTCCTGCTGCTTGTACGACGGGTCCTGCTCCTCGTCGACGACGACGAGCGCGAGCGCCGGCAGCGGCGCGAACACGGCGAGCCGCGTTCCGAGCACGAGCTGCGCGTCGCCCGACGCCGCCGCGAGCCACTCGGCGCGGCGCTCTCCGGCGGCGAGCCCGCTGTGCAGCGTCGCCACGCGTACGCCGGGCAGCGCCGCGCGCACGCGCGCGACGAGCTGCGGCGTCAGGTTGATCTCGGGCACCAGCATGAGCACCTGCCGGCCGGCCGCGAACGCGCGCGCGGCGGCGGCGAGATAGACGTCGGTCTTGCCGCTGCCGGTGACGCCGTAGAGGAGGAATGCGGCGAACGCGCCCTCGGCGGCGGAGATCGCCGCGACGCACGCGTCCTGCGCGTCGTTCAGCCGCTGCAGCGCCTGCCGCGCATCCGGCGACGTGGGCACGGCGGCGACCCATCCCTGCGCCCGCCAGGCGCGCAGCGTGCGCTTCGCGTGCGCGGGCAGCGCGGCGACATCGGTCGCGGCGAGCGTCCGCGTCCCTTGCTCGAACCGTGCGTGCAGCGCCCGTGCGGTCGGCGCGCGCGCGAGCCTCGCCGGAAGCATCGCGATCCCCTCGGGCGTCAGCGCGACGGCCTCCGCAGGGGCGCGACGCGCTGCGCCGTCGCGGCCGGCGACCGGCGGCACCGCGAGGGCCAGCGCCTGTCCGAGCGGCTCCTGATAGTAGGACGCGACGAAATGGGCGAGGTCGACGACGTCGTCCGGCAGACGCGGCAGCGCGACCACCGCGCGAACGGGCTGCAGCTTTTCGCGCGCCACCGGCGAATCCGCAGCGATCGCGGCGACGACGCCCACCATCGAGCGCGCGCCGAGGGTCACGCGGACGAGGCTTCCGCGCGCGACGTCGAGACCCTCCGGGAGCCAGTAGTCGAACGTCGCCACCGCGGCGACCGGAAGCGCTACCTGCGCGATCGGCATCGTGTGCGCGCGTCCGCCGACCGATCGCTGCATTCCCTTGCGGTTGTAGTGTTCGAAGTCCTCATTTCCAACCGCAGCTTTGTTGCCCAAGTCCTTCATTCATAAGGGACACAAAAACAACACACACGCTACTGTGCATAACTTTGTGCGTAAGTGTCGCCGCTCCCCAGGCCATTATGACGGCCGACCGGACGCAGCCCGTAGGGCGCCCGGGCATGTAGAAATAATGTGTTTGTCGATCAATGGCTTGCATCTGTCCCCGCCACGGCGACGCGTGCCGGCCGAAACCGGCCGTCCTCGCATGGCACGATGTGCATAACTGGTCCCCGGGGAACGCGGCCGGCGCCGTTTGTCAAGTGGCTGCAACACGAGCACTGGCGCGGGATTCCGGCCGATGCGCCCTGCGCACTACGACGCTGCTGCGGCCGGCGCGCGAATCGCGCGGGAAGTGGCGTGGACGGTTTCGACGAGCGCGGCGACGTTTTCCGGCGGCGTGCCGGGCACGATGCCGTGGCCCAGGTTGAAGACGTGCCCCGGGGCGGGGCCGGCGGCACGCACGATGGCCGCCGCCTCGCGCGCAACGGTCTCCGGGTCGGTGAGCAGTATCAGAGGATCGAGGTTGCCCTGCAGCGCGACGCGTCCGCCGACGGCCGCCCGTGCCGCCGCGATGTCGACCGTCCAGTCCAGCCCCACGCCATCGGCCCCGCAAGCGGCGATGTCGGGCAGCCAGGCGCCGCCGCCCTTGGTGAACACGATCGCCGGCACCCGCCGTCCGGGCCGCGCCGCCAGCGCCGCCAGCACGTCGCGCATGGGCCCGAGCGAGAAGCGGCGGTACGCGCCGGCGGACAGCAGCCCGCCCCACGTGTCGAACAGCATGACGGCGTCCGCGCCGCTGTCGACCTGCGCCGCGAGATACGCGGCGACCGCCCGCGCGTTCACCGCGACGATCTGCGCGAGCAGGTCGGGCCGCGCATACGCCATCCGGCGCACGGTTGCGAAATCGGGGCTGCCGCCGCCCTCGATCATGTAGCAGGCGAGCGTGAACGGGCTGCCGGCAAATCCGATCAACGGCACCCGGCCCGCAAGCTCGCGCTTGATCAGCGCCACCGCGTCGAACACGTACGCGAGCTTCGCGAGGTCGGGCGGCGCGAGCGCCCGCACGGCGGCCTCGTCGCGCACGGTGCGCGCGAACCGCGGCCCCTCGCCTTCCGCGAACGACAGGCCGAGACCCATCGCGTCGGGCACGGTCAGGATGTCGGAGAAGAGGATCGCGGCGTCGAGCGGGAAGCGCGCGAGCGGCTGCAGCGTCACCTCCGCCGCGAGTTCCGGATTGGTCGCGAGGCCCATGAAGCTGCCTGCCCTCGCGCGCGTCGCATTGTATTCGGGAAGGTAGCGGCCGGCCTGCCGCATCAGCCAGACCGGCGTGTGCGTCGTGGGCTCGCGCCGCAGCGCGCGCAGGAAGGTGTCGTTGTGGAGCATGCGGTTGGCGGGAGGGCGCGGCGCGCGTGTGTGCGCCGAACGGCGATTCTACCGGGCTTGCGCGGGCCGGACACGCGCGCCGGCCCGAAGCGCTAGGCGGGACTCGCCGCCGCGTTCTCCGGAACGAGCGGGTGGCCCGCGATGCGCTCGAGGATCGCGAGGGGCGCGCGCCCGCGGTCGTACAGCGCCGACACCGGCAGGTGGATCGTCTGCTCGAGCATGTACTGGCCGGAGACGGCTGCGTGCATCACCTGGTCGGAGAAGCAGATCCACGTCGTGCCGGGCGCGAAACGGACCACCTGCTGCGCGCAGTCGCGCTGGTAGGCCAAGTCCGCCTTCGCCTGGTCGTGCAGGCCGAGCATCAGGTGGTCGTAGGCGCTTCGCCGCGACTTGGTGACGAACAGCATCGCCAGCGCGGCTGCCTCGCCCGGCCGCTGCGGCCGCACGCGCGGCAGCAGCGTCCTCGCCATCGTCTCGAAGTCCTCGCCGACGCGCCAGACGCGGTCCTCGCGCGGGTTCAGGTTGTGGAACACGCGCAGAATGCGCTCGCCTCCGGTCGGCCGGCTCGGAAACGCGTCGACGTGCAGCCGCGAGTCGTCCTTGCGCCACGACACGTCGCGGCCGACGGCCGGCTGCGGCCGGTAACTGGTGCGCGCGCGCTTCACGTACGGCGCGTACCGCGGGAACAGCGTGCGCACGAACGTCGACGCGTCTTCGGCGAAGCGATTGATCATCGCCGCCAGCGCATCGAGCTCGTCCGCCGCGCCGCGGGCACCCTTCAGCACGACATCCGGCGCAGGCTCTGCGACGCGCCCCCGCGCCCCGGTCGGGACGACCTCCGCCGACCCCGTCGCCTCGGGCGGCAAGGCGCCTGCGCGCACGGCGCGCATGACCGGGGCCGCACCGCGGCGCTGAATCCGATGGGCTTCGTCGCCGGTGGCCGGATCGGGGGACGCGACCAGGAAGGCCGAGACCATCGCCACCGCCGCATGTCGCAGGCGCGAACGCGGATCGCCCGAGCGCGCGGAGGGCTTGCGCTCGACGCTGATGTTCTTCGCGCGTCCGTCGGACCAGCGTGGGGACAGGAAGCGCAGTTCGTCGTCGCCGAGCGCGAAGCGCAGCCGCGGCAGCACGACCACGCCGCCGCCCTCGAGTGCGCGCACGGCGGACGCCTGCGCCCCCGGGGCGAGGTCCGGCTGCCAGCGGTCGATGTCGAGAGTCAGGATCTCGGTCATGGCAAATCGCCGGCGCCGGACCCGGCCGACGGGCCCCGGTGTCGCGCGCGTCAGCGCGGCAGCGTCGACGTCCCCATCAGGAACGCGTCGACCGCGCGCGCCGCCTGCCGCCCTTCGCGGATCGCCCACACGACCAGCGACTGGCCGCGCCGCATGTCGCCGGCGGCGAACACCTTCGGGACCGACGTCCGGTAATCGTCGGTGCCGGCCTTCACGTTGCCGCGCGCGTCGAGCTCGACGCCGAACTGCTCGAGCAGTCCCTGGCGCACCGGCCCCGTGAAGCCCATCGCGAGCAGCACGAGGTCCGCCTTGAGGTCGAACTCGGTGCCCGGGACCTCGACCATCTTCATCGCGCCGCTGCCTTCGCGCTGCCATTCGACGCGCGCCGCGACGAGGCGCTCGACCTTGCCGCCGCGACCCTCGAAGCGCTTGGTCGTCACCGACCAGTCGCGGGCACAGCCCTCCTCGTGCGACGACGACGTGCGCAGCTTGATCGGCCAGTTCGGCCACACCAGCGGTTTGTTCTCGCTCTCCGGCGGCTGCGGCAGCAGCTCGAACTGCGTGATCGACGCCGCGCCGTGGCGGTTCGACGTGCCGACGCAGTCGGACCCCGTGTCGCCGCCACCGATGACGACGACGTGCTTGCCGGTCGCCTTGATCTGCTCCCGCACCACGTCGCCCGCGACGACCCTGTTCTGCTGCGGCAGGAACTCCATCGCGAAGTGGACGCCGTCGAGCTCGCGTCCCGGCACGGGCAGGTCGCGCGGCGCCTCGGCGCCGCCGGTCAGGACGACGGCATCGTACTCGGCGAGCAGCGCCGACGCCGCCACGTTGCCGCCGACGTCGGCGTTCGGCCGGAACGTCACGCCCTCCTCGGACATCTGCGCCATCCGCCGGTCGATCAGGTGCTTCTCCATCTTGAAGTCGGGAATGCCGTAGCGCAGCAGCCCCCCGATCCGGTCGGCCTTCTCGAACAGGACGACGTCGTGGCCGGCGCGCGCGAGCTGCTGGGCGCACGCGAGCCCCGCGGGGCCGGAGCCCACGACGGCCACGCGGCGGCCGGTCTTCGCGACCGGCAGCTGCGGCACGATCCAGCCCTCGCCCCAGCCCTTGTCGACGATGAAGTGCTCGATCGACTTGATGCCGACCGCGTCGTTGTTGATGTTGAGCGTGCACGCCGCCTCGCACGGCGCCGGGCACACGCGGCCGGTGAACTCGGGGAAATTGTTGGTCGAGTGCAGCACCTCGAGCGCCCGCCGCCACTGGTGCCGGTAGACGAGGTCGTTCCAGTCCGGGATGACGTTGTGGATCGGGCACCCGCTCTGGCAGAACGGGATGCCGCAGTCCATGCAGCGCGCGCCCTGCGCCGCCGCTTCGTCGTCCTTCAGCGCGAGCACGAACTCGCGGTAGTGGCGCACGCGCTCGTTGGCGGGCTGCGCGACTTCCTGGATACGCTGCAGCTCGAGGAATCCGGTGACCTTGCCCATGCTATGCCGCCGCCTTCTGCCTGACCGCTTCTGCTGGCCGCCCGGCCGCCTGCTTCGCGTGCATTTCGGTGAGCGCGCGCCGGTATTCGTGCGGGAACACCTTGACGAACTTCCCGCGCGCGGCCTCCCAGTCGTCGAGCAGCGCGAGCGCCAGCGTGCTGCCGGTGAAGCGCAGGTGGCGCTCGACGAGCGCGCGCACCATCGCCTCGTCCGACTTGCCCGCGTGGCGTTGCCGTCCCTTGCCGGCCGCCGCGAGCTCCTTCTCCGCCGCCGCCTGCTGCGCTTCGGTCTGCAACGGCTCGAGCGCCACCATCGCCGGGTTGCAGCGCTGCGCGAACGTGCCGTCGGCATCGTAGACGAACGCGAGGCCGCCGCTCATGCCCGCCGCGAAATTGCGACCGGTGCGTCCCAGCACGACGACGGTACCGCCGGTCATGTACTCGCAGCCGTGGTCGCCGGTGCCCTCGACCACCGCCGCGGCGCCGGAGTTGCGCACGCAGAAGCGCTCGCCGGCCACGCCCCGGTAGTACGCCTCGCCGTCGATGGCGCCGTACATCACCGTGTTGCCGATGACGATGTTCTCCTCGGGTTTCGCCGGGCACGCCGGATCCGGGTAGACGACGATGCGGCCGCCCGACAGCCCCTTGCCGACGTAGTCGTTGGTCGCGCCCTGCAGCTCGAACGTCACGCCGCGCGCGAGGAACGCGCCGAAGCTCTGGCCGGCGATGCCCGTGAACGCGACGTGGATCGTGTCCTCCGGCAGGCCCTCGTGTCCGTACCTGTGCGCGATGGCGCCGGAGAGCATCGCGCCCACCGAGCGGTTCGCGTTGCGGATCTTCTGCGTGAGGCGGACCGGCTGCTGTCGCTCGATCGCCGGCTGCGACAGCGCGATCAGCTGGTGGTCGAGCGCGCCCGCGAGGCCGTGCTCCTGCGCCTCGCAGTGCGAGCGCGCGACCTCGGTCGGCATCCTCGGCTGGTGGAACACGCGCGCGAAGTCGAGCCCGCGCGCCTTCCAGTGCGCGATGCCGGCGCGCATGTCGAGGAGGTCGGCGCGCCCGATCATCTCGTCGAACGTCCGGAAGCCGAGTTGCGCCATCAGCTCGCGCACTTCCTCGGCGACGAAGAAGAAGTAGTTGACGACGTGCTCGGGCTGGCCGCTGAACTTGCGCCGCAGCACCGGGTCCTGCGTCGCGACGCCGACCGGGCACGTGTTGAGGTGGCACTTGCGCATCATGATGCAGCCGGCCACCACCAGCGGCGCCGTGGCGAAGCCGAACTCGTCGGCCCCCAGCATCGCGCCGATCACGACGTCGCGGCCGGTCTTCATCTGGCCGTCGACCTGCACGGCGATGCGCCCGCGCAGGCGGTTCAGCACCAGCGTCTGCTGCGTCTCGGCGAGCCCCAGCTCCCACGGCGAGCCGGCGTGCTTGATCGACGACACCGGCGACGCGCCGGTGCCGCCGTCGTGGCCGGCGATCGTCACATGGTCGGCCTTCGCCTTGGCCACGCCGGCGGCGACCGTGCCGACGCCGACCTCGGACACGAGCTTCACCGAGATCGACGCCTTCGGATTCGCGTTCTTGAGGTCGTGGATCAGCTGCGCCAGGTCCTCGATCGAGTAGATGTCGTGGTGCGGCGGCGGCGAGATGAGGCCCACGCCCGGCACCGAGTAGCGCAGCTTCGCGATGTACTCGGACACCTTGTGTCCCGGCAGCTGGCCGCCCTCGCCGGGCTTCGCCCCCTGCGCCATCTTGATCTGGATCTGGTCGGCCGACGCCAGGTACTCGGCGGTGACGCCGAAGCGGCCCGACGCGACCTGCTTGATCTTCGAGCGCAGGCTGTCGCCGGCCTTGAGCGGGACGTCGTGCTCGACGCGGTCGCGGCCGAGCACCGTGGCCAGCGTGTCGCCGTCCGCGACGCCGCTCGCGCCGGTGCGCAGTTCGCTGCGGTAGCGCGCCTCGTCCTCGCCGCCTTCGCCCGTGTTCGACTTGCCGCCGATGCGGTTCATCGCGATCGCGAGCGTCGTGTGCGCCTCGGTCGAGATCGAGCCCAGGCTCATCGCGCCGGTCGCGAACCTCCGCACGATCGACGTTGCCGGCTCCACCTCCTCGAGAGGCACCGGCGTGCGCTCGGCGGTCCGGAACTCGAACAGGCCGCGGAACGTCTTCAGCTCGCGGCTCTGTTCGTTGATGAGCTTCGCGTAGTCGCGGTACGTGGCGAAGCTCCCGGAGCGCGTCGCGTGCTGCAGCTTGGCGATCGACTCGGGCGTCCACATGTGCGCCTCGCCGCGCACGCGGTAGTGGTACTCGCCGCCGGCGTCGAGCATGTCGCGCAGCAGCGGGTCGTCGCCGAACGCGACCGCGTGGATGCGCGCGGCCTCCTCGGCGACCTCGAAGACGCCGATGCCCTCGACGGTGCTCGCGGTGCCGGTGAAGTACTTGTCGACGAACGCCTTCTGCAGGCCGACCGCCTCGAAGATCTGCGCGCCGCAGTACGACTGGTACGTGGAGATGCCCATCTTCGACATCACCTTGTACAGCCCCTTGCAGATCGCCTTGATGAAGCGCTTGCCCGACTCCTTCGGGTCGATCTCCGGCACCGACTTCGCCATGTCGGCGAGCGTCTCGAGCGCGAGGTACGGGTGGATCGCCTCGGCGCCGTAGCCGGCAAGCAGCGCGAAGTGGTGCACCTCGCGCGCCGAGCCCGTCTCGACGACGAGGCCGGCCGACGTGCGCATCCCCTTCCGGACGAGGTGCTCGTGCACGGCCGCGGTCGCCAGCAGCGCCGGGATCGGCAGCGCATCCGGCCCGACCGTGCGGTCGGACAGGATCAGGATGTTGTAGCCCTGCCGGATCGCGTCCTCGGCGTGCGCGGCGAGGCTCGCGAGCGCGGCTTCCATTCCGTTGGCGCCCCACTGCGCCGGATAGCAGATGTCGAGTTCGACCGCGCGGAACGCGCCGCCGGAGAAGAGCTCGACGTGCCGGATCTTCTCCATGTTCTCCGGCGTGAGGATCGGCTGCAGCGCCTCGAGCCGCATCGGCGGCTGCGTGACGCCGGCCTCGTAGTCGACGGCCAGCAGGTTCGGCCGCGGCCCGATGAACGATACCAGCGACATCACGAGCTCCTCGCGGATCGGGTCGATCGGCGGGTTCGTGACCTGCGCGAACAGCTGCTTGAAGTAGTTGTAGAAGACCTTCGGGCGGTCGGACAGCACCGGCAGCGCGGCGTCGTTGCCCATCGAGCCCAGCGCCTCCTCGCCGCCCTGCGCCATCGGCGTCAGCAGGATCTTCAGGTCCTCCTGCGTGTAGCCGAACGCCTGCTGGCGGTCGAGCAGCGCGACGTCCGACGGCACGACGGGCGCCGGCTCGGGCATCTCCTCGAGCCGCATCCGGCACGCCTCGATCCACTCGCGGTACGGCTTCTGCGTGGCGAGCGTGCGCTTCAGCTCGTCGTCGTCGACGATGCGCCCTTCCTCGGTGTCGACCAGCAGCATCTTGCCCGGCTGCAGCCGCCACTTCTTGACGATCTTCGACTCCGGGATGTCGAGCACGCCGACTTCGGAGGCCATCACGACGTAATCGTCGTCGGTGACGACGAAGCGCGCCGGGCGCAGCCCGTTGCGGTCGAGCGTCGCGCCGATCTGGCGGCCGTTCGTGAAGGCCATCGCGGCCGGGCCGTCCCACGGCTCCATCAGCGCCGCGTGGTACTCGTAGAACGCGCGCCGGTCCTCGTCCATCAGCGGGTTGCCGGCCCACGCCTCCGGGATCATCATCATCATCGCGTGCGCGAGCGGGTACCCGCCCATCACGAGGAGCTCGAGCGCGTTGTCGAACGACGCGGAGTCCGACTGGCCGTCGTAGATGAGCGGCCACAGCTTCGGCAGGTCCTCGCCCAGCACCGCCGACGCGATCGCGCCCTGCCGCGCGCGGATCCAGTTGAAGTTGCCGCGCAGCGTGTTGATCTCGCCGTTGTGGCAGACGAAGCGGAACGGGTGCGCCAGGTCCCACGTCGGGAACGTGTTGGTCGAGAAACGCTGGTGGACCATCGCGAGCGCGGTGACCATCGACTCGTCGGCCAGGTCGAGGTAGAACTCGCCGACCTGGTGCGCGAGCAGCATCCCCTTGTAGACGATCGTGCGCGTGGACAGCGACGGCACGTAGAACTCCTTGCCGTGGCGCAGGTTGAGCGACTGGATCGCGTGGCCGGACCGCTTGCGGATCACGTAGAGCTTGCGATCGAGCGCGTCGGCGTCGACGTCGCGGCTGCCGCGACCGACGAACACCTGGCGGATGACCGGCTCCACCTCCTTCGTCCGCTCGGAGAGGCCGCTGTTGTCGACCGGAACGTCGCGCCAGCCGAGCAGCACCTGGCCTTCCGCCGCGATCGCCCGCTCGATTTCCTGCTCGCACGCCATCCGGGACGCCGGCTCCTGCGGCAGGAACACCATGCCGGCGCCGTACTGCCCGATCGCGGGCAGCGTGATGCCGAGCTTGCCGCACGCGCGGCGCAGGAACGTGTCCGGCAGCTGGATCAGGATGCCGGCGCCGTCGCCCTGCAGCGGGTCGGCGCCCGTGGCGCCCCGGTGCGTGAGGTTCTCGAGGATCGCGAGCGCGTGCCGGATGATCGTGTGGTTCTTCTGCCCCCTGATGTGCGCGATGAAGCCCAGCCCGCACGCGTCGTGCTCGTGCGCCGGGTCGTAGAGCCCCTGGCGGGACGGCGGCCAATTCGGTGAGCGCTCTCGATCCTGTTCCACGGTGACCTCGATCGGGTGGATTTCCACGTATGCGCGCGCCGGGCGAGCGCGCGCTGGCCCCATTCTTGCAAATCGGAGCCGAAACCGGACCATACTACTCGCGATGCTGCATTGCGACAATCCATCCGGGCGCAAGCCCGTCGCCGGCGCAACAGACCCCCGCGCGCGCCAGCGTTTTCCCGAGGGAAAGACTTGCGCCGGCACCGTACTTGGGCTTTAATCTGAACAAAATGGGCTAGATGCTTGTTGCAACGTTCAAAACAGGCGCGGCCAAACGGAATTTTAGGACAACATCATCAGGACTCGACCATGGTAGAACGGCGTCTTTTCGCATGGCTCCGCTCGGCGTCTGCCCTTCTCGCGGTTGCCGGCGTCCTTGCCTTGGCAGGGTGCGGTGGCGGCAGCGGCGCGCCAAACAATCCGTACACGCCGCCGCCGCCGGTCATTCCGCCGCTGACGCTGCTGCCGGACGCCCTCACCGTCTTCGCCGGCTCGCCGGTGACGCTGACGGTTTACGGCGGCGTACCGCCGTACCGCGCGTTCTCCAGCAATTCGACCGCCCTGCCGGTCGCGTCCGCGGTGTCCGGCGAGACGATCGTGCTGCTCGCCAACAACGTGACGGCGACCACGGGTGTCGCGATCACCGTGCAGGACTCGGTCGGCACCGTGTCGCTGCCTGCCGGCATCAGCGTGCAGCCGGCGCCGCTGCTGCCCTCCAGCATCACGGTCAACGCGAATCCGAACCCGGCCTGCGACACCGTCGAGGGCAACCTGTGCTCCGGCAGCACCGGCACGGCGCAGGTCACGGTCACCGGCCCCGGCGGCGCGGGGCTCAAGGGCCGTGCGGTCCGGTTCGACGTCGTGCAGGGCGCGTTCTCGATCGTGTCGACCAACCCGGCCCAGCCGCTCGTCAACACGCTGACCGTCGTCACCGACGCCAACGGCAATGCCGTCGTCGTGCTGTCGGTCCCCGCCGACACGCCGACGCAGACGGGCATCATCCGCGCGACCGACGTCACGACCGGCAACCAGGTCACCGGCAGCTTCCCGATCCTGCAGATGACCGTCGGCGGCGCCGTGCTGTCGGTGCTGCCGCTCGGCACCACGACGATCACCGGCCCCGACAACCAGCACTGCTCGTCGGGCGTGACCGTCACCAACTACATCTTCGGCGGCACGCCGCCGTACCAGGTCGCCGTCAACTTTCCCCAGTACGTGACGCTCGGGGGCGTCCCGGTGCTGAAGAGCGGCGGTGCGTTCACGACGACGACCAACGGCGGGTGCTTCATCAACCTGACGTACGTGATCACCGACGCCACGGGCCGCACGATCCCGGGCAACGCGTATCCGACCGTCACCAACCAGCTCGGCACGAACGCCCCGGCGCCGCCACCGCCGACGGAGCTCGTCGCCACACCGGGAGCCATCTCGAAGGTCAACTGCGTTCCCGCCAACACGTTCCAGTTCCTGCTGACCGGTGGCACCGCGCCGTATTCGGTGGTGACGGCGTCGACGACGAGCTCGACCTCGGTCGTGCTGGTCCCGCAGACGGGCATCACGTCCGGCCAGGCGGTCACGGTCAGCGGCATCACGTCGCCGGCCTCGACGACGATCACCGCGTACGATTCGAGCTCGCCGCGGTTTTCGACGACGGTGACGATCGACTGCTCGGGCGCGCCGCCCCCGACGCCGCCGTCCGCGCTGGTGATCGCGCCGCAGAACTACAACTACACGGCCGCGTCGAATCCGAACGGCTGCGTCAACCAGACGTCGAACTTCGTCGTGACCGGCGGCACGCCGCCATACAGCGTGTTCTTCGCGTCGCCGCGCCCGGGCGCGTCGATCTCGCCGACGACGCTCGCGGCCTCGGGCCAGGGCTTCTCGGTGACCGGCCTCACGAACGGCGTGCAGACGACCAACATCACGGTGGCCGATTCGGGCACGCCGCAGCTCCAGGGCGTGGCGACGATCACGTGCCCGATCACGACGCCGACCGGGCCGTTGACGGTGACGCCGGGGAACATCGTCATCCCGCCGCCGCCGGCCACGCCGGGCACGTGCGTGGGCGGGACGTTCAACTACGTGATCACCGGCGGCACGCCGCCGTACACGGTCGCGTTCCCGACGCCGCCCAACGCCGGAGCCACCATCGCGCCGACGCTGGTCGGGTTCAGCGGCGGCGGCTTCCAGGTGACCGGGCTGCGCGACACGACGAGCAGCCCGAATCCGGGGCAGACGCTGACCAACGTCACGGTGACGGACTCCGCGCCGGTGCCGGCGGTCGTGATCCGCAGCATCACGTGCCCGTGACGGCGTAGCAGCGGCAACGCGACGCGAAACGGCGGCCCCGCGGGGCCGCCGTTTCGTTTGCCCGGGTCAAACGCTAGGGAAGCGCCGCGCGCAGGACGGCGTCGGGAACGCCGGTCGCGACCGACGCGCGGCCGAGCGCATCGAGCAGCACGAAGCGGATCGCACCGGCGACGACCTTCTTGTCGCGGGCCATCAGCGCCATCCAGCGCTCGAACCCGAGCACGGGCGGATCCGTCGGCAGTCCGGCCCGTGCGACGAGCGCGCGCAGGCGCGCGACGTCGGCGTCGCCGATCCTTCCGAGGCGGCGCGACACGTCGGCGGCCACGACCATCCCCGCCGCCACGGCCTCGCCGTGCAGCCACTGCCCGTAGCCCAGCGCGTTCTCGATCGCGTGTCCGAACGTGTGCCCGAAATTGAGCAGCGCGCGCTCGCCGTGCTCGCGCTCGTCCGCGGCAACGATCTCCGCCTTGATCCGGCAGCTCTCGTGGATCGCGTGAACGAGCTCGGCGGGCGCGCGCGCGACGAGCGCGTCCATCCGCGCCTCGAGCCACGCGAGGAATCCGGCATCGCGGATCGCGCCGTACTTGATGACCTCGGCGAGTCCCGCCGCGAGCTCGCGCGGCGGCAGCGTGGCGAGGCAGTCCGTGTCGATCAGTACGGCGCGCGGCTGGTGGAACGCGCCGATCATGTTCTTGCCCAGCGGGTGGTTGATGCCGGTCTTGCCGCCGACCGAGGAGTCGACCTGCGCGAGCAGCGTCGTCGGCACCTGCACGAACGGCATTCCCCTCTGATAGACGGCGGCCGCGAAGCCGGCGACGTCGCCGACCACGCCGCCGCCCAGCGCGACCAGCGTCGTGCCCCGCTCGCAGCGCAGCTCGAGCAGCCGGGTCAGCACGGCCTGCAGCGTGTCCCAGTTCTTGTGCGCCTCACCGTCGGGAACGGTGACAACCTGCGCGCGGACGCCGCCGTCGGCGAGGCTCGCGCGCAGCGGTGCGAGCCAGTGCGCGGCGACCGTGTCGTTGGTGACGACGACCGCGTCGCGCACCGAAAGCCCGGCGAGCAGCGGCCCGGCCCGGCGCAACACGCCGGCACCGATGTGGATCGGATACGAGCGCTCGCCCAGTGCGACGTCCAGTGTGCGCATGTCAGTCCCGCCGGGCCGTCCCAAGGGACTGACCTGCCCCCTCGGGGGGCGGTGAGCGAAGCGAACGTGGGGGTCGTTTCATCCTAGTCCCGCCGGGCCGTCCCAAGGGACTGCCCTGCCGCGGCCTCCCGGTACGTGTACGGGCCGCGAAGCGCGGCGTATCGGCCGCCGCCGGCGCGCACGGACGCGCTCTCCGAGCCTTGGCTTCGCCCCGCGCGCGCAGGCGGCTCGGTGGGCCGTGAGCGAGGCGAACGTGGGGGTCGTTTCATCCTAGCCTCCGTCATCGGATGCTTCCCCGCTGCCGTCGAACGGCCCGTCGCTCTCGAACATGCGCGCGAAGCGCAGGACCTCGCCGCGCTCCGAACCCACCACGTGGTCCGCCGTCTCCCGGTACAGCGCGTCGCGCTGCGCATACAGCTCGGCCAGCCGCCCGAGCGGGTCCGCCGTCTGCAGCAGCGGCCGGTTGCGGCTGTGGCGGACGCGCGCGTACAGCGTCGCGGGCTCCGCGTGCAAATAGACGACGGTTCCGTTCGCCTTCAGCCGGGCGCGGTTCGCAGGGCGCAGCACGACGCCGCCGCCGGTCGACAGCACGATGCCCGTCTGCACGGCGAGGTCGGCGAGCGTCGCTTCCTCGCGGTCGCGGAAGCCCGCCTCGCCCTCGATTTCGAAGATCGTCGGGATCGACACGCCGAGCCTGCGCTCGAGCTCGGCGTCGGCGTCGACGAAGCGCTTGCCGAGCCGGCGCGCGAGCTGGCGGCCGAGCGTCGACTTGCCCGCCCCCGGCAGGCCGATCAGAAACAAATTGCCCCGGTGCAGCGGCACCGGGGCAACGGTGGGGACGGAGGCCGGATCGCCTCCCGCATGCACGCTCACATCGCGGATGTTACCGCACGGCCTGCACCGACTCCTTGATGATACGTGGCGTGAGGAAGATCAGCAGCTCGGCCTTCTCGCTGGAATTCCCGGTCTGCTTGAACAGGTACCCGAGCAGCGGGATGTTGCCGAGCCACGGGACCTGTGTGACGTCGTTGCGAATCGTCTCCTCGTAGATGCCGCCGATGACGGCCGTGTCGCCGTTGTTGACGGAGATCTGCGTGGTGACGTTCTTCGTGTCGATCGACGGGACCGAGAAGCCGCCGCCCAGCTGCACGTACTGGCCGACCGTGTCCTTGCGCACCTCGACGACCATGATGATCCGCCCGTCGGCGGTGATCTGCGGCGTCACGTCGAGCCGCAGCACCGCCTTCTTGAACTGCACGGTGGCCGGCGAGTTCGCCGTGCCCGGCGTCACGTACGGAATCTCCGTGCCCTGCTCGATGTGCGCCTTCTGGTTGTCGCCGGTGACGACCCGCGGGCTCGAGACGACCTTGCCGCGGGCGTCGGCCTCGAGGGCGGACAGCTCGAGGTTGATGAGGTTGCCGCTGCCGAGGTTGATGAGCGTCAGCGCGAGCTGCCCGGCCGCGTTGGGCACCGGCAGGTTCACGTTCAGCTGCGGCGAGTCCGAGTAGCCGGCCGAGGCAAGGCCCGACGCCAGCTCGAACGGCGTCTGCGTGCGCGTTTCGCGGATCAGCCTGTCACCCTCGGTACGCACTACCGGTACCGTGTTGAGCGTGCCCGACGAGCCGCCGGCGAACCGGTTGTTGATCGTGAACCCGGTCTGCTGGCCGAACCGGACCCCGAGCGACTGGCTGAACTTGTCGCCGGCGATCACGATCCGCGCCTCGATCAGCACCTGCCGGATCGGCGTGTCGATCTGGCGGATGATCTTGCGCACCTCCTCCAGCCGCGCCGCCGTGTCGGTGACGAACAGGATGTTCGAACGCGGGTCGATGATCGCCACACCCCGCTTGGAGATGACCGAGCCCTGGCCGCCGGTGGTCCGCGTCTGGCCCGCGCCCTCGCCGAACCGCTGCTGCGTGTTGCTGGTGATCAGGTTCAGGATGTCCTGCGCCTTGATGTAGTTCAACTGGAACGACTCGGACACGAGCGGCTCCAGCTCGCCGATTTGGATGGCGTTCTCCAGCTGCTGCTTCTCCTTGAGCGCCAGCTCCTCCCGCGGCGCGATGAGCACGACGTTGCCGTTCTTGCGCATGTCGAGGCCCTTCGTCTGCAGGATGATGTCGAGCGCCTGGTCCCACGGGATGTCCTTCAGGCGCAGCGTGAGGCTTCCCTGCACGGTGTCGCTGGTGATGATGTTGAGCCCGGTGAAGTCGGCGATCACCTGCAGCACCGCCCGGACCTCGACGTTCTGGAAGTTGAGCGACAGCTTCTCGCCCTTGTAGCCGCCGCGCGAGCCCTGGATCAGCTTGTTCGGGTCCTCCTGGATCGGCTTCACCTCGAGGATGAACCGGTTGTCGGTCTGGTACGCCGAGTGCTCCCACAGGCCCTTGGGCTCGATGACCATCCGGGCGTTGCCGCCCTGCGCAAACGTGTCGACGGTCAGCACCGGCGTGCCGAAGTCGGCGACGTCGATTCGCCGCTCGAGGTTGCGCGGCAGCGTGGTCTTGAGAAAGTCGACGACCAGCGTGCGGCCCTGCTGCCGGATGTCGATGCCGGCGGTCGCGTCGGACAGGTCGACGATGATGCGGCCCTCGCCGTTGCGGCCGCGCCGGAAGTCGACGTCGCGCAGCGCGTGCTGCGCATCCCCGCTCTTCGGCTCGGCGAAGCGCTGGACGGCGTCGGTGCCCGGCTTGATCGCCTCCTGGTCGTTCAGCGTGACGACCACGGTGTTGCCCTCGACCTGCGTGTCGAACGTCTGCGGCTTGTTGAGGTTGAACACGACGCGCGTGCGGTTGCCGGCCTGGATCACATTGAGGCTGCGCAGCGCCGCCTCGTCGACGGCGCGCTGCGTCGTCCCGAGCCCGTTGCCGGTATCCATGAAGTCGAGCGCGATCCGCGGAGGGCTCTGGATCGCGAAGCTCGCCGGAGGATTGGCCGGCGGGTTCTTGAGCTGGAACCGGACGACCACGCGGCCGGAGCTCGCGCGCGAGACGGTCACGCCGTCGAGGCTGTTGCCTGCCTGCGCGAATGCGGCGCCGGCGAAGGCGACTCCCAGCAGCGCGACGAGCGCGGCGGTCCAGCTTCGTCGACCGCCCGCCGTCGCCCGGAAAAGTCGGTTGCCGTCGAACGCCGTCATTTTCGCTTCCCCTGTGCTCGTGGATCGGCCTGCTGCAGCTGCAACGTGCTCGACCGTTCGGTCCAGTCGCCCGCACCGTCCTGCACCAGCTCCTTCAGCTTGACCTCGTTCTCGCCGATGCCCGTCACCACGCCGTAGTTCTGGCCGACGTAGTTGCCGGCGCGGACCTGGTAGATGTCCCGCTCCGGCGTGCGGACCAGCGCGTACACGGTCTTGTTCTTCTCGAGCGTCCCCACCATCGCCAGCGACTCGAGCGGATAGGCCTCGAGCGGCTCCTTGCGCCGTGTCAGGTCCGGCGCGAGCTTCGACGATCCCTTCGTCGGCTCGATCCGGCGCGGCTTGAACGGGTCCGGCAGGTCGAACGCGTTATAGGCGAACGGCTCGTACGGCTTGATCTGCGGCAGCGGGTCGAGCTTGCCGCGCGCGCCCTTGCCCTGGTCGGCCATCCACGCCCGCAGGTCCTGGTGGCTTTCGCCGCCGCAGGCGGACAGGGCCAGCACCGCCACGGCGAGGAGGAGGGCGCGCGGTCTCATCACTTCGCCTTTCCCTTGCCCTTTTCCTTCGCCTTCGCGAGCGCACGCTGCTTCGCGATCTCCTCCTCGTCGAGGTAGCGGAAGGTCTTTGCCTCGGCGTCGAGCGAGAGCACGCCCTTCTCGTTCGCGATCTGCAGGTCGTTCAGCGTGACGATCCGCGGCAGCTGGGCGACGTCGCTCGCGAAGGCCCCCATGTCGTGGTAAGTCCCGGTGATCTTGATCTTGATCGGCAGCTCCGCGTAGAACTCGGCCATCCTCTCCTGCGGCGCCGGCTTGAACAGCTCGAACTGGAGGCCGCGGCCGAGTCCCGCCTGGTTGATGTCGGTGAGCAGCGCGTCGATTTCCGAGCGGTTCGGCAGCTGCTTGACCAGCGCACCGAACGACTGCTCGACCTCGTTCAGCTGCTGCACGTACAGCTCGAAGTTGATCGCCTTGGCCTTCTTCTGCCCGTACTGCTCCTTGAGCTTGGCCTCCTCGCCCTGCGCCGCCTCGAGGGCGTCCCACTGGTCGCGCCAGTCGAGCAGGTAGCCGAGGACGAGGATCACCGCGACGATGCCGGTGAGGATCAGGATCTTGGGCAGCAGCGGCCAGCTGCCCGCGTCCCGAATGTTGAGTCGACGCAGTTCCTCGAGGTTCATCCGAGCCTCGCCGTATCGGGGACCGCGGCCTTGGTCTTGGGCGGCGCGGCCGGCGCACCCTTGGGCGCGGCGGGACCCTTCGCGTCCGCCCCGCCCTTGACCTCGGTCGGCGCCGCGCGCTTGATCTCGAACGTCATCGTGAACGCGTTGATCTTGAGGTCGCGATTCGCCTGCCCCGGCGCCTGGACGAGCTTGATCTCGACCAGCTCAGGCCGCGTCAGCCACGGCGACGCCTCGATGTTGCGCATCAGCGTCGACACGCGCGCGTTGGACTGGGCGAAGCCGGCGACCGTCACCTTGGCGCCCGTCTGCCTGACGCTCGACAGGTAGATGCCGTCCGGCAGCTGCCGGACCAGCTGGTCGAGCAGATGGACCGCCTCGCTGCGGTTGCCCTGCAGCGTCTCGACGACCTGCTTGCGCGCCAGCACCGCCTGGATCTGGTCGCGCAGCCGGTCGATCTCCTTGATCTGCTCGTCGAGCTTCGCGATCTCCTTCTTCAGCAGCGCGTTGCGGTCCTTCTGCGTCTCGATCCGCGCGGAGAGCACGCCGTGGACGAGCGCGACGACGGCGAGCCCCAGCACCACGAGCGACACGGCGAGCGAAATGAACTGGCGCTGCCGTGCCTGGCGCTTCTGCTCCCGGTGCGGCAGCAGGTTGATGCGGAGGCCGGCCATTACTCGAAGCTCCGCAGCGCGAGTCCGGTGGCGATCAGCAGCATCGGGGCGTCCTGCGCGAGCTGCCGCGGCCGGATGCGGTCGGACGCCTGCATCGCGGCGAACGGGTTGGCGATGACCGTGGCCACGCCGGCGCGCTTGGCGACCAGCTCGTCGATGCCCGGCAGCGCGGCGCAGCCGCCCGCCAGCACGACCTGGTCGACCTGGTTGTGCGAGGTGGACGTGAAGAAGAACTGCAGCGCGCGCGTGATCTCCAGCGCGAGCGTTTCCATGAACGGCTGCAGCACGTCGCTGTCATAGTTTTCCGGCAGGCCCTGGTTCTTCTTCGCCGACTCGGCCTCCTCGGGCGACAGGTTGAACGCGCGCTGGATGTCCTGCGTCAGCTGGTTGCCGCCGAACGCCTGGTCGCGGGAGAACAGGAATTGGTTGTTGCGCAGCACGTAGAAGTGCGTCACGTGGGCGCCGATGTCGACCAGCGCGATGTTCTGGTCGCGGCCGTTGGCGGGCAGCGACGGCGCGAGGAGGCCGAAGACCTCCTGCGTCGCGTAGGATTCGACGTCCATGACCCGCGGTCTGAGGCCCGCGGCCTCGGCGATGGCCACGCGATCCTCGACCTTCTCCTTGCGCGACGCGGCGATCAGGACCTCGACCTCCTCGGGATTGTTGGGCGCCGGCCCGAGCGTCTGGAAGTCGAGGTTGACCTCGTCTAGCGCGAAGGGTATGTACTGGTTCGCCTCGGCCTCGACCGTGAGTTCGAGCTCTTCCTCCTTCTGGCCGGACGGCACGATGATCTTCTTCGTGATCACCATGGCGGCAGGGAGCGCCATCGCGATGTTGCGGTTGCGGCTGCCAAGGCGCTTCCAGCCGCGCTTGAGGGCGTCGCTGACCTGGTCGAGGTTGGCGATGTTGCCGTCGGTCACCGTGTCCTTGGGCAGCGGCTCGATCGCGTAGCGCTCCAGGCGGAACGTGCCCTTGCCGGTCTGCGACAATTCGATCAGCTTGATCGACGTCGAGGCGATGTCGACGCCGATCAGCGATGGGGACTTGGTTTTGAACAAGTCCAGGGCGGAGGCGAACTTATCGGAGAGCATGGAGCCCGTCAGGCGAGATGCTGACAAATTACATTAAACTCTGGCAGCAAGTATGAACCTTGTCAATTTGTTTCCCCATCCCGGCTACGATTGTTGCACTGCAGGTAGTGGACAATCGGCAACACTGGCCACTATCGCAAGTTTTATTCCTACGTGCTAAGGCGCTGGCTCCTCTATCTCGCGTCCGTGGCCGCGGGGCTCGCCGTCGTCGGCGGCCTGCTGGGCGCGTTCGTGCTCGCGCTGCTCTGGCCGACACTCCCGTCCCTCGAAGCGCTGACCGACTACCAGCCGAAGATCCCGCTGCGGATCCTCTCGGCGGAAGGCGATCTTTTGGGCGAGTTCGGGGAAGAGCGCCGCGCCGTGATTGCTATCCGGGAAGTGCCGGATGTCATGAAACAGGCCATTTTGGCCGCGGAAGATGAACGTTTCTACCAGCATGGCGGCGTCGACTACCTGTCCATCGCCCGCGCGGCCCTGGCCAACCTCGCCTCGGGCACCCAGCAAGGCGCGGGCACGATCACGATGCAGGTCGCGCGCAACTTCTTCCTCACCCGCGAGAAAACCGTCACCCGCAAGCTGCGGGAGGTCATGCTCGCCTGGAAGATCGAGGCCAACCTGACCAAGGACGAGATTCTCGAGCTCTACATCAACCAGATCTTCCTCGGACAGCGGGCCTACGGCTTCGCCGCGGCCTCCCAGATCTACTACGGCCGGCCGCTGAAGGACATCACGGTGCCCGAGGCCGCGATGCTCGCCGGCCTCCCGAAGGCGCCGTCCGCGTACAACCCGGTCACCAACCCCAAGCGGGCCAAGACCCGGCAGCTCTACGTACTGCGGCGCATGCACGAGCTCCGATTCATCAGCGACGCCCAGCTCAAGGAAGCACAAATCGCGCCATTGAACGTCCGCCAGGGCATCCGGGACACGCTGCCGACGCACGCCGAGGCGGTCGCCGAGATGGCCCGGCAGGTCGTGTTCGACGCGTACGGCGAGGACGCCTACACGAAAGGCATCACCGTCTGGACGACGGTCCGCAAGCCCGACCAGGAGGCCGCCTATGCCGCCGTGCGGCGGGGCGTGCTCGACTACGACCGCCGGCACGGCTACCGCGGGCCGGAAGGGTTCGTCAACCTGCCGGCCGATGCCGCCGAGCAGGAGGCCGTGCTCGACCGCGTCTTCCAGGAAACGCCCGACAGCGACAACCTCGTCCCCGCCGTGGTGCTCGACGCGTCCGCCACCGAGGTCCGGGCGGTGCTCTCCACCGGCGACGCCGTGGTCGTCAACGGCGACGGCCTCAAGTTCGCCGGTCGCCACCTGACGGACAAGGTTCCGGCCGCGCAACGGATCCGGCGCGGCGCCGTGATCCGCCTGGCGCGCGACGACAAGACCCGCTGGTCGGTCGCGCAGCTCCCGCAGGCCGAGGCCGCGTTCATCGCGATGTCGCCGCTCGACGGCGCGATCCTCGCGCTGACCGGGGGCTTCGACTACGAGCGCAACAAGTTCAACCACGTCACGCAGGCGCAGCGGCAGCCGGGCTCGGCCTTCAAGCCGTTCATCTACTCGGCGGCGCTGGAGAAGGGGTTCTCGCCGGCGACCGTCGTCAACGACGCGCCGTTCTTCGTGCCCGGGGACAAGGCCGGCGGCGAGGACTGGGAGCCCAAGAACTACGACGGCAAGTTCGAGGGGCCGATGCGCCTGCGCATGGCGCTCGCGAAGTCCAAGAACCTCGTCACGGTCCGCGTGCTGCAGGCGATCGGCCCGCAGTACGCGCAGGACTACATCGCGCGCTTCGGGTTCGACCCCAAGCTGCACCCGCCGTACCTGACGATGGGTCTCGGCGCGGGCTCGGCGACGCCGCTGCAGATGGCGACCGCGTATGGCGTTTTCGCCAACGGCGGGTATCGGGTCGCGCCGTACCTCATTGCCAAGGTGACCGACGCGAAGGGGATCGTGCTGTCCGAGGCCAGGCCGGTGATCGCCGGCGAGAACGCGGAGCGGGCGATCGACCCGCGCAACGCGTTCGTGATGACGACGATGCTGCGCGACGTGGTCGCGTTCGGCACCGCGACCCGCGCGCAGTCGCTCGGGCGGCGCGATCTCGCCGGCAAGACCGGCACCACGAACGAGAACGTCGACGCGTGGTTCTGCGGCTTCAACGCGTCGATCGTCGGCGTGGCCTGGATCGGCTACGACCAGCCGAAGTCGCTCGGCGCCAACGAGACCGGCGCGCTCGCCGCACTGCCGATCTGGATCAGCTTCATGCAGCGCGCGCTGAAGGGCGTGCCCGAGCGGCCACTCGCGGTTCCCGACGGCGTCGTCTCCGTGCGCATCAACGAGGTGAGCGGCCTGCGCGACGACGCGAGCAGCCTCGCCGAGTGGTTTTTCGCGGAGTTCCCGCCGCGTGGTCGCGAGGAGACGCTGGCGCCCAACGTCCCCGGACGCGCGCCGCAGGACGTCCGCGACCAGCTGTTCTAGGTGCCCGGTGGCCGAGCGCGATCGCACGCCGGCGCGCGGGCGCGCGCACGCGCCCGAGGGCCGGGGCGCCCACAATCGCGCGCGGATCGCCCACGTGGCGGCGCGACTGATTGCCGAGCACGGCATCACGGACTGGTCGCTCGCCAAGCGCAAGGCCGTGCGCCAGCTGATGCTTCCCGACCGCGAGGCGCTGCCGGGCGACGACGAGGTCGCCGCGGCGCTCGCCGATCACCACGCGCTGTTCGGCGGCGATGCGCACGCGGCGTCGCTGCGCCGGCAGCGGGAGGAGGCGCTGCGCTGGATGCGCCGCCTCGCCCGGTTCGCGCCCCGCCTCGGCGGTGGCGTGGCCGCCGGGTGGGCGACCGAGCACAGCGACATCCGGCTGGCGCTCGTCGCCGCCGACGCGAAGCTCGTCGAAATCGCGCTGCTCGACGCCGGCGTCGCCTATCGCGCGATGCAGTCGGACCGCGACGGCGCCGCCGAGCTCTTCGTCGAGACCTCCGCGGGCGGACTTCGGCTGTCGGTGCGCACGCCCGAGGAAGCGCGCCAGCGGCCGCGGCACGACCGGCGCGGGCAGGAGGAGGTCTGGCTCGACGAAGCGGGCGTCGCGGCGCTGCTCGGCTGATCGGGGTCGGTCGAATCCGCTCGGAGTCCCGCCCCGATCAGCCGATCCACTCCGCGGCCGCCAGCGCGAAGTACGTCAGGATCGCGTCGGCCCCGGCGCGCTTCATCCCGACCAGCGCTTCCAGCACGCACGCGCGCTCGTCGAGCCAGCCCGCCTGCGCGGCCGCCTTCAGCATCGCGTATTCGCCGGACACCTGGTAGACGGCGGTCGGCATCCCGAACGTGTCCTTCACGCGGCGGACGATGTCGAGGTACGGAAGGCCGGGCTTGACCATCACCATGTCCGCGCCCTCGCGGATGTCGAGGTGGACCTCCCACAGCGCCTCGTCGGTGTTCGCGGGGTCCATCTGGTACGTGTACTTGTCGCCACCCGCCAGGTTCGCCGCCGACCCGACCGCGTCGCGGAACGGCCCGTAGAACGACGACGCGTACTTCGCCGAGTATGCGAGGATCCGCGTCAGCTCGCATCCGGCGCCGTCGAGCGCCGCCCGCACGGCGCCGATGCGGCCGTCCATCATGTCGGACGGCGCGACCATGTCGGCGCCGGCTTCGGCATGGCAGAGCGCCTGCTTGGTCAGCGCGGCGACGGTCGCCTCGTTCAGCACGTAGCCCGCGTTGTCGATGAGCCCGTCCTGCCCGTGGCTCGTGTACGGGTCGAGCGCGACGTCCGTGATCACGCCGAGCTCGGGAAAGCGCTCCTTCAGCGCTCGCACCGTCCGCGGCACGAGGCCCTCCGGATGCCACGCCGCCGCCGCGTCGAGCGACTTCTGCTCCTGTGGCACCACCGGGAACAGCGCCATCGCGGGCACGCCGAGCGCAAGGCAGCGCTCGGCGTCGGCGAACAGCAGGTCGATGCTCTTGCGCGCGACCCCGGGCAGCGACGGCACCGGCTCCTCGCGCTTCGCGCCGTCGAGCACGAACACCGGGTAGATGAAGTCGTCGGCGGACAGGCGGGTCTCGCGCATCATCCGGCGCGAGAAGTCGTCGCGGCGCATCCGGCGCGGCCGCTTGTCGGGGAACTTGCCGGTGAACGAGAAGCTCATGCAGCGACTCCCTGGGCGCGAGACCGTCATCTTAGCGCGCCGCGCCGCGCACGCGTGCGATACGCGTGCGCGCGGGTCACGACGATCCGAGCCAGCGGTGCTGCCGCGACATGCGCGCCAGCGCCGCGAAGCCGCGATTCCCCTGCTGCGCGGCCTGCGCTTGCAGCCGCAGCAGCAGCTCGGCTGTCACCAGCGCGTCGCCCGCCGCCGTGTGGCGCGACGCCGTCTCGATGCCGTACCGCCCGAGCCAGTCGTCGAGGCTGCGCTCGCCGCGCTTGTGCTGCTCCGGGTGCAGCGCCGCCGCAACCTCGGCGACGTCGAGCCACCGCGACGGCACGGCGCCCGCCCCGGCGGCCGCGAACGCGCGCGCGAGCACCGTGCGGTCGAAGCTCGCGTGGAAGCCGACGCACGGCGCGCCGGCGACGTAGGCGGCGAACGCGGGCATCGCGTCCGCGAGCGGGATGCCCGCGCGCTGCGCCTCCCATCCGATGCCGTGGATCGCCACGTTCGTCGCGTCGCCGGCGGCCTCGTGCCGCAGCACGACCTCGAAGCTGTCGCCGAGGCGGATGCCGTGCGCGTCGACGGCGACCGCGCCGATCGCGAGCAGCGCGTCGCGCCCGGGGTCGAGCCCCGAAGTCTCGGTGTCGACGACCACCCAGCGCTCGGGCCGCCCGGCATCGCGGTTCCAGAGCGCGGAGAAGTGCTCGCGCAGCCGGCCGAGCATCACGGATAGTCGACTTCGAGCCGCTGCTGGAGCTTGCGCACCTGCCGCAGCGACTCCTTGAGCACGCGCTGGTCGAGCGCCGACAGGCTCGCGAGCGGCAGCAGGTTCGCATTGGCCGACGGCGGCAGCTCGTGCGTCATCCGCCGGTGCTGCGTGCGCAGCCGGAGCATCTGCAGGTACTCGAACGCGTCGCACCAGTTGACGAGGTCCTCGTCGACGATGCCGAGCTTGCCCGCCGCCTCGCGCAGGCGCTCGAGCGTGCCGGTCGCGGCGACGCCGGTCGCGAGGGCGAAGATCCGCGCGCCGTCGGTGATCGGCATGCTGCCGTAGAGCTTGAGGTCGATGCCTTCGGTGCCGCTCGCGTCCTCGGCCGGCACGAGCTCGCCGCGCCACGACAGCGGCGGCCGGTTGCGCCGCGCGTTGTCGCTCATCTGCTTTAAGAACCGCTGGTTCTTCTGCGCGCGCACGGCGATGTCGGTGCGCAGCGCCTCGGCGAGCGGCGCCGCGCCCCACAGCGGTCGGAAGTCGAAGAAGATGTTGGACGCGAGCAGGCTCTCCGGGTCGCCGCGGTCGATCCAGCGCGCGAACGCATTCACCCACTCCGGCAGCGACAGGCACCAGTTCGGGTTCATCGCCATGACGCCGCCCTTGCACAGCGGATAGCCGCAGCGGTCGAGCGCCTCGTTCACCGCGCGTGCGAACGGCAGCAGCCGCTCGCGGATCACGTCGTCGGGCGGCGCGGGATCGCTCGCCGCGAAGATGAGACCGTTGTCCTGGTCGGTCGCGATCGTCTGCTCGCCGCGGCCCTCGGAGCCCAGTCCCAGCCAGCACACGGACACGCCGACGAGGTCGTAGGCGGGCGCGGTGAGCTCGAGCACGCGCACGGTCAGCCGGTCGTTGAGGCTCGAGATCATGCGCGTGAGCGGACCGCTGCCCACGCCCTGGGCGACCAGCGCGTGCGACAGCGCCCGGATGTCGGCGGCGCACTGGACGAGCGTCGGCAGGTCGTGCGCCCGGCGCAGCGCGGAGGACAGTTCGCGCACCGACAGCCGGTGCAGGTGAAAGAGGTCGCGCTCGGACACCACGCCCGCGACGCGGCCGCCGCCCTCCGTGACCACGACGTGCCGGATGCCGCTCTGCGCCATCACGAGCGCCGCGTCGGCAGCGGTCGCGTCGGCCGGCAGCGCGATGGCCGGCGCGGTCATCACTTCGTCGATGGGCGATGCCAGGCTCCGCCGCGGCAGCACGATGCGGCCGATGACGTCCTGTCGCGTGAAGATGCCGAGCGGCCTGCCCTCGCCGTCGACGACGGGGAGCGAGCCGATCCGGCGCTCCTCCATCGTCGCCAGCGCGCGGTCGAGGGCCATGTCCGGCGCCGCGGTCACCGGCGCCGCACGCAGCAGTCGCGAGAGCGGCGTGCTCATGTCGTGGCGCCCGGTCATCCCGCCGACGTATTCGGCCTGCACGTCCGCGCGCAGCAGATCGAGCAGGTACGCGAGCCGCCGCGTGCAGAAGTCGCGGAACGGCGCCGACCGCGCCACGAGCGCGTCGAACTCGGCCGCCGAGAACACGAGGCAGAACGTGTCCTGCACAGCCCGGTAGACCGACGTGACGCCGCGCCGGCCGAGCAGCGCGCCCAGCGGGAACATCTCGCCGGCGGACAGCTCCCACAGGCCGACCGCGAGGCCGTCGGCGCCCGTCCGCTCGCCGCGCACCGTGCCCTGCTTGACGATGTAGCAGTGCTCGGGCCGGTGCGCCGCGGGCAGGAGGATCGCATCGCCGGGCGCGAAGTACGTGAGCCGCGACGCGCGCACGATGCGCTCGACGTCGGCGTCGTCCATCGCGGCGAACGGCGCATGCGGCCGCAACGCCTGCGCGAGGCCGCCGACGACGGTGGAAGCGGGGCTGAAAGGAGGGGGCATGACGAAGTGCGCGAACGGCCGGGGTTGGACACGCCGCGTGCCGCGCACGCGGGACGGAACTCGCGGGCCCGGCCGCCGGTCAGAGCAGGTGGACGGTGAACGTCTCCCGCTACCCTCCCTGAGCGGGTGCCCGCCGGCGGGATTCCCGCGGCGGGTCTTCCAAGGCCCCGCGTCACTCCCCTTGACGGCGGGGCCTTTCTTTGGCGGCGCGGTCCGCGTCCGTATTCTGCCACGCGCCGTCCGGAATCCACGCAGCAATCGTGGTCTCCGCTTCGGGCACGCCCTGGCGCGTCGCCGCGGAGAACGGCTGGACCGTCACCTGCGGCGCGGCCGGCGGAAATGCCGCGCGCAGTTGCCCGGCGATCGCCGCGACCGCGGCGCGCTGCGCGACCGTTCCGAGCTTGTCCGCCTTCGTGGCGAGGATGAGCACGGGCCGCGACGAGCGGACGAACTCGGCGAGCACCGCGAGGTCGAGGTCCTTCAATCCGTGGCGCGCGTCGACGACCAGCACGAGCGCGACCAGGTTCGGTCGCGTCGTCACGTACTGCCAGAGGAAGTCCTGCCAGCCGCGCTTGACGGCCTTCGCAACCGCCGCGTATCCGTAGCCCGGCAGGTCGGCGACGAGCGCACCGCCGCCGCGCAGTGCGAACAGGTTGATCTCGCGCGTGCGCCCCGGCGTGCGGCTCGCGTAGGCGAGCCGCGTGCGGTTCGCGAGCGCGTTGATCGCGCTCGATTTGCCGGCGTTGGAACGCCCGGCAAACGCGATCTCGGGCACGCCGGGCGGCGGCAGCTGCGACGCCTGCGCCGCGCCGGTGACGAACTGCGCGCCCACGAGCGGGTGCGGCGCGCCCTCATCCGGGCGCCCGGGTCCCGCGGCTTTGGCCGGCCGCCGGGACTCCGTTACAATAACGTGCTTTTTCAAGGCGACCCCGTGTCGCCGCCGCGTCGCGCGCCGGCCCACGCCGGAAGGCGGCGGCGCCTTCCCATGGGAGCAAGAAGAATGGATCGCACGTCGTTGCTTGCCGCCTTGTCGCTGTCGGCGCTCGTCGCCGGTACGCCGGCGGCGATGGCGCAGGGTGCGGGCAAACCGGATCTCGCCAAGGCCAGGCAGATCGCGGAGACGGTCTGCGCAGCCTGCCACGGCGCCGACGGCAACAGCGCGACGGCGGCGAACCCGAACATCGCGGGGCAGGGCGCCGAGTATATCAGCCGGCAATTGCAGCACTTCAAGGCGGGGATCCGCGTCAACCCGATCATGCAGGGAATGACCGCGCCGCTCACCGACGCCGACATGATCGCGCTCGGCGTGTACTTCTCGCAGCAGAAGCGCAAGCCGCTGGCGGCGAAGGACCCGACCCTCGTGGCGACGGCGCAGACGCTCTACCGTGCCGGCGACGCCGCGAGCGGCCTGCCGGCGTGCTCCGCGTGCCATTCCCCGAACGGCGCCGGCATCCCGAAGAACTACCCCCGGCTGTCCGGCCAGCACGCCGATTACACGCTGACGCAATTGAAGGCGTTCCGCGCCGGCGAGCGCGGCAACGACAAGGATGGCAAGGACGTGCAGGGCCGGATCATGGCGGCCGTCGCGCAGCGGATGACCGATGCGCAGATGAAGGCACTGTCCGACTACACGGCGGGTCTGCGGTAGCGGGACCAAGACACTGCGCGCTGCGCGCTCCGTGTTTCGGTCCCGAAGGCAGTCAGCGCGAAAACTTTGGGCCGCGACGCGAGCAGCCGGCGAGGGGACCCGCGAAGCGGGGATCGACGGCGCGTGCGAGTCGGCGCAGCGAGGCGACGCTCCGACGCCGCCCCTCGCGGCGAAGTGGCCCGAGGCGAGGCCGGGCCCCTTCCCCGTGGCAAAGGCAACGAAGCGCGCAGTTCACAGGGCGCTTCGCGCCCGGTTCGGTAGCGCGCGCGTGCGCGCTGATTGCCCTTGCCGGCCGCCGTCGGCGCGCGTGGTGACGCTACTCTCCCGTCGACAGACAGCATGACCGATGCGGTCGTCGAGTCGCTGCACGTGTACCCGGTGAAGGGCTGCCGGGGGATCGACGTCGCGTCGGCTGACGTCGCCGTGACGGGGCTCGCGGCCGCCGGGGTCGGGGACCGCGAGTGGATGATCGTCGACGGCCACGGGCGGTTCGTCACGCAGCGCGAGTATCCGCAGCTCGCGCTCGTCGCGACGTCCGCGGGCGCCGGTGCGGTGACGCTGACGGCGCCGGGACGCGCACCGCTCCTGATCGACGCGATATGCGCCGGCACGATGCGCGAGGTCGTCGTGTGGCGCAGCACGGTACGCGCGTTCGACGCCGGCGACCCCGCGGCCGCGTGGCTGTCCGCGCACCTCGGCGCGGACGTGCGGCTCGTGCGCTTCGATCGCGGCGCCACGCGGCCGTGCAATCCCGACTACGCCGGTGATTCCGGCGCGCACACGCTCTTCGCCGACGGGTACCCGCTGCTCGTGGCCGGCGCCGCGTCGCTCGCCGACCTCAACGCGCGGGTGTCGGCACGGGGATTGCCGCCGCTGCCGATGAACCGCTTTCGCCCCAACGTCGTGCTGGCGGGTCTGCCCGCGTACGACGAGGACCACCTCGACACGATCGCCGTCGGCGGCGTCGTGCTCCGGTGCGTGAAGCCGTGCACGCGCTGCCGGGTGACGACGACGGACCAGGCGACCGCGCAGATCGGCGAGGAGCCGCTGCGCACGCTCGCCGGCTACCGGATGGATGCGCGCTTCGACGGCGTGACGTTCGGCGTAAACGCGATCGTCGTCGCCGGCGACCGGGGCTCCCTCGTCGTGGGCACGCCCGCCGAGGTGACGTACCGGTTCTAGTCGACGACATCCGGACGCGGCGCGCCCCGGTGTCGAATGCGGTCAGCGCGCGAAGGCCCGGGCGGCGGTCACGCCACCGGGGCGCACATCACCGGGAAGTAGGGGCCCGGTCCGTAGCCTTCGGCGATCCACAACGGCGACGTGGCGAGGTTGTTGCGCACGACGGCTTCCACGGTGTAGCGGTGGTTCGTCGTCTGCTTGTTGAAATAGCGCCAGATCGCGCGCGTGCCTGCCGGGCACGCGCCGGTCGCCGTGTCCGGCAGCCGCACGTAGAACACGCTCGGGCTCTCGTAGATCCAGTCGACCGGATGTGCGGCGGCCGTGGCGGCACATTCGGCGGGACTCGCCGAGTAGAAGTGCGAGTCGCCGTACGCAGGCGCACGGTAGAAGCGGCAGACGGGCGTCGTCCCGGCCGCTTGCGTCGCATAGGCGAGGAACGAGAGGCCCGTGCGCACCCAGCCGACGGTCGCGCCCGAATCGAGATTCGCGATCTCGGCCGGATTCGTCGACACGAAGTAGTGATCGAGGCCGCGGTGGTAGAACTCGACCGCGACCACGAGGCCTGCCGGATTCGGCGCGTCCGGTGCGAGGTACGGCCGCAGCGCCGGCAGGGCCGACGCGAGATCGGAAAAGTAGTCGGGCAACGACGGCCGCGAGCACGACGAATAGCCGGCGTACAGGCCGCCTCGGACCTCGTAGTAGCCGGCACCCGCGAGCGTGAGTAGCGATCCGCCGCTGGACCCGGCCTCGGTGATGCCGGAATTCCAGACGACCTCGGTGAAGTCGCCGAACACGTCGCCGTCGTCGATCAGCAGCGATCCGGTGGTGGTGCCCGTGCTCCACTTCTTGAGATCGCCCTGTGGGTGATGCGCCGTCGCGACGGCATTGCCGGCGGCCAGCGTCTCCGCGCGCCACGCGGCGAAGCCGGCGCCGCTCGGCGCACTCTCGCGCAGACGCACGAACGACCAATCGCGATCGGGGCTGACGGCCAGGAGGTCGGCACCGCCGGTCAGGTGGACGTACGGCGGCGTCGTCTTGCTGTTGCACGCGACGGCGTCGAAGAACCAGAACGTGTTGAGCGTCCGCGCGACCGACGCGGTTCCCACGCAGTGGTTGGCGGTCAGCACGTAGGGCGTCTGCGTGCCCGTCGTGTCGGCGAGCAGCGTGCCCGTGCACAGGTAGCTGCGGCCGTCGTCGCGGACGAACTGCAGCCTGGCCACCGCCCGCGCGTGCGCCAAGGCGAGCGTGTTCTGCGGCGCGACGCATGCGACGTCGACATTGCAGCTGCCGGATGCGCCGATGCCGACCTTCGCCCACGGCGCGAGCAGGTCCGCGCCCCCGACCACCTGGTGCGAGACGCGCGGGATTGCGAGCGCCGCCGCGGGCACCGGCGCGCCGGCCGCGACGTGCAACTCGACGATGGCGGAATCTCCCGCCAGCACCGGCGACCAGTACTGGCCGGCACGCGCGGTGGCCTCCGCGATCGCGTCGGCAGAGACGGCGGCGAACGCCGCGTCCGTGCCCGCGAAGCGCATCGACAGTCCCGCGCTCGCCACCGGTAGCGCGAGCGCCACGCGAAGCGCGGCGGCGCCGGGCGACGTGACGTCGATGCGCGCCACGCGCCCGCCGTCGGCGGACGCGGTCCACGCGAGTTCCGCCAGCGCGACACGGCGCGCCGCGGACGGAACGTCGCGGCCGAAGCCGATCGCCAGCGGCTGGCCCTTTCCGCCGCGGCGCGCGTTGTACGCGGCGAGCGCCGCCTCCTCGGACGCGTCCGGGCGCGCGAGCCCGATCGTGCGTGCGGCCGCGACCGTGGGCAGCACGAGTGCCGCCCTCGCGGGCATGCCGCCACCGGCCGCCACACCGGGCGGTGCCGACAGCCCGTCGGTCGCGGCCGCACGCAGCGCGGGCGCGGCGAGCGCGGCGACGATGCAGGCCAGCGTCGTGAGTCGGCGACGGATCATCGGCGGGAAGTTCGCAACATGCGGGGCAACGTTGGAGCGGGGGGGCGGCGACAAGGTTCAGTCTGCGCGCTCTCCGGCGCGCGCCGCCAGACAGGCGGCGAGCGCGTCGCGCCACGGCGGCAGCGCAAAGCCGAACGCGGCGCGGAACCGGTCGGTCGCCAGTACGCCGTACGCGGGCCGCCGGGCGGGTGTCGGATACTCGGCCGTCGTGATGGGGACGACGCGGGGCCGCGGGGCGTCGCCGACGATCGCCGCCGCGAAGCCGTGCCACGTCGTGGCGCCGGTCGACGACAGATGGTAGAGGCCGGCGCGGTCGGCGAGGTCGGACAGCCCGCGCGCCACCAGCGACGACGTCGCCTCCGCCAGCGTCCGCGACCAGTTGGGCGTGCCGGTCTGGTCGGCGACGATGCGCAGTTCGTCGCGCTCCGCGGCGAGCCGCAGGACCGTCAGCAGGAAGTTCTTTCCGCGCGTCCCGTACACCCAGCTCGTGCGCAGCACGAGCGCGCGTGCGCCGGTCGCGGCGATGGCGCGCTCGCCTTCGAGCTTCGATTCGCCATAAGCGTTGAGCGGGCCGGTCGGCGCGTCCTCGGCGTATGGCGCCGTCGCCGTGCCGTCGAACACGTAGTCGGTCGAGTAGTGGATCAGCAGCGCGCCGGCGCGCTTCGCCTCCTCGGCCAGCACCTGCGGCGCCCGCATGTTCACCGCGAACGCGCGCTCGCGCTCGCGCTCGGCCAGGTCGACGGCCGTGTACGCGCCGGCGTTGACGACGAGGTGAGGCCGCGCCTCGCGCATCGCCGCGACGATCGCGTCGGCGTCGGCGAGGTCGAGCGTCGCGCGATCGGTCGCGACGACGTCGCCGTGCGCGCGCAGCAGCCGCGCGAGCTCGAAGCCGACCTGGCCTTGCGCGCCGGTAAGCAGGATGCGGAGGCCGGCCATGCGGCGCGCCCCTCCCGCTACGCGTACGCGTCGGCGCCGGCGAGCGGCGTGCCGGCGGCGTCCTTCGCCGCGACGATCGGGGGACCGGCGAGCGGCCAGTCGATCGCGAGCGAAGGATCGCTCCACAACAGCGTGCGCTCGTGCTCGGGGAACCAGTAGTCGGTCGTCTTGTAGAGGAACTCGGCGTCCTCCGACAGCACGAGGAAGCCGTGGGCGAACCCGGGCGGCACCCACAGCATCCGCCTGTTGGCCGCGGAGAGCACGACCGAGAGCGACTGCCCGAACCTCGGCGAGCTGCGGCGCAGGTCGACCACGACGTCGAAGACCTCGCCCGCGACGGCGCGCACGAGCTTTCCCTGTGCGTGCTCGATCTGGTAGTGCAGCCCGCGCAGCACGTTGCGCCGCGACCGCGAGTGGTTGTCCTGCACGAAGTCGACGTCGATGCCCGCGGCAGCGAATGCCCGGCGGTTCCAGCTCTCGTAGAAGAAGCCGCGGTCGTCGCCGAACACGCGCGGTTCGATCAGCAGGACCTCCGGCAGCGCGGTGGGCGTGACGTGCATCCGGCGCCCTCTCAGCGCAGCGCGCGGTCGCGCAGCAGCTCGAGCAGGTACGCGCCGTACCCGCTCTTCGCGAGCGCCGTGCCCAGCCGCTCGAGCGCGGCGTCGTCGATGTAGCCCAGCCGCCACGCGATCTCCTCCGGGCAGGCGATCTTGAGGCCCTGCCGCCGCTCGATCGTCGCGATGTACTGCGACGCCTCCAGCAGCGACTCGTGCGTGCCGGTGTCGAGCCACGCCATCCCGCGGCCCATCACCTCGCACGCGAGGGCGCCGTGCGCGAGGTACGCACGGTTGACGTCGGTGATCTCGAACTCGCCGCGCGCCGACGGCTTCAGGTCACGCGCGATGTCGAGCACGCGGTTGTCGTAGAAGTAGAGGCCGGTCACCGCGTAGCGGGACTTCGGCCTCGCCGGCTTCTCCTCGAGCGACAGCACGCGGCCGTCCGCGGCGATCTCCGCGACGCCGTACCGCTCCGGATCGGCGACCGGGTACGCGAACACCGTCGCACCTTGGGCTTTCGCGTTCGCGCGGGCGAGCTGCGCGACGAGGTCGTGGCCGTAGAAGATGTTGTCGCCCAGCACCAGGGCCGACGGGTCGCGACCGACGAAGTGGCGGCCGATGACGAAGGCCTGGGCGAGGCCCTCGGGCGCCGGCTGCACCGCGTAGGACAGCGACAGCCCCCAGCGCGCGCCGTCGCCCAGCAGCTGCGCGAAGCGCGGCGTGTCCTCCGGGGTGGAGATCAGGAGGATGTCGCGGATGCCCGCCAGCATCAGCGTCGACAGCGGATAGTAGATCATCGGCTTGTCGTAGACGGGCAGCAGCTGCTTCGACACAACCTGCGTGGCCGGGTGCAGCCGCGTGCCCGAGCCGCCGGCGAGGATGATTCCCTTGCGCAACGTGTGGACCCCCACGCTTGCCGCAGGCGCGGCGGCGCTGCCCCCGAGGGGGGCGCCATTCGCGCCTTGGGACGGCCCGGCGGCGCTCATGGGACCCCCACGCTTGCCGCAGGCGCGGCGGCGCTGCCCCCGAGGGGGGCGCCATTCGCGCCTTGGGACGGCCCGGCGGCGCTCATGGCCATCAGGCCGCCGCGTACTGCAGGCTGATCCACTTCTGGTAGTCCTTCGTCGCCACGCTCGCGAGCCAGTCGGCGTTGCCGAGATACCAGCGCACCGTGCGGCGCAGACCCGACGCAAACGTCTCCGCCGGCGCCCAGCCGAGCTCGCCGCGGATCTTCGTCGCGTCGATCGCGTAGCGGCGGTCGTGGCCGGGACGGTCGGCGACGAACGTCACGAGCGCCGCGTAGTCGCGGCCCGGGCGTTCCTCGGCCAGCACGCGGGTGAGCTCGCGGACGACTTCGAGGTTCTTCATCTCGGCGTTGCCGCCGATGTTGTAGGTTTCCCCGGGGCGGCCGCCGGCGAGCACGGCGCGCAGCGCCGCGCAATGGTCGCCGACGTAGAGCCAGTCGCGCACGTTCTGGCCGTCGCCGTACACGGGCAGCGGGCGGCCGGCGAGCGCGTTGACGATCATCAGCGGAATGAGCTTCTCGGGAAACTGCCGCGGCCCGTAGTTGTTCGAGCAGTTGGTCGTCAGCGTCGGCAGGCCGTACGTGTGGTGGTACGCGCGGACCAGATGGTCGGACGCCGCCTTCGACGCCGAGTACGGGCTGTTCGGCGCGTAGGGCGTCGTCTCGGCGAATCCGGCGACGTCGGGCGCGAGCGAGCCGTAGACCTCGTCGGTGGACACGTGCAGGAAGCGGAACGCCGCGCGCTCGGCGTCGGGCAGCGCCGACCACCACGCGCGCGTCGCGTCGAGCAGGTTGAACGTCGCGACGACGTTGGTCTCGACGAATGCCGCCGGCCCGTGGATCGAGCGGTCGACGTGCGTCTCCGCCGCGAAGTTGACGAGCGCGCGCGGCCGGTGCTCGCGCAGCAGCGCGCCCACCAGCGCCGCGTCGCCGATGTCGCCGCGCACGAACGCGTGGCGGGCGTCCTGCGCGAGCGAGGCGAGACTGCCGAGGTTGCCGGCGTAGGTCAGCTTGTCGAGGTTGACGACTGGCTCGCCGGTCGCGGCGAGCCAGTCCAGCACGAAGTTCGAGCCGATGAAGCCGGCGCCGCCGGTCACGAGGATCATGGGGAGTTGCAGGTCGGGGGCCGCAGCGGCCGTCGGGATCGAACAGCGATTTTACCAGCGTCGCCCGGGTGGACGTCAGGCGCCGTAGTACTCGCGGTACCACGCGACGAACCGGGCGAGCCCCACCGCGAGCGGCGTCCGCGGCGTGAACCCGACGGCCGCGTGCAGGCGCGCGATCGACGCGTAGGTCGCCGGCATGTCGCCCGGCTGCATCGGCTGGTAGTCGCGGATCGCGGGACGCCCGAGCAGGCGCTCGAGCGTTGCGATGAAGTCGGTCAGCTCGACCGCCTCGCTGTTGCCGATGTTGTACACCGCCGCCGGGACCGCGGCACCGGTCGCGGTATCGCCGGCGGGCTCCGGCGGCCGCGCGAGCGTGCGCACGACGCCCTCGACGATGTCGTCGATGTAGGTGAAGTCCCGCCGCATCCGGCCGTGGTTGAAGACGCGGATCGGCGTGCCGGCGAGGATGGCCTGCGTGAACAGCACCGGCGACATGTCCGGGCGCCCCCACGGGCCGTAGACGGTGAAGAAGCGCAGGCCGGTGACCGGCAGCGCGAACAGGTGCGCGTAGCTGTACGCCATCAGCTCGTTCGCGCACTTGGTCGCCGCGTACAGGCTGACCGGCCGGTCGACGCGCTGGTCCTCCGAGAACGGCAGCGTGTGGCTCGCGCCGTACACGGACGAGCTCGACGCGTAGACGAGGTGCGCGACCTGCGCGTGCCGGCAGCCTTCGAGCACGTGCCCGAAGGCGTCGAGGTTGTTGCGCACGTACGCAGCCGGATTGATCAGCGAATAGCGCACGCCGGGCTGCGCGGCCAGGTGCACGACGTGCGTGAAGCCGCCGTCGCGGAACAGGCGCGCGGTCGCGTCGGCATCGGAGAGGTCCATGCACGCGAAGCGGAAGCCGTCCCGTCGGCCGAGTTCCGCGAGCCGCGCCTCCTTCAGCGCGACGTCGTAGTACGGGTCGAGGCTGTCGACGCCGGTGACGGCGGCGCCGCCTTCGAGCAGCGCGCGCGCCGTGTGCATGCCGATGAACCCGGCGGCGCCGGTGACGAGGACGTGCATCGTGCCGTTCCGAGAGGTCGATTTCAAAGGAGACGCAGAGACGCCGGGAAACACCCTCGCCCGTCTCTGCGCCTCTGCGTCTCGTTGCGAAAACTGCGCCCCATGTCGCTCAATCCTCCGGCCGCGACGCGAGCGCGCGCAGCTTCGCGTACTTGAGGAAGCTCGCGAACGCGCCGATCGCGATGTGCGCGAATCCGGCCACGCCGTCGAGGAAGCCCAGCCTGATCACGTAGAACCGGAAGAAGCGGGCCAGCGGCGAGGCCGCGACGATGAAGGCGCTCGCGCGCTCGCCGCGCGCGTGCATCGCCTGCGCCTGCAGCGACGTGTAGCGGTTCTGCTTCGCGATGTACGCGTCGATCGACTCCGCCGACGCGTGCAGCAGGTCGCCTTCGAGCCGGGCGACCGGGCCGTCGGCGCGCACGCGCTCGTGCACCGGGTCGTCGCTCCAGCGCGCGCGCCGCCGGTCGAACAGCCGCACGTTCCAGTCCGGATAACCTTCGCCGTGGGCGAGCCAGCGGCCGAGGAAGCGGTTGCGGCGGGCGACCGCGTACGCGGCGGCTGCGGGCACGCCACGCGCGAACAGCGCGTGGATCGCGGCGGCGAGCGCCGGCGTCACCCGCTCGTCGGCGTCGATGCACAGCACCCAGTCGTGGCGCGCCTGCCCGACCGCGAAGTTCTTCTGCGCACCGTAGCCTTCCCACGCGTGCGAGATCACCCGGGCGCCGCAGCGCGTCGCCACCGCTACGGTATCATCGCGGCTGCCCGAATCGACGACGACCGCCTCCGCCGCGAACGGCGCGGACGCGAGGCACTCCGCGAGCTCGTGGGCGGCGTCGCGGGTGATGACGATGAGCGACAGAGGAAGCGATTCGGACATTCGCGGCCTGCGGGCGGTCGGCGGATGCGGGGCGCGCGCGCGCGGCGCGTGGTGCTGCGCCGGATTCTACGTGGTTTGCCGGCTTCGCGCGGACGCACGGACGTGAGCGCGCCGCGCGCAGGTGCCGCCGCCCGCGGTGTGCTCGTCGTGCGCCCGTCGTCGCTCGGCGATGTCGTGTACGCGATGGCGCTGGTGGCCGACGTCGCGGCCCACGATCCGGCGCTTGCCGTCGACTGGGTCGCCGAGGAGGCATTCGTGCCGCTGGTGCGCCTCGATCCGCGGATACGCACGGTCATTCCGCTGGCGTTGCGCCGCTGGCGCCGCCGCGCGCTGGCCGCGGCGACGTGGCGCGAATTCGGCGCGTTCCGGCGCGCGCTGCGCGCGCAGACGTACGCGGCGATCCTCGACCTGCAGGAGCAGGTGAAGGGCGCGCTCGTCGCGCGCATGGCGCGCGGCACGCGGCACGGGCTCGACCGCGCCAGCATCCGCGAGCCGGTGGCCACGCTCCTCGACGACGTGCACCACCGAATCGCGCGCGACCAGCACATCGTCGACAAGTGCCGCGCGCTCGCCGGGGCCGCGCTCGGCTACGCGCCGCAGGGCCCGCCACGGTGGGGATTCGCGCCGCCGCCGACGGCCGCCGCGATGCCGGGCGGCCGCTACGCGCTCGTGTTCCACGCGACGAGCCGCGGCGACAAGCTGTGGCCGGAGGACCGCTGGCGCGCCCTGGTCGAGCGCCTCGCCGACGCGGGCATCGCGACGCTCCTGCCGTGGGGCAGCGCGCCGGAAGAGGCGCGCAGCCGGCGGATCGCCGCGGGCGTCGCGGGCGCCGTCGTGCCGCCGCGCCAGTCGCTGCCCGAGCTCGCGACGCTGGCACGGCACGCCGATGTCGTCGCGGGCGTGGACACCGGCCTCACGCACCTGGCCGCCGCCCTCGGCACGCCGACCGTCGCCGTGTTCACGGCCACCGACGCGGCGCTCGCCGGCGTGGCGCGCGCCGGGACGCACGCGCTGGACCTCGGCGGCAACGGCGTCGTGCCCGCATTCGACGACGTCGCCGCCGCGGTCGGCCGTGCGCTGCGCGCCGCCCCGCGCTGCTGATGCGCGCGCTCTACACGCTGCTGTGGTACGTCGCGCTCCCGTGGCTGCCGCTGCGCCTGTGGTGGCGCGGCCGGCGCGAGCCCGGCTATCGCGAGCGCATCGGCGAACGGTTCGGGCGCTATCGCGCCGACGCGCCGGATGCGCACGGCGTCGTCTGGATCCACGCGGTTTCGCTGGGTGAGACCCGCGCCGCGGCGCCGCTCGTCGCGCGCATCGCGCGCGAGCTGCCGGACGCGACCATCCTGCTCACGCACATGACCGCGACCGGGCGCGAGGCGGGCCGCGCGCTCTGCGGCGACCGCGTCGTCCAGGCGTGGCTGCCGTACGACGTGCCGTTCGCCGTCCGTGCGTTTCTCGCCCGCTTCGCACCCCGTGCGGGCCTGCTGATGGAGACGGAGGTCTGGCCGAACCTGACGGCGGCGTGCGCCGCCGCGCGCGTGCCGCTCTACCTCGTCAACGCGCGGCTGTCCGCGCGCTCGTTCGCCGGCTACCGCCGGTTCCCGCGGCTCACGCAGCCGATGTTCGCCGCGCTCGCCGGCGTGGCCGCGCAGACCGCGGAGGACGCGCGCCGCCTCGCGGCCGCCGGGGCCACGGACGTCGCGGTGACCGGCAATCTCAAGTTCGACGCCGAGGCGCCGCCCGGCGCCGCGGACGCCGGGCGCGCGCTGCGCGCGCGCTTCGGCGCGGAGCGCCCGGTGCTGGTCGCGGCGTCGACGCGCGACGGCGAGGAGGCGCTGCTGGCAGAGGCGCTCGCGCGGGGCGCCCTCGCTCCCGGGACGCTGGTCGTGATCGTGCCGCGCCATCCGCAGCGCTTCGACGACGTCGCGGCGCTCCTGGCGTCGCGCGGCGTCGCGTTCGTTCGCCGCAGCGCGGGCACCGGCGTGCCGCCGGACGTCGACGTGGTGCTCGGAGACACGTTGGGCGAGCTGCCGGCGTACTACGCGGCGGCCGACGTCGCCTTCGTCGGCGGCAGCCTGCTGCCGCTCGGCGGCCAGAACCTGCTCGAAGCGCTCGCCGCGGGCACACCCACGCTCGTGGGGCCGCATACGTTCAACTTCGCGGATGCCACGCAGAAGGCGGTGGCCGCCGGCGCGGCCGTGCGCGTCGCGAACGCCGATGCGCTGGTCGCGGAGGCCGCTTCGCTGCTCGCCGATCCAGGGCGCCGCGCGCGCATGCGCGAGGCGGCGCTCGCGTTCCTCGGCGCGCACCGCGGCGCGACCGACCGGCTGTGGGCGTGGCTCGCCCGGAGATTGCGGTCAGCGCCGTAGTGCGGACGCGCCGATCGCCGGCGCGTGCTTCGATGCACGCACGATGGCGCCGACGCGACGCACGCGCGGCGTCAGCCCTGCAGCCGCCGGTTCAACGCCTCGAGGTCCTGCTCGGAGAGCGCGCCCACGGCCGCCTTGAGCCGCAGCACCGCCAGCAGGTACTGGAAGTAGGCGTTGGCGACGTCGCGGCGGGCGCTGAAGACGTTCTGCTGGACGAGCAGGACGTCGAGGTTGGTCCGGATGCCCACCTCCTGCCCGAGGATGTTCGACTGCAGCGCGACCTCGGCCGACGCCGCCGCCTGCTCGAAGGCCTTGACGGCGGCCGCCGCGCTGTTGACGCCGGAGAAGCCGTCCTGCGCGTTCGTGATCGCGGCGCGGCGCGCGCTCTCGAGGTCCGCGCGCGCCTTGTCCTGCAGCGAAATCGTCTCGCGCACGCGGGAACTCACGAAGCCGCCCTGGTAGATCGGCACGTTGAGCACGATGCCGAACAGCGCCGAGCGCGAGTTGCTGGAGAAGTCGCTCGACGTCGAGCCGCTCGACGCCTGCGCGGTCGCGCTCGCGACCAGGTCGAGCGTCGGCAGGTGCCCCGCCTTCGCCCGGTCGACCTCCATCGACGCGATGTCGTAGTTGGCCTGCGAGAAGCGGACCGACAGGTTCTCCTTGAGCGCCCGGTCGACCCAGTAGTCGACGACGTTCGGGCTGGGCAGCGGCGGGTCGAAGCCGGTGCCGACCCGCTTGAGGCCTGCCGGAAAGCGCCCGATGATCGCGCGCAGCGCCGTGCGCCGGCGGTCGAGGTCGTTGCGCGCCTGGATCTCGGTCGCGACGATCGAGTCGTACTTCGCCTGCGCCTCGTTGGTGTCGGTGATCGTCGCCGTGCCGACCTCGAAGTTGCGCTTCGCCTGCGCGAGCTGCTCGGCGACGGCGATCTTCTGCTGCTCGGCCAGCTCGACGTTGAACTCGGCGAGCAGCACGTCGAAGTACGCGACCGCGGTGCGGATGATGAGGTCCTGCTGCGCAATGGCGAGCGTGAAGTCCGACTGGGCCACCTGCTCCCGGGCCTGGTCGAGCGCCACCGCGAACTGCGGCCGATACAAAGGCTGCGACGCCGAGAACGTCAGGTTGCCCTGGCTGTAGTTGGCCGACGGCGAGATCTTCGGGTTCGAGTTGATCGTCGCGTCGTACGTGTTGGCGTTGGCGGCGCCGGACGCGGACACCTGCGGAAGCAGCGCCGACCGCGCCTGCGGGACGCGCTCCTGCGTCGCCTCCCACTGCGAGCGCGCGGCGGCGAGCGCGGGGTCGTACTTCTGCGCCTCGCGGTAGATCTGCAGCAGGTCCTCGCCGGACGCCGCGCCCGCCACGAGCAGCGCGGCGAGGCTCGCGGCGACGGCCACGCGGCGGGCTTGCGATTGACGCTTGGGTTCCATGAACGCTTTCCGTCTTGGCGCGGGGATCGGGGCCGCCGCGCGGGATTCGTGACAGGTTGCCGCCATCAGTAGCGGCGCATGCCGGGCTCGACTTCGAGCGCCCACGCCTCGACGCCGCCCTTCAGGTTGTGGACGTTGGGGAAGCCGTTCTGCGCGAGCCACATCGCCGCGTGCTGGCTGCGGTGCCCGTGGTGGCAGACGAGCACGAGGTCGCGCTCGCCCGGGAGTTCCGGCAACCGCGCCGGGAGCTCGCGCAACGGAACCGACAGCGACCCGTCGATCCGGCAGTGCTCAAATTCCCACGGTTCACGGACGTCGACCAGCACGGGCGCCGGGCGCGCCGGATCGGCGCGCCACGCGGCGAGCGCGGCGGGGGCGATCTGCGGAATCAAAACCGGAACCGCGCCGGGGCGGCGGCGTTCTTGAGCGGCGCGACCACGGTCTCGAACAGGTCGGTCGTCACCCGCGAGCCCGGCGCCGCCCACGACACGAGGCGCGCGGTCATCACCGGCGGCTCGCCGACGATCGCGAACAGCCGGCCGCCGGGCTTCAGCTGCTGGACGAACGCCTCGGGCAGGATCGGCGTGGAGCCGGTCAGCACGACGACGTCGTAGAGCTCGTGGCCCCAGCCCCTGGCACCGTCGCCCACTTCGCGGCGCACGTTGGCGCTGCCGTGCCGCGCGAGTTTGGCCGCCGCCGACTGCGCGAGCGCGGGGTCGATCTCGACGGTCGTCACTTCGCCGGCGCGGCTCGCGAGCAGGGCCGTGAAGTACCCGCTGCCGGTGCCGATCTCGAGGACGGATTCGCCGCGCCGTGGGGATACCGCCTGCAGCACGCGCGCCTCGAGCCTGGGCGCCCACATCTTCTCGCCGCCCGGGAGCGGCAGCTCGAGGTCGGCGAACGCGAGCGAGCGATAGGCGGGGGGGACGAACTCCTCGCGCCGCACGGTGAACAGGAGGTCGAGGACACTCTGGTCGAGCACCTCCCACGTGCGGATCTGCTGCTCGACCATGTTGAAGCGCGCCTGTTCGAAGTCCATGGCCGTACGAAGCGTTAAATGACTCGCGGTCAGTTATTATGCGGTGCCGCATTATCGCACGTCAACCCGTGCGAACCCGGCACGGAAATGTCTTGTTGCAGCAGGGACTTCGGCAATCCACCCACAGGAGACTCCGAGGCGCGGAGAGCGGCGGAGTTCCCTCCGCGTCTCTGCGTCTCCTTGTGAAACCGATGCGGCCCGGCGGCCCGCGCTAGTCCGCCGCCGCGGCGGCGGTTTCCCGCGCGGCCGCGCGCCGCGCGCGCCGCCGCTCGGTCCACCCGTCGAGGTACGTGTAGAGCACCGGCACGACCACGAGCGTGAGCAGCGTCGACGTGATCACGCCGCCGATGATCGCGCGCCCCATCGGTGCCTGCGTCTCGCCGCCCTCGCCCACGCCCAGCGCCAGCGGCAGCATGCCGCCGATCATCGCCGCCGTCGTCATCAGGATCGGCCGCAGCCGCACCTGCCCGGCCTGCAGCATCGCGTCGTGCAGCGACGCGCCCGCGCGGCGCGCGCGGTTGGCGAAGTCGACCAGCAGGATCGCGTTCTTGGTCACGAGCCCCATCAGCATGATGAAGCCGATCATCGAGAAGATGTTGAGCGTCGTGCCCGTCAGCAGCAGCGCGAGGAACACGCCGATCAGCGAGAACGGCAGCGACACCATGATCGCGACCGGCTGCAGGAAGCTCGCGAACTGCGACGCGAGGATCAGGTAGATGAAGATGACGGCGAGGCCCAGCGCCGCCATCGCCGCGGTGAACGAGTCCTGCATCTGCTCGGTCTGGCCGCGGATCGAGAAGCGGTAGCCGGGCGGCAGCGTCATCTGCTTGACCACCTCGTTGACGTCCTTGCCGACGTCGCCGGCCGGCCGGCCCTGCGCGTTGGCGAACAGCGCGACGCGACGCTGCAGCTCCTCGCGGCGGATCGTCTGCGGACTCGTGGTCTCCACGATCTCGGCAACCTGCCGCAGCGGCACCATCCGCAGCTCGCCGTCCGGCCCGCGCTTGTTCGTCGTCAGGTAGAGGTTCGCGAGGTCGGAGGCGAGCTGACGGCGGTCGCGCGCCAGCCGCACGTTGACCTCGTAGTTCTGCGCATCCGGCGCGAGCCAGTAGCTGACCGTGTCGCCAGCCAGCAGCGGCCGCAGCGTCGCGCCCACCTGCTGCACCGTGATGCCGAGGTCGGACGCGGCGTCGTTGTAGAGGCGCACCGACAGCGCCGGGTTGGCCGGCTTCTCGGAGAGCTCGAGGTCCGTGATGCCCGGGATCGTCGCCACGCGCGCCTTGAGGTCGTTGGCGAGCGCCGTCAGCGTCTCCGGGTCGGGCCCCAGGATGTTGACGAAGATCGGACGGTTGAAGCCGACGGTGAGCTCGATGCCGGGAATCGGCTGCAGCGCCTTGCGGATCGCGCGCTCGAGGTCCTTCTGCGAGCGCTCGCGCTCCGCGCGGTCGGCGAGCTTCAGGTTGACGCGCGCGTAGTTGCGGCCCTCCTCGGTGCCGACCGTCGTGATCGCGAGCCTGATCTCCGGGAACTGCTTCAGCACGTCCTCGACCTGCCGCACCTTGCCGTTCGTGTAGTCGAGCGACGAGCCGACCGCCGTGTTGAGCCGCAGCGAGATGAAGCCATCGTCGGCCTGCGGCACGAATTCGGTGCCGATCAGCGGCACCAGCGCGAAGCTGCCGGCGAACATGCCGACGGCGATCGCGAGCACCGTCTTGCGCCGCGTGAGCGCCCACTCGAGCGTCGCGCCGTAGACGCGGTGTATCCACTCAATGAACTGCTCGACCCTCTCCATGAAGCGACCGAGCCACGGCACGCGCCGGAAGCGCGAGCCCGGCGGGTCGTGCCAGACCGAGGACAGCATCGGGTCGAGCGTGAAGCTCACGAACAGCGACACCATCACGGCCACCGCGACCGTGACGCCGAACTGGAAGAAGAAGCGGCCGATGATGCCGCTCATGAACGCGATCGGCACGAACACGGCGACGATCGCGAACGTCGTCGCCATCACGGCGAGGCCGATTTCGTCGGTGCCCTCGCGCGCCGCGGTCCTGTGGTCCTTGCCCATCGCGAGGTGCCGGACGATGTTCTCGCGGACGACGATCGCGTCGTCGATGAGGAGCCCGATGCACAGCGACAGCGCCATCAGTGTCAGGAAGTTGAGCGAGAAGCCGAACGCGTAGAGCGCCATGAACGTCGCGATCACGGCGATCGGCAGCGTGAGGCCGGTGATGACGGTGCTGCGCCAGCTGTGCAGGAACAGGAACACGATCAGCACGGTGAGCCCCGCGCCCTCGAGGATCGTGCTCTTGACCCGGTTGACGCTTTTCTCTACCTGCTCGCCGGCGTTGTGGACGACGGCGAGCTCGACGTCCTTCGGGATGCGCTTTCGGAGCTCCTCGACGGCGGCGACCACGCCGCGGCCGGTGCCGACGATGTTGGCATCCTGCGCCTTCAACACGTCGATCGTGATCGACGGGCGGCCGTTGACGCGGGCGACCGACGTCTCCTCCTTCTCGCCGTCGATGACGTCGGCGACCTGCGACAGGTAGACCGGTCCCCCGCCCTGCTGGGCGACGATGATGCGGCCGAACTGCGCCGGGTCCTTGATCCTGCCCTCGATGCGCACGATCGTGTCGCTCTGCCCGCGCGACAGGCGGCCGGCAGGCACGTCCTGGTTGGCCGCACGGATCGCATTCATCACCTGGTCGACGCCGATGCCGAGCGCCGTCAGCGCATTCGGCTTGATCTGCACGAGGATCTGCCGCGTCACCTTGCCGAACACGTCGATCCGGGCCACTCCGGGCACGTTCTCGAGCCCCTTGACGATGGTCTGGTCGGTCAGCGACGTGAGCTCGCGCAGGCCGGTGGCTTGCGACATCACCGCGATCGACACGACCGGCTCCTGGTTCTCGGTGTCGGCGCGGAACACGTTCGGGTCCTTCGCGTCCTTCGGAAAGCCCGGGCGCACCTGCGCCACCTTGTCGCGCAGGTCCTGCATCGCGCGCAGCATGTCCGTTTCGAGGCGGAATTCGACGACCACCGTGCTCACGCCCTCGGCGGTCCACGAGCGGACCAGCTTGGCGCCGGCCACGCCGTTGACGGCGTTCTCGACCGGCCGGGTGATGTCGACCTCGACCGCCTCCGGCGAGGCGCCCGGGTACTGCGTCTGCACGATCAGGAACGGCAGCGTGACGTCCGGCATCTGCTCGACGCGCAGCCGCGAGTACGAGAAGAGGCCGAGCACCGTCAGCGCCACCATCACCATCGTGGCGAAGACCGGGTTGTTGATCGATACGCGGGTAATCCACATGGCAGGAATCAGGGATCAGGGCTCAGAGGCGGCGGCGATTCCGGTGGCGGCGCATCTGGCGCCGATGCGGCAGGCGTGCGCGGCGCGTGCGTCAGGAGGCGGCGGCCGCCGGCGTGGCGCTCGCCTTCGGCGGCGCGCCGTCTTGCGCCTTCACCAGCGCCGGCGCGCCCTCCTTCAGGTTCTCGAAGCGCGCGGCCAGCACCTTGAGCGCGGGCGGCAGCGCGGTCTTGATCTCGATGCGCCCGGTCTCCTCGTCGCGGCGGCCGGTGACGACCATCCGCTTCGCGAGCTTGCCGTCCTCGATCGCCCACACGAACGTCTGCCCGCCCTCCGAACGCACGGCGGCCGCCGGCAGCGACCGGACGGGCGCGCCCGCGGCGAGCGCCACGCGGCCGGTCGCGAACATGCCGCCGCGCAGCGCGCGGTCGGGATTCGGGATGCCGACGAACACGTGGATCGCGCGCGTGCCGGGCTCGGTCGCCGGGTTGATGCGCTCGATCCGGCCGGTGAAGCGGCGCTCGCCGAAGCCGTCGACGGTGAGGTCGACCTCCATGCCGGGCTTGAGCTCGGGGATGTCGACCGCGGGCACCAGCGCCTGCAGCTCGATGTCGGCCAAGTCGACCACGGTGACGAGCGGCGTGTCGAACGCCACCTTCTCGCCGGGCTGCACGTGGCGCTTGGCGACGATGCCGGTCAGCGGCGCGGTGGCCACCGCGTCCTTCAGCGCGTTCTGCGCGAGGCGCACCTGCGCCTCGGCCGACATTACGCTGCCGCGGGACACGTTGCGGCTCGACTCCGCGTTGTCGAACGCGTTCTGCGAGATGAAGTTCTGCCGGAGGAGCGTCTGGTTGGTCGCCAGCGTCTTCTCGGCCAGCGCGAGCTGGGCCTTCGCGGACTCGAGCTGCCCCTGGCGCTCGATCAGCCTCGCGTCGAGGTCGGCGGTGTCGACGCGGACCAGCACCTGCCCCGCCGTCACGGCGTCACCCTCGCGCACGGTGATCTGGCGGACGTCGCCCGACACCTTGGCCTTGACCGTCGCCTGCCGGACCGGCTGCATCGTTCCCGACACGGGCAGGAAACGGGCGAGCGTGCTCGCCTCGGCGACCGCGAGGTCGGCCGGCGCGAACTCCAGCGTGACCGGCGCGCCCTTGTCGCCGTCCTTGCCCTCCTGGGCCTTCTTGGCGATGCGCATGCCGACGGCCGCCGACAGACCGCCCGCGACCAGCACCATTACCAAGGCAACGGCCACCCGCCGCCGCGTGATGCGCACACCCATGACGTCTCCCTCGGCCGCCGGCCGGGACGATCGGCCCCGGCGGCGCTTGTTCCCCCGTCGACCCTGTTTGGATGCGGCGGAGCGGTTGTCCGGATTCGGGGCGGGCCAACGCACGCTCCCGAAGGCGCAGCATTGTCGCCGCCGTACGCGCGTTCGGGCAACGCACGCGCGACGAACCGCGCCCGGGCCCGACGAAACGCGGAGGCCGGCGCACGGCCCGCGCAGCTGCGCGCGGGCACCCGGCGTCGGATTGACACCCCCGGATCAACAGACAATAATAGTCTGTTTCCCGGCAACGTTTCCAGCGTTCCGCCCAATTTCCCCGTCAGTCGCCTCGGAGAGGACACCCCATGATGATCACGAAGAAGCTCGGCCTGACGCTCGTCGCCGCCGCGCTCATCACCGTTTACGGTTGCGGCAAGGAAGAGCCCAAGAAGGCGGCCGAAGCGCCCAAGCCGGCGGCGCCGGCCGAGGAAGTCGTCGTCGTCAAGATCGGCCACGCGGGCCCGCTGACCGGCGGCATCGCCCACCTCGGCAAGGACGACGAGAACGGCGCGCGCCTCGCGGTCGACGAAGCCACCGCCCGCAAGATCAAGATCGGCGGCAAGACCGTCAAGTTCGAGCTGATGAGCGAGGACGACCAGGCCGATCCGAAGATGGGCCCGACGGTCGCGCAGAAGATGGTCGACGCGAAGGTCGCCGGCGTGGCCGGCCACCTCAACTCGGGCGTTTCGATCCCGGCGTCCGCCGTCTACAACCAGGCGGGCGTTCCGATGATCTCGGGCTCGGCGACCAACCCGAAGCTGACCGAGCAGGGCTTCAAGAACATCTTCCGGACGGTCGGCCGTGACGACCAGCAGGGCCCGGCGATCGCGCAGTACCTCGCCAACATGAAGGTCAAGAAGGTCGCGATCGCCGACGACGCGACCGCCTACGGCGAAGGCCTCGCCAACGAAGTCGAGAAGACGCTCAAGGCTTCCGGCGTCCAGATCGTCGCGCGCGAGAAGGCGACCGACAAGACGACGGACTTCAAGGCGATCCTGACCAAGATGAAGGGCAAGGCGCCCGACGCGATCTTCTACGGCGGCATGGACGCCACCGGCGGCCCGATGATCAAGCAGGCGCGCGAGCTCGGCATCAAGTCGATCATGAGCTTCGGCGACGGCGCGTGCACCGACGAGATGGCCAAGCTCGCCGGCGCGGCGGCGGAAGGCCTCATCTGCTCGCAAGCGGGCCTGCCGGCCTCGGCGGCGAGCAAGGAGTTCAACGAAGCGTTCAAGGCGAAGTACGGCGAGGTCAAGCAGTACGCGCCGTTCTTCTACGACGCCGTCGGCCTGATGATCGCCGCGATGCAGAAGGCGGACTCGACCGACCCGGCCAAGTACCTGCCGGAGCTCCAGAAGATCAGCTACAACGGCGCCACGGGCAAGATCGAGTTCGACGAGAAGGGCGACCGCAAGGACGCCGAGATCACGATCTTCACGCTGAAGGAAGGCAAGGTCGTGCCGGTCGGCGTGGTCAAGGCCGGCAAGGCGTCCTCGTTCGAGGACTTCATGAAGGCCATGCAGGGGGCGGCGCCGGCGGCTCCCGCGGCGGCACCGGCGGCAGCGCCCGCGCCGGCGGCTCCGGAAGCCCCGAAGAAGTAACGGCAATCGCACCGCAAAACGGCGCCCTCGGGCGCCGTTTTTTTTGGCCCGTGGTAATACGCGGCGAGGGGCCGCTTGCCGCCGCGCGGCCGGAAGGACCACAATCGCGGCTGACGCGCGACCACCCGAGCGGAGCCCTCCCCTGGACATCTTCCTGCAGCAAATGATCAACGGGCTCACGCTCGGCAGCGTCTACGCGATCGTCGCGCTGGGCTACACGATGGTCTACGGGATCATCCAGCTCATCAACTTCGCGCACGGCGAGGTCGTGATGATCGGCGCGATGGTCGCCTACTCGGCGATCGTCGCGCTGGCCGGTGCCAACACGGGGCTGCCGCCGCTCGCGATCGTGCTCGCCGGGCTGCTGGCGGCGATTCCCGTCTGCATGGCGGTCGGCTATACGCTCGAGCGGGTCGCCTACCGCCCGCTGCGGCGCGCCCCGCGCCTCGCGCCGCTGATCACCGCGATCGGCCTGTCGATCATCCTGCAGCACGTCGCGATGATCATCTGGAGCCGCAACCCGCTGCCGTATCCGCAGATCGTCGCGACCGTCCCGTACCACATCACGTCGTCGCCGGGCGGCGCCACGATCACCAACGTGCAGGTCGCGATCATCGTCGGCTCGTTCGCGCTGATGGGGGCGCTGCTGCTGCTCGTCTACCGGACGAAGCTCGGCATCGCGATGCGCGCGACCGCGCAGAACCAGGAAGTGGCCGGCCTGATGGGCATCGACATCAACCAGGTGATCTCGCTGACGTTCGTGATCGGCGCGGCGCTCGGGGCGGTGGCCGGCGTGATGGTCGGCAGCTACTACGGCATCGCGCACTACCAGATGGGCTTCATCCTCGGCCTGAAGGCATTCTCGGCCGCCGTGCTGGGCGGCATCGGCAACCTCGCGGGCGCGATGCTGGGCGGCCTGCTGCTCGGCATCATCGAGGCGCTGGGCGCGGGCTACGTCGGCGACCTCACCAACCTGTGCAACCTGGCGTCGTGGTCGGACGCGCTCGCGCAGCGCTGCGAGGCCGACTCCAACCTCACGCTGTTCGGCTCCAACTACCAGGACGTGTTCGCGTTCCTCGTGCTCATCGCCGTGCTCGTGTTCCGGCCGTCGGGTCTGCTCGGCGAGCGCGTCGCCGACCGCGCCTGACCGCCCTGCGCCTCCCGTGGTAACCGTCGCCTGCCGCTGCTGCGACCTGCTCCAGCGCGTCCCGCCGCTGCCGCCGCGCGGCAAGGCGCGCTGCGCGCGCTGCGGGCAGCTGCTGGCCGCGCGCCCGTCCGACCCGCTCGACGCGCCCCTCGCGCTCACCATCGCCGCGGCGGTCGCGCTCGCGGTCGCGAACGCGGCGCCGATGCTGCGCCTGTCGGCCGCGGGCCGCGAGGCGCAGACGACGCTGCCGGGCGGCGCGCTCGCGATGTGGCAGGCGGGGAGCGAATGGACCGCACTCGCCGTCGCCGTGTGCGCGGTCGTCGCGCCCGCGTGCCACCTCGCATTGCTGCTCGTCGTTCTGCTGGCCGTCCGCCGGCCCCCGGCACCGCCGTGGGTCGGCGCGGCGATGCGGTGGCTCGAGCGGATGCGTCCGTGGGCGATGACCGAGGTGCTGATGCTGGGCGTGCTGGTCGCGCTGACCAAGATCGCGCAGCTCGCGAGCGTGGCGCCGGGGCCCGGGCTGTTCGCGCTGCTGGCGGTCGTGCTGCTGGTGCCGGCGATCGCGACCACGTTCGACGCCGACGAGGTGTGGCGGCGCATCGCGTGGGTCGACGCGCGCGCGGGGGGCCGCGCGTGACTGCGGCCGCGGGCAGCGCCGCAGCGGCGGGCCTCGTCGCGTGCGGCAACTGCCGGCTCGTGGCGCGCCCGCTGTCCGCCACGGCGGCCGGCCACTGTCCGCGCTGCGGCGACGCGCTCGTCAGGCGGCGGCCGCAATCGCTGCAGCGAACGTGGGCGCTGCTCGTCGCGGCGGCGATCCTGTACGTGCCCGCCAACGTGCTGCCGGTCCTCGTCACCGACACGCTGGTGGCCACGCAGTCGGACACGATCCTGTCGGGCGTGGTGCTGCTGTACACGACCGGCTCGTGGCCGCTCGCGCTGATCGTGCTGGTGGCGAGCGTGATGATTCCGCTCGGGAAACTCGTCGCGCTCGCGTACGTGCTCGTGTCGGCGCAGCGCCGCTCCGCGCGCAACGCGCGCGAGCGCACGCGGCTCTACCGGACCGTCGAGTTCATCGGGCGCTGGTCGATGCTCGACGTCTTCGTCGACACGTTCGTCGTCGCGCTCGTGCAGCTGTCGCCGCTGATGAGCGTCGCGCCGGGGCCGGGCGTGGTCTGGTTCATGGCGGTCGTCGTGCTGACGATGCTCGCCGCGCAATCGTTCGACCCGCGCCTGATCTGGGACGCGGCCGCCTCCGGCGAAAGCGACGATGGCCGGGCCCGCTGACGACACCGCGCTGCCGCAGGCCACGCTCGAGCCCGCGCCGCGCGCGCGCTTCTCGCCCGTCTGGATCGTGCCGCTGGTCGCCGTGGTGGTGGCGGTCGGGATCTTCGCCGACCGCGTGCTCTCCGAGGGGCCGACGGTGTCGATCGTGTTCGCGTCGGCCGAGGGCATCGAGGCGGGCAAGACATTCGTCAAGTACAAGGACGTGAACATCGGCCAGGTGACGGGCGTGCGCCTCACCGAGGACTTCGGCCGCGTCGAGGTGACGGCGCGCATCGCGAAATCGGCGGCCGGACTGATGGTCGAGGACGCGAAGTTCTGGGTCGTGCGCCCGCGGATCAGCCTGTCCGGCGTGTCGGGGCTGTCCACGCTGCTGTCCGGCGACTACATCGGCTTCGAGGCCGGCGCGTCGGGCAAGCGGCAGAAGAGCTTCACGGGGCTCGAGGTTCCCCCGATCATCACCGGCGGGGCCGGGCGGCGATTCGTGCTGGACGCGGCGGACTTGGGCTCGCTCGGCATCGGGTCGCCCGTCTACTTCCGCCGGCTGCCGGTCGGTCAGGTGGTCGCGTTCGACCTGGCCGCCGACGGCAAGTCGGTCGCGGTCACCTTGTTCGTCAACGCGCCGTACGACAAGTATGTGACGACCGGCACGCGGTTCTGGAACGCGAGCGGCGTCGACGTGTCGCTGACCGCCAGCGGCATCGACGTGCGCACGCAGTCGCTGGTCGCGCTGCTCGAGGGCGGCCTCGCGTTCGAGACGCCGGCGTACGCGGCCGCGGCGCCGCAGGCCGCGGCGGGCGCGTCGTTCCGGCTCTTCGCCGACCGCGCCACCGCGATGAAGCCCGACGACACGATCGCGACGCGCTACGTGCTGCACTTCTCGGAGTCGCTGCGCGGGCTGTCCGTCGGCGCGCCGGTGATGTTCTTCGGCGTCGGCGTCGGCGAGGTCGTCGACATCGGCCTTGCGATGGACGAACGCTCGCTCAACGTGCGCCCGCGCGTCGACATCGTCGTGTATCCGGAGCGGATGATCTCGGCGCTCCCCGCGGCGCAGGAACGGCTTGCCCAGCCGCTGGTCGCCAACCGCGACTACCGGCATGCGATCATGCGGCGCATGGTGCAGGAGCGCGGACTGCGCGCGCAGCTCATGACCGGCAGCCTCATCACCGGCCAGCTGTACGTCGCGCTCGGCTACTTCCCGGACGCGAAGCCGGCCCGTTTCGATCCCGGCGGCAACCCGCCGGAGCTGCCGGTCGTCGCGAGCCCGTTCCCGGCGCTGGAGGCGAAGCTGTCGAGCATCGTCGCGAAGCTCGACAAGGTGCCGCTCGACGCGATCGGCGACGAGCTGAAGCAGGCGCTCGCGACGCTCGACCAGACGCTGAAGGACGTCGGCCGCATGTCGGTGAGCGTCGAGACGCAGGCGGTGCCGGCGCTGCGTTCGGCGCTCGACGACGCGAGGGGCGCCCTCGCCGCGACCGAGCGCGTGATGGGCAGCGCCGAGAACAACCTCGTCGGCAGCTCGGCGCCGGGCCAGATCGAGCTGCGCAACGCGCTGCAGGAGCTCGCGCGCGCCGCGCGCAGCCTGCGCGTGCTCGCCGACTACCTCGAGCGTCATCCCGAATCGCTGATCCGCGGCAAGACGCCGGAGGGCGCGCCGAAGTGAGACCGCGCCGCGCAATGCTCGCCGCGCTCGGCGCGTTCGCGCTGGCCGCCGGCTGCGCGACGTCGCCGCCGTCGCGCTTCTACACGCTGTCCGGAGCGCCGGCGCCCGAGGCCTTCACGTCCGGCGTCGCCGTGGCCGTCGGCCCGGTGGCCGTCCCGGCGGCCGTCGACCGGCCCGAGATCGTGGTCGCCGTCTCCGGCAACGAGGTGTGGCTGGACGAGTTCAACCGGTGGGCGGCGCCGCTCGCCGACGGCATCGCGCTCGCCGTCGTGGCGGACCTGGCGGCCCAGCTCGCCACGCCGCGCGTCGTCCTGCTGGCGCAGGCGGGCGCAGGCGCCGAGTACCGCGTCGCGCTCGACGTGCAGCGCTTCGAGTCCGCGCCCGGCAGCCACGCGCTGGTCGACGCCGCGTGGACGGTGACGCGCGGCCGGGACGGCGCCACGTCCGGCGGACGCACGGTCGCCCGCGAGGCGGCACCGGAGCGCGGCTACGATGCGCTCGCCGCCGCGCACAGCCGCGCGCTGGCGCGGGTGTCCGCCGACGTCGCGGCGGCGGTCCGCGCGCTGGCGGCCGCGCCGGCCTCCGCGCCGCGCGCGGTCCCATCTTCACCGGCGCAGTGAATACGGGCATCCTTGCGTCTGCGCGGCCGCACCGCGCGGCGCCTCCGGCACCCGGACGGCGGGCCGGCGGCCGCCCGCGGCGATAGGCGATCCACGATGCAGAGCTTCTTCGACGTCCGCAGCAATCCGCGCCTCGCGTGGACCGGTTTCGCCGTCATCGGCATCGTGCTGCTGGTGCTGCCGTGGGCACTGGCGGGCGTCGGCACCGCGTGGGTGCGCATCACGAACCTCGCGATCCTGTACGTGTTCCTGGCGCTCGGGCTCAATATCGTCGTCGGCTTCGCGGGGCTGCTCGACCTCGGCTACATCGCGTTCTACGCGGTCGGCGCCTACGTCTACGCGCTGCTCGCGAGCCCGCACTTCAACCTGCACCTGCCGTTCTGGATCATCCTGCCGCTGGGCGCCGCGCTCGCGTGCCTGTTCGGCGTGCTGCTCGGCGCGCCGACGCTGAAGCTCCGCGGCGACTACCTCGCGATCGTCACGCTGGGCTTCGGCGAGATCATCCGCATCTTCCTCAACAACCTGTCGCGGCCCGTCAACATCACCAACGGCCCGCAGGGAATCACGCTGATCGACCCGTTCCGCATCGGCGACGCGAGCTTCGCGAAGCGCGAGACGATCATGGGCCTCGACTTCACCGGCCCCATCAAGTACTACTACTTCTTCCTGGCCGTGCTGCTCGTCGTCATCGTCATCAACCTGCGCCTGCAGGACTCGCGCATCGGCCGCGCATGGGAGGCGATCCGCGAGGACGAGGTGGCCGCGCGCGCGATGGGCATCAACACGCGCAACATCAAGCTGCTGGCGTTCGCGATGGGCGCGTCGTTCGGCGGCATCGCCGGCGGCATGTTCTCGGCGATCCAGGGCTTCATCAGCCCCGAGAGCTTCGTGCTCGTCGAGTCGGTGATGGTGCTGTCGATGGTCGTGCTGGGCGGCATGGGCAACATCTGGGGCGTGATCCTGGGCGCGCTGCTGCTGTCGTTCGTGCCGGAGATCCTGCGCTACACGGTGGAGCCCGCGCAGATGGCGCTGTTCGGGCGCATGCTGATCGAGCCGGAAGTGATCCGCATGCTGCTGTTCGGGCTGGCGCTGGTGCTGATGATGCTGTTCCGGCCGGCGGGCATCCTGCCGTCCGCCGTGCGCCGGCGCGAGCTCGAGGTCCCCGCCAAGTGAACGAGCCGCTGCCGCTGCTGACGGCCAAGGGCGTCTCGAAGCGCTTCGGCGGCGTGCAGGCGCTGACCGACGTCGGGTTCACGATCCACCACGGCGAGATCTACGGGCTGATCGGCCCGAATGGCGCCGGCAAGACGTCGCTGTTCAACGTGCTCACCGGCATCTACGTGCCGGACGGCGGCCACTTCGCGTTCGACGGCGAGGTGCTGCTGAACCTGAAGCCCAACGACGTCGCCGCGCGGGGCATCGCGCGCACGTTCCAGAACATCCGGCTGTTCGCCAACCTGTCGGCGCTCGAGAACGTGATGATCGGCCGGCACGTGCGCACGCGCGCCGGCGTCTGGGGGGCGATCTCGCGCAACGCCCGCGCGCGCGAGGAGGAGCGGGCGATCCACCGGCGTGCCTACGAGCTCCTCGAGTACGTCGGCGTCGCCAAGCGCGCGAACAGCCTCGCCCGGCACCTCGCCTACGGCGACCAGCGCCGGCTCGAGATCGCGCGGGCGCTGGCGACCGAGCCCAAGCTCCTCGCGCTCGACGAGCCCGCGGCGGGGATGAACGCGACCGAGACCGCGTCGCTCAAGGGCCTGCTCGAGGATATCCGCCGCGACGGCACGACGATCCTGCTGATCGAGCACGACATGAAGCTCGTGATGAGCGTGTGCGACCGCGTCCTCGTGCTCGACTACGGAAAGAAGATCGCCGAGGGCACGGCGACCGAGGTGCAGAACGATCCGAAGGTCATCGCCGCGTATCTCGGCGGCGAGGTGTCGCTCAACCTGAAGGGGGCATAGGCGCACCCATGCCCGGCGAACACCCGCTCCTGTCGCTGCGCAAGCTCGAGGTCGCCTACGGCGGCATCCATGCGGTCAAGGGCATCGACCTCGACGTGGACCAGGGCGAGCTCGTGTGCCTGATCGGCGCCAACGGCGCCGGCAAGACGACGACGCTGAAGGGCATCTGCGGACTGCTGCCCGTGAAGGCCGGCAAGATCCACTACGGCGGCATCGACGTCACCGGCCGGCCGGCGTTCCAGCTCGTCAAGCGCGGGCTCGCGATGGTGCCCGAGGGCCGCGGCGTGTTCGGCGCGCTGACGATCGAGGAAAACCTCGCGATGGGTGCGTACGTGCGCAGCGACGGCGACGGCATCAAGGCGGACATGGAGCGCGTCTACCACCTGTTCCCGCGCCTCATGGAGCGCCGCCGGCAGACGGCCGGGACGCTCTCCGGAGGCGAGCAGCAGATGCTCGCGATGGGGCGCGCGCTGATGTCGCGGCCGAAGCTGCTGCTGCTGGACGAGCCGTCGATGGGGCTCGCGCCGCTGATGGTGCAAAAGGTGTTCGAGACGATCGTCGCCGTATCGCGCGAGGGCGTCACGATCCTGCTGATCGAACAGAACGCCAAGCTCGCGCTCGAGGTCAGCCGGCGCGGCTACGTGATGGAGTCGGGCGAGATCACGCTGAAGGGCGACTCCGCGTCGCTGCTGCACGATCCGAAGGTGCGCGCGGCCTATCTCGGCGAGGCCGCCTGACCCGATCCGCCGCACCGGCCCGCGGGCGGCGACCGTCGTGAGCGAAGCGCCCCCGCCGTCCGCGCCACCGTCGCGCGAGCCGCGCGCCGTGCCGGCGCGGCGCGCGCTCGACTGGTTCTCGGAGGCGATGCGGCTGTGGCGCCGCGGCCCGGCGATGTTCTGCGCCTTCGCGCTCGTCGTCGTCGTCGCGAGCGTCGTGCTGGAGCCCGTGCCCGTCGCGGGCGCCCTGGCCGCGAACGTCCTGGCCCCGCTGCTGGCGTGCGGACTGCTGTACGCGAGCCTCGCGGCCGACCGCGGCGACCGGCCGCGCTGGTCGCACCTCGTCGCCGTGTTCGCCGCGCCGCTTCCGGCGCAGGCCGCCGTCGTCGCCGGCAGCCTCGTCCCGCTCGCGGTCGAGGCGCTGGCCGCGTGGAGCGTGGCCGACGTCAACGTGCTGCTGCCGCTCGCGGACGCGTCGCAGCTGTCGGTCGGCGCCATCGCCGCGATCTACGCGGCAGGCGTCGCCGCATCGCTGCCGGTCACGTTCGTCCCGATGGCGGCGCTGTTCGACGGCGAGCCGTTCGCGCGCGCGTTCGCCGCGTCGCTGCGGGCGTTCGCGCGCAACGTCCCCGCGCTCGGCGCGTTCGCCGCATTCTCGTTCGTGCTGCTGGCCCTCGGCATCGCGACCTCCGGGATCGGCCTCGTGCTGGCGCTGCCGTGGATCGCCGCCGCGTCGTACGCGGCGTGGAAGGACGTGTTCGCGGTCGCGTAGCGGATCGGGGGCGCGACGCGCTGCGTGCGCCGCGTTCCCCTGCCGGCGCGACGAACCCCGTCGCGCCCGCGCTACGGCTCCGACCCCGCCTTCCAGTCGAAGCGCGCGAGCCCGGCGTCGACCCAGGCCTCGCCGACTTCCACGTCGTCGACGCGGGCGAGCGGCGGCCCGCGGCGGCACCACGCGACGAAGCGCTCGACGTCGGCGGCGGTGCCCTGCGCAAGGGCCTCGACGGTTCCGTCCGGACGGTTGCGCACCCAGCCCGCGACGCCGATCCCGCGGGCGGCCTCCACGGCGGCGTGGCGATAGCCGACGCCCTGCACGCGGCCGCGGACGACGAGCCGTCGCGCGATGTCCGCCATCGTCACCTGCCGCGGCTGCGGCGCCACGCGAACAGCGCGGCGATCGTCTTGCCGTCGGTGAGGCCGCCGCAGTCGTACGTCGCGAGGAGCTCGTCCTCGCTCATCGCGATCACGTCGAGGAACTCGCCGTGGTCGAGCTTCTGGCCCACGTGCGCGAGGCCGGTCGCCTCGTACACGTCGATGAATTCGGTCGAGTAGCCGATCTCCGGGTGGATCGTGCCGAGCTTCTTCCATTTCTGCGCCGTGTAGCCTGCCTCCTCGACGAGTTCGCGCTGCGCCGTGGCGAGCGGCGTCTCGCCGGCGTCGATCTTGCCGGCCGGGAACTCGAGCATCACGCGCCGCACCGGATAGCGGAACTGCCGCTCGAGCACGAGGCGGCCGTCGTCGAGCACGGGGACGACAAGCACCGCGCCCGGGTGCACGACGAACTCGCGTGTGGCGTCATTGCCGTCGGGCAGGCGGATCCTGTCGCGCCGCACCTCGAGCAGCTTGCCGGAGAACACGACCTCCGACGCCAAGCCGGTCTCGACGAGATGGGAGTCGTCGTCGGGCTTCACGCGAGCCAATCCCGCGGCGGAAGGAAATCGGTGTAGAGGGCGGCTTCCGGCGTGCCGGGCGCAGGCGCCCAGTCGTAGCGCCACTGCGCAAGCGGCGGCATCGACATCAGGATCGCCTCGGTGCGCCCGTTCGACTGCAGCCCGAACAGCGTGCCGCGGTCCCACACGAGGTTGAATTCGACGTAGCGGCCGCGGCGGTAGAGCTGGAAATCCCGCTCGCGCTCGCCGAACGGCGTGTCCTTGCGGCGCTCGAGGATCGGCGCATATGCCGGCAGGAAGCCGTCGCCGACGCTGCGCGTCAGCGCGAAGCAGCGGTCGAAGCCGCCCTCGTTCAGGTCGTCGTAGAAGATGCCGCCCACGCCGCGCGCCTCGCGGCGGTGCTTGAGGTAGAAGTACTCGTCGCACCACTTCTTGCATCGCGGATGGACGTCCGCGCCGAAGGGCGCCAGCGCGGCGCGGCACGCGCGATGGAAGTGCACGGCGTCCTCGGCGAATCCGTAGCAGGGCGTCAGGTCCATGCCGCCGCCGAACCACCAGATCGGGTCGGCGCCCGCCTTCTGCGCGACGAAGAACCGGACGTTGAGGTGCACGGTCGGCGCGTAGGGATTGCGTGGGTGCAGCACCAGCGACACGCCCGTCGCCTCCCACGCGCGGCCGGCGAGGTCGGGCCGGTGCGCGGTGGCCGACGCCGGCAGCCTGTCGCCCAGCACGTGCGAAAACAGCACGCCGCCGCGCTCGAGGACGTTGCCGTGCTCGACCAGCCGCGACACGCCGCCGCCGCCTTCGGGCCGCGTCCACGCGTCGCGGCGGAACGGCGTGCGGTCGATCGCCTCGAGGCCCTCGACGATGCGCTGCTGGAGGCCGGTGAGGTAGCCGCGGACGGCGGCGATGTCGATCTCGCTCACTTCCGCGCGAGGGCCCGGTGGCCGATGTCGGTGCGGAACTGCATGCCGGGAAAGCGGATGTCGGCGACGGCGGCGTACGCGGCACGCTGCGCGAGGCGCACCGAGTCGCCCAGCGCCGTCACGCACAGCACCCGTCCGCCGCTCACGACGGTGCGGCCGTCGGCGAGCGCGGTGCCGGCGTGGAACACGACGACGTCCGGATGCGCCGCCGGCGTCACGCGGTCGAGGCCGTCGATCGCGTCGCCCTTGCGGGGGTTCTCGGGATAGCCGGCGGCGGCGAGCACGACGGAGAGCGCCGCGCGCCGGTCCCACTCGGCCTCGACCGTGTCGAGCGTGCCGTCGATCGCGTGCTCGACCAGGTCGACGAGGTCGGACTTGAGGCGCGCCATGATCGGCTGCGTCTCCGGGTCGCCCATCCGGCAGTTGAACTCGAGCACCTTCGGCGCGCCGTCGGCGCCGATCATGACGCCGGCGTAGAGGAAGCCCGTGTAGGGAATGCCGTCGGCCGCCATGCCGTTCACGGCCGGCACGATGATCTCGCGCATGATCCGCGCGTGCAGCGCCGGCGTGACGACCGGCGCCGGCGAGTAGGCGCCCATGCCGCCGGTGTTCGGCCCGGCGTCGCCGTCGGCGAGCCGCTTGTGATCCTGCGACGACGCCAACGGCAGCACGTGGCGGCCGTCGACCATGACGATGAAGCTCGCCTCCTCGCCCGCGAGGAACTCCTCGATCACCACGCGCGCACCGGCGGTGCCCATCGCGTTGCCGACGAGCATCGCGTCGACCGCGGCATCCGCCTCCTCGCGCGTCGTCGCGACGACGACGCCCTTGCCGGCCGCGAGTCCGTCGGCCTTGACGACGATCGGCGCGCCGCGCTCGGCGACGTACGCGTGCGCGGCGTGGGCGTCGGTGAACGTTCGGTGCTGCGCGGTCGGCAGCCCGTGCCGCACCATGAACGCCTTGGCGAAGTCTTTCGAGCTTTCGAGCTGCGCCGCCGCCTGCGTCGGACCGAAGATGCGCAGGCCCGCCGCGCGAAACGCGTCGACGACGCCCGCCGCGAGCGGCGCCTCGGGGCCGACGACGGTGAACGCGACGTCGCTGCGCTGCGCGAACTCGACCAGGTCCGGAATCGTCGTGACCGGGACGTTGGCGAGCGCCTCGTCGCGCGCCGTACCGGCGTTGCCGGGTGCCACGAACACGCGCGCGACGCGCGGGCTCTGCGCGAGCTTCCACGCCAGCGCGTGCTCGCGGCCGCCGCCGCCGATCACGAGGACGTTCACGCGCGCGCTAGTGGCGGAAGTGGCGGATGCCGGTGAACACCATCGCGACGCCGCGCTCGTCCGCCGCCGCGATCACCTCGGCGTCGCGCATGCTGCCGCCCGGCTGGATCACCGCCACGGCGCCGTTGTCGGCGACGACGTCGAGGCCGTCGCGGAACGGGAAGAACGCGTCGGACGCGACGACCGAGCCCGCGAGGTCGAGGCCGGCGTTGGCGGCCTTCATCGCCGCGATGCGCGTCGAATCCACGCGGCTCATCTGCCCGGCGCCGATGCCGAGCGTCTGCCCGTCGCGGCAGTAGACGATCGCATTCGACTTGACGTACTTCGCCACCCGCCACGCGAACAGAAGGTCGGTCATCTGCGCGGGCGTGGGCGCGAGCTTCGTGACCACCTCGAGCTCGCCGGCGTCCACGTTGCGCGTGTCGGGCGACTGCACGAGGAGCCCGCCGCCGACGCGCTTCGCGTCCCACACGTTGGCTCCGGCGCCGCCCGCCGGCAGCGGGACGGCGAGCACGCGCACGTTGACCTTCTTCGCGATCGCCGCCAGCGCGTCGTCCGTGTAGGCGGGCGCGATCAGCACCTCGAGGAACTGCGCGGCCACGGCCTCCACCGTCGCGGCGTCGACCGGGCGGTTGAACGCGATGATGCCGCCGAACGCCGACGTCGGGTCGGTGGCGAAGGCCTTGCGGTACGCGGCCAGCGGCGTGCCGGCAATGGCGACGCCGCACGGATTCGCGTGCTTGACGATCACGCACGCGGGCTCGGCGAACGTCTTCACGCACTCCCACGCGGCGTCGCTGTCGGCGACGTTGTTGTACGACAGCTCCTTGCCCTGCAGCTGCCGATACGTGGCGATCGCGCCGGCCGCCGGCGCTTCGTCGCGATAGAACGCCGCCGACTGGTGCGGGTTCTCGCCGTAGCGCATCTCCTGCACCTTCGTGCCGGCGAAGTGGAACGACTCGGGCCAGCCCTGCGCAATGCCGTCCGGCCCGCGCGCCGTCAGCCAGTTGGCGATCGCGCCGTCGTAGGCGGCCGTGTGCGCGAAGGCCTTGCGCATCAGCCGGAACCGCGTGTCGGTAGTCAGCGCGCTGCCGTTCGCCGCGAGCTCGGCGAGCACGCCCGCGTAGTCGGCGGGGTCGACGACGACGCCGACGTGCGGCCAGTTCTTCGCCGCCGCGCGCACCATCGACGGGCCGCCGATGTCGATGTTCTCGACGGCGTCCTCCAGCGTGCAGCCGGGCTTCGCGACCGTCGCCCGGAACGGGTACAGGTTGACGACGACGAGGTCGATCGTCGGGATGCCGTGCCGCGCAAGCGCGGCGACGTGCTCGGGCAGGTCGCGGCGCGCGAGGATGCCGCCGTGGATCTTCGGGTGCAGCGTCTTCACGCGGCCGTCGAGCATCTCGGGAAAGCCGGTGTAGGCGCCGACGTCGATGACGGGCAGTCCGGCGTCGGCCAGCGCCTTCGCGGTGCCGCCGGTGGACAGCAGGCGCACGCCTTGCGCGACGAGCCCGCGCGCGAAATCGGCGAGGCCGGTCTTGTCCGAGACCGAGAGCAGCGCCTGTGCAACGGGGGCGGCGACGGTCGTCACAGCAACTTGTACTTGACGAGCTTCGCGCGGAGCGTGTTGCGGTTCATGCCGAGCATCTCCGCCGCCTGCGACTGGTTGCCGTCCGCGCGCGTCATGATCGACGCGAGCAGCGCCCGCTCGACGTGGCCGATCACCATGTCGTACACGCCGGTCGGCATCTCGCCGTCGAGGCGCCTGAAGTACTCGTCGAGCGACTTGTCGACGCTGCGGCAGATCTCGTTGCTGCCGTTCAGTTTCTGTTTTCTGGTCACGCCGCGAGGGCCTCCCCTGCCCGGTGCCGGTCATGGTGTTCGGCGCTGCCGACGGCCGCCGCGCGCGGTCGTGCCGCGGGCAGCCGGACGCCCGCCGCCGCGAGCCGGTCGAAGTAGGCTTCGACCGTCGCGAGTTGCGCGGCTGGCGTCTCGGCCGCGCACATCGCGCGGCGGAACGCCTCGCCGTCCGGCAGCGATTGCGCGTACCAGCCGAGGTGCTTGCGCGCGGTGCGTACGCCCGCGAGCTCGCCGTGGAACGCGTAGTGGTCGGTCAGGTGCGCGACGACGAGTGCGCGCGCCTCGGCCACGGTCGGCGGCGGCAGGTGCGTGCCCGTCGCCAGGTAGTGCACGATCTCGCGGAAGATCCACGGCCGGCCCTGCGCCGCGCGGCCGATCATCACCGCATCGGCGCCCGTCCGGGCGAGCACGTCGCGCGCGTCCTCGGGGCTGCCGATGTCGCCGTTGGCGATGACCGGGATGCGCACGGCGCGCTTGACCGCCGCGATCGTGTCGTACTCGACGGCGCCGACGAACGCGCACGCCCGCGTGCGGCCGTGCACGGTCAGCGCGGCGATGCCGGCGTCCTCGGCGATGCGCGCGATCACGACCGCGTTGCGGGCGCCCGGATGCGGACCGGTGCGGATCTTGAGCGTGACGGGGACGTCCACGGCGCGCACGGCGGCGGCGACGATCGCGGCGACCAGCGGCTCGTTGCCGAGCAGCGCCGAGCCCGCGGCCGCGTTGCAGACCTTCTTCGCCGGGCACCCCATGTTGATGTCGACGATCTGCGCGCCGCGCGCGACGTTGTAGCGTGCGGCGTCGGCGATCAGCGCCGGGTCGGCGCCGGCGATCTGCACGGCCACCGGCGCGGGCTCGCCGTCGTGGTCGATCCTCTGCCGCGACTTCGCCGTGTCCCGCAGCCGCGGATTCGACGCGACCATCTCCGACACCGCGTAGCCGGCGCCCAGCCGCCGGCAGAGCTGGCGGAACGGGCGGTCGGTGACGCCGGCCATCGGGGCGACGGCGACGTTGTTCGGCAACGGATGAGGGCCGATGCGCACGATCGGAGCGGAAGATCGAAGGGAAGGAGTGCCGCCGGGAATTCGCCTTCGATTATACCGGCTTTGCGCGCGTGCCGCGCCCGCCGCTGCCCGGTTTTTGCGCAGCGAGACGGCGTGCGCTGTGTCGCGAAAGCGACACGGCGAAGATTGCGGCGAACGCGCGTTCAGCGCAGCCCGAACAGCATCGCGTTCGTGAACGCGCGCTTCAGCGGCGGGATCGCGTCCAGGACCGACAGCGCGACACCGCGCGGCCAGGCGAGCGGCGGCCAATCCGGCGCGAACAGCCGCGTCAACCCGTGCGTGAACGCGATGCCCGCGACGCGGTCGACGCGCCGCCGCGCCGCATAGTCGGCCACCATCGCGCGGTCGCCGAGCGCGTCGCGCCCGTGCTCGACGATCGTCTGCGCGAGCGCGTACGCGTCGCGCACGCCGAGGTTGAACCCCTGCCCCGCGATCGGGTGCAGCGTCTGCGCGGCGTTGCCGATCAGCACGCACCGGGTCGTGACGGCGGGCCGCGCGAATTCGAGCGCCAGCGGGAACGTCGTCCGGTCGCGCACGCCGCGGAAGCCTTCGACCCGCGCACCGAAGTGCGCGGCGAGCTCGGCCAGGAACTCGGCGTCGGACAGCGCGAGCACGCGCTCGCCTTCGGCCGGCGCCATCGTCCAGATGAGCCCGTAGTGGTCGCCCTCCGGCAGCAGCGCGACCGGCCCCGACGGCGTGAAGCGCTCGTACGCGACGCCCGCGTGCGGGCGCGCCATGGCGACCTTCGCGAGCAGCGCGACCTGCCGGTACTCGCGCCGCTCGCGCGCGACGCCGGCGACGGCCGCGCCGCTGCCGTCGGCGACGACCGCGAGCCGCGCGGTGAGCGCGTCGCGGGTGCCATCGGCGAACGTCACCGCGGCGTACGCGGGCGTGCCGCCGACGTTGTCGACCTGTGCCCCGTATCGGATCACCGTGCGCGTGCGCGCGAGCTCCGCGTCGATCGCCGCCTGCAACGCGAGGTACGACACGACGTAGCCCAGCGCCGGCAGCCCCTGCTCGGCCGCGGACAGCCGGGTGACGCCGAAGCCGCCGGCCTGCGAAATGTCGATGGTCAGGATCGGCGTCAGCGCGCCCTTCGTGTCGGCGAGCCGCGGCCACACGCCGAGGCGCTCGAACACCAGCCGCGCGCCGTGCGACAGCGCGAGCGAGCGGTCGCGGCGCAGCGTGGCGCCCTGCGCTCGCGCGTCGAGCGCGACGACGTCGAGGTCGGCGTCAGCGAGCGCCAGCGCGAGCGTGCCGCCCACGGGTCCCGCGCCGACGATCGCGACGTCATGCATGTCCGGCTCCAATCCGGCCTGGTCCCATATCCATACATCCTGTCGTTCCGAGCGCAGCCGGGGACCGCTGTTCACGCCGGCTCGCCGCGAGAAGCGGATCCCTCGCCGCGCTCGGAGGACACGGGGGTCGACGAAACCGCCCGCGGCCGTCACTTCTCCGGCGCGGTCAACGGCGGCAGGCCGCCTCCACGTCGGCGACCGATTTCGGCGTCGCCGCCGTCAGGTTCTCGTAACCGGAAGCCGTCACCAGCACGTCGTCCTCGATGCGCACGCCGATGTTCCAGAAGTGCTCAGGAACGTTGTCGGCCGGCCGGATGTACGTGCCAGGCTCGACGGTGAGCGCCATGCCGGGCACGAGCTTCTGCGACGCGCCCTTCACCTGGTAGAGGCCGGCGTCGTGCACGTCCATGCCGAGCCAGTGCCCGGCACGGTGCATGTAGAACTGCTTGTAGGCGCCGCTTTCCATCACCTCGTCGAGCGTGCCCTTGAGGAGGCCGAGGTCGAGATACCCCTGCGCCAGCACGCGCTCGGCCACCTTGTGATAGTCGTGGAACTCCGCACCCGGCCTGATCGCGTCGAGGCACGCGAGCTGCGAAGCCAGCACGAGCTCGTAGACGTCCTTCTGCGGGCCGCCGAAGCGGCCGCCGACGGGAAACGTGCGCGTGATGTCCGATGCGTAGCCCTGGTACTCGCAGCCGGCGTCGATCAGCAGCAGATCGCCGGCCGCCATCTCGCGGTTGTTGTCGCGGTAGTGCAGCACGCACGCGTTCGGCCCCGACGCGACGATCGACGGGTAGGCGACCGCCTGCGCGCCGTGGCGCAGGAACTCGTGCAGCAGCTCGGCCTCGACCTGGTACTCGAACCAGCCCGGCCGCGTCGCCGCCATCGCGCGCACGTGCGCGCCGGACGAGATCGCGCCGGCACGCCGCATCAGGTCCGCCTCGTGGCCGTCCTTGACGAGCCGCATCGTGTCGAGCGACGCGCGCACGTCGACGACCTCGTCGGGCGCCGCGACGCCGGTGCGCACGCGCGCGCGGACGTCGTTGAGCAGCTGCGTGACCTGCCGGTCCCACGGCTCGAACAGGCCGAGCGGCGTGAACAGCGCCGGGCGGTCGGAAGCGAGCTCGGGCAGCTTCTCGGCGAGCGCGCCGATCGGGTGCGCCTCGTCGAATCCGAAGATCTCCTTCGCGGCCTCCGGGCCGTAGCGGAAGCCGTCCCAGATCTCGCGTTCCTCGTTCTTCTCGCGGCAGAACAGCACCTGCCGGTCCCCGTCCGGGCCGGCGACCAGCGCCACGACCGCCTCGGGCTCGGGAAACCCCGACAGGTAATAGAAATAGCTGTCGGGCCGGTAGGGAAACAGCGAATCGCGATTGCGCGCGACCTCCGGGGCCGTCGGGACGAGGGCGAGGCCGCCGCCGGCGTGGTCGCGCATCGTGCGCAGCAGCGCGCCGCGCCTCTCCCGGTAGAACTGGTGGGTGTTCCTCATGGCCTCACGCGTGCGTGGACGTCGACCGCGCATTATATAAGCGGCCCGGCGTGCCGGCCGCGCGCACGAGCCGACCGGCGAGGGCCTGCTAACATCGGACATGGCCCGCGATCCCGTGCAATCCGCCGAACCGCTCAGCGGACCGGCGCTGCACGACGCCAAGCGCGCGATGCGCGAAGAGGTCCTCGCGGCGCGCGATGCGCTGCCCGCGGCCGAGCGCGACGAGGGGTCGCGCGCGATCGCGGCGCGCATCGCCGCGCTGCCGTCGTATGCGGGCGCGCACTGCGTGCTGCTGACGCTGTCGTTCCGCAGCGAGTGGGACACGCGCGCGCTCATCGACGGCGCGCTCGCCGGCGGCAAGGTCGTCGCGCTGCCGCGCGTGAACGGCGCGACGAGGATGCTCGACCTGCACACGGTCGTCGACGTCGCCCGGGACACGGCGCCGGGCTACCGGGGCATTCCCGAGCCGCGGCCGGAGCAGCCGCGGATCGAACTCGCCACCGTCGACTTCGTGCTCGTGCCCGGCGTGGCCTTCGATCCGACCGGCCGCCGGCTGGGCTATGGCGGCGGCTACTACGATCGCCTGCTGGCGCTGCTGGCGCCGGCCGCCGCGCGCATCGCGGGTGCGTTCGAGCTGCAGCTGGTGCCGCGGGTTCCCGCGGCGCCGCACGATCTCTTCGTCGACGCCATCGCCACCCCGGCGCGCCTCGTGCCCGGCTCGCGCGACGTCCCGCCCGCAGCAATCTAGGCGATGAGGGACCCCGGCGCGCGCACGGCGCTCGTTGCGCTGGTCGCCACCCTCGCGATCCAGGTCTTCACCGCGCTGACGTCGGCGGCGCCGGCGGTGCTCGCGCCCGCGCTCGCCGCGGATCTCGCCGTCACGCCGAAGTGGATCGGCGTCTTCGTCAGCCTGATGTACGCGGGCGCGATGCTGGGCAGCCTCGCGTGCGGCGAGTTCATCGCCCGCTACGGCGCGATCCGGGTGTCGCAGGTCTGCGTGCTGGCGTGCGCGGCCGGCATCGGCGCCGTGGCGCTGTTGCCGGCGAGCGCGGTGCCGGTGCTCGCGGCGGCCGCCTTCGCGATGGGTATCGGGTACGGCCCGATCACGGCCGCATCGTCCGAGATCCTGGTGCGGACGACGCCGGTCGACCGGATGGCGCTGACGTTCTCGGTCAAGCAGACGGGGGTGCCGGCCGGTATCGCGCTGGCGGGCGCCGCGCTGCCCGGCGTCGCGCTGCTGGCCGGCTGGCGGTTCGCGTTCGTGGCCGTCGCGCTCGTCGGCGTGCTGGTCGCGGCCGGCGCCGAGCCGACGCGCAAATCGCTGGACCGCCGGCACGCGCCGGCTGCGGCGTTCTCGCTCGCGGCCGTCCTCGCGCCGCTGCGGACCGTGATGGGTTCGCCGGGCCTGCGCGAGCTCTCGCTCGCCGGCTTCGCGTTCGCGTCGGTCCAGGTATCGCTGACGAGCTTCCTCGTCACCTACCTCGCCGACGTGCTTCAGTGGTCGCTCGTCGCCGCGGGGTTAGCGCTTACTTGCGCCACAACCAGCGCCGTGATTGGCCGCATCTTCTGGGGTGTGGTCGCCGATCGCTGGCTTGCGCCGACCCGGACGCTGGCGCTCGCCGCGGCCGTTTCGGCCGCGAGCGGGATCGCGCTGGCCTTTGCGGGTCCCGCGTGGCCGGCGTGGACCGTGCTTCCGCTCGTCGCGGTCTACGGCGCCACGGCGATCGGCTGGAACGGCGTCCAGCTCTCCGAACTCGCGCGCCGGGCGCCGGCCGGGCAGGCGGGTGCGGTGACCGGCGCGTCCGGCTTCGTCACGTTCGGCGGGGTCGTGGCGGGGCCGCTGGTCTTCGCGGGGCTCGCGGCCTTGGCGGGCGGCTACCGGCCGGGCTTCCTCGTCTGCGCCGCGGTGAGCGCCACGGCCGCGGCGATGCTCGTCGGCCGGAGGCCGCGGTCCGCGCCGACGTGATATGGAAATCATTTCCGTCAGATGGTAACCTGCGCCGTCGCGGGATCGGCGGGCCGCCTCGGAGGAAGGCCCCCGGGCGCTTGCGCAGTGCGGCAATACACGGCGGAGGCCGCCGCCTAGAATTCCCGACGCCCCGGCGTCGCGGCGCGGCGCCAGCGGTCTCCCGGAGGATGGCCATGGACGCGATGAAGCACGACCCGGATCCGCAGGAGACCCGCGAGTGGCTGGATGCACTCGCCGGCGTGATGGCGGCCGAGGGTCCCGACCGCGCGCACTACCTGATCGAGCAGCTGATCGACGCGGCGCGCCAGCGCGGCGCGTACCTGCCGTTCTCCGCCAATACGCAGTACATCAACACGATCCCGACCGACGCGCAGCCGCGCCTGCCGGGCGACGCGGAGATCGAGTCGCGGATCCGCTCGTACGTGCGGTGGAACGCGATGGCGATGGTGCTGCGCGCGAACAAGCACACGAACGTCGGCGGCCACATCGCGAGCTTCGCCTCTGCCGCCGACCTCTACGACGTCGGCTTCAACCACTTCTGGCGGGCGGCGACCGACGACCACGGCGGCGACCTCGTGTTCGTGCAGGGCCACTCCGCGACCGGCGTCTACGCGCGCGCGTTCATGCTCGGCCGGCTGACCGAGGAACAGCTCGACAACTACCGGCAGGAGGTCGACGGCCGCGGCATCTCGTCGTACCCGCACCCGTGGCTGATGCCGGACTTCTGGCAGTTCCCGACGGTGTCGATGGGCCTCGGCCCGCTGATGGCGATCTACCAGGCGCGCTTCATGAAGTACCTGCAGGACCGCGGCCTCGCGCAGACCGAAGGGCGCAAGGTGTGGGCGTTCATGGGCGACGGCGAGATGGACGAGCCGGAGTCGATGGGCGCGATCGGCATGGCCTCGCGCGAGACCCTGGACAACCTCATTTTCGTCGTCAACTGCAACCTGCAGCGGCTCGACGGGCCGGTGCGCGGCAACGGGAAGATCATCCAGGAGCTCGAGAGCGACTTCCGCGGCGCCGGCTGGAACGTCATTAAGGTCATCTGGGGCACGCACTGGGACGCGCTGTTCGCGCGCGACCGCAAGGGCATCCTGATGCAGCGGATGATGGAGTGCGTCGACGGCGAGTACCAGACGTTCAAGAGCAAGAACGGCGCGTACGTGCGCGAGTACTTCTTCAACACGCCGGAGCTGAAGGCGCTCGTCGCCGACTGGTCCGACGACGAGATCTGGCACCTCAACCGCGGCGGCCACGACACGCACAAGATCTACGCGGCGTTCCACCTGGCGGCGAACCACAGGGGCCAGCCGACGGTGATCCTCGCCAAGACGATCAAGGGCTACGGGATGGGCAGCTCGGGCGAGGCGCAGAACATTACGCACCAGCAGAAGAAGATGTCGCCCGAGTCGCTCAAGCGCTTCCGCGACCGCTTCGAGATTCCGGTGCCGGACGAAAAGCTCGACGAGATCCCGTTCGTCAACTTCCCGGAGGGCTCGCCCGAGCTCGAATACATGCACGCGCGGCGCCGCGCGCTGGGCGGCTACCTGCCGGCCCGCCGGCGCAAGGCGGCGCCGCTGCCGGTGCCGCCGCTGTCCGCGTTCGAGCGGTTCCTCAAGGGCACCGAGGACCGCGAGATCTCGACGACGATGGCCTTCGTGCAGATCCTGCAGGTGCTGGTGCGCGACAAGAGCATCGGCCCGCACGTCGTCCCGATCGTCCCCGACGAGTCGCGCACGTTCGGCATGGAGGGCATGTTCCGCCAGCTCGGCATCTGGAACCAGCAGGGGCAGCTGTACACGCCGCAGGACCACGACCAGCTGATGTTCTACAAGGAGGACAAGCACGGCCAGATCCTGCAGGAGGGCATCAACGAGGCCGGCGGCATGTGCGACTGGATGGCCGCCGCGACGTCGTACTCGACGCACAACGTGCCGATGGTCCCCTTCTACATCTTCTACTCGATGTTCGGCTTCCAGCGGGTCGGCGACCTCGCGTGGGCGGCCGGCGACATGCGTGCGCGCGGGTTCCTGCTCGGCGGGACGGCGGGGCGCACGACGCTGAACGGCGAGGGGCTGCAGCACGAGGACGGACACTCGCAGATCATGTCGGCCGTCGTGCCCAACTGCGTCTCGTACGACCCGACGTTCGGGTACGAGGTCGCGGTCATCGTCCAGGACGGCATGCGCCGGATGTACGCGGAGCAGCAGGACGTCTACTACTACCTCACGCTGATGAACGAGAACTACGTGCACCCGGCGATGCCCGAGGGTGCTGCGGCCGGCATCATCAAGGGCATGTACCGGCTGCGCGAGGCCGGCGGCGACGCCAAGGCGCCGCGCGTGCAGCTCATGGGCTCCGGCACGATCCTGCGGCAGGTGATCGCGGCCGCCGACCTGCTGCGCGACGACTGGGGTGTCGCGGCCGACCTGTGGAGCTGCCCGTCGTTCACCGAGCTCGCGCGCGATGGCTACGCGGTGGCGCGCTGGAACACGCTGCATCCGGGGCAGCCGCCGCGCCGGTCGCACGTGCACGCGTGCCTCGACAGCACGCGTGGCCCGGTGATCGCCGCCACCGACTACATGCGCCTCTTCGCCGAGCAGATCCGAGCGCAGGTGCCGCGCCGATACGTCGTGCTCGGGACCGACGGGTTCGGCCGGTCCGACACGCGCGCGAAGCTGCGCCGCTTCTTCGAGGTCGACGCGCAGTACGTGACCGTCGCCGCGCTGAAGGCACTTGCGGACGACGGCGAGATTCCGGCGGCGAAGGTCGCCGAGGCGATTGCGAAGTACGGCCTCGATCCCGAGAAGCCCGCGCCGTGGACGGTGTAAGCGTTGGTTTCACAAGGAGACGCAGCGGCGCAGAGACGGCCGGTGTGGATGTTCTCGGCGCCTCTGCGTCTGCGGTGAAGAAGGTGTACCCGTGAGCACGCTCGAAGTGAAGGTCCCGGACATTGGCGACTTCCGCGACATCCCGGTCATCGAGGTCCTCGTCAAGGCGGGCGACGCGGTCAAGGCCGAAGATCCGCTCGTGACGCTGGAGTCCGACAAGTCGACGATGGACGTGCCCTCGCCGGCGGCCGGCATCGTGCGCGACGTGCGGCTCAAGGTCGGCGACAAGGTCAGCGAAGGGGCGGTGGTGCTGGTGCTGGAGGCGACAGCTACAGCGGACACACCGTCGCCTCAGCCCTCTCCCGCAAGCGGGAGAGGGAGTGCGACGGACGCGGCGGCGCAGGCTTCCTCCCCGCTGCCGGCTGCGCAAATGGGGTCGGGGGTGAGGGCCGGGCGGCCGGGGGCCGAGGCCGACGACGAGGGGTTCAAGGCCGCGCACGCGTCGCCGTCGGTGCGCAAGTTCGCGCGCGAGTTGGGCGTCGATCTCGCCCGCGTGACCGGCACCGGCCCGAACGCGCGGATCCTGCAACAGGACGTGCAGGCGTACGTGAAGGGCGTGATGAGCGGCGCCGCGACCGGCGGCGCCGCTGCCGCAGGCGGCGGCGCGCTCGACCTGCTGCCGTGGCCGAAGGTGGACTTCGCGAAGTTCGGGCCGGTCGATGCGGTGCCGCTGTCGCGGATCCGCAGGATCTCGGGCGCGAACCTCGCGCGCAACTGGGTGATGATCCCGCACGTCACGCAGTTCGACGAGGCCGACATCACCGACCTCGAGGCGCTGCGCGTGCAGCTCAACAGGGAGCACGAGAAGGCCGGCGTCAGGCTGACGATGCTCGCGTTCCTGATCAAGGCGTCGGTGGCGGCCCTGCAGAAGTTCCCCGATTTCAATGCCTCGCTGGAAGGCGACACCCTCGTGCGCAAGCGCTATTACCACATCGGCTTCGCCGCGGACACGCCCAACGGCCTCGTCGTGCCGGTGCTGAAGGACGCGGACCGCAAGGGCGTGCTGGAGATCGCGCGCGAGATGGGCGCGCTGTCGGCGAAGGCGCGCGAGGGCAAGCTCGGGCCCGCCGACATGCAGGGCGGGTGCTTTTCCGTGAGCTCGCTCGGCGGCATCGGGGGCACGGCGTTCACGCCGATCATCAACGCGCCCGAGGTGGCGATCCTCGGGGTGTCGAAGAGCGCGACGAAGCCGGTCTGGAACGGCCGCGAATTCGCGCCTCGGCTCGTGCTGCCGCTGTCGCTGTCGTACGACCACCGCGTGATCGACGGCGCGGCCGCTGCGCGCTTCACCGCGTTTCTCGGTGCCGTGCTCGCCGACTTCCGCCGCGTGCTGCTGTGACGGCGGATCCGCACGGCGCGCCGGCGCACGTGCGCCTGCAGGCGTTCGTCTACGGCAGCGTGCTCGCGCTCATCGTCGGCTGGGTGCTCTACATCGGCAAGAGCGTGATCGTGCCGGTGGTGCTGGCCACGCTCGTCGCGTTCGTGATCGTCGGCGTCACCCGCCAGCTCGCCCGGATACCGGTGCTGGGCCCCGCGCTGCCGCTCAAGCTGCGCTACGCGCTGTCGGTGCTGGTGACCGGAGGCGCGCTGACGCTGGTCGCGCTCGTCGCGCTCGCCAACCTCGACCGTGTCGCGGCCCGCGCGCCGCTGTACCAGGCGACGCTGCTCGCGACGATCCAGAAGCTCGCCGTGCGCTTCGGCGTAGAGGACGAGCCGACGTGGGGCACGCTGCGCCAGATCTTCCTCGAGCAGGTGAGCCTGCAGGCGCTGATCGGCTCGTCCGTGGCGATCGCCGCGTCGATCGTCGGCGGCGTGATCGTCGTCCTGCTCTACGTCGCGTTCCTGCTGCTCGAGCAGCGGGCGTTTTCCGACAAGATCGACCGGGTCGCCGGCGGTCCGGCCAACGCGGCGCGGGTCCGCCAGATCTTCGAGAGCGTCAACGCGCGCGTGGGCTCCTACCTTGCGCTCAAGACGTTCCTGGGCTTCCTGCAGGGCGTGCTCTCCTTCGGCATCATGGCGCTGTACGGCCTCGAGTTCGCGGCGTTCTGGTCGATGCTGATGGTGCTGTTCAACTACGTCCCGTACATCGGCTCGTTCCTCGCCGTGGCCCTGCCGGTGGCGATGGCGATCGTGCAGTTCGGCGACCTCGCGACCGTGCTGACGCTGCTCGCCGGGCTCTTCGTCGTGCAGTTCGTCATCGGCAACTTCCTCGATCCGTACCTGCTCGGCAACTCGCTCAATCTGTCACCGTTCGTGATCCTCGTGAGCCTGACCGTGTGGTCGGGGCTGTGGGGGGTGTCCGGTGCCTTCCTCGCCGTGCCGGTGACGGCGGTGCTGGCGATCGTGTTCTCCGAGTTCGCGGCGACGCGGCCGATCGCCGTGCTGTTGTCGCGCAGCGGCAACCTCTCCGGCGATTGACGCCGGCTGCATGGTAGATTCCGCGGCGATGAGGACGAAATCGATGCGGCGGTGGTTGGCGGCGGTGCTGCTCGCGCTGTCAGCGCCGGTGGATGCGCAGCTCGCGCACACGCGCGACGCCGTCAACGTGCGCGCGGGCCCCGACCGGATGTTCCCGGTCGTCACGTGGCTGCCGGCGCGCAACCCGCTGCACGTCGCCGGCTGCACGGCCGACGGGCGCTGGTGCGACGTCGTCGCCGGCCGCACGCGCGGCTGGATCGCGGCGTCGTACCTGTCGCAGCCGTTCGCGAGCCGGCAGGCGCCGGTCGTCACGTTCTCGGTGCGCGACTACTGGGCCGCGCACTACGCGCGCCGGCCCTGGCAGGCCGACGCCGACCGGTGGGCCGATTGGGACAAGCCGGGATTCGTGCCGCCCGCACCCGTCAATCCCGGCCGCCGCGGCTGACGCCGCACGCCGCGCTTCCCGATGGCCGCGACCGGCCTCATCGCGCTCATCGACGACATCGCGAGCGTCCTCGACGACGTCGCCGCGCTCACGAAGGTCGCGACGACGAAGACCGCGGGCGTGCTGGGCGACGACTTGGCCCTCAATGCGCAGCAGGTCGCCGGCATACGTGCCGAGCGCGAGCTGCCGGTCGTCCTGGCGGTCGCCAAGGGGTCGGCCGTCAACAAGGCCATCCTCGTGCCGGCGGCGCTCGCGGTCAGCGCTGCGGCACCGTGGGCGATCGTGCCGCTGCTGATGGTCGGCGGCGCGTTCCTCTGCTACGAGGGCTTCGAGAAGCTCGCGCACCGGTTCCTGCAGGGGCCGGCCGAGCGTGCGGCCGCGCACGAAGCGCTCGCGCGGACGCTGGCCGATCCGGCCGCCGATCTCGTCTCGTTCGAGCGCGCGAAGATCAAGGGCGCCGTGCGCACCGACTTCATCCTGTCGGCGGAGATCGTCGTCATCGCGCTGGGCACGGTGGCCGGCGCCGCGTTCGGCACCCAGGTCGCCGTGCTCGTCGGCATCGCCGCGCTGATGACCGTCGGCGTCTACGGCATCGTCGCGGCCATCGTGAAGCTCGACGACGCGGGGCTGTACCTGCGTGCGCGCATCGGCGACGGCGCGGGCGCCCGCGCCGCGCGCGCGCTCGGCGAGGGCATCCTGCGCGTCGCGCCCTGGTTCATGAAGCTGCTGTCGGTCGCGGGCACCGCGGCGATGTTCGTCGTCGGCGGAAGCATCCTCGTGCACGGCATCGTGCCACTGCGCCACGCCGTCGAGCGCGCGGTCGCCGCGGCGACCGCGTGGCCGGGCGCGGCGACGCTCGGGTCGCTCGCGGCGGATGCGCTCGTCGGCGTCGCCGCCGGAGCCGTGCTGGTGGCCGCGATGCACGTCGTGCGCCGGGTGCGTCCGTCGCGGCCCGCGGCGTAGAATCGTCCGATCGCGGCGAGGACATCCGAACATGACGCAGGACGAACTGAAGCAGGCGGTGGCACGGGAGGCGATCCGGTACGTGGTGCCGGGCGCATGGGTCGGCGTCGGTTCCGGGTCGACCGCCAACTTCTTCATCGACGAGCTCGCGCAGATCAAGGGCAGGATCAAGGGCGCGGTGTCGAGCTCGGTGAAGTCGACCGAGCGGCTGCGCGCGCACGGGATCGAGGTCGAGGAACTCAACAACGTCGCCGACGTGCCCGTCTACGTCGACGGCGCCGACGAGGTCACCGAGCACGGCGCGATGATCAAGGGCGGCGGCGGTGCGCTGACGCGGGAGAAGATCGTCGCCGCGGTCGGGCGCAAGTTCGTCTGCATCGTCGACCAGTCGAAGCTGGTGCCGGTGCTCGGGAAGTTCCCGCTGCCGGTCGAGGTGATCCCGATGGCGAGGAGCTACGTCGCGCGCGAGCTCGTGCACCTGGGCGGCCAGCCGGCGTGGCGGATGGGCTTCACGACCGACAACGGCAATGTCATCCTCGACGTTTCCGGATTGGCGATCGCCGACCCCGTCGCGCTGGAGACGACGATCAACCAGATCCCCGGAGTCGTCACCGTCGGGCTGTTCGCGCGGCGGGGCGCGGACGTCATCCTGATCGGCACCGAGGGCGGCGTGCGGACGCTCGTCCCTTCGGGTCGGTAGGCGCCTTCCTGCGCTTCCTGCGCGCGCGAAATAGAGGGCATGCGGCGTCGCCAGGATTCGACGGCACGTCAAGCCGGACGCGAACTCTGGCGGGTGCCTGTTCGACCGATGCTCGCGCAGTTGCTGACAGGCGCGGGAAACGGGTACGGTAATTTGGGCGCCAGGACCGCAAGAGGCCCGCCTGCGAACCGCAACCCATCGCTGGACGCGTAGACTGTCGCCAGACTGCCAGCGGGCAACCGGGATCATGCCAGGACTCCCACTTGTGCCTGATCGGGTAAATCAGTGAAGCGCAGATCCTTCACGCGCGTTCTCGTCGGCGCCGCGGCGCTGTTTCCGGTCTACGGCATCGCGGAGCAGAAGACTGCACGGATCGGAGTCCTGTCGAGCTCGTCCGCGGGGGCATTCACACCGTTCGGCGATTTCTTCCAGGCGCTCGCCAAGGCCGGCTGGGTCGAAGGCCGGAACCTGGTGGTCGACCGGCGCTACGCGGACGGCGATGTGGAGCGCCATGCGCCGCTCGCGGCAGAGCTCGTCGCGCTGAAGCCGGACCTGATACTCGCCCCGACCCAGCCGTCGGCGATGGCGGTCATGAACGTGACGAAGTCCATTCCGATCGTATTCGCGCTTGTGCAGGAGCCGTTGTCCAGCGGGCTCGCCGAGAGCCTCGCGCGCCCGGGCAAGAACGCGACTGGCCTGGTCTCGATGAACGTCGAAATCCTGAGCAAGCGGGTCGAGCTGCTGCTCCGCGTCGTTCCGTCCGCCAAGCGCGTCGCCTTGCTGTATCAACCGGACTTCGATCTGAACGTGCGGCAGGCGGCGCTTGCGGAACAAGTCCTGCAGTCGCTCCACGTGCAAGCACTGCGGGTGCCCATCGGACGTCCGGAAACCTTCGACACATCGTTCGAGATGCTCGCGCGCGAGCGACCGGACGCTGTGCTGGTGATCGAAAACCCGAACGTGTTCACCAACCGCGCCGATGTTGTGCGACGCATGTCCGCCATACGGCTGCCCGCCATGTACGGGTTCCAACCCTTTGCTCTGGACGGCGGACTGATGTCGTACTCGATCGACTTCGCCGACCAGTTCCGGCGCGCTGCCGGTTACGTCGATCGCGTCCTGCGAGGCGCGAAGCCGGGAGCGCTTCCGATCGAACAGCCTCTGCGGTTCGAGTTGACCGTCAACCTGAAGGCGGCCAAGGCGCTCGGCATCAAGCTCCCGCAGTCGATCCTGCTGAGCGCTGACCAGGTGATCGAGTAGCCCTCTTGAAGAAGACCGTTCGTGGCCACGGCCGCGCATCCGCCCTCCATTCGAAACCGAGGCCAAACCCTGTACTCGAGGGAGCGAGACGGCTTGCGATTTCAGCGTGGCGAGCACGGGTGTAGCCCGCCGGTCGGCTGACAGGCGACGCGCCCTTCGAACGTGAACCGCTGGAAGATACCGAACTGGCTGGAGCGTGAGGTCGTTGCACGGGATCGCCTCGGCGTCTACTGCGGCGTCGAGCTCGTGGCCGGGAGTCCGGACAGGCGAATTCGGCCATCGTGGGAACACATCGTCAACGATGCGCGAATCGTTACGCGGGAGAACATCGCCCGATGTTGCGTTTCGTGCAACGCGAGCAAGGGGACCAAACCGCTGGCCCGGTGGCTCGAGTCTCGCTATTGCGCACGCCGGGGAATATCGCCGTCGTCGGTCGCCGCAGTGGTCCGCGCCGCGCTCGGGAACGACGAGAATGCGGCAACCGCCTGACGGTGCGTCGAACCGGACGCGTGTCCGTCGCCGCTCCGGCGGTGGGCGGCTGCCGCTTCTGACACTAACTGGCGGCGTGAACCGTTGCCCGCCTCAGTCGCGGAACCGCGGCGGCCGCTTCTCCCGGGCCGCCGTCATCGCCTCGGGCAGGTCGACCGATAGCAGCATCGCGGCGTTCCACGTCGCGACGTAGTTGAGCGCGTCGGCGACCGGGTGGTCGCGCGCGTACGTGATCATCTCCTTGGTGCCGCGGATCGCGAGCGGCGACTTGGCCGCGATGGCCGCTGCGATCTCGCGCACGCCCGCCAGCATCTCGGACTTCGTCCCGAAGCACCGGTTGACGAGTCGCAGCGCCTGCGCCTCCGCCCCGTCCACCGTCCGGCCCGTGTACGCGAGCTCGCGCGCCATGCCCTCGCCGACGAGCTTCGGCAGCCGCTGCAGCGTGCCGACGTCGGCGGTCATCCCGACGTCGACCTCCTTCACGCAGAACACCGCGTCGGCCGAGCAGTAGCGCAGGTCGCACGCCGTGACGAGGTCGACGCCGCCGCCGATGCACGCGCCGTGGATCGCGGCGATCACCGGCTTGCGGCAGCGCTCGATCGCCGTGAACACGTCCTGCAGCTCCAGGATCAGCTGCCGCAGCTTCTCGCGCGCGCGGCCGTCGCACGGGTCGGCGATCTTCTCCCGCACCGCGGCCAGCAGCGAGAGGTCGATGCCGGTGGTGAAGTGGCTCCCGTTGCCCGTGACCACGCCCACGCGCGCCTCCGGCGTCTCGTCGAGCCAGCGCATCGCCGCGCGCAGCTCGTGCCACATCGGCAGGTCGAGCGCGTTGCCCCTGTCGGGGCGGTTCAGCGCGATCGTCGCCACCGCGCCGTCGAGGCGCGCGTCCAGCCGCTCGTAGCTCATTGCCCTTGCTCCCGCTGCGTATACCGGCGCGCGGGCGCGCACCGGACCGGCCGGATTCTAGCCCGCGGACTTCCGGCGCTCCGCCCCGTCGAGCCGGTGCTGCATCTCGACGAAGGCGCGGAAGATGTCGGTCTCGGTGATGACGCCCACGACCTGCTGGCTCGCGTCGACGACGGGCAGCCCGCCGATCCGGCGGTCGACCATCAGCGCCGCGGCTTCCGCGATCGGCATGTCGCGCGTGACGGTGGCGACGTCCCGGTGCATGACCTCGCCCACCTCGATCGTCGACTGCAGGTGCTGCGAGGCCGCAAGGAGCAGGTCGCGCTCGGCGACGATGCCGACGAGCTTGCGCCGCTCGTCGAGCACCGGCACGTGGTGCAGCTCGTGCTCCTGCATCAGCTTCAGCGCCGCCTTGTAGTCGGCGTCGCTGCGAATCGTGACTGGATGCGCGCTCATGCGGTCGCGGACTAGCATGTCGTCCCTCCTCGTGGTCGGCCGACCGTGGGCACCCGTCGTCGCGGCGGACGCCCTCGCTGCGATTGTCGGCCGGGCGGCAGGGGCCCGGTTTGACCCGCGGCAAGAAAGCGAAAAATGGAGCCCGGCTCGGCTTCCGGAAACCGAGCCTGGCTCCATGTGCCGGCCGCGCTAGAATGCGCGGATGACCAACCTCGCGATCCCCGGCCTGGGCGACGTCGCCGACGTCGCGGCGTACATGCGCGCCGTGGGCGCGGCCGCACGCGCGGCAGCGCGCGAGCTCGCGCGCGCCGACACGGGGACGAAGAACCGGGCACTGCTGGCAATCGCCGCGGCGATCCGCGCCGACGAGGGGCGGCTGCTGGCCGCCAATGCCGAGGACGTCGCCGCGGCCAAGGCGGCCGGGCAGGACCCGGCGTTCGTCGACCGGCTGACGCTCACCGCGAAGTCCGTGCAGGCGATGGCCGAGGGGCTCGCGGAGATCGCGGCGCTGCCCGACCCGATCGGCGAGATCACCGACCTGCGCTACCGGCCGACCGGCATCCAGGTCGGACGCATGCGGGTGCCGCTGGGCGTGGTCGGCATCATCTACGAGTCGCGGCCCAACGTGACCGCCGACGCGGCCGGGCTGTGCCTCAAGTCCGGCAACGCGACGATCCTGCGTGGCGGGTCCGAGGCGATCCACAGCAATCACGCGATTGCCGCGTGCGTGCACCGCGGCCTCGCCGAGGCCGGATTGCCCGAGCAGGCGGTGCAGGTCGTCGCCACCACCGATCGAGCGGCCGTCGGCCACCTGATCGCCGACGAGCGCCACGTCGACGTCATCGTCCCGCGCGGGGGCAAGGGTCTGATCGAGCGCATCGCACGCGACGCGAAGGTGCCGGTGATCAAGCACCTGGACGGCGTCTGCCACGTGTTCGTCGACGCTTCGGCCGACGTCGCCATGGCGATCCGCATCGCCGACAACGCGAAGACGCAGCGCTACTCGCCGTGTAACACGATGGAGACGCTGCTCTTGCACGCGGACATCGCCGCGCGCCTGCTGCCGCCGCTCGCCGACATCTACGTCGCCAAGGGCGTCGAGCTGCGCGGTTGCGCGCGCTCGCGCGCGCTGGTGCCGGCGATGAAGCCTGCCACGGAGGACGACTGGTACACCGAGTACCTGGCGCCGATCCTCGCCGTGCGCGTCGTCGACTCGCTCGACGAGGCGATCGCGCACATCGCGCAGTACGGCTCGCAGCACACCGACGCGATCGTCACGCAGGACTACGGCCACGCGATGCGCTTCCTGCGCGAGGTCGACTCGAGCTCGGTGATGGTCAACGCGTCGACGCGCTTCGCCGACGGCTTCGAGTTCGGGCTGGGCGCCGAGATCGGCATCTCGACCAACAAGCTGCACGCGCGGGGGCCTGTCGGCCTCGAAGGGCTGACCAGCCAGAAGTGGGTCGTGCTGGGGTCGGGGCAGGTGCGCACATAGCGCGCCGCACGCCATGCCGCGCGCCGTGTGGAACGGCGCCGTGCTCGCCGAATCCGGCGACACGGTCGTCGTCGAGGGCAACCACTACTTCCCGGCCGCGAGCGTCGACCGCGCGTACCTGCGCGACAGCGCGACGCACACGGTGTGCCCGTGGAAGGGCACGGCGAGCTACTACGACGTGGTCGTCGGCGACGCGGTCAACCGCAACGCCGCGTGGTACTACCCGGCGACGACGGATGCGGCGCGGCACATCGAAGGCCGCGTCGCGTTCTGGAAGGGCGTGACCGTCGAACCGTAGGCTGTGAATCGCCGCGTTGCACGGCGGCAGCTCGCCGGAGCCAAAGCATACCGGCCGTGCCGGGCTCTGGGCCGAGGGCCCGCGTCAGCTTCGCTCCGTCGGCAGTCCAGCGAGTTGCCACTCCGGCATGCCGTCCTGCAGGCGCCGCGCCTTCAGGCCCTTCGCGCGGAGCACCTGCACGGCGTCGTACGACATGAGGCAGAACGGCCCGCGGCAGTAGGCGACGACTTCCTTGCGTCGGGGCAGCTCCGCGAGGCGGCGCTCGAGCTCGTGGATGGGAATGTTGACGGCGCCCGGAACGTGGCCCGCGGCGAACTCCTCGGGCGGGCGGACGTCGAGCACCGTCACGAGCCCCTTGCGCGCGCGCTCCAGCAGGTCGGTCGCAGGCACGGGTTCCAGCTCGTCCTTGGCGTCGAAGTACAGGCGAACGATGCGGTCGACGTCGGCCAGGTACGCCTGCCCGGCGGTGCCGAGCGCCCGGAACAGCGCGACGACCTCGTCGCCCGCCAGCCGGTAGCGGACGAACTGACCGTCCTTGCGGCCGACGATGAGGCCGGCCTGCTTCAGCTTCTGCAGGTGCTGCGACGCGTTGGCGACACTCGTTCCGGTCAGCGTCGCGAGCTCGTCGACGCTGCGCTCGCCCTGCGCCAGCAGCTCGATCAGGTCCAACCGGACCGGGCTCGATAGCGCCGTGCCGATGCGCGCGAGGCTCGCGAAGATCTCGCGCTTCGGATTGGCGGGGATTGACACCGGGCGACCTCCTTGGATAGTATTCAATTGATCGATTGAATACTGGATCACTCGTCCCGCAGCGTACCACGGCTGCGCGGCCCGGGGGAGCGCAGTTGTCTTCCGACACGCTGACCGCCATCGAGCCGTACCTGCGCTTCGGCGCGTTCGCCGGCGTGTTCGCCGCGGTCGCGCTGTGGGAAACCCTCCTGCCGCGGCGCGCTCAGCGGTTCCGGCGCCGCGAGCGCTGGCCGCACAACCTGGGACTGGTCGCGCTGAATACCGTCGTCGTGCGTGTGGCGGCAGCAGGCGCGGCCGTCGCCGTGGCGCTCGCCGCCGAGGCGCACGGAACGGGGTTGCTCAACGCGATGGCGCTGCCGTACGCGGCGAAGTTCGCGCTGGCGGTGGTGCTGCTTGACCTCGCCGTCTACCTGCAGCACGTGCTGTTCCACGCGGTGCCGACGCTGTGGCGGCTGCACCGGGTGCATCACGCGGACACGGACTTCGACGTGACGACCGGGCTGCGCTTCCACCCCGTCGAGATCCTGCTGTCGCTCGCGATCAAGTGCGGCGTCGTCGCGGCGGTCGGCGCTCCGGCCGCCGCCGTCGTGACCTTCGAGGTCGTGCTGAACGCGATGGCGATGTTCAACCACGCGAATGCCCGCCTGCCAGCGCGCGTCGACCGTGCGCTGCGGCTGCTCCTCGTCACGCCCGACATGCACCGGATCCATCACTCGATCCGGCGCGACGAGCACTCGACCAACTTCGGCTTCAACCTGGCCGTTTGGGACCGCTTGTTCGGCACTTTCCGCGCGCGGCCGGCGGACGGGCACGACGCGATGACCATCGGCCTGCCGTACCTGCGCGGCGCGCGCGAGCGGAGCCTCGTGCGCATGCTGCTGCAGCCCCTTGCGGACGCCACGCCCCGGCCTGCGGGCGGGGCGCTGCCGGCGCTGGAACCCGATGGAGGCAAGACATGACTGCGACGCTGATGATCCTGAACGACCCGCCCTACGGCACCGAGCGCAGCTACAACGCGCTGCGGCTCGCGCGCTCGCTGCTCGACAAGGGCACGACCGGCGTGAAGTTGTTCCTGATGGGCGACGCCGCCGCCTGCGCGCACGGTGGCCAGAAGGTGCCGCCGGGGTACTACAACATCGCCGACATGCTCGGCGGTGTGATTCGCCGCGGCGGCACGGTGTCCGTCTGCGGCTCCTGCATGGACGCGCGCGGGATCACGGCCGACGAGCTCGTCTCCGGTGCCGAGCGCGGTTCGATGGACGTGCTGTCGACGTGGACCGCCGATGCGGACAAGGTAATCGTGTTCTGACGCCTAAGCGGGCGCGGAAGTCTTCCGCCGGTGACGCCGCGCGTACCAGACGACCACCGCCGCCACCGCCACCAGCACCGGCAGCGCGGTCCAGTTCATCGCCTCCCAGCCGGTGGTCGACACCATCGCGCCGGACGAGAACGACGACACGGCCATCGTCGAGAACATGATGAAGTCGTTGGCGCCCTGCGTGCGCGCCTTCTCGGGCGGCGTGTAGGACTCGGTCAGCAGCGTGGTGCCGCCCGTGTACATGAAGTTCCAGCCGACGCCGATCAGCACCAGCGCCGCGACGAAGTGCGCCAGCGCGTTGCCGGTCAGCGCCACGAGCGCGCCGCCCGCCATCACGGCGGCGCCGGCGAGGATCACGTTCAGCACGCCGAAGCGGTCGATCAGGCTGCCGGTGACGAAGCCCGGCGCGTACATGCCGACGACGTGCCACGAGATGACGAACGCCGCCTGCGCGTACGGCAGGCCGCAGAAGTCCATCGCGAGCGGTGTCGCCGTCATCAGCAGGTTCATGAGGCCGTAGCCAACGACCGCGGACACCGCAGCGACGACGAACACCGGCTGGCGCACGATCTGCCGCAGCGGCCGCCCGCCGTCGGCGTGGCCGGCTGCGGCGGGCTTCGGCACGCGCACCTGCGACTGCACGGCGAGCGCGACCAGCGCGACGCCGGCGAGCATGAGGAACGAGCCCAGGAACGGCGCGGCGAAGAGGTCGCGGCCCCAGCGCGTGATCGCCGGCCCGAGGAAGCCGCCGACGATGCCGCCGGCCAGCACCAGCGAGATCGCGCGCGCGCGGTCGGCCGGCGCGGCCACCTCCGCCGCGGCGAACCGGTACTGCAGGCCGATCGCGTTGTAGACGCCGATCACGGCAGTGGCGAGGCAGTAGAGCGCAAAGCTCTTCAGCGACAGCGCGGCGACGGCGATCGCGCAGCCGCCGACGTTGATCAGCGCGCCGGCCATGAAGCCGCGCCGCCGCCCGACGCGGCCCATCCACAGCGACATCGGCATCGTCGCCAGCGCCGAGCCCAGCACGTACGTGGTCGCGCCGAGGGTCGCGATCGTCTTGACGTCGACCAGCGAGTAGCCGACGAGCGCGTTCATCGAGATGAGCCCCGCGGCGTTGGTGAGCAGCAGCGCCTGGCAGCAGGCGAGCAGGAAGATGTCGCGGTACGAAGTGGTCATCGCCGGCGGGATCGAGGATGGCACCGTGCACGGCGCCGCCAGACCGCTATGATAGGCGATGGCCATCGCACCGCATGACGTCGTCGACTTCTGGTTCGGCGCGCCCGGCTCGCCCGAGCGCGGCCTCGCGCGCGACGTGTGGTTCCGCAAGGATCCGGCGTTCGACGACACGATCCGCGCGCGCTTCGGTGTCGCGATCGCGCAGGCGCTGCAGGGCGCGTTCGTCGAGTGGGATTCGACGCCGGATGGCGCGCTCGCGCGCATCGTGCTGCTCGACCAGTTCAGCCGCAACGTCTTCCGGGATACGCCGCGCGCGTTCGCCGGCGACGCGCTGGCGCTGGCCGCGGCGGACGCCGCCGTCGCCCGCGGATTCGACCGCGCGCTCGACACCGTGCAGCGCGGGTTCGTCTACCTGCCGTTCGAGCACGCCGAGGACGCCGCGATGCAGCACCGCTCGCTTGCGCTGTTCGGCGCGCTCGCCCGCGAGACCGGCGACGACTCGCTGCTGCAGTGGGCGCGCAGGCACGCCGACGTGATCTTCCGGTTCGGCCGCTACCCGCACCGCAACGAGATTCTGGGCCGGACGTCGACGCCGGAGGAGATCGCATTCCTGCGCGAGCCGGGGTCGCGGTTCTGACCCGGACACGGCAAGGTCCGCGAAGAGACGCGCAGGCGCTCGGGAGCCGGCGTTCGCAAGCGCCTCGGCGTCTCTTTGTGGAAGGTTCTGCCCCGCGTAAACTCGCCGGATGGAACCCGTCGCGCTGCTCGGCGGCACGTTCGACCCGGTCCACTACGGGCACCTGCGGTTCGCCGACGACGCGCGCCGGGCGCTGCACCTGTCCGAAGTGCGTCTGGTCCCCGCGCGCGATCCGCCGCATCGCGCGGGACCCGCGGCGTCCGCCGCCGATCGGCTCGCGATGCTGCGGCTGGGTGCCGCGCAGTTCCCGGGTCTCGCGATCGACGAGCGCGAGCTCGCGCGGTCCGGCAAGAGCTACACGGTGCTCACACTGGAGGAACTGCGTCGCGAGGATCCGGCGCGGCCGCTGCTGCTGCTGGTCGGCGCCGACGCGTTCCGCGGGCTGCCGACGTGGCACCGCTGGCGCGAGATCTTCGCGCTCGCCCACGTCGTCGTCGTCGCACGGCCCGGCGTCGCGCTGGCGGCGGACCTGCCGGAAGCCCTGGCCGCCGAGTGGCACGCCCGGCGCGTCACCGATCCGGCCGCCTTGTTTTCCGCGCCTGCCGGCGCCATCTACGAAGCCCGGGTGTCGCCGCAGCCGATTTCCGCGACCGTGATTCGCGCGCAACTCGCGCGCGGGCCGGCCGGCCGCGATGCCGTCGCAGGTTTGCTGCCACCCGACGTTTTGACCTATATTGACCGCCATCACCTCTATTCGATCCCCCCGGATGCGACTTAACAAGCTGCAGCAAGCCGCCGTCACCGCCCTCGAGGACATCAAGGCGCACGACATCAAGGTCCTCGACGTCCGCAAGCTCACCAGTTTCTACGACTCGCTGATCATCGCCAGCGCCGACTCCAACCGGCAGGTCAAGGCGCTCGCCCATCACGTGCGCGACCGGCTGAAGGAGGCCGGCGCGACGATCATCGGCGTCGAGGGCGAGGAGACCGGCGAATGGGTGCTGGTCGACTGCGGCGACATCGTCGTCCACGTCATGCAGCCGGCGGTGCGCACCTACTACAACCTCGAGGAACTGTGGGAGGCGCCGGCGGCGCGCAAGCGCGCGAAGGCGGCGTGAAGACGGTGGCAGGAGATGAGGGTCAGACTCGAGTTTCCGGGTTCGGCTACAGCGAGTGCACAGTCGGAACGGAAAATGAGGGTCAGACTCGAATTTCCGCACTCCGGCCTTGCCCACTTGCAGGCCGATCCAGGAAATTCGAGTCTGACCCTCATTTTCCGTGAAGCTGCGTATCGTTGCGCTCGGCCACCGCATGCCCGCATGGGTCACCGCAGGGTTCGACGACTACGCGAAGCGGATGCCGCGGGAGTTCGCGATCGACCTGGTCGAGCTCAAGCCCGAGGCGCGCGACCGCGGGCGCACGGTGGCGCAGCTGCTCGCGGCCGAGGCGACGCGCATCCGCGCGGCATGCGCCTCGCACCGGATGATCGCGCTCGACGAGCGCGGCGAGCGCTGGGCCACGCGCGACCTCGCGGCGCACATCGCCCGCTGGCAGCACGACGGCGCGGACCCGGCGTTCGTCATCGGCAGCGCCGACGGCCTCGACCCGGCGATGAAGCGCGACGCGGCCGCGCGGGTTTCGCTGTCGCCGCTGACGCTGCCGCACGGGCTCGCGCGCGTGCTGCTCGCCGAGCAGCTCTACCGCGCGGTCAGCCTGAACGCCGGACACCCCTACCACCGTGAGTGACGTCGCCGTCTATCTCGCCTCCCGCAGCCCGCGCCGGCAGGAACTGCTGCGCCAGATCGGCGTCGCGTTCGACGAGCTCAAGCTGCGCGAGGCGCCCGGCCGCCACCGCGACGTCGTCGAGGAGGCGCGCGACCGCGAGCCCCCGCTGCACTACGTCGAGCGCATCGCGCGCACGAAGGCGACGGTCGGCTGGAAGCGGATGGAGCAGCGCGGCCTGCCGCCGCGCCCGGTGCTGGGCGCCGACACCGAGGTCGTGCTGGACGACGCGATCTTCGGCAAGCCGGCCGACGTCGACGCCGCGCGCCGGATGCTCGCGCAGCTCTCGGGCCGGCGGCACGAGGTCATGACCGCCGTCGCGCTCAAGTGGCAGGAGGAGGCCGAGGTCGCGGTGTCGGTCTCGCACGTGACCTTCCGGCGCCTGACCGCCGGCGAGATCGAGCGCTACGTGGCGACCGGCGAGCCGTTCGACAAGGCGGGCGGCTACGCGATCCAGGGACTCGCGGCCGCGTTCATCACGCGCATCGAAGGCAGCTACTCCGGCGTCATGGGATTGCCGCTGGCCGAGACCGCGGCGCTTCTCGCCCGGACCGGCCGCTCCGTGCTATAACGGGCGCAACTTCGCAGCCGCCGGACCCGGCGGAGCGGCGCGCGCGCCCGTCCGGCGCGCACCGTCCCGCCGGCGCGCCATGACACATGAGATCCTGATCAACGTCACGCCGCAGGAAACCCGCGTGGCGATGCTCGAGCAGGGCGTCGTGCAGGAACTGCACATGGAGCGCGCGAGTGCGCGCGGCCTGGTCGGCAACATCTACCTGGGCCGCGTCGCGCGCGTGCTGCCCGGCATGCAGAGCGCGTTCATCGAGATCGGGCTCGAGCGCGCGGCGTTCCTGCACATCGCCGACATCTGGGAGCACCGGCAGAACGGCCACGGCGGCGAGCAGAAGCCCATCGAGCGCATCCTGCACGAAGGCCAGTCGCTGCTCGTGCAGGTGATCAAGGACCCGATCGGCACCAAGGGCGCGCGGCTGTCCACGCAGGTGAGCCTCGCCGGCCGGCTTCTCGTGTACCTGCCGCAGGACTCGCACATCGGCATCTCGCAGCGCATCGGCGACGAGGCGGAGCGCGAGTCGCTGCGCGAGCGGCTGCAGCACCTGCTGCCCGAGGGCCTCACCGGCGGCTTCATCATCCGCACGATGGCGGAGACCGCCACCGAGCGCGAGATGCAGGCCGACATCGAGTACCTGACCAAGCTATGGAGCGACCTCACCGAGCGTTCGCGCGACACGGCGCCCGCGTCGCTGCTCTACCAGGACCTGAACCTCGCGCAGCGCGTGCTGCGCGACATGTCGACCGACGAGACGGCGCGCGTGCTGGTCGACTCGCGCGAGACGTTCGTGCGCATGCAGGAGTTCGCGCGCCAGTACACGCCGGCGCTGTCCGACCGCATCAACCACTACGTCGGCGACCGGCCCCTCTACGACCTGCACGGCGTCGAGGACGAGATCGAGAAGGCGCTCGCGCGGCGCGTGGACCTGAAGTCCGGCGGGTACCTCATCATCGACCAGACCGAGGCGATGACGACGATCGACGTCAACACCGGCGGCTTCGTCGGCGGCCGCAGCTTCGACGACACGATCTTCAAGACCAACCTCGAGGCCGCGCAGGTGATCGCCCGCCAGCTGCGGATGCGCAACCTCGGCGGCATCATCATCATCGACTTCATCGACATGGAGAACGCCGACCACCGCAACGCGGTGCTCGCCGAGCTCAATCGCGCGCTGGAGAAGGACCGTACGCGGCTGACGGTGAACGGCTTCACGCAGCTCGGCTTGGTCGAAATGACGCGCAAGCGCACGCGCGAGTCCCTCGCGCACGTGCTGTGCGAATCCTGCCCGACGTGCCAGGGCCGCGGCGAACTGAAGACCGCGCAGACGATCTGCTACGAGATCCTGCGCGAGATCGTCCGCGAGTCGAAGCAGTTCAACGCGCGCGAGTTCCGCATCCTCGCGTCGCAATCCGTCATCGACATGTTCCTCGACGAGGAGTCGCAGAGCCTGGCGCAGCTGGGCGACTTCATCGCCAAGCCGATCTCGCTGCAGGTGGAGACGCTGTACACGCAGGAGCAGTACGACATCGTGCTGATCTGAGGCGGGTCAGACCCCCTTTCTTGCAGCCAGCCAACCCGGGCCACACCCGGGGAACGATCGGCTCGAAGAAGTGGCGGCGGGTCACACGGCGAATGGCGCGCCGGGCGCAGTCGCGCAGCAGCCGCCCGCCTCCGGCCCCGTCAGCGGCCGCGATGCGCACCGAGGCGTCATCGCGTCGTGCGCAAGAAGGGGCGACGCCGACGCACTTTGGCCGGATCAGCCGGCACCAGGCGCAGCGCTGGCTACCGGTCTCGTGTTCGCGCCCGACGGTCCAGGACCCGGGGCACCTTGCGCCCCGAGCCGCCCGCAAGGGATCCTGGTGCCACCACCTCGACCCGAGGTTCCTCGAGCGTGCCCTCCCCGGCGATTTCATGATCGAGTCCCGGCACGGCATCCGCCAAGGCCCCGCGCACCCGCCGGGACAACTCCGCCTCCGGCGGCGCGCCCGGCCCCGTCTCCAGTCGGATCGTGACGCGGTCCCGATAGGACTCCCCTTCCACCAGGAGCTGGAATCCCAGCACGCCGGGAATCTGCAACATCGCTCTTTCGACGCCCTCGGGGAACAGGTTGACCCCCGAACCCACGATCACCATGTCGTCTTTCCTGCCGATCACCTTCCTGATCGTCTGGCCGAAAAACCTCCCCTCTCCCGGGCACAGGCTGCCCAGATCGCCGGAGCGATATCGCAGGAAGGGTGTCGCCTCCTGTTCCAAGGTCGTGAAAACCAGCTCCCCCACGTCGCCATCGGGCAGGACGCGGTCGCCCGCCGGATCCACGACTTCGACCACCACCCGCGAATTCACGTGCAAGCCTCCGCCCGCCTCGCTCTCCCCGGCGACGACGTAACCGCACTCGGTCATCCCGTAGACGTCGAAGACGCCTGCGCCCCACGCCTCTTCCAGCCGTGCGCGCAGGCCCACCCCGAGCGGCTCCCCGCCCAGCCTGATCATGCGCACCCCGAAGCGCTTCAGGTCGGTGATCTGCGAGCCCTCCTCCGTCAGTTTCCAGATGAAGCTCGGTATCCCCACCAACACCGAGGGACGAAACCGCTCCATCATCCCGATGAGCGTCCCGGTTGAATGCGTCGTGCTGGCAGGAATCGTCAGGCAGCCCACGACACGGAACATCTCGAGCGTCACGATGCCCGTCATCCACTCCGGCGATCCAAATGCCAGCATGACGAGCACCACATCGGCTCGAGTCACCCCGACCGCCCCCAGACCGATGGCACCCCCAAACACGAGCCGTATCCAATCCCATCGGCTGAAGCGCACGAACTTCGGTTTTCCGCTCGTGCCTGAACTCGCGCACGCGTGCACCACCCGATCCGGGGGAACCGCGAGAAACCGGTCCTCGTTCCCGGCGAAATCGGCGGGCGTCGTGAAGAACCCCAGTCGCCCCAGATCCCCTGCCGACCGGATGCAGCGGGGATCGATCCCGAGCTCCCGAAAGCGCTCGCGGTAGAACGGGCTGTTGCGCGCGGCGTGGCCCACCGTTCTCCGCAGCGCGCGTGCCTGGATCCGCTCCATGGCAAACCGGCCCGGCCGCGTGCCGGACCACAGGGCGACTTGCCGCAGCAACGTTGTCATGCCGATCGCCTAGACTATCGCCAGAGGCCTACGCAAGCCTAGAAATTCCCGCCGGCATAGAACCCGTCGGCCAGACGCTCGTACAGGACCTTGAGCGCGCGCCATGGGGCCCGGCGCGCGCGGCGCAGGTGCCCGTCGTGCACGTACTCGAACTCCCAGCGCGCCTCGGCCCCGCGCAACTGCTTGAATCTTCCGGCACCCGAACTCAGGAAAACGGGCTTCCCGCATCGCTCTCCCTCGGCCAGCACGTCCGCAACGAGCATCCGATACAGCGGGACATCCGTCATCGTGCGGTCGTAGCCGAGCACCATGGCCGTGATCCGGTCGGCCTCCTCGTACCAGGCCGAGAATCCGTCCACCCTTCCATCGCGCGCGAGACACCGCCAGCTCATCCAACCCTGAATCGCGGCGTGCTCGAACCAGGGCAACGTGAAGTCCGGATTCCAGCGAGAGTGCTTGCCCACGTACAGGTCGCGGTACAGCTCGCGGATTCGCGCGGCACCCGCGCCCTGGATGGCCTCGCCGATGGGCATGGACCGGTACCCGTGCGTGGCGATCGCCTGCCGCTCCCGTCGCAGGGTTTGCCGACACTTCCTGCCGAGCATCGGCAACCGATCGGGGTCCCACTGGAAGACGAGCCGATTCGGCATCCGCCACCAGCCCGCCGCCTCGAGGCCCTCGGCCAGCGATCCGCGCCCCCGTTCGACCGTCCGAAAGACCAGCGCATGATCCGGGAATCGCCCGACGAGCGAAGAGGTCAGTTCCCGGACTTCTCGTTGCCCGAGCGTCGGGGCGGGATTCGTGGACAGCATCCAGTTGTTGACGCTGGCCACCCTGTCCAGCTGCTCACGCCGGGCCCAGACCGCGAGCGCGCGCAAGCCGAGCCCGCTCAAACGACCCCGAATGCGGGAATACAGCTTTGACTCGATTGCGTCCGCCGCATAAGCGCAGTAATGGCAGCTCGGCGACGTCAGATAGCAACCGCGGGAGCCCCCGTCGTTGAGCACGACCGGGATGCTCGCATCCCCGACGGTGACGATTTCCATCCGGGCCCTGGCCTCGTTCGCGACGTACCGCCCGATGCCCTCGGCAACAAACGGCGCGCACCACTCCGCGCAATCCGGCCCCATCGGCGCGTCACCTGCCGACCCGCGCGGGCAACCCTCGGCCCTTTCACTTGGCCCCACCGCTCCGACGTGAATCCCCTTGAACTGCGTCGCCGCCATCGCGGATGGCGCGTCGCACATGAGGCCCTGTCCCCGTTATGCTTCGGAAATGCTATCACGCACCGGGCAGCGGCGATCGTCGTCCACGTCCCGAGCACCTATCTCGACGCGAGCCTCAGCGAGAGCAGTGAGCGGGTGCGGCGGAAGCATCGCTTCGATGCCCGTTGACCGCACGTCGAATCGGGTGCGACCGACGCTGCGGTCGTCATTCGCCAGGTCGCCCCGTCGTCGGGCTCCCGGGGTCGACGGGGGATGGTCTCCCGCCGCGACGGCACATGCCCGCGCCGCGGCTCGAACCGCGCGCCGTGAAGGCCAGGCACGATAGAGTTCGGCAAAGCTTCCCAACAGGCAAACGCCATGCTCGCGCGTCTTTGGTCCCGCACCAAGGAAGCCTTCGCCCGCTGGTTCCGCCGCGAGCCCGCCCCCGGCCGCTTCGAGTCCGGCTCGAAGTTCTCGCTCTCCGGCTGGGTCACGACGGCACCGTTCGTGTGGCCGTCGCGCGACTTTCTCGTTTACGTTCCAAAGGACCGGCCGTTGTTCGGGCGCGTGCCGCTCATCGTTTGGTGCCACGGCTGCAAGCAAACGCCTGAAGAGTTCGCGCACGGCACGCGCGTGACCGATCTCGCCGACCGCGCGGGCTGCGTCGTGCTGCTGCCGCGGCAGAAGCAGACCGCCAATCCGTGGCGCTGCTGGAACTGGTTCGAGCGCCGCACGCAGCGCGGCAAGGGTGAAGCGGCGATCGTCGCCGCGCAGATCCGCCGCGTGCGCCGGCGGTACCGGATCGATCCTGCGCGCGTGCTGGTCGCCGGCATCTCCGCCGGCGGCGCGCTGGCGGCGGTGCTCGGCGTGCGCTACCCGCGCCTCGTCAGCGCGGTGGCCGTGCACTCCGGCCTCGCGTGCGGTGCCGCGTCGTCGGCGCTGACGGCGCTGTCGATCATGGCGCGCGGGCCCGACCAGGACGTCGCGGCCATCGGCACGCAGGCGCGCATCGGCGAGGCGCCGCACGAAGTGCGCGTGCCGCTGCTCGCCGTCCACGGCGCGGGCGACGAGATCGTCGCGCCGCGCAACGCGGTCGCGCTGGTGCGGCAATTCCTGCGGCTCAACGGCCACCCCGCCGCGGCGGGCGGCGACCTCACCGCGCCGCCCGTCGCCGACGCCGAGCGCACGGACGCGCTCGCCGACGGGCGCAGCGCCATCGTCCGCGAGTGGCGGCGCGACGGGCGGCTGGTCGCGCGCCACGTGGAGGTGGTCGGGCTCGGCCACGCGTGGAGCGGCGGCGACGCGGCGCTGCCGTTCAACGACGCGGCGCCACCCGACGCCACGGCGCTTGTCGGCGACTTCTTCGCCGATACAGTATCCTGAACGAAACAGCCCCCACGCTCGCTGCGGAGGACGCCATGGCCGTTTCCGGCATGAACCACTTCACGATCCTGACCGACGACGTCGACGCGACGATCGCGTTCTACGGCGAGTTCCTGGGCCTCGCACCCGGGCCGCGCCCGCCGTTCGCGTTCCCCGGCGCGTGGCTGTACGGCGGCGGGACGCCGATCCTGCACGTGATCGGCGGTCGCCCGCGCGACGAATTGCGCGCCGGCGTGATCGACCACATGGCGTTCACCGCGTCCGGCCTCGCGGCGACCCTCGCGAAGCTCGACGCGCGCGGCATTCCGTACGACTGCCGTCGCCTCGTCGGCGACGGGACGTGGCAGCTGTTCTTCTTCGACCCCAACGGCGCGCGCGTCGAGCTCGACTTCGACGCCGGCGAGGCGCGCACCGCCGCATGACTCCGATCGCCGTCGAGCCCGACCACCTCGTCGTCGCCGCGCTCGACCTCGCGCAGGGCTGCGACTGGGTCGAGGAGCGCCTGGGCTTCCGGCCGCAGCCCGGCGGCAGGCACGTCGCGATGGGCACGCACAACGCGCTGCTGTCGCTCGGCCTGCGCTTCTACCTCGAGGTGATCGCGGTCGATCCGGACGGCGTCGCGCCGTCGCGCCCGCGCTGGTTCGATCTAGACGAGCCGCGGATGAAGGCGGCGCTCGCGGAAGGTCCGCAGCTCGTCCACTGGGTCGCGCGCACCGCGGACATCGCGGCAGCGGTCGCGCGCATGCCATCGCTCGGCATCGCCACGCCGATGACGCGCGGCGACTTCGCGTGGCGGATCACGATTCCCGCCGACGGGCATCGGCCGCAGCGCGGCCTCGTGCCCACGCTGATCCAGTGGGCGGACGCGCGGCACCCGGCCGACGGATTGCCCGACCGCGGCCTGCGGCTCGCGCTCCTTGCGGGCGAGCACCCGGAGCCCGCGGCCGTGCGCGCGGAGCTGGCCACGCTCGGACTCTCCGAGACGCTGAAGGTCACGTACGCGAAGTCGCCGCGGCTCGCGACGATGATCCGCACGCCGCGGGGTGTCGCCACGCTGTAGCGCGCGGGCGAGATCCCCCCGAAGCGCGCCGCGCGCGCCCCCCCCCAGGGGGCATGCGCCCTTGGGGCGGCCCGGCGGCCGCTAGCCTTCGGGCAGGCCGGCCTTGCGCAGGCCCGGGTACAGGTGCTGCTCGACGAGGCGGATCAAGTCGGGGTGCGCGACGCGGTGGCGCCAGCGGTGCGTCGCGATCGTGAAGCCCGGCAGCGCGCGCAGGACATCGTCGAGCGCGGAGGCTGCCTTCGCCATGTCGCCAAGCTGCGCGTAGGCCGCTGCGGCATGGAGTGGGGTGTCCACCGGATCGTTCGCGCCGAGCCCGATCGCCCTCTCGGCCGCGTCGACGGCCTCCCTGTAGTTGCCGAGCAGCAGGCTCACCATGCACAGGATCTGCATGTCGGCGGCGGCCCCCTGCGGATTCGCGGCGATCGCCGCCTCCAGCATCACCCGCGCCTCCGCGGGGCGCCCGCACCACGCCGTGAGCGCGGCGTGATGGGACGCCAGCATGCTGCTGAAGGGCTCGAGGCGAATCGCCTTGGCGCTCGCCTCGAGCGCGGCCTGCCACTGTCCCGTCGCCATGAGCGCCGCCGAGTGCAGGAACCACGTCGTCGGCTGGATGTCGTTCAGGCGGACCGCCTTCGCGGTGAGTTCGAGCATGCGCTGGCCCAGGGCGACGGGGTCGGCCGCAAGATCGAAGTCACCCCGCTGGTCGAGAATGATCGCAAGGCCGATCAGCGCCGGCACGCACGCGGGATCGCGCGCGAGCGCGTCGCCGAGCAGGCGCTCCTTTTCCGCGAAGCGCCTGCGGGGATCAGGCTCGGTGCGATCGAGTGCCAGCGCGCGCACGACGTTCTCGACCGGCGTCGACTGCGCGAGTGGCTCGGCAAGCACGCGCCGGATCTCGGCGGTGATCACCGCGCGCCCGAGGTGCCACACCACGGCGTGCAGCGCCCGCGCAAAGGCGCCGGCGTCCGACTCCGCGGGAAGCGTCGCGGACTCGCTCCACACCTGCTCGCCGCTGGCCGCGTCGACCACGCGCGCGTGCAGGGACGTGGCGTGCAGGTCGCCTTCGAAAAGGTAGCGCACCGCGACGGCCCGACCCACGGCTGCGGGCTCGTCCTGCGCCTTCTCGGCGAGCGCGGGCGGCACCGGGACGACGGCGACCATCGAGCTCGATCGCGCGAGCATCGCCGCGAACTCGCGCGTCGCGACACGTGCGCGCTGGGGCGGAACGGCCTCGTCCGCCGCCGCGACCAGCGGGCACACGCCGATGCTCATCGCGCGCAGCTTCGACGCCGGAGCGGACGCCGGTGCCGGCGCCACACCCGGAACGCCCGCGAGGTCGACGACGAACGCGCGAATGGGCCGCGCGATGTTCTTGACCTGCTGGTCGCCCGCGTCGACGAAATCGACGCCGAGATTGCCGTGGATCTGGTCGCGCACCGCGGAGGCGATGCAGATGCCGCCGGGCGGCGCGAGCGCCTCCAGCCTCGCGGCGACGTTGACGCCGTCGCCGAAGATGTCGCCGTCGCCGTCGACGATGACGTCGCCCAGGTTGACGCCGATGCGCAGGTCGATCCGGACGTCCGGGGCAACGCCTGCATTGCGCTCGGCGAGCGCGCGCTGCACGCGGATCGCGCAGCGCAGCGCGGCGTCGGCGCTCGCGAACTCGGCGAGCACGCCGTCGCCGGTCGACTTGACGAGGCGCCCGTGGAGATCGGCGATGGCCGGGTCGATCACGTCGGCGCGAATCGCGCGCAGGTGCGCGAGCGTGCCGGCGTCGTCGCGCTCGGTGTGCCGGCTGAATCCCACGACGTCCGCGACCAGGATCGCCGCGAGCCGGCGATTCGGGGCGTTCGTCATCCGAGCGCTCCGCGTGCCGCCACCGGCCACACGCACTCGACGCGCTCGCCGCGCATACCGACGATCCAGTCATACAGGTTGACCGTCGGGTCGCAGTGCCCGGGAATGAGCCACACGCGGTCGCCGAGCGCGACCTGTGCTCGCGCCGGATCGACCGCAAGCACGCCGTGCTCGTCGGACGCCTTGACGTAATCGAGGCCGCGTGCGACGTGCACGAGCGGCGGGCCGGAGTCGAACGCGAGCGCCTTCAGTCCCGCGTCGACGATCGCGCGCTCGGGCACGGGCGTGCTCATCACCGTCGCGAGCACGTACAGGCTGTGCTCGAAGTGGTGCTGGTCGGGGGCCAGGGCGTTGCGCAGATAATCGGCATCCATGAACACGTACGAGCCCGGCTGCAGCTCCGTGTAGATGCGGCTGTCGCGCTCGAGCTGCCAGGTGCCGGTACCCGCGCCGGTGACGACCGGGCACGGGACGCCCGCGCGCTCGATCGCCGCCTTCGTGTCGGACGCGAGTCGGCTCGCGGCCGCGATCGCCGTGAGGCGCTGCTCGGGCCGGCGCAGGTGCTGCGCGGCACCGTGGTACGCGTGCAGCCCGCGGAACGCGAGGCCCGGGGCGGCGGCGATCGCCCGCGCGAGCGGCACGGCTGCCTCGCCCGGTGCCACGCCGCAGCGATGCGCGCCGACGTCGATCTCGACGTACACGTGCAGCGTGCCGCCGGCCAGCGCGGCGGCCGCCGACAGGTCGGGAATCACGCGCGCGTCGTCGACCAGCACGCCGATCGTGGCGCTGCGCGCGAGCGCGGCCAGCCGCGCGATCTTGGCCGGCGCGACGATCTCGTTGGTCACGAGCACGTTGGCGATCCCGGCAGCGACGAACGCCTCGGCCTCGTCGACCTTCTGGCAGCAGATGCCGACCGCGCCGCGCGCGACCTGCGCCTTCGCGATGTCCGGGCACTTGTGCGACTTCGCGTGCGGGCGCAGTGCCAGGCCCGAGCCGCGTACCGCGTTGGCCATGAGGTCGAGGTTGTGCTCGAACGCGTCCAGGTCGACGACCAGCGCCGGCGTCTCGACGGCGGCGAGCGGATCGCCGATCCGGGCGGGGACACGTTGCATCAGCGGCCTCGGCCGACGCTCCGCGCGGCACCGCTGCGCAGGCGTTCCGCTTCGATGCGAAGGCGCGCGCGCTGCGCGGCGACCGGCACGCGTACGGCGACGACGGGCACGTATACGACGGGCGGTACCGGTTGCGGCACGGGCGGATTGCGGCAGCGGGCGAAGGGGGCATTGTAGGGGATGCGCTCGCGGTCCGGACACGCTCCTGTCCCCGACAAGCTGTTGAAATTTCCCCGGTGTCATCCCGAGGAGCGCAGCGACGAGGGATCCGCTTGCACGCACCTCGTCGACTCGCAGCAGAAGCAGATCCCTCGCTGCGCTCGGAATGACACCAGGCAATGAATGCCGGCGCGACGCTCGGAATGACACCAGGCAATGAATGCCGGCGCGAAATTCAACACCACGCCAACCCTCTCCCCGCAATGCGGGAGAAAGGTCACGGTGAGGAGCGCCCGGAAAGGAGGTCTACTTCGCCGCTTCGAACGCGGCGAGCTGCCCGTAGACGATTCGGCCGATCGACAGGAGCTGCGCGCGGTCGAGGTTGCCCGACAGCGCGTACGTGCAGTTCTCCTCGATCCAGTAGTAGACGCCCACGCCGTTCTCGAGCGCGTAGCGGAACGCCGTCTCCTCGACCGGCGCCGCGGGCTTGCGCACCTGCAGCGTCAGCCGCTGCTTGTCGGCGTTCTCGTAGACGAAGAGCGCGGCGGGCATCTCGTTCCCGGCCACGAGCCGGCCCCCGACCAGCGCGAACCCGACGCTGTTGAGATCGGGTGCGTGCACGGGGAAGCCCAGCCGCTTCGACAGCCAGTTCACCAGCCGCTTCTCCTCGGCCGCCCAGATCTCGACCGGCCGGTTCACGTCCCCGGCGTACAGCGCGTGCACGAGCGCCGCCTGCCGCGTGAACGTCGTCGGCGTGCCGTCGTGCCGCAGGCTCGCGTCGCGGCCGAACCAGCCGATGCCCACGCCGACCACGAGCGACGCGGCGGCGGCGGCGGACAGCCCGAGCCACGCCGGCACGCGGCGCGCGCGCGGCGGGCCGGCGGTCGCCGCGACGAGCCGGTCGGGCAGCGCGTCGGCGAGCCACGGGTCGAGCGCGTCGCGCAGCGCGGCGTTCTGCGCACGCAGGTCGGCGACGCGCGCGGCGAGCGCCGGATCGCGCGCGATCGCGTCCTCGACGGCCGGCGTGCGCGCCGGGGCGAGCTGCCCGTCGACGTACGCGTTGACGTCGGCGTCGGTCACGGGCAGCGGGTTCATCGCCACGGCCGCATCCTCACTTCACGACCTTGAGCGGCGCCGCCGCGGGCGACGGCACGCCGAACGCCGCGCGCAGCTTCTCGCGCGCCCGCGACAGGCGCGACATCACGGTGCCGACCGGAATGCCCAGCACGGCGGCGATCTCCTCGTAGCGCAATTCCTCGACGACGGCGAGCAGCAGCACCTCGCGCTGCTCGGCCGGCAGGCGGCCGACGTGCTGCATCAGCTCCATCAGCTCGACGCGCGTGTGCTGCATCGCGCGCACCGGCAGCTGCCACGCCTCCTGGCCGTCGCCCTCGGCGTCGAGCGACACGTGCTGCCGCTCGTGGCGCGCGAGCGCGCGCTGGTTGACGAAGACGTTGTGCATGACGGTGAACAGCCACGCGCGGAGGTCGCTCCCCGCCGCCCACAGCCGCCGCTTCTCCCACGCGCGCGCGAGGGCTTCCTGCACGAGGTCGTCGGCGCGGCTCGCGTCGCCGGTGAGCACGCGCGCGTACCGGCGCAGCCGCGGCAGCGCGGCGAGCAGGTCCGGCTGCGGCAGCGGGGGGTCGGCGGAGGACGTCGGGTCCATGGGCGTGCGAGGTCCGGCGCGGGAAGCCGGCGTTGCCTCGGATTCCCGAGGCCAACAGAGGGTTACGCAGAATATTCCCGCCCCCGGGCCGTGTCGAGACGGGCGGGGACGCGTATAAGATGGTCGCGGCGCGACCCCACGCCGCGCCCACTGCCTTCCGATCGCCCATCCGATGCCCGCGCTGATGCGCCTCGCCTGCGCCGCCGCAATAGCGGCCTTCGCCGTTGCCGCCGGCGCGCAACCGGCCAAGCCGCCGCCCCGGATCGGCGTCCTCTTTCCCGCGCCCCTCAGCGGGCCGAACAACATGAACCAGTTCTACCAGGGGCTGCGCGACCTGGGGTATGAAGAAGGCCGCAACCTCGTGGTCGAGCGCCGCTTCGGCGACGGCACGCAGGCGCGGCTGGACGCGCTCGCGGTCGAACTCGCGCAGCAGAAAGTCGACGTGATCGTCGCATTGGGGCCCGCGTCGACGCGCGCCGCGCACGCCGCGACAACGACGGTTCCGATCGTGATGGGCACCTTCGACGCCGTCGAACAGGGGCTGATCGCCAGCTATGGCCGGCCCGGAGGCAACATCACCGGGTGGAGCGTGTTGAGCAGCGAATCCGGAAAGAAGCAGCTGGCGCTCCTCAAAGAGGCGATCCCCGGCATCACACGTGTGGCCGTCATCTCCAATCCGTCGATGCCCGGACATGCGAACCTCATGCGCAACCTGGACCAGGACGCGAGGACGCTCGGGCTCACGCTGGTGCGGACGGACGTCGCGAATGCGGCCGCGCTGCCCGAAGCCTTCGCCGCGATGCGCCGATCGCGCGTCGACGCGTTCTTCCTGCTCGCCGAGCCGACGGTGATCGACCCGCTGCGGGCGCAGATCATCGCGCTGGCCGCCGAGCAACGCCTGCCGGCGATCTACCCGTGGCGCATGTACGCGGACGCCGGCGGACTCATGTCGTACGGTCCCAGCCTGCCGGACCTCATCCGGCGCCACGCGTATTTCGTGCACCGGATTCTCGGCGGCGCGCGCCCGGCCGACCTCCCAGTCGAGACGCCCGATCGCTACGAACTCGTGCTGAACCTCGGGGCCGCCAAGGCGCTCGGCATTTCGTTTCCGCCGTCGTTGCGCGCGTTCGCGACCGCGACGATCGACTGACGCGTCGCCGGCGGATCGGCCCGCCTGCACGCGGACCCCGCGCGGGACGAGGCCGCCCGCGCGGTCGCCGGTGCCGCGAGGCGCCGGGCGATCCCGTCGCGGGCGGGCCTGGGGCGGGTGGTCGTTACTGCTTCGCCGTATGCCACACGTTGTTGACGCCGTCGCCGGTCTTGTCGCCCGGCTTGGTGTCCTTCGCCCACGTGTAAACGGGCTTGCCCTTGTACGCCCACTGCTTGCTGCCGTCGTCGCGCGTGACGATCGTCCAGTCGCCGGACGCCTTGGCGTCGGCGCCGGCCATCAGCGGCGGCCAGTTGGTGGCGCAGGGGCCGTTACAGGCGCTCTTGCCGCCGGCGTCGCGGTCGAACGTGTAGAGCGTCATGCCCTTGGCGTCGACGAGCGTGCCGTCGGCGGCCGCCTTGGCGGGGGCCTGGGCGCCGGCCGTCAGCGAGACGGCGAGCAGGCCGATCGAGAGGTACGGGAGCGTCTTGCGCAGCATGGTGTTCTCCTTTGTGGGTTGTCGAAGCGACACCGGCGTGAACAGGGGTGCCCGGCGTTTATTCCGGCGCCGCCGGCGCTACCGGATCAGGAACAACGTCGCCAGACCCAGGAAGATGAAGAAGCCGCCCGAATCGGTCACGGCGGTGATCATGACCGACGAGCCCAGCGCCGGGTCGCGGCCGAGCCTCAGCATCGTCATCGGGATCAGCACGCCCATCGACGCGGCGAGCATCAGGTTCAGCGTCATCGCGAGCACCATGACGAGCCCGAGCGGCACGTCCTTGTACAGCAGCATCGCCACCAGCCCCATCACGCCGCCCCAGACGAGGCCGTTGATCAGCGCCACGACGATCTCCTTCCGGATCAGCGTGCGCGCGTGCTCGCGGGTCACCTGCCCCAGCGCCGCTGCGCGCACGATCATCGTGATCGTCTGGTTGCCCGAGTTGCCGCCGATGCCGGCGACGATCGGCATCAGCGCGGCGAGCGCGACCAGCTTCTCGATCGAGCCTTCGAACACGCCGATCACGCGCGACGCGATGAACGCGGTCACCAGGTTGATCGCCAGCCACGCCCAGCGGTTCTGGAACGACTTCCAGACCGACGCGAACACGTCCTCCTCCTCGCGCAGGCCGGCCTGCTGCAGCACGTCCTCCTCGCCGCGCGCACGGACGAAGTCGAGCACCTCGTCGACGGTGACGCGGCCGACGAGCCTGTCGTTGGTGTCGACGACGGGCGCGGACACGAGGTCGTAGCGCTCGAACGCGCTGGCCGCCTCGTCCGCCTTCTCGTGCTGCTGCAGCTTGACCACCGGCGGCTGCATGATGGCGCCGACCAGGACCTCCGGGTCGTTGACGATCAGCTTGTTGACCGGCAGCACGCCGAGCAGCTTCTCGTCGCGGTCGACGACGAAGAGCTGGTCGGTCTGCGACGGCAGCTCGTCGAACCGGCGCAGGTAGCGCAGCACGACCTCGAGCGTGACGTCGGGACGCACCTGCAGGTCCTCGAAGTCCATCAGCGCGCCGACCATGTCGTCCTCGAACGACATCGCCGCGCGCAGCTGCTCGCGCTCCTCCACGGGCAGGCTGGAGAAGACGTCGTCCATCACCTCCTGCGGCAGGTCGGGCGCGAGCTCGGCGATCTCCTCGGCGTCGAGCGTCTCGGTCGCGGCGACGAGCTCCTCGGTGTCCATCGAGGAGATGAGCGACTCGCGGACCGGCTCCGAGACCTCGAGCAGGATCTCGCCGTCGCGGTCCGCCTTGACGAGGTCCCAGATGTAGAGGCGCTCGTCGAGCGGCAGCGCCTCGAGAACGAACGCGATGTCGGCCGGGTGCAGCCGGTCGAGCCGGCGCTGGAGCTCCGCCTTGTTCTGCCGCGTGACGAGGCTCTCGACGAGCCCGGCGCGGTCCCCGCCCTCGGCTACCGGCGCGTGCTCGAGCTGCTCGTGGACCAGCCCCTCGACCAGCCTGTGCTTGCGCAGCAGCGCCGTGATCTCGGCGAGCGCGTCCTGGACACGCTCGCGCGCTTCCGGGCGTTCGCCCGCAGCTTCTTCGACGGTCTCGGACATGTAGGACTTGGGGCCAAGGGCAACGCGCGGCTCGTGCGGACGGGCCGCATTCTACCGCCAATGCCGCAGGAACACCGGGGCCGGGGCGGCGATGCGGGCGCAGGTCACCGTCGTGTCGTCCCGTGCGCCCATGCGGGCGGCCCGACCCCGACGCTTCTACGGCAGCTCGGCCGACGGCATCCGCGCGAGGATGATCCCGATCTTGCGGTTGAGGCCGGGCGCGCCCTGGTTGCGCTCGTAGAACCGCGGGTTGGGCGCCATGGCGGCAAGCCGCGCCGCCTGCTCCGCCGACAGCTGCGCGGCGGTGACGCCGAAGTAGTGACGCGCGGCGGACTCCGCCCCGAACACGCCGTTGCCCCATTCGACGACGTTGAGGTAGATCTCGAGGATCCGCCGCTTCGGCAGCAGCGCTTCGAGCATCACCGTGATCGCCGCCTCCTGCGCCTTGCGCACGTAGCTCCGTGCCGGCGTCAGGAACAGGTTCTTCGCGAGCTGCTGCGTGATCGTCGATCCGCCGGCGACGACCCGCCCCTTCTTCTGGTTCTTCTCGATGGCGAGCTGGATGCCCTCCCAGTCGAAGCCCTCGTGCTCGACGAATTTGGCGTCCTCGGCCGCGACCATCGCGCGCTTCAGGTTCGCCGAGATCCGGTCGTACGGCACCCACGCGTATTTCAGCTGCGCCTTCGGGTTCTTCGCGGAGAGCTCGTCCATCCGGTACGCCATGAACGACGTCTCGCCGACCGGATGGCTGCGCCACCAGAGGATCTGCGCCGCGTACCACAGGTGGACCGCCACCAGTGCGGCGGCGGCCGCCGCGACGATCCAGCCGAGCCCGCGCAACCACGCCGAGCCGCGGCGCGCCGCCCCCATCAGCGCCCCGGACGCAGCATCGCGAACACGGCCCGGGTGTCCGGCCGCACGCCGCGCCAGAGCACGAAGCTCTCGGCCGCCTGCTCGACCAGCATGCCGAGGCCGTCGGCCCAGCGAGCGGCGCCCTCCGCGCGCGCCCAGCGCAGGAACGGCGTCGGCGCGTCGCCGTACACCATGTCGTAGGCGAAGCTTCCCCGCCGAAACAGTCCGGACGGCCACGGCAGCGCGACCTCGCCGGAGATCCCGGCGCTCGTCGCGTTGATCACGACGTCGAACCGCATGCCGGCGAGTTCCGGGAGCTCGACCGACGCGACCGGCCCCTGCGCCGAGAACCGCTCGACGAGCGCGTCGGCCTTCACCATCGTCCGGTTGGCGATCGTGATCGACCGCGGCCGCTCGTGCAGCAGCGGCAGCAGGATCCCGCGCGCGGCGCCGCCGGCGCCGAGGACGAGCATGTCGCGGCCGCGGATCGGCACGCCGAGGTTGAACGTGAGGTCGCGGATGATGCCGGCGCCGTCGGTGTTGTCGGCGTACCACTCGTCGCCGTCGCGCTTCAGCGTATTGCACGCGCCGGCCGCGTGCGCGCGCTCGCTCGCGTGGTCGGCGATCGCCAGCGCGTCGAGCTTGAACGGCACCGTGACGTTGAGCCCGAGCCCGCCCTCGCGCGCGAAGTTCGCCGCGACCTCCGCGAAGCCGCCGAGCGGCGCCAGCAGCCGCTCGTAGCGGATCTCCTGCCCGGTCGCGCGCGCGAACGCCTGGTGGATCTGCGGCGACTTCGAGTGGGCGACGGGGTTGCCGACGACGGCGTAGCGGTCCATGAATTGGGGTCAGAGCCGTGAAGTTCGCAAGTCCGACCGCCTCACCGGCCGCAGTCGAGCCTGCGCATCTTACCGTCCCGACCCCGGTCCACCGGACCTGCCCCGCTATTGCGACTCCAGCGCGTCCGCCTTCGTGAACGTCCAGGTGCGCGTGATGTGCAGGATGTCGGTGTCGCGCTTGATGTCGGCGGGGAACGGCGCGAACGGCGCCGACATCTCGACGATGCGGATCGCCGCGGCGTCGAGGATGCGGCTGCCCGACGTGCGGTTCAGCTCGACCTTCTCGAGGGTGCCGTCGCTGTTGATCGACACGGTCAGCAGCAGGTTGCCGTAGAGCTTCTGCTGGCGCGCCGCCTCCGGGTAATTGAGGTTGCCGATGCGCTCGATCTTGAGGCGCCAGTCCTCGACGTAGCGTGCGAACCGGTACTCCTCGGCGCGGGCGCCGACGAAGCGCCGCTTCGGCCGCTTCTGGTACGCCTCCATGTCCTTGGCGATCTGCGCCTCCAGCCGCATCGCCTCCAGCGTCTTCTGCATCAGCTCGTTGGCAGTCGGCAGGTCGGGCTTGTCGGTCGCGTCGGTCGGCGCCGGCGCCGACGGCGCGACCGGCGCCGAGCGCAACTGCGTCATCAGCTCGCGCGCCTGCTTCTCCAGCGCCTCGACGCGTTCGGTCGCGACCGCGACCTGCTGCTCGGGGCTGTTCTTCGGCAGCACCGGCAACGGCGTCTTCGCGCGCCGGTCAGCGTCGGTGTTGCCGCCGCCGTCGAGGTTCGCCTGCGCGAGGACGTCGGCCTTCGTCGGCTTGGCGACCGTCTTCGCGTTGACCAGCGCCACCTCCAGCGGCGGTCCCTTGTCCTGCGTGCTTTTGCTCTCGAACGGCCGGAAGTGGATCGTCAGCACGACGAGGTGCAGCGCCACGGACAGGGCGACCGCGATCGTGAGCAGCCGGTCGTGGCGCGGCGCGACGAGCGCCTCGCGCGGGATGACCGCCGGCGGCAGCGCGCCGGCGGGCGCGATGTGCGCCGTGCGGCGGACCGGACCCTGCCGCGCCGGCTCGACGACGGCCGGCACCTCCGGATCGACGATCAGCGGCTTCGCGATGCGCGGTGCGGCGGGCTTCCTGCGCGGCGCGGCGGGCGCCGCCAGCGCCTCCGGCGGGGGGATCGCGACCGTCGGGTCCTTCGCGCGCGTGGACGCCGCCGCCGCCGGGCGCTTCCCCGCCGTTGCGGCCGGCGCCGCGCGCTTGACTGGCGGCGGTACGGCAGCGACGGCAGGCAGAGCCTCCGGCACACCCGGCGCGGCGTCGGGACTCGGCTTGGGCGGCGTCGCGCGGCGCGGCACGGGCGTTTTCGTGGTGGGGTCGGGTGGGGTTCGCCCGTCATTGTATGCGCCTGTCATGCCGCCGTCATGGCGGCCGGACGGGCGCGGGCGGTCAGCCGGCGTTCGTGTTGTCGGCCTGCAACCCGGCGAAGCGGCACTCGAACGTCGCGTTCAGCAGGTCGATGCGCGCGAAGGCCACGCGCACGACCGTGTCGGGCGGCTGCGGCGGCAGGTCCGGCACGCGCGTGACGAGCGGCAGGCGCTCGCAGCGGACGAGGTTCTCGCGGATCACCCGCGCCGTGGTCTCGGTCACGTTTTCCTGCAGCAGCCAGCGCAGGCACCAGTAATGCTCCATGCGCTCCTGGAACTCCGCGTACTGGCTGTAGGTCGCCTCGAAATCCGCGAGCGCCGCGAAGAGATCCGCGTCGTTGTCCGCGTACGGCGGCGCCTCGCCCGAGATCACGGCCACGAGTTGCCGCTGATTGACGAGGTCGCTGTAGCGCCGCAGCGGCGAGCTCGCCCACAGGTAGTGCGTGAGGCCGAGTCCCTGGTGTTCGCCGGGGCGCGTGCTCATCTTGACCTTGCCTGCCGCCTGCACGCGGTAGAGGCCGGCCGCCTTGCGGTCAGCCAGCAGGCGGCCCCACGTGCTGTTCACGTGAATCATGAGCTCGGAGACGAGCTTGTCGAGCGGGCTGCCGCGCTCGCGCGGCACGATTGCGACACGCCCGTCGGGCGCGGCGTCCCAGTCGACGTAGAAGCTGTAGTCGATGCGCTGGATGTCGTCCTTGCCGCGCTGCGCCGACAGGTGCCGCGCGAGCTTCCAGAGCACGCGCAGCTCCTGCGTCCACGGCGGGTCCGCCGGCGACGGCAGGTCGTTGGCGAACGCGCCGGTGACGCCGTCGAGCCGCAGGTTCGCCGCGATGGGAACGCGCTGCACGCGCGTCTCGTGCCGCACCGGCGTGCCGTCGGGCGCGACTTCCAGCAGCAGCGAGAGCGCCGGCGGCGTCGCGCCCTCGTGCAGCGTGAACGCGGCGATCGCGTCGTCGGGCAGCATCGTCAGCTTGCGCCCGGGCATGTAGACGGTCGACAGCCGCTCGCGCGCGATGCGATCGAGCGCGCCGCCGCGCGGCATCGACAGCGCCGGGCACGCGATGTGGATGCCGACCTCGTAATGGCCGTTCGGCAGCTCGCGCACCGAGAACGCGTCGTCGATCTCGGTCGTCGTCGCGTCGTCGATCGAGAACGCCGGCGCGGGCGCCACCGGCAGTTCCGGCAGCGGCTGCAGCGCGCCGCCGTCACCGAACGCCACGCCCTGCGGAAAGGCCTCGGCGAGGAAGCGGTTGAAGTGGAACTCGTGCGTCGACGGGATGGCGCCGCATGCCGCCAGCAGCTCGACCGGATTCGTCCTGCCCGCGTCGCACGCGGCGGCGAGCGCTTTCCACTCGAGCGCGTTCTTGTCGGGCTTGTAGAGCAGCATCGGCAGCTTCGCGGAGAGCGCGTCGGGCAGCCGGCGCGCCGCGAGCTCCGCCGTCCACGCGGCGATCTGCTCCGCCTCGCGCGCGCGCCGCTCGACGGACGCCAGCGCCGCCCGCAGCGCGTCCGGCGGCGCCTTGCGGTAGCGGCCCTTGCCCTTCTTGTAGAAATGCATCGGCGACGCGTGCAGCGTGAGCGCGACCGCCGCCGCCTGCGCCGGCGTCGGCGCGCCGCCGTAGTACTCGCGGGCGAGATCGGCGAAGCCGAACTCGTCGTCGCCGCTGACTTCCCACAGGAACGTCGGGTCGAGCTCCGCCGCGAGCCGCTGTCCGTCCGCGAACGCCTCGCCGGGTCCGGGCGACGCGAAGCGCAGCAGCACGTGGCCCGCCTTGACCTTCTGCCGCTTGCCGGACACCGCCTCGACCTGCAGCGTCGCGTCGTTGTCGGCGAGCACGGCGCCGGCCTTCAGCTGGCCGTCGTCCTCGAACAGCACGTTCATCGGTTGGGGGCTCGGGGATCGGAGGCCCGCGGGAGCGCGCGGCGCCCCCGGGAGGGAGGCGCGATTATAGTCGGCCCGATTGCGCGGACCGCCGCGATGCTGCATATTGGGCAGCTTCGCCTCGTGCAGGATCCGGCTCCATGGAATACGTTCGACTGGGCGCCAGCGGCCTCCTCGTCTCGCCGCTGTGCGTGGGCACGATGATGTTCGGCGACCGCACGGACGCCGCGGAGTCCGCGCGGATCGTCCACGCCGCGCGCGACGCCGGCGTCAACTTCATCGACACCGCCGACGCCTACGGAAAGACGGACTCCGAGCGGATCGTCGGCGCCGCCATCAAGGGCGAGCGCCGGCACTGGATCCTCGCCACCAAGGTCGGCAACGTGCTGACGGCAAAGCCCGTCGACGGCGGGCTGTCGCGCCGCTGGGTGCTCGCGGCGTGCGAGGACAGCCTCGCCCGCCTTGCCACGGACTACGTCGACATCTACTACCTGCACCGCGACGACCTCGACACGCCGCTCGCGGAGACCGTCGGCGCGATCGGCGAACTCATCCGCGCCGGCAAGATCCGCTACTTCGGCGTGTCGAACTACCGTGGCTGGCGCATCGCCGAGGTCGTGGCCGAGTGCGCGGCGCAGGGCGTGCCGCCGCCGGTCGTCTGCCAGCCGTACTACAACCTGCTGAACCGCCAGCCCGAGGTCGAGGTCCTCCCCGCGTGCGATTACTACGGGATCGGCGTGACGCCGTACTCGCCGATCGCCCGCGGCGTGCTGACCGGCAAGTACGTCCCCGGCGCGCCGGCCCCGGCGGACTCGCGCGAGGGACGCGGCGACGCGCGCTTCCGCGAGACCGAGCAGCGTGCCGAGTCCTACGCGATCGCGCAGAGGCTCGCCGCGCACGCCGCGAAGACCGGCCGCTCGCTGACGCAGTTCGCGCTCGCGTGGCTGTGGGCGAATCGCATCGTCACGTCGATCATCGCCGGGCCGCGCACGCTCGCGCAGTGGCAGGACTACGTCGCCGCGATCGGTACCGCGTGGAGCGACGAGGACGAGGCGCTGGTCGACGCGCTGGTGACCCCGGGCCATGCGTCGACGCACGGGTACAACGATCCGCAGTACCCGTTCTTCGGGAGGATATCGGCATGAGACGGTCCGGCATCGGCTGCGCGGCGGCCGTGGGGCTGCTCGCGATCGCGGCCGCCGCGCGCGTCGCGGCCGCGGAACTGCCCGCCGACCATCCGTTCGTCGGCACGTGGAAATTCGCGATCCCGCAGCTCGACTGCACCGAGACGTACACGTTCCGGCGCGACGGCACGGCGCTCGTCCGCAGCGCCGGCGAGGTCTCCGAGACCACCTACGAGATCGCCGCGAAGCCCTCCGCGCGCGGGTTCTACAAGTGGGACCACACGATCGTGAAGACCAACGGCCGGAAGGATTGCGCCGGCGAGGTGATGGAGCCGGGCAGCACGGTCTCGCAGTACGTCTTCTTCCATCGCTCGCCCGACGTCTTCTTCATCTGCGGCGACGAGACCGGGCGCAACTGCATCGGGCCGTTCGTGCGGCAGAAGGGGCAGGGCGTCTGAGCCGGGGTCGCGGCTTCGCGGCACCGGCCGGCGGGCGGACGGCGCGCGCCCGTTCCTAATCCTCGTTCGCCACGCCGTGCGGCACGTGCCCCGACGGCACGTGCTCGGCCGCGGACTCGACGTGCCGCGTCTGGTCGTCGAAGAAGAAGTCGGGCTCGAACTTGCGCAGGAACTCGCCCTTCGGCAGGCCGCCCAGGAACATCGCCTCGTCGACCTCGATGTGCCAGTCCATCAGCGTGCGGATCGCGCGCTCGTGCGCCGGCGACGAGCGCGCGGTCACGAGCGCCGTGCGCAGCTTCATCGGCACGTTGCCGTCGTGCGCCGCGCGCTGCAGCCGGTGCAGCGCCTCCAGCAGCGGCTTGAACGGCCCCGGCGGCAGCGGCCGCGACGCGTGGTCGGCCTCGTGCCGCTGGAACGCGTCGAGCCCCTGGTCGCGGAACACCCGCTCGGCCTCGTCGGCGAACAGCACGGCGTCGCCGTCGAAGGCGATGCGCACCTCCTCGGGGTGCGGGTCGTCCTTCGCCGACTGCGTGTAGACGAGCGCGGCCGGGAAGCCGGCCGACAGCGCGGCGCGCACGTCCTCGCCGTTCGCCGACAGGAACAGGTTGGCCTTGAGCGGCTCGAGGTAGCCGAACGGCGGCCGGCCGCGCGTGAACACGCCGCGCTCGATCGCGAGGCCGGCGCCCTTGACCGAGCGGAACACGCGCAGCCCCGAGACCGGGTCGTTGCGCGACAGGATCACGATGTCGACGCGCCTGACGCCGTCGCCGTTGAACGCCTCGAGCTTGCGCACGAGCCGATAGGCCACCCCGGGCTTCGCCGGCTGCTCGACGCGCGACAGCTGCAGCCGCATGTACGCGCGGTCGTCGGTAGTCTCGAAGACCTGGTTTTCCTCCTCGAAGTCGAACAGCGCGCGCGAGCTGATCGCGACGACGAGCTGCTCGGCGGGAGGTGTCGCGGACATGCGGAAAAGTATACGCGCCGCCCGCGCGACGTCACTTGCCCTTGTAGACGTGGTCGGGCAGCCAGAGCGCGATCTCGGGGAACAGGCACAGGAGCACGATGCCGACGACCATGAGCCCGATGAACGGCATCGTGCCCCACACGATGTTGCGCAGCTTCAAGTCGGGCGCGATCCCCTGGATCACGAACAGGTTGAGGCCGACCGGCGGATGGATGAGGCCCATCTCCATCAGGATCGTCATGATGATGCCGAACCAGACGAGGTCGATGCCGAGCGCCTTCAGCGACGGCAGGATGATCGGCGTCACCATCAGGATGATCGCGACCGGCGGCAGGAAGAAGCCGAGCACGACCAGGAAGATGTTGATCCAGAAGAAGAACTGCCACTTGCCGAAGTCCATCGACACCAGCCACTGCGCGGCGGCCTGCGTGATGCCGAGGTAGCTCATCACGTACGTGAACAGGAAAGACGTCGCGATGATCATCATGATCATCGTGCTCTCGCGGACGGTGCCGGACAGGATCGCCTTCAGGTCGTCCGGCCGGTAGCAGCGGTACAGCAGCACGACGAGGAGCAGCGAGCCGGCGGCGCCGATGCCGGCCACCTCCGACGGCGTGGCCCAGCCGTCGTACATCGCCACCATGATGACGCCGATCAGCACGAGGAACGGCAGGAAGCGCGGCAACGACTCCAGACGGTCGCGCCACGTGAAGTGCTCGTCCTCCAGGATCGCGGAGGCCCGCCCCGACTTCCGCACGAGCTCGAGCGCAGTGCGGCGCTCCAGCCGGTACTTGAACACGACCCACGCGGCGAACAGCAGCGTCAGCATGAGCCCCGGGCCGAACCCGGCGAGGAACAGGCGGCCGATCGACTGCTCCGACGCGAGGCCGTAGAGGATCAGCGTCAGCGACGGCGGGATCAGGATGCCGAGCGTCCCGCCCGCGGCGATCAGGCCGGCCGCCAGGCCCTCCGAATAGCCGCGCTTCAGGAGCTGCGGGATCCCCGACGAGCCAATCGCCGAGCAAGTCGCCGGCGACGATCCGCACATCGCGGCGAACACCGAGCACGCGAACACGTTGGCGAGCCCGAGGCCGCCCGGCACCTTGTGCAGCCACGCGTTGAGCGACCCGTAGACGTCCGATCCCGCGCGCGTCTTGCCGATCGCGGCGCCCATCAGCACGAACAGCGGGATCGTCAGCAGCGTGAAGTTGTCGAGCTCCGCGTACATCGTCTCGGCGACCGACCACAGGTTGGCCGTCGGCATGAAGATCGCCATGAACGTCAGCGCCGACAGCCCGAGCGCGAACGCGATCGGCATGCCCGAGAACAGCAGCGCGAAGGTGACGGCGCCGTAGAGAAGGCCGATCTGCGCGGTGCCCATCACTCGGTCCACGGCGCGTTCTGCGCCTCGAGCTGTGCCTCGAGCTCGGCGCGGTGGCTGCGGCGGCTCTCGACGATCTGCACCGCCTGCTGCAGCGCGAGCGCGGTCATGCCGACGGCCATGAACAAATATGGGATCCAGAGCTTCGGCGCCCACGCGCTGTTCGACACGCGGCCGTCGCCCCAGGCCTCGTGGAAGAAGTACCAGGCGTTGGCCGCCACGAACGCGCAGAAGAGCAGCGACAGCACGTCGCCGACGAGGTAGCGCAGCCGGTTCATCCGCGGCGACAGCACGTGCTCGAGCACCTCGATCGTCACGTGGCCGCGCTTCAGCTGCGTGTACGCGGCGCTCATGAACGTCGCGACGATCAGGAGGATCACGCACATCTCGATCTCCCAGTCGGTCGCCCACTTGAGCACGTAGCGGACCACCACCTCGAACACGATGACGAGGCTGCAGGCGACGATCACGATCCCCGACAGGTAGCCGGTGACCGTGTTGAACCACTCGAGGCCGCGCACGAAGCGCAGCCACGCGCCCGGGCCACCGGGCGGCGGCGGGATCCCGGCCGCGCGCGTCGGGACGCCGCCCGCCGTCACGGCGCCGTGCCGCGCGGGTCCGCGGCGGTCATTTCACGGCCAGCGCCATGTCGAGGAGCTGCTGGCCGTTCTTCACGTTGGACGCAAAGTCCTTGTACGCAGTGTCCTTCGCGATCGCCTGCCACTTGAGGAACGCCGCCTCGTCCATGTCGACGACCTTGGCGCCCGCCTTCTGGAACACGGCCGCGAGCTCCTGGTCGTCCGCCTGCGCGGACTCCTTCGCGAACTGCTCGAGCGACGCGCCGACCTCGGCGACGATCTTCTGCTGCTCGGGCGTCAGCTTCGACCACGTCTCCTTGGAGATCACCAGCGGCTCGAACATGAACCAGATCGCCTTGTTGCGCGCGGTCGTGACTGCCTTCGAGTTCTCCGACAGCCGGAAGCTGATGAGCGACGTCGACGACGTCAGCGCCGCGTCGAGCACGCCGCTCGACATCGCGTTGTAGATCTCGTTCGACGGCACGTTGGTCACGGCCCCGCCGGCGCCCTTGATCATCAGGTCCATTTCCTTGCTGCCGCCGCGGACCTTCATGCCCTTCGCGTCGTCGGGCGACACGATCGGGCTCGTCTTGCTGGCGATGCCGCCGGCCTGCCAGACCCACGTCAGGATCTTGATGCCCTTCTCGTCCAGGATCCTCTCCCACTCCTTGCCGATCGGCGCGTTCTTCCAGCGCAGACCCTGGTCGTAGCTCGTGACGAGCGCCGGCATGAGGCCGAGGTTGGCTTCCGGCACCTCGCCGCCGCCGTAGGCGATCGGCAGCACCGACATGTCGAGCGTGCCCTTGCGGATCGCCCCGAACTGGCTGAACGTCTTGACCAGCGATCCGTTCGGGTAGACCTCGACCTTCAGCTGGCCGTTGGACCGCTTCTCGACCTCCGCGGCGAACTTCTTCGCGAGCCGGTCGCGGAAATCCCCGCTGTCGCCGGTCGCGGCGGGGAACTGGTGCGAGATCTTGAGCACCTTGGGCGCCTGCGCGTGGCCGGCCGCGGCGATGCAGAGCGTGCACGCGGCAAGCAGCGCGCCCGCGAGCGCGCGGTGGATCGTCGAATTCATGAAGCCCTCCTCAACGGTGTGCCTACCGAAACATCGACCTCGTCCGGCTTCCCCGCGCTGGCGCGCGGGCCGGATTCGCATTCGGTCCTTCCGCCCGCAACGATACTATGCGGGGCGGCCGGCGCGCCAGCGCGGGTCCCTCCGCGCCGAGCGATCGCGGTCGGCCGGCGGCGGTCGCGTCAGTGACCGGCGTCGCCCTCCGGCGCGCGCACGACGGCACGGACGGCCTCGTCGCTCGCGGGCAGCGCGGCGACCTCCCCGAGCGTGACCGGCTTCACCGGGAAGCGCGCGCGCAGGGCGCCGACGTCGGCGGGCTTGCGCCGTTGCGCCTGCGCGATCAGCTCGGTCACCGTGAGACCGCAGAAGCGGCCCTGGCATGGCCCCATGCCGCAACGCGTGTACGCCTTCATCTGGTTGGGTCCGGCGCATCCGCCGCGCGCGATCTGCAGGATCGTCGCCGCGGTGACCTCTTCGCAGCGGCACACGATCGTGTCGCCGTGCGGAATGCGGAAGGCGTCGGCGGGCCGGTACAGCGCGTCAAGGAACGCGCGGCCGCGCAACGCCTGCGCGAGGTCGCGCCGGTGCGGCGTCGCGGCCGCGTCGCGCGCGCCGCCGTCGATGCGGCCGAGCGCGTTGGCGACCGCGAGCGCGGTCAGGCGGCCGCGCGGCTCGGCCGCTTCGGCGCCGGCGATGCCCGCGCCGTCGCCCGCGACGTAGAGTCCCGGCACACTGGTCCCGCCCCACGCGTCGACCACCGGCGCGAAGCACGCCTGCGCGTCGTTCCACCCGAGCGCGCAACCGGCGGCGGCGGCGAGCGCGACGTCGGGCACGATGCCCTGGTGCAGCAGCACGAGGTCGGCCTGAAGCGTCTCCTCGCGGCTGCCGTGGCGGAACCGGACCGCCTCCGCCGCCGTGGCGCCCTCGACCGCGAGCTCGGTCACGTACTCGACGACGCGCACGCGCCGGCGCACGAAGCGCACGAGGTCGAGCCCCTTCGCGAGGTACGGCGACAGCATGAAGCCCGGCGCCAGCGGCGCCGCCTGTGCGAGCCGCCCGCGCGGCGTCGTGTCGAGGAACGCCGCGATCTCCACGCCGGCGCGCAGGTATTGCGTCGCGAGCAGCCACAGCAGCGGCCCGCAGCCGGCGAGCACCACGCGGCCGCGCGGCACGATGCCCGCGGTCTTCAGCAGCAGCTGCGCGCCGCCGGCCGCGACGACGCCGGGCAGCGTCCAGCCCGGGATCGGGAACGGCCGTTCCTGCGCGCCCGCCGCGAGGACGACGGCGCGCGACTCGACGGTGGTCGCGAAGCGCGCCTCCGGCGGCCCGGCGCTGACCGACACGCCGAACGTGCCGTCGGCGCGCCGGGCGATCGCCCACACGGTCGCGTCGCGCACGTAGCGCGCGCCCGAACGCTCGAACGGCGGCACCAGCGTCGCGCCGCGCCAGTAGTCCTCGCCGAGGAACTCGGCGCGGGCGCGCGAGGCCGTCGTGATCCCGCGGTAGATCTGGCCGCCGGGCGCGCGGTGCTCGTCGTACAGCGACGTCGACAGTCCGCGCTCGGCACAGAGCGTCGCGGCCGTGAGCCCCGCGGGGCCGGCGCCGACGACCGCGACGTCGAGCGTCGTCATCGCGCATCCCCTGCGTCGGGCCCGGCGGAACGCACGCCGCGTCCGGTCTCGACGCGCATGCCCGGCGCGACCGCAACGAGGCACGCCTGCTGGTCCGGGCGGCCGTCGATCGTCACCGCGCAGTCGAAGCACACGCCCATCAGGCAGTAGGGCCCGCGCGGTGCGCCGCTCGCGGGCGTCGTGCGGAACGCGAGCCGGCCCGAGGCGAGCAGCGCGGCCGCGACGGTGTCGCCGGCGTGCGCGGCGAACGGCACGCCATCGATCGTGATGGCCACCTCGGACGCCGCTTCGTCAGGCAATCGCGCGAACATCGAATCGCTCCGGTGCGAAGGAAGAGAGCTCGTCCGGCCACGCGCCGGCCGCGAGCGCCGGCGCGAGCGCCAGTGCGTGCACGGCGGCGAGCGTGACGCCGCTGTGGCAGGCCGCCGCATACGCGCCGGGGTGCGCGGCCGATTGCGCGTAGATCGGAAAGCCGTCGGGCGACATCACGCGCAGCGCGGCCCACGCGCGGACGACGCGCGCGTCGCGCAGGAACGGGAAGACGCGCGCCGCGCGCGCCGCCATCACCGCCATCACCGCGGGGTCGAGCGCGTCGTCGAGGCCGCGGTCCTGCTGCGCGTCGCCGATCAGCACGGCGCCGTCGTCGGTCTGCCGCAGCGTCTCGAGCGGCAGCGGCAGGAACGGCCGCATCCGCTCCAGCACGAGCACCTGCCCCTTGTTCGGCGCGACGGGCACGTCGATGCCGACCATCGGCGCCAGCTTCGCGGTGCCGAGCCCGGCGGCGAGCACCACGCGCCCGCACTCGACCGTACCCTGCGCCGTGTGCAGGACGAACCGGCCCGCGGAGGGCTCGATCCGCGTCACCGCGTGGCGGGCGAGCACGACGCCACCCGCGCGCGCGACGCCGGCGTGCAGCGCGCCCAGCAGCCGCAGCGGATTGCACTCGCCGTCCAGCGCGCACAACGTGCCGCCCGCGACGTCGGGCCCGAGGCCCGGCAGCCGCGCCGCGACGGCCGCGCGGTCGAGCACGTCGATGCCGGCGTCGTTGCCCGCCTGCGCCGCCCACTGCGTCATCCGCCGCGCGCGCGCGTCGAGCTCCTCGCGCGACAGGCACACGTGCAGGCCGCCCGGCTGCCGCAGCGCGACGTCGATGCCCGTTTCCTCGCGCAGCAGCGCGGCGAGCCGCGGCCACTCGCGCGCCGAGCGCTGCGTCCACGCCGCGTACGGCGGCAGGCCGAGACCCTTGCCCTGCACCCAGATAAGGCCGAAGTTGCCGCGCGCCGCGCGGTGCGCGACGTCGCCCTCGTCGAGCAGCGCGAGCTTCGGTCCGAGGCCGCGCAGGCCGAACGCGATCGCCGCGCCGACGGCTCCGCCGCCGACGACCGCGACGTCGCAGGCGCGCGTCGTCACCGGACGCCCTCCACGCCCGCGAAGCGCAGGATCGCGGGAAGCTGCGCGGCGAACGCCGTGAACGAATGGTCGCCGCCGCCGCGGACGTACTGCCACGCACCGGCGTAGTACGCCACCGCGAGCCGGTAGTCGAGCACCTCGTCGCCGGTCTCCACCAGCAGGAAGTAGCGCTCCGGCCGCGTGATCCGCGGCACCGCCAGCGCGCGCAACTCGGCGAAGTGCTCGTCCGTCACCTCGAACGCTTCGCCGGTGTAGAGATTCGTCTGCACGCCGCACGAGGGCTCGAGGTCTTGGTAGGGACGCGTCGTCGGGTTGATCAGCACCCCGCGCGCGCCGTAGCGCTCCGCGAGGTACGTCGCATAGTAGCCGCCGAGCGAGCTGCCGACGAAGGTCAGCGCGTCGTGCGCCGCGTGCGCGTCCACCCACGCGGCGACCCCCGCGACCGCGACGGCCGGGCGGTCCGTCAGCGCGGGCACGTGCAGGCGCGGGCGTGTCGGCGCCGGCAGCGCGGCGACGCATTCGGACAGGCGCGCGGCCTTGATGCTCGCCGGCGAGCTGCGGAAGCCGTGCAGGTAGACAATCGTGGTCACGCTGCGCAATCAATCCGCCGCACGCGCGCCGTCGGCCAGCCGCACGAGCAGCTTCTCGTGAATGCCGCCGAACCCGCCGTTGCTCATCACCAGCACGTGGTCGCCGGGCCGCGCCTCCGCGCAGATCGCCGCGACCAGCGCGGCCAGGTCGTCGTGCACGGTTGCGCGCGCGCCGAGCGGGGCGAGCGCTGCGGCGGCGTCCCAGCCCAGGTTCGCCGCATAGCAGAAGACGCGGTCGGCCGCGGCGAGGCTGCCCGGCAGCGCGTCCTTCATCGCGCCGAGCTTCATCGTGTTCGAGCGCGGCTCCAGCACGGCGAGGATGCGCGCGCCGCCGACGGCCTTGCGCAGGGCGGCGAGGGTGACGGCGATCGCCGTCGGGTGGTGCGCGAAGTCGTCGTAGACGGTGATCCCGCGCACGGTGCCGCGCGTCTCCATCCGTCGCTTCACGCCCGAGAACGTGGCGAGCGCGGCGAGTCCGTGCGCGACCGGCACGCCCGCGTGGCGCGCCGCCGCGAGCGCGGCGAGCGCGTTCAGCTGGTTGTGGCGGCCGGGCTGCCCGAACGCGAGCGTGCCCTGCGCCGCGCCGCCCAGCAGGATCGTGCCGTCGACGGCGATCGTCCAGCCGGGGCCGGTGCCGGGGACTTCCGCGAGCCCGAAGCGTTCCACCTCGCTCCAGCAGCCGCGGGCGAGCACGCGCGCGAGCGCGGATTCGCCGCCGTTGACGACGAGCCGGCCGTTGCCGGGCACCATTCGCACGAGGTGGTGGAACTGCGTCTCGATGGCCGCGAGGTCGGGGAAGATGTCGGCGTGGTCGTATTCGAGGTTGTTGAGGATCGCCGTGCGCGGCCGGTAGTGGACGAACTTCGAGCGCTTGTCGAAGAACGCCGTGTCGTACTCGTCGGCCTCGATCACGAAGAACGGGCTCCCGGTCAGCCGCGCGGAGACCGGAAAGTCCACCGGCGCGCCACCGATCAGGAAACCCGGCGACAGGCCGGCGCACTCGAGGATCCACGCGAGCATCGCCGTTGTCGTCGTCTTGCCGTGCGTGCCGGCCACGGCGAGCACCCAGCGGTCGGCGAGCACGTTCTCGTACAGCCACTGCGGGCCGGACACGTACCGGCGACCCGCGTCGAGAATCGCCTCCAGCAAAGGATTGCCGCGCGACACGACGTTGCCGACGACGAACACGTCCGCGTCGCGGGCCACGCCCTCGAGCTGCGCGGCGTCCCAGCCCGCGGTCAGGTCGATGCCGAGCGCGGCGAGCTGCGTGGACATCGGCGGGTACACGTTGGCGTCGCAGCCGGTGACGCGGTGGCCGGCCGCCTTCGCGATCGCGGCAATGCCGCCCATGAACGTCCCGCAGATGCCGAGGATGTGGAGGTGCACGATCTACGCCGCCGCGGGAACGGCCCGGTGGACGCTGTAGCGTCGCCAGCCGGACATGAACCACGCGTACGTGGCGACGTCGCCCGCCAGCACCAGCGCGAACGCGACGCGCAGCGCAGCGGCGCCGTCGAGACCGAGCGCCGCGCGCGCCGCATCGGCCGTCACGCCGATGCCCCACTGTGTCGCGAAGCTGCCGGTGAACATCAGCAGGTTGAGCGTCGTGTTGGTGCGCGCGGCGAGGTCGCGGCCGAAGCCTTCGTTGAGCACCGGGAACGCGAGCACGTTCACCGCCGCCCCCAGCCCGAACAGCGACCACCACAGGTAGCTGCCCGGCACCCGCAGCACGATGAGCGCGAGCGCCGCGACGTTGACGGCGAAGCCCGCGGCGAACAGGTGCCGCGCGTGGATGCCGCGCCGCGCGAGGCGCGTGCCCATGAAGCCGAGCGCCGCGTAGCCGCCCATGATCACCGCGTTCATCACGAAGAGGTGATCCGCCGCGGCCGCGCGCGTGACGCCTTCGACCTCCATCAGCCACGGGACGGCCCACAGTCCCTGGATCGCCATGAAGGCGCCCATCGCGAACCCGCCGACCGGCGCGATCCACCAGAAGCGCGGGCTCACGAACACCGTGCGCACGCCGGCCAGCTGGGTCGCGAGGCTCGGCGGCTGCGCCGGCTTCGGCATGTCGGGCACGCGCCACCAGATCGCCAGCGCGACGGCCAGCGTGACGCCGGCCAAGCAGGCGAACACGACGCGCCAGTGCGTGACGCGCAGCGCGAGCTCGAGCGGCACCGTCGCCGCGAGCGCGCCGATGCCGCCGGCGACCATGACCCACCCGGCATAGGACGCCTGCCGGTCGGGCGGATACCACGCGGCGATCGCCTTCAGCGGCGCCATCAGGCACGCGGCCACGCCGGCGCCGATCACCGCGCGCGCGAGCGCGAGCCCGCCGAGCGAATCCGCCAGCGCGAACAGCGCCGCGCCCGTGGCGGCGATCGCCAGCAACACCGGCTCGACGCGGCGCGGCCCGTAGCGGTCGAGCAGGATGCCGACCGGCAGCTGCATCGCGGCGAACGCGAGGAAGTACGCGCTGGTCAGGAGTCCCAGCGACGACGGGTTGAGCGCGAGGTCGCGGACGAGCTCCGGCGAGATGATCGCGTTGACCGTCCGGTACAGGTACGACAGCAGGTACCCGGCCGCGAACGCGAAGTAGACGTGGATGAAGCGCAAGGCGACGCCCGCGTCAGCCGCGGAAGATGAAGTAGACGGCACCCATCAGGCACAGGCCCGCCCACAGGTAGTCGAGCTTGACCGGCTGGCCCATGTACAGCACGGCGAACGGAATGAACACGGCGAGCGTGATCACTTCCTGCATGATCTTCAACTGCGCGAGCGACAGCACCGTGAACCCGATGCGATTGGCCGGCACCTGCAGCAGTACATGCAAGTTATGAGGGAGTAACCGCATTACGCAAGTCTTCTCAGAATGGACAAGAAAGTGGTAGAAGCACACCAATAGGCAAACACCCGACCGGGGCTTATGGTGCAGACGTATCGGGCGTAGTTTAGCTCGGTGTCCGATTCTGGAGTGAGAGATGTGCCCTAACTCTGCGCCCAACCGGATGGGCCGACACGCAGCTTGGAGCTGGTCCGCATGGGCGCGGCCCGCCGGTAAACTGGGACGTTAGGGGGGCTCGCAAGTGACGATGACGAACGCACCGTGTCCAATCTGCAAGTTGAACGCCAGCGATGTACGCGTTTGGGACTATGGTGAGCGCTTGACCTTAGATTGCGCGCGTTGTGGAAAATTTACGATAACGCGTAGCGCGGCAACGGTCGCGGAGCGCAGCAGAATTGGCCCGAAGCTGTCTGCCTGGATTCGGGACCGGACCGAGGCAGGAGTTTCGGTCCCAGAGATCAACACCCAGAACCTGAATGAGATAGAGACAGCACTGCCAAGCTATAGGGTTTCCGATAAGCAACTCCTGCTGCTACGAGCGGTTGAGCGTAAGACCGCATATCCAGGTCAATCCGTAGGGATCGTACCTGCCTTTGACTTTCCCCTCGCTTGGGCGGAGCGCGAGGAGGAGTTACGCTACCTACTGTCGAACCTGCTCGATCAAGGTCTGATTCGTAGTTCTGAAGGCTCACCCCAAGAGCAGACATACGAATGCGTGCTGACTTCAAGCGGTTGGCAGTTCTTAGATGCCCATGCTCGGCCCTCAATAATTAGCAATCAGGCGTTCATTGCAATGTCGTTCGCACCCGAGCTTCTGGTGGCGTGGACAGAGGGCATCGCCCCTGCCGTACGAAAGGCGGGCTATCAGCCGTATCGCGTAGATGCTCAGCCGCATGTTGATCGTATTGATACCAAGATCATGGCTGAGATTAAGAACTCTCGGTTTGTCGTGGCTGATGTAACGTTGCAACGACCGGGCGTCTACTTTGAGGCCGGATATGCACTTGGTCTTGGGATTCCTGTGTTCTGGTGCGTCAGGAAGGATGATCTGCCAAACGTCCACTTCGATACACGTCAATACAACCACGTGATCTGGGAAGCGCCAAGTGATCTCGCGGAGCAACTGCAGGCTTTTATCTCTGTCGTCATTGGGCCCGGATCGACGGCAACCTAATATCGCGTCCAACCGGACGTGTGTTGTAGCGCAACCTTCGGCGCGCGCGGCACGCATCGGTTGACTTGAACGTCAGGCGTCACACTTCCACCAATGGATCTTGCCCTGGCTCTTGACGAGTCGGACGCGATTGCGGAGGAACTTCTCCGCATCATCGATCTTCCCCTGTGTAATGACTCGGCCAGAATCGAAGTTGCTGACACTGCCTGTTCGTTGGCCTTGGAGCACTGGCATGCCATCCGACTCCTACTTAGAGGCGGCCTACTTCCATCAGCTCTAGTGATTCACCGGTCTCAGTTTGAAGCGATCCTCCGGTCCGTCTGGCTCACCTACGTAGCGTCGGACTCGGACATTGGCAAACTGTCGGCAACCCTCGATTTGGAGTCCGAGCAAGCCGCCAAGAACCTTTCGCAGACGCAAGACATGATGGATACACTTGCAAAAGCTGGGCCGAAAGAAGCCTACGCAGCACTTGCTAGGTTCAAAGACAATTCGTGGAAGGCGTTGAACTCGTATGCGCATGCGGGCATCCATCCGCTTCGACGGCATGCCGACGGCTACCCTGTGGACCTCGCGCACGCCGTTCTCTGCAATGCGAATGGGCTCGCACTACTGTCTGGCATGCAAGCGGTGGCCCTTAGCGGGGCACAGCCGTTGCAACGCGAAGTGCTCGCGCTCGGCGCCAAGCATTCGTCCTGCATGCCGCGGCCGCTGTGATGCGCAATCTTTCGCTTGAGCCGACTCGCCTAGGTATGGCTCATGGCCCGCCAGCGGGTGTGGTCCATCGTCCGTGCAGCGGGCTAGGCGCCGCACCGGCGCTCGCGCCTCGCCTCAAACGATAGACTTGAATGACTGCTAGGACCGCCCGCCAAAGCCCGCTTAGGGGGTCGTCTGCAGATCTTGCGCGGCGCGACTCGCAAGACCGGTAACTGCCTGAAGTCGACAGTACGCTAGACACAGGCGGTCCACGGGTGGGAAGCCGTGGTAATCGACCTGCCGGGGGTGGTCAGTCCACTTGGCCGCTGGTGATCAAGGCGCTTGCCGCTTCCGGTCATCTTCCTCGCGGTACGCAGCTCTATTGCGCTCGCTCCACTGACGCAAGAGATCGGCGCGTGCATCGGTCATAGCGCTAGCGATTGCCCGAATTCCCGGACTCGCTTCCCAGAGTTGGAACCCTACTTTTCTCAGATCCTCGGTCTCGCCCTGCGCTAGATAGTCATTAATCATCTTGAGTGCCAACCGCTGACCTTCAAGATCAAGCCCGACAACGCACTCTCCGAACGAAAACGGATACCGCTCGGGGTTGTAAAGCGACAGAATCATCTTGGTCATGCGAATACCGCCACCGGTATCCGGTCCCACGCGTTGCAACCACGCCAGCGATGCTGCATAGGGATTCATCGACATTTGTTGTAACTCCTGATCACCACGTAGACCGCAGTCGCGCACCCTGATTTGGCTCCCGGCAAACCGCCCCGGGAATCGCAACCCGAAAGAGACTCAAGCTCTTGCTAAGCTCTTACCGCTTGAGCGTCGCGTGTATCCTCGGGCAACCGATTTAAGCTTCTTCTCATCAGCATCGGTCGCCGCGTATTGCATCTTTCGATTGCAGTTCGGGCACAGTGCGACGAGGTTATTTGCTTCATAGGCGCCGCCGTCCCGCACGGGTACAACGTAGTGGATTTCGAGGTAGGGCAGCTTGTCCGCTCCTACGAATGGCGCCGGATTTCCGCACAGCGCGCAACGCCCTTCTGCCCGTGCGATCACAGATCGCCTAAGAGCGGACAGCTCACGCGCTCTAGATCGCACCTTCCGAGGCACGAGTAGCGATTCGAATTGACTGATTTCAAAAGTGCGACCTAGGCGGCCCATGACCTGCTCAGCAAGGTCTAGCGATAAGCCCTTTCTGCCCTTTCTTACCGAACAGATGTAACCGCGCGTCACGCCCAATTCTGCGGCGAGCTTTGCGTCGCTCGTGATCGATTCCCTTTGCTTCAACTCGTCGAAGAGTGCCGACCACTCCAGCGAAGCGAGGTCTAACGCAGAGCTCATTGCACGCACTCCATGGCTGTCCAAGCGAATGGTACTTGCGCTTGCCGCTTTGGTATACATGGTATACAGTGTATACCATTACGGGATACACTGGGTCGACGAATGGACGGCGCCCCGTCCAGAGCTTCGTCCCTTCCTCGGCGGGACGGCCGAGTAGGGTCGATACCAGCTTTCGGGAGGCGGTCACCCAGTGAGGGAGTTGCGACGGAAGGTGCTCCTACCAGTCTTCCAACTGTCCGAAGTGACACTGGAGGACGACCCGCGGGCGCTCAAGCGGGCTATCAAGCAGGGCAAGGGGCACCCGGCCTTTGCCTACCACTACCGATTCGTCTGGGACGACGAGGTCCACCGCAGTTTTCACTACAACCTCTTTCCAGTCGTTCTAGACCGAAACTCAGTGCCATGGTCTCTAGGCATGCTCTACATCGTCAGTCTGCTGGAAGCTGACACGAAGCCCGATATGAGGACATATCACAGCAAGGCGGATGATCTCGGCGACTACAAGGAATGGCTGGATACACATGACCGACCCGACGTTTTGATGTTCGAGTTTCCGAAGATCAAGTTGCGACGGCCAACGTATCGGTATCGTGGCCACCTCAATCAACAAATCCAAGCCGGTGAACTTTCAGCCACCACAGGCAATAGGCGCATCGGATCGGTCGTGAGCTTTTACCGTTGGCTGATTGAGAACAATTTCTTCGTCCCAGCAAACCCGCCGTGGAAGGAAAAGTCGTATGACTTGAACTTCACGACCACCGAAGGGCGCCCAATATCCAAGAAGGTCGTTTCAACTGACCTTCGCATCCCGACGCCTGAGTCAGAAGATCCCCTTGAAGATTCAATCAATGACGGCGGCAAGCTGCGGCCGCTGACCGGCAAAGAACAGGCCTGGGTGCTTGAAGCCAGTAAGGCCAAGGGCAATACCGAGTGCTACCTGATTCAGCTCTTCATGCTGGCTACCGGAGCGCGCATCCAGACGGCCGGTACGCTTCGCCTACGGCATTTCCTACGCCCTAGCCCTGGTTACGCTAAGGCGTTAACAGGGGATGGCGAGGTCTTCAAGCTGAAGGCCGGGCCGGGCACAGGAATCGACACTAAGAACAACAAGATGGGTGTGCTGCATATTCCGCGCGCGGTCTATGAACTCTTCCATACCTATGCACTATCGGAGCGCGCTGCCTTGCGCCGGGAACGATTCGTCGCGAGGTACGGTGAGCAGAGTGACCCCTATCTATTCATTACGCAACAGGGTAACCCGTACTACGCGGCCAAAGCGGAGGTTCAGCGCTTCAACCCAGACCTAAATCGTAGACACGAAAAGGCCGGTCAGTCCGTGCGCCAGTTCCTGAAGGACCACGCAATCCCCTACGTTCGCGAACACCACGAACGGGACTTCAAATATCGCATCCACGATCTCCGCGCCAGCTTCGGCATGAACATGACCGAAATACTGACAACACTGGTGCAAGAGGGAAAGTTCACGCTTATCCAGGCGCGCTTGATCATAAGGGACCTCCTCTGGCACAAGAGCCTTACCACGACCGACCTGTATCTCGACTACCGTAGCCAAATGAACGCCGCGTACGAAGCCGTGAACGGCTACGGCGCGCAGTTGCAAGCATGGATCGAGCAGGCAATGAGCGGCATACATTCATCCGATGAGTAAGCTCCCACAGCGGTGGCCCCAATCTCGCCCAACGGTCACTCTCGAACTGCCGTTAGCTAGAAGCACGCGCATCCTGCACCCGGCGCAAGTAATTCTTCGGATTGGCATATGGACCTACGACATCGGCGCCTTCTGCTACGCCGAGCGCTCCGACAAGAGGCGCGGACGCGGCAAGCCTCGCGAAGTAGTACCTGCCTCATTTCTCAAGCAGCGACCTGCGCAGATACGGCAGTTGATTAAGGCCCTCTCCCGCATGAGCGCTGATGCCGGCAATCGACTGGCGTCCGCGCAAGTGTCTGCGAACTGCATAAAGGCGTTCCTGGACTTTGCTGATGCAGGCGGACTGCACGACTGCCTCTCCGGGGGCGATGCGACTCGCCGCGCCTTATTGGCTTTTGGAGCAGACACATCTGAACGGTATCGGCGCCAAGAGTTTGGGGCGATTAGGCACAACCAGCGGCTTCGATGCGTGCGCGCTCTGCTGGAAGCCGTTACCGGCCTAGCGGACCTTGACTGCGGTGTCAGACCGGTGAGGCGAACTCGGCTTACCGATAGCGGCACAGATCCCCTGTCACCAGCCGACTTCGCGCGTGTTGTAGGGATCGCCCATGCCTTCTTCAACGGCTTGTCCCACTTGGTGCTCACCCAGGCCCCTTTCCCATACAAGCTAGCCCTGCCATCGGATCTGGGTTGGGAGGAGAATCACCTCTGGGTCTTTCCGGTTCATCTGTGGCGCCTCTTCCCGCGTCATTGGGCTAGTCGGGAACAGCGTGACAATCCGTACTGGCCCTACGACTATGCCAAGGGTCGCTTGGCCACCCCCGCGGAAATCGCACATCGGTATCACGTCCGCCGACCGTCCGAAGGCCTGAAGGTCGCAAGGGAAGCGATTGCAAGGGCTCAGGTCCGCGTAGATACCGCGAATGGCGACGAGCGCGATCCATATCGGATCATGCTGGGGATGATCGCCCATAACGCCTTGCTGCTTCTCTTCTTCTGCAACACCGCGGCGAATGAGTCCGTGACTCGCGAGATCGAAACTGATGGGCGCATCGATGCGCGTACCGTCAACCAGAACTTTCGGTCTATCAAATTTAGAGCGGGAAGCAAGCTGATCTCATTAAATGCACCTGCGACCTTCATGCCCTACCTGCGTCGCTTCATGGAGCTGCGCCGCTACCTGCTCAATGGCAAGACGTTTCCGTACCTGTTTTTCACACTTGGAATTCGGAATGCAACACCGCCAAGGCAGATCACGGTCGGCTCGCTCACTTCTCTCGTTGCATCCGTGTTGCGCGCAATCGATCCCGATCTTCCCTACGTGGCGCCACGAAAGCTACGCGCTAGCGTCGCCGACTGGTACCAACGCCACCACGATGCCTCCATCACGGCGAAGGTTCTACAGAACACCGAGCAAACCGTGCAAAGGCGCTACAACGCGGGGTCGGCCACCGATCACAAGGAGGAGCTTTCGCAATTCCTCACTTCAGTATCCGAAACTGCGCGAAGGCAGCTGATCGTAGAGACGCCGGATGCGGTGGATTACCGCCCGTTAGAAGAGGGTGGATGCTGTGCCGACTTTGGCCATCCAGTAGCACTCGCTGAACACGTGCCGGTTACGCCCAATTGCAGAGATGGCCAAGGCTGTCTGTTCTGCGTGCATCGGGTCTTGGTCGCCGGGGAAGAAGATGCACGCAAACTTGCCTCTGCCGCGTTTGTCATGGAGCAAGTGATCCTTGGCCCAAAGCATGAGGAAGTGCTGCGTCCGCTGATTGCAAAGTGCGATGAGGATCTCGAGAAGATCGCAGCATTCGGCGATTGTCGTGTAATGGTTGAACGCGTACGCAAGGATGTTTTTGAAAACGGCAACCTCACCCCGTTCTTCGCAGACAAGTTTCAACTATTTCTTGAACTTGGGGTCATTGCGTGAAAGTTGAAGCGCGCATTGATGCGCACGGAATCGCTGAACCGCCCGATCCGCTGGACGAGGACTGGGGCACCAGCGTTCCACTGAACCACGTCATTTGCTACGAGTTGGATGGAACACCGCACACCGTAGGCGAGTTCGTTTGGCCTTGGACCGCATACACTGGCCATCACACTACCCTACCGTTGCACTTTTACTATTGGAAGCCGGCAGCGGAGAAGGTGGACCGCGATAGGGCTGACATCTCATCCGAGCGGAAGGCTCGCATGAGCGAGCTTCAGTTCTTGATGACACGACAGATTTATTACGGCAATGAGAACGCGCCGAGAACGTTAGCCAGCAAGCTCGATTGCCTGCGGTTCCTCGCTCGTTTTGCAGAAGCTAGATCATGCACGGTGCGCGACGTATTGACCCAGTCGGCCCTCCTTGACGCCTGCGGGGAGGCGTTGCCTGACTACGTCTTGGACTCATGGCTGAATTGGCTCCGCTTCCTTCGTCAGCTCGACCCTCAGACGAGACTAGGCTTCGCCATCGCAAGCCCGAAGCGCTGGAAGGAATTGGTCAAGCGCGCAAAGGACAAGCGCGACGGTCGCCGCCAATTTGCTCCGCTTCCAACGCGTATCTACGCCGCGTTAATCAACAATCTATCGAAGGAACTCGACGACATCGAAGCGCATAAGGCCCAACTGATTGCCGCGTTAAGGCAGGCGCTAGCGCTTTACCGAGAAGGCAGCGTGACTCAACGCAGCTCGGTGGGGTCGCTTGTGATCGGTGGTCAAGGCCTGACGGCTTACATCGAGATGCGGGGATATAGCCCCAGGCGAATCAAGAGTCTCGGCAGCGTCGTGCGTGAGGTCTTCCAGCTTTGCAAGCTGCAAATTCATTTGTTCAGTGGCATGCGGGACGAGGAGGCGCGACATTTGCCGTACCACTGTATGTCGACAGAAACAGGACCTCATGGACGTGAGCACTGTCTGATCGTGGGCACAACGACGAAGTTCAACAGGGGGCGGCGGCTACGTACTAGATGGGTGACCACCAAGCATGACGGCTTTCGCGCCATCCGTCTGGCGCAGGAGTTTGCGGATGTGATCTACGAATGGTGCGATGTCCGGCCGAACGCGTCGGAGGGCCACAAGGACCATCATCCGTTATTTCCCTCCTGCAGCTATTTGCCGTGGAAGCTTCGGTGCGCTCCGCGACGGGGAGCACGCTTGTCGGCGCAAAATCTGGCTCTGGCGGATGCCAGCAAGTCGCTTCTGCCCCGTCTGTGCCCCGACATATCTTCCGAGGACATCGCCGAACTTGAGCAACTCGATCCGTTCCGTACATGGCGGGAAGAGCCCGAATTCGCCGAAGGTAGTCGCTGGCCGCTGACAACCCACCAGCTTCGTCGGAGCTTGGCGGTCTATGCAAACGCCAGCGGGTTGGTTCGGCTGTCATCCTTGCGTCGTCAGCTTCAGCAACTCACGCGTGAGATGGCGATGTACTACGGGCGTGGCAGCACGTTCTGTAAGAATTTTTTGGCCGATGACCCCGTGTCCTATCGAAAGCACGTCGCGGTCGATTGGCAGGATGGGGCCGAGGAGGCGGAAATGCTCGTCTTCGTGCGCGACGTATTGAACAGTGCCGAGCCCATGTTCGGGGGAGCAGGCAGTTTCTACGAGCGCCAGCGTCAGCGTGGCGAGGTCATGTCGCGCGACGAGGTCGCTCAGCAGATGAAAGCTGGCCTACTGGCCTGCCGCGACGGGCCGCTGGGCAAATGCACACGGCCCGGAATATGTGAAGTCCGGAAGGGCCTAAACCTTGTTGATACCGCTTGCGCCACTGAAGGCTGCAGGTACCTAGTCGGCAAGCACTCAAAGATCGTGCAGACAATCCGTCTCAAGCGCGCCGCGATGACTCACATCACGGCTGGTTCGATTACCGATTCAATGGAACGTGAGGAGTTGGAGGCGCTTGAGCGTATGGAGCGCGTGTGGCGGCCCAAAGAGCGCACTACGGCGGCATCCAGAGGGGACGAACATGCCTGACATCCTGCGCGACTATCGCGAGGCGCTGGGCCGGCTGAGGGCGGGCCGGACAATCAACGTCCCGAAAGGCACGAAGATTACCAACGACAGCGTGTCGCTTGAGGCCGGGCGTAAGAAGGGCACGATCAAACGTAGCCGACCGGTCTTCAAGCCTCTAATCGATGCAATTGACGCAGCGGCCGCTGAGCAGTCACGGCCGGCGGATGCCCATAAGCAAGAGGTCGAAGAATTGAAGGCTGAGGTGAAGAGGTACCGGACACTTTGGGAAGAAGCGCTGGCGCGGGAAGTGTCGCTGGTCAAACAGCTCTGGGACGAGCGCCAGGAGTGGGCAAACGAGAAGGCAGCGCTGACCGGTGAAAAGGTGGTATTGATGAACGGCAGGAGCCGAGGACGGTCATGACGATACACCGGACGCCGTCGTGACATGGCGCAGCCCGCCCAGGCGCAACATTCTCCGAGGCTGCTCCCGGAGAGGGCAGCGGTTGCATGCGCCACATGTCAGCCGGCCTGAAGGTACTTCTCAGGTACCAGCGCTTGCGCTGGAAGTGGTTGTAGCACGCGCTCCTCGCGAATCGAAAGCTCTCCTTGGTCGTTCGCTCCAAGCGTGATCCGTTTCCCCGAGCCAGTCTTTCCAATCGGCAACCTTCTCCCCATCATGTCTGCGAGCGCGGGGTCTTCGACCGCACACACAATTTGGCGGCCCTCGGCGACGAGCTGAGCGAGCACTTCGGCGAGGTGAACGCTTCGAAAGTCGTCAATGTGTTGGACCGGATCGTCTAAGAGAATTGTCGTCCAACGACTCCATGCCAAGGACAGATTTACCGAAATTAGAAAGGCTAGGCCGGTTGCCCGACGTTGCCCGCTAGAGAACATGAACTGTGGGTTAAGGCCATCGCCTACCTGCAGTTTCAGGAATCGTCGAACATCTCCCCGAATCGAGTATTCGAGGTCACTCCAAATTGGATGTGGACGCAATCGTCGGTAGAGTTCCGACATTAATGGGAGGACACGCTCAAGTCGGCGATCCAGCGTTTCGCCGGCAGCACGGCGCGCCGCATCGTGCAGCGCCGCTGCACCGGCTTCCGCTTTGCGGGCCTTCCCAAATCGCTCTTGCGCCTTTTCCACGCGTGACTTGGCGCTGATCTGCGCGCGTTGAGCACCTTCTAGGAGTTGATTGAACCTCAGGGTTTCGACTACACGAAGGTCGATCTCCGCCGCTTCCACGCTGGCCCGGAGAGAGGCGACGCGACCTGCTAGATCGTCGGCCTTGGCGCCCGGCGGAAGGCCCGACGCGCGCTTTCTCTGTTCGAAGGCTTCGGTGGACTTCTTAGATGCAGCAAGCTGTGCGGTTCTCTCAATCAGGAATTGGTTGGCGGCGGCAAGGCTCGCTTCGGCCTGCCTTCTGACCTCCTGCTGCTTTACGATCTCGGCCGCCTTGGCATCTAGCGCACGCGCTCGCTCCTCGGCTTTGGCAATTCCTGCTTCGTACTCCGGTGACGTTCGCCGTGCAGCGCACAGGGGGCAGTGCTCTTCGTGAAGACCCAACCGTCTGCCCAGGTTTGCAAGAATGGCGAGATCGCGAGACATCGATTCCGCATCAGTCAGGAGGGCAGCAATTTTGTCGGCGGCAGGAAGGTCCGCAAGTACACTTGCCGCTTGACGCGTCCGCTTTTCGGCGTCAGCTACGGCGGATCGAAGCTCCGCTTCGCGCGTTAGTTCTGCTTCAATTCTTGGCCACTCGTTGGCGAGCCAAAGCAGTTCATTGATCTCTGATCGTACCTTGGCGATCCTTTCCCGCGCAGGGGCCACGAGCTGATCAGCAGCGGCGTCTGTGCCGGTAAACGCGCGCAACTGCGTCGAAGCACGAGTTACGGCAACATCTGAAGCGATTGAAGCTCGTGCTTCGTCAAGCCGGCGCAGGGCAGTAGACAGCTCCGAGTTAGCCGCCGCGACCTCCCGCTCCGCCAATGATGACCGCTTCTTGGCGGTGGTCGTCAATTCGGCGGCTCGTGTTATCCACTTCTCCGCGTCACTTGCTCCGAGGGCATCGCGGAGTAGCGTGTACCTGTCCGTCTCGCCCATATCGAGGCTAAGGCTGGTTATCTGCTCATCACGAATGATCGATGTGGTGCAAAGCTGAGCAATGGATGCAGCCGGAGCAATCTTCAAATCACAAAGGCGCTCGTTTAGCCTTTGCAGTTGTGCCTCATCTGGCGGACCCAATGGGGTTCGTCGAATTGACACTTCTCCGTCGCCGTCGACAAATCCAACCTCGACGAAACGCTCTTCAGGAACGCCCCCATCTCCCGCCCACCAGATGTAGTCACTAACGGACTCTCGGTGTGCCTTCGCCTCGCCATACTTGCTTAGTTCCCCGGTGAGCGCGAACTCGATGGCATCAAAAATCGTGCTCTTACCAACGCCGTTGCGCCCATCAATTATCGTAACTTCGTCGGCAAAGTCGAGTCGCAGAGGACCGCGGTAGCCTCGAAATCCGCTAAGGCTAACGAATGACAGTTTCATTGCAGGTCCTCCAGCAACTGAAGTACCACGGATTCATCCGCTAAAGACAGGAAGGCATCGATCCCCTTGGACTCGACCTCGCTCGCCCGGAGACGAATCTCCGCCGGCATATCGACTGCTTCGAGCTTCGGTGGTGACTGGAGCCTCAGGAGCGGAAGGAAAGCCGCTTTAAGTTCTGTCACGCTGGAAACGCCAGCTCTCACAATCTTTCGCATACCTACAAGGTCTTCCTCGATCTCCGCAAGCAGGGTCTGCGTTTGGTCGCTGTGCGGGCTGGCTGCGAGTAGAACGAGATAAACATTCCACGCCTTATCTCCGGAGCGACGCAGTGCAAGACTGTACCGAGCGATTACCGCTCTTGAGTCGTCCGGCCAATTTCTGATCAAGTCGTCGGCCGTCGCGTATGCAAGCACGAAGCCGAGATAGACGTTGTCCTCAAAGATGAGGACCTCGCTGCCCTTCGGACCCGGTGAGCGCTCAACGCGGTACCCCGCACCGGCAAGCAACTCGGAAGAGTCGCCGATGAGATCATTCATAGCGCGAACTCCGTCACCGCATCCAGCCGAGTTAACCACCTACTGGTCGCTCCTCGCGTGATCGTCGCTGGTCCACCGGCGCGGGGAACGTACGGCGGCAGCCCCAAGTTCTCCGCACCCACCGCAACGATAACGTCAGACGCAACAATCGGTGCCATTTCCCTCGCAAATGCCGCTTGAACCCGGTGGAGCACCTTGCCTTCCGCCCGAATTAGTCGAATTCGTCGGCCACCCAATGACCATGTAGCGCCGTCCGGAATCGCTCCAACAGCACGCAACTGTAGCAACGTTAAGCCCATGAGCGGCCCCGCGCCAGGCTGGCGCTCTTTGGCCGGCTTTGCCGGAGGGCAACCTTCAAGGTCCCGCCGCACTTGCCAGTAAGCGTCATTACTCAAGTCCGGCGGGACAAGCCAAGCCGGGTCGGGTACAGCGCCCTTTAGGTCCACGAACTCCTGTATCCCGCTTGCAAGTATCTGCCGATAGAACGACTTCGAGAATGCCAGACGCAGCGGTTCCAGGAATTCGTTGGCCAAGCAACGCACATGAACGAATTGCACCGTAGCTCGTCCGCCTAGGGCCATCAGATGCGGTGCCTTCGCGGCGAGCATTGCGGCGTCAGCGGGGTTCACAACGATCACTCTCGCTGGAGCCACTGCGCCCACCACGCTGGCGAGCACTTGATTTAGGTAGTCCCAATCCGTCCAATAGCCAACGATTAGCAAGTCACGGTTGGCAAGTCGATGAGTCAACCAATTGGCACTTCCGGCGATACGGTCACTGATCGGGGGCCCGGCAAGTTGCAGTGCCGACCACACAGTTGTGGCCAGGTCAAACTGCCGGCATCCGTGAATCTTCAGGAGCGGCGTTACACCTGCCGGGACTAGTGCCATCGCATTGGCATCAACTCCGGATTCGACATGACCGTAAAGCAACTGTCCCGCCGTTTCGATCATCGTGTCGATATTTGTCGTACACGCCGTCTGCAATGCGCCGATGAGGATCAGGTCCGCAACCGCATAATGGCCTTCGTTTGGATGCCCTGCGAAAGCATCTTTGTCCACAAGCGTTCGTAGATAGAGGCTAACGAGTTCACCGCTTCTGAAGAAATGGTCGGCTTGCTCCGATATGTCGTCGCCGAATGGTGCGGGCCCGAACTTTGCCTCGTATGCCGCTTTTGCTAATGATGCAATTGTGGCTGCGGATGGGAGCGAACTCGGCGGAGCCATTGATAGCCCGGCGCCTGCAAGGATCGACAGACGGTCGGCGAGCAGCGCGTGGAGCGCTGTCTCTACTGCGTCAGCCAGTGGCAACTCAATCATGGCTTGTTCGTCGGCTATGCCAGCGAGAGTGGCTATTCCAGAGGATGACCGTACGACTGGATTGCTAGACCATTGCGACTCATAAGTTGAGGCGCTATTCTGACGACAAAACACATGCAAGTAGCAGGCAACAGGTAAGCATAGTGCTGTCTTTCATCGTATCACCGGAGCGAACATGGCGAAAGAGCAGTCCGTACCCGTGACACTGAGGGTGCCGGAAACGATCCGAGAGTTACTTCGCGCCGCAGCCGAGAAGGATCACCGCAGCATGGCGAACATGTTGGAGGTGCTGATCATCCGGCACTGCGAAGCGAACGGGATTGCCGTACCACCGCCACGAAAGGGTCGGAAGGCAACCCCATCGAGCCGATCGGCCTGAACTTCTACTGGAACTAACGATGTCTGAACTGAATGGCGCCGCCGCCTCTTTGGCGAGCTTCATCTGGAAGAACGCCGAGGACCTTTGGGGCGACTTCAAGCACACTGATTTCGGCAAGGTCGTCCTGCCGTTCACCCTACTGCGCCGCCTGGAGTGCGTGCTCGAACCGACGCGAAAGGCGGTGCGTGATGCCTGCGCCATGCATAAGGATAGCGAGATCGACCTCGACCTGATCCTGCGGCAACTCACCCGGCGCCCGTTCTACAACACCTCGCAGTACGCCTTGAGCACGCTGGGCAGCACCAAGACCCGCCAGAACCTGCAGGACTACGTCGCCCACTTCTCCGACAACGCCCGGGTCATCTTCGAGCAGTTCGACTTCAGCAATACGGTAACCCGCCTCGACAAGGCGGGACTGCTCTACAAGATTTGCAAGAACTTCGCCGAGGCGGACCTGCACCCGAACGTGGTGCCCGACCGGGTGATGAGCAACATCTACGAGCACCTGATCCGTCGCTTCGGCGCCGAGGTCAACGAGGGGGCGGAGGACTTCATGACGCCCCGCGACGTGGTGCATCTCGCCACGGCGCTGCTGCTGGACCCGGACGACGAGCTGTTCGACGCGAACCCCGGGCTCATTCGAACTCTCTACGACCAGACCTGCGGCACCGGCGGCTTCTTGTCGGATGCCATGGACCATGTCGCGAGCTTCGGCAGCAAGACGAAGGCGCCGCCAGTGCTCGTCCCCTATGGGCAGGAGCTGGAGCCCGAAACGCACGCCATCTGCGTTACCGGCATGCTGCTGCGCACTCTGGATTCCGATCCGGGGCGCGACCTATCCAAGAACATCAAGCTGGGCAGCACCCTCTCCAACGATCAGTTCCCCAACGAGCGCTTCCACTACGGCGTCTCGAATCCGCCCTTCGGCAAGAAGTGGGAGAAGGACGCGGAGTTCGTCACGCGTGAGCACGACGAGAAGGGCTTGTCGGGCCGCTTCGGGCCCGGCCTGCCAAGGATCAACGATGGGTCGATGCTCTTCCTGCTGAACCTCGCCAGCAAGATGGAGCGCCCGGAGAAGGGCGGCGGCCGTGCGGCCATCGTTTTATCCGGCTCTCCCCTGTTCAACGGAGGCGCCGGCTCCGGCGAGTCCGAGATTCGCCGCTGGCTGTTTGAGAACGATTTGGTCGAGGCCATCGTGGCGATGCCGACGGAAATCTTCTTCCGTACCGGGATCGGCACCTACCTGTGGATTCTGTCCAACAAGAAGCCCAAGGAACGCCGTGGCAAGGTGCAGTTGCTCAATGCCACCGACCTGTGGACCTCGATCAAGAACGAGGGCAACAAGCGACGGCTCATCAGTGACGACCAGATTCGCCAGATCGTCGAGGTTTATGCCGCCGCCGAGAACGGCGAACGGAGCAAGGTGCTGGACTACCGCACCTTTGGGTATCGACGTATCCGGGTGCTGCGACCGCTACGGATGGCGTTGCACGTCAACGTGGAGACTCTTGCCAAGCTGAAGGAAGAGAAGGCGTGGGGCAAGCTGACGCCCGAGCAGCGGGCGGCATGGGAGCGTGCGCTCAAGCCGCACCTTGGTTCGACGCACCCGTTCGGCTGGGCTGAAACCTTCGTCACCACCACCGCGCGAAAAGTCCCGGCCGTCGGGAAGGTTGGCAAGCCATTTGCCAAGGCGCTTATCAGCGCGTTCGGCGTTCGTGACCCGGACGGCGATCCGGTGCTCGACGGGGACGGCGCGACGATCTCGGACGCGGACCTGACCGACTACGAGAATGTACCGCTGTTGGGTGGCGTTCAGGACTACTTCGCCGCCGAGGTGCTGCCACATGTACCGGACGCTTACATCGACGAAGCCTACCGCGACGAACGCGACAAGGACCTCGGTGCCGTCGGCTACGAGATCAACTTCAACCGGTACTTCTACAAGTACGTGCCGCCACCCAGCTTGGCAGAGATTGACCGCGAATTGAAGCGCGTGGAGGCTGAGATCGCTGCGCTGTTGGGCGAGGTCACGGAATGAGTCGCTACGAGTCCTATTCGGCGCACAAGGACTCTGGGGTCGAGTGGATTGGCCAGATTCCGGAACACTGGATGGTGCCTGCGGTTGGGCACAGGTACGAGGTCGCGCTCGGCAAGATGCTCGATGAAAAACGTATTAGCGGTGAGCATTTGGCCCCGTACTTGCGCAATGTGGACGTGCAGTGGGACCACGTAAACGTGCAGGACCTGCCGGAAATGGATTTCCGTCCCAGTGAACGGGAGCGGTATCGACTCAAGGCAGGGGACCTACTTGTCTGCGAAGGCGGCGAGGTTGGGCGGGCGGCGATCTGGAACGACCAACTGCCGGAGTGCTATTACCAGAAGGCGTTGCATCGGCTACGGCCAACTCGACCTGACCGGGACTGTCCACGATTCATGTACTACCTGCTGCACTCCGCTGTAGCCAGTGGAATTTTCACTGACGGTGGCGGCAAATCCACGATAGCCCACCTGCCAGCGGAAACGCTCCGCGCGTATCGCCTTCCGTTTCCTGACGTAGCCGAGCAGCGCGACATCGTTCGCACACTCGACCGCGAGACCATCCGCATCGACGCCCTGATCGCCAAGAAGACCAAGTTCATTGACCTTCTCGATAAGAAACGGCAGGTACTCATCACGCAGTCGGTGACCAAGGGCCTGAACCCAAAGGCGAAGGCGCGCAGTTCCAGCTATCAGTGGATGGGGGAGATTCCGGTTCACTGGCAGATTGCGCCACTGAAATACGTGGCCCGTCTTGAGTCCGGCCACACACCTAGCCGCCAACATCCCGAATACTGGGAGAACTGCACCGTTCCGTGGTTCACGCTGGCGGACATCTGGCGAGTCAGAAAGGCCGGACAGGTTGTCGTTTCCGAAACTGCCGAGAAAGTCAGCGAGCTGGGTCTCGCCAATTCGTCGGCTAGGAAGCTCCCTGCGGGTACCGTCATCCTGTCCCGAACCGCTTCCGTCGGCTTCCCCGCCATCATGGGCACCGAGATGGCCACGTCGCAGGACTTCGGCGCGTGGATTTGTGGCCCTCGCCTGCACAACGTCTACCTCTACTACGTTCTGTTGGCGATGCGGCCCGAGTTGGACCGCCTGATGATCGGCTCTACACACAAGACAATCTATATGCCGGACATCGAGGCGTTTCGCTGCCCCTTGCCGCCGGTCGAGGAACAGCGCTCTATCGCCGAGTACCTGACACGCGGCACTCAACGCATCGACACAATCATAGCCAAGACGAGGGAGAGCATCGAGTTGATTACTCGGCGCCGTTCCGCACTTATCACCGCCGCCGTGACCGGCCAGATCGACCTCCGGGAGTCCGCATGAGCGACACCGCCCATCAAGAGAAGCACTTTGAGGACTATGTCGTCGCTCGCCTCGCCGCACAGGGCTGGAAGGTCGGCGACACGGCGAAGTACGACACCGAACGCGCGCTCTACCCGGAGGACCTCATCGCGTGGCTGGAGGCGACCCAGCCGGAGAAGTGGGCGAAGCTCAAGAAGGACAACGCCGAGAAGGCCGCCGATGTCCTGATGGACCGCTTGGCCAAGGCGCTGGAGCAGCAAGGCACTGTGTTCACGCTTCGGCGGGGCTTCCAGATCGCCGGCTGTGGACAGATCGACCTCTCCGAGGCGGCGCCGGAGGACAAGCGCAACGAGGTCGTGCTGAAGCGCTACGGCGCGAACATCCTGCGCGTGGTCCGGCAGCTCAAGTATCACCCGGCGCGCGAGTTGGCCATCGACCTCGTGTACTTCATCAACGGCCTGCCGGTCGCCACGGTCGAGTTGAAAACGGACTTCACCCAATCGGCCGAGGCGGCCATGGAGCAGTACCGGACCGACCGGCTGCCCTACGACGCCAAGACCAAGCGGCGGGAGCCGCTGCTGACGTTCAAGCGGGGCGCCGTGGTCCACTTTGCGATGTCGGACTCCGACATCCGCATGACCACTAAGCTGGACGGCGAGAACACGTTCTTCCTCCCGTTCAATCAGGGCAACGACGGGCACGCCGGCAACCCGGCTCGCGCGGACAAGGAGTACCCCGTCGCGTACTTCTGGGAGTCGATCTGCCAGCGCGACGCGTGGCTGCGCATCTTCCACAGCTTCGTCTACGTTGAGAAGAAGGATGTGGTCGATCTGAAGGGGAACTGGTCGAAGAAGGAGTCGCTGATCTTCCCCCGCTTCCACCAGTGGTCGGCCGTCAACGCCATGATTGGCGACGCCCGGGCCAACGGGCCCGGCATGCAATACCTGTGCGAGCACAGCGCGGGTTCCGGGAAGACCAGCACGATCTCGTGGACCGCCCACGATCTGATCAAGCTCCGCCGGGACAACGGCGACGCGTACTTCCACAACGTCATCATCGTCACCGACCGGACCGTGTTGGACAGCCAGCTTCAGGACGCGGTCAAGCAGATCGACCACCAGTTCGGGGCCATCGCCGCCATCGGCCGCGAGAAGAAAGGCGCCAAGTCCAAGAGCGAGCAACTGTCGAAGGCGCTGCTCTCCACCACGCCGATCATTGTGGTGACGATCCAGACCTTTCCGTTCGCGATGGAGGCCATCGTCACCGACAAGGCACTCAAGGACAAGAGCTTCGCGGTGATCATCGACGAGGCGCACAACTCGCAGACCGGCACCAACGCGACCAAGCTGCAGGCGGCACTTGCCATGAGCGGCAAGGGCGAGATGGCGGACATGACGGTCGAGGAACTGCTGGAACAGCTCCAGAAGTCGCGGGCGCGGCCCAAGAACATCAGCTACTTCGCGTTCACGGCGACGCCGAAGCACTCCACGCTCATGCTGTTCGGACGGCCTGCCGATCCGGCCCAGCCGGCATCGAAGACGAACCTGCCGCAGTCCTTCCACCGCTACCCGATGCGGCAGGCCATTGAGGAAGGCTTCATCCTCGACGTGCTCAAGGGCTACACGCCGTACAAGACGGCTTTCAACCTCGCCAAACAGGTCGAAGACAAGAAGCGGGTCGGTGGCAAGTCCGCCAAGCGGGCGCTGGCGCAGTGGATGTCGCTGCACCCGACGAACGTCACCCAGAAGGTGCAGTTCATCGTCGAACACTTCGCCGCCAACGTCGCGCATCGACTCGACGGCAAAGCCAAGGCCATGGTGGTCACCAGCTCGCGTGCTGCCGTCATCCGCTACAAGCTCGGCTTCGACCGCTTCATCGCCAAGCACCCGGAGTACAGCCACATCCGGTCGCTCGTCGCCTTCTCCGGGAAACTCACCGGGAAGCAGGTAATCCATGCCGATGACGAGCGCATCGCCGGCGAGGTCTTCGTCATCGAGGAGGACGGGGAATTCACCGAGGTGACGATGAACCCGGAGGTGGCCGGGCAGGACCTGCGCCTCGCCTTCGACCGGCCCGAGTACCGGGTGATGCTGGTGGCCGACAAGTTCCAGACCGGCTTCGACCAGCCGAAGCTCGTGGCGATGTACGTGGACAAGAGGATCGCCAACGACGTGGAGATCGTGCAGACCTTCTCCCGGCTGAACCGCACCGCGCCGGGCAAGGACGAGACATTCATCATCGACTTCGTCAACGAGCCGGAGAACGTCTTGAGGGCGTTTGCGAAATACGACGCCGGCGCCGTCATCGAGGACGTGCAGGACCCCAACGTCGTCTACGAGATCAAGCAGGCGCTCGACGCCCAAGGGCTGTACGTGACGCACGACCTCGCCGACTTCAAGGCGGCAAGGTTCCAGACCATCCACGACCTCGCGCAGGCCAAGGAACCGCAGCACAAGGCCCTGTACGCCGCCACTGAGCGTGCCACGCGGGTTTACAACGAGCGCCTCAAGGTTCTGCAGCAAGGTGTTGCGACGTGGGAGGTGGCCTACGAAAAGGCGCACGCGCAGGGCGACAAGGCCGGCATGAAGGCGGCGGACCATCAGCGGCGCCAGTACGGGACCCAGATGAAGGAACTGCTCGCCTTCAAGGACGGGCTGGCCCGGTTCGGCGGCACCTATGTCTACGTCGCTCAACTCCTCGATTTCGGCGACCCCGAGCTGGAGAACTTCGCCGCCTTCGCGAAGCTCCTGTACAAGCGGCTCATTGGGGTGGCGCGAGAGATGGTGGACCTGAGCGGGCTGGTGCTGACCGGCTACGACATCACCTACCGTGGTCCTTTGCCCGGCGGCGTCGAGGAGCCTGTACTGAAGCCCATTGGCCCCGGCGGGCAGACCAAGACGGGGGACGACCCCCACTACCTGAAGGAGATCATCGACCGGCTCAACAGCATCTTCGGACACGCGACGCCGGTGCGCGATCAGGCGGCGTTTGCCAACCAGATCGCTTCCATCGCCAAGGAGAGCGAGGCGGTCGTGGCCCAGATCGAGAACAACAGTCGCGAGCAGGCCCTGAAGGGGAACCTGCCGGGCGCAGTCGAGCAAGGGGTAGTGCGGGCGCTGACCTCACACCAGAAACTTGCCACGATGGTCCTGAAGTCGGACAAGCAGGCGATGTCGGCGTTGATTGATGTCGTCTACGACCTCATACGCGACGGCAAGACGATTGACCTTGACGAGGCGACCAGCATCTCTCAATCAATTCAAGCTCCACGCGTAGCAAGCCAATGACGCCTGGTCACGCGCCTTTACATCAGGCCCCGCGAATTTCCTGAGGATCGAGGAACGTCAATGACCTTGTGCATGGTTTGGCGGAACGCACGGGGGGCCGTGCAGTTTGCTTCGGATTCACGTCTCACTGTGGCTGCAAATTCCTATGCTGACGTAGGTATCAAGGTCCTGTCAGTGCCATTGACGATCTTCGATCCTGTCGACGCCCGGGAACCCGGGCCTCGAACAGTTCATCGGACGATGGAACTAGGAATCTGCTTCGCCGGGAGTGCTGTGAATTCGCTAACAGTCAAGGATTCGGTAATCGAGGTAGCGAAGAAACTGCAGTTCGCTCCGGGGTACACAGACACGAGCATGAACGGCATCGCTAACTTCGTATTTACGGCCTACAGGATCATTTCAAGGCAAGTGTGCGCCACTGCACTAGGTTCGCACGGACGGGCTGCCATTCTTCTCGGTGGGCGGTGTTCCGAAACTGGAAACGTCCGCGTATTTCACATGACTACAAACGATGTGAACGAGCAGTCCATGGGGGAAGTTCTCGTTGACAGCGATCACTTCTTCATCGGTGCTGGGGCCAGTAGTGCTGAGGACGAGCTGCCCCAAAATCGGACGGACACAGATTATTTGTCCGTGCTCAAGTCGGTGATAGATGATCCAAGGCAATCCAATGTGGGAGGACATCTGCAGTACGGTTGCTTCGCGGGAGACCGATTCATTGTGTATGGCGTCATCGAGCTAGGCACGGCGCCGGGTGAAGGCGTTCACTATTGGCGCGGCGCTCTCGATCTGAACAGCACCGACTTTATGGCTGGGCACTCCAGCTTTGTGCCGGGGCTTCCTTACATTGACCCATACAGTTCAATTGGCGGCATATAGGGCAACGCGTCAGGTACGGCGTGAGAGCGGTCGACACGAGCCCCACGGTCCCGCGGAGGCAATGCTCATCTGCCACGCTTCCGCCTGCCAATCAGGTGAGAACTATCGGGCTTTGGGGAAGGCGCAGATTGCAGCGGTGATTCTGGCTCTGGCTCCAGCCGCGGCTGCGTTGCGCCGTGGTGCCGGTACTTGTCACGGAGTTCCTGCATCTGCTGCTCCCTCGCCTTTGCGGCTGCCTCTTTGGCCCGTTCAGTTTCGCCCACGCGACTTACCGTCCAAGCAATCAGATCGGCCTTCCGATACCGAACGGCGCGACCGACCTTGAGGTATGGAATTTTTTCCTTCTTGTGATAGCCGCTGCGCCACTGCCGCAACGTCTGCACCCTGATCTGCAAGTAATCGGCCGCCTCCTCCTCAGTAAGCAATTCTCTAGGAAGGCGCGGATAGTCCTGGGTCGGCGTTGTCCCGATGAGCATCGGCCGCTTCGAAGGCGGTGGGTCCTGATGGTCCTCGATTGAGTCGTGTGGAAATGGCCCTTCGCCGTACCACATGATTCGCTTCAGCATGCCGGTTTCGAACCCTTCGATGAATGCGTCAGCAGCAACCTGCCAGATCGGCCGCAGACGCAGGTACCTTTCCATCAAGGGACCGATTAGGTCCCATACCTGTTGCATTTCCTCTTCGCTGGGTGTGGACCTGAATGCATCGTTGGCGTCGAATACTTCGAATATCGGGTCTATCCGTCGCGTCATGTCGTAGGTCCTCGAACACACGGTTGCTGTGAGGGTCCACCAACTCTCATGGGCTAACGGACCCGACGTTTGCCAACTTCGCTACTGTCTGGAAGACCGCCGCTTTGGTCGGTACGACCATTCAATCGGACGCACACAGAGATCTCGATGTCCAAACACCCCTTGAGCAACCTAGCGAGCTTCGCCTCACCCAGAATTGGCTTTGAGATCGCGAACTCTGTGTATTCGTTTTCTACGATCCCGGTAGCGATGTTCCTTGGCTCGAACCCATGTCGCTCCCGGAAGAGTTTCCTCATTTGCTCCTCGGATTCAGCGTTTGCGACGAGGACAGCGACCGTCCGGTCTTCCCCTTTCCCCCCACCGTTGTCGAACCACGCCGTGTACAACGTCCTGTCGACCATGCCTGTCTTTCCTTCGTAGACCTCGTCCACTGCCGCTTTGGCCGGCGCATCACTGCCGGCGGCGCGTCTAAGCAACGATGACGGTGACAACGGGATGAATGTATTCGTGTTGCGGGGCCGGTTCAGCACCCGTCCACCAAACCCGAGCGGTGGTAGTGAGTTGTCTGTGATGACGGGTTCTTCGACGCTCGCCGATTGATCCACCAAACGAATGCCAGCACGGGGGTGTAGAAACTCTCGTATCGAGTCAATCTGCCTAGGCGCGATAGACACGGGAAACAGAAGCCAGCCCCAGATACGGTCGATATCAGCACCGAATTGAAGACCATCGTTCGACAGCACCACGTCGATAGCGAGCGGAGCGGGAGCAAACATGGTGTTGGAAGCATTGCCTACGACTCCTGCTACCACGTCTTCCCCACGGGTAATGAGTGCGGTCAGCGCAGCCGTCTCGTGCGGCTTGTGTTCAGCCTTGTGCTCGTGCATGAGGACGAGCTGAAACTCGCCGTCCAAGACAACACGCCTCGTCTCCTTGGTCGCGTTCAAGCTTCCGTTGCCCCTTTCCGATTAGCTGCGCGTCTTCGACGGTTGTGTCGTTTGGACACAAATGTAAGCCTACGGACCAAAAATGTCACTCATAGAGCGTGGACGCATAGAGGTCCGGCCCATAGGCTGGCCGCGACCATGCGCCGCGATCCACGAATATTGTTTGGGCGACACCTTACGCAGCTCAGGAAGCGAGCCGGTTACTCTCAGGAGGCGCTCGCCCTAGAGACCGGTATGGCGAGGAGCTACCTCAGCGGTGTCGAACGAGGTATCCGAAACATCGCGCTAATCAACATCTGCAAATTGGCGGCGGCGCTGAAGGTCAACCCGTCCCAGCTCCTGGACTTTTGAGCTAGGTGTGGCGGCGCCTAGGCGGCGCCTAGGCGGCGCCGTCGCGATACTTGTGGCCGAAGTAACGGTTCAACTTCGGTTACATTGCGAGTGTCGCCTCAATGTGCGTCAACCCAGCGCAGTGACAGGTAAATTGCGACGATCCCCAGTGTCACGAGCGTAATCGGGACACCGATGCGAGCGTGCTCTCGCCAATTGATCACTATGCCTCGACGTGCCGCGGCATCAATAACGATAATATTTGCGACGCTGCCGACAATGAACAGGTTGCCCGCAAAGGTGCTCACCAAAGCAAGCGTGGGCCCGGCCAGCGCGTGAGCGACACTGGGAAGCAGCAGCATCACAGCGGGCACGTTGGAGACGATGTTCGACAGCACGAATGTCGTCAGGAATAGGGGGCCGAGGTTCTGTAACGGAACGCCCGCTGCCGCCAGATCGCCGACCAGACGCGCCGGCAGGCCGGTCTTCTGTAGCGCGTGGTTGACTACAAACAGGCCGATAAACAGGATCAGCAGTTCCCAGTCGACCAAGCCCAGCATCTGCCGCGAATGCAAGCGGCGACTCGTCAGCAGCACGCCCGCACCCGTCAGCGCCACCACTTCGCGCGGCCAAGACGTAAACAGGAAACAGGCAACGACCGTCAACGCCACGACGAGGCCCTTGATCGTTTGCCAGGCGTCGAGCGATATAGCTTCCTCCGCCATCGCAACGCGATTGCCTTCGGGAGAGACACCGACCGGGTCGATGAGCCGGCCGCGCGACAGAGCCAACACCAGCACCCACGTTGCGACCAGGCCCAAGGTGACCGGCACCGCTGCCTCCAGTAGGTATCCGGCGAACGACAGGTGCAGCGTCTCGCCGATCAGCATGTTCTGCGGGTTGCCGATCAGGGTCGCGGCGGAGCCGATGTTGGCGGCGCAGGACAGCGCCAGCAGGAAAGGCAAAGGCGCCAAGCGCCGGGCGCGGCAGGCGTCGATGAGGACCGGCGCCACGGCGAGGCATACGATGTCGTTACTGAATACCGCCGATAGCGCGGCCACGACGAGGATCAGTGCGCCTATCAGCAGCGGCGGCGCCAAAGGCAACCGGACCATCCAGCGGGTCACCGCATCGTAGAAACCACCCAGCCGCATCTGCGCCGACACGACCATGAATGAGAACAGCAGGATCAAAGTCGGCAGGTGGATGGATTGCGCCGCTTCTTCGAGGCTCACGGCATCTAAGCCGATTAGCGCGATTGCCCCCAGCAGCGCGACGCCCGTACGGTCGAGCTGCAGCAACGGCAGGCCACCCAGGATCATTCCGAGGTAGACGACAACAAAGATTCCGACGACGAGTTCCATCATGATGGTTCGATCTCGTCGCGGACACATGGACACACGACGCGTCCGAAAAATGGACAGGCGAGTCGGGAAATGTCCATCCAAGCGTCCGTCACGATGGACATGTCGGAAAGACCTAAGTTGTTGAGACCGCTACGAGATCGCCCTGTCCATCAGCGCTTAGTTGCGTGTGGCAGTGGTACTCGAACAGCGCGATGCCCCACGAGATGAACGCCGCGGTCCACCACGGGCTGCCGGAGAGGTGCTTGAGGTGCCCGTACCAGGCGAACGTCATGAACAGGTTGGATACGGTGAGCAGCGCCGCGGCGACCAGGGCCGGGTGCTGGACGATCGGCGCGAACGAGATCGGGTTCATGGCGGCGGGGGGGCGTGGGGGCCGCTGCGATTATCGCCGATCCCGGCGGTCCGCCTCGCGGCGGCCCGGCGCATTCGCTAGAATCTCCGCGACTCCCGAAGCCGGGCCTGCCGCCACGCCCATCCCAACAGGAGGTTCCGATGCACGACGTGTCCGTGGTCCGAATGCCGCGCAACACCTGGCGAAGCATGGCCACCGTCCTCCTGCTGCTGATCGCCGCGCCCGCCGCGGCCGGCGACGCGAAGGGCACCGTCGCGTACAAGGGCCGCACGGTCGACGTCAAGTACGCGTACCTGGTCGCGGGGCCCGACGCGATGACGAAGCAGAAGATCCGCCGCGTGATCCTGTCGACCAAGGACCTGTCGGGCAAGATCGCCGGGTGCACGACGATGGGGTGCACGGACAGCGGCCTCGCCGAGGGCCTGTCGATCAATTTCGAGGATGGCCCGCGGATCAGCTACTGGATGGTGATGAACGACCAGAAGGTCCAGTACTCGGGCACCGAGCCCAAGGGCTCGCTCGCGCTCAAGACGGACGACGCGAAGAAGATCGCCGGGACGCTCCGGTTCGACAATTCCGCGGCGGGCGGCCCGAAGGTCGACGTCGAGTTCGACGCGACGATGGTGAAGGAAGTCGGCGCGCTCTGACCGGGCGCAGGACGCGAGCGGTCGGAGGCGGCAGGCGTGGCCATCAGGCGGAGACCGCAAGCGGGAGCGTGACCGTGACGACGACGCCCGTGCCGCCCGGCTTGTCGGCCGCGCGGGCGGCGCCGCCGTGGAACTGCGCGATCGCGCGCACGATGTAGAGGCCGAGCCCGAGGTGCGGCTCGCCGGTCTCGCCGCCCTTGCGCACCGACACCATCGACTCGAACAGCCGCCCCGCCGTGCCCTCCGGCAGCGGCGGGCCGTCGTTCGCGACGGCGAGCCGGGCCGCGCCGTCGGCAACGTCGAGCGTGACGTCGATGGCCCCGCCGGCGGCGAACTCGACGGCGTTCGCGAGCAGCTTGTCCATCATCTGCGCGACGAGGTCCGGCGCCCCGTCGACGAACACCGGCGCGGCGGGCACCGCGAGCGCGATGCGCGCGGCCGGATCGACGAGCCGGAAGCCCTCGACGCAGCCGCTCACGACCGGCACGACGTCGAACCGGACGCGCTCGGCGTCCGACAGGCTCTGCTCGAGCCGCGCGGCCTCGGTCATCCGCGTGAGGATCCGCGTGAGCCGTGCGAGTCCGTCCTGCGCCCGCGCGATGTAGACGCGCGCGTCGTCCGGCAGCGGCGACGCCTTCAGGTTGTCGAGCGACGAGCGGACGACGGCGATCGGCGTGCGCAGCTCGTGCGACAGCCGGCTCGCCATCTTCTCCTGGTAGCTCGCGTGCTCGGCGAGGCGGGCGAGGACCGACGAGAAGCTGCGCGAAAGGTCGCCGATCTCGTCGCCGGCCGTCGAGCTCGCGAGCGCGCCGCGCACGCGCCCCTGGTCGTCGATCGCGCGCTCGGCGTCGTCGCGCAGGCGCCGGATGCGCGCCGACAGCCACGTCGCGTAGGCCGTCAGGGCGAGCGAGCCCACCAGCAGGACCGCGAGCACGATGTTGAACAGCCGCTCGAACGCGCGGTTGCGCTCGGCGAGCACGGCATTGCCCGTTTCCTCCGCGACGACCACGCCGCGGACCTGGTCGCCGACCCAGACCGGATGCGCGGCGCTTACGATGACCGCCTTGCCGTCGGACGTGCGCCGGCGATCCGTCGTCAGGATGCCGGCGAGCGCACCCTCGACGTCGCGGCCGCGCGGCGCACCCTCCTTCGCGGCGTCGTCGGAGAAGTCCTCCGGCGGCTGCTCGAGCACCAGCCGGTACAGGCGACCGACCGTGGCGCGCACGATGCGGTCCCACAGCGACTCCGGCGGCGCCTGCGGCGCGGGCGGTTTCAGCGTGCCGGCGCGCGCGAGGACCACGCCGCCGCGGTCGACGACCCAGATGCGTGCCGTCGTCCGCGACAGGCCCTCGACGATCTGCGCGATCTCCGGGGACGCCGACGGCGGCAGCGACGGGCCGCCGCCGGTACGCTCGTCGGCGCGCTCACGCGCGAACGACGCGATCGGATCGGGCGGCGATGCGAAGAGCCGCGGGCGGTCGTGCAGCGCGGTCGCCACGGCCTGGGCGGTGCCGGCGAGTGTGCGCTCCTGCGCGTCGCGCAGCACGCGCTCCAGCTCGCGCACGTATTCGTAGCCGAGCCACGGCAGCGCGAGAAACACGGTGAGGACCAGCAAGAGCTGCGCGCGGATGGACAGCGCGATCCGGGGCACGCTAATCCTCCTCTGCCGCTACTCCCGCCACCGGTAGCCCATGCCGTAGACGGTGTCGATCCGGTCGAACGCCGGATCGAGCGCCTGGAACTTGCGCCGGATGCGCTTGACGTGCGACGTGATCGTGCTGTCGTCGACGACGATGCTGGCGTCGCGCATCAGCGCGTCGCGGTCCTTGACGTGGCCCGGATGCCGCGCGAGCGCGTGCACCATCCAGAACTCGGTCAGGGTGAGGTCGACGCGCCTGCCCTGCCAATGCGCGGTCAGCCGCTTGACGTCGAGCGCGAGCGGGCCGCGCTCGGCGATGTCCTCGGTGGCGGGCGGCGCCGCGAGCAGCTCGCTGCGGCGGAACAGCGCGGCGATGCGCGCCGCGAGGTGCGGCAGGCTCGCGTCCTTGGTCAGGTAGTCGTCGGCACCGAGGCGCAGCCCGGCCACGATGTCGAAGTCGGAGTCGCGTGCCGACAGGAAGATGATCGGGACGCTCGCCGACAGCGCGCGCAGCTCGCGCACCAGCGCGAAGCCGCCGTCGACGTCGTCGCCAAGGCCGATGTCGACGAGCGCCAGGTCCGGCAGCCGCGTGCGGAATGCCGCCAGCGCGTCGGGGCGGTTCGCGTACGCCGCGACCTCGTAGCCGTGTCGCCGCAGCGCGTCGGCGTAGTTGGCGCGGATGGCGGGTTCGTCCTCGACGATGGCGATGCGTCGCATGTCGGCGGCTGAAACTGGAGTCGAAGCGGCAGTGCGCAGGCCACGCCATCGTCGCGATGACGGCCGGGCTTTCGGCCCAAGTATTGCAGCTCTGGCCGCAATTTCCCAGTGGCGAGCGCGACGTGCCGGGTCGCGCCGGCGCGATCGCCACCGGTTTGCCACATTTGTTCGCCGGTGCGCCGTTTTCGGTCCCGGCCGGCGCCCCAATGCGCGCGCGCAATGCGCTCCATCGGTGGCGCGACGCCGGCGGGCGCCCACGGTGGCAGCAACGGTCCAACCGCCGGCTCGGATACGCAACGACAACGAGACCCGCAATGGCAGACGTCGATCGGATCACCGGCAGTGGAGTGCTGCGCCGCGAGTGGCGCGTGTTGGCGCGGTTTGTCGTCGAGAGCTTCGCGGCCGGGCTCGTCGTGAGCGCCGTGCTGGCGATCGCGGTCTTCATCGTCAGCACGCCGGCCCGGGCGGCGGCGGCCGACGGCGGCACGGGTGCGCTGTACCTCCGGGACGACGCCGGCGGGCGGACCGCGACGCCGCTTCTCTTCACCGACGTTCGCATGAGCGTGACCGGCATCGCGGCCCGCGTCAGCGTCGAGCAGCGGTTCGTGAACCCCTCGGCCGAGTGGCGCGAGGGGGTCTACGTGTTCCCGCTGCCCGAGAAGGCCGCCGTCGACCACCTGAAGATGCGCATCGGCGAGCGGATCGTCGAAGGCATGATCAAGGAGCGCGGCGAGGCGCGCCGCGCGTACGAGGCGGCAAAGTCCGAGGGCCGCAAGACGTCGCTGGTCGAGCAGGAGCGTCCCAATCTCTTCACGACGAGCGTGGCCAACATCGGACCCGGCGAGGAGGTGGTCGTCGCGATCGAGTACCAGGAGACGCTGCGCTACGACGACGGCACGTTCCGGCTGCGCTTCCCGCTCGCGATCACGCCGCGCTACATCCCGGGCGCGCCAATCGCATCGACGAGCGGCGGCATGGGCTGGTCGCCGGCGACGCGGCAGGTCGAAGACGCCGACCGCATCACGCCGCCGGTGGCCGATCGCCGCGACGGCTACGTGAATCCGGTCGCGATCACGATCGAGCTCGACGCCGGCTTCCCGCTGGCGCGGCTCGCGAGCGCGTATCACCCGATGCGCATCGAAGAGGCGCCCGGGCATCGCTACCGGCTGACGCTGGCCGACGGGCCGATCCCGGCCGCGCGGGACTTCGAGCTCGCGTGGACGCCCGACGTCGGCGCCCTGCCCGCCACCGCACTCTTCACCGAGACAAAGGGCGGCAAGACCTACGCGCTGCTGATGGCGCTGCCGCCGACCGCGGCGGGCGTGGACGCCCCGCGCGCCGCCCGCGAGGTCACCTACATCGTCGACACGTCGGGCTCGATGGAGGGCGTGTCGATCGCGCAGGCGCGCGACGCGCTGCTGCTGGCGCTCGACCGGCTGCAGCCGGGCGACACGTTCAACGTGATCGAGTTCAATTCGAGCGCGACGGCGCTCTTCCCGGCGCCGATGCCGAGCGACCCGGCGACACTCGGGCGCGCGAAGCAGTTCGTCTCGGGTCTGCGTGCGCGCGGCGGCACCGAGATGCTGCCGGCGCTCGAGCTGGCGCTCGCCGGCCCGCGCGAGGCGCCGGGCATGCGGCAGGTCGTGTTCCTGACCGACGGCGCCGTCGGCAACGAGGACGCGATCCTGCGCTTCGTGCACGACGCGATCGGCGACCGGCGGCTGTTCACGGTCGGCATCGGTCCCGCGCCCAACGCGTTCTTCATGACCAAGGCGGCGCAGTTCGGCCGCGGCACGTACACGTACATTGCGGACGTGCGCGAGGTCAAGGAGAAGATGACGGCGCTCTTCCGCAAGCTCGAGAGCCCGGCGCTGACGGACATCGCCGTCGACTGGCCGGCCGGCGCCGACGCGTGGCCGCGCGTCGTGCCCGACCTCTACGTGGGCGAGCCGGTCGTCGTCGTCGCGCAGTTCAATGCCAATCCGGCCGGCGGCAATGTGATGGTGACCGGCCGCCGCGCCGGTGCGACGTGGGGATCGCTGCTGCCCGCGGCGGCGCCTGCCGGCGCGTCCGGCGTCGGCGTGCTGTGGGCGCGCGCGAAGATCGACGCGCTGATGGACGCGGGGCGCAAGGGTGCACCGGAGGAGGAGATCCGCACGGCGGTGGTCGACGTCGCGCTCACGCACCACCTCGTCAGCAAGTACACGAGCCTCGTCGCCGTCGACGTGACGCCGGGGAGGCCCGCCGGGATCGCGGCCTCCAAGACCGCGATGCCCGGCAACATTCCCGACGGTCTCACCGGTTTCGACCGGCTGCCGCGCACGGCGACCCCCGCGCCGCTGCTGATCGTCGCCGGCGGGCTCGCGCTGCTGCTCGCGGGCGCCCTGGCGCTCGTCGTGCGCGGCGCCGGTGCCGCGGCGCCGACGCTGGTCGTCGTGGCGATGGCGGTGGCGGCGGCCAGCGTGGCGCAGGCCGAGCCGCGGGGATGGCCGAAGCCGCTTCCCCCGCGCAATCTGATGCTGCTGCCGGGCCACTACGACGGCGACGCGGGATCGCTCGACGCGCCGCTGAAGGACATGCCCGACGCGGGGTGGTTCGTGCTGGTGAAGGACGCGGCCGGGTCGTACCTGCGGAAGATTCCCGAAGCGGCCGGCGGCCGTCCGCTGTTCCTGCGCGAGCTCGAGTCGGCGACGCTCGAGAACAGCGCAACGCTGCAGTCGGCGCTCGGGCAGCTCTACTACGTCAACCTGCCGCGCACCGCGCTGCGCGAGGGGCCGGTCGTCGAAGTGCCGCTGCGCCGGCGCGCACTGGCGCCGGTCGACGGCCGCGCGTATGCGCTGTCGCTCGGCGGCGCGCCGTTCAAGCTCACCGTCCGCAACGGGATGCCGGGGCGCGCCGGCGCGCACTACGTGCTCGACGTCAAGGGCGCGACCTACGAATACCTGCTCGACGGGTTCGGCTGGGACAGCGAGATCCAGTACGCGGGCGACATCGACCGCGACGGCAGGCCCGACCTCGTCGTCTACGTGAACGGCAACAGCGCCGGGACCTGGTACCTGCTGCTGTCGAGCGTCGCGAAGCCGGGGATGAACTTGCCGGCGGCGCGGCTCACCGCGAGCGGCGGCTGACGGCGCGCGCTGCGGGAGGGTACGCACATGCAACGCGGCACCGAT